>NZ_JAPDNQ010000001.1 GCF_025989145.1 Microbacterium sp. SSM24 | reverse complement strand
AAAAGATGGTCGACGAGGTTATTTGGCATTTGACAAGTGCACGCTGTTGAGTTCTCAAGGATCGGACGCACCCACCAACCAGCCTCACAGCCAGCCCAGCAGGGCAACTTCACAATCTTATCCGCCTTCGGGCCGCTCGTCAAATCGCGCGAACCGGCGTCCGAAGACTCCCGCCCGCGGTCCATGACCGCGCATCCGAGGAGGATGGTCCCCCTCCGTCGACCCGTGGGTCACACCTCTCGGAAGAGGTTCTGGAAGGGGGTGTTTCCGCTTGAGGGGGCGGGGCCTTCCGGCCTCTCCGCTCTTCCCTTTGGGGCGAACAACAAGAACATTACGTGACGGCGCCGCGTCCGTCGAATCGGGCGCGCATCCCGGGCGTGTCGCACCGCCGAACCGCGAGATCCCGCGAGATCCCGCGGGAACCGGCGCCTCCGCGCCACTGCGGTCACGGACGGTTCAAGGCCCGAGTACGTGCCGGGCGCGCCACCTGCACGACCACGCACAGCACGACCGTCACGGCACCCCACAGCGCGCACGCCGGCGGAAGGACCCGGTAGGCGAGATGCGCCACCGTGAAGTCGTCGTCCAGCGGTCCCCACACCGCGAGACCGGTGGACCACGCGAGCGCGAGCACCACCGGCAGCGACAGCCACCACACCCACCGCGCGGCCACGGGAAGCACGCGCCCGACGGGGCCGGCAGCTTCTCGCCGGCTCAGCCAGATGACCGCCCACACGCCGATGATCGCGACTCCGACAGCTCCCGATCCGTACTGGAGCCACTTGAAGCCGAGCAGCGGGCCCCACGCCTCATCGAGAACGGGAAGGATCTCGACTCCCCACCGTCCCTCGTGCGTGAAGAGATCCCACACGATGTGGCTCACGACTCCGAGGAGGAGCGAGACGGCGAGGATCAGCATCCCCCGCCACGACACGCGCCATCGCCGATCGGATCCCGATCCGCCCGTGCTCGTGATCGACAGCGTCTCCCGCATCGCCGCACCTGCCCCGCGATCCCACTCCGCCGGCAGGCGCGAGGCGAGCCACGTCGGCATCAGCTCACGGACCGCCGGACGCAGCACGGCGCGCCAGATCAGCAGCAGTACCAGCGCGAGGGCGACCGTCGCGGGGACCCATGCGAAGTCGTGCGTGCGCCCGTAGTGCAGCGGGAGCCCCCGCACGAACAGGGGGAGGTCGGGGGCCATCGCTCCGACGGCGATCGCGGCGGGAATGAGCGGCGTGCGGATGAACGGCAGCGCGACCACCGCGTGACTCGGTGTGAACGGCATGATCCTCCGTCGGTGGTCGACGGCCGACGCAGGGGGGCGTCGACCGAGTCAGACCTGGACGAAAACCCCGGCGAGAGTCTTCTTACCGCGACGCAGCACCGACACACCGCCGGGCAGTCCTCCGGTGATCACCGCCGCCTCGTCGTCGACCTTCGCGCCGTCGAGCGACACCCCGCCCTGAGCGATCGATCGCCGCGCCTCGGAAAGGCTCGACACCAGCGCCGTGTCGACGAGCGCCTGCACGACGGATGTTCCTCGTGCGACCGTGGCGTTCGGAAGCTCCTCGAGCGCCTGGCCGAGAGTGGCGGCGTCGAGCGCGGCCAGATCGCCCTGGCCGAAGAGGGCTTCGGATGCCGCGACCACGGCGGCCGCGGCATCCGGTCCGTGGACGAACGTCGTGACCTCGAGGGCCAGTCGCTTCTGTGCGGCGCGACGGAACGGCTCGTCCGCGACGAGCTGCTCGTACTGCTCGATCTCAGCGCGCGTGAGGAACGTGAACACCTTGAGACGCGTGATCACGTCGGCGTCGTCGGTGTTCAGCCAGAACTGGTACATCCGGTACGGGCTGCACATCGCGGGGTCGAGCCAGATCGCATTGCCTGCGCTCTTGCCGAACTTCGTTCCGTCGCTGTTCGTGATGAGCGGCGTGCCGATGGCGTGCACCGAGACCCCCTCGACGCGATGGATGAGGTCGGTGCCGCTGGTCAGGTTTCCCCATTGGTCGCTGCCGCCGGTCTGCAGCACGCAGTCGTAGCGGCGGTGCAGTTCGAGGTAGTCAAGACCCTGCAGGATCTGGTAGCTGAACTCCGTGTAGCTGATGCCGGCCTCGGAATTGAGGCGCGCGGCCACGGCGTCTTTCTTGATCATCGTGCCGACGCGGAAGTGCTTGCCGATTCCACGGAGGAAGTCGATCGCGCTCAGCGGCGCCGTCCAGTCGAGGTTGTTGACCATCCGGGCGGCGTTCGCACCTTCGAAGCTCAAGAAGCGCTCCACCTGTGCACGCAGGTAGCCGACCCACTCCTCGACGGTCTCGACGGGGTTGAGCACGCGCTCGGCATCGCGACCGCCGGGGTCGCCCACGAGTCCCGTCGACCCGCCCACGAGCCCGAGGGGCTTATGGCCGGCCAGCTGCAGGCGACGCATGAGCAGCAGCTGCACGAGGTTGCCGAGGTGCAGGCTCGGCGCGGTGGGGTCGAAGCCGCAGTAGTACGTGATCGGACCGCCGGCGAGCAGGGCGCGCAGCGCCTCCTGGTCGGTGGACACATGCACGAGTCCGCGCCAGATGATCTCGTCCCAGACATTCTCGAACGCCGGATCGTTGGCGGGCGCGGTCGCGCTCACGACGGTTTCAGACACGCGGTTCAGGCTATCAGCGGGCAGACGTGCGCCTCGCGCGCCGGGGCGAGTCAGGCGACGGCGATCTCGTCGTAGAGTCCGATCGTGTTGCCCTCGGAATCGCGGATGTACACCCACCTCGAGTTCTCGTCGAGCGGCTGGATCTCACCGAGCTGCTCGCCACCGTTCGCGACCGCCGCCGCGACGGTGTCCTCGATGCGGTCGACCGTGAACACCACCGTCACATGGGGCGACGCGCCCCGAAGGTGGAGGTCGCCGTTCACGCCCTCGCCTTCCGGCTGGCGAAGCATGCCCATCTCGTCGCCCCACGGCTCGTATTCGTACCCCAGGACGGTGCGGTAGAAGGTCTGCGCCCGTGCGATGTCATCGACGGGGATCTCGAAATGCTCCATCTTCGCCATGGGTACACCGTGCCATTCCGGAGCGTCGATCGGAACCCGTGTCCGTTAAGCTCATGCGCTGTATTTTGATGTATTTAGGGTAGAGACTTATGTACGTGAAGCACAGGCGCTAAACTCAGATGAATTCAGCCCTGAGACTCAAGGAGCAGCAGATGTTCGTGGTGACCGCTGACCAGCGCAGGAGCCGGGCCGGCGCCGACCTGGTGCCGGCAGGACTGAGCGCCGTCACCAGCCTTGCGGGTCCCCGTCTCGCCCTCGCACCCGAGCGCACCGCCGGAGACGAGCTCCAGTTCGCGCTGGCAGACCCGCGCGCTCTGCTCGACGTCGCGCTGCACCTCACCCGACTCCACGCATGGAGCGTCGGGATCGGGATCGGCGGAGTCGAGGAGCCGCTGCCCGCAGATGTCCGCGCGGCCCGGGGTCCCGCGTTCGTGAACGCGCGCGAAGGTGTCGACCGCGCGAAGAAGTCGCCCACCCGAGTCGCCGTCGTCGGCGGTGAGGAGGGTGCGGATGCCGAGGCCCTCCTCCGTCTGATGGTCGAGCTGCGCGACCGTCGCACCACGGAGGGGTGGGAACTGCACGATCTCCTGGCCGAGGGGATGACGCAGCGCGAGGCCGCGGGCCGCCTCGGCATCACGGAGGGTGCCGTGAGTCTGCGGGCGCGCAACGCGGGGCTGCGCACCGAGGAAGCTGCGCTCCCCGTTCTCGAGCGACTCCTGCGCCGAGCCGACGACGCTCTCGCGACGCCGGGCCCGACACACGGCTGAGTCGGATGCTCGTGCCAGACTGGGCGGCATGATCGTCCCGCCGGAGCTGTTCTCGCTCGCGGTGCCGCTGTTCCTCTTCCTCACGCTCGGCGGCGCCCTCGTGCTCGTCGTGCTGAGCACGAAGCGCCCGCGGGAGATTCCCCTGCTCATCGCCGGCGGACTGGTACTGCTCTCGCTCGTGGTGGTGCTCGTACTGCCGGCGGAGGTCCACCCCATCGGCGCCATCGCCATCGCGATGCTCGGGGTCGCGCTCGCCGCGGCCGGCGGGAGCCCGGTGACCCGGCGCGTGCTCGAGGTCGCCACGCACGGCCGCGTGCCCGAGGGCGACAACGGCGGCATCATGCTGCGACCGGCTGCGGTCCCGGGGATCGTGCCCGACGACGCCCCCGCGCGCGAAGTCCTCCGCGGTGGTACGACGATCGGCTACCTCGAACGCCTCTCCGTCGCCCTGGCGATCGTGGTCGGCTTCCCCGAGGCCATCGCCGTCGTCGTCGCGATCAAGGGCATCGGCCGGTTCTCGGAGCTCGCGGCCGCAGAGGCGCGTGAGCGCTTCATCATCGGCACCCTCGCCAGCCTGCTGTGGGCATGCCTCGTCGCCGGCGTCGTCCGGCTGGCGATCTGGTGATCACGCCGAGCTGACGCAGGCTCCGTCCTCGCGACGATCAGAGCCCGAGGGCGTGAGCGGCGGCCTGAACGCGTTCGACGAGTTCCGCGCGCTGCTCCCCCACACGGACCGGAGCCGTTCCGCCCGCACCCGTGCGGCTGGCCACAGAACCCTCGACCGTGAGCACCTCGCGCACGTCGGGCGTCAGCACCGGCGAGACCGACAGCAGCTGGTCGTCGGTCACTTCGTGGAGCTCGATGCCGGCATCCTCGCATACCCGCACGAGGTGCCCTGAGATCTCGTGCGCATCGCGGAACGGCACCCCGCGCTTGACCAGCCACTCCGCGACATCCGTCGCGAGGGAGAAGCCCTGCGGAGCGAGCTCCGCCATCCGGTCGGTGTGGAAGCGCAGCGTCGCGACCATTCCGGAGAACGCCGGGAGAAGGGTCTCGAGCGTGCGGATCGAGTCGAAGACCGGCTCCTTGTCCTCCTGCAGATCGCGGTTGTACGCGAGCGGCAGCGCCTTCAGGGTCGCCAGCAGACCCGTCAGGTTGCCGATGAGCCGTCCGGACTTCCCGCGCGCGAGCTCCGCGATGTCGGGGTTCTTCTTCTGGGGCATGATGCTCGACCCGGTCGAGTACCCGTCGTCGAGAGTGACGAACCGGAACTCGCGCGTGTTCCACAGGATGATCTCCTCCGCCAGGCGTGAGACGTCGACCCCGATCATCGCCGTGATGAACGCGAACTCGGCGACGACATCGCGCGCGGACGTGCCGTCGAGCGAGTTCTCGGCGGGACGCGAGAGACCGAGCTCCCGTGCGACCAGCTGCGGATCGAGGCCCAGTGTCGACCCGGCGAGCGCGCCGCCGCCGTACGGCGACACCGACGCGCGCGCCGACCAGTCGCGCAGGCGTTCGAGGTCGCGCACGAGCGGCCAGGCGTGGGCCTGCAGATGATGTGCGAGCAGTACCGGCTGCGCATGCTGGAGGTGGGTGCGCCCGGGCATCACGGCCTCGGGATGCGCCTCCGCCTGCGCGACGAGTGCGTCGACGAGCCGAAGCACATCCCGCGCGATCACGCGGGAATGGTCGAGAAGGTACATGCGCACCAGCGTGGCGATCTGGTCATTGCGGCTTCGTCCGGCACGCAGCTTGCCGCCCAGCTCGGGGCCGACGGTGCGGATGAGCGCCTGCTCGAGGGCGCCATGCACGTCTTCGTCGGACGGCGCGGGCCGCAGGGTCCCGTCGGCGACCGCGCGCGCGAGCGCGTCGAGTCCCTCGTGCATCGCGGACTCCTCGTCCGCCGAGAGATACCCGGCGGCGGCGAGCGCCTTCGCGTGCGCGTGCGACCCCGCGATGTCGTAGAGCGCAAGATCCCAGTCGAAATGGGTGGAGCGGCTCAGCTCGGCGAGCTCGGGCGACGGCCCCGTCGCGAATCGAGCACCCCAGAGTGCGCCTTCGTTCGTCCCGTCGCCTTTGCTGTCGCTCACTGCACCAGCCTACCGACGGCCGCACGTGCGACGAGGCGGGATGACCGATCGATGAACCACTCCAGAGGTCCGCGCCCGACGAGCAGCGCCCACGCGGTGCACAGCACGATCGTCGACAGCGCGAGCGGCCAGAACGGTGCGAGATCGCGGAAGCGCGCCAGGTCGCCGGGGTCACCGAGCAGGACGGTCGCGATACCGGCCCACACCAGCAACTGGCCGACGTACGCCGTGAGCGGCATCGCCCCGACCGCTCGCAACGGCAGCACGACCCACACCACGACGGTGCGGCACACGAGCAGGCACCCCGCGATCACCGCGATGGCGAACCCGCCGGAGCCGACCACCTCGAGCAGGCCGGTCGAGTGCGCCCGCGCGGTCCACAGAGCGGCGAGATAGGAGGAACCCGCCTCCGACTCGACGACGCCGGTGGCGGCGGCTGCGCCGTAGCCCACGAGCGCCAGAAGGGCGCCGGCTGCCAGCATCCGCAGCTGCACGCTCGAGCGACGGATGCCTGCGCGCGCAAGACCGAGACCTGCGACGAGGAAGGCGATCCACGTCGTGAACGGGTAGTGCCAGCCCAGCGCGAGCGACAGCGCGTCACCCGTCGCCGTGCCCCAGAGCGGCAGGTCGTCGAGCGCCACCTGCACGACGGGCATCACCACGGCGAGCACGGATGCCAGGACCAGCAGCGGTCGGGCGTCGAGGACGATCAGCGGCACGGCGAGGAGGAACAGCAGCGCGTACGCGGGAAGGATCACGTACACCGGGACGCCCGTGAGGATGAGCAGGATGCCGATCGCCCACAGCATCGCCGCGCGCACGATCAGCCGCACGCGGGCCGAGCGCAGCGCCGCGCCCGCGAGCGGTGCGCGCTCGCCGGTGAACAGCCCGATGGAGACGCCGGCGACCGTGGCGAACAGGATCGAGGAGCGTCCGTCGACGACGGCGACCCAGGTGGCGGCATCCGTCCAGGCGAACGGATCGCGGATCCAGAGCAGGTGAGCGGCGAACATGCCGATCACGGCCAGCCCGCGCGCGAAGTCGACTCCCGCGACGCGGTCGGGGCCGTTCAGCCGTGCCCAGCGCGCGGCGAGCCGGCCCGGCGTCGCCCGCGCGTCCGGCCCGCTCACACCCGCACGGTCCTCGTCAGTCCTGCCGGAGCAGCCACACCAGGAGCGCCTTCTGGGCGTGGAGGCGATTCTCCGCCTCGTCCCACACCACGCTCTGCGGGCCGTCGATGACCTCGGCGTCGACCTCGTAGCCGCGATCGGCCGGGAGGCAGTGGATGAAGATCGCGTCGTCCTTGGCCAGCCCCATCAGGTCGGTCGTGACCTTGTAGCCGCCGAGGTCGCGCAGCCGGGCGAGCTTCTCCTCCTCTTTGCCCATCGACACCCACGTGTCGGTCACGATGACGTCGGCGCCGGCCGCGGCCTCGTTCGCATCGGTGTACAGCGCCACCGAACCGCCCGTCCCGGCGGCGCGACGGTCGGCGTCGGCGATCACGTCGTCCCGCGGCGCGTACGACTCGGGCGATGCCACGCGCACATGCATCCCGGCGGTGACGCCGGCGAGCACGTACGAGTGGGCCATGTTCGACATGCCGTCTCCGAAGAAGGCCAGCGTGAGCCCGGCGAGCTCGCCCTTGTGCTCCTTGATCGTGAGCAGGTCGGCCAGCAGCTGGCACGGGTGGAAGTCGTCGCTCAGCGCATTGATGACCGGGACACGCGTGCCCTCTGCCATCTGCTCGAGTCCGGCCTGCGCATATGTGCGCCACACGATCGCGGCGACCTGGCGCTCGAGCACGCGAGCGGTGTCGGCGGGCGTCTCCTTGCCGCCGAGCTGGCTGTTGGCGGTGGAGATGATCAGCGGCGAGCCGCCGAGGTCGGCGATGCCGACCGCGAAGGACACGCGCGTGCGGGTCGAGGACTTGTCGAAGATCACCGCGACGGTCTGCGGTCCGTCGAGGGTCTTCAGCTTCCAGCGGTCCTTCTTGAGTGCGACCGCGAGGTCGAGGATCTCGTCCTGCTCGGCCTGGGTCAGATCGTCGTCACGCAGCAGGTGGCGGGTCATGCGGGAACCTCCGTGGGGGTTTCGAGAAGCAGCGCATCCTCCACGGTGCGCAGCGAAGCGGTGAGCAGGTCGATGAACTCGTCGATCTCGATGTCGCCGATCGTGAGGGCGGGGACCAGTCGGAGGGTCTCGTCGTTGGGCGCGTTGATGACGAGCCCGTGCTCCTGCGCGGCGGCCACGACGGCTTTCGCGACCGGATGGCTCAGCGCGACACCCAGCAGAAGGCCGCGCCCCCGCACTCCGTTGACGAGGTGAGAGCCGATGCCGAGAATCGCCTCGCGCAGCTGCTCCCCCCGTTCGGCGGCATTGCGCACGAGGTCGGCGCGTTCGATCTCGCCGAGCACCGCGCCGGCGACCGCCGTGCCGAGGGCGTTACCGCCGAACGTCGAGCCGTGCGTACCTGGGTAGAAGAGGTCGCTGGCGTGCCCGAAGGTGATGAGGGCGCCGATCGGGAAGCCGCCGCCGATGCCCTTGGCCACCGTGATCGCGTCGGGCGTGATGCCGGCGTGCTGGAACGCGAACCACTCTCCGGTGCGCCCCGCGCCGGTCTGGATCTCGTCGATCACGAGCAGCGCGCCGTGGCGGGACGTGAGCTCCCGCGCCGCCGCCAGGTATCCCTCGGGCAGGTCGATGACGCCCGCCTCGCCCTTGACCGGTTCGACGAACAGCGCGGCGACGCGGTCGTCGAGCGCGGCATCCAGCGCCTCGACCGTGGAGTCGATGAACTCGACGCCCGGGGTCATCGGCAGGAACGGCTCCTGCATCCACGGCTTACCGGTGAGGGCGAGCGTGCCCATCGTGCGGCCGTGGAAGGCGTCCTTGAGCGCGAGGATGCGCGGACGATCGGCGCCGCCGTGCAGTCGCGCGAGCTTGAACGCGGCCTCATTGGCTTCGGCGCCCGAGTTGCCGAAGTACACGCGCCCCGACTCCCCCGTGCCCGCGAGGCGCTTGAGGCGGGCGGCGAGGTCGAGCTGGGGCGGCGTCGCGAAGTAGTTCGACACGTGCGCGAGGGTCGCGGCCTGACTCGCCAGCGCCGAGACGAACACCGGGTGGGCGTGGCCGAGCGAATCGACCGCGATGCCCGCGAGGAAGTCAAGGTAGCGCTTGCCGTCGGCGTCCCACAGGTGCGAGCCCTCGCCGCGGACGAACATCGCCATCCGCTCGCCGAAGCTCCTGACGAGGTCGCGCCCCGCATCGTCCTGCCATGTCATCCGAGCACCACCTCTGTCCCGATTCCCTTACTGGTGAAGATCTCCACGAGCACCGAGTGCGGCACCCGCCCGTCGATGATCGCGGCGGTGTCGACGCCGCCCTCGACGGCCTCCAGGCACGCGCGCATCTTCGGGATCATCCCGGACTCGAGCGAGGGCAGCATCGCCTTCAGCTCGCTCGAAGTCAGGTGCGACACGAGTGAGTCGCGATGGGGCCAGTCGGCGTAGAGCCCCGGGACGTCGGTGAGGACGACGAGCTTCGCTGCTCCGAGTGCGACGGCGAGGGCGGATGCCGCGGCATCCGCGTTCACGTTCAGCGAGTGACCGGGCTGGTCGAGGTCGGGGGCGATGCTCGAGACCACGGGGATCCGGCCGGCGGCGAGCTGGTCGAGCACGGCCTGCGGATCGACCTCGACGACATCGCCGACGCTGCCGAGGTCGTGCTCGACGCCCTCGATGACGACGCCGCGACGGCGCCCGCCGAACAGGCCCGCGTCCTCGCCGCTCAATCCTGCCGCGTGCGGCCCGTACGCATTGATCTTTGCCACCAGCTGCGGGTTGATCTGGCCCGTGAGCACCATGCGCACGACCGAGATCGCCTCGGTCGAGGTGAACCGGTAGCCGCCCTTGAACTCGCTCGGGATCGAGAGGCGGTCGAGCATCGACGAGATCTGCGGTCCGCCGCCGTGGACGACGACGGGCTTGACGCCGACGTATCGCAGATAGGCGATGTCGGCGGCGAAGGCGTCTTGAAGCTCCTCCGACACCATCGCGTTCCCGCCGTATTTGATCACGACGATCTGATCGCGGAAGCGCTGGAGCCACGGGAGCGACTCGATGAGTGTCGCCGCCTTGCGGCTCGCCTCGTCGGGGTCGGTGTCCTGGATCTCGGTCATGAGGAGTATGCGCTGTTCTCGTGGACGTAGTCGTGCGTGAGGTCGTTGGTGAGGATCGCGGCGGTCGCGGAACCCACCTTGAGGTCGATGACGACCTCGGTCGCGCGCGGCGTCAGGTCGACCGCCTCGCGCGGGGCGTCGGGTCCACCGGCCGTGCACACGCGGACGCCGTTCATCCAGACGTCGACGTCGTACGGATCGAACTCCGCTGCGGTCGTGCCGATGGCCGCCAGCACTCGGCCCCAGTTGGGGTCGTTGCCGAAGATCGCGGCCTTGAAGAGGTTGTTGCGGGCCACCGAGCGGCCCACCTCGACGGCATCGTCTTCGGACGCGGCGTTCCGCACCAGGATCCGGATGTCGTGGCTCGCGCCCTCGGCGTCCGCCTGGAGCTGCTCCGAGAGGTCGAGGCACAGGGCGGCGAGCGCCTCGCCGAACGCCCCGGGGGCGGGCGTGACGCCCGACGCGCCGCTGGCGAGAAGCGTCACCTGATCGTTGGTCGACATGCAGCCGTCCGAGTCGAGCCGGTCGAAGCTCGTGCGGGTGGCCGCGCGCAGGTGCGCGTCCGCCTCGTCCGCCGAGAGCACGGCATCGGTGGTGATGACGACGAGCATCGTCGCGAGGCCGGGCGCCAGCATCCCGGCACCCTTCGCCATGCCCCCGATGGTCCAGCCGTCGCGAGCGACGACGGCCCGCTTGGGTCGCGAGTCGGTGGTCATGATGGCGAGGGATGCCGCCTCCCCGCCGTCGGTCGACAGCTGCGCGAGTCCCCGCTCGGTCCCGGTGAGGACCTTGGCGCGGAAGACCTCGTCGCCGGTCCCGATGAGGCCGGTCGAGCAGACCAGGATGTCGCCGGCGCCGACCCCGAGGAGCTCGGCGGCCTTCTCGGCGGTCTGGTGCGTGGTCTGGAATCCGAAGGATCCGGTGAAGCAGTTCGCTCCGCCGGAGTTGAGCACGATCGCCTCCACGACGCCGTCCTGCACCGCCTGCTGCGACCAGATGATGGGGTTCGCCTTGGCGCGGTTCGACGTGAAGACGGCGGCGCCGACCTTGAGCGGTCCACGATTGACGACCACGGCGACGTCGGGCTTGCCCGTCGACTTGAGTCCGACAGCGACGCCGGCCGCCTCGAATCCCTGGGGTTCGGTGACACTCACGGGGCGACTCCGTTCACGCTGAGCGCCGTGCCTTCGGCGAGGCCGAGCGCGATGTTCATCGACTGGACCGCGGCACCCGCGGTGCCCTTCACGAGATTGTCCACGGCGGTCACGATCACGACGCGGTTCGCTGCGCGATCGATCGCGAGCCCCATCAGGGCCGTATTCGCGCCGAGCACGTCGGCCGTGCGTGGGAACTCCCCCGCCGGCAGCAGCTGGACGAAGGTCTCATCGGCGTACGCGGCCTCCCACGCGCCGCGGATGTCGGCATCCGACGCCCCCGGCGCGATCGGCGCCGTCGACGTGGCGAGGATGCCCCGCGACATCGGCACGAGCACGGGCGTGAAGGAGATGCGGACGCGCTGTTCTGCGCTCGTCGAAGGGTCTCCGGCGGCGGCCGCCGCCCGCAGCGCCTGCTGGATCTCGGGGATGTGGCGGTGCGTGCCACCGACGGCATAGGGGTTGGCCGAGCCGAGGATCTCACTCGCGAGCAGGCTGGTCTTGAGGCTCTTTCCAGCACCCGACGGACCGACCGCGAGCACCGTGACGATGTCCGACGGGTCGATCACGCCCCCCGCGACGCCGGGAGCGAGCGACAGCGAGACCGTCGAGGCATTGCAGCCGGGGGCCGCGATGCGGGTTGCCCCGACCAGGCGATCCCGCTGCTTCGCGCCTGCGACCGGGAGCTCGGGAACCCCGTACACCCACGGCTCGTGGAAGTCGCCGCCGTAGAACTGCTCCCAGTCGGCGACCGACTCCAGGCGGTGGTCGGCGCCGGCATCGATCACGAGCGGCGTGTCGCCGAGCGCGTCGGTGTACTGACCCGACTGACCGTGCGGCAGCGCGAGGAAGACGATGTCATGCCCGGCCAGCACCTCGGGAGTGGTCTCCTGCAGGGTGAGACCGGCGAGCGATCGCAGATGAGGCTGGTGCTGGATGAGCGGCTGTCCCGCGTTGGAGTGCGCGGTGACGGTGCGGATCTCGACGTCGGGATGCGCGGCGAGGATCCGCAGGATCTCGCCGCCCGCATAGCCGGATGCGCCGGAGACGGCGACCGAATATGTCATGGATTCCACCTTAGAGTCTGGGTGCGGGGGCCGAAGGCGGCGACGCCCGGGGGTCCATGACAGGACCGCGCGCAGGGTCGCCTAGAGTCGGCGCTCGCCCAGACGGCGACGGCGCGCGGGAGCGGCGCTCGAACCGAGCGTCGTGAGTCCCTGGGTCGCCGAAGGCATGCCGCGACGATAGCCGTCGGGTCGCGGCATCCGCAAATCGGTTACGCGGTGCGTCCGCGCAGCTGTGCCAGCAGCGCGACTTCGTCGGGACGCGCCAGGCCCGATCGGCGGTCACGGTCGAGGCCGCGCTCGCGCTCATCGGCGAGGGTGCGGGCGAGGGTCTCGCGGAGCGGCCGGAGGCTGCCGCCGAGCAGACGGTACACGGCGTTGGAGCGGGTCCAGAATCCCGGCAGGTCCGCGGGGAGCCAGAGCGGCAGCGATCGCGGGCCCATCCAGTACGCGACGTCATGCGCCTCGAGCCACGCGTCGTCGGCCGGCCGCAGCGTTCCGGTGTGCTCGGCGACCTCGGCCGCGTGGCGCAGCATCCGATCCAGCGGCACGGGATCGCCGACGGCGTTCGCGACGCCGGTCCAGCGCGCGCGTCCGACCGCGACGATGAAGTCGGCGAGGTCGTCCACATCGATCACCTGCGCGCCGCGGTCCGTGCCGTCGGGAACCAGCACGTCCTCGGCGCCGGCGAGCGCGAATCGCCCGACCCAGTAGCCGAACCGGTCGGTGGGGTCGCCGGGCCCGACGATGAGTCCCGGTCGCACGATCGCCGCACGATGCCCGAGCGCGGAGCGGACGGATGCCTCGGCCGCAGCCTTCGCGCGACCGTAGTCCGGCTCGTCGTCCAGGCCGAGCGGCTCCAGCAGCTCCGCCGATTCGTCGGCGCCGGACGCGTCGTTCGCGGCGTAGACCGACGCGGTCGAGACGTACGTCCAGTGCTTGGTCCGCTCCTCCAGCGCTTCGACCGCGGCCGCGACATGCACGGGGTTCGAGGAGATGTCGATGATCTCGTCCCACTCGCGCCCGGCCAGCGCTGCGTAGGCGCCTGGCTCGTCGCGGTCACCCGTCACGAGGGTCGTGCCGTACGGTGCGTCGCGGCCGCCGCGCGCGAGGCAGGTCACGGATGCTCCGGCATCCGCCCACCGTTCGGCCACGCGGCCGCTCAGCCAGCCGGTGCCGCCGAGGATCAGGACGTCGGTCATGACTCCACCCAACCACTCCCGCGGGGAACCGGCATCCTTCTCCGCTCTCGGCGGATCTCCGCGTGCACAACTCAGGATGAGGCGCCTACGGACACGGGATGAACCCCGGAAACATTGCGAGCGAGGTGTGCTCACGACCGGATCGGTCCTGAGTTGGGTACGGGGGGCGTCCGACCCGGCTGGCAGGATGTCGGCATGCTGACCACCGTCGCCGTGTCGGGCTATCGATCCCTGCGCGATATCGTGCTGCCCTTCGCCGCGCTCACCGTCATCACCGGCGCCAACGGCTCAGGCAAGTCCAACCTGTACCGCGCGCTGCGCCTGCTCTCGCACGCCGCCACGGGTTCGCTCATCGGCGCGATCGCCCGCGAGGGCGGGCTGCCGTCGCTGCTGTGGGCGGGTCCGGAGTTCGGGGGCGACCAGGGCACGGTGCGGAAGGGTCCGGTCGCGGTCAAGCTCGGATTCGCTTCAGACGAACTCGGCTACCTGGTCGACCTCGGCATCCCCCAGGTCGACCAGCGCAGCCTGTTCGCGCGCGATCCGGAGATCAAGCGCGAGCAGGTGTTCGCGGGCGCGCTCGCGAAGCCCGCCACGCTGCTGATCGACCGGCTTCGCGGAGCCACGCGCGTGCGCGACGGCGCGTGGACGTCGCTCGATCAGCAGCTCGCGCCGTACGAGAGCATCATCACCGACCTCGCCGACGGCGACACGGCCCCCGAGCTGCTCGCGCTGCGTCGCGCGCTCGGAGGCTGGCGCTTCTACGACCATTTCCGCGTCGACCCGGAGTCGCCGGCACGACAGCCGCAGGTCGGCACGCGGACGCAGACGCTCTCCCACGGCGGAGAGAACCTCGCGGCCGTGTGGGCGACGATCCAGGATGCCGGGCACGGCGCTGCGCTCGATACGGCGGTGTCGCGGGCGTTCCCCGCATCCCGCGTGTCCGTCGAGCAGGCCGACGGCCGATTGCGACTCGTGATGCACCAGCGGGGCCTGCTGCGTCCGCTCGAGACGACCGAGCTCTCCGACGGCACTCTGCGCTACCTGCTGCTGTGCGCGGCACTGCTTCCGGCCCGGCCCGCGCCGCTGATCGTCCTCAACGAGCCCGAGGCGAGCCTGCACCCCGAGCTGCTCGAGCCGCTCGGCGCACTCGTGGCCGAGGCCTCAGATCGCTCGCAGGTGATCGTCGTCACCCACGCGGAGCCCCTGTCGGCCGCGCTCGCGCACGCGGGTGGGATCGCCCACCGCCTGGAAGCGCACGCCGACGGCACGCGGGTCGCCGGGCAGGGCCCGCTCGACCATCCCGCGTGGCACTGGGGCTCGCGCTGAGCCTCGGCGTCAATCGCGCAGAGCGGCACCGAAGCGCTCGGACGCGACCGCGACCCCGCCGAGCTTCGCCTCGGTCGCCTCGGCAGCCGTGAGCGTGCGGTCGGGTGCGCGGAACCGCAGTGCGAACGTCAGGCTCTTCGCTCCCTCGGGAACGCCCTGGCCGCGATAGTCGTCGACCAGGCGGACCGACTCCAGCAGCCCGCCCGCACCTTCGACCAGCGCCGTGCGCACGTCTGCGGCCGGCACGTCGACGCCGAGGACGAGCGACACGTCCTGCGTCGCGGCGGGGAAGCCCGACAGCGACGCCGCGACCACCTTCTCGCCGGCGAGCGACAGGACGAGGTCGAGGTCGAGTTCGGCCACGATGACGCGACCGGGAAGATCGGATGCCTCGGCCACCGTAGGCAGGAGCTCGCCGATGTACCCCACTTCGACGCCGTCGACCGACAGCACGCCGGTGCGCCCGGGGTGCAGCGCGGCGCGCTGACCCTGGGCGACCTCGACCGATACGCCCGCTGCGGCCGCGATCGTGCGCGCGGCGTCGACCGCGTCGGCGAGTTGCGCACTCACCGGCGCGAGTCCGGGCTGCTTCGGGAACAGGTTCCCGGCGAGGAGGATCGCGACGTGGCGATGCTGCGGCGGGATCGAGGCGTCCAGCTCGGCGAGGGTCGCGGCATCCGGACGCACCGCCAGCGGCGGCACGTGCGACGTGCCGTATGCGACGCCCGGTTCGGGGAGGAAGACGGAACCGGTCTCGAACAGCGCGAGATCGGTGAATCCGCGCGCCACGTTGCGATGCGCGACCTGCAGCAGGTTGGGGATGAGCGAGCGACGCAGGAACGGCGCCTGGCCGTCGAGCGGGTTCGCGAGCTTGACGCTGGGCAGGTGGTCGCCCGACGCGGAGCCGTGGAGGTCGTTCTGGTCCTCGGTGGTGAAGGCGAACGACGGCGTCTCGACGAATCCCGCGGCGGCGAGCGCGTTGGCGACTCGGCGACGACCCTGCTGCGCGGCGGTCAGACCGCGACCGGACGGCGGCGTGGGCAGGATCGACGGGATGCGGTCGTAGCCCTCGATGCGGGCGACCTCCTCGGCGAGCGTCCACTTGTCGGTGAGGTCGGGACGCCACGACGGCGGGGTGACCCACCACTGTGCAGCGTCGGCGTCGCTGACCTCGGTGCCGACCATCTCGAGGGCCGCGATGATCTCGGCCTCGGTGTAGTCCACGCCGATCAGCGCCGGGACGAACGGCTTCGGCAGACTGATCGCTCGCTGCTCGACGGTGGTGAACAGGGCGCCGCCCACCTCGAGGTCGAGCGTGCCGCCGGCGTACTCGACCATGAGGTCGGCGACGCGGCGCGCGGCGACGAACGGGACGAGCGGGTCGACACCGCGTTCGAAGCGCCGCGACGCCTCACTGGGCAGCTTGTGCCGGCGAGCGGTGCGGGCGATCGAGACCGTGTCGAACGTCGCGGCCTCGATGAGTACGTTGCGCGTCGCGTCGCTCATCTCGGTGGTGCCACCGCCCATGACCCCTGCGAGGCCGATCGGACCGGACTCATCGGTGATCAGCAGGTCTTCGGCGCTGAGCGTGCGCACCTTGCCGTCGAGCGTCTCGAGCTTCTCGCCCGCCTCTGCCCGTCGCACGGTGATGCCGCCCCGCAGCTTGTCGAGGTCGTAGCCGTGGATGGGCTGGCCGAGCTCGACCATGACGTAGTTGGTGATGTCGATGAGGATGCCGAGCGAGCGGATGCCGGCGAGGGTCAGCCGAGCGACCATCCAGGCGGGCGTGGGCTTGGTGGGGTCGACGTCGCGCACGATCCGCGCGACGAACTCCGACGCGCCGACGCGCCCGCGGATGGGCGCACGGTCGTCGACGGCGATGGGGAACCCCTCGGCGGGCTGCTGCAGCTCGCCCCACGCGCGCAGGCCTGGGTCGCGGAAGGCGGCACCGGTCGCGTGGGAGTACTCGCGCGCGACGCCGCGGATCGACAGCGCGTAGCCGCGGTCGGGCGTGACGTTGATGTCGACCGCGACGTCATCGAGTCCGAGGAGGGTGATCGCATCGGTGCCGACGGGCGCGTCGATGCCGAGCTCGACCAGGCGGAGGATGCCGTTGTGCTCGTCGCCGAGACCGAGCTCCTTCGCCGAGGCGATCATGCCGTCCGAGACGTGGCCGTACGTCTTGCGGGCGGCGATCGGGAAGGGTCCCGGAAGCACCGCACCGGGCAGGGTCACGACGACCTTGTCGCCGGCGAAGAAGTTGCGGGCCCCACACACGATGCCGTGCACGGCGTCGCCGCCGTCGGCCGCCGCCTGGCCGTCGGGCGCGACGCGCACCCGGCACCAGCGGATCGTCTTGCCGTTGGACTGCGGCTCCTCGACGAACTCGAGTACCTCGCCCACGACGATGGGCCCCTGCAGCTCGAAGCGGAAGACGTCTTCCTCCTCGAAGCCGACCGACACCAGCGCGGCGAGGACGTCCTCGGGCGTGGCATCCTGCGGGACGTCGACGTACTCACGCAGCCAGGAGAGCGGGACGCGCATCAGACCACCATTCCGAACTGCTCGCTGAAACGCACATCGCCCTCGGCCATGTCGCGCATGTCCTGGACGTCACTGCGGAACATGAGCGTGCGCTCCACACCCATCCCGAACGCGAAGCCCGAGTACTCCTCCGGGTCGATCCCCGCCGCGCGCAGCACGTTGGGGTTGATCATCCCGCAGCCGCCCCATTCGATCCACCGGGCGCCGCCCTTGAAGGTCGGATGCCAGAGGTCGAGCTCGGCCGACGGCTCGGTGAACGGGAAGTAGTTCGCGCGGAACCGCGTCTTGGCCTCTGCACCGAACAGCACCTTTGCGGCGTGGTCGAGCGTGCCCTTGAGATGGGCCATCGTGATGCCCTTGTCGACGACGATGCCCTCGAACTGCGTGAAGACGGGCAGGTGCGTCGCGTCGAACTCGTCGGTGCGGTAGACGCGACCCGGGCACAGGACGTACAGCGGCAGGTCGCGCTCCAGCATCGAGCGCACCTGCACGGGGCTGGTGTGCGTGCGCATGACGAGGTGGCGCTCGACGGGATCGACGAAGAACGTGTCCTGCATCTGGCGCGCGGGGTGATCCTCGTCGAAGTTCAGCGCGTCGAAGTTGTACCACTCGTGCTCGAGCTCGGGCCCCTCCGCGATCTCCCAGCCCATGCCGACGAAGATGTCGGAGATCTGGTCCTGGAGCAGGGAGATCGGATGCCGCGCCCCCACTCGCGCCCGCCGGGGCAGCGCTGTCACGTCGACACGCTCGGCCTCCAGCCGCGCGGCGGTCTCGGTCTCGGCGAGCTCCTGCTCACGCGCAGCGAACGCCTGATTGACGCGCGCGCGGGCCCGGCCCACGAGCTTGCCGAACTCCGCCTTCTTGTCACCGGGCACGGTGCGCAGCTGCGCGTTGAGCTGGGCGAGCGGCGAGCCCTCCGCGCTGTGGGCGGAACGGGCCGCCTTCAGCGCGGCGGTGTCGCCGGCCGCCGCGACGGCGTCGAGCGCCGACTGCACGGCGGCCTCCACCGCCTCGGGCGTGATCTCGTGAGCTTCAGACACGAGAACCGAGTCTACCGAGAGCGGATGCCTCGCCTCGCCGCACTGCGGTCAGGCAGCGCTGCCCTGCCCGAACTTCCCCGCACCCCTCTGCGCCACGATCAGCTCCGTGTCGGTGATCTCCTGCGTCGGCTGGTTCGCACCTGCTACCCGCGGGGTCTTCGCCGAGCTGCGCAGGCGCTTCTCGACCGTGTTCGCCACGAAGGACAGGATGAGACACAGCGTGATGTAGATCGCGCCGGCCACCATCGTCGCCGGGATGATCGGCGAGTCGAGGTTGGCCTGGTTGCCGAGGTACTTCGCGTAGAACAGCAGCTCCGGGTAGGTGATGATGAAGCCGAGCGCGGTGTCCTTGAGCGTGACGACGAGCTGCGCGATGATCACGGGCATCATGGACCGGATCGCCTGCGGCAGCAGCACGAGCCGCATGACCCCCGCCTTGCGCAGGCCGATCGCGTATCCCGCCTCGCTCTGACCACGCGGAAGCGCCTCGACGCCCGCGCGGATGACCTCCGCCAGCACGGAGCCGTTGTAGGCCACGAGCGCGATCACGACCGCCCAGTACGGCGACATCTTCACGCCGATGACGGGCAGGCCGTAGTACAGCAGGAACATGAAGACGAGGACGGGGACCGCACGGAAGAACTCGACGATCACCGTGAACGGCCAGCGGATCCACGCGTGGTCCGACATCCGGCCGATGGCCAGGACGAACCCGAGGATCAGCGCGCCCACGGCCGCGGCCGCGAAGGCAGCGAGGGTGCGCAGCGTTGCGAGACCGAACTGGACCCACACGTTGGTGAAGGTGAACGCGTACCACTTCTCGGCGCTCAGCTGCCCGGTCGCCCACAGGCGCCAGACGAGCCACCCGAGGAAGGCCAGCACCACAAGGACGGTGAGCACTCCCAGCACGCGGTTGCGCGCGATCGCCCGGGGACCGGGAACGTCGTAGAGAACCGAGCTCATCGCGCCACCCTCCAACGGTTCTCGAGCGCGCGCTGCGCCCACGAGAGCAACAGCACGAGCGCAACGAAGATCACCATTACCCACAGGATCACGACCATCTGATTCGCTCCGTCCTCGCTGAGGTAGTTGCGGATCGAGCCGAGGTTGACCACCGAGAATCCGGCTGCCACCGTCGTGTTCTTCAGGAGTGCGATGAACACGCTCATCATGGGCGGGATGACCGAGCGGAACGCCTGCGGGAGGATCACGAGAGTCATGACCTTGCCGAACGGCAACCCGAGCGCACGTGCCGCCTCCGCCTGGCCGACCGGCACCGTGTTGATCCCGGAGCGGATGGTCTCGGCGACGTAGGTCGCCGTGTAGATGCCCAGTGCGACGACGGCGAGGACGAAGAAGGACATCCGCACCTGGAGCAGGATCGGCACCGCGAACGCGAACGCGAAGAACACGAGCGTCAGCGGGGTGTTGCGGATGATGTTGACGTAGGCCGTGCCGACCGCGCGCGCGACGGGGATCGGCGAGACGCGCATGGCTCCCACGATGAACCCGAGCACGAGCGCGATGAGCCCGCCCCACAGGAACAGCGTGACGGTGCCCCATAGCGCTTCCCCCCATGTGGGGAGGTTGTCGGTGATGACGCCCACGGCGCTCCTCTCACGTGTCCTTGGAGGTGAGGGTCCCGGGGGCTCGCGCCCCCGGGACCCGTGCGGTCAGTCGACCGCGGGCTGCTCGCCGGCGATACCGGACTCGGCGAGGTTGGCGTCGAAGATCTCCTGCCAGATGTCGCCGCCGTCCGTGAACAGGGTGTTGATGTGCTCCTGCAGAGCGGCGTCGCCCTTTGTGAGGCCGACGCCGTAGCGCTCCTCACTGAAGGGCTCGCCCGCGAGCTTGAGTGCCTCGGGGTCCTGCTGGACGTAGCCGGCGAGGATCGCCTCATCGGTGGTGATCGCGTCGACCTGTCCGTTCTTCAGCTGCTCGATGCAGGCCGAGTACGTCTCGAACTCGGTGGTCTCGGCATCCGGGTACTCGTCGCGGATGCGCTGCAGCGACGTCGAGCCGGTCACCGAGCAGACCACCTTGCCGGCGAGGTCGTCGGGACCGTTGATGTCCTCGTTGTCGGCCGCGACCAGCAGGCCCTGACCGGTGATGAAGTACGGCCCGGCGAAGTCGATCTGCTCCTTGCGGGAGTCGGTGATCGAGTACGTGCCGACGTAGTAGTCGATGTCGCCGTTCACGAGCGCCTGCTCGCGGTTGGCGGAGGGGATCGTGACGTACTCGATCTGGTCCTCGTCGAAGCCGAGCGACGCGGCGATCCAGCGGGCGATGTCGACGTCGAAGCCGGAGCGCTCGCCGGTCGTCGCGTCTTCGTAGCCGAGGTTCGGCTGGTCGTTCTTGACACCGACCACCACGCCTCCGCGCTCGGTCATGGCGTCGAACGTCGGGCTGCCCTCGAGCGTGACGTCGGTGGCCACCTCCCAGGGCTGGTCGCTCGCCGTTCCGCCGTCTCCCCCGTCGGTGGGGTCCGCTCCTGGTGTGCCGCTGTTGCACGCGGTGAGCGCGAGAAGTGCGATCGCCGAGATTCCGATACCCGTGATGATTCGTGATTTACGCATGTTTCCTCCTGGTTGCTGTGTGCGAACTGGTTTCGTATGTCCGACGTTTCGGGTCCGTTCGGAAGTGCTGTGCGAGTGGTGGTGCTGCTGTTCCCCTCCTCGGGGTATGGCCTGACGCCTAGTGGGTCAGGAGCTTCGACAGGAAGTCCTTCGCGCGATCGCTCTGCGCGTTCGTGAAGAACTCCTCGGGAGTCGCCTCTTCGACGATCTGCCCGTCGGCCATGAAGACCACGCGGTCTGCCGCCTTGCGCGCGAATCCCATCTCGTGCGTGACGACGATCATCGTCATGCCGTCCTGGGCGAGGCCGACCATGACGTCGAGGACCTCGTTGATCATCTCGGGGTCAAGAGCGCTCGTGGGCTCGTCGAACAGCATCACCTTGGGCTGCATCGCGAGCGCACGGGCGATCGCGACGCGCTGCTGCTGGCCGCCGGAGAGCTGTGCGGGGAGCTTCGAGGCCTGCTGGGCGACGCCGACCCGTTCGAGGAGCTGGGTGCCGAGCTTCTCGGCATCCGCCTTCTTCATGCCCTTCACCTTGATCGGCCCCAGCGTGACGTTGTCGAGGATCGTCAGGTGGGCGAAGAGGTTGAACGACTGGAACACCATGCCGACGTCCGCGCGCAGCGCCGCGAGGTCCTTGCCTTCCTTCGGCAGCTCTTTGCCGTCGATCCTGATGGTGCCGCTCGTGATCGTCTCGAGGCGGTTGATGGTGCGGCAGAGCGTGGACTTGCCGGAGCCCGACGGGCCGATGACCACGACGACCTCCCCACGATTGACGGTCAGATCGATGTCCTTCAGCGCTTGGAACTCGCCGTAGTGCTTCTGGACATCGGTGATCTCGACCAGAGGGTCGCCGCGTCGCACAGTGATGTTCGACGTCTTCGGCGCGCTTTCATCAGGCGTCGTCATACCGGCACCCTAGGCCGGGCGACCGACGCCCGGCCAGGGGTTGAAATGCGTCTTAACCGTGTTGTAACACGGTGCCGGATCAGCCTGCGCGCTGCGCGAAAGCGGTCTCGTAGAGGCACACGCTCGCCGCAGTGGCGAGATTCAGCGACTCCGCCGCCCCGTAGATCGGCAGCCGCAGCGACAGATCGGCGAGCACGAGCGCGGAGTCCTCGAGCCCTCGCGCCTCGTTGCCGAACAGCCACGCGGTGGGCTCGGCGAGGAGGTTCCGGGATGCGAGGAAGTCCCCGCCTCCGACATCCGCGGCGATCACCCGCACACCCGCGGCATGCGCCTTCTCTACTGCGGACGCCAGGTCGACGCCGACCGCGACGGGCACGTGGAAGAGGGAGCCGGTGGTGGCGCGCACCACCTTCGGGTTGTACGGATCGACGGTGCGTCCCGTGAGGATGACGGCATCCGCCCCCGCGGCATCGGCCGCGCGGATGATGGTGCCGAGGTTGCCCGGGTCGCGGACCTCCTCGCAGATCGCGACGAGACGGGGCATCGCCGCGAACACGTCGCGCAGCGACGTCGGAGACTGCCGGGCCACTGCCACGATCCCCTGCGGCGTCACCGTGTCGGCCATCGCGTCCAGCACGGCCTCGGTCGTGAACACGACCTCGATCCCCGCATCTCGCGCGGCGTCACGGACATCGGAATGGCGCTCCAGTGCGCTCGGCGTCGCGAACACCTCGACCAGGGTGTCGGGACGGTGACCCAGCGCCTCGCGCGCGGACTGCGGACCCTCCAGAAGGAAGAGTCCGGTCTCCTGGCGAGCGCTCCGTTTCGTCAGCTTCGCGACAGCGCGAACGCGCGGAGAGCGAGGGTTCTCGAGCACGGGATCAGTCTAGGGTCGCGGCCGGCGATTCCCTGTCAGGCAGGGACGACGAAAGGGCGCCCTCCGTGCGGAGGACGCCCCTTCGGAAGAGAGTGGTCAGGCGCTCTTGGGAGCGTTGACGTTCTCGGGCAGCGCGGCCTTGGCCGTCTGGACGAGCGACGCGAACACGGCGGGCTCGTTCACGGCGAGCTCGGCGAGCATACGACGGTCGACCTGCACACCCGCGAGGCCGAGGCCCTGGATGAAACGGTTGTACGTGATGCCGTTCTGGCGGCTCGCAGCGTTGATGCGCTGGATCCACAGGCGGCGGAAGTCGCCCTTGCGCTTGCGACGGTCGCGGTACGCGTAGACGAGCGAGTGGGTGACCTGCTCCTTCGCCTTGCGGTACAGGCGCGAACGCTGACCCCGGTAACCGGACGCGCGCTCCAGGATGACGCGACGCTTCTTGTGGGCGTTGACGGCCCGCTTGACTCTAGCCATTTCTTCTGTTTCCTATCAGTGCGTCGGCGCTCAGAGGCCGAGGAGCTTCTTGGCGACCTTGGCGTCACCCGGGGCCAGGACCTGCTCCTGGTTGAGGCGGCGCGTGCGGCGCGACGACTTGCCCTCGAGGTTGTGGCGCATGTTGGCCTGCTGCTTCATCAGCTTGCCGCTACCGGTGACCTTGAAGCGCTTCTTGGCACCCGAGTGGGTCTTCTGCTTCGGCATCTCTTCTTCCTTCGTTTCACTTCCCGCCCAGGCGGGAGTCGGGGTCCCGCCGGAGCGGGAGTATGTGGGGCCTATTCGGCCGTGGCGGTCTCGGTCTCGACCGCGGCGTCGTCGTCTGACGCGCCGGGGCCGGTACGAGCCGAACGTGCGGCTTCCTTGTTCGCGGCGCGCTGAGCGTTCTGCTCGGTCTTCACCTCGGACTTGTTCTTGTGCGGGGCGACCACCATCACCATGTTGCGGCCGTCGATCGTCGGGTTCGACTCGACGGTGCCGAACTCGGCGACGTCCTCCGCGAACTTGCGGAGAAGACGCACACCCTGCTCGGGACGCGACTGCTCGCGACCGCGGAACAGGATCATGGCCTTGACCTTGTCTCCCGACTGCAGGAAGCCTTCGGCGCGCTTGAGCTTGGTGATGTAGTCGTGGGCCTCGATCTTCAGACGGAACCGGACCTCTTTGAGGACGGTGTTCGCCTGATTGCGACGCGCTTCCTTGGCCTTCTGCGCAGCCTCGTACTTGAACTTGCCGTAGTCCATGATCTTGACCACGGGCGGCTTCGAGTTCGGGGCCACCTCGACGAGATCGAGGTCGGCCTCCTGGGCCAGGCGCAGCGCCACCTCGATGCGGACGACGCCGACCTGCTCACCCGCGGGTCCGACGAGGCGGACCTCGGGGACGCGGATGCGGTCGTTGGTGCGGGGATCGCTGATGCGGAACTCCTCTTTCATACGGATGTCGGCCACCGCGACACATGGGACGTGACGCGGGCTGAAGAGGAGTTCATTCCACCCGCTCGGCGCTCAGCGCCGGCTTCTGCACCCTGTCGTCGCGCGCGGTTCTCCGCTCGCGAGCATCTGTCCCGAACGCTGCGCGGTCGGGGCGGAGTGCGTGACCCGGTAGCCTGGAACGGCAAGCGCGGGTGGGATGTGATCCTCTTTCGATCCGGAGCAGAACGCACCGGAGCCCGCACGAGTCTAGCAGAGAGAAGCGCGTGACCACGATTCCGCCCTCAGACGACGACCGCCACTCCCGCTGGGAGGAACAGGAACGCGCGGCATCGGCCGCGACGCGCGACATCGCGGACGTCCCCGCGGTCGAGGTCATCACGACCGCCGCCGTGCACCTGATGAGCGCCGCCGCCGTGAAGGTCGGCCTCGCCGACGATCCCGCCGCGCAGACCGACCTCGACGAAGCGCGCAAGCTCATCAACGCCCTCGCCGGCCTCATCACCGCGGGTGCTCCCGAGATCAGCGACATGCACGCGCGGTCCCTGCGCGACGGTCTGCGTTCTCTCCAGCTGGGCTTCCGCGAGGCGTCGACCATCCCCGACCCGATCGGCAAGGGTCCCGGCGAGAAGTGGACCGGACCGGTCAACTAATCCCGGATGCCGAGCGCGGCCGCGCCGCGAGCCACGGCGTCTACCGTGCGGCGAACCGCCTCCGCGCCCGTGCTGAAGTTGCTCACGGCGAAACGCACCACCGTGCGCCCGCGCCACGTCGAGGAGGATGCCCACACGGTTCCTTCGGCACGCAGCCATTCGCCGAGCGCGGCCGTCTCGGCGTCATCGCGCGCCGCGAGGCAGACCTGGGTGAAGACGACGTCGTTGACGACCTCGAGTCCGGGAATCCCGCGGAAACCCTCGGCGAGGGTGGCCGCGGCATCCGCCAGTCCTTCCACCAGGCGCGCAGCGCCGCGCCTGCCCAGGGTGCGCAGCGCCGCCCACACCGGCACGCCGCGCGCGCGACGGGAGAGCTCGGTCACTCGGTCGTAGGGGTCGGAGATGCTCGCCACGGCCGGCAGGTAGGCCGCGTGGGCGCCGAGCGCCGCCGTCATCGCAGCCTCGTCCCGCACGATCGCGACCCCGCAGTCGTACGGCACGTTGAGCGTCTTGTGCGCATCGGTCGCCCAGGAGTCCGCATCGGCGACACCCGCGGTGAGGTGCTGCAGGCGCGGACTCGCGGCCGCCCACAGGCCGAAGGCGCCGTCGACGTGCACCCACGCGCCCGCGCTGCGCGCCACGGCGATCGCCGCGGTGAAGTCGTCGAACGCACCCGAGTGCACATCGCCGGCCTGGAGCGCGACGATCGCGGGAGCGTCATCCGCCGCCAGCTCCCGTTCGAGTCCCGCGACGTCGATGCAGCCCTCGCCGTCTGCCCCGACCGTGACCGGCTCCCCCAGGCCCGCCAGCCGTCCAGCGAGCACGACCGAGGTGTGCACGGCACCGCCCGCGAGGAACCTCAGTCGAGGTCCCCCCTGCAGACCGGCGAGCGGATCCGCCCCCGCGCGGCGCAGCTGCGTGTCGCGCCCGACGATGAGGCACGAGGTGTTGGCCATCGTCGCGCCGGTGGTGAAGCCCAGGCCGCTGGCGGCGGGAAGGCCGAGCAGATCGAGGAGCCACGCCGCGGCGACCTCCTCGATCGCCGCCGTCGCGGGTGTCGGCTGCCGTGAGCCGGTGTTCTGGTCCCACGCCGAGACGAGCCAGTCCGCGCCGAGCGACGCAGGGTACGCACCTCCGATGACGAAGCCGTAGAACCGCGACGACCCCATCGCCATCAGCCCCGGGCCGGATGCCTCGGCCAGCTGTTCGACGACCGCAGCCGCGTCCGCCCCGTCCTCGGGGAGATCGTGCGGGAGTCGCTCGAGGATCCCGTCGACGTCGAGCTCGGGGCGGATGGGACGCTCGTCCATCGTGTCGAGCCACTCCAGCGCGCGTCGGTGCGCGACCTCCAGTGCGTCGCGGTACTGCTGCCTCATCGTGTCGTCGTGCATGACTTCCCCTTCTCGCTTCTCGAGTCGCCAGGACACGCCGGAACGCGGTGCGATCACACGGCGTGTTCTGGCGACTCGATTCCTGATCCTCCGCCGGTCGGCGGGGTGCGGCAAGGGGCCGCAGCAGGATCACCGGCTCCTGGAGAAGAGCGCCGTGCGGCGCGTGGGATACGCGTCAGGCGCGGATGAGTCTCACGGTGAGCGAGTCGGCGAGCACGGCGATGCGATCGTCAGCCGCCCAGCGGGTCGCCAGGCGCGAGAGCACCGCGTCGAGCTCGACCTTCTCGAGCCCGTGGATGAGGTGGAGGCGCACGACGAGCTCCGGACCCCGCAGGCGCGCGTCGGGATCTCCGGGCTCCACCGCGAGATCGATCACCGCCAGCTCGCCGCCGATGCTCTCCTGGAGTCCCGCATAGACCTCGGGCGACGCGAAGCTCGGCTCCCACGCATGACCCTGCGCGATCGCCCACACCGCGGGCCGGCGCAGCACGAACTCGGTGGTCGAGCCGGGGTCGATGACGATGAGATCGGTGTCGTCGGCGGATGCCGCGGCCGCCGTGCGCGTCCCGTCGGCCGGCACCGGGCGGGCCGAGGCGTCCCACCGCCTCATCGTGTCGACCGAGGTGAACACCGGCAGCACCCGACGGCCGTCGGGGGCTGCGACGGTGACGATCGAGAGCTCCTGCGTCTTGTCGACCGCCAGACCGTGGGCGCCGATGCCCTCGTCGCCCTTCTCGGCCAGGAGCGGGATGAGCAGGCGCGCCGCGCGATACGCGTCGACGACCTCGACCTGACCGCCCGTTCTGGCTCGGAACGCGAGCAGCGCGGCGAGGAGTGCGGGATCAGCCGATCCGTCGTCGGCCGAGTGCGGATTCGCGTGGAAGCTGCGACCCTCCCACGGGACTCCGGCCGAGTCGGCCCGGGGGTCAGTGTCCGGCGACATCCAACGCCTCGGCGAGCGTGAAGGCACCCGCGTAGAGCGCCTTGCCCACGATCGCGCCTTCGACGCCGAGCGGGACGAGATCGCGGAGCGCTGCGATGTCGTCGAGGCTCGACACGCCGCCCGAGGCCACGATCGGCTTGGGCGTGCGCGCGGTCATCTCGCGCAGCAGTTCGACGTTCGGGCCCTGGAGCGTGCCGTCCTTGGTGACATCGGTGACGACGTAGCGGCTGCAGCCGGCGGACTCCAGGCGGTCGAGAACCGTCCACAGGTCGCCGCCCTCGCGGGTCCAGCCGCGAGCGGCGAGCGTCGTGCCGCGCACGTCCAGACCGACGGCGATCACGTCGCCGTAGCGGCCGATGACGTCGGCTGCCCACTCCGGGTTCTCAAGGGCGGCGGTGCCGAGGTTGATGCGCGCGGCACCGCTCTCGAGCGCTGCCTCGAGTGTGCGGTCGTCGCGGATGCCGCCGGAGAGCTCGACCTGGACACCCCGCACCTGCTTGATGACCTTGCGCATGATGCCGGCATTCGATCCGCGCCCGAAGGCGGCATCGAGGTCCACGAGGTGGATCCACTGCGCACCCTGGCGGGCGAAGTCGAGGGCCGCGTCGACGGGGTCTCCGTAGCTCGTCTCCGTGCCCGCCTCCCCCTGGGTCAGGCGCACGGCCTTGCCGTCGGCGACGTCGACAGCGGGCAGCAGGATCAGCTCGGGCGTAGAGGCGAAATCGTTCATGGCTCCTCGTGCTGGCAGGTCTCGGAGAGGGAGGCTCCCGTAGACGGCACGATCTCAGAGGGTAGCCCCGCCGAGGCCGTCGATCCAATTCGCGAGAAGCCGGATGCCGGCATCCCCCGATTTCTCGGGATGGAACTGGGTCGCCGACAGCGGCCCGTTCTCGACCGCTGCCAGGAACGGCTGACCGTACGTGCACCACGTGAGGGCGGGCTGCGGGAAAGGCGGCTGGACATCGAGGGTCCAGTGCTGCGCGCCGAACGAGTGGACGAAGTAGAACCGTTCATCCTCGATGCCGCGGAACAGACGCGACCCCTCGCCCGGATCGACGGTGTTCCAGCCCATGTGGGGCAGCACCGCCGCGTCGAGCTCTGTGACGGCTCCCGGCCACTCCCCCATGCCCTCGGTGTCGACGCCGCGCTCGACGCCGCGTTCGAACAGCACCTGCATCCCGACGCAGATGCCCAGGACGGGTCGTCCGCCGGCCAGTCGGCGCTCGATGAGCTCGTCGCCGCGGCTCGCGCGCAGCGCGTCCATCACGGCGCTGTACGCTCCGACCCCAGGCACGACAAGACCATCCGCATCACGGATGAGTCCGCGATCGGAGGTCAGGCGCGCATCCGCGCCGGCCGCGTCGAGGGCCTTGACCGCGGAGTGGACGTTGCCGGAACCGTAGTCCAGCACCGCGACGAGGGGCCTGGAGCTCACAGAGCACCCTTCGTGCTGGGGATGCCGTCGACGAGCGGATCGAGTGCCTTGGCCTGCCGGAACGCGCGCGCGAACGCCTTGTATTCCGCTTCGGCGATGTGATGGGGATCGCGTCCGGAGATGACCCGGACGTGCACGGTGAGCGCCGCGTTGAATGCGATCGCCTCGAAGGTGTGCCGCACGAGGGAGCCGGTGAAGTGACCGCCGATGAGGTGGTGCTCGAATCCTGCGGGTTCCCCGGTGTGCACGAGGTAGGGTCGCCCGCTGATGTCGACCACGGCCTGTGCGAGCGCCTCGTCGAGAGGGACGAGCGCGTCTCCGTAGCGGGAGATGCCCGACTTGTCGCCGAGGGCCTCGCGGATCGCCTGCCCCAGCACGATCGAGATGTCCTCGACGGTGTGGTGGGCGTCGATGTCGGTGTCGCCGGACGCGCGCACGGTGAGATCGGTGAGCGAGTGCTTCGCGAACGCCGTGAGCAGGTGGTCGAAGAACGGCACCGTGGTGTCGATGCGGCTGCGACCGGAGCCGTCGAGGTCGAGTTCGAGCTCGACGGTGGACTCGCTCGTGGAGCGGCGGATGGACGCGGTACGCGGAGCGGCGCTCATGCGTTCGATCCTAGCGAGGCGAGCGCGTCGAGGAACGCCGTCGTCTCGTCCTCGGTGCCTGCCGTGACGCGGAGGTGCTGCGCGATCCCGACGTCGCGGATCAGCACGCCGCGGTCGTACAGCGCGCGCCAGGTGGCCGCCGGATCGGTGACACCGCCGAAGAGGACGAAGTTCGTCCAGGATGCGTGCGGCGTGTACCCGAGCGCGTCGAGCGTGGCCGAGATGCGGTCGCGCTGCGAGACGATCTCATCGACCATGCTCAGCATCGTGGGAGCGTGACGAAGAGCAGCGGATGCCGCGGCCTGCGTCAGCGCACTCAGGTGGTACGGGAGTCGCACCAGGCGGAGCGCGTCGACGAACGCCGGATCGGCGGCGAGGTAGCCGACGCGGGCGCCTGCGAAGGCGAACGCCTTGCTCATCGTGCGCGACACCACCAGGCGCTCCCGGCCGGGCAGGAGGGTGAGGGCTGACCGTTCGTCGCGGGGCGCGAACTCGAAGTACGCCTCATCGACCACGACGACCCCGGCGGTCGCGTCGTACACCGCTTCGATGACGTCGAGGCCGAGCGGCGTTCCGGTCGGATTGTTGGGGGCGCAGAGGAAGACGACGTCGGGCGCGGCATCCGCCACCTGCACGGCCGCATCGGAGGCGTCGACCGTGTAGTCGGCGCCTCGCGTGCCCGCGATCCACTCGGCGCCGGTGGCGCGCGCGAGGAGGGGGTACATCGAGTAGGTCGGGGCGAAGCCGAACGCTGTGCGTCCTGGCCCCGCGAACGCCTGGAGGACGTGCTGCAGGACCTCATTCGACCCGTTCGCGGCCCAGATCTGCTCGCGCGTGAGACCGTGACCCAGGTAGTCGGCGAATCCTTCGCGAAGCGCGGTGAACTCTCGATCCGGGTAGCGGTTGACATCGCCCAGCGCGAGCGCGAGCGAGTCCATGATGTCGTCGGCGACCTCCTGCGGAACGGGATGCGTGTTCTCGTTCACATTGAGCGCGACCGGCAGCGGCGCCTGCGGCGCGCCGTAGGGCGTCATACCGCGCAGATCATCACGCAGGGGCAGGTCTTCGAGGCGGGGACTCACCCCTCCCATGGTAGAGCGCGGAGTCAGCGCCCTGTGGCGTATTCCGCCGGGATGGCCAGACTCTGCCCCGCCTGGAGCGTCACGCCCTCGAGCGCGTTGAGGCGGACGATGGCATCGACGACGTCACGCGGGTCGGACTGCGGTGCGACCTCTTCTGCGATCGTCCACAGCGAGTCGCCGTACGACACGGTCACCGTCTCGAAGGAGCCGGCCGGCGCGCCTGTGTCGCGGGACGCGAGAGCGGACCCGCCCGAGATCATGGCCACCGCGATCGCGATGATGGCCGGGAGGGCCGCGACCGTCGCCAGCACACGGCGTCCGCGCACCGTCAGACGCAGGCGCGTGCCGCGCCCTGCCGCTGCGAACGCGCGTGCGTTCAGTGCCGGTGATGTCGTGATGCTGATCGCGGTCATGATCTGCTCCTCGTGGTGGGGGGAGGTTCGCATCCGCCGCTCGGCCGGGAGCGGGGGATGCGAACCTCTGTACCGAAGCTATCTTCGATGGTCTAGGATGTCAACAGCCGGATCTGACGACGATCCATCGAACGCGACACGCGGTGACGCTGCCCTGCTCGACGGTCGAAGCCGGATACGGTTTCGATACGAGTACCCCACCACGGGCCTCCGACATTCGAAGACCGCTGCACTCCACGGGGCCTCCGCGGGCAGTGAGACAGGAGCCGGACATGAGCGACGCCACCGGGCGCGAGCGACCGCAGACGCGGCGCCGCAAGAGCCTGAGCGACAAGCAGCGCGCCATCCTCGAGGTCATCCAGCTCTCGATCGTCCGGCACGGCTATCCGCCGAGCATGCGCGAGATCGGCGACGCCGTCGGCCTCAAGTCGCTCTCCAGCGTCACCCACCAGCTCAACCAGCTCGAGCTGAGCGGCTACCTGCGGCGCGACGCCGGCAAGACGCGGGCGATGGAGGTGCTGATCGACCTCCCGGGCCTCGCGACCGAGAATCCGGCCGACTTCGCCCCGTCGGTCGGCGACGCCGCCCTCGTGCCGCTCGTCGGCCGCATCGCCGCAGGTGTGCCGATCACGGCGGAGCAGCAGGTGGAGGAGATCTTCCCGCTTCCCCGGCAGCTCGTCGGCAAGGGCGACCTGTTCATGCTGAAGGTGTCGGGAGAGTCGATGATCGATGCCGCCATCTGCGACGGCGACTGGGTCGTGGTGCGCTCCCAGCCCTCCGCCGACAACGGCGACATCGTCGCGGCGATGCTCGACGGCGAGGCAACGGTCAAGACGTTCCGCCAGCGAGACGGCCACACCTGGCTCCTCCCGCGCAACTCCGCGTTCGAGCCCATCCTCGGCGACGACGCCGTCGTGCTCGGCAAGGTCGTGGCGGTGCTGCGCGCGGTCTGATCACCCGTGGCGGGTGATCCTTAGCGCAGCGGGCCGCCGGTCGGCCAGAATGGCGCCATGAGCGACATCGACACCGCGGACACGCAGGCCCTGACCGCGCGCATCCGCGAGCTGGAGTCCGAGAACGCGCGCCTCGCCGGCGATCCTGGGCCCGCGGCGCGCCGCCCGACAGGCGGCCGGTGGCGCGCGATCGTCTCGGCGATCTGCATCATCGTCGCGGCGATCCTCGTCCCCGTGTCGATCGTCTCGGCGTGGGCGCGTGTGCAGCTGGTCGAGGAGGACGCGTTCGTGGCGACCCTCGCCCCGCTCGTGGATGACGCCGCCGTGCAGGCGATGATCATCGACGAGACGATGGAGGCGGTCAACGCCAAGGTCGACTTCCATGAGCTGACCGCGGACGTGTTCGACGGCATCGCCTCCATCGACGGCTTCCCGCCGCGCGCCGCGCAGGCACTCACCATGCTTCAGGCGCCCGCCGCCGACGGCCTCGAGAACCTCGTCACCACGGCGGTGACCCGCGTCGTGGAGTCGGATGCCTTCTCCGACGTCTGGGCGACGGCCACACGCGCCGCGCACCGAGCCCTCACGACCGCAGCGACGTCGGACGGCGGCGGACTCGTCGTCCGCACCGACGAAGGCGTCGGCATCCAGGTCGGAGCGATCGTCGACAACGTCAAGCAGCGCCTCACCGATCGCGGGGTCAGCGCCGCTCAGCTCATCCCCGCCGTCGACCACGTCGTCATCATCGGCAAGGGCGACAACCTCGCCGCGATCCGCACCGCGTACGCGCTGGCCACGACGCTCGGCTGGTGGCTGCCGGTCATCACCCTCGCACTGTTCGGCCTCGGCATCGCGCTCGCACGGCGACGCAGCGTCGCCGTGCTCGGCACAGGACTCGGCATCGCGATCGGCGCGGGGGCTCTCGCTGCGACGCTAGCGATCGGCGACACTGCGATGGGCATCGTCGCCGGCGATCTCGGCCTCTCCCCCTCGGCGCTCGACGTCATCTACGCACAGCTCGTCGGCTCGATGACCCAGACCGCCGTCGTGCTGAGCGTGCTCGGCGTGTTCGTCGCGATCCTCGGCTGGGCGATGGGACGCTCCCGCGCCGCAGAGGGCGCGCGCGGCGCCGTGCGCGGCATGAACTCGTCCGCTCGGCGCCAGCTCGCCTCTCGCGGACTCGACACCGGCGGCTTCGGCGGGTGGCTCGCGCGCTACAAGGTGCTCGTGCGCACAGTCATCGCAGTCCTCGCGGTGCTGTGGCTCTTCGCGCTGCGACCGCTGTCGTTCGGGGATGTCATCCTCGTGATCGTGGTCGCGTTCGTGGCCGCGTGGATCCTCGAGCTCCTGCAGCGGCGCGCCGAGGAGCACGGCGAGGCGGAGGTCGAGGCGACCGAGGTCATCGATCCCGACGCGGTCGTCGTCGCCGAAGAGGTCGTGGTGGTGGAAACGGCGGATGCCGCGACCGCAGGGGCCGCGGCATCCGCTTCGTCCAAGAAGGGCGCGAAGGGCTAGACCGCCGCACCGACCTTGTCGCGGATCGACCGCGTCGCCTCGATGATGTTGCGCAGGGACTCGACGGTCTCGTCGTAGCCGCGGGTCTTGAGACCGCAGTCCGGGTTGACCCACACCTGGCGCAGCGGCAGCTCGGTCGCGGCGCGGTCGAGCAGGTCGGCGACCTCGGCCACCGACGGCACGCGCGGCGAGTGGATGTCGTACACACCGGGACCGACGCCGTGGGTGAAGCCCGACGCGGCGATGTCGCCGATGACCTCGCCACGACTGCGCGCGGCCTCGATCGACGTGACGTCGGCGTCGAGCGCCGCGATCGCGTCGATGACGACGTCGAACTCCGAGTAGCAGAGGTGCGTGTGCACCTGCGTGGCCTCGGCCGCACCGGCCGTCGCGAGACGGAACGATCCGACCGACCACTCGAGGTACGAGGGCTGAGCGGCCTTCTTGAGCGGGAGCAGCTCGCGCAGCGCCGGCTCATCGACCTGGATGACCGCGATGCCGGCGGCCTCGAGGTCGGCGATCTCGTCGCGCAGGGCGAGTGCGACCTGGTTGGCGGTGTCGGCGAGCGGCTGGTCGTCGCGCACGAACGACCACGCGAGGATCGTCACCGGCCCGGTGAGCATGCCCTTCATGGGCTTCTCGGTGAGCGACTGCGCGAAGGCCGACCATGCGACCGTGATCGGGGCCGGACGCGACACGTCGCCCCACAGGATCGACGGACGCGTCGCGCGCGAGCCGTACGACTGCACCCACCCGTTCTCGGTCACGTCGAAGCCGTCGAGGTTCTCGGCGAAGTACTGCACCATGTCGTTGCGCTCGGCTTCGCCGTGAACGAGCACGTCGAGCCCGAGATCCTCCTGCAGCGTGACGACGCGCGCGATCTCGTCGCGGAGGAACTGCTCGTACTCCTCGGTCGTGATCTCGCCCTTGCCGTGGCGGGCTCGTGCACGGCGGATGTCGCCCGTCTGCGGGAACGACCCGATGGTCGTCGTCGGCAGCACGGGGAGGCCGAGCGCGGCATCCTGAGCCGTTACGCGCGCCTCGTAGTCGCCACGATCGAAGTCGCTCTCGGTGAGGGCTGCGGCACGCTCGCGCACGGCACCGTCGCGCACGCCCGGGGCGCTCTGACGGTCGGCGAGAGCAGCGGATGCCGCAGCCACGTCCTCGGCGATGGCGGGAGCTCCCTCGGCGAGGCCGCGGGCGAGGGTGACGACCTGCCCCGTCTTCTGGTCAGCGAAGGCGAGCCACGAGGCGAGGCGCGGATCGAGGGCGGACTCGTCGGCGACGTCGTGCGGAACGTGCTGCAGCGACGTCGAGGTGCCGGCCGAGACCTGCGCTGCGCCGAGCTCCTGCAGCGCCTCGAGCGTGGCCCATGCGCCGGCCAGATCGCCGCGCCAGATGTTGCGGCCGTCGATCACGCCGCCCACGAGGACCTTGCCCTCGATGCCGGGCACGGCCGCGGGCACGGCCCCACGCGTGAGGTCGATCGCGAGCGCCTCGACCGGCGAGGCGGCCAGGGCGGTCCACGCCTCGGCGGAGAGCTGGGCGTAGCCGGCGGTCACCAGGATCGCCGGGCGATCGGATGCACCGCCGAGGACGGCGTACGCGCGCTGTGCGGCCGCGGCGAGCGCGGCGGCGGAGGCAGGGAGGCTCTCGCTCACGAGGGCGGGCTCGTCGAGCTGCACCCACTCGGCCCCGGCGGCGCGCAGCGAGGCGAGCAGCTCGGCATAGACGGGCAGAAGGTCGTCCAGCCGGCTGAGCGGGTCGAACCCGTCGGGCGCGGCATCCGTCGCCTTCGCGAGGGCGAGCAGCGTCACCGGACCGACGACGACGGGACGCACGATGAAGCCGTCGGCCTTGGCCTCGGCCACCTGGCGGGCGAATCGGTCGGTCGACAGGGCGAACCGGGTCTCGGGACCGATCTCGGGCACGAGGTAGTGGTAGTTCGTGTCGAACCACTTGGTCATCTCGAGCGGGGCGTTCTCACCGGCGCCGCGCGCGGCCGTGAAGTACGCGTCGAGTCCGATCGTTCCGTCGACCCCCCGCAGGTCGGCGAAACGCTCGGGGAGGGCGCCGACGGCGAGCGCGGCATCGAGGACCTGGTCGTAGTACGAGAACGACTCGGGGATCGACGAGTCGTCGCGGCCGAAGCCCAGCTCGGCGAGGCGCTCACGCGTCGAGCGACGCAGGTCGGCCGCGGTGGCCTCGAGCGTCTGCTCGTCGGTCTTGCCGCTCCAATGCGATTCGACCGCGCGCTTGAGCTCGCGACGGCGTCCGATGCGCGGGTAGCCGAGGATCGTTCCGCGGGGGAACTCGGGGGTGGTGTCGGTCATCGTGCGGCCTCCTGTTCGAGGGGGTGGGTGAGGATGCCGGCGTCGCGGAGTACCGCGAGCACCGTGTCGTGGCTGTTGAACGCGTAGAGGTGGACGCCCGGGGCACCACCGGCGACGACGTCGCGGGCGAGATCTGCGGCGTATGCGACGCCGACCGCGCGCTGTCCCTCGAGCGTCGGCTCGACCTCGAGGGCGATCGCGAGTTCGGAGGGCAGTTCTTCGCCGCTGAGCTCGAGCACGCGGCGCAGACGCGACGGGGACGTGATCGGCATGATCCCCGGGAGGATCGGAATCGTCACGCCCGCTTCGCGCGCGCGCTGCACGAAAGCGAGGTAGTCGTCGGCGTGGAAGAAGAGCTGCGTGAGGGCGAGCGTGGCACCGGCGGCCTGCTTCGCCAGGAGCGCGTCGATGTGCTCACGCGGATGCCGCGACCGCGGGTGCCCGTTCGGGAACGCCGCCACAGCGATGTCGACCTTCGGACGCGGCTCGACACGCACGGCCCCGGGAACGCCCGGGATCGCCTGTTCGGTGTAGGGCGCGCGCTCCGCCTGGACGCGGTCGATGAGCTGCACGAGCTGCGCCGAGCTCTCCAGGTCGCCCAGGAACGCCTCGCCTTCGGCGGCACCCGCCGGCGGGTCGCCGCGCAGCGCGAGGAAGCTCGTGACCCCGGCGTCGAGGAACTCCCGGATCAGCGCGTTCGCCCCGGCATAGGTGTTGCCGACGCACGTCAGGTGCGCCAGAGGAGCCACCGGCGTCTCGCGAAGGATGTGCCGCAGCAGGTCGAGCGAGCGCCCGCCGGTCGAGCCGCCCGCGCCGTAGGTGACCGAGATGAATCGAGGTCCGGCCGCGGCCAGGCGCCGGATCGTCTCGTGCAGCGCGAGGGTCCCCGCCTCGGACTTCGGCGGGTACACCTCGAACGAGAACGGCACCGGAGGGGCGCTGAGATCGATCGACATGGCGTGCTCTCGGGTCGGGGGACGGAGGCCGGGCGGCCGCGGACGGGCGCGCCGCCCGGAGACCGGGGACGCGGTGTCATCGCGGGCGGGTGCCGGGCTCGGCTGTCGCTCCCTGCCCGGAGGTATGCGACCCGGGCGACGATGGGTCCAAGCTAGCCGAGCGCCGCACGCCGACCCCGTCCTGTGACCTTGTGTTTCGAGGAACCGTTTCGCCGTAGCGTGGTCTCGTGAGCACTCCTCTGCCCTACGGAACCTGGCCGTCCCCGCTGTCGGCGCGGGCGGTGTCGGCGGCTTCGCCCCGCATCGAGGGGGCGCGGTACGTCGGCGACGAGGTCTGGTGGGGCGAGACCGTCGCCGAGGAGGCGGGGCGCAGCGCGGTCCGGCGGCGCGCGGCATCCGGTGTCGTATCCGATGTGATCGCCGCGCCGTGGAGCGCGCGTTCGCGCGTGCACGAATACGGCGGCGGCTCGTGGACGACCGTCGAGGACGACGCACTGGTGTTCGTCGAGAAGACGGATCAGCGGGTGTGGAAGGTCGCCCACGACGGCGCCCCTCGCCCGCTCACGCCCGTCGTGGGCGACACGCGCTTCGGTGGGCTGACATGGCAGCGGGGCCGACTGCTCGCGGTGCGCGAGGTGCACGGGGCATCCGCCGTGCCGCGACGCGACATCGTCGAGATCCCCCTCGACGGAGGGGCGGCGAAGGATGCTGCGCTCCTGTCGTCGCTCGTGGATGACAGCGACTTCCTCGCCCACCCGGGGCTCTCCCCCGACGGCTCGCACCTGGCGTGGATCGCCTGGAACCACCCCGCGATGCCGTGGGACCGCACGGAGCTGCGCGTCGGGCGGCTCGAGGACGGCGTCGTCGCCGAATGGACCACGGTCGCGGGAGGAGAGACCGCACCGCTTCAGCCCCAGTGGACGAGCGACGACGATCTGCTCTACGCCGACGATCCGACCGGCCGCTGGAACCTGTGGAAGCTGCGTCTCACGGCCGATCTCGAACGCCACCCGGTGGCACCCGCCGACGCCGACACGGGCGGCCCCGTCTGGGTGCTCGGTCAGCGCTGGTTCACGGTGCTCGACGACGGACGTGTGCTGGCCATCCGCACCCACGGCGCCGACGAGCTCGTCCTGATCGACGGTGAGAGCGAACGCGGCATCCCGTGCGAAGGCGTGGCGGGACTCTCGATCGAGGACGTTCGCGGCTCCCGCGTGCTGGTGAGCGGTGCCGGCGCCGACGGCACCGCGCTGTGGGACATCGACGTCGATGAGCCGGCATCCACCCGCGCCGTGGTGGGCGGTGCGTCGCCCTGGGGTGCGGAGTGGATGCCGCGCGCCCGCGCCGTCACGTTCGACGGCCCGCGGGGTCCGGTCCATGCCTTCGACTACCCCCCGACGAACCCGGACGTGACGGCTTCGCCCGACGAGAAGCCGCCGTATCTGGTGCTCGTCCACGGTGGCCCGACGGCACATGTCGGGGGCGCGGCATCCGGCAAGATCGCCTTCTTCACGAGCCGCGGAATCGGCGTGCTCGACGTCAACTACGGCGGATCCAGCGGGTACGGCCGCGCATACCGCGAGCGCCTGCTCGGGCAGTGGGGCGTCGTCGACGTCGATGACGTGATCGCCGCAGCCACCGGTCTCGCGGCCGCCGGAATCGCGGACGCGGACCGTCTGGCCATCGCGGGCGGCTCTGCGGGAGGCTGGACCGTGCTGTGCGCACTGACGCTCGCGGACACCTTCGCGGCCGGGATCAGCAGGTACGGGGTGGCCGATCTGCGCCGCCTCGCCGAGGACACCCACGACTTCGAGGCGCGCTACCTGGACTCGATGGTCGGACCGCTGCCGGAGGCGGAGGCGCTGTACGCCGCGCGGTCTCCGCTGTCACGCCTCGACCGGCTGCGGACTCCCCTGCTCATCGAGCAGGGGCTCGAGGACCGGGTCGTGCCGCCCTCGCAGTCCGAGGCGGTGCGGGACGCGCTGAAGGAGAACGGCGTCCCGCACGCCTACCTGGTGTTCGAGGGCGAAGGGCACGGATTCCGTCGGGCGGAGACCGTCGTTCGCCAGCTCGAGGCCGAGATCGCGTTCCTCGGCGTCGTCCTCGGATTCGACCCCGACGGCGTCGAACCCCTCGATCTGGACTAGTTCGAGCGATCGCGCACGAACGGCGCGAGGCGCGCCGCGAGGTGCTCTCCGACGCGGGCGTGCACGGCCGTGCCGCCGGCTTCATGCGACTGCGACAGGATCATGCCCTGCTCGTGGATCGCCGAGACGAGGTCTCCGCGGTCGTACGGCACGAGCACCTCGAGCTCCACCGCCGGAAGCGGGAGAGCCGTCTCGATCGCCGCCCGCAGCTCTTCGATGCCCTCGCCCGTGCGGGACGAGGCGAAGAGCGCCTTCGGCTCGAGCCCGCGCAGCACGAGCCGCGTGTCCTCGTCGATCAGGTCGGCCTTGTTGAAGACCACGAGCTCCGGGATGCCGCGCCCGCCGACGTCGCCGATCACATCTCGCACCGTCGCCAACTGGGCGGCCGGGTCAGGGTGCGAACCGTCGACCACGTGCACGATCACATCGGAGCCGCCGACCTCTTCGAGCGTCGAGCGGAAGGCCTCCACGAGCTGGTGCGGGAGGTTGCGCACGAAGCCGACCGTATCGGTCAGCGTGTACACGCGCCCATCGGTCGTCTCGGAGCGGCGCACCGTGGCATCCAGCGTCGCGAACAGGGCGTTCTCGACGAGCACGCCCGCACTCGTGAGGCGGTTGAGCAGACTCGACTTCCCGGCGTTCGTGTACCCCGCGATCGCCACGGAGGGGATCGTGTTGCGCTTGCGCTCGGCGCGCTTGGCATCGCGCGCGGGCGCGAAGTCGCGGATCTGGCGACGCAGCAGGGCCATCTTGGTGCGGATGCGGCGACGGTCGAGCTCGATCTTCGTCTCACCGGGACCGCGCGAGCCCATGCCGGCGCCGCCGGCACCGACCTGGCCGCCGGCCTGCCGGCTCATCGAGTCACCCCAGCCGCGCAGGCGAGGAAGGAGGTATTCGAGCTGCGCGAGCTCGACCTGCGCCTTGCCTTCCCGGCTCTTGGCGTGCTGGCTGAAGATGTCGAGGATCACGGTCGTCCGGTCGATGACCTTGACCTTCACGACGTCCTCCAGCGCACGCCGCTGGCTCGGCGCGAGCTCCGTGTCGGCGATCACGGTGTCGGCCCCGACCGCCGCGACGATGTCGCGCAGCTCCTGCGCCTTGCCACGGCCGATGTAGGTGGCGGCATCCGGATGCGGGCGCCGCTGCAGCACCGCGTCAAGCACGACCGCTCCGGCGGTCTCGGCGAGGGCTGCCAGTTCGCGCAGCGAGTTCTCGGCATCCTCCTGCGCACCCTGGGGGTGCACACCGACCAGCACGACGTTCTCGAGACGCAGCTGCCGGTACTCGACCTCGGTGACGTCCTCGAGCTCGGTCGAGAGGCCCGGGACCCGGCGCAGCGCGGCGCGCTCCTCGCGATCCCATTGCTCGCCGTCCGTGTCGGCGGTGCCGACCGTGGTCTCGTCCTGCAGCGCCTGCGCGGCGCCGAACACGCGCACCCCGGATCGCGCTTCGGCGCGCGCCAGCACGCGATCCACCGGGTCCACCGGTGTCTCGTCGGTGCTCTGGGGAGTTGTCGTATCCGTCATTCGTTCCTCTCGAAATGATGCTTTCGCGGCCTCATCGGCCGGTTCGAGGCATCCGTGAATTCTAGCCTCCCGTGCCGGGGAGGTCCTCCGCTAGGCTCATCGGTCATGGGGAGCGACCACTACTTCAGTGCGGCGCCCGCCAGTCCCGAGAACCTCCGCCGCATCCGCGTGACCCTCGCCGGCCGCGATGTCGAGGTGACGACCGCGGGCGGTGTCTTCAGCCCCGATCACGTGGACTCGGGCACCGCGGTGCTCTTCGCCAACACTCCCCCGCCCCCGCCCGGCGGCAACCTGCTGGACCTCGGCGCGGGGTGGGGACCCGTCGCCCTCACACTCGCATTCGAGTCCCCCCACGCCACCGTGTGGGCCGTGGACGTGAACGAGCGGGCGCTCGACCTCGTCCGCCGCAATGCCGCCGCGCTCGGCCTCGACAATGTCAACGCCGTGCTGCCCGACGATGTTCCCGACGACATCTCGTTCCGCACGATCCGATCGAACCCGCCGATCCGGGTGGGCAAGAACGAGTTGCACGGACTCCTCGAACGCTGGATCCCCCGCCTCGACGAGCGCGCCGATGCGTGGCTGGTCGTGCAGCGCAACCTCGGATCGGACTCGTTGCAGCGCTGGCTGGCCGCGACGTTCGACCACGGCTACAGCGTCCATCGCGCCGCCACCGGGCGCGGATTCCGCGTGATCAAGGTGCGGCGGCACGGCACCCCGCCGACCGAGGCGATCGAGCTGCCCTGACCCGTCGGGGAACGGGCGCTCGCTCAGGCCAGCGCGACCTCACCCGAATAGACGAGCGTCGCCGGACCGGACAGCAGCACGTGGTGCTCGTCGCCGACGAGCGGCATCCGCACACCCAGCGTGCCGCCGGGCACCTCGACGGTCCAGTGATCCGGCGCGGCCATGCCCGCCCAATGGCGCACCGCGAGAGCCGCGGCCGCGACGCCCGTACCGCAGCTGAGGGTCTCGCCGACGCCGCGCTCGAACACGCGCATGCGAATCGACCCCACGCCCTCGTGCACGAGCGGGTCGCTCGGCACGACGAACTCGACGTTCGCGCCGTGCGGGGGCTCCGGATGCAGCTGCGGCAGCACCGTCAGGTCGAGGCCCTCGAGTTCCCGCACGTCAGGCAGCGCCACGACGATGTGCGGGTTGCCGACGTCGATGCCGAGGCCGGGGCGCGGTGCGCCGATTCCGCGGGCGCGCACGAGCACGTCGTCGCCCTCGATGCGCCACGGTCCGAGGTCGACCTCGAGGCCGAGCTCGCTCCGCGTGACGGTCTTGACGCCGGCGCGCGTGCCGATGGCGAGCGGCTCGCCGTCGAGCGAAGCCCAGCCGACTTCGGCGAGGTACCGGGCGAAGACGCGGATCCCGTTCCCGCACATCTCGGCCGGCGACCCGTCGGCGTTGCGGTAGTCCATGAACCACTCGGCTCCGGCGGCCGCGGCATCCGCCCCCTCGTCGATCGCGCCCGATCGCACGACCCGAAGGGTGCCGTCGGCGCCGATGCCGAATCGTCGGTCGCACAGCACCGCGACCTGGTCGTCGGAGAGCTCGAGTGCGCCGTCGGGATCGGGGATGATGACGAAGTCGTTGCCGGTGCCGTGACCCTTGGTGAACGAGATCTGCGGCATGACCCAAGTCTAGAGGCGCGCGGCGACGCGGCTCGCCGGTGTCAGGGACCCTCGACGAGGTCGGCGACCGGATGCCCCGGCTCGACCCAGCGCACCGCGTCGTAGCGCTTGAACCACGACACCTGCCTGCGCGCGTATCGGCGCGTGAGCGCCTGCGCCTCGGCGATGGCCTCGGACTCGGACTGGCGGCCATCGAGCTGAGCGAGTGCCTGCGCATAGCCGATCGCACGCCGCGCCGTGACGCCGTCCTCCAGACCCGTGACACGGAGGGCGGCGACCTCGTCGAGCAGGCCGTCCCGCCACATCCGCTCCACACGGGCGTCGAGTCGCGCGACGAGCTCCTCGCGTGGCACCGTCACGCCGATCAGCGTCGTCGGATCGTGCCACAGCACCGGCGCGTCGGGCAGAGCGGCGCCGTGGGTGGGGACGCCCTGCGCCAGGACCTCGAGCGCGCGCACGATGCGGCGACCGTTCTTCGGGTCGACCCGGGCGGCGGTGACGGGATCGACGTCTCTCAGGCGGGCGAACAGCATGCCCGGGCCGTGCGCCTCGAGCTCTGCCTCGAGCTCGGCCCGCAGCGCGGCGTCATGCGGCGGGAACCGGAAGTCGAAGACGACGCTCGACACGTAGAGCCCCGATCCGCCGACGAGGATCGCGTCGGCGCCGCGGGCGTGGATCTCGGTGATCACGTCTCGCGCAGCATCCTGGTACCACGCGACCGCCGCGTCGTCGGTCACGTCGAGCGCGTCGAAGAGGTGATGACGGATGCCGCGCCGCTCCGCTTCGGGCAGCTTGGCCGTGCCGATCTCCATGCCGCGGTACAGCTGCATGGCGTCGGCGTTGACGAGCTCGGCCGGGATGCCCCGAGCGAGGAGCGTCTCGGCGAGGTCGAGCGACAGCGCCGTCTTGCCGGTGCCGGTGGCGCCGACGATCCCCCACAGGCGCGGCGGGCTCGGCGGGACGGTCACACGCCGATGCGCAGCGTCGGGAGTCCGAGCGACACGGCGCGCGGCGCGCCGGCGTCGCCAGCCGGCGCCGGGACGCCGCAGGACTCGGCCTGCGTGCGATCCCACGCGTCGCCCGACCGCGTGCGGCGGATGCGCAGCGGTGCGCCGTCCGACGAGTCCGCGAGGAGGTGGAACGGAGCCGCGTGCGTCACGACGACGCTGACGAGGTCGCCGGGACGGGGGATGTCGGACCTTGCGGGCACCTCGAAGTGCACGAGGCGGTTGTCTTCGGCCCGACCGGTCAGTCGGTGCGTCTCGGCGTCCTTCTTGCCCTCGCCGGTAGCGACGAGCACCTGCAGCTCGCGGCCGACCTGCTTCTGGTTCTCTTCGAGCGAGATGCGCTCCTGGAGGGCGATCAGCCGCTCGTAGCGCTCCTGGACGACCGCCTTCGGCACCTGGTCGGGCATCGTCGCCGCCGGTGTGCCCTCGCGGATCGAGTACTGGAAGGTGAATGCGCTCGCGAAGCGGGCCCGCTCGACGACGCGCATGGTGTCTTCGAAGTCCTCGTCGGTCTCGCCGGGGAACCCGACGATGATGTCGGTCGAGATGGCGGCATCCGGCATCTTCGCCCGGACACGGTCGAGGATGCCGAGGAATCGGTCGCTGCGGTAGGACCGGCGCATCGCCTTGAGGATGCGGTCGCTCCCCGACTGCAGCGGCATGTGGAGCTGCGGCATGACGGCGGGGGTCTCGGCCATCGCGTCGATGACGTCGTCGGTGAACGCGGCCGGATGGGGGCTCGTGAAGCGGATGCGTTCGAGTCCGGGGATCTCGCCGGCGGCGCGCAGGAGCTTGCCGAATGCCTGGCGGTCGCCGAACTCGACACCGTAGGAGTTGACGTTCTGACCGAGGAGCGTCACCTCCATCGCGCCGTCGTCGACGAGGAGGCGGATCTCGTTGAGGATGTCGCCGGGACGACGGTCCTTCTCTTTGCCGCGGAGGCTCGGCACGATGCAGAACGTGCAGGTGTTGTTGCACCCGACGGAGATGGACACCCAGCCGCTGTGGATGCTGTCGCGCTTCGTCGGCAGGGTCGACGGGAAGATCTCGAGCGACTCGAGGATCTCGAGCTCGGCCTCGCCGTTGTGCCGCGCGCGCTCGAGGAGGCTCGGCAGGGACCCCATGTTGTGGGTGCCGAACACGACGTCCACCCAGGGAGCCTTCTCCTGGACGGTGTCCTTGTCCATCTGGGCGAGGCAGCCGCCGACCGCGATCTGCATGCCGTCGTGCTTGTCTTTACGCGACTTCAGGTGGCCGAGCGTTCCGTACAGCTTCCCGGCGGCGTTGTCACGCACGGCGCACGTGTTGATGACGACCACATCGGCGTCCTCACCGGTCTCGGCGCGCACGTAGCCGGCGCTCTCGAGCGAACCCGACAGGCGCTCGGAGTCGTGCACGTTCATTTGGCACCCGAACGTGCGCACCTCGTAGGTGCGAGCGCGCCCGTCCGCGCCGTGCGCGGCCTCAGAGGGTGCGATGAGGGTCGGAGAGCTGGACGGCATGGTCATGATGGATGCCATTCTACGAGCCGGTTCTGAGATTTCGGCCCGTGGTGGCGCCGGGGCCGCAGCGTCATCCTGACCCGCGTACGGATGCCGGGGATGAGCGCCGATGCCCGCCGTCGACGGCCTTCGCCGGCGCTCGAGAGCAGTCCCTCAGCGGAAGCGGACGCCGCTCGATCCCGAAGGACGTTCGTCGAGTGCGAGGCGTGCCGCGGTCATGGCGAGCGATCCGCCGTAGCCCCTGCGGGCGAGCTGGCCGGACAGACGACGAAGCGCGGTGTCGCGATCGAGGCTCTGCATCGATCGCGCCTTGCCACGCGCGAACTCCAGCGCCCGCTCGAGGTCGTCGTCGGGCAGTGTCGCGAGCGCCGCATCGGCGATGTCGCGCGGGACGCCGCGCTTGGCCAGCGTCTGCGCGATGAGCTGACGCCCCTGCCCCTTACGGTCGACACCGTTGTGAACGAGCTGCTCGGCCAGCGCCGCGTCGTCGAGGTAGCCGTACTCCTCCATCGACGCGATCACCGCTTCGATCGCTGCGTCGTCGAGGTCGTGCTCACGGAGCGCGGTGCGGGCTTCGGAGACCGAGAGCGATCGGGTGCGCAGCTTCTTGAGGAGCGCCTTCTCGGCGAGGTCGACGCTCGGCTCGTCATCCGCCTCATCGGCGCTCTCGGGTCGGCGGGGCGCGCGGTCGGACGCCCATGTCGGATGCCAGCCGGGAACCGACCGGTCGGAGGCAGACGGCCCCGAAGGGGACACCGGCGGTGGCTGCCCGCCATCTGCACGACCGTGGTCGATGACCGCCTCGAGCGCGTCCCACGCCGCCGCGACCCGCGGGTCGTCGTCCTCATCGAGGACCTCGCGGGAGACGTGCCGTGCCCGACCGGGCTCGGTCGCCCGGCTCGCAGGCTCGGGGCGCTGAGGCACCGGACCACCGAAGAGCGGGATCACGGGGGCGAGCGATTCGCGCTCGCCCCCGTCACTCATAGCCCACCCCGCTTGTTGAGCGACGTCGAAACACTCTTGTTGAGCGACGTCGAAACACTCTTATTGAGCGACGTCGAAACACGCTTGTCGAGCGACGTCGAAACACGCTTGTCGAGCGACGTCGACACTACGCCGGGCGGCGCGCGGCCAGGTCGTCTGCCGGAGCCTCGACCGCCTTCGGCTGGCCGATGCCGAGCTTCGCCTTGATCTTCGACTCGATCTCGGCGGCGACGTCCTCGTTCTTGATGAGGAAGTTGCGGGCGTTCTCTTTGCCCTGGCCGAGCTGCTCACCGTCGTACGTGTACCAGGCACCGGACTTCTTGACGATGCCGTGTTCGACACCGAAGTCGATCAGGCTGCCCTCGCGCGAGATGCCGACACCATAGAGGATGTCGAACTCGGCCTGCTTGAAGGGCGGCGCCATCTTGTTCTTCACGACCTTGACGCGCGTGCGGTTGCCCACAGCGTCGGTGCCGTCCTTGAGCGTCTCGATGCGACGGATGTCGAGGCGCACCGAGGCGTAGAACTTCAGTGCCTTGCCGCCGGCGGTGGTCTCGGGAGAGCCGAAGAACACGCCGATCTTCTCGCGCAGCTGGTTGATGAAGATCATCGTGGTGTTGGTCTGATTGAGCCCACCGGTGAGCTTGCGCAGCGCCTGCGACATAAGGCGCGCCTGCAGACCTACGTGCGTGTCGCCCATTTCGCCTTCGATCTCGGCCTTGGGCACGAGCGCGGCGACGGAGTCGATGACGACCAGGTCGATCGCCCCGGAGCGCACCAGCATGTCGGCGATCTCGAGCGCCTGCTCACCGGTGTCGGGCTGCGACACGAGCAGGGAGTCGATGTCGACGCCGAGCTTCTGGGCGTAGTCCGGGTCGAGCGCATGCTCGGCGTCGATGAACGCGGCGATGCCGCCCGCACGCTGCACGTTGGCGATCGCGTGCAGCGTGAGCGTGGTCTTACCCGACGACTCCGGACCGTAGATCTCGATGATGCGGCCACGGGGAAGTCCGCCGATGCCGAGCGCGACATCGAGCGCGATCGATCCCGTGGGGACGACCTCGACAGGAGCGCGCTCGTCGCTGCCCAGTCGCATGACCGAGCCCTTTCCGAACTGCCGGTCGATCTGGGCGAGGGCCGATTCGAGGGCCTTCTCGCGGTCAACTGCTGAGGGCATGACGTGCTCCTAATGCTCGCGTTCCGTCGCCTGTAGGCTGTCGCGCTCCGGCCCCGGTGGGACGGATGCTGCGACAAGGCGTGAGGTGTCGTTCGACGTTGTCCACGCTAGGGAGGGGCTCCGACATCCGTCTTCGCTCCCCCGCTCTCGGGGACAGAAACGTCCTCGACACCTGCTGTGCAGGAGCCTACGCCGGTATCGAACACCCGTTCGAAAAGACACGCCGCGATTTCCTCACACGCGGCGGTCGATTTCGCGGCTCAGCGCTTGGGTTCGAGTCGACCCGCGCCGTAGCGGCGTTCGAGCGGAACGTCGGTCTCGGCGCACAGGGCCAGCCACACCTCGCGCGGCGGAACACCGGCCTTCAGAGCCTCGGCGGCGGTGCGGCCGCCGGCTCCCGGCAGGACGAGGTCCACGACGAGCGCGTCGCCGCGAAGTCCGAACTCGTCGTCGACGGCTCGGTCGAACTCACTGCGGCGCATGAAGGCGTGCGGCTCCGGGGAGGCGGTGGAACAGGAGTGTCAGCGGAGCGAGAGCTCGGCGTCGACGGCGGCGACGAGGTCGTCGGGGACCACGTCGGGGAAGGTCTGCAGGCCTTCGAGCACCGAGATGCGATCGCCGACCTCGCGCATGATGATCGAGATGGGCACGTCGAGCGCTTCTGCGACCGATGCGAGGATCTCGCTCGAGGCCTCTTTCTGACCGCGCTCCACCTCGCTCAGGTAGCCGAGCGCCACGCTTGCGCGGCTCGCGACCTGTCGGAGGGTCCGACCCTTCTGCTGGCGGAAGTCGCGAAGCACTTCGCCGATCTCTTGACGAACCAGGATCATTGTGGGCCCCCTCCTCACTTCTGATTCCGCTTATCCGGGGTGATCACAGTACAGCACCGGATGATGCCAATCTAATCCCGTGAACTGGGGAATGGGTGGGAATCACCGAATGTAACCGAGAAGAAACCCGATGTGTTCCCGCACCGCGGCGTCGGCGATCGCGGGTATCTCAGAGCCGCGCCAGCGCAGCGCGGAGAGCGGCCTCGGTCGCCGCGGCGCGGACCGCGGCCCGGTCGCCCGAGAAGATCTCGGTGGACGACACCGCCGCATCCGGCGTGACCACCGCGATGCAGACCGTGCCCACCGGCTTTCCGTCCTGCGCCCCGGGTCCCGCGACTCCCGTCGTGGCGATGCCCACGTCGGCCCCGAGGAGTGTCCGCACGCCCGAGGCCATCTGCCGTGCCACTTCGGGATCGACGGCGCCCGCCGAGGCGAGAAGACCGGCGTCCACCCCGAGGACGTCGCGCTTGATGTCCGTCGCGTAGGCGACGACGCCGCCGCGCAGTGCGGCGGACGCTCCGGGGACCTCGACGATCGTGGCGGCGACGAGGCCACCGGTGAGCGACTCCGCGACGGCGACCGTCCAGCCCTTCGCGGCCAGCGCGGCCAGAAGTTCCGCGGCCGGTGTCACGCCGCGCCCTTCGCCCGCCGCGCCCCCCGAGCCTCGGTGATGACGTAGTCGATGCCGCTCGCGACCGTGAGCACGACGGCGATCGTCATGGTGACGCCGTTGACCCAGAAGATCCAGTCGCCGACCAGGGTCCACAGCGGCAAGAGCGCGAGTGAGAGAGCGACCGCCTGCGCGAGCGTCTTCAGCTTGCCCATCCACGCCGCCGCGACGACGTGGTCGCTCGCGACGATCAGGCGGTGCACGGTGATGCCGACCTCGCGCACGAGCACGAGCGCCGTGATCCACCACGGAAGCTCACCGAGGATGGACAGACCGATGAAGGCGAACCCCGTGAGCACCTTGTCGGCGATCGGATCGAGCAGCTTGCCGAGGTCGGTCACGATGTCGTGCCTGCGTGCCAGGTACCCGTCGATCCCGTCGGTCGCGATCGCGACGATGAACAGCACCGCCGCCCACCACCGCAGCGGGCCGTCCGCTCCCCCGTCGGCCAGCAGCATCCACAGGAACACCGGTGCGCACAGGATGCGCACGATCGTGATGATGTTCGGAAGCTGCCGCGGGATGGCCATGCGCCGAGCCTATCCGTGCGACGGCATCAGTCGCGGCCGGTCAGGCCCCAGGCGTCCTCCGACCCGTCGTCACCCTCGACCACCGGGTAGCCGTCGTACTGCGCGTCGACGGCGTCGGAGCCGTACGGGTCGGATGCCGGAGCCGAGGCATCCGGAACATCGTCGCCTCGCAGACGGGCCAGCACCGCCGGCAGCTGATCGGGCGTGACGAGCACGTCGCGCGCCTTCGACCCCTCGGACGGCCCGACGATCTCGCGGGACTCCAGCAGGTCCATGAGGCGACCGGCCTTCGCGAACCCGACGCGGAGCTTGCGCTGGAGCATCGAGGTCGAGCCGAACTGCGTCGAGATGATCTGTTCGGCCGCCGCGAGGAGGAGCTCGAGGTCGTCGCCGATGTCGGCGTCGATCTCCTTCTTCTCGGCCGCGACCGCGACGTCGTTGCGGTACTCGGGCCGAGCCTGCGCGGTGACGTGCTTGACGACCTTCTCGATCTCCTGCTCGCTCACCCACGCGCCCTGGACGCGCAGGGCCTTCGACGCTCCCATCGGGAGGAACAGCCCGTCGCCCTGCCCGATGAGGCGGTCGGCCCCCGGCTGGTCGAGGATGACGCGTGAGTCGGTCACGCTCGTCACCGCGAACGCCAGACGCGATGGGACGTTCGCCTTGATCAAGCCCGTCACGACGTCGACCGACGGCCGCTGGGTGGCCAGCACCAGATGGATGCCGCTCGCACGGGCGAGCTGGGTGATGCGGACGATGGAGTCCTCGACGTCGCGCGGGGCGACCATCATGAGGTCGGCGAGCTCGTCGACGACGACGAGGAGGTACGGGTACGGCTTCAGCACCCGCTCGCTGCCGGGCGGCAGGATGACCTCACCGGCGACGACCGCGCGGTTGAAGTCGTCGATGTGACGGAACCCGAAGGACGCGAGGTCGTCGTACCTCATGTCCATCTCCTTCACGACCCACTGCAGCGCCTCGGCCGCCTTCTTCGGGTTCGTGATGATCGGGGTGATGAGATGCGGCACGCCCGCATAGGAGGTGAGCTCGACGCGCTTCGGATCGATGAGCACCATGCGGACGTCGGCGGGCTTGGCCCGCATCAGCAGGCTCGTGATCATCGAGTTCACGAAGCTGGACTTGCCCGACCCCGTCGACCCCGCGACGAGGAGGTGCGGCATCTTCGCGAGGTTGGCGACCACGTAGCCGCCGCCGACGTCCTTGCCCACCCCGATCGTCATCGGATGCGTGGACTGCTGCGCGTTCTGCGAGCGCAGCACATCGCCGAGCGTCACGATCTCGCGGTCGGCGTTGGGGATCTCGACGCCGATCGCGCTCTTGCCGGGGATCGGCGCGAGGATGCGGACCTCGTTCGAGGCGACCGCGTAGGCGATGTTGTTGGTGAGGGCCGTGATGCGCTCGACCTTGACACCCGGGCCGAGCGAGATCTCGTACTGGGTGACGGTCGGGCCGCGAGAGAACCCGGTGACGCGAGCGTCGACCGAGAACTGCTCGAGCACGCTGGTGATCGCTTTGACGGTGTCGTCGTTGGCCTGCGAGCGAGCGACGTGCGGCGTTCCCGCAGCGAGCGCGGTGACCGCCGGCAGCCGGTACGGCGCCGTGCTGGCGGCCGCGGGCGCGTCGGTGCCGATGCCGGCGAGCCCGGGCAGCACGCCGTCTTCGAGCGGGTCGACGCTGTCGTCGCGCAGTGACGTCTTCGAGCCCTTCGACGCCTTGGCTGCCGACAGCACGGCCGGGTCGATGATCTCGGTGAGGGCATCGGCCGGAGCGGTCTCGGGCACGGGCGGCGCCTCGAAGACCTGGTCGAACCCGCCCTGCGAGGTGCCGGGGGCGAGCAGCGCGGTGAGGTCGTCCGATCCGAGGACGCCGTCGTCGGGGTCCTTCTCACGACCCGTCTTGTTGCGACGCCACCACGGCAGCGACGGGTCGTCGTCCGCGTCGGCGTCGGCTGCGGCATCCGCCACCGCGGTGTCGGTGCGCGGTTCGGCGCCGAACATCCACGCGTAGAGCTCGCCCAGGCGTCGCCCGATGCGGTTCGGCGGGGTCTTCGTGATGATCAGGATGCTGAGCACGGCCAGCAGCGACAGCACGATGTACGCGCCGACGTCGGTGAGCACGAGTGCGAGCGGCTCGCCGAGCATCCATCCGAACAGACCGCCGGCCTCGCTCAGCGCGAGGAGGCCCTCGCTGGGCTGCGGGCGTCCGCCGGCGACATGGCAGAAGCCGGCGATGGTCCACATGAACAGGCCGAAGCCGATGCCGATGCGGCCGTTGTCGTGCACCGAGGACGGATGCCGGAACATCCAGCCCGCCAGCACGAGCAGGAGCACCGGAAGGATGAACGCCTCGCGGCCGACGAGCGCACCGACGGTGTAGGCGCTGATCCCCCCGGCGATCTCGTTGCCGATGAAGAACCACTCGTTCACCGCACCGGCGACCGCGAGCAGCACGAGGAAGAACGGAAAGCCGTCGCGCCGCTGATCCTTCTCGAGCGTCTCGGGACCGAACGCCCGGAACAGCGCGCCCGTGGCGTGGGCGAGCCCGAGCCACGCCCGCACGATCACCGGGGGCCGATCGGACTCGCCGACGTAGCGCTTCGGCGCCGGCTCCGGCTTCTTGGCGCGCGACGAGGACGCCTGCGTGCGTGAGGGCGCGCGACCGTTCTTGGTCGGGCTGGAGCTCCTGGCCATTCCCCCACGGTAAGCCGGGCTCCCGACTTTTCCGCGGAGCCGCGCGGGGCTTCGACGGCCCCCGATCCGCTTCAGCGCAGGCGCTTGACCATCGTGTCTCGGCCGTGACCGGCCTCCACGACCGCGAATCCCTCGCTGCGGTAGAGCGTGGCGGCGAAGTTGCCACGCTCGACGCTGAGGCTGATGCGCCCGAAGCCCTGGGTGCGCGCTTGGGCGCAGAGGGCTTGCAGCAGTGCACGGCCGACCCCGTGCGCGCGCCAGATCGGACGCACGCCGATGATCAGTTCGGGCACCCCCGTGCCGACATACCCGAACCCCGGATCGGTGCGGGGCAGCATCCGGTACCACGCCGCGCCGATCGGCTCACCGTTGGCGTCCTCGGCGACGATGCCGGCGTCGCTCGGACGCATCCATCCCGCCACGTACCGGCTGTGGTCGGAGCCGGTGATCAGCTGATGCTTGGGCTGCCCGCCGCCGGGTCGCCAGTTCGCGGCCTCGACGACCATGTCCCCGAGGAACGCCCCGTCCGCCTGCGTGGCGGCGCGTACCGAGAACGAGGGGGACATGCCGTGAGTTTAGCGACGGAGAGCGGATGCCTCGTCCGCCCGGTCTCTGCGTGACGGCGGCGTCACGCCTCGATGACGAGCGGGATGATCATCGGCCGGCGGCGCAGCGACTGGTTCACCCAGCGCCCGATGGTGCGGCGAACGATCTGCGACAGCGCGTGCTGGTCGCGCACGCCCGACTTCGCGGCCTCCGCGAGAGCGGCCGCGATCTTCGGCTTGACGTCGTCGAACACGGCGTCGTCCTCGGCGAACCCCCGCGCGTGGATCTCGGGACCCGAGATCACCTTGCCGGTCGAAGCGTCCACCACGACGATCACCGAGATGAATCCCTCTTCGCCGAGGATCCGGCGATCCTTGAGGTCGGCGTCGGTGATCTCGCCCACCGTCGACCCGTCGACGTAGACGAAACCGAGGTCCAGCTGTCCGGCGACCCGCGCGTTCCCGTCCTTGAGATCGATGACCGTGCCGTTCTCGGCGAGGATCGTGCGCTCGGGATCGATGCCGGTGTCCTGCGCGAGGCGCGCGTTGGCCATGAGGTGCCGGTACTCGCCGTGGATCGGCAGCACGTTCTTCGGCTTGAGGATGTTGTAGCAATACAGCAGTTCGCCGGCCGCCGCGTGACCGGAGACGTGAACCTTGGCGTTGCCCTTGTGCACGACGTTCGCTCCGAGCTTGGTGAGGCCGTCGATCACCCGGTAGACAGCGTTCTCGTTGCCCGGGATGAGGCTCGACGCCAGGATCACCGTGTCGCCCGGACCGGGCTCGATCGCGTGGTCGAGATTGGCCATGCGGCTGAGCACAGCCATCGGCTCTCCCTGGGACCCCGTCGACATGTAGACGATCTGGTCCTCGGGCAGGTCGCGCGCCTTCTTGTAGTCGATGAGCACGCCATCGGGAACGTTGAGATAGCCGAGGTCCTCGGCGATCGTCATGTTGCGCAGCATGCTCCGACCGAGCAGTGCGACACGGCGGCCGTGGGCGGCCGCGGCATCCAGCACCTGCTGCACGCGGTGGACATGGCTCGAGAAGCTGGCCACGATCACGCGGCGCGGCGCGCGGCCAATCACCTGGTCGAGAACGGGGCCGATCGAGCGCTCCAGCGGGGTGAACCCCGGCACATCGGCGTTCGTGGAGTCGACGAGGAACAGGTCGACGCCCTCCTCGCCGAGGCGCGCGAAGGCACGGAGGTCGGTCAGCCTGCCGTCGAGCGGAAGCTGGTCCATCTTGAAGTCGCCCGTGGCCAGCACCAGGCCGGCGGGCGTGCGCACGGCGACCGCGAGCGCGTCGGGGATCGAGTGGTTCACCGCGATGAACTCGAGCTCGAAGGGCCCGAGCTTCTCGTGCTGCCCCTCCGCGACGGTCAGGCTGTACGGCTTGATCCGGTGCTCCTTGAGCTTCGCCTCGGTGAGCGCGAGCGTCAGGCCCGACCCGACGATGGGGATGTCGGACTTCAGCTTGAGAAGGTAGGGCACCGCCCCGATGTGGTCCTCGTGGCCGTGCGTCAGCACCACGCCGACGATGTCATCGAGGCGACCCTTGATCGGCTCGAAGTCCGGGAGGATCAGGTCGACGCCGGGTTGATGCTCCTCGGGGAACAGCACGCCGCAGTCGACGATCAGGAGCTTCCCGTCGTATTCGAAGACCGTCATGTTGCGACCGACCTCGCCGAGTCCCCCGAGGGGCGTCACACGGAGGGTGCCCGGCTCGAGGGCGGGCGGGTCGAACGGGGTGGTGGGCATGGTGGGCCTCCTGGGCTCATTCCGATGCGCCGGCGGGGCCGGTGCATGCTCCGGATGCCGCGGCATCCGGTCCGTTCTCGCTCCGGCGTCCCGTCGTGGACGCGCCGGTGCGCATTGTCATCGCGTAGTGCCCGAGACCTTCGGCAGGGCGCCACCGGCGGCGGCGTTGCGGTCGGGACGGAAGTTCGAGAAGTCGGCGCCGGGGACGCCGGTCACGAGTGCGAGCTCGTCTTCGATCTTGGCGGCCTCCCACTCTTCGGGGCCGACCAGCGGCAGGCGCACGCGCGGGCTGCCGATGCGACCGAGGCCGTGGAGGATGTACTTCGCCGAGACAGTGCCGGGAACGTGCGTCATCACGGCGCGCACGAGCGGCTCGAGCTGCTGGTGCGCGGCGGTCGCGGTCTTGAGGTCGCCCGCATTGACGGCGTCGACGATGGCCCGGTACGGCGCGGGGGCGATGTTCGCCGTCACCCCGATCAGACCCGTCGCGCCGATCGCCAGGTGGGGCAGCACGTTGGCGTCGTCACCCGAGAAGTACATCAGGTCGGTCTGGTTGAGCACGCGGCTCACCTCGCTGAAGTCGCCCTTGGCGTCCTTGATGGCGAGGATGTTCGGGTGCTTGGCCAGGCGCAGGATCGTCTCGTACTTGATCGGGACGCCGGTGCGGCCGGGGATGTCATAGAGGATCACCGGCAGGTCGGTCGCGTCCGCGACGAGCCGGAAGTGGGTCAGGATGCCCGCCTGCGTCGGCTTGTTGTAGTACGGCGTCACGATCATGATGCCGTCGGCGCCGGCCTGCTCGCTGGCCTTGTACAGCTCGATCGCGTGCGCCGTCTCATTCGATCCGCCGCCCGTGATGATCTTCGCGCGGCCCGCTGCGACGTCTTTGCCGATCTCGACGAGGCGGATCTTCTCGGCGTCGGTGAGCGTCGAGGTCTCGCCGGTCGTACCGGTGACGACGATGCCGTCGGCGCCGGCGGCGATGACGTCGTCGATGTGCTTCTCGACGGCGGCCCAGTCGACTTCGCCGTCGGCCGTCATCGGGGTGACGAGCGCGACGAGAACCTGTCCGAAGGGGTTGCCCGTATGCGTCATGCTCCCAGGTTATCGGGATGCCGCAGCGCGCGCGGCGCGGAAGGCGTCAGCGTCCGGTCGCAGCGGCGCGCGCGACGAGCGCCGAGGGGGCGAAGCGCGTGAGCGCGACCAGCATCTTGTACTTGGTTGACGGGATCGACACCGCACGCCCGCGCGCGGCGTCGCGGAGCGATTCGCTCACGACCGTCGTCGCGTCGAGCCACATCCAGTCGGGCACGCCTTCCTGCCCCGGCGGGAGCCCGGCGCGCTCGTGGAAGTTCGTGTGAGTGAACCCTGGGCACACCGCCGTCACCGTGACGCCGCGCTTCTCGTACTCCACGTTCGCCCAGCGGCTGAAGCTGATCAGCCAGCCCTTGCACGCGCCGTAGGTCGAGCGCGGGGTGAACCCGGCGACCGACGCGACGTTGAGGATGCGGCCGTGACCGCGTTCGAGCATGGGTCCGAGTGCCGCGTGCGAGAGCCGCAGCGGCACCTCGACGTGCAGATCGAGGTGGCGGACCTCGTCTTCGACGGAGTTGCGCTCGAACGCCAGCGGCAGTCCGAACCCGGCGTTGTTGACCAGCATCTCGACCGGATGCTCGTGATCGGCGAGGCGCCTCTCGAGCTTCGCGCGCTGTCGGGGCTTGAGAAGGTCGAGCGCCATCACCTCGACGCCGACATGGTGTCGCGCGACCAGGTCGCGCGCCAGGCCGTCCAGCGCCTCGCGGTCGCGTGCGACGAGCACCAGATCAGCGCCGCGGGCCGCCAGCTGCCGTGCGTACTCGGCGCCCAGGCCCGAACTCGCCCCCGTGATGACCGCTGTCTTCGCCATGCGGGAAAGCCTAGGCCGGTCGCTCCAGCCGGAGGAAGCGGTAGCGGATGCCGCTCCTCGACGTGCTCCAGCCCCCGGCAGGCTGCACGTCGACGGTGTGCCAGTCCGCGCGATCCGGCGCGAAGGTGTCGCCGTCGACCTCGAGGTCGAGCTCGGTCACCTCGAGGCGATCCGCCGACTCGATGCTCTCGCGGAAGAGCTCGCCGCCCCCGATGATCCAGATCCACTCGGGCGCGGTCTCCGCTGCCGTCGCGAGGGCCTCTTCGAGGGACGGCGCCCGTTCCGCGCCGGGAGCCGCCCAGTCATCGCTGCGCGTCACGACGAGGTTGCGCCTCCCGGGAAGCGGCCGGAACCGGTCGGGCAGCGACTCCCACGTCCTGCGGCCCATGACGACGGGGGCGCCGGCCGTGACCTCCTTGAAGTGCGCCAGGTCTTCCGGCACGTGCCAGGGCATGCCGCCCTGCGCTCCGATGACGCCACCGGACGCCTCGGCCCACACGAGGCCGATGCGTGCCGTCATACCGCGACCGCCGCGCGGATCGCCGGGTGGTGCTGGTAGTCCTCGACGACGAAGTCCTCGAATGCGTAGTCGAAGATCGACTCCGGCTTCCGCGCGAAGCGCAGCGTGGGGTACGGGTAGGGGTCGCGCGTGAGCTGCTCGCGAACCTGGTCGAGGTGGTTGTCGTAGATGTGGCAGTCGCCGCCGGTCCAGACGAAGTCGCCCGGCTCCAGACCGGTCTGCTGGGCGACCATGAGCGTCAGCAGCGCGTACGAGGCGATGTTGAACGGCACCCCGAGGAAGAGGTCCGCGCTGCGCTGGTAGAGCTGGCACGACAGGCGTCCGTCGGCGACGTAGAACTGGAACATCGCGTGACACGGTGCGAGCGCCATATCGGGGATGTCGGCGGGGTTCCAGGCCGAGACGAGCAGGCGCCGGGAGTCGGGGTTCGCGCGGATCTGGTCGATGACCTGCGAGATCTGGTCGATGTGCGCGCCGTCCGGCGTCGGCCACGACCGCCACTGCACGCCGTAGACGGGGCCCAGCTCGCCGTCGCCGTCGGCCCATTCGTCCCAGATCGTGACACCGTTCTCCTGCAGCCAGCGCACGTTGGACTCGCCCCGGAGGAACCACAGCAGCTCGTACGCGATCGACTTGAAGTGCACCCGCTTCGTCGTGATGAGAGGGAAGCCCTGCGACAGGTCGAAGCGGATCTGGCGCCCGAAGGCGCTCGTTGTCCCGGTGCCGGTGCGGTCGTCTTTGTGCGTGCCGCTCTCGAGCACGTCACGCAGGAGGTCTTCGTAGGGAGTCGCGATGGCGCCGGTCACGGCTGCCACGATACCCGCGCCCTCCCCCACCCGGGTTTGTTACGTCCGGAACGTCACATACCGGCATCCGGTATCCATTCAGGTGAACGGAGATACCCTGATCAGTTGTGAACCTCGTCACCGCGCTCGTCGCCATCGCCCTGCTCCTGGCGGTGACCGTCGGCGTCGGCGTGTACCTGCGCTGGGCGCAGTCGCGGCCTCAGCGTCACGTGCCGCACGAGGTCGTCGAGCCCGAGCGCCTCGGCGCCGACGGACTCGGCGAGGTCGCCACCCTCCTGCAGTTCAGCACCGAGCTGTGTGCGCGCTGTCCCGGAGTGCACCGCACCCTCGCGTCGATCGCCGACGCCCACGACGGCGTGCGGCATCTCGACGTCGACCTCACGCATCGGCCCGACATCGCGAAGCACTTCCATGTGCTCCAGACGCCCACGACTCTCGTGCTCGACCGCGAAGGCGTCGTCCAGACCCGTTTCGGCGGCACCCCCAGCCGCGAGGTGCTCGAACTCGAACTGAACCGACTGATCTCGGAGGACGCCAATGTCTAGGAACCCGGATGCTCCCGCCCCGCGCGGCATCGACCCCCGAGGTCCCCGCTTCGTCGCCGGGATCACGGCGCTCCTCCTTCTGATCGATGTGTTCCTCGGGCTCACCGGGCTCTCCACGGCGTACGGCGCGGCGGCGTTCGGCTGGTTCGGCTATGAGCCCGTGACGCCGCTCTTCGGGAGCTGGCTTCTGCCGGAGGCGTCGCTCGCCGAACGCGTGCTCGACCCCGCATTCCTCCTGCTGCTGGTGATCGGCCTCCTCTTCCTGTGGGGCGTGCTCTCGCCGCGGACCGCCCCGTGGGCCGTGCTCTACCGCAAGGCGGTGGCGCCACGCCTGAAGCCCCCGACCGAGCTCGAGGATCCTCGCCCGCCGCGCTTCGCGCAGGGTGTCGGACTCTTCGTGGCGACGCTGGGCCTCGTGCTGCAGCTGTTCGGTGTGCCGTGGGCGCTCACGATCGCGGCGGCGATGGCTTTCGTCGCGGCGTTCCTCAATGCCGCGTTCGGTCTGTGCCTCGGCTGCCAGCTCTACCTGCTTCTGCAGCGCGTCGGCATCGTCGGCCGCGCCCGCCCCGCCTCGGCCTGACGCCCGAACACGACGGCAGTGCGCCGTCAACCCGTCGCGCGGCATCACGCCCCGCCGTTAGGCTGACCGCGAGACGCCCGGTCGTCGGGCGCAGCGACGGGAGGCACCCATGACGGTCACGAGCGAAGCCACCACCGCCTGGAAGGGCGGCCTCTTCGACGGATCCGGCGAGGTGACCTTCGTGTCGTCGGGCCTGGGCACCTTCGATGTGAACTGGAAGGCCCGCAGCGAAGGGTCCACCACCACCACGACGCCGGAAGAGCTCATCGCCGCCGCTCACGCATCGTGCTTCAGCATGGCCTTCTCGCTCGCGCTCGCCGAGAACGGCACCCCTCCCGAGTCGATCGACACGACGGCATCCGTCACCTTCAAGCCGGGCACCGGCATCACCGGCAGCCACCTGAACGTCAACGCGGTCGTCCCCGGACTCGAGCCCGAGGATTTCGAGCGGCTCGCCCAGGAGGCCAAGGCCGGCTGCCCTGTCTCGCAGGCGCTCGCCGGCATCGACATCACGCTCGAGGCGACGCTTGCCTGATGCTGCGACACCGCGATCCGGCAGAGGCCGGGTCGTGGTGGCGGGCGCGTCGGGACTGATCGGGTCGGCGCTCGTCGAGAGTCTCCGCGCCGACGGCGTCGAGGTGACACTTCTCGTGCGTCACGCGCCCACGGCCCCCGACGAGGTCGAATGGCTGACGGACGACGCTCCGCTCGACCCCGGGGTGCTGGCCGGCGCGGAGGCGGTCGTCGGGCTCAACGGCGCGAGCATCGGCCGCTTCCCCTGGACGCCGAAGTACCGCCACACGCTGCTCTGGTCGCGCGTGACCCCCACGCTCGCGATCGCGCGCGCCGTGCGGGAACTGGGGACGGATGCTCCGCACTTCGTCTCCGCGTCCGCTGTCGGGTACTACGGCTCGGCGCCGCGACGCCGCCTGGACGAGACCTCACCCCGCGGGGAGACCTTCCTCGCCGATCTGTGCGGCGAGTGGGAGACCGCGGCAGGGGCGGCCGGAGACGACGCTCGGATCTCGATGCTCCGCACGGCGCCGATCGTCCATCGGGACGGCGTGCTCAAGCCCCTCATGATTCTCACGGACCTCGGCGTGAGCGGGCCGATCGGCAAGGGGACCCAGGCCTGGCCGTGGATCTCACTGGAGGACGAGATACGAGCCATCCGCCACGTCATCGACGCGGGCCTCACCGGCCCGGTCAACCTCACGGGGCCGAATCGCGCCACCGCCAACGACCTCGGGTTCGCCCTCGCCGTGCGACGGAACCGCCCGTTCCTGCTGCGAGCGCCGGTGTGGGCGATGCGGACCGTGCTGGGCCCGGACGCCACCGAGGCCCTCCTGACGACCGATGCGGATGTCGCGCCCGCCGTGCTCGAGGCATCCGGGTTCACCTTCCTTCACCGCACCGTCGAGGAAGCCGTCGCTGCGGCAGTCCCTGCGGCGGACTGACCTCAGGCGCGCTGCTCGTCCCGCTCCAGGCGGATCGCGCGACGGATCGCCTCGCGGGCCCGACGCCGGTCGCTGGACGCGTCGTACGCGAGTCCGAGTCGGTACCACGCGCGCCAGTCGTCGGGGTGCGCCTCGACGTCGGCGCGGTACGCGGGGAAGAGGGCGTCGGCCTCGGAGCGCACCGCGCGTCCGCTGGGCCGGACCTGGATCTCCTCGGCGGGCAGGGCGTCCTCCGCCTCGAGCCGGCGACCGAGCTGCTCCGCGCGCACGCCGAACCAGATCTCTCTGCCGAGCGCCCACACCGCGATGACGGGAAGGACGACGAGCACGACGCCCATCAGCACCCCCACCGGATTTCCACTCACGAGCAGCAGCCACGCCCGCTGGGCCACGAGGGCGATGTACAGCGCCAGGAGCACCGCCATGACGGCGACGCCGATGCGCGCGCTCATGCGCCGGTGGTCCTCGCCACCTGTCCGGGCACGCCGCCCTCGTCGACAGGATGCTCGGCGGCAGCGTCGCCGGGACGCCGCAGGCCGATGTCGAGGAAGCTGTCGAGGCCGACGATCACGCCGGTGGCGTCCTTCGCTGCCGCGAGGGCGAGACGGATGCCGGGTCCGTACGCGAGCGCCGGTTCGACGGTGTCGTGCACGATCGTGAGCGACTCTCCCGCTCCCGAGAGGATCGCCTCCTGGCGCGCCACGACGCCGGGGCGGCGCAGCGAGTGGATCGGCACGCTGGCGACCTGCTGACCGCGGGCACGTTGGTCGACGTGGGGCGACTCGACCGGCCCGACGCCGGCGCGCGCGGCGGCGATGAGCTCGGCCGTGCGCACGGCGGTGCCGCTCGGCGAATCGATCTTGGTCTCGCGATGCGCCTCGACGATCTCGATAGACGGGAAGAACGGCGCGGCGGCCGCGGCGAGCGCCGAGCCGATCACTGAGCCGAGCGAGAAGTTCGGAATGAAGACGGCACCGGTCCCGGCGGCCTCGACGAGGGGGCGCACGAGGGCGATGCGCTCGGCCGACCAGCCGGATGTTCCGACGAGCACGTTGATGCCGCGCTCGACGGCGGCGCGCACGACGTCGATCGACACGGCGGGGACCGACGCGTCGATGACCAGATCGGCGCCGTCGAGCTCAGCAAGCTCGGAGCGCGACGTCAGCACGGCCGCCACCTCGAACCCCGCTTCGTGCTCGACCACCTCACGGATGATGCCGCCGAGTTTGCCGGTGCCTCCCACGATGGCCACGCGCGTCGTCATTGCTCCATCCTAGGTGCGACCGCTTCCGCGACCCGTTGCGCCGCCTACGCTGGAGGACGTGGCAGCACTGCGCGAATCCCCCGTCGACTCCCCCGAGGCGCACGAGCTCCTCGCCGAGTACTTCCAGGCACGCACGGCCGGCTTCGCCGACCAGGATGTCGCCTACACGACGACCTTCCCGCTGCCCGCCGCGTTCGTCCCGCCCGCGGGGGTGTTCCTGGTGGTCGTCGACGACGAGGGCCGCGCGGTCGGCTGCGGCGGCATCCGTCACATCGCCGACGGTCCGCACGGCACGCGCTACGAGGTCAAGCACCTCTACCTGCGCCCCGAGACCCGCGGCCGCGGCTGGGGACGCCTGCTGCTCGACGGGCTGGAGGAGCACGCGAGGGATCTCGGCGCGCGCGAGCTCGTACTCGACACCCACCACTCGCTCGAGGCCGCCGGCGTGCTCTATGCGCGCTCGGGGTTCGTCGCGATCGAGCCCTACAACGACAACCCGAACGCGTCCCGCTGGTACGGCAAGGCGCTCGGGGACGACGCTCAGACCGGGTAGACCTCGGGAAGACCGGTGCGCAGCTCCACCGGGAGGTGCGCGAGGTCGTTGTGCGACAGGAGGGTCCACGGGCGCCCCTGCTTCTGCGCGATCACCGTGAGCCCGCAGTGCGCCTGGTTGAGGGTCATCCAGCGCCACTCGGGCGCCTGGAGCACCTCGCGCACGAACCACGCGATGACGAAGTTGTGCGTGATGATCAGCTCGTGCACCTCGCCGCGCTTGCGCGCGAGATACTCGCTCACCGCATCGGCCATCTGAGCGCGCCCGGCCTCGACCTCGGCTTCGGTGACCGAGCCGAAGAACGGCTCGAAGGCGGACGGGGTGTCGTCGGTCATCCCCGTCGGCACGCAGTCGAAGAGGAGGGCGGACGGTTCGGGTTGCAACGACGGCATGCGTTCCTGGACGGCCCGCGCGGTCTGGCTGGCCCGCTCCAGGGGCGAATGCCACACGGCGTCGAACGGCACGCCCGACAGACGATCGGCGAGGAGCGAGGCCTGGCGCCGACCGCGCGGCGACAGGGGTCCGTCGACGAGGCCGTGCTCGGCATCCTGGTGCTCACCGTGCCGCACGAGGTAGATGTAGTGCGTCACGCAGCTCACTCCGTCGGGGGTCGCGTGCCCCGACGGGACACTCATTCAGCCTACGTCACGAAACGATCACGGTCCGTGGACGTGTCGGCGTGCTATTCGGCTGCGCGGGCGATATCGGCCAGCTGTGCACGGCTCAGGCGCACACCCACACCCTGCACGAGCTCTTCCACGTGCTGTGGCGCGTACGCGTTCACGATCGGCGCCGTGACGAGCTTCTGAGCGAGCAGCCACCCGAGCGCGACCGCGGCGTCGGGCACCCCCAGCTCGCTGCCGACGGCATCGAGCGCGCGCAGCGTGCGACTCCCCCGTCGATTCAGGTTGGCGGCGATCTGAGCTCCTCGCACCGACAGGGCCCCGCGCAGCCGCGTGCGCTGCCGCCCGGCGAGGAAGCCGTGCTCAAGAGCGTGCGAGGGTGTCACGGCCATGCCCTGCGCCCCGGCGACGAGGCGAAGGTCGGAGTCGAACTCGTGTCGCCGCAGCACGTTGAACGGCACGTCGAGCACGGTGATGCGCGGGAAGCCGGCGGACGAGTAGATGCGCGCTTCGACCAGCTGCGCGGGCGTATAGCCGACCGCCCCGATCGTGCGGACCTTTCCGGTCTCGACCAGCCATTCCGCCGTGGCGAGCGTGTCTTCGAGGGCCGACGTCGTGTCGGTCGTCGCGTCGAGGTAGAGCACGTCGATGCGGTCGGTGCGCAGTCGCGTGAGCGACGCCTCCACCGACCGGATCAGGTTGACGGATCCGAGCCCAGGATTGTCGGCGTGTCCGCCGACCCGCACCGCCAGAACGACCTCGTCGCGCAGACCGCGCGAGTGGATCCACTGGCCGATGATGTGCTCGCTGCGGCCCGAGGAGAAGCTGTCGGACGTGTGCACGGCATTGCCGCCGAGCTCGGCGTAGGTGTCGAGGATGGCGTGGCTGGACTCGAGGTCGACGTTCCACCCGAACTCCGCTCCGCCCAGGATCAGCGGGAACACGTCGAATCCGCTCTCGCCGAGGGCGACACGCACGCTGGTGCCGATCGACGGCCCCTGCACGGGGATCGGCGCGGACGGATGCACGCCCAGGGGCGCACCGACCTGAGCGCTCTGCGAAGAGAGCGTCGATCCAACGCCGAAGACAGCCATGACTCACCCCCTCACGAGGAGTCCCGTGGGCTTCTCCGTGATACCGATTCCGCACCCCCCGGCACGTACCTATGAGGGTAGGCCAGTCCGGACACATGGCCGACCACCGACGCGTACAGTCGGTAAACATTGCATAACGCTTTCATCACGAGGCGGCGCGCATCAGCCGTATGTCCCCCATTCGGCGGACCTGTTCACCGGTCGGCCGGCAGAACGACGGATGCCCGCCCCCTCCGCGAAGGAGAGAGCGGGCATCCGGACAGCACCTCGGGCGATCAGCCTTCGGCGGGAGCGTCTCCCGGGCCTTCGCTCGCGGCGGCGGAGCCTTCCTGGTCCGCTGCCTCTTCGAGCACCGGCTCCAGCGACAGCTTGCCGCGGTCGTCGATCTTCGTGATCTTGACGAGGATCTTCTGGCCCACGCCGAGCACGTCCTCGACGTTCTCCACGCGCTTGCCGCCGGCGAGCTTGCGGACCTCGCTGACGTGCAGCAGGCCGTCCTTGCCGGGCAGGAGCGAGATGAACGCGCCGAAGGTCGCGATCTTCACGACCGTGCCGAGGAACTGCTCGCCCACCTCGGGGTTGGTGGGGTTGGCGATCGCGTTGACCTGGGCACGGGCGGCCTCGGCCGACGGGCCGTCGACCGCGCCGATGTAGACGGTGCCGTCCTCCTCGATGGAGATCTGCGCGCCGGTCTCGTCCTGGATGGCGTTGATCGTCTTGCCCTTGGGCCCGATGAGCTCGCCGATCTTGTCGACCGGGATCTGCACGCTGATGACGCGCGGCGCGGTGGGCGCCATCTCGTCGGGGCCGTCGATGGCGGCGTTGAGCACGCCGAGGATCGTGAGGCGGGCCTCCTTGGCCTGGGTCAGCGCGGCCGCGAGCACCGACGACGGGATGCCGTCGAGCTTCGTGTCGAGCTGGATCGCCGTGACGAACTCGCTCGTGCCGGCGACCTTGAAGTCCATGTCGCCCAGCGCGTCCTCGGCGCCGAGGATGTCGGTCAGGGCCGCGTAGCGGGTCTGACCGTCCACCTGGTCGGTGACGAGGCCCATTGCGATGCCCGCTACGGGCGCGCGCAGCGGCACACCGGCGTTGAGCAGCGACAGGGTGGAGGCGCAGACCGAACCCATCGACGTCGAGCCGTTCGAGCCGAGAGCCTCGGACACCTGGCGGATCGCGTACGGGAACTCCTCGCGGCTCGGCAGCACCGGCACGAGTGCGCGCTCGGCCAGGAAGCCGTGCCCGATCTCGCGACGCTTGGGACTGCCCACGCGACCGGTCTCACCGGTCGAGTACGGCGGGAAGTTGTAGTGGTGCATGTAGCGCTTGTGCGTCACCGGCGACAGCGAGTCGATCTGCTGCTCCATCTTGAGCATGTTCAGCGTGGTGACGCCCAGGATCTGGGTCTCTCCGCGCTGGAAGATCGCCGAGCCGTGGACGCGCGGGATGACCTGCACCTCGGCGTCGAGCGGACGGATGTCGGCGAGGCCACGGCCGTCCATGCGGACGCCCTCGGCCAGGATGCGACCGCGGACGATCGTCTTGGTCACCGACTTGTACGCGGCGCTGAACTCCAGCGTCGCGACGGCCGGCAGCTCACCCGACTCGACGGCGGCGAGGAGCTCGGCCTTGACGGCATCCTTGAGCTCGTCATCGGCGTTCTGGCGGTCCTGCTTGTCGGCGATCTGGTAGATCGGGACGAGCTTGTCGTAGGCGCGGCCGGCGACGAAGTCGTACGTCTCCTGGCTGTAGGGCAGGAAGACCGGGTACTCGCGGACCTCCTTGGCGGCGGTGCTCGCCACGGCGTTCTGCGCCTCGACGAGCTGCTTGATGAACGGCTTGGACGCCTCCAGACCCTGCGAGACGATCTCCTCGCTGGGCTTGGTCGCGCCGGCCTTGATCAGGTTCCAGCTGTGCTCGGTGGCCTCGGCCTCGACCATCATGATCGCGACGTCACCGTCGGGCAGGACGCGTCCGGCGACGATGAGGTCGAAGACGGCCTCCTCGAGCTGGGACACGGTCGGGAACGCGATCCACTGGTCGGCGTTCTCGCCGTGGCCGGGGATGAGCGCGAGGCGCACGCCGGCGATCGGGCCCGAGAACGGCAGACCGGAGATCTGGGTCGACAGCGACGCCGCGTTGATGGCGAGCGCGTCGTAGAACTCGCCGGGCGCGATCGAGAGCACCGTGACGACGATCTGCACCTCGTTGCGGAGACCGTCGACGAACGACGGACGCAGCGGGCGGTCGATGAGACGGCACACGAGGATCGCCTCGGTCGAGGGGCGGCCCTCACGACGGAAGAACGAGCCGGGGATCTTGCCCGCGGCGTACGAGCGCTCTTCGACGTCGACGGTCAGCGGGAAGAAGTCGAAGCCCTCGCGGGGCGACTTGCCGGCGCTGGTGGCCGACAGGAGCATCGTCTCCTCGTCGAGGTAGGCGGCGACTGCACCCTGCGCCTGCTGGGCGAGTCGTCCGGTCTCGAACCGGACGGTGCGGGTGCCGAAGCGTCCGTTGTCGAGGACGGCTTCGGCGGCGGTGATTTCAGGACCTTCCAAGAGGTCTCTCCTTCTTTGTTTAGACTCGCGGATCCGTATGATGCGCGAGCACTTCGAAGGAGCAGGAACAGGCAGATCTCGGCGCGCGGCGGTGACCGCGGATTCGCGCCAGCACTGGCCACCAGTAGAAATCCACCCGGCGCGAACGCGACGAGGAGACCACCACAGGGGACCAGCTAGCTGCCGGCCTGCTCCGTGAGCTCATGTTGAATTGAGCGGATGCCTCAGGGCAACCTTTGCGATCCTACCAGTGACGGCCCGGCACAGCGGGATCCTCGCGACCGCCGCCGTCGGACTGGCATCGCTGATCGTCGGCATCCTCGCCGTCGTGCGCGCCCGTCCGCGCTGGCCGGGGATCGTCGGGCTCGCCGTCACGGTGGGTGTCCTGCTCTTCCTCGCTGCACGGATGGTCCTCGTCTAGCACCGGCTTCGGATCCTGGCGGCGTCTGGTGCCGGGACGCCGCAGGTGCTTAGGGTGGAGTCATGAGCACCGACGAGAAGCCGGCCAGCGCGGCATCCGATGAGATGAAGCGCAAGTTCAAGGAAGCACTCGACAAGAAGAACTCGCATCACCGCGAGGGCGAGGCGCACATGGACGGCGACTCGTCGATCCACGGCACGCACGGCGCCGTGACCAAGCGCGAGTTCCGCCGCAAGAGCGGATAGACCACAGGCGGCCGCCATGAGCGATTTCCGCGAGCGCATCCCCGACGACGAGCGCGATGTGCCACTTGGCGACGAGGTCGAGTTCGAGCTGCCTCCGGCGACCCTCGATCCCATGGAGTCGGTCGAGGACCAGATGGATGAGCTCGACCTCGAGGAGCGCGAGTCGGCGATCGAGTCGGGCGAGATCGACCCGTCCTGACACGCGAGGGGTCCGCCCGCGTGTGCGGACGGACCCGGCGTGATAGCGCGTTCAGCGGCTGAGCAGCGACTCGCGCTCGCGGGCGCGCTTCTCCTTGGCCTCGGCCTCGGCGACTGCGGCCTCTTCGAGTCCCTGCACGCCGACGGCGTCGCGGGAGTCCGACATGCCGTCGTGGTCGTCGCCCGAGAGGGTGGTCTCATCGAAGGGCAGCTCGCCGCCCAGCACCCGGCGGGCGCGGGTCGCGTCGAACTCCTTCGTCCACGAGCCGATCAGGACCGTCGCGACGGCGTTGCCCGTGAAGTTCGTGAGCGCGCGACCCTCCGACATGAACCGGTCGATGCCGACGATCACGCCGACGCCGTTCACGAGGTCGGGGCGGTACGCCTGCAGTCCGCCGGCGAGCGTCGCGAGGCCCGCGCCCGTGACTCCGGCCGCCCCCTTGGACGCGATGATCATGAACACCAGGAGACCGATCTGCTCGCCGATCGACATCGGCGCGCCCATGCCGCTCGCGATGAACAGCGACGCCATCGTGAGGTAGATCGCCGTGCCGTCGAGGTTGAAGGAGTATCCGGTCGGGACTGTGATGCCCACGACGGGCTTGGAGACGCCGAGGTGCTCCATCTTCGCGATGAGCCGCGGCAGGGCGGACTCCGACGAGGAGGTTCCCACGATGAGCAGGTACTCGCGGGCGAGGTACTTCACGAGGCTGAAGATGTTGATGCGCGTCACGGCGAAGAGCAGTGTTCCGAGCACCCCGACGATGAACAGCACGCAGGTGATGTAGAACGCGATCATCAGCGTTCCGAGAGCCCAGATCGCCGCGATGCCGGTGTTTCCGACGACGGCGGCGATGGCACCGAATGCGCCGACCGGCGCGAGCCAGAGGATCATGCCGAGGATGCGGAAGACCAGCGCCTGCAGGTGCTTCACCGCGTTCATGATCGGCTGGCCCTTGTCGCCCATCTGCTGCAGTGCGAATCCGACGAGCAGCGCGATGAAGAGCACCTGGAGCACGCTCTCACCCGTGAAGGCCGAGAAGAACGTGGTGGGGATGATCCCGAGGACGAACTCCTGCGTGGTCTTCGCCTCCCCCGTGACCTCGTACGTCGAGCCGGCCATGTTCAGGCCCTCTCCCGGGTGCAGCAGGTTGCCCACGACCAGGCCGATGGCCAGCGCGAACGTCGACATGACCATGAAGTACAGCAGCGCCAGCCCGCCGATCTTGCCGACGGTCGCCGCCTTCGCGATCGAGCCGACGCCCACCACGATCGTGCAGAAGATGATCGGTGCGATCATCATCCTGATCAGCGCGACGAATGCCTCGCCGAGCGGCTTGAGAGCCACGCCGACCTCCGGCCAGATGAGGCCGACGAGCGCGCCGAGCACGACAGCGGCGATGACCGCCATGTAGAGCCACGTGTGCTTGTCCCACGCCTGCTTGCCGCGGCGCCAGTTGAAGCCGGGAAGTCGGAACGAAGTCGTCCGGGTCGAAAGAGCCATCATCGCCTCCAAGGGGTGGACAGTCGCTGTCCGCTCGGCGCCGGACCATCTCCGGCATGACGCCCAGCGTGCGGCGTCGCGCGCTCGGAGACGAGTTGTGGTCGTATTGGTCGCAGAGCGGATGCCTCGATCTCCGCCCCTCGTCCCGATCCGGAGGAATGATGACCGCACCGCCGCCAGCCCGAAGACTCCGGCGCGAGGCCTGGGGGTTCATGATCGGCTCGCTGTGCTTCCTGGCGGGGTCGCTGCCGTTCTACGCGTCATGGGCCGGAGCCGTCGGCACGAACGTGACGTTCTTCGTGGGCTCGATCTTCTTCACGCTCGCCGCTTTCATCCAGCTCAGCCTGAGCGGCCGCAGCATCCCCCACCGCGAGATGTCGAAGCCCGACCTCGTGGACTGGTGGGCGGCGGCCATCCAGTTCGCCGGAACCCTCCTGTTCAACCTCTCGACGGGCGTCGCACTCGCTGCCGCGATCTCACGACCCGACGCCGTGGGTGTCGGGTGGAAGCCCGACGCGTGGGGATCGCTGGCGTTCCTCCTCTCGAGCTTCCTCGCGATCGTCGCGACCAAGGACCGGCGGCGGCTGTGGGACCCCGAGGCTCGCACGTGGCACGGCACCGGCCTGAACTTCATCGGATCGGTCGCGTTCGGCGTCTCGGCCGTCGGGGCGTACATCGTGCCTGCGACGGGCGAGCTCGCCAACGAGGCGTGGGCGAACGGCGGCACGGCGGTCGGCGCGATCTGCTTCTTCGTCGCTGCGGTGCTTTCGCGCCGTCCCATCTCGCCGCGCGTGAAGATGGGAACGACGACGAATCGCGAGGGGTGAGTCCGTGGACGCACGCGCACGACAGGGCAGCGCCGCATCGCGCGTGTTCGTCGTCGTCGCGATCGCCGTCACGGCCCTGGTCCTGCTCATCGCCGCGCTCCTGGTGCTCGACGCGCAGCGCGCGGCGCGCACCGAGGCCGAGGAGGTCACGCGCGCCGTCGCGACCTCTCTCGCCGTGACCCCGGTCGTGACCGCCGGGCTCGCGGACGGTTCGCACGCCGGCCTGCAGCCGTTCGCGGAATCCGTCATGGACGACGCCGGCGTCGACTTCGTCACGATCATGACTCCCGACGGCATCCGCGTCACCCACCGCGATCGTGACGAGATCGGGCGCCCGTACCTGGGAACGATTCCGGCCGAGGCGCAGCCGGCGACCGAGGAGTTCACGGGCACGCTGGGGCCGAGCGTGCGCACCATCGTGCCGGTTCTCAGCGACGGGGAGCTCGTGGGTTGGGTGTCGGTCGGCGTGACCGTCGGCAGCATCGCCTCCGACATCGTGCCGAGACTGCCCGGAGTGCTCGCCGTCGCGGGCGCCCTGCTGGCGGCCGGCTTCGTCGGCGCCTACCTCGCGCAGCGCACGACGCGGCGGGTGGCCGGAGACCTTCCGGCCGGCTCGATCCGCGACGCGGTGTCGTCCTACGAGTCGGTGCGGACGCTGGGCGAGGCGCTGCGCGCCCAGACCCACGAGCACGGCAACCGCATGCACACAGCGGTGTCGCTGCTGGAACTCGGCCGCACGCGCGAGGCGATCGACATCCTCACCGAAACCTCTCGACAGAGTCAGGACCTGGTCGACCAGGTCGCCGCCCGCCGTGACGGCGACCCCACGGTCGGCGCGCTGCTTCTCGGCAAGGCGGCTCAGGCGCGCGAACGGGGCGTCGAGTGGACCGCCGACATCGCGCAAGACGCCCCGCGCAGCATCCTCTCCCCCGTCGATGCCGTCTCGGTCGTCGGCAATCTCATCGACAACGCGCTCGATGCGGCGGCGGCCGGGGCCGTGCCGCGGTGGGTGCGGGTCCGCTTCTCCGCCGCAGGCGAAGGGATGCTGCGCATCGACGTCTCCGACAGCGGCGGCGGGGTTCCCGCCGAACTCGACGAGCGGATCTTCGAGCACGGTTTCTCGACGAAGGAACCAGGACCCGAGGGGCGCGGTGTCGGCCTGGCGCTCGTGCGCTCGATCACCGAGGGCGCGGGCGGGTCGATCGACCATGCCGCCGATCCGACCGTGTTCACCGTCATCCTTCCCGCGAGGCGCTCATGATCGGCGTGCTCGTGGTCGACGACGACGCCCTGACCCTCGAACTCCACCGCACGTACCTCGAGCGACTCGACGGGTTCGAGGTCGTCGCCGAGTGCACGGGTGCCCGCGCAGCCATCTCCGCCGTCCTCGAGCACGGCGAGGGCATCGACCTCGTCCTGCTCGACATCACCATGCCGGACGGCACCGGTCTCGACGTCCTGCGCCATGTGCGCGCACGCGGCGCCGACGTGGACGTCATCGCGATCACCGGCGTGCGCGACGCCGACGTCGTGCGCCAGATGGTCGGGCTCGGCGTGGCGCAGTACCTCGTGAAGCCCTTCACCTTCGCGACCTTCCGCGAGCGGCTCGAGCAGTACGTCGAGTACCGCAGGCGCGCTCGCGAGGCAGCCGGAACATCGACGACGCAGGCCGAGATCGATGCGCTCCTCGGCGCGCTGCGCCCGGCGGCGACGGTCGCGCTGCCCAAGGGCCTGTCCGCCGACACGCTCGCGCGAGTGACGGCAGACCTGCACGCGCACGAGCCGGTCTCGGCGGTCGAGGCGGCGGAACGACTCGGCATGTCGCGTGTCGCCGTGCGACGGTACCTCGAGCACCTCGTGACGACGGGTGCGGCCTCGCGCGCGCCGCGCTATGGCACGCCGGGCCGACCGGAGACCGAGTACCGCCGCCGCTAGAACCGGGACCGCTCCCGCACATCGCCGCGTCCGCCCACGACGACGTACGCGGTGTGCTTCGCCGCGACGCCGTCGCCCGCGGTCCGGCCGCGCGCGCGGCGCCACACCCAGGGCAGCGCGTCGCGTCGGAGCCACGACCCCGGTGCCGCCGGATCGTCCTCGGCGTGCAGCGCGGCGTCGAGACCGCCGAGCGCCTCGGCGTCGGGCACGCCCAGCGCATCGGCGGCCCGATACGCCAGGAAGCGGTGACCGCGCGACCGGAGGTGCACCTTGTCGTCCGCCCACAGATCGAGGTCTCCGATCGCGGGCAGCGCCTCGAGGTCCAGCAGGATCGCGCCCGTCGTCTCGGCGATCCGCCGGAGCTCGGACGCGAAGTGCGCGAAGCGCCACGCGAACAGCCTCGCGGCGCGTCTGCGCGGGAGGAAGGGGGTGACGAGCAGCACATCGGCGCCGGTCGCGCGCAGCACCCGCACGGCGGACTCGAGCTCGGCGGCGAGCGCGGCGACGTCGGCGCGGCCGGCGACGAGGTCGTTGGCGCCCATCAGGATCGAGACGAGGTCGGGACGAAGCGCGACGGCCGCCGGGAGCTGCTCGGACGTCAGATCCCGCATCCGGCGGCTGCGCACCGCGAGATTGGCGTAGCGGAACGGCTCGCGGCCGGTGCCCTCGCTCGCGAGCAGCTGCGCGAGGCGATCGGCCCATCCCCGGTACTTCCCAGCGGGCATGCGCGATGTGTCGCACAGCCCTTCCGTGAGCGAGTCGCCCAGGGCGACGTACCGCGTCCAGCCCGGACGTTCCCGCGACACTGCGACCGGGGCCGATGGCCGGGTCCCTGCACGCTGGAGCAGCGCGTCGTCGATGGGGCGCAGCATCCGCGACTCGTCGTAGAAGCCGACCAGCTGCCGGCAGACGGCATCCCACGTCCGGTCGCGCACCGACGCGTGGGCGGCTGCGGCGAACGCGCGCCGCTTGCCCGCGTCGCCCGCGAGATCGGACACGCGCGCCCGCAGATCGCGAAGGTCGCCGGGGCGATAGAGCCAGCCGTCGACGCTCGAGCGTACGAGGTCCACCGGTCCGCCGACACCGGTGGCCACGACGGGCACACCGCTCGCGAGCGCCTCCTGAATCGTCTGGCCGAACGTCTCGGACTCGCCGGGGTGCACGAACACGTCGAAGCTCGCGAGCGCCTCGGCGAGATCGGTCCCGCCGAGATGACCTGTGAAGACCGCGCGCGGCAGCGTCTGCTCGAGCACCTGCCGCGACGGGCCGTCTCCGACGATCACCAGCCGCGTGCCCGGAAGGTCGGCGAGCGCCGCGAGATCCTCGACCTGCTTCTCGGGAGCGAGACGCCCGACGTAGCCGATCACGGTCTCCCCCGGCGCGATGCGCGAGCGCCAGGCATCGCTGCGGCGCTCCGGCGTGAATCGGGCGGTGTCGACGCCGCGACCCCACCGGCGCAGCCGATCGACGCCGAGGGCGTCCAGCTGCCGCAGCGACGCCGTCGACGGTGCGAGGGTGAGCGTCGCGCGGCGGTGCAGGCGGGCGATGTGCCGGCCCACGAGCGCACTCGCGCCGGGCATCCCGTACCTTTCCGCGTAGGCCGCCACGTCGGTCTGGAACACGGCGACCGTCGGCACGCGCAGGGCGTCGGCGGCGGCGAGCCCTTGCCATCCGAGGACGAACGGCGACGCGAGATGGACCACGTCGGGGTCGAAGTCCTTGAGGATCGCGGCGAGGCGGGCGGCGCGCGCGAACACCACCCGCACCTCCGGATAGCTCGGCAGGGGCACCGACCGCAGCAGCTCGGTGCGCGCGCCGTGCAGGTCGCCGGTCACCTCCCCGGCGCGGGGGGCGATCACCAGGGTCTCGTGGCCCTCGGCTGCGAGGTGGCGCAGCACGTGAAGGACCGACCCGGTGACCCCGTTCATGTGGGGCAGGAACGATTCGGCGAGGAGTGCGACTCTCACGATTCCAGCGTGGGGGCACGCGGCGGCACCGGATGCCGCGAACCGGCCGGCTTCGGCGAGAGTTCACCGGATGCACCGACGCTCGTCACCGGACGGGCGTCGTTCGGTCGCCGTTCACCGTGTCCGGGTACCAAGGAGGCGTGCTCGAAGACCTGCTGACCGCCGTCGCCGCGAGTCCGTGGGCGCTGCCGCTGCTGTTCGCACTCGTGCTCGGCGACGCCTTCCTGGTCGTGGTGCCGGGCGAAGCCGCCGTCACGGCGTTCGGTGCGCTGGCGGCGGCGCAGGGCGAGCCGCCGCTGTGGGCGGTGGTCGCGGTGGCGGCCGTCGCCGCGACGATCGGCGATGCCGCCTGCTATCTCGTCGGACGCACGATCGGCCTGGAGCGCTGGCGGTGGATGCGCACCCCCCGCGTGCGTGCGGCGTTCGCATGGTCCCGTGCACGGCTGGAGCGCCGCGCCGCCCTCGTACTCTTCACCGCGCGGTTCATCCCGTTCGCGCGGCTCGCGGTCAACCTGACCGCCGGTGCGAGCCGCATTCCGGCACCCCGGTACGTCGCGATCGCCGCGGGCGCCGCGCTGGCGTGGGCGGGGTATCAGGCCTTCATCGGCGCGGCTGTCGCGGCCCTCCTCCCCGGCGGCCCGGTCGTGGCGGTGGTCGTGTCGATCGCTCTCGCGGTCGGCCTCGGCATCGCGATCGACGCCGTCCTCGCCCGACGCCTGCGCCGCCCGCCCGCAGCCGAGTGAGCCTCGCCCGCGCGTCGGGCCGCGCGGGCAAACTTCGCAGTCACAAAATGTCGTCTGTGCGACCGTGCATCGGCGTGTTCCGACCGCGGAACGGGGCGAGAGAGTCGGGGGCACCGGGCAGGATGGGGGGATGGCGGACGTGACGGGCTACGACGAGCTGTTCCTCGGGGTCGTGGTGCCGCTTCCCGTTCCGCTGGGCGACGCGGCGACGCGAGAGCTGGTGTATCCGCGATTCACGGTCGTGCTCGACGCCGAGCGCCGGCTCGCCGCGGTGACGGCGGTGAACATCGACGGGTCCCTGCTGCGCGACGTGCCCCGCACCGGCGAGTGGCGCCTCGACGAGCGCATCCCCGCGTCCGAGCAGACCGGACCCGCGGTGTACGCCGACAACGACCTCGACCGCGGGCACCTCGTGCGCCGGCGCGATCCCGGGTGGGGCACGGTCGCCGAAGCGCGCGAGGCGACGGAGGCGACCTTCTTCTACACCAACGCCGCACCGCAGGCGGGCGCGTTCAACCAGTCGAAGGAGCTGTGGCTCGGGCTCGAGGACCACGTCCTCACGTACGCCGAGACCACCCACCAGCGGATCAGCGTCGTCACCGCACCTGTGCTGGCCGCCGACGACCCCGAGTACCGGGGTGTGCGGATCCCTCGTCGGTTCTTCAAAGTCGCCGCGTGGGTGCAGACGGATGCCGCGGGTACGCCCCTCCTCGAGGCAGCGGGGTTCGTGCTCGACCAGTCCGACCTGATCGATACGAGCCAGGGAGTGCTCGCCGTGCCCCGCCTCGGCGCGTATCGCACGTTCCAGGCGCCGATCGCCGACATCGAGGGGCTCGCCGGAGTCGATCTCGGGCCGCTGGTCCACGCCGACGTGCTCCCGCAGACGACGGTGCGCGGAGAGGGCGACTGGCGTCCTCTCCGCGCACCCGCGGACATCGTGCTGTCGTAGCGGCTACTCGCCGGTGAGGCCTCCGAGGAGGTGGCCGAACGAGCGCCCCTCGCCGAGGTAGTTCGCCGGGTCGTACGGGTCGTCGTTCTTGGCGGGCTCGCGACGCGCGATAGCGTCGGCGAGCTCGCGGGCGCCGCGCTCGACGCGCTCCCCCAGCGGTGCGACCTGGTCTCCGGCCGCACCCCAGTCGCTCGACGCGGCGAACACGCCGGTCGAGACGGGCTCCGCATGGAGGTAGGTGAACAGCGGACGGATCGCGTAGTCGATCGCGAGCGAGTGACGTGCGGTGCCGGCGTTCGCGCCGATGAGCACGGGCTTGCCGGACAGCGCATCGGGATCCAGCACGTCGATGAACGACTTGAAGAGTCCCGAGTAGCTCGTCGAGAAGATCGGCGTCACTGCGATGACGGCGTCGGCCGACACGACCGTGTTGATCATCGACTCGAGAGCGGGCGGCGCGAACCCGGTGAGCAGGTTGTTGGTGATGTCGTGCGCGTAGTCGCGCAGCTCGAACACGTCGACCTCCACCTCGATGTCCCGCTCCGTCAGCTGCTTCGCGGTCGCGGCGGCGAGCCGGTCGGCGAGCATGCGGGTCGAGGAGGGGTTGGAGAGGCCGGCCGAGAGGACGGCGATGCGGCGCGTGCTCATGTCAGGCCTCCGTCCGGGTGGCGGCCGCGCCGAACGCGGCCCCGGCCTTCACCGGTGCGTCCTGGTAGGGCGAGCCCGCCGTGAGGTTGTCGCCGCGGTTGGCGCCGGGGACGGCCTGTCGCGGAGCGGCGTCGCCGTACTGGGCCCGCACGCGGTTGGCGTGGGTCGGAGCATCCGGAACCTCTGCCGGGCGGCCCTGCAGGAGCTCCTTGCGGAGCACGGGCACGACTTCGCCGCCGAGGATGTCGAGCTGCTCGAGCACCGACTTGAGCGGCAGACCCGCGTGGTCGATGAGGAACAGCTGACGCTGGTAGTCGCCGTAGGTCTCGCGCATCGCGGCGTACCGGTCGATGACCTGCTGCGGGGATCCGACGGTGAGCGGAGTCATCTCGCTGAAGTCCTCGAGCGACGGGCCGTGGCCGTAGACCGGGGCGTTGTCGAAGTACGGGCGGAACGCGTTCACGGCGTCCTGCGAGTTCTTGGCCATGAACACCTGGCCTCCGAGACCCACGATCGCCTGCTCGGGCGTGCCGTGTCCGTAGTGGGCGTAGCGCTGACGGTACAGCGTGATCAGCCGCTGGTAGTGCTCCTTCGGCCAGAAGATGTTGTTCGCGAAGAAGCCGTCGCCGTAGTACGCGGCCTGCTCGGCGATCTCGGGCGTGCGGATCGAGCCATGCCACACGAACGGGGCGATGCCGTCGAGGGGGCGCGGCGTCGAGGTGAACCCCTGCAGCGGCGTGCGGAACTGGCCCTCCCAGTCCACGACGTCCTCGCGCCAGAGGCGGTGCAGCAGGTTGTAGTTCTCGATCGCGAGCGGCAGTCCCTGACGGATGTCCTTGCCGAACCAGGGGTACACCGGCCCGGTGTTGCCGCGACCGATCATCAGATCTGCGCGGCCCCCCGACAGGTGCTGCAGCATCGCGTAGTCCTCGGCGATCTTCACCGGGTCGTTCGTGGTGATCAGCGTCGTGGCCGTCGACAGGATGAGCCGCTCGGTCTGGGCGGCGATGTACGCAAGGGTCGTCGTGGGCGAAGAGGACCAGAACGGCGGGTTGTGGTGCTCACCCAGCGCGAAGACGTCGAGGCCCACCTCTTCGGCGTGCTTGGCCACGGTCACGGCGTTGCGGATCTTGTCCGCCTCGCTCGGCGTCGTGCCGTTCGTCGGGTCCTCGGTGATGTCGCTCACCGTGAAGATGCCGAACTGCATCTGGGGTGTGATGTCGTTCACGTCGCTCCTCGCGTTTCTATGCATGTGAATGTATCTCATGCAACGCGGTCTGCGTCAGGATATTCCGATCCGGTGCGGAAAAGCCGAATCACGTCGCTGGAACTCGAGGATCGCGGGGTTGGCGACGACGCCGTCGGCGATCTCCGTCGCCCGGCGGATCGTCTCGTTCGCCGCCCACGCGGTCGATCCGCCCATCACGACCGGAACGAAGCCCAGGAGCGCTTCACTGATCTCCCAGCTGGCGGAGTTCCACAGGTACGACGGGCTGTGGTCCACCCCGTAGTAGTTGATCGTGTCGCCCACGGTGAACATCGGCTCGAGGAACGAGGTCGGCCGCGCCCACTCGAACCCCATCCCCTCGTCGCACGAGACGTCGACGATGAGGCTGCCCGGGCGGAAGGCGCCGAGGTCGCTCTCGCGGAGGTAGAGGAGCGGATGGTTGGGATCCTGCAGCGTGCAGTTCACCACGATGTCGCTCTCGGCGAGGAACGGCGCGAGCGGCACGCGACCGTCGTCGGTGATGACCTCGCTGAGATACGGCTCGTCGTCGTGGTCGAACTGGATGATGTGCGCGGCGTGGATCGGAGCAGCCACTGCGGCCGTCCGGCGGTTGGTCAGCACGCGCACCTCGTGCACGCCGTGCGCGCGCAGCGCGGTGACGGCGCCGCGCGCGGTCGCCCCGAAGCCGATCACTACGGCCGTCAGGCGGCGCCCGTAGTCGCCGGTCGATCCGCACAGCTGCAGGGCGTGCAGCACCGAGCAGTAGCCGGCGAGCTCGTTGTTGAGGTGGAACACGTGCAGCCCGAACGCGCCGTCGCTGCCCCAGTGGTTCATCGCCTCGAACGCGATCACCGTCAGTCGCTTGTCGATGGCGAGCTGCGTCATCGCCTCGTCCTGCACCAGGTGCGGCCAGCCCCACAGCACCTGGCCGTCGCGCAGACCGCGGAGGTCGTCGAGCTGAGGCTTGGGCAGCAGGACCACGTCGGAGGTCGCGATGACGTCCGCGCGCGAGGCGATCCGTCCGACGAGCGGACGCAGCTCGTCGTCGACCACACCGAAGCGCTCCCCGTAGCCGGCTTCGACGGAGATGCGGCTTCGGAGCTCCTGGTCGATGCGCTCGAAGTGAGCGGGATGGATCGGCACGCGCCGCTCATCGGGCTTGCGCGACGTTCCGATCACGCCGAGTGTCAGTCCAGCAGTCGTCATGGTGGGCCTCGTTCCGTGCGGAGGGCAGGAGAGTCCCCGGGCTCCCGACGCTACACCCGGGCGCGGCGCGTCGCCGTCAGTCGATCGGTCCGCGCACGCGGAGGACCACCGCCTCCCACGGGCGGAGCGTGACGACCCCACCATGGATCGCCGGCTCGCCGGGAAGGTTTCCGAGCACGAGTTCGCTCGCAGCCGCCAGCTCGTCGATCGAGGCGGATCGCGGCGAGCCGGAGACGTTGCACGCGACGACGAGTGTCGTGCCCTCGAGCGATCGCGTGAAGGCGTACACGTCCGGGTCGTCGGGAAGCAGCATCCGGAAGTCGCCGAACCTCACCACAGGATCGTCGTGACGCAGCGCGATCAGTCGCCGGTAGTGATGGAAGACGGATGCCGCGTCGGCGCGCTCGGAGGCGGCGTTGACCTCGACGTGGTTCGGGTTCACCTGCAGCCACGGCTCTCCCGTCGTGAAGCCCGCGTGGGCCGTCGCATCCCACTGCATCGGCGTACGGGCATTGTCGCGGCTGCCGAAGGCGAGCGCCTCCACCAGCTGCTGCTCGTCGAGGAGTCCCTGCCCCTGTGCGGAGTCCGCGAAGTTGAGCGACTCGATGTCGCGATACGACGAGAGCGCGGCGAAGTGGGCATTCGTCATGCCCAGTTCCTCGCCCTGGTAGACGTAGGGCGTGCCGCGATGGAGGTGGAGCAGCGTGGCGAGCGCGGTCGCCGAGTCCCGCCGGTGTGCGCCGTCGTCGCCGAACCGCGAGACGATGCGCGGCTGGTCGTGGTTCTCCCAGTAGAGCGAGTTCCACCCGGTCGACTCGAGCCCGCGCTGCCAGCGGGCCATGGTCGCCTTCAGGTCGCGCAGATCGAGCGGTCGACGATCGAAGCGACCGCCGGGACCGTGGTCGAGGCCCATGTGCTCGAAGGTGAATACCATGTCGAGTTCGGCGCGCGCGGGATCGGTGAGCAGCACGCCGTCCTCGACGGTCGCGCCCGGCGTCTCGCCGACCAGCAGCAGGCCGTCGCGACGCCCGTGGAAGACCTCTCGGTGCATCTCCTGGAGGAACTCGTGCAGCCGGGGCCCGTTCATCGTGAACGGCCCCGCATCGCCGAACCGTCCGCGCACGACCGCGCCGTCCGGCAGCGAGCCGTCGGAACCGGTCGCCTTGGAGATGAGGTTGATGACATCCATCCGGAAGCCGTCGATCCCGCGATCCAGCCACCACCGCATCATCGCGTAGACCGCTTCCCGCACCTGCGGGTTCTCCCAGTTGAGATCGGGCTGCTTCCGGCTGAACAGGTGGAGGTAGTACTCCCCCGAGCCGGGGTCGAGCTCCCACGTCGAGCCGGAGAAGAACGACTCCCAGTTGGTCGGCTCCGCGGCGGGCTCACCCGGTGCGAAGCCCGCCCGTGCGGGGCGCCACCAGTACCAGTCGCGCTTCGGACTGTCGATCGACGAGCGCGACTCCACGAACCACGGATGCTCGTCGCTCGTGTGGTTCACGACGAGGTCCATCACGACCCTGATGCCCCGTGCGTGGAGGGCCTCGACGACCTCATCGAGGTCGTCGAGCGTCCCGAAGAGAGGGTCGATGTCCTGATAGTCGCTGATGTCGTAGCCGTTGTCGTCCTGCGGGCTGCGGTACATGGGCGAGAACCACACGACGTCCACGCCGAGTGCGGCGAGGTGGTCGATGCGCCGGAGCACGCCGCGCAGGTCGCCGACCCCGTCGCCGTCCGAGTCCTGGAACGAACGCGGATAGATCTGGTAGACGACCGCGGACGTCCACCACGCGGGCGTGAGCGCGGCGGGAGGAGTGGTGGGGTGGGCGGACATCATGGCTTCCTCGTGATCGGCGGTCCGGAGTCAGGCCTCGGCGAACAGCGCGAGCATGTCGCGCACGAGCTGGTGCGGGGCGGTCTCGCAGGGGGCATGGCCGGTCGGATACACCGCGACGTGCGCGCCGATGCGCTCGGCATACGCGGCATGCTGCTCGGTGGGCCACAGGTCGGACTCGCCGACCGCGATGAGCTTCGGGATGCCGATGCCGGCGACGTCGTCGGCGAAGTCGGGGGTCGCCATCATGAGCCCCACGACGTCGTCGATCACCGGGCGCTGCGTGACGGCCATCCGCTCGCGCACGAACGCGATCCGCAACGGCGGCGTGCGATTGAGGTTGTAGCGGATGCCCCACAGGATGAGGCCCGCCGCGCGGTGCGGAGGCATGTCGGAGATCGGGCCGATGTGCTTGACCCCGCGGAAGACCTGGCCGGTCGCCGGCGGCGCAGCCATGAGCGTGATGCTGGCGAACAGGTCCGGACGCTCGACGAGAGCGAGCTCGGCGAGGAGGCCGGCGAAGCTGTAGCCGAGAACGTGCACCGGCCCGCCGCCGTCCTCGAGGATCGCAATGAAGTCGTCCAGGAAGAGCCGGTAGTCGTAGTGCTCGCGCGGCGGATCGAGGTTCTGCGGCCCCGCGTCGACCGATCCGTAGTGACCCGCGAGGTCGTACGACTCGACCCGGTACCCGGCCGCGGCGAACAGTGGGAACAGCAGGATGAAGTCCTCTTTGGATCCCGCTACGCCGGAGACCAGCAGAACGCGCGGCGCAGCGGGGTCGCCCATTCGCACGCGCGCGAGCGCGCCGCTCGGCGCGGCGAACCTGTCGTGGACCGTCCCCTCCGGGAAGACGCGCCAGTCGATGTCGGGAAGAGCCCGATCCCGGGCGAGGGCGTCGTCGATCGTCGTCATGGCGCGGTCAGACTACCGCTCGGGCAGCCCCGAGAGCTCGTCCTGCCGCGGCGCGTAGTCGATATGGCCGCCGTCGGCGTCGAACGCCTGCACCGGACGCCTCGACGACCACGCCTCCCATCCGGGCTCGTCGCCCTTCGCGAAGGCGACCCACGCGCCGTGCATAGCGTCGGCCAGCATTTGCGGAGCATCCGGCCCGCCGAGGGCGATCGAGTCCGGTGCGTCGAGGCGGTCGAAGACGAAGCCGAGCTCCATCGCGTGGGCGGCGCCCAGCCGGTCGACGGGACTGCGCCACCGGAACTCGTACACCCACGTCGGCGCGGGGCCGTCGACACGACTGTCGGCGAAGCGCGTGATCGGCCCGCGCAGCAGCACGTCGGTGACCACCTCGCCGAGGATCTCGCCGGGCGAGGCATCCGGTCGCCGACGACGGTGCGCATCGACCACGCGCTTCGGAACGCGCGACGCGAGCCGGGCGAGCGTCAGCGTCCAGCCGCCGATGCGGTCGACCGTGCCACCGGGGACGAACCACAGGCGGTACTCCTCGCTCGTCGACCCGATCAGCACCGGGATGTCCCGGCTCGAGCCGGCGAGCAGCGCCGCGAGCGGATCGACCGGGACCGCCTCGCCGCCCACCGAGAGCGCGACGGCCGGGCCGCGGCCGAGCGGCGAGGATCCGGCAGACACCTCGGACTGCGCGATGACCAGATCGGATGCCGGAACCCCGGCGAAACCCGCACGTGTCGCCGCCACTCCCGCCCGCTTCGCGACGGCTCGCGTCATGCGGCCCGCCTTGTCGCGCGACTGCGCCGACAGCGGACCGCTCTGCAGAATGGCGCGGTCGAAGAGCTCGGCCGCGTGCGGAAGCGCCAGCAGCGCGGTGAGGGTGTTCGCTCCCGCCGACTGCCCCATGACCGTGACGCGCGCGGGGTCGCCCCCGAACGCGGCGATCTCACGTCGCACCCAGCGCAGCGCCGCCTGCTGGTCGAGCACGCCCAGATTCTGCGGCACGCCGTCGAGGACGGCGAACCCCTCCTGACCGAGCCGGTACTGCAGCGAGACGAAGACGATGCCGTGGCGGGCGAACGTCGTCCCGTCGTACGCGGCGAGCGCCGCGGATCCCCGCGTGAGCGCGCCTCCGTGCACCCATACCAGCACCGGCAGCGGCCCGCGATCGGCGCGGTCCGCCGGCGTCCAGACGTTGAGCGAGAGGAACCCGTCGCCGGGGACGTCGACCGTCGGCAGGTATTTCGCGAGCGCGGCGGGATACGGCGCCTGCGGGGCCGTCGCGGCGAAGGCCGCGGCATCCCGCTCCCCGTCCCACGCCGCGGGTGGCTCCGGGGCGCGGAATCGACGCTCACCCGTCGGCGGCGACGCGTACGGGATGCCGAGGAACCGGTCGATCCCCTCGGTGCGGGCGCCGCGCAATCGGCCGGTCGTCACCTCCGCCGCAGGGCGCTCGTGATCAGGGCTCACAGCATCCGCCATCGTGTCTCCTCGCAGCCGGAACCTCAGACTCAGGGAGTGCGGGACGCGGTGTCAAGCCCGGGCGGTGCAGGAAGGGGGCGGATAGCCTGGTGATCGTCCGGCGGAAGGGATCAGGATGACCGACAGGAGCGCTCCGCCGACGACGGCACCCCCGACGGGGCCGATCGCCCGCGCCCGGCGACGCGTGCCGTTCTGGGACAACGCCCGATTCGCGTGCATCGTGCTGGTCGTGCTCGGGCACGCGGTGCAGCGCCTCACCTACGACTCCGACATCGCGCTCGGGCTCTACCTGGTCGTGTACGCGTTCCACATGCCCGCGTTCGCGATCATCTCCGGCTATTTCTCGAAGTCCGACGCACCCAGCCGCCGGCAGATGGCCCGTGTCATCACCGACATCCTGGTGCCGTACGTGATCTTCGAAGGGCTGTGGACCCTCACGAAGTGGATCGTCGAGGGGCGCGCCAACCCCAACATCACCGAGCCCTCCTGGACGCTGTGGTTCCTGCTGGCGCTGGGGATCTTCCGGCTCGTCCTGCCGTACCTCGCGCTGCTGCGCTGGCCGTTGCTGTGGACCGTCCTCATCTCGATCGGCGCCGGGTACCTCCCGAACATCGACTCCACCTTCTCGCTCTCGCGGACGCTCGGCCTGCTGCCGTTCTTCACGCTCGGCTGGTGGCTGCGCGAGCACGACGTCGTGGAACGCTGGCGGCTGCTGGGACGCCGGCCGTGGTGGGCCTTCGCCGCAGCGACCGGCGCGTTCCTCGTGGCCGGCTGGGCGGCCTGGTTCTTCGTGGACGACTGGCGGGCGATGAATCTGCGCGAGTGGCTGTTCTACGACGACAACTATGCGGCGATCGGAGGGACCATGTGGTGGGCGGGCGGCGTGCGTCTCGCCCTCATGGTCGTGGCCATCGTGCTGAGCGCGGCGTTCTTCGCGCTGCTCCCCCGCGGCTCGCACTGGTGGACCCACTTCGGGCAGTACACGATGTACGTCTACCTGCTGCACTCGTTCGTCCTCTATCCGTTCCGCGAGTCCGGTGCGCTGCGCGACCTCGACCCGACCTGGCTGTGGCTGCCGATCGTCATCGTGGCGTCCGTGCTCATCGCGCTGGGGCTGGCGACGAAGCCGGTGCGCCGTGTGTTCCGGCCCCTCGTCGAGCCGCGCCCCACATGGCTCTTCGCCGACCGCACGCTCGCCGGCCGCGAGGGGCGCCGCAGCGACCCGACCGGAAGCCGTCGCCCGCGCGAGCAGCAGCCCCGGGCGCAGGCGGACCCGCGTCAGAACGGCTGAGCCCGGTCTCGATGCGGGTGACGTCGGCGACTCCCTGTACGGTCACGGGGTGAGCGACGACACCCCCGGCGACCTGCACGACGAGGCACTCGCGGCCCTGCGCAGACTGGTGGGCCACGACCGCGCGACGTTCCACGACGGGCAGTTCGAGGCGATCGAGTCGCTCGTGGGCGACCGCGCGCGAGCGCTCGTCGTGCAGCGCACGGGGTGGGGGAAGTCCGCGGTGTACTTCGTCGCCACCCTGCTCCTGCGGCGGCGCGGCGCCGGGCCGACCGTCCTCGTCTCGCCCCTCCTCGCGCTCATGCGCGATCAGGTGGCGGCCGCCGAGCGCGCGGGCGTCCGTGCGGCGAGCATCAGCTCCGCGAATCCGCTGGAATGGGCCGAGATCCTCTCCCGGCTCCAGAACGACGAGGTCGACGTTCTGCTGGTGAGTCCGGAGCGACTGAACAACCCGCGGTTCCGCGACGATCAGCTGCCCGCCCTGATGGCGCGGGTCGGCCTGCTGGTCATCGACGAGGCGCACTGCATCTCGGACTGGGGTCACGACTTCCGTCCCGACTACCGCCGGCTGCGCGACCTGATCGTCGGCATGCCGGCCGGCGTGCCCGTGCTCGCCACGACGGCCACGGCGAACGAGCGGGTCGTGCACGACGTCGAGGAGCAGCTGGGCGCGGGCGGCGTCGGCGTGCTGACCATCCGCGGGCCGCTCGGACGCGAGTCGCTCCGCCTCGGGGTGCTCCGGCTCCCCGACGCGGCGACTCGTCTGGCGTGGCTGCTGAGCCACCTCGGCGATCTCGAGGGCAGCGGCATCATCTACGCGCTCACCGTCTCGGCCGCGGAGGACACCGCCCGGATGCTGCGCGAGGCCGGTCACGAGGTGCGGGCCTACACCGGCCAGACCGACCCCGCCGAGCGGGAGGACTCCGAGCGCCTCCTCAAGGAGAACCGGGTGAAGGCGCTCGTCGCCACCAGCGCGCTCGGCATGGGGTTCGACAAACCCGACCTCTCCTTCGTGCTGCACCTCGGCGCGCCGTCCACCCCCGTGGCGTACTACCAGCAGGTGGGTCGCGCGGGTCGCGCGTCCGACCGCGCCGACGTCCTGCTGCTCCCCGGACCGGAGGATCAGGCGATCTGGCAGTACTTCGCCACATCGTCGATGCCCGAACAGGCGAAGGCGACGGCGGTTCTCGAAGAACTCGCCCACGAAGGCGGACCGCTCTCGACCATCGCCCTCGAGGCCCGCGTCGACATCCGCCGAAGCCGCCTCGAGCTGCTCCTGAAGGTGCTCGACGTCGACGGAGCGGTCGCGCGCGTGCAGGGCGGATGGGTGTCGACCGGAGTCCCGTGGAGCTATGACGCGGAGCGCTACAGGCGCATCGCCGAGGCGCGCACCCGTGAGCAGCAGGCGATGATCGCGTACGAGAACACGACCGGGTGCCGCATGGAGTTCCTCCAGCGCGAGCTCGACGATCCCGCCGCCGCGCCGTGCGGGCGGTGCGACAACTGCACGGCGCCCTGGTACCCGACCGACGTCGCGGCCACGCAGACGGCGGTGGCGGATGCCGCGATCAACCGCGTCGGCGTCCTCCTCGAGCCGCGCGCGCAGTGGCCGTCGGGCATGGACAGGCTCGGGATCGGTCTGCGCGGCAACATCGCCCGCGATGAGCGTCTCGAACCCGGCCGGGTTCTTGCGCGACTGACCGACCTCGGGTGGGGCGGCACGCTGCGCACCGTGTTCGCTGCGGGGACGCCCGACGCCGAGATCTCGCCGTCCCTCGCCGCCGCGTGCGTCCGCGTGCTGGCGGATTGGGAGTGGGAGGCCCGCCCGGCCGCGGTCGTCGCGATGCCGTCGCGCTCGCATCCGCTGCTGGTGGCGTCGCTCGCGCGCACGATCGCAGAGGTCGGACGCCTCCCCCTCCTCGGCTCGCTCGTCCTCACCGGCACCGCGCCCAGCGGCGAAGGCGGAAACAGCGCGTACCGGCTGGCGGGCGTCGCCGAGAGCTTCCTGGTCGAGCCTCAGCTCGCCGAGGCGCTGGCGGCCCTCGACGGCGCTCCGATCCTGCTGATCGACGACCTCGTCGACAGCCGCTGGTCCCTCACCGTGGCCGGACGACTGCTGCGGCGGGCCGGTGCCGGTCCGGTGCTGCCGTTCGCGCTGGCGGCGCGCGCGTGACGCCGCGCGCGTAACGCCGCGCGCTTAACCCTCCGAAACAAACGGGCGGATGCTGCGGCATCCGCCTACTCTCGCTGCATGAGCGACCTCAACCTGCCGATCCTCGACCTGTCCGAGCTCGATCGGGGCCCCGAGGCCGCCGCGCGGTTCCGCGACGACCTGCGCGCCGCGACGCACGAGGTCGGCTTCTTCTACCTGACCGGCACCGGCGTCACGCCCGAGCTCGAGTCGCGCCTGCACCGCGCCGCGCGCACCTTCTTCGCCCTTCCCGAGGCCGAGAAGCTGGCGATCGAGAACGTCAAGAGCCCCCACTTCCGCGGCTACACGCGCGTCGGCGGCGAGCGCACGCAGGGCAAGGTGGACTGGCGCGAGCAGATCGACATCGGGCCCGAACGCGAGGCGATCCCCGACCCCGACGCCGCCGACTTCTTCCGGCTCATCGGACCCAACCTGTGGCCGGCGGCCCAGCCCGAGCTTCAGGACGTCGTCTCGGAGTGGCACGACCACCTCTCGGGAGTCGCACGGAAGCTCCTGCGCGCATGGGCGCTCTCGCTGGGCGCGCCCGAGAACTACTTCGACGAGCACTTCGGTGAACCGTCGACGCTGATCAAGATCGTCCGGTACCCCGGCAAGGAGGACCCGACGCCGCAGCAGGGAGTCGGCGCCCACAAGGACTCCGGAGTGCTGACGCTGCTGTGGGTGGAGCCCGGCAAGGGCGGCCTGCAGGTGGAACGTGAGGACGGCGCCACCGGGGAGCGGCACTGGGTCGACGCTCCGCCCGTTCCCGGCGCGTTCGTCGTCAACATCGGCGAGCTGCTCGAGTACGCCACGCAGGGATACCTCGTGGCGACGAACCACCGCGTGATCTCGCCGCGCTACCCGGACGACCGCATCTCGGTGCCGTTCTTCTTCAACCCCGCGCTCGACAAGCGACTGCCGCTGATCGAGCTTCCCGCCGAGCTCGCCGCTGCGGCGCGCGGCGTCACGCAGGATCCCGCCAACCCGATCCACGCCCTCTACGGCGAGAACGCGCTCAAGTCGCGCCTGCGCGCGCACCCCGACGTCGCCGCCATCCACCACGCCGACCTCGTCGCCGCCCGGTCCGCCTCGGCCTCGTAGCCTGCGGCATCCGTTCCACAGGAGATCTGCGCTTCCGCAGGAGGATTCGTGCCTGCACGCTCCTGCGCGAGCGCAGATCTCCTGTGGAGGAGTCGTGCTCACCGCATCCGGAATGGAAGAAGGCCTCCCCACACCGTGGGGAGGCCTTCACAAGAATGTTCTGCGCGATAGAACGCTGGACGCGATTAGCGCCGCAGGCCCAGACGCTCGATGAGCGAGCGGTAGCGGTTGATGTCGATGTCCTGGAGGTAGCCCAGGAGACGACGACGCTGACCGACCATCAGGAACAGACCACGACGTGAGTGGTGGTCGTGCTTGTGCTCCTTGAGGTGCTCGGTGAGGTCCTTGATGCGCTGCGTCAGCATCGCGACCTGCACCTCGGGGGATCCGGTGTCACCGGGGTGCGTCGCGTACTCTTCGATGATCGCCTTCTTGGCGTCTGATTCGAGCGGCATAGATGGGATCCCCTTTCTCGTCGTTGCGCGGTGCCCGACGCCTGATGCGCGAGCTCTCTTTATCCGCGGCCGATCAAACGGCAACCTCAAGAGTCTACCAGCCCGGATGACGCGGACGGTAACCGGCGGAGTCGGATGCCGCGAGGCCGGGATAGCCTCGAAGGATGCCTCTCCCTCCGCCCGCCGGGCACGCCCGGTGATGGCGCGCCTGCGTCGCGATCACTTCATCGACCTGCGGCCGTTCACGACCAGTCCGGCGTTCACGCGCATGTGGATCGGCTCCACTCTCGCCGGGCTCGGCGGTCAGCTGACCATCGTCGCGATCATGCTCCACGTCTACGAGCTCACCGAGTCGACCTTCGCCGTGGCGATGATCGCCGTCGCGGGTCTCGTTCCGATGATCGTCGCGGGACTCTATGGAGGGATGCTGGCCGACGCGTTCGACCGGCGGCTCGTGGCTCTCGTCGCGGCGACCGTGACGTTCGGCTCGACGGTGATCCTCGCGACGCTCGCGTGGGCCGAACTCGAGACGGTGTGGTGGCTGTACGCACTGAGCATCGTCAATTCGGCCGCGAACTCCATCGTCATGGCGGCTCGCCAGGCGATCGTGCCCCGGCTGCTCCCCCGGGAGCTGCTGCCGGCGGCGTCCGCCCTCGGCGGCATCACGGTGGGGATCATGGTGATGGCGGGGCCCGCCCTCGCCGGCCTCCTCGTCGCCTTCGTGGGCTACGCGTGGACCTACACCCTCGACGTCGTGCTGATGCTTTCGCTGTTCCTCGGCCTCTGGACGCTCCCTCGCCTGCTGCCGGAGGGCGACCTCGTGCGGCCCGGCCTGGAGTCGCTCAAGGACGGGGTCCGGTTCCTGCGGCGGGCCTCGAACATCCGCCTGCAGTTCCTGCTCGACATCATCGCGATGACGTTCGGGCAGCCGCTCGCGCTGTTCCCTGCGATCGGAGCCGTGCTGCTCGGCGGCGGACCGATCACGACGGGCGTCCTCACGGCGGCGATCGCCGCGGGCGCGTTCCTCTCGAGCCTGTTCTCCGGGCCTGTCGGCCGGGTTCGGCATCAGGGCCTCGGCATCGAGCGGGCGATCCTCGTATACGGCGCCGCGATCGCCGCGTTCGGACTCGTCCTCGGTGCGGCGGCACTGGGCTGGCTGGCGCCCGAGGTCGTCGACGCGACGTCGCCGAATCTCGTGCTCATCGCATTGGCGTGCGCGACGCTCGCGGTGGCCGGCGCCTCCGACAACGTCAGCGCGATCTTCCGCAGCACGATGGTGCAGGCCGCGGTGCCCGATGCCTTCCGCGGGCGCCTCCAGGGCATCTTCATCGTGGTGGTGGCGGGCGGCCCGCGCCTCGGTGCGCTCTACGCCGGCACGCTGGCCACGCTGACCGCGCTGTGGTTCCCGCCGCTGCTCGGCGGGTTCATCATCCTGGGCCTCGTCGCCTTCCTCGTGCGGCTCAGTCCGCGGTTCCGCGCGTACGACGCCGAGCATCCCGAACCGTAGCCGGACGGTCGCGCTGCGGCGGATTTCGGACGTCGCACTCGGCGGCGCGGCCGGGCGTCACCGCCCCGGCGTAGAGTCGCCGGGTGCCCTCCACCGACGCCCCCGCCGCGCTTCCGCGCGATCGCACGGCGTCGTCCGGCTGGGTCACGACCCAGTTCGTCCTCGCCGGAATCGTGTGGGGTGCGAGCTTCCTGTTCATGAAGGTGGCGCTCACCGGCATCTCGCCGGCGCAGGTCGCGTGGACCCGCATCCTGCTCGGTGCACTGACGCTCGGCGCCCTGGTGCTGCTGCGGCGGGAGGCGCTCTCGCGCAGCCTGAAGGTGTGGGCTCACCTCACCGTGCTCGGAGTGACGTTCTGCGTGATCCCGTTCCTGCTCTTCTCGTGGGCGCAGCAGCACGTGAGCTCGGGCGTCGCCAGCATCTTCAACGCGACGACGCCCATCATGACGGCGATCATGGCGTGGCTGGTGTTCCGGGTCGAGAAGCTGAACCTGGTCCAAGTGCTCGGCATCGGTGTCGGCATCCTGGGTGTCGTCGTGATCATCGCGCCGTGGCAGGGCATCTCGCTCGACGGCAGCCTGGTGGCGGAGCTCGCGATCCTGGGCGCCACCGCCAGCTACGGCTTCAGCTTCGCCTACATGCGCAAGTTCGTGTCGAACACCGGGATGTCGGCGCTCGGCTTCACGTTCGGGTACATCGCGATGGCCGGCGCGGTCATGGCCCTGCTCACGCCCTTCCTCGTGCTCACCCCGGTGGCCCTCGACGTGCCGATCATCGTCAGCCTGCTGCTGCTCGGATGCCTCGGCACGGCGATCGCCTACGTGTGGAACCAGAACACGGTCCGGGCGTGGGGGCCGACCCGCGCCTCGACGGTAACGTACATCACCCCGGTGGTGGGCGTGATCCTCGGCATCCTGATCCTCGGCGAGACCGTGACGTGGAACGAGCCGGCCGGTGCGCTGATCGTGTTCCTCGGCATCCTCCTCGCGCAGGACCGCCTGCGCCGGCGTCGCCGGAACGACGAAGGGACGGACGCCGCGGCATCCGTCCCCCCACCCGCCGATGCGGACGAGCTCAGTCCTGCTGCAGAGCGCCCTGCAGGTCGAGCGTGATGGTGATGTCCTTGCCCACGAGCACGCCGCCGGTCTCGAGCGCGGCGTTCCAGGTGAGGCCGAAGTCCTCGCGGTTCACGACCGTCTTCGCGGTCGCTCCGGCCTTGTAGTTGCCCCACGGGTCGGTGCCGAAGCCGCCGAACTCGAAGTCGAAGGTCACCGGCTTGGTGATGCCGCGGATGGTGAGGTCGCCGTCGACGAGGAAGTCGCCGTCCTCGACGCGGGTGCGAGTCGACCGGAACTCCATGGTCGGGTGGTTCTCGACGTCGAAGAAGTCGGCCGAGCGCAGGTGGTTGTCGCGGCCCTCGTCCTTGGTGTCCACCGATGTCACGTCGACGCTCGCCTCGACGGTTGCCTCGAGCGGGTTCTCCGGAGCGACGAGCGTGGCGCTCTTCATGCCGAACGTGCCGCGCACCTTCGAGATCATCATGTGGCGCACGCTGAAGGTCACCTCGCTGTGGGAGGGGTCGAGCACCCAGGTGCCCGCCTTGTAGCCGGGAACGTCGATCGTGGTGGAGTCGGTCATGGTCTTCCTTCGTCTGGGGAGTGCCGCGGTCGCGGCGGCATGACAGGTCCAACGCACGGGCGCCGGGGTTCTATTCCCATGAATAGAAAAAGGGGCGGATGCCGCGGCATCCGCCCCTTTCGGAGCTGTGAGCGAGTCGGTCAGCCGACCGCGATGAGGTCGATGATGAAGACCAGGGTCTTGCCGCCGAGGAAGTGACCGCCGGCGGGGCCGTAGGCGAGGTGCGGCGGGATCACGAGCTCGCGGCGTCCGCCGACCTTCATACCCGGGATGCCGTCCTGCCAGCCCTGGATCAGGCCGCGGAGCGGGAACTGGATGCTCTCACCGCGGCTCCACGAGGAGTCGAACTCCTCGCCGGATTCGTACTCGACACCGGCGTAGTGCACGGTGACGGTGTCGCCGGGCTTCGCCTCGGCGCCGTCGCCCACGATGATGTCGCGGATGACCAGTTCGGTGGGGGCCGGACCCTCGGGGGCGTCGAACTCGGGCTTGGTGCGGTCGTCAGTCATGCATCCATCCAACCCGAGCCGGTCGCCCCGGTCAACGCGACAGGCCCTCATGACAAGACTCAGCGCCCGGTGTCGCGGCGATGCCTGCGTTACAACCGGGCGCTGAGTTGATCTGCCCTCAGGATGCCGGGGCGGGTGCGAAGGTGTCAACCCCCTCGCGCCTACGCCCGCCACTCCGCGACGAAGTCCGCGACGCTCTTCCCGGCGAGATCGCGGCGCACGCGCTGGAGCAGCAGATCCGCCTCCGCGACGGTGCCGGCAGACACGCGCAGCACCTCGCGTCCGGTCTCGAGGCGCACCACGATGAGGTCGGTCTCGGACGGGCCGGCCTCGAGATCCCCCGCGAAGCCCGCGGCGATGGTGGCGACCGTCCGCAGCGCCCTCGCCCACACGGGGCCGCCGCGTGGAACGAGGCTCGCCTCCAGATAGAGCGAGGCAGGTTCGAATCCCGGGTCGTCGATGCTCATCCGTGCCCTACGGAGCGAAGAGCGCGGCGCGTGCCGCGGTCGCTCGCTGGAGGAGGATCCGCTCGTCCTCGGCGGCGCTCGGGTCGCGTCCGGTGATCGCGCGCTGTCGCGCGGCCGCGAGGGCCGTGGCATCCGCGATGAAGCCCTTCATCAGCGCCGTGCGATCGCCTCGCAGCGTTGCGGCCCATGCGAGACCGGCCTTGCGGCCGGCGCCCGTCGCGAGCATGTCGGCCTCCTGAGGCGTGAACCAGCCGGCGGCGGCGTACTCCCCCAGCCGTCGACGGGTCAGGCGCGACTCCTCACGGCGCAGCGCGATGATGCCGAGGATGAAGCCCACGAACAGCGGAACCTGCAGCGTCAGGTAGAGCCCCCAGAAGTCGCCGAGCACCGCGGAGGCGTTCCAGATGGCGTGGAGGATCGTGGCGCCGATCATCCCGACGATCCAGGCGCCGAAGGCGCGCCCGCCGCGCGAGCCCCTGCGAGCCGCGAGCCCCAGCGCGAACCCGGTGACGCTCGTGAACATGACATGCGCGAAGGGCGACAGGATGCCGCGCATGAAGAACGTGATCGTGGTGTCGGCGGCGCCGCCCTCGAGGAAGCTGATCGCGAAGTACTGGATGTTCTCGGTGAACGCGAAGCCGGCGCCGATCAGCGCCCCGTAGACGATGCCGTCGACCGGTCCGTCGAAGGCCCGCCGGGCGACGAGGAAGATGATGTACACGCCGAGCCCCTTGCCGAACTCCTCGACGATCGGCGCCTGGATGATGGCGGACACCGCCTCGGCCTCGGGGCTCGCGGCTCGACCGAACACCATCGTCAGGAGGACGTCGACGCCGAGCGCGATGCCGACCGCCGCGATCGCGCCCCACGCCACGGCGAAGATCACCAGGCTGCGGGGCTCCGGCTCCCACCGGTCGACGATCCTCACGGCGACCAGCACACCCGCGAGCGGGATGAGCGCGAGGAGCATGCCGATGAGCGACGCCGCCGGACCGATCGCGTTGAGGAAGTAGCCGACGAGGGCCACGAGGACGACCACCAGGATGCCGGCGATCCAGATCGGCGCGGTGCGACCCGGTCGCGGAAGCACCGGCACCACGGCGGGAGACACCGTGGCCGTGGGGATGACGGCCGGCGTCGCCTGCCGGGGCTGGGCGAGGGCCGACGGGAAGTCGGGCGGCACCAGCGATGGCCGGTCGTCGCCCTGCGCGTGCGTCATGCGCTCAGCCTATGGCCGCCCGACGCCCGGACCCCGATGCGTGCGGCCGGTAGGTTGGAGGAATGCGTTTCGCCCATGTGACCCGGCCTGGCCAGGGCGACCCTCGCCTCGTCCTCGTGGACGGCGATGACGCCGTGTTCGTCGATGAGCTGTTCGACGGGGCACCGCGACGCCTCGAGGACCTCATCGCCGGCGGCGACGCTCTGCTCGAGCGCGTGCGCGAGACGGCGGATGCCGGGGCGCGGCATCCGCTCTCGGATCACCGTTACGCGTCCGCGCTGCTCAACCCGCCGGTGATCCTCGCGATCGGCCTGAACTACGCCGCGCACTCGAGCGAGCTCGGCCTGAAGACCGACTCGACCCCGACCGTGTTCGTGCTGTGGCCGAACTCGCTCACCGGCCACGACGGGACGACGACGTGGCCCCGCTCGCTGAGCGAGTCCATCGACTACGAGGCCGAGCTGGGCGTCATCATCGGCACGCCCGCCAAGGACGTCTCGGCCGACGACGCACTCGACCACGTGTGGGGCTACACCGTGGTCAACGACATCACCGCGCGCGACATCCAGTACTCCGAGGCGCAGTGGTCGCGCTGCAAGTCCTTCGACGGCTTCACCCCGACCGGACCCTTCGTCGTGACGCGGGACGAGATCCCCGACCCGCAGGACCTCCACATCTGGACGGTGCTCGACGGTCACACGATGCAGGACGCGTCGACCAACCAGATGGTCCGCTCCGTCGCGACCCTCATCGCGCACCTCTCCACGTCCGCCACGCTGCTCCCGGGAACGCTCATCTCGACCGGCTCCCCCGGCGGGGCCGGCTACTCGCGCGACCCGCAGGTCTTCATCCGCGACCGGTCGACGGTCACCGTCGGGATCGACGGCATCGGCGAGCTGACCACGCACTGCCGCATCCTCGACTGAGACCTCGCCCGCACGGGCGAGGGCGGCCCGCCGGCTGGCTGACCGCCCTCGAAAAGGGATCGCGATCAGGGGGTCGTGTTCACGACCTCGCTGCACGGAACCTGCACGCCCCAGACCGTGACGGTCGCGTCGGGGTTGGCGATGCACGTGCTGGCCGCGGAGAACGACGGGATCACGAGCGCGAACAGCACGATGATTCCGACGACGATCGCGATCGCGCTGATGATGATGGCCGCGATCGCCCAGCCGTTGCCGCGCCCGGCCTTCTTGCTCTGGACGAGCGCCACGATGCCGAGGATCAGCGGAATGATCGCCAGCGTGCTCAGGACGATCGACAGGACGAACGCGATGATGCCCATCGTCCGCCCGGGAACGGGGGCGTTCGCCGGGGCGCCGTAGGCGGGCGGCGGCGCCGCCGCGTACTGGGGTGCGGCGCCGTACTGCGGCTGCGGGGATGAGCCGTACTGCGGCTGCGCAGCGCCATAGGCGGGCGGTGCCGGCGGAATGTTCGACGCCGGGTCGTTGGGGTTCTGCGGATCGGTCATGCGTGTTCCTCTCACGTGGGCCTGTGCACGACCGTATCGGGCGACGCATCGGCCAGGCAACGACCGCGCCGACACGGCGCGTCGCGCGTCAGATCTGCGGGTCGTCGACGACGAGCGGCTCGTCCACGGGTGGAATCACCGGAATGGCGGCGGTGATCACCTCGAGGCCCGACAGCCGTGCCGGAGAGAGCTGCTTGGCGACGTCCTCGGCCGACATGAGGCCGGCCTCGACGACGAGATCGCCGACGTTGCGGCCCGTCAGCAGCGCCGTCTTGGCCAGCGCGGCGGAGGCGGCGTACCCGATGAAGGGCGTCAGCGCGGTCACGACGCCGACGGACGAGCCGACCATCGCACCGAGACGCTCGCGGTTGGCCGTGATGCCGTCGACGCAGTTCACGCGCAGGGTCCACATCGCCCGCCGCATCCAGGTGATCGACTGGAAGATCGAGTGCGCGATGACGGGCTCGAACGCGTTCAGCTGCAGCTGCCCGCCCTCGACGGCCATCGTGACGGTGAGGTCGGCGCCCGCGACGGCGAAGGCGACCTGGTTCACCACTTCGGGGATGACGGGGTTGACCTTGCCGGGCATGATGCTGGAACCCGCCTGGCGGGCGGGGAGATTGATCTCGCCGAAGCCCGCCTGCGGACCCGACGACAGCAGCCGCAGATCGTTGCAGATCTTCGACATCTTGATCGCGTTGCGCTTGAGCGACGAGGAGAACGACATGAACGCGCCGGTGTCGCTCGTCGACTCGACGAGGTCGGTCGCGAGATCGAGATCGAGGCCGCTGATCTCGCGCAGGTGGCGCAGCACGGCCGCGCTGTAGGCGGGATGCGTCGTGATGCCGGTGCCGATCGCCGTCGCGCCCATGTTGATCTCGTAGAGGAGGTAGGCGTTCTCGTTGAGGCGGCTGTAGTCCTCGCCGAGTGTCGTCGCGAAGCCGTGGAACTCCTGCCCCAGGGTCATCGGCACGGCATCCTGCAGCTGCGTCCGTCCGACCTTCAGGACGTCGTGGAACTCGACGGCCTTGGCGAGGAACGCCTTGCGCAGCAGATCGAGTTCGTCCAGCAGTGAGCGCAGGTCGAGGCCGAGGCCGACCTTGATCGCGGTCGGGTAGACGTCGTTCGTCGACTGGCTGCGATTGGTGTGGTCGATCGGCGAGAGGAAGGCGTAGTCGCCCTTCTCGCGCCCGGCGAGCTCGAGCGCGATGTTGGTGATGACCTCGTTCGCGTTCATGTTCGTCGACGTGCCGGCGCCACCCTGGATCACGCCGACGACGAACTGGTCGTGGTGCTCGCCGTCGATCACGAGCTGCGCGGCACGGTCGATGAGGTCGGCCTTCGCGGGATCGAGCACGCCGATCTCGCGGTTGGCGCGGGCGGAGGCCTGCTTCACCATCGCGAGGGCGACGACGAGGTCCTTGTAGACCGAGATCGGCCGCTTCGAGATGGGGAAGTTCTCCAGCGCGCGGGCGGTGTGGATCCCCCAATACGCGTCGGCGGGGATCTCGAGGGATCCCAGGGAGTCGGTCTCGGTGCGAGTGCGCGTCATTGCGTCCAGAGCCATGGTGCTGGTCCTTGTGGGTTGGTCACGGCGGTGTGGGAACTCTTCAACCCTACGCGCGGACCCGCAGCGGCGCCGGTGTACTCCGGGTACATCCGTCGCGCTCCCCTATACGCCGCGTCTATCGCGCGGGTTTGCGGGAGAAGGCCTCGAGACGCTGCTCGGGCGTGAGGTGCGACATCCGCTCCACCCACTCCGCGGAGAAGAAGTCGCCCGTCGGCGCATCGACCACGGGCACGACGGCGTGGGTGATCGTGTCGTCGTAGACGTGCACGAGGTGGAACGACTGCCCGGCATCCATGCCGTTCACCTCGGCCGCCGGCCGCGCGAGATTCATCGTGTAGCAGGTGGCGGCGGCGACGCTGACCGGAACGCCCGCGAAGAGGCCGCTCGTCGAGTAGTGCAGGTGGCCGGCGAGGATCGCACGCACGTCGGTGCCGGCGATCACCTCGGCGAGGCGGCTCTGGTCGCGCAGCTCGAGGATGTCGAAGAGCGGCACGTGCGACGGCAGCGGCGGATGGTGCATCGCCAGCACCGTGCCGAGCGGGGCGGGAGTGGCCAGCACGTCGGCGAGCCACGCGAGCTGGGCGGCGTCGAGATCGCCGTGGTGCCACCCCGGGACCGTGGAGTCCAGCACCACGAGCCGCAGACCCCCGAGGTCCCACACGCCGGTCACGGGCTGCTCGGTGGGCTCGAGCCCCAGCAGGTCGCGTCGCAGCGCGGGCCGCTCGTCGTGGTTCCCCGCGACCCAGATCACCGGTGCACCCAGACGGGCGGCGACCGGCTCGACCGCCTCGCGGAGGGCGACGTAGGCCTCGGGCTCACCGAGGTCGGTGAGGTCGCCGGTGAAGACGATGGCATCGGGGCGGATGCCCGTGGCCTCTGCGGCCTCGAGCGTCAGCCGCAGGTTCGCGGCCGTGTCGAACCGGTCGGCGAGCGCACGGTTGCCGGCGAGCAGGTGGGTGTCGCTCAGATGCAGCAGCGTGCGCTTCGCGGGGGCGTACTGCCCGAACGGGACGGATGCCGCGGCCCCGGCGGCAGAGGGAGGCGTGGCGACCATTCCCCCAGCCTACGGCCGGGCTCCGACGGGCTCAGTGGTTGAAGACGATGAGCAGCAGTCCGCCGAGGACGGCCGCCCCCGCGACACCGAACGACAGGTAGGCGCCGACGAGCGCCACGCGCTTCTGGCCGTCGGTGAGCGGACTGCGCTTGGCGGCCTTCGCGGCGGCCTTCTCAGCCCTCCGCGCTTCCTTCTCGGTGATCACGGTGATCGCATCCGTGAACTCTGCCGGTGCCACGACGGGCGCGCGGCCGGCGCGGACGAGCAGGCGCAGTCCGGTCGCATAGGCGGCGACGACGATCGTCGCGGCGATGAAGGCGGCGATGAACACCTGGACGAAGGCCAGCCAGTTGATGACGATCACGCGTCGCCCCCGTTCGTCGGTCCGCGTCCAGATCGCTCGGCGGCCTTCGCGGCCTTGGCAGACCTCTTGGCCTCGGCATCCTGCGCCGCTCGCTGACGCGCCTCTTCGCGGACGATGGCGCGCTGACGGCGCGTCGGCGGCGGGTTGCGCTTGACCTTGACGGCCTTGCCGGAGTCGGCGACCTCGCTCATCGCGTTGGCGGCGGTGACCTCATCGCGGCGGGAGCGCATGAAGAGGAACAGGATGATGAGCACCGCGATGATCGCGTCGATGATGACGCCCCACACGGGCAGCCAGACGACCAGCAGCGCGGCGAGCGCGCCCACAGTGCCCGCGGCGGGGAGCGTCAGCAGCCAGCCGACCATGATGCGGCCGGCGGTGCGCCAGCGCACCGTCGCGCCGCGGCGCCCCAGACCCGAGCCGATGACCGAGCCGGACGCCACCTGCGTGGTCGACAGCGCGAAGCCGAGCGCGCTGGAGGCCAGGATGGTCGAGGCCGTCGAGCTCTCGGCCGCGAAGCCCTGGGCGGGCTTCACGTCGGTGAGTCCCTTGCCGAGCGTGCGGATGATGCGCCAGCCGCCCATGTAGGTGCCGAGGGCGATCGTGATGGCGCACGCGAAGATGACCCACGTCTGCGGCTCGGGGTTGCTCGCCGACTGCAGGCCCGACGTGATCAGGAGGAGGGTGATGATGCCCATCGTCTTCTGCGCGTCGTTGGTGCCGTGCGCGAGCGCGACCAGCGAGGACGTGAAGATCTGTCCGACGCGGAATCCGTCCCGGCCGTCGGGCTTGCTGTCGTAGCGACGCGTGATCGCGTAGGCGATCTTGGTGGCCGTGAACGCGATGATGCCCGCGGTGAGCGGCGCGATGATCGCCGGAAGGATCACCTTCGACATCACCACCCCGAAGTCGATCGCCATGACGCCGACGCCGACGATCGTGGCGCCGATCAGGCCGCCGAAGAGGGCGTGCGACGACGACGACGGAAGCCCGAGGAGCCAGGTCAGCATGTTCCAGGTGATCGCGCCGATGAGTCCGGCGAAGATGATCTCCGGGAAGATGGTCGCGGAGATCTCGGATTCCTTGATGATCCCGCCGGAGATCGTCTGCGCCACCTCCGTCGACAGGAACGCGCCGACGAGGTTCAGCAGCGCAGCGAGGAGCACCGCGGTCTTGGGCTTGAGCGCACCCGTCGCGATGGGCGTCGCCATCGCGTTCGCAGTGTCGTGGAAACCGTTCGTGAAGTCGAAGAACAACGCGAGTGCGATGACCAGCACGATGATGAGGGTTGCGGTTTCCACCGTTCGCTTTCCGTAAGGGGATGTGGAGAAGATGCCGACGGGATCGGCGTGACGAACGAACAGTTCACCGTGAGTTCAGGAACCGGCAACCGGCCAGAAAGAATCCTTACACCGCCCCGCCCTTCGGTCAACTCGGGACGGGGTGTGGAACGAGGGTCCCGTCACGCTCCGACGCGGCTACCGTGGGACCGTGACCGTCCACGACACCCCCGCCGCAGCATCCGCCCCCGTCGCCGACTCCCGGCCCGTCGTCCGCAGCCATCACGGCGACGACGTCGAAGACCGCTACGAGTGGCTGCGCGCCAAAGAGGATGCCGCCGTCCTGGCCCACCTCGAGGCCGAGAACGCGTACACGCAGCAGCGCACCGCGCACCTCGACGGCCTGCGCGCGAAGATCTTCGACGAGATCAAGGGCCGCACCCTCGAGACCGACCTGTCGGTGCCCACGCGCCGCGGCGAGTGGTGGTACTACGGCCGCACGCTCCAGGGCAAGCAGTACGGCATCCAGTGCCGATCGCCGCTCGCCTCCCCCGACGACTGGACGCCCCCCGAGCTCTCCCCCGACGTCGACGTGCCCGGCGAGCAGATCCTCCTCGACGGCAACGTCGAGGCCGACGGCCACGAGTTCTTCTCGCTCGGCAGCTTCGAGATCTCCAACGACGGCACCCTCATGCTCTACGGCGTCGACGTCGCCGGCGATGAGCGCTACACCGTGCGCGTGCGCAACGTGGAGACCGGCCGGCAGCTGCCCGACGAGATCCCCGGCACCTTCGCCGGGGCCACGTTCTCGCCCGACGGGCGCTTCATCGTGTACACCACGGTCGACGACGCATGGCGACCCGACACCGTGTGGCTCCACGAGCTGGGCACCCCGGTCGACAGCGACGAGAAGCTGTTCCACGAACCCGACGAGCGGTACTGGGTCGGGGCCGGCTTCACCCGCAGCGACCGCTACCTCATGATCGAGGTGGGGTCGTCCATCACGTCGGAGGAATGGCTGGTGGATGCCGCGGCCCTGCGCTCCGAGCCGCGTGTGGTGTGGCCGCGATCCGAGGGGGTCGAGTACGAGTCGTCCCACGCCGTCATCGACGGCGAGGACGTGCTCTTCGTGCTGCACAACGACGGCGCGCTGGACTTCGAGCTCGTGCGGGTCGCAGCATCCGATCCCCGCGGCGAGCGCACCGTCGTGATCCCCCATCGCGCCGGACACCGGCTGCTCGGCGTCTCGACGTTCCGCGACTGGGGTGTCGTGGGCTATCGCCGTGGCGGGCTCCCCCGGCTCGGTCTGCTCGACTACACCACCGGCGCCGTGGACGAGCTGGAGTTCGACGAACCGCTCTACGCCGTCGGCTCCGGCGGAAACCCCGAGTGGGCGCCGCCGCTGCTGCGCATCGGCTACGGGTCGTTCACGACCCCCGGCACGGTGTACGACTACGACCTGGCCAGCGGCGACCTGCTCCTGCGCAAGCGCCAGCCCGTCCTCGGCGGGTACGACCCGGAGGCCTACGCGCAGGCCCGCGTGTGGGCCACGGCCCAGGACGGCACGCAGATCCCGCTCTCGCTCGTGTGGAAGCGGTCGTTCGGCGAGGCCGGCGAGACCCCGCGGCCGCTGCACCTGTACGGCTACGGCTCGTACGAGCACTCGATCGAACCCGGCTTCTCGGTGCCGCGCCTTTCGGAACTCGACCGCGGCGTGATCTTCGCGGTCGCTCACGTGCGCGGAGGCGGCGAGATGGGGCGTCAGTGGTACGAGGACGGCAAGCTCCTCCACAAGCGCAACACGTTCACCGACTTCGTCGACTGCGCCCGGCATCTGGTCGACGGCGGCTACACCACGCCGTCGCAGATGGTCGCCGAGGGCGGGTCTGCGGGAGGACTCCTCATGGGCGCCGTCGCCAACCTCGCGCCCGAGCTGTTCGCGGGCGTGCTGGCGGACGTGCCCTTCGTCGACGCGCTCACGACGATCCTCGATCCGTCGCTCCCCCTGACCGTGATCGAGTGGGACGAGTGGGGCGACCCGCTGCACGACGCCGGCGTCTACGCGTACATGAAGTCGTACTCGCCGTACGAGAACGTGCGAACGGATGCCGCGTACCCGAAGATCCTCGCCGTGACGTCGCTCAACGACACCCGCGTGCTCTACGTCGAGCCGGCGAAGTGGGTCGCACGTCTTCGCGAGGTCGGAGCCGACGCCCTGCTCAAGTGCGAGATGGTCGCCGGTCACGGCGGCGTCTCCGGCCGCTACAACGCCTGGCGCGAGCGGGCGTTCGAACTGGCCTGGCTGCTCGACGTCCTCGGCGTCGCCGACGCCTGACCCTGCGGCGACGGCGCGGCGCGGCATCGGCGCGGCGCGGCATCCGCTCGCCCGTCCCGCCGCTGCTGTCGCGTTCGCTGCGCAGGAGAAATCCGATGGGCAGGACGATCTGCACGGCCAGCATCCTGTCGTGCGGATTTCTCCTGGCTACGGATCGTGGCACGCACTCCCGGCACTCAGCGGTGGAGCCCCTGGGCGATGGCCATCTGGACGGTCGCGACAACGGCGTCGGGCTGGAACAGCACCTGGTAGTAGTCGAACCGCAGCACCGTGAAGCCCCGCAGCACCAGGTCGGCGTCGTGACGGATGTCGCGCCGACGATCGGCCGCCTGATGGTGGGCGAATCCGTCGAGCTGAACGATCAATCGTCGCCCGATCAGTCCGTCCACGTGATGGCCGATGAGCCGCACCTGCTGCCGCACCGTGATCCCACTGGTGCGCATGAGGATCAGGAATCGCGTCTCGATCCCGGAATCGGACAGGTCGGAGGACTCCGCCGCCAGCCTTCGCGCGGCCTCGCTGCGCCATTCGACCCGCTTCAGGACGAGTGGGTCGACGGCGCGGGAGCGCACCGCGGATTCCCACACAGCCAACGCCTCCAGCGGCGGGACGCATCTGGCCACGTGGAACAGGACGTTGATGAGACTGTCGGTGACAGAACCGGAGGGCACGGGCGCCGGACCCCTGCTCCAATGGACTCGGAGGCCGATCTGGTCGACGCGCGCCGCGGTCGGCGGTACCGCGAGATGGATCGCGTCGTGATCGGGAGTCCAGAGCCCGGCACGCTTCGCCGCGGTGAGGCAGGTCAGCCGGCCGCCGGCCTCGACCGCGCAGCGGATGTCGGGGTCGCACGTCGCCGAGACGATCCAGCGCTTCCGCACGCGCTCGGCGACGCCTTCCGCGACGGCCCGCCGGATGCCGTGCACCGTGAAACCCTCTTGGCGAGCGTCCTCGGTGCGCATCGCTCCGCCGCGTGACTCGAGCCGTCGCGCGAGCTCGTCAACTGATCGCATCCGACGATGATTGTGGCCGCGGCATCCGGCCACCTCCGGGACCGCGCAGATGTGAGGCGCTGCGCCGAACCTCCGCCTTGTGGAGGAGGCGCAGCGCGTCCCCAGCGCAGGAGGAATCCGCTACACAGGACGATCTGTCCAGGATCGTCCTGCACAGCCGATTTCTCCTGCGGCACGCATGGCGCAGCCGGCGGCACGCATGGCGCAGCCGACTCAGCCGAAGAGGGCGGCGGCCTCTTCGTAGCGGTAGAGCGGCACGGTGTTGAGCTCGCCGAGGGCCTCGGCGAACGGCACGCGCACGATGTCGGTGCCGCGCATGGCCACCATCTGGCCCCACGCCCCGTCGACGACCGCGTCGGCCGCGTGCAGGCCCAGCCGCGTGGCGAGCACGCGGTCGAAGCCGGAGGGCGAGCCGCCGCGCTGGATGTGTCCGAGCACCGTCGAGCGGGTCTCGATGCCCGTCCTCCGCTCGATCTCGGGCGCGAGCACCTCGCTGATCCCGCCGAGACGCGGACGGTTGAAGGCGTCGAGCCCCTTGTCGGAGAACGCCTCGTCCTGACCCTTCAGCTTGAAGCCCTCGGAGACGACGATGAGGGGTGCGCGGCCGCGGTCGTGAGCCTTGGAGACGAGGTCGCAGATCTCGTCGATCGACATCGGCACCTCGGGGATGCAGATCGCGTGGGCGCCTGCGGCCATGCCCGCGTGCAGGGCGATCCACCCGACGTGGCGCCCCATGACCTCAGCCACCATGCAGCGCTGGTGCGAGTCCCCCGTGGTGCGGAGGCGGTCCATCGCGTCGGTGGCGATGTTCACCGCCGTGTCGAAGCCGAACGAGTAGTCGGTCGCGCGGAGGTCGTTGTCGATCGTCTTCGGCACGCCCAGCACATTGATGCCGTCGTTGGCCAGGCGGTTGGCAGCTGCCAGGGTGCCCTCGCCGCCGATCGCGATGATGCCGTCGATCCGGTGGCCGTAGAGGGTCTTGGCGATGTTCTCGGCCCCGCCGCGGGGACCCTCGTACGGGTTGGTGCGGCTCGTGCCGAGAATCGTGCCGCCGACCTTCGACAGGCCCTTCACCTCGTGACGGGTCAGCGGGAAGAAGTCCGCATCGACCACGCCGCGCCAGCCGTCGCGGATGCCGACGAACTCCAGGTCGTACGACGTGGTCCCCTTGAGGACGACGCCGCGGATGACCGCGTTGAGTCCGGGGCAGTCGCCACCGCTCGTCAGGATGCCGATCTTCATGGCTGTGGTCCTCGCTGTAGGGAGAAGAGGGTCGGCGACGCTGCCTCACCCGACATTAGTGCCCGGATGCCGCACCCTGCCACACGCGCCGCCGCGGCCGATCCCCGTCGAGACGGGGTCGGCCGCGCCGTCTGTCAGTCCGCGCCGAGTGCCTGGCGCGTGAGGTGCATGAGCGCCGACAGCTGCACCGAGTCGCTCGACTGCGGGTCGACGGCCTCGCCGTCGAGCGCCCGCTGGGCGAGCCCCTGCTTGGAGTCGATCAGCTCGGCGATCTTCGTGTCGATCGTGTGCGCGGCGATGATGCGCCACGCCGTGACCGGCTCGTCCTGGCCGATGCGGTGCACGCGGTCGATCGCCTGCGTCTGCTCGGCGGCCGTCCACGAGAGTTCGGCGAGCACCACGTTGGACGCCGCCTGCATGTTGAGCCCGACGCCTGCCGCGGTCAGCGAGCAGACCGCGATCCCCACGCCCTCGTCGTTGTTGAAGTCGTCGATCGCCTGCTGGCGGACCGGCGTCGTCTGGTCACCGCGGATCGACACCGTGCGCAGGCCGGCGCCCGCGAAGTGCGCCTCTGCGGCATCCATCACATCGATGTGCTTGGCGAAGAACACGACCTTGCCGACCGAGCGCTGCAGCTGCACGGCGTAGTCCGCCGCGAGGAGCGCCTTGGCCTGGCCGATCTTGCGCACCATGGTGAACACGTTCTCGGAGCCGGTCCCGGCGGCCTTGGACTCCTCGAGCTCGTTCTGCGCCACGAGACGCACGATGTCGCCGTCGATCTCGCCGGGCGCGAGGCCGCGGTCGCCGCGGGCCTCGATGATGCGGCGGTAGCGCGCGGCCAGTCGCTCGCCGAGTTCGCGCTCCGCTTGACGGATCGAGCGGCCGAACTCGTCGTCCAGCTCGACCGGGAGGTCGGCGATGAGCTTGTCGGGCAGGTCGGCGGCGACGTCCTTCTTCTTGCGACGCACGATGCCCATCGAGATCACCGCGTCGCGGGCCTCGGGGTAGAACGCCTTGTCGGCCGGGGTGAGACCCGTGTCGTCGAGCTTCTCCATCAGCGCGGGACCGGGCTTCTCGCCGGTCGTCCAGCCGAGGAACCGCCAGATCGCGTCGAAGTCCTCGACGTCGTTGATGAGCGGGGTTCCCGTCAGCGCGAGCAGCAGCGGGTTGCGCACCTGCTCGCGGATGCGTGCGGCGAGCGCGAGGACGTTCTGCGAGCGCTGCGACGAGAGGTTCTTGATGAAGTGCGCCTCGTCGACCACCATGCCCTTCAGGCCCAGGTCGCCGAGCCAGGACAGATGCCGGTCGAGGACCTCGTAGTTGACGATGAAGACGTCCGCGAACGCATCGATGGCCTCGCCGTCACCGTGGATGACCGTCGCGCGGCGGTGGGGCGTCCAGCGCTCCACCTCGCGGGCCCAGTTCATCTTGACGACGTTGGGCACGACTGCCAGCAGCGGATAGGCGCCGGCGACGGATGCCGCGAGCACGGACTCCGCGGTCTTTCCGAGTCCCGGCTCGTCGGCCAGGAGGAAGGTGCGGTGGCCCTCGCGCACGGACTCGAGGAAGCGCGACTGGTGCACCATGATCTCGAGGCCTTTGGGAGAGAGCCTGTCGAACTCGGGCACGGGCGGAAGGTCCATGGTGGCGGCACCGCCGCCGGCACCGGTCTCGAACGCCTTGTAGAGCGGACCCATGAGCTCCCAGCCGTCGAGACGGCGGCGCGGCGTCGGCTTCGGGGCGCGGAGGGAGAGGTCGGGCGCGAGGAACGGGTTGGACTCGCGGCGCGATTCCACCTGCAGCGGCACGACCTGACGCTCGGCCAGCGCGGCGGGGACGACCGTGGCCGCGACCGGGGCCGCGTCGGTGATGATGAGCTCGTCCGGGGGCAGCTCCGCACCCGACTCGAGCAGCCAGTCGCGGCGCATGCGTCGCGCGACCGGCGAGGCGGCCTGATCGACTTCGAGCAGCTGGATGAGCGACGTGTCGCGTGCCGCCGTCTTGGCGAGGATGGTGGCGACGCCGTCGAGCCGCTTGAGCAGCTCGGCGCGCGCGGCATCCGTCACCGCGGTGTCGCTCTTAACACGGGCGCGCTCCTCGCGCACCAGGAACGCGATGACCTGGAACTTGACGCGGTTCGTCGGACCGAGCTTGCCTCGCTGGGCTTTGGCCTCGACCTCGCGCACCTTGCGCGCGAGGATCGGGATGATGGGCGCCTCGTCGTCTCGACGTGCGGCCGAAGACTTGCGGCGGCGCTGCGCCGACGTCTGGGCGGGTGCCGTGGGCGGCATGCTCCTCCTGAGCGTGAATGCCGGCGAACCGGCGATGAATCGGTGCGGACACCGAAACGACTGCGATGCTCCCGCTGGCGGCGCGGACGCCGTCGCGAACACGGGGCGGGTGCTCTCACCGTCGGCCGCGGGCACTCGCTTCAGCGAGCTGCGACATCGACAGCGGATTCCCCGGGTGTCAGTCTAGCGGATGCCGGTGGCTCAGCCCCAGACCGTATCCACGATGTCCTCGGTGTAACCCTCCGGCGCGAAGTTGAGCCACGACGTCGACACCCAGCCGCCGTCACCCACGTAGTGGGTCTCGCCGCTGGTGTAAACCTGGTCGTCCTGGGTGACGCCCTTCTGCTCGAACCGGCACACCGTGCCGCTCCCGAGGGGCTCGCACGCCGCCCCCGACGCGGCGAGCTCCGCGAGGATGAACTCTCCCTGCTCGGCATCGATCGCGGTGACGTTCGTCGCCAGCCCGTACTCGCCGGGCAGCCCCCACGAGCAGCGGAGGGTCGCCGCGCCCCCGTCGATGATCTGGTTGAGGTCGATGTCCTGCGTCGAGAGCATCGTCACGTCCGGGTCGTTGAGCGGCGGGTTGTCGGCGGTGAGACTGCTGAGCATGGCCGCGGAGTAGACGTCTTCGCACGACGCCGGGACCTCGAATCCTGCACCGGGCAGTTCCGTCTCGATCGGCGTCGGCGAGGCACCGGTGGGACGCGTCGAGATCGACGGCGTCGGATCTCCCGTGGAGCCGGGGCCCGCCTCGGGGCGGCAGCCCACGATGAGGGCGGCCGCGACGGCCAGTAGGCCGATCGTGCCCAGGGAACGGACCGCGATCCGACGTCGATCGTGCAGCATCCTGCCTCCGTGCTCGTAGGACCTCTCGACCCTACGACGCCCGCGCGGGGAAATCCGAGGGACGCGCCGCGGTCATGGGCCGACGCGCTCGTGGCCGGCCGACGCCGCCTGCCACTGCGACAGCAGGTGCGGGTCGTCGGTCACGATGCCGTCCACGCCGAGCGCGGTGACCGCATCCCACTGCGCGTCGTCGTTGAGCGTGTAGACGACGATGCGCCCACCCGCGGCGTGGATCTCCTCGACGACTTCGGGTCGCTCGAGCACAGCCTTGCGCGAGACGACGATGCCGCGCACTCCGGCTTCCGCGGCGGCGGCCGCGGCGTCCTTCGGGAGGTGCTTGAGGATGAGCAGGCGCGAGACGACCTCGGACTCGGTCGCACACAGGGCGAGCGTGCGGGCGTCGAAGCTCGCGAGGGCGACGCTGCGCTCGAGGTCTCGCGCGGCGATCTCATCGATCGCGCGGGCGACGGCTGCGGCATCCCACGTGCCCTTGAGCTCGACGATCGCGCGCCCTCGCGCGGCGGCGAGCACGTCGAGGAACTCGGCGAGCGTCGGCACCCGCGTGCCCGCGTACGCCGGATCGAACCACGAGCCGGCGTCGAGGGCGCGGACCTCGGCGAGCGTCAGCTCGGCGAGCGGCCCGGTGCCGTCGGTCGTGCGATCCACTTTGCGGTCATGGAGAAGCACGGGGTGCCCGTCGGCCGTGAGCGCGACGTCGACCTCGACGTAGTCGAACCCGCCGGCCAGCGCGGCCGCGATGGCGGGGAGGGTGTTCTCGGGTGCGGTGGCGCCGCCGCCGCGGTGACTGGCGATGAACGCCGCGTCTCCGGGCGTGCGCGGATCCCCCATGAGCTCCGTGGCGCTCACGCGCGCAGGACTGGCGCCGAGGAAGGCGATCACCAGGCTGGCGGCCGCGAGCACGCAGACGACGAGCAGAGCGTGGGTCCGGTCGCTGGTGCGATCGGATGCCGCGGCAGGGGGCATCGGGCATGTCCTCCGGGTCGAACACCGTGTCATCGTCGACACGGTGCGCCCACTCTACATGCGTCGTTACCTTTCTGTTACTTATTTCTGGAGCGGATGCCGCGCACGGCATCCCAGATCGCGTCGGCGACGGCGCGCTTGGTTCCGTCCACCGTCGCGACGACCTCACCGGAGGCATCCAGCAGCGTCACCTCGTTGCGATCCGCTTCGAATCCCTGCGCCCAGCCCACCTGGTTCACGGCGAGCAGATCGGCGCCCTTGCGCGCGGCCTTGCGGCGTCCGCGGTCGAGCAGGGTCTCGCCGTCCTGGGGTGTCTCGGCCGCGAATCCCACGACGATCTGGCCGTCGCGCCGGCTCTGGACCAGGCCGGCGAGGATGTCGTCGTTCTCGACGAGGTGCAGCGTGATGCCCGGCCCGGCCGCGGCATCCTTCGACAGCTTCGCGTCCGACACCTCCGCGACGCGGTAGTCGGCGACGGCCGCCGCCATCACGACGACGTCAGCCCCTGCCGCGGCGTCGCCGACGGCGGCCGCGAGCTCCGCGGCCGTCCCGGCACGCACCACCTCCACGCGCGGGTGGGCGGATGCCTCGGAGAGCACGCCTTCGTCCACATGCGCGGCGATCAGGAGCACGTCCGCGTCCCGATCGGCTGCCGCGAGCGCGACCGCGATCCCCTGCTTCCCACTGGAGCGGTTGCCGATGAAGCGCACGGGATCGATGGGCTCGCGTGTTCCGCCGGCCGATACGACCGCCCGCACTCCGGTGAGATCAGCGCTGCGGGCTCCCGTCGCCGCGAGCGCCTCGGCCACGATCTGCTCGGGCTCCGACATCCGTCCCGGGCCGCTGTCGCCGCCGGTGAGGGCGCCGTCGTCGGGCCCGACCGTGATCACGCCGCGCTCGCGCAGCGTCGCGATGTTGTGCACCGTCGCGGGGTGCCGCCACATCTCGGTGTGCATCGCGGGCGCCACGACGACCGGTGCCATGGTGGCGAGTAGGGTCGTTCCCAGGAGATCGTCCGCCAGTCCGGCCGCCATCTTCGCCAGCGTGTTCGCGGTCGCGGGCGCCACGATCACGAGATCGGCCGACTGGCCGAGCGCGACGTGACGGACGCGGGCGACGTCCTCGTGGACGGAGGTCGTGACCGGGTTGCGGCTGATCGCCTCCCACGTCGGCAGGCCGACGAAGCGCAGCGCGTCCGCGGTCGGCACGACGTGCACCTCGTGGCCCTCCTTCACCAGGAGGCGCACGAGATGCACCGACTTGTAGGCGGCGATCCCGCCCGTGACTCCGACCACGACGAACACCCTCCGATCTTGGCACGACCCGGATCGCCGCAGGCAGGAGAAGACCCGATGTGCACCGTCGTCATCCGCGTGCCCGAGTCGCCCCGGGAGCCCGTGCGGCTGCTCGCGATCCGCGACGAGGATCCGGAGCGCCCGTGGAACCCGCTCGGGCCGTGGTGGCCCGAGGCGCACGACGGGGTGGTGGGGGTGCGCGATGTCCGCGCCGGCGGCGCGTGGCTGGCCGCCGACCCCGGCACCCGTCGCCTCGCGGTGCTGCTGAATCGAGCGGATGCCTCGTCCCGCCCCGAGTCGGAGCTCGTGTCGCGCGGCGGTATCGTGCTCGACTCCGTGGCCGGTCGCTCCCCGGCGGGCGATCCGCCGACGCACGGGTTCAATCTCGTCGAAGTGGACGATCACGCAGCCCGGGTGACGACGTGGGACGGCGAGGCGCTTCGCACCGTCGAGCTCCCGCCCGGAACGCACATGATCGCGCACGACGACATCGACGATCCCGGCACACCCCGCATCGCCGCATGGCTCGACGAGTTCCGCGCCGCCGCGCCCGCCGGTGATCGCGTATGGTGGATTCCGTGGGTCGAGGTCCTGCGCCGTTCCGCCGAACTCGATCCGACGGATGATCGGGCGATCATCCGCGACAACCGCCCCTACGGGTATCCGACGCTGTCCTTGCTGGCGTGCGTCGCGTCGGTCTCACCCGATGATCTCGTGGTGCACTACGGCGAGCTGAACCGCCCCGGCCAGTGGGGCGGACTCGATCTCGGCTGAGTCGCCGAGCACGTTTTCCACAGCGATGACGCGTCCGGTCAATCCTGTCCGGATGCAAATGCTAGAGTCCGACCACTCATCATGAAGATGAGAGTTCTTTCATCCCCGTAAAGAGGACTCCCGCCCTATGTATCCCCGTCATGCCCCCCGCCTTGCCGTTTTCGCCGTCGCCCTGTGCGCGGCCCTCTCCCTCGCGTCGCCCGCGCAGGCCGCCGGTCTCGCCGGCGTCCAGCCACTCGCCCCGAACGGCGGTGTCGTCGCCGACGTCGATGCGGCTGCCGCGGCCACGTCGGAAGTGACCATCTCGAAGCTCGTGTACCAGCCCGATGACGGCGGGGCGCCCCTGAATCTCGCGATTCCGGGCGACGTCGTCGTCACCATCTGGAAGCTCGACGTCGAGTGGGAGATCTGGGAAGACGTCACCGACACCTCGCCGGTGACCTACCGCGATGAGACCGGCGAGTGGGTGATCGGCTCCCTCGCAGCCGGCACGTACTCGTTCCGCTTCGACGCCTACCCCGACTACATCGGCTCGGAGTACTACGACGACGCGCGCTACTTCTACGACAGCAACGACGTCGTCGTCGCCGAGGGCAGCTCGGTCCCGCTCGGCGAGATCGTCCTCACCCCCCGCGTGTTCGACGTCTGGCGCCTGACCGGTCAGGATCGGTTCGGGACCGCTGTCGAGGCCTCGCGGCAGACCGTGGCGCCGGGCGAGACGGTCGACACCGTGTATCTGGCGGACGGGACCAACTACCCCGACGCGCTCGCTGCCGGACCGGCCGCGATCGCGAAGCAGGGCATTCTGCTCCTCACCAGCCCCAAGGTCCTCCCCGCCGTCACCAAGCAGCGTCTCATCGAGCTCGCCCCCCAGCGGGTGATCGTGCTCGGCCAGGCCAACTCCGTCTCCGACGCCGTCTTCAAGGACGTGAAGAAGGCGCTGCCCGCGGCATCCGTCGAACGTTTCAGCGGCACCAACCGGTTCGTGACCGCCGAGATGATCATCCGCGACGCCTTCCCCGCCGGTGACACCCCTGTCGCGTTCATGGTGACCGGCCGGAACTTCCCCGACGCGCTCTCCGCCGGCGCCGCCGCAGGTCACATCGGCGCGCCGGTCATCCTCGTCGAGGGCGGATCCAAGACGCTCCCCGCCGATACGAAGAAGCTGCTGACCGACCTCGGCGTGCAGCAGGTGTTCATCGCGGGCGGCACGAACATGGTCTCGGCCGGCATCGAGAAGGATCTCGCGACGCTCCTGGGCGCCGAGGGCGTCTACCGCTTCGCGGGCGGCAACCGCTACGAGACGGCGATGCTGATCAACTACAACTTCTTCGATCGGCCCGACTACGGCATCCTCACCACCGGCGCGAAGTTCCCCGACGCGTTGGCCGGCACGGTCCTCGCCGGCGCACTCGGTGCCCCGCTGCACCTGACCGAGCCGAACTGCCTGAGCCTCTCGGCCGCTTCGGTGCTGCTCGACCACCGAAGCAACGGCGCCGTGCTGCTGGGCGGACCCACCACCCTCAGCCCGGCCGTGGAGAACCTCCAGGTCTGCCAGGGCTGACGCATCGAACGAAGGGCCGGAACCCGTGCGCGGGTTCCGGCCCTTCGTCGTCGCTCCGCGTGAGGAGCGAACGATCAGACGAGGCTCTTGGTGTGCCAGACCGTCTTGGTCTCGGTGAAGGCGGCGATGCGCTCGAGGCTCGGGGCCGCGGCATCCTTCCCCGATTCGGGGGGAAGCACGCGCGTGAGCGTCTCGGCGGCCGCGATCTGCAGGTCGACCCATTCCAGGTCGCCGGCGCCGACGAGGTCGAGGCCGTGCACGTCGGGGTGCGAGGCGAGCCAGGGCGCGAGTTCGGCGGGCGATCCGGTGAGGACGTTCACCACGCCGCCCGGCACGTCGCTGGTGGCGAGGACCTCCGCCAGGCTGATCGCCGACAGCGGGAATCGCTGCGACGCCACCACGACGACCGAGTTGCCCGAGACGAGCGCGGGAGCGATCGCCGACACGAGCCCCAGGAGCGCGGTGTCCTGCGGGGCGATGACGGCCACGACGCCCGTGGGCTCCGGGACCGAGATGTTGAAGTAGGGGCCGGCGACGGGGTTGCCGTTGCCTGCGACCTGACCGAACTTGTCGCACCAGCCGGCGTACCACACCCACCGGTCGATGGCCTCGTCGACCTCGGCCTGAGCGGCGGAGCTCGAGGCGCCGGTCTGCTGCACGATCTCGTCGACGAACTGCGCACGGCGACCCTCGAGCAGCTCGGCGACGCGGTAGAGCACCTGGCCGCGGTTGTACGCGGTCGCGCCGGCCCACCCCTTCACCGCACCGCGGGCGGCGGTCACGGCGTCGCGGGCATCCTTGCGCGAGGCGAGGGCGGCGTTGGCGAGGAAATCGCCCTTCGCCGAGACGACCTCGTAGGTGCGTCCGGACTCGGTGCGGGGGAACGCCCCGCCGATGAACAGCTTGTACGTCTTCGGCACGGTCAGTCGCTTGCTCACGCCGCCGCTCCCTTCAGGTACGCGAGGAGGCCGTGGCGGCCGCCCTCCCGGCCGTAGCCGGACTCCTTGTAGCCGCCGAACGGGCTCGACGGGTCGAATCGGTTGAACGTGTTCGCCCAGATCACACCGGCGCGCAGGCGGTCGGCGACCGCGAGGATCCGCGAGCCCTTGTCGGTCCAGATGCCAGCCGAGAGGCCGTACGGGGTGTTGTTGGCCTTCTCGATCGCCTCCGCGGGCGTGCGGAACGTGAGCACCGACAGCACCGGTCCGAAGATCTCGTCGCGCGCGATGCGGTGGGAGGCCTGCACGTTCGTGAAGATCGTCGGCGCGAACCAGAAGCCGTTCTCGGGGATGACGCAGTCGGCGCTCCAGCGCTCCGCGCCCTCCTCCTCGCCGATGCGGCTCAGCTCGCGGATGCGCTCCAGCTGCGCGCGGGAGTTGATGGCGCCGATGTCGGTGTTCTTGTCGAGCGGGTCGCCGAGGCGCAGGGTCGACAGGCGCGTCTTGAGCCGGTCGACGACCTCGTCGTGGATCGACTCCTGCACGAGCAGCCGGCTGCCGGCGCAGCACACGTGGCCCTGATTGAAGAAGATGCCGTTGACGATGCCCTCGATGGCCTGGTCGATCGGAGCATCCTCGAAGACGATGTTCGCCGCCTTGCCGCCGAGCTCCAGAGTGAGCTTCTTGTCGGTGCCGGCGACGGACTTGGCGATCTCGCGGCCCACCGGGGTCGAGCCGGTGAAGGCGACCTTGTTCACGTCGGGGTGGCGCACCAGCGCGGCGCCGGTCGCGCCGGCTCCGGTGACGATGTTCACCACACCCGGCGGCAGGTCGGCCTGCTGCAGGATCTCGGCGAAGATCAGTGCCGACAGCGGCGTGGTCTCGGCCGGCTTGATGACGACGGTGTTTCCCGCGGCCAGCGCGGGCGCGATCTTCCACGCGAGCATGAGCAGCGGGAAGTTCCACGGGATCACCTGGCCCGCGACGCCGAGCGCGCGGGGGTTCGGGCCGAGGCCGGCGTAGTCGAGCTTGTCCGCCCAGCCGGCGTAGTAGAAGAACCAGGCGGCGACCAGCGGCACGTCGACGTCGCGGGACTCCTTGATCGGCTTGCCGTTGTCGAGGCTCTCGGCGACCGCCAGCTCACGGGCGCGCTCCTGCACGAGCCGGGCGATGCGGAAGAGGTACTTGCCGCGATCGCGCCCGCTCATCTTCGACCACGTCTTGTCGTGGGCGCGGCGCGCGGCTGTCACAGCGGCAGCGACATCCGCTTCGCTCGCCGTGGCGATCGTGGCGATGTGCTTCTCGTCAGCCGGGGAGATGGTGGCGAAGCTCTCGCCGCCGCCGGGGCGGAACTCGCCGTCGATGAAGAGCCCGTACTCGTCGCGGAGGTTCAGGATCGCGCGGGACTCGGGGGCGGGTGCGTACTCGAGGAAACTCATGGGGATACCGTCGCTTATCAATCGATCGTCACGTAGTCGGCGCCGGAGTAGTGACCGGTCTTCAGCTTCTGGCGCTGCAGGAGCACGTCATTGAGCAGGCTCGACGCGCCGTAACGGAACAGGTGGGGCTGCAGCCACTCCTCGCCCACGGTCTCGGCGACGGTCACGAGGTACTTGATCGCGTCCTTAGAGGTGCGGATGCCGCCCGCCGGCTTCACGCCGACCTTCTCGCCGGTCGCGCGATGCCAGTCGCGCACGACCTCGAGCATCAGCAGCGTGACCGGCAGAGTGGCGGCAGGCTGCACCTTGCCCGTCGACGTCTTGATGAAGTCGCCGCCGGCGAGGATGGAGAGCCACGACGCGCGCTTGACGTTGTCGTAGGTGTTCAGCTCGCCCGTCTCGAGGATCACTTTGAGCGAGGCGTAGGTGCCGTCCTCTCGACGGCAGGCCTCCTTCACCCGGGCGATCTGATCGAACACGAGTCCATAGCGACCCGCGAGGAACGCGCCGCGGTCGATCACCATGTCGATCTCGTCCGCTCCTGCCGCGACCGCATCGGCGGTGTCGGCGAGCTTGATCTCGAGCGAGGAGCGGCCGCTGGGGAACGCGGTCGCGACCGCCGCCACCGACACGAGACCGTCGTCGGGGTCGCCGTGCGCGGAGCCGAGCGCCTCGACGGCGTACGGCACCATGTCGCCGTACACGCATACCGCGGCCACGCGCGGGCACGTCGGGTCGGAGGCATCCGGGTTCAGGGCCTTGGCGACCAGCGAACGCACCTTGCCCGGAGTGTCGGCGCCCTCGAGGGTCGTCAGGTCGATGAGGTCGATGATCTTGTCGAGCGCCCACGCCTTGGAGGACGTCTTGATCGACCGTGTGCCGAGTCCGGCCGCCCGCTGCTCCAGGCCCACGGCGTCGACGCCGGGCAGTCCGTGCAGGTAGCGGCGGAGGGTCGTGTCGTCGGGTTCCCCGCCGAGCAGCGCGACGGCCCGCTCGGGCAGCGTCTGCAGATCGGTGCGGCTCATGGTGCTCCCTCTGTCTGGTGAACCTGCTGGCGGGGGCGAGGATCGCTCGCCCCGTCGCGCAAAACGTCAATCCTACCCGGCTGCGGCGGACGAGACCACGTTCGCGCGCGCCGCCCGATGCCGTGCACGGCTCGATCGTAGGCGCGTCGGCCCTGGCCGGGCTAGGGGTCGCCGGGCCTACGCAGGGGGCGTGGCCGGCCAGATGAGCTCTGCCACCAGCTCATCGGGAGTGACGCCGCGTCGCGCCGCCTCGGCCTCGAGCCGGGCGATCGTCGAGGGCGACAGCGCATCCGGTCGCGGTGCGGCATCGTCAGGGCGTCCGCGCAGGAGGAGCGACAGCACCGGCACGACGATGGCGCCGAGGGCCGCGAGGATCGAGGCGATGCCGAGGGTGCGCGAGTACGCCTCACCGCCCGCGTCGTCGGTCCACACCGGGTACACGACGAGCACGAAGACGAGCGCGAACAGCGCGAGCGTGACGATGAGGCCGATCCGCACGACGCGCTGCCGCCGGTCCGCCAGGAGCAGGAGCAGGCAGGCGAACGACAGGCCCACCGAAGCCGCCACCGTCGTCCACAGGACGTCCCAGAACAGCTCCGCCTCCCAGGACGGCTGGCTCCACAGCGCGATGATCGACAGCACAGCGGCGATGAGTGCAACGACCGCGCCGACGAGCCCGATGACCTGAAGGCGCTTCCCGAGCAGCGAGGCGCAGCAGAGCACGGCGACGCTGAAAGCCCCGACGAGTGCCGTCGTGCCCAGGACCTTCCATGCCGGATCGCCCAGTTCGGCGCCGAGCAGCACGACGATGCCGCCGAGGGCGGCAAGCCCGAACGAGACGATGATGACGCCGACGATCACGCGACGCAGAACGGACGCACGGGGTCGGGTCTGCTCCGTCACACCGGTCATGTCAGCTCCTCGCGCACCTGAACGACATCGTCGGTCATCTGCTCGATGAGCAGGCCGATCCCCTCGAACGCGACCATACCCCGGATGCGCGCCACGAACTCGATCTCCACGGTGTGCCCGTAGAGGTCGAGGTCGGTTTCGTCGAGGACATACGCCTCGACCTGCCGCACCACGACGTCGGCGAACGTCGGGTTGGTGCCGATGCTGATCGCGGCGGGATAGCGGATGCTGGAACGCGGGTCGCTGTCACGGTCGGCGCGGGGCGCGCCGCGGTCGACCAGCCACCCCGCGTACACGCCCTCGGCCGGAACGAAGCCCTCGAGGTCGGACGACAGGTTGGCGGTCGGGAATCCGAGTTCGCGCCCGCGCTTGAGACCGTGGACGACTTCGCCGCGCACCGAGTGTGCGCGGCCGAGGAGCTTCGCGGCTCCTGCGACGTCGCCGTCCGCGAGGAGCTCGCGCACCCAGGTCGAGGACACCCGGCGCCCGGCGTCGATGGCGCGCACGTCGTCGACGACGTCGACCTCGTACCCGAACTCCGCACCGAGCTCCCGCAGCAGTGCGGGGGTGCCTGCTCCCCCGCGCCCGAACCGGAAGTCGCCTCCGACCATGACGATGCGCACGCCGAGGGCGCCGACCAGCACGTGCTCGACGAACTCGCGCGCGCCGAGATCGGCGAGCGCGCGATCGAAGGTCAGCAGCAGCGTCGCGTCGACGCCCGCCCGCGCCAGCAGGTCGAGCTTCTGGTTCGCGCCGACGAGGCTGTCCGGGCAGATCTCGGGGCGGAGGAGCGCCAGCGGATTCCTGTCGAAGGTCACGGCGACCACGCGGGCCCCGGTCTCCGCGGCATCCACCCTCGCTCGGTCGATCACCGCGCGATGCCCGGAGTGCACGCCGTCGAACTTGCCGATCGCGACGACGGAGGGCCCGAAACCCTCGGGAACCTCCGCGGGATCGCGGAAGACGATCACGAGGCCACCGCGGCGCGCTCGCCGGCCGTCTCCTGCGCGAGGGGACGGTGCGTCGTGAGCCACCACAATCCGAAGAACGGCAGCACGAGGGGCACGAACACGTAGCCGAGCCCGAACCAGGACCACACGCTCGGGTGGGCGAAGAGCTCGGGGATGAGGAGACTCAGCGCGCCGACGACCAGCACCCCGACGAGTTCGAAGACGATCGCGATCCACGCGACCAGGTACCAGCCGCGGGAGCCGGCGAAGACGAGCGCGAGCGTCGCCACGATGTAGACCACGGCGGACACGGCCGAGAGCGTGTACGCGAGCGGTGCCTCATCGAAGCCCTGCACGATCTGGACGAACGAGCGACCGGTGGCGGCGAGCGCCATGATCCCGTAGACGATGACGAGGACACGGCCGATTCCGGTCATGCGGCGGCGAGGACGAGCAGGCGATGTCATGGCCTGTCAATCCTAGTTCGGCTGTGATGGGCGGCTTCGCGAATCGAGTCACATAAGCCACTTCTGTCACAGGAATGGACAGACACACCGATAAGTGACAATATTCACAGCACGGACCCGACCGGACTTCCCCATCCGCCTCTCCTCTGCGAAGTGCACCCCATGCGATCGACCCGTCATCTTCTGCTCGTCGTCGCCGCCACGGCGGCTCTGACACTCGGCAGCGTCTCGCCCGCCACCGCCGCGATCCAGCCGAGCGCGCCCACGCCGACGCCGACGCCGACCACGACTCCCACCCCGACGCCCACCCCCACGCCGACGCCCACCCCCACACCGACGCCGGCGCCCGCGTACCGCCTTCCGCTCGCTGCGAAGAGCTACACCGTCTCCTCCTACTTCGGGCCCCGCTGCATCCCGGTCCGGTACGGCCCCACGGTTCACCGCGGCGTCGACATGGCGGCCGCGGGCGGCGCTCCCATCTACGCGATCACGGGAGGAACCGTGACCGCGACGGTGGACGGCACGACCTCCCGCGAGGGCTACATCTCCGTGCGCAGCGTCATCGGCGGCGTCGAGTACAAGGCCGTCTACATGCACATGTGGGTGTCCACGACCCACGTGAAGGTCGGTCAGACCGTCAAGGCGGGGCAGCGCATCAGCCAGGTCGGCACCAGTGGCGCCTCGTCCGGAAACCACCTCCACCTGGAGCTGTGGAAGTCCACCGCCGCAGGCACGGTGGCGACGGATGCTGCCGCCTTCCTCAAGGGCAAGGGCGTCGACCTGTACACCTCGGCGTCGCGCGTGAACGCGAAGCCGACCCCGGCGACGTGCACCTACTACACCGTGGGCGGCGTGAACTTCCGCACCGGCCCCTCGACCAGCTACTCCACCATCCGGATGCTGCCGCTCGGCACGGCGGTGGTCCACGTTCCCGGCACCATCACGACGGGATTCATCCCCGTCAAGGTCGGCACGCAGTCGGGATGGGTGTCTGCGTCGCTGGTCTCGCCGACGAAGCCGCCGGCACCCGCGGCCGTCAAGCCGGCGCCCGCACCCAAGCCGCCCACCTACGCCGCGACGGCGGCGCTGAACCTCCGGACCGGCCCCTCGACGGCGAACGCGCGGATCCTGCTGATCCCGAAGGGCGCGAACGTCGGCGTCATCCAGGCGTCGAGCGGCGAATGGCGCAAGGTGTCCTACGCCGGCAAGACCGGCTGGGTGCACTCGGCCTACCTCGCCAAGCGCTGACCTCGCGTCACGCGATCTGCACCGTCCAGATCGCGTACATGCGCCACACCATGACGGCCACCGCGAGCGCCGCGATTCCCATGATGACGGTGCTCCAGCGACTGCGCTCGAGGAGCGCCCACGCGACCCCGGCGACCGGCAGGAGTGCCGCCGAGACGAGGTAGACCCAGAACTCGAGCGCGCTGCCGGTCGGGAGGTTGCCCGCGAACGGCGCGATGATCGCCACGACGATCTGGGCGATGAGCAGCAGCTCGAGGAGCGCCAGCGATCCCACGGTGAGGTCGCTGGGCCGGCGACCCGCAAGCCCGGCGATGAGGCAGAGCAGTCCCGCGAGCACCGCGACGGCGACCTCGACGATCGTGAACCACAGGATCATCGGGGTGCCTCCTCGGGCATGTTCATGATGCTCTTGATGTCGGATCCTCGTGCGCTCACGATGCCCACGAGAGCCCCGGTCGGATCGATCGCCGCGGCTCGTTCGCGCTCGAGCCGTTCGGCAGCACCGGCGAGGCGCTTCCCGTGGCGCAGATCACGCGCCTCATCGGCGGTCACGTCGACCCTCCCGAGGACGGCGGCCGCGACCGCGGCGGGGGCGACGAGTCGCTGTTCGGCGATCCCGTCGACGGGCGCGGCATCCGTCACCGGGAAGGGCCCGATGCGGGTGCGGCGGAGCGCCGTGAGGTGCCCGCCGACCCCGAGGGCGGAGCCGAGATCGCGGGCGAGCGAGCGGATGTACGTGCCGCTCGAGCAGTCCACGACGACATCGAGGTCGACGAACTCCCCGTCCCGGCGCTCCGCCAGGACCTCGAAACGCGACACCGTGACCTCGCGGGCCCTGAGCTCGACCTCCTCCCCCGCGCGGGCGAGGTCGTAGGCGCGGCGGCCATCGACCTTGATCGCCGAGTAGGTGCTCGGCACCTGCGAGATGCGGCCGGTGAGCGGCTCGATGGCGACCCCGATCGCCGCGGAGGCGATGGTCGAAGCATCCGTCTGGGCCAGCACCTGACCGTCGGCGTCATCGGTGTCGGTCGCGACGCCGAGCCGGATCGTCGCGAGGTACGTCTTGTCGAGGCCCACGATGAACGTCAGCAGGCGGGTGGCCCCTTCGACGCCGAGCACGAGGAGTCCCGTGGCCATGGGGTCGAGCGTGCCCGCGTGCCCGATCTTGCGCGTCCCCAGCGCGCGGCGGGCGCGCGCGACGACGTCGTGCGAGGTGATGCCTCCCGGCTTGTCGACGAGGAGGATGCCGGCGGCCGCCATCAGCCGAGCACTCCGGACGCACGCCGCGGGTGGGCGAGGTCGCTGTTGTCGACGATGGCGGATGCCGCGGCCTCGGGCTGCGCCTCGCGCAGGTAGATCCTCTGCCCCTGGCGATAGCGCGCGTTCGCCGGCGCGTCCGGATCGGGGTCGCTGCCGTCGCGGTCCGCGAGCCGCCGCGCGGCGACGGATTCGGGGACGTCGAGCCAGACCGACCAGTCCCACAGGTCGCGCAGCTCCGGCCGGTGCAGGAAGATGCCGTCGACCACGAGCACCGCGTCGCGGGGAGCGGTCACCCACTGGGCCTCCTCGACCGCGTCGCGGGCGACGTCGAAGGCGGCGAGCTGGAACCCGGTCGCGCCCGCGGTCTGCGCGCCGTCGCGGAAAGGGTCGATGAGCACGCGGCGGAAGGTGGCGTAGTCGTAGGAGTCGCGATAGAACCCGTCCGCGCTCGTGCGGCCGCGTGCGTAGCGCTCGGCTCGCGGGCGATGGAAGCCGTCGATGCTCGCGCGGTAGACCGCGGCGCCCTTCTCGGCGAAGACCTCGGCGAAGCCATCGGCGAAGGTCGACTTCCCTGCTCCGTCGAGACCGTCGATCGCGACGATGACGCGACCTCCCGGATACATCCGGCGCACCTCGTCGCGCAGCTCGCGCCACAGCGTGGTGACGGGGGTGATCGGCAGGCGCATGCCACCAGCCTACGGCCGCGCGCGGCGCTGCCCGGTGCGCGTCGAGCATAGGCTGAACGCCATGCCCGACCTCGCGACACCGCTCATCGAGTGGTACCGCGACAACGCGCGCGACCTGCCATGGCGGCATCCGGGATTCGGCGCGTGGGGCACGCTCGTGAGCGAGTTCATGCTCCAGCAGACTCCGGTGAACCGCGTGATCCCGCATCTCGAGGCGTGGCTCGCGCGCTGGCCCACGCCGACCTCGCTCGCGGCGGATGCTCCGGCCGAGGCGGTGCGGCAGTGGGCGAACCTCGGCTATCCGCGTCGCGCGCTGTGGCTGCACCGCGCCGCGGTCGAGATCCGCGATCGCCACGACGGCATCGTCCCCCGCGATGTCGACGCGCTCCTCGCGCTGTCCGGCATCGGCGACTACACCGCGCGCGCCGTCGCCGTCTTCGCCTACGGGGACCGCCACCCCGTCGTCGACACCAACACGCGCCGCGTGCTCGCGCGGGCGATCGACGGGCGGTCGCAGCCCGGGCCGCCCGCCCGGCGCGATCTGGCCGCGATGGCCGAGATCCTCCCGATCGCCGACGCTGAGGCGGCCGTGATGAACGCAGCGACGATGGAACTCGGCGCCGTCGCGTGCACGGCGAGATCGCCGCGCTGCGACGCCTGCCCGATCGCGGATCGGTGCGCCTGGCGCGCCGCGGGGTATCCGGACACCGGCGACGAGCGTCGCCGCCAAGCGCGCTACGAGGGCAGCGACCGTCAGGCGCGCGGCGCGGTGCTGCGGGAACTGCGGGATGCCGCCGCCCACGCGGTGCCGCTCACCGACGTCGCCCGCGACTGGCCGGACGCGCTCCAGCGCGATCGTGCCATCGACTCTCTCATCGCAGACGGGCTGGCGGAGGCATCCGAGGGACACCTCCGCCTTCCGTCCTGACGATCAGTCCTCGTCGTCGTCGTCGGCTTCCCGGGGCTTGACGTACGGGTCGGCGTCGCCCGCGTACGAGGCTGACGACGCGAGTCCGGCCACGGCCTCGTCGCGCTCGCGCGCCTCGCGGAGCAGATCAGCGATGTGGTCGGCGTTCTCGGGGATCGCGTCGAGGATGAACTCGAGCGACGGGGTGAGTCGCGTGTTCAGGTGCTTGCCCACCTCGGAGCGCAGCATCCCCGTCGCCGAGGCGAGCGCCTGCGCCGACGCCGCGCGCTCCTCTTCGGTGCCGAGCACCGTGTAGAACACCGAGGCGTGCTGGAGGTCGCCCGTCACACGCACGTCCGTGATCGTCACGAACCCCAGTCGGGGGTCGCGAAGGCCCTTCTCGAGCCGTTCGGCGAGGATCACGCGGATGCGGTCGCCCAGTCGTGCCTGACGTTCGCCGGCCATGTCCGTTCCTTTCGACAGGTGAGGGGCGCACTGCGTCGTCCGAACACAGGGGCGCCCCTCACCGATTTGCGATCAGCCGCGAGGCTTCTCGACCATCTCGGTGGTCTCGATCTCGTCGCCGATCTGGATGTCGTTGTACTTGCCCAGTCCGATACCGGCCTCGAAGTCCGTGCGGACCTCGGTGACGTCGTCCTTGAAGCGGCGCAGCGACTCGATGGCCAGGCCGTCGGCGAGGACCACGCCGTCGCGGATGACCCGCGCCTTGGCGTTGCGCGTGATCGTGCCCGAGCGGACGATGACACCGGCGATGTTTCCGAACTTCGAGGAGCGGAACACCTCGCGGATCTCCGCCACGCCCGACTGGATCTCTTCGTACTCCGGCTTGAGCAGGCCCTTGAGCGACTGCTCGACATCGTCGATCGCGTTGTAGATGACCGAGTAGAACCGGACGTCCACACCCTCGCGGGAGGCGCGCTCGCGCGCCTTCGTGTCGGGGCGGACGTTGAAGCCGATCACGATCGCGTTGTCGATCGTGGCCAGGTTGATGTCGGACTCGGTGATCGCACCGACGCCGCGGTGGATGATCCGCAGCTGCACCGAATCGTCGACCTCGATCTTGAGGAGCGACTCCTCGAGCGCCTCGACGGCACCCGACACGTCACCCTTGATGATGAGGTTGAGCGACTCGACCTTGCCCTCTTCGAGAGCACGGGTGAAGTCCTCGAGCGAGATGCGCTTGCGGGCCTTCGCCAGCTGGGCGTTGCGCTCGGCAGCCTCACGCTTCTCAGCGATCTGGCGGGCCAGGCGGTCCTCTTCGGTCACGATGAACGTGTCGCCGGCTCGCGGCACCGAGTTCAGACCCTGCACCTGCACCGGACGCGAGGGGTAGGCCTCTTCGACGGCGTCGCCGTTCTCGTCGGCCATCGCACGCACGCGGCCATAGGCCGTGCCCGCCACGATCGCATCGCCGACGCGCAGCGTTCCGGACTGGATGAGCACCGTGGCGACCGAGCCGCGGCCCTTGTCGAGCTTCGCCTCGATCGCGACACCGCGGGCAGCCTTGTTCGGGTTGGCCGTGAGGTCCAGGCCGGCGTCGGCGGTCAGCAGAACGGCGTCGAGCAGTTCCTGGATGCCGGTGCCCTGACGGGCCGAGACGTCGACGAACAGCACGTCGCCGCCGTACTCCTCGGCAACGAGACCGTACTCGGTGAGCTGCTGGCGCACCTTGGCGGGGTTGGCGTCGGGCTTGTCCACCTTGTTGACCGCGACCACGATCGGCACGTTCGCCGCCTGGGCGTGGTTGAGCGCCTCGACCGTCTGCGGCATGATGCCGTCGTCGGCCGCGACGACCAGGATCGCGAGGTCGGTCACCTGCGCACCACGAGCACGCATGGCGGTGAACGCCTCGTGACCCGGGGTATCGATGAAGGTGATCGCGCGCTCGATGCCCTCGTGCTCGGTCCACACCTGGTACGCACCGATGTGCTGCGTGATGCCGCCGGCCTCGCCTGCGACCACGTTGGTCTGGCGGATGGCGTCGAGCAGTCGCGTCTTACCGTGGTCGACGTGGCCCATGACGGTGACCACCGGAGGCCGGATCTCGAGGTCTTCCTCGTTCTCCGCCTCCAGCTCGGCCTCGAGGTCGAGACCGAAGCCCTCGAGGAGCTCCTTGTCCTCGTCCTCGGGCGAGACCATCTGGATCTTGTAGCCGAGCTCGGCACCGAGCACCTCGAACGTCGCCTCGTCCAGGGACTCGGTGGCCGTGGCCATCTCGCCGAGGTTGAAGAGGATCGTCACGAGCGTGCCGGGCTGCACGGTGTAGCCGCGCAGCGCCTCGAGCTTGTCGGCGAAGTCGGCGATGGATGCGCCACGGCGCAGGCGGATGATCTCGCCGTTTCCCTTGGAGACATTGACGCCGCCGACGACCGGCGCCGACCGCATCTCGAATTCCTGCCGCTTCGCGCGACGCGACTTACGCTGCTTGGACTTGCCGCCGCCCTTGCCGAAGGCACCTGCGGTGCCGCCGCCGGGACCACGTCCACGACCGCCACCACCGCCGGGGCGACCGGCGAAGCCGCCGGGTGCACCCGTGCCGGGTGCGCCACCGGGACGCTGGAAGCCGCCGCCGCCACCGGCACCGCCGGGACGACCGGCGCCGCCGGGACGCTGCTGGAACGGCGCGCCGGGACGACCGCCGCCGCCGGGACGACCCGCTCCGCCGGGGCGCGGGGCGCCGGGACGGGGGGCGCCGGGGCGCGGAGCCTGCGGACGCGGGATGTTGCCGGGGGTCGGGCGCTGGCCCATGCCCTGTGCCGACGCGAAGGGGTTATTGCCCGGACGCGGGCCGGCGGGGCGCTGCCCCATGCCCTGCGCGGACGCGAACGGGTTGTTGCCCGGACGCGGGGCCGCACCGCCGGGGCGGGGGCCGGCCGGGGCCGGGGCTCCGGGCTTCGGGGCCGACGCATCGGGCGCAGCCGTGTCGGCTGCCGGGGCGGCGGGTGCCTCGGCGGCCGGAGCGGCGGGAGCCGGTGCCGGGGCCGGGGCCGGGGCGCTGGCCGCGGCGGGTGCGGGGGTCTTCGCCTCGGGCGCGGCCGGAGCCGCGGGGGCCGCCGGAGCGGCGGGTCGTGCGGGCCCGGGACGCGCGGCCGGGCGCGCCGAAGCGGCCGGCTTCGCGCCGGCGGCGGGCACCGCGGCGCCGTCAGCCTCGAGGGCGGCGCGCAGCTTGCGCGCGACCGGGGGCTCGATGGTGGACGAGGGGCTCTTCACGAACTCGCCGAGCTCCTTGAGCTTCGCAAGAGCGACCTTGCTGTCGACGCCGAGTTCGGAAGCGATCTCGTGCACGCGTGGTTTGGCGTTTGCCACAATTCTCCTGTCTGGGGTCTACCCAGGCAGGGCAGACCGTTAGTCGCGGACGGGTCTCATTTCGAGCCGTTCACTTTTTTTCCATAGCCGTTCAGCCGTTTCTCGATGGTCTGCGTGTCAAGCGGGCCTGACACACGCAATGCCCGCACGAACGCGCGGCGCCGCAGCGCGGCATCCAGGCATTCGCTCGTCTCGTGCACCCACGCACCCCTCCCCGGCAGGACTGCGCGCTCGTCTGGGACGAGGACGGAATCGATGACGACCACCCTGAGCAGGGCGGAGCGGGAGGCACGCGTGCGGCATCCGACGCACGTTCGTACGGGATCCATTCTACACCCGGGGGAAAGTTCCCCCGGACCCCCTTTCCCACACGATCCGCCGAGACCTTCGTCTCGGGGGCGACGGTCAGGCATCCTCCAGGATGCTGTCGGGCTGGATGTCGATCTTCGCGCCGGTCAGCTTGGCGGCGAGGCGGGCGTTCTGGCCCTCCTTGCCGATCGCGAGCGACAGCTGGTAATCGGGCACGAGGGCGCGCACGGCCTTGCTGGAGGCATCCAGGATGAAGCTGGACGTCACCTTGGCCGGCGACAGGGCGTTGGCGACGAACTTCGCCAGCTCCGGGTCGTAGTCGACGATGTCGATCTTCTCGCCGCTGAGCTCCTCGGTCACCGCGCGGACGCGACGGCCGAGCTCGCCGATGCAGGCGCCCTTGGCGTTGATGGTCGGATCGTTGGCCTTCACCGCGATCTTGCTGCGGTGACCGGCCTCGCGGGCGAGCGACACGATCTCGACGAGACCGGCGGCGATCTCGGGCACTTCGAGGGCGAACAGCTTGCGGACGAGTCCGGGGTGGGTGCGCGACACGGTGATCTGCGGGCCCTTGGTCCCCTTGGACACGGAGGTCACGTAGACGCGAAGACGCGACCCGTGCGCGTATTCCTCGCCCGCGACCTGCTCCTCGGGGGGAAGGATGGCCTCCACCGTGCCGAGGTCGACGTGCACCATGCGGGGATTGGGTCCCTGCTGCACGACGCCGGCGACGATGTCGCCCTCCTTGCCGCGGAACTCGCCGAGCACGGCGTCGTCGGCGATGTCACGAAGGCGCTGGCTGATCACCTGCTTGGCGGCGAAGGCGGCGATGCGCCCGAAGTCCTCGGGTGTCGACTCCTCCTCGCCGATGACGACGCCCTCGTCATCGAGCAGCGGGATGAAGACGGCCACGTGCCCGGTCTTGCGGTCGAGCTCGGCGCGCGCGCCCTCGGGAAGCTCGCCGGTGGGCGACGTGTGCTTGGCGTACGCCGTCAGAATGGCCTGCTCGATGATCCGCACGAGCTCCTCGAAGGGGATTTCCTTCTCACGCTCGACAGTCCGCAGCAATCCGAGATCGATGTCCACTCTGGGCCTCCGTATTCAGCTCTCACCGACGCATCCTGCCGCCGGAACCCTCCTACGTTACCGGATGCCGCGCCCTGCGACGCTGGGAACGACCTGCGCCGCCGGATCACGTCAGCACACCGGGCGGACGCGGCGCAAGGCGCACCACCCCGGGCGGGTCCGGTCCTACGCTGGCGGCATGACGACGTCGACCCCGAAGGCCGCCGCCAAGGCGGCTGCGCGCGAGGCGGAGGCGAGCCCCGCGTTCGTCGTGCTCGCGCGCTCCGGGTACGTCGCCAACGGCATCCTGCACGTTCTGATCGGCGTCCTGGTGGTCATCCTCGCGTTCGGCGGCCGCGTCGAAGGGGATCAGGCGGGCGTCTTGAAGGCCGTCGCGAGCGCGCCGCTGGGCGTCGTTCTCCTCTGGCTCATCGCGATCGCGTTCTGGGCGCTGGGCCTGTGGCACCTCGCCGAGGGCACGCTGATGCGCGACCGCACCGGCGATCTTCCGGGCGCCGCGCGCAAGTGGGGGCGCCGCGTCGCGGAATGGGGTCAGGCCCTGGTGTTCGTCGCGCTCGGAATCTTCGCGGCGGCGATCGCCCTCGGAGCCCGGCCGACCACCGACGAGACCGCCGAGGACGCCAGCCGGGGGCTGCTCGAGATACCGGGTGGGTCGATCGTGCTCGCGCTGATCGGAATCGGCATCGGTGCCGGCGGGGTCTCGTTCGTCGTGATGGGCGTGCTGCGCAGCTTCCGCAAACGCATGGACATCCCCGAGGGAGGCGTCGGTCGAAGCATCACGATCGCAGGCGTCGTCGGATTCATCGCGAAGGGCATCGCGCTGATCATCGTGGGCGTGCTGCTGCTGATCGCCGCCGTGCGAACCGACGCCGCTACCGCCGCCGGACTGGACGGGGCGTTCGACGCCCTGCTCCAGCTCACCCTCGGGCCGGTGCTGGTGGGCATCGTCGGCGGCGGTTTCATCGCCTACGGAGCCTTCACGATCGCCCGCGCCCGCTACGCGCGCATGTGAGAGAGGTAGGCCGCGGCATCCGTCCTGTCAATGCCTTTGCCGCGGGTACGGGCGAGGAGGAACGTGAGCGTATGACACAGGCGACACCCACCGAGATCACCGGTCCCGAAGCGATCGAGCGCGTGCGCGAGCTCGTCGAGGACATCGACTTCACCATGCTCACGACGAGGGATGCCGCGGGCAACCTCGTGAGCCGCCCGATGAGCACGCGCCAGATGGATGAGGGCGGCGACATCTGGTTCTTCACGCTCGAGCACACGGACAAGGTCGTTCAGGCCGAGAGCGACCCCGAGCACGATGTGGGACTGTCGTATCTCGACGCGAAGGACCATCGCTATGTCTCGGTCGCGGGCCGCGCGAACATCGTGCACGATCGGGCGAAGATGGAGGAGCTCTACTCCCCCAGCCTCGACATCTGGTTCGAGAAGGGTCTCGACACCCCGGATATCGCGCTCCTGCGCGTCACTCCCGTCGAGTGCGAGTTCTGGGAGCCCGCGCACGGGAAGCTGGTCGTCGCGGCCGGCATGCTCAAGGCGCTCGTCACCAAGGACACGCCGGACGACCTGATGCGGCACGGCCGCGTGACCTGCTGACGGCCGCCGAGCCCCGCCAGCCCGCCGCGCATAACTCCTGCACCTTGACCGCGATCCCGGCGTGTCGAGGGCGACGCAGCCCGACCGCGGCACGATGTGCAGGAGTTATGCGCCTCGCTTCGCGAGGACCCGAGTCGATGAGCGTCAGCGCGCGGCGCCGCCGGCGCTCAGCCGCGGTAGACCTGGACGACCGAGGGGCGCGGAGCGGTCGGAACACTGCCCGGCGCGGTGGACCCGTAGTCGGGGAAGAGCGATGTGGGAGCGGCGACCGTTCCCCCCTCGCCCGGGTGCTGCACCGCGACGAAGACCAGGCCCTCCTTGTCGTGGATGACCGGCCCGCAGGTCTCGGCCTCTCGCGGCACGGAGAGGAACTGCTGCACGTGGCCGCGCTCCTTTCCCCGCAGCGGAACGAGGAACAGCCCGTCGTTGTAGCCGATCGTGCTCGGCGCGCCGTCCGTGGAGATCCACAGGTTGCCCGCCGAGTCGAAGGCGAGGTTGTCGGGGCACGAGATCGGCGAGACCAGCTCCTTCGGGAAGCCCGCGAAGTACGAGTTCGCAAACACCTTCGGGTCACCGCAGAGGAGCAGGATGCTCCAGCCGAACGTGGTCCCTGCCTGCCCCGCGGTCTCGGTCATCTCGATGACGTGTCCGTAGCGGTTTCCCGTCACCGGGTTGGCCTCGTCGAGCGTGGCGACCGTGCGGGCCGAGTTGTTCGTCAGCGCGAGGTAGACCTTGCCGGTCTTCGGGTTCGGCTCGACGTCCTCGGGGCGGTCCATCTTCGTGGCGCCGACCGCATCGGCGGCCAGGCGCGTGTGGACGAGGACCTCCTCGATCGTGAATCCGGACACGGCGCTCTTGCCGTTCTTGGTCAGCGGGATCCACTGACCGGAGCCGTCGAAGCGCTGATCGGACGGGAGCGCGCCGGTGCCGGTGATCTCGCTCTGCGGCGAATTGCCAGAGAACTTCGCAACGTACAGGTCACCCTCCGACAGGAGCGTCATGTTCTTCTTGCGGGAGCGCGAGATCCGGTTCTTCGACACGAACTTGTAGAGGTAGTCGTTGCGCTCGTCATCGCCCATGTAGGCGACGACCCTGCCGTTCTCGGCGACGATGACGTTCGCGCCCTCGTGCTTGAAGCGCCCCATCGCGGTGTGCTTCTTCGGCGTCGACCTCGGGTCCTGCGGGTCGATCTCGACGATGTACCCGAAGCGGTTCGGCTCGTTGACGTAGCCGGCGTCGTGAGCGTTGAAGCGGGGGTCGTAGGTCTCCCACCCCGTCGACGTCGTCGTCGAGGACGTGGACTGGTAGCGCTTCTGCGCAGCGGTCTCGGCCTTCCAGGCGAAGTATCCGTTGAAGTTCTCCTCGCCCGACAGGATCGTGCCCCAGGGAGTGGTGCCGCCGGCGCAGTTGCCGAGCGTGCCGTGCACCCAGCGGCCGTCGGGGTCGGCCGCCGTCTTCACGAGATCGCTTCCCGCAGCGGGTCCGGTCAGCTCGAACACGGTCTCGACCGTGATGCGCCGGTTGCGCTTCCCGTCGACCACGTAGCTCCACGGTTCGCCGGTGCGCTTGCGACGGATGTCGACGACCGACATCCCCTGCGCCGCCTTGTAGATGTCGCCGCGGCGACGCACCTCGGCCGCGTCGCTGCTGGGAGGGAACATGATGTTGGGGTTGACGTACTCGTGGTTGTTGACGAGAACACCGGTCCGTCCGCTCGGGTCGGCGACGATGTCGAGGTAGTCCGAGTTGTAGCCGAACTGAAGGGCCTGCGCCGCCGCCGTCTGCGCGCCGAAGTCGAAGGCGGGAGCCTTCGAGAACAGCGGGTCGCCCCAACGGATGATCGGCCGCCAGCTGTAGCCCTTCGGCACCGTGAAGGCGTCGACGCTCGCCGCGACGGGAGCGATCGGCTCGAACGCCAGCCCTCCGTGGCTGGGTCGTCCGAATGCGGCTCCCGCGCCGCCGACACCCGCCGCCGACGCACCCGAGACGGGGGCACGACCGCCGGTGGCCGTGAGAGCGACCGACACGGCCGCAGCGGCGCCGAGCCCGAGGAGAGCGCGACGCGACAGCGCAGCGTGCGCGATCTCCTGGAAGGTCTCGTTGCCCGACGTGTTGCACTCCGGATTCGTGCACGCGTTCGCGCACTTGAGCTCGCAGGTGACCGCCAGCCGCTTGCCCTTCGCATGGTCCGCGAGCGGAAGCGACCGACGGTGGTACTCGATGATGCTCACGATGTGCCCTCCCTGGCGTAGCGACCGCGCCAGCCTGGCGGCCGGGCTCTACATCAGGAGGAAGCGCAGGTGAACAGAAGGCGACCGCCGCATGAGAAGGGACTCATCCGGCGGTCTGGAGCCTCAGCGCGCGAGCCGTGCGACGGCCTCGGCGATCGGGACGACCTCGCGCTCGCCTGTGCGGCGGTCCCACAGCTCGACCTGGCCGTCGGCCGCATCGCGTCCCACGATCACGATCTGCGGCACGCCGACGAGCTCGGCGTCGCCGAACTTCACGCCGGGAGAGACCTTGGGGCGGTCGTCGTAGAGCACGTCGAGTCCGGATGCCTCGAGCTCGGCCGACACGCGCTCCGCGAGCTCGAACGCCACGGCGTCCCTGCCCGTCGCGACGACGTGCACGTCGAACGGTGCCACCGACGCCGGCCACACCAGGCCCTTCGCATCGTTGTTCAGCTCAGCGAGGATCGCGAGGATGCGCGTCACGCCGATGCCGTACGAGCCCATCGTGACGGTGACGAGCTTGCCGTTCTCGTCGAGGACCTTGAGCCCGAGCGTCTCGGCGAAGAAGCGGCCGAGCTGGAAGACGTGGCCGATCTCCATGCCGCGGGCCAGCTCGACCGGGCCGGAGCCGTCGGGCGCGGGGTCACCGGCGCGCACGTTGGCGACCTCGACGAAGCCGTCGCCCGTGAAGTCGCGTCCTGCGACGAGGGTGTGCACGTGCTTCTCGTCGATGTTGGCGCCCGTCACCCACGCGGTGCCGTCGACCACGCGCGGGTCGAGCAGATAGCGGATGCCGGTGGCCGACTCCTCGCCGAGCACAGGCCCCGTCTCGGACCAGGGTCCGATGTAGCCCTTCACGAGGAGCGGGTGCTTCTCGAAGTCCTGCTCGGTCGCGGGCTCGACCGCGGCGGGCGCGAAGGCGACCTCGACGCGCTTGTCGTCGACGTCGCGGTCACCGGGCACGCCGATGATGACGAGTTCGCGCGTGCCGTCGAGGTGCGTGAGCGCCAGCACGACGTTCTTCAGCGTGTGCGCGGCGGACCATTCGGTCGCGCCGTCGGTGCCGGGACCGGCGATGCCGGGTGCGGGCGCCTCGAGGTGCGCGTTGGCGTGATCGACGAGCGTCTGGATCGTCGGGGTGTCCGGAGAGTCGAAGATCACCGGCCCCCCGAGCCCGTCGAACGGGATCGCGTCGGGCACGGTTGTCGTGTACGCCTCGACGTTGGCCGCGTAGCCGCCGGCCGAGCGTACGAAGGTGTCTTCGCCGACGGCGATCGGGTGCAGGAACTCCTCCGAGCGCGCGCCGCCCATGAGGCCGTTGTCCGCCGCGACGATCACGTACTCGAGGCCGAGGCGCTGGAAGATCCGCTCGTAGGCGTCGCGCTGCGCCTGGTACGAGGCATCCTGTCCTGCGTCGGTGTAGTCGAACGAGTACGCGTCCTTCATCGTGAACTCGCGGCCGCGCAGCAGGCCGGCGCGGGGACGAGCCTCGTCCCGGTACTTGTCCTGGATCTGGTAGATCGACAGGGGCAGGTCCTTGTAGGACGAGTAGAGGTCCTTCACCAGGAGCGTGAACATCTCCTCGTGCGTCGGCGCGAGCAGATAGTCGGCGCCGCGGCGGTCGTGCAGACGGAAGATGCCGTCGCCGTAGGAGGTCCACCGGCCCGACTGCTCGTAGGGCTCGCGCGGCAGGAGTGCCGGGAAGTGCACCTCGTAGGCGCCCGCGTTCGTCATCTCGTCGCGGATGATGCCCTCGATCTTCGCCTTGACCCGAAGACCCAGCGGCAGCCACGTGAAGATGCCGGGCGCGGCGCGGCGGATGTAACCGGCGCGCACGAGCAGCCGGTGGCTCGTGACTTCGGCATCGGCCGGGTCTTCGCGGAGCGTGCGGAGGAAGAAGTGCGACAGACGGGTGACCACGAGGGTCAAGTCTAGAGGGGGGTGCGGGCCGCGAGTCCTCGCGCCGTGCTCGCTGCGACCGTAGCCTGGATCGGTGACGACCGTGCTCCTCACCGGCTTCGAGCCCTTCGGCGGCGATGCCGGCAATCCCTCGGGGGAAGCCGTGCATCTGGTCGCCGCCCACTGGACGGGACCGGAGGTGCTGGTGACCGCGGTGCTGCCGGTCACGTTCGCCGGAGCAGCGGCCCGGTTGCGCGAGCTCATGTCCGAGCACGAGCCGGATGTCGTGATCGCGGCCGGACTCGCCGGCGGAAGGACGCGGATCGGCATCGAGCGCGTCGCCGTCAACCTCGTCGATGCGCGGATCCCCGATAACGATGGAGCCCAGCCGATCGACGAGCCAAGCGTCGTCGGTGCGCCGACGGCCCGCTTCGCGACCCTGCCCGTGAAGGCGATCTCCGCCGCCGTCGAAGACGCGGGCATCCCGGCGGAGGTTTCATACTCGGCCGGCACCTTCGTATGCAACCACGTGTTCTTCACCGCGCTCGAGGCGTCGGCGCCTGGCACGCGCGCGGGCTTCGTCCACGTCCCCTGGTCTGCCGAGCACGCGCCGGATCCGGACACCCTCACCCTCCCCCTCACCGACATCGTGCGGGCGCTCGAGGTCGCGGTACGCACGACGCTCGATGTCGAGACCGACGCGACGGTCCGAGGCGGCACCCTGCACTGACCCGCCCAACGCGGACTGGCGTTCGCAGGCGATGTGCAATATATTGCGTATCGTGCCTGTTCCCACCGAGACGCTCGCTCCCCGGGCCCTGCTGCGCGACGAGGTCCTCACCCGCCTGCGCGATGCCATCGTCGACGGCACGCTCGCGCCCGACGAGCAGCTGCGCGACACCGAGATCGCCCTCTGGCTCGGCGTGAGCCGCACCCCGGTCCGCGAGGCGATGCTCGAACTCGGCCGCGCCGGGCTGGTGCGCGCCCTGCCGGGCCGCTCGACGGTCGTCGCGCCGCTCGATCCCGCCGCGATCCGCGATGCTCAAGACGTCGTGGCGGCGATGCACCGCGTCGCCGTGGCGACCTCGGTCCCCCTCATGACCGTGGCGCACCTCGACCGCATGCGCGCCGCGAACGCCCGGTTCGCGCAGGCGCAGAGCGAGGGGGATTCGGATGCCGCGCTCGCCGCCGACGAGGAGTTCCACGCCGTCGCACTCGATGTGTGCGGGAACGCCGCTGTTCGGGCCGTGATCGCCCAGTACGAGCCCGTCCTTCACCGCGCCGAGCGTCTGCGCTTCGCCTCCACGGAAGGCCGCGACTCGGTCGCGCGACACGATCGCCTCATCGCGCTGTGCGCTGCGGGCGACGCCGAGGGCGCAGCATCCGTCGCCGAACAGACCTGGCGGAGTCTCACCGTGAGCTCCCCCGAGAGCCCATCCGAGGAGACCCCGTGAAGCTCGACCAGTTCCCCCGCTACCCGCTCACGTTCGGGCCGAGCCCGCTGCAGCACCTCAAGCGACTCACCCAGCACCTGGGCGGCGCGCAGGTGTGGGCAAAGCGCGAGGATGTCTCGAGCGGCCTCGCCTACGGCGGCAACAAGGTGCGAAAGCTGGAGTACATCGTCCCCGACGTCCTCGCCTCCGGCGCCGACACCCTCGTGTCGATCGGCGGCTACCAGTCCAACCACACTCGTCAGGTGGCCGCGGTCGCCGCGCACCTCGGGCTCAAGGCCCGGCTCGTGCAGGAGAAGTGGGTCCCATGGGACGACCCGGTGAACGACAAGGTGGGCAACATCCTGCTCTCGCGCATGATGGGCGCCGACTCGCGCCTGGACGACGCCGGCTTCGACATCGGCATCCGCGACTCGTGGAAGGACGCGCTGGCTGAGGTCGAGGCATCCGGCGGCACGCCCTATCCGATCCCGGCGGGCGCCTCGGAGCACCCGCTCGGCGGGCTCGGCTTCGCGAACTGGGCGTTCGAGGTCGCGGAGCAGGAGAAGCAGCAGGGCGTCTTCTTCGACACCATCGTGGTGTGCACGGTCACGGGATCGACGCACGCCGGCATGATCGCCGGATTCGCGGCGCTCGAGGACCTCACCGGCGTGAAGCGCCGCGTCATCGGCATCGATGCATCCGCCACGCTCGAGAAGACGCGCGACCAGGTCGCGCGCATCGCGCGGAACACCGCTGCGCTCATCGAGCTCGGGCGCGACCTTCGCGACGACGAGATCCGGGTGCTCGAAGGCTGGGCGGGCGAGCTCTACGGCCTGCCGGTCGAGTCGACGATGGAGGCGATGGCGCTGGGCGCGCAGCTCGAGGCGATGATCACCGACCCCGTCTACGAGGGCAAGTCGCTCGCCGGCCTCATCGACCTCGTGCAGGGCGGCGACATCCCGAAGGACTCCACGGTGCTCTACGCACACCTCGGCGGGCAGCCGGCGATCAACGCCTACCACTCGCTCTGGAGCTGAGCAGAGTCAGCCTGCGAGCGTCTCGAGCAGCCGCTCCGCGATCGGGATCAGATCGTTCGCCGCCGCGTTGTGGAGGTGGATGACGTTGACGCCATCGGTCGCGAAGAGCCACACCCGGTCGTTGCCCACGTCGAAGGTCACCGCGCCGACGGTGCCGGCGACGCTCACCGGGACTGCCCCGTCCATTGCGGCGATCGACTCCCAGGCCCACGATCCGCAAGCACTCACATTCGCGCCCGAGATGAAGGTCTTCCCGCCGGGAGCACTGCCGTCCACGCTGACCCACGGGCAGTTCAGGCCTACGCCAGTGGCATCCAGCATGATCGACTCCGGCTGCGCCGAGCCCTCCCAGTAGCCGTTGCCGTAGCCGGTGCCGAGGAACTCTTCCAGCCGCATCGATGTGGAGAGCGTCTCGCAGTCGGGAAGCGTCATCCACGTCTCCTGCCGATCGGCTGCGACACCGTCGAATCCGTCGCCGACAGTGGCTGCAACGCCGTCGGCTGCGTTCACCAGGAGTTCGGCCGGGATGTCGTCGGACCAGAAGTAGACGCGTGTCATCAGCCAGTAGTCGCCTACCTGCCTGCTGAATCGGCATCCGGCGACGTCGTACGCCGGGTCGCATTTCACCTCGGCGTACGCCGCGGCGAAGTCGGCAGGCACTTGCGCTGCGGGGAGCACGATGACACCGAGCGACAAGACCAACGTCTCGCTCGAGGACGACTCTTCGGGAAACCACTCGCATTCCATCCCGCCCAGAGTGCCCAGAGTCGTGTGTTGGATGTCGGGCAGGACGGGGCCACCCCTCTCGGTCCAGCCCTCGCCGAGCAACTCGTTCAGTTGTGCGGTGGTGAGCAAGCGTGTGCAGTCGCCACCGAACGGCACCGTCGGCTCGAGGACGGCTTCCACGACCGGCGCCGGATCCGCGGTGGAGGGCGAAGCGGACGGCACCTCAGGACCCGCAGCGGGCGCCGGGTCGCTCATGAACAGGAACACCAGAGCCACCGCCACCATGACGGCCAGCAGCGCTGCGATTGAGGCGAGTACAGCGACGCCACGTCTTCCCATGGCCGAAATCTTCGCACGCCGAGGTCACAGGCGATTACGCGTCAGCACAACGATTCGATCACGCGCATGCCGGCAGCGGAATGCGTCCCCACGACCCGCCCGGAGTCGTCAGCTGGTGACGACCTGCGCGGTGCCGACGGCCGCGTTCGGACCCATCTCGTCGGCGATCCGATTCGCCTCCTCGATCAGGGTCGCGACGATCTCGGACTCGGGCACGGTCTTGATGACCTGGCCCTTGACGAAGATCTGACCCTTGCCGTTGCCCGACGCCACACCCAGGTCGGCCTCGCGCGCCTCGCCGGGTCCGTTGACGACGCAGCCCATGACGGCCACGCGCAACGGCACGGTCATGTCCTTGAGGCCCTCGGTCACGTCGTCGGCCAGCGTGTACACGTCGACCTGGGCGCGTCCGCACGACGGGCACGAGACGATCTCGAGCTTGCGCTCGCGCAGATTGAGCGACTGCAGGATCTGGTGGCCGACCTTCACCTCTTCGGCGGGAGGTGCGGAGAGCGACACGCGGATCGTGTCGCCGATGCCCTCGCCGAGCAGGATGCCGAAGGCCGTCGCGCTCTTGATGGTGCCCTGGAACGCCGGTCCGGCCTCGGTCACGCCGAGGTGGAGCGGCCAGTCCCCCATCGCCGCGAGCAGCCGGTACGCCTGCACCATGATGACCGGGTCGTTGTGCTTGACCGAGATCTTGAAGTCGTGGAAGTCGTGCTCCTCGAACAGGCTCGCCTCCCAGCGCGCACTCTCAGCGAGCGCCTCGGGAGTGGCCTTGCCGTACTTCTCGAGCAGGCGCGGGTCGAGCGAGCCCGCGTTCACGCCGATCCGCAGGCTGACCCCGGCATCGGATGCGGCCTTCGCGATCGCACCGACCTGGTCGTCGAACTTGCGGATGTTGCCCGGATTCACACGCACCGCGGCGCAGCCCGCGTCGATCGCCTGGAAGACGTACTTCGGCTGGAAGTGGATGTCGGCGATGACCGGGATCTGACTCTTCTTCGCGATGATGTGCAGCACGTCGGCGTCGTCCTGCGACGGCACGGCGACGCGCACGATCTCGCACCCGGATGCCGTCAGCTCGGCGATCTGCTGCAGGGTGGCGTTGATGTTCGTCGTCGGCGTGGTCGTCATCGACTGCACGCTGACGGGGGCGTCGCCGCCCACGAGCACTTTGCCGACCTTGATCTGGCGGCTCTTCCGGCGGGGGGCGAGCGTTACGGGGACCTTGGGCATCCCGAGATTCACGGCTGGCACGGTCCCAGCCTACGCGCAGCGAGTGAGGCCCGGCCGCTTGCGGACGGGGCCGAGCGAGCAAGCGTCGAGCGCCGAAGGCGCGAGCACCCGGGCTGGCGATGGGCTGAGCGTCGACGGTGCGGATGCCGCCCCGGTATCGTGCCCGCATGAGCGAAACGACCGCGACCGCCCGCAGCCATCGCGTCGCCAGGATGACGGGCCGTGACCCGCGCGAACGGCACAGGGCGGCCACTCCCCTCGAACTGCTGTTCGACCTGACGTTCGTCGTCGCCTTCAGCCAGATCTCATCCGAGGCCGCGCACTTCCTCGAGGTCGGCGAGGTGAGCACGGTGCTGCTCGGTTTCCTCTTTGCTGGCTTCGCGGTCACCTGGGCGTGGATCAACTACTCCTGGCTCGCCTCGGCCTACGACAACGACGACGTCTTCTTCCGGATCGCGACGCTGATCGAGATGGTGGGCGTCCTGATCCTGGCGTTGGGCGTTCCACCGCTGTTCGAGTCGATCCACGAGGGCGAGTACGTCGACAACGGTGTGATGGTCGCGGGCTACGTCGTCATGCGCATCGCCGCCATCGCCCTCTGGCTGCGGGCCGCCGCGCACGACCCCGCACACCGCAAGACGTGTCTCGCGTACGTCGTCAACATCTCGATCGCCCAGCTCGGCTGGATCGCGCTGATCTTCGTGAACCTCCCCCTGCCGGCGACGTTGCTCTGCGCGGTGATCCTGGCGTCGTTCGAGCTCGCCGGGCCCCCGTTCGCCGAGCTGAAGTACGGGCGAACGCCGTGGCATCCGCACCACATCGCCGAGCGCTACGGGCTGCTGGTGATCATCACCCTCGGCGAGGTCATCCTCGGCACGATCCTCGCGATCTCCGCCGTCCTCACCGCGCAGGGCTGGACGTTCGAGACCGCCATGGTCGCCTTCGGCGGCACGAGCCTCGCCTTCGGTCTGTGGTGGGTGTACTTCATGATGCCGTCGGGCACGCTGCTGGCGCGGCATCCGGAGCGCGGATTCGTGTGGGGGTACGGACACATCATCCTGTTCGGATCGCTCGTCGGAGTCGGGGCGGGCCTGCACGTCGCGGCACAGGTGATCACGCACGAAGCGCACGTGGATGCCACGTTCGCCCTGCTCTGCGTCGCCGTCCCCGTGCTCGTCTTCCAGATCATGCTCTTCACGCTCTACACGCTCCTGCTGCGCGAGTTCGATCCCTTCCACATCTGGCTGTTCGTCGGCGCCGTCGTGATGCTCGCGTTCAGTGTGGTCGCGGTGAGCGCCGGGGCATCCATCGGCACCGCTCTGCTCATCGTCGCCGCCTCGCCCGTCGTGATCATCGTCGGCTACGAGACGGTCGGATGGCGGCACCAGGCCGCGGCGCTCGAGAAGGACGCAGCCCGAGCCTGATCGGCGCCTGTGGTAGGTTCGGCCCATGTCCGCACGCCTCTCCTGGTGGCTCACCGCATAGGCGGTGGGTTCGCGCGACCACAGACCGCCCTCGTGGCGGTCTTCTTTTTCGTAGGGTTGACCGCCCCCACGACGAAAGACCGATCATGACCGGGCCCGCCCACCCCTCCCTCCGTGAACTGGCCGCGCGCGGCATCCCGTTCGCCCTCATCGCCCGTGACGGCGCAACCGTCGAGATCCTCACCGGCGATGTCGTCGATGTGGAGCTGCTCGCCGACATCCCGCTGACGGATGCTGCCGGCGTGCCGCGGGAGGTGCTTGCCCTCGTCCCCTTCCGTCAGGTGCGAGAGCGCGGATTCGCGTGTCACGACGACGGCGCTCCGCTGCGGTGCCTGGTGGTGTCGGAGCACACGAGCGTGCCGCGCGAGGTCGCGCTCGCCGAGCTGCCGACTGAGCCCGTGCCTCTCGTCGACGCCGGTTTCGACATCGCCGATGAGGCCTACGCCGAGATCGTCCGTTCCGTCATCGCCGACGAGATCGGCCGGGGCGAGGGTGCGAACTTCGTCATCCGCCGCGATTTCACCGCGGGCGTCGAGACGGATGCTGCGACCGCCGCCCTCACATGGTTCCGCGCGCTGCTCGAATACGAGCGGGGCGCCTACTGGACGTTCGCGATCGTCACTCCGGGCCATGTCGCGGTGGGCGCCAGCCCCGAGGCGCATGTGAGCGCGCAGGGCGGCGTCGTGACCATGAACCCCATCTCCGGCACGTTCCGCCACCCGGCGGGCGGCGCGACCGCCGAGACGCTCACCGAGTTCCTGGAGTCGACCAAAGAGACGGAGGAGCTCTTCATGGTCGTCGACGAGGAGCTCAAGATGATGAGCGCCGTCTGCTCCGACGGCGGACGGATCACGGGGCCGCACCTCAAGGAGATGTCGCGTCTCACGCACACCGAGTACGTGCTGCGCGGCCGGAGCCGGCTGGACCCGCGCGACATCCTGCGCGAGACGATGTTCGCGCCCACGGTGACCGGCTCGCCGATGCAGAACGCCTGCACGGTGATCACGCGCCACGAGCAGACTCCGCGGGGGTACTACTCCGGCGTCGCCGCACTGTTCACGCCGAGAGCGGATGCCGCGTCCGGCGAGCAGCCCCACGATCTGGACGCCCCGATCCTCATCCGCACCGCGTACATCGAGGACGGCCGGCTGCGGGTGCCGGTCGGTGCCACGCTCGTGCGGCACTCCGACCCCTACGGCGAGGTCGGCGAGACGCACGGCAAGGCCGCGGGCGTGCTGGGTGCGATCGGCGCGATCGCGCGCGATGTCGTGGCCGAGCCCGACGCGATCGACGAGGATGCACCGGCCGCCGAACCGCGTGCCCTCGCCGACGACCCGGCGATCGCTTCACTGCTCGCCTCGCGCAACGGCCGCCTGGCATCCTTCTGGCTCGAGCCGCAGGGCGGCGACGACGGACCGTTCCGCGGCCGCGGTGCGCTCGTCGTCGACGCGGAGGATCGCTTCACCACGATGCTCGCCCACCAGCTGCGCCACCTCGGGCTGGACGCACGCATCGTGCCCTGGGGCGAGGTGACCGACGACGAGATCGATGCCGCCGAACTTGTGGTTTCCGGACCCGGTCCGGGCGATCCTCGCGACCCGGCCAGCGCTCGCATGACGCGGATGCGCGAGGTCGTCGCGCGCCGGCGCGCGTCGGGCAGGCCCCTCCTCGCCGTGTGCCTGAGCCACCAGATCCTCGCCGATTCGCTCGGGATCGGCCTCGCACCGCTCGCCGCGCCGCACCAGGGTCTGCAGAAGACCGTGGACGTCTTCGGCCAGCCCGCCTCGATCGGCTTCTACAACACCTTCACGGCGCGCGTTCCGGCGGGCACGACGCAGCTCGGTGCGACGGAGATCGCAGCGGATGCCGCGACCGGCGACGTGTACGCGCTCCGCGGTCCGGGCTACGCCTCGGTCCAGGGCCACCTCGAGTCGATCCTGTCGCGCGACGGCATGGTGACGCTCGAACGGCTCGTCGCCGCGGCCCTGGAGCCCGTCGGGTCCTAGGCGCGCGTACCGCGACGCACGACCCTTTGCGCGGCCACACCAACCCTTCCCGTTTTCGCATGTGAGTTCCGGCTCACACACAGACACTCGCGTGACCCCCGCGCACACACCTTCATGTGAGTTCCGGCTCACACACAGACACTCGGGTGACCCCCGCGCACACACCTTCATGTGAGTTCCGGCTCACACACAGACACTCGGGTGACCCCCGCGCACACACCCTCATGTGAGTTCCGGCTCACATGACTTCGCTCAGGGCGATCCGGGGCGTGTGAACGCGAACTCACATGCGCGGAACTGCTTATGCGAACCGGCAGCAGCCGCACCACACGGACAGATTCCCATCTCCCCCGCTCGTGAGGTCCCCGCGCGACGCCTAGCGCTCGCCGCCCAGCGCTCGTCGCCTAGCGCTCGCCTCCCCGCGCGACGCCCCGCGCCCCGCCCAGCGCTCGAGAGCCCCACGCTCAGCGGCCGGCACGCGCCGCGAGCAACCTCCGCTCGGCCTCGTTCGCCGTGAGTTCGAGCGCCTCGAGGTCCTCGGCGAGCGCCTCGTCGTCACGTCCGAGCTCACGCAGCAGCGACGCGCGCACCGCGTGCCACAGGTGCGAGCGCTCCAGCGCGCCGGCGAGCGCGTCGAGCTCAGTCAACGCGGCATCCGGTCCCTCCACCCGGGCCAGTGCGACCGCGCGATTGAGCCGCACGACGGGCGATCGGTCGTACGCGAGCAGCATGTCGTAGAGGGTGAGCACCTGCAGCCAGTCCGTGGCGGCGGCATCCGCCGCGTCGGCATGGCACGCGGCGATCGCCGCGTGCAGCTGCCAACGGCCCGGACGACGCAGGCGCGCCGCACGCTCGAGCACGACCCTCGCCTCGGCAAGCAGCGCACCGTCCCAGCGGGAGCGGTCCTGGTCGGCCAGCAGCACGAGCGATCCGTCCACCGCTCGCGCCGCCTCGCGCGCACGATGGAACGCGAGCAGCGACAGCAGTCCCAGCGCCTCGGGCTCGCGGGGCAGCGCCTCGGCGATCACACGCGCGAGCCAGAGCGCGTCGTCGGCGAGGTCGCGATCGGCCGAGGCGTCCCCTCCGGCCACGAGATGGGCCTCGCTGTACATGACCGACACGATGGTGAGCACGATGTCGAGCCGCTCCGCGCGCTCGGCACCCTCCGGGATCCGCAGCGGAATCCCCGCCGCACCGATCTTGCGCTTCGCGCGCACGATCCGCTGCCCCACCGCGGTGTCGGTGCTGAACGTCGCCCGCGCGATCTGCGCTGTCGTCAGACCGCACACCGCCCGCAGCGTGAGGGCGAGCTGCGCATCGGGCGACAGGGCCGGGTGACAGCATCCGAAGAGCAGGGGCAGCCGCTCGTCGGCGTCGGACGGCTCCGCATCCGCTCCGCCGGCCGGCCTCGCGTCGGCGGCGAGCAGCGGCAGCCGATCGCGCATCCCCCGGTCCCGCCGCAGCGCGTCCAGCGCGTTGTGACGGGCGGCCTGCAGCAGCCACGCGCCGGGCTTCGGCGGCACACCCGTGCCACGCCACGCGCGCAGCGCCTCCTCCACGGCCTCCGCTACGGCCTCCTCCGCGAGGTCGAGGCTTCCGAACGAACGGGTCAGCGTCGCAACGAGCTTCCCCGATTCCGCGCGCACCGTGCGGACGAGCAGCAGATCGGATGCCGCGACCCCGGCGACGGGATCGTCAGGGGTCGCGGCATCCGTCCCACTCACTGGTCGAACTGGCTGTAGTCGGTCACCATCGGCCGCACTTCGACCGAGGTGCCGGGCAGGTCGAGCATCGGCCAGGAGCGGGCGAGAGCCAGCGCCGCGTCGAGATCGTCGACGTCGATGACCGAGAATCCGCCCACCGCCTCGCGCGCCTCGGTGAAGGGGCCGTCGACGAGGACCGGACCGTCGGCTCCGTGGCGCACGGTCGTGGCGGTCGTGACCGGCTGCAGTTCGGCGCCGGCATCGCTGATCTTTGCGTCGTGCTCCTGGAACCACTCGTAGACGCGGCCGTAGACCTCCTGCGCGCGCTCCGGTGGCACCGCGGCGTCGAGCTCGGGCGTCGAAGTGAACATGATGACGTACTTCACGGTCGTGGTCCTTTCGTCAGTGGAACCGTTTCATCCCCACAGCGAACGGGCAAGACCGTTTTCGACAGCCGTCGCGAAAAACTACGGACCGAACAGCGACATCGGGTTGACGATGTCGGTCAGGATCAGCACGCCGCCCATCACGATGAGGGCGACCACGACGACGAACGTGATCGGCACGAGCTTCGTGGCGTCGACCTGCTTCGGCGGCGGGCGGCGCGTGAGCTTCGCCCACGCGCGTCGGATGCCGTCCCACAGCGCGACCGCGATGTGGCCGCCGTCGAGCGGCAGGAGCGGGACCAGGTTGAAGACGAACAGCGCGATGTTCAGCGACGCCAGCAGCGAGAGGAAGCCCGCGACGCGGTTGAGCACCGGCGCCTCGGCCGAGGCGACCTCCCCCGCGAGCACGCCGGCTCCCACGATGCTGAGCGGACCGTTCGGATCGCGGTCCGCGCCGGTGATGAGGGTGCTCCCCGCCTCCCAGACCTTGACCGGCATCTGCCAGATGATCCCGGCGACGGCGCCCACGTTCTCGATCGCCGTCTGCGGACCGACCCAGATCGGCTGACGCAGATAGTCGACCTCCTGGCGGATGCCGGCGATCCCGACCTCTTCGGTCTGCTGCTCGCCGTTCTCGTCGAGCACGGCTCTGCCGCGTTCGTCCGTGACGACCTGCTCCACGCTCGCGGGCGTGAGGGTGAGCGTCTGCTCCCCGCCGTCGCGCTCCACCGTCACGTCGATCGCGCGGCCAGGCGACGCCTGGATGATCGCCGCCGCCGCCGCGAACGTCGCGACCTGCTGCCCGTCGACCGCGACGATGACGTCGCCCGGCTGGATTCCCGCGGCCGCCGCGGGCGCGGCCGGATCGGATGCCACGCATTCGGTGCGATCCGCATCCGACGGGATGATGCATTCGCTCACGCTCTGCACCGTGGTCGTCGCCGTCTGCACGCCGATGCCCGACAGGAGCACCGCGAAGAGCACGATCGCGAACAGGAGGTTCATCGTGGGCCCGCCGAGCATGATCACCACGCGCTGCCAGATCGGGAGCTTGTAGAAGACGCGGTCCTCGGACACCTCGAGCGTCTCGTCGTTCGCGGCGCGCGCGTCCTGGACCATCGTGGCGAAGAACCCGCCCCCGGCGCGGCCGGAGCGCTGACCGGATGCCGCGGCCGCGAGCTGCTTCGGTGACGGCGGGTACATGCCCGCCATCGAGATGTAGCCGCCGAGCGGGATCGCCTTGAGCCCGTACTCGGTCTCGCCGATGCGTCGTGACCAGAGCGTCGGACCGAAGCCGATCATGTACTGGCCGACCCGCACGCCGAACTTCTTGGCCGGCCACAGGTGCCCGAGTTCGTGGAGCGCGATCGACACGGCGAGCCCCACGACCAGGAGCACGACGCCGATGACGAATGCAAGAGCTTCCACAACCCACACGGTACCCGCGTCCGCCTTGGAGTTGGCTCCGACCCCGCTCGGAGGAGCCTAAGCTCGATCCGAGGAGGATCCCGTGACCCCACGTCATGTCCGCACCCTGCGCGGTGCAGCGGCGGCGTGGGTCGCGACGATCGTCGCGGCGACCTCCCACACGCTCGCCGGCGGCGGCGCTCCCGCTCCCCTGCTCGTCGCTGTGGTCGGCATCCTCGCCTGGCCGATCGGCATCGCCCTCGTCGGCCGCCGCCTGTCGGTGTCGCACATCGCGTCGGCCGTGGTCGCGTCGCAGCTGCTGTTCCACGTCGCGTTCGCCGTCGTGGCGGGAGCCGACCCGTCTGCGGCCGCAGGTCACGTCCACCACCTCGTCCTCGACGGCGGAGGACTCACCGTCGCCCTCGTCCCCGACGCCCCGATGCTCCTCGCGCACGCCCTCGCCGCTGTTGCGACCCTTCTCGGCCTGTACGGCGGAGAGCGGATGCTGCGAGCTCTGGGCCGCGGCATCCGCTCGGTCGTGCAGCGGTCCGACGTCGTCCCGCTGGCACCGCGCACTGTCGTGCGGAGCGCGCTCGCGCACTTCTCGCTCGCGCCGGCGCGCGGCGTCGTCCTCTCGGACCTCTCACGGCGGGGTCCCCCGTCGTTCGTCGACGCGGTCGTCTGACCGCGGCATTCGCCGGCACGTGCATCCGCGCACGTGTCGTTCCTCCGTGCATTCCTCGACGAAAGAGACACCCATGACCACCACCCGCTTCCGCCGCACCCTGCTCCTCGGCGCCGCCGCAGGCGTCGCGATCGCCCTCGGCGTGCCGCTCGCCGCCTCGGCTCACGTGCACGTCGACCCCGGCACCGCATCCGCCGGCTCGACCGAGACCCTCACCTTCGCCTTCTCCCACGGCTGCGACGGCTCGCCCACGTCCGCCCTCGTGATCGACGTGCCCGAGGGCGTGGGCAACGTCACCCCCGTCGTGCAGGGCGGGTGGACGATCACCCGGGAGCTGAGCGCCGACGGCGTCCCGACCCAGGTCACGTTCACGAGCGACGTGCCCGTCGAGGACGGCCTCAAGGCGACGGTCTCGCTCGACGCGCTGTTCGACGAGTCCGCGGCCGACACGTCCATCGCGTTCCCCGTGACACAGGTCTGCGTGGACGGCGAGACGGCGTGGACCGAGGTCGCCGAAGACGGCCAGACCGAGGACGACCTCGAGTCGCCGGCACCCGTCGTGGAGGTCGGGCCCGTCTCGGCGGACGGCGACGGACACGGCGACCACGGCGACGCCGCCGAGGGCGACGGGCACGACGAGGGCTCGGGCGATTCGTCCGAGGCCGCCGCGTCGGACTCCGGCGACCCCGTGGCCCGCTGGCTCGCCGCCGGCGGCCTCGTCGCCGGCATCGCCGCGCTCGTCGTGGTGCTGGTGCGCGGCCGCTCCCGCAAGAGCTGACGTCGGACGGGAGACGCCGGTTCACCGGCGTCTCCCCGCCCCGACGGTGGCGGGCATGGGTGACGGGCGCCGCGGATGAGAGGATGGATCCGCCATGCCGACCGATGCGCCTTCGAACCTCCCTCCCGTCCTGCGACCGGATGCTCCCCCCGTCCACTCCCTGGACGATCTCGCCGCACGCTTCGCCGTCGACGTGCGCGGTGACCTCGCGGGCGTGACGCTCACGGGCATCACCCTCGCGACCGCGGATCTGCGCCCCGGCGACGTGTTCGTCGCCGTTCGCGGGGTGAACCGTCACGGTGCGGAGTTCTCAGCGACAGCCGCGGAGAAGGGCGCGGTGGCGGTGGTCACCGACCGGGAGGGCGCGGACCTCGCCGCGGCCAGCGGTCTCCCCGTCGTCCTCGTCGACGACCCCCGCGGCCTCCTGGGCGACCTGTCGGCGTGGGTCTACAGCACCGGCCGCGACGACGACCTCCCGCTTCTCTTCGGCACGACCGGCACCAACGGGAAGACCAGCGTGTCGCACCTCCTCGAGGGCATCCTCGGGCAGCTCGGCGCGGTCACCGGCCTGTCCTCGACGGCGGAGCGCCACATCGCCGGCCAGGTGATCGTGTCCCGGCTGACCACTCCCGAGGCCTACGAGATGCACGCCCTGCTCGCCCTCATGCGCGAACGCGGCGTCGAGGCGGTCGCCGTCGAGGTCAGCGCGCAGGCGCTCAGCCGTCGCCGCGTCGACGGGATCGTGTTCGACGTCGCCGGCTTCACCAACCTCACCCACGATCACCTCGACGACTACGCCGACATGCGCGAGTACTTCGACGCGAAGCTCCCGCTGTTCCTCCCCGATCGTTCGCGCCGGGCCGTCGTCTGCGTCGACTCGGAGCAGGGCGCCGAGGTCGTCGCGCGCAGCCAGGTCCCGACCGTCACGGTCGGCACGCCCGCGCTGGCCGCCGATCCGACGGCCTCCGCCGACGCGGACTGGGTCGTCGAGATCCTCGACGAGCGGCAGATCGGCACGGAATTCCGGCTGACGTCCCGCGACGGACGCACCCTGACCACGCTCGTGCCGGTCATCGGCCGGCACATGGCCGCCAACGCCGGCCTCGCGATCGTCATGATCCTCGAGGGCGGCTACTCGTGGGAGCGCCTCGTCGCCGCACTCGACGGCGGCCGCATCGATGCCTACCTTCCCGGGCGCACCGAGCTCGTCTCGGGCGAGACCGGCCCGGCCGTGTACGTCGACTTCGGCCACTCCCCCGACGCCTTCGAGAAGACGCTTGCCGCGGTGCGGCGCGTGACACCGGGCACGGTCGTCATGCTCTTCGGAGCCGACGGCGACCGCGATGCGACCAAGCGCCACGACATGGGGCGGACCGGCGTCGAGGGCAGCGACATCCTCGTCATCACCGACCATCACCCGCGCAACGAAGACCCCGACTCGATCCGCGCGACGCTGATCGAGGGTGCACGGCGTGCGCGACCGGATGCCGAGATCCACGAGTTCTCGCCGCCCGAGCGCGCGATCATCGAGGCGGTCGCGCTCGTCGGCGACGGCGATGCGATCCTGTGGGCCGGCCCCGGACACCAGGACTACCGCGACATCCGGGGGGTCCGCACGCCGTACTCAGCGCGCGAGCTCTCGCGCCGCGCCCTGCGCGCCGCGGGGTGGCCCGTCCCCGAGCCCCACTGGCCCGTGCCCTATCCCGAAGACGAGACGCCCGCGTCCGATCCGCTGCGCCCGGTCTACCCCGAGGCGTAGCGCGGCGTCCTACGCGACGGCCGCGATCTCCCGGTCGGCCGTCTCGCGAGCCCAGCGCTCGGCCTCGGCGAGCGTTTCGCGGGTGAGTGCCTCGGGTGCCTCGTGGCGGTCGACGACGCGCTGCACGGTGTCGAGGATCCCCGGGAAGCTCAGGCGTCCCTCGTGGAAGGCGTCCACGGCCTGCTCGTTCGCCGCGTTGAACACCGCGGGGAATGTGCCACCCGCCCGGCCGACGGACTTCGCCAGCCGCACGGCGGGGAAGGACTTCTCGTCGAGGGGCTCGAAGGTCCAGGATGCCGCGACCGACCAGTCCAGCGGACGTCCGACGCCCGCGACCCGGTGCGGCCAGTCCAGTCCGAGCGAGATCGGCAGGCGCATGTCGGGCGGAGAGGCCTGGGCGATCGTCGAGCCGTCGCTGAACTCCACCATCGAGTGCACGATCGACTGCGGGTGCACGACGACGTCGATCTCGCCGTAGGGCACGCCGAACAGCAGGTGCGCCTCGATCACCTCGAGGCCCTTGTTCACGAGGGTCGCGGAGTTCGTCGTGACGACCCGGCCCATGTCCCACGTGGGGTGGGCCAGGGCCTCGGCGGGCGTCACGTCGGCGAGCGAGTCCCGGCTGCGTCCGCGGAAGGGACCGCCGGATGCCGTCAGCACGAGACGCCGCACCTCGGCGCGATCGCCCGAGCGCAGCGCCTGGGCGATGGCCGAGTGCTCCGAGTCGACGGGAACGATCTGGCCGGGCCGGGCGATCGCCGTCACCAGGTCGCCGCCCACGATGAGCGACTCCTTGTTGGCGAGTGCCAGTGTGCGGCCCGTCTCCAGCGCGGCGAGCGTGGGACCGAGCCCGACCGATCCGGTGATGCCGTTGAGCACCACGTCGGCCTCGACATCTCGGACGAGCTGCTCCGCCTCGACCGCGCCGAGCGCGACGTGCTCGACCCCGAACTCGACCGCTTGAGCGTCGACCGCCGCACGATTGGTGCCCGCCGACAGGCCGACGACCTCGAAGCGACCGGGGTTCGCCCGGATGACGTCGAGCGCCTGCGTCCCGATCGAACCTGTGGAGCCGAGGACGAGGACGCGTCGCATCGCGCCAGCCTACCGGCGAGCCGGCCTACTGCTCGGTGACCTCGATGATCTCCAGCGCGAAGACGAGCGTCTCGCCGGCCAGCTCGTGCTCGCTCGAGCCCGCCTCGCCGTAGCCGCAGGACGGCGACATCGTGACGAGGATCTTCGAACCGACCTTCTGGCCCTCGAGCGCACGCTTGAAGCCGGCGACGACACCCGTCGTCTGGAAGGTGGCGGGCTCACCGCGCTCGTAGCTCGAATCGAACACCGAGCCGTCGCTCCACTTCACGCCCGTGTAGTTCACGGTGACGGTGTCGCCAGGCTCGACGGTCGCGCCGTCGCCCTCTTCGAGCACCTCGAGCTGCACGCCGTCGGGGGCGTCGCCCTCGGGGATCGTGACCGTGGGGATGCCGTCGGCCGAGTACTCGACGGTGGGGAAGACGTCGCCGGGCTCGGTCGCCGCGCACCACGCGTCGGCGGGAGTCACTTCGAGCACGTCGATGACGTTGACGAGCGCACCGCCGGACTGGCTCTCGGGCGTGATGACGACGAGGCGCGAACCCTCGGTCGCGCAGCCGAAGTAGGCGTCGGCTCCGGAGCCGATCGTGACCTGCTGCGGCGGGAGCGGTGCGTCGTCGAAGCCGGCGGCCTGCACCTGCTCGCCGGTCGCGGCGTCGTAGACGACCCGCGCGTACGTGACGTAGTCGCCGTCGGCGATCTGGGTGCCGTCGCCCTCGACGGCGACGACGCGTTCGGCGGTCGTGAACTCGAGCGGCGCCGCGAACTCCACCGTGGGAAGCTCTCCGACCTCGCCGGAGACGCTGATGGATGCGGCGACGTCGCCCTCGGGCACGGCCACCGCGCAGAGGTCGCTTGCGGCGCTCGTGTCGGTCGGCGCGGGGGTCGACCCCGGTGCAGATCCCGCGCAACCCGCGAGGAGCACAGCCGACAGGGCGGCGATGGACAGGGCGGCGAGCGGGCGAATGCGCACGGTGAGACCTCGAGTCGATGTCAGGGGACGCTCCATCATTCCGCATGTTTCCTCTGTCTGCGCTGAGAACCGGCCATGCCAGTGACGGCATGGAAACGGGAGTACCCTCGACGAGTGACCTCCGACCTGGTGCCCGACGCGGACGAGCCGACCGCCGACGAAGCACCTGAGCAGCCGGTGACGCGCATGGGCGCCACGTATTTCCTGGGCCGATTCGTGCTCACCCCCCTCGCGCGCCTCGTCTACCGGCCCCATGTCGAGGGTCGCGGCAACGTGCCCAAGTCGGGGCCCGTCATCTTCGCGAGCAACCACATGTCGTTCATCGACTCGATCGCGATTCCTGTCTCGGCGCCGCGACCCGTGCACTTCCTGGCGAAGGCGAGCTACTTCGACGGCACCGGCTTCAAGGGCTGGGTGTCGAGGGAGTTCTTCACGGCGATCGGCGCCATCCCGGTGAAGCGCGGAGCCGGCCAGGCTGCGCTCGACGCGCTCGACCAGCAGCGTGTCCTCCTGGAGCACGGCAGCGCCGTGGCGCTGTACCCGGAGGGCACCCGCTCCCTCGACGGCCGCCTCTACAAAGGCCGCACCGGTGTCGCCTTCCTCGCACTCCAGACCGGGGCACCGGTCGTGCCCGTCGGTCTCATCGGCACCGACAAGGTCATGCCCGTCGGCGCGAAGCGGCCGTCACTGAGCGAACGCATCACCGTCAAGTTCGGCGAGCCGCTGCACCTCGGTCACCATGGCCCCGCCGAGTCGGGCCGCGCCCGCCGGCTCGCGACGGACGACATCATGGCCGCGATCCACGCACTGTCAGGGCAGGAGCTCGCGAACGCCTACAACGAGGTGCCCGCGCAGACCCCGATCGAGCGCATCAAGCAGGTTCTCCCGCACGAGCGCCGCTGACGCCCGAGGTCACTCCCCCGCGACGAGGATGGTCGGCTCGTGACGCACGGGGAACTTCACCGAATTCGCGATGAAGCACCACTCGTTCGCCTGCGCGTGCGCGGCGGTCGCGGCATCCGTCATCGACGCATCGGCCACGGTCACCCGCGGCCGAAGCACGACCTCCTGGAACGCCCCGCCGCCACGGCCGTCCTCGACCATGAGCCCCGACGCGTCGTCTTCGTAGCCGACGACGACGACACCGGCGGTCACGCAGGCGTGCAGGTAGGACAGCAGGTGGCACTCGCTCAGCGACGCGAGGAGGAGATCCTCGGGGTTCCACCGCGACGGATCGCCGCGGAACGGCTTGTCGGACGAGGCCAGCAGGGTCGGCTTGCCGGCGATCTCGACCGTCGAGGATCGGTCGTAGTCACGGTAGCCGGAGGTGCCGGTGCCCCGGTCGCCCGTCCACGTGGTCCGGACGGAGTATCGATGCTCACCCAACATGTGCACAGTCTGTCATGCGGGCCCGCCACGACTCGGCGGTAGGCTGGCCGGGTGCCGCAGACCTTCGCCGCAGCCGACGCCGTCGAGCTCGCCGTCGTCGACCGCAGCGGGTTCATCGAGTCCCGGCATGCCGGGATCGCGGTGGTGCTCGCGTCGGATGGAACGATCGCCGAGCGCCTCGGCGACCCGTCGGCGCTGATCCTCCCCCGATCGAGCCTCAAGCCGCTCCAGGCCCTCGCGTGCCTGTCGGCGGGCGCATCGCTCGAGGGCGTCCCGCTCGCTCTCGCGACGGCGAGCCACTCGGGGACCGACCGTCACGTCGAGGCGGTGCGCGAGATCCTCGGCGCGGCGGGTCTGGGCGAGGAGGACCTCGGCTGTCCGCCCGCGTGGCCGAGTGACACCGCCACGCGCGACGAGCTCGTGCGCGACCGCGCCGAGCCCGCGCGCATCCGCATGAACTGCTCGGGCAAGCATGCCGCCATGCTCCTCGCGTGCGTCGCGAACGGCTGGGACACGGCGGATTACCTGGCGCCGGGGCATCCGCTTCAGCTCCACGTGCGCGAAGTCGTGGAGCGCCTGCTCGGCGAGAAGACCTCGGCGACCGCGATCGACGGCTGCGGCGCCCCCGTGTACGCGACGACGCTGTTCGGGCTCGCGCGGGCGATCCACCGGATCGGCACCTCGTCCACGACCTCGCCGTTCGCGCTGCACCGGAGTGCCGGCACGCTGGTGCAGGCGGTGCGCGAGAACCCGTGGACGATCGACGGACCGGGCCGGCCCGACACGATCGCGATCGAGTCGCTCGGCGTGTTCGCGAAGGGCGGCGCCGAAGGCGTCATGGTGATGGTGGCTCCGAACGGCACCACGGTAGCCCTCAAGATGCTCGACGGCAGTGGCAGGGCCGCGACCGCGGTCGCACTGCGGCTCCTCGAGCGCGCCGGCGCGCTGTCACCCGCAGACGTGGCGGCCACCATGCAGAAGCTTCCCCTGTCGATCTCCGGCGGCGGGCAGGATGTCGGGGCGATCCGCCCCGCTTTCTAGAGGCGCTCCCACGAGGAGCCCGAGCGCTCCAACGGCGGAGCGGAAAGGACCACACGATGAGGATCAGCGTCCCCACCGAGGTGAAGAACAACGAGTACCGGGTTGCTCTCACTCCCGCAGGCGTGCACGACCTGGTCGCCGCAGGCCACGAGGTGTTCGTGCAGCGGGGCGCGGGCACCGGCTCGTCCATGCCCGATACCGAGTACGAGGCCGCCGGAGCGACGATGCTCGACGATGCGGCCGAGGTCTGGGCGCGCGCCGAGCTGCTGCTGAAGGTCAAGGAGCCCATCGCGAGCGAGTACGGGCACTTCCGCGACGACCTCGTGCTCTTCACGTACCTCCACCTCGCCGCCGACCGGCCGCTGACGGACCAGCTCGTCGCCGACGGCATCACCGCGATCGCCTACGAGACGGTCCAGGTCGCCGGCGGCGGACTCCCCCTCCTCGCGCCGATGAGCGAGGTCGCGGGCCGCCTCGCCCCGATGGTCGGGGCGTCGACGCTCATGCGCTCGGCCGGCGGGCTCGGGCTGCTCATGTCCGGGGTCCCCGGCACGCGCCCGGCGCGCGTCACGGTGATCGGCGGCGGCGTGGCAGGAGCCAATGCGGCCGTCATCGCGGTGGGCATGGGAGCGGACGTGACCGTCTTCGACACGAACGTGCAGCGTCTGCGCTACCTCGACGACCACTTCCAGGGCCGCGTCAAGACGGCGGCGTCGAACCCGTTCGACCTGGATCGCGCGGTGGTCGACTCCGACCTCGTGATCGGCTCGGTGCTCATCCCGGGCGCGAAGGCTCCCAAGCTCGTCACCAACGAGATGGTCTCCCGCATGCGGCCGGGAAGCGTTCTGGTGGACATCGCGGTCGATCAGGGCGGATGCTTCGCCGACACCCGTCCGACCACCCACGCAGATCCGACCTTCACGGTGCACGACACGGTGTTCTACTGCGTGGCGAACATGCCCGGCGCGGTGCCCAACACGTCGACGTCGGCGCTGACCAATGCCACCCTGCCGTACATCCGGCAGATCGCGCGACGCGGCTGGCAGGAAGCGCTGCGCTCCGACCCGGCTCTGGCCGCCGGTCTCAACGTGGTCGGCGGAAAGATCGTGAACGCCGGCGTGGCGACCGCTCACGGTCTGGAGCTGACGCCTCTCGCGAGCGCCCTGGCGTGACCTGACGAACGGATGCCGCGCCCCGCGTTCTCGCCGGGCGCGGCATCCGTGTCTGAGGTCAGGTGAGTCCGCCGTCGATCGATCGGCCGAAATCGGCCGGATCCTCGGGCACCAGCACCGGGGTCTCGCGGTTGAGGCTCTCACCGCGGAAGAACGGCTTCGCGCGGGGGAACAGGAACCACAGCACCATCAGCACGACGCCGAACGCAAGCGAACCGATTCCCAGCAGGAACGTGCTGCCGATGTTGCCGATTCCGCCGCTGTATCCGTAGTCGGGGTTGTACATGTCGATCGCCGACTGGACGAACGCGTAGGTCAGCATCAGTGCGCCGAGGAGCGGGAAGAGGAACTTGTAGAAGAAGTTCCTCGTCGAGGTGAACAGCTCGCGCCGGAAGTACCAGACGCACGCGTAGCCGGTGATGCCGTAGTAGAACGCGATGGCGAGCCCGAGCGACAGGATCGAGTCCTGCAGGATGTTGTCGCTGATGAGGGTCATCCCGACGTAGTAGAAGATCGCGACGGCGCCCATGACGAGGGTGGAGAACGACGGGGTCTTGTAGCGCGGGTGCACGGTCGCGAAGCGCCGCGGGAGAGCCTTGTAGGCGGCCATGGCGAGCGTTCCGCGGGCGGTCGGGAGGATGGTGGTCTGCGTGGACGAGATCGCCGAGATCATGACGGCGACGACGAGCACCCAGCCCAGCGGGCCCAGCAGGCCGTCCTTGATCGCGAGGAAGAAGTCGTCGGCGTTCGCCTCGTTCCCGAGTCCGGTGCCGCTCTCGCCGAGGCCGGCGTACATCATCGCCGCGATCGTGACGCCGACATAGGTCACCAGAAGGATGACGGTGGTGAGCAGCGCCGCACGGCCGGGGATGCGCTTGGGGTCCTTCGTCTCCTCGTTGAGGGCGAGGCAGGTGTCCCATCCCCAGTAGATGAAGAGCGCGAGCAGGATCGCCTCGACGAAGCCCGACCACTCCGTGAACGCGAACGGGTTGAACCATGACCAGTCGAAGGGCGTCGGGTCGGGGGCGGTGCCGGCGAAGAAGTGCCACAGCGCTGCGACGACGAAGATCGCGAGGGCGGCGTACTGGATGGCCAGGAGGATGTTCTGGATCCGCTCGCCGATCTCGACGCCGCGCCAGCTCACCCAGGTCATCGCCGCGATGAACACGACACCCGTCACCGTGACGAGCGGTACGTTGTCGGAGAGAAGGGCGTCCTCGGGGCTGCGGACGATCCCGTCGATCAGCGCCCAGAAGTAGATTCCGGCGATCTGCGCGAGGTTTGCGAGCACGACCATGCCCGCGACGGCGACCCCCCACCCGCCGAGCCATCCGACCCACGGGCCGAAGGCTTTCGTGCCCCAGGTGAAGGTGGTGCCGCAGTCCGGGATCTCGTTGTTGAGCTCGCGGTAGGCGAAGGCGATGAAGAGCATCGGGATGAACGCAATGACGAACGCGATGGGCGCCTGCGCGCCGACGGCGAGCACGACGAAGCCGAGCGTCGCGACGAGCGAGTAGACCGGCGCCGTCGAAGCGAGGCCGATGACGGTCGAGCCCCAGAGTCCCAGCGTCCCTGCTGCGAGTCCTTTTCCTGCCGGCCGTTCGAGATCGATCGGAGATGTAGCCACACTGTGAAGCTATGGGGTGCCTCCCGGGCGGTCAAGAACGCCGGAGGAACGGATCGGCCGGAGTTCAGGCGACGGGAGGACGATGCGGACGGGCTCGGCACCGCCGGCCACCAGCCATGCGCGGCCGCGGCCGGGTTCGCAGTAGGGCGGCAGCTCCCGTGCTCCGGTGAGGAGCCGAAGCTCCGCCGCGCACGAGGCGTCGACCACGAGCTCGTGGTCGCCTCGCACGTCGGAGAGGAGTCGCCAGTGCCGCTGCCAGTCGTCGGGCTCCCCCGCCACCACCACCGGGCCGTCGGCCGTGATCGAAGGGTCGGCGACGTAGGCGTCGACGCCGGCGACGCGGATGCCTCGCGCCTCCCACTCCGCCAACGCCGCCCGCCCCGCCGGCGATCGCCGGGATACGAAGCCGGTGAGGTTCGCGGACGGACACCATTCGGCGGAAGCGCGTCGCGGGCGCTCAGCCAGGGCAGGTGCGAGCGCGACCTGCACCTCCACGCCACCGAGCACGCCCCGGCCGGCCGGCGCGCCCGTCCGGAATCGATCCGCCTCGCCACCGGCGGCGAGGTGCTCGCTCCTCGTCGGGAAGGCGAGCAGCAGACGACGCGGGAACAGGTCGGCGACGCGCGCAACAGGGCCGGTGAGGCGCCGCGCGGAGGCGAGGACGAGGAAACCGCCGGGGCCGGCGCTGCGCAGGAGGTCTTCGAGGCGCTCGACCACGGCCTGGGCGTGGTCAGGCGGCAGTCGCGCCGTGATCGCATCGAGGTCGTCGATGCACACGATCGTGCCGGGTCGCGGCGGTTCGGCGACGAGCGCGGCAACCGCGTCCCACACGCCCTCCGGATCGGCCGGGACCTCCACGACCTCGCCGTCGGCCTGCGCAGCGAGGAGCCGGAGCGCGTTGCTCGCCCCCGCGCCCGGGCCGCCGAGCACGAGGAGGGCGCGGTCATCGACCCCGATGCCCACCACGTTCTGGCGTTGCAGGCCCGGCTCGTCCGCGAGAGCAAGGATCAGCTGGGCCGCATCCGGTGAGCGGAGCCGCAGATCGTCGAGGGTGAGCAGACTCGGGAGCTCCGGCAACCACGGCCGCCGCGGGTCGGGTCCGTCATGGGACGCCGACGCGGCTGTCACGTCCGCGGGCGCGGACAGCGCGATGCGGACGCGGCGCGGGCGAGCGTCGCCCGCGCGGCGGACGAACGCGTGCCCACGACCATCCGGCCCGCCCGGCAGGTGGGCGGCATCGTCCGTCCCGATCACCGTGCGACTGTCCGCAGGATCGGAGACGCGAAGGCTGATGCGGAGGGGGCAGTTCGCCAGCAGGCTCTCGCGGATCACTCCGGCCGAGCGCTGGGTGCCGAGGATCAGATGGATGCCGAGCGCCCGGCCGCGCGCAGCGACGTCGGTGAACACGGCGTGCAGCTCGGGGTGGTCGGCGAGGAGGGCCGCGAACTCGTCGACGACGACGACGAGACGCGGCACATCGACGCGCGGATCGAGGATGTCGCGCGCTCCGACGCCGGCGATGGCGGCCTCGCGCCACCGCACCTCGGCGCGCAGACTCTCGATCGCACGCCGGGCGCCGGTCCCATCGAGGTCGGTGATCACGCCTGCCACGTGAGGCACCCCTGCGAGCACGTCGAAGGCGGTTCCGCCCTTGAAATCCGCGAGCAGGAACGAGACGTCCCGCGTGGAATGGGTGCGGCAGAGCGACAGGATCCACGTGATCAGCAACTCGCTCTTCCCCGACCCCGTCACGCCCGCCACCACCGCATGCGGGCCGTCGCCGACCAGGTCGATCGTCGCCGGCACCGTGCCGTCGAGGCCGATGACGGCGGAGAGCCCGCCGGCGCTGGCCGTGCGCGGGTCGATGAGTGGTGCGAGCGCGATCGGGCCTGCGTCGCGCGTCGCGATGCCGAGCATGCGCTCTGCACGGTGCGCGAGGGCTTCGGCCAGCACCTCCGCCTGGTCGTGCGCGATCGCCTCGACCGTCACGTCGACTTCCTCGCCCGCGTGCTCCAGCCGCGCGACCCCGGATGCCTCGACCGTCAGCACCGCCGCGCAACGGGGCGGGAGCGGCTCGCCGGGGAGACGGCGCGCGATCGCGATGTCGGCATCGGGCGGGGCGGCCTCGCCCGGTGCGATCAGCGCGACGCGTCGACCTCCGGACGCGCGCCGGTGCGGCAGGCGGTCCGCCCACCGCTGCGCGGGGTCGAGGCCGCCCACCACGGCGAGCTCGCCGGGCGGCAGCGCGAGACAGAGCTGCAGGACGAGCGCGCGCTGCACGGCCGCCGTGAGGACCGGCGCACCCACGACGACGATCCCCTGCGTCGCCGGCACGACGACGGGCGCGCCGGCCAGTCTGCTCGCGCGGAATCGGAGGGACGCGGCATCCGGGTCCCCCTCGCCGCCGGTGAGGCGCACGGTGCTCGCGATCTCGCCCTCCCCCGCGACCAGGGCGTCGCCGCGTTCCGGAGACAGCCGCCAGACGTCGTCTTCGCGGGCCGCGAACGCGGCGACGTCGGGATGCCGTGCCCACAGGCGGCGGCGCTCCGACTCGTGACGTGCGTCCACGGCGCGCGAGACCTCGGCACGCGTGCGGAGCGCCGCCGCCTGATGCCGCTTGCGATCGCGACGCGCGGAGCGCGCGGCATCGGCCATCGTCGCGACCGCGATCAGCGGACCGAGCGCCGCGAGCCACAGCGACAGGATCGAGCCGGTGACGAGCCAGAGCCCGACCGCACCGACGACGGGAACGATCGCCGCCACGACGGGGAACGGCGGCCTGGCGGGCGGCGCCCACGCGGCCGGCAGCGAGAGCGGCTCAGCGGAGTCGTCGATGGGATTCACGAGCGTCGAGAAAGCGGGAACGGGCGAGAAGTGCACGGCCTCAGTGCAGCGCGGATCCCGCCGCTCGCGACGGCATCACGGCGAATCCGTGAAGTCGGAGCGTCAGTCCTCGGTTGTGGAGGAGTCGCTCTCGTCGGCGCCCCGACCCGCCGACTCCTCGGTGTCGTCGACCGGCTCCTCGGGCGTTCCGACGTCGAGCACGATGATCGTGATGTTGTCGCGTCCGCCGTTCTCGAGCGCGGCATCGAGCATCGCTGTCGCCGCGGCGGCCGGATCACGATTCTCGTCGAGGAAATGGCGGATGCCGTAGTCCGTGAGCTCCTTCGTGAGCCCGTCCGAGCAGATCACGAACCGATCGCCCTGCGCCACGTCGAGCCGGACGTAGTCGGGCGTCACGCCCTCGCTCGGGCCGACGGCGCGCGTGATGACGTTGCCGTACGGGTGGTTCTCGGCCTCGTCCGGGCTGAGCCTGCCCGACGCGATGAGCTCCTGCACCACCGAGTGGTCGGTCGTGATCTGGATGATCGATCCTTCGCGCACGAGGTACACGCGCGAGTCGCCGATGTTGAGGGTCACCCAGTGCGCGGACTCGCCGCTCGTGTCGAGGTAGACGCCCGTGAGCGTGGTGCCGGTGCCGTCGTCGGTGGCCTCGGGGTGCGAGGCGATGTCCTTCACCGCGCGCACGAGAGCCTTCTCGATCGCCTGGGGGTTCACCGTGCCGGCCTCGACCATCGCCTTGAGCCGGTCGATGGTGCTGGCGCTGGCGATCTCCCCGCCGACGTGACCCCCCATGCCGTCGGCGACGACGAACAGCGGGTAGGCGGCGAAGACGGCGTCCTGGTTGACCTCGCGGCGACGGCCGGTGTCGGTGACAGCCGCCCAGGCGAGATCGAGCGATCCTCCCGGCACGGGAACCGTGCGCGACTGGGTGGAGACCTCGGGCACGCGTGTCCTCCCGATCGGCTTTCGCGAGACCCGGTGGCCTGACGCGTCCTCACATACTAGTGGCTTCCGCTCCCCCGTCTTCGGCGTCAGGGCCGGGCGACGCGCCGGATGCCGGGGCTCCGACAGTCACCGGGTCCACCAGCACCTCCTCGTCCATCGGCGCCTCGAACTGCGCGTTGTAGAGCCGCCAGTAGGCGCCCTTCGCCGTGAGCAGCTCGTCGTGCGTGCCCTGCTCGACGATCGCGCCGTTCTCCATCACGAGGATCAGATCGGCGTCGCGGATCGTCGACAGGCGATGCGCGATCACGAACGCGGTGCGGTCCTCCCGCAGGCGCGACATCGCCCGCTGGATGAGCAGCTCGGTGCGGGTGTCGACCGAGCTGGTCGCCTCGTCGAGGATGAGGATGCGCGGATCGGCGAGGAACGCGCGCGCGATCGTGATGAGCTGGCGCTCTCCCACGCTGAGGTTCGTCGCCTCGTCGTCGAGGAGCGTGTCATAGCCGTCGGGCAGGGCGTGGACGAACCGGTCGACGTACGCGGCGGTGGCCGCTTCGACGATCTCCTCCTCCGAGGCATCCGGCCGGCCGTAGGCGATGTTCTCGCGGATCGTGCCCGAGAAGAGCCACGTGTCCTGGAGCACCATGCCGGTGCGCGAGCGCAGGTCGTCGCGCGTCATGCCGCGCGTGTCGACGCCATCGAGCGAGATGCGACCGGAGTCCACGTCGTAGAACCTCATGATGAGGTTCACCAGCGTCGTCTTGCCTGCGCCCGTCGGACCGACGATCGCGACGGTGCTTCCGGGCTCGGCCGCGAGGGACAGATCATCGATGAGCGGCTTGTCCTCGACGTACCGGAACGAGACGTCCTCGAATGCGAGACGACTGGCGTGATCCGGCGCGGTCTGCGCGTCGGCGTCGTCGGGCTCCTCCTCGGTCTCGTCGAGCAGCTCGAAGACGCGCTCGCCACTCGCGACGCCGGACTGCAGCAGGTTCGCCATCGAGCCGAGCTGGCTGAGCGGCTGCGTGAATTGGCGCGAGTACTGGATGAACGCCTGCACGTCACCGATGGAGAGAAGGCCCGCGGCGACCTGCAGCCCGCCCACCACGGCGATGGCGACGTACACGAGGTTTCCGATGAACATCATCGCGGGCATGATGATGCCCGAGAGGAACTGAGCGCCGAAGCTCGCCTTGTACAGCTCGTCGTTCTCGGCCCGGAAGTCTGCCTCGACCTCCTTCTGGTGGCCGAAGACCTTGACGATCGAGTGACCCGAGAACGTCTCCTCGACCCGCGCGTTCAGAATGCCCGTGGAGGTCCACTGCGCGACGAACAGCTTCTGGGAGCGTCTCGCGACGAGAACCGTGATCACGATCGTGAGCGGGATCGTCACGAGCGCGATCACGGCGAGCAGCGGCGAGATGAGGAACATCATCACGAGCACACCGACCACGGTCAGCAGCGAGATCACGACCTGCGACAGCGTCTGCTGCATCGTCTGACCGATGTTGTCGACGTCGTTGGTGACCCGGCTCAGCAGCTCGCCGCGCTGGACCTTGTCGAAGTACGAGAGCGGCAGTCGATGGATCTTGTCCTCGACCTGGAGGCGCAGGCGGTGCATCGCCCGCTGCACGATCCCGTTGAGCAGCCGCGCCTGCAGCCAGCCGAACAGGCTCGCCAGCACGTACACGGTGAGAACGCCGGCGAGGATCCAGGCCAGCTGCTCGAAGTCGACGCCGGCTCCCGGAACGAAGTCCATCGCGGCGATCATGTTCGCCTGATCCTGGTTGCCCTCGGCGATCAGCTGGTCGACGACCTGCTGCTTGGTGACGCCGGCCGGCATCTGGAGCGACACGAAACCGGCGAAGACGACGTTGGTGGCGTTGCCGAGGAGCTTCGGACCGATCACGCTCAGCGCGACCGAGAGCACCGAGAAGACCAGGACCACCACCAGGAGCGGCCTGTCGGAGCTGAGCGTGCCGAGCAGGCGCTTCGCGCTCGGGCCGAAGCTCTTCGCCTTCTCGCCGCCCGCGACCTGTCCCATCGGGCCGCGCTGGAGCGGCATCCGCTGCTGCGGCCCGCGCTGTGCGCCGCTCATGCCGCCGCCTCCGCCGTGAGCTGGGATTCGACGATCTCGGCGTACGTCTCGCAGGTCTCGACGAGCTCGTCATGGGTGCCGATCCCCACCATGCGCCCGTGGTCGAGCACGATGATCTGGTCGGCGTGGCGGATGGTCGAGACGCGCTGCGCCACCACGATCCGCGTGGCATCGGGCAGGCGGGTGTCCAGTGCGCGGCGGAGCGCGGCATCCGTCCTCAGATCGAGGGCCGAGAACGAGTCGTCGAAGATGTAGATCTCCGGCCGTTTCACCAGGGCTCTCGCGATGGCGAGTCGTTGTCGCTGTCCGCCGGAGACGTTCGTGCCACCCTGTGCGATCGAACCCTCGAGGCCTTCAGGGAGCCCCTCGACGAAGTCGCGCGCCTGGGCGATGTCGAGCGAGTCCCACAGCTCCTCGTCGGTGGCCTCGGCGTTGCCGTAGCGGAGGTTCGACGCGATGGAGCCGGAGAACAGGAACGCGCGCTGCTGCACGAGGCCGATGCGCTGCCACAGCTCGTCGGGGTCGTACTCGCGCACGTCCACGCCGTCCACACGAACCGACCCGGCCGTCACGTCGAAGAGCCGGGCGACAAGGCCGATGAGCGTCGTCTTCCCCGCGCCGGTCGAGCCGATGATGGCCGTCGTCGTGCCCGGCTCCACCGAGAACGTGAGATCGCGGAGCACCGCATCCTCCGCGCCCGGGTACGCGAAGTCGACCGCGTCGAACTCGACGCGACCGGCAGGCACGGGCGCCTGTGCCGCGACCACGGGAGCCGCCACCGAGGGCGCGGTGTCGAGGACCTCGCCGATGCGGTTCGCGCACACGGCGGCGCGCGGGATCATCACGAACATGAAGGTCGCCATCATGACGCCCATCAGGATCTGCATGAGGTACTGCAGGAACGCGAACAGGGTGCCGATCTCGACGTCGTGGTACTGCACCTCGAACGCCCCGAACCAGATCACCGCGACGCTGGACACGTTCATCACGAGCATCACGGCGGGGAACATGAGGGCCATCAGGTTGCCCGCCTTGAGCGCGGTCTCCTGCACCTCGTCGCTGGCCGCGGCGAACCGCGCACGCTCCTCGCGCTCGCGCACGAACGCCCTCACGACGCGGATGCCGGTGAGCTGCTCGCGCATGATCTGGTTCACGCGGTCGATGCGCTTCTGCATCTTCGTGAAGGCGGGGACCATCCGCCACACGATCGCGCCGACGATCACCAGCAGCACCGGGATCGCCACGGCCATGAGCCACGACAGCCCGGCATCCTGACGGACGGCCATGATGACGCCGCCGATCGCGAGCATCGGCGCGGAGATCATCAGGGTCGCCGAGACCTGCACCAGCATCTGCACCTGCTGCACGTCGTTGCTGTTGCGCGTGATGAGCGAGGGTGCGCCGAACTGCCCGACCTCGCGCTGCGAGAACGCCACCACGCGGTGGAAGATGTCACCCCGCAGATCGCGGCCCATGCCCATCGCGAGGCGAGATCCGAAGTAGACGGCGACGATCGCGCAGGCGACCTGCACGAGGCTGACGGCGAGCATCACGCCGCCGGTCTCCCAGATGTAGGGGATGTCGCCCTGGACGACGCCGTTGTCGATGATGTCGGCGTTCAGCGTCGGCAGCAGCAGCGATGCGATCGACTGCGCGAGCTGGAAGACGACGACGGCGATGATGAGGGCCCAGGCGGGGCGCAGATAGCGCACCAGGAGCTTTCCGAGCACGGTGGTCCTTCCGGTGCGCGAAGAGGCGCCGCGACAGCGGTATGCGCACAGAGTGCGACGCTACGCCTCGCCGAGCGCGCGTGACAAACCCTCGGCGTACGCCCTCGGCGAACCGGCCCGCGCCGTGCGCGGAAGGGCTCTCAGACCCGGGCGCCCGGGTCCTCCGGAAGGGGGAACAGCGCGTCGATGGCTGCGAGGTCCTCCGTCGTGGGCGTCCACGCGGATGCTGCGGCGGCGTTGGCGCGGATCTGCTCCGGGGATGTCGCGCCGGCGATCACGCTCGCCAGCGACGGCCGCGCCAGCAGCCAGCCGAACGTCGCCTCGAGCATCGTGATCCCCCGTTCGTCGCAGAAGCCCTGGAACGCCTCGAGCGCATCCCACGGGGCCTCCTGCCAGACATGCTGCCGCTGGCGCATGATGCGCGTGTCGCTCGGCGCGTGATCGCGCGTGAACTTGCCGGTGAGCAGCCCGTTGTGGAGCGGGAAGTACGGCAGGAAGCCCAGCCCGAAGCGTTCGACAGCAGGCAGCACGTCGCGCTCGGCCGCCCGCGCGAGGAGGCTGTAGTGGTTCTGCGCGGACACGAACGGCACGCCTGCGCGCTCGGCGGCGACGTAGTGCGCCTCGGCGATCTGCCAGCCCGACAGGTTCGAGTGGCCGATGTAGCGCACCTTGCCCTCGCGCACGAGGTCCGCCAGCGCGTCCAGCGTCTCCTCGATCGGCGTGCCGGGGTCGGGCGTGTGCAGCTGGTAGAGGTCGATCCACTCCGTCTGCAGACGGCTGAGGGATGCCTCCACCGCACGTCGCACGTACGACCGCGACGCCTTCGACCCGGTCACCTCGTACCCCATGTCCCGGCCGAAGTGCCCGAACTTGGTCGCCAGCGTGACGCGGTCGCGCCGGCCCTTCAGCGCCTCGCCCATGAGGGTCTCGGAGAGGCCGGGATCCTTGCCGTACATGTCGGCGGTGTCGAGGAACGTGACCCCCGCGTCGATCGCGGCATCCAGCACCTCGCGCGTGCCTTCGAGCGTCTCGGTCCGCGTGCCGGCCCGTCCGAAGTTGTTGCAGCCGAGGCCGACGGCGGTGACGAGGAGACCGGAGGCGCCGACACGGCGCAGGGGGACGGCAGGTGCGGAGGTCATCCCTCCACGTTATCTCCCGCGCGCTCGCTCATCCGTCGCGCTGGACGTGCGACGACCCCCCGCCCGAGGGGCGAGGGGTCGTCGTGTCGAAGAGTTACGGCTTCGGCTCTTCCGGGGCTGCCGGCGGCTCGGTCGCTGCCGGGGGCGCCGGCGGTGCGGCGGCCGGAGGAGGCGTCACCGGAGGCTGGGCCGCTGCGGGCGGTGGCGTGACGGGCGCAGCAGGACCGGCCGGCGCTGCGGGCGGCGGCGTGTAGCCCGCCGGGGGCTGGTAGCCGGCCGGAGGCTGGTAGCCCGCTGCCGGAGCGGTCGCCGGGTTCGCCGGGAATCCGCCCGCCGGAACCTGGTTCGGAACGCCGGACCACGTCGTGTTGTCGGCGAGGAAGTTCCCCGCCCACGGAGCGGCCGGGATCGCGGTGTTCCAGCGCGACTTGTCGAAGGCGTTGATGCCCAGCCACACGATCGAGAGGAAGAAGTAGAGGATGAGCCAGACGGCTTCCTTCTGGAGCTTCAGACCGACGCGCCACGCGGCGAGCAGCGTGTAGATGAAGGCGGCGAGCGGGAACAGTCCGCCGATCACCGGAATCCAGCCGAGGACCGCCGATGCGCCCCACAGGATCAGCAGCCACCACGGGTTGAGGTCGCCGAGCTTCACGAAGATCAGGGTGTTGTAGACCGGCACCCACGCACGCCACTTGCCCTGCACTCCGGCCTTCTCGAAGATCTTCATCAAGAACCACGAGGTGATGACGTAGCCCGCGATCGCGAGAATGAACAGGAAGGGCAGCAGCACAAGGTAGACGGCGAGCAGCCCGCCGACTCCGTAGTCGTCGTCGTACATGAACGTCCTCTCCGGAACGATCATCGGCGTGCCGCGCACACCGAGCGTGGCGCCACGCCCCGCGCGTCACATGCTATCGAGGCATGCGCGACCGTGTCAGCAGACACGTCGCATTCGGGGGCTGACCCCCGTGGCCGCGGTGGGTAGCCTGAGGACTATGAGCGACTCCACCTCCGTCCCGCCCCTGCCCGACCAGCCAGCATCCGAGGCGGCCGAGGCGGCCCGCGCGGGAGCCGCACCCGCCGGTGCGTCCGCGACGGCGTACGATCCGGCGACGGACCCCGACAACACGGGGGTGCCCACGTCGCTCAGCGAGGACGCGACCGCCGTGGGGCGCGGGTTCTTCTCCGCGCTGTTCGACCTCAGCTTCCGCACGTTCATCACGCGCCGGCTCGCGAGCGTGTTCTACCTCGTCGGGCTCATCGCGATCGCGATCGGCTTCGTCGTCTATCTGGTGAACGGCATCGTCGGCGGAGCCTCGCTCCTGTGGATCAACGCGGGCGCGGGCATCACCGCGCTGATCGCGACATTGATCATCGTGCCGCTGGTGTCGTTCATCGCGATCATCGCGCTGAGGTTCATCATCGAGGCGGTCGTGGCCCTCATCGCCATCGCCGAGAACACCGAGCGCACGGCGCAGCACACGCGCCGCTGAGGCGCTGCGCCGGGCGCTTCCGCGCTACCGATTCCTGCATCCGCGCCCGATTCATGCAGCCGCGGATGCAGGAAAGGACAGCGCACGGAGCTCAGGACGCAGCGCGAGCAGGTCCCCCGCGCCGTGAGCCGAGCGAGCGGGCCGAGCGAGCGGGCCGGCCGGGCGGGCGGGCCGGGCGCTGCGCCGGCGCTTTCGCGCTGCCGATTCCTGCATCCGCGCCCGATTCATTCAGCCGCGAATGCAGGAAACGACAGCGCGCGCAGCTCAGGGATGCAGCGCGCACAGCTCAGGGACGCAGCGCCCGCACGTCCCCCGCGCCGGTGAGCCGAGCGGGCGTGCCGGGCGGGCTCAGGCGAAGAGCTCGAGCTCGCCGCCCGCTCCGTCGCGCACCCGCAGGCCCGCGGCATCCGCCCACCGCACGAAGCCTTCGCGCGAGGCGACCCGCGGGCGCCCCTCGGCCAGGCGCCGCACCAGAGCGCCCTTGGCGTGCTTGTTGAAGTGGTTGAGCGCGCGCACCGCGCCGCCCTCCGCCTCGGCGACCACCCGCACGTACGCCGACGGGATGCCCGCGGGAACGGGACCGAGCGCGACGTACGCCTCGGACCGCAGGTCGAGCACGAAGCGCGGCTGCTCCTCCGCGAGGGCGGCGGTGACGGCATCCGCCCATACCCGCTTCAGCGACGGCAGGCCGGGCAGAGACGCGGCCGCACCGAGGCGGTACGCGGGAATCGCGTCGAGTGCGCCCACAGGGCCGAACGGGGCGGAGTGCACGCGCACGTGGGTTCCGAGCCAGCGGCGTGCCGCCGCGGGGAGGGATGCCGCGTCCAGCGCGTCGTACAGGACGCCGGTGTAGCGGTCGATGGCCGGCATCGTCGGCGCATCGCGCAGCGCGGCGTTGACGGCCACCTCGTGCCGCTGCGTGGCGCCGAGCTTGAGCACGCGGGCGGCGGCGTCCTCGTCGGCCGACAGCGCGACGAGCGCCTCGACGACGGCGGCCCGCTGCGGTGCCAGCGAGGGAAGGGCGAGGGATGCCGCGTCCAGCGGCCACGCACGGCCTCCCGGGCGCTTCGTCTCGGAAGGGGGCAGGAGGATCAGCATGCGAGGTCCCGGAAAGACGGCTCGGCCGGCCTCGAAGAGAGGCCGGCCGAGCGCGATGTCGTGCGTGTCAGGAGATGAGCGCCGCGTTGCCGGCGACGATCGTGAGATCGTCCCCCTCCATGGAGAGGAAGCCGTCCTGCGCGTTCGCGACGATCTTCGAGCCGGAGGTCTCGGTGATGCGCACCTGACCCTCGGCGAGGATCGCGAGCACCGGCTCGTGACCGGCCATGAAGCCGATCTCGCCCTCGACGGTCTTGGCGACGACGAGCGACGCCTCGCCGGACCACACCTCCGCGTCGGCGGAGACGAGACTCACGTTGAGCGGCATGATCAGCCGTTCTCCTTCTGGATGCGGGCCCAGTTCTCCTCGACGTCGGAGATGCCGCCGACGTTGAAGAAGGCCTGCTCCGCCACGTGGTCGAAGTCGCCCTTGACGATCGCGTCGAACGACTCGATGGTCTCCTTGATCGGGACCGTGGAGCCCACGACGCCGGTGAACTTCTTGGCCATGTAGGTGTTCTGCGAGAGGAACTGCTGGATGCGACGTGCGCGCGACACGACGATCTTGTCCTCCTCGGACAGCTCGTCGACACCGAGGATCGCGATGATCTCCTGCAGTTCCTTGTTCTTCTGGAGGATCTGCTTGACGGCGGTGGCCACGCGGTAGTGGTCGTCGCCGATGTAGCGCGGGTCGAGGATGCGGCTCGTCGAGGTGAGCGGGTCGACGGCGGGGTACAGACCCTTCGAGGCGATCTCACGCGAGAGCTCGGTGGTCGCATCGAGGTGGGCGAAGGTGGTCGCCGGAGCCGGGTCGGTGTAGTCGTCGGCGGGCACGTAGATCGCCTGCAGCGAGGTGATCGAGTGACCGCGCGTCGAGGTGATGCGCTCCTGGAGCACACCCATCTCGTCGGCGAGGTTCGGCTGGTATCCCACGGCCGAGGGCATGCGGCCCAGCAGCGTCGAGACCTCGGAGCCGGCCTGCGTGAAGCGGAAGATGTTGTCGATGAACAGCAGCACGTCCTGCTTCTGCACGTCGCGGAAGTACTCCGCCATCGTCAGCGCCGACAGGGCCACGCGAAGACGCGTGCCCGGCGGCTCGTCCATCTGGCCGAACACGAGAGCCGTCTTGTCGAAGACACCCGCCTCTTCCATCTCGTGGATGAGGTCGTTGCCCTCACGGGTGCGCTCACCGACACCGGCGAACACCGACACACCGCCGTGGTCCTGCGCGACGCGCTGGATCATCTCCTGGATGAGGACCGTCTTGCCGACGCCGGCGCCGCCGAAGAGGCCGATCTTCCCACCGAGGACGTACGGCGTGAGCAGGTCGATGACCTTGATGCCGGTCTCGAACATCTGGGTCTTCGACTCGAGCTGGTCGAAGTTCGGCGCCTTGCGGTGGATCGGCCAGCGCTCGGTGATCTCGATGGTCTCGCCGGGCGCGGCGTTGAGGACCTCGCCGGTGACGTTGAAGACCTTGCCCTTGGTGACGTCGCCGACGGGAACAGTGATCTGCTCGCCGGTGTCGCGCACCTCCTGGCCGCGGACGACGCCGTCGGTGGGCTTGAGCGCGATGGCGCGGACGAGGTCGTCACCGAGGTGCTGTGCGACCTCGAGCGTGATCTCGGTCGACTCGCCATCGATGGTGATGGTGGTCTTGAGTGCGTTGTAGATGTCGGGGATCGAGTCGTGGGGGAACTCGATGTCGACGACCGGACCGGTCACGCGCGCGACGCGGCCGACGACCGCGGTCTCGGTCTTCTCTGCGGTGAGGCTCATGGCTTCTTCTCTTTCGTGTGGTCTATTTGCCCGACGCCAGAGCGTCGGCGCCGCCGACGATCTCGGCGATCTGCTGCGTGATCTCGGCCTGGCGTGCGTTGTTGCGCAGGCGCGTGTAGTCGGTGATGAGCTTGTCGGCGTTGTCGCTCGCGGACTTCATCGCCTTCTGCGTCGCGGCGTGCTTGGCCGCCGACGACTGCAGGAGGGCGTTGAAGACGCGGCTCTGGATGTACACCGGCAGGAGCGCGTCGAGCACCGTCTCGGCGTCCGGCTCGAACTCGTAGAGCGGGTACACCTGAGCGGATGCCGATTCCTCGGCCTCCACGACCTCCAGCGGAAGCAGGCGCACGGTCTCGGGCGTCTGCGTCATCATGCTGACGAAGCGGTTGTAGACGAGGTTGATCTCGTCGACGCCGCCGTCTTCGCCGCCGCGGTCGTACGCGTCGAGCAGGGTCGCCGCGATCTCCTCCGCCGTGGTGAAGTGCGGGGTGTCGGTGTCACCGGTCCACTCGGCTGCGGCATCCATGCGACGGAACTGGAAGTACCCGACGGCCTTGCGTCCGATGAGGTAGAACACCGGCTCCTTGCCCTGCTGCCGGAGCAGCTCGGCCAGCTCGAGGCCCTCACGGAGGATCTGCGAGTTGAACGCCCCGGCGAGGCCGCGGTCGGACGCGAAGATCACGACGGCGGACCGGCGGATGACCTCGCGCTCCCGCGTCAGCGGGTGCTCCACGTTGGAGTGCGTCGACACGGCGGAGACGGCTCGCGTCACGGCACGCGCGAAGGGCGAGGACGCGCGCACACGCGCCATCGCCTTCTGGATGCGCGAAGCCGCGATGAGCTCCATCGCCTTCGTGATCTTCTTGGTCGTCTGAGCAGTGCTGATCTTCTGCTTGTAGACCCGGAGTTGTGCGCCCATTGTCTCTGTCCGGTATCGCCTTAGCGGCGGCCCTTGACGATCTTCTCCTGGTTCACGTCTTCGGCACCCGCCGCCGCGACCTCTTCGTGGCCGGGCTTCGAGATGGCCTGGCCCTTGCCGGCCTGGAACTCGAGGATGAACTCGTCGGTCTTCTTCGTCAGCTCGGCGACGGTGTCGTCGTCGAGGACGTTCGTCTCGCGCAGCGTGTCGAGCACCGACGTGTTGCGACGCAGGTAGTCGAGCAGCTCGCGCTCGAATGCCAGGACGTCCTCCACCTCGATCGAGTCGAGCTTGCCGTTCGTTCCGGCCCAGATCGAGACGACCTGCTCCTCGACGGGGTACGGCGAGTACTGCGGCTGCTTGAGCAGCTCGGTCAGGCGCGCGCCGCGGGCGAGCTGACGGCGCGAGGCGGCGTCGAGGTCGGAGGCGAACATCGCGAACGCCTCGAGCGAGCGGTACTGGGCCAGCTCGAGCTTGAGCGTGCCGGAGACCTTCTTGATCGACTTCACCTGGGCGTCACCGCCGACACGCGAGACCGAGATGCCCACGTCGACCGCGGGACGCTGGTTCGCGTTGAACAGGTCGGACTGCAGGAAGATCTGGCCGTCGGTGATCGAGATCACGTTGGTCGGGATGTACGCCGAGACGTCGTTCGCCTTGGTCTCGATGATCGGGAGACCCGTCATCGAGCCGGCGCCGAGCTCGTCGGACAGCTTCGCGCAGCGCTCGAGCAGACGCGAGTGCAGGTAGAAGACGTCACCGGGGTACGCCTCGCGGCCCGGCGGGCGGCGCAGGAGCAGCGACACGGCGCGGTAGGCCTCGGCCTGCTTCGTCAGGTCGTCGAAGATGATGAGGACGTGCTTGCCGTCGTACATCCAGTGCTGGCCGATGGCCGAGCCGGTGTACGGCGCCAGGTACTTGAAGCCGGCCGGGTCGGAGGCCGGGGCGGCGACGATGGTGGTGTACTCCATCGCGCCGGCGTCTTCGAGCGCGCCCTTGACGGCGGCGATCGTCGAGCCCTTCTGGCCGATGGCGACGTAGATGCAGCGCACCTGCTTGTTGGTGTCGCCCGAGTCCCAGTTGGCCTTCTGGTTGATGATCGTGTCGATCGCGATCGCCGTCTTGCCGGTCTGGCGGTCGCCGATGATCAGCTGACGCTGACCGCGGCCGACGGGGATCATCGCGTCGATGGCCTTGATGCCGGTCTGGAGCGGCTCGTGGACCGACTTGCGCTGCATGACGCCGGGCGCCTGCAGCTCGAGGGCACGACGACCCTCGACGCCGGTGATCTCGCCGAGACCGTCGATCGGGTTGCCGAGCGGGTCGACGACGCGGCCGAGGTAGCCCTCGCCGACCGGGACCGAGAGGACCTCGCCGGTGCGGGTCACGGGCTGGCCCGCCTCGACGCCCGAGAACTCGCCGAGCACGACGACACCGATCTCGTGCTCGTCGAGGTTCTGCGCGAGGCCGAGCGTGCCGTCCTCGAACGTCACGAGCTCGTTCGCCATGACGCCGGGGAGTCCCTCGACGTGGGCGATGCCGTCGGCGGCGTCGATGACGGTGCCGACCTCGGTCGCCGCTGCCCCGGTGGGCTCGTAGGCGGCGACGAAATCCTTCAGCGCGTCACGGATGACGTCGGGGCTGATTGACAGTTCTGCCATGGTCTTCCCTTTGTTCCAAGTTCTGTGTGTGGGGCTCTGAGCCCCGAAATCTCCGCCTGCGGCGGGAAGTGTGTGCTAGCCGGCCAGGCGCTGACGGAGGTCCGCCAGCCGGGACGACACGCTGGCGTCGATCACGTCGTCGGCGATCTGCACGCGCAGCCCGCCGACCACCGTGGGGTCGATGACCGTGTTGACCGTCACCTGGGTGCCGTAGCGCTTGGTGAGCGTTCCGGCGAGGCGATCGACCTGCGCGATGCTGAGCGGTGCAGCCGTGTAGACCGTCGCGACCGTGCGTCCGCGCTGGTCGGCGACCAGCTTGGTCGCCCGCGACAGCAGCTGGCGCACGCGTCGTTCGCGCGGCGCCTGGACGAGGGATGCCGCGATCAGCGTCGTGGCCCGGCTGACCCGGCCCGCGAGCAGCGTGTCCACGAGCGTGCCCTTGGCCGAGGCATCCCCGAGCCGACTGCCCAGCGCGAGCTCGAGCTCGGGGTTCTCGGCGACCGTGCGCGAGAAGCGGAAGAGCTCCTCTTCGACATCGGCCGCGGGCTCGGCGACGGCGGCTGCGCGCACGGCCAGCTCCTCGATGCCGTCGACCAGGTCGGCGGCCGAGGACCAGCGCTGCGCGACCGCTGTCGTGAGCAGCGACGCCGTCGTCGGCGAGACCGCCTTGCCGAAGACCGCGGCGACGACCTGGGCGCGAGCCGCGGCGGGAGCTGCGGAGTCGGCGAGCGCGCCGCTCAGCTGCGACGAGTCGCCCACGGCGCGCGCCGCGGCGAACAGCTCGCCGGCCACGTCGAGGTCGACGCCCGACGCGGCGTCGAGCGCCTTCGTCGTCGCCGCGACGGCCTGAGTGGTCGCGCTGCCCATTACTTCGACGCCTTCTCTGCCTCGGATGCCTCGAGCTCGGCCAGGAAGCGGTCGACGACGGCCTGAGCCTTCTTGTCGTCGGACAGCGTCTCGCCGATCACGCCGCCGGCGAGGTCGAGGGCGAGCGTGCCCACCTCTCCGCGGAGCGACACGAGAGCGGTCTGGCGCTCGGCCTCGATCTGCGCGTGCGCGGTGGCGGTGAGGCGTGCGGCCTCCGCGGTGGCGGAGTCCTTGGCCTCGGCGACGATCTTCTTGCCGTCCTCGCGGGCGGCGTCGCGGATCTCACCGGCCTCCTTGCGCGCGTCGGCGAGCTGGGCGGTGTACTCCACCAGTGCCGCTTCGGCCTTGCGCTGGGCCTCGTCGGCCTTGGCGATGTTCCCCTCGATCGCGGTGGAACGCTCGTCGAGCAGCTTCTTCATCCGCGGAAGGGCGACCTTCCAGAAGATGACGAGGATGACGATGAAGCACACCGACGACCAGATGATGTCGTACCACGCGGGGATGAGGGGGTTGTGCGTCTCCGCACCCTCTTCCGCGGCGTACGCGACAAGAGCGTTCAGCATCCTGTCTCCTTAGTGAGAGGTCGAATGATCAGGCGTAGCCGAAGATGAAGCCGGTGGCGATGCCGATGAAGGCGAGCGCCTCGGTGAAGGCGATACCGATCCACATCAGCACCTGCAGGCGGCCGGCGAGCTCGGGCTGACGAGCAACGCCCTCGATCGTCTTGCCGACGACGATGCCCACACCGATGGCGGGGCCGATCGCTGCCAGGCCGTAGCCGACGGTGGCGATGGAACCGGTGACCTCGGCGAGAACCGTAGTTGCGTCCACGGGGGTGTTTCCTTTCGGTTGTGGGCGGCTCTGCGTCGCTTGGGCAGAGCCGTCCCGTATCAGTGCTCTTCGGCGACCGCGAGCTGGATGTAGACCGCGGTGAGAAGGGCGAAGACGTAAGCCTGGAGGACGGCCACCAGGATCTCGAACAGAGTGAAGACGAAGCCGAACGCGAGGCTGCCGGCGCCGAGGATCGACCACCAGCCGCCCATCTCGACGATGAAGAACTGCGTCGCGGCGAAGAAGAGGACCAGCAGCAGGTGGCCGACCATCATGTTCATCAGCAGTCGGAGGGTCAGGGTGACCGGACGGATGATGAAGGTCGAGATGAGCTCGATCGGCGTGACGATGATGTAGATCGGCCACGGCACGCCCGACGGGAAGAGCGAGTTCTTGAAGAAGTTCTTCGGGCTCTTCTTGATGCCGGCGTAGATGAAGGTGACGTAGCTCACGATCGCGAGCGTCAGCGGCACCGCGATGGTGCTCGTGCCGGCGATGTTCAGGAACGGGATGACACCCGTGATGTTCATGAACAGGATCATGAAGAACATCGTCGTGAGGATCGGCAGGAAGCGCTGGGCGTCCTTCTTGCCGAGCAGGTCCTCGCCGATGTTGACCCGGACGAAGTCCAGGCCCATCTCGACGAGGCTCTGGAACCGGCCGGGCACGACGCTCATGCGGCGCGTGCCGAGCCAGAAGACCACGATGACCGCGACGGTCGCGAGGAACTGGATCAGGTGGATCCGGGTGACCGGGACTCCAGCGAGATTGAAGAGGATCTCCGGGAAGAACTCATCGATCGAAGGACCGTGGAACTCCGGCGGAGCGTCCGCGGCAATGGGGGCGATCAGGGTCGCAGCTTGAGTAAACAGCGCTGGCTCCAGCTTCGGGGCATCGGTCGAGAACCGTTGCGACGATGGTCGATGAGCGTCACTCCGCAAGTGCTCGCAGAGCGAGCGGCGGGCGCAGGATCAGCCTATCAAACTTGAGAGGTCCCTGAGTCCGGCGCCGGACGATCCTGTCCGCGCTCGGCCTGATCGTCGCGCCGGTCGCCCGCGTCGGGGTCGGTCGGAAGCTGCACGTCGCTCACGTGGGGCACCCGCATCCGCATCAGCACGACCACGTCGACGGCGAGCGATGCGAGCACGCTGACGACGACCGCGAGGAAGAACACGGTGGGCTCGATCCACGGCTGCCCGCGCAGCACCAGCAGGATCACGATGAAGACGAGGAACTTGAGGATCCAGCCGCCGAGCACGATGCCGAAGAACACCGGCACGTAGAGCGGGTCGCCGTACCAGCGGTTCGCGATCAGGATGCTCGCGACGGTGATGCCGAGGAAGCCCGCGGCGACCAGGACGCCCACCAGGGCGCTCCACAGGCCGTCCGTGCCGGCGACGAGGTAGCCGATCACTCCCCCGACGACCGCGAGGCCCCCGGTGACGATGCCGGCCCACACCAGGACGGTGCGCAGGATGGGGGTGCTCGAGACAGGACTGGGGGTCATGGTGCGTCCTCCAGGACGGGTCGGGGCGTGGGCGCCGGGCGGCGCGAGGGGGTGAGGGTCACGACGAGGCAGGCGGCGACGCCGACGACGCCGAACGCGACCCCGAGCAGATAATCGCCCGGCCAGTTCTCCGACGTGCCGATGTACATGAGCAGCACGGCGATGCTGACCGTCGCGGTCCAGGCGTAGAAGATCAGCACGGCGCCGAGATCGGAGTGACCCATGTCGAGCATCCGGTGATGCAGGTGCTTGCGGTCGGGCGAGAACGGCGACTTGCCCTTGCTCATGCGCCGCACGACGGCGAGTCCGAAGTCGAGCAGCGGCAGCAGGACGATGACGACCGGCAGCAGGATCGGGATGAAGGCGCCGAGGAGCTGCGAACGGCCGAACTCGTCGTTGTCCCCCACCATCGCCGGTGTGATGCTGCTGGTGACCGCGATGGCCGACGATGCCATCAGCAGCCCGATCATGAGCGCGCCGGAGTCGCCCATGAACAGCTTCGCCGGCCGCCAGTTCAGGGGCAGGAACCCGGCGCAGACGCCGATGAGAACCGCCGCGATGAGCGAGGCGAGGTTGAAGTACGAGCTCGCTCCGGTGTCGCGGGAGAGCATGTAGGTGTACGCGAAGAAGACGGCGTTCGCGATGAGGCAGACCCCGGCGACCAGGCCGTCGAGACCGTCGATGAAGTTCACCGCGTTCATCACCACGACGATCGCGAACACCGTGAGGGTGAAGCTCATCCAGCTCGACCCCATCGCGATGCCGCCGATCGGGAGCGAGTAGATCTGCAGCTCGCCGAACCACGCGATGATCCCGGCGGCGAGGAACTGCGCGCCGAGCTTGATCATCCAGTCGAGGTCCCACAGGTCGTCGGCGACGCCGACGAGCACGATCAGGAACGTCGCGCCGAGGATCGCCCAGATCTGCAGCGGCTCGCTCCAGATGATCGCGAAGAACGGATGCTGCGACGAGACCAGGAACGCGGCGACGACGCCGGCGAACATCGCGATCCCGCCCAGCCGCGGTGTCGGCGTCTTGTGCACGTCCCGCTCACGGATGCCGGGATAGAGCTTGTACCGCAGGCTCAGACGCCAGACCGTCCAGGCGAGCGCGAAGGTGACGGTGGCCGTGAAGAGGACGATGAAGACGTACTGCTTCACGGGGCGCCCGGGTCCTCAGGATCGGGCTCCAGCAGATCGCCCAGCACCTCGCGGAGCTGCGCGCGAGAGATCGCCCCGTCCCGCAGCACGCGGACGAGGGGCTCGCCCCCGCCGACCAGGCTGGTCGCGTCGATGATCGTCGAGGCGATGCCGTCGGTCGAAAGGCCATCGGCGAGGTAGACGGCGACGCTCGCGCCCAGCATCGCCTCGGCATCCTCCGCGGCGATGGCGGCGGCCCTGCCGGTGAGGTTGGCGCTGGACACGGCGAGCGGTCCGGTCTCTTCGAGCAGCGCGAGCGCGATCCGATGCGCCGGCATGCGGACGGCGACCGTCCCGCGCGTCTCGCCGAGATCCCACGACAGCGACGGCTGCGCGGGGAGGACGATCGTCAGCCCACCCGGCCAGAACGCCTCGACCAGCTTCTCCACAGGCTCCGGCACCTCGGCCACGAGCGCACGCAGCGTCGCGATGCCGGCGACCAGCACGGGCGGCGGCATCTGACGGGTGCGGCCCTTCGCGTCGAGGAGCTTCTGCACGGCCTTGGCGCTGAACGCGTCGGCGGCGACGCCGTACACGGTGTCGGTGGGGATGACGACGAGATCGCCGCGGCCGATGGCCTGGCGCGCCAGGCGCATGCCGTCGAGCAGCTGCGCCTCATCACGGCAGTCGAAGATGGGGGACATGTCGCGCACAGTCTAGTTGCGGGCTCGTGAACGGATGCTGCGAGCGAGGCCTCAGGGACGGATCGCCGTCGTCGCCCGATCGCGCATCGTGAGGTCGGGGTGCGTCGAGGCCGCCCGCCACCCGTCCGCACGCAGGATTCCGCGGATCGCCTCGCCCTGCCACTCGCCGTGCTCGATGACGATCGTGCCGCCGGGATGCGCCAGGCGCAGACCCACACCGCTCAGGATCCGCACGACGTCGAGGCCGTCCTCTCCCCCGTAGAGCGCGGCGGGCGGATCGAAGAACCGCACCTCCGGATCGCGCGGGATGGCGGCATCCGGAACATACGGCGGGTTCGACGCGACGACCGAGACCGTCCCGTCGAGGTCGGGGAACGCGTGCGCGAGGTCGACGAACGCGAGCTGGGCGTTCTCGGCGCCCACGCGCGCGAAGTTCTCCTTCGTCCACACGAAGGCGTCCACGGAGTTCTCGGCGGCGAAGACGCGGGCATGGGGCACTTCGGTGGCCATCGCCAGGGCGATCGCGCCGCTTCCGGTGCCGAGGTCCACTGCGACGGGAGAGTCGGATGCCGCGGCCCGCAGCGCATCGATCGCCAGCTGCGCGACCATCTCGGTCTCGGGCCGCGGCACGAAGACGCCGGGGCCGACGCGCAGCTCCAGGTGGCGGAACGGCGCGAGTCCCACGATGTGCTGCAGGGGTTCGCGCGTCGCGCGCCTGGTCACGAAGTCGGTGAGGCGCGCGGCGTCGTCGGGCGAGAGCACGTCTCCGCGGATCGCGGCGGCCTGCACTCCCCCGCGGCCGGTGCCCAGCACGAAGGCGGCGAGCAGCTCGCCGTCGACCTCGGGATCGGGAACGCCGGCGTCGGCCAGGCGCGCGATCGCGGCGCGGAGCGCGTCGGACAGCGTGGTGAGGGGTTCGGGTGCAGCCATGAGCCCGTCCAGCCTAAGCCCGGCAGGGTACCGCGCCGAGGCGAGGCATCCGTCACACAAGGACTCACGGATGACGTGCCCCCCTAGGCTGTTTCCCACCCGCTGACCTTGTCTCGAAAGGCCCGAAATGACCGGCATCCACCCCGACATCACCTCCGCCTTCGGGAACACCCCGCTGGTGCGCCTCAACCGCATCGCGGAGGGCGTCGGCGGCAACGTGATCGTGAAGCTCGAGTTCTACAACCCGGCATCCAGCGTCAAGGACCGCCTGGGAATCGCGATCGTCGATGCGGCCGAGGCATCCGGCGAGCTCAAGCCGGGCGGCACGATCGTCGAGGCCACCAGCGGCAACACCGGCATCGCGCTCGCCATGGTCGGCGCCGCGCGGGGCTACCGCGTCGTGCTGGCGATGCCCTCGTCGATGTCGATCGAGCGTCGCCTGCTCCTCAAGGGCTACGGCGCCGAGCTCGTGCTCACCGACCCGGCCGGCGGCATGAAGGGCGCGCTCGCCAAGGCCGACGAGATCCTCGCCGAGATCCCCGGCGCCGTGCTGGCCCGCCAGTTCGAGAACCAGGCGAACGTCGAGATCCACCGCAAGACGACGGCGGAGGAGATCCTCCGCGACACCGACGGCCAGGTCGACTACTTCGTGGCCGGCATCGGCACGGGCGGAACCATCACCGGCGTCGGCCAGGTTCTCAAGGAGCGCGTGCCCGGCGCGAAGGTGATCGCCGTCGAGCCCGCCGATTCGCCGCTGCTGACCAAGGGCACCCCGGGTCCCCACAAGATCCAGGGCATCGGCCCGAACTTCGTGCCGCCGATCCTCGACCAGGGCGTGATCGACGAGGTCATCGACGTCGAGTTCCCCGACGCGATCGAGACCGCACGCGCGGTTGGCGTCAAGGACGGCATCCTGGTCGGCATCTCGTCGGGCGCCGCGATCTGGGCGGCCCTGCAGATCGCCGCACGCCCCGAAGCCGAGGGCAAGAACATCGTCGTGATTGTCCCGTCGTTCGGCGAGCGCTACCTTTCGACCGCGCTGTTCGAGAACCTGCGAGAGGATTGACTCACACCGCTTCAGAAAGGCGCCCCGTGCCAGGGATCCACTCCGACATCTCCACAGCCTTCGGCGAGACCCCCCTGGTGAGGCTCAACGCCCTCACCGAGGGCCTCGGCGCCGAGGTGCTCGTCAAGCTCGAGTTCTACAACCCGGGCTCGAGCGTCAAGGACCGTCTCGGCTACGCGCTGATCACGGCGGCCGAAGAGGCGGGCGAGCTCAAGCCCGGCGGCACCATCGTCGAGTCGACGAGCGGCAACACGGGCATCGCACTGGCGCTGATCGGAGCCGCGCGCGGGTACAAGGTCATCTTGACGATGCCCGCGTCGATGTCGAAGGAGCGCCGCACGCTCCTCAAGGCCTACGGCGCCGAACTCGTGCTCACCGACCCCTACAAGGGCATGACCGAGGCCGTCGCCGAAGCGGAGCGCATCGTCGAGGCCACGCCGGGAGCGATCCTCGCGCGGCAGTTCGAGCATGCGGCGAACGCCGAGATCCACCGGCGCACGACCGCCGAGGAGATCTGGCGCGACACCGAGGGCGTCGTCGACTACTTCGTCGCGGGCTCGGGCACCGGCGGCACGATCACTGGCGTCGGCCAGGTGCTCAAGCAGCGCAACCCCGACGTGAAGATCGCCGTCGTCGAGCCCAAGGACTCCCCCATGCTCAGCGAGGGCCGCGCCGGGGGCCACCGCATCCAGGGCATCGGGCCCAACTTCGTCCCCGCGGTGCTCGACCGCTCCGTGATCGACGAGATCTTCGACGTCGAGTTCGACGACGCGATCCGCGTCGCGCGCGACCTCGCGACGCGCGAGGGCATCCTCGCGGGCATGTCGGCCGGCGCGGCCGTGTGGGCGGCGCTCGAGATCGCGGCACGGCCCGAAGCGACCGGGAAGCGCATCGTCGTGATCGTCCCCGACTCGGGCGAGCGGTACCTCTCGACCGCGCTCTACGAGCACCTGCGCGAGCCCGAGAAGGCATCGTGAGCGCGCGCACCGGGCTGGTGGCGCGCCTGCGCGAGGACCTCACCGCGGCTCGGCTCCGCGATCCCGCGGCGCGCAGCAGTCTCGAGATCGCGGTGCTCTACCCGGGTCTCCACGCGATCTGGGCGCACCGCGTGTGGCACGCACTGTGGGTGCGCGGCGCGCGCTTCCTGGCGCGCGCAGGCTCCCAGGTGACGCGCTGGCTGACGGGCATCGAGATCCACCCCGGCGCGACCATCGGCCGCCGGTTCTTCATCGACCACGGCATGGGCGTCGTCATCGGCGAGACGGCCGAGGTGGGCGACGACGTCATGCTGTACCACGGGGTGACCCTCGGCGGACGTCAGCGCGAGGGCGGGAAGCGGCATCCCACCATCGAAGACGGCGTCGCGATCGGTGCGGGCGCGAAGGTCCTCGGCCCGATCACGATCGGCGCGGGCTCGGTCGTCGGCGCCAACGCCGTCGTGACGAGGGACGCTCCCGCCGACAGCGTGCTGGTGGGCGTGCCCGCGAAGCCCCGGCACCGCCGCAACGGCGAGGACACCCGCGCCCTCCTCACGGCCCCCGAGTACCTCGAGTACCACATCTGACCCGCTCGCGCCTCGCGCGCCCGGCGCTGCCGCGCGACGGGATGAGCCGGCGGTTTCTCGAGCACAACTCCTGCAGAAGTGCGCAGCCGCGGACCCGCACCCGCGGATTTCCGCAGGACCACTCCGCGCCGGGATCGAAACTGCAGGAGTTATGCGCCCGCGGCGCGGCGCACGGGACCGCGCAGCGCGTCAGGAGCGGCGGTCTTCGACCTTCTTCTTGATGAAGAGGGGTGGGAGCAGCCAGGTCGCGAGGGCAGTCACGAGCCACACGATGAGGGTGCCGATGATCCAGGCGACCGGGCCGTCGATGCCGATGCCGGCGGCGGGGATCAGCACGGCGATCAGCAGCGCGACGAACGTCGAGAGCAGGCCGATGCCGCCGATGAGGGCGTTGGCGTGGCGGCGGGTGATCTTGAACAGCCACGGCGCCAGGATGCTCTGCAGCACCGCGAAGATCACGACGGCCAGGACGATCCCCCACCAGTCGTTCCAGTGCAGCGAGAAGCCCGGCAGGATCAGGTCGGCGGCGACGAGGCCGAGGAACGCCGAGACGAGGAAGATCAGACCGCGGATGACGAGAGTGAGCACGCGCTCAGGCTAGCGCCCACCCACCGTCGAGACACGGACGCGCGCCGACGCGGAGCGGCACGCACCCCCCGCCTCGACACGACCTCCTGGCTCGCCGGGTGCACGCGCACCCAGCCCGCGCCGCGGGAGTACGCTCGCGCCATGTCAGCCGCGCGATCGGGTGGGGTCGGTGCGATCGTGTTCGCGGTCGCCGGACTGGTCTGGTTCGCGACCGAGCTGACGCCTCCGCTGATGGGCTACGACGACACCGACAGCGCCGTCGTCATGATCGGCTTCCTGCAGGATCACCCGTGGGTGTACGCGACCGGCGGGCTCGCACTTCTCGTGATGGCCGGCGCGCTCGTGCCCGCGGCGCTGGGCATCGCGGGGCTCGTCGCCGACGGGCGCGACAGCCTCGCCGCGCGGTGCAGTGCGGTCGCCGGATGCTTCGCCGCGGCCTTCTTCGGACTCCAGGGCGTGCTGCGCCTGGGCGGAGGGCCTCTCCTCTACATCGCCGACCTCGATCCCGCGGCCGGCCGTGCGGGCTACACGGCGGTGCAGCTCCTCGGCGTGCAAGGCGCGCTGCAGGCGGCGCTGATGTCGCTGTGCGCGTGGGCCGTGCTGGCCGCCATGGTGGGTCGCACCCGCCGCACCCTCCCCCGCGCGATCGTCTGGACGGCGGTCGTGCCCGCGCTGCGGGCGCTGCTGCTCCTCGCAGGTCCTTTCGGGATCCTGCCTGCGGAACTGTGGCTGCTCGCGATCCCGCTGATCCCGCTGACGCTCCTCTGGTGCGGCGCGCTCGGGATCGCGGTCGTCGTCAGGACCCGCCCGGTCGAGCCGTAGCCCCCGCCGCGGCCCTCGAGGCGGGGTCATGCGCCGAAGTGCAGCACCGACGCGGGATGGCCCTTGCCCCCGCCGCGGCCCGGACCTTAAGCGTCGCCGCCGAGCGCGGCGAGGCGTGCCTCTTCGTCGGCCTGGATGGCCGACTCCACGATCGGGCCGAGGGCGCCGTCCATGACCTGATCGAGGTTGTAGGCCTTGTACCCGGTGCGGTGGTCGGCGATGCGGTTCTCGGGGAAGTTGTACGTGCGGATGCGCTCGGACCGGTCCATGCCGCGGATCTGCGACTTGCGCGCATCGGATGCCGCGGCATCCCGCTCCTCCTGCTGGCGGGCGAGGAGCCGCGCGCGGAGCACGCGCATGCCGGCCTCACGGTTCTGCAGCTGCGACTTCTCGTTCTGCATCGACACCACGATGCCGGTCGGCACGTGGGTGATGCGCACGGCGGAGTCCGTCGTGTTGACGGACTGCCCGCCGGGGCCGGACGAGCGGAAGACGTCGATCTTGAGGTCGGCCTGGTTGACCTCGATCTCGTCGGGCTCGTCGACCTCGGGGAACACGAGCACCCCGGTGGTCGAGGTGTGGATGCGCCCCTGCGACTCGGTCGCCGGCACGCGCTGCACGCGGTGCACGCCGCCCTCGTACTTGAGGTGCGCCCACACGCCCTGCGCGGGGTCGCTCGAGGACCCCTTGATCGCGACCTGCACGTCCTTGTAGCCGCCCAGGTCGGACTCGTTGCGCTCGAGCAGTTCGGTCTTCCAGCCCTGCGAGGCGGCGTACTGGATGTACATGCGCAGCAGATCGGCGGCGAACAGCGCCGACTCGGCGCCGCCCTCGCCCTGCTTGATCTCCATGATCACGTCGCGGGCGTCGTCGGGATCGCGCGGGATCAGGAGTCGCCGAAGCCTCTCCTGCGCGTCGGAGACCCCGACCTCGAGGGTCGGCACCTCCTCGGCGAACGCGTCGTCCTCCTTGGCGAGCTCGCGCGCGGCATCCAGGTCATCGGATGCCGCGACCCAGTCCTCGTACGCCTTCACGATCTTCGACAGCTCGGCGTAGCGCCGGTTCACCCGCTTGGCGCGCGCCGCATCGGCGTGCACGGCGGGGTCCGACAGCTCGACCTGTACGGCTGCGTGCTCTTCGATCAGCCCGCGGACCGAATCGAACATCGCGGGCTCGACCATGCCGGGTCAGCGGATGCTGTTGTCGTCCGCGTGGCTGCGTCCGCCGCCGTGGCCCGTGGTGGGCGCCGGGATCGACTTCTGCATCTGCACGAGGAACTCGACGTTCGACTGCGTCTCCTTGAGCTTGCCGAGCACGACCTCGAGGGCCTGCTGGGGCTCGAGGCCGGCGAGCGCGCGGCGGAGCTTCCAGGTGATCTTGACCTCGTCGGGCGAGAGCAGCATCTCTTCGCGGCGGGTGCTCGACGCGTTGACGTCGACGGCCGGGAAGATGCGCTTGTCGGCGAGCGAGCGGTTCAGGCGAAGCTCGCTGTTTCCGGTGCCCTTGAACTCCTCGAAGATGACCTCGTCCATCTTGGAGCCGGTCTCGACGAGCGCCGTGGCGAGGATCGTGAGCGATCCGCCGTTCTCGATGTTGCGCGCGGCGCCGAAGAAGCGCTTCGGCGGGTACAGCGCGGATGCGTCGACGCCGCCGGTCAGCACGCGACCGGAGGTCGGGGCCGAGATGTTGTAGGCACGGCCGAGGCGCGTGATCGAGTCGAGCAGCACGACGACGTCGCGGCCCAGCTCGACGAGGCGCTTCGCGCGCTCGATGGCGAGCTCGGCGACCGTCGTGTGGTCCTCGGCGGGACGGTCGAACGTCGAGGCGATGACCTCGCCCTTGACCGTGCGCTGCATGTCGGTGACCTCTTCGGGGCGCTCGTCGACGAGCACGACCATGAGGTGGACCTCGGGGTTGTTGGTCGCGATGGCGTTGGCGATCTGCTGCAGCACGATCGTCTTGCCCGCCTTGGGCGGCGCGACGATGAGGCCGCGCTGGCCCTTTCCGATGGGGGCGACGAGGTCGATGATGCGCTGCGTGAGCTTCTCGGGCGCCGTCTCGAGGCGGAGGCGCTCCTGCGGGTAGAGCGGCGTCAGCTTGCCGAACTCGACGCGCGACGCGGCGTCGTCGACCGACAGGCCGTTGACCGAGTCGACCTTCACCAGCGCGTTGTACTTCTGGCGGCTCGACTGCTCGCCCTCGCGGGGCTGCTTGATGGCGCCGACGACGGCGTCGCCCTTGCGGAGGTTGTACTTCTTGACCTGGCCGAGCGAGACGTAGACGTCGCTCGTGCCGGGCAGGTAGCCCGACGTGCGCACGAAGGCGTAGTTGTCGAGCACGTCGAGGATGCCCGCGATCGGGATCAGGACGTCGTCCTCGCCGATCTCGGTGTCGAACTCGTCACCGGTCTGCGTGGCACCGCGGCGCTTGTTGCGCTGACGGTTGCGTGCGTTGCCCTGGGGCTGCTCGTCGTCGCCGTCGGCCTGAGGCGCTTCCTTCGCGGCGTTCTGGTTCTGGTTCTGGTTCTGGTTCTGGCCGCGCTGGTTCTGCCCGCGCTGCGCCTGACCTTCCTGGGCGTTGCCGTCCTGGCCACCCTGGGCGTTGCCGTTGCGGTTGCGGCTGCGGCTGCGGCTGCGGCCACGGCCACGGCTCGGCGCCTCTTCGCCGCCCTCGGCGGACTCGCCGGAGTCGGTGGCGGATGCCTCGGCCGCGGCGTCGCCCTCGGCGGGCGCGTCGGCGTTCTCGGCGGGCGCGTCGGCGACCTCGGCCGGAGCCTCGGTGGCGACCTCGGCCGGAGCAGCCTCTGCCGGCGCCTCGGCAGGAGCAGCCTCGGCCGGAGCGGCCTCGGCCGGAGCGGCCTCTGCCTCGGCCGGCGCCTCAGCGGCGGGCTCGGGCTGCGGGTCGGTGCTCTTCGCACGGCGCGGCGCGCGCTTGCGGGGCGCCTTGACCGGTGCGGCCGGAGCCTCCGGCTCGACAGCAGCAGCCTCGGCGGCAGCGGCCTCGGCCGGTGCAGCCTCGGCCGGAGCCTCGGGCTCGGCGGCCGGAGCCTCTGCGGGCGCGTCCGCGTCGGCGGGCGCCTCGGTCTCGGTAGTCTCCGCCGGAGCGGCGACCTCGGTCTCAGCCGGGGCGACGGCCTCGGCCGCGGTCTCGGTGGTGCCGGCGTTCTCGACCGATTCGGGCGCTTCCGTGCGCTCTTCGGCCGATGCGTCGGCAGTGTGGATCTCGGAGATGGACTCCACGAGTTCTCCCTTGTCTTACGAATGGAAATGCACGTCCGCACGGACGCTCTGCAAAGCAGGTGTCTTGCCCGATCCTTCGGCGGGGCTCAGGCCCTTCGTTCGGCATACATGCCGTGATGGTGCTCAGAGACCGTCAACAGGATGGGGGGTCGTGCGGGGTTCGCAGATTGCGACGGAGGCCAGATTCACGACTTACGTGGAACCCTCCGCGTACTCCTTCACTGTACCACCCTTGAAGTCGACGGCGAGCATGAGCGACTCCCACGGGGTGTCGGCAGACTCCTCGGCGAGGGCCGCGGCCTCGAGCCGGCGGCCCGGCCCGTCGGCGAGCACGAGCACGCTCGGACCCGCACCCGACACCACCGCGGCGAAGCCCTGCGCGCGCAGCATCCGCACGAGTTTGTCGGTCTCGGGCATGGCACTGGCCCGGTAGTTCTGGTGCAGCTTGTCCTCGGTCGCCGCCTGCAGCAGCTCGGGGCTCTGCGTGAGCGCGGCGATGAGGAGCGCCGACCGCGACACGTTGAACACGGCGTCCTCGCGCGGCACCTGCAGCGGCTGCAGGCTGCGCGCGACCTTGGTCGACATCGTGAACTCGGGCACGAACACCAGCGGCGAGACGCCGCGGTGCACGAGCAGCTTCTTGTGCTGCGGACCGCTCTCGTCGACCCACGCGATCGTCAGGCCGCCGAACAGCGCCGGCGCGACGTTGTCGGGGTGTCCCTCGAGCTCGGTCGCCAGGCGCAGGAGCGTGTCGTCCGAGAGCGTCACGTCCGGCTCGAGCAGTCCCTTCGCCGCGAGCAGGCCCGAGACGACGGCCGCACCGGACGAACCGAGACCGCGGCCGTGCGGAATGACGTTGTGGGCGCGGAGCCGCAGGCCCGGCATCCGTCGTCCCACGGACTCGTACGCGTAGGCGATCGCGCGCACGACGAGGTGCGAGGCGTCGCGCGGCACGTCTTCGGCGCCGGCTCCGCTGACCTCGATCTCGAGCTCGCCCTCGGGCAGCGCCGTGACGTCGAGCTCGTCGTACACGCTGAGCGCGAGGCCGAGCGTGTCGAAGCCCGGTCCGAGGTTGGCGCTGGTCGCGGGGACCCGCACCACGACCCGACGCCCCACCGGGGCGGCGGCTGCGTTCACGCGGTCGCCCCCACGGGCGAGAGCTGCAGGACGGATGCCACTTCCGACGTCGTCGCGTCGACCACCGTGGGCTCCACCTGGCTGCCGTCGGCGTTGCGCAGAGCCCACTGGGGGTCCTTGAGCCCGTGACCGGTGACCGTCAGCACGACGCGCGCGCCCTTCGGCACGACGCCGGCCTCGACGCGGTCGAGGAGTCCCGCGACGCTGATCGCCGACGCGGGCTCGACGAAGATGCCGACCTCGCCGGAGAGGAGCTTCTGGGCGGCGAGGATGCGCGCGTCGTCGATCGCGCCGAAGTAGCCGTCGGTCGCCTGGCGCGCCTCGAGGGCGAGCTCCCACGACGCGGGGTTGCCGATGCGGATCGCGCTGGCCACCGTCTCGGGGTTGCGCACGACCTCGCCGCGCACGAGCGGTGCCGAGCCTTCGGCCTGGAACCCGAACATGCGGGGAACGCGGGTCGAGACGCCGGACTCGGCCTCTTCGCGGTAGCCGCGCGTGTAGGCGGTGTAGTTGCCCGCATTGCCGACCGGGATGAAGTGGAAGTCCGGAGCGTCGCCGAGCTGCTCGACGACCTCGTAGGCGGCCGTCTTCTGGCCGTCGATGCGGTCGGGGTTGACCGAGTTGACCAGGTGCACGGGGTAATGCTCGGCGAGCTCGCGCGCGATCTCGAGGCAGTCGTCGAAGTTGCCGCGGATCTGGATGAGCTGACCGTTGTGGGCGACGGCCTGGCTGAGCTTGCCCATCGCGATCTTGCCCTCGGGCACCAGCACCGCCGCGGTGATGCCGGCGTGCGCCGCGTACGCGGCGGCCGAGGCCGACGTGTTGCCGGTCGACGCGCAGATCACGGCCTTCGCGCCGTGATCAATCGCGCGCGAGACGGCGACCGTCATTCCGCGGTCCTTGAAGGAGCCGGTGGGGTTCATGCCCTCGAACTTCACCCACACATCGGTGCCGGTGAGGCGCGACAGCGCCGGGGCCGGCAGGAGGGGCGTTCCGCCCTCTCCGAGGGTGACGACGGTCGAGGCGTCGGTGACGCCCAGACGATCCGCATATTCGCGCAGGACTCCGCGCCAGACGTGTGCCATGTCAGTCTCCTTCCACACGCAGGACCGAGACGACGCGCTCGACGACGCCGCTCGCGGCGAGACGGTCGACCGTCTCGCTGAGGTCCTGCTCCAAAGCCTTGTGAGTGCCGATGACCAGGCGCGCGGCGGCCGGCCCGTCGCCCTCGGCGTCGATCACCGTCTGCTCGACGGTCGCGATCGAGACGCGTCCGTCGCTGAGGGTGCCGGCGACGGTCGCGAGCACGCCCGGCTTGTCGTCGACCTCGAGGGTGATCTGGTACCGGGTCGTGACGCGCCCGATGGGCACGACCGGCAGGTTCGCGAGGGTCGACTCGCCGACCCCGACGCCGCCGGCGATGTGGCGGCGGGCGGCCGAGACGACGTCGCCCAGCACGGCCGACGCGGTCTGCACGCCGCCGGCGCCGGCGCCGTAGAACATGAGGTTGCCCGCGGCCTCGGCCTGCACGAAGACGGCGTTGTTCGCACCGTGCACGCTCGCGAGCGGGTGGGCGCGGTCCACGAGGGCCGGGTACACGCGCACCGAGATCGTCTCGCCCGAGTCGCCGGCGAGGCGCTCGCACACGGCGAGCAGCTTGATGACGTAGCCGGCGTGGCGGGCGGCATCCATCATCGACTTGTCGATCGCCGTGATGCCCTCGCGGTGCACCGCGTCGAGCGGCACTGTCGTGTGGAAGGCGAGGCTCGCGAGGATCGCCGCCTTCTGCGCGGCGTCGTAGCCCTCGACGTCGGCCGTCGGGTCGGCCTCGGCGTACCCGAGACGCTGGGCGTCGGCGAGGACGTCCGAGAACTCGGCGCCCTCGGTGTCCATGCGGTCGAGGATGTAGTTCGTCGTGCCGTTGACGATGCCCATGATGCGCTGCACGCGGTCGCCCGCGAGCGAGTCGCGCAGCGGGCGGATGATCGGGATGGCGCCCGCGGCCGCGGCCTCGTAGTAGACCTCCGCGCCCACCTGGTCGGCGGCGTCGAAGATCTCGGGGCCGTGCGTGGCGAGGAGCGCCTTGTTCGCCGTCACGACGTCGGCGCCGGAGTTGATCGCCTGGAGCAGGTAGGTGCGCGCCGGCTCGATGCCGCCGAGGAGCTCGATGACGATGTCGGCGCCCACGATGAGCGATTCGGCGTCGGTGGTGAGCAGCTCGCGGGGCAGATCGGCGTCGCGCGGGGCGTCGACGTCGCGCACGGCGATGCCGACCAGCTCGAGTCGGGCTCCGGCACGGTCGGCGAGCTCGTCGGCGTGCTTCTGCAGAAGCGAGGCGACCTGCGAGCCCACGGCGCCCGCGCCCAGCAGCGCGACGCGGAGACGGCGGTAGTCGGTCATTTCTTCCCTTCATCGGGGTGGTGAAGCCCGGCGTCGCGGGCGAGCAGATCGTCGATCGTCTCGCCGCGCACGATGACGCGGGCCTCTCCCCCGCGCAGCGCCACGACGGGCGGGCGGGGGACGTAGTTGTAGTTGCTCGCGAGCGAGAAGCAGTACGCGCCGGTCGCCGGCACCGCGAGCAGGTCGCCCGGGGTCACGTCGCCGGGCAGGTACTCGGCGTCGACGACGATGTCGCCGGACTCGCAGTGCTTGCCGACGACGCGCACGAGCGCGGGTGCGGCGTCGCTCGTGCGGGACGCGATGCGGGCAGAGAACTCCGCGCCGTACAGCGCGGGGCGCGGGTTGTCGCTCATGCCGCCGTCGACGCTCACGTAGAGGCGCTGCGCGTCGTCGCCGACCTCGACCGCCTTCGTCGTGCCGACCTCGTACAGCGTCACGCCGGCGCGGCCCACGATCGCGCGGCCGGGTTCGAACGCCAGGTTGGGGATCGGGATGCCGCGCACCTCGCACTGTCGGGCGACAGCATCCGCGATCCCGACGGCGAGCTCCTCGATGGGCGTCGGGTCGTCGACCGACGTGTAGGCGATGCCGAAGCCGCCGCCGAGGTTGAGCACGGGCAGCTCTCCGCCGGTGCGGAGCTCGGCGTGGAGCTCGACGATGCGGGCGGCGGACTCCTCGAACCCGGCGGTGCCGAAGATCTGCGAGCCGATGTGGCAGTGCAGGCCGACGAGCGCCAGCCCGGGGAGTTCGCGGATGCGGGCGGCGGCGGCGGGAGCATCCGTCAGGGTGAAGCCGAACTTCTGGTCTTCGTGAGCCGTCGCGAGGAAGTCGTGGGTCTCGGCGTGCACGCCGCTGTTGACGCGCAGCAGCACCGCCTGGGTGAGGCCGCGGCGGTCGACGATCGCCGCGAGCCGCTCGATCTCGATGAGGCTGTCGATGACGATCGAGCCGACGCCGGCCTCGACAGCGGCCTCGAGCTCGCGCACGCTCTTGTTGTTGCCGTGGAAGCCGAGCCGGGCGGGGTCCGCGCCGGCGGCCAGGGCGACGGCGAGCTCGCCGCCGGTGCACACGTCGACCGCGAGTCCCTCGTCGGTGACCCAGCGCACGACTTCGGCGCTCAGGAACGCCTTGCCCGCGTAGTAGACGCGCGCCTGCACGCCGTGGAGCGCGGCAGCGGCGCGGAAGGCCTCGAGGGTGCGGCGGGCGCGGGCGCGCACCTCGTCTTCGTCGAGCACCCACAGCGGCGTGCCGAAGCGGTCCCGCAGCGCCGTGGCCGGGATGCCGCCGAGCACGAGCACGCCCTCGTCATCACGCGTCGCCGCTTCAGGCCACACCAGGGGTGCGAGCGCGTTCGCGTCATCCGGCTCGACGAGCCAGTCCGGTGCCAGGGAGCGGGACTGCGAAGGGGCGGACACGGGTGGGACCAATCGGTTCGAGCTTCGGCGCTGAGCCGTCCGGGGCGACCGGATCGGCGCGGATGCCTCGGCCGGAGATTGCACGTGCCGAGCGTCTTTGCAGTCTAGGGCACAGCCCATGCCGAGCCCGTGATGTGTGACGCGGGCGGACCTCAGCCGCAGCTGCCGTTCGCCTGCAGCGCGGGGTCGGTCACGATGCCACCGTCGACGTCCGCCTCGGCGACGAGCGTGCCGCCCGTGACCTCGACCCCGGTGAGCGTGACGCCGGCCGGGATGTACTGGGCCAGGCACACGCTCCAGTCGCGCACGACGATGTCGGCGATCGACCCGAAGCGGTCCGACAGCGCGCCCGCGTCGATCTCGGCGCCGGCGAGCTCGAACGACGCCGGCGTGAGCACGAGGTCGCCGTCCGACACGGAGGGCGTGAGCGCCACGCCGATCGGGAACTCGAGCCCGAAGAACTGCAGCTCGGTGCTCATGGTCACGTTCGGCGCGGCGAGCCCGAGCGTGTCGGCCGGGAAGCCATCGACGGTCGACATCAGGCTGCGCAGCTGCTCCTCGTCGAGGGTGACGGTCGCGGTGGCGCCGCCCATGTCGACGCCCTGCTGGATCGGCACCTCGGTCGCCGTCACTGTGACGTCGCCCTCGAACGCGCCGACGGGCACGTCCTGCGACGACACCGTCACCTGATCGAGACTGCCCCCGAGCAGCTGCGGGATCAGCAGACCCGGCACGTCGACGTCGACCTCGTGGTCGGCGGGAAGCGACAGCTGCTTCGAGATCTCGGTCTTGACGGTGCGCTCGACGATGCCGCGGGCGACCCATTCCGCGATGAAGAACGCGGCCACGGCGAGCGCGACGACGATCACCAGTGCGACGATCCACGGCCAGGCCCGCCGGCGGCGCCGCGGCGGATCGGCGACCTGCCACTCGGGAGGAAGCTGCGCGGTGTCGCCGGCGCTCATAGCTACATCCGTTCCGGCGCGTCGACGCCGAGCAGGCCGAGGCCGTTGCGGAGCACCTGGCCGGTGGCGTCGTTGAGCCACAGGCGGGTGCGGTGCACGGACTCGACGGGACCGTCGCCGAGCGGGATCACGCGGCAGTTGTCGTACCAGCGGTGGTAGATGCCCGCGAGCTCCTCGAGGTAGCGCGCGACGCGGTGCGGCTCGCGCACCTCGGCCGCGAACGAGACGATGCGCGGGAACTCCTGCAGCACGCCGAGCAGCGCCGACTCCGTCTCGTGCGAGAGCAGCTCGGGCGCGAACTCCGAGCGGTCGACACCGGATGCCGCGGCATTGCGTCCGACGTTGTGCGTGCGGGCGTGCGCGTACTGCACGTAGAAGACGGGGTTGTCGTTCGTGCGCTTCTGCAGCACGTCGAGGTCGACGTCGAGGTTCGAATCGGTGGAGCTGCGCACGAGGGCGTAGCGCGCAGCATCCTTCCCCACGACCTCGACGAGGTCTTCGAGGGTCACCACGGTGCCCGCGCGCTTGGACATGCGCATGGGCTGGCCGTCCTTGACGAGGTTCACCATCTGGCCGATGAGGATCTGCAGGTTCACGCCCGGCTCGTCGCCGAACGCCGCGCACATCGCCATGAGGCGCTGCACGTAGCCGTGGTGGTCGGCGCCGAGCATGATGATGCAGCGGTTGAAGCCGCGCTCGCGCTTGTCGAGGTAGTAGGCGAGGTCTCCGGAGATGTACGCCGGGGTGCCGTTGGAGCGGATGACGACGCGGTCGCGGTCGTCGCCGAAGGTCGTGGAGCGCAGCCAGGTCGCGCCGTCGGCCTCGAACATGTGGCCGAGTTCGGTGAGACGCGCGACGGCGCGCTCGACGGCGCCGGACTCGTGCAGGTCGTTCTCGTGGAAGTACACGTCGAAGTCGACCCCGAAGTCGTGGAGGCTCTTCTTGATCTCCTCGAACATGAAGCCGACACCGAGCGCGCGGAACGCCTCCTGCTTGGCGTCGGGCTCGAGCGCGTCGATGTCGCCCTCGTAGGCGAGCGCGACGCGGCGCGCGATGTCGCCGATGTAGGCGCCGCCGTAGCCGTCCTCTGGCGTCGGGCGCTCCTCGTGCGCGGCGACGAGGCTGCGCGCGAAGCGGTCGATCTGCGCGCCGTGGTCGTTGAAGTAGTACTCCTTGGTCACGTGCGCGCCCTGCGCCGTGAGCATGCGGGCGAGCGAGTCGCCGACCGCGGCCCAGCGGGTGCCGCCGAGGTGGATCGGACCGGTCGGGTTCGCCGAGACGAATTCGAGGTTGATGATCTCGTCGCTGCGGGTGGTGTTGGTGCCGAAGGCGGCGCCGGCGTCGACGATGGTCTTCGCGAGGGCGCCGGCGGCTGCGGCATCCAGGCGCACGTTGATGAAGCCGGGACCGGCGACCTCGACGCTCGCGATGCCGTCGACGGCGGTGAGGCCCTCGGCGATCTCGGCGGCGAGCTCACGCGGGTTCGCGCCGACCGTCTTGGCGAGCTTGAGCGCGGCATTCGACGACCAGTCGCCGTGGTCGCGGTTCTTGGGGCGCTCGAGCGGCAGATCGGCGGCGGTGAGACCCTCGGCGGCGCCGGGTCGTCGCGCCTCGGCGAGGGGGGCGATGACGGCGAGCAGAGCAGCGGAGAGGGCTTCGGGATTCATAGCCGCACCAGTCTAGTTCGGCGTAGCTATGGGCTTCCCGTCAGGCCAGCTGCACGAGCGACGTGAAGTCGTCGTGTTCCGGATCGGATGCCGCGGGCAGCGTCTCGAGTCCGTCGAGCGGGGCGGCATCCGGCACGACCCACGCGTCGACGCGCATGCGATCGAGGCCGACGTAGCCGCCGTGGTAGCTGAGGAACGCGCAGTCTGCGGCATCCCGTCCCGTGGCGATGCGCACGAGCGAGCTGCGGTTCGCGAGCCGCGTGCCGTCGATGACGTACCAGGCGCCGTCGAGGTAGGCCTCGGCGACGGCGTGGAAGTCCATGGGCTGGAGTCCCGGCGCGAAGCAGGCGGCGTAGCGGGCGGGCATGTCCATCGCGCGCAGCAGGGCGATGACGACGTGCGCGTAGTCGCGGCACACGCCCTGGCCGGTCATGAGGGTGGTCACCGCGCTGTCGGTGCCCTGGCTGAGTCCGGGCGTGTAGGTGGTGCTCGTCGCGACGAAGTCCGACACGGCCGCGATGAGGTCGTGGCCCGAGAGACCCTTGAACTGGCGGCGGGCCTGCTGGAAGACCTCGTCGGACTGGCAGTACCGGCTCGGACGCAGGTAGGTGATGGCTTCGAGGTCGCTCGTGCGGCTGGTCGAGGTCTGGCCGTCGACGGTCGCCTCGTAGCGGACTTCGAGGCGTCCGGCCTCGCCGAGCAGGCGGTGCAGACGGCTGCCGGACTGGTCGACGATCTCGGTCGGCGTGTACACGCGGTCGCCCTGCGTGAAGGTCAGCTGCTCGCTCGCCAGGGGCACTCCCTGGGCCGCCGTGATCTGGAAGATGAGGTCGACGGACGACCCCAGATCGAGGTCGAGTTCGGCGGTCAGGACACGTTGCACCGAAGTATCTTACGCACGCGAAATGGGCGGTTCGACCGGGTGTGCAGAATGCGCGACGAAGGGGGTCCAGCGGCGAGATCTGCACCGCCGCGGACGGGTCGTGCGGCTCAGGTTCTGCGCCGTGTTTCCCTACGATTCGCGGTCGGAATCGGCGTGCGCCGATTCGTGACGTACCCTCTGTGCATGCACGCGCCCGGAGGCCTCCGCGTACGGCGTCCGTGGCTGCCGCTCGTGGGCGCTGCGCTCGCCGTCCTCGCGGTGTGCGCGCTCGGCATGTGGCGCCCGTGGGTGACCCCCTCGGCGCCGGTCGCGAGCGAGGAGGATTCCGTGGTCGCCGCCGTGGCTCCCGCGATGCTCGAACTGCCCGATCATCCGCGCGTGCTCGTGTTCGGAGACTCGTGGGTCTACGGCTCCGCCGCCACCGTCCCGACGCTCGGCTTCGCATACCGCCTGGGCGAAAACCTCGGGTGGGATGCCGTGGTCGACGGCGTGCGCGGCTCGGGGTATCTGAAGCCCGGCCTCGACGGCGGCTCGTACGGCGAGCGCGTCGCCGCCCTCGACCCTTCGCTGGATCCTGACCTGATCATCCTCGAGGGGTCGATCAACGACCGCCGGCTTCCCGCCGAGGGCTACACGGATGCTGTCACTGCGGTGTGGGACGCGCTCGCGGGGCTCTATCCCGACGCCGCGATCGTGATCCTCGGCCCCGCGCCGCAGGTGCTGCCCGTCGAGGCCGCGACCGCACGCATCGACCGGGATCTGGCGGGCCTGGCCGCCGCGCGCGGCTGGTGGTACATCTCCCCCGTCACCGACGGCTGGATCACCGAGGCCAACTACCTCGACGTCATCGACACCGGCCCGATCGGTCGCGACCACCCCTCGACCGACGGCCACGCCTACCTCGCGGAGCGCGTCGCCGAGTCTCTCGCGCGCATGGCTGCGCCCACCGACGTCGTGGCGGATGCTCCGCTCGACGAGGAGATCGTCGCCCCCTGACCCGGCGGGAGCGCCGCCCGCAGGGTGATAATCTCGACCGGTACGCCTCCGTAGCTCAGGGGATAGAGCGTTGGTTTCCGGTACCAAAGGTCGCAGGTTCGATTCCTGTCGGGGGCACAACGATGAAAGGGACCGGCCCGGAGGGCCAGTCCCTTTTGTCGTTCTGTCGCTGAAAGCAATCGAACAGCCCGCGAAGCGGGCGTGTTCGGGGGCCCCACGCGCCGAGGCTCCGCGCGCCGCGAAGCGGCGGGTGGAGAGCGCGAGGGATCCTGTCGGAGGCCGAACCATGAGGACTGGTGAGTCGGCGCGCAGCGCCGGCGTTTGACCGATTGCCTTCCGTTAGGCGTCGTCCGCGCGGGAACCGGCGTCGCTTTGCGAGTCCGCCTGCTCCCGTTCGCGACGACGAACTTCGCGCGCGATCAACGTGAATCGCGACAGGAGGAAGATTCCGATCCCGACCCAGAGAACGGCGAACCAGGGCGGCATTCCGCCCGGGATTCCTTGGGTGAAGATCATCACCGTGCCGAAAGCAACCAAGATCACGCAGCCGACCAGATTGATGATCGAGCCGACTCTGCCGTAGGCACCGTACTTGCCCAGCGGACCGAACTTTCCATGCGGGTCGATGCTCACACGCTCAGCATGAACAGACTCCGGAGCGCAGGGATCGATTGACGCTGGCGACGCGCCGCCGCTTCGCCCCATCGCAGGCCCGTGTACGCGAGAAACAGCACCAGCGTCCGGGAGTCCCCGCATTCGTCGGCGAGACGGTGGACCTGAGCGTGGGTGAGGTACCCGCGTTTGGCCTTGATACGGCGCGGCAGCTGGATGCCTTCCGCGGGGTTCCGGACGAGACGGCCATCTCTCACCGCGAAAGAGAAGACGAGCGAGAAGACGGCGTAGATGTTGCGGACGGTCTGAGGTGCGAGGTTCTTCGACAGGTCGCTGATCCAGTGCTGGATCTCGGCGTAGCCGATGTCGCTGAGACTGCGCCTCCCCCACCGCGGGATGATGTGCTTGCTCAACGCGCTCTCGTACCCCACCAGCGTCGTCGGTTTGAGCTGAGACTGACTCCTCAGCCAGTCGCGCGCCCAGGTCTCGACGGTCACCCGCGCGGGCGCTGGGTCGACGTATGAACCGCGGGCCTTCGAGAGCTCGACCATTTGGAGAAACTCTTCTGCGTCGCGCTTGGTGCGCGGAAGCCACGCTTGTCGGTCTGCGTGTGATCGGGCTTGCGATACCGCACGCGGTAGCGGCGGCCGTTCGCCGATTCGTATGCGGTGATGCTTCCCATTTCGACCTCCGCTCATGCCGGCACGCCGGTGAGTACTGGGCCAGTGTCGAACACCGGACGGGGGTCGTCAACGCGGTCGATTTCAGATGTGGAAGGATGTCGCAAGACGTCGTCAACTGGCGTTGGGACTCAGGGAGCCACCCTCCGATGCCGGAGAGTGAGGCGATCGGTCGCGATGACGCGGTGACGGCCGCGTCACCAACGGGACAAGCTAGCAAGCACGACAGGCCATCGCCACGACGGCCCATCCTCAGCCTGCGGTCGTCGACGTCAATGTCGTTCATGCTCGCTCCGCTGCGCGTGCTCCACATTGACGTCTCCCACGCTCCGGCCATGGCTGGACGACTGTCGAGCCGATGCCCGCTCCATGACCTATCAAGCAACCGCTCATTCGAGCCACCACGACGTCGTCACCCCGCTAATCGCTCATCATCGGAGCGACTGTGAAGGCCGAGCCGCATGTCGTCGCAGCAGTCGGCGCGAACGGGCGTCCATGGTTTGAAGCCGCGCCACTTGAGAAAGCGGTGAACGCGTCCCGGGTCGCGCATCGCGTGTGCCTCGAGCGAGTTGTCGCCGGGTGGAGGTAACCGGCATCGATATGCTCCTCGCGTGAGTGATGGCCTCCTAGCCCTGTTCGATCCCCCGGCCGACCCCGCTCTCGAGGATGTGGCCGAGGAGCTGCTGAAGCTCGACCCTCAGGGCGATGCCTGGGCTGCGGTCATCAGGCACACCTACGACATGATCTATAACGGGCAGGAGACTGGGCGGTATCGCTGGGATCAGTTAATGAAGACCGAGAAGACCCACTTCGGGACGGTTTTCGAAATCAACGCACAGCGCGAGTTCAAGTTCGCCGGAATCGACGAAGATCCGACCGACTACCGCATCTGCGGGCACCTTGTTGACGCGAAATGGAGCCAGACGGACGGGCGCTGGATGCTGCCCCCGGAGGTTACGGGCCATATTGCACTTGTGGCCACGGGAAGCGATGTCGATTCGGTCTGGTCACTCGGACTGGTTCGCGTTCTTCCGCGGTATCGCACCGAAAGCGCGAATCGAGACAAGAAGAGCACCCTGAACAAGGAGGGCCGCGCGGCTATCCGATGGCTCTGGCGAAACGAGCCACTGAGGCCAAACGTGCTTCTCCAGCTGGATCAGTCAGCCGTCGAGCAGATCGTTGCGCTAAAGGCGGGGACTAAGCGGACTGACCAACTGTTTCGGGTCGCTGAGGGGCGCATCGTCCATCGAAGCGCCGTGCTTACAGTCGCGCGCCAACTAGACGCCATGCGCAGACTCCGTGGGGGAAGTGGCGGTTCTCGACGGGCACTCGCACCCGACGGTCTACTTATCCTGAGCGGTGCGTATCATGCCCAGATCGCGCGGGACCTCGGAGCACCGGCTCCTCGACGGGACGAGTTCATTTCAGTTCGCGTGGTGCCATCCGCGCCCGGACAGGGCGCTTGCATCTCTGGGGGCTGGTGGCGGCTTGCCGCGCCGGGAGAACGGACAATACTGCCCGCACCCGACCTTCCAAGAGAAGCTCCTTGAGGCGATCGGGCAATTACGCGGCAAGGTTGCGGCCCGCTTGGGCATCGGAGGGCGCGACAGCCAGCTATTGGCTTAGGAGAAGCGCGTCGATCGGCGGGGCGGTGCCTGAGCGCAGTTCGTGCGCGGGCAGTGTGATCTTCATCGACTGCCACGATGCCCACAGCCCATCACGCGGTTCGGCTGCGAGAAGCGTCTCCGGCGCGATCCAACTGAGATATCGGATGGTGTCGTCCGCATTCAGGTGAACGACCTGGAGACACCAGTTGGAGTGCACGCGCATGGTATCCAGCTCGTTTCGACTGAGGAATACCTTCACAGAGTCGGCGCGGCGAGTGGCCTTGACCTCGACACGCGCTTGAGCACGCCCACCGACGATTAGGGCGACATCGAATCCAGCGGCGTCGTCAAACAAAGACACTTGCACGACCCTCGCGCTGACGTTCTCCTCCAACCAGTGGACCAGCGCAGTTTCGCCCGCTGCACCAAGCGCCCGCTGCGCAGAGTCGTCGTACTTTCGCCACACCCGGGCGATCTCGTCAAAGATCTCGCGCTCGTCCAGACCGAGCTGGTCGCCAAGAAGGGCGACATCAATTGGGAGATCTTCCGGGCCCCGGATGAGTGAATCCGCGTCCGGTAGCCAGGGTGGGCAAGTTGTTTCGATCGCAGCCTCGAGCACACGCCCTCCGGCGCTGCGGGTCCAGTCGGAGACTAACTCCCCCCGCGGGTACAAGTCGCTGGTTCTTAGCCAATCTAGAGCGAGCTCGTACTGAGTAGGAGTGAGGTCCCTGAACCGAGCCTGCGTCCTTAATGAGAGGCGTGCGCCGGCCTCGTCTCGGTACGAGAGCTCCTGAAGCCAGCGGGCGGCACCGACGAGAATCGAGTTAGCTACGTCCACGGTTGCCCAGGTATTCCCAAACCGCCTGCGCGTCGCTCGCGTCTAGGACACCGCCACTCTCACGCTCCTCTTCGAGATCGGCAAGCGACGACAAAGCCGAATCGTCGAGAGCATCGCTCATCCACGCGAGCTTCCGCGCGAGCCGAACCGCGACGAGCTCGTCGATGGTAGACCCCGAGACTAGAACGGTTGCCCTGGTCTGAGTTCCCGCGGCGAGGCCAAGTCGATGAATTCGGTCGAGGCTCTGCAAGAAACGGCCGGCAGCAAAGTCTCGATCAATGTAGACGGCGTCATGGCACTCGTGGTGAAGGCTGACCCCCTCGCCGAGCGTCGCTGGGTTGGAGAGCAGGACGTGAGTTCCCGGCCGAGTGCGGAACCGCTCAAGGCGTTCCCCCCGATCCTCGTCCGACGTGGCACCCGCTATGAGTTGCGGGTCCAGTTCCGGAATGAGGGTTTGAAGCGTCGACAGGTTGCGAATGAACGTCGACCAGATCAGCGTTTTGCGACCTCGCTCGGCGTTTTCCCGAGCAATGCGTGCGGCCTCGAGCAGCTTGGGCGACATCTCGTATCGCGGCAACTCAGCCAAAAGTGACCTCAGAAGTCCGGACCGCGGCGGCTGAAATGGGGGAACGCGGAACTGCAGGGGCTCATACTGGCTCGACCCGACGGCAAGAAGCGCTGGGCTTGTTGCCGCCATCAAAAGATAGACGATCGCCCGTCCTAGATCATCGACGCGCTCGCCTGAGCTCACAGATACGCGCATCTGCCCGAGGAGAGCGTCATAGATCTCGCGGTGGAGCGGAGGCAACTCGAGGGTCTTGGTCTTGACTTCCAAGGGCGGAAGCCCCAGTTCCGATTTTGTCGTGCGAGTGAACAACGGCTTGACCGTCATCGAGACGCTATCCCAGTCTGCCGAGCCAACACCTAGGAGGCGGCTGCCCCTCCCCGGCCACACAAACTCCAGGATTGACTTCAAATCGCTGAGTCCGTTTGGGGCGGGGGTACCGCTCAGCACTAGCCGGGCTCGTGCCAACGGTCCCAGGCTCAAGCACACGGCCCCGTAGACGCCATTTGCCCCTCGCTTCATGCGATGGGCTTCGTCGAGTACCAGGAGAGTGGGTGCGCGGGTTAGATAGGCAGACAGCTGCAATCTGGATGAAGCGAGCCGTTCATAGTTGATGATGAGAACGTCGCACTCCGGCGCCAAGCCACCCGAGTAGATCCGGATATCGCGGCCCTCGGCGAAGACCTCCCGAGCCTCGTTGATCCAGCTTTCGTGAGCGGACTTGGGCGCAACCACTAGTGCGCGAGAGATGTCGCCGACCCTACGCAGGTGCGAGAAGAAGGCGAGTGCAACCCGGGTCTTTCCGGCCCCTGGAACGCTGAAGTTTGCACCGTGGCGCATTCCGAGCAGTTTTCGGAGGTCACGATCCTGGAAGTCTGTGAGATTTCCTCGCCAGTCTTCCTCGAGTGTGACGTCGGCTTCACCAGCGGGCCGTTCATGCCGCAGATGCTCGAGGTAATCCGCATCATCGAGGGCGGCCACGGCGAGTTCTCTCAACCGGGGTGACCATTCGACTGTGCCGACGTTCCATTTTGCGAGCGCACCGAGGTTACCTAGGAGGCTTCCCAGGTCGACCTCGAACGCGTTTCGCGCGAACGCCTCAGCGGAAGGAAAGTCGAGCTGTACTCGACGAAGCAGGCTGATGTGTTCAGGGCTCGTCTCAGCGAGAACGGTGCCGTTCGCGGTGAGGCTGAGTCGAAGAGCGGGTTCGTCAGTCATCTTTGATCGCGCGAAGCGCGCTCAGCCAATCGGCAGAACTCTTTGGAAGCGTCGCCAATCGCGAGACTGAGCCGGCGAACATAGATAGCGACCGCCTCAGATTGGTAACCGCTTCATCCAAGGCAGATTCATCCAGGGCGTGCTTACTCTTTGCATCCCCGACCTCCAGCACGGCTTGCTCCAGTGTGTCGGCGGCATCATTGATCTTGTCGATCGCGGCCTGCTGAGTTTTCCTTAGGCGGGCCGACTTGCCTGCGGCGTCAAGTGCACTCTCGACCGCCTTGTCGATCACGCTGAACTGACTCTGCGCCTTCACCTGAGTCTCGTGGTCGTCGCTAGCGAGGTCCGTCTTGAGCTTCGCGATGGCATCGACAAGCTTCTTGGCCCTCTGAAGACCGGCAGGCTCGCTTGGAAGCCCGCGCCCTAGCCCCGGTATGGCGGTCCCCTGCTCGGCAGGGTGCATGTCGAACTGCGTACCCACGAGACTCTTGTCAAGATAATCGGTCAAGAACCGGTCGGTCACCAACCGCATGTCCGTCTTTGACTTGTCGAGCAGCAGACCAACAAGTCGCGACTCTCGGAGGAGGTCAGCCGCGGCGGGATCAGACTTGGCGGTGGCGCTATAGGTTCGGTATAGCTCCTCGAGCTTTCCCTGGTCGTTCTCGAAGTCCCTGAGGTTCAGTGACGAGCCACCCGAGCTCGCGCTCCTGTCGACAAGGTCGCGCATCGTCTGGAGAATCCACACAGAACGATTGAAGGTCGTCTTCTGCATCCTGAAGGCCTTCATCGCGGTCTCGCTGCCCACGTCCGCAATGGCCTCATCGAGGGCGAGCAGAGTGTTGACGAAAGAGTAGTCGCGACGGTAGTCCTTTCGCATCTGCAGTTCGAGTTCGACCGCCGTCACATCTGGCCACGACCAGTCGGCGGGCAGGACCGCAACACGCATTTGTGTGGCATTTCCCTCACGCAAGGCAGCACATCGGGAGTTGCCATTGATGAGAATGCCTGACGGCGTGATAATTCCCGCATCCTTCTGACCATAGGATGCGAGGTCGTCCCGAAGTTTCTCGAACGCCGGATCGACCTTGCTGGGGTCATTTGGGGCCGCGGACAGAAGGTAGTCGAGATACTGCTGGGCGTCAGTCCCCCATGGATCCGCCGTAATCGCTGCGTTCCCGGCTGCGTCGAAGTCTCTCTGTGCTCGGATGCGATGGGTGTCCGGATTGTAATAAAGCAGGCTCAGCGGCATCGAGATCACGGGGAGGCTCTTTGGCGCCCCACGCCACTCCACCTGGACGGTCTCCTTAGTGCCCTTCTCGTCGTCCAAAGCCTGTAGGCGGCTCGCGACGAGATCCTCGGTGCTCTTGGCCGAAAGCGGTTCGTGCCGACTCAACGGGTCCCCTAACCTGTCAAAGACGGGCTTCGGTGCCCGCGTTGTGCTTGTGTGGAAACACTAGTTGACCGGTTGTGCAGTTGGCGGGAGCGACCCAATGACACGAACTCCGAGCAGTCTCGCTCTCGTGGCGCGGTGGTTGGCCGACGAAGTGGGCGAAGGTGGCATCTTCACGAAACAGGCGCTTCGCTCTGCGCTGCCGCAGTTCGAGCAGGTGGATCGGCGCATGCGGGACCTTCGCTCGCACGGTTGGCGTATCGATACCAACCGCGAGGACGCCCAGTTGAGCTCTAGTGAACTTCGACTCGTGTACGTCGGCCCGCGACCAGGCGACCCGAGCTTCAAGAGCAAGCCGAACATTCGCGTCACCTCAAAGGAGAGAATCGAAGCAATCTCCGCCGCGGACTTTCGATGCAGCCAGTGCGGCGTCCAGCTCGGTGAAAGAGACGAATCGGAAGCGGGATTCGCGCAGCTTCGCGTAATCCGGACTGGCGCTGGGCTGATCGTGGCTTGTGGCTTGTGCGCCAACGGGGCGCCCGGTCAGGCACAGGCTGACTTTGATCTGCTCCGTGCCTATCTGTCCCGGCTTTCCACAGATGAGCTCAGTGAATTTCGCGCACGTGTCCGTGCCGGAGACATGCTCACACCGTTGGAGTCCGCGATGGCCCTTGCGGCTCGGGTCCCGCGTGAAATCGCAGTCAAGCACGCGGATGAGGCGCTCGATGAACTCCTTGGCCAGGATCCGACGAGTGCGGAAGCGCGCGCACGACGATGAGTGATCCACGGGCAGAGGAGGCCACTTCGATGCGCCGGTGTGCAGGGGTTCGAGAGGGATTGCTGCCGAATGAGATCTGACTCGCAGGCCTGGCAGACGCTTGAATCGGCGATCGAAGCCCTCGCGAACTGGAATCTATTGCGCGGGCGGCCGGAGCTGCCAGCAGTTGGCGAGCCGGGGGCGGAGGCGCCCGAGCATGTACACGCAGCTTGGGCGATGCTGAGGCAGATCCCGGCGTCCGACTTGCTCGCAGCGACGCCGACGTGGTCGGCATCCGAGCAACTTGACCGCGAGTTGGGCCGGTTCGACGCCCGCGTACTCGACATTCTCAGGCGACGGGTATTCGCCGACACTCCGGAAACCCTCGACGAGTTAGGTGCCAATTTTAGACTGACGCGCGAGAGGGTTCGCCAACTCGAAAGTCGGGCAATCGAGGCGCTTCAAACGACGCAAGCTACGGCCGAGGTTAGGGCCTTGGCCTCCCATGCTCTGGGTAACGCGCGCATCGTTGCCCCGCTCGAAACTATCCTCGGTGAGAGCCCAGCATTGGTGGAGCGCGTCACGAAGGTCTCTCAGCCGGTATGGCGCGTGCTAGACCGCCTAGACCCCTCTTTCGAGGTCGCCGACGGATGGTGGTGCCGCGGGACTGTCAAGTCAGTTGCTGCTGCGACCAGATCCGCGCTCCAAACAGCCGCCGGAGACCTTCGCTCGTTCCGCGTCGATGAGTTGCCGATGTTGAGGGATTTCGCGTGGTCTGCTGACTGGATTCGATACTGCGGGGTCCAGGTTCACGAAGGCTACGCCTTACTCGCATCGGCTGGAATTCCTGATCGAGCCGCAGTAACGCTCGAGCGCGAGGGATCACCGATGTCAGGTGAGGAGATCGCGGCAAGGATAGGCGCCGAGAGATCGGTCAGATCAGTGAAGAATGCCCTCGGATCCGACGAGCGTTTCGTGCGCGTGGACAGAAACTCCTGGGCCCTCGCATCGTGGGGCCTCGCGACGTACCAGTCGATCAGAGGGCTCATTTCGGATGAGGTGACTGCGAACGGAGGATCGATAAGGCTGTCGAAGCTCGTCGCCACCATCACCGAAAGGTTCAGCGTGTCGGCCACTAGCGTCGTCGGTTACGCCAGCGTGCCGCCCTTCACCACGATCGACGGGATTGTGGAGATTGCCTCAGCGAGGCGCAGCGCCCCGCGAAAGTCTCCATACGACACCCGGCGACTTTTTCGTCTCGCCGAGGGATGGGCTCTCCGGTTCACCATCACCGCCGACCATGCTCGGGGAAGTGGCTCGCCTTTGCCGAGTGCTTTGATCGCAGTTCTCGGTTTGAGCCATGGCGAAGCCCGGTTCATGAGCTGCCGCCTTGGCGATCAAAGGCTGGGGTGGAGTGGCCCGCAGGCGACGATGGGCAGCATCAAACGGTTCGTCGACGCCGACCACCTGGCGATTGGCGACACGTGTTTCGCAGTGTTCGGGACCGGAGGCTCCTTCGACATCGTCCCCGTCCAGGTCGAACCCGATCCTGGACCGCTAAGAGCGTTTGCTCTGGCGGGACTAACCTTGGGCGCCTCCCCGCCCACGAAGGCAGGACTTGCGCATGCTGTTGGGCTTCCCGCCGAGGTGTCTCACCAGCAGATCGCGGAGAAGCTCCGCGCCAGGGGCGATTACGATATCGCCGACTGCATGCTGACCGGCACTTGGACGAGCACCTGACCCACCGCGAGCCTTGCCGCAATGTCGTCGGTAGCTCGTACCATCATTAGATGGGATCACGGGGCGACTATACGGTCGTTGAAGTCTGCGCCGGCGCTGGTGGTCAGTCGCTAGGCCTGCACAAGGCGGGCTTTCGCCATCAGCTCGCCGTAGAGATTGATGAGACAGCGGCGCAAACGCTCGAGCAGAATCTGCGCGTGCCTGTCGCGCTGGGCGACGCCGCGAGTCGCCGAGTCTGGGATCCCCGCGACTATGTCGGTACCACTTTGCTCGCGGGAGGAGTGCCTTGCCCGCCGTTCTCCGTCGCGGGCAAACAGCTGGGGTCGTCAGATGAACGGGACCTGTTCGCCTGGACGATCGAGCAGGTGAGCATCATTAGGCCGCGGGCGATCATGCTCGAGAACGTGCGAGGGCTCTCCTCCATGCGGTTCGCCGCTTACCGTCAACGCGTGCTCGACCGGCTTGACGCCGAGGGCTATGTAGGCGAGTGGAAGCTCCTTTACGCAGCAGACTTCGGAGTACCGCAGTTAAGGCCACGATTTGTCTTGGTTGCGATGAGCGCTGAAGATCACAGTCACTTCCATTGGCCTGACCGGACCACTTCAGAGCGCCTAACCGTCGGCGAAGCACTCCATTCCCAAATGGCTTCGGCCGGCTGGAGACACGCCGACGAGTGGCGCTCACTTGCCAACGGAGTCGGCCCCACGTTGGTCGGCGGCAGCAAGAAGCACGGCGGCGCAGACCTCGGTCCAACTCGCGCCAAGCAGGCTTGGGCTGAACTGTTCGTTGACGGGCGGGGCGTTGCGAATCAGCCTCCCGGGAGCGATGCACCTTCGGCGACAGAACTGATGCCGCGTCTAACAATCGAAATGGCCGCTCGCATTCAGGGTTGGCTACCGGAGGACGAGTGGGCATTTGCTGGTCGCAAGACCTCGCAATACAGACAGATCGGCAATGCATTCCCGCCCCCCGTCGCAGAGGCGGTAGGTGCCAGCATTGTCTCGGCACTAGGCCATAAGGCCGCCCGGCGAAGTGACCTGCCAGGCACCGTTGGACTGCAAGACCCGGTGTACAAGGCGCTTGCAAGCAGCACGCGGCCTCTCAGTCTGGGCGAGCTCCTAACCGCCCAACAGGAGGATAGCCTCGCGGCCGTCGAGCGAAAGCTCGCCGCTATCAAGCACGACTTCGAACTGGACGTTTCCCAGGACGAGGACGGTACCATGCGCTACAAGCTCGGCGCGTTCAAGGGTTTCACGGGCCAGCACGATCACTCCCGCCACGCATTTGTGGCAGAGAACCGCCATCGCGTGAGTTGATGACCCGGCTGGGAGGTCAAGGTCTCATACGACGCCTCTACCCCGGTTGACTTAGCGATCGATCGCCACGAGGTTCAAGGCCGCGACGACCTGGGCGCGGACGTTGTCAACAGACTCGTGCTCCGAGATTCGTATGACAGCCCAACCAGCGTTTCTGAGCGCCCGCGTCTGCATCTGATCTCGGCGTATGTTGCCAGAGATCTTGGCTGACCAGTACTCAGCATTGGTGACCGGACGGGTCCCGTGCAGCGGGCAGCCGTGCCAGAAACAGCCGTCGACGAAGACAGCGACTTTGCGGCGGGTGAACACGATGTCTGGGCGAGCGCGGACTCCCTCAGGAAGACTAATCGGGAGATCGCAGCGATATCGCAGTCCCTCCTTATGCAGCGCCCGCCTCAACGCCATTTCGGGCGTTGTGTCGCGCCGCCTGTTCGCTTGCATGTTTCGACGGCGAGGGTTTGAAACCCCTTCAAATATTCACCGTCAGATCGAGCAACGCCCTCTTTGTCGTCACGGGGAATCGGCCTCGGCCGCGGCGTCGGATGAATCGAACAACAGATCGCCGGCTCGGTATACGCGCACCGGCTTGACCTGTACCCGCTGAACAAGCCGCGACATGATGTCCTCCGCTTGCTTGCGAGTGAAGTTCGTCGCGACATAGATCGGCCCTTGCACCGTGCGTACGAGCTGCGGCTTCGCTGACGGCAGCAGCTCACTCCTCGTCCTCGCGACGGCGTCCGCAATGATCGCTGCTTGTACTCCCTCAGCCGAGGCAACGATGCGCGCAATCTCTCGGACTGCGGAAGCAGCAGTCATGACCTTGCTCGAGCCACCCCCGTCGTCGACCGAATAGATCGCAAACTTCCCGCGCACCCGTCGCAACCGAAGTCTCAGGAACTGCTGGCGCTCCTCGTCCGCGGACGTCTCTACATAGCGGTCCTGATACGTCGCCAGAAGCTCATCATCCAGCCGCCGAGCACCAGCGGTTTCGGTCGGGTAGTCCATGAGGCGAGCCACCTGGCCCTCCTCGACATTCGCCAAGGCCGTTTCCAGTTCGCCCACGGTGCTCACTCCCAGGCGTTCGAGGTGCGCTACCAACGTGGCCGTTGCCTGTTCATCACCGATCTCGTGTTCGGGAAAGCGAGCGCGAATGAGACCGCGCATACTCTCCGTGTCCAACTCACGCGAATCGCTCTCAGCCACGTCCTCATCCTCGATCGCCGGAATCGGTGCGAGCGAGTCCGCTAGATCGAGCGAGGTCAGGTGCGATCCGCTCTCGCCATCGACAGCAATCAAGTGAGCCTCGATCTTGCCGAACAGCTCATCCATGTAGTGCCGCATTCCGCCCGCCTCAACAAACCACTGGTCGATTTGGCTCCGACCGTCTGCGGTGAGTTCCTGATATGCGCCCGACTTGTACCGAACGTCGTGTTCGTACTCCGCCCAAGCGTGCCCGGCTACGCTTCTTATCTGAATTTCAAGACCACGGTATTTGTCGAAGTAACGCGCAAGCGCTGGATAGCGATCACGCTCGTCCCGCTTATTCAACGCAGCGATGACCAGGTGCTCACTGTCATAGCCGTTGTGCTTCAGATCGCCCGGGTTCTGACGTTCAATTACGTCAGCATGCGAGCTGATGAGGTCCGCAAGATCGTTCCGAGCCAGCATTGTAAAAACGATGACCCGGGCCGCTACGCAGTCATGAATCTGCATCGCTGGGTCCACGTACTTCGGTCGACCGTCAGCACCAATCTTCCCCGACTTCTCTTGGTACGAAGTCAACGACTTCGCACGGGACTCGATGGTGTGGATCCGGATGCTCGCTCGTTCAGCGAGTTCTTGCAGGTAGCGCCGAATGTCGCGCGCCGCATCGACGAGATCGGTCTGATCTTGGGCGTACGCCCACACATGCCGTGGAACCCGCGCCATCTCGACCTTGTCGCCGACGTCGGAAGAGGGCTCGGAGTCATCTGCAGGGATCAGCACACTCATGGTTCCCAGGATGCCAGCTCCCACGTCCGTAACCGATTGGAGCACGTCATCCTCACCAATCTCGTCGGAGCTGCGGCAGCCAAGGCCGAGGCCCCACAGAGTGAGTGCAGCCTCGTCGGCCGATCGCGTAGAGCGCGACTGATACCGCAATGCACGCAGGCACCGTGGGGTGGTCGACGCCCTTTAGTGACACTCTCCTACACTCACCCGCACACCGGAAAAATCCCTGGATAATAAGGAAAACGGGCCCTACCCTGGCGTCATGCGAGGAGGCCTCGAGCGGTGGAAGCGAGGTGTCGGATCTCGCGGGGTCCGGCAGGCAATCGCCTACGCGTTTGAGGGCATCTGCGACGCTCACCTGCAGCACTCCCCCGGCGTTGACGCGCTCGAAGCTTATGGCGCGGCATCCAATTCGACCGTCTCGCGATTCATCGTCGCGAGCGGCAGGATCGGCAGGGACGAGCTCACCGCCGGCGGCCTTCGAGCCTGGCTCACCGGACACGACCCGATCACCGGCGGAGAGCGCGGTCATCAGCGGCTGAGCCCCGACGCCGACCTGCTGCTCGACGGAACGCTCAACCACCCGAAGTCGTACAGCATCGCCGCACTGCTGCATCCCGAACTCGCCGCCGAGTTCGAGGCGTTCCAAGACCGGCTGCGTGACCGCATCGTGCTCATGCGGCAGACCGAGCTCAATGCGCGACGCGGGCACGGAGGTCTCATCCGTGAGGAGATCGCCCGCATCGAGGTCGTCGAGCTGCAGCATCGGCGCTCGCGCGCGCTCGACCCGCACATCCACCGGCATCTGTGGCTGAACATCAAGGTGCTCGGCGCGGACGGCAAGTGGTCGAACCTCGACTCGCGCGTCGCGATGAAACTGCACACCGTCGCCAACGCCGAGGGCGAGCTTGCCGCCCGTACCGCTCCGGGCTGGATCGCCGCGCTCGCCCGACACGGTTACACGCACGGGGGATCTGCGCCGAGCGTGGACGTGCTGCAGCAGATCGATCGACGCGCGTGGGCCGTGTCGCGTCCGAACAAGCCGGCCGATCTCGACGCGGCGGCTTGGGAGGTCCGCGTCCGCGACGAGATCGCAGCGATCGATCCGAATCTGACCGGCCCGCGCGCACCCATTCCAGTTGCCGCCACAGAGCTGCACGCCATCGATTTGGATCTGCTCGCGGCACAGGCGGTGGTCGACGCGGACGAACGATCCACCTCATGCGGCGGGCGGTTCAGCATCTTCGACATTCGCGCCGGAGCGATACGCGCACTCTCGCGCGCGGGCGTCGTTACAGAGCGTGACCGGCGCGATGGCGCAATCGCCGCGGCATCCAATTCATGCCTTGCTTTCGGACCATGGCTACCGATGGGGCACCGACAAGGCCGGCGCGAAGGTGTCGACCAGGCTTCGAGTGGGAGAAGTCGATCCCAACACGGGCGCCATATACGGCGGACCAACCGATTACGTGTTGCGTTCCCGCGATCAGATCGTCGTCGACGAAGCCGGCATGGTCGACCTGCAGACGGCGAACGTCCTCGTCGAGCTCGCGATCGAGCAGGGTGTCGGGCTGGCGTTCGTAGGTGACACGCACCAGGCGTTTGCCGGTCGGACATGCGGGTGCGATGGCTCTGCGATCCGGCACGCGAACGCCGCGGTCGAGCTCGACACGGTGCACCGGTTCCGCGATCCCGACTACGCGACGCTCACACTGCGGCTCCGGGATGCGGGTGATCGCGAGCGTGCGCTGATGGTTGCGGGCGAGCTTGGCGACACGGCCACGTCGACCGGGTCGAACATCACGACGCGGCGCGGGAGCGGATGGTCGACGCGTACTTCGACTGGCACGCACGCGGCAAGCGGGTGACGCTGGTATCCGGCACGAATACGGAGGCGGATGCGATCAACGACGCCATCCAGCAGCGGCGAGTCGACCAGGGCGAGCTCGACGTCCGCGTCGCCGCGTGGGGTATCGGGCAGCAGCGCATCCTCGTCGGCGACACCGTCCAGACGCGTCGCAACGACCGGCTCACGGGAGTCGAAAATCGCGCGCAGTGGATCGTGCGCGGCATCCGCTACGAGTACCTGTCTCTCGTCTCTGTGAGCGACAGCGGCGAGGTGGCGCGGGTGTCCACCGATTACGCGCGCGAGCACCTGCAGCTCGCCTACGCGTCCACCGTGCACGGTGTGCAGGGCGACACCGCCGAAGCGTCGGTCGTCGGGCCCGATGTGGATGCTGCGGGACTTTACGTCGGTCCCACGCGGGGTCGGCTGAGCAATGTCGCCATCGTCTTGGCGCGGACGGATGCCGCGGCCCGCGAGTGTCTCGCCGAGTCGATGCAGCGCGGGACTCCGGAGTTGACGATGCAGGATGCTGTGCGCGCGGCGGAGGCGGAGATGCGTCGCGCGGCGCGGAACCGGGAGGCGGCGATGGCAACGGGGCCGGTGGTCGGAGGGCCGAGTGCGGGCCGCGGGGTCGGGATGTAGAGCTGCTCGTTTCGCAGGACAATCAACGGGCAGACCGTCGGGCAGGCCATTCGGCCGAGTTCGGCCGTGTCATGAGGGCGCTCGCGACATCTCCTCCCCTGTCTTGACTATGAACCCTCGACGATCAACGACCCGAGGGACCACCCCCGCTGATCGCTGGAAAGCTTCCTGAACGCGGACCGCACTTCGTATGCAGGTCGGTTCCCTGGGCGCGTCACCGGCTAGGAGCGATCACCTGGCGACGTCCCGTTAGAGATGCTTAATCTACGAGGACAACGCTGCATCGTTGGCTGCTAGATGGCCTTTCGGGCTATCCGCTTCACGTGGCGCGTCAGAGTGTCGTCTAGCACCGTGACCAGCGCGTTGAGGAATCCGTGCCACTGATTCAAGTCAGTGCGCGAGATGTTCAGGATTGACGCAGTATGCGCCACCGCGTGGCGACGGCTTACAACGGTGTCGAGCGTGTCCTCGATGAACGTACTCGCCGTAGGCCCTCCCCACTCGCGGTCGAACGCCGACTTGATCTTTGCGAACACCCCCGGGTACCCAAGGACCTTGTATATGCTTCGCAGCTGTTCCGGATTCGGGTTGCCCGCCGTGTTCGCGATGTCCGCGCTAAGGAGTACCCCACTGTGCACCGCGGCCGCTGCGGCGATCACACCTGGCAGCCGCGCAGTGCGGTCCTTGATCGGATCCCACGACTTTGCCTTCATCGCGCTCTCGAGGCCCGTGTACACGGCCTGCGCCTGAAGGTCGAGCGGGAGTTTGGAAAAGACGACGGGCGGTGTCGCCCGATTCAAGGAATCCAGCAATTCGCTTGTGGACTGCTTTAGGTAGTGCTCAAATGCCCCCACCATGAGAACGACAGCGCCGCCTCTCAGTCCCTCCACGGTCGACCGGTCCACGATGGGCGGAGGGTCTTGATAGCTGCTTTCGAGTGTCATCAGGGAGGCCACCATCGCGCTCGATTGCCGATACTCCGTGGCGGCAGCGGTCATCGTCACTGACCGAGGACCGAATCGAAGAGCCCGTTCATCATCTCAATGCGGCTGCGAAACCGCGCCGGCGTGTTAGTGGCAGCGTCGATTGACTGACGAAAATCTGCATCCGAGAAGAGTCGTTCATAACCAGCCTGCAGTTGGGGTTTACGCGCGCGCACCAACCCCACGTCCCTACCCATAGACGAGAACATCTGAGCGTCGAAGAGAGCCGCAAGGATGGGGCTCCGCCATGTGTTGGAGTCGGGGTTGTAGCGGCGAAACGCGCGCTCTGCAAAGCCCTCTTCGACCACCTCAAGCGTGCGCAAGAAGTCGTCTCGCAACCCGCCGAGGCGTGCTTTACCCGGCCGCTGATTCTCAGCCATAAAAAGGTCGAGTCGTTTGGCCATACCGCCCTTGAAGGTAGCCCAGTCGTCGCGAAAGGCGAAATAGCGAAGCACGAGCTCCACGTCTCTCATCTCTTTGTAGAGCGTCGAGGAGGCTGGACGGGTGATACCGAGCAGACGCCGAAACCGAGTGTCTTCGGACAGGTCCAGCATCAGATCATTCAGAGGCCCGGGCCAGGTGCTGTTACGGATTTCCTGTGGGTTGAGCGAAACGCCACCTGTGTTGAGCCGACGGAAGACTTCGAACTTGACGTTCTTGTCGGACTGTCGAAGGATGATCGTCGCCCGCAGATTCGCTCTGGTGCTGATAATCGCCCTGAGGCTGGGGTCCAGGTCGTCGAATGTCTGGTCGTTCAACTCCTGATACACCTTGAGGCCACGGAGCTTTAGCCGCCCGCGCATGAAGCTGTGGATAGCGGTTAGGCGTTGCTTCCCGTCGATCACCGAGTACTTGCCGTAGTCGTCCTCATTCAAGAAGACGGGTGGAATCGGAACGTTCATGAAGAAGGACTCGATTAGGCGCGACTGGCGCTCGGGCTTCCAACGATCCCGACGCTGATACCGCGGGGAGAGATCGATCTGCTCGCTCGAAACGAGGTCGGCGAGAGTGTTCAGGTTGTAGTCAAGGACACTCGTGAGCAGCTCGCGTCCCTTGACCGGCACGTCGACGTAGTCGTCAATATCCTCGTCGAGCTCGTCGGGCTCTTCGATATCTGAAATCAACTCAGCAACTGAGTCGTCATCGCCTACCTCTTCAGCATCCAGCATTATTCCTCCTGGGTCGCGGCCAGCCTACCCATCGAGTTCGTCGCCCCAGGCCGAGCTCGACCGAGGTGCCCGATGGTTGTGGGTACTGGCGGAGGCCTCGAGCCAGATCGATGCCGTCTGCGAGGCCGCGTTGGTTGTCATCGCGAGATCATGAGAACGCCTGGCCCGCTCCCACATCACCGGCTCCAGTATTCATGTCTCGACCTGAGCAGGCCGCGGCTGCAAGCGTTCGAATCCAGTGCGGTGGCTCTCAAGATTCGAGGGATGACGGTCATGCTCACACGCGCGCCTTTGGGCTCGGACGCTGAGGTCAGCGACTTCATGCCCCGATCCTAAGATTGGATGCGCAGTGCAACCCTGAACAGACGCCCGCAGACGGACCGGCATCCCGCACGCTGGCCGACCGGCATTTGCATACTGACCGGGCCGTTTGCGACTTACTGACCTTTAGCGTGTCGGCGGCGCTCGAAACTGGACACTAGCGCCGGAGTCGTCTAGTTGTGCAGCGCGGCCGACATTCAGCGGCCAGCTGAGGACCAACTGGGCGGGTTCGCTCGTTGCATCGACACCCAGCGCACTTCACGCGGAGTACGGCCGGACGAAACCCTTGCTCAGGAGTCGAGTACCGGCGAGTGGCTCGACAGGCGGTACCCAGGAAAGTCGTACGACCACTTGTGGTCGATTCGTCCGCCACATCCGCACGCGCACGGTTCGTCGGCCCAGATCCCTTGTAGGTAGTGGCTCGCCGCGAGATCCGCCGCCCGTGATGTAAGCGAGAAGTCGGCGGGCAGCTTGAACGACTCCGGGAGCAGTTCAAGAAGCACGCTGCTGCAGAAAAGCCAGACGTCGGCGATCGTTCGAGAGAAGCTACCGTCGACTACTTCAACTCCCCCGCCTCCGTCAGCCGGCCCACTAATAGCGATCGGACTACGGGAGAAGAACGTGTCAGCCTTCGCGCCGCTTGGGTGGCTAAGAATTGAGCTCGAGTAGAGCGTGCGAGCGAAGAAGGCAGGGTGGGCAGCCTCCGACAACTGTTCGTACCATTTGGTGACGAGTGGATTACCTGCATCCTTGCCCAGGCGCTCGATCCAGGTCAGCACGTTCGGTGCGCGCACGTACTCGGGGAAGCCAGCCATCCGCGTGCCGCGAAACGCCTTGATAAGCGTAGGCCCCATCTCCTGGCGCACTTTGAGCGGCCGGTCCTCGCTCCCAGGAATCTTCTTTGCGCGTCGCCACGAGTTAGAGATTTGCCGCGTTTCGTATGAGAACGCGGCAACCGACTCCAGCAATGAGCGCGTGAGGGTTGCCGCCGAGGCCAGCGACCACCTCGCAAGAGCATCTGCGCTCTCGGTGGCCAACTCGGTCGACGACCACGCGTGAGTCAACCACCATGCCCACAGGCGCGAGTCGACCTCCGGATAGATGACGGCCGCGACTCGACGAAGTCGACCGAGTTCGGAGAAGTCGTTCGAGGCCAGGACAGATCCATCGGACAACGTGATTGCGATCCACTCCTCATCGTCTTCAAGGGTGCGCTCGAGGTCATCGGGTTGGACCCGAGGTAGCTCCCACGCCCGGAGTCTCACCGGCGCGAGCCTGTCGGACCACTCGCGTACGCGGGAGACGCGTTCCGAGATCAGATCGACGCGCTGGGCGCCCAGCACCAGCTGACACGTGGCCGCATGCACCATCCACATGAGCCAACCGTAGTTCCTGGATTCGTTGCCCTCGTGGGCGAGCAGGGCAGGGTACGGGTGGCGCTTCTTTGCCGGGCACATTCACTCTGCTTGGCGCTCGATGGCCGACCGGCCCACGGGCGCTCGAAGGCCGCTGATTGGGCGGCTCGTCGTTGCCGGTGCGAGGCGCGGGTAACGAAGGATCACCTGTCCGGGCGACCAGCCATACTGGTCCACACGCATGAAGCTGATGGAGCGCCTTCAGTCCTGCGGATTCACTCACCGGCTCAAAGGACGTGTACTGATGTCAGCGATGCGGTCACCGGAGAACAACGCCAAAGGCACATCTGGTCAGAGTTTTGTAAAGGGCCAGTTTGAGGAGCTGGGGTGGGGCGTAGCTCCGAACCTCGAGCACGATCTAGGTACTGACCTATGGCTTATGGCGCGCGATGCTCGTCGATTCGATCTCGGCGCGCTCGTCGGTGCCCAGGTCAAGAACTGGGCGCTCGAGTTCGATGCACCAGCCACGCACGACGGTCAGGAGGGTTGGTGGTTCTCTGACTCCGCCGAGCACTTCGACTACTGGCTTGGCCACCGCGTCCCTCACATCCAGGTCTTCTACGACAAGGAGGCGAAAGTCTCGTACTGGGTGCACATCACTTCCGAGGCAACGGTGTCTACGGGCAAGCAGCGGAAGATTTTCGTGCCGAAGTCCCAGACGGTGGATGCAGAGCATTTCGACGATCTGATCGCGGTTGCCACTAGTAGCTCGATTGGACAGACGTGGGAAGGCAGCGCCTGGCTTCCCGGCGAGCAGATTCCCGAGGTCGCCAGGTTGCGCTACGCGATGATTGTTCCGAGACTCATCGCTCCACACGGCAACTCGTCAGTGGATGACGTTTCAGCTGATCAGGGAATAGCTCTGCTGACCGCGTACCGGATCTGGGAGATTGAGGACCACCTTCTCGAGAAACAACCACTCCTCGCTGAGTCAGCGAGCCTTGAGGCCGAGGATCCGGTGTGGAAGCTTTACGGTGCGCTACGCACCTGGTCAGTGAAGGGAGAAATCGAACCGCTAACGGCATCGATCCCCGATCTCCCAGCAGAGGTACGAGCGGCTCATACAGCGATGCTCGCCGCGGCACTGTTTGAGAGTGGAGATGCTCGAAGGGCTGCGGCAGTTGTCGAGGCTGCACTCAGCGAGCATGACGATTACAACCCGGTGGATCATGCTTGGCTCACGCTCCATCTGGCGAGAAACATCGTCCAGCTTGGTCGGATCAGCGAGGCGCGAACGCTTGCACTAAATGTCGTACCTGTCGGTCAGATCGCGCCGTCGGATCCCACGGCACGTTTTCTAACTGGCGTGGCGTCGGACATGATCTTCTCGCTCAATGGGTGGCAAGCAGGAGACCTCGCCGCGATGATCCAGGCGCGCGATAACGCCGCTTCGTGGTGGCGTTCCCAAACGATGACCACGGGCCTCGCGAAGTACCTTGAGACCTCCTTCAAGGACTGGTCCAACGATGAGTCGATCACATTCAGCGCTTACGACGAGACGTGGGCGAGGTTACGTTCGACCACGCTCATTTCTGGGTTCGGCGCCGACACCGCGAACTGGGCATACGAAGCCTCGCTGCTTTCGCAGTACATGCTTATGCGCCACGAGGATGCGAACCAAGTCGCTGCTGCGCTGAGCCTGTTGCGGGTCGCTGGAGCCACTAAGCCGGTGAAGCTCGCAGTTGAATACTTGCTCGACCACGGACCCGTAGAAGCCATCGAGCTTGCTCTAGAAGATGTGGATCTCGACCTCAGCACTCGAGGTTCGTTGCAGACCGATCTGGAGTTCGTGGGCCTAGCGAGCAACATCTTGTCCACGGATGAGGCGGATCGAATCATGACCTGGCTTCTCGCCGAGGTTGCTAACCCCGCCTCTCGAGCCGCCGCACTGGGACTGAGGTTCTTGTACCGGGAGCTCCTCTGGACCACGATCGCTCGACTCTACGTTGCCTGCTCCAAGAAGCTGCAGGAGGCCGTCCGACGCACCGTCGTGAGCGTCCCGACGGTCTCGGACCAATCTGTAGCTCACCAGATCGCTCGAGTGCTTGCAAACGTGAGTACTGAAGACTGGTCATCAGAAGATGTGGGTTTGCTCGCCTCACGCGCTGAGGGTGAAAACTTTGAGCTCACCGAAGCAGCTGAACTCGTCGTCGCGCGGCGCGACCCTGAGTATCGGCAGACGCTACTTTCTCGGATTCGCCAGGGAGAAGTCCAAGCGCTGTCTGCGTGGGGTGATGTGCGCGAGCTTCCGCAGGACGCTGCGCAGGGCATGATCTCTGCATCTGCGGCGGCGACCCGCGCGGAGAGCGCGGCCTCCAAGAGTGGGATGTTCGGATTCGGCGGGCCGAGCGCCTTCAGGCGCCTCATTCTCCTCAACATTTGGCACCCGGCGCTCGCAGATTGGGCTCCGTGTATTGAGGCCCTGAGTGAGGAGCAATCGAACCCCGCCGACGTCTTGCCCGGGCTAGAACTGATGATCCTCCAGGCGGACTCCTTACCAGGCGACGTCCGTGACGAGATCCGGGCCTCGCTTTACCGGCTGTCGGTTACGCCGCCGTCCGACGGCATGTTTGGCGGCTTCATGCGCGGTACCGACATAAGGGGAACTGCGACGGAACTTCTAGCTGTGTTGTTCCCCGACGATGTGGGAGACGAGCGCCTGCTCGAGTTGCTTGCGGGATCAGATGACGAGATCCGTACCGCGGTTCGAGTGTTCGCGGCGCGTGAAGACCCGTCGACCCTCCCACTCTTTGCGGCACTCGCGGCGCACGATGAAACGGACGTTCGGGCGGCGGTGGCCGGCGCGCTTTCGAGATGGGTAGCGAAGGGGGTAGGTGCCGAGTCAACGCAGACGGTTCTCCGACGCCTTCTGGAGGAGCCGGGTGTGAGGCTCGCGACACATGTAACTCGTGCCATTGCCGGTGAACCTCGATCCGACGGGGCAGAAGTGATCCTTGATCTTCTCTCCGCTCACCCATCCGCTTTGGTACGCCTTCACGTTCAAATTGTGAGGGCCAAGTGGGAGTCTTCGAAGCATCAGGACTGACTCGAGAGAGACGGAATGTCATGGCAGAGGAAGAGAATCTGCGTTATGTCGTCGGGCGCGTACGCGATACCGGTGACACGCTCGCTGCTGGCGGAACGCGACGCGCGGACGGCACGTTGTCAGCGCAAGTGCGTGACTTGAACTACCTCGACGCAGACGCGGTCTCCAGGCTGATGTCGGATCCGCCGCGCACTCCATCGGCCGGCCGCGCGTTCGCCCAAGAACTGGGAACACAGGTCGTGGCCGTCACGGTCGATGTGCTGCTTCGCGAGGTGGTCATCCCCGGGACGGCAATGCTCTGGCGGGAGCGAGTCGCTCCTGCGATCAATCGCAAATGGGAGGAGCTACGCAGCAAGAAGACAGCTGCGATCGTGCCTGAGCCGGTTGAGCTGCTCGAGGCGGAGGTCGAGGAGTTGTCGGAGCGAGACCCGTTTGCGGATGTCGAAGTGGGCGGCGCGACGATCGAACTCAGCCGTGAAGAAGCGGAGTGGCGCGTCGCAGAGGCGCAGCGGGCTGCCCGTGAGCTCGCAGAGCACCTCGCTACGCTGCGCGCGGCGCGGATCGTCGATGATGAGGACATGCTTGCGTTGCTTGCAGGACGCGGGCAACTGGAGGGCGGAGGAGAGACCGCGATGGAGATCTCGCCTGACGTCGTCGAAGAACCGACGCCGGAGCCCGTGCCGCTGGAGCGGAAGCCCCCACATCCCACCGGAACCTTCCGAGCGCGCGAAGCGTCACCTGACGGCGATGACGATGAGGATGACCCGCGGCGGGCATCTGCGTGACGACGGATCCCGGATCGTGATTGTTTGCGGCTTCGGTAGGTATCCCGCTCGTGCTCGAGGCGCCGGAACCCGCTGTCAACCCCGCGCCGTTGCGTCCGTCACGCGTCGACACCGAAGGCGCGCAGCAGCGGCACGCGCGGGATCATCCGACGCGGGCCGAGCTGGACCGTGGGGATGGTCCCGCTATCAATCCCGAGCTTGATCGTGCGGTAGTCGACGCCGACAAGCTTCGCGGCATCCTTCATCGTCAGGGCAAGCGAATTCGGCGATGAGTTCATGACTTTCTCCTTCGCTGCGATAGCCACCCCTCCGTCTTGTTCACACGACGCGAGTTGCAGACTGCCTAGGTTGCCACGACGACGAGTAGCCCCACGACCGTGATCAGCAGCACGATCACACCAACTCCGAGCAGCGTGACGATGAGCGAGCGGGGCATCGTGGGCAGGTCCGCTCCGGTCACCGCTGCTCTGCGCCGCAGCACGCTACCGACGAGTCCAATCGTCATCGTCGCGATGACGATTCCCAGTGCAACGACGACCTGCGAGTACATCTAGAAGCAGACTCTCTTCGAACTCCAACGCTGCTGATCGACCTTCCAGAGGAAGAAGCTGCCAACCACGCCAAGCCCGATGCCGAGTGCGCCAACGACGGCACGGGCGGGAAATCCGACGATGCTCACCGCTCCGGCGAACAGTCCCACCACGAGCGCTCCTGCCAACGCGACGGTGGACACCGACGCAATCAGGGTCTGCTTCCGCATGCCGTTCCTCTCAGAGACACGTGCGCACCACACGGCGCGCACTCTCTTTACAGGACGACTCTTCCCGCGATCTGTGACGGTGATTCATGTCCCCTCTTCGGAGGACAAGCGGCGCCGGCGGGGTTGGCCGCCACGGTCGCGTCGGCCAGCTCACCCGTCATCCGACCGCCGAGATCACACCCGTGATCACGAGGGTGACCGCCGTCGTCCACAGCACAATGGCGATGCCCTGCCAGACCAAGATCCGCCCCTTCGACACACCGGCACCGGCGAGCATCACCGCGGTGAACTGTGTCGGAAGCAGCAGCGGGCCGAGCAGGCTCACACCGGGCACGCCGTAGCGCTCGAACGCCTTCTGGAACTTCGCCTTGCGAGGCGAACCGTCCTCCAGGCTCGAACCCCCGGCCGCAGCATCCGCCACAGCGGGCGATCCGGCGCCCACTCCGACCCGGCGCGCCCGCGACCGGTTGACGATGGCACCGCGGGCGCCAGAGCTGAGCAGCACGAGCAGTGCGACGCAGAGGAAGTTGCCCACGATCCCCGCCATCGCGGCGACGACGGGGTTGAGTCCGCCGATGATTCCGATCGCCGCGGCGCCCTCCCCCTCGATGAACGGGACGGCACCGGCGAGCGCGATGATCAGCGGCTGGATGAGCTCAGGGACCTGAGCAACGAGATTCTGGAAACTCTCGACGAGATTCATGACAGTCCTTTCGTGGGAGGCGAAGGCGCTCCCATAGGCAACAAGCCCAGTCCATCCACGCGGGGCCTCCGGTGACAGTGCCGATGCGTCACCGATCCACGGGCGCTTCGCACGGCCGAGGCGTGACTTTTGTCACGCGCCTAGGGTGGACGCGTGACTGATCAGGCATCCGCGTCGACTTCGGGCGCGGCATCCGTCGCCCCCAGTGCACTGCGGATGTCGCGCGGCGTCACCGTCACGTGGTGGTACACGCTGTCGGGTGTGATGGGCTTCAATCTGTCGCTCGTGCTCTTCTGGTCGCTCATGCTCGTCGGCTGGGGCAAGCCCCTCGGCGAGGTGCTGATCGTCGGGATCGGCGGCCTCGTCTGGACGGCATCCACCCTTCCCCTTCTCTTCGATTACCGGCACCGCGACGAGTCGACCGCCACCCTTCGTCGTCGCGTCATCGTGCCGGTGCTCGTCGCCGTGGTCTACGGGATCGCCGCGGGCCTGGTCTCGGGCAGCTGGCTGGTGGGCGCGGTGCCGATCGTGCAGTCGCTCGTCCTGCTCTCCTGGCAGCGGGGGGTGCGTCTGCGGTTCGTCGCGGCGAGCACGATCCTGCTCTTCTGCCTGTGGTTGATCGACATGGGTGTCCCGTTCACGGCGACGGGGGATGCCGCCGACATGGCGGGCATCTGGACCCTCGGGCTGTACTCGGTATTCGTCCCGTTCCTCACCGTGCTTTCGCTGTGGTGGTGGGATGTGCTGATCATGCTCGACCGCGCCCGGATCTCGGAGGCACGCCTCGGAGCCACTCAGGAGCGGCTGCGCGTAGCGACGGACGTCCACGACCTGCAAGGACACCACCTCCAGGTGATCGCCCTGCAGCTCGAACTCACCGAGAAGCTCCTCTCCCGTGGCGACCCCGAAGCCGCGGTCGAGCAGCTGCGGCTCGCGCGGACGAGCGTCGACGAGGCGCGCCAGGGCACCCGCGACCTGGCGACGCGGTTCCGCTCCGTCTCTCTCGGCGACGAGCTGGCCAACGCGCGAGACCTGCTGCGCGCGGCGGGAATCTCGGCCGACGCGTCGATCGGACCAGATGCGGATGCTGCGCCCGCAGACGTTCTCGGACCGGTCATCCGCGAGACGACCACGAACGTTCTGCGTCACGGCGGCGGACGCCGGGCGCACCTCACCCTGACCCGGACACCCGACAGTACGTGGCGCTACGAGATCACGAACGACGTCGCTCCGAATGCCGTGCGCTCCGACGACGGGGCCGGGCTCGCCGGCATCGAGCGCCGCGCCGCCGAAGCCGGCGGCACGCTCGATGTGGGGCAGGACGGAGACGAGTTCGCGGTCGTCGTGACCATTCCGGCGCGAGGCGTCGCCTGATGATCCGCGTGCTGCTGGCCGACGACGAGGGGATGATCCGATCCGCGCTCGCGGCGCTGCTTCGACTCGAGGAAGACATCGACGTCGTGGCAGAGTGCGCCGACGGCGAGGAAGCGGTCGAAGCCGCGATCCGCCTGCGGCCCGACATCTGCCTGCTCGACCTCGAGATGCCTGGACTCGACGGCGTCGAGGTGGCGAAGAGACTCACGCGCATGATCTCGACGCGATGCATCATCGTGACCCGCCATGCCCGACCCGGGGTGCTGCGGCGTGCGCTCTCTGCAGGGGTGGCCGGGTTCCTGCCGAAGTCGCGAGACGCGGACGAGGTCGCCGCGATCATCCGCCGCGTTGCCGCGGGCGGCCGCTACGTCGATCCCGAGATCGCCGCCGACGCGCTGAGTGACGAGCGGTGCCCCCTGACCGATCGAGAGCTCGACGTCCTGCGTGCGGGACGGCGCGGTGAGACGACCGGGCAGATCGCACGAACGCTCTCCCTCGCACCAGGGACGGTGCGGAACCACGTCTCCGCCATCCTCGCCAAGCTCGCGGTCCAGACGCGTCAGCAGGCGGTGCTGATGGCCGAGGAGCGCGGCTGGATCTGAGTAGGAGTATCGATCCCATTGTTCCTGCTTGCATCATCTAAACAGGAGTAACGAGAGACCACGCCACCGCAAGTGCCATGCTGAGGGCATGGCGCAGCCCAACGACCTCCTCGCAGTCCTGATCGATGCCGACAACGTTCCGCCGTCCAGCGTCGGCGCCGTCCTCACCGAGGTCGCGCGGTTCGGCACGGCATCTGTGAAGCGCGTCTACGGCGACTGGACTCAGCAGCGCCTGAGCAGCTGGAAGGCGTCGGCGAGCGAGCACGTCATACAGCCGATCCAGCAGTTCGCGAACACGGTGGGAAAGAACGCCACCGACAGCGCGCTGATCATCGACGCGATGGACCTGCTGTACACGCGCCGGTTCCAAGGGTTCTGCATCGTGTCGTCCGACAGCGACTTCACTCGCCTGGCTTCGCGGATCAGGGAGGACGGCGTAACCGTCTACGGGTTCGGAGAACGGAAGACTCCCGAGGCGTTCCGCAACGCGTGCGACCAGTTCACCTACCTGGACGTGCTGGATGAGCCCGCTGTCGAGGGGGCGGCCAAGGTTCCGGCGCCGGCCCGCGCCACGCGCGCAGAGCTCCGGTCCAACACCAAGCTGCTCTCGGGGCTCCGTGCGTGCACCGCGACGGCTTCAGGAGAGGACGGCTGGGCGAACCTGTCGGCGGTCGGCGGTCTCATGCGCAAGCAGCAGCCCGACTTCGATCCGCGCAACTGGGGCTACGCGAAGCTGTCCGATCTGGTGCGCGCGACCGAAGCCTTCACCGTCGAACCTCGACCCGCTGGAGGCCTGCAGGTCCGCAACATCACCAAGGGGGCCGCGAAGTAGACGGAATCGGGCGCGCCGCGGCATCCGCTCTCCTTCGCCGCGGCGCGCCGCACCTCACTCCAGCCCGTCGAAGAAGTCGCGGATATCCCCCGCGAGCAGCTCCGGCTCCTCCATCGCGGGGAAATGCCCGCCCGAAGCATGGTCGGTCCAGCGCGTCACCGCTCCCCACGGATCCAGCGCGCGGCGGATGATCGGGTGCGTGTCGAACGCGATCCAGGCGGAGGGCACCTCGGGAGCGAAGGCGAACGCGAGTTCGGTGTGCTCGGCCCCGTAGTAGAACTGCGGGCTCGACGCGCCGCTGCGCGTGAACCAGTACAGCGCGACGGTCGTCAGCAGCTGATCGCGATCGACGGTCGGCACGTGGTGACCGTCGTCGCGGCGGGTCTTGAACTTCTCGCCGATCCACGCGAGCAGGGCGACCGGCGAATCGGTCAGCGCGGGGCCGATCGTGTCGGGGCGGTGCTGGTGCATGCCCAGATATCCGCTCTCGGCCGCGAGCGAAGCCTGCAGCGCCGCGAGCTGGCCGGCCTCTTCGTCAGTCAGGCCGTCCGGCATGGGGAACTTGTCGCCGACCACCCCCAGGACCATGCGATCGACTCCGAGGTGCGTGCCGATGACGCGCTGCGGGAAGACACCCGCGAGGCGGCCGGCGATGCCCGAGCCGATGTCGGTGCCGTGCACGGCGAAGCGCTCGTAGCCGAGCCGCGTCATGACGTCGGCGTAGGCATCCGTCGTCCGTCCCAGCTCCCAGCCGCTCGCCGACAGCGGAGTGGAGAAACCGAAGCCCGGGGGCGACGGGATGACCACGTGGAACCGGTCGGTCAGCAGTGGGATGATTCGCTCGTACTCGACGAACGATCCCGGCCAGCCGTGGCACAGCAGCAGCGGCGTGGCCGCCGCATTCGCCGATCGCACGTGCACGACGTGGAACGTCTGCCCATCCACGACGGTCGTGAACTGCTCGTGCTCGTTGAGCTTCGCCTCTTGCTCGCGCCAGTCGAATCCGTCGCGCCAGTAGTCGGCGAGCTCGGCCAGAAAGGGCAGCGGGATGCCGCGGCGGAAGTCATCGCGGTCGTCACGGTCGGGTGCGGGGATCGGCCAGCGGGTGCGAGCGAGTCGTTCGCGCAGGTCGTCGAGGTCGGCCTGCGGGATGTCGATGCGGAAGGGCGTGAGCCCGGTGTCGTTGTTCATGCCCCCGACGATTCCAACGAATGCGGCAGGTTAGCTTCCGCAATATGCGGAATGATCGGATCATGCTCGAAACGTCCGCCCGCCTGCTGGAGCTGCTGTCACTGCTGCAGCTCAAGCGCGATTGGACGAGTCCCGAACTCGCCGACCGGCTCGGCGTCAGCACGCGGACGGTGCGCACCGACATCGGCAAGCTGCGCGCGCTCGGGTATCCGGTGGATGCTCGCCCCGGCGTCGCCGGCGGCTACCGGCTCGCCGCGGGCGCCGCGATGCCGCCGCTGCTGCTCGACGACGACGAAGCCGTCGCCGTCGCGATCGGGCTGGGCGCGGTGGCGACGTGGCGACTCGGCATCGAGGAGACGTCGCTGACCGCGCTCGCGAAGATCGAGCAGGTGATGCCCTCCCGCCTGCGTCGACGGGTCGCCGCGGTCCGCGAGGCGACGAGCGTGGTCCCGGGCGCCGGCCCGCAACCCGACGTCGCCGTGCTGAGCGCGGTCGCCTCGGCGATCCGGGGCCACGAACGCCTCCGATTCGGGTACACGACGCACGACGGCAGCGCGTCGGCACGCCACACCGAACCGCAGCGACTCGTGAGCTGGGGACCCGTCTGGTACCTGTTCGCGTGGGACCTCGACCGCGATGACTGGCGGGTGTTCCGCGTCGACCGCATGGTGCAGCATCCGCCCACCGGCGTGCGGTTCCGTCCCCGGGTGATCGCGGAAGACGCCCTGGTCGAGCACGTGGTCCGACGCATCGTCCAGGCGAGCTGGACGTACCGGGCGCGCGTCGTCGTCCATGCGCCGGCCGCCACCGTCGCCGCGGCGATCCGCATCCCCGTCGACGTCGAGGCGATCGACGATTCCACGTGCCGCCTCGAGCTCGGATCGGACGACCCCGACCAGCTGGCGCTGCTGCTCGCGCAGCTCGACGCCGACGTCGAAGTCATCGACGGCGACGAGCTGAAGGGCGCGTTCGAGCGGTTGGCCGCGAGGTTCGCGCGGGCGGCGGATGCCGGGGGCGAGACGCGGCTTCACGGGTCGCGGCGGGAGCGGTGAGGCTGGGCAGGCGCGACCCCTAGACCACCGGACCCTTCGACAACTCCCCCACCAGTTCGACCCGGGCGAGCTCGATCTGCTCGGTGCCGAGATATGCGGAGTGCTTGGCGACCGTCCATTGATAGCCGGGGGCCGTCTCGGTGGCTCCGCGGTCCACCGGATTCTCGTCGCTGTCGTAGCTGAAGACCGGAAAGCCGAGGAAGTCGGTGCGGCGCCACAGGTTGCGCCAGCGCGGCAGGGTCGTCTCGCTCGCTCCGAGCATCCACGCCAGTGAATCCTTCCTGAACGCGTGAGTCTTGACCTCCTGACGAGCCGTCGCCTTCGCGGCCGCTTCTGCCTTCGCCGCCGCCCTCGTCGTCTCGTCGCCCGGTTGCGACGGGGCCGGGAACTCGGCGACCACCTGCTTCTTCCACGGATCGGGATTCCACAATGACGGCGCAAGAAGGCCCGGCACTCCCAGCACCTGGTAGCCGAACACCGACGGGAAGAAGCGGCTGAAGTAGCCCCGCAACTGGCTGCCGTACGACAGCAGCGCGATGCGATCGGTCAGCTGCGGGCCTGCAGGAGGCTCCTCCACGAACCGCTCACCGCGCAGCGCGAGAATCGTCGCGGCCGAGATCGTCGACCCCATCGAGTGTGCCGTCAGGATCACGGCCGACCGCGGCTTCAGGGGGTCCCCCGCCGACGTCCGCAGGAACTGCCGGGTGTGCTCCGCGAGCTCGGGAACGGCTCGCTCGGCGAAGCACGGCGGCGCGAACGGATGCCCCGCGCGCGGGAAGAACGCGACCACGTCCCAGAAGACGCCGAGCGGGCGGTCGCCGTTCGTCGCCGAGTTCGCGACGACGGCCGCAACCGCGGCGAGCGCGAGAGCGACGAGGATCGCCGTCGCCGCAGCGCGTAGCCCTGCGGGAAGGCCCGGCGCCCAGCCCTCGAGCACACCCTTTGCCGCGTCGAACACGATCGACGACGAGAGGCTGAAGAAACCGACAGCGGCGAGCACGGCGATCCAGGCGAAGAGCGGCTCACCGCGGTGAAGGAGATGCGACGACCGACGCGCGGTCGCGCGGATCCGCACCCGCTCCTCCGGGTCCACGAGCTTGTCCGGATACCTGACCGGCGGTGCTTCCACACCGCCCCGAGACTCGGCGTCGCCTTCGTCCTTCGGCGCCTTGCCCTTCCACGCCAACGTCGGCAGGGTGAATCGCACCAGTTTGGGCACCACGACGATCGCGGCGACGATGAGCAGGATCAGGATCGCCACCACGACCACCATGAGCAGCACCGCGAAGCGCTCATAGGCGTCGGGCACGTCCCAGTCCGTCACCGGGAGCGGGTCTCCGGGAGTGCGCCAGATGCGGTCGGTCTTGCCGGGCTCCGGCGTCCCCAGCCACGAGGCCACCCCGAGCACGAGCAAGCTCGAAAGCGCCATCGACACGAAGAGCGAGAGCAGCATCACGACGGCTGCGCCCTGGCCGCGCCATGCGCGAAAACGCAGCTCTCCGGCATCCGACTCGCCCTTCGCTTCACCGGGGTTCGCCTGGGAAGTTCGCGAGAGGAGCAGGTGGATCAGCACGAGCACGACGGCTGCTCCGGTCAGCATCCACTGCTGGGTCGAGTCGGAGAGGACCTGGCTCAGCATCAGCGCCACGGCGCCGAGAGTGAGCACCGTCGCGCTGGTGCGACGGCGCCAGGTCGACCGGACGCGCCAGCTCACCGCGTAGAGCGCGAGGAACAGCGCCGCCGACATGAGCACGAGCGGAGCGGTGATCAGGCCGATGAACTGGGTCGTCACCTTCGACGTGTCGGTGAGCGGGGTGAAGGTCAGCGCCACCCAGACGATGTAGCCGACCGCGCCGTAGACGAGGCAGACGAATGCATACGCGCGCTTGCGGCGATTGCGCTTGTCGGGGGATGCCGCCTCTTTGACCTTCTTGCTCGGATCGGTCGGAATCTCGGCCTCTCGCAGTGGCGTGCTCGACGAGATGATCACGCCGATCACGACGAACACGAGACCGACGGCGGCGATGCCGACGAAAACCAGCGGTCGCCAATCGGGATCACCGAGGCAATCGGAGAGGTCCTTGGTCAGCGGGGCGCCGATGCAGTCGGCCTTCGGGAACGAGGCGTCGAACGCGAGCAGGAAGAGCACCAGCAGCAGCGATCCGGCGACGTGCAGCCACTCGGTGGTGTCGCGGCTGCGGGCCGCGGCCCAGAATCCGCGCGTCGCCAGAAGCGGCCGGCCCTTCTCGCCCTGGCCTCCGATCTGCTTGCCGAAGGTCTCGACCCGCGCCTCGAACCGCACGCGACCGCTGCGTGCGATGAAGTACAGGACGAGGATGACGACCACCGGCACGAGCCCGAGCAGCGCCGCCCGACTGTCAACGTCGAGGCCGCGCAGACCGTCGAACACCGCCGGCAGCGCCGCGCACACCTGGTTCGCTTCGGTCGCACTCCCGCGGAAGCACTGCACAGCGACGAGGTCGATCGCGACGGAGCAGAACGCGGCTACCGCGATGAGCGTGAGCACGAGTCCGAAGACACGGACCGTCCCCGAACCGGTGTCGCCGTGCCAGGCGCGCGTGCTGCCATCGCGCTGATACCTGATCTCGCGCGTCCAATAGGCGAGGTTCACCAGGGCGTAGGGCAGCAGCAGAAACCAGCCGACATGCACGAACGCTCTTCCGATCGCGGCGAGCGCCCCTCCCCCGGTGCGGGTCTGAGCACCCCACGAGAAGGCATGCGTCGAGGTGACGCCGTCTTTCGCCGCTTTGTCCTTCCTCGCCCAGAAGGAGCCGAGGGGATCACCGTCGACGCGCTCGATGGCGTCGGGTTCGGACTCGAGCATCTCTGCCGGAGGGCTGTTGCTCACGCCGTGGACCCTGATATCGAGGATCAGCGGTGGTGGCGGTGTCGTCGCGTCGGTCATGAACACCTCTCCGGAAGCGTCGGTGGCGCCGGATGTTGGCACGATGATACTGCGGAGAGGGATGCCGCGACGCGCTGATACTTTCCGTTCGCGCTCGTCGGTCTCGGTCCCGGGCGCAAGGCCTATTCCTCCGCAGGCCAGCCCCTCCGTCCCGCCGCGACCAGCACCGGGCCCCATGCGTCGAGGGCCTGACCGTGCGCGCTCGCCTCGACACGGTCGGCGAGGTGTCGCAGCTGTCTCAGGTCACTCAACGCGGTCACAGGTGGAAGGTGCCATTCGCGTGCGAACTCGATGGCGTCGAGAGCAACGCGAAGCCCCTCTTCCATTCTCCCGTGCGCAACATATCCGCCGGCGAGGTTCAGCGACGCCACCAGATAGACCGTACGGAGATTCACTTCCCCGATCAGTTCCTCACGCAGGAGCTCGACCGACTCTTCAAGCCAGCCGATCGCCTCGTCGGAGTCCACGAGAAGCCGACCGAGCTCGTTGAGCGGACCGGCGATAGAGGCCCGCACGGCCGGGTCAGTCTGCCATGCCTCGCGAAGCTCCGCGACTGCGGCGCGAGCGCGCGCCTCGCCGTCCCCGGGCAGTCCGAGCGCGACTTCAAACGACGCCACGGAGAACCGCGACACGACGAGGTCGACCGGCTTGACCTCCAGACCCCGCGCGAATGCATCCTGCTGTATCGCCAGCGACTCCTCGGCGACGTGGAGGGCTTCGTCAGTCCGACCGGTCTCGTCGAGCCCCCCGGCAAGGGTTGCAAGCGCCGTGGCCAGCGCGGGCAACTGCGACTCGTCCGTCACAGCCAATCCGCGCAGAACCTCGATGGCCTCCGTCAGCCAGACAATGGCGTCGTCCCAGGCCCAGGCTACGGCTGCGAAGAAGCCCGCGGTCGTCGAGAGCTGTGAACTCAGTGCGCCGAACCGTTCTGGGTCTTCCGCCGCGAGCTCCCGCGTAACGGACGCAATCCGTTGCATGCGTGGAACGGCGCTGGCGAGTTGCGACAATCGAATCTCTCGCTGCACAATCGCCAACTGCGCTTGCACGAGCGACGACCTGACGGAGGGTTGTCGTGCCGCGAGATCGTCCAGCTCGTCGAGCGCGCCAGCGACCTCCGCGTCAGGCGGCTGCTGCCCCGACTCACGGGTCTTGACGACCGCTGCCAGAAGGCTCGCGTAGGTGTCTTGAAGGGCGGGGTGGCTAGCGGTCAGGGTGCGAGCATTCGAGAGGACAGCGGACATCGGCGGGATGGGAGGACACGGACCCTCGGCGGCCTCGAACAACTCGCCCTGGAGGCGAAGTGCGTCCACGACCTGCTCGAGGTGCGACGCCTCGTCGACGGGAAGGGTGGACATCAGGCCCAGTGATTCCTGCAACGCCCCGATCGCCTCGGCCGGGCGGTCGCTCCGTGCGTGGATTCCCGCCGCGGTCACCAGTGCATCAGCAAGTTTTCGTCGCGCGCGGTCGTCTTCGTCGGCGTCGCGTAGCAGTGCCATCGCCGGCATCAGAAACCCCAGGGCGCGAGCATCCTCACCCTGAGCGATGAGGATGAGAGCTCGCGGAATGAGCACATCCCGCATCGCGCGTCGCACGATCTCATTCGCGTACGGAGGGTCGCCGGCCTGATCGATAAGGGCGTCCAGCACCTCAGCGGCCTTCGCGAGATCTTCCACTCGCATGTATCCGACCGCGAGGTCCAGCCGCGCCGAGAACAGTGACATCCCGTCCGCGACGTTTCCGCGATCGCCGAGACTCGCGTAGAAATCGACAACGCGCTCGGATTGCTCGAGCCCGTCGGATGGCCGATCAAGTGCGAAATAGGCACGAGCCAGCTCTGACCGACTGACAGCGAGGGCGCGTCCGCTGCTCACCGACTCAGAGTCGAGGTCCAGTATGACCGCGATCGCCTTTTCGATCGCTTTCGCCGCAGACTCGTAGCCGTGCGCCTCGTTGAGCGTACGACCCAGATCGATCAGCGTGTCCGCGTATGCTCGCGCACTGGCCCGATCGCTCGCCGCGAGGCGCTCGAGGACCGCCGCCGCCTCCCCGAAGCTCTCACTCGCGCCCGCCAGATCCTCGTTGCCGACTTGTGCCCCGGCGAGCGCGCGAAGCGCACTGACAAGAGCGGGGCTATAGCTTTCGTCCACGTCGACGATCGCCCGAATGAGCCGGACCGCTCGTTCGAGTATGGATTCGGCGGCCCGCGTGTCCTCGAGGACGAACTGAGTTGCGCCGGAGGACAGAAGCACGGCCGCGAGTTGCAGGTAGTTGTCCGGATTCTCTTCGGCGAGTTCAGTGAACAGCGCTTCGGCGGTCTCACCAAGGCGAACAGCGTCGTGAGGGCTTCCCGATTCGGAGAGCGCGCGGGCAACGTGGGCGTTCGCCTTCGCGAGATCCTCGCGGAAGTCGAGATCCGATCGGCCGGCCACCGCCTCGAGGATCTCGATCCCGGGGAGTAGGGCGTCTGCGCAGTGCCGCCACAGGTTCTGCCTCAGGTAGGGGCTGTCCTCCGCAACGGTTGGACCGAGCGCGAGGAACGCATCGGCGAGCGCTCGAGCGATTCGGAGTGGCGCATCGCTGCTCTCCGTGCCTCGGTCGCGAAGTCGCTCGGCGAGGATCGCGTGCGCAAGGCGGTAGACGGCGTCGCCGAACGCGCCCGCCTCCACGATGTACGCGCTCGCGATGCTCAGGACGCGATACACGTCGCGAAGCTCGAAAGGCGCGTCGTCCGACAGCGCATTCGCTATCAGGCTCCACACGTCCGCCGGCAGACCCGAGCCGGCGCCCCATGCCAACGCCGAGAGCAGAGTCCGCATGCCGCCCGCGATGGGAAGGCCGTCACGCGTGAGCTCGTCCAGCCCGCTGAGTGCGTCATCGACTCCGGTCGAAAGGTTGACGCTCAGAGCCTGCGCCCAGCCCTCCACAGAGGTGTCGACGGGTCGACGACGAAGCTCAGTGGTCTCGAGGTAGGCGAGCAGGAATCGACCGTCGGCGTCGTCCATCGCGTGGGTCGCGACAGCCGCCGCGACGGCCTCGACATCCATCTGCGGTGCGTCGACAGCGCGAAGTCGGCGCTCCACGTACTCTCTGATGTCGTCCTCATCGTTCGACATCTCGACGACGTCGAGCACGCTCGCGGGATCCGGCTGCATGCGGGTGAGGAGATCACCGTCCGCCGAAGGGATCGACCGTGTTCCGATCAGAACTCGCGCTTGCAAGCTCAGTGGGTTGATGAGCGTGTTGATGATCTCAGCCACGTCGACCGCCTCATCGAGGCCGTCGATGATCACGGCGGGAGGCTCGTCGATGCTCTTCAGCCTCGTCATGAATTCCGCTACCGATCGCGGCGCCTTCTGCTTCCGCCCCTTGCCGAACAACTGTTCGTCCAGTTGGCTCGCGATGTCATCGACGGTCGCCCCTCGCGCGTAGACGACGGCATCGATGCTCCCCACGCCTGGGTCGGGGTAGTCGATGTCACGCTGGGCGAGGAGGACCTCGCGCTCCCCGGGATTCGACAGCGACGCGAGAAGTCCCAGCACCGCCGACTTCCCGCTCCCCGCCGGGCCGGTGACGACCAGCACACCCGACGGCGTATGCGAGAGCCATCCCACGACGTGCTCGACGATCCGGTGGCGGCCGCTGAAGTACCAGGTCTCGTCCTCGGTCGAGCCCCCGCGTGCGGCCTTGAGGAGGTGCGCGACGACACGGGGTGGCGCACCGCGTGCGAAACGGGGGTTCGGGATCAAGGCACGGGACCAGCCGGATTGCACGAACAGCGGCGTCTGCGTGTCGGCGTCGGGCCATTCGGCCTGGAGCGTCGAAATGATGTCGCTGCCTGTCACCCATTGCTTGTGCTCGCTCCAGAGGAAGGTGACGTCGTCGGAGTCGCCGCGCGCGCCCTCGCGCAGAATGCGACGCAGCTCACCCGCGAGGCGGCCGCTCTTCGCCTGCTCCCAATGCATCGCGGAGCTGACGTAGCCGATCCAGTTGCGGGGCGTCGTCGGGCCCGCGTTCTGGCTCCATTCATCCGCCGTCGCGAGCGCCCGCATCGCTCCTGCTCCGGAGTAGCAGGTGTCGAAGACGACGAGGATCTGACCCGCGCCCGTCGCGAGCGCCGCGCCGACGACTTGCGCGGGCGACAGGAGGGCCTGCCGCTCAGGCACCGAGTCCTTCGCGACCAGCCGCAGCCCGCCGACCGGAGGGAGATCCGCGTGCCCCGTCCAGATGATGACGAGCGACGATGGATCGGGCGTCGCCCCGGGAACGAGCGTCTCGTTCAGGCGCTGATGAATGTCGTACTCGCCCAGCCCGGGAACCACGATCGACTCGACGCCGAGGGAGGTCAGGATCCGGGCGAACTCCTCGATCTCGTTCGCGACGTCCGGCAGTTCGTCGAAGTGCGTGTCGTCGTAGGACGAGACTCCGACTCCGATGAACCGGGCGTGCGGGCCCGTCTGCATCTCGCCGCTCATTGCTCGTCCCAGACGAAGGTGGAGGCGGTGACCTCGCTGACGACCGAACGCGCCGATGGTGTCGCGCCGCGCACGACGATCTCATACCCCCCGGCGTCCGGGGAGCGAAAGGCCGCGCTCATCGTGCCGTTCGTGGCGAGCAGCCGCTCGGTTCGGACCCTCGCGCCGCCCGGGCGGTTCAGAACCGCCTCGAGCGGTACAGTCTCGCCGTCCGGCACCGCGACGGTGACCCGGATGTCGCTCCCCGCCTCGATCACCGGTTCGGCGCTCACGCTGATCGCAACTCGGGGCGGCCCCATGTGCTGGACCGGATTCGCCGTCAGAACCCCCTCGAGGTGGTCGAGCAGCCCGCTGTTCCCGGTCAGACTCCCGTGCTGGTCCGTGACATGGAACACAGCGTCGCCGTCCACCGGGTATCCGATCGGGGTCGCCGCGAGGGTCGGAACCGTCCCGTCGCCCCACTCGTTGCGCTCCTTGATCGTCGAATGCGCGACGATCGCGCCGTTCATCAGCGACGCGGTGGTCGCGGTGTCCTGCTTCTGACCATGCACCGGCAGGAACCGGAATCCTCGGCTCCACCACTGAGCGTCTGCGTCGAGCGACCGATGAAACTGCACCGCGTCGGCGATCATCGCGGACGACAGGTCGGGCAGCGGGGTCTCGTCGACTCGGCGAAGGCCGGCTCCGGCATCCATGCACGCGTACTGCGGCAGCAGCTGATGCAGCGACGGGAGACTCCGCGCGAACTGAGTCAGGTCGAGCGCGAACGGCGCCGGACCCTTGCGAATGCCGTTCACCAACTGCGTGAGCGCGTTCACCGAGCCGCGATGGGGCGTGCCGATCGTCACGAGGCGCTTCGTGACCTCGGCGAGGCCGCACTGCTGGATCGCCCAACGGGCCACCAGCCCGCCCATCGAGTGGCAGAGGAAGACCACCTGCGCATCGCGGCGCGAGCGATGCGAGTCGCGCCATCGCGACAGCGACCGCTCGACCTCGCGGGCGAGACGCTCGCCGTTGTATCGGTTCGACAGTCGCCAGTCGTAGGGGAAGAGCATCAGGCTCCCCGCCCGGTCGTCGGTGCTCGGAATCGCATGGAGCGTCGCCGCCGCCCATTCGATGACCCTCGAGTAGCCGCGGGCAGGGGTCCACACGCCGGGCAGAACGTGGAAGTCGGGCATGATCTCGACCGGCTCGACTCCGTCGTCCGGAGCCGCGTCACCGATCCCTTCCGGCAGTTGCAGATCCCGGATGCTGCGACCGAACGTGCGCACGGCATTCACGACCGCTCCCGCCGAGCGCTCCCAGGCCGGCACGCCGTTCTTGTGGAGCGTCGAGCCCAGGATGCCGGGCACGATCACGACAAGGTCATCCAACGCCGTCCCCCCAACCCCAGAGATGGGACGCCGGACGAAGCTTGTCCCTGAGCCAGATGATAGGGCGCTGGGGGCGCAGAGCAACAGCCCTCCGCTGTCGCGCCGCCCGGACCCGCGTGGGCCGAGCGGCGCCCCGCTACTGCGCGGTCTCGGGTGCCGCGACCTCGCCGTTCGCCGCCGCGCGCGGTGCCTTCTTCGCACGACCGGACGCAGCGCCATCCGACGAGGTCGCCTTCGCCGTCGCGACGTCGGAGATTCCGGCGCCGATGCCGCGGCCGACGGCCTGACCCTGGATGATCGCGGCGAGGTCGAGCCCAGTGGCCGCCTCCACGCTGTCGAAGACCGACCGCATCGCCTTGGCGCTGTCGCCTCCGATGACGCCGGTGGCGCCGTCGTCGGACCCGCCGATGATCGAGACGTTGCCGATCGCGGCGTAGCCCTTGGCGAACTCGGCCATGATCGACGGCAGAACGTCGAGCACGCGCTGCGAGAGGAAGGCCTCCTGGTTCGACGCGATCGCCTCGGCCTCGGCCTCGAGCGCACGCGCGCGGGCCTCACCCTCGGCACGGATCGCGTCGGCCTCGGCCTGGGCGCGAAGACGGCGAGCGGATGCCTCGGCATCGGCGAGCGAGCGCAGTGCCGCCGCCTCACCCGCGGCCTTCGCCTCGGCTGCCGTGGCCTCACCGGCGGCGCGGGCCTTGTCGGCCTCGGCCTGCTGCTCGGCGATACGGGTGCGGGCTTCGGCCTGCTTGACCTGCTCGATCGCGGCGGCCTCGGCGGAGCGCTCTCGCGTGTAGAGCTCGGCCTGGGCGCGGGTCTCGGCCTCGTATCGCTGTGCATCGGCGACGCGCTTGACGTCGGCATCCAGCTGAGCCTGCTTGTTCTCGGCCTGCTGCTGGAGCACCGCCTGCTCGGCCTTGGCCCGCGCGAGCTCCTCGGCCTTCTCAGCCTCGGCACGCGCACGGCCGACGCCGGCGTTGGCGTTCGCTGTGTTGGTGTCGAGCGCGGTCTGCTCGACGAGGTTCGCCTCCTGGTTGGCGATGATCTTCTGGTTGATCGCGCGGTCGGCGTTCGTCTGCGCGATCTCGGCCGACTGCCGCTTCGCCTGGATCTCGGGCGCACCGAGCGACCGGATGTAGCCCACGGCGTCGGTGATGCCCTTGATCTGGAACGAGTCGAGGATGAGGCCCTGCTCGGCGAGCTCGTGCGAGACATCGGCGGCGATCTGGTCGGAGAACTTCTTGCGCTCCCGCATGAGCTCAACCACCGAGAGGGTCGCGACGATGCCGCGAAGGGCACCCTCGAGCTGCTCGGTCGTGAACTGCTCGATCGCCTTGTCCTGCGACGCGAAGCGCTCGGCCGCGCGGCGGACGAACAGCGGGTCGGAGCCGATCTTGACGATCGCCACTCCATCGACGTTCAGGGTGACGTTGTCGAGCGACTGGGCTTCGGCGTTCAGCGACACCTGCCGCGAGCGCAGCGAGATGATCTCGTGCCGCTGGGTGATCGGGTTGACCAGGGACTTGCCGTTGACGATCACCGTGACGGGCGACTCCGACATCTCGGACCGGCTGGAGCCGTCGACGCCGATCACGGTGCTCTGCACCTTCTGCTTGCGTCCCGAGATGACCAGCGCCTCGTCGGCGCGCGCGACCTTGATCCAGCTTCGGGCGAACAGCAGCGTGATCAGTCCGACGATGATCACGGCGACGACCGCGATACCGACGATGGTCAGGATGCCGATGACTCCGGCGACCTCCATGGGCGACTCCTTCAGGCACAAGGCGGGCGGCGGCGTCCGCGCGCACGGTTCCACCCTGCCAGATGGGAAGCGGTTCCCCGACCGCCTGGCGCCGAGTGTGGAATCCTCCGCGGTGCCGCCGTGGTCGAGGCCGCATATCGCGCGAAGTACGGCGATCGCGCGGCCCGCAGGGTGGTGATTCCGGATGCCGCGGCATCCACTCTCCGCCCCACCCCGCGATGTGCGCTCCTCGACGCGGCTGCTACCGCGTGCTCCACACCGCCCACACGACCAGCACCGGCTGCAGCAACAGCCGGACGAATCGGGCGCGGTCGGTGCGGAGCATCGGCGCCGAACGTCCTGTGCGCCACTGGTGCACGTTCCCCGGGAAGACGGCGACGAAGAACGCCGCGACGAGCCAGCCGACGCTCCGCTCCCGGGGCATCGTGGCGACCGCGCCGGCGAGCGCCAGCTCGGCCACGCCCGATCCGACCACGATCGCGTCCTTGCTGAGACCCGTGAGGCGCGTCGACCAGTCCGGCACCACGATGCGGTAGCCCCGCCTCCCCCACGACAGATGCGACGCACCCGCTGCGGCGAGCAGCAGCACCAGCATCCACCGCGCCACCGTGCGCCAGCCGGCCATCGCACCCGCGCGTGAGCTCATCACCCGACGCTACCGCCGATCGCGTACCCCGGGCCGGGATCGAGGGCGATGCGTCTCGCACCGCCGAGCGAACCGGGCTAGCGTGTCGCGCATGGCCGGGGCAGCCGCGCAGGCACGCGCGTGGATCGGGACGATCGTCTTCCTCCTTCTCGCGCCCGGGATCGTCGCCGGCCTCATCCCCTGGCTCCTCACCGGCTGGACCTGGCACGACTGGGGCAGTGCTGCCTGGATCATCGTGCCGGTCGCGTGGATCCTCATCGCCCTCGGGATGGCGTTCCTGCTCTCCGCCTTCGCGCTGTTCGCGCTGCACCAGGGAACGCCGGCCCCCGTCGCGCCGACCGAGACGCTCGTCGTGACGGGTGTGTACCGCTTCGTCCGCAACCCGATGTACCTCGCGGTGCTCGCGATCATCCTCGGCCAGGCGCTGCTCTTCGGCAGCTGGGGCGTGCTGGTCTACGCCGTGATCGTCTTCGCCGCGGTCTTCGCCTTCGTCAGGGGCTACGAGGAGCCGACGCTCACCCGCACCTACGGCGAGCAGTACCTCGAATACCGCAGCAACGTGCCGGGGTGGTGGCCGCGGTTCACGCCGTGGCGCGGGACCACGTGACGTCCCGGCATCCGCTCGCAGCGCCGGGTCAGTCGCGGAGCGGCGAGCCGGCGACCTGCGGAGCCACCTCCGACGCGGCCGGTGCGAACCCGGTGCCCCAGCGCAGCATCCAGCCTTCGGGATCGGTGAGCCGCTGGAACCCGAACTTCTCGTACAGGGTGTGCGCGTCTTCGGTGAACAGCGCCGTGCGCTTGAGGCCGAGGGGTTCGAGGTCGTCGACGATCCCCTGCATGATCCGGATGCCGACACCCCGGCCGCGAGCGGATGGGTCGACGAAGACGTCCGCGATCCACGCGAACGTCGCGCCGTCGGTGATCGCCCGCGCATACGCGAGCTGCTCCCGCGTCTCGGCGTCGAACACCCCGTAGTTGCGGGAGCCCGCCATCGCCCGTTCGTGGGTCTCACGCGTGCGTCCGAGCGCCCAGTAGGCCTGTTCGGACAGCCACCGGTGAACGAGGTCGACGTCCATCGTCGACGAGTCGGAGGAGAAGACGAGTTCGTTCGGCACACCCCATCCCACCAGCATCCGCCGCTCTGTGGACCGTGCCTCTTGCGCACGCGTGGACTGGTCGGCGTCGGTTCGGGCGCATAACTCCTGCAAAACCCGGCCGCATGCCCCCGATCCGGCCGGGAAGGGGGCGCGTGGCGCGAGAGTGCAGGAGTTATGCGCCGCGCCTCCGCGCGAGCTCGTTCGACGGTGCACCCGCGAACAGGTTGAATGAGACCGTGGCAGCACAGCGACGATGGAAGATCAGCGCGATCATCTGGACGGGGATCGCGGCGGGCGTCGTCGCGTCCGTGCTGTTCGCGCCGCTGATCACGCTCGGCTGGTGCTCCGATGCCGACGAGACGGGCACCTCGGAGTGCGGCTCGGCTCAGCAGTCCGTCCTCGGGATCGAGACCAACGTCTGGATCTGGCTGGGTGCACTCGCGATCATCGCGATCGTCACGGCCGTGGCCGCGCGATCCGTGCGGCGGCACGCGCGGGGGGACGACCACCCCGCGCCGCGCTCACTCCCCCGGTGAGCGGAACTCGACACCCGACGGAACCCGCCGTCAACCTAGTCCCCACCGCAGCGTGATGGCCACCGGCCGGCTGGTCTGCCGGTCGATGGCCATCGGATGCCGCGGGTGCGGCCTCGCTGCGGGGGTTCTGCCGCTGCGGAGTCAGCGCATCTTGCGCCGGTAGATCGCGACCGCGAAGCCGTACGCGACCACCAGGATCGCGACGAGCCACGCGAGCGCCACCCAGATCTCGGTGCCGACCGGCTCCCCCGCGAACAGCGCGCGCATCGTGTCGACGATCGACGTGACCGGCTGGTTCTCGGCGAACCACGCCACCGGTGCGGGCATCGAGTCGGTCGGCACGAAGGCGGAGCTGATGAACGGAAGAAAGATCAGCGGATAGCTGAAGGCGCTCGCGCCGTCGACCGTCTTGGCCGAGAGTCCCGCGATCACCGCGACCCACGTCAGCGCCAGGGTGAACAGCACCAGGATGCCGATCACTGCCAGCCAGACGAGCACCGAGGCCCCGGTGCGGAATCCCATGATCAGGGCGACCCCGATCACGACGGCGATCGAGACGAGGATCGCCACGAGCGATGTGAAGACATGCGCCCACAGCACGCTCGATCGCGCGATCGGCATCGACTGGAAGCGCTCGAAGATGCCGCCCTGCATGTCGAGGAATAGCCGGTACGCGGTGTATGCGATGCCCGACGCGATCGTGATGAGCAGGATGCCGGGCAGCATGTAATCGATGTACGACGACTGCGAGCCCAGGTCGATCGCCCCGCCGAACACGTAGGTGAACAGCAGCATCAGCGCGATCGGCGTGACGGCGGTGGTGATGATCGTGTCGGGGCTGCGCAGGATGTGCCGCAGAGACCGACCGGTGAGAACGGCGGTGTCGCCGATCGCGTGCGTGGTCATGAGAGCTCCTTCTGGGCCGGGTCATCCTCGCCGACGAGGGCGAGGAAGACCTCTTCGAGGGTGGGCTGCTTCTCGACGTACTCCACCGTCGCAGGCGGGAGCAGCTTCTTCAGTTCGTCGAGGGTCCCGTTCTGGATGATCGTTCCCCGGTGCAGGATCGCGATGCGATCGGCGAGCTGCTCGGCCTCGTCGAGGTACTGCGTGGTGAGCAGCACGGTGGTGCCGTTCTTGGCGAGCTGCTTCACGGTCTGCCAGACCTCGATGCGCGCCTGCGGGTCGAGTCCGGTGGTCGGCTCGTCGAGGAACACGATCGGCGGGTCGCCGATGAGGCTCATCGCGATGTCGAGCCGGCGCCGCATGCCGCCCGAGTAGGTGGCGGCCCTGCGGCCGCCGGCCTCGGTGAGCGAGAACCGGGCGAGCAGCTCGTCCGCGATCGCACCCGGGTTCTTGAGGTGGCGCAGCTGCGCCACGAGCACGAGGTTCTCGCGCCCCGACAGCACCTCGTCGACGGCGGCGAACTGCCCGGTGAGGCTGATCGACTGACGCACGTCGCCCGGGCTGGCGGCGACGTCGAACCCGTTGACGGTGGCGGTGCCGGCATCCGATCCGAGCAGTGTCGACAGGATTCGCACCAGCGTCGTCTTGCCGGCGCCGTTCGAGCCGAGCAGCGCGAAGATGCTCCCGCGTTCGACGTCGAAGTCGACACCGCGCAGCACCTTCAGGTCCTTGAACGCCTTCTCGACGCCCTGCACGGAGATGGCCGCGGTGGTCATCGCTCTTCCTTTCCGTCGAGACCCTTGATGGTGTCGGTGAGGCGGTTGCGCTCCTTGTCGATCCAGCGCTTGCCCGAGTAGGCGGCGGCGAAGGCCTCGGCGAACTCGACCGGATCGTCGCCCACGATGTCGGCGACCGGAGTCTCGTCAGCGGCCGCGCGCTCCCACAGATCAGCGAAGTCGTTGAGCATCGTGATCATGGTCGCGGGGTCGCCGTCGGTGATGCCGCCGTTGTACATGAAGTAGCGCTCGAACGCGTTCGCGGCAGTCTTGTAGGGCTCGGGCAGCGCGGCGATGCGGGCCCTGTACTGCCGGTACGCCTTCTTGTCGGAAAGCGATCCGGTGACCAGTTCGTACCATTTGGCGGCCATGTCAGTTGTCTCCTTCGGTGTGGTTCGTGCGGAGCTGATCGATCCGTTCGGAGAGGAAGCTCCACGTCCCCCAGAACTCTTCGAGCTGTTCGCGACCCTGCGCGTTCAGCGTGTACACCTTGCGGGGCGGTCCCTTCTCGGACGGGACCTTCTCCACGTCCACGAGACCCTTCTGCTCGACCCGCACCAGCAGGGCGTAGACGGTGCCCTCGACGAGGTCGGAGAATCCCTGATCGCGCAGCTGCGCGGTGATCTCGTACCCGTACGCGGGCCTGCCTGCCAGTACGGCGAGCACGATGCCCTCCAGAGTGCCCTTCAGCATCTCGGTCATCTGATTGCCCATCGCCCACCTCCTCTACTCTGTGTCGCTGACTACCACTAGACGGTAACACTGAGTACCGGTACTTGGCAACACTGAATACCGGAATTCTTCGGATGCCGCGCCCGGCCGGCATGCCGGGGCGGGGGGCGGGGGCGGGGCGGGGCGGGGGCGGGGGCGTGGGGTCGCGGGCGGGGGTGGTCCGGTTGGGGGGTGCCGCGGCGCGCGGGGCGGGGTGCCGGGGGCGGGGGCGTGGGGTCGTGGGCCGGCGTGCCGCGGCGGGGGGCGCGTCGAGCGCTGCCGTTTCCTGCACGCGCTACACGAAAGAGGTGGCGCGCGGGGCGGGGGCGGGGGGTCGCGGGCCGGCGTGCCGCGGCGGGGGGCGCGTCGAGCGCTGCCGTTTCCTGCACGCGCTACACGAAAGAGGTGGCGCGCTCGTCGGGAACGGCAGCGGTCTTGGCGCGCGCGGGCCGAACGGTGCTGCAGGGCGCCCGCGGGCGGCGGGGTCAGCGCGAGGCGGCCAGGGCTTCGAGGGCGGTGCCGGTGAGGCGCTGCGTGGTCCACTCCTCCATCGGCTCGGCGCCGATCGCACGGTAGAACGCGATCGACGGGGCGTTCCAGTCCAGGACGGTCCACTCCAGGCGGGAGTATCCGCGCTCGACGCACACCTCGGCCAGCGAAGCGAGGAGCGCCTTGCCGTAGCCGCGGCCACGCTCCGCGCCGTAGACGAAGAGGTCCTCGAGCCAGATGCCGTGCCGGCCGGTCCAGGTCGAGTACGACACGAACCACATCGCGATGCCGACGATCTCGCCGTCGCGCTCGACCACGTGCGTGAACACTCGCGGATCGGCGCCGAACAGGCTCTCGCTCAGCGCATCGACGGTGTTGTCCACCGCGTCGGGCTCACGCTCGTAATCGGCGAGGCCCTGGATGCACGCGAGGATGCCGGGCTCGTCGCCCGGGCGCGCGGTGCGCAGCACGGCGCCGTCCGTCAGAGTGCGGGAGTCCATGTCCCGAGCCTAGGCGGCGCGGTCAGAACAGCCACCCCGGCGCATAACTCCTGCAACCTGGCCCCGCGACGCCGGCCACGTCGGCGTGTCGACGCGGACGCGCCGCAAACTGCAGGAGTTACGCGCCTGGACAGGCGCAGCATCCGCCCCCGGCGCAGCATCCGCCCCCGGCGCATAACTCCTGCAACCTGGCCCCGCGACGCCGGCCACGTCGGCGTGTCGACGCGGACGCGCCGCAAACTGCAGGAGTTACGCGCCTGGACCAGCGCCGAACCCGCCGCCGGGCACAACGAAGATCCCCCACCGCAGCATCGGCCACGTCGGCGTGTCGACGCGGACGCGCCGCAAACTGCAGGAGTTATGCGCCGGGACCGGCGCAGCACCCGCCGCCGGGCACAACGAAGATCGCCCCGAAGCCGAAGCCTCGGGGCGATCATTCTGCGATCTGTGGTCTCTGTGTCGGGTTCCCTTGCGGGTTCCTTTCGTCTCCGTTTTCTCTTCGCAGGACTGAATCTACTCAGCCCGCCGACGTCGTCAAGAGTTCATCGCGAAGTCATATCGACGTCACGTTGAAGGTGAGATTTCGGATGCCGCGGCATCCGCTCGCCTGCTACTCGTGACCGACGACCTTCAGGCCGACGACGCAGCCGACGAGGCCGAGAATGAGCAGCATCTTCACGATCGAGAACGCCTCGTCGCCCGTGATCATCGCGTATGCGACGGTGAGGGATGCCCCGATCCCGACCCAGACCGCGTAAGCGGTGCCGGTCGAGATCTCGCGCATCGCCAGCGCCAGTCCGCCCATGCTCAGCAGGAGGGTGACGCCGAAGATGATGCTCGGCCAGAGCTTGGTGAAGCCCTCGGACTTGCCGAGGGCAGTGGCCCATACGGCCTCGAGAACGCCGGAAAGGATGAGGATGACCCACGCCATGACTGTGCTCCTGGCCAGTCTTGTCGCTCACCGGGTACTGATCCGTCGTCCGGGGATCCGGTCGGGGATCCGCTCTCCACTGTAGCCCGGCATCCTGCGCACCCCCTGTGCAGTCGGGCGGCGGCGGGCGCAGTCGGGCGCCGGTGCGCGGCGGTGCGCGGGCCGGCGGCACACACCGGCGGGGTTCAGACCAGGAAGAGACCGTCCAGGACGCCGGGGTTGTGCGCGTGCACGAGCACCAGGAACACGACCGCGTCGAACAGCAGGTGCACCGTCACGACGTAGGCGAGCGACCGCGTGCGCATGAAGATCCACCCCATGAGCAGGGCGAACGGGATCGTGAGCAGCGGACCCCATGCCTGGTACCCGAGCTCCCACAGGAACGACACGAACACCACCATCTGCAGCACGTTCGCCTGCCAGAACGGGAAGTGCCGGCGCAGCAGCGCGAAGCACGTGCAGATGAAGAACAGCTCGTCCCAGATGCCGACCGCGCCCACGCCCACGAACAGGCGCGCGATGAGGTCGGGGGTGTCGACCACCGGCCAGTTCAGGTAGACGCCCGACGTGATGAAGTAGAACGGCAGGATCAGCCAGCCGAGCACGAGCACCGCGGCGAGCCACGACCATTGGAACGCGTTCCACCGTCCGCCCCCGCGCCAGGGGAAGCGGATCGCGTGATCGCGGTACGCCCACCGCGAGATCACGTACGGCACCGCGACCGCTCCGCCGAGCACGACGCCGAACCGCACGATCGACAGGTCGTCGAGCTCGGCGGCGAGCGGGATCGAGCTCACGATCAGCAGGCCGATCGCGATGAGCGAGAGATCGCGCACGATCGACGGGCGCCGGATGCTGCGCTCCCCCGGGTCCGCACCGTCGGCCCCGCCCGCGGCGGCCGCACCGCCCGCGCCGTCGGCCCCGCCCGCGCCGTCGGCCCCATCCGCGTCGGTCTCGTCGCGGTCGGGCCCCGCGGAACGGCGGGCGGAGGCATCCGCTCGCTCCAGGAGCACCGCTATCGCGAGCCCCGCAGCCAGCAGCGCCCAGCCGACCCACGGCACTCGCAGCACGAAGAACGCCGGCGCCGCGAGACACACCAGGAGCGCCGGGGCGAGGCGCCACGACCACGCGGGCAGCGTCGCGACGGGGGCGGCGGCGGGATGGGCGGGCATGGAGACTCCGGATCAGGTGTCGAGGGGATGGGCGATCTCGTCGCGCGCCATGCGCGCCACGACGTACGCGATCGCGCCGAGGAAGAGGGGGATGACGCCGGCGGCGATGAAGATGACCTCGACCGGGACCACCTCGGCGAGGGGCCCGGCGAGCGCCATCGACAACGGCATGAGCGCGAGCGAGACGAAGAAGTCGAGGCTCGAGACCCGCCCGAGCATGTGGCGCGGCACCCGCCGCTGCAGGAGGGTGCCCCAGATCACGTTGCCGTAGCTGAACCCGAAGCCGATCAGGAAGAGGCAGAGCCCCATGAGCCAGTACTGATGCGTGATGCCGACGATCGCGAAGGGCAGCGTGCTCACTCCCCAGACGGCCATCATCGCGGTGAGGTACCGGCGGGGCAGGCGCATCGACGACACGAAGATCGACCCGAGCACGCCGCCGACGCCGTAGATGGCGAGGAGGAAGCCGAACAGGCGCGGATCCTCGCCGATGCGGTCACGCGTCACGAACGGCAGCAGCACCTCTTCGGGACCGACGAAGACGAGCACCCAGCCCGTCGCGAACAGCAGGGTCCACAGCAGCCACGGGGTGCGCACCGTGAAGACGACGGCCTCGCGCAGGTCGTGGAGCGCTCCGCGCACCCCCGCAGGCGCCTCGCGGACCTCGTCCGGAGCCGCCGGCGGCTCGGGGCGCACGAAGAGAAGCAGCACGAGCGCGATCGCGTACGCGGCGACCACGCCCCAGGCCGCGTGAGCCGGGGCGAGCACGGCGGCCACGATCACGCCTGCCGCGGCCGGTCCGGCAGCCTGCTGCAGCGCGGGACGGATCGCCCCTTCGAGCCCGTTCGCGGCGAGCAGCTGCGCCGGCGGCAGGATGCGCGGGAGGATCGCGCTGTAGGCGGGGAAGAAGAATCCGGCGCCCGCGCCCAGCACGAACGCGACGATCGCCAGATGCGGGATCGTGACGCCGTCGAGCGTTCCGGCCACCGCGACCGTGGTGATCGCCAGCAGGTCGGTCAGCGCGACGAGGCGCAGCAGGATTCGTCGCGGCACGCGGTCGGCGGCGATGCCGCCCGGGATCGCGCACACGAGCAGCCCGACCGCGTTCGCCGCGGCGACCACCGACAGGTCGACCGGACCTCCGCCCGCGTCGATGACCGTGTAGACCATGACGACGGCCCACATGCCGGCGCCGAAGATCGCCAGCACGACCGCGCCGAACAGCATCCGGAAGTCGCGGTGGCCGAGCGGCCGCACGAAGCGCCACGGATCGCGACGCGCCGCGGCGGAGCCGGCGGGCGGGGCGTCCGGGGCGGAGCCGGCGGGCGGCCCGTCCGGCGCGGGGTGTACCCCGCTCATGACCGGGGCAGGCGGCGGTACGAGAGATCCCGGATGTCGCGCCCGACGCGCGCGCCCTTGCGCTCGAACGCCGTGAGCACGCGACCGTCGAAGCGCGGAGCCCACTCCCCCTCGAACCCCGCCTCGAAGCCGGCGGCTGCGGACATCACGTCGCGCATCTGGAGGGCGTAATCCTCCCAGTCGGTGGCGAGGCGCAGCATCCCACCGTCCACGAGCGCGCGCGACGCGAGAGCCGCGAATGCGCTCGTGACGAGCCGCCGCTTGGTGTGCTTCTTCTTGTGCCACGGGTCGGGGAAGAACACCCACAGCTCATTGACGGATGCCTCGGGCAGGAGGTGCTCGAGCACCTCGGGCGCGTTCGCCTCGACCAGCCGGAGATTGCGCGCGCCGGCCTTGTCGGCGTCGAGCATCGTGCGCGCGAGTCCCGCGCGGAACACCTCGATCGCGAGGAAGTCGGTCTCGGGCTGCGCCGTCGCGGCGTGGACGATCGCGTGACCCTGGCCCGAGCCGATCTCGACCACGAGCGGCGCAGCGCGCCCCCAGACCTGGGCAGGGTCGATCGAGGATCCGGGGCGGATGCTGGTGGCCGCGACATCCCGCGGAGATTCGATCACGTACTGCGGCGCGAGCTCGATCCACGCGCGCTCCTGCGCCTCGGACATGCGCCCGCTGCGACGCACGAACGACACCGGACGGTCGCGGAACGTGCGGGCGGGAGGTTCGAGGTCGGCCACACTCCCAGGCTACCGAGGCGGTCGGACGCGCGCCGACCGCGGCCGGCGGAGTGCGCGGACGCGCCGGCCGCCGTGGTGCGCGGACGCGCCGGGCGGCGGAGGGCGCGGACGCGCCGCCGGCGGACTCAGCCGGTCACGAAGTCGATGAGCTCCTCGACGCGGCCCAGGAACGCGGGCTCGAGGTCGCGGTAGGTCTTCACCGACGCGAGGATCCGCTGCCACGCGCGCGCGAGGTCGGCCTGATCGCGTGCGGGCCAGCCCAGGCCCCGGCACACGCCGACCTTGTAGTCGATGCCGCGCGGCACCTCGGGCCACCGCTCGATGCCGACCGCGCGCGGGGTCACGCACTGCCACACGTCCACCCACGGATGCCCCACGATGCGCACGTGGGCACCGTGCCGACCGCGCGACACGGCCTCGGCGATGCGCGACTCCTTCGATCCCGGAACGAGGTGATCGACGAGCACGCCGTAGCGGCGCTCGGCCGACGGCGGCTCTTCGTCGAGCGCGGCATCCAGCAGATCGATCCCCTGCAGGTACTCGACCACGACGCCCTCGGCGCGCAGGTCGTCGCCCCACACCTTCTCGACGAGCTCGGCGTCGTGCCGGCCCTCCACGAGGATGCGACTCGCCCGCGCCACTCGGGCACGGGCCTCGGGCGCGGCGAAGGAACCGGAGGCCGTCCGCTGCGGCCCGGTCCTCGCGGGTGCCGCCGCCGGCGGCACGAGCACGACGTCCTCGCCGTCGACCAGGAACCCGGCGCCGAGCGGGAACAGCCGCCGTCGCGCGTTGCGGTCCTCGAGCTCGACCATCCCCGACGAGAGGCCGACCACGGCGCCGCAGAAGCCGTCGGCTGCCACCTCGACGACGAGGTCGCGGGATGCTTCGACCCGGGCAAGCTGCCGGGTCCCCTGTGTGCGCCATCCCGACGCGAGCACGTCCGTGCCGTAGCGATCGTCCATGAGTCCTCCGGATCGCAGACGCTACCCGCTCGGCGGGCACTCCCGCGGCAGCGACGTGCGAGTCGCCAAGACACGCCGCTCGACCTGCACCAGACGCGGCGTGTCTTGTCGACTCGCGCGCTCGTGCTCGCGGTTCTCGGCGAACTCACATGCCGTGTCCGGACGGTGGGCTATCGTCGTATCCCCGCGCCTGAATAGACTCGCGGGAGGGGAAACCCGAAGTCCCAGAGGGGGGATCGATGCGACTGCGTTGGGCTGCAGCGCTGGCGTCCGCTGCGGTGGTCGCCGTGATCGCGATCGGCAGTGGGGCCGCCGTGGCCACTCCCCCCGTCACACTCGGGTCCGGCTACGTCCTCGATGACGCCGACGTGCTCAGCCCCGCTGAGGAAGCAGAAGCGCAGGCGCGTCTCGAACAGCTCAAGACCGACACCGGCCTCGACCTGTGGGTGGTATACGTCGACGAGTTCACCGATCCATCGAACTCCGAGGACTGGGCCAATCAGACGGCTGACGACAACGGCCTCGGCACAACCCAGTACCTGCTCGCCGTCTCGACGGAGGGCCGCCAGTACTACCTCTCCGGCTACATCGACGGCCCCGTCAACGAAGAGCAGCTCGCAGCCATCGAGCAGCAGCGCATCCAGCCCGCCCTCGCGCAGGACGACTGGCTCGGAGCCGTCGACGCGGCCGCCGACGGCCTGACCGATGCCCAGGGCGGCGGATCGGGCGCGCCCTCCGACGGATCCGGCGGCGGCAGCTGGTTCACCTGGCTCCTCGTGGTCGTCGTCATCGGCGTCGGGATCGTGCTCCTGGTGATGTTCCTGCGTCGCCGAAAGAAGAGCGGTCAGGTCGCGGGCGGCCCCGCGGTGCAGCAGGTTCCCCTTGAAGACCTCGAGCGGCACGCGGCATCCGCTCTCGTCGAGACCGACGACGCCGTCAAGACGAGCGCGCAGGAGCTCGGGTTCGCGAAGGCCCAGTTCGGCGATGAGGCGACGGTCGAGTTCGAGCAGGCGCTCGCCCGGGCCAAGGCGAACCTCGATGAGGCGTTCACGCTCAAGCAGCAGCTCGACGACGCCACCGCCGACTCCGAGCAGGACACCCGCGCGTGGAACGAGCGGATCATCGCGCTCTGCGACCAGGCCAACACCCTCCTCGACGAGAAGGCCGCCGATTTCGACGAGCTGCGCAAGCTCGAGCAGAACGCCCCCGAGGCGCTCGCTCGGGTGCAGGCCGAGAAGGGCACCGCAGAGGCCGCTCTCGACGGTGCCGCGGCTCGTCTGCAGACCCTGCGCTCGTCGTACGCGCCCGAGGCGCTGGCGACCGTCGCCGACAACCCCGATCAGGCGCGCCAGCGGCTCGCGTTCGCCGACGAGCAGCTCGCCGCCGCCCAGGCCGACATCGGGGCGGATAAGGGCGGCGAGGCCGCCGTCGGCATCCGGGCCGCCGAAGAAGCGGTCGGCCAGGCCGTGCTGCTCGAGAACGCGATCGGAAAACTGGCCGACGACCTCGCCCGGGGCGAGCAGAGCGCCGCAGCACTGATCATCGAGCTCGAACAGGATGTCGCGACGGCACGCGGGCTCCCCGACCCCGACGGACGCGTCGCCGCCGCGATCACCGCCACCGTGCAGCAGATCGAGGCGGCCAAGGCGAACCTGTCGGGTCCGGCCAAGCGCCCCCTGGTGACCCTGCAGAGCCTCGAGGCGGCGAATCAGCAGATCGATTCCCTCGTGCAGGGCATCCGGGATGCCGAAGCCCAGACGCAGCGCGCGCGCCAGATGGTCGGCCAGCTGATCATGCAGGCGCAGGCGCAGGTCTCGACGGCCGAGGACTACATCACGGCCCGGCGCGGTGCCGTCGGCGCCGAAGCGCGCACGCGCCTCGCCGAAGCCGGCGCCGCACTCGTGCGCGCGCAGCAGCTGCAGGCGAACGACCCCGACCAGGCGATGCAGCATGCGCAGCGAGCCGACCAGCTCGCGGGACAGGCAATCCAGCTCGCCCAGAGCGACGTCGGCGGATTCTCCGGCGGCGGGATGCTGGGGGGCGGCCAGTCCCAGGGCGGCGGCAACGGCGGCGGGATGCTGGGAGCCGTGCTCGGCGGCATCCTCATCAACTCCATGATGGGCGGCGGCGGCCGGTCGTCCGGCGGCGGTCTCGGAGGCGGCCTGGGCGGAATGCTCGGCGGTTCCTCCGGAGGCGGCGGCATCCGTCCGGGAAGCTTCGGCGGCGGGGAAACCCGTGCCCGCCGAGGAGGTGGCCGCTTCTGACCCGATCCACCGCCCTCGTCCACGACTCACGCACTCACCGACGTACCAGCAGTTCTGTCCGATAGGAAGGTAATCCCATGGCGAAGCAGTCCATCTTCGGTCGCATCTCGACCCTCATGAAGGCCAACATCAACGCACTCCTCGACTCCGCCGAGGACCCGCAGAAGATGCTCGACCAGCTCGTGCGCGACTTCTCCAACTCGATCGCGGATGCGGAGTCGGCGATCGCCGAGACGATCGGCAACCTGCGCCTGCTCGAGCGCGACCACCAGGAGGACGTGCAGGCGGCCACCGAGTGGGGCAACAAGGCGCTCGCCGCGAGCCGCAAGGCCGACGAGCTGCGCCAGAGCGGCAACACCGCCGACGCCGACAAGTTCGACAACCTCGCCAAGATCGCACTGCAGCGTCAGATCAGCGAAGAGAACGAGGCGCGCGCCGTCGAGCCCACGATCGCCTCGCAGACCGAGGTCGTCGCCAAGCTCAAGGACGGCCTCAACGGCATGAAGCAGAAGCTGGAGCAGCTCAAGTCGAAGCGCTCCGAGCTGCTCGCGCGCGCCAAGACGGCCGAGGCCCAGAACAAGGTGCACGACGCGGTCAAGTCGATCGACGTCCTCGACCCGACGAGCGAGCTCGGCCGCTTCGAAGACAAGGTCCGCCGCCAGGAGGCCCTCGCGGCCGGTAAGCAGGAGCTCGCCGCCTCGAGCCTCGACGCGCAGTTCGAGAGCCTCGAGGATGTCGGGGAGCTGACCGAGGTCGAGGCGCGCCTCGCGGCCCTCAAGTCGGGCGCGGCGCCCGCGCAGGCCGCGATCGACGCACCGAGCGCCCCGTACACGCCGTAACACCCGTCGCACTGGAGGCCGTCGACCGTGGTCGGCGGCCTCCGTCGCGTGCGGCGTACGCGGCGTGCGCGGCGTGTGCAGCGTGCGGCTCGGGACGAGCCTGTTCGCCGACGGCGTGGCATCACCGGTGCGCGGCGACCACCGGCTGCGAGAGGATGAGGGGATGATGCGCTACCTCGTGGTCCCGCAGTGGCAGGGCAGCCCCTCGTCGCGGGCGATGCAGCTGATCGACGGGGCACAGACCATCGCCGGTGACCTCCCTCGCGCGTCCACCACGGTGCTCGAAGTGCCGATGGAGGCCGGCGAGTCGCTGGGCACCGGCATCCATCGGCTCAGCGCGCTGCAGCGCGTCCGCGATCAGGTCGCAGAGGCCCTCGCCGGTCACGACGAACCCGTGCTGACGGTCGGCGGAGACTGCGGCATCGCCCTCGCCCCGATCGCGCACGCCGTCCAGCGGGTTCCGTCGCTCGCGGTCGTGTGGCTCGACGCGCACCCCGACTTCAACACTCCCGGCTCCTCGCCGTCCGGCGCCTTCGCCGGCATGGTGCTGCGCGCGGTGCTCGGCGACGGCGAGCCCGGGCTCGCGCTGCCGGCGGGCGCGATCACGCCCGACCGGACGTTCGTGGCCGGCGTGCGCTCGTACGATGACGCCGAGCTCGACGCCGTCGCCGAGCTGGGAGTGACCGCACTCGCCGTCGACGCCCTTCGCGACCCCGGCGCCCTCGCCGCGGCCGTGCGCGCGAGCGGCGCGGACGCGGTGTACATCCACGTCGACGTCGACGTGCTCGACCCCGCGGAGATCGCCGGCAACGCGCATCCGGAGCCTTTCGGGCTGACGGTGGCCGAGCTCACGGCGACGATCGCTGCCGTGCGGGCCGAGCTGCCCCTGGTGGGCTCGTCGCTCGCCGGGTACTCGCCCGCTTCGCTCGCCACCGCCACCGACGACCTGGGCGCGATCCTGCGCGTCATCGGAGCGCTCGCATGAGTCCGATCCCCGCACCTCCCACCGGATGGCGCGCGGCGGCGGAGCGCGCGGTCGTGCGCGGCCGCCGAGTCGACCGCCTGATCCCGGCGTTCCTGCTCGACTCCCCCGTGAGCCGTGTCGGCTACTGGTACGGCACCACCGTCGGCTGGGTGTGGGGAACGCTGTGGAGCACCGGCCGCGTCGAGAAGCGCGAAGGACTGTGGGTGTTCCGCGGCATGCCGGGCTGGACCTTCGCGCGCGGCGGCGTGTGCGTGGGCGGATGCTTCCTCACCGGCGACGGCCGCGTCACCGACCGGCTGCTGCGGCACGAGGCGGCGCACAAGCGCCAGTGGGAGCGCTACGGCTTCCTGATGCCGCTGCTCTACCTCTTCTCCGGACGCGACCCGCTGCGCAACCGCTTCGAGATCGAAGCGGGCCTCGAGGACGGCAACTACCTCCCCCGCGGAACCCGCTGAGGATCAGCGGGCGCCGGATCGGAGCGCGGCGGATCGGCTCGCGCCGGATCAGCGCGCGGTCGCGAGACCGTACTGCGCGGGCGTGTGGATCGCCTGCGCGTCGATGCCCAGCGCCGTGAGGTGATCGACGATGTCTGCCGTACCGAGGTAGCCGCCGAGCAGGTGGATGCGGGTCTCGTCGTCGGCACCGCACAGCATCTCGTCGGCCCACGCGTTCACCGCGCGCGACAGCGCCTCGCCGGCCGCGCAGCCGCGGCCGGTTCCCGGCGCGCCGGTGCGCTGCGATCGATCGAGCCACGTGAGCACCATGCGGCTCGGCACGACGATGTCGGCCTGGGCCGCGGCATCCGGAATCTCCACGAACACGCGACCGGTCGAGCAGATCGGCAGCGTCGCGAGCATCATCTCGAGGTCGGCGAGCGAGGACTCGTCGGCCGTGATGAGGTGCTGCACCCGCGTGTGCCGCGACGAGCGGCAGGATGCGGCGGTGTGCTCGGTGGAGTGTTCCATGACGACTCCACTATACCGCGAAAGAAGGGTTGCCTAACCTCAGTCGCAATCCGTCGTCATACCGGGCGCACCAGCACCCGCCGGAGCTCGTCGACCTCGTCATCGGACAGGCCGTGCGCGCGCAGATAGTCCGCCGACGTGCCGTAGCGCTCCTCCACCCCCGCGAGCAGCGCCCGCATGACCGGCGCGGGCGAGCGCGTCGCGAGATCCTCGAGATGCACGGCCTCGGGGTGCATCGAGCGCAGGAACTCCACGATCCGCCGGTTGCGCCGCTCGGGCAGCAGCCCCTCGGTCCGCGCGTAGTCGGCGATGACGGCATCCGTGTCCACACCCGCGGCGGCGAGCGTGAGCGCGACCGTGACACCGGTGCGATCCTTGCCGACCGTGCAGTGCACGAGCACCGGCTGATCCGCGAGGATGCCGCGCACGACCTCGACCACGAGAGACGAGGAGTCCTCCACGAGGCGCCGGTACATCTCGTCGAGGCTGATGTCGTCGGCGAAGAACGACTCCACCGATCCGAGGAAGAGCGGCACGCGCTGCGTGGTGACCTCGAGGCCGGCGGTGCGGCTCGGCGCGTGGGCCACCTCCTCGTCGGCGCGCAGATCGATGATCCGCCGCAGTCCGAGCTCCCCCAGCGCCGCCGTGCCCTGGGGCTCGAGCTGCGCGAGGTTGCCCGAACGGAACAGCACCCCGTGACGGGTGACGGAGTCGCCCGCCGGAAGACCGCCGACGTCGCGGAGATTGACAGCGCCCGGAACCTCGAGCGCGTCGGAGGATGTCACCACGCGGCCCCGCTCGCGGCGTCGCGGTCCTCGCCGTCGAGATCGTCACGGGGCGGAACGCTGTAGCGACCGGCGATTGCGATGCGGTTGAACGCGTTGATCGACACGAGGATCCAGCTCAGCGCGACGTACTCCTGCTCGCTGAGGATCGTGCCGACCCTGTTGTAGACGTCGTCGGGCACGCCCTCCTCGTGGATGAACACGAACGCCTCGGCCAGCTCGAGGCCGGCGCGCTCGCGCTCCGAGAAGACGCCGGACTCGCGCCACACCGGCAGCTGCGCGATGACGTCCGGCGTGATCCCTTCCTTGCCCGCCCGCTCGACGTGCACCCGCACGCAGTACGCGCAGCCGTTGAGCTGCGATGTGTGGATCTGCACGAGCTCCTTGAGCCGGGCGTCGATGCCGCCCTCGGCGGCGAGGGAGCCGACCGTCTTCGAGAAGGCGGAGAGCGCCTGATAGGCCGGCGGAGCGGAACGCGACAGGTGGACACGCCGTTCTTCGGTCATGTCGCCAGCCTACCCACGGCCTTCTCCCTCCCCTCCCCCCTTCCGTTTGTGCGGGCGAATGGACGCAACACGCCCGGAGTATGCGCACATTCGCCCGCACAAACGGATCGTGCGGGTGGCGGGAGACGAGACAATGGCGGGGTGAGCGACCCCACCGACGAGTTCTCGTTCCTGACCGACCAGGCCGCCGACGCCGGCATCGACGGCCCGCTGCCCCACGGCGAGCGCCTGACGCTGACCCTCCCGGACGGCCGCGCGCTGAGCGCGCTGCGCTGGGCACCCGAGGGGACGACGGCCGCGCCTGTCGTCACCTTCCTGCACGGTGCGGGACTCAACGCGCACACGTGGGACACCACGATCATCGCGCTGGGCCTGCCCGCCCTCGCGATCGACCTCCCAGGACACGGCGACTCGTCGTGGCGCGACGACTTCGCGTACGTCGCGCGCGCTCTCGCCCCCGACGTCGCCGCCGGCATCGATGTCTGGACCGACCGCCCGCAGGTGCTCGTCGGGCAGTCGCTCGGCGGGCTGACCGCGGCGGCGGTGGCGGCATCCCGTCCCGACCTCGTCCGCGAGCTCGTCGTGATCGACATCACCCCTGGGATCGATCCGTCCGCGGGGCCGTCGCAGATCCGGGAGTTCTTCGCCGGTCCCACCGACTGGGCCTCGCGCGACGAGCTCGTCGATCGTGCGCTCGCGTTCGGCCTCGGCGGCGGCACGCGGCGCAAGGCCGCACGGGGCGTGTACTTCAACTCGCGCGTACGGCCCGACGGACGGGTGGAGTGGAAGCACCACTTCGCACACCTCGCCGCAGCGGCCGCCGCAGCGGGATCGGCGGCGGATGCGGCATCCGTCGACGGCACCCCGCAGGATGCCGTGTCGGCCGTGCTCGGCGAAGCCGGATGGGACGATCTCGCGACGGCGAGCGCGCCGGCGACGCTCATCCGCGGCGAGCGCGGCTATGTGACGGATGCCGACGCCGCGGAGTTCTCGAGAAGGCAGCCGGAAGCCGCCGTCGTCGTCCTTCCGGCCGGTCACAACGTGCAGGAGGACGCCCCGAAGGCGCTCGGCGAGCGGCTGCGCGACCTCGCGGGGAACGATTAACGCTTCTGTTGCGTTCCGTGTACCGGGTTCTCCCGCGGCGGCGCGCGTTCCCTAGGCTTGTCTCGCGCGCCGACCGGCCGGAAGATCAGCACCCCCGTCGGCTCCCGCGAACCCCGCGGATCCCCTCCGAAAGGACTCTCATGCTCCGTCGCACCGCCCTCGCCGCGGCTTCGATACTCGCCGCCGGCGCGCTCCTGCTGAGCGCCTGCAGCGGCGGCGCCGAGCCGGGTCCGACCTCGTCCGGCGCTCCCGACCCCGACGCCTCGGTCGCGATCCGCCTCGTGCTCGAGCCCGGCAACCTCGACATCCGTCAGACGGCCGGGTCCGCGCTGGACCAGATCCTCGTCGACAACGTCTACCAGGGCCTCGTCGGCCGCACGCCCGAGCAGGAGATCGTGCCGGTCCTCGCCGAGGACTGGACCGTGTCGCCGGACGGCCTCACCTACACCTTCACCCTGCGCGAGGGCGTCACCTTCCACGACGGCCAGGAACTGACCCCGCAGGACGTCGTGTGGTCGCTCACCACGCGCAAGAACACGCCGGAGTGGCGCGACTCCGCTCGGCTCGCGAACGTCACGACCGTCACCGCCGACGGACAGGTCGTCACCCTCGAGCTCGCCGAGCCCGACTCGAGCCTGCTGTGGAACCTCACCGGTCGCGCCGGGATCATCCTCAAAGAGGGCGACACCGTCGACTACAGCACGGCCGCCAACGGCACGGGTCCGTTCCGGCTCGACCAGTGGCGCCAGGGCGACAGCATCACGTTCTCGCGCAACGACGACTACTGGGGCGACCCCGCCCAGGTGGCCGAGGTGGTGTTCGACTACATCCCCGACAACCAGGCCGCCCTCAACGCGGCGCTCGCCGGCGAGGTCGACGTGCTCACCGGGTTCGATGCGAACCTGAAGGAACAGGTCGAGGCGAACGGCGACTTCGCCCTCGAGCTCGGCCAGTCCACCGACAAGGGCACCCTCGCGTTCAACCAGACCTCCGGCCCACTCGCCGACCAGCGCGTACGCCAGGCGATCCGCCAGGCCATCGACCACGACGCATTCATTCAGTCCGGTGCGTCGGGCGAGACCCTCTACGGGCCGATTCCGTCGCTCGATCCGGGCTACGAGGACCTCTCGGATGTCGCACCCTACGACCCCGAAGCAGCGCGCGCACTGCTCGACGAGGCCGGCGTGGACGACCTGGAGCTGACGCTCACGATCCCGAACTTCTACGCGACCACGATCCCGCAGATCCTCGTCTCGAACCTCAATGACGTCGGCATCACGCTCGAGGTGAAGTCCGTGGACTTCTCGACCTGGCTCAACGACGTGTACATCAACCAGGACTACGACCTCAGCTTCGTGCTCCACACCGAGGCGCGCGACTTCGAGAACTGGGCGAACCCCGACTACTACTTCACCTACGACAACCCCGAGGTGCAGGACCTGTACGCGCAGTCGCTCGCCGCGACCGACGAGGCCGAGGCGGCCGAGCTGCTCGCAGAAGCGGCGCGCATCGTGTCGGAGGACGCTGCGGGCGACTGGCTCTACAACGGGGCATCCGTCGTCGCGGTCGGGACTAACATCACCGGTATGCCCTCGATCAACGTCAACGAGCGCCTCAATCTCGCTGAGCTGGCCAAGAGCAACGGGTGATCCGATACACGCTGACGCGCCTGGCCCTGCTCCTGCTCGGCTTGCTCGTCGCCAGCGTGCTGATCTTCCTCTCGCTCCGGGTGCTCCCCGGTGATGTCGCGCAGCTGATCGCGGGCGTCAACAGCACGCCCGCGCAGATCGAGGCGATCCGCGAGCGACTCGGGCTCGACCAGCCGCTCCCGGTGCAGTATCTCGACTGGATCGGCGGGGTGCTGCGCGGAGACCTGGGCAGCTCGCTGCTCACCGGGTCGACGGTCGCGAGCGAGCTCGCCGAGAAGGCCGAGGTCACGGTGCCCCTCGGCATCCTGTCCCTCACCATCGCCGTGCTGTTCAGCGTCCCGCTCGGAGTGCTCTCGGCCGTGCGGCGGGGCCGCGGCGACGGGACGGCGCTGAGCGTCGGCGCGCAGGCGCTCGCCGCGGTCCCCGTGGTGTGGGCGGGCATGATGCTGGTCGTCGTGTTCGCGGTGTGGCTCGGCTGGCTCCCCGCGCAGGGGTTCCCGCGCGCCGGGTGGCAGGATCCGGCCGCCGCCATGCGTGCCCTCATCCTCCCGGCCCTCACGATCGGCATCGTGGAGGGCGCGATGCTGATGCGGATCGTGCGGAGCGCGACCCTGCAGGCCGTCGGCCAGGACCACGTGCGCACCGGCGCCGCGAAGGGCCTCACACGCAACGCCGCACTCGTGCGCCACGGGCTACCGGACGTCGGCCTCTCGGTCATCACGGTCCTCGGCCTGCAGGTGGCCGGGATCATCGTCGGGGCCGTCGTGATCGAACAGCTGTTCACGCTGCCCGGAATCGGCCGCATGCTGGTGTCCGACGTGGGCGCGCGCGATCTGCCGATGGTGCAGGGCGAGCTCCTGGTGCTCACCGGCTTCGTGCTGATCGTCGGCTTCGTGGTCGATCTGGTGCACCGTGTCATCGATCCCCGGCAGCGGGAGGCGGCATGAGCACCGAAGATCGGCGGGATGCGGCATCCGACGCACCTCCGTCGCGCTGGGCGTGGCTCGGCCGGCTGTGGCGCCTGTCGACGGGACGGTTCGGCCTGATCGTCGTGATCGCGGTGGTCACCACGGCGATCGTCGCCCGGTTCTGGACGCCGTTCGATCCGCAGCAGGTGGACATCTCCGCGCGGTGGCTGCCGCCGGGCTGGCCGCACGTGCTGGGAACCGATGCGACCGGGCGCGACATCCTGAGCCTCATCATGGCCGGCGCGCGCACGACCGTGTGGGTCGCCGTCGGTGCCGGGGTCATCGCCACGCTCGTCGGCGTCGCACTGGCCTCGCTCGGGGCGCTCACCGCCCGCTGGATCCGCGAATCGGTGGCGGTGTTCGTCGACATCCTCATCGCGTTCCCCGTGCTGATCATCGCGATGATGATCGCGGCGGTGTGGGGCGGATCGCTCTGGGTCGTGATCCTTTCGGTCGGCATCGGGTTCGGCGTGAGCATCGCCCGCGTGACCAGGCCGGAGCTGCGGCGCGTGTTGCACAGCGACTTCGTGCTCGCCGGTCGCGCCTCGGGCCTCACGCCGGCGCAGAACCTCCTGCGCCACCTGATGCCCAACGTCGCGCCCGTGTTCATCGTGCAGCTGTCGTGGGCGATGGCGGTGGCGGTGCTGGCCGAGGCCGGCCTGTCGTACCTCGGCTTCGGCGCCCCCGTCACCGAGCCGTCGTGGGGGCTGCTCCTGGCCGAGCTGCAGCAGTTCATCACGGTGCATCCGCTGTCGGTGGTGTGGCCCGGACTGGCGATCACCGTCACCGTGCTCGGGCTCAACCTGCTCGGCGACGGACTGCGCGAGGCCACCGACCCGACGCTCAGCCATGCGCGCGGCGCCGGCAGGGTCGCCCGCACCCACGTGCCGGAGGTGGTCTCGTGACGCTCGAGGTGGAAGGCCTCACGATCGACATCCAGGGCAGACGGGTCGTCGACGGGGTGTCGTTCTCGGTGCCCGACGGCGCTCGCGTCGGGCTCATCGGGGAGTCCGGCTCGGGCAAGTCGCTCACCGCGCTCGCCGTGCTCGGACTGCTCCCCGACGGGGCGACGGCGAGCGGCAGCATCCGCTGGAACGGTCGCGAGCTGATCGGCCTGACCGACCGCGAGCTGGCCGAGCTGCGCGGCGACGAGATCGGCATAGTGTTCCAGGAGCCGCGGACCGCGCTCAACCCGATCCGCACCGTGGGGCGGCAGATCGCCGAGTCGATCCGCATCCACGAGAAGGCGTCGAAGAAGGATGCCGCGGCCCGCGCGATCGCCGAGGCCGCCCGGGTCGCCCTGCCCGATCCCGAGCGGATCGTGTCGCGCTACCCGCACCAGCTGTCGGGCGGTCAGCGTCAGCGCGTCGCAATCGCGATGGCGCTCGCGTGCCGGCCGCGACTGCTGATCGCCGACGAGCCGACGACGGCGCTCGACGTGACGATCCAGGCGGAGATCCTCGACCTGCTGCTGTCGCTCGTGCGCGACGACGGCATGTCGCTCGTGTTCATCACCCACGACCTCGCCGTGCTGTCGCAGATCGCGACGCACGGGGTCGTGCTCGAAGACGGCAGGGTCGTGGAGGATGCCCCGGTCTCGACCCTCCTCACCGCGCCGGTCTCGCCCGTCACGCAGGGTCTGCTGCGCGATGCGACTGCGACGCTGTGGCGCCCGGGAGGCACGGCATGAGCCTCGTGCGAGCGCGCGGGCTCACCCGCCGCTACCCCGCGCCGAAAGCCACGGTCTTCGGCCCTCGCGTCTTCACGACCGGCCTCGAGGACGCCGACCTCGACGTGGCCGAGGGCTCGGCGGTCGGCATCATCGGCGAATCGGGTTCGGGCAAGTCGACGCTGGTGCGGCTGCTGCTCGGCCTCGACACCCCCACCGGCGGCACGGTCGAGTTCGACGGGCGGGTCGTGGACGCGACCGCGGGCGCCCGGTCGCTCCACTGGCTCCGCCGGCAGACCGGCATCGTGTTCCAGGACCCGTATGCGTCGCTCGACCCGCGCATGAGCGTCGGCCGGATCGTCGGCGAGCCGCTGTGGGCGCTCGGGATCGACGGCGACCGACGTGCGCGCGTGCGCGAGGTGCTCGAGGATGTCGGCCTGGAAGCCGCGATGGCGAACCGGTTCCCGCACGAGTTCTCGGGCGGGCAGCGGCAGCGCATCGCTCTCGCCCGGGCGATCGCGCACCGTCCCCGGCTGCTGGTCGGCGACGAGCCGCTGTCGGCGCTCGACGTCACCGTGCGGGCGCAGATCCTCGCGCTGCTGGGCGAGCTCCGCGCTCGCGACGGGATCACGCTCGTGATGGTCTCGCACGACATCGGGGTCGTGCAGAACCTGTGCGACGAGGTGGTCGTGATGAAGGACGGCCGCATCGTGGAGGAGGGCCCCACCGAGAAGGTGCTGCTCCAGCCGCAGGTCGCCTACACGCGGCGCCTGCTGGCGTCGATCCCCGTGATCGACCCGAGCGCCTGACCCGGCGACGCCGGCGTCGTCGCTCACCCGAGTCCGCCTCGTCGGAGGCCGGGGCTAGCCTCGGAGCATGGCCCACGCGATCGTCCCCCCGTACCTGCTCGCCCGCATCGCCGCCGTGCAGGAGCCCACGTGGGCACGCGCCGCCGAGGCCGCCCGGTCGACGCTCGCCGCGCCACGGCACTACCGTCCGGTCCGCTCGCGCCTGCGGCTGTCGATCGAGGATGACGGCACGCTCGTCGCCGAGACGACGCCCGCTCCCGACCGCGAGATCTCGGACGCGCAGGAGCGCGAGGTGCTGCCCGGAGTGAGAGTGCGCGGCGAAGACGATCCCGCGACGGGCGATGCCGCCGCCGACGAGGCCTTCGACGGGCTGGGGGCGACGTTCGACTTCCTGTGGGACGCGTGGGGCCGCAACAGCCTCGACGGCGCCGGCGGTGCGCTTCTGGCCACCGTCCACTACGGCCAGGACTACGACAACGCGTTCTGGAACGGCGAGCGCATGGTGTTCGGCGACGGCGACGGCGAGGTCTTCACGGGCTTCACGAACTCGCTCACCGTCATCGCGCACGAGTTGGCCCACGGGGTGATCGAAGACGAGGGAGGCCTGGTCTACCGCGGTCAGTCCGGTGCGCTGAACGAGTCGATCGCCGATGTGTTCGGCGCGCTGGCCGAGCAGCACGCACTCGGGCAGACCGCCGACCAGGCGTCGTGGCTCATCGGCGAGGGCATCTTCACCGACGCGGTCCAGGGCGACGCGCTGCGCTCGCTCGCCGCCCCCGGCACGGCCTACGACGACGACGTCCTCGGCCGCGATCCCCAGCCGGCGCACATGCGCGACTACGTCGAGACCCGCGACGACAACGGCGGCGTGCACATCAATTCCGGCATCCCGAATCACGCGTTCTACCTGATCGCGACCGCGCTCGGCGGCAAGGCGTGGGAGCGCGCCGGGCTGATCTGGTACCGCACGATCACGACCGGCACGCTGTCGTCCTCGGCCGACTTCACCGCCTTCGCCCGCGCCACCCTGGCGGCCGCAGCGTCGGAGTACGGTGAGGAGTCGGAGGAGGTGTCCGCCGTGCGGTCCGGATGGGTCGGCGTCGGCGTGATCGACGATGAGCGAGCCGCAGAGCAGCGAGGCTGAGCCGTCGCGGCCCGACGCGCCCAGCGCGCCCGACGCCGCCAACGCGCCCGTCGAGGTCGCTGTGACGCGCACCGGCGGCTTCGCCGGGCTCACCAAACGCTGGCTCGCCGAACCCGGCGATGCCGAGGCATCCGACTGGATCGCTCTCATCACGCAGTGCCCCTGGGATGCCCCGGCGGACGTGGCTGCTGCGGTCCGCGCCGACGCGAGCGACGGACCCGGCGCCGACCGGTTCACGTGGTGGATCCGCGCCCGCTGCGGCGAGCAGGTCGAACGCGAGGCGGAGCTGCCCGACCACGAGGTCGTCGGCGCCTGGCGCGACCTCATCGATGCCGTGCGGGACTGGAGCCGCTCCGCGAACGCGTGACGCCGGTCAGCGGGAGAACAAGCTCCGCTTCTGCTTCTTCACCGGCTTGAGCTCCTTCTGCATGTAGATCGTGCCGAGCCATCGGCCGAACTTGAACCCGACGCGACCCATGCGGCCGACCTCGACGAAGCCCAGCTTCTCGTGCAGGGCGACCGAGCCCTCGGCGCCCTTGTCGCTGATCACCGCCACCATCTGGCGGATGCCGATCTGCTCGCACGCGGCGATGAGGGCGATCAGCAGCGCCTTGCCCAGTCCCTTCCCGGTGGCCGCCTGACCCAGGTAGATCGAGTTCTCGACCGAGAAGCGGTACGCCGACTTGCTGGACATGGGCTGCACGAGCGCGTATCCGAGGATCTGCCCGCTGGGCGACTCCGCGACGAGGAACGGCAGGTCGAGCTTGCGGAGGAACTCGCGCTTCTCCCGCCACTGCGCCAGCGACCACTTCTTCTCGTCGAACGTCACGACGGAGTTGGTCACGTAGTAGTTGTAGATCTCCCGGATGTCGGGGATGTCGCCCTCGGCGACGGGCCGGATCTCGAACGTGAACGGCCGCTCCGGTTCAGGAAGGCGACGCAGGTGCTGCGGCAGCCGCCGGCGGTCGCGATCGTATTCCTCCTCGAGCATGCCGCCAGCCTACGCTCGGGCCGGCAGCGCCCAGTCCACGGGCGCGGCGCCCTGCTCCTCGAGCAGGGTGTTCGTCCGGGAGAACGGCCGGGAGCCGAAGAATCCTCGGCGGGCTGACAGCGGCGACGGATGCGCGGACTCGATGATCGGCGTCGACCCGAGCAGCGGACGCAGGTTCGCGGCATCCTTCCCCCACAGGATCGCGACGAGCGGACCGCCACGATCCGCGAGGGTGCGGATCGCGTGCTCGGTGACGCGCTCCCACCCCCAGCCGCGGTGGGAGGCGGGCTGCCCGGGCGCGACGGTGAGCACGCGGTTGAGCAGCATGACGCCCTGGTCGCTCCACGCCGAGAGGTCGCCGTGCTCGGCGCGCGGCACACCGAGATCGGCCTCGAGCTCCTGGTAGATGTTCGAGAGGCTGCGCGGCAGCGGACGCACCTGGGGGTCGACGGCGAACGAGAGGCCGATCGGATGCCCCGGCGTCGGGTACGGATCCTGTCCGACGATGAGAACCCGCACCCCCGACAGCGGTCGCTGGAACGCCCGGAGCACGCGGTCGCCCGCGGGAAGGTAGGAGCGTCCGGCGGCGACCTCGGCGCGCAGCCGCTCGCCGAGGTCCGCGATGTCGGGTGCGACCGGGGTGAGCGCGGCGGCCCACTCGGGATCGACGAGTCCGGCGTCTGCCAGCTCGGCCAGCGTCATCGCCATGCGGCCGCTCCGCCTCGCACCGGATCCCTCGTTTCGCGCACGCACCCACCCTAGGCCGCCCGGTAGTGTCTGCCACGTGACTCCCTCCGCCGTCGACCGCCTGCGCGGTTCCGCCCTCGGCATCACCGCCGGACTCATCGGCTGGTTCGTCCTGGTGGAGGTGACCAGCGGCATCCTGCAGGGCTACTACGTGCCGCTGTTCAGCGACATCGTCGACCAGCTGGGCATCCACGATTCCGACGTGAACTGGTTCGAGGCGGCGCAGCTGCTGCTCTCGGCGCTGGTCGTGCCGGTGCTCGCGAAGCTCGGCGACATGTACGGCCACAAGCGCATCCTGCTGATCGCCGCGATCCTCACCGCGGGCGCGAGCTGGTGGCTGGCGTTCGCCGGCGATTTCTGGAGCTTCCTGATCGCGTGGGCGCTCCAGGGCTTCTACGTCGTGTGGCTGCCGCTCGAGATCGCGCTGATCTTCGAGCGCGGCCGTCGTCAGAACCGCGGTGTGTCGATGACCCGGCGTGCGGCCGGACTCCTCGTCGTGGGGCTCCAGGCCGGAGCGATCATCGGCGCCCTCGCCGCGGGCCGCATCTTCACCGCGACGCAGGACCTGACGTTGACGCTCATGGTCCCGGCGATCGCGGTGACCCTGGTGTGCCTCGTGATCTGGCTGGGGGTGCCGGAGTCCGAGCCGGTGCGCGGGCGGCGACTGGACACGTGGGGCTTCGTCATCCTGGCGTTCGGTCTGCTGCTGGTCACCAGTTCGCTCACGTTCCTTCGCCTCAACGGCGCGGGCTTCGCGCTGGTGTGGCTGCTGCTCGCGCTCGGGATCGTCGCGTTCGTCGTCTTCGTCTTCTTCGAGCTGCGTCAGCCCGACCCCGCGATCGACATGCGCGTGCTCCGCCGACCCGAGATGTGGCCGGTCCAGGCGACGGCGTTCCTCGTCGGCATCAGCCTGCTCGGTGCGCAGGGTCCGCTCTCGACGTACGCGGGCACCGACTCCTCACTCGGCTACGGTCTCGGCCTCGACGCCGAGCAGCGCTCGTATGTGATCGGCATCTATCTCGTGTCGCTGATCGTCGGCGCGATCCTCTTCGCGGTGACCTCCCGCCGCGCCAACCCGCGCGCGATCCTGATCGTCGCGTCTGCGCTCGTCGGCGTCGGCTACGCCCTGTTCCTGCCGTTCCACGTCGAGCTGTGGCAGGTGCTGCTCAACCTCAGCATCGCCGGGCTCGGCTCCGGCGCGCTCGTCGGCGCCCTGCCCGCGGCAGCGGCCGCCGCGGCGCCCCACGGACAGACGGGCATCGCCTCGGCGCTCACCAACACGACGAAGACGATCGGCGGCACGTTCGCCTCCGCCGTCTTCGGTGTGGTGCTCGCCGCAGGCGCGGGCATCGTCGCGAGCGAGACGGCCGCGTCGCTCGGCGGCTACATGGCCGTCTGGTCGATCTGCGCGGCCGGCGGATTCCTCGCCGCGGTCCTGCTGTTCTTCGTCCCGAAGGTCGCGTTCGCCGACACCCTCCCCGAAGAGGCCGCCGAGTAGCGGATGCCGCGCCCGGCCCGTCAGCGACGGGTCGCGGTCGTCGTCATCACCAGCTCGATGCCGCCCTCGACGGGAGTGAGCGCGAACGCCACCGATACCGTCTCGAGCTCGGCGAGCGACGCGAGGTGCGTTCCGCCGCACGGGATGCGGGCCTGTGCGCCCGGCAGCTCGCACACCCAGGTGCGGCGGTCGGCGAGCGCGGGGCCCTCCACCTCGATGTGCACGGCTCCACCCGCAGCGACCCACTCCGCGAGGCGGGCGTTCACCCGCGCGGCGAGACCGGGGAGGTCATCGAGCGCGGCCGGATCGAACCCCTTCCGGCGCAGCGACTTGCCGATCCGGTACACGTCGCGCGAGGCATCCGGGAGGATGCGGGACTCCGAGATCGCGAGCGCATCGAACGCCGGGGCGCCGAGCGCGTCCGCCGGCACCTCCTTGCGCCACGCATCGGCGAGAGCGGTATCGAGGGCGAGCGAGGCCAGGTGGCAGGCGGTGTGCCCCGCCGAGAGCGCGGCGCGGTGGTCCGCGTCGACGTCGACCGCGGCATCCGCTCCCACAAGCGGAGCCTCGCCCTCGATCAGGTGCGCGACGACGAAGGTCCAGCCCTCGGTGCCGGTGCGCACGGGCACGTCGGGCCCGAGGAGGAGCTCGCCGCCGTCCGACGCCCCCACGACGGCGTCCACGACCTCGAACACGCGACCGCCCGCACGCAGCGTGCCACGGTCGGCGGGCTGATCCGGCCACGCGGTGTCGACCGGGTGGAAGGCGGTCGCATCCAGCACGACCGCCGTGCGGCCATCGCCGGCCTCGGTGACGTGCACCACCGTCCCCGTGGAGGTCACAGCGCCCGAGGGGTACGTGATCGACGTCGGGTTCATGCGTGCGGCGCCTCCTCGGTGCGGGCACGGAGCGGTCCTCGCGCGAGCAGGTGCTGCGCGGACTGGGCCACGGGGCGCATGGTCACGAGGTCGAGGTTGACGTGTGCGGGAGCATCGAGCGCGTACGCGATCACGTCGGCGACATCCTCGGCGGTGAGCGGAGCCTGCACCCCGTCGTACACGCGCTCCGCAGCGGCGGTGTCGCCTCCGAGCCGATTCGCGGTGAACTCCTCCGTGTAGACCATGCCCGGTGCGATCTCGATCACGCGGATGGGCTCGCCGTTGAGTTCGAGGCGCAGCGCGTGGGCGATCATCGCCTCGCCCGCCTTCGCGGCGTTGTACCCCGAGCCGCCGGCATACGCCGTCTGCGCCGCAGTCGAGGTGACGAACAGCGCGTCGGCGTGCCCGTCCTGTGCGGCCGCGCGCCGCAGCTGTGGGAGGAGCGCCGCCACGAGGCGCTGCGCCGAGAGCACGTTCACGTCGAACATCCACTGCCAGTCGGCGACCCTGCCGTCCTCGACGCGATCGGCGCCGCGCGCGCCGCCGGCCACGTGCACGAGCGAGTGCACCGGGCCGAGGTCTTCGAGGAATGCGGCGATCGCCGCCACGTCGGTGTCGGAGGTCAGATCGGCCGCGAACGCCACGGCACCGGTCGCCGCTTCGAGCTCCGCCAGCCGGTCGGCGCGGCGGGCCACGGCCACGACCTCCCACCCGCGGGTCCGCAGCGCCCGCGCGGTCGCCGCCCCGATTCCCGAGCTCGCCCCGGTCACCACTGCACGTCTGATCGTCATGCCTCCACGCTACCCACGCGGCGCCCCCGGCGCGGACGGGTGAGGTTACGTCACATTTCCGGTTCGTTGTTGACAGCAGGGCCGGTTCCGTACTGTCGAACCGGTCGGAGCATCCCGCCTCCACCACCCGAACCCGCAGGAGCACACCATGTCCGCACCCGAGAACTGGCGCTTCGAGACCAAGCAGATCCACTCCGGCGCCCAGCCCGATCCGGTGACGAAGGCTCGTGCGACCCCGATCTACCAGACCACGTCGTACGTGTTCGACAACGCCGAGCACGCCGCGAACCTGTTTGCGCTCGCCGAGTTCGGCAACATCTACACGCGCATCCAGAACCCGACGCAGGCCGTCGTCGAGGAGCGCCTGGCTGCGCTCGAAGGGGGCACCGGTGCCCTCCTCGTCGCCAGCGGCCAGGCCGCCGAGACGTTCGCGGTGCTGAACATCGCCGAGGCGGGCGACCACATCGTGTCGTCGAGCTCGATCTACGGCGGCACGTACAACCTCTTCAAGTACACGCTGGCCAAGCTCGGCATCGAGACGACGTTCGTCGAGAACCAGGACGACCCCGAGGAGTGGCGTGCCGCGGTGCGCCCGAACACGAAGCTCTTCTTCGCCGAGACGATCGGCAACCCGAAGATCAACGTGCTCGACATCCGCACGGTCGCCGACGTCGCACACGACAACGGCATCCCGCTGATCGTCGACAACACGATCGCGACGCCGTACCTCATCAAGCCGTTCGAGCACGGCGCCGACATCGTCATCCACTCGGCGACGAAGTTCCTCGGCGGCCACGGCACGGTCATCGGCGGCGTGATCGTCGACGGCGGAACCTTCAAATGGTCCGAGAACGTCGACAAGTTCCCCGGCCTCACGGTGCCCGACCCCTCGTACCACGGCGCCTCGTACACCGCGGCTGTCGGCGACGGACTGGCCTACATCATCAAGGCGCGCGTTCAGCTGCTGCGCGACCTCGGCGCCGCCATCGCGCCGCAGAGCGCGTGGCTGCTCATCCAGGGCATCGAGACGCTGTCGCTGCGCATCGAGCGACACGTGCAGAACGCCCAGGAGATCGCCGAGTGGCTCGAGAACCAGGCGGATGTCGCCTCGGTCAACTACTCGGGCCTGCCGACGTCGCCCTGGTACGCCGCCGCGAACAAGTACGCCCCCAAGGGCGTCGGCGCGGTGCTGTCGTTCGAGCTCAAGGGCGGTGTCGAGGCCGGGCGCGAGTTCGTCAACTCGCTCACGCTCTTCAGCCACCTCGCCAACATCGGAGACGTGCGCTCGCTCGTCATCCACCCGGCGTCGACCACGCACTCGCAGCTCACGCCCGAGCAGCAGCTCACGACGGGCGTCACGCCCGGCCTCGTGCGCCTGTCGCTGGGTCTCGAGAACATCGAAGACCTCAAGGCCGACCTCGAGCAGGCTCTCGCCGCCGCTCGTCGCGTGTCGGAGGCCGCTCGCGCCTGACCGCCGTTTCGTACAGCGGATGCCGCGGCCCCTCGGGTCGCGGCATCCGCTGTCTCTGCGGCACGGCGTGGGGCGTCAGCCCTCGTCCCACCAGCGCAGCACGCGCAGGGCGCGCAGGCTCACCCATCGGCTCGGGAAGCCGTCGTGCTCGCCGTCGAGGGCGAACAGCATCGGACCCTCGTGGTGGTTCTCGAACGGGAACAGCCCGTTGTCGAGGCGCTTGGCGCGGATCAGCTCGACCGCCTCGGCGCAACGCGGGTCTCGTTCGGGCCGGGCCAGCCGGAGGTAGTCGAGGGCACGGAGAACGTCGTAGAACCACCGGCCGGGAACCGACGTCATCGTGAACCGGGGGTCGACGATCGATCCATCGGTCTTGCGTCGGAAGAGCTGCCTCTCGAGCAGGTACTCCTCACCGCGCCGACGGGCCTCGCGCCCGGCGTCGGTGCCGCCCGTCGCCTGCTCCCACGCCCACAGCCCCTCGATCGCGCAGATCGTGGAGTGGAACGAGCCGGGGGTGGCGGCATCCTCTTCCCAGCAGTTCCACCCGCCGTCGGCGTGCTGCGTCGCGAGGAGCGTCTCGACGATGGGGGCGGCATCCTGCCCGAAATACGCACCTGAAGCGAGCGCGATGCCGTTGATGCACGGCTCCGCCTCGCCCTGGAAGTAGAGCTCGCCGTTGTACTCCCACCGCGCGTTGTCGCGCACGAGGCCCACGGCGCGCTGCGCCTCGGGCGAGGTGGGATCGAGCCCGAACTCGGCGAGCGACTGCAGCGAGAAGTGCGTCGCCGTCCACGCGTCGAAGAACGGCCTCGATTCGTCGACCCAGCCGGGGCGGTAGGTGCCGCCGTCCCACAACCCGTCGTCGGCCTGCTCGGAGAGCATGCGGGCGCCCCAGCCCTCGGTGGCGACCTTCGCCCGCTCGGCCGCGACCTCTTCGGGCGGCGCGTCGGTGAGATCGCGCATCACCTGCCACCGGATCGCCGGGTCGCCGCTCAGTAGGTACTCGATGACGTCCATGCCACGCATGCTAGACCGGCCCCACGACACCGGCCGGATGACCTCGTAGGGTGACCGCATGGGCACGGATCAGCAGGAGCAGATCGCCGCGTACTACGACGACTTCGCGCGGCGCTGGGCGCACTGCACCTCGCCGCTCTACGAGGACTGGGCGCTGGGCATCGCGCGCGACCCGGAGGTGCTCGCCCGCCTCACCGCGCTCCCGCACGCGAAGCGGCAGGCGAACCTCGTGTTCGCCGCCGCACGCTGGGAGGGCGCACCGCTCAGCCCGTACCACGAGGTGCGGCCGTGGCTGCTGGAGCACTGGGACCGCATCGTCGCGACGGGAGCCGCCCGCACCGTCCAGACGAACGAGGCCAATCGCTGCGCGACGTGGTTGCCCCCGCTGTCCCGCATCGACGGCCCGCTCGCCCTCCTCGAGGTCGGGGCTGCCGCCGGCCTCTGCCTCTTCCCCGACCGGTACAGCGTCGACTACGCCACGCCTTCCGGGATCCGTCGCGTCGATCCTCCGGCCGGACCGAGCGAGGTCGTGCTGTCGTGCCGCGTTGATGACCAGGCATCCGTCCCCGCTCGCTACCCCGACGTCGTCTCGCGCCGCGGGATCGATCTCGACCCCATCGACGCCGGCGACCCCGACGCCGTCGACTGGCTCGCCACGCTCGTGTGGCCCGGCCCCGACCACGACGCCCGGGTCGCCCGGCTGCGGGCAGCGGCGGCGATCGCAGCGGCGGATCCGCCCGTGATCGAGCGCGGCGACCTGCGTGAGAGGGTGACGGATGCCGCGTCCGCCGCCCCTGCGGACGCCACCGTCGTCGTGTTCCACAGCGCGGTCCTGCTTTATCTCGACGCCGAGGGGCGCCGGGAGTTCGCCGACCTCATGGCCGGGCTCGGCGACCGGATCGGACGCCGCGTCGTGTGGCTGTCGAACGAGACGCTCGGCACGCTGCCCGAGATCGACGCGCGGGTCCCTGCGGGGACCGCGACCGACCACCGCTTCGTGCAGACCTGGGATGCCCGCCCGATCGCCCTCGCCGGCCAGCACGGCGCGACCTACGAGACGGCGCCCTTCCGCGCCTGACGTCTCGGGCATTCTCGCCGCGTAACAGTCGGTCCGCCCTCCCGCCCACCGGCGAGAATGGGCGAATGGACTGGCAGACCTCCGAAGACACCGTGCCCTCGGCACCGGTGACGGAGGCGGACGCCCGCCTGCTCCTCGGCCGCCCGCCCGCGACCGGCGCGTGGCGCGACGGCGACCCCGTCGGCGAGCGGCAGTTCGCGGCGTTCGGATCGTTCCGCACCGAGGGCGGGAGCGAGCTGCCGGCGTACCGACTGGCGTTCGAGACGTGGGGCGAGCTCAACATCGCCCGCGACAACGCGGTGCTCGTCCTCCACGCGCTCACCGGAGACAGCCACGTGCGCGGACCGGCCGGGCCGGGGCATCCGACCAGCGGATGGTGGGATGACATCGTGGGTCCCGGCGCGCCGATCGACACCGATCGCTGGTTCGTCGTCGCGCCGAACATGCTCGGCGGATGCCAGGGCTCCACCGGTCCGGCCAGCATCGCGCCCGACGGGTACGAGTGGGCTTCGCGGTTCCCGTACCTGACGATCCGCGATCAGGTCGCGGCGCAGGTGCGGCTCGCCGACGCCCTCGGCATCGACGTGTGGGCCGCCGTCGTGGGCGGATCGATGGGGGGCATGCACGCACTCGAGTGGGCGGTCGGGCTCCCCGACCGCGTCGAGCGGGTCGGCATCCTGTCCGCCCCTCCGATCAACACGGCCGATCAGATCGCGCTCAACTCCGTGCAGATCGAGGCGATCCGCATCGACCCGCGTTTCCAGTCGGGCGAGTACTACGACGCCGCCGACGGCGACGGACCGACGCGCGGCCTCGCGCTCGCCCGGCGGATGGCGCTGCTGAACTACCGCTCCCCCACGGAGCTGAACCAGAGGTTCCAGCGGTCGTGGCAGTCCGGCGTGAGTCCCCTCGGCCACGGCGGGCGGTTCGCCGTCGAGTCGTACCTCGACTTCCACGGCAACAAGTTCACCCGCCGGTTCGACGCGAACAGCTACATCACCCTCGTCGAGGCGATGAACTCCCACGACGTCGGACGCGACCGCGGCGGCATCGACGATGCCCTCGCCCGGGTGACGGCGCGGGCGCTCGTGCTCGGCATCGACACCGACCGGCTGTTCCCGATCGAAGGGCAGCATCGCATCGCCCGCGGCATCGGCGGGACTCTCGACGGCGACGGGGCCGTCGTTCTCGCGAGCGACTTCGGCCACGACGGCTTCCTCATCGAGACGCATCTCGTCGGCGCGCACGTGCGCCGACTCCTCGAGTCCTAGATTCCGCATCCCGTCGTTCGGCGCCGACGGTCCACGAGGCCGCGGCCGACGTAGAGGAGCGCGCCGGTGACGGCGAGCACCGCGCCCCACAGCGCCGCGAGCACCGGCCACGAGCCGCCGGTGGCCGGAAGCCCGCCGCCGGGAGGGGCCGCGCCGGGACCGCCGGGCCCCGGGTCCGGCCCCGGATCGACGGGTGCAGCCAGCAGGGCGGTTACCTCGTCGTAGTTGTCGGCGCTCGCCTCGTCCTGCGCGGCCGAGCCCACCAGCGCGCCGTTGACGACGGAGCGCAGCGCGGGGTCGGTCGCGACGGTCAGAAGGATGCGGATGCCGGAGCCGACGTCGAGCGCGCCCGCCTCGCACGACACGACCTCGGCGCCCTCCGGCGCGGTGACCGTGCACGAACCGCCGCCCGGCACCACGCCCGAGACGAAGGTCATGCCGGCGGGGAGCGTGTCGCTCACGACGACTCTCGGCGCGAGCTGCGGACCGGCGTTGTTCACGTCGAGCGCGAAGACGAGCGGCTCGCCCGCGACGGGATCGTCGGTCACGAGGGACTTCTCGATCGCGAGATCCGATTGGATGAACGCATCCACCGTCACGGTCGTCCCGTTGTTGCCGGGTACCGCGTCATGTGTCGCCTCGGACGAGACGACGGCCGTGTTCACCACCGGGCCGGGGTCCATGCCCACGGGCAGCGTCACGACGACCGTGGCGGACACGCTCTCCCCCACCGCGAGCGCGCCGCCGATGCAGCGGACGCCGTCGTCGGACGAAGCGCACGCGAGGCCCTCACCGGTGGCCTCGACGAGGTCGACGCCCGCGGGGAGGCGGTCTTCGAGCACGACGTCGGAGGCCGTGGACGGTCCGTTGTTGGTCGCCGTGAGGGTGTAGACCACGTCTTCGCCGACCGCCTGGCTGAGGGTGTCGGCGACCTTCGTGACCGAGAGGTCGGCGTTCTGCACGATCGTCAGCGGCACCTCGCTGAGGTTGTTGCCGAAGTCGTATTCCCCGGTGACCGGCGAACTGGCCGCCGCCCTATTGACGACGTCGACGGGCGGCTGGTCGGCGGCCACGCGGCCGGACACGCGCACCGTGCGGCTCTCCCCCGCCGCCAGCGTGCCGATCGCGCACGAGACGAACTCGGCGCCCGTGCCGGGATCGACCGCGATGGCGCACGACGGATCGGACGAGGCGGCGTCGAACACGATCTCGGGCGGGAACAGGTCGCCCACCTCTGTCGCGACCGCATCCGACGGGCCTGCGTTGGTGACCACCAGGCTGAACCCCGCGAGCGAGCCCGCGACGATCTCCGACGAGTCCGGGATCTTCACGAGCGACAGGTCGGCGACCGCCACCACGTCGTGGGTCGCCTCGGCCGTCGCCGTCGCGGAGATGGACGAGATGACGGATGCCGCGTTCGTCACCGTCGCGACGCCCGCGACCGACGGGGAGACATCGCCCGAGATCGTGATCGTGACCGGCGGGGGCTCGGGGACGCGGCCGGGGCCGAGCACGGTGCCCAGCGCGCACGTCACGGTGCTCGGCGGCGTGATCTCGCACGACCCCTGGGTCGACGTCGCGGACGTCGCCGTGAACCCCGCGGGGAGCGTGTCCGTCACCACCGTGCCGGGCGCGTCGGAGGCACCCTCGCGGTTCAGGTCGAGGACGTTCGCAACGGTGAGCTGATAGCTGAAGCCCGTGCCGGGGACGATGTCGACGTCCCCGTCCCCGTTCACGTCGCTGCCGCCCATGAGCGCCTTCTCGATCGTCAGGGTCGCCACCGGGTCGGTGACGGTGATGGGCGCCTGCGCGGTGTTGTCGCCCTGGTCGGCATCGGAGGTGGCGGACGTGAGCGTCGCCGTGTTCGTGTACTCGCCGGCAGGTGCATTCGAGAGCGTGACACCGTCGACCTGGATCGTCCACGAGGCATCGCCCGCCGCGAACGCCGGCAGGTCGCCGAGCGGACACTGGAGGTCGCCTCCCGAGAACGAGCACGCCGCGGTGAGATCGGTCACCGACCCGTCGCCTCGGATCAGGCGCACCTGGTTGAGGAAGAAGTCGGTCATCGTCGACGAGTCCACCAGCGTCACGTCGCGCGCGACGGACGGTCCGTCGTTGCGCACCTCGATGAAGTAGCCCGTCGGCGCGCCCGCCGGCGCCGCGGACGGCTCGACGAATGCGAAACTCGGGAGATCGAGCGAGTACGTGCGCTTGGCGACGTTCAGATCGGCCCGGGTCGTCACCGGGTTCGAGCGTGCGGCGAAGTTGTTCGACGACACGGGATCGACGCGCTCCGGATCGGTGAGCTCGATCGTCGCGACGTTCGTGAGCAGCCCGCCCTCGGGAAGGTCGGCGTCGACGCGCACCACCACGGGGAAGATCGCCGCGAACTGGTCGGGAACGGTGGGCAGGTCGCACACCACCTGGTCGGGGGGAGTGAACACGCACTCCGGTACGGACGAGACGAACGTCACGCCCGGCGGAAGCGTGTCGACGACGCGGGCGGACGCGGCATCCGACGGCCCGAAGTTGAGCGCTGCGAGGTAGTACGTCACGGTCTCCCCCGCAGCGAACGCGCGCGGTGGCTCGTCTGGCGTCGGGAACCCTGTCGTGTCCCACTTCAGGACCGCGAGATCCGAGATGGCCCGCGCCGTCACGAAGGCGGTCGCCGTGTCGTTGCCGGACACCGGATCGGGTGTCGCGCTCACGGCGGTCGCCGTGTTCTCGGCACCCGCGTCGAGGTCGAAGCCGCTCGGGATGTTCATCAGGACCTCGACCGTGACCGCCTCGCCGGGGCCGATCGCGTCGGCGGCGCATGTGATGGTCGACGTTCCCGTGCATGCGATCGCGTCGTCCGCCGTCACCGACAGCAGCGTGAGCCCGGGCGGAAGCACATCGGTGAGGACGACGTCGGTCGCCGTCGACGGGCCGGCGTTTGCGACGACGACCGTGAAGGTCACGTCGTCCCCGGCGGCCGGCTGCGCCGGCTCGAAGGTCTTCGTGACCGAGACGTCGGCGACGGCGGCGATCTGGGTCGTCACGGTCCCCGCGTCGTTGCCGGGCTCCGGGTCATCGGTCGACGCCGCGGCGGTCGCGGTGTTGACCACGGGCCCCGGCTGCGTGTCGGGCGCCACATCGGCGACCACGGTGATCGTCGCCGACGACACAGTGCCCGCGGCATCCGGACCCGGCAGCGTCCCGAGGTCGCACGTCACCGTCGTGCCGGGCGTGCACGTGCCGCGGCTCGTGGTGACCGACGCGATCGTGAAGCCCGCGGGCAGCGGATCCGAGAGCGTCACCGCCTCGGCCGTCGACGGCCCCGCGTTCGTGACCACGATCGAGTAGGTCGCCTGTCCGCCCGCCGTGGCCCCTGTACCGGCCTTCGTCGTGCGGATGTCCGCCTGCGGGCTCGTCGCGGTGATCGACGCGGTCGCGGTGTTGTCTTCGGCGTCGGCGTCGGGGGTGCTCGAGGCGACCGTCGCGGTGTTGCCGATCACGACGCCGGTCGCGGCATCCGGCGAGAGACGGGCCACGACCGTCATGACGACCGACGCGCCCGGGGCGAGCACCGGCGTGGTGCACTGGGCGACGGCGCCGGTGATCGAGCAGGTGGATCCCGGCGCGGTCGCGTCGGTGACCACGAGCCCGGGGTCGTCCACGGTGTCGGTGACGAGCACGTCGACGGCGTTCGACGGGCCGTCGTTCGTGACGGTCACGGTGTAGGTCGTGGACCCGCCCGGGGTGACGCTCGCAGGCGACGCCGTCTTCGTGACCGAGAGGTCCGCCTCGCGCGCGAGCGTGACCGACGCTCCGGCCGTGTTGTCGCCCGGGTCGGGATCCGAGGTCGACGATGACACCCCCGCGACATTGACGACGGATGCCGCGCCCGACTCCGGCGGGACGTCGACGACGATCGTCACGTCGACGGCCGCCCCGTCGGGAACGGATCCCAGCTCGCACGTGACGACGCCCGCGGCCGGCGCGCACGATCCCTGGCCGGCGGTCGCCGAGACGAAGGTCGTTCCCGCCGGGAGCTGGTCCGTCACGACGACTCCGGTCGCCGCGTTCGGTCCGTCGTTCGAGACGGTGAGCCTCGAGGTCACCCGCCCGCCCGCGAACGCGGGATCGGGAGACATCGTCTTGGCGATCGACAGGTCGGCGAGCGCGGCGACGTCGATGACCGCGGGCGCGACGACGTACTGCAGGGCGCGGGCGAGCGTCGCGGCCGTGTAGTCGAGGACCGCGGCGTTGCGGAGAGTGGTGCCCCCGGCATCCGCCTCGACCTGCACGCGGATGCGCGCCGACCACGTCGCCCCGACGCCGATGGTCCCCGCGGCGCACGTCACATCACGGCCGGATCCGGTGCAGGAGCCCGTGCTCGAGTCCGCCGACAGGAACGTCGTCCCCTCCGGCAGCGTGTCGGTCACGACCGCGCCCGTCGCAGGATCCTGACCGGTGTTCGGATACGTCAGCGTGTACTCGAGCTCGTCGCCGGGCAGCGCGGGGGTGCGCCCGGCGAGGTTCGCCACCGTCTTCGTGCTCGTGGTGAAATCGGGTGCGAACAGGCGGATCGCCGTCGTGACGACACCCGGGAAGTACCGGTCCCCCGTGCTCTCCAGGGAGACCGTGGCCGAAGTGGCGCTGTTCGGGATGCCGCTCGCCGCCAGATTCTTGATGTCGAATCCCAGCATGTTGAGGTGCGCCGGCGAGCGCGCGGAGACGCTCGCGCCGTTGTCGTCGTTCGTGCCGTTGAAGAAGTTGCTGCCCCGCGACAGGGGCGTGGTCGACAGCAGTGTGCTGTTGAGCCTGGCGGAGTCGCCGGACGTGGAGAAGTCGCCCTCGTAGGCGACCATCCCCAACTGCGTCTCGACGGGGCCGGTCACGGGCGTGCGGAATCCGGACAGGTCGATCTGCTGCGGTTCGTCGCGGCCCACGTCGGCGAAGCCGTCGAACACCGTCAGGCTGCGCAGCGGCAGGCCCGGCGCTCGGTAGACCACCACGAGCGACCATCCGGCGTACCGGTCCTCGCCGGTGCCGGCGACGACGTTCGCGCCCCAGTAGGCGCCCGGTCCTGCCGCGCGCACCAGCGAGGTGACCTCGGCGAACTCCTGATAGGCCTGATCGCCCGCCGTCGGCCCGAATCCCGCCTGCGACGTCACCGAGGCGTAGCCCGGCGCACCGGGCACGCGCAGCAGCATCGCCTTGCGGTCGCCGGCGCCGGCGACGCCTCCGGCGGCGCGGCTGAGCCGCGCGCCCCAGTAGAGTCCCGCCCACAGGACTTCGCCCGAAGGCGGGGCGGTGACCTGCGCACTGGACGAGTTGAAGGTCGACGGATCCGCGTCGGCGTCGAGGTGCCGCATCGCGAAGCTGTTGTTGTTGAGCGCCGTCGTGCCGGCCTGCGCGCCCGCGCATCGGGCATCCGTCGGCGGGCAGGTGAGCAGGTTGTTGCCGAAGATCGCGATGGTGCCGTTGTCGTCCGTCGAGAACCGAGCCGCGAAGGGCACGATCGGCACGGCGCTCGAAGGTGCGGGCATGAGCGCGAGCAGCAGTACCGCGAGGACTGCTGCGACGAGGCCCGTCTTCAGCCACTCACGGCGGAACCCCCCGATCGGCCGCACACGCACAAGGTAGCAGGCGGCCCGGCGCAGCGGGGCGGCGTCACCCCGCCTGGGTGTACCGCCACGGGAGCGCGCCGATCTCGAGGCGGTGACGGGCACCGGACCCGTCGGACGCGGCATCCGCCTCGTACTCGGCATCGCCGTGCCACATCAGGATCGGCCCCTCGGCGCCTCTCCGGGCGACGGTCTCGAAGCGCTCGACACCCGCCAGCCGCGCGGCCCCCAGTGCCGAGGCGGCGTCCGGATGGGCCGACAGCCCGTGCAGGGTGACCCATGTGGGCGGGTAGAGCGTCAGCTCGCCGCGCCCGTGCCGCTCGAGCAGGTCGGCGGGACGCGCCCACTCCGCCGCGACGGCCTCCGCCGGGTGCAGGCGGAGGTCCCCGGCGGGCGCCGCCGCGACGAAGAACCACGTGCGGATCCGAAGGGCGATGCCGGGCGGCGGGTCCCAGCACGACAGCGTCACGAGGTCCGCGGCATCCAGCACCAGCCCCGTCTCTTCGACGGTCTCGCGCACGCCCGCACGGCGGGCCGACATCTCCTCGACGTCGGCGAGGTCGGCCGGTTCGAGCTTTCCGCCCGGAAACACCCAGGCACCGGCGAACGAGCCGCGGTCGGGGCGCTCGATGAGCAGCACCTCGGCGCCGTCGGGCGCATCGCGCAGGAGCACCACCGTCGCGGCGACCGGGATGTCGGGATCGACCGCGTCGCGCGGCGTGCGGGCCCGCGACCGCTCGATCGAATCGGCGACGGCACGCAAGGCGCGGTCTGCGGGGGTCTGCTCCGACACGCGATCCACTCTAGGCCGCCGATCGGCACGACCCCCGGCGTACCCAACTCAGGATGAACTCGCCGCCTGCGCCGCCGCGCCCGCGGAATTCCGGGGATCTGTAGGCCGACACAGTCCGGATCTCCTGAGTTGGGTACGCCGCGGCGACGCGCACCCGGGACTCGCGCCCCGGATCAGGCCGAGACGGGGGCCCGCCGTCGCTCGAGTGCCAGGCTGAACGCGGCGAGGGCGAGGCCGCCGAGCGCCAGCAGCACGCCGACCCACGCGGGTGCAACGTATCCCCAGCCGGCGGCGATGACCACGCCGCCGAGGAACGCGCCGACGCTGTTGCCGATGTTCAGCGCGGAGTGGTTGAGCGCGGCCGCGATCGACTGGTTGTCGCCGGCGACTTCCAGCAGGCGGGACTGGATGGCCGGGCTCAATGCCGAAGAGACGAAGCCCGTGGCAAAGGCGAACAGACCCACGGCCCAGATCCACTGCGCGGTCAGAGCGAACAGGGCGAGCACGACCGTCAGCGCGATCAGGCTCCCGATGAGCGTGCGCTTGAGGTCGACGTCGGCGAGGTGCCCGCCGACGAGGTTGCCGATCGTCATGCCGAGGCCCATCACCACGAGGATGATCGGCACGACCCACTCGGGCGAGCCAGTGCCCTCGGTGACGACCGAGGCGACATAGCTGTACACCGCGAAGAATCCGCCGAAGCCGATCGCCCCGACGCCGAGCGCCAGCCAGACCTGCCCGATGCGGAACACCTTCAGCTCCTGGCGGAGCGTGCGGCCCGGCTCGCCCGCGTGCGCGGGCACGAAGAGGGCGATGAGCAGCGTGGCGAGGGCGAAGATCCCGGCGACCACCATGAACGCCGCGCGCCAGCCGACCTGCTGCCCGAGGAAGGTTCCGAGCGGGACACCGACCACGTTCGCCACGGTCAGGCCGGTGAGCACGAACGCGACCCCCTTGGCGCGGTTGCCGGGGCCGAGCACATCGGCGGCGACGAGCGCGCCGATGCCGAAGAAGGCACCGTGCGGCAGGCCGGCGAGGAAACGGGATGCCGCGACCAGCTCGAACGTCGGAAGCAGAAAGGTGAGCGCGTTGAACGCCGCGAGCGCGAGGGCGAGGCCGATCATGACGCGGTGGCGCGGATACTTCGCGACGCTTCCCGCGATGGTGGGGGCGCCGACGACGACGCCCAGCGCGTACAGGGTGATGAGCCAGCCGGCCTGGGCGACGGCATCCGCGGGGTTCGACGCCCACTGCGCGGGCAGGAGGTCCTGGGCGATGTTCGGCAGCAGGCCCATGACGACGAACTCGGTCATGCCGATGCCGAAGCTGCCGACGGCGAGGGAGAGGAGCGCCCACGTCGCCGCCCCCCTCGTCAGATTCGAGGAGGTCACCCGGTCATGCTAGCCGCGGGTGCGGCATCCTGTCGAATCGATTCGAAGCGGATGCCGCGCCCGGCCCCGCTCACGCGTCGCGCTGCTCCTCGATGGCGGCTTCGAGACGCTCGACCTTGCCGTCGAGCTCGCCGGTCCAGCCGGGACGGATGTCGGCCTTGAGGACGAGCGAAACCCGGGAGCCGAACGGCTGGACGGCCTCGGTGGCGCGCTTGACGACGTCGAACACCTCGTCCCACTCCCCCTCGATCTCGGTGAACATCGAGGTGGTGCGGTGGGGCAGGCCGGAGTCGCGCACGACGCGGACCGCTGCGGCGACGGCGTCGTGCACCGAACCGTCCGCACTGCCGGTGCCGCTGGGAGCGACGGAGAAGGCGACGAGCATGGGAACCTCCGAGGGGTCGATGGATGTCAGGAAGCGAGGCGGACCCGCGCACCGCGCGGAGCCCGCACGACGCGCACCACCGCCCACACGAGCAGCGCGATCAGCAGCAGGTTGCGCAGCGTGAGAACCGAGGCGGCGAAGGCGTCGGCGAGGATGAGGCGGTCGTAGAGCAGGGGGTAGACCAGCTGGGTCAGCAGCGCGGCGGCGAGCCCCGCCACGGCGGCGCCCCACCACCGCCGGCGATCGAGCACGAGCCCGATCGCGATCGGGGTGATGATCCAGGTGAGGAACTGGGGCGAGCCGACCTTGTTGAACACGATGAAGGCGAGCACGAGGGCGAGGGCGAGCGGCGGGAACAGCGCCGCGAACCTCGCGCCACGCCACGCCTGCACAGCGCCGAGCGCCGCGACCGCGAGCACGGCGAGCACCAGCAGCGGCGTCATCGCCGCGATCACCGGATCGACGTTCGGACCGGTGACCTGGAAGGTGAGGATGTCGAAGTCGTAGTAGACCGCGGCCCCCTCGACGCCGGCCACCGCCTGCCAGAGGTACCACGCCGTCACGGGCGCCTCGAGCTGAAGTCCGCGCCCGGTCTGGCCGGCGACGAACCCGAAGGCATGCGCTCCCCCGCCGGCGGCGACCACGGCCACGAGCGTGAGGCCCGTGACGATCAGCGCGCCGGCGAGCACGACGAGCCGTCGCCGCACGGCGATCACGGCCGCCGCAAGAAGGGCGGCCGGCCAGACCTTCATCCACGTCGCCGCCGCCAGCAGCATCGACGCCAGAAGCGGGCGACCGACGAGCCACAGCACGCCGGCGAGCGCGAGAGGCACGGTGACGGCATCCAGCCGGTACATGCCCACGGGCCCCAGCAGCAGGATGAAGAGGAGCCAGAAGGCCGCGGCGACCGTACGGCCGGCGGAGCGCCCACGTCCCACGAGCAGCGCGAACGCGAGGGCGTTGAGCGCCGTGATCAGGATCGCCCACGCGACCTCGTAGCCGGCGATCCACGCCAGACCGAGGGCGAGCACCATCGGCACGATCGCGAGCTGCGGATAGATCCACTCCTGCGAGATTCCCATGATCGAGCCGTTCTCGACCGCCGCGCGCACCCACGGCTCGTACACGAGGGAGACGTCGCCCATCGGCGCGTTCGGCTCCGTGAAGCCGAGGCTCGCCACGACGACGTGCACCACGGCGAACCCGACCCACAGCCATGCTCGCCTCGACACTCGGCAATCCTATTTCGCGCCGGGCGCGGCACCGGGCCGCGCGGCCCGTGCGCGCGCGTGCGCCGTCGCGCAGCGCGCGTCACACGGCGTCGAGCGCGTCGGCGACGGCGTGGGAGAGCGACTCCGCGACATCGAGCGCCGTGATCGGCCCACCGCCGCGCGCGGCCGATGCGAGGCGGCCGGCGTGCCCGTGCAGCCAGGCGCCGGACGCGGCGAGTGCGGCGAGGGACGCGGCATCCGTCGCCCTCTCCCCCGCAACCGCCGCCGCGACGAGCGCGCCGATCGCACCCGCGAGCACGTCGCCGGTGCCCGCCGTCGCGAGCCACGGCGTGCCCGCCGACACCTCGATCACCGCGCCGTCGGGAGCGGCCACGATCGTCGACGATCCCTTCAGCAGCACGACCGCCCCGGTGGCCTCGGCCGTCTCGCGGGCAGACGCTGCGCGATCGACCCCGGCGTGCCCGAGGCCGAGTGCCGAGCGCAGCCGCGCGTGCTCGCGGTCGTGCGGGGTGAGGATGCGCGGCGCCGTGGCGTCCGCCGCGAGGTCGAGGGCGCCGGCATCCACGATCACCGGATCGGTGTCGTGCAGGATGCCGCGCAGGGCCTCCGTCTCGTGCGACGGGCGGGTCGCGGCATCCGTCCCCGATCCGATCAGCCATGCCTGCACGCGCCCATCGGCCGCGACGGTCTCTGGCCTGCGCGCGAGCACCAGCGACGTCGGACGCTCCGGCCCGAGGTAGCGCACCATGCCCAGTCCGGTGCGCCACGCCGCCTCGACGCCCAGGACCGCGGCGCCCGGATACGTGTCGGACCCGGTGCGGATGCCGAGCACTCCGCGGGAATACTTGTCGTCGGAGGCCGTTGGCCTTCGCAGGACGCGACCGGCGTCCGCCGCCGTCCATGACCGGGTCATGGCGCCACCCTACCCGCGGAGACTCCCCCGAATGAGCACACTCTTCACGCCCCTCTCGCTGCGCGACCTGACCCTTCGCAACCGGCTGTGGGTCTCACCGATGTGCCAGTACAGCGCCGTGGGCGGCGTGCCGCAGGAGTGGCACCACACGCACCTCGCGCAGTTCGCGTCGGGCGGGGCCGGGCTCGTGATCGCCGAGGCGACGGCCGTCTCACCGGAGGGCCGCATCTCGCCGGACGACACCGGACTGTGGACCGACGAGCAGCGCGACGCGTGGGCGCCGATCGTCGCCGCGATCCGTTCGCGCGGCGCGGTCGCCGCCGTGCAGCTGGCCCACGCCGGACGCAAGGCCTCGACGTGGTCGCCCTTCTCGGGACGCCGCGGCACGGTCGCCGAAGCCGAAGGCGGCTGGGGCACGGTCGCGCCGTCGGCCGTCGCCTTCGACGGCTTCGCCGAGCCCGCCGCACTCGACCTCGCCGGCATCGACCGCGTCGTCGCCGACTTCGGGTCCGCCGCCCGGCGCGCCGTGGCCGCCGGATTCGAGGTGCTCGAGGTCCACGCCGCGCACGGCTACCTCCTCCACCAGTTCCTGTCCCCGCTGTCGAACCTGCGCGGCGACGAGTACGGCGGCTCGCTCGAGAATCGCGCGCGCCTGCTCCTGCGAGTGATCGACGCCGTGACGGATGCCGCGCCCGGCATCCCGCTGCTGGTGCGGTTCTCTGCGACCGACTGGGCGGACGGCGGCTGGGATGCCGACCAGACCGCCGTGGTCGCGCGCTGGGCGGCCGAGCACGGCGCCGACTTCTTCGACATCTCCAGCGGCGGTCTCGTCGCGCACCAGAAGATCACGACCGGCCCCGGATACCAGGTCGACCTCGCAGCGCGCGTTCGCCGGGAGGCCGGCGTGCCCGTGAGCGCCGTGGGCATGATCGACGACGCTTCGCACGCCGAGCAGATCCTCGCCGACGGCGAGGCAGACGCGATCATGGCCGGACGCGAGTGGCTGCGCGACCCGCACTACGCCCTCCGCGCCGCCGACGAGCTCGGCGCCGAGATCGACTACTGGCCGAAGCAGTACCTGCGCGCCCGGCGCTGAGCCGCGCGCCCGGCCTCACCCGCCCCCGCCTCGCCTCGCCCGGCCCCGCCTCGCCCCGCCAGCCCCGGCCGCCCCGCCCCGCCGGGCGGCCCCGCCGGGCGGCGCATAACTCCTGCACTTTCACCGATCCGGGGCCGGAGCGCTCCGTGTTTCCGCACCACGGGCGCCGCCCAGCTGAGAATGTGCAGGAGTTATGCGCCGCGACAGGCCGGGACAGGCCCGCGCGGGTCAGCGCAGGCCGCGACGCGTCGCGTCCTGCACCTCGCCGATGAGCTCCTCGATGATGTCCTCCAGGAAGAGGACTGCGGTGATCTCGCCGTCGTCGTTGCGCACCTGGGCGAGGTGACGGCCCGCGCGGCGCATGACCGCCAGCGCGTCCTCGAGGTCCGTGGTCTCGAGCACCGGGACCATATGGTGGATGCGCTTGGCCGGGATCGGACGGGCGACGTCGGTCGCGGCATCCGGCCCCTCTGCCGCCTGCAGGATGTCCTTCAGGTGCACGTACCCGAGCGGCGTGCGGGCCGTGTCGACGATCACGTAGCGCGAGAACCCGTGCTTCGACACGGCGCGCTCGATCTCGTCGGGCGTCGTCGTCTCGGGCAGCGTCACCAGGTCGGCCAGCGGCACCGCGATGTCGGCGGCCTTCTTGTCGGTGAACTCCAGCGCCGCCGAGACGGTGCCGGCGAGGTCGTCGAGGACGCCCTCGATGCGCGACTGGTTCACGATCGTGGCGACCTCCTCGAGCGTGAAGGTCGAGGCTGCCTCGTCCTTCGGCTCGACGCGGAACAGGCGCACGACGTGGTTCGCGATCCAGTTCAGTGTGACGATCACCGGGTGGAAGACCTTCGACACCCACACCAGCGGGGTCGCGAGCATCAGCACTGCGCGGTCGGGGATCGAGAACGCGAGGTTCTTCGGCACCATCTCGCCGAACACGACATGCAGGTACGACACGAGCAGCAGCGCGATGACGAACGCGATCGTGTCGACGGCGCCCTCCGACAGGCCCGTGAGGGCGAGCGGCTCCGCGAGCAGGTGGTGGATGGCCGGTTCCGACACGTTGAGGATCAGCAGCGAGCAGATCGTGATGCCGAGCTGGCTCGTCGCGAGCATCAGGGTCGCGTGCTCCATCGCGTAGAGCGCGGTCTTGGCCGAGCGCGATCCCTTCTCGGCGAGCGGCTCGATCTGCGAGCGGCGGGCCGAGATGACGGCGAACTCGGCGCCGACGAAGAAGGCGTTCGCGATGAGGAGGACCACGAGCCAGGCGATTCCTGCCCAATCGTTCATCGGGACTCACCCCCTTCCGTCGCGGCCACGTCGTGCGGCATGGGGGTGGGGGTGAAGCGCACGCGGTCGACCCGGCGGCCCTCCATGCGCTGCACCTCGATCGCGCCATCCTCGGTCTCGATGCGGTCGCCCACGACGGGGATGCGCTCGAGGACGCTCATGATGTACCCGCCGACCGTGTCGTACACGTCGCCCTCGGGGATGCGGATGCCGGTGCGATCGAGCACCTCGTCGGGTCGGAGTTCGCCGGGGAACTGGATCGAGCCCTCGGCCCGGACGATTCCCGCCCGACGGCGGTCGTGCTCGTCGAGCACCTCGCCGACGATCTCCTCGACGAGGTCCTCGAGCGTGACGACGCCGGCCGTGCCGCCGTACTCGTCGACGACGACCGCCATCTGGTAGCCGCGCGCGCGCAGCTCCGAGACGAGGGCGTCGAGGTGGACAGCCTCGGGGATGCGCAGCGGCTCAGTCGCCAGCGCCCCCGCGGGCACGTCCGTGCGCCGGTCGCGGGGCACGCCGACGGCGGCCTTCAGATGCACGATGCCGGTGATGTCGTCCATCGAGTCGTCGTAGACGGGGAAGCGACTGTGTCCCGTGCGGCGCGCGAGCTGGATCACATCTTCGGCGGAATCGTCCGCGGAGACCGCGTGGATGCTGGGGCGCGGCGTCATGACGTCCGCCGCGCTGAGGCGCGCGAAGGTCAGGCTGCGGTCGAGGAGCGACGCCGTGTCTTCCTCGAGCACGCCGGCGCTCGCCGATCGGCGCACGAGACTGGAGAGCTCCTCGGCCGTACGCGCGCCGGACAGCTCTTCCTTCGGTTCGATGCCGACGGCCCGCAGCACGCCGTTGGCGCTGCCGTTGAGCACGACGATCGCGGGGCGGAACACGGTGGTGAACGCCACCTGGAACGGCATGACGAGCTTGGCGGTCTGGCGCGGGATGGCCAGGGCGAAGTTCTTCGGAACCAGTTCGCCGATGATCATCGAGAAGATCGTGGCGACCGAGATGGCGATGATGACCGCGAGCGGGCTCACGAGACCTGCGGGCAGGCCCCACGCGGTGAACACCGGGCGCAGCAGGCTCGAGATCGCCGGCTCCATCGTGTAACCGGTGAGGAGCGTGGTCAGCGTGATGCCGAGCTGCGCGCTGGAGAGATGCGTCGAGGTGATCTTCAGCGCGCTGATGGTCATCGAGAGGCGGGTTTCGCCGGCCTCGCGGCGAGCCTCGAGGTCAGCGCGGTCGAGGTTGACCAGCGCGAACTCGCTCGCGACGAACAGGCCGGTCCCGACCGTGAGCAGAAGCCCCACGCCCAGCATGACGTAATCCATCACGCATCACCCCCGATCGAACGGGAGGCGGGTCGGTGGGGCGAGGGTCTGCAACTGGGAGGGTCGTCCATCGTGCCGACAAGTCTACGGCAGGACTCCCCCGCCGGCCGGGCCGCGGCATCCGTCGTCTGCGGGCTTCGCGCTGTCGGTTCCTGCATCCGCGGCGGCTCGAAGAGGCCGCGAGTGCAGGAATCGGCAGCGTGTCGGGGATGAGCGGATGCCGCGTTCCGCGACTCCTCCCCAGAGGAGTGTGTCGCGACGGAACCCACGCGAGCGGCGCCTGAGCCCGTCGTGCCCGCCTTCGCGACGGAGGCTCGACCATGAGCGAGCCGCGCATCCTGGACTACCAGCCTCCGATCGTCGTCTTGCGCCGGCGGGACCAGCTCGACGCCGTCGACGACCGTCGACTGGCGAGGGGCGTCCGCTCCGGCATCTGGGTGCGGGTGACGACGGGGGCATATGCCCGTCGGGTGGATTGGCTCGCGCTGCGCCCGATCGAGCGCCATCGCGTCTTCGTGCACGAAGTGTGTCGACGCCTCGAGCCCGGCGCCGTCGTGTCGCATCTCGCCGCGGCGGCCGTGCACGGAATGGACGTTCTGGGCAAGTGGCCCGACCGGGTCGATGTCCGGATCGAGCGAGCGACCGGCGGCCGGTCCGGCGGCGCCGTGTGCAGGCACGCATGCGGGCTCGAAGAGGTTCAGACGACCGACTTCGGCGTGCACGCACTCACCACGCCCGCGCAAACGGCGCTGGACCTGGCGCGAACCTTGCCCTTTCTGCGCGCATCAACGGCGGTGGATCAAGCGCTGTGGTCCGGGCGGCCCGGAGGGGCACTCGCAACCAGGGACGAGTTGCTCGCCCTCCTCGATGCCGGACCGCCTCAACGCGGTGACGTGCGGGCTCTTCATGTCGTCCACCTGGCCGAAGACGGCGCGGCGAACGTGCGCGAGACCCACGCCCGCGTTCTGCTCGCCAAGCTCGGATTCCCCGTCTCGCGGCCACAGGAGCGTCGCCTTCTGGCCTCCGGTCGACTTGTCTTCGGCGATCGGTACTTCCCCGAACAGGATCACTGGCTCGAGATCGACGGACGCGGGAAGTACATGAGCCCTGAATTCCTCGGCGGCCGCCTCCCCGCGGAGATCGTGATCGATGAGAAGAATCGCGAGAACGAGATCCGTCGCGAGGTGCGGGGGTTCTCACGGCTCGAGGCCATCGAGCTCGACGACGAGCGCCGCGTGTACGACATCCTGACCGCGGATGGGCTGCCGAGCTCGAGGCGGCGTCCGTAGGGTGTCGGCCGCGGCATCCGCTCCTCGCCCCTCCCCCGCGGCCGGTCGGTGATCCGCGCTTCGCCGGCGCGGGCTTCGCGCTGTCCAATCCTGCAAACGCGACTCGACCGAAGCCACGCGGATGCAGAAGCGGGCAGCGCGAAGCGCGGGCGGCGCGAAGCGCCGGGAGAGCGCGAAGCGCGGGCGGCGCGAAGCGCCGGGAGAGCGCGAAGCGCGGGCGGCGCGAAGCGCCGGGAGAGCGCGAAGCGCGGGCGGCGCGAAGCGCCGGGAGAGCGCGAAGCGCGGGCGGCGCGAAAGCGCCGGCGCGACGACGCGGGCCTCACCAGCTGACGGGCAGCGCCTTGCCCTCTTCGTACCCGGCGGCGGACTGCAGACCGACACGCGCGCGGTCGTGGAACTCGGGGACAGTCGCGGCGCCGGCGTAGGTGAACGACGACCGCACGCCGGACGTGATCATGTCGAGCAGGTCCTCCAGGCCGGGACGCAGCGGATCGAGGTAGATCTTCGACGACGAGATGCCCTCGGCGAACAGCTCCTTGCGCGCGAGCTCGTACGGGTCGAGCCGGCCGAAGCGCTCGTGGACCGCCTTGGTCGAGGCCATGCCCCAGGACTCCTTGTAGGTGCGGCCGGCCGCGTCGACCTGAAGCTCGCCGGGCGCCTCGATCGTGCCCGCGAACCACGAGCCGATCATGACGGATGCCGCGCCCGCCGCGAGCGCGAGCGCGACGTCGCGCGGGTAGCGCACTCCGCCGTCCGCCCACACGTGCGCGCCCATGATGCGGGCGGCCTCGGCGGCCTCGAGCACCGCCGAGAACTGCGGACGACCGACCGCCGTCATCATGCGGGTCGTGCACATGGCCCCGGGACCGACGCCGACCTTGAGGATGTCCGCACCCGCGGTCACGAGGTCGTGCACGCCCTCGGCGGTCACGATGTTGCCCGCCGCGATCGGGATGCCGAGGTCGAGGTCGGCGACCGCGCGCAGCGCGCGCAGCATCCCCTCCTGATGGCCGTGGGCGGTGTCAACGACGAGCACGTCCACGCCCGCCGCGGCGAGCGCCTGGGCCTTCGCGGCGACGTCGCCGTTGATGCCGATCGCGGCGGCGACGATGAGCCGTCCGGACGCGTCGACGGCCGGACGATAGAGGGTCGAGCGCAGCGCGCTGCGCCGCGAGAGCGTGCCGACGAGGTGCCCGTGGTCGAGGACGCACACCGTCTCGGCGCCCGCGGCCACGATCACGTCGAACGCGTGCCGCGCGCTCTCGATGTCGACGGCGTCGACGGATGCCGTCCGCCCGCGTGCGAGGTCGCCCAGGCGGGCGTCCGGCAGAGCGGTGCCCAGGCGCGTCGCGGGCACGACGCCGAGGATGTCGCCGATGTCGAGCTTCCCGGCCGCAGCATCCGCCACCACGATGCCGTGACCCTCGGTCGCCGGCAGCAGCCGGGCGGCGTCGGCCACGGTCGCGTCGGGCGGCAGCACCAGCGGGGTGTCCCACGGCACGGGCTGCGACTTCACCCAACGGATCGCGGCGTCGAGCTCTTGGAGCGGCATGTCCTGCGGGAGCACGCCGAGCCCTCCGCGACGAGCGAGGGTCGCCGCAAGCCGAGCGCCGGTGACCGAGTTCATGTTCGCCGACACGAGCGGGATCGTCGCCGTCGTCCCGTCGCGCGGCGACAGATCGACGTCGAGGCGGCTGGTGATCGAAGACCGCCGGGGGACGAGGAAGACATCGGAATACGTCAGATCGACGTCGGGGCGGTCACCGTAGAACTCCATGTCCGTCAAGGGTAGTGACACTTCCTGTACAGGTAATGATGTGAGTTCTTTCAGGCGGGGCTCCTCCACAGCCGGAATCGTCGCGTCAGACTGGGTTACGCTTGAGAGTCGTGCGAGCGGGGCCTTCGGGAGCCCTCGCGCGTCCCAGATCTTCACCGATGAAAGCAGGCGATTCAGCGTGTCGAGCCAGGTGACGGGCGTCGGGGTTTCGAACGAAGGAGAGTTCGGAGCCAACGAGTGGCTCGTCGACGAGCTGTACGAGCAGTTCAAGATCGACCGGAACTCCGTCGACAAGGCGTGGTGGCCCGTCCTCGAGGCCTACCACCCGGTCGACGAGGCCGACACCGCGGCTCCGCCGCCGGCGCCGGCGCAGCAGGTCTCGGAGGGCGCGAGCCCGTCCGCGACCGCGGCATCCGCGAACGAGCCGCGCCCGGTGACCGCGCCGGTGCCGATCATCGGAGCACAGCCGGTGGCCCGCACCACGGCCCGCCCCGCGGCGCCGCAGCCGATCCCCGCCCAGGCGCCGAAGGTCGAGCCCTCCGCGGCGACCGAGAGCGCCGAGGACCACGTGACCGTGCTGCGCGGCATGCCCAAGACCCTCGCCGCGAACATGGACGAGTCGCTCACGGTGCCGACTGCGACGAGTGTGCGCACCGTCCCGGCGAAGCTGATGATCGACAACCGCATCGTCGTCAACAACCACATGTCCCGCACCCGCGGCGGCAAAGTCAGCTTCACCCACCTCATCGGCTGGGCGATCATCCGGGCGCTCAAGGAGTTCCCGAGCCAGAACGTGTTCTACGCCGAGATCGACGGCAAGCCGTCGGTGGTCGCGCCGGCGCACGTCAACCTCGGCATCGCGATCGACCTGCCCAAGCCCGACGGCACCCGTGCGCTCCTCGTCCCGAGCATCAAGCGCGCCGACCAGCTCACCTTCGGCGAGTTCCTCACCACCTACGAAGACCTCGTCACGCGCGCCCGCAACAACAAGCTCACCGCGGCCGACTTCCAGGGCACGACGATCTCGCTCACCAACCCGGGCGGGATCGGCACGGTGCACTCGGTGCCGCGCCTCATGAAGGGGCAGGGCTGCATCGTCGGGGCCGGTGCCCTCGAGTACCCCGCGGAGTTCCAGGGCGCGAGCGACAAGACCCTCAACGAGCTCGCGATCGGCAAGACGATCACGCTGACCAGCACCTACGACCACCGCGTCATCCAGGGCGCGGGATCAGGCGAGTTCCTCAAGCGGGTTCACGAGCTGCTCATCGGTCAGCGCAACTTCTACGAAGACATCTTCGCTGCGCTGCGCATCCCCTACGCACCGATCCACTGGGCCGCCGACATCAACGTCGACCTGGCCGAGCGCGTCGACAAGCAGGCGCGCGTGCAGGAGCTCATCAACTCGTTCCGCGTGCGCGGCCACCTGATGGCCGACATCGACCCGCTCGAGTACGTGCAGCGCACGCACCCCGACCTCGAGATCGAGCAGCACGGACTGACGTTCTGGGATCTCGACCGCGAGTTCGTCACCGGCGGGTTCGGCGGCAAGCGCACGATGAAGCTGCGCGACATCCTCGGCGTGCTGCGCGACTCCTACTGCCGCACCATCGGCCTCGAGTACATGCACATCCAGGACCCCGAGCAGCGCAAGTGGTTCCAGGAGAACGTCGAGCTCAAGTACCAGAAGCCCGGTCACGCCGAGCAGCTGCGCATCCTCGACAAGCTCCAGCAGGCCGAGGCGTTCGAGACGTTCCTGCAGACGAAGTACGTCGGCCAGAAGCGCTTCAGCCTCGAGGGCGGCGAGTCGCTCATCCCGCTGCTCGACGAGATCCTCCAGGGTGCGGCCGAGGCCGGCCTCGACGGCGCGGCCATTGGCATGGCCCACCGCGGCCGCCTCAACGTGCTGACGAACATCGCCGGCAAGACCTACGGGCAGGTGTTCCGCGAGTTCGAGGGTTCCGTCGCGATCGGCTCGAAGAGCGGTTCCGGCGACGTCAAGTACCACCTCGGCACCGAGGGGACCTTCGTGGACGACCGCGGCGAGCAGCTGCCGGTGTACCTCGCAGCGAACCCGTCGCACCTCGAGACCGTCGACGGCGTGCTCGAGGGCATCGTCCGCGCGAAGCAGGACCGCAAGCCGATCGGGACGTTCTCATGGCTGCCGATCCTCGTGCACGGCGACGCCGCGTTCGCGGGCCAGGGTGTCGTGTTCGAGACGCTCCAGATGTCGCAGCTGCGGGGCTACCGCACCGGCGGCACGGTGCACGTCGTGGTCAACAATCAGGTCGGCTTCACGACGACGCCCGTCGATGCGCGCAGCTCGGTGTACGCCACCGATGTCGCCAAAACGATCCAGGCGCCCATCTTCCACGTGAACGGCGACGACCCCGAGGCCGTCACCCGTGTGTCGCAGCTGGCGTTCGCGTACCGCGAGCGCTTCCACCGCGACGTCGTGATCGATCTCGTGTGCTACCGCCGTCGCGGTCACAACGAGGGCGACGACCCCTCGATGACGCAGCCGCTCATGACCAACCTCATCGAGGCGAAGCGCTCGGTCCGGCGCCTGTACACCGAGGCCCTCGTCGGCCGCGGCGACATCACCGAGGAAGAGTACGACAAGGCCAAGCAGGACTTCCAGAACCGCCTCGAGATCGCCTTCGCCGAGACCCACGCGGCAGAGACCGGCTCGTCGCCGGTGATTCAGGCGGATGTCGCGGACGACGCCCCCGCGGTGGGCGAGCCCGAGACGACCGGCGTGACCCGCGAGGTCGTGAACCTGGTCGGCGATGCCTTCGTCAACAAGCCCGAAGGTTTCACGGTGCACGCGAAGCTCCAGCAGCTTCTCGAGAAGCGTCTCGACATGAGCCGCAACGGCTCGATCGACTGGGCGTTCGGAGAGCTCCTCGCGTTCGGCTCGCTCCTGCTCGAGAAGACGAACGTCCGGCTCGCCGGACAGGACGCCCGCCGCGGCACGTTCGTCCAGCGCCACTCGGTGCTCCACGACCGTGCGAACGGGCAGGAGTGGATCCCGCTCTCGAACCTCGCCGCCGACCAGGGGCGCTTCTGGGTGTACGACTCGCTCCTCAGCGAGTACGCCGCGATGGCGTTCGAGTACGGGTACTCCGTCGAGCGGGCCGATTCGCTCGTGCTGTGGGAGGCCCAGTTCGGCGACTTCGCCAACGGAGCCCAGTCGGTCATCGACGAGTTCATCTCGTCGGCCGACCAGAAGTGGGGCCAGCAGTCGAGCGTCGCACTGCTCCTCCCCCACGGCTACGAGGGCCAGGGGCCCGACCACTCATCGGCGCGCATCGAGCGCTACCTGCAGATGTGCGCGCAGGACAACATGACCGTCGCGCGCCCGTCGACGCCCGCGTCGTACTTCCACCTGCTGCGCCGCCAGGCCTACGCGCGCCCCCGCCGTCCGCTGGTCGTGTTCACGCCGAAGGCGATGCTGCGCCTGCGCGGTGCCACCAGCCCGGTCGACGACTTCCTCTCGGGCCGTTTCGAGCCCGTGCTCGACGATGACCGCGGCCTCGAGAAGGACGCCGTGAAGCGCGTGCTCCTGCACGCCGGCAAGATCCACTGGGATCTGCGTGCGGAGCTCGACAAGAACCCGAACCCCGAGATCGCGCTCGTCCGGCTGGAGCAGTTCTACCCGTCGCCGGTCACCGAGCTCAACGCGGTCATCGACCAGTACCCGAACGCCGAACTGGTGTGGGTGCAGGACGAGCCGGAGAACCAGGGCGCGTGGCCGTTCATCGCACTCGAGCTCAGCAAGCATCTGCACGGCCGAACGGTGCGGCGCGTCTCGCGTTCCGCCGCCGCATCGACGGCGACGGGCTCGCCGAAGGTGCACGCCGCCGAGCAGACCGAGATCCTGAAGAAGGCGCTGACGCTGTAGCGGCTCAGCCCGCCACGTCGGCCCTGGGAGCTTCGGCTTCCAGGGCCGACGCGCGCTCGGCCGCGGCATCCGCACGCCCGTCGTCGGCGCCGCGAGCCGGATTGTCCGCCGTCTTCACCCCGGCGGAGTCGAACGTCGAGGGGGTCCGCAGCCGGTGTGCACGCCGCACGAGCGTGACCGCGACGGCACCGGCCGCGAGGATCGCCGCCGGAAGCAGCGAACCGATCGCGAGCACGAGCATGCCGGCGCACAGGACTGCGGCGACGACGGCCATCCACCAGCCCAGGGACCACCGTCGCAGCAGTCTCACGGCGGCGACCATGCCGACCGCGTAGATCGAGACCATGCTGCTCGTGTGCACGAGGATGAACGGAGTCAGCTCGAGCCCCGACCACAGCATGAGCGAGAAGTAGAGCAGCACCACGACGCCGGTGAGGGCGAGCGCACGTCGCGGAACCGCACCCGACTCGACGCCGGCCGCGAACCAGCGCGGGAGGTCGCGGTTGGCGGCGAGGGATGCTCCGAGCTTCGCGAACGCGGCGAGATAGGCGTTCATGACGCCGAGCGCCACGATGGCGGCGATCGTTCCCACCGCGATGGGTCCGAAGCCGGACGAGCCGAGCCGCGCCAGCTCGAGCAGCGGGACCGCCCCGTCTCCGGCGGAGTCGCCGAGCGCGCCCACCGTGATGACCTGGAGCAGGAGGTAGCAGACGCCCGTGACGACCAGGGCGATCGCCGTGCCGATCGGGATCGCGCGACGCGGGTTGCGGAACTCGCCCGAGATGTGCGTGCCCACCTCCCACCCGGCGAACGCCCAGACGAACAGGCTGATCGCGGTGCCCACGCCCGCCCAGCCGTGCGGCAGGAAGGGGGTGAAGTTCGACGGCTCCACGGCGGGGGCCGCGAGCGACACCACGACGACCACGACGGTGAGCAGCAGGGCGGTGAGCACGAACTGCACCCAGCCCGCGACCCGCACGCCGAAGGCGTTCGCAGCGAAGGGCGGGACGAGGATCGCCAGGGCGATGACAGGAACCGCGGCGCGGTCGATGCCCGCCACGGCCGCGACGTACTCCGCGCCGAGCACGGCCACGACGGGGGCTCCGGCGCACACGCCGAACATGAACCAGTAGCCGGTCATGCGCGCGGCGGTGCCGCCCAGCGCCCTGCGCACGTAGCTGGCGACGCCGCCCGGATCGGGGTAGCGCGCGGCGAGCACGGCGAACGTGCCCGCGAGGGGGATGGAGAGGCCGATCACCGCGAGCACGGCGACGATGCTCGCCGGCCCAGCCGCCTCGGCGGCGAGCCCGGGAAGCACCAGGAGGCCGGTGCCGAGGACGGACGCGATGTACAGCGCGGTGCCCTGGACGACGCCGAGACCGCCGTGGGGCGGTGTCGGTGCGGCGTCGGGCGAGGACATGGAACCAGTCTCGCGTGCGCCCCCGACATGGCGCTCGCGGGGATCGGACGTCGTTCTGCGGATTCCTGCCAACCCGTGCCGCGGGCTCAGACGGGCTCCACGCCGGCCCGCGCGAAGGCGGCGGCCGCGGCATCCGTCGACTCCTCGCGATCCGCCTCGACGAGGCCGAGTCTCGTGCGCCGGTCGAGCAGGTCGTCGAGACCGAGCGCGCCCTCGACGGCGACGCCCCACTGCAGCTCCTGCGCCGTGACGCCGCGCGCGGCGGCGGGGCCGTCGGGAAGCGCCGCCGCATAGGGGGCCTCCGCGCCGTAGCGGCGCACGAGACGGGGCGGAGCGGCGATCTCGGCCATCCGATGGCGCGGCCAGGCTCCGGCGAGCGGAATCCCGCGGGTGCTCGAGGGGCGCGCCGGGAAGGACGGATCCCGCCGGATGACGGCATCCACCGCGTCCTCCGCCATGCGCCGGTAGGTCGTCAGCTTTCCGCCCACGACGCTGAGCAGTCCCGACGACGACTCCAGGATCGCGTGGCGGCGCGACAGGTCGCTCGTGTCGTCGGCGCCGTCCGCCCCGGCGAGCAGCGGACGGAGGCCCGCGAACGTCGCCAGCACATCGTCGCGGGTCAGGGGCCGCGCGAGCACCGTGTTCATGGTCGACAGGAGCGCGTCGATCTCGGGCTCGGTCGCATAGGGCACGTCAGGCAGCGGGCCGTCGGCGGGCACGTCGGTGAGCCCGATGTACGCGCGGCCGTGCGGCGCGGGGAGGGTGAAGACGAAGCGGCTCGACGACCCGGGCACGGGCACGGTGAGCGAGGCATCCGATCCGCCCAGGCGCGCGGCCGAGACGACGAGGTGCGTGCCCCGACTCGGCCGCAGCCGCACGTCCGCATCGAGTTCGCCCGCCCACACGCCGGCGGCGCTCACCACGGCACGCGCACGCACGGAGACCTCCGACCCTGTGAGCCGGTCGCGCAGCACCGCGCCGTCGCCGCCGGCCGAGACCGCTTCGACCCGGGTGAGGACGGATGCCCCGTACCCGGCCGCCGTGCGCGCGATCGCCACGACCAGCCGCGCATCGTCGATGAGCTGCCCGTCCCAGCCGCGCACTCCGCCGCGAAGCTCCTTCGGCTCGACGGAGGGGACCAGGCGCAGTGTCTCGGCTCGTCCGATCGGCCCGGGCGGACCGAGCACGGCGCCCGGGGTCCCGACGACGCGGCGGAGGCCGTCGCCGAGGCCGTAGCCGAGTCCGACGAAGGCTCCGCGCGGTACGTGTCCGGGCGCGTAAAGGGGCACGACCTGCGCGAGCGCCCTCGTGAGGTGGGGCGCGAGACGCGTCATCAGGAGATGCCGCTCGGCGGCGCTCTCGTGCGCGATCGCGACCTGGCCGGTCGCGAGGTAGCGCAGTCCCCCGTGCACGAGCTTCGAGCTCCAGCGACTCGTGCCGTGGGCGAGGTCGTGCCGCTCGACGAGCGCGGTCCGCAGACCCCGGCTCGCGGCATCCAGCGCGATCCCCGCGCCGGTCACGCCGCCGCCGATGACCAGCACGTCGAGCGGCGGGCCGGCGGCGAGTGCGTCCAGCTCGCGCGCGCGCCGCACCGCGGTGAGCGCGGACGGGTGCGGCATCCGCCCGACGATGTTCACACGGACACCGGGGCAAGGTAGCCGCGCAGCGCCGCGCCGAGCTCGGTGCGCCATGCCTCGCCGGGCAGCCATTCGGCGACGAGGGGCGCGGACTGCACGGCCGACTGCGTGATGAGGAGCACCATCGCGGCCAGCTGCGACGGGTCGCCCGCACGCACGAACCCCTCCCGCTGCCCGGATGCGAGCCGCCGGGCGGTCTCGGCGACGATCGCGCGCTGGCTGGTGCCGAGGCGGTCGAGGATGTACCGCGCGAACAGTTCGGGGTCGGTGTCGCGCAGGCGGTCGACCAGCGGCATCCGTCGCACGCGGTCGGCGGTCTCGGTGAGTACGCCGACGAGGTCGTCGAGCGATGCGGGGTCCGCCCCGCCAGACGGCAGCACCGCGAGGAGCTCACGTGTGACGAGCGCGGCGAAGATGGCCTGCGCGTCGGGCCAGTACCGGTAGAGGGTCTGCCGAGCGATCCCGCCGCGCCGCGCGATGTCGGAGGCGGTCGTTCTACGGATGCCGTGCGCCAGCACTTCTGCGAGTGCCGCGTCGAGGATCGCGGTCTCGGTGTCGGAGACTCCGTCAGCCATGTGACAACCATACATAATGTGTCATACTGTCGCCATGACCGCGACGGCGCCCTCCGGCATCCCTCCTCGCCCGCTCGCGGTGCCCGCGCCCCGCCCTCGCTCCGACTGGGATGCCTGGGGCACCGAGCCGGCACGTCTCCCCGCCGGCGCGAAGGCGCTCATCGCGACGCTCCTCCCCGGCAAGGCCCACCCTGTCGCACGGCGCGGCACGCCCGTGCTCACGCCGTCGCGACTGGATGACGCCGACCTTGCAGCCCTCGGCGCACTCGTCGGTGTCGGCCACGCGACCACCGCGGACGCGGTGCGCATGCTCCACCTCGGCGGCAAGAGCACGCCCGACCTGCTGCGGCGCCGGCTCGACGACCCGCAGACGGCACCGGATGCCGTCGTCTCCCCCGCCGACCACGACGAGGTCGCGGCGGTCATCGCCGTGTGCGCGGAGCGTCGGATCGCCGTCGTGCCCTTCGGCGGCGGCACGTCCGTCGTCGGCGGGGTCGACCCCGAGACCGGAGCGCAGCGCGCCGTCATCGCCCTCGACCTCGAGCGCACCGCCGCTCTCCTCGATCTCGACGAGACGTCGCTCCTGGCGACCTTCGGCGCCGGCACCACCGGACCGCAGGCGGAGGAGCTCCTCGGGGCGCACGGCTACACGCTCGGCCACTTCCCGCAGAGCTTCCTGCACGCCTCGCTCGGCGGGTACGCCGCGACGCGCTCGAGCGGCCAGGCGTCACGCGGGTACGGACGCTTCGACGACCTCGTCCACGCGCTGCGCGTCGCGACCCCCGCGGGCGAGCTCTCCCTCGGCCGCGCCCCGGCGAGCGCCGCCGGTCCCGACCTGCGCCAGCTGCTCATCGGCTCGGAGGGCGCCTTCGGCGTGCTCACCGAAGTCACCGTGCGCATCCGTCCTCGCCCCGCCGCCACCGCGTACGCCGCGTGGACCTTCCCCGACTTCGCATCGGGCGCGGCGGCGTTCCGCGAGGCGACGCAGCGCGGCATCCGTCCCACGGTGCTGCGCCTCAGCGACGAGACCGAGACGCGCGTCAACGCCGCGATGGGCGGTCACCTCACCCGACTGAGCGGATGCCTCGCCATCGCCACCTTCGAGGGTGCAGAGGCCGCCGAGGCCGAGCGCACACGAGAGGACCTCGCCACCGTGTTCGCCCGCTACGGTGCGAAGGCCCGCGGTGAGGACCCGGCGACGTCGTGGGAGCGAGGGCGGTTCGCGTCACCCGCGCTGCGCGACACGCTCATGGACGCCGGCGTGCTCGCCGAGACCCTCGAGACCGCGACGACCTGGTCGGCGCTGGCCGGCCTGAAGACGGCGGTGACCGACGCGCTGTCGACGGCGTTGACCTCGACCGGCGCGAAGCCGATCGTCCTGTGCCACATCTCGCACGTCTACCCGGCCGGCGCGTCGCTGTACTTCACCGTCGTCGCCGCGCTGACCGACGACCCGCAGGCGCAATGGGCCGGTGCGAAGGATGCCGCCTCCCGCGCGATCGGAGGCGCCGGCGGCACCATCACGCACCACCACGCCGTCGGGCGCGACCACCGACCCTATCTCGAAGCGGAGATCGGCGCGCTCGGGGTCGAGGTCCTCCGCGCCGTGAAGGGAGTGCTCGACCCGCACGGGATCATGAACCCCGGCGTCCTCGTCGCGCACAGCGAGGCATCCGACGCGCACGACGGCCGCCGCTCGTGAACGTCGCGCTGCTCGTCAACCCCGCCGCCCGCGCGGGAGCGCACACGGGTGCGGCGACCCAGGCGGCCGAACGCCTGCGGGAGCACGGCGTGCGCACCGCCCTGGTGAGCGGCGGCAGCGCCGAGGAGTCCTCTGCGCTGCTGCGCACGGCGATCGACGCCGGTGTCGACGCTGTCGCGGTCGCGGGCGGCGACGGCACGGTGCGCCTCGCGATCCAGGAGGTCGCGGGCACCGGCATCCCGCTCGGGATCATCCCCGCAGGGACCGGCAACGACTTCGCCGCGACCTTCGGTCTGAAGGAACTGGATGCCGTCGCCGCCGCCGACACGATCGCCGCGGGCGCGACCCGCGACGTGGACCTCGCGCGAGTGACCCGCGAAGACGGCTCGACGGAGTTCTTCGGGACGGTGCTGGCGAGCGGCTTCGACTCGAAGGTGAACGACCGGGCCAACGCCATGCGCTGGCCCCGCGGCGGCTCCCGCTACAACATCGCGATCCTGCTCGAGTTCCTCACCCTCGTCGGCATGCCGTACGAGGTCGAGTTCGAAACCGCCGACGGCGCGCGCGAGCGCGTCGTGGGCGACCTCGTGATGGCGACCGTCGGAAACGGACGCACCTACGGCGGCGGCATCCCGATCTGTCCCGCCGCCGACCCGGCCGACGGCCTGCTCGACCTCGTGCTGGTGCGCCCTGCCGGACGAGCACGCCTGCTCCGCCTGCTGCCTCGCGTCTATCGCGGCACGCACGGGACGGTGCCCGAGGTCGTGATGCACCGCGTGAGATCGGTGCGGCTCGCGTCGCCCGGAGTGACCGGCTACGCCGACGGCGATCCGATCGGGGCACTGCCGCTCACCGTCGACGTCGCGCCTCGCGCGCTGCGCGTGTTCGCGCCCGCTGCCTGACGGAGTCTGGGGAGGCTTCCGACGGAACATGGGGAGCTGCTCCCGATGTCACGCCGGCGGCGGATCTCGACGATGGAGGCATCCGGAAAGTCCGGATCCCTCCAGGATCGGAGATCCCATGCACACCTTCATCATCGAGCGCGAGATCGCGGGAGCGTCGCAGATGAGCCTCGCCGACCTCGCCGAGATCGCACGGACGTCCAACCGCGCGGTGGACTCGCTCGGCGTACCTTACGAGTGGGTCACCACCTACGTCGCGGGCGACAAGTTCTACTGCGTCCACCGCACATCCGACGCCGAGACCGTCCGAGAGCACGCCCGCCGCGGCGGCTTCCCGGCAGACCTCGTCGCCGAGGTCGTCGCCGAGTTCGGCCCTCGGACGGCCGACGAGGCGGCGGCATGAGCGCCATGCCCGCTGTGGTCTTCGCCACGCCCGCATCGCTCGTCGAACACGGTGCGACGGCGCGCGCGGCGTGGTCGACGGTACGGCGGTTCGTGGCCGCCGGCACCGCGGCACTCGCCGACCGCGCACACCACCGCCCCGCGATCACCCACGACGAGATGGCCCGCCGAAGGCTCGTCGACCGCGCGATCGAGGCCATGCGCATCGGCGCCTACGCCGAAGCGGCGCTCGGCGGTCCGCGACCTCGGTGACATCGAGTCCGCTCGAACAGCCCCCTGGAGCCTACGATGGCGCCATGGGGCTGTTCGAGCGCGCGTCGCAATTGGACGAGCTCGCAGAGGCCGTCCGTCGCATCCGCGCGACCGACGGGTCCTGGTCGGGCGCCGTCGTCACCGTGGCCGGCGACGCGGGCGCCGGCAAGACGAGCCTCATCGGTGCGGCGCTCGCGGACCTCCCCGCCGGGATGCGCGTGCTGCGCGCGGGCTGCGATCCGCTGACCACTCCGCGACCCCTCGGCCCCATCCGCGACGTGCAGCAGATGCTCGGGGACACCACCGCGGCAGAGAGCCTTCTCGGCGTGGAGGCCCGCTTCACGGCTGACGTCGCCGCGGTCCCCACGGTCCTGGTGATCGACGATGCGCAGTGGATCGATGCCGCATCGGTCGAGGTGCTGCGATTCCTGCTCCGTCGCATCGAATCTCTGCCCGTGGCGCTCGTGATCGCGCATCGGGAAGTCCCCCTCGGCCACGACCTTCTCGCGCTCCTCGGCGATTCGGCGCGGATGGATTCCGCCGTCCGCCTCTCCCTCCCGCCGCTGTCGGCCGATGCGGTGCGCCAGGTGCTCGGTGAGCACAAGGCCGACCCGGAGCGCGTCCTCGCGCTCACCGGGGGAAATCCGTTCTTCGTCGCCGAGATCGCCCGGCACCGCGGAGAGGGACTGCCTCGCACCGTGCGGGATGCCGTCATCTCGAGCACGACCGGCCTCACGTCCGACGAACTGGAGGCGCTGCAGCTGATCGCGACAGCACCGGATGCCTTCGACGATCGTCTGCTGCCCTACATGGACATCGACGTGCCCACCCTTCGCCGGCTCGAGGCGACCGGTCTGCTCGTCCGCTCCCGCGGCGGCATCGCGTTCCGCCACGAGCTGGCGCGCCTGGCGATCGTCGAGAGCAGCGGGCTCGGTGCCGCACCCCTCCTCCATCGCCGGGTGCTCGACGCGTGGGAGCGAGTCGGCACCGCCGATGACGCCGTGCTCACGCACCACGCGGCGGCGGCGGGCGACCCCGAGCGAACGCTCCGATACGCGGCGCTTGCGGCTGAGGACGCCACGCGCACCGGTTCCCACACGGAGGCTGTGGCCTTCCTCACGCTGGCCCTCGCACAGCTCGACTCCGATACGGCCGAACGCGCCGGCCTGCTCGAGCAGCTCAGCACCGAGCAGTACATGGTGAGCCGGCTGCAGGCATCCCTCTCGTCCATCGACGCCGCTCTACGGATCCGCGAGCACCTCAACGACGGCGACGGCATCAGCACGGCCCATGATCGTCGCGCGGTCGTGGAGTACTACTCGGCCCGGCGCCGCGAAGCCGAGCGTCACGCCGATGCAGCGGCCTCGAGCGGCGCGGGGCCCGATGCGCAGGCGTCCGCCCAGGCGACCCGCGCCTACCTCGCCTACCGGCGACACGATCTCGAGACGGCGCGCGGCATCGCGGCCGCCCAGCGCGCTGCGCCCACGACGGATGCCGCCTCCCTGCGCCTATCGATCACCGAAGCGGCGTCCGACCTCGTCGATGGGCGCACGGCGGCCCGGGAAGAGCTCGTGCGGCACGCGAACTCCGCTCTCCGGCGCTCGCTCGACGAGATAGGCACCACCGCCTATTCGAACCTTTCGGCGCTCGATATCGAGCACCGCCGGCTGAGCGACGCCGAGGCGGTGCTGGCCGAGTCGATCCCGCTCACGATCGACCGCGACATCCCGGTATGCCGGCAATGGCAGACCGGCATGCGGTCTCGGCTCCATCTCCTCCGCGGCCGGTGGGCGGCATCAGCAGAGGACGCGGCGGCTGTACTCGACGACCGCGGGGCGCCGCTCGCGGCGGCGTGGCCCCACATCGTTTCGGCGCAGCTCGGCATGCGGCGCGGTGGCGCCGACGAGGTCGACGCACACCTCGCCGCAGCGTGGGCGCTGTCGATCGAGCTGGATGAGGCGCTGGTCTCGCTTGCGGTGCGCAGTGCAACGGCCGAGCTCGCGTGGCATCGCGGCCGGCCGGACGCCCGCCTCGATGACGCCGAACGCGAGCTCGCCATGGCATGGAAGATTCCCGGAACCCAGTGGGCTGCGGGCGACCTGCGGGTCTGGCTCGCGCGCCTCGGCCGGAACGGGATCGGTTCCCCGGACCTGCCCGAGCCCTATCGGCTCGAGCTCGACGGGCAGCACGCGAAGTCGGCGAAAGGATGGCGCGATCTCGGCGTCCCGTACGATGCCGCGCTCGCGGCACTGCACTCCTCGGACGAGGCGACCGCGGCGGCCGGACTGGCGGCACTGGACGCGCTCGACGTCCCGGCGACCGCGGCACGCGCCCGCGCGAACCTCACCGCCCGCGGCATCCGTTCACTGCCGTCTCGACCCCGCGCCGGAACAGCCGCGAACCCGTCGGGCCTCACCAATCGGCAACTCGATGTCGCCCGCCTCGTCGCGCGCGGGCTCACGAACGCAGAGCTGGCTGCCGAGCTCTACATCTCACCGAAGACCGCCGATCACCACGTCTCGGCGGTACTCGCCAAGCTCGGGATGGCAAGTCGGCGCGACATCGTGCGCTCCGCGCCTGCGCTCGGACTCGACTGACCGCCCCGGGGGTCCGGGGTCAGTGCGTGGCCTGGACCGCGCGGAGCTTGGCGAGCACCTGGTCACGCAGCTCTTCAGGGGCGGTCTCCTTGCACGCGCGTGCGACCACTTCGGTCAGGGTGCGCGAGACCAGCGCCTCGTCGCGGCATCCGTCGCAGTGCTCCAGATGCTCGGCGATATCGGTGTGCTGGGTCTTGCACACTTCGTTGCGGAGGTACTCCTCCAGGTCGCGCCGGGCCTTCTCACAGCCGCAGTCGGTCATGTCGTGCTCCTCGTGGCGGCGGTGGCGATGCCGCGCTCTTTCGCGTAGTCGGCCAGCAGTTCACGAAGCATGCGCCTGCCACGGTGCAGACGGCTCATGACCGTGCCGATCGGGGTTTTCATGATGTCGGCGATCTCCTGGTAGGCGAAGCCCTCGACGTCGGCGAGGTACACCGCCAACCGGAAGTCCTCCGGAATGGACTGCAGCGCGTCCTTGACGACCGACGCGGGCATATGGTCGATCGCCTCGGCCTCGGCCGACCGCGCGCTGGTCGCGGTCGTCGACTCGGCGCCGCCGAGCTGCCAATCCTCGAGCTCGTCGATGGTGCCCTGGTACGGCTCCCGCTGCTTCTTGCGGTAGATGTTGATGTAGGTGTTCGTCAGGATGCGGTAGAGCCACGCCTTGAGGTTCGTCCCCTGCGTGAACGTCTTCCACGAGGCGAAGGCCTTCACGAAGGTCTCCTGCACGAGGTCGGCCGCGTCGGCGGGGTTGCGTGTCATGCGCATGGCCGCGGCATACAGCTGGTCCATGAAGGGCAGCGCCTGCTCTTCGAACTGCGCGCGTGCGTCCGGCACCTGGTCGATCGGGTCGCTCATCACGCGCAAGTCTACGGCGGGCGCCTCCCGGCTGCCCGAGAGGTCCCATGGCGTCGCCTCGATATCGAGGCGATCGAGGGTGGCGATCATCCGGCTCCACTTCTGTCATCGATCCCGGCCCGTGGGTGCGGGGTTCAGTAGGGTAGAACCCGATGACAGGCAGCGGCTATTCCCCGAGCAGCGCGCCGGACGGGCGCGGACCCTGGCGCGCTCCCGTCGCCGACGGCCCGCTCCACGCCACCGTGACCGTCCCGGGCTCGAAGTCGCTGACCAACCGCGAGCTGATCCTCGCCGCGCTGGCCGACGCGCCGAGCCGGCTCATCTCGCCCCTTCACTCCGACGATTCCGCTCGCATGGTCGAGGCGCTGCGCTCTCTGGGCGTGGGCATCGAGCTCGAGCCGGGCGCCGGTCGCTTCGGCGACGACATCATCGTCACCCCCGTGTGGCCGCTCCGCGGCGACAGCGTCGTCGACTGCGGTCAGGCCGGAACCGTGATGCGGTTCGTGGCGGGACTCGGCGGATTCGCGAGGGGCGACGTCACGCTGACCGCCCACGAGAGCGCGCTCCACCGCCCGATGGGCGCGATGATCACCGCGCTGCGCGACGTGGGCGTCGACATCGACGACGGGGGGCACTGGGCACTGCCCTTCATCATCCGCGGACACGGGCACACGCGCGGTGGCGAGGTCACGATCGACGCGAGCGCCTCGAGCCAGTTCGTGTCGGGCCTGCTGCTGGCCGCTCCCCGCTTCGACGTCGGCCTGCACCTGCACCACGCCGGCGAGCGACTGCCGAGCATCCCTCACATCGACATGACGGTCGAGGCGCTCGCCCACCGCGGCGTCCACGTCGAACGTCCCGCCCAGGGCGAGTGGATCGTGCCGGCCGGCGCCGTGCGCGGCAAGGACGTCGCGATCGAGCCCGACCTGTCCAACGCCGCGCCGTTCCTCGCCGCCGCGATGCTCGTCGGCGGCTCCGTGTCGGTCACCGGCTGGCCCGCCCACTCCACGCAGCCCGGCGCGATGCTCACCGAGATCCTCGCGCTCATGGGCGCCCGCGTTCAGCGGCGTGGCGGCGCGCTCACCGTCACGGCGGGCAGCGGCATCCAGGGAATCGACCTCGACCTGTCCGCGGCAGGCGAGCTGACCCCGACGATCTTCGCGTTGGCCGCGTTCGCCGACGCCCCGTCGACGCTGCACGGCATCGGCCACATCCGCGGGCACGAGACCGACCGCATCGCGGCGCTCGTCGGCGAACTGCGCAGCCTCGGCGGCGAGGCGGACGAGCTGCCCGACGGCATCCGCATCGTGCCCCGCCCGCTCCACGGGGGCACCTGGCGCGCCCACCACGACCACCGCATGGCCACGACCGGTGCCCTCATCGGGCTCGCCGTCCCGGGGGTCGAGATCGACGACATCGGCACGACCGCGAAGACGATGCCCCAATTCCCCGAGCTGTGGCAGGCGATGCTCGAGGACGGCGGCGACCCCGCCGCCCACGCGACGGAGACGATGCGGGCATCGTGAGCTGGCTCGACGATCTCGACGAGGACGACGAACCCGAGTTCGACGAGGCGGACGTGCGCGTCCGCCCCAACCCGAAGGCGAACCGCCCCCGCACGAAACGCCGGCCCGCGCACGCCGACGCTCAGATCGCCCGCGTGCTGGGCGTGGACCGGGGCCGCTACACGGTGCTCGTGGACGAGGATCTCGACGACGAGCGCACGATCCTGGCGGTCCGAGCGCGCGAGCTGCGCAAGACGGCGATCGTCACCGGCGACCGCGCCCGTGTCGTCGGCGACACCTCCGGCGACGAAGGCACCCTGTCACGGATCATCGGGATCGAGGAGCGCACCTCGCTCCTGCGGCGCAGCGCCGACGACACCGATCAGGTCGAGCGGGTCATCGTCGCGAACGCCGACCAGATGCTCGTCGTCGTGGCCGCCGCCGACCCCGAGCCCCGCGCCCGGCTCGTCGACCGCTACCTCGTGGCGGCGCTGGATGCCGGCATCCGGCCTCTCCTCGTCGTGACGAAGACCGACCTCGCCGACCCGACGGCGTTCCTCGCGCACTTCGAGGGCCTCGATCTCGAGGTGTTCACGAGCGGGCAGGACGAGATGCCGCTCGAACGGATCGGCGCGTCGCTGGTGGGGCACTCGACGGTGTTCGTCGGCCATTCCGGCGTCGGCAAGTCGACCCTCGTCAACGCCCTCGTACCCGAAGCCCGGCGCGCGACGGGCCACGTCAACGTGGTCACCGGCCGCGGCCGCCACACGTCGAGTTCGACGGTGTCGCTGCGCTACGTCGGCACCGACGGCAACGGCTGGGTGATCGACACCCCCGGGGTGCGGTCGTTCGGGCTCGGGCACGTGGATACGGCGAACATCCTGCGCGCGTTCACCGACCTCGCCGAGATCGCCGAGGAGTGCCCGCGGGGCTGCACGCACCTGCCGGATGCTCCCGACTGCGCGATCGTCGAAGCCGTCGCGGAGGGGCGCCTCGGGCCGGGCGGCGCGGCCCGTCTGGACTCGCTCCAGCGCCTGCTCGAGACGTTCGCCAAGCGCGACGCCGCCAGCGGCTCGCGCGACACCGCCGGTCGCGACGGAGCCTAGGCTGGTGGGGTGACCACGCGCCTCGAGACCGGCTCCCCCGCACCCGACTTCACCCTCGTCGACCAGGACGGCCGCACCGTCTCGCTGTCGGCCCTGCGTGGTGGCCGGGTCATCCTCTTCTTCTATCCGGAGGCGATGACGCCGGGCTGCACGAAAGAGGCGTGCGACTTCCGCGACAGTCTCGCGCCGCTCCAGGCCGCCGGCTACACGGTGCTGGGCATCTCCCGCGACGAGCCCGAGAAGCTGCAGCGCTTCCGCGAGCGCGACGGACTCACCTACGACCTGCTGAGCGATCCCGACCACGCCGTGCACGACGCGTACGGGGTGTGGGGCGAGAAGGTGAACTACGGCAAGACGTTCATGGGCGTCATCCGCTCGACGTTCGTCATCGATCCCGAGGGTCGCATCGAGCAGGCGCTGTACAACGTCCGCGCCACGGGTCACGTGGCCCGCGTGCGCAAGCTCGTGGGACTGGACGCCGCCTAGAACCCGGCACGCATGCGTCGGGTCGGGCGCGTGCGATCAGACGGATGCCTCGTCCCGCGACTCCCGCCCGGCCTCGCGCACGGCGAGGACGAGCAGCACCAGAGTGACGACCGCGGGTGCGGCGATCGCCAGCGCGACCTCAGGCTCGGCGTAGGCTCCCGTCGCCGCGCCGAGCGCGACCGCCAGGATCAGCAGCTGCGTCACGATCGCACCGGAGCGCCCCCACGAGCGGCCCCGCCAGATCGCGATCGCGAACGCGATCACCGCCGCAGCGCCCACCGCGGTGAGCACGATGAGGGCGAGTGCGCTGTCGATCGACGCGGTGTCGCCGGCGACGATCGCGAAGATCTGCCACACGGCGAGCGCGACCAGGCCGGCTCCCTCGAGTCCGACGAGGACGGCCGCGACGCGTCCGATCCGGTTTGTTCGCATTGCTGGTGATCTTTCGGGTCGAACGGCTCGGGGTTGTGCGAACCCTCTATGTCGCAGAGGGAATACTCAGCAAAATGCACAGATTCCTGTCGCGCATCCTTGATCTGGGTAAACCGCTATGGGACGATTGATGAAGCAGTGTGCTCCCACAGCGACGTGGGGCGAGCAATCCTCGCACTCCACAGGGTACCGGACCCGAATCCGGCGCCATCTTCGTCAAAAAAATCCCCCGCATCAAGGAGCACCACCATGGACTGGCGCGACAAAGCCGCCTGCCTGACCGTCGACCCCGAGCTGTTCTTCCCTGTCGGGAACACCGGACCGGCCGTCGATCAGATCGAGAAGGCGAAGTCCGTCTGCGCCCGGTGCACCGTCACCGAGATCTGCCTGCAGTACGCCCTCGAGACCGGTCAGGACTCGGGCGTATGGGGAGGTCTCTCCGAAGACGAGCGCCGCGCCCTCAAGCGCCGCGCCGCACGCGCCCGCCGCGCTTCGTGAGCTGATCAGCCCCTGCCGCGCTCGATGTAGCGGAGCGGGATCTCGATCGTGACCTCGGTGCCGCTTCCCATGATCGTGTGCCAGTCGATCGTGCCTCCGAGTTCACCCTGGATGAGCGTGCGCACGATCTGGGTGCCGAGCCCGCGGCCGACCTGACCTTCGGGAAGCCCCGACCCCGTGTCGCGCACGCGCACCTCGAGGTGCTCGTCGGTGCGCTCGGCGATGATCTCGACATCGCCCTCCTGACCGGCGAGGCCGTGCTCGACCGCGTTGGTCACCAGCTCGGTCAGCGCCAGCGACAGCGGCGTCGCGTACTCGCTCGGCAGCGTGCCGAAGCGTCCGGTGGAGTGAGTGCGCGCACGCGTGTTCGGCGCAGAGGCGACCTCGGCCACGAGCTTCAGGACGCGCGCGAAGACCTCGTCGAAGTCGACGTTCTGCGCGAGCCCCTCCGAGAGGGTGTCGTGCACGACCGCGATCGCCGACACACGCCGCATCGCCTGCGTGAGGGCCTCCCGCGCCTCCTCGCTGTGCGAGCGGCGAGCCTGGATGCGCAGAAGCGACGCCACCGTCTGCAGGTTGTTCTTCACGCGATGGTGGATCTCGCGGATCGTGGCGTCCTTGGTGATGAGCTCCTGCTCCTGGTGCCGGATCTCGGTGACGTCGCGGCACAGGACGATCGCGCCGATGCGCTTGCCGTGATCGCGGAGCGGAATCGTGCGCAGCGACACGGTGACGCCGCGCGCCTCGACGTCGGCCCGCCACGGTGCACGACCGGTCACCACGACCGGGAGCGACTCGTCGAACTGGCGCTTCTCGGGGAGGATCTGCGTCACGACCTCCACCAGCGACTCGCCCTCGAGCTCGTCGTCGAACCCCAGCCGGTTGAAGGCCGACAGCGCATTGGGGCTCGCGAACGTCGTGACGCCGTCGACGTCGAGCCGCACGAGCCCGTCGGATGCACGGGGTGCGCCGCGCCGAGGCGACGTCGGCGCGGACATGTCGGGGAAGTCGCCCGTCGCCACCATGCCGAACAGCTCATCGGCGCAGTCGTTGAACGTGATCTGCTGGCGGGAGGGCGTCCGCGCCTCGCCGAGGTTCGTGTGCCGGGTCACCACGCCGATCGTCAGCGCGGGCTCGCTCCCCCGCGAGCGGACCACGGGGACGGCCCGCACGCGGGTCGGCGTCTCTTCGAACCAGTCGGGCGATGCCGAGTCGACGATCCGTCCGGTCTGGAACGCGTCGCGCACCTGCGTGCGCCACTGCGGGCGCACCCGGTCGCCGACGATGTCACGGTAGAAGAGCGTGGCCGCGCCGCTCGGACGCGTGTGGGCGACGGCGACGAAGGAATCGTCGGATGTCGGGACCCACAGCACGATGTCGGCGAAGGCCAGGTCGGCGAGCAGCTGGCCGTCACCCGCGAGACGGTGGAGCCACTCCACGTCCTCCGCGCTGGAACGGCCCTGGGCGTACACGAGATCGCTGAGGGTCGACACGACTCTCAGCCTAGACGCCGCCCGAGACACGCTCGGCGCGCGCAGACCGCCGGGAGACCCGGCGCGACGCGTCCGCCGCGGGTGCCGTGACGATGGCCTCGCCCACGAACCGCCGCAGCGCGAGCGTGACGGGAGACTTGGGTGCGATCTCGGCGATCGGGCGCGCGGCGAGGAGCGCAGCATCCGCCGCCCGCGCGTCGAGCGGGAGGAACCACACGTCGCCGATGCCGCCGAAGCGGTCGAGGGTCCGGCGCACCTGACCACGGGCGTCGACGCCGAGGGCGCCGGGGCGAAGCCGGTTGGCGAGCACCGCGACCGGCGTCGCCCCGACGGCCGCGCGCAGGTCGGAATGAGCACGCAGGAAGCGGGCGACGCCCACCGGGTCCGCGCCGGCGACGGCCACGACGAGATCGGCGCCGCGCAGTGCCGCGAGGGTCGCGGCGTTTCGTCGCGGTCCGTCGAGGTCGCTCACGATCTCCTCGTCGCGCTCGAGCGGGGCCGCGACGTCGACCACGGTGAAGTCCGCCCACTCGCGGCACACCGAGAGCGCGCGCTCGACCCGTGTCTCGGAGAGCTCGGGCCAACGCGACGGACGATTGAGCCCCGTCAGCACGTCGACGCCGGATCCGCCGAGGGGAACGCTCACCCGCGAGAGTTCCCGCGCGTCGAGCCCGCCCCGTTCGGCCTGGCGGCATGCCGCCGCGAATCCCGGACCCTCGTCGGCCAGACCCAGGGCGAGCGCGATCGAGGGGGCGTGGGAATCGGCATCCACCAGCCCGACGTGGCGGCCGCCGCGGGCGAGCTCGACCGCGAGCTCGACCGCGATGGTCGATCGCCCGGGCGCGCCCGCGGGACCCCACACCACGATGACGCGCGGTCCGTGCGGTGCCGGCGCGGAGGCGGGCCGCGCGGGTGCCGCCCCCAGCACCTCGGACAGCCGCCACGCCTCGACGGGCAGCGGCAGTGGCTGCTCGAGCCCGAAGGCCTCCGCGAGGCGGATCGACGGGGCATCGGCACACAGCGGGATGATGCGCGTCGCGGCCCGGTCGCAGGCCGCGACGACGGCAGCGGTCAGCGTGTCGCGACGGATCTCGAGCACGACGGCGTCGGCGTCTGCGACGGCGCGCAGCAGCGTCGCGGCATCGGGCCCGAGGAGCAGATCGTCGGCCGCGGCGGCCAACGACGCCACCTCCGACGTCGCCACGACCTGGTGGCCCTCCCTGCGAAGCGCCTCGGCGAGCATCCCCCCGTCGTCGACCGCGACGAGCAGCGTCATGACCCACCCCCGATGGTGGGCACGATCGACAGCGCCGAGTCGTCGGCGAGCGCAGCCAGGGTGGCTGCGACATCCGCTCTCGGGATGACCAGCTCGAGCGACGCGGCCCCGCCGCCCATGAGCGTGTCGTCGCGCGTCACCGACACCACCGTCGCGTCGGCCACGAGGATCCGGGGCGCGTCGTACTCCCCGGGCTCGACGAGCGGGGCGGCCCAGATCTCGACCGCGCTGCCCTCGTCGACGGATGCCGGAACGTCGACCGCGCTCTGCACCACGACGTTGGTCGTGCGCGCGCGTTCCGCCGCGCCGAGGGCATCGGCGGGAACGAGCTCGCCCGCCTCGATCGTGCGCGTGGCGACCATGCCCTCGTTCAGGGCGCCGGGGGACAGGTAGACGCCGCCCAGATGCCCCAGCGCGACATCGACCTGCCGCAGATCGTCGGACGCGACCTCTTCGCCCGGCACGATCGTGCGGGCTGCGGCGTAGGCGGGAACTGTCTGTCGCGCGGCCGCCACCACGAACCACACCCCGGCGACGGATGCCACGATCAGGAGGACTCCGAGGAGGAAGCGCGCGTCCCCCCAGAAGGCGCGGCGACGGGTTCGAACAGGCTCTGCGACGGTCATGCCCCCATCGTGGCCGAGCCGGGCCGTCGGCGATTTTCGTTATCCACAGCGGTTGCGGTGCCGATCCTCCCTCTTCGGAGCGGGTCCATAATGGGGGCATGCCCGAGATCCCGACATCGGACGTGCGCCTGCTCGCTCCCGCTCAGGTGAGCGAGGTGCTCGGCGTGTCGGTCGACGAGGTGATGGCGCTCGTCATGGAGGGGCAGCTGACCGGCATGCGTGTGGGGTCGCCCGCGCGCTGGCGTGTGGAGGAGGCGAGTGTGGCCGCCTACCTCGACGACCAGGCCGAGGTCGCTCGCCGCACCGCACTGTGGCAGCAGGCGCAGAACGCGAGCTTCCCCGAGCTGTGGGGCTCCGGCCCGGTGCGGCACTCCGACTGACCCGACTGACCCGGCTGCCCGCGTCAGAGCAGCGGCGCGGTGCCATCGACGTGCACCCACGACACGGACGCGAACGGCACGATGCGATGGCCGGTCACCGCATCCGCACGGCGCGGGGCTCCCGGGTCGTGCAGGGCGAGGTCCAGATGGTCGGCGCCGGCCCGATCGACGGTGCCGTGGAGCGCGCGACCGCTGCGCAGATGCACCGCCACCCCCGCTCGCCGGCGGACGAGGTCGCGCAGCACGTACCCGAAGGTCAGGCGCTCGGCGAGAGCCGACCGCGCGGGCGCGGGGCGTGCACTGCGGAGAAGATCGTGGTGCGGCATCCCGATCCCGGCGATCGCGGCGAACGGGACCACGACGGCACCCGGCCGCCCCTCGGCCGGCAGGATCGCCACGCAGTCCGCACCCACCCCTGTGACGGCACCGCGGAGCGTCACGCCGTCGGACAGGTCGAACGACAGCGCGGGGGCGGCGCCGTCGCGGCCGGCGAGCTGCGAGAGACGCTCCTGCAGGCTCACCCGGGCCAGTCGAAGTCGCTCGGCCTCGGTATCGAGCGCGGCGCGCTCGGCCTCCCACTCGGAGGCGAGCTGACCCTCGAGATCATCGAAGAAGCGGTCCCAACGCACTCGGCGAGGTTAGAGCACTCCTCCCGACATGATCACAAGTTATCCACATGACGGCACTCCGATTCCCGTGGAGAGCGCCTCGTGTGTTCTACTTGCCGCAAGACATCCCCCCTGTCGAGTTAGGCACCCATGGCAATGCTGCCCGCGGGCTCTGCCCACGTTTTCCGCGCGCCCGAAAGCCCCGCAGAGCTCTCAGAGTTCTTCGCGCCGCAAAGGACGTCCGCCACCGCGCTGCCCGCGCCCGAGCCGTTCCTGCGCAACATCACGCGCGGTGTGCTCGAGGTGCTCGCAGGCGTGCGCGAGGTCGACCAGCTCGCACGCTGGCTCACCGAAGACCCCTATCGCAAGCTCGTGACGCGGTCGAACCTCGCCGCGCGCGCGCGCAGCGCCCGGGGCGTCCCGGCGCGTCGCCCGGTGCACGTGATCCTCTCGGTGCACGAGTCTGCGCCCGCCGACGGGGTCATCGAGTCGGTCGTGATCGTCCAGGGTCCCGCGCGCACGCGCGCGGTGGCACTGCGACTCGAGGGCATGGACGGGCGCTGGCGCGCGACATCCCTCGCGCTGCTCTAGCGGGCGATTCGGCGGCCTCGTCACGACTTTCGCGGCGGGTCGGTCGTCACTCCTGCGCGTCGATCAGGTCGAGCAGCGCCTTGCACGCGTCGCGAACGTCGTCGTGGTCGAACTGCCCGGCACGACTCTCCGCGGCGATCACCCCCGCACGGTGCACCCTTCGGAAGTCGCCGATAGGGAACGACCACGCCTGCTTCGTCTCCCGGTTCTCCGTCTTGTCGACGCCGAGATGCCAGTGGGCGTATGCGGTCCAGCCATCGCTCTCGATGAAGCCGTTCTCCTCGTCGGCGGTGGGCGCTGCCTCCGACCAGTCCCCCGGCTCGTCGCGCACGACCTTGCCCTCGCGGACGAGTGCGCGCGCCTGACGCAGGGCGGGCCGGTTCAGTTCGATAGCCATGGGGCGACGGTACGGCCGCTGCGGGCGGTGCGCGACGGGGTTGACGGATGCCGCGGCATCCGTCCTCTCACTGCTTGTACGACGAGAGGAAGTTTCCGAGGCGCTCGATCGCCTCGGTCAGCACGCGGGCCTCGGGAAGCGTGACGATGCGCAGATGGTCGGGCGTCGCCCAGTTGAAGCCGGTCCCCTGCACCAGAAGCACGTGCTCCGCGACGAGGAAGTCGTAGACGAGCTTGGCGTCGTCGCGGATCTCGTGCACCTCGGGATCGAGCCGGGGGAAGGCGTAGAGCGCACCCTGGGGGCGGACGCAGGTGACGCCGGGGATCGCCTCCAGTCCTTCCCATGCGGCGTCGCGCTGTTCGAGCAGTCGTCCGGTGGGCGCGATGAGGGCATCGATCGATTGCACCCCCGACAGCGCCGCCTGCACCGCGTGCTGCGCGGGGACGTTGGGGCACAGCCGTGTCGAGGCGAGCAGGGTGATCCCCTCGATGAACCCGGAGGCGTGGTCCTTCGGACCCGTGATGACGAGCCAGCCCGAGCGGTATCCGGCGACACGGTACGTCTTGGACAGCCCGTTGAAGGTGAGCACCAGCAGATCGGGAGCGACCGACGCCATCGGGATGTGCACGGCGTCGTCGAACAGGATGCGGTCGTAGATCTCGTCGGCGAGCACGAGCAGAGAGTTCTCGCGGGCGATCTCGGCGATGCCCTCGAGCACCTCTCGCGAGTACACCGCACCGGTCGGGTTGTTCGGATTGATGACGACGATCGCCTTGGTGCGCGGCGTGACCTTGGCGCGGATGTCCTCGAGATCGGGCTGCCACCCGTTCTGCTCGTCGGCCACGTAGTGCACCGGGGTGCCACCGCCGAGGCTCGTCATCGCGGTCCACAGCGGATAGTCGGGTGCCGGGATCAGCACCTCGTCGCCCTCGTCGAGCAGCGCCTGCATCACCATCGTGATGAGCTCCGATACGCCGTTGCCGAGATAGACGTCGTCGGGGCCGAACGACGGGAAGGACGGGTCCTGCTCGTACCGGTACACGACGGCCCGACGTGCCGACATGATGCCGCGGCTGTCGCTGTAGCCGTGCGCGTGCGGCACGGCCTCGATCATGTCGCGCACGATCTGGAACGGTGCCTCGAAGCCGAACACCGCGGGATTGCCGGTGTTGAGCTTGAGGATCGTGTGCCCCTCGTTCTCCAGGCGATCGGCTTCGACCAGGGCCTGCCCGCGGATCTCGTAGAGGACGTCCTTGAGCTTGCTGGACTGGTCGAGAGTGCGGAGGGGACTCATCGGCCCAGGATATCGGGGCCTCAGGGGGGCCAATGGACGCCGCGTGGCCCGGATCAGCCCGGAGACGAGATCAGGAGATCCGGCCTGCACAGGACGTTCGCGTGACGAACCATCCTGGGTCGGCCAGATCTCCTGATCGGGAAAGCGTCTACTTCTTCTTCTGATCGGCAGCGCGGCGCTGGGCGCGGTTCTGCGGAGCCTGCTGCGGCGCGGCGGCGGCATCCGTCCGCTGGCCGAACGCCCCGCGTTGCGGCTCGGCGGCCGGAGCAGGGGCGGGGGCGCCTGCGGGCTGCGCGGATGCGGCCGCGGCGGCCTGGCGGAGGCGGTTCGTCGCCGCCTGCTGCACCTGGCCGCGGTCGTTGCGGACCTCGACCTCGCCGGCGTCGTTCGCGGCGGAGTACTCGAGGCGCTGGCCTTCGACGGGCTGCGCGCCCAGGCCCTTCGCCTCGACCTCGGCCTCGCCCTCGCCCTGGCGACGCACCTCGACCTCGAGGTTGTAGAGGTAGCCGACGGACTCCTCCTTGATCTGCCCCATCATCGCCTGGAACATCTGGTAGCCCTCGCGCTGGTACTCGATCAGCGGGTCGCGCTGGGCCATCGCGCGCAGGCCGATGCCGTCCTTGAGGTAGTCCATCTCGTAGAGGTGGTCGCGCCAGCGACGATCGAGCACCTGCAGCACGACGCGGCGCTCGAGCTCGCGCGTGGCCGGCGTGCCGAGGGTCTCCTCACGCTTGTCGTACGCGATGCGGGCGTCGGAGAGGATCTCGCGCTTGAGACCCTCCGACGTGATGCCGCCCTTGCGCCCGGCACCCTCGGCGACGACCTCGTCGATCGAGACGCTCACCGGGTAGAGCGTCTTCAGCTCGGTCCACAGGGCGTCGAAGTCCCAGCTCTCGTTGTGACCGGCACCGGTGTGGTCGTCGATGACGGCGTTGATGGCGTCTTCGATGAAGTGCTGTACGCGGTCGGCGATGTCATCGCCCTGCAGCATGTGCCGGCGGTCGGAGTAGATCGCCTCGCGCTGGCGGTTGAGGACGTCGTCGTACTTGAGGACGTTCTTGCGGATCTCGGCGTTGCGGGCCTCGACCTGGCTCTGCGCGGACTTGATCGCACGCGAGACCATGCCCGACTCGATGGCGACGTCGTCGGGGAAGTTCGTGCGGGCGAGGATCGCCTCGGCGGCGCCGGACTGGAACAGACGCATGAGGTCGTCGGTGAGCGACAGGTAGAACCGGCTCTCACCGGGGTCGCCCTGACGGCCCGATCGACCGCGCAGCTGGTTGTCGATGCGGCGGGATTCGTGGCGCTCGGTCCCCAGGACGTAGAGACCGCCGGCGTCGACGACCTTGCCTGCCTCTTCGGCGACCGTGTCGCGGGTGCCCTGGTACACGGCATCCCACTCCGCCTCGTACTCGTCGGGCGTCTCGACCGGGTCGAGACCCTTCGCCTTCATGTCCTGCACGGCGAGGAACTCGGCGTTGCCGCCGAGCATGATGTCGGTGCCTCGACCGGCCATGTTCGTGGCGACGGTGACGGCGCCGAAGCGGCCTGCGCGTGCGACGATCTCGGCCTCTCGCGCGTGGTTCTTCGCGTTGAGGACCTCGTGCTTGATGCCCTTCTTGGCGAGCAGACGCGACAGGTACTCGCTCTTCTCGACGCTCACCGTGCCGACGAGCACGGGCTGACCGCTGGCGTGGCGCTGCGCGATGTCTTCGACGACCTGCGCGAACTTCGCCTGCTCGTTCTTGTACACGAGGTCGGGCTGGTCCTTGCGGATCATCGGCTTATTCGTCGGGATCGGAACGACGCCGAGCTGGTAGGTCGACATGAACTCGGCGGCCTCGGTCTCGGCGGTACCGGTCATGCCCGCGAGCTTCTCGTAGAGGCGGAAGTAGTTCTGCAGGGTGACGGTGGCGAGCGTCTGGTTCTCGGCCTTGACCGGAACGGCCTCTTTGGCCTCGATGGCCTGGTGGATGCCCTCGTTGTAGCGGCGGCCGACCAGGATGCGGCCGGTGTGCTCGTCGACGATCATGACCTCGTCGTTCATGACGACGTAGTCGCTGTCGCGCTTGAACAGGGCGAGCGCCTTGATCGAGTTGTTGAGGAACGAGATCAGCGGGGTGTTGGCCGACTCGTACAGGTTGTCGATGCCGAGGTAGTCCTCGACCTTCTCGATGCCGGGCTCGAGCACGCCGATCGTGCGCTTCTTCTCGTCGACCTCGTAGTCGACGCCGACCTCGAGGGTCTTGGCGATCTTCGCGAACTCGACGAACCAGCGGTTGGCCTCGCCGGACGAGGGACCGGAGATGATGAGCGGCGTGCGCGCCTCGTCGATGAGGATCGAGTCGACCTCGTCGACGATCGCGTAGAAGTGGCCCCGCTGCACGAGGTCCTCCTTGCGCCAGGCCATGTTGTCGCGCAGGTAGTCGAAGCCGAACTCGTTGTTGGTGCCGTAGGTGATGTCGGCGTTGTACTGCTCGCGACGCACCTCGGGCGTCTGTCCGGCGACGATGATGCCGGTCGTCATGCCGAGCGCGCGGTAGATGCGGCCCATGAGCTCCGCCTGGTAGGACGCGAGGAAGTCGTTGACCGTGATGACGTGGACGCCCTGACCGGCGATGGCGTTGAGGTAGACGGGGAACGCGCCGGTGAGCGTCTTTCCCTCACCGGTCTTCATCTCGGCGATGTTGCCGAGGTGGAGCGCCGCTCCGCCCATGACCTGGACGTCGTAGGCGCGCTGACCGAGCGTGCGCTTGGCGGCTTCGCGCACGGCGGCGAACGCCTCGGGCATGAGCTGGTCGAGCGTCGCACCGGCTTCGAAGCGTGCCCGGAGCTCGGCGGTCTCGTTGCGGAGTTCCTCGTCGGTGAGGTGCGCGTAGTCCTCTTCGAGGGCGTTGACGGCCTTGACGACCTGCTGGAGCCGCCGGAGGATGCGACCCTCGCCGGCGCGAAGCAGTTTCTCGAGGGGGTTGGCCACGGAGTGTCTCCATCTGTCGGGTGTGGCGCATGGGCGCCGGTGCCGCCCGGAGCCACGGCCCCAGGCATACCTTCCTATGTTATCCGCCCGTGACCTTTGTGTGCGCTGGGTGTGGGAGCGGCATCCGTTGCAATGTTTTCGAGTATGCATATACTCGGCATGTACATACCCGGTATGCACCGGTGGCGACAGGAGAACCCCATGTCCGTTCGGCAGAGCCTGCTGGCGATCCTCGACCAAGGGCCGTGCTACGGCTATCAGCTGCGCGCGGAGTTCGACCGCCGCACCGGCTCGACGTGGCCCCTCAACGTCGGGCAGATCTACAACACCCTCGACCGCCTGGAGCGCGACGGACTGGTCTCGAAGGGCGACGTGGACGAGCAGGGCCACGTCTACTGGGACATCACGGATGCCGGAGCCGACGAGGTGCGCCGATGGCTCGCCTCCCCCGTCGAGCGATCGCAGGGCACACGCGACGAGCTGGCGATCAAGCTCTCGGTCGCCGCGACCCTTCCGGGAGTGGATGTGGGCGAGATCATCCAGACGCAGCGTCGCGCGTCTCTCGCGCAGCTGCAGTCGCTCAACCGGGCGAAGTACGCGGGCGCGAGTCCCGACGGTCCCGAGGAACTCGCATGGTCGCTGGTCGTGGACTCCATGATCTTCGCCGCGGAGGCCGAGGTGCGCTGGCTGGACCACACCGAGCAGCGTCTCGCCCTGCACCCCGACCACGCGATGGCGCTCGAACTGTCCACGGAGCGGCCCCGCCGGGGGCGCCCGGCCAAGTCCGAGGCATCCGTCGAGGAGGTCGCCCGATGAGCGACGCCGTTCTGCGCCTCGTCGGCGTGACGCAGCAGTACGGCACGGGGCCGACCGCGGTGTCGGCACTGTCGGGCGTCGACCTCGAGGTCGGCAAGGGGGAGCTCGTCGCCGTCATGGGCGCGTCGGGGTCGGGCAAGTCCACGCTCCTGTCGATCGCGGGCGGGCTCGCGACGCCGACGACGGGCGAGGTCGTGATCGAGGGGCAGCACCTCAGCACGCAGTCCTCGAAGGAGCTCGCGGCGCTTCGGCGCCGATCGCTGGGATTCGTGTTCCAGGACTTCAACCTGATCCCCACGCTCACGGCGATCGAGAACGTGACCCTCCCCCTCGAGCTCGACGGCTTCCGCCGACGGGTCGCCCGGCGCGCGGGCCGCGACGCGCTGCAGTCGGTCGGGCTGGACGACAAGCTCGATTCCTACCCCGACGACCTCTCGGGCGGTCAGCAGCAGCGCGTGGCCATCGCCCGCGCGGTGGTCGGCGGGCGCCGTCTGATCCTGGCCGACGAGCCCACCGGCGCGCTGGACTCCGTGACGGGCGAGCTCGTGCTGCGCATGCTCCGCAGTCGAGTGGATGCCGGAGCCGCCGCGATCCTCGTGACCCACGAGGCGCGCCACGCGGCGTGGGCCGACCGCATCGTCTTCCTTCGCGACGGGCGCATCGTCGACGAGTCGCGCCGCCCGAGTGCGGACGCGCTGCTGGCGGACGCACGGTGACGGGTCTCCTCGAAGCGCCGGGCGCGGCATCCGATTCCGTGGACCAGAGGACGGATGCCGCGCCCCGGCGCGGCGCGGGATGGCGACGGCTGCGCACCAGTGCTCGCCTCGCTCGGCGCCAGGTGTGGCGTACGAAGGGGTCGAGCGCGCTCGTGATGCTGCTGGTCCTGCTGCCCGTCGCGGGCCTCGCGGGCGGCGCGATCTTCTGGCAGAGCCATGTGCCGACGCCCGACCAGTCGGCCTCCCTCGAGCTCGGACGCAACGAAACGTGGATCCAGGCGATCGGCGGGGCGGACCCGACCCGCTGGCAGGCCGTCGACAACCCGTGGGACAACGGCGTCGAGACCGACGATGCGGGGCGCGCCGTGAACCCCGAGCAGCCCTGGCCCGACGGCCCTCCCGGCCAGATCCCGGCGGGCAGCACTGTCCACGAGATCGTCGAGTGGGGTGGGACCTACGTCGAGACCGCGATGGGCGTGGGCAACGTGAGCGTGTCGGCCGGCGACGTCTGGGACGACGTGTTCGCGGGGCGGTATCTCGCCGTCGAGGGCACGGCGCCCTCGACGGGCGACGAGGCGATGGTCTCGCCGGGACTCCTGGAGCGACTGGGAGCGGGGATCGGCGACGAGGTGGTGCTGATCGACGAGGACCGCACGTACACCATCACCGGCACGCTGCGACGCGCGGACGCGATGCCGGACAGCCAGGAGCTGTTCCTCCCGGCGAGCGCCGCCGCCCTCGTGAGCGGCCAGACCCGCTGGTTCGTCGAGGACTGGCAGCCCGACCAGGCGGAGCTCGCCGAGCTCAACGCCGCCGGATACGTCGCGTACGCGCGCGACCTCGCGATGGATCCACCTCCGGGCGCACGGGTGACCTCGTGGATGTCGAGCGCGTCGCAGGATCTGTCGATGATCACGACGGGTCTCATGCTCGCCGTGTTCAGCGGATACCTGGTCGTGCTTCTGGCCGGGGCCGCGTTCGCCGTGGCGGCGCGACGTCAGCAGCAGTCGCTGGCGGTCGCGGCGAGCGTGGGCGCCGCACGCGCCGACGTCTTCCGGGTCGTCGTCATGCAGGGGACCGTGCTGGGCTCGGTCGCCGGAGCGGTCGGAATCGCCCTCGGAGCCGCCGTCGCGTGGATCGCGCTGGCGCTGACCGACACCGGAACCGTCAACTCCTTCTGGGGCAACTGGGGCTACCGCGTGCCGTGGATGCTGATCGCGGCGATCGCCGTGTTCGCGGTGGTGGTCGGCACCCTCTCGGCGGTCGCTCCGGCGCGCGCCGCGACGCGCGGCGACGTGCTCGGCGCCCTGCGCGGCTCGCGCCGCCCGGCCGTGCTGCGGCGCAAGCGTCCGTGGTGGGGCCTCGGCCTCATGATCGCCGGGCTCGGCGCGACGGCGATCGGCGCCCTGGTGCTCGTGATCGTCGGTGCGACGCCGCTGACCGACGCCACCGTCCCGGCGCGCTCGGTCGCCCTCGGCGCGGTCGCGCTCGGCCCGATCGTGTTCCAGATCGGGTTCCTCTTCGCCGGGCACTGGGTGCTCGTGTTCGTCGGGCGCCCGCTCGCCCGGCTCGGACTCGCGCCGCGGCTCGCGAGCCGTGACTCGGCGGCCAATCCGTCGCGGGTCGTGCCCGCGTTCGCAGCGATCGCGGCGTGCGTCTTCATCGCCTCGTATGCGATCTCGACCACCGCGCTCACGTCCGCGCAGAACGAGCGGATGTACTGGTACAACGGGCCGCTCGGCAGCGTCACCGCCGGCGTGTACGAGACCGGCGAGTCCACCGGCGAGCTGCTCGCGGCCGCGGAGGACATCCTCCAGCCGACGTCGCCGCAGGCGACGGCCGTCGTCCTGGCGCCCACTTCCCCCTCGTACGACCCGCTGACCGGCCAGCCTGACGATCCGGACCACCCGGTGTGGGCGGTCGCCGGGCAGCCGAGCGAGCAGTGCGAGACGTGCGGGGATCCGACGATGGCGATGAACGGCCAGCTGTCGATCGTCGCCGCGGAGGACGTGAGCCTGCTGCTCGATCACCGGGTCGAGGCATCCGTGCTCGCCGCCTACCGCGACGGCGCGGCGATCGTCACCTCGGAGGAGTATCTCTCCCCGGACGGGGAAGTCGTCCTCACCCGCTGGACCGAGACGAGCCGCAACGACTTCTCGAACGCGCTGATGGCTGTGGACTGGAATGTCGACGAGAGCGAGCGCTTCGCCCACGTCCCCCTCCCCGAGGAGGAGCTCGCGATCGCCGGCCGCGCGGTCGACACCGGCGCCGGCTCGATCTTCCAGGTGATGATCTCGCCCGAGACCGCCGAGTCTCTCGGGATCCGGTCGACGCCCAGCTCCCTCGTCGCGACGTATGACGAACCGCTGCCGCAGGCGACGCTCGACCGGCTGAACCTCGAGGCGCAGTCCGTGCGGCTCCCCGAGGGCGCGTACCTGTGGCTCGCGAGCGAGCGCGGTCCGGACCCCGTCGCGCCGTGGCTGTGGCTGATCGTCGCCGTCGCGGGGGTGCTAGTGGTCGGCGCGAGCGCCGTGGTGCTGGGCCTCGCCCGTTTCGAGCGACGGCCGGACGACGCGACGCTCACCGCCGTGGGCGGCCCGCGCCGCCTCCGGCGCGGCATCAACGCCTGGCAGGCGGCGATCATCGTCGGCATCGGCGCGGTGGTCGGAACGATCGCCGGCCTCATCCCGGTGTGGGGCACGGCGCAGTCGTCGCCGGAGTTCTTCCGGCTCGCAGACATGCCGTGGCTGTGGCTCGGCATCCTCGCCATCGGCCTGCCCGTCGCGATCACGGCCGTCGCGTGGCTGGTGCCGCCGCGGCATCCGGAGCTCACCCGGCGCACGGCGATCGCTTGATCGCTGAGACGAATCCGGCCGTGCCGGACACATAAGAGATGAACCATCGGAGAGGACGACCCATGAGCCCTGCAGTGCCTTCCATCGATCCCGCCGCCATCCACCTGCCGCCGACCGAGCCCATCGATATCACCGAGCTCGTGACGCAGTCGGTGCGCCCCGCCTGAACACGAGGGCGGATGCCGCGATCCCGGCGCTCCGCGGCATCCTGTCGCCTCCCAGGCGGCACGCACTAACCTGAAGCGTGACCGAAACCGACACCCCGATCGAGGCCGAGGCTCCCACCGAGCCCGCAGCGATGACGTTCTCCGACCTCGGACTGGGCGATGCCGTGCTCAAGGCGCTGCGCGATGTCGGCTACGAGACCCCGTCCGCGATCCAGGCGGCGACCATCCCGCCGCTGATCGCCGGCCGCGACGTGGTGGGCCTGGCCCAGACCGGCACCGGCAAGACGGCCGCTTTCGCGCTGCCGATCATCGACCGCCTCGACCTCTCGCAGAAGAAGCCGCAGGCGTTGGTGCTCGCGCCCACCCGGGAGCTCGCCCTGCAGGTGTGCGAGGCGTTCGAGAAGTACGCGTCCCACCTCAAGGGCGTGCACGTCCTCCCCGTCTACGGCGGCCAGGGCTACGGCGTGCAGCTGTCGGCGCTCCGCCGCGGTGTCCACATCGTCGTCGGCACCCCCGGTCGCATCATGGACCACCTCGACAAGGGCACCCTCGACCTCTCTGAGCTGACCTACCTCGTGCTCGACGAGGCCGACGAGATGCTGAAGATGGGCTTCGCCGAGGACGTCGAGACGATCCTCGCCGAGACGCCCGACACGAAGCAGGTCGCCCTGTTCTCTGCGACGATGCCCGCGACGATCCGCCGCATGTCGCAGCAGTACCTCCACGACCCCGAAGAGATCACGGTCAAGACGAAGACGACCACGTCGGCGACGATCTCGCAGCGCTATCTCATCGTGTCGTTCCAGCAGAAGATGGACGCCCTCACGCGCATCCTCGAGGTCGAGAACTTCGACGGCATGATCGTGTTCGGCCGCACCAAGAGCGTGACCGAGGAGATCGCCGAGAAGCTCCGCGCCCGCGGCTACTCCGCCGCCGCCATCAACGGCGACGTGGCGCAGGTGCAGCGAGAGCGCACCGTCAACCAACTGAAGTCGGGCAAGCTCGACATCCTGGTGGCGACCGACGTCGCCGCCCGCGGCCTCGACGTGGAGCGCATCTCGCACGTCGTGAACTTCGACATCCCCACCGACCCGGAATCGTACGTGCACCGCATCGGCCGCACCGGGCGCGCCGGGCGCTCGGGCGACGCGATCAGCTTCGTCACGCCGCGCGAGCGCGGGCTCGTGCGCGCCATCGAGCGCGCCACGCGCCAGGAGCTGACCGAGATGCAGCTGCCGAGCGTCGACGAGGTCAACGTCACGCGGCTCTCACGCTTCGACGACCGCATCACCGCGGCCCTCAGCGAGAGTGACCGCATCGATCGCTTCCGCGACATCGTCGCCCATTACGTGCGCAACCACGACGTGCCCGAGGCGGATGTCGCGGCCGCGCTGGCCGTCGTCGCCCAGGGCGACTCGCCCCTGCTGCTCGAGCCCGAGCCCGAGCGCCCGCGCTACGAGCCCCGTGAGCGCGACGATCGCGGCGGCCGATTCGACCGCGACGACCGCGGTGAGCGCCCGCAGCGACGTGAGCGCACGCCCCGCGATGGCATGGCGACCTATCGCATCGCCGTCGGCAAGCGCCACCGCGTCGAGCCGCGCCAGATCGTGGGTGCGCTCGCGAACGAGGGCGGCCTGCGCCGTGACGACTTCGGCGCGATCCAGATCCGGCCGGACTTCTCGCTCGTGGAACTGCCGGCGGACCTCCCCCGCGGCACGCTCGACAAGCTCTCCGGCACCCGCATCTCGGGCCAGCTGATCGAGCTGCGTCTCGACACCGGCGGCCCGAGCCGTCGCCGCGACGACCGCAGCTACGGCGACGACCGCCCCGCCCGCAAGCCGCGTCACACGCAGCGCGACCGCTGATTCGCCCTGACGCTCGCCGGCACCGGGCCGGGCTGCGGCATCCGTCCGCCGCCTCCACAGCCGGGTCCGGCGGTCAGCCGCCTCCCGGACACCGACCCTAGGATCGATGCATGGCCGGATTCTGGGGCAAGCGCAAACGCGAACAGGAAGAACTCGAGGCGCAGGACGCCGATCTCGCACGGCGGGCGCGGACCGCGCTCGTCGCGGCGGATGAGCGGATTCGCGTCACGACGGACGAGCTCGCCTTCGCCGAGGCCGAGCTCGGAGCCGAACCGACCAAGGACCTGCGCGACGCACTCGACTCCGTGCGCACGCACCTCGCCGAGGCCTTCCACCTGCACCAGCTGAACCACGACGAGATCCCCGACACCCCGGAGGAGCTCCGCACGCGCAACGCGCGCATCGCGCAGCTGTGCGAGTGGGCGGAAGACCTGCTCGACGACCGCACCGAGGCGCTGGCCGCCCCGATCGAGCGCGCGCGCCGGGCTCCCGAGATCGTCGCCAAGGTGCGTGAGGATGCCGTCCGCCTGCGTGCGCGCATCCCGCAGGCGCGCGAGACCGTGCAGCGCCTCGCGAGCCGCTACTCCACCGAGGCGCTCGCCCAGGTCGCGTCCAACCCCGCCGAGGCGGACCAGCTGCTCGGGTTCGCCGAGCACAGCGCGGGCATCGCCGAGCGCCGTCGCGAAGCCGGTCAGCGCGAGCAGGCGAATCTCGCCCTCGAGGCCTGCACCGAGGCAGCGCGCCGCGCCGCGACCCTGGTCGACGCGGTCGAGACGTTCGAGGTCGAGGCACTGCGGGCGGAGTCGACGCTGTCGGCCATCGTCGAAGACTCGCGGGAGGACATCGCCGTGGCGCTCAAGGAGCCCCACACGCCGGCCGTCAGCGCGGCGATCACCGACCTGCAGGCGGCCCTGGCCTCACTCCCCGCCGCCGGTGTGAACACGGACCCGTTCGCCCTCCTCTCGCGACTGCGCACGGCCAACGCGGCGCTCGACGACGCCATCGCGAAGGCCCGCGAGCGCGCCGCGCGCCCCATCCCTCCGCTCGAGCATGTGCGCCATGCGATCGATGACGGCGACCGTCAGCTCGCCGTCGCGAAAGACGTGATCGCCGGGCATCGCGGCTGGATCGGCGCGGATGCCCGCACGCGTCTGGCCGAGGCCGAGCGCATCCGGCTGGACCTCGACCGCTACCTCGGCACGTCCGCGAGTGCGGCCACCTCGATCGACGAGGATCACCGCGAGCAGGCGATGGCGATGGCGCGCCGAGTCGGCTTCCTCGCGGGCGAGGCGCTGCAACTCGCGCAGCGCGACATCGACGCCTCCCGTCCCCAGGGCGGGCCGGACCAGTGGGGCGGACCCCAGCAGGGCTGGGGCGGCGGTCGTCGCAGCGGCGGCGGCGACCTCATGGGCGGCATCCTCGGCGGCCTCGTCATCGGAAGCATCCTCGACGGCTTCATCGACTGAGCCGTCCCGACGCAGGGATGCCCCGGCCATCAGGCCGGGGCATCCGCTCGTCTCAGGCGTCTACGACGCGACGGCCTCGGGGGCTGCCATCGTCGTGAGCGAGATGACGCCGTAATCCCATCCCTTGCGGCGGTACACGACGCTGGGGTGGTCGGTCTGCGCGTTGACGAACAGGAAGAAGTCGTGGCCGACCAGTTCCATGCGATCCACGGCCTCTTCGACCGACATCCATTCGGGCTCGAACTCCTTCGTCCGGATGACGACGGGGGTGTAGCCCTCCTCTTCCTCGTTGCCCGTGATGATCGGGATCTCGCCGGTCGCGACGGCGCGGAGCACGTCGACAGACGCCGGCTGCACGTCGATCCCCTGGATCGCGCCGCTGCCCTTGTCGAGCTTGGCGCCGCGAGGGTGGTTGCGAGCGTCCACGCGCTTGTCCTTCGCGCGGCGGAGCTGCTCGCACAGCTTGTCGACCGCGAGATCGAGCGCAGTGAACTTGTCACCGTCAGTGGCCTCGGCCCGAACGATCGGGCCCTTTCCGGTGAGGGTCAATTCGACCGTGTCATCCTCCACACGGCCGTTGTGATACGCGCGGTGCGTGACCTTGACGTCGACTCGCTGTGCGCGCGGAGCGAGGTGCTCTATGCGGGCGGCCTTGTCTTCGACGACCGAGCGGAAGCGATCCGTGATCCCCACTCCCACGCCGACGATGCTGGTTTCCATCCCTGACCTCCTTGTTCCGGTCCGCCCGGCCAAGGGCGGACCATCAGTCGCCTTGTCTTCCCCACGCTAGCCCCGTGCCGGTCACCTGTCACCTGTGAGTTTCGAATGCGACGCCGCGCGGCCTCGGGCCGTTCACCCGCCGCGGCGTGGCGGCGACGGTGACCGCGCCGAGCACCTCCGCGCCACCCGCGCGGAGGGCGCGCACGGCCTCCTCGAGACTCGCGCCGGTGGTCGCGACGTCGTCGAGCACGATGACGCGACGCCCCGCCGCCGCCGTCGCCATGAGGCTCTCCGCGACGTTCTCGCGACGCGCGCCGCGGTCCAGGCCGCGCTGGTCGCCCGTGCGCCGTGCGGGCCGGAGGAGGCGCGCGACGGGCAGCCGCGCCCGCGCGGCGAGCAGGTCGGGCACGCGGAAACCACGCCGGCGGTACGACGCCCGCGAGGTCGGCATCGGCACCACGACGGCATCGCGCACGTCCAGCCGCGTGACGGCAGCCTGCAACGCGGGAGCGAGGCTCCGCGCGAGCGGCGTGCGCCCTTCTTCCTTGATCGCCCGGATGACCCTCGCCGCGATGCCCTCGAACGACAGTCCGCTCCACAGCACGATGTCTCCGCCCGGCGCTCCGAGAACGCGTCGGACCGGCTGCGGCGCGAGCGCGGCGAGGCACGCCTCGCACAGCGAGACGTCGGGGATGCCGCATCCCGCGCACACCACCGGGAGCACCAGCGCCAGCGCGTCGGCGAGTGGTGAGCGCACCACGGCGACCGAACCCTCGATGTGCATGCGGGAAGGATCGCATCGCGCGAGCGGATCGGGCGGCGCGCACGCGTGCACCCGTGGATGCCGGTGGGCGATCGCCGCCTGGGGAGGAGCGTTACTCCGGCATGCCCTGCTGCGTCGCGAGGACCCGGACCCCGGTGGCCGTGGGCTGCCAGGTCGTGCCGCGCTTCACCGACAGCGTGCCGTCGTCGGCGAGCAGACGCACGCTCGACAGCGATGTGCCGCCGGCGATCGACGACATCGTCTCGGGCGCGCTGCTGGTGGAGGTGAGACCTCCGACCACCTGCTCCAGCACCTCGGTCCCCTCGGCATCGCCCGACAGCACGCCGATCGAGAGATCGTCCAGCCACGCGATGCCGCGACTCGCCCCGTCGACGACCGCGAGCTGCAGGGGATCCCCGAGACGCTCGGGCACCTGGTCGGCACCGCGGACGATCCCCGCGACCCAGAGGGCGGTGCGCCCGCCCGCCGTCACGACGGCCGCGATGCGCGTGCCGTCGCGCGAGACCGACATCGCGTGCACGGCGGTCGCACCCGGCCAGGCGTCGGCGACGACGACGGGCGTGAGATCCCGAAGGTAGGCCTGGAGTCCGCCCGGCTGGTCCCGTGGCACCGTCCACACGATGTCGAACGGATCGATGGACGGGTCGATGAGTCCCGGACGCGGATCGAGGGTGTCCCACGTCTCGTTGGCACGCACGATCGACACCGTGCCGTCGGCCTGCCGGATCGCGGCGGCCTCTCGCTGGGGATCGACCTGGATCGCGACCGGCGCGAACTCCTCGACCATCTCGGAGAGCCTCGGAATCGGCTCGATCTCTTCACCGCCGGCGAGGAAGCCGAACCCGTCCTCGGTCAGCACGAGCGGCGCACCGGGGATGCGCGTCGAGCGCACGGCGACGACGTCGGCGTCGATCGGGGTCGACTGGACGGTGAGTTCGACGTCCGTCATCCCCGCGGTGGCCAGGCTGGCCCGCAGCTGGGTGTACATCCGGTCGATCGTCTCGGGGTCGGCACCGAGGACGGATTCCGACAGGTCGACTTCGTACACGTTCCCAGGACGCCGCACCGCGGCGATCACCGTGACGCCCTCGGGGAACGCGCTCTCGACGGCCTCCCCGAGCCAGGCGCTGGGCGGCGCGATGAGCGCATCCACGACCAGGCGCGGTGCGCCCGTGGTCGGGTACCAGCGGGTGTCGGGCACGAGATACTGCCACGTGGGATCGAAGTACATGACGGAGTAGTCGTGGAAGACGCGGGGGAACTCGTCGCGGTCGAGCACCACGCCGTCGTCGGCGAACGAGATGCGCCACTCGCCGTCGACCTGCTGAAGCTCGAACGGAAGCACTCGCTCACCGACCTCGGCGCGCTCGTACGTTCCGGTCCCGTCGACGGTCGCGACCGCCGTGATCGACATCGAGACCGCGCCCTCGTCGGTCTCACCGAGGTCACGCTCCTCGAACACGTCGACGATCACGCCGGCCGACGGATTCCAGACCTTCGAGAACTGCGGGGTGAGGAATTCGCGCGCCCGGTCCCAGTTCGTGCCCACACCCGGGCCGGACCCGGCACGGATGAATCCCTCGACGATCTGCTCAGGCGTCGCACCGGGCTGCGGGCGGTCGGGCAGCAGGAACGAGATCTCCTCGGGGTCCGGAGCATCCGATGTGCTCAGCCCGTAGTTCACCTTGCCGCTGGTCGGCAGACCCGAGCAGGCCGTGAGCGCGATCGCGAGCACGGCGACCACGAGCGACAGGATGCCGCGTCGCGCCGTCATGACGCACCCCCCGGCGTCCCGGCATCCGTCGTCGCGGCTTCCGCCCGAGGAATCTGGATGGGCTGGGTCAGACCGAGGTCGTCGACGGACGTGATGGAATCCTCGCCCGGGTCGAGCGGGATCGGGGACCGGCCGACCAGGCGCCCGCCCTTGCGCGGCAGGGTGAGGACGAAGTTCGTGCCGCGGCCCAGTTCGGACCAGACGCCGAGCTCGCCGCCATGCAGTCGCGCGTCACCCAGCGCGATCGACAGGCCGAGCCCCGTCCCCCCGATCGTCCGCGTGCGCGACGGGTCGGCACGCCAGAACCGGTCGAACACCCGCTCGACGTCTTCCGGCTTCATCCCGAGTCCGTAGTCGCGCACGCCGAGGGCGACGGCCTGCTGGTCGCTGTCGACCGTGATGACGATCGGTCGCCCTTCACCGTGCTCGATCGCGTTTCCGAGCAGATTTCGCACCACCCGCCGCACGCGTCGCGGATCCATGTCGACGGGGGAATATCCTCCGGGCGCGACCAGCCGCACGTCGGTGCTGTGCTGCTCGGCGAGCTGCTCCATCGAGGCGATCACATCTTCGGCGAGGTGCGCGAGACTGGTCGGCTCGAGCTCGAGCTGCACGGATCCCGCGTCGTAGCGGCTGATCTCCAGCAGGTCGGTGAGCAGCGTCTCGAACCGCTGCACCTGGTTGTTGAGCAGCTCTGCCGCGCGCGCCGTCGCAGGATCGAAGTCGTCGCGCTGGTCGTTGATCATGTCCGCGGCGAGTCGGATGGTCGTCAGCGGGGTGCGCAGCTCGTGCGAGACATCCGACACGAAGCGCTGCTGCACCAGCGAGAGGTCGGCGAGCTCCTTGATCTGCGATTCGATGCTGTCGGCCATCGCGTTGAACGAGCGGCCCAGAGTGGCCAGCTCATCCTCCCCGCGCACGGGCAGCCGCACGCCGAGTTCGCCCGAGGCGAGTCGCGCGCTCGTGTCGGCGGCCTCGCCGATCGGGGTCGTCACCGATCGCAGCACGAACCATGCGATGCCGCTGATCAGCAGCACCAGGCCGATGCCCACGATCCACAGCGTGCCCTGCACGAAGCCGAGCGTCTGCGGTGCGTTTGCCAGATCGTAGGCGAGATAGAGCTCGTACGGGCCGACGCCCTGCACCGTGAGCTGCTGACCGACGACGACGCCGGGGACGGTGGCGCCGTCGGCCGTCGGGAGCGCGACCGACTGCCACACCTGGCGGTCGTCGTTGGCGCGCACGCTCTCGCGGAGGCCGTCGGTCAGAACATCCTCGAAAGCCAGATCGGAGGTGAAGTCCTGCGGCGCATTCGGAGAGGGCGGCCCGATGCGGAATGCGGCGTAGGCATCGCTCGTCGACTGCTGGTTGAGGGTGGCGCGCACCAGCCCCATCGCGTTCTGCAGCTGCACGCCGTCCTGGCCGGTGACGCTGTCGAGGGTGAGCTGTGCGGCCGCGGTCGCACGCTGCGCATTGAGCAGCACCTGATCCTTGCGGGAGACGAAGAGATCGTTCTGGATCGCCAGGGCCATCCAGACGCACGCGATGATGACGGCGAGCGCCGTGAGCCCGAGGGTGACGAGGATCGTGCGGAAACGCAGTGATCGTCGCCACAGCGCCGCGATGTTGCCCGGCCAGGCGCGCCAGTGCCGCCACCCGGCCAGCGGCGTCCGGGTCGCCGTCACCCCCGTGATCGGGGCTGCCATGCGGGCCTCACACGACCGCGCCGGCGCGATAGCCGACGCCGCGCACCGTGGTCACGATCTTGGGGTTGTCGGGGTCCTGCTCGACCTTCGCGCGCAGGCGCTGGACGTGCACGTTGACCAGGCGCGTATCGGCCTTGTAGTGGTAGCCCCACACCTGCTCGAGCAGCATCTCGCGGGAGAACACCTGCTGAGGCTTCGAGGCGAGCGCGACGAGCAGTTCGAACTCGAGGGGCGTCAGCGCGATCGCGCCGTCGCCGCGGCGCACCTCGTGGGCGGCCACGTCCACGGTGAGGTCGCCGATGCGCAGGTTCTCATTGGCGGGCTGGCTCGCCGGACGCAGGCGCGTCTTGATGCGCGCCACCAGCTCCTTCGGGTTGAAGGGCTTGACGATGTAGTCGTCCGCGCCGGATTCGAGGCCCTTCACGACGTCGGCCGTGTCGGTGCGGGCGGTGAGCATGATGATCGGTATGCCGGACTCGGCGCGCACGCGCGTGCAGATCTCGATGCCGTCCATACCGGGGAGCATCAGGTCGAGCAGGATCAGGTCCGGCCGCTCGGTGCGCCACGTCTCGACGGCCTGCGCCCCGTCGGAGCAGAACACGGTGTCGAATCCCTCGGTGCGCAGCACGATGCCGATCATCTCGGCGAGGGCGGTGTCGTCGTCGACCACCAGGATGCGTGATGTCATCGCGCGGATTCGTCCTTCTCTTCGTCGCGCGGGCAGGGCGCGGACGGCGCCTTCCCCTTGCGCTCCCCACAGAGTAGTCGACACCGCCTGAGGAGAGGCCGAACACCGCCCGTGACAGCGCCGAACGCTGTGGAAAGCGGATGCCGCGCGCACCCGATATGACACGATAGGGGCACGCCCGCCGCGGCGCGCGAAGACGCAGGCCGCACGACCCCGAGGAGACGAGCGTGACCGCCTATCCGGCCTGGACTCCGGCATCCCGACCGGGGATCATTCCGCTGCATCCGCTGTCGTTCGGCACGGTGCTGGGGCGATCGTTCTCCGCGCTGCGCAGCAACCCCCGGGTGCTGCTCGGCTTCGCCCTCGTCGTGCAGACCCTCGCCTACCTCATCGTGATCGCGGCCGTCGGGGCGATCGCGTTCGCCTCCTTCTCGCGCCTCGCGACCCTGCAACCCGGCTCCGACGAATACGACGCCGTCACGGCGGGTTCGACGGCGATCACGATCATCGCGGGATTCATCCTCGGTCTGGCCGCGGGTGCGCTCGGCGTCATCGTGCAGGGCATCGTCGTCACCGAGGTCGCGCACGCCGCGGTCGCCGAGAAGCTCACGCTCGGGGCGCTGTGGCGGCAGGTGAAGCCGGCCGTCTGGCGCCTCATCGGGTACTCGCTGCTCCTCATGCTGGTGATCGTCGCCGCTCTCGCGGTGGTCGCCGTCACGACGTTCGCGATCGCCGCGACGATCGGCCCCGCCGCCATCCTGCTGATGCTGCTCGTGTTCTTCGCGGCGATCCCGCTCACCCTCTGGCTGTCGGTCAAGCTCCTTCTCGTGCCGGCGGCGATCATCCTCGAGGGCGCCACGATCGGGCGTGCGATCGCCCGGTCCTGGACGCTCACGCGGCGGCGCTTCTGGCCCACCCTGGGAGTCATCGTCCTCATCTCCATGGTGTTCGGCTTCGTGGCGCAGGCCGTGAGCCTCCCGTTCACCCTGCTGGGCTCGGGTCTGGGCACGATCATCGCGCCGACGGGTGAGCCCGACGCGACGGCGACCATCGGCCTCATCGTCTCGACGCTGTTCGCCCAGGCCGTGACGCTGGTCATCCAGTCCGTCGCGATCGTGGTGCAGTCGACCGCGACCGCGATCATCTACATCGATTGCCGGATGCGGCACGAGGGGCTCGACCTCGATCTGCTGGCCTACGTCGAGCGACGGGATGCCGGAGCCACCGCCCTCGCCGACCCCTACCGGGAGAACATCGGCCGAGCTGTGGTCCGGCCCGTCTACGGATTCCCGCCCGCGTACGGCGCGCCCGGCGCCTATCCGCCCTACGGCCAGCCCGCCGCGCCGCCCGCGTACGGCGCCTATCCGCCCTACGGCCAGCCCGCCGCGCCGCCCGCGTACGCCGCCCCTCCCCCGCTGCAGGCACCGTACGGGCAATCCCCCGCGTACGCTCCCTACGGCCAGCCCCCCGTTCCGCCCGCTCCGTATGGGCAGCCTCCCGCGTACGCGGCGCCCGCGCAGCCCGCCGGTGCCGCTCCTCCCGTGCCCGAGACCCCGCCGGAGCCGGCCGCACCGACGTCGTGGACTGCGCCGGGGGCACCCGCCGACGGGGTCGACCGAGAGTCTCCGTGGGCTTGACCGGACTGCTCACCGCCGCTGCGGGCACGGGGATGGCCGTCCTCTCACGTGCCGCCGATACCGTGCCGCCCCTTCAGCCCGGCGGGGACGAGGCGCGCAGGTGGGCCGAGACCGAGCTGTCCGACCCGGTCTACGACATCGCCGAACCTACGCTTCTCGACCGCATCGCCCAGGCGATCGGCGACTTCATCGGCAGCCTGTTCTCGACGGAGCTTTCCGGCGAGTGGGGTTCCCTCGTCGCGGTGATCGCGGCGGTCATCGTGATCGCGGTGATCGTCATCGCGTTCGTCGTGTGGGGTGTGCCGCGATCGTCCCGGCGCGTGCGCGCCTCGAGCGCCACGCTGTTCGGCGAGCCGGAGGAAAGGTCGGCCGCCGATCTTCGCAGGGCGGCGGCATCCGCTGCGCGAGGCGGCGACTGGGACGACGCGATCGTGCTGCATTTCCGCGCCCTCGCGAGAGGATGCGCCGAGCGCGGCGTCGTCGACATTCCGCCGGGCGCGACGGTGCACGCATTCGCGCGCGCGGCCGGGCGCGTGTTCCCGGCGATCGCCGATCGCCTCGAGGATGCCGCGTCCGCATTCGACGACGTGCGCTACCTCCGGCGCCCCGGCACCGCCGAGATCTATCGGCTCGTCGCCGAGGTCGACGCTGCGGTCGTCGCAGCACGGCCGACCGCAGCGGTCGAGGTGCCCGCATGAGCGCGACGATCGCGCCGACCGTCGCCGCGCCGCCCGGACGGCGGCGGCGCGTCGGGATCTGGGTGGCGATCGGGATGGCGGTCCTCGTCGTCGGCGCGATCGGGGCGGCTCTGACCGCGGGATCGGAGTGGGTGGAGCGCGACGCGCTCGACCCGGATTCCGCAGGCCCCACGGGAACCCGTGCTCTCGCCCGGATCCTCGAGGACCACGGCGTCGAGGTGCGGATCGCCCGCGATCACGAGGAGGTGGCCGCCCTCCTCTCCGGTGACGCCGACACGCTGGTGCTTCCCGACACTCCGTCGCTGTCGGACGAGAGGCTCCGCGAACTCGTCGACCTCGCCACCGACGTCGTGCTGATCGAGCCTCGGGCGCGCACCATCGACCTCCTCATCCCGAGCGCGGCGATGGCGGGTGCGGCTGCGCCCGGAGTCGTGTCGCCCGCGTGCGCACTCGGCGACGCGGAGCGGTCCGGCGGCATCGAGCCGGGTGCGCTCTTCACGGCGGCCGGCGGCGTTTCTGCGTGCTATCCCGTCGACGGTGCACATGGCCTCCTCATGGCGCTCAACGGAGACCGCCGCTCGAGCGTGGTCGACGGGACCGTCCTCTTCACCAACGCGCACCTCGCCGACAACGGGAATGCCGCGCTCGGCCTGAACCTCATGGGACGCCACCCGCTCGTCGTGTGGTACCAGCCCGGTCTCGCCGACACCGATCTCGCCGACACCGACTTCACGCTCGGCGAGCTCACACCGCCGTGGGTGAGCCCGGTGATCGTGCTGTTCCTCATCGCGGGCGTCGCTGCGGGGATCTGGCGCGGACGACGCTTCGGCCCGCTCGTCGCGGAGCGCCTGCCGGTGACCGTGCGCGCGTCGGAGACGACCGAGGGCCGCGCCCGCCTGTACGCGCAGTCCCGCGACGCCCTGCACGCCGCCGATCAGCTCCGGATCGGCACGCTCGAGCGCCTGTCCCATCTGCTCGGCCTCGGAGCCGGCGCCACGGCGCAGGAGATCGCCGACGCCGCCGCCGCCCGCGCCGGGCTCGACCGCGGCGCCGCGCGCGGCATCCTCCTCGACGACGTGCCGGCGACAGACGCCGACCTCGTCGACCTCAGCCAGCGCCTTCGGCAGCTCGAAGACGCCGTCCACGCCCGAGTCCGCCCCGAGAGGAATCCCCGATGAGCGACACTCCCCCTTCCACCCCGGCAGTCCATGACGACGCCGCGCTGCGCGAGGCCATGAACCGCGTCCGCCTCGAGGTCGGAAAGGCGGTCATCGGCCAGGACGGCACCGTCACAGGGCTGCTCATCGCGCTGCTCGCGCGAGGACACGTGCTGCTCGAGGGTGTTCCGGGCGTCGCCAAGACGCTCCTCGTGCGCTCGTTCAGCGCCGCGCTCGGGCTCGACACCAAGCGCATTCAGTTCACACCGGACCTCATGCCCGGCGACGTCTCGGGGTCGCTGATCTACGACGCGAAAGCCGGTGAGTTCGAGTTCCGCGAGGGGCCGGTGTTCACGAACATCGTGCTCGCCGACGAGATCAACCGGACGCCGCCCAAGACGCAGGCGGCGCTTCTCGAGGCGATGGAGGAACGACAGGTCTCCACCGACGGCGTCACGCGCCCCCTCCCCGAGCCGTTCCTCGTCGCCGCGACGCAGAACCCCATCGAGCACGAGGGCACGTACTCGCTGCCCGAGGCGCAGCTCGACCGCTTCCTCCTGAAGCTCATCGTGGAGATCCCGGCGCGCGATGCCGAGCTCGCCGTCCTGCGCCGCCACGCCGGCGGCTTCGACCCGCAGGACCTCGCCGGAGCGGGTGTGCGGCGTGCGGCGAGCGCTGATGAGATCCACGCGGCGCGGCGGGCTGCGGCATCCGTCACGGTCTCCGACGACGTCCTCGGGTACGTCGTCGATCTCGCGCAGGCGACGCGGCGCAGCCCGTCGGTGCAGCTCGGGGTCAGTCCGCGCGCCACCGCCGCGCTGCTCGCCGCCGCCAAGGCGTGGGCGTGGCTCGGCGGATACCCCGCGATCACCCCCGACCACGTCCAGACGATGCTGCTCCCGACGTGGCGGCACCGCATCCGCCTGCGTCCCGACGCGGAGCTCGAGGGCGTGTCCGTCGACGCGGTGCTCGGCTCCGTCGTTCAGCAGACCCGCGTTCCCATCTGACGTGTACCTCACCGGCCGCCTCCCCCTCCTCGTCGCCCTGGGCGCCGTGCCCGTCGTGCTGCTGTCCGCGGCCGGCGTGAACGCCTGGGTCGCGGCGGCGGGGTGGCTCGCCCTCTGTCTCGTCGCGGCGCTGGCGGATGCCGCGCTCGCGGCGGATGCGCGCCGGATCCGCGTCGAGCGCTCCGCCGTGCGCCGCGTCCTCCTGGGCGAGCCGGCCACCGCCGACCTTCGACTGCGCAATGACGGCGGCCGCACCGTGCGCGGACGCTTCCGCGACGCATGGCAGCCGACCGCCGGGGCTCCGGGCGCGCGGATCCCGCTCGCTCTGCCGCCCGGGGAGAGTCGCACGTTCACCGTCCCCCTCCTCCCCCGCCGACGCGGCGAGCTGACCTCGAGGTTCGTCGTGGTGCGCTCCGACGGACCCCTGCGGCTGGCGGGGCGTCAGACGCGGATCGACTCGCTCGGCGCGATCCGCGTGCTCCCGCCGTTCACGTCGCGGCGGCATCTCCCGTCGCGTCTGGCCCGGCTGCGCGAGCTCGACGGCAACACGAGCGTCCAGGTGCGCGGGCAGGGCACGGAGTTCGACAGTCTGCGCGAGTACGTCCGCGGCGACGACGTGCGCTCCATCGACTGGCGCGCGACCGCGCGATCGACCACGACGATGCTGCGCACGTGGCGCCCGGAGCGGGACCGGCACGTGGTCATCGTCATCGACACCGGGCGCACGTCCGCAGCGCGTGTCGGCGACGGCGTGCGACTGGATGCCGCGATGGAGGCCGCGCTCCTGCTCGCCGCTCTGGCGTCCCGCGCGGGAGACCACACGCACCTGCTGATGTTCGACCGGCGGGTGCGTGCCCGGGTGACCCGGGTGGACGGCCCGGGGCTGCTCCCGGCGCTCGTCGACGCGATGGCGCCGGTCGAGCCCCAGCTCATCGACACCGACTGGGATGCCGCCTTCGCGGAGATCCGGAGACTCACCTCGCGACCCTCGCTGGTCGTGCTCCTCACCGCCCAGGATTCCGCGGGCGCGGCGCGCGGATTCCTCGGTTCGCTGCCTGCATTGACGGGCCGAGCCCAGGTGCTCGTCGGCGCAGTCACCGACGACCCCGAACCTCGCGAGGAGCGGCCGGACGCGGCATCCGTCTACCGCGAGGCCGCGGAGCAGAAGACGCAGCGGGACGCGCGCGCCGTCGCGGCGGCGATGGCCCGCGCCGGAGCCGAGGCGATCGCCGACTCGCCCGAGGCGCTCCCGCCCCGCATCGCCGACCGGTATCTCGCGCTGAAGGCCGCCGGGCGGCTCTGACGCGCTCGACGCACGCGGCGGAAACGCGGAACGGCCCGGGTGGGTTCCACCCGGGCCGTTCGACGTGCGGTTACTTCTCGGTGGCCGGCAGCTTGTCGTGCGCGTTGAGCACGCGGAACACGATCGCCGCGATGGCGCCGCCGACGATGGGAGCGAGGAAGTAGATCCAGTACGAACCCCACGCGAACGCGCCGGTGATCGACAGGCCCAGGGCCACGGCCGGGTTGAAGCCGCCACCCGAGATCGAGCCGAAGGCGACCGCGCCGACGAACACCGCGGTGCCGATGGCGAGGCCGTAGAACGAGTTGTTCGGGTGGTCCTTGGAGGTGGCGACGTTCAGCACGACGTAGACCAGCACGAAGGTCCACAGCGCCTCGACGAGGAGGGCGGGACCGACCTCCACCTCGACCGGAGCGGCCGCTGCCGGCCACAGCGCGAAGCTGACGGCGGCGGCGAGGGCCGCACCGATCAGCTGGGCGACGATGTACACGACGAGGCCGACGGCGTCGATGGCCCCGCGGAGCCACACGCCGACGGACACGGCGGGGTTGAGGTGCGCGCCGGAGATGTGACCCGTGGCGTACACCATGACCATCAGCGCGAAACCGATCGCCAGCGGCGTGAGGTCGCTGCCGCTGTTGACCGCGCCGATGATGGCGAAGACGAAGACGAATGTGCCGACCAGTTCGGCGACTGCACTGCGAACCGTGCCCGTCATGGGAGTTCCTCCATTCAGAACGGGCGGCGCGAATCGCCCCGCCACGAGTTACGGCCACGACGCTATCGGACGTTCAGCGATTTCCCAGGGAGCCCGCGCCGTCCCCCAGGTGAACGATTCGTGGCCCCGCGGCGCGACATGCGACCGGCGGGGCGAATCCACTAGATTCGGTGCGGGCGTCCCCCGTCTGCGCCCGAGGAGGAGTCGCCATGAGCGAGTCGACCACCGCACGGCCCGCGAGTACCGCACTCGTCGCCGAGGCGATCGGCACCTTCGTGCTCGTCCTCGGTGTGATCGGAACCGCTCTGTTCGCCGCGGGCTACGGCGAAGGGACCGATCAGGCCAACCGCGGTGTGGGGTTCCTGGGTGTCGCCCTCGCGGTCGGTCTGACCGTCATCGCCGGCGTCTACGCGTTCGGCCCGATCTCGGGCGGCCACTTCAACCCCGCCGTGACTGTCGGCCTCGCTGCTGCCGGACGCTTTCCGTGGAACCGCACGATCGGCTACATCATCGCCCAGATCATCGGCGGCGCGGTCGCCACGACGGTGATCGTGCTGATCGGGCTCTTCGGGCCGAGCGGATGGCTCTCGACCGCGCAGGACGGCGGATTCGCCAGCAACGGATGGGACTCGCGCTCGCCGGCGGGCTTCGGCATCGGCGGCGCCATCGTCGTCGAGGTGCTGTTCACGGCGGTCTTCGTGCTCGTGATCCTGGGCGTCACCCACCCCACGCGCGGCAACCCCGCGTTCGCGGGCCTCGTCATCGGGCTCACCCTCACGCTCATCCACCTCGCGACCATCCCGATCGACAACACGTCGGTGAACCCGGCCCGATCGATCGCCACGGCGATCTACGGCGGTCCCCTCGCGATCGGGCAGCTCTGGGTCTTCATCGTGTTCCCGATCGTGGGCGCACTGATCGCGGGCTACGCCTTCCGCGCCCTGTTCGGCCACGCGAAGGACGACACCTCCGGCGCCTGAGGCTGCGTCATCCCGCGGTGAGCGTGGGAGTGCCCGTCTCGTACTCGGTCAGGTCGCCGGTCTCGCCACGGCGGTACGCGCGACCTCCGACGACGATCATGTAGACGAGGAACAGCGCCAGCGCCGCCGCGCCGATGCCGATCTTCACCGGCCACGGCCACGGCTGCGCCGTGACGAAGCCCTCGATGAGACCGGCGATCGCGAGCGCGAAGATGAGGCCGATCGCGACCGTCGCCAGCGACCTGCCCGCGGCGGCGAGCGCCTCACCGCGCGTGCGGCGTCCCGGCGCGACCCACGCCCAGAAGATCGTGAGGCCGGCGGCGGCAGCCACGAAGAGACAGGTGAGCTCGAGGAGCCCGTGCGGCGCGATGTACAGGAGGAAGACGTCGGCGCGGCCGAACTCGATCATGATCGCGGCGGCGGTCCCGACGCCCACCGCGTTCTGGACCATCACCATGATCGGCCAGAATCCGGTGATGCCGAAGAGCACGCACTGCACCGCGATCCAGGCGTTGTTGGTCCAGACCGTGCCCGCGAACGCGGCCGGGTGGTTCTCGCTGTAGTAGTCGGTGAAGTCGTTCTCGGCGTACTGCTCGAGCTGCCAGCGGTTCCCGAGAGCCGCGACCAGCGCGTCGTCGCCCGACACCCAGAGCGCCACCACCGTGCCCACCAGGACGAAGCCGATCGCGATCGCCAGCGTGAGCCAGCGGATCCGATAGAGGGCGGCGGGCAGCTGGAGGGCGAAGAAGCGCGGGATCTTGCGCAGCACGTTCTCGGGTGCACCGGTCAGGCGGAGCCGCGCGCGCGCGAGCATCGTCGAGATGTGGTCGCCCTGCACGCTGCGTCCGGTCGACGTCTTGGCATCGGCGAGGTCCGCCGAGGCCGCGCGGTAGCGGTCCACCAGCTCGTCGACCTCGGCGCCGGCCAGCCGCCGCGTGCGGCTGAGCTCGTCCAGCCGCGCCCACTCGTCGCGTCGCGCGGCGGTGAGGGCGTCGAGGTCCATGTGCTTCACTGTACCCATGCCGGACGGCCGCGCCTCGATCATCGACATCCACCAGGACGAGGTGCTGACGGGCGAGGCGGTCGCCCTCGACGTGCAGCCGGTCGGCTACTTCCTCCGGGCTCTGGGGGTGCTGATCGACATGCTGATCGGCGTGATCCTGATCCTCCTCTTCGTCCTGCTGACGACGTGGCTGCTGAGCATCGGCGCGCTCGACGAATCGACCCTGACGATCGCGACCGTCACCGTGCTGGTGCTCGTGCTGGTGCTGATCCCCACGGTGGTCGAGACCCTGAGCCGGGGCCGGAGTCTCGGCAAGCTCGCCGTGGGCGGGCGGATCGTGCGGTCGGACGGCGGCGCCACGGGGTTCCGGCACGCGTTGATCCGGGCGCTCGTGGGGGTGTTCGAACTGTGGTTCACGGTCGGAGCCGTCGCGGCGCTGGTGGGCGCGTTCACCCCCCGCTCGCAGCGGCTCGGCGACCTCCTGGCGGGGACCTACTCCGAACGCACCCGCACGCCGAAACTCCCCGCCGCCGACTTCGGCGTCCCTCCGCAGCTCCTCGAGTGGGCATCGGTGGCCGACGTCGGACGCCTGCCCGAGCGGCTGTCCCGCCGCCTGGCGCAGTTCGCCTCCTCGGCGCGCAGCATGGAGCCGAGCGCACGTGCGCGGGCCGGGGCATCCCTCGCCCGTGAAGCCGCCGAGTACGTCTCACCGGTGCCCGTGGTCGATCCTGAGACGTTGATCATCGGCGTGGTGGCCGTTCGGCGGCAGCGGGAGTTGCGAGCGCTGCAGCTCGAGGTCGCGCGCGTCGACCGGCTCACGGCCGCGACGCCGACCGCGCCGCGAGGCTTCCCGGATCGGTAGTGCGCCGCCGGCTCAGTACCGGTAGTGGTCCAGCTTGTACGGCCCGTCCACCGGGACGCCGATGTAGGCCGCCTGCTCCGCGGTGAGGGTGGTCAGCTCGACGCCGAGCGCGGCCAGGTGCAGCCGCGCCACCTTCTCGTCGAGCGACTTCGGCAGCGTGTACACGCCGATCGGGTAGGCGTCGCTCTTCGTGTAGAGCTCGAGCTGTGCGAGCACCTGGTTGGTGAACGAGGCGCTCATCACGAAGGACGGATGCCCCGTCGCGTTGCCGAGATTCATGAGACGCCCCTCGCTCAGCACGAGCACGCTCCGGCCGTTCGGGAGCCGCCACTCGTGCACCTGCGGCTTGATCTCCACGCGCTCCGCGCCGGGGATCGCGGCGAGCCCCGTCATGTCGATCTCGTCGTCGAAGTGGCCGACGTTGGCGACGATGGCCAGGTGCTTGAGGCCGAGCAGGTGCTCGGGGGTGACGACGCGCGTGTTGCCCGTCCCTGTCACCACGATGTCGACCTGGTCGATCACCGTCTCGAGGCGCGCGACCTGGAACCCGTCCATCGCGGCCTGCAGAGCGCAGATCGGGTCGACCTCGCCGACGATCACCCGGGCGCCTTGACCGCGCAGCGCCTCGGCCGCCCCCTTGCCGACGTCGCCGTAGCCGGCGACGAACGCGACCTTCCCGCCGATCAGCACGTCGGTGGCCCGGTTGAGTCCGTCCGGGAGGGAGTGACGGATGCCGTAGGTGTTGTCGAACTTCGACTTCGTGACGGAGTCGTTCACGTTGATCGCGGGGAAGAGCAGGCGACCGGATGCCGCGAGCTCGTAGAGCCGGTGGACGCCCGTCGTCGTCTCCTCGGTCACACCGACGAGCCCCTCGGCCATGCGGGTGAAGCGCTGCGGGTCGCGGGCGAGGCTCGCGCGGAGCGTGTCGAGCACGATGCGGAACTCCGCGGAATCGGATGCTGCGGCATCCGGAACCGCGCCCGCGCGCTCGTACTCGACGCCCTTGTGAACCAGGAGCGTCGCGTCTCCGCCATCGTCGAGGATCAGGTTCGGGCCGTCCGCACCCTCGGCAGTCCAGTCGAAGATGCGGTCGGCGAGCCGCCAGTACTCCTCGAGGGTCTCGCCCTTCCACGCGAAGACGGGCACACCCGCCGGCGCATCCACGCTGCCGGCCGGCCCGACGACGACGGCGGCCGCCGCCTCGTCCTGCGTGGAGAAGATGTTGCAGCTCGCCCAGCGCACCTGCGCGCCCAGCGCGACGAGAGTCTCGATGAGCACGGCGGTCTGCACCGTCATGTGGAGCGAGCCGGCGATGCGCGCGCCGCGCAGCGGCTGCAGCGGGCCGAACTCCTCGCGCAGGGCCATGAGCCCGGGCATCTCGTTCTCGGCGAGGCGGAGCTGATGGCGCCCGGCCTCGGCCAGCGACAGGTCGGCGACCTCGAATTCGAGCGAGCGGACGGCGGCAGCGGCGGCGGATTCGGTCGGCATCCGCCCATTCTCGCACCCCGTCGACACGGGATGCCGGGGGCTAGACGCGCAGCGTCTCGTGGCGGACGACCACCCAGCCCTTGGGCACCGACAGGCGGTCGGTGTGGATCGCGCACAGGTCGTGCGCGTGCGGGTCGCCCTCGCCGCCGAGGGGTCCCAGTGCGGCCATCTGATCGCCGTAGTCGTACGTCAGCGTCGTCACGGCCTCACGGGCGCATGCCACTTTGGAGCAGAGTCTCTCGCGCATCGGTCCGACGTTATCGCCCCGGCGGAGCGGGGACCGGATGCCGCGCCCACGGCGCGCGAACCGGCTCGGCCGCCTTCGCGCGGCCCTTCCCTGCAACCGCTGCCGCGGCATCCGGCAGCGCGAGCAGGAAACGGCAGCGCGAGCGCAATCGACGCGGCGATCGGCAGCGCGGGCGCGGGCGCGGGCGCGCCTAAGATGGTCGCATGGCGTGGCGGCGGACCCGGAGCACGGAATCACCGTCCCGTCGACGCTCGCGCCACGGGCGCCATGGGCGTGATGACCGCAGCCCGGTCGTGCGCCCGCCGCTGCCGCCGCTCGACACGAGGATCGACCGCTTCGACCTCGCCGTCGGCACCGCGGCGGAGTTCCTGCGGTCGGCATGGCCGGAGCTGCGAGACGTCAGCTTCGAGATCGCCGATATGCCGCAGGCCACCGACGAGGACGGCATCCCCCGCTGGACGGCGCTCCGCGACGAACGGCGGATCATCGTCTACCGACTGCCGATCGAGCGCCTCAGCCACCTGCACCGCGACGACGACCTGCACCGGCGAATGATGATCGAGAGCTGCGTGTTCCGCGCGGCGGCCGAGTACCTCGACCGCGATCCGTGGGACCTCGGCCCCGAACGGTTCCGGTTCTTCTGAGGCGCGACGGGCCAGCGGCGAGCAGACGCTGGAGGCCGCTCAGCGACATCCGCGCCGATCAGGGGTACACGATGATGTCGGGGGCCGCGGCATCCGCCGACCACACCGACATGCCGGCCAGCGCACCGTCGCCGGTGAGGGACACTCCCGCGCGGATCCGCCCGGCGCCCGGATCGAGCAGGTAGACCGTGCGCGGCGAGAGCCGGGCCGTCATGCTGCCGTTGCCCGGCACCGTGACCTCGAGGCGGTAGGAGCCGTCCTCCGAGCTGAGCGTGACGTCGACGGGCTCGGCGTCGGGGTTCACGAGCGTGAGCGCCGGCGGAGGACCGCCCGGTGCGGCGAACAGGCTCGGCACCGCCACCACGGGCGACGGCGTGTACCACGCGAAATCGTCGCCCTCCTCGAATCCCGTGGCCTGCCACACCGCGGCCACCAACGGCTCACCGGCCTCGACGTGGACGGTGTACGACCCGACGGGCAGGCCCCCGAGGTCGACCTGCACGGGTTCACCGGCGACCAGGGGGACGTCCTCCGGTTCGCGGGCCGGCTCGTCCCGCCCGACCGGGGTGACGGTGATCGACGCCGTGGTGTCGGCGGACGGCGCCAGGATCCGCAGCAGCGTCGCGACCTCCGAGGCCCCTTCGGCTCCCGGCGCGCGGGTCACCGCGACGCCCGTGATCGTCTGCTCGGCGAGCGGCTCCGGGATCGAGCTGACCTGATCGACGCCGCCGGGCGTGAGGGTGCGTGTGATGCTCGCCTGCAGCGACGCGTGCACGGGGGCGCCGGCCGCGGAGACCCGCACGACCGGGCTCGCCTCGCCGAGGACCAGGCCCGCCAGCGGGATCACGCGCTGCGTCCCTGCGGCGACCACGACGTCGGTTCCGCCGGGAGGCGTCTGCGCGCCGGCCGCACCGAACACCGTGAGCTGCACCGTCGCCGGCACGACTCCCGGGTTGGACAGCAGCACCAGGTCGGCGGCTCCGGTCTCACCCGACCCTCCGACCAGCCATGATTCGAGCAGCGGCGGGCGGCAGGCGGATGCCGCGAACCCGGCGAGATCGTCCGCCGAGACGATCGCCGCGCCCGCGGCGGCGACGTCGACCCGCTGGCGGTCCTGAGGCGGCGCGGTGAGGACCTGCGGCCCCTCGCCGAGGTCCTGTCCGTCGAAGGCGAGCACGGTCTCCTCCGGCGGCGCGGCCCCCTCGTCGACACCGCTGGTCACCTGCTGGGGCGCCGCGATCGAGACGGCGCCCGCCTGAGCGACGTCCCTCCCGACCGTCAGCAGCGGACCGTCGCACGCGACGACCGACGCCGCGGGTGCCGGCTGAGCCGCGACGACGGCGGGCTCACGGGCCACGGTCGGCCACGGCAGCGTGACGGCCGTCACCACGGCCACGACCGCGGCCGCCGACACCACGGTGCCGGCCAGCAGCCTGGTGCTCGTCGTCGCCCAGCGGAAGACGCGTCGGTCGCTCATCGACCCTCCTGCCAGTGCGGGCCCACGACGCGCGGCGTCTGCCGCGATTCGCGGCGCGATGCGCTCGTGGGCAGGGCCAGCAGCAGCGCCGCCGCGAGGACGGCGACCTGTGCGGCGGCGATGAGCCCTGCGGTGGCGTGAACGGATGCCGCGACCGCCGGCCGCTGCGCCAGCTCGGGCGTCACGCGCCACAGCGACCCCTTGGCCGTCTCGCCGACCGCATCGAGGGTGTCGCGCTGATCGAGGGAGGTCGTCGCCGACAGCCGCATGGTGCGTGCGGCATCCGACTCGGGTGCCGTCGCCGGGGCGACCAGCACGAAGGCGATTCCTCGCTCTGCCAGGTCGGCCACGACGTCGTCGGCGGACGAGGTCACGAGGTCGGCCGCGAGCTCCGCGAGGTCGGCGGCCTGCTCGTCGGGTTCGGTACGGGTCGACAGGAGTGTGGTCTGGGCGCCGATCGTCTCGCTGCCGCCCCACACGACCTGCGCCGCGACTCCCCCCGCGTTCTGCGGCGTGAGCACGATCGTGCCGACGTCGGGATCGTCGTTCCCCTCGGCCGCGACGTAGGCGGGGAGGGTCGACTCCGGGCCGCTGGTGAGCAGCGCGGTGCTGCGCGCCATCGCCGTGAGGGAGGGGACCGCGAGGACGGCGATGCCGAGGAGCGCGACCGTGGCAGCCAGCCCTCGGGCGAGCCGCAGGCGCGGGGCGAGTCCGGCATCGAGCGCGACGGCTGCCGCGCCGATCGCGCCGAGCCATGCGAGGCTCAGACCGCTTCCCGGCCAGATCGCGATCGGCGTGGACTGGTCGAACGAGACCGCGATCCCGACGGCGGCGAAGGCGGTCGCCATTCCCAGGGCGGTCACGACCAGAAGGGTGATGCCGGCGGCCCAGCGCTGGGTGAGCGGGGAGATCAGTGCCAGGAGCGCGATCGGAGCGACGAGCAGCGGCACCCACCACGTGGGGCCGTCCGGCAGCATCGTGGTCCACCCGGCGAGATCGGGGGTCGGGATGCCTGCGGCGAGAAGGGCGCGGCCCGCGGCATCCGGAGCGACCTGCGGTCCTGCCCACGGCACGCCCGGATCCGAGAGCAGACCCCACAGCTCACCCCGGCGCGACGCGCTCCACACCAGGGGAGCGAAGAGCGTGAGGGCGGGGATCAGCACCCAGATCAGCCGCGCGACGCCCCTTCCCCCGCGCAGCACCACGGCGAGGACGATCGATCCGGCCCACGCCACGACGAGCGCGGGGGCGAGGGACGGCGAGACCGCGAGCACGGCCGCGAGAAGGAGCGAAGCCGCCCCCGCCCCCGCCCAGGACCGATGCGCCACCGACCCGGCGAGGAAGAGCCACGGCAGCAGCAGGTGGGCGAGCACGGCGGTCGGACGACCTTGGGTGAGCGCCACGAGGAACATGGGAGCGAGCGCCCACAGCACGCCCACCGTGACCCGGAGCGCGGATCTGTCCGTCACGCGCGTGGCGGCGAACCATCCCCCGAGAGCGGCCAGCGGCAAGGCCAGGATCCACAGCACCACGACGGCTCGGGAGGGCGTCACCGGCGACAGCGAGCCGAGGATCGCGATGATCCCCGCGAGAGGGTCGGCGGGGCCGATCGTGTCGAGCCCGAGAGCCCGCTGGCCGTACGCGGCATCCGCCCAGAGCTGGCCGATCGTGGTGCGCAGCGGCTGAAGCGCGCCGCCGCCCAGGGTGGTCCACGCGAGAAGTGCCGGGAAGGCGGCGAGCGACACGACCAGGGCGCCCAGCACCAGCCATGCCGCACCGCCGGAGAAGAACCGGAGCTCGGACCGTCGTGGTGAGCCGATGACGGTTTCCGCGGGTTCGTGGCCGAACTGCTCGCGCAGTTCGGAGCTCGTCGTGCGCAACGGCGCGAGTTGCGCCCAGGGGGTGCGCTTGGTCTGCGCGAGCCGTTTCCTGCTCCGGGCCACCGCGACGGGACGGAACATCGCGACGACGGCGGCGCCCCACTCCGGAAGGATGCTCCCCGGTTCCTTGCGCACCAGATCGACGACGGTCCGCCACAGCGCGAGGGGCAGGATCGCGAGCCAGTGGAGCGGCACCGCCGGCCCGGGTGCGTAGGCGAGCCTCCGGTGCAGCTGGGCGACCCGCGACGAGTACGCCCGACGACGACGGCGCTGCGCGGTGAGCGCGGACGGCTGACCCGCCACCCCGTCGCCTGCCGTCGCCACGATGGCGGTGGGCGCCAGCGCCACGCGGGCGCCGGCGAGGCGCGCTCGCACGCCGAGGTCGAGCCCTTCGTCGGCGCCGTGCAGGGCGGCGTCGAGTCCGCCCAGCTCGCGCCAGGCGTCCGAGCGGACGAGCAGACCGCGGACATCGGCGCCGAGCACATCGGTGCGGCCGTCGTGCTGGCCCTGGTCCAGCTCGCCGTCGGCGAGGCCGATCGTTCGCCCGAAGCGGGTCATCCCCACGCCGAGCGAGACGATCTCCGACCGGTCGTCCCACCGCACGAGCTTCGGCGCGGCGAATGCGGCGGACGGCGACAGCTCGAGCGCACCCGCGAGACGCGCGAGCGCCTCGCGTTCCGGGGCCGTGTCCTGCGCGAGGAGCCACACGGCGTCTCCGTCGAGCCGCGGCGCGACGAGCGCGATGGCGGCGGCGAATCCCGTCGATGCCGGTGTCTCCACGACGGACTCGGCCCGTGACGACCGCGCGACCTCTGCGAGGGCCTCGTCGCCGCCGCACAGCACGATCGTGAGGACGTCGACCGGCCTGCTCTGCTCCGTCAGCGCCGCCAGCGTGCGGCGCAGATGGTACGCAGCGGGCGTGCGGCCGTCTGGTCGCACGACGAGGATGGCGTGTACTCGGGCGGGCATGACGTGGTCAGCCTAGGCGGCATCCGAACGAGCTCCGGTCGCACGCGCCGCGCGTCTCGGATCGATTGGCGAAGATCGCCGGGTGCGTTCTGCTCAGCCTGCGCGGCGCTTGAGCTTGCGGCGCTCGCGCTCGCTGAGACCGCCCCAGATGCCGAAGCGCTCATCGTTCTGCAGCGCGTACTCGAGGCACTCGCCGCGGACGTCGCACGTGCCGCAGACCCGCTTCGCGTCGCGCGTCGATCCACCCTTCTCAGGGAAGAAGGCCTCGGGATCGGTCTGCGAGCAGAGCGCGTCGGTCTGCCAGGAGAGCGGATTGTCGTCTTCGCCCTCGACGGGTCGGCGGACGCCGGGAACCCCGAGCTGGACCGGATCGACGAACCAGTTGTCGGGAACGCCGGAACGGTATTGCGATGCCGTCATCTCGTACTCCCCCCGGGGATGCCCCTCCACGCGGTGTTGCGTGTTGGAGTAATTACACCGGTGTAGTTCGCTGAGGTCAAGTCGCAGATAGTAAAGGCTCAACTCGCTCTTGAACCTTCGCGACTCGCCGTCGGCGCGTCGCCGTGTGATAACGGTCCGATGAGAAGTCCTTCATCTACGCGGACGAGCGAGCACTCTCCCCCGCTGCGGCCATGAAGACCTCGCCGTCACCGCGCAGGATGATCTCGTTCTCGTCCGGTGTCACGAGCACGGCGCCCCCCGGGACGACCGTCTCCACCGCGCGACTCGCGGACCCGGAGACGGTCACCGCTCCGACCGTGCCGAGCACGATCGAGGCGCCGCGCACGGGTCGCACGAGTTCGCCGTCCGCGTCGCTCAGCGTCACCCTATCCAGCACGAAGTCGCTCACGGGCACGTCGAATCGCCCGACGTGCGGCGCGAGCACCCTCGGCTGGATGACGGATGCGGCACCTGGGGCGGCGTCGAGCACCACGAGCAGCTCCTCCACGGCGACGTGCTTCGGCGTGAGCCCGCCGCGCAGCACGTTGTCGCTCGCGGCCATGAGCTCGACACCGAGCCCCTCGAGGTAGGCGTGCAGGACCCCCGCCGGCACGAACATCCCCTCGCCGCGGCGGAGGGTCACGAGGTTCATCAGCAGCGCGACCACGATGCCGGGGTCGTCGGGGAACCGCTGCTGCAGCGTCCGGACCACTGAGAGCTCGTCGTCGAACTCGTCGGACGTCGCCACCACCGCCGCCGCGATCACGTCGCGCACGTCGTCTCGCGCCTCGGACGAGAGCGCCCAGCCGAGCACGTCGCGGAGCGAGACGTCCGGCACGAGCAGGCGCTCTGCGAGCGGACGCGCGCCAGAACCCAGCGCCGCCACGAGGCGACGGCTCGTCTCGAGGTCGCGCAGACCGGCCAGCGCGCGGAACTCATCGCTCACGGCGACGATCAGCTCGGGCTTGTGGTTCTCGTCGCGATAGATGCGATCGTCGGCGTCACGGGGAATCCCTGCGGCCTCTTCCCGCGCGAAGCCCGCCTGAGCCTGGGGCTGCGACGGGTGGGCCTGGATCGAGAGAGCGGATGCCGCCGCCAGCAGCTTCAGGAGGTACGGCAGGTGCTCCGGCGCACCGGTCGCCCGGCCCTCCTCGGCGAGCCACACATCGAGCGTGCGACCGTCGGGCGTCACCGACGGGTCGCCGGGGTGGTCTCCGAACCACACTTCGGCCTCGGGACGACCGGTGGGCACCCGTCCCGCCAGACCCGCGATGAGGGTGGCCGACCCCCACTCGTAGTCGCGGGGTTCGTTCGTGAGCGGCACGAGCATGCCTCCAGCGTACGACAGCGTCGCTGCACCCCCGGGGCCGCACCGGATCCGCAGGTTCGCGGGAGTAATCTGTGAGCGATGGCCGTCCATTCGAAGCATCCGGCGGCGGCGCCGCCCGCGCCCCCGGTCCGTGAGAAGACGGGCCATCTGATGCTGCGCGGCTGGTGCATCTTCGTGATGTTCATGGCGCTGTCGGGCACGGCATGGGTGCACGCGTTCGGCGAGCTGACGGCGGCGGTGATCACGATCGCCGGCGGCATCCTGTCGGTGATCCTCTGGATCCTGATCCGCCCGCCGGTGGCGTGGCGGCGTCTGCCGTGGTTCGTCGTCGCGTTCGTCGCGTTGGCGACGCTGTCGCTGCTGTGGTCGGCGTGGCCGCAGACGACGGCCCTGACGCTGCTGCTGCTGTGGATCACCACGACGCAGGCGCTGTTCGTCGGCAGCGTGCTGACCTGGCGCGAACTGGTGCGGGCGGCGGCATCCGCTCTGAAATGGGTGATCGCGCTGTCGATCCTGTTCGAACTGTGGGTGTCGGTGTTCGTGCAGGCGCCGATCCTCCCCGGATTCGAGGTCGCACCCGCCGACGATCCGATCGAGTACTGGTCCCGCAACAACCTGTTCGACGGGGGCCGGCTGCAGGGGATCATGGGCAACGCGAACCTGCTCGCGCCGGTCGCGCTGCTGGCGATCATCGTGTTCGGCATCCGGATCGCCCTGCGCGCGCCCCGGCGCGGACTGCTGTGGGCGTGGATCGCCCTGTCGGCGTACCTCTTCTACCGCGCCTCGTCGGCCACCGCGTACGTCGCCGCCGCCGGCGTGGCGATCGTCCTCGCGACCGTCCTCCTGATGCGCCGGGCCCGGCGGCCTCATCAGCGCACCAAGTACTACGTCGCGTACGCCGTCATCGGCCTGGGCGGACTCGCCGCGCTGTATCTCCTGCGCGACACCATCTTCACCGCACTGGGCCGCACCGCCGACCTCACCGGCCGCGAGGACATCTGGGAACAGGTCCTGGCCCGTGCGGCGGAACGGCCCTGGTTCGGCTGGGGCTACGCGACCCCCTGGGCCCCGTGGGACCCCGCGTTCGACGGCTGGATCGAGGACCACGGCCAGACCGTGCTGCAGGCGCACAACATGTGGGTCGACATCCGCATGCAGCTCGGCATCGTCGGCGTCGTCGTCACCGCGCTCGTGTACCTCGCGTTCGTGTGGAGGTCGTGGTTCTTCGCCGTCGACCGCCCCCGGTGGGACCTCCGCGACGACCGCCCCTACTCCCCCATCACCCTCCTCCCCACCCTGATCGGCGCGATCGTCCTCGTGCAGGGACTGGCCGAATCCACGCCCCTCCTGCTGTGGGGCTGGATGTTCGTGGTCATGCTCGGCGCCAAGATCAAGCAGTCCCCGCACGTGGGAGTGGGCCCGGCCGAGCAGAGTCTCGCCATCGAGCAGGGCGAGCCGACGAAGCAGGCGCCGTGACGTCTCCCGGCCAGACTCCCCCGCACGGGTGGTTCGCCACCCTTCTGGGGTCGGCCGACCTCGCGCGCGCGTACACCGTGACGGTCCTGGGCGCGGTGTTCGCCTCGTTCGCGATCGAGCGCCTGGCCGGGCGGGTGACCTACGTCTCGATCATCGTGGGGCTGTGCGTGCTCGGTGCCGGCATCCTCATCGCGCGCCGCCAGGAGATCTCCCTGCTGCGCCTGGTGCCGACGACGGTTCTGCTGTTCCTCGGATGGGCGCTCGCGAGCGTCTTCTGGAGCTCGGACTCCGCGACCTCGTTCTGGAGCTGGGTGACGACGGCCGCACTCGCCTTCCTCGCGGTGGTGATCGGCCACGTCCGCGACACCCTGCAGACCGTGAGGGCGCTCGGCGATGTGCTGCGCGCGCTGCTCGCCGTGTCACTCGCCGTCGAAGTCCTCTCGGGCATCCTCCTCGACGTCCCGATCCGGTTCCTCGGCATCCAGGGCAAGATCGCCGAACTCGGACCGATTCAGGGCATCTTCGGCACGCGCAACATGCTCGGGTTCATCGCCGTGATGGCACTCATCACGTTCCTCATCGAGTACCGCACGCAGTCGGTGCGCCCGGGCGTCTCCTACGCGTCGGTCGTCCTCGCGGGCGGACTCGCCGCGCTCAGCGACTCACCGACCGTGCTCGTGCTCGCCGTCGGAGTCGGGCTCGCCGTCGCCGCCCTCGCGCTGGTCCGTCACACGCGCCCTGAGCATCGCGGCGCCCTCCAGCTCGGCCTGGGCGCGCTGGTGGTCGTCGGAGTGCTCGCCGGCTACTTCGCGCGGCATCCGATCATCGCGTGGCTCGGCGCCGGCACCGACTTCTCCATGCGGGTGAACCTGTGGAACGTGATGGTCGACTACGTGCGGTTCGAGCCCGTCCTGGGCTGGGGCTGGTTCGGCGCATGGAGTCCGCGCGAGTATCCCTTCGGCATCATCAACTACATCCTCGATTCGTCGCACGCCACCGGACTCAACGCCTACTTCGACGTGCTGCTCCAGCTCGGCTGGGTCGGGCTGTGCTTCTTCATCGCCCTCGCGGCGATCGCGCTGGTGCGGGCCTGGCTCGCCGCGAGCGAGCGCCGGTCGGTGATCTACGCGTGGACGCCGCTGATCCTCGTCGCGCTGCTGATCGACTCGATGTTCGAGAGCTTCACGCTCGTCGGGATCGGGTGGATGATGCTCGTGCTGTGCGCGGTGCGCGCGGGCCAGTCCCGCTCGTGGCGGGAGCGGATCGACGCCCCCGGCGCCGCAGGCGGACTCCCGCACGACGGCGGCGCGGACATCCGGGAACCAGCCTGAGCTGGGCAAGGTAAGATTCCAGGGCCATGCCTTCCGCAGCCGATAGCCCTCGTCCAGCGACTGCGTCGCCCTTCGTCGCGTCCTCCGCGACGATCGCGATCGTCACCTACAACCGCTCCGGCCTTCTCTCCCGGCTGCTCTCGAGCATCATCGAGATGAACCCCAAGCCCGGCCATGTCGTCATCGTTGACAACGCGTCCACGGACGATACCGCCGACATCGTCGAATCGTTCCGCGCGCGGCTGGGCACCGAGCTCGTGTACCGCCGGATGGAGACCAACACCGGCGGATCGGGCGGCTTCAGCGAGGGCATGCGCGTCGCCTACGAACTCGGCTCCGAGTGGATCTGGCTCATGGACGACGACGTCGAGGTCCTTCCCGACGGCCTCGCGAAGATGGGCAAGTGGGCTCCCCGCTTCAAGAGCATCCAGGGCCGCCGCTACGACTACGACGGCAGCGAGTTCTACTGGCAGTACCGCCTGTCGATCCCCTTCGGCATCCCCATCCCGTTCGCGCCGGCGGGCTTCGACGACTCGGGGTACCGCGAGATGAACAGCGGATGCTTCGAGGGCATGTTCATCCACCGTGACGTCGTGGAGCAGATCGGCCTGCCGGATCCGCGGTTCTTCATCTACTGGGACGACTCGGTCTACGGCTGGCTGGCCTCGAGGCTGACCACCGCCGTCATCGTCGACGAGTTCGTGCTGCGGCGCACCCGCGAGATCCGCCAGTGGGACATGGGCATCCGGCACCTCAACGCCTCCAGCGACGCGTACCGGTACTACATCATGCGCAACCGCGGGCACATGAAGCACTACTTCAAGACGAACGGCGCGTACCGGCCGGTCAGGTTCTGGCTCGGCTCGGTTCTCACGTTCGCGAAGGAGCTCATCCGCCTCGTGTTCGTCGAGCGCAAGGTCCGGGGCACCAGCAACCTCTTCCGCGGCATCCAGGACGGTCGCAAGATCGCCCGGGACGCGTCCTGGCAGCCCATGCCGCCCCTCTCGACCGTCAGTCTCTGACCCCTCGTCACCTGGAGATCATCTTGCGCCTGTCAGTCATCGGATGCGGCTACCTCGGCGCGGTGCACGCCGCGGCGATGGCATCCATCGGTCACGATGTCGTCGGCATCGATGTGGATGCCCGCAAGGTCGACTCCCTCTCGCGGGGCATCGCGCCGTTCTTCGAGCCCGGACTCCAGGACATCCTCACCGCCGGCATCGAATCCGGGCGCCTGCGCTTCAGCACCGACATGGCCGACGCGGAGGGTGCGAAGGTGCACTTCATCGGAGTCGGCACGCCCCAGCAGAAGGACGGCTACGCCGCAGACCTCACGTACGTGAACGCGGCCGTCGAGAGCCTGGTCCCCTTCCTCAGCCGCGGCGACATCGTCGCCGGCAAGTCGACGGTCCCCGTCGGCACCGCCGCAGACCTCGCGCCGGGCATCGAGGCGAAGGGTGCCACGCTCGTCTGGAACCCGGAGTTCCTCCGCGAGGGCTGGGCCGTGCAGGACACGATCGATCCCGACCGGCTCGTCGTCGGCGTCGTACCGGGAGCAGACGGCGACCGGGCGGCTCAGGTGCTGCGTGAGGTGTACCACCCCGCCGTCGCCAAGGGCACACCCTTCCTGGTGACCGACCGGGCGACGGCCGAGCTGGTCAAGGTCGCGGCCAACGCCTTCCTCGCGACCAAGATCTCGTTCATCAACGCGATGGCCGAGATCGCCGAGGTCACGGGGGCCGACGTCACCCAGCTCGCCGACGCCATCGGTCACGACGCGCGCATCGGTCGACGCTTCCTCGGTGCGGGGATCGGCTTCGGCGGCGGATGCCTGCCCAAGGACATCCGCGCCTTCTCGGCACGCGCGGAGGAACTCGGCCGCGGCGAGTCCGTGGGCTTCCTGCGCGAGGTCGACGCGATCAACCTCCGACGACGCCATCGCGCCGTCGAGCTGGTGGTCGAGGGTCTGGGCGGCGCCGTCTTCAACAAGCGCATCGCCGTGCTCGGTGCGGCCTTCAAGCCACACAGCGACGACATCCGCGACTCGCCCGCGCTCGATGTCGCCGTGCGCCTGCACGGCCTGGGCGCGCAGGTCATCGTGACCGATCCCGAGGCCGTTGAGAACGCGCGTCGGGTGCACCCCCAGCTGACGTACACGGCCGACCGGGACGAAGCGCTGCGCGGAGCGGATGCCGTCGTCGTCGTCACCGAGTGGGACGAGTACCGCCGGCAGCTCGACCCGGCGCATGCCGCGGGCCTGGCGACGGGTCGCCTCGTCGTCGACGGCCGCAACTGTCTTGACGCCGAAGCGTGGCGCGCCGCCGGCTGGACGTACGCCGGCATGGGCCGCCCCTGACGCCGCGGGGGCGTCGTCACGGAGCGAGCGACTGCTGGAGCTCGCGCTCGAGGTAGGGCCGAAGGGTCTGCGCGAAGGTCGCGGTCAGATGCGAGCCGTCCCGCGAGACGATCACGCCGCCGACCACGAGTGAGCACCAGGTGGGATCGCACATGTAGTCGGTCAGATCGATCAGGCGCGCGTTCGGATCGAGCTCGACGGCATCCGCGAGCCCATCGTCGATCAGCGCCTCCTCGCGCGGAAGTCCGCACGCACCGGCCTCGACCCGGACGGGGTCGATCACGCAGGGCAGCGCCCCGATCGGAAAGATCGGATTGTCGCGGATGGCGAAGATCTCGATCGCCGGGTCGGGACGAGTGTCCCAGGCTCGCGCGAACCCCTCCGCCCGGACGTCGTCGGGCGACTCGCCCTCGGGAACGACGTACTCCGCGCGGCTCGAGTTCGTGACGATGACCCCGTCGAGATCCTGCTCCGCGATGTAGTCCTCGATGAAGGAGTTCCAGTCGGCGCATCCTTCGGTGGCCCCGAGGTTGTTCTGCACGCGCGTCGCATCCGTCCAATGGCAGCCCGGCCGCCCCGCGACGTCGATGCGCCAGCCGTTGTCGAGCGCGATCTGCTCGTACACGCCCACGAAGACGTTGTTGTGCGAGTCCCCCACGGCGAGCAGATGACGGGAGTAGCCTTCCGCCGGTCCCAGTGTGCAGACCGCGTACGGATGCTCGGGAAGCGAGCCCCAGCACTCCGGTCTGTTGTCGTCGTCCTCGGTCAGTCGGTCGTAGGCCGGAAGCAGCGCCGCGTCCGGATCAGCCGCATCGTGACACTCCGGGCGCAGCGGATCCAGTGCCGCGGCGCCGAGGCATGTGGCCTCCGCGGCGACCGGTGCGGGCGCCTCGGCCGCGGAGTCGGGCTCGGCGGCGCGCGGCGCGAGCAGCCCTGCCGTCGCGACGACGATGACGATGCCCACCGCGAGCAGCGCGACGCCTCCGGATGCGAGGGGCCGGGCTGTGCGGAGCCGGTTCGCGAGCGGGCGCTCCAGCAGACCCCAGGTGGCGACGGCCAGACCGACGGAGATGACGAGGACGAGCGCCGCACCCCGCCACCCCAGCACGCCGTCGACCCGCTGGGAGATCGCGAGGAAGGCGATCAGGACCGGCCAGTGCCAGAGATAGAGCGAGTACGACGTCTTGCTGAAGGCGCCGAACGCGCGGGAGCGCAGGACGACCTCCGGCCCCCGACCGTCCGCGCGGATGCTGAGGACGACGAGCGCCGCTCCTCCGACCGGCACCAGTGCCAGAGGTCCGGGATAGGCCTGCGCGCCGTCGATGATGACACCGCTCAGCAGCACCGCCGCGAGCCCCGTCCAGCCGAGGAGCGCCGAGGCACGTCGAGGCAGTCGCAGCCCCATCGCGAGCGCCCAGCCGATCATGAGCCCGAGCCCGAGCTCCCAGAAGCGCGCGAACGTGTCGAAGTACGCCACCGCGGGATCTGTGGCGTGGCGAACCGCGGCGTAGGCGAAGGAGCCGAGCACCGCGCCCGCGACGAGCAGCCGGACCACCGCGGGCGGCTTCCGCAGCCACCGCCGCGCCGCGAAGATCAGCGCGACGGCGAGCGGGACGACGATGATCAGCTGGCCCTGGATCGAGAGCGACCAGAAGTGCTGGACGGGACTCGTCTCCGGGCCGGCAGCCCCATAGGAGAGCTGCGATGCGATCAGCTGCCAGTTCTCGAGGTACACGGCGGAAGACACGACCTCGCGCATCGTCTGGTCGCGCTGCCAGGGAGGCAGGATCGTGAAGGACATCGCGACGACGGCCAGCAGCACGAGCGCGGCCGGCGGAGCGAGCCGCCCGAACGTTCGCGCCCAGCGCCGCCACACCGCTGCCGTCTCACCGCGCGCGATGGCCGACTCCAGAGAGAGCGCGAGCACGACGCCCGAGACGAAGAGGAACACGTCCACTCCGCCGGACACACGGCCCTGTCCGAACAGGTGGTAGACGACGACCAGCGTCAGCGCGATCGCACGGAGCCCGTCGATCTCCGGCAGACGCGCACGAGGTGGCGGCGCGGGCGGGGTCGGATCGACGGACGACCGCGTGCCCTCCGTCCCTGCCGAGCCCATCGGCCCGGCAGTTGTGACGGAGTCTGCAGGATTCACGTCGCGTAGTCCGCGTTGTACCTGTCGAGCACCTCGCCGATGGGGGCATCCATCTGCAGCCGGCCCTTGTCGAGGTAGAGGCCGCGTGTGCAGAAGCGGCGAAGATCACGCTCGCTGTGGCTGACGAAGAACAGCGTGCGCCCGTCGGCGAGCAGCTCGTCGATGCGCTTGTAGCACTTCTCCCGGAACGCCTTGTCGCCGACGGCGAGCACCTCGTCGACGAGGAGGATCGGCTCCTCGAGCTGGGAGACCACGGCGAACGCGAGCCGGACCTTCATGCCGTTGGACAGGTGCTTGTACGGCGTCTCGGTGAAGTCGCCGAGTTCGGCGAAGTCGATGATCCCGTCGAACCGGCGGGCGACCTCGGCCTTCGGCATCCCGTGAAGTCCCGCCGTCAGGCGCACGTTCTCGCGGACCGTCAGGTCGCCGACGAAACCACCGGTGATCTCGATGAGGGGCGCCACGCCGCCGTTGACCTCGACGGTGCCCTCGTCCTGAATGAGCACGCCCGCGACGAGCTTGAGCAGCGTGCTCTTCCCCTGTCCGTTACGGCCGACGACCCCGATCGACTCGCCGGGTCGAACATCGAACGTGACGTCACGCAGCGGCCAGAACTCGCCCGGCTTGCTGCGGCGGGACGCGTCGGCGAACAGGTCCTTGATGCTGCGGCGACCGCGCCGGTTGCGGCGGAACCGCACGCCGAGATCGCGCACTTCGATGGCGTGGCCGGATGCCGTCATCACAGCTCCTTCAGCAGGGGTCGTTCGAGCCGGCGGAAGACGAGGATGCCGAGTGCGAGGAAGCCGAAGCACATCACCGCCCCCACGCTGATGACCCACGGATCCCACTCGTCGGCGAAGAAGCCCACCCGGTAGAGCGCGAAGATCCCGGACAGCGGGTTGAACGCCGCGAGCGTCTCGAAGGCACCGGGCAGATCGGAGACCCCGTAGATCACCGGAGACGCGTAGAACAGCGCCCGGAGAATCAGCTTGGTGGTGCGCTCGAGGTCGGTCCAGATGACACACAGGGGCGCCACGAGCAGACCGAGCCCGACCAGAAGCACCGTCTGGAGCAGGACGGCCACCGGGAAGAGCAGGAGTCCCCAGTTCAGCTGCACCGGGTGGTCGCCGAAGGCGGCGATGACCACGAACAGGGCGAGCACGGGGAGCGAGCAGAGGAACTCGATCCCCTTCGAGAGCACGATGCGGTTCACCCAGATGGAGCGCGGGATGGCCGTCGAGCGCACGAGCCGCGCGTCCTTGTTGAAGGCGCGGGTGAAATCGGAGACCGTGGCATTGAACCACACCCAGGGCAGCAGCGCCGTGATGAGGAACACGATGTACGGCTCGTTGCCGACCGTCCTCTGGAAGATCTGGGTGAAGACGAACCAGTAGATCGCGCTCATCACGAGCGGGTCGAGAACAGACCACAGGTACCCCAGCGCGCTCGTGGCGTAGCGCACCTTGAGATCGCGCGCGGAGAGCAGCCACAACGAGTGGAGGTACCGCCTCGGCGATCCGGGCGCGCCGACTGCTGCGGTGGTCACCATGCGATTCTAGGGGCGCGGCGTCTGTGTGCTCGCCGTGCGCGTCCCCCGAAAGGAGGATATTGGCGGACGTTGTTTTCCGCTACGTTGACCGTAGGCGCTTGCCCCGGCGCCTCGGGCATCCCCAGGCCCGCCGATGTACGACCCAGCGTACGAAGGAGCGCCATGCGCGCACGCATCACCGCTGTCTTGCTGACCCTTTCCATCGTCACAGCCGCCACAGTGGTCACGGCCGCCCCAGCCCAAGCCGCCACCGGTACGTCCGCGACCGTGTTCAGTTTGACGAACGCACATCGGGCGAACGCTGGTTTGAAGCCGCTCATCTCCGACCCTGCACTCGATCGTGCCGCTCTCGCGTGGGCGCGCCACCTCGCCGCCACCTGCACGTTCACACACAGTACCTCCACGTGGCGCGCGGGACGCGTAAGCACGGCGGGGTGGTCAGCGACCGGCGAGAACATCGCCGCCGGGTATGCCACGCCGAACGCCGTCATGAGCGGGTGGATGGGTTCATCCGGCCACCGTGCGAACATCCTGAACTCGCGCTACACGGGCGTGGGCATCGGCTTCGCGACCGGAACGTGCTACCAGACGTACTGGGTGCAGGTCTTCGGAATGACCAAGACCGCCGCGCCCGCCGGCGCGGGAGACTCCGACGGCGACCTTCTCGCCGATGTCGTCGTGCGCGACGCCCAGGGACAGGTGATCCTCCAGCGCGGGAACGGCGCCGGAGGATGGCGCGGCTCTTCCGTCGTCGGCTCGGGCTGGCTCGCCGACGACAAGCTCGTCTCGCTCGGCGACTTCACCGGCGACGGCATCAACGACGTCGCCCGGGTCCGGAGCACCGGTTCGGTCGAGCTCCTGCGCGGCACCGGGAGCGGCACGTACGCGGCGCCCGCGGCGATCGGGACGCTCTGGCCCGGCTATCGCCATCTCATCGGCGGTCTCGACTTCAACGGCGATCGTCGCACCGACATCATCGGAGTCACTCCAGCGGGCACCATCCTGCTCCATGCCGGAACAGGGACGGGGAAGTTCGCCGCGACGGGGGTCCGCATCGGCGCAGGCTGGTCCAAGGTGACAGCGGCGTTCTATGCCGGCGACTTCAACGGCGACACCCGCGGCGACATCCTCACCCGGACGTCGGACGGACGGCTGTTCGTCAACACGACCACGGGGACCGGCGGCTGGGGCAAGGCTGCCGTCATCGGCAGCGGCTGGAACGCGATGACCGCGATCTTCAGCCCGGGCGACTTCGACGCGTCGGGCAAGCCGGACGTGATGGCGCGGCGCACGGACGGGACGGTCGTCCTCTACCGCGGGAACGGACGCGGCGGCTGGGCGAGCATCTCGAACATCGGGACCGGCTGGAACGCCTACAATGGATTCGGCTGATCCAGGCTCCCGCGTCGTGATCGGGGCTTCGCCGGCGCGGCGGCGTCAGGCGAGCTGGTTGTTCCACATGGACAGCGCAGCCCCGATGGCCATGTGCATGTCGAGGTACTGGTAGGTGCCCAGGCGACCGCCGAAGAGCACGTCCCGCTCGCCCTTGGCGAGCTCGCGGTACGCGACGAGGCCGGCGCGGTCCTCCGGGGTGTTCACCGGGTAGTACGGCTCGTCGTCTCGTGACGCGAAGCGCGAGAACTCGCGCATGATGACGGTCCGGTCCGTCGGGTACCGGTCGGCGCGTTCGGGATGGAAATGCCGGAACTCGTGGATCCGCGTGTACGGGACATCCGCGTCGGCATAGTTCATGACCGACGTGCCCTGGAAGTCGCCGACCTCGAGCACCTCCTGCTCGAGGTCGATCGTCCGCCATGACAGCGCACCCTCAGCGAAGTCGAAGTACCGGTCGACGGGTCCGGTGTACACGATCGGAAGCCGGCCGACGGTCGCCGACTTGTTGAGAGGCTGCGAGACGTCGAAGAAGTCGGTGTCGAGCTTCACGTCGATGTTCGGGTGATCGGCCATCCGCTCGAGCCAGGCGGTGTACCCGTCGGTGGGGAGCCCCTCCCACGTGTCGTTGAAGTACCGGTTGTCGTAGGTGTAGCGGACCGGGAGGCGGCTGATGACCTCGGCCGGCAGTTCCTTCGGGTCGGTCTGCCACTGCTTGGCGGTGTAGTCGCGGATGAACGCCTCGTAGAGGGGGCGGCCGATGAGCGCGATCCCCTTCTCTTCGAGGTTCGCCGCATCCTTCGCATCGAACTCGCCGGCGAGTTCGTGCACGAGCTGCCTCGCCTCGTCGGGCGAGTGCGCGGACTGGAAGAACTGGTTGATCGTTCCCAGGTTGATCGGCAGCGGGAACACGACGCCCTTGTGGTTCGTGTAGACGCGGTGCACGTAGTTCGTGAACGACGTGAAGCGGTTCACGTACTCCCACACACCCGGATTCGACGTGTGGAAGAGATGCGCGCCGTAGCGATGCACCTCGATCCCCGTCGTCGGCTCGTTCTCGCTGTACGCGTTTCCGCCGATGTGCGGGCGGCGATCGATGACGGTGACCTTGCGACCCGACGCCGCAGCGCGCTCCGCGATCGTGAGACCGAAGAAGCCCGAACCGACGATGAGAAGATCCATGACGTCCTCCTAAGACGTGGCCGGCAGGAACGTGTCGAGGATCGCCTGCGCCATCCGATCCCACGTGTTCTCGAGTGCGAAGGTACGCGCACCGACCGCGAGGGACTTCGCCTCGGCACGCGAGAACGCCGAGATCGCGGCGGCGAGCGACGCGGCGTCCCCGGGCTCGACGAGGAGCCCGGTGGTCTCGTCGACGACATCGACGAGGCCGCCCACCCTGCTCGCGATCACGGGCTTGCCGTAGTGGTAGGCCGCAGCGACGACCGCGCTTCCGGATGCGGAGAGGTACGGCAGCACGACAGCGTCGGCGCGCTCGAAGTACTCGGCTGCCTCATCGTCGCCGACGTACTGCATCACGACCTCGGCGCCGAGCGCCTCGGCCCGCGAACGGATCGCAGTCCCGTCCTCCCATGACTCTCCGACGACGCTCAGCGCGACATCCGGGTCGTCGACGATCTTCATCGCGTCCAGGAGCACGTCGAGGCCCTTGTACGGCCGGATGAAGCCGAAGAACAGCAGGTCCAGCCGGCCGCGCGGGGCGAGCTCGCCGCGGGCGGCCGGGAGATTGTCGTAGCTCGGGATCGGACGCCGCAGCACCGCGTGCCCCGGGAGCCGCGCGGACAGCTCCCGTGCGGTCGCCTCGGAGTGCACGACGAAGCCGTCGGCGCTGGCCAGCAGCGTGCTCCCGATCCGCTTGCGCAGCGCGCCCGCGCCGTGGTCTCCGATGTTGTGACACAGGAACACGACACGGATGCCGCGCCGGCGCAGGCGCTTGGCCATGTACGCGGTCCACGGCTGCCAGTAGAGCGTCCACCAGTTGAAGAGCACGAGATCGGGTTCGGTCGCCGCGATGCGGTCCGCCGTGCGTCGCCACGTCCGCGGGTCCGTCGCGTCCAAGTCGTACCAGACGCCGTCGATGGGAGCCTTGGCTGCGTCGACATCCGACTCGCCCGGGTACAGCGCCTTGGGATACTGCTTGCGGAACGAGACCACCTGCACGTCGGCGAGCGCGCCCAGCCGATCCGCCAGCGACTCGGTGTACTGGGCGATGCCGCCCCGGTACGGGCTGACGGGACCGACGACGCACACCGTGGGCCGGTTCTCCGATGCACTCATCGGGCACCCTCCTCGGAACGCTGCCGACGACGTGCAGAGCCCGCCACCCAGAACCCGATGCCGGCGAAGGCGACGTCGGCGAGGATCGTCAGCACGCGACTCAGCACCACGGCCGCGAGCACAGATCCCTCCGGCAGCAGGCCGCCGAGCGCGACGAGAACGATGACCTCGCGCACGCCCACGCCCGCGGGCGCGAACACCGCGACATACCCGACGGCCCACCCGAGCGCGGATGCGCCGATGCACACGAGCAGGGTGGACCACTCGGCATCCATGCCCATCCCGACGGCGATGATCCACAGCTGCACGCCCGAGGCCACCCACGCGGCCAGCGTCACGCCCGTCGCGCCGCCGAGGCCGCGATACGACATCGCCGAGGGCAGCCCCTCGCGGCGCAGGATCCGCATGCCCAGCGCGATCAAGCGGTTCATCACCGGCGGGAAGAGGCACAGGACGATGGGCGACAGCACGAGCGCGACCCACCACCAGTCCTGGGCGAGGCGGGGCGCGAAGAGGAAGGAGAGCGTGCCGACCGCGAAACCCGTGACGAGCGTGAGCACGCTCGCGACGGCGAGTGAGACGACGGTCGCGCGACGCGGAACGCGGTGGTTCGTTCCGAGCTCCGCACCGGCGACGATGTTCCACACCCCGCCGGGGACGTACTTGCCGAGCTGGCCGACGCCGTAGACGACGGTGGCCCCGCCCCACGTGATGCGCGCCCCCAGATCGTGGAGGATCACGCGCCAGGCGACGAACGTGAGAGCAAGGAAGACCATGCTCACCAGCAGGGCCACGACGACCGTCGACCACCCCGCGAGAGCCAGCGCCTCGGCGACGGCATCCCGCTGGATCCACAGCGCCCAGCACAGGAAGCCGACGGCGACGACGACGAAGCCCCAGCGCACCGTCCGCGAGCGGAGCACGCGCATCACTGCCGTCAGTCCCCGCGACCGCGGGGTGGGAGAAGAAGTCACCTCAGATCACACGCTCACATCGAGTTCGGCCACCGGCTCGGACGCTTCGTCGAGCAGGGTGATGCCCGGGAGGCGCGGACCGTCGATCTTCGTGATCGCGATCTCAGCAGGGGTCGTCGCCCCCGCGTGCGGCTCGATGATCCGCTCGGGCGCGTACTGCAGGACCTTGATCCGCTCCAGCGAGTCCTCGAGCAGGGTGCGGTTGGTGTGCAGCATGTCGGAGATCACCAGCAGGGCGATGCACAGCAGCGAGCCGACGAGCATCGCGCTTCCGAAGACGAGCGACTGGATGTGGTCTCCGGCCGCTCCCATCCACGTCAGCACGAGGAACCGGCCGAACGGGATCGCCGCGCCCAGGAAGAACAGGACGGCGAGGGTCAGGAAGACCGTGTGCGGCTTGAACATGATGTAGCTGCGCATGATCGCCTGACCGGAGCGGCCCATGTGCTGGAAGATGTTCTTGAACAGTCGGGACTCGCGCGTCTTCGCGTTCGTCTCGATCGGCACGCTGGCGATGCGCGGGCGCTTGTTGCCCGCCTGGATGATCGTCTCCATGCAGTAGCTGAACTGCGTGACGACGTTCAGGCGGATGAGCGCCGCGCGGGAGTATGCCCGGAATCCGCTCGCGGCATCCGGCAGGTCCGTCTCGGCGGCGAAGTTGACCACCGAGCTTCCGAAGCGCTGCATCAGCTTCTTGAAGGGCGAGAAGTGGGCGATGGTCTGCGTCTGGCGGTCGCCGATGACGATGTCGGCGTCGCCGCGCAGGATGGGCGCGACCAGGTCGCCGATGCGGTCCTGCGGGTACTGGTTGTCGCCGTCGGTGTTCACGACGATGTCGGCGCCGTGCTGGAGCGCGTAGTCGACGCCGTCGCGGAACGAGCGCGCCAGGCCCATGTTGCGGGTGTGGAACACGAAGTGCTCGACGCCGAGCTCGCGGGCGACCTCGAGCGTGCGGTCGGAGGATCCGTCGTCGATGATCAGGATGTGGATCTCGTCGACTCCAGGGATCTCACGGGGGATGCCCTCGAGAACCATCGGCAGGGTCTGCTCTTCATTCAGACACGGCACCTGGACAAAAAGCCTCATCGGCGTCCTTTCGGGGATGCGCCGGCTGACACCGACGCGACGATCGCGCATAGGCAATCGCCCTGCTGGTCCCCTGGATTCTACCCGGGGGTTCCTGTGAGCGAGGCTTCCGCGCCGTGACCCCGCGTGGGGCACGAGCGGCCAACGGGTAGACTTCTTTGGGCCTGTTCGGGCCGTGACACACACTGACAGCGATCGGATCGCCTCGCATGACACAAGAATCGGCAACCAAGCGCGCCCTCGTCACCGGTATCACAGGCCAGGACGGCAGCTACCTTGCGGAGCTCCTCCTCTCCAAGGGATATGAGGTTCATGGGCTCATTCGCCGCTCCTCGTCGTTCAACACGCAGCGGATCGATCACGTCTATCAGACCGCGCAGGACCCGAACCATCGCCTGTTCCTGCACTTCGGCGACCTGTCCGACGGCTCGCGCCTCGTCACGCTGCTCAACGAGATCCAGCCGCACGAGGTCTACAACCTCGCTGCGCAGTCGCACGTGCGCGTGAGCTTCGACGAGCCCGAGTACACCGGCGACATCACCGGCCTCGGCACCATCCGCCTGCTCGACGCCGTGCGTGCCGCGCACATCGACTGCCGCTTCTACCAGGCGTCCAGCTCCGAGATGTTCGGCGCGTCCCCGCCGCCGCAGAGCGAGCAGACGCCGTTCTACCCGCGCTCCCCCTACGGCGTCGCGAAGGTGTACTCGTACTGGATCACCCGCAACTACCGCGAGGCCTACGGGCTCTTCGCCGTGAACGGCATCCTCTTCAACCACGAGTCGCCGCGTCGCGGCGGCACGTTCGTCACCCGCAAGATCACGCGCGCCGCGGCGCGCATCAAGGCGGGACTGCAGGACACGCTCTTCCTCGGCAACCTCGACGCCGTGCGCGACTGGGGCTACGCGCCCGAGTACGTGGAGGGCATGTGGCGGATGCTGCAGCACGACGAGCCCACGGACTACGTCCTCGCCACGAACACGGCGTACACGGTTCGCGACTTCCTCGCGTTCTCGTTCGAGCGGGTCGGCCTCGACTGGGAGAAGTACGTCCGGTTCGACGAGCGCTACCTGCGCCCGACCGAGGTCGACGCGCTCATCGGAGACTACGGCCGCGCGAAGGATCTGCTCGGCTGGGAGCCCAAGGTGCTCACGCCGCGTCTCGCGCAGATCATGGTCGACGCGGACGTCGCGGCACTGGAAGTCGAAGGCACTCACTTCGTCGACCAGGTCCAGAGCTGACCCCACGTGCGCGCGCTGTTGACCGGCGGCGGCGGGATGCTCGGCTCGAGCATCGCCGCGGCATGGCGGGTCGTACGCCCGGATGATGAGCTCGTCGTCCTGACCCGACTCGAGGCCGATCTTCGCGACTCCGTCGCGACGCGCGAAGCGATCGCTCACGCCCGACCCGACGTCGTCATCCACACGGCGGCGTTCGTCGGAGGAATCGGCGACAAGACCGCCCGGCCGCTCCCCTACCTGATGGAGAACCTGCGCATCGATGCGTCGGTGCTCGATGCGGTCGTCGCCGAAGAGGTCCCCCGGTACGTCTACACGGCGAGCGCCGCGGCGTACCCCGCCGCCGCACCGAACCCGATCGATGAGTCCGCGCTGTTCTCCGGCCGACTCGAGCCTGCGAACGAGGGCTACGGCCTCGCGAAGCTCACCGGTCTCACCGCGGTCGGTTACGCGGCGCGCCAGACCGGCCGGCACTATCGCTCGATCCTGCCGTCGAATCTGTACGGGCCGGGCGACACGTTCGACCCGAGCCGCGCTCACCTGATCGCCTCGACACTGCGCAAGACCCATGACGCGAAGGTGTCGGGGTCCGGCGAGGTGGAGGTCTGGGGCGACGGCACCGCACGTCGCGAGTTCACGTTCGCGCCCGACCTCGCGGCGTGGCTCGTCCGCGAGATCGAGACCGTGGAATCCTGGCCGGGCGTGATGAACATCGGCGCCGGCGACGACCACACCATCCGCGAGTTCTACGAGTTCGCCGCCGACGTCGTCGGATACGAGGGCGACCTCGTCTTCGACCCCTCCCGCCCCAGCGGTGTGCCCCGCCGGCTCATAGACTCGTCGCTGGCGCGAGCGCACGGATGGCGCGCGACGACCGCGATGGTCGACGGCATGGCCGAGACCTATCGCGCCTTCCTTTCCCGCCCCGCGAACGGAGATCGCTCATGACGCGCCCCACGCCCGCCTATCCCCTTGCCACGACGACCTGGGACGACGCAGAATACGCCGCCCTTCAGCGCGTGATCGAAAGCGGCCGGTTCACGATGGGTCCGCTGGTGAAAGAGTTCGAAGCCGCCTTCGCGGCGCACTTCGGATCGTCCTTCGGCGTGATGGTCAACTCCGGGAGCTCGGCGAACCTCATCGCCGTGGCAGCAGCCGTGCTCGATCCGCGCATCGATCTGTCGCGCGGCGACGAGGTCATCGTGCCGGCCGTCTCCTGGCCGACCACCTACTACCCGCTCAGCCAGTACGGCCTGCGTCCCCGGTTCGTCGACATCGACATCGACACCCTCAATCTCGACCTCGATCTGGTCGAGGCGGCGATCGGCCCGAGGACGAAGGCGATCTTCGCGGTCAACCTGCTGGGCAACCCGAACGACTTCACTCGGCTCCGCGCCATCGCCGAGCGCCACGGCCTGGTCCTCCTTGAGGACAACTGCGAGTCGCTGGGAGCCGTGCACGACGGCATCGCGGCGGGGACGGCGGGCCTCGCCGGCACCTTCAGCTCGTTCTTCTCGCACCACATCGCCACGATGGAGGGCGGCGTGATCCTCACCGATGACGAGCAGCTGTATCAGGAGATGATCTCGCTGCGCGCGCACGGCTGGACCCGCGAGCTCCCTCAGGACAACCACGTTCACGCCAAGTCGGGCGACACCTGGGAGGATCTCTTCCGCTTCGTCCTGCCGGGCTACAACGTGCGTCCGCTCGAGATGGAGGGCGCGCTCGGACTCGAGCAGCTCAAGAAGGTCCCCGCGCTCATCGAGGGACGCCGTCGGAATGCCGCGTACTTCGCGGAGCGGTTCGCCGGCATCGAGGGGATCAGGACCCAGCGGGAGACCGGCCAGAGCAGCTGGTTCGGCTTCTCGATGGTCCTCGAGGGTCGCCTCGCCGGCCGTCGTCGCGAACTCGTGCGCGCCTTCGACGAGGCGGGCGTGGAGTCGCGCCCCATCGTCGCCGGGAACTTCGCACGCAACCCCGTCATCGCCCACCTGGACGCGATCGTCCCGGACGAGCTCCCTGCCGCCGACAAGGTGGACGTCGACGGCCTGTTCGTGGGCAACCACCACTACCCGGTCGACGGTGGCATCGATCTGGTCGCCGAGGTCGCAGAGCGGGTCGCCCGCTCCGTCTGACCGGCGCCCGGCGCGGCCGCCGAGCGCCTCAGGCGCCGGCGGCCGGGCCGGAGTCTGCGATCTCCGTCGGCGCCGCGCCCGCCAGCGTGGCCGCCCAGCTCTCCCGGGTGGTCAGCGGCGCGTTGCGGTAGGCCGCCTGCAGCCCCGACCACTCGCGCCTGAGCGCGCGGTGCAGGCGGAAGCTGTCGACGACCTGCCGACGGAAGCGGGACCGATCGCGCAGGTAGCGGCGCTCGACACCGGTCTGCGCCAGCGTGACGATGGCCGAGTCGAACGCCGCGAGCCGCCACCACTTGGCTTCGCTCGCGGGGACGTGCACCTCGGCCGACTGAGCCGGCGCGGACCGAGGCCGACGGAACCAGCCGAAGACGAGTGAACTCGTCATGGTCGCCGCCAGCCGGATCCCGGATGGCGCGGGCGAATCCGCCTCCCAGCGGTCCGTCCGGGTCGCGCGGAACGTGCCCGTGGTCGCCTGGGTCTCGGGGAACTCCCGGGCCATCTCCCGCAGACGCGGCAGGATCACGGCGAGTTCGGAGTGCATGTGATCGGGGCCGGCGAGCACGGATCGAAGCGCCAGATGGCGGATCGCCACGGGGTAGTACTGCATGGCCATGAAGTGCTTCAGGTCGACGCGCCTGCTGTGCTCGATGAGCGTGCCGCCGCGTGGTGCGGACGAATGCAGCAGGGCCGTGACGATGCGGTTCCGCGCGTGGAAGTAGGCCTGCCAGTCGATCTGGTCGTCCTTGCCCACCCACGCCACATGCCAGAGCGCGGCGCCTGGAAGCGATACCGTCGCGATTCCGTTCTCCCGTGCGCGCAGACCGTACTCCGCGTCGTCCCACTTGATGAAGGCGGGCAGCGGATAGCCGATCCGCTCGATGGTGCGGCGAGGGATCAGGCACATCCACCAGCCGTTGTAATCCGCCTGCTCCGCCCGGTGGAGCAGCGGGATGTCGCGAAGGTCCGCATCGGCGAAGTCCACCGGCATCCGATCCTCGTTCAGCGGGTGCCACATGAACGGCTTCTCGTCCACCACCTCCGCCCACGCGTACAACTTGGTCGGGGACAGGAGATCCAGCATGTGGCCGCCGACGATCGTCTCCCGCGAGCAGTACGCGGCGAACATCACCGCGCGGCGGATCGCCTCCGGCTCCACGCGCACGTCGTCGTCGAGGAGCAGGACGAACTCGGCCTCCGCCCGAGCGACGGACTCCGCCATCACCCGCGCGAACCCGCCCGAGCCGCCGAGGTTCTCCTGCCGGAGGACGCTCATGCGCGAGCCGAGCCGCGCTGCGGCGGCGCGGTACCCCGGGTCGTCGACGACCAGTCGCGAGCCCTGATCGACGATGAGAACGCGCGGGACGATCTCGTCGAGCTCTTCGGCGTCGCCGAGCGCCCGCAGCGTGCGGACGCACCAGTCCGGCTTGTCGATCGTGGTGATCCCGACGCTCGCGGTTGGCGGCCGGTGCGGCTCGCGATCGGTGTCCCATGTCGCTGCGGTGAGGGTCGCATCGTGCTCGCCGGCGATCAGGTCGAACCAGAGCCATCCGGTCGACCCGGCCTCCCCCAGCGGCAGATCGACCGACACGCTTCCGGACACGATCGCGCGCTCGTCGACGATCGCCGTGTCGCCATCGCGATTCGAACGGTGCACCCGCAGCGTGCCCGGAGCGGTCGTCCGGACGGTGAGGCGGACCTCGACGAGGTCTGTCGAGCGCGACCAGTACGCGGCGGGAAAGGCGTTGAAGTACGTCGCGAAGGATGCCGTCGCCCCGGCCGACACCCGGAGTTCGCTGCGTCCGCGCAGCTCGGCGACGCCGGGTTCCGCCGCGAGGTAGAGGCGACCCAGGTCGCGGTCGTCACCGAAAGGGAGGACGAGGTTCTGAAGGACATGCCTCATGTGCGATCGCCCGCACCGCGGCGGGCCCTTCCTGTGGCGGGATTTCATCGGGGGCGCATTCAGTCTGCCACCCGTCGATGGGCGTTCCGTCAGCGGCGGCACTCACCGGTCACGCGGATGCCATCCGGTATCATCGCGGAGGACTCTGCCGACTCGGGTGCCAGCACGGCGCGCTCGGAGTGAGACGACCCGAAGAGGATTCACGAGATGACTTCGCACGAGATCGCCGTCGAGGCGCCCTCGCATCCGCCCGTCACCAAGCGCGAATGGCTGGTGCTCGGTGCGATCACCGCGGCATTCGTGATGATCGTGACCTTCTGGGCGGTCTTCACACCCCTGCACGACGCCCCCGACGAGCCGATCCACTTCAACTCGGCCGTGCGCCTCGCCGAGGGCGGAGGATGGCCCGATCCCGGCGACGCCGAGATGGACCGCATGATCCTGCAGTCCCGCGCCGAGGCGAAGATCCCGGCGGCTGAGCGATCGACCTTGGCCGAGCTCCGCGAGAACTACACGGGTTACCACGGCGTCGACCAGATGACGCAGCATCCGCCGCTCTACTACGCGTACGTCGCGGTCGTCCTCAACGCGGTCGACTTCATGAACATCCGCTCCGACATCGCGCTGGTCATCGCGCGGCTCGCCGGGGTGCTCTTCATCGTCCCGCTCCCCTACTTCGCCTGGAACAGCGTGCGGCGCATCACGCGCTCGCCGAAGGCCGGCATCATCGCCGCCGCGAGCCTGTTCGCCGTCCCGCAGCTCGCGCACATCGCCGGATCGGTGTCGAACGACGGCATGACGATCCTCTTCTGCTCGGCGGTGATCTGGCTGAGTGTGCGCGCGATGACGGGCGACACACGCTGGTGGGTGACGGTGGGAACGGGGCTCGCGCTCGGGCTCGGACTCCTGGTCAAGGGGACCGCTGTGCCCATGGTGGCGTTCGCCGCGGTGGTCCTGCTGATCTGGCCGCGGGAGCTCGGCTTCACGACGCGCCTGCTGCGCACCGCCACCGCGATGGCCATCGCTCTCATCGGCGGGTGGTGGTGGATGCGCAATCTGCTGGTCTACGGCTCGCTGCAGCCCGCGGGCCTCGTCTACCCGGACGCGCCCTGGCCCGAGGGCTCCGGACCGAGCGCGATCTGGTTCGCCGATCAGGCCTGGGGACGGATCTCGAACAGCTTCTGGGGCAACTTCGGCTGGCTCAGCCACCCCCTGCCCGTCTTCCTCACCTCCATCCTCACCGTGGTCTGCATCGCCGTGGTGCTGGCCTTCGCCTTCCGCAGCCGCGCCGACCGGGGCAAGATGATCACCCTGGCCGCGCTCCCGGTCCTGCTCACCCTGGCGCTGCTCACGCAGACCTGGCCGAGCTACGTGCGCACCCAGCTGCCCGCGGGTCTTCAGGGCCGGTACTTCTTCGTGGTCCTCATCGCCCTCATCGTGCTGAGCGCGGTGGCATGGCGGAACCTCGTCGAGCCGCGTAATCGCGTGCGGGTCGGGATCGGCCTCGTCATCTTCTTCGCCGCCATGTCGGTGCTGGGTCTCGCGGTCGAGTACCGCGCGGTCTACCACGGCGTGAGCGACTGGCTGGCCCGTTCGCCGATCGGGGCGCCGGGCACGATCATCCTCGTGATCCTCACCGCCGGCGTGTGTGTGCTGGCGATGGTGCAGACGGTGCGATTCGTCCGCCATCGCGCACGGAGCATCGAGGCATGACCTCGGAGCCGCAGTCTCCTCCCGCGCCGCGGACCCGCGTGCTCATCATGACGGGCGACCTCATCCGCGCGCGCATGGCCGGTCCCGCGATCCGCGTGTGGAACATGGCCACGGTGCTGTCCGCGCACTGCGATGTGCGGATCGTGTCGTGGTCGCGCATCGAGCGCACCTCCGAAGACTTCGAGCTCCACTTCGTGCACGAGCGCGACGACGCGGCGATGGGCGCGCACGAGGAGTGGGCCGATGTGATCATCGTCCAGGGCACGGCCTTCCGCGTGTTCCCGAGCATCGCGCGCACCGACAAGGTCGTCGTCGCCGACCTGTACGACCCGTTCCATCTGGAGCAGCTCGAGCAGAACAAGCACGCCGATCCCACCGAATGGGAGGAAGAGGTCGCCAAGGCGGTCTCGCTCCTGAACGAGCAGCTGCTCCGCGCGGACTGCGTCCTGTGCGCTTCCGAGCGTCAGCGCGATCTCTGGTTCGGTGCCCTGTCCGCTCTCGGTCGCATCAACCCGCTCACCTACACGGCCGACCCCACGTTCGAGTCCATCGTGCGCATCGTCCCGTTCGGCCTGCCCGCCGAGGCTCCGACGCAGACGCGGCACGCGCTCAAGGGGACGGTGCCGGGGATCGCGGCCGACGACAAGGTGCTGATCTGGGGCGGCGGCATCTACGAGTGGTTCGACCCGGTGACTCTGGTCCGCGCGATGAAGCTCGTCGTGGCCGAGCGTCCCGAGACGAAGCTCTTCTTCCTCAGCGCGCGCCACTTCAACCCGGACGTCCCCGAGATGAAGGTGCTCGGCGACACCCTCGAGGTCTCCGACGAGCTCGAGCTCACCGATCGCCACGTGTTCTTCAACGACAGCTGGGTCGACTACGAGGACCGCGTCAACTTCCTGCTGGATGCCGACGCCGGCGTGAGCACGCATCCGATCCACCTCGAGACGAGGTTCTCCTTCCGCACGCGGATCCTGGACTACCTGTGGGCGCGCCTGCCGATCATCGCGACGGACGGTGACAGCTTCGCCGACATCGTGCGCGCGCATCGGCTCGGGGCCGTCGTGCCGCCGGAGGATCCGCGGGCGCTGGCCGACGCGATCCTCGCCGTGCTGTACGACGACGAGGTGCGCGCTCGCGCGATCGCCGGTCTCGAGCGCGTCCGCGTGGACTTCGCGTGGGAGCAGGCGCTGCAGCCGCTCGTCGACTTCTGCACGACACCTCGACGCGCGGCGGACCGGGGGGCGACGGGCGCGCGGCCCGGTTCCGGCCAGGAAGCCTTCGGTCGCATCCTGGAGATGCCCAAGGGGCCGCGGCGCGACCTCTCCCTCTTCCTCTACTATCTCCGGTCCGGCGGCTGGAGCCGCGTCCGCGCCAAGCTCGAGGATCGGCGCGAGCGCCTCTCACGGCGGTGAGCCGACCGTCCTCACAGACGGCGCCCAGCGGGCCCCAAGGTATAGTTGAGCGCTGTTTCGTCCGTTGAGAGATCGAGGAACCGGGTGACCGAGAGTTCAGCGGAGCGATTCGCGAGGCTTGCGCAGGAGCCGCTCGTACCGACGGTTCCCCCGCGTACCGGTTTCGCGAGATCCACGCACTCGGTGAGGTCGATCTTCGCCCACCGGCAGCTGCTCGGGCTGCTCGTGCGCCGCGACGTGAAGTCGCGCTACAAGGACAGCGCGCTCGGGTTGCTGTGGACGCTCATCAACCCCCTTGTGCAGCTGGTCGTGTACTACACGGTCATGGGCCAGTTCCTGGGGGCCGCACGCGGGATCGACGACTTCGCGCTCTACATCTTCTCCGGCCTCACGATCTACGTGCTCTTCTCCGAGACCGTCGCGGGAGCGACGGCATCGGTCGTCGCGAACGCCGGACTCGTGAAGAAGGTGTACGTGCCCCGCGAGGTCTTCCCCCTCGCCTCGGTGGGATCGGCGTCGTTCACGTTCGCGATGCAGGTCGTCGTGCTGGTCATCGCGTGCTTCGTGCTCGGCGCGCCGCCGCTCTCCGCGGACCTGCTCTTCGCCATCCCCGCGGTGCTGATCATGCTCATCTTCGGCACGGCGCTGGGTCTGCTCCTGGCAGGGCTCAACGTCTATCTGCGCGACATGCAGTACCTGTCCCAGATCGTGCTCATGCTGGCCATGTGGTCCTCGCCGATCGTCTACGGCTGGACGATGGTGCGCGACACGTTCGCATTGGCCGGGCTGCCGTCGTGGGCGATCGACGTGTACACGGCCAATCCCCTCACGCTCGCCGTCCTCGGCTTCCACCGCGCCTTCTGGACCGCCGGCGAACCGTCCGACTACCCCTCACAACTGTTGCTTCGCATGGCGATCGCCATCGTCGTCGGGCTGCCGCTGCTCTGGCTGTGCCACCGCGCGTTCGCCCGGCTGCAGGGCAACTTCGCCCAGGAGCTGTGACCATGAGCGCCCTCGACACGGTCGACCCCGTCCCCGTCGACGACTCCGCACCCGCGGTCGTCGTCGTCGAGGATGTCTCGAAGCAGTTCGTCATCCGCAAGGACAACTCGCTCAAGGAGCGGATGGTCACGCTCGGTCGACGCGGGCGCACGCACCGCGAGGTGTTCGAATCGCTGCGGAACATCTCGCTCACCGTGCGCGCCGGGACGACCATCGGGCTCCTCGGACCGAACGGATCGGGCAAGAGCACCCTGCTCAAGGTCATCGGCGGCATCATCGAGCCCACCGAGGGCCGTGTGAGCAGGCGCGGTCGCCTCGCGGCGCTGCTCGAGCTCGGCGCGGGATTCCACCCGGATCTGTCGGGTCGCGACAACGTGTATCTGAACGCTTCGATCCTCGGCCTGTCGCGCGAGCAGACCGATGCCCGCTTCGCGGACATCGTCGCCTTCTCCGAGATCGGCGACTTCATCGACACGCAGGTGAAGTTCTACTCGTCCGGCATGTACGTGCGACTCGCCTTCGCGGTGGCCGTGCACACCGACCCCGACATCCTCCTCGTCGATGAGGTGCTGGCCGTGGGCGACGAGGCATTCCAGCGCAAATGCATGGACAAGATCCGCGAGTTCCAGAGCCAGGGCCGCACGATCATCCTCGTCTCGCACTCCGCCAGCCAGGTCATGGAGATCTGCGACGAGGGCGTCGTCCTGCACGACGGCGAGATCGCCTTCGTCGGGTCGGCCGCAGACGCGACGAAGGTGCACCGCGACGTGCTCGAGGGTCGACGACGCGAGACCGTCGAGGGCGACAAGCACGAGGTGGCGCCGGAAGCGGCATCCATCACCGGAATCGAGTTGCGCGCCGGCGGCTCCACCGCGACGGAGATCGCGCCGGGGGACGACCTGCTCATCGACATCCGCGTCTCGCACCCCACGGCCGTCGAGCTGTGGAACACGGGCGTCAGCATCGACACCCCGCACGGTCAGCAGGTCTTCGGCACGGGATCGAAGCGACTGTCGTCGCAGCACGGACCCACTCCGGCGGGAGAGACCACGATCACGTACGCCATCCCGCGGCTGTCGCTCGCGGGAGGCAACTACTTCGTCAACGCCGAGGTCACCGACGCGACCGGCGGCCAGATGGACGTCGTCTGGCAGGGAGCGACCTTCTCGATTCCCTATCTGCCCACTCAGACCGGTACGGTCTATGCAGAGGCTCGCGTATCGGAGGCCTGACACCCGAGTCGGACCGAGCGAGACCGAGCGCGCGACGGTGCGCCCTCGGAGACTCTGCGACGTGAACTTTGTGGACGTGAGGGTGCGAGGAGCTCTGCGGTGAAGGCCTGCGTATACACCTATCTGTTCGGCGCCTACGATCAGCTGCTGCCGCAGCCGATCGCGGCCGACAGCGAACTGGATTTCATCTGCTTCACCGACGATCCGACGCTGACCAGCGACACCTGGCAGATCCACGTCATCCCGCCCCGCTACCCCGAAGACATCGTGCGCAGCGCTCGCTACGTCAAGATCCTCGGGGACGACCGGCTGGCGGAGTACGACGTCACGCTGTGCATCGACGCGTCGGTGCGGCTGAAGGTCCGGCCCGAGGAGATCATCGCGACCTGGCTGGGTGAGCACGATATCGCTCTGGCTCAGCACAGCTACCGCGAGCAGGTGCTCGACGAGTTCGACGAGGTCGTGAGGCTCAACTACGACGACCGCGCACGCGTGCACGAGCAGCTCATGGCCTACTCGCTCCACCACGCACCCGAGCTGACGTCCAAGCCGCTGTGGACGGGAATGATGGTGCGCCGCCGGACGCCCGAGGTCCAACGCGCCATGCGGGTCTGGTTCGATCACGTCCTGCGCTACTCCCGCCGCGATCAGCTGTCGGTGACCGTCGCGCTCGCATCCCCCGAGATCCGTGTCGCTCGGCTCCCCCTCGACAACTTCGAGACCGAGTTCCACAAGTGGCCCGTGCTCGAGGGGCGCCGCATCTCCCAGGGCAAGGCCCAGTCCTACCCCTCCGGTCCTCTCGTCGCCGAGCTCCGCCGTCGGCAGCGACGCCTGGACGAGCTCCAGACCACGTTCGACGGCCTCGGCATCGGTCTCGGCAACCTCGACGAGCTGAGCGCCACCATCGCGCGCATGTCGGAGGACCTCTCACGCGCGGCATCCGAGCGCGCCCAGCTGGACGGTCGCGTTCAGGAGCTCCATCGGGAGGTCGGGCGATGGCACGAGCGCTGGAGCGCCGCGCAGGGGATCACCGGGGCGTCGGCGAACTGGCTTCGCGCGGTGAAGTCAGCGTTTCGTCCGGGCAAGAGCTGATCGCGCGCGCCCGGCGAACCGCACGAGACGCCGTCGAGCGGCGGACATGACGCCGAGCAGCGACGATCCCGGGTAGCCCATTCGGCGGTACATCCGCACGAAGTCGCTCAACGACCCGTCGCCCACGTAGCCGGCGCGCTTGAGGAAGTGGATCTGGTCGATCGTGAAGCCCGCCATCGTCGCCGACATCTGATCCAGGTTGAAGTCGAACGCCGTGTGGCTGATCGCGAGGTGCTCGGTCGACGCGACCGTGCGCGTGTGAAACCCGAGCTCCGCGGCGGCATAGGACGGCACACGTTCGAGGATGTGAGCCAGCCCGCCGTCCTGGTACGCCTCCGCTCCGCCGAAGTCGTCGTACGACCACTCGTGGTCGATCAGGAGACGCAGCGCCTCGGGGCGGGCGAAGTACATCGACCCGTACGGCGCCAGCGGTGAGATCTCGTCCAGCGGGACAAGGATGCCGAGATCGGCCGCGATCCGTTCGAAGCCCGCTTTGTTCGACCACCAGCCGCGGCCCATCGTCGGGTACCCGACGTGGATCGTCGGGGGGTAGGCGAGACCGAGGCCGGGTTCGCGCTGAAAGAGCGCGACCATGTTGGCCGCGTATCCGGGACTGTTGAGCAGGTTCGCGAACTGCTGGTCCTTGAAGTAGCGCCCGACGTTGAAGCCGTCCTGCGGCGTCTTCTTGGAGTGGAGCTTGACGACGAGGTCGTAGCGGTCTCCGAGCAGGATGTCGCGGCACCCGATCAGGAACGCGCTCTGGTCGCGCCCCTCGTTTCGAACCACCCGGATCTCGACATTCCTCGGCGCCGACGATCGCGCCGACACGATCTCCCGGATGGCGTCGGCCCGGTCCTGCTCGGGGGTCGTGACGACCAGGTCGTAGTCCGCGGGCAGCGTGTCCGCGCGATCGAGGATCTCGTCTGTCATCTCGACGTAGAAGATGTGCGCGATGACGACGATGCGCAGGGGGGTGGTGGGGTCGTAGGAGGTGTCGACGTCGGGGAGCACCTCGAGCATCGCGGCATCCGCGTTGAGCACCCGCGGCTGCACGTTGCGGGCCAGATTCGACCAGATCAACGGCATCGGGAACCCGTAGGACTCCACCCGCTCCAACGTCCACCGACCGATCACCGCATGACGATCCAAGAACGGCGGATAGTGGAACAACGGCCGCCGCTTCAACAACGGACACCCGTCATCGATCAGCAGATCCGCATTGAACAGCGCCGGATGCGTCGTCGGATACTTCCGATACGGGAACGCCGCCTCCGCCACGAACCCCCGATCAGCGAACTGCTTCGTGAACACCGCCTCATGCTTGAGGACCGCATCGAAATAGTCCGGCATCTCCGGCAGCTCACGCCAATACCGCCGCCACTGCTCCGACAGGAACATCTCCCGCCGCACCGCGATCCAGAACGACTGCAGGTGATACGGCAACCGCCCCTCCCCCGTGAACGGGTTCGGAACCTCCTCCGCATGATCGGTCATCCCCCAGAAATGCACCGGCCGAGCATCCATCCGCTCGAACACCGGCCCATACGGACGAACCGGCCCGAACCACGTGTCATTGGTCAGCACCACCTCGTCATACGAGGACAGATCCCCGACGAACTCCAACGCCTCCTTATGCGCCCAGATGTCATACCCGCGGTTATCCCGCACCAACACCGAATCCGCCACCGGAGCCAACTTCGCCCGACCCTCATCGGTCAGCGAACCATTGGCGACCACCACCACATGCGCCGCATGCTCACGCAACCCCGCCAGCGCATGGACAACGAAATCCTCCACACCACCACGCCGGTCATACACCACATACACGACCAGACGCCGGCCACCCCTCGGAAACACCGAAGCAGCAACCACACCCGCACCCAACACACTCATACCCGAGAACTCTCCACCGCCATCACACCCGACGAACGACGCCCACGCACCCGATCGCGCACCCGACGGGCCTTGTCCATCGCCCGCCAGGCGAGCTGCAGACCGGGCTCGGCGACCCGGCTCGCTCGCGGATGGTTCATGCGCAGATACATCCGCGCGAGGCTCAGCGGTCCACCGTGACCGGCCCATCCCGCGCGGTGCAGGAACTGAATCTGCTCCACCGGGTACCCGGGGGTGGTGGAGAAGAGCTGGTCGACCTTCTCCTCGAGCGCCGTGTGGCTGATCGAGGCGTGCTCGGTGTTGAGCACGGTGCGCACGTGATAACCGAGCTCGCCGCAGGCGAGGGTGACGAGGCGCTCCTGTATGCGGGGGAGATCCGCCGGGGCCTGGGTCTCCTTCCTGCGGTAGTCCGAGTAGGTCCACGGGTGGTCTGCGAGGATCGCGAGCGCCTCCCTGCGAGCGATCCACATCCCCCCGTACGGCGCCAGCGGGGAGGCGTCGTCGAGCGGCACGCGGATGCCGAGGCGCTTGCACCAGTCGGCGACGGGCTGCCGGTAGTCCGCCCACGCCCGGCCCATCGTGCCGAATCCGATGTGGACCATCGGCGGGAACACCACTCCGAGACCGGGCTCACGCTGGAACAGGGCGAGGACGTTGCGCACGTAGCCGGAAGAGCTCAGCAGGTTCTCGAGCTGATGCCGGCGGAAGTAGCGCCGGGCGTTGAACTCGATGCCGGCGCGCTTCATCGAGTGGATCTTGACGATCAGGTCGTAGCGCTCGTCGCGGAGGACGTCGGCGCATGCGACGAAGAACGCGCTCATGTCGCGCCCCGCTCGCGCCTGCACCACGCGCACCTCACGCCTCGCGGGCGTGAGGTCGGTGCGCCGCGACAGCCGGGACCGCACGTGGTCGGCATCCTCGTGGCTCATCGTCGTGACGATGAGGTCCGTTCCCTCGGGAAGCGTCACGTACCGGTCCAGGAGGTCGTCGATGCGCGCGAGGTCGCGGATGTGGACGACGGCCGCGATGCGCAGGGGGGTGGTGGGGTCGTAGGAGGTGTCGACGTCGGGGAGCACCTCGAGCATCGCGGCATCCGCGTTGAGCACCCGCGGCTGCACGTTGCGGGCCAGATTCGACCAGATCAACGGCATCGGGAACCCGTAGGACTCCACCCGCTCCAACGTCCACCGACCGATCACCGCATGACGATCCAAGAACGGCGGATAGTGGAACAACGGCCGCCGCTTCAACAACGGACACCCGTCATCGATCAGCAGATCCGCATTGAACAGCGCCGGATGCGTCGTCGGATACTTCCGATACGGGAACGCCGCCTCCGCCACGAACCCCCGATCAGCGAACTGCTTCGTGAACACCGCCTCATGCTTGAGGACCGCATCGAAATAGTCCGGCATCTCCGGCAGCTCACGCCAATACCGCCGCCACTGCTCCGACAGGAACATCTCCCGCCGCACCGCGATCCAGAACGACTGCAGGTGATACGGCAACCGCCCCTCCCCCGTGAACGGGTTCGGAACCTCCTCCGCATGATCGGTCATCCCCCAGAAATGCACCGGCCGAGCATCCATCCGCTCGAACACCGGCCCATACGGACGAACCGGCCCGAACCACGTGTCATTGGTCAGCACCACCTCGTCATACGAGGACAGATCCCCGACGAACTCCAACGCCTCCTTATGCGCCCAGATGTCATACCCGCGGTTATCCCGCACCAACACCGAATCCGCCACCGGAGCCAACTTCGCCCGACCCTCATCGGTCAGCGAACCATTGGCGACCACCACCACATGCGCCGCATGCTCACGCAACCCCGCCAGCGCATGGACAACGAAATCCTCCACACCACCACGCCGGTCATACACCACATACACGACCAGACGCCGGCCACCCCTCGGAAACACCGAAGCAGCAACCACACCCGCACCCAACACACTCATACCCGAGAACTCTCCACCGCCATCACACCCGACGAACGACGCCCACGCACCCGATCGCCGTCAGCCATTGGGAAGATCCGATCCTACGGATCGGCTCAGCGAAGTCCCTGCTCAAGTGCTGTGAGCAGATATCGGCCGTAGCCGCTCTTGAGGAGCGGCTCGGCGCGCGCACGGAGCTCGTCGTCCGTGAGGAATCCCATGCGCCAGGCCACTTCCTCGGGGCATCCGATGGACAGACCCTGGCGCTTCTGCACCGTGCGGATGAACTCGGTGGCCTCGCCCAGGGAGTCGAAGGTTCCCGTGTCGAGCCACGCCGTGCCCCGGGGCAGGATCTCGACCTTGAGGTCGCCACGCTCGAGGTACGCCTTGTTGATGTCGGTAATCTCCAGCTCGCCGCGCGGCGAGGGCTCGAGGTGCTTCGCGATCTCCACGACGTCGTTGTCGTAGAAGTACAGACCCGGAACCGCGTAGTGGCTCTTCGGCTTCACCGGCTTCTCTTCGAGGGAGACGACACGGCCGTCGGCGTCGAACTCGACCACGCCGTATGCGGTCGCGTCGTCGACCCAGTACCCGAAGACGACTCCGCCCTCGAGGTCGTTGTACTGGCGGAGGCGGGTGCCCAGGCCCGGGCCGTAGAAGATGTTGTCGCCGAGCACGAGCGCGGCCGACTCGGATCCGATGTGCTCCTCGCCGAGGATGAAGGCCTGCGCGAGGCCGTCCGGTGTCGGCTGCGTCTTGTAGGTGATGCTGACGCCGAACTGGGATCCGTCCCCGAGCAGGCGCTGGAACTGGTCGGCGTCATGGGGGGTGGTGATGACGAGGATGTCACGGATGCCGGCCAGCAGGAGGGTCGACAGCGGGTAGTAGATCATCGGCTTGTCGTAGACGGGCACGAGCTGTTTCGACGAGCCCATCGTGATCGGGTGCAGCCGGGAGCCGGTTCCGCCCGCGAGAATGATTCCGCGCATGGTCATTAGTCTCCCTCACCTGGGGAACGGGGCCAAACTACGCGCGCTCGCCCGGCGGAACCTGCGCCTCGAGATCCTCGCGGATCCGCCGTCGCGATTCCGGCGTATGCGAGGCGGCGATCTGACGGTCGTTCCCGCCGTCCCAGACGTTCGTGGCGTTGAGCCCCGTCGCCTGAGAGCCCGGCACGAAGGGCCAGTGGCGCTGTCCGACGAGGACCTGACGAGTTCGGATGCCTGCGAGCACGGCCGTGCGGTGGTACCAGATGTCGTCGTTGTTCGGCGACAGCTCGCGGAACAGCGTCCCCTCAGCGCGCAGAGCCTCCTGCAGGGAGATCGGGAAGAGCTGCCCGCACACGCTGGTGGAGAAGTGCGCATAACTGGGCAGATCGTCGTCGCAGGAGAGCCAGTCCTGGTAGGGCAGGATCTCGTCGTCGCGCATCTGGATCAGGTGCGCGCGGTACGCGAGGAAGTGCTCGGGGGTTTCCCTGTGCGCCTGGAGCAGGCCTTCCAGCCAGGTCTCGGGGTACACGATGTCGTCGTCGCCGGTGACGAGGGGCACCTCGAGCGGCTGCGTGCTCACATACGGCCAGTACTTCGTGTGGACCTTCACGCCGGGCTCGACACGGCGCACCTCCAGCCCTCGCCGCTGCAATCGGCGCAGGCGCCGGGGAAGCGGGTCGTCGGTGTCGAGCCAGAGGATCAGGCGGCCGGGGCGGACGGTGCCACGACCGATGGACTCGATCGCCAGCCACACGTCGGACAGACGCGGGCCGTGCGTCGTCATCGAGACGGCGACGTCCGACGCCGGGTCCGTCACGGACGGGCCGAACGGGCGAGAGTTGCGCAGCCACAGCCGGGTCACGTCCCGGGCCGTCTCCGGCGTCGGGCTGTCGACCGTTCCCTCCGAATGGGGCAGACCCGCGAAACGGGCGGCCGAACGACGGAGCACTCGACGGGCGCGAACCGTGAGCGACTGGCTGGAGGGGGGCATCCGTCCAGCCTAATCCACCCTCGCACAGTGCCCCAGGCGATTGCGGATACCCTGGGAGGCATGCGCAAGCTGCTCGTCACCGGCGGAGCCGGATTCATCGGCTCGAATTTCGTGCACCACGTGATCTCCCATTCGGACGACCACGTGACAGTTCTCGACAAGCTCACCTACGCGGGCAATCGGGCGTCGCTCGAGGGCCTCCCCGAGGATCGTCTGACGTTCGTTCAGGGAGACATCGCGGACGCCGCCCTCGTCGACGAGCTGTTCTCCGCGGCCGATGCCGTCGTGCACTTCGCCGCCGAGTCGCACAACGACAACTCGCTGCACGATCCGCGCCCCTTCCTCGACACCAACATCATCGGCACCTACACGCTGCTCGAGGCCGCGCGCCGCCACGACACCCGGCTGCACCACATCTCCACCGACGAGGTCTACGGCGACCTCGAGCTGGACGACCCTGCGCGGTTCACCGAGACGACGCCCTACAACCCTTCGTCGCCGTACTCGTCGACGAAGGCCGGATCCGATCTGCTCGTGCGCGCGTGGGTGAGGTCGTTCGGGGTTCGCGCGACGATCTCCAACTGCTCGAACAACTACGGCCCGTATCAGCACGTCGAGAAGTTCATCCCGCGCCAGATCACGAACGTCATCCGCGGGGTCCGTCCCCGGTTGTACGGCAAGGGTGAGAACGTGCGCGACTGGATCCACGCGGACGACCACTCCAGCGCCGTGCTGACCATCCTCGACAAGGGAGCGCTCGGCGAGACCTACCTGATCGGCGCCGACGGCGAGAAGAGCAACAAAGAGGTCGTGGAGCTGATCCTCACCACGATGGGCGTGTCCGCCGATGCGTACGACCACGTGACGGACCGGGCGGGTCACGACCTGCGCTACGCCATCGACTCGACCCGCCTGCGCGACGAGCTGGGCTGGCGCCCGGCCTACGCCGACTTCGAGGCCGGCATCGCCGCCACCATCGACTGGTACCGCGCGAACGAGGATTGGTGGGCGCCCTCGAAGGATGCCACCGAGGCCTTCTACGCGACGAAGGGCCAGTGAGCGTGGGCGAGGCGGGGTCGATCGGGTTCGGCAAGCCGCTCACGCCGTCGAACACGCCGATCCCGGGCATGGTGGTCTGGGATCTGCCCGTCCACGGCGACTCGCGCGGCTGGTTCAAGGAGAACTGGCAGCGCGAGAAGATGGTGGGCCTCGGCCTGCCCGACTTCGCGCCCGTGCAGAACAACATCTCGTTCAACGACGCCGTGGGCACGACTCGCGGAATCCACGCCGAGCCGTGGGACAAGTGGGTGTCGGTCGCGACAGGACGCATCTTCGGCGCATGGGTCGATCTGCGTTCAGGACCGACCTTCGGCGCGGTGTTCACGGCGGAGATCGATCCGTCACGCGCGATCTTCGTCCCCCGCGGAGTCGGCAACGCGTATCAGACGCTCGAGCCCGACACCGCGTACACGTACCTCGTCAACGATCACTGGTCCGCCGACGCCTCCTACACGTTCCTGAACCTCGCCGACGAGACGGCCGCCATCGCGTGGCCGATCCCCCTTTCGGAGGTCGAGATCTCCGACAAGGATCGCGCGCATCCTCGTCTTGCGGATGTCACGCCGATGGGACCTCGGAAGACGCTCGTCATCGGCGCCGGCGGCCAGCTCGGCCGCGCGCTCCGCGCCGTGTACGGCGACCAGTCCGACGTGGACTATGCGACGCGGGCGGAGCTCGACCTCACCGATCCCGGTCTGCCCACCGCACGGCGGTGGCGCGACTACGGTCTCATCATCAATGCCGCAGCCGACACGGCGGTCGACGGCGCGGAGACCGCCGAAGGTCGGGCACGCGCGTGGAGCGCGAACGCGGCGGGAGTCGCGACGCTGGCGCGGATCGCCTCCGAGAACGCGATCACGCTCGTCCACGTCTCCAGCGACTACGTCTTCGACGGCACCGCCGAACGGCCCTACGTCGAGACCGACCTGTTCTCCCCGTTGGGTGTGTACGGACAGACCAAGGCCGCCGGAGACGCGATCGTCTCGACCGTCGCGCGCCACTACATCGTCCGCACCTCATGGGTGATCGGGGACGGACGCAACTTCGTGCGCACCATGGCGGGTCTCGCCGAGCGAGGTGTCGATCCCACCGTCGTCGCCGATCAGGTCGGACGGCTGTCCTTCACCGATGACATCGCGCGCGGCATCCGTCACCTCGTGGATTCCAGGGCGCCGTTCGGAACGTACAACCTGACCTGCAACGGCGAGCCGGCGTCATGGGCGGATCTCGCCCGCAGCGTCTACGAGCTCACGGGGCACGACCCGGCACGGGTCTCGGGCACGACCACGGACGAGTACTTCGCCAGCGCGACCGGCCCCGTCGCCCCACGCCCGCGCAACAGCGTTCTCGACCTCGGAAAGATCCTCGGCGCGGGATTCGCACCCGGCGACATGCGGGCCAAGCTCGCCGCGTATCTCGCTGCCGAAGCCTGATCCTCCCCGTCCCGCAGGACGGGTTCAGCAGCGGACCGACGCGGCCACGGCGTCGTCGAGGCTCGGAATCCCTCCGAGAAGGGTCACCGACGTCGCTCCGGACCGGATCACCCAGTCCTTCGTCGCCCCCTCGAAGCACGTCGTCGCCGTCGTGACCAGCGGGGTGTGCGTGCGCGCGGCGAGAACGGCTCCGACCAGCGCATCGGGGAAGTTCTGACCCGTGGCCACGAGGACCTGCGGGGCTCCGCTGGGATAGGCGGCCTCGGCCAGCAGGCGCGCGGTGCCGTAGCGATCCCTGCCGGCGTAGCGCTGGACGGCGATCGCCGCGTCCGTGAGCCCGGTCTCGATGCCCGCGCTGACCATGTCCGGCCCGCCCACGATGACGGCGTTGGTCATGCGAGCGGTCTGGAACGTCGATCGCGTCGCGGCATCGAGCGTCTGACCCGTGCCGTCCACCAGGATCACCGGCCGTCCCTGGGCGCCACCCAGCGAGGACGCGATGATCGCGTCGGGGAAGGTCTTGCCGGTCGTGACGTACGCCGTCGTCGCACCGGCGAAGAACCGTGCCGCGATGAGGCGGCTGGTCTCGTACCGGTCGCGGCCGGTGAGCCTCTCCGTCGTCGCACCCGGGACGAGCGCCGCGATCTGCGAGGCCACGTTGGCCGAGATGCGGGTCAGTCCGCCGACGAGGACGATCTTCGTCGGCTTCAAGCGCGCGATCTCCGCGGCGGTCGAGGCGCGCAGCGACTTCGGCTCGGTCAGGAGCAGCGATCCGCCGACGTGCCCCGCGGCAGCCCCGGCCGTCAGCGCATCGGGGAAGTCCGTCCCGTCCGTGATGAACACGGTCGCGGTCCCCGTCGGATACGCCTCCCGCGACACCTCGACCGCGGTGTCGTAGCGGGATGCGCCGGTCAGGCGCTCGGTGGTGTAGCCGACCGCCGGAGTCTGGGCGAGATAGCCGCCGTGCACCCACATCAGCGCCTTGTCGTAGCGGACCTGGAACCAGTCGCCGTACGTGGCGACGCGGGTCACGACCATTCCGGCGGACAGCGTGCGCTTCGCCGTCTCGCAGGCGGTCGACGGCGCCGAGCGTGCGTTGAGACCCGCGGGGACGACGGTGTACTCTCCCGTGGCCGCGACGACCTGCGAACCCGACGGCACGGCACACGGGTTCTGAATCACCTGGGTCGAGACGAACCAGTCGGTGAAGTAGTTGTAGAAATTGCGGTTGCCGTAGCTCGAGCACGAGTTCCCCGTGCCGTAGCCCGCCCGCAGCGCAGCCGCGTTGGGCTGGTAGGGCGTGTAGTAGTACAGGTTCGAGGTGGCCTGGTTCTGGATGGTGACCCGCGAGGTTCCGCACGCGCGGTTCGGGTGATACAGCAGATCCCACGTCTTGCCCGGGGCATACCAGGTGAAGAACTGGCTGGTGCCCGGCGGATTGGCGTAGCGCTTGAGCTGCCACGCACCCCCGAACACCTGGTTGAAGAAGCCGTAATAGCGCGTGTCGCAGGCGGCCGTGTCGGGGCAGCCCTGCCCCATCGCCGCTCGATAGGCGTAGGAGGACGGAGCGGTGGACGTGATCAGTCCCTGCTCCTTCTGGAGCATGACGAGGATCACCTGCGGATTGATCCCGCAGGCCTGAGCGACTTTGAAGATGATCCGCGATGCGCGCTCGCGGACTCCGCCTGAATATGCGCCGCACATGGCGTCCGCGGTCGTCGTGCGCGAGGTGTCGTAGTAGTCCTTGACGCAGGTGTAGCCCGATCGACAGGTCGAGACCTTGCCCTGGAGGAACGTCTGGATCTGCGCTTCGGTCATCGAGTTCTTGTGGAAGAACACGGCGTCGCTGACGATGTTGCCCGGAGTGAACTTCGACAGGTCGGCGGCCTGGACGATCCCGGTCGCCGCGACGTCGGCCGCCACCGAGGACGCCTGGATCGCGGGGGCCGCTGCCGCGGACTGAGGGGCCAGCATCCCGACCGCCAGCGCGATCACCGCCAGTGCCGTCGCGACCGCGCGGGAGCGCGGACGCACGTCTGCCCTCGAAGCCGCCGCCATGTGATCAGTGTGACGGAAGTGACGCATGATGACAACCTGCGCGAGATTCCGCCTCATCGACACGCCCTTCTCCGCAAGCTCTCGGCTCGCGCACCGTCAGAGTTCTGCATGCAGCTGCCACACCTTGTCGGCCGCCTCGCGCCACGAGAACGCCCGGCCGCGATCGCCGGAGAGCACGGCCAGCCGATCGGCGGCGGCGGTGCTCGAAAGGGCCGCGCTCAGCGCGGCGGAGAGACCGGCGACCAGAGCTGCGGCATCCGTCGCTTCGACCAGCTCGCCGCCGTCGAAGATCACCTCGGTGTGCACATCGGATGCCGCGGCGATCACGGGAACGCCGATGGTGAGCGCGTCCACCACTCGCCAGGGGAAGGCGCTGCGCCGACTCGGTGCGAGGAACGCGAGCGCCGCGCCGAAGACCGCGGCACGGTCTGCCGCCTCGAGCGCGCCGCGGAGATGGAGCTGCCGCTCGGGCAGACCTGCCGCCGCGGCGACATCGGCGACGGCGGGCTCGTGGCCCTCCTCGACGTCGATCACGACGACGGGGAGCTCGACGCCCGAGACCGCGATGGCCTCGAAGCCCGTCCCGAGCGCGTCAGAGGCCACCGCGCCACCCGCCAGCAGGACGAACCCCTCGGGGAGGCCCAGCTCGCGGCGCCGGCCGACCTCGTCGGTCGGGACGGCGAATCCCAGCGGGGAGGCTCCGGCGATCACCCGCACACGATCTCCGACACGGGCGATGTCGGCGAGGCGTTCGGCCATCGAATGCGTGGGGACGACGACGGCATCCGCGTGCTTGACCGCCCGCTTGAGCATCGCCTTGTGCCATGCGACGGCGGCACGCGGCAGGTCGGCGGGCGACTCCCACGGGCGCAGGTCCCACACCGTGACGACCGTCTGGTCGTTGTCATGAACGCGGTCGTGCTTCACCAGCGGCGCGAGCAGTGTCGGGGAATGGATCATTCCGCCCCCGATGCCGGTTCCGACACCCAGCTGCAGTGCCGCGGCGAGCTCACGCCGGGCGAGAGCCGTCCGTCGAAGACCGGCGAGGCCCGGGACCTCGGGGTCGCCCTCACCCCCGGCCGGCGCGATGCCCTCGACCTCGCAGCCCGCCGGCGCGCCGGCGATCAGCGCACGCGTGAGATCACGGGATGCCTCGGCGAGCACGGGATCGGTGGGCGCGACGAGCTGATCCAGCACGACGCGGAGGGTGGCGACCACGCTCAGCCCTCCGGGGTCGGGGTGGGGGTGGGCGGATGCAGCGTCGTGCGGACGAGGTCGGCGATGTACGCGTAGTCGGGCTCGTACTCGTCGATCCCGCCTTCCGGCGTCAGCTCGATGGCGGTGACGGGAAGCTCCTTCGCCTTGAGCGCGAGATCGGCGAGCGTCGGAAGCAGCGACTGCGGAAGGTCGGTCTGGACGATGTCGGCGCCGGCGGCCGCGACATCCTGGAATCGGGTGAGCACGGTCTGCGGGGTGAACTGCGCGAGGATCGCCTGCTGCAGGATGCGCTGGCGCTCCATGCGGTCGAAGTCGCTGGTCGTGTAGCGCGACCGGGCGTACCACTGCGCGGTGTCGCCGCTCATGTGCTGCGGACCGGCCTCGATCCAGCCGATGGCCCATTCCTCTGCGGGCTGGCCCTCATACGCGGGACCGCCGCCCTTGGGCAGCCGCTCGGCGACGGTGACGTCGACGCCGCCCAGCGCATCGATCAGCGAGGCGAAGCCGTGCATGTCGACGAACACGTAGTACGGGATCTCGATGCCGAGGATGCCTTCGGCCGCGTCCTTCGTCGCCTCGATCGCCGGCGCGGAGGCGTTGGCGGTCGCGTCGGGATAGAGGAGGTCGCCGTCCTGGCACACCTCGACCTCGGTGCGCAGCTGGTTGATGCCGCTCCCCCATCCGCACGTGGGGTCGGCGTGACCTTCGTGCCCGTTCGGGTAGCGGTCCAGCATGGGGCCTTCGGCGAACGGGAAGTGCGGCATGTCGCGGGGGATGCCGGTGATGGTCGTTGCGCCGGTCTCCGCATTGACCGAGACCACCGAGATGCTGTCGAATCGCATGGAATCGCGCCCCTCGCCGCTGTCGGCGCCCAGCAGGAGGATGTTGTAGTAGCCGTCCGAGGGCGGCACGGCCGGGCCCGTCGCCTGGAAGATCGCGCCGAGGGTCTCGCGGGCGGCGCCGACGGCGCTCGATGCGTACGCCGCGGTTCCGCTCGCCACGACGAGGAGCGCCACGGCGACGGCGGCGATGCCGAACCGCGCGCCCGTGCCGGTCTTCACCAGGCGCACGAGGCGCAGCGTGTCGATCGTGAGGACGATCCAGAGGATCGCGTAGCCGATCAGCAGGCCCTGGATGAGAAGCAGCGGAAGCGGGCGGAGCAGCCCGAGCCATGCGGGCAGCCAGGCGCCGGTGACGATGCTCAGCCCGGCGGTCGGCGCGAGCAGTGCGAAGAGGACGGCGAGAGCGACCAGCGTCCAGAGGACGATCGTCGAGGCGAGCCCGACCTTGCCCAGGCGCCGGTTGCCCGCCACTGCCTGCGCAGATCCGGGCACGAGGAAGTTCAGGGCGACGAGCCACCAGCCGCGCCGCGTCATCATCGCGCGGGACGAGGCATCCGGGTGCCGCAGCGGGCGCTCCTCGACGAGGCGCACTCCTTGCGGAGCCGCGGTCATCCGGGGCGGGCTGGCGACGGTCACAGGGACTCCTTGAGCCGCCGGTTCTTCTCCTCGACCTGCGCCTCGAGATCACGGGCGTAGGCCTCGATCCGCTCGGCGAGTGCGGGGTCCGATGTGCCCAGGATGCGTGCGGCGAGCAGTCCGGCGTTCTTCGCACCGTTGATCGATACGGTCGCCACGGGAATGCCCGCGGGCATCTGCACGATGCTGAGGAGCGAGTCGAGCCCGTCGAGCGTCGAGAGCTGAACGGGCACGCCGATCACGGGCACGGCGGTGACCGAGGCCAGCATGCCGGGGAGGTGGGCGGCACCGCCCGCGCCGGCGATGACCGCCCGGAGCCCGCGGGCGCGCGCCTCGCGTCCGTAGCGCATGAGCTTGTCGGGTGTGCGATGCGCCGACACGACCTCGACCTCGTGCGGGATGCCGAAGTCGCTGAGGACCTGCGAGGCGTCGCTCATGACGCGCCAGTCCGAGTCGGAGCCCATGACGACGCCGACCAGCGGCGCGTCAGAGGAATGCAGGGGGCGAGTCACTCGACAAGGCTAGGGCGCAAGGCTGGAAGATCCCCGCAACGGCGCGGCCCGGCATCCGATTCCCGCGCCGTCGGCGGTTCAGTCCAGGAAGACGGATGCCGCCGCCCGGGCCCGGTACGCGACGTCGTCGAGGTCGCCGCCCGCCACCGTCACGTGACCCACCTTGCGCCCGGGCCGGGGCGCCTTGCCGTAGGTGTGCACCTTGGCATCGGGATGCTCGGCCATCGCCGCGGCGAATCGCGCGTCGAGTCCACCCTCGGCAGGGCCGCCGAGGATGTTGATCATGACCGACCACGGCTCCCGCGATGCGGCATCGCCGAGCGGGAGATCGAGCACGGCGCGGAGGTGCTGTTCGAACTGGCTCGTGACCGCGCCGTCCTGTGTCCAGTGGCCGCTGTTGTGGGGGCGCATCGCCAGCTCGTTGACCAGGAGCCGTTCGTCCGTCGTCTCGAAGAGCTCGACGGCCAGCATCCCGGTCACCTCGAGACCCCGGGCGATCGCGACGCCGATCTCGGCGGCGACGGCGCGGAGCCGGTCGCCGGCGTGCGGCGCGGGAGCGATCACCTCGGCGCACACGCCGCCGCGCTGCACCGTCTCGACGACGGGGTAGACGGCCACCTCGCCGGAGGGGCGGCGTGCCACCTGCTGCGCGAGCTCGCGCGAGAAGTCGACGAGCTCTTCGACGAGGAGCGCCCCGCCGCGAGCATCCTCGGCGAGCGTCGCGAACCAGTCGTCGGCCTCGGTCGCGGCGCTGACCACGCGCACGCCCTTTCCGTCGTATCCGCCGCGGGGCGTCTTCACGACCGCGCGGCCGCCGTGATCGTCGAGGAACACCTGCAGCTCGTCGGCCGTCGTGACGGGCGCCCAGTCGGGCTGCGGCATCCCCAGCTCGGCGAGGCGAGCGCGCATCACGAGCTTGTCCTGGGCGAAGCGCAGCGCGTCCGGACCCGGATGGACGGGCACGCCTGCCTCCACGAGCGCGGCGAGCACGTCTTGGGGAACGTGTTCGTGGTCGAACGTCACGACGTCGACCTCGCGGGCGAAGGCGAGCACCGTATCGGCGTCGCGATAATCGCCGACGGCGGATGCCGCGAGCGACGCGGCCATGCCCTCCTCCTCGGCCAGCACGCGGAGATCGACTCCGAGCTCGACCGCGGGGGCGATCATCATGCGGGCGAGCTGCCCGCCTCCGACGACTCCGACTCGCAGCGCCATTCCGTCACCTTTCGTCCGACAGTCCATCATCCCGCACCCGCGCGGGCGTCGTGGGCGTCAGGGGGTGCCGGGAACCGGCGGGGGCGGGGGCAGCGGAGGCTGCGCATCGCGGTGCGCGAGGATCTGGTTGACCTCGACCTGGTCGACGAGCGCTTCGTGCACCAGTCCGACGCTCGGGACGTTGGTCAGTCGAAGCGGTGCATCGACCCCGTTCGACAGCGTCAGGGTGCCCGCACCCCACATTCGCTGCAGGATGCCGCGGCGCGCCTGGATCGTGTAGCCCCGCACGTGCGCGAGCTCGCGCCGCCGGGCGATCAGGATGCCCGAGCGCTCGATGACGCGGCGGGTCGTGATCGTGTACACGTGCGCCCACCATGCGAGGAACGGCAGGAGGACGAGCAGGAACACGACGAGGGCGGCCGCCGCGAGCAGCATCCAATTCGCGAAGGGCGCCGGAAGATTGCCGTACAGGTAGCCCACCGCGCCGGCGACGATGATCAGGACGAGGGCCGACCAGGTGAGCCGCCTCGCGTGGCCGCGGAAACGGGCGACGCGCAGCTCGGGCGTGGGTGCCCCCGGCGCGGGGGCCATCGGGCGGCCTCCGCCGTAGCTCATCGGCTGCGTCATGCCTCCATTGTGCGGGTCACTCGGGCGAGCACGCCCGCGCACCGCCGTTCGACGTCATCCGGCGGCCGAACGCACATGCACCACGTCGCCGGCCGAGACGGCGCTCTCATACTCGGACTGCTGGACGACCACGAGCCGTCCGTCGTCGTCGATACGCTGTGCGCGACCCCGCAGCACCTCGCCATCGGGGAGGGTGACGATGACGTCGCTGCCGATCGTCGCGCAGAGCGCCTCGATCTCGGCCCGGACGCCGGCGGCGGATGCGCTGCCGCGAGCGGCGATGAGGGCGTCGAGCTGCTCGTCCAGCGCTGTCAGATAGTCGGCGATCAGCTGGTCTTCGTCGGCGACCAGCCCGACGGCCTCGAACGAGATCGCCGTGTCGACGGGCAGGTCGGCCGCAGGCATCCGCGTGTTCACGCCGGAGCCGATGACGACGGCATCCGGATGCCCCGGCACGACCTCGGCGAGGATGCCGCAGATCTTCGCCCCGTCGAGCAGAACGTCGTTGGGCCACTTGAGGCGCGCGTCGTGCCCCGTTCCCCGGACCTGCGCGGCGATGGCCCGGGTCATCGCCGCGCCCGCCACGAGCGGGATCCATCCCCGGGAGGCGATCGGGATGCCGCCGACGCGCACGGCGACGGACAGGGCGAGGGCGGTCCCGGGAGGCGTCGTCCAGGTGCGGTCGAGTCGACCACGGCCCGCGCGCTGATCCGTCGTGAGAAGCACCGACAGATGCGGCCATTCGTCGGGCGCCGCCTGCAGATGGGCGACCGCGTCGGCATTCGTCGAATCGGTGGACTCGGCGACCTGAACGCGGGGACTCCGCGCGGCGGCCAGGGGATATCCGTGCTCGGGAAGCGACATGGCTACAGGCTACGCGGCGGTCAACGGTCGCGCAGGGCGGTGTAGGGGACCCACAGCTTCCGGGAGCCGTACTGCACCTGATACCAGGTGCGCTCGCTCTCGAGCTGCTCGAGCAGCACGCCCGCCCCGGCGACGGCGACGACCGGTCCGCCCGGCGACGAGCGCAGTTCGGTCCGGGCTTTCGTGACCATCTGCTGGATCGGATAGCTGGCGGCTGTGCCGAACGCGCCATTGAGGTGCGTGTAGACCGCCCGCGAGATCGCGACGTGCGCCGCCTTCGTCGGTGAGTTGTCGCCGATGATCGAGATCGCGTACGTCGCGCGCGGGCCCCGGACGATCGCCGTGTCGTTCTGCATGAGCCCGGACGCGACCCAGAGGGCTCCCGGCTTGCTCGACTGCGAGACCCCCGGCGGAATTCCGGACGGGATCCGCGATCGACCGATCTGCGAGCCCATCTCGCGGAGCAGATGATCGGCCCACTTCTTCCCGAGCACGGAGCCGTCGTTGAGCTTCTCCATCATGCGCACGAGGTCGTTCGTGGTCGTCCGGTTCCCCGCATAGAGGACGCTCACGCCCGGGGCGACGGGTCCGTAGTGCGTATTGAGGAAGCCGGCCGAGCGGATCATGCGGTTGACCTCGGCGAGCCCGATCCAATGGACGATGTCGGTGTGGCAGTAGTTGTCCGAGACATGGATCATCACGTGGATGCACGTCGCGAGGGGAACACCCGACGGCAGCCGCATCCCCAGGCTCGCCCGCCCCTGTTCGACCCGCTTCAGTGCCGCCCACGCCGCGTAGATCTTCATCATGCTCGCAGGCTCTTTCGGCGTCGAGCCGGCGATGCGCACCGACTGGCGGAGCCCGCCGATCTCCTGCACCGACACCCAGTAGGAACCGGGATATCGCGCCATCGTGGAGCGGATCGTGGAGTCCAGGCGCGCCTCGCGCTCCGCCTTCACCGCGCTGCACGAGCGCCCGGCGAGCGTGTCGTTGCTCAGCCAGGTCGTTCCGCCGACGCCGGTCACGGTGAGCCCGGCCTGCGCGAGATGCCCGGCGATCGAGTCGGGGGCGCACGGTTCCATCGCATAGAGCATCGGCTGCTTGGCGGCCCCGGCGAGCGCCGCCGCAACGGCGGTGTCGGGACCGGACAGGGAGTTCGCGACGATCGCACGCGAGGCGCCGGCGGGGACCTCGCGCGCCAGCAGGATGGCGGTCCCGTAGCGATCGATGCCGTTGCGACGCTCGACCGTGAAGCCCGCCGTCTGCAGCGATGCGGCGTATGCGACGGTGACACTCGCCGGGCCGCCGACGATCACCACCCGCCTCGCCCCCACTCCCCGGAGCGCGGCGACGGTCGCGGAGTCTGCGGACGCCGTCGTCCCGGCCACGAGCAGCGCTCCGCGCGCCGTGGCGGACGCCGTCGCGAAGGCGAGCGGCGCGTCGATGAGGGCGGTGCCTCCGGCGACGTACACCGTGTCGAAGCTGCGGCCGAGCGAGGCGAGCGCCAGCCGGGCTGTGCCGTAGCGGTCCGTTCCCGTCACTCGTGCGACACTTCCCGCGAACTGTCCGAGCGCGGTGAACACGGCCCGCGAGACCCCCGTCTCGCCGCCCATCACGAGGATCCTGTCGGGCGCGAGGCGGCGGAGCTCGGCCTGCACCGAGGCGGGGATCGCGCCGGACTGGACCAGCAGCAGCGGGGCGTCGAGACCCGCTGCCATCCCGGCCGCGATGATGCCGTCGACGGTCGACCCGCCCTCGGCGACGAGAACGGTGCGCGCACCGCTCGGGAATGCCGCCTTGCTCGCTGCCACGCTGGTTCCCCAGCGATCGACGCCGGTGACGCGACCGGCCGAGGGCACCGCGGCGAGGAGCGCGGCATCCGTCTGCACGAGGGCATCGGGCGCCACGGGCGATTCGGACGGCTGCTCGTCGGGCGCTTCCGGCGTGTCTTCCGGAGTCTCGGCGTCGGGCGCCACGGGAATCGGCAGCGGAGAGACGGTCGGTTCGGGTGACGGTGAGGTGGTCGGCTCAGGTGACGGCGTCGCGGACGGCGTCGCAGCGGCGACGACGCTGCCGGGGTCCGAGGCGTCGTCGGCCGCTCGGGCATCTCCTCCATCGGCGAGCACGGGAGCGACCAGCGCGAACGCGGCCACCCAGGCGATCGTTCGCAGCATCCGCGGTTTCATCACAGCATTCACACCAGTCACAGTGTCCTCGACGATAATGCCCGGCTCCACCACCCGGCATGAGAGAGGTGTGAGACTTCACCCTGGTCGGACAGCCGCGACGCGAAACGGCTCGCCGATCGACAGCGGATGCGCTCTCCCCTTGTGCAAACCCTCCAACCGCTGCGCGGAGCCCGCCGATAGGGTGGAAGCCGTGACCGAGCAGCCCGACCTTTCGACGACCGCCGGCAAGATCGCCGACCTCCGCACCCGCTTCCAGGAGGCCGTGCTCGACCCCGAGGCGATCGCCAAGGAGAAGCAGCACGCCAAGGGCAAGGGCACCGCCCGCGAGCGCATCGATCAGCTGCTCGACACCGGCAGCTTCGTCGAGCTCGACGAGTACGTGCGTCACCGCACGACGGCGTTCGGGATGGACCGGTCCCGTCCCTACGGCGACTCCGTCGTGACCGGCGTCGGCACGATCCACGGCCGCACCGTCGCGGTCTACTCGCAGGACTTCTCGACCTTCGGCGGTTCGCTCGGCGAGGTCGCCGGCGAGAAGATCATCAAGGTCATGGAGTTCGCGCTGCGCTCCGGCATCCCGATCGTGGGCATCCTCGACTCCGGCGGCGCGCGCATCCAGGAAGGCGTCGTCGCGCTCGGCAAGTACGGCGAGATCTTCCGGCTCAACACGCGTGCTTCCGGCGTGATCCCGCAGATCTCGATCATCATGGGACCGGCCGCCGGTGGAGCGGTCTACTCCCCCGCTCTCACGGACTTCGTCGTCATGGTCGACAAGACGAGCCAGATGTTCGTCACCGGGCCCGACGTCATCAAGACGGTGACCGGCGAGGACGTCGGCATGGAGGAGCTCGGCGGCGCGTACACGCACAACACCCGCTCCGGCGTCGCGCACTACCTCGCCGAAGACGAGGACGACGCGATCGACTACGTGCGCTCGATGCTCGGGTTCCTCCCCGACAACAACATGGCCGAGCTTCCGGTCTACGAGACGGGTTTCGAGTTCGAGACGACGGATGCCGACCGCGCGCTGAACACGATCATCCCCGACTCCCCCAACCAGCCCTACGACATCCACCAGGTGATCCGCGGCATCGTGGACGCCGAGGACTTCCTCGAGGTGCAGCCGCTCTTCGCCCCCAACATCGTGATCGGATTCGGCCGCATCGAGGGCCGCTCGGTCGGCATCATCGCCAACCAGCCCTCGCAGATGGCGGGCACCCTCAACATCGAGGCGGGCGAGAAGGCCAGCCGCTTCGTCCGGTTCTGCGACGCGTTCTCGCTGCCGATCGTCACTCTCGTGGATGTGCCGGGCTACCTGCCGGGCACCGACCAGGAGTGGACGGGCGTCATCCGGCGCGGCGCGAAGCTCCTGTACGCCTACGCAGAGGCCACGGTGCCGCTGGTGACGGTGATCCTGCGCAAGGCCTACGGCGGCGCCTACATCGTAATGGGCTCGAAGCAGCTCGGCGCCGACGTCAACCTCGCGTGGCCGACCGCCGAGATCGCAGTGATGGGCGGCCAGGGCGCCGTCAACATCCTCTACCGCGGCGAGATCAAGAAGGCCGAAGAGGCGGGAGAGGATGTCGCGGCCGTGCGCACCCGCCTGGCCAACGAGTACACCTACAACGTCGCGTCGCCGTTCCTCGCTGCCGAGCGCGGTGAGCTGGACGGCATCATCGAGCCGGCGGCGACGCGCGTATCGATCGCGAAGGCGCTGCGCGCCCTGCGCGGCAAGCGCGCCAGCCTGCCGCCCAAGAAGCACGGGAACATCCCGCTGTGACCGCGGCGGAGAGCAGCGCCGAGGGCGTGCGCATCGAGGTGCTCAGCGGCTCGCCGACGGAGGACGAGCTCGCGGCGCTCATCGCGGTCGTCAGCGAGGCGTACGCGGGCGAGGCCGCGGAGGCGGTCGCCGAAGAGGACGTGCGCACGGCGTGGTCGCTGACGCAGCGCAACCTCCGCGAGCCCCTGCGCCGCGACCTGACGTGGGGAAGATTCGCGGGGTGAGCCGCGCCAGCGGTGTGCCGGGGCACGCGGGGTGAGCAGCGGCTCATAGGGAACACAAAATGTCCCCCGAAATACCTACAGACGCACCCCTCGCACCACGGTGATACTTGAATCGCTGGAACGCTTCTGCGTTCGGCTGACTCGCTCTCCGCTCAGCGGCAGATCCGGGTTCGGCCATGCGGGCTGTTTTCGGGTAACAGTCCGCCAGGCGAGGGGCGGGCGGCTTCGCCGCCCCTCGCCTCCCTCCATCACCGCTCCCTGTCTCGGTCCTCCTCCCCCACCGACACAGGGAGCGACTTTTGCGCCGACCGTCGTCGGCTAGTCGCGGCGCGCGCCGTGAAGGACGTGCTCCGTCCCGATCCCGCAGAACGCGTCAGGCCGCGCCGGGGTGGGGGATCTCGCGCCAGAGGTCGACGCCGTCCTCCTCGGACGGCCCGCCGACGGACGGCGACCGGCCCACCACCGTGACCGCGATGCGCGCGTCGGGCGAGGTGCGGATGTAGAGCCTGTCGGAGCTGGCGGATCGCAGCGCTTCCGTCAGCTGCGCACGGATGATCGAAAGGGTCGCCTCATCGAGGCCTTCGAGGCCGCCCTCGTCGAGCACCGTGACGTTGGCGCCGCGACGGCGCGCTCGTTCGAGCTCGGCGCGCACGTCGTCGTCGAGCAGCCGGGGTCCGCGCATCTCGTCGCGGAGTCGCCCCTCGGCGAGTCTGGCCTCGAGCCGGTCGTCCTCCGTGAGGCGACCGCCGGTGGCGACCGTGCGGGTGAGCACAGGACCGGCGACGGCGAGCGCCTCCTGGACCTGGACGCGGCGCTCGCGCTGTCGCATCGCCTGCGACGCCTGCCATGCGGATGCCGCGCGCTGCAGCTGCGCCAGGCGCCCGGTGTCGCGCGCGGCCCGGTCCAACGACCGCACGAGCAGCTGCGCACAGGTGACCCACACGATCGAGCCGACCAGCCCGAGCGCCAGCGCCGACGCCCAGCCCATCCAGATCATCGACGCCAGCGCCAGCAGGGCGATGCCGGTCCAGGCCGTCCACGGACGTCGCCGGACCATCACGATCGTCATCAGTGCGCCGATGCCGCCGAGGTACCAGGTGGCGAACGGAGCGGTGCGGGACGCGTCGCCCACGGCGAGGGAGATCGCGGTCGGGACGATGGCGGCACTCGCGAGGGCGAGCATCTGCGCGGGGACGGGCAGCCGGTGCTGGGGGCGCTTGAGGGATGCCTCGGCACCGCCGCTCTCGGCGGTCTCATGCCGCGGCGGCTCCCAGAAGATGCAGATCCAGGTCGTGGCGAGGTACAGGCCGAGAGCGGCGACGACCACGAGCGGGAAGGGAACCGGCGCCGTCCACCACAGCCCGCGGGCCGCCAGGTAGGCGGTGAAGGCGACCCCGAGGGCGACGAGGACGTTCTTGACACTGGTCATGCCGCACCCTCCCGCCATTCCAGCCGCACGATGGTGCCGTGGTGTCCCGAGTCGATGTGGGCGATGCCCCCGACCGCTGCGACCCGGGCGAAGATGGAGGCGCGGATGCCGAGCCTGTCGTCCGGCACCCCCGCGAGGTCGAATCCCTCGCCGAGATCGCGCACCTCGATCGCGACACGACCGTCACCTCCGGCGACCGAGACGCCGAGTCCGACGCCGCCGGCGTGCTGGAGGGCATTGGCGATGGCCTGCGTCGCCGCCAGGGTGAGGGCGCGCGCGACGCGTCCGGGGACGGCGGGGCTGTCGGGTCCGATGCTGCGCACGACCTGAAGGGCGTCGCCGACCTCGCGCGCACCGGCGGCGATGTCGTCGGCGACCGCGTTGACATCACGCGGTTCGTCCGGTCCTTCGTGGGCGTCCTGCTCGGTGTTGGCCAGCCGTGTCAGAGCCTCACGTGCCATCGCGGCGGCGAGCGTCTGCGCACGGGGGGTGTCGGCGCGTTCCGCGGCGATGAGAGCCGCCAGCACGCTGTCGTGCATGAGCGCCGCCACCGCGACGCGCTCCTGCTCGGCAGCATCCGCCGCCGCCGCCGTGGCGTACGACGCGACGGCGCGGGCCCGCGTCTCGTCGACGTTCGCCGCGACCGAGCGGAACATCCAGCCGAGCGTGAGGATCACGCCGCCGAGGATCAGTGCGAAGGACACGTCCAGCCCCAGCGGCGGCAGGAAGATTCCGGCGAGCTCCTCCGCCTGGATGAGGCGGACGAAGCCGAACAGCAGCGGGCACAGGATGGTCCAGGCGATCTGCACGGGCAGCGGGAAGGCGAGCACGGCCGCGAGCGTCGCGATGTTGACGAGGTACCAGATCCACGGCTGGCCGGCCGGGTCGGGGTTCGAGCCCGCCGACGCCACCGGCCACGCGATCAGGGCGAGCACATACGCGAACGCGAAGACTCCCGCGCAGATCCGAACCCCGCGCCCGACGAAGCAGGCCAGGATCATCACCGCGAGCGGGACGAACACGAACAGCATGAGCGGGAAGTGCCAGCCCTCGCGCTCCTCGCTCGGTCCGAGCGCGGTGAGGAAGGCCTGCGCGCCGAGAACGAGCGAGCCGAAGCCCGCCACGATCCCTATGATCCGCTCGACGCGCGTGCGGGTGAACGAGCCGATGCCGGCGGTCGCCTCGCGCGAGCGCGGGATCTGTCCCCACGCACTGTCGAGCAGCGAGACGGGTGCCTCAGCCGTCACCGGCATCGCCTCCCGGCTCCGCGGCCGACTCGGCGAGGATCCCGTCCTCCATTGCGCGACGCAACAGGTCGACCTTCGTCGGCGCCGGGCGTCCGACCTCGACGTACTTCACGCGCACGCGGGTGATGTTCTCCTTCGCGGTGGAGTAGGCCACACCGAGCCGGTCGGCCACGACCTTGAGGGGCAGACCCGCGGCGTACAGGCGCAGGACTTCGCGCTCACGGGCGGACAGCTGCGCGTCGGCGAACTCGCGGTCGCCCTCGACGGCGCTCGCCCACTCGACGTTGTTCAGCGGCTCGCCGCGCGCGACGGTGGTCACAGCGGCGATGACATCGTCGATCCGCGACGACTTGCTCACCACTCCTGCGGCTCCCGCGGCGAGCGCCTCTCGCACGGCGGCGGGGCGATCGGCGACGCTGTGGATGATGACGCTCGAGCCGTCGAGCACCAGCCGGCGCACGTTCTCGGTGACTGTCGTGCCGTCGCCGAGCGTGAGATCGAGCACGACGACGTCGGCGGGGGCCGAGCCGGTCTTCGCACGCCAGGTGAGGTAGGCGGTGACCGAGCTTCCGGAGAAGACGACGTCCTTCGAGCCGGCCCGCTCGCACGCGGCCTCGAGCCCGAGCCGGACGGACTCGTGGTCGTCGATGAGGGCTACCCGCGTCATGCCGTCAGCCTATCCCCGGGTACCCGTCGGAGTGAGCGTCGCCACGGCTTCGACATGGTGCGAATTCGGAAACAGGTCGAGCGCCGCGACATCGGCGGGTTCGTAGCCGGCAGCACGGAAGGTGGCGATGTCGCGGGCGAGCGCCACCGGATCGCACGCGACGTAGACCACGGCCGTCGGCGCGAGCGAGGCGATCGACTCGACGACCTCCCGACCGGCACCCGCGCGCGGCGGATCGAGGAGCACGACTCCTCGCGAGAGCCGTTCGCGCTCGGCGGCGGATGCCTCGGCGGCGAGCGTCGCGAGCCAGCGGTCGACGCGGCCGGTCTCGGCGCGGGCGCCGACCCACTCCGCGAGGTTCTCACCCGCGTGCTCGGTGGCTCGCGCGTCGGACTCCACGGTCGTCACGCGCGTGGCGGGGCCGCCCTGCTCGGCGATCGTGGCCGCGAAGAGGCCGACCCCGCCGTACAGGTCGAGGTGCCACGCGTCGGGGTCGATCCCGCCCGCGCCGCGCAGCGCCGCCGCAACGGTGTCGTGGAGGGTGGATGCCGCCAGCCGGTGGACCTGCCAGAACCCGTCCGCGTCGACCTGGAACCGGCGTTCCCCCACCTGCTCGACGACGATCTCCGGCTTCACGGCGGGTCCGCGTCGCGGCGCGCGACCGCGGCCGCGGCCTCGGCCGCGCGGCTCCTCCGGCCGGGGCAGCACGCGCACGCGTCCGTCCGCGGGCTGCACGAGGTCGATCCTGCCGGGGTCGCCGCCGCGCAGAGCGAGAGCGGCATCCTCCACCGCAGCCGTCGCGAGCGGCAGGTCGTCCACCGCGATCACGCGATGGCTGCGCGCCGCGTACGGGCCGACGCGGCCGTCCGCGTCGACGTGGAGGCTCACCCGGGTGCGCCAGCCCGTGCCGTCGGCGGTCTCGGGGGATGCGGCATCCGTCGCCCCTGCGGGCCGGAGTGCGACCTCGGGATCGGAGAGCCCGCCGAAGCGGCGCAGCGCGTCCGTGAGCACGTGGAGCTTCAGCGCGCGCTGCTGGGCGAGTTCGATGTGGCCGAACTCGGCGCCGCCCGGTCGGAGCTCGGGCGCGACGTCGATGTCGGCCTGGCGCCACACGTGCGGTCGGCGGTGCGGCGAGGCATCCCGCACCTCCAGCGCTTCGGCCCGCCAGAACGAGGACTTGCGCGTGTCGGTGAGCCGGGCGACGATCCGCTCGCCGGGAAGGGCGTCCGGCACGAACACGACCCGCCCCTCGTGCCGCGCGACGAAGACGCCGCCGTGGGCGACGTCGCCGATCTCGAGCTCGATGATCCGTCCGTCGTCCGCTGTCGTGTCCGCCACGGGGAAGAGCCTACGGTGGTGCCATGCGCGTGTGTCTCGCCTCGACATCCCCTGCCCGGCTGATGCTGCTGCAGCAGTTCGGCATCCGCCCGCTCACCGTCGCGCCCGACGTCGACGAGGAGGCCGTCATCGCGGCGGTGGAGGTGTCCGAGGGCCGCACGCTCGCACCGGACGAGCACGTGCTCCTGCTCGCGCGCCGGAAGGCCGCCGACGTCGCCGCGCGCCTCGCCGATGACGATCCATCGTTCGACGGCATCGTCATCGGGGGCGACTCGATGTTCGAGCTCGACGGCGAGGTGCTGGGCAAGCCCCACACCGCCGAGAACGCGGTCGCGCGCTGGCACGCGATGCGCGGACGCACCGGCGTGCTCCACTCCGGCCACGCGGTCGTGCGCATCGCGCCGAACACCGCCGCGCACGAGGTGCACGCCGTGGCCGCGGCATCCGTCACCTTCGCGGACGACGTGACGGATGCCGAGATCGACGACTACGTCGCTTCGGGCGAACCCCTGCACGTCGCCGGCGCGTTCACCGTGGACAGTCTCGGCGGGGCGTTCATCACCCGCGTGGAGGGAGACCCGTCCACCGTCGTCGGCATGTCCGTGTCGACGCTGCGCCGCCTCGTACGCGAGCTCGGCGTGGAGTGGTCGGAGCTGTGGCACACGACCGATCCGTCGCTCCGGCCGGCCACCGGAGACGGATTCCCCGGCGATCGAGGGTTGTAGTAGGAAGCCCACGTTTCGGCTCGGTTCTTGTACGAACCAGTCAAAACGAGGCGGCGGCGCTTGGTTAGGCTGGCAACCATGCCTCAGATCGCCAAGGTTCTCGTTGCCAACCGCGGCGAGATCGCCGTCCGCGTCATCCGCGCCGCCCGCGACGCCGGAAAGGCGTCCGTCGCCATCTATGCGGACCAGGACCGCGACGCGATGCACGCGCGCCTCGCCGACGAGGCATACGCCCTCGACGGCTCGACGAGCGCCGACACGTACCTGTCGATCGACAAGATCCTCTCGATCGCGCGCCGCTCCGGCGCCGACGCCGTGCACCCCGGCTACGGCTTCCTCGCCGAGAACGCCGACTTCGCCCGCGCCGTCATCGGCGCCGGCATGATCTGGATCGGCCCCTCGCCCGAGGCCATCGAGGCCCTCGGCGACAAGGTCACCGCCCGCGCGGTCGCCGAGAAGGTCGGCGCCCCCCTGGCCCCGGGAACCCCGGGACCGGTCGCCGGCGCAGACGAGGTCATCGCCTTCGCGGAGCAGGTCGGTCTGCCGATCGCGATCAAGGCCGCATACGGCGGCGGCGGGCGCGGGCTCAAGGTCGCCCGCACCATCGACGAGGTCCCCGAGCTCTTCGAATCGGCCACGCGCGAGGCGATCACCGCCTTCGGCCGCGGCGAGTGCTTCGTCGAGAAGTACCTCGACAAGCCCCGTCACGTCGAGACCCAGTGCCTTGCGGATGCCGCGGGCAACGTCGTGGTCATCTCGACGCGCGACTGCTCGCTGCAGCGCCGGCACCAGAAGCTGGTCGAGGAGGCGCCGGCGCCGTTCCTCACCGACGAGCAGAACCGGACCCTGTACGACGCGTCCAAGGCCATCCTCAAGGAGGTCGGGTACGTCGGCGCGGGCACGTGCGAGTTCCTGATCGGCGCCGACGGAACGATCTCGTTCCTCGAGGTCAACACGCGCCTGCAGGTCGAGCACCCGGTCTCCGAGGAGATCACCGGCGTCGACCTCGTGCGCGAGCAGTTCCGCCTCGCCGAGGGCGAGGAGCTCGGCTACGACGACCCGGTCGCCGACGGCCACTCGATCGAGTTCCGCATCAACGGCGAGGATCCGGGACGCGGGTTCCTCCCCCAGCCGGGGCCGATCCACGTGTTCAAGACGTTCGGCGGGCCCGGCATCCGTCTCGACTCCGGCGTCACGGCCGGCGACAGCGTCTCGGGAGCGTTCGACTCGCTGCTCGCGAAGATCATCGTCACGGGTCGCGACCGCGCCGAGGCGCTCGAGCGGTCGCGCCGTGCCCTCGACGAGTTCGAGGTCTCCGGCATGCCCACCGTGCTGCCGTTCCACCGCAAGGTCGTGCGAGACCCCGCCTTCACGGCGGAGGACGGCCGCTTCGGGGTGTTCACGCGGTGGATCGAGACCGAGTTCGACAACGACATCCCACCGTGGGACGGCGAGCTCGAGGCGCCCAAGCCCAGCGAGAACCGTCACACCGTGGTCGTCGAGGTCGCCGGCAAGCGCCTCGAGGTGAGCCTGCCCGATCGCGTGGTCGCGGCTCCCGGCGTCTCCGGACGACCCGCCGCCGTTCCGCCGTCGCGTCGCTCGCACGCCACGACCGTGGTGTCGGGTGCATCCGGCGACGCGGTGAAGTCGCCGATGCAGGCGACCGTCGTGAAGATCGCCGTCGAGGAGGGTCAGCAAGTCGTCAAGGGCGATCTGGTCGTCGTGCTCGAAGCGATGAAGATGGAGCAGCCCATCCAGGCGCACAAGGACGGCGTGATCGGCGCGATCAACGCCAACCCCGGCACGACGGTGGCCGCCGGGCATCAGCTCCTCACGATCAGCTGACGCAGGTCTCGGCTTCTGCCCACGAGCGCGGTGCGGGGCGCCGCGGTGCGCGTGCCGCGGTGCGGGCGCGGTTCGGCCGCGGCGGTGCGGGCGCGGCGGTGCGGGCGCGGTTCGGCCGCGGCGGTGCGGGCGCGGCGGTGCGGGCGCGGTTCGGCCGCGGCGGTGCGCGCGCGCCTTCCGCAGGTGGCGAGGCTCCGGCATCCGTCCTCACCTCGCTGCGCCCGCAGGTCAACCGGGGTTATGCAGGACGCTCGACACCCGACCCGTCCTGCAGAACCGCGGTTGACCTGTCGAAGCGAGCCGCGGACCGCTCGCGCGATGAGCAGGTGGCGAGGCTCCGGCATCCGTCCTCACCCCGCTGCGCCCGCAGGTCAACCGGGGTTATGCAGGACGCTCGACACCCGACCCGTCCTGCAGAACCGCGGTTGACCTGTCGAAGCGAGCCGCGGACCGCTCGCGGACACGCCGCAGGTCCGCGCGGGGCGGCGGCGCGGCATCCGCTCGCTAGGGTGGCGCCATGTCTCGCCGCCTCCCCCCGGCTGCGCTCGGCGCCGTCGTCGTCGCCCTCGCGCTCACCGCGTGCACCGCTCCCGCCGCCTCCCTCGACGATGCCCGAGCGTGGATCGACGAGGCTCAGCACGCCGACGTCGATCGAGCGGATGTCGTCGGAAGGTTCGTCATTCCGGCAGAGCCGGAGTCGACGCCCGACGACTCCGACGAGCCGTCGGGGAGCACGCTCGACTTCCCCGCTCCGGGCGTTCACGTCGACGCCTTCGAGGTGAGCTGCTTCGGCGGCGGCACAGCGACGTTCGAATTCGAGGTCTCCGCCGCCACGAGCTCGCACGGCGGCGGCGGAGAGCTGCCCTGCGACGAGAAGCCCCACGAGTTCGTGCCCGACGGCGAGCTCGAGGGCATCACTATCGCGCGTGTGGACGTGACCGCCGATCCGGCGACCTTCGCCTACGTCGCGGTCCGCGGGACGGCTCCGGCGGCGGCCGCCGATCCCTGGAAGGAGCACTTCGCCGAGCGTGCCGCCGAGCTGGAGAGCGCGAGCGGCGTGGCGTGGGGCAGCTTCGGGATCGACGGAGAGGTCTCGCCGGTGGGCTGGACGGATGCCTCCCTCCCGCCGGGCGACCACGTCGTGACCGTGGAGTGCGCCGCCGCGCAGGCCTTCCCCGTCGACGTAGCCCTCAGCCAGGGCGAGGCGCTTCCCGACGAGGCCGATGCCCACGAGCTCACCTGCCCTGGCGCTGCGACGTACCCGTTCACGACCGACGCCGAGGGTCTCTCCGTCCAGCTGGACAGCCGAGGCGAGCCCGGCGCCTACCTGGTCGCGATCGACGTCGAGCCCTGATCGCACCTCGCCTCGCCGCGGTGGCGCCGAACCGGCGAATTCGCAGGGCCGCAGCATCCGCCATCATCGCTTCCACAGGAGTACCGGGCTTGTGCAGGAGGGGCGGGGCCGAATGGAGCCTGCACAACCCCGGTTCACCTGTTGAACAGGTGACCGTGGAACGGACGACCGTGGAGCGGATGACCGCGGAACGGACGACCGCGGAACGAACGACGCACGGGCCACGGCGCGGGGGCACACGAGATCGGATGCCGCGGCATCCGATCTGTCGGAGTGCGAGGCGTCAGCCGCCGTAGATCTGGTGGTCCACGACGTGCATCGCACGCGCGGCGTCGGTGATGCTGCTGGACAGCGACGGATACACGGCGAACACGCGCGAGACCTGGTCGACCGTGAGACGGCGCTCGACGGCGATCGCGATCGGGTAGATGAGCTCGGATGCGCGGGGGCCGACGATGACTCCGCCGATGACCGTACCGCTGCCCTGGCGCGCGATGAGCTTCACGAAGCCGTCCTTGATGCCCATCATCTTCGCGCGCGGGTTCGCCGCGAGGGGGAGCTTGTGGACGACGCCGTTGATGAGGCCGTCCTCGATGTCCTTCTGCTGCCAGCCGATCGTCGCGATCTCGGGCGCGGTGAAGATGTTCGAGGTGATGCGGCGGCGCTCGAGCGGGATGACGACGTCGCCGAGCGCGTGGAAGATCGCGGTCCTCCCCTGCATCGACGCCACGGAGGCCAGCGGCACGAAGGTGGTGCAGTCGCCGGCGGCGTAGATGTTGGGCACGGACGTGCGCGCGACCCGGTTGACCTGGATGTGACCCGACTCGGTCATCTGCACGCCCGCCTGCTCGAGGCCGAGCCCCGCCGTGTTCGGGATCGAGCCGACCGCCATGAGGCAGTGGCTTCCCTCGACGGTGCGTCCGTCGCTGAGGGTCGCGACCACCCGGTCCCCCAGGTTCTCGACCTTGTCGGCGCGGGACTTCGAGAGGAGCGTCATGCCACCGCGCTTGAACACCTTCTCGAGGACGGCCGCGGCATCCGTGTCCTCTCCCGGCAGCACCTGGTCGCGGCTCGAGATGAGCGTGACCTTCGCGCCGAGGTTCATGTAGGCGCCGGCGAACTCGGCACCCGTGACGCCCGACCCGACGACGATGAGGTGCTCGGGGATCGCCTTCATGTCGTAGAGCTGGGTCCACGTCAGGATGCGCACGCCGTCGGGCTTCGCGCTGTCGAGCTCGCGGGGCGAGGAGCCGGTCGAGACGAGCAGGGTGTCGGCCTCGACCCGGTCGAAATCCGTGCCGCCGGGGCCCGTCGACACGACGACCGCGTTGTCGCCGTCGATGCGCCCGTGGCCCGAGATGATGCGCACGCCGGCCTCCGCGAGCGACGCGCGCATGTCGTCGGACTGCTGGCGCGCGAGTGAGAGGAGCCGCTTGTTGACCGCGGCCAGGTTGATCGCGATTTCGGGCTTGAGGGGCTTGCCGTCGGCGCCCTTCGCGAACACCTGCACGCCCAGGTCGCTCGCACCGGAGATGGCGACGGCCGCGTCGGCCGTCGCGATGAGCGTCTTCGAAGGCACCACGTCGGTGATCACCGCCGAGCCGCCGATCCCCGCCCTCTCGACAACGGTCACCTCGGCTCCGAGCTGGGCGGCGGCGAGCGCCGCCTCGTAACCGCCGGGTCCGCCGCCGATGATGGCGACGGTCTGGGTGCGCTCGAAGCTCACGGACATGTGCTCCATTCTCCCCCGACAGACCGCGCCCCGACGACACCGTGCGGATCGTGCTGGCCCTCGACCCCGCCCGTTCCTAGAGTGGTGGGCATGTCAGACACCTTCGACAACCCCCTCGACGACCCGGCGACCGATCCGTTCGAGGTCGCGGCCGCGGCCGCGGACGACATCGCACGCCTCACCGGCGTCGAGCGGCACGACATCGCACTCACGCTCGGCAGCGGCTGGGGGAAGGCGGCGGAGCTCATCGGCGAGACCACCGCGACGTTCCCGGCGACCGAGGTCACCGGCTTCTCGAAGCCGGCACTCGAGGGTCACGTCGGCACCCTGCGCAGCGTGCTGACGCCGAAGGGACGACGAGTGCTCGTCATCGGCGCGCGCACCCACTACTACGAAGGGCACGGCGTGCGACGGGTCGTGCACAGCGTGCGCACGGCGGCCGCCTCCGGCGTGCGCACGATGGTGCTGACCAACGGCGCCGGCGGCATCAAGCACACCTGGAAGCCCGGGACGCCGGTGCTGATCAGCGACCACATCAACCTCACTGGCGACTCGCCGCTCGAAGGCGCGACCTTCATCGATCTCACCGACCTCTACTCGATGCGCCTGCGCGACCTCGCCCGCACGGTCGACCCGTCGCTCGATGAGGGCGTGTACTGCCAGTTCCGCGGACCTCAGTACGAGACGCCCGCGGAGGTGCACATGGCGAAGACGATCGGCGGGCACATCGTCGGCATGTCGACCGCCCTCGAGGCGATCGCGGCACGCCAGGCGGGCATGGAGATCCTCGGCTTCTCGCTCATCACCAACATGGCCGCCGGCATCCAGACGACCCCGCTCAGCCACCAGGAGGTGATCGACGCCGGTCGCGAAGCCGAGCCGGTGATCTCGTCGCTGCTGGCCCGTGTGATCGGCGCCCTGTGAGCGGCGGTGCGGTCCCTGCGCCCTCGCCGGACGCACAGGACCCCGCACCCGACGCGACGCCGGTCGGCGCGCGGGACGAGGCATCCGTTCTCGACCGCGCCCGCGCGTGGCTCGCACAGGACCCCGATTCCGAGACCCGAGCCGAGCTGAGTGCGCTGATCGATGCCGCCGAGAGCGGTGACGCCGCGGCATCCGTCGATCTCGGCGACCGGTTCGCCGCGCGACTGGCCTTCGGAACCGCCGGCCTTCGCGGCGAGCTCGGCGCCGGCAGCAACCGCATGAACCGCGTGCTGGTGGCGCAGGCGGCGGCAGGATTGGCGGCATACGTCCTCGAGAAGTCGGCGGACGGATCGGATGCCGCAGCACCGGCCGTCGTCGTGGGCTACGACGGCCGTCGCAACTCGAAGGTCTTCGCGAAGGACTCCGCCGAGATCTTCGCCGGGGCGGGTCTTCGGGTGATTCTCCTTCCCCGTCTGCTGCCGACGCCCGTGCTCGCCTTCGCGGTGCGCCGCCTCGGCGCGGCGGCGGGCGTCATGGTGACGGCGAGCCACAACCCGCCGAACGACAACGGCTACAAGGTGTACCTCGGCGGCGCGAACGAGGGATCGCAGATCGTCGCGCCGGCCGACGCCGAGATCGCCGCGCACATCGAGCGCGTCGCCGCGGCCGGCGACATCGCCGCGCTCCCCCGGTCGCTCGGGTACGAGGTGGCCGGCGAGACGATCGTCGACGAGTACGTCGCGGCGACGGCCGCCGTCGCCCCCGCGCCCGCCGGCGCGCAGGGCCTGACCTGGGTGTACACGGCCATGCACGGGGTCGGCTGGGAGACGTTCTCGCGCATCGTCGATGCCGCGGGCTACCCCGCGCCCGTGCCCGTCACGGCGCAGCTGGAGCCCGACGGCGCCTTCCCGACCGTGTCGTTCCCGAACCCGGAGGAGCCGGGCGCGATGGACCTCGCGTTCGAGCGCGCACGCGAGGCGCACGCCGAGCTCATCATCGCGAACGATCCCGACGCGGACCGCCTGGCCGTCGCCGTGCCCGACGATGCGGCGGAGGGCGGCTGGCGCCGGCTCTCCGGCAACCAGATCGGCCTGCTCCTCGGCTGGCGCGCGGCACGCCAGGCGGCCGAGGCCGGGCTGACCGATGGCGCGTCGCTCGCGTGCTCGCTGGTGTCGTCCCCCGGGCTCCAGACGGTCGCCGAGCACTACGGGCTCGACTTCCACTCGACGCTGACCGGCTTCAAGTGGATCTCGCGGGCGCCGGGGATCGTCTTCGGCTTCGAGGAGGCCCTCGGCTACCTCGTGAACCCCGAGACCGTGCGCGACAAGGACGGGATCTCCGCCGCGGTGGCGATGCTCGGAATGGTCGCCGAGGCGCGTGGCCGAGGCGCCTCGCTGTCGGATCTGCTCGAGGAGTTCGACGACACCTTCGGCGCGTTCGCGAGCGATCAGATCTCGGTGCGCGTGGACGACGTGTCGACGATCGCGCGGATCATGGCGGCGCTGCGGGCGCAGCATCCGTCAGCCATCGGGGATGTCGCGGTAGAGCGGATCGACGACCTGCTGGAGGGCGTGGACGACCTGCCCCCGGGAGACGTGCTCCGCATCTGGCTGGTCGACGGCTCGCGCGTCATCGTGCGCCCGAGCGGCACCGAGCCGAAGCTCAAGCTCTACCTCGACGTGCGGGGCGAGTCGTCGCCCGATGCGGCCGAGCGTATCGCGCGGCTGTCGGCCGGGGCACGGGAGCTGCTCGACGCGATCGGCTGACCCGGGCCGCAGCGCCGTTGCCCGGCCGGAGTCGTGTCGGAGGCCCGTGCTAGAGTCACCACGCGATATATCGTGATCCTCTCGAGGGACGCCGCGAGTCGCGAGCAGGACGTTTCGGCACGATGAGGAGCAGACGATGACCGGCGGGCAGGGCGACGAACGAGAGCCGGCGGTCGAGGCATCCGCTCCCCCTGCCGACGGGCCGCTGACCGCCGCAACGGTCGCGGGCTCGGTCGACCCGGCGCCCGGTGCGGGCGAATCCGCGCCGGACGCGTCGGCCGATCCGACGCACTGGCTGCGCAACACGGTGCTGTTCCTGAGCGGCCAGACGGTGAGCCTCTTCGGCTCGATGCTCGTGCAGTACGCCGTGCTGTGGTACCTCACGATCGAGTACCGGTCAGGCGTCTATATGATGCTCGCCGCGCTGTTCGGCTTCCTGCCGCAGGCGATCGTGTCGATCTTCGGCGGCGTGTGGGCCGACCGCCACAACCGCAAGTTCCTGATCATCGGTGCGGATGCCGCGATCGCTCTCTCGACGCTCGCCCTCGCGGTGATCATGATGTCCGGGTTCGACGCCGTCTGGCTGCTGTTCGCCGTGATGGCCATCCGCTCGGCGGGCGCCGGCATCCAGATGCCCGCGGTCTCCGCGCTGATCCCGCAGATCGTCCCCACTCGCAACCTCATCAGGGTGAACGGCGTGAACGGGTCCATCCAGTCGGCGATGATGCTCCTCGCGCCGGCGGCGGCGGGCGGCATCTACGCGTGGGCGGCGGCGACGTGGGGCGGCAGCGCGGCCTCGCTCATCCCGATCCTCTTCATCGACGTCGTGACCGCGGTGCTCGGCATCGGCATCCTCGCCCTCATCCCCGTGCGCGCGGTCCGGCGCGCCTCCGACGTCGAGACCGGGTACTTCGCCGACCTCGTCGACGGCGTGCGCTACATCGCCCACCATGCGTTCGTGCGCTGGCTGCTGGTCGTCTTCGCGATCATCTTCGTGCTCACCGTCGCTCCGTCCAACCTCACGCCGCTCATGCTCGTGCGCACGTTCCCCGCCGGCGAGACGCAGAACGTCGTCAACCTCGCCGTGCTCGAGATCGCGTTCAGCGTCGGAATGATGCTGGGCGGCATCCTCGTGGCCTCGCTGTTCGCCAAGCGCAGTCGCATCGGCCTCATCGTCGTCTCCTCGCTCGCCTTCGGCGCCCTGTCGATCGGGCTCGGCCTGTCGTCGAGCATCTGGGTGTTCTTCGGCTTCATGTTCCTCGTCGGACTTGCGGTGCCGTTCTTCTCCACCCCGTCGATGACCCTCCTCCAGGAGACCGTCGAGCCCGAGCGCCAGGGGCGCGTCTTCGGGTTCGTCGGCATCGTGATGGCGCTCGCCATGCCGCTCGGCATGGTGGTGTTCGGTCCCCTCGCCGACGCCGTGCCGATCGAGCTGCTGCTGGTGGCAGCCGGCATCCTGACGTTCGTGGTCGTCGGACTGGCGGTGTGGCTGCCTGCCGGGCAGCGCGCGATCGCCGCCGCACGCCAGGCCGCGCAGGTCGCCGAGCGGGATCCGGGGGCGGGAGCCGCCGCCGTCGCGCAGGCGATGCACAAGGAGGCCTGACGCAGCGCGGCACCGGCTCGCTCTAGGCTCGGGGCATGCTCCTCACGCAGCCCGTGACCCTCGAGAACGCCCACGTCCGGCTCGAGCCGCTGCGGCACGAGCACGCTGAGGATCTCGCGACCGCGGCCGTGGGCCTGGAACACGCCTGGTACACATCGGTGCCGTCGCCGGCGGATGCCGCACCCGACGTCGCCCAGCGACTGGCCTGGCAGGCCGAGGGCCACATGAACGCGTGGGTCGTGCGCCGCCTCGACACCGATCGCGTGGTCGGCGAGACGACGTTCTGCAACATCGACCAGCCCAACCGTCACGTCGAGATCGGCCACACCTGGCTGGGGGTCGGGGCCCAGCGCACCGCCGTGAACACGGCCGCGAAGCTCCTCCTGCTCACGCACGCGTTCGAGGTCTGCGACGCGATCGCGGTCGAGTTCCGCACCCATTGGCACAACCGGCAGTCGCGCGCGGCGATCGCCCGGCTCGGCGCCAAACAGGACGGCGTGCTGCGCAACCACCGCCTCGGCCCCGACGGCACCCTCCGCGACACGGTCGTGTTCTCGATCCTCCCGGCCGAGTGGCCGGCCGTGCGCCTCGGCCTCGAGGAACGCCTCCGCCGCGCCTGAGCACGCCGCCGCCGTGTCCGCCCCGGCCGCCGCGTCCGGGTATGCCCGGCCGCCGCGTCCGGCATCCGCATCCGGCATGCCCCATCCGGCATCCGGCATCCGGCATCTTGCCCGGCCGCGGCATCCGGCACCCGCATCCGGCATCTTGCCCGGCCGCGGCATCCGGCATCCATCCCCTCGCACGGCCGCGGGGAACACGCCCGTCCCGTACGCAGGAAGAATCCGCCACCCAGGACGATCTCGTGAGAATCCTCCTGCACAGCGGAGTTGTCCTGCCGTGCGAAGCCGCGCACTCCACCCAAGGACCGAGCGGATGCCGCGGCTCAGCGGTCGATGGCTTCCCCTGCCTGGCCTTCCCTGATCAAGAGAGCCGCCGAGGACAGGACGATTCGCGACCAACGATCCTGATCACGGCGGGGCCCCCTGATTCCGGCATCCATCCCCTCGCCCGGGCGCGGGGAGCGTGCCCGTCCCGTACGCAGGAAGAATCCGCCACCCAGGACGATCTCGTGAGAATCCTCCTGCACAGCGGAGTTCTCCTGCCGTGCGAAGCCGCCCTGCCGTGCCAAGCCGCCCTGCCGTGCGAAGCCGCCCTGCCGTGCGGAGCCGCGCACACCACCGAAGGACCGAGCGGATGCCGCGGCTCAGCCGTCGATCACGGCGACGAGCTCGTCGAGGAAGCCGCCGAAGTCCGTCGCGCGGCGGACGATCCGCTGCACGCTGTCCCGCTCGGAGAAGACCTCGACGAACTGCTCGAACACGGTCTGGAAGGCTTCGCGGTCGGTCTCGGAGAAGGCGACGAGCGCGACCACCTGCACGCGACCGTCGCCCCACGCGATGGCGGGGTCGGCGATGCCGATCGCGATCGAGGTGCGGGTCGCCGTCATCCCGATCGCGTGGGGCACGGCGAGCGCATCGGTGAACGCCGTCGACGACAGCGCCTCGCGCTCGATCGCGCGCGCCACGTAGTCCTCGTCGATGACGCCCTGCGCGATGAGCGCCGCGCCGAGCATGCGGATCACGCCCTCCTCGCCGGCCGAAGCCGCGGCCTCGAGCCCGCGCACGAACGCGGACGGTGCGAAGTAGCGCTCCAGCTCCTCGCGCAGGCGGGCCAGCCGCCGGCTGCGACGGATGCGGCCCGCCGCCGCCTGCACACGCTCGATGTCGGCATCGGTGAGGAACGGCTGGATCTTCACGATGCGGTCGGCGGGCGTGACCGGGTCGATCGTCGTCAGCACGAGGTCGGTGTCGATGGACGCCCAGTCGGGGTCGACCCGCGTCTCGACGCCGACGACCTCGATCGCCTGACCGAGCGAGCGGTCGACGCTCGATCGCAGCAGCTCGTGCAGGTCGTAGTAGCCCGGGCACACGATCGTCGCCGTGAGCAGGTGATCGGCTCGGCGGCTGCGTTCGAGTCGCCCCCCGACGTGCATGGCGATGTACGCGATCTCGTCGTCGGGCAGCGGGATGCCCAGGCGCTCCTGCAGGCGGCTCGCGACGAACACGGCGACCTCGAAGATCATCGGGTACGTCGACTTGAGCGAGCGCGTCAGCGGATTGCGCGACCACGCCTGCTCGCGCGCCCGGTGCTGAAGATTCTGCACGTGCAGCGCGAGGCGCAGGATGAAGTCCTCGTGCGCGATGTCGACGAGGAACTCCGCGGATGCCGTGCCCACCACGTCGCGGACGGCGGCCTCGATCTCGGGGTCGAGTCGTGCCCGCGCCTGGTCGGCCGGGGCCTCGTCGCCGGGGGCGACCACGCGGGTGAGGACGAGGGTCGCGAGGTGCTGGAGGTCTCCGGCCCCGAGGTCCACGCCGAGATCGCGGCGCGCGAGGCGGTCGAGCAGCGCGGCGATCTCCTGCTGGGCCGGACGCGCGTCGGTGGCGCCGCTCTCGAGGGCACGGTCCTGGGCCACCCGGTCGGCGGCGATCGCGATGTGCATCACTACGTCCGCGATGCCGATCTCGTTGACGAAGTACCCCATCGATCCGAGTTCCGTGACGAGGTCGGACTTGAAGGGGCCGAACGCCGCGGCGCCGACCGAGTCCTCGCCGAGCGTGCGCCGGAGTGCGGCGAGGTCGAACGACCCCGCGTCCATCTCGTCGTGCGCGAGCCGGCTGAGCAGGCGTCGCTGGGCCATCTCGGTGCCGCGCAGGCGCGCGGTGGAGGAGGAGCGCTCGAGCGTCAGCTCCGTACCGCCGAGCAGTCCGCGCACGCGGGCGAGATCCGCGTCCAGCGTCGCGGGACTGACGTGGAGCCGTTCCGCGAACTCGAACACGTCGATGCCGTCGGGCGCGTCGAGGAGGGCGCGGACGAGGGTGTGCAGCCGATCCCGGGGGGTGCCGGCATCCGTCCCCGCCGTCCGCAGCGCCGCAGCGGCCTCGGACCCTGCCCGGTAGCCCAGCGGGCCGGACTCGATCGCGACACCCGGTGCGACCCGCGCGTTGACCGCCGTCACGTACGAGCGGATGCTGCGCGGGGTCACTCCGACGGCATCGGCGAGGGTCGCGGCGGTCGCCCAGTCCCCGTCTCGCACGAGCAGGCCGATCAGCCTGTCCTGTCGCGCTCTGGTCACGAGATTCCTTCGCTTCGCGATCGGCATCGCCGCCGCCGGGGGTGCGCCCAGTCAACCACGCGGGCACCGGTGGGGGCGTCGTTCGGCGCGATTGTGCACCGGTGACGCTTTCCGCCCCCTGCGGAAGAAGGCCTGGTTGTCCGCTCCCAGCGTTTTCACAAGAATGGGCCCATGGAGGCGGATCGATGAGGATCCTGGTGGTCTGCGGAGCGGGTGCGTCGAGCACCTTCGTCGCCCAGCGCGTGCGCCACGCGGCCCATGACCAGGGACTCGCCTACACCGCCTTCGCCGGCACCGAGCAGTCGCTTCCGATCGATCTCGATGCCGCCGACGTCGTCCTCGTGGGGCCTCATCTCGTTCACGCGCTCGAGCGCATCGAACGGGATGCCGCCGCACGCGGGACGACGGTGGTGCTGCTGCCGCCCGACGTCTTCGCGGACAAAGACGGCACACGGACGCTCGCACTCGTCCGAGACGCGGTCGCGGCCTCCGGGGGGCCGGCCTCGACCGCGGGCGGCACGCACGCCTCCCCCGCAGACACGATCCACACCAGCGACTGACGACAGAGAGGTCACCCCCATGCCACCCATCTCACGCACCGTCCGGATCGGCTCCTCGCACGGACTGCACGCCCGTCCGGCGAAGCTGTTCGCGCAGGCCGCGAAGGACTCCGGCATCCCGGTGACTGTCGCGAAGGACTCGGGCGCGCCGGTCAACGCGGCGAGCATCCTCGGTGTGATCGCGCTGGGCGTGGAGCAGGGCGACTACGTCACCCTCACGGCCGACGGCGACGGCGCCGAGTCGGTGCTCGACACCCTCGCCGAGCTGCTGACGACCGACCACGACGCGGAGTGAGCCGATGACCGAACTGCGTGGAGTGGGGATCGGCCTGGGTGTCGCCCAGGGTCCGGTCGCCCGCATGTCCGAGCCGCTGCCCGCGCCGAGCGATGCGCCGAGCACGCTGAGCGCCGACGAAGAGAAGACGCGGGTGTCGGATGCCGTGGCCGCCGTCGCCCGCGAGCTGGAGGCCCGCGGTGCCGAGGCGGGCGGCGCGGCGCAGGACGTGCTCGAGGCGCAGGCCATGATGGCCGAGGACCCGAGTCTCGCCGACGAGGTGAACGCGCGCCTCGCCCAGGGCAAGACCGGCGAGTTCGCGGTGTTCGACGCGTTCGCGTCGTTCCGCGACCAGCTGACCGCGATCGGCGGATACCTCGGCGAGCGCGCCGCAGACCTCGACGACGTGGCCCAGCGGGTGATCGCGCGGCTGCGCGGCGTTCCGGCTCCGGGCGTGCCCGATCCGGGGCATCCGTTCGTGCTCGTCGCGAAGGACCTCGCGCCCGCCGACACCGCACTCCTCGACCTCGACAAGGTCCTGGCGCTCGTGACGACCGACGGCGGCCCGACCTCGCACACGGCGATCCTCGCTCGCGAGAAGTCGATCGTCGCCGTGGTGGGCGCAGTCGCCGCGACCGGCCTTCGAGACGGCGAGACGGTGATCGTGGATGCGGCGGCCGGCGTCGTGACGACCGAGCCGACCCCTGACGAGCTGGAGCGGGCGCACAACCGCGCGGCCGACCGGGCCGCGGCGGCTACGGCCCCGATCACGGACGGCGCGCTTGCCGACGGCACGCCGATCCCGCTGCTGGCGAACCTCGGCAATCCCGACGGCGCAGCGGATGCGGTGGCGCTCGGCGCCGAAGGCGTGGGCCTGTTCCGCACCGAGTTCCTGTTCCTGAGCGCGAGCCAGGCGCCCACGGTCGAGCAGCAGCGCGAGTCGTACACGAAGCTCCTGGCGGCATTCCCCGGCAAGAAGGTCGTCGTGCGCGTGCTCGACGCGGGCGCCGACAAGCCGCTCGCGTTCCTCAACGATGCGCACGAGGAGAACCCCGCGCTCGGGCTCCGGGGCATCCGCGCCCTCCGCGCGAGCGAGGACATCCTGCGCGAGCAGCTGACCGCGCTGGCCGAAGCGGATGCCGCCACCGATGCCGATCTCTGGGTCATGGCCCCGATGGTCGCCACCGTCGAGGAATCGACCTACTTCACCGACCTCGCCCGCGACTACGGCATCAAGACCGCCGGCGTGATGGTCGAGGTTCCGTCCTCCGCTCTTCTGGCCGACCGGATCCTCGCCTACGCCGACTTCGCGTCGATCGGCACGAACGACCTGACGCAGTACACGATGGCCGCCGACCGGCTGCTCGGCTCGGTGGCCTCGTTCCAGGATCCGTGGCACCCCGCGGTGCTGCGCCTCATCCGCGAGGTCGGTGACGCCGGCCGCACCAACCGCAAGCCCGTGGGCATCTGCGGTGAGGCGGCAGCCGACCCCCTCCTCGCGGTCGTGCTCGTGGGCCTCGGCGCCACGAGTCTCTCGATGGCCCCCACGGCGCTCGCCGACGTGCGGGCGACGCTCCTCCAGCACAGCCTCGACGACGCGCGAGAGATCGCCCAGGCTGCCCTCGCCGCGAACGACGCGGCATCCGCCCGAACAGCGGCCCAGGCGGCCGCGACCTCACAGAAGGAGACACAGCAATGACAACGGCGTCAGTTCCCGCCACGAGTGGCGGAAGCAAGGCGCGGGTCGGAGTCCAGCGCTTCGGCACGTTCCTGTCCGGCATGATCATGCCGAACATCCCCGCGCTCATCGCGTGGGGCATCTTCACCGCATTCTTCATCGACGTGGGCTGGCTGCCCAATGCCGACCTCGCGACGATCGTCGGGCCGTTCATCCACTACGCGCTGCCGCTTCTGATCGCGTACACCGGCGGCAACATCGTCTACGGCGTCCGCGGCGGCGTCGTCGCCGTGATCGCGACGATGGGCGCGATCGCAGGTTCCGACCTCCTCGTCGCCAACTTCAACGCGGCGCTGGCAGAGGGCGAGAAGCCGCTCAACCAGGTGCACATGTTCATCGGCGCGATGATCCTGGCACCACTGGCGGCCTACACGATGAAGTGGCTCGACAGCCTGTGGGAGGGCAAGATCCGGGCCGGCTTCGAGATGCTGGTGAACATGTTCTCCGCCGGCATCTGGGGCTTCGTCATGGCGATCGTGGGCTTCTACCCGATCGCGTGGCTGGTGAACGGTGTCATGCAGGTGCTCGGGAACGCGGTGCAGTGGCTCGTCGACTACAACCTGCTGCCTCTCACCAGCATCGTGATCGAGCCCGCGAAGGTGTTCTTCCTCAACAACGCCATCAACCACGGCGTGCTGACACCTCTAGGCATCCAGGAGTCCGCCGAGACGGGCTCGTCGATTCTGTTCCTGCTCGAGGCGAACCCCGGCCCCGGTGTGGGTCTGCTGCTCGCGTTCACCTTCTTCGGACTCGGCGCCGCGCGCGCTTCGGCTCCGGGTGCTGCGGTGATCCAGTTCTTCGGCGGCATCCACGAGGTGTACTTCCCGTACGCCCTCATGAAGCCGATCCTGATCCTGGCCCTCATCGCGGGTGGCATGACCGGTGTCACGACGAACATGCTCCTGGGCGGCGCGCTGCGAGCGCCTGCTGCGCCGGGAAGCATCTTCGCCGTACTCGCACAAGTCGCGAACAATTCGTACGTCGCGGTGATCCTCTCGGTGATCCTGTCGGCGACGGTGACGTTCCTGGTCTCGTGGGTCATCCTGCGGGCATCTCGCAAACGCGACCTCGCGGCCATGGCAGCGACCGACGACGCCTTCGGCGCGGCGATCACGCAGACCGAGGCAGCCAAGGGCAAGTCGTCCGATTCGCTCGCCAACCTGCGTGGCGGGGCAGCGACGAGCGCAGGCGGAGGAATCGAGCCGGCCGTCATGACCGAGCGCCCCATCAAGAACATCGTGTTCGCGTGCGACGCCGGCATGGGTTCGTCGGCGATGGGCGCGAGCGTGCTGCGCAACAAGATCAAGAAGGCGGGCATCGAGGACGTCACGGTCGTCAACAAGGCGATCTCGGCGCTGGATGGCTCAGCCGACCTGGTCATCACGCAGAACCAGCTCACCGACCGCGCACGGCAGCAGACGCCGGGCTCCATCCACGTCTCGGTCGACAACTTCATGAACTCGCCGCGATACGACGAGGTGGTGGAACTGGTCCGCGACCAGCACCAGGATGGTGAATAGGGGCGCGGCGCCAGCCGCCGCGAGCTCTGCGAGCCTCGCGGGGAATTCCCCGCGACAAGGTGAATAGGCGCTGAGACAGCTGCGGGGTCGGGCGGCGCGAGGCCCCCGACCCCGTGGCCTCGAATTGAGAAAGGCAATCGACATGGCACGTGACGTACTGAGCATCGGTCAGGTCCGCATCCACAGCGGAAGCGCGACGCGCGAAGAGGCGATGAAGGAGGCTGCCGACATCCTCGAGGCCGTCGGTGCGGTGACGAGCGCCTACTTCGACGCCATGCAGCAGCGCGAGCAGACGGTCTCCACCTACATGGGCAACGAGCTGGCGATCCCCCACGGCACCAACGAGACCAAGGCCGCGATCCTCGAGTCGGCGCTGTCGGTGGTGCGCTACGACGGCGGCGTGGACTGGGGCGGCGAGCCGGTCACGTTCGTCGTCGGCATCGCAGGCAAGGGCGACGAGCACCTCGAGATCCTGTCTCAGATCGCGATCCTCTTCTCGGACGAGGACGAGGTCGGGCGCCTCAAGACCGCCCAGACTCCCGAGGAGCTGTTCGCGCTGGTCTCGGCGGCGGGCGTCTGATGAAGGCGGTCCACTTCGGCGCGGGCAACATCGGGCGCGGCTTCGTGGGCCTTCTGCTCCACGAGGGCGGCTACGAGCTCGTCTTCTCGGATGTCGCGGCCCCGCTCGTCAACGCGATCAACGCCGTCGACAGCTACACCGTGCACGAGGTCGGCGAGGGCGGTCGCGACACGGTGGTGACCGGCTTCCGGGCGATCAACAGCGCCGAGAACGCCCAGCAGGTGGTGGACGAGATCGCGACGGCCAACGTCGTCACGACCGCGGTCGGCCCGACGATCCTCAAGTTCGTCGCGCCGCACATCGTCGCCGGCCTCGGGCACCGCGACCCGGCGGCGCCGCCGCTGCAGATCATGGCGTGCGAGAACGCGATCAACGCCACCGACCTGCTGCGCGACGAGATGATCGCCGTTGCCGGCGACGCCTGGGAGGCGGTCAGCGCCTACGCCGTCTTCGCGAACACCGCGGTCGACCGCATCGTCCCGGCGCAGCCGGAGGGCGGCGGGGTCGACGTGACGGTCGAGCCGTTCTACGAATGGGCCATCGAGCGCCCGCCGTTCGGCGACGACCCGCCGAACATCCCCGGTGCACACTTCGTCGACGATCTGGCCCCGTACATCGAGCGCAAGCTGTTCACGGTGAACACGGGACACGCGACGACCGCGTACTTCGGCGCCCGCGCCGGCGTCGATACGATCGCCGCGGCGCTCGCCGACCCCGCGATCGCGTCGAGCGTCGAGTCCGCGCTCCAGGAGACCTCGGCGCTGCTCGCCGCCAAGCACGGCCTCGACCCGGCCGAGCTGGCACAGTACCGGTCGACGATCCTCGGGCGATTCCGCAACGCCGCCCTTCCCGACACGGTGTGGCGGGTGGGCCGCCAGCCGCTGCGCAAGCTCTCCCGGCACGAGCGCTTCGTCGGTCCAGCCGCCGAAGCGGCCGAGCGCGGGCTCGGCGTGGACGCGCTGGTCGAGGCGATGCGCGCGGCGCTCGCGTTCGACGACGCTGAGGATCCGCAGTCGGTCGATCTGCAGCGGATGCTGCGAGAGCAGGATGCCGCGACCTTCACCGGGTCTGTGACCGGCCTCGAGCCGGAGCATCCACTCTTCGCCCGCATCGTCGCGGCGGTCGAGGATCAGCAGGCGGAGATCGGCGTCTGACGGCGCGACTACGCTCGTGGGGTGACCACGTCCTCCTCTCCGACCTCGCCCGACGAAACCGGAGCCCCCGCGGACACCCCCGTCCCGAAACGGCGGCGGGGGCGGCGGGTCCTGTGGTGGATCCTGGGGTCGATCGGCGCGCTCGTCGTGCTCGCCGTCGTCGGGATCCTCGTCTGGAGCCAGGTCGGCGTGATGGCCGCAGAGCCCGCACCCCTCGCCGAGGTGAAGGCCGACCCGGCGATCGAGATCACCGACACGTCCGGCGCGATCATCCTCACCCCGGCGGGCACGGAGCCCGAGACCGGCCTGGTGTTCATCCCCGGCGCGAAGGTCGATCCATGGGCGTACGCGAACAACCTCTCGGGGCTCGTCGCCGAGGGCGACGTCGCGGTCGTGGTCACCAAGCCGTGGCTCAACCTGGCGTTCTTCGACCTGCGGCCGCTGTCGGCCTTCACCGATCTCGTTCCCGGGGTCGACACGTGGGCGGTCGGGGGTCACTCGCTCGGCGGCGTACGCGCGTGCCAGCTCGCCGGCGACGCCGACGCCCTCGTTCTCTTCGGCTCGTACTGCGCCAACGACCTCTCGGACTCCGGCCTGCCGGTGCTCAGCATCGCCGGGAGTGAGGACGGCCTCTCGACACCCGAGAAGATCGCCGACGCCCGCCCACTCCTCCCCACCGACGCCGACATGCAGGTCATCGAGGGCGCGAGCCACGCATCGTTCGGTGACTACGGGCCGCAGGCGGGCGACGGCACCCCGACCATCGACGACGCGCAGATGGACGAGGCGCTCACCGCCCTGCTGCTCGGCTTCGCCGAGGAACTCGCCGCGCAGTGATCGTCGGCATCGCGATCATCGCCGCCTTCGTCGCGGCGGTGATCCAGCGCATCACAGGGCTCGGATTCGTGCTCGTGCTCCTTGGACCCGTCGTGCTGCTGTACGGCCCGGTCGAGGGCGTGACGATCGGCGTACTGCTCGCGCTCGTCGCGGCACTCTCGGCCATCCCCCTCGTCTGGCGCCGGATCGAGTGGCGCCGCGCATGGTGGCTCATCTGGCCGGGCCTCATCGCCGCACCCTTCGGCGCTCTTCTGGTGCGGCTGCTCCCCGAGCCTGCGCTGCTCCTGCTCATCGCCGGCATGGCCTACTTCGCGCTCGTCGCGGGGTGGATCCCCGCGCTCTCCACCTCGCTGCGCGGCAGGCCCGGAGCCGTCGTCGCCGGCTCGGCCGCGGGATTCATGCACGTCGCGAGCGGACTCTCCGGTCCCCCGCTCGCTGCCTACGCCGTCGGCGACAAATGGGAGCAGCGCCGATTCGCCTCGAGCGTCCAGGTCATCTTCGCCGTGTTCAGCTTCGTCTCGGTCGCCCTGCGAGGGCTCCCCCAATCCCCGGTCGCCGACCTCTGGCTGCTCGTCGCGGCCACGGTCGGCGGCATCCTGATCGGGACGATCCTGTCGCGCCACGTCTCGCCGCGCATCGCCCGCATCGCGATGCTGGCCATCGCGTGGGCGGGTGCGACGGTGGTGCTCGTGCGCGGCATCCTGGCACTCTGGACGTGACGCCGGGCGCCGCCGCTCGGGATTTCGGTTAATGCCTGGTAAACCCTTTAGGGTTTCTTCGCTGGGGTCGGCGTCGCAGACCACCACGACGACGTGTGGGAGACGAATGAGCGAGCCTCGCTATGCCATCATCGGCGCCGGTCCGTCCGGGCTGTCGGCGGCGCGCGCCCTCCAGAAGGCGGGCATCGAGTTCGACGGCTACGAGGCGTCGCGCGGCGTCGGGGGCCTGTGGGACATCGAGAACCCGCGGTCGACGATGTACGAATCCGCGCACCTCATCTCGTCGCGCACGACCACCGAGTTCACCGAGTTCCCGATGGACTCCACCGCCGACTACCCCAGTCACCGCACGCTGATCCGCTACTTCCGCGACTTCGCCGACCGCTTCGGCCTCACCGAGCGCTTCCGCTTCGACACGGGAGTCACCGCCCTCGCGCGCGACGACGACGGCACCTGGATGCTGCGCGCCGACGGACCCGACGGGCCGACCGAGCAGCGGTACGACGGAGTCATCCTCGCCAACGGCACGCTCGCCGAGCCGAACGTGCCCGCCTTCCGCGGCGAGTTCACGGGTGAGCTCCTGCACACGAGCGCGTACAAGAGCGCGACGCAGCTGACCGGCAGACGAGTGCTGATCATCGGCGCCGGCAACTCCGGATGCGACATCGCCGTGGACGCCGTGCATCACGCCGCGTCCGTCGACATGAGCGTGCGGCGCGGGTACTACTTCGTGCCGCGCTACCTCTTCGGCAAGCCCAGCGACACGCTCAACCAGGGACGCCCCCTCCCCGCGCGCATCAAGCAGTTCGTCGACAAGCGGGTGCTCCGCGCGTTCACCGGCGACCCGGTGCGGTTCGGCTTCCCGAAGCCCGACTACAAGCTCTACGAGTCGCATCCGATCGTCAACACGCTCATCCTCAACCATCTCGGTCAGGGCGATCTCGCGATCCGCCCCGACATCGATCGGTTCGACGGCCGCACCGTGCACTTCCGCGACGGGTCGAGCGGCGAGTACGACCTCGTGCTGCTCGCGACGGGATACACGCTGGACTACCCGTTCGTCGCCCGCGAGGCGCTCAACTGGACCGGCTGGTCCCCGAAGCTGTTCCTCAACGTCTTCCCGCCGTCCTTCAACGGTCTGTACGTCATGGGCATGATCGAGGCGTCCGGCATCGGCTGGCAGGGACGCTACGAGCAGGCGGAGCTCATCGCGACCTACGCGGCCGCGCTCGCTCAACACCCCGAGCGCGCCGAGGCGTTCCGCCGGCGGGCGACATCCGAGCCCTGGCCGGACCTGACCGGCGGCTACAACTACCTCGGGCTCGAGCGGATGTCGTACTACGTGAACAAGGACGCCTACCGACGCGCCGTGCGCGCGGCGACAGACGCCCTGCGGGATGGCGATGCCGGGACGCCGGGGCGCGGCATCCGTCCCCGTCGTCTGCCCTCGACGAAGAAGGTCTCCGCATGAATCCCGACGACATCGCCCTCAACTTCAATCCGGGCACGCTCGTGATCCTGAACGTGGTGCTCGGGCTGATCATGTTCGGGATCGCGCTGGACACGACCGTCGACGACTTCAAGGTCGTCCTGCGCAAGCCCAAGCCGTTCGTGATCGCGATCCTGGCGCAGCTGGTCGTGCTGCCGGCCGTGACCTTCTGCCTGACGCTGATCCTGCCGGTGACGCCCTCGATGGCGCTGGGCATGATCCTCGTCGCGTGCTGCCCGCCCGGCAACATCTCCCAGGTGCTCACCCACCGCTCCGGCGGGAACGTGGCGCTGTCGGTGTCGATGACCGCGGTGTCGAACGTGATCTACATCTTCGCCCTGCCACTGAGCGTGGCCTTCTGGGGCTCGCTCCACCCGACCGCGAGGACGCTCCTCGAGGCCGTCGAGCTCAACGCGTGGGCGATGCTGCTCGACATCTTCCTCATCATCGGCCTGCCGTTCGCCGCGGGCCTGTTCATCCGCCATAGGTTCCCGGCGTTCGCGGCCAAGGTGCAGCCGTTCGTCAAGTGGTTCTCGCTGCTCGCGCTCGTGGGGTTCATCCTCGCCGCGCTCATCGGCAACTGGACGTTCTTCGTCACGTTCCTCGGCATCATCATCCTCGTCGTGACGATCCACGATGCCGTCGCGCTCGCGATCGGCTACGGCACCGCCGTCGCCGGAGGCCTCGGCACCCGCGAGCGCAAGGCCATGACCTTCGAGGTCGGCATCCGCAACGCCGGACTCGGGCTCGGGCTGGTGTTCGCGTTCTTCGGCGGACTCGGCGGCATGGCGATCGTCGCGGGATGGTGGGGCATCTGGGACATCATCGCCGGGCTCATCGTCGCCGCGCTGTGGGCGCGTCACACCCGGCGCTGCACCGGATCCGCCAAGGGCGATGCGACCCGGCACGCGCTCGCCGCCGGCCCGACGGATGCCGCGACCCCCGGCATCGCCGAGGACCCGACCCGGTGAGCGCGCGCGTCCTCGTCACCGGCGGTGCGGGTTTCCTCGGCTCCTCCGTCGTCGCCGCGCTCGTCGCCCACCCCGGAGTGGATCTCGTCGTCGCCGGCGACGTACGCCGGCCGGAGCATCCGATCGAGGGAGTCGTCTACGACGACTGCGACGTCACCCGGCCCGCCGGTCTCGCCCCTCTGCTCGAACGGCACGCGATCGACGTGGTCGTGCACCTCGCCGCGATCGTGAACCCGGGCCGGGATCACGATCTCGAGTACCGCGTCGACGTCGACGGCACGCGCAATGTGGTCGACGCGTGCGTCGCCACGGGGGTCCGGCGGATCGTCGTGTCGTCGTCGGGCGCGGCCTACGGCTACCACGCCGACAATCCGGAATGGCTCCGCGAGACCGACGCGGTGCGCGGCAACGACGAGTTCCCGTACTCGAAGCACAAGCGCCTCGTCGAGGAGATGCTGGCGGAGATCCGCCGGCAGCACCCCGAGCTGGAGCAGGTGGTGTTCCGCATCGGCACCATCCTCGGCCCGACCGTGCAGAACCAGATCACCGCGCTGTGGAACGGCAGGCGGATCCTCGCGATCCGCGGATCGGACTCCCCGTTCGTGTTCGTCTGGGCGGACGACGTCGCCGGGGCGATGGCCCGGGCCGCGACCGACGGACCCGCCGGCATCTACAACGTCGCCGGTGACGGACGCCTGACCGTGCACGAGATCGCACGGCGCCTGGGCAAGCCGACCTTCACGGTGCGCCCCGGCGCCCTGGGCTTCGCGCTGCGCATGGGACGGATGCTGCGCCTCACCGTCCACGGACCGGAACAGGTCGGCTTCCTGCGCTACCGCCCGGTCCTCGCGAACGAGGCCCTCAAACGCGACTTCGGGTTCACGCCCGCCAAGACGTCGGCGGAGGCGTTCGAGGCCTACCTCGAGACGCATCCCGGCGTCGCGCGGCGCTGAGCCGCAGCATCCGACGGCGCTGAGCCGCAGCATCCGACCGCAGTCGTCTGCTCCGGCGCAGGAGAAATCCGCGAGACAGGACGAATCGACCGGAATCGTCCTGCGACGCGGAGACCTCCTGCTCGCGATGGAGAAGACCGACGACCGAGGCCGCCGACCGGGGCCGCAGAACGAGGCGGGAGGACCAGCCGGGCGGCCGTCAGGCGCCGAAGCCCTCGGCGATCAGCTCGATCAGCTCCTCGCGCTCCTCGACCGGGAGGAAAGCCCCGGCGGCGGCGTTGAGCTGGAACGCCTCGAGGTCGTCGAGGCTGTACTCGAAGGTCTCTGCCAGCAGCGCGAGCTCGCGCGTGAGCGACGTGCGGCTCATCGTGCGGTTGTCCACGTTCACGGTCACCGCGAAACCGAGCTGGTACAGCAGGTCGAAGGGGTGATCCTCGATCGTCGTGCCCCAGCGCTCGATCGCCCCGGTCTGCAGGTTCGACGACGGCGACAGCTCGAGCGGGATCTCACGGTCGCGCACCCAGCGGGCGAGGTCGCCGAACTGCACGAGCACCTCTTCGCCCGCGCGCGAGACCACCTCCAGATCCTCCGCGATCCGCACGCCGTGCCCCAGCCGCAGTGCGCGCCCGTCGATGAGCGCGGATCGGATCGAGTCCAGACCGGCCGCCTCCCCGGCGTGCACGGTCGCCGGGAAGAACTCCGCCGCGAGGTAGTCGAACGCCTCGCGGTGGTTGGAGGCGGGGAATCCGTCTTCGGGTCCGGCGATGTCGAACCCGACGGCACCACGCGTGCGCCAGTCCACGGCGAGCCGAGCGATCTCGAGCGAACGGTCGGTGTGCCGCATCGCGGTGATGAGCTGACCGACTCGGATGTCGCGTCCCTGGCCCTCGGCGGCATCCTCGCCCGCCTCGATGCCTTCCTGGACCGCCTCGACGACCTCGTCGAGCGAAAGGCCCCGACCGAGGTGCTGCTCGGGAGCCCAGCGCACTTCTCCGTAGATGACGCCGTCGGCGGCAAGATCCTCGACGAACTCCCGCGCGACGCGGGTGAGCCCTTCGCGGGTCTGCATGACCGCGGTCGTGAGGTCGAACGTCTTGAGGCACTCGACGAGCGAGCCCGAGTCGCTCTTCTCGGCGAACCAGTCCGCAAGGTCATCGGCGTCGGTCTCAGGCACGTCGAGTCCGATGGCGTCCGCCAGCTCGATGATCGTCGCCGGGCGCACCCCGCCGTCGAGGTGGTCATGCAGCGAGACCTTCGGCAGGCCCCGGATCGACACCCCGTCGAGAAGTGCGTCGGCGTGCTGGTCGATGGGCATGGTGATCTCCTCGGGAGCCGTTGTGGGGACGTCGGTGAAAGGGCGGCGGATGCTGAGCCTAGGCCGTGATGCGCTCGAGCACGAGGGGGCTCGCTGCCGGAGCATCGGCCCCGATCTGCCACGCGCCCTCGAGGGCGTCGAGCGCGCGATCGAACCGCGACGCATCCTCGCCGAGCAGGGTGAACAGCGGCTGTCCGGCTTCGATCCGGTCGCCGGGCTTGGCGTGCAGATCGATGCCGGCGGCGTGCAGCACCGGATCCTGCGCCCGTGCGCGGCCCGCGCCCAGACGCCACGCGGCGATGCCGAAGGGCAGTGCCTCGATGCTCGTCACGAAGCCCGAGGTCGGCGCGGTCACGGTGTGCGTCTCGTTCGGGGCCGGGAGCGCGGCATCCGGATCGCCGTCCTGCGCAAGGATCATGGCGCGCCACGCGTCCATCGCACGACCGTCGTGGAGCGCTGCCTCGACGTCGGCGTCGGGCTGGCCCGCCAGTGCGAGCATCTCGCGCGCGAGCGCGACCGTCAGCTCGACCACGTCGGCGGGACCGCCGCCGGCGAGCACCTCGACGGACTCCCGCACCTCGTTCGCGTTTCCGATCGCGAGTCCGAGCGGCGTGTTCATGTCGGTCAGCAGCGCCGTCGTCGAGACCCCGGAGTCAGTGCCGAGGGCGACCATCGTGCGGGCCAGCTCACGGGCACGGTCGACGTCGCGCATGAACGCCCCCGAGCCGAACTTGACGTCGAGCACGAGCGAATCGGTGCCCTCGGCGATCTTCTTCGACATGATGCTCGACGCGATCAGCGGGATCGCCTCGACCGTGCCGGTGACGTCGCGCAGCGCGTAGAGCTTCTTGTCGGCGGGCGCGAGGCCCGATCCCGCGGCGCAGATGACCGCACCGACCTCGCGCAGCTGCGCGAACATCTCGTCGTTCGACAGCGCCGCGCGCCAGCCGGGAATCGACTCGAGCTTGTCGAGGGTGCCGCCGGTGTGGCCGAGTCCGCGCCCGGAGAGCTGCGGCACCGCGACGCCGAACGCCGCCACGAGCGGCGCGAGCGGCAGCGTGATCTTGTCGCCCACCCCGCCGGTCGAGTGCTTGTCGACGGTCGGCTTGCCCAGGCCGGCGAAGCTCATGCGCTCGCCCGAGGCGATCATCGCGTCGGTCATCACGCGGATCTCGTCCCGGCCCATGCCGTTGAGGAGCACCGCCATCGCGAACGCCGCCATCTGCGAGTCGGCGACGTAGCCGCGCGTGTATGCGTCGACCATCCAGCGCAGCGCCGGCTCCGATACCTCGCCGCCGTCGCGCTTCGTCCGGATCACGTCGACGGCGTCATAGGGTTCCACGTCAGTCATCGTGCGGCCTCTTCCAGGTCGCGGGGACCGAACGCGTCGGGCAGGACCTCGTCGATCGTGCGGATGCCGGACACGGTCTCGAGCAGCATCCCCGGGATCGCGAATTCGTACAGGAGCTGCCGGCAGCGTCCGCACGGCATGATCGTGTCGCCGTGGCCATTCACGCAGACGAACGCGACGAGATTGCCGCCACCGGACATCTGCAGCTCGCTCACGAGTCCGCATTCGGCGCACAGGCCGACGCCGTAGGACGCGTTCTCGACGTTGCAGCCGGTCACGATGCGCCCGTCCGTCACGAGGGCGGCGGCGCCGACCTTGTAGCGCGAGTACGGCGCGTACGCGCGCTGCATGGCATCCGTTGCGGCGGCACGCAGCTCATCCCAGTCGATGTCCGTCACGAACGCCTCTCAGCCCTTGATGTATGGTTTGCCCGCGGCCGCGGGACCCCTGATCTGCCCGGCGAATCCGGCCACCGCGATGATGGTGACGAGGTAGGGCAGCATCAGCATGAACTCGCTCGGGATCGGCGTCTTGAGCACTGTCAGCAGGTTCTGCAGGTTCGTCGCGAACCCGAACAGGAGCGCCGCCAGCGTGGCGCGGATCGGGTCCCATCGGCCGAAGATGACCGCGGCGAGGGCGATGAAGCCGAGGCCCGCCGTCATCTCCTTCGTGAACTGCCCCACCGAGACGAGCGTGAAGTACGCGCCGCCGATGCCGGCGATCGCGCCCGCGAGCGAGACGTTCCAGAAACGGCTGGTGTTCACCTTGATGCCGACGGTGTCGGCCGCCTGCGGGTGCTCGCCGACGGCGCGCAGACGCAGACCCCAGCGGGTGCGGTAGAGGCCCCAGGCCACGATCGCGACCGTGAAGTACATCAAGTAGACGATGAACGTCTGGTTGAAGAGCACGGGTCCGATGATCGGGATGTCGCCGAGGACGGGGATCTCCCAGCGCGTGAAACGCACCGGACGATTGAGGAACTCCTCGTTCGGTACCAGCAGCGCCCCGTAGAGGAATCCGGTGAGACCCGTCACGAGGACGTTGAGCACGACACCGACGATGACCTGGTCGACCAGGTACTTGATCGAGAACGCGGCGAGCACGAAGGCGACGAGGACACCGCCGACCATCGCTCCGATCAGACCCACGAACGGGTTGCCCGTGATGCTCGCCAGCAGCGCCGCGCTGAACGCTCCGAGCAGGAACTGGCCCTCGATCGCGACGTTCACCACGCCGACCCGCTCGCCGATGACACCGCCCAGCGCACCGAAGATCAGCGGGATCGACAGCGACAGGGCGCCGAAGAGCAGTCCGGTGACGGGCACCGAAGCCTGCGAGGATGCCGCGGCCCACGTCAGGAACGCGAAGATCGCCAGCAGTCCGTAGACGATCGGCAGCCACGTGCCGGTGCGGCGGTAGGACCAGGCATCCCACGCCGCCCAGAGCGTGAGCAGCACCAGCACGACGAGCACGCCCCAGCAGGTCGCCGCGGCCGGCACGGTCACGTCGGGGAGCTCGATCGACGACGTCCGGTCGTTGAGTCGGAACGTGCTGACCCCGCCGCGCGGAACGAGCAGGAAAAGGAGGAAGAGCAGGATGCTGACGATCCCGAGGCTGATGGCGAGCTTCCAGTGGCGCACCTTCACGGTGGCGAGCTGGATCGTGCCGTCCGCGGCGGTCGAAGGAGCCAGAGCGGTCATGCGTTCACCGCCTTCTTCGCGGACTTGGCTCTCGCCTTGGCGGCCTTCTCGGCATCGGTCTTCGGCAGGAAGAAGATCGCCCTGATCAGCGGCGGGGCCGCGATGAACAGCACGATGAGCGACTGCACGATGAGAACGATGTCGACGGGGATGCCCTGCGAGGCCTGCATCGTGAACGAGCCCGCCTTGAGTGCGCCGAACAGGATGCCTGCGGCGAACACGCCCCACGCACGGCTGCGCCCCAGGAGGGCGACGGTGATCGCGTCGAAGCCGATGCCGGCGTCGATGTAGCCGTCGAATCCGCTGGTGACGGAACCCTGGATCTGATTCATCGCCGCGAGGCCCGCCAGTCCACCGGCGAACAGCATCGCGTAGATGTACATGCGCTGCACCGAGATGCCGGCCGCGCGGGCGGCGTGCGGGTTCTCTCCCACCGCGCGCAGGCGGAAGCCGAGGCTCGAGCGCTCCACGAGCCACCACACGAAAACGGTCGCGCCGATGACGATGACGAAACCCCAGTCCAGCAGCGGGAACCGGTCGCCGAGGAGCGCCGGGAACTGGGCGCTGGGCGGCGTCGGGTCGGAGATCGGCTGGTCTTCGGCGGCGCGCTGGAGCAGCCCGGGGGTGCGCACCATCCACGCCACGAGGTAGAACGCGACGTAGTTGAGCATGATCGTCAGGATGACCTCGTGCGCACCGGTGCGGGCCTTGAGGACTCCGACGATGCCGCCCCAGATCGCACCGCCGGCGATGCCGGCCGCGAGGGTGAGGGGCAGGTGGATGAACATCGGCAGGTCGAGGTTGAACGTCACGAGCGCGGCCACGGCGCACGCGATGAGCATCTGACCGCGGCCGCCGATGTTGAACAGGCCGACGCGGAACGCCAGCGCCACGCCGAGACCGGCGGCGATCAGCGGCGCTGCGAACCCGAGGGTGTTCGTGAGCGGGCGGATCTGCGTCGCGAAGTCGGGAGCCCGCGGGTTGAAGATCGCGCCGCGGAACAGCGCCTCGTAGCCGCCGTACACCGAGTTCCAGATGGCGACGAGGGTGTCGCCGGGCCGCGCGAAGAAGTAGACGGATGTCTCGCGCACATCTTCGTCGGTGAGGGCGATCAGGATGCCGCCGACGACCATCGCGACGACGATCGCGAGGATCGTGGTCACCCAGTTGCTGCGGAGCATCTCCTTGATGGCGACGTTCTGTCGCGGCGGAGGGAGGACCTCCGTGTCCGCGCTGCCCGTGAGCGGCCCCGACACCGTCGGCAGCTGCTCCGGGGGAAGTCCCTTGACGGGCTCGGACGCTCCCGGCGTCTGGCCCTTGCCGTCGTCGCTCACGCGGCCACCCCGTTCCCCGGCGTCTCGCCCGCCATCATCAGACCCAGCACGTCACGCGGGGTGTCGCCGGGCACGATGCCCACGATCGCGCCGCGGTACATCACGGCGATGCGGTCGGCGAGCGCCGCGACCTCGTCGAGTTCGGTCGATACGACGAGCACCGGCACGCCGGCATCGCGCGTCTCGACGATCCGCGTGTGGATGAACTCGATCGATCCGACGTCGACGCCGCGGGTCGGCTGCGCCGCGACCAGCAGCTTCAGCTCGCGGCTCATCTCGCGTGCGATGACGACCTTCTGCTGGTTTCCGCCCGAGAGCGTGCCGGCGGGGATGTCGGGACCCTGGGTGCGGATGTCGTACTCGGCGATCCGCGCCTTGGCGAACTCGTCGAGCGCCGCACGCCGGATGGTCCCGCCGCGCGCGAACTCGCTGTCGCCCGAGCGGTCGAGGATGAGGTTCTCGGCGACGGAGAACCCGCCCACGAGGCCGTCCTCGGTGCGATCCTCGGGCACGAACCCGACGCCTTCGTCGAGGATGCCGCGCACGCTCCTGCCGACGAGTTCGACCCCGCCGAGCGTGATCGACCCGGACACCCGGTCGGCGAGGCCGACGATGGCCTCGACGAGCTCGGTCTGCCCGTTGCCCTGCACACCTGCGAGCGCGACGACTTCCCCGGGACGGACGTCGAAGCTGACGTTGTCGACGACGACGGCTCCGGTCGGGGTGAGCACCTGCAGGCCGGTGACGGAGAGGCCGCCTTCGCCGATCCTGGGTGCGTCCTTGTGGACCGTGAGCTCGACGGCGCGGCCCACCATGAGCGAGGCGAGCTCGGCGTTGGTCGCGGTGGGCGATGCCTCGCCGACGACCTTGCCGAGGCGGATGACGGTGATGCGGTCCGCCACCGCCCGAACCTCGCGCAGCTTGTGCGTGATGAAGACGATGGACGTGCCCTCGTCGCGGAGCTGACGCATGATCGCCATCAGCTCGTCGGTCTCCTGCGGCGTCAGCACCGCGGTGGGCTCGTCGAACACGAGCACCTTCGCGTCGCGCGACAGGGCCTTGATGATCTCGACGCGCTGCTGCACACCGACCGGCAGGTCGCCGACGATCGCGTCGGGGTCGACCTCGAAGCCGAAGCGCTGCGCCACATCGCGCACATGCTGCCGGGCCTTGTTCAGGTCGAGGGCGCCCAGCGCCTTCGTGCTCTCGTGGCCGAGCATGACGTTCTCGGCGACGGTGAACACCGGGATGAGCATGAAGTGCTGGTGCACCATGCCGATCCCTGCGGCCATGGCATCGCCAGGGCCGCGGAAATGCTGTACGACGTCGTCGAGGAGGATCTCCCCCTCGTCGGCCTGATACAGGCCGTAGAGGACGTTCATCAGCGTGGACTTGCCTGCGCCATTCTCGCCCAGCAGGGCGTGGATCTCTCCGGGCTGGACCACGAGATCGATGTGGTCGTTCGCGACGAGTGATCCGAAGCGCTTCGTGATCCCACGGAGCTCGAGCTTCATATCTGCACCTTATCCAGTGTCTCCATCGGGCTGGAAGAACCGCGGCCGGGTGGACTGATCCACCCGGCCGCGGTCAGCAGTCGGTTCGACTACGTCGAGGTCACTGCGCGGGCGAGCTGGGCGAGGTCACCTCGAGCTCGCCGGAGATGATCGCCTCCTGCAGGGCGGTCAGCTCGTCGACCAGGCCGTCGGGCAGCTCGGACTCGAAAGCGCCGAAGCCGGACAGGCCGACGCCCTCGTTCTCGAGCGTGCCGACGTACGGCGTGACGTCGAAGTCGCCGGTCGCTGCCTGCATGGTCGCGTCGTGGACGGCCACGTCGATGCGCTTCATGATCGAGAAGAGCACCAGGTCGGCGACCGACGGGTCGACGACGGCGAGGTCGGAGTCGACGCCGATCAGCAGCGCGTCCGAGTCGGCATCGGTGATCGCCGCCGCAGCGCTCTGGTAGATCGGGCCGCCGACGGGCAGGACCACGTCGACACCCTGGTCGAGGATGCCCTGGGCGGTCTGCTTGGCGGTGTCGTTCGCGGCGAAGCCACCGGTGAACGAGCCCTCCTGAGTCTCGACGTCCCAGCCCACGGTCTGGACGTCGGTGCCCTTGTCCTCGTTGAACTTGGCGACGCCGTCGACGAAGCCGTCCATGAAGATCGTCACCGGCGGGATCTGGATGCCGCCGAAGGTGCCGACCTTGTTGACGCCGGCAGCGTCGGACCATGCCGCAGCGGCGTAGCCACCGAGGTAGGCGGCCTGCACCGTGTCGAACAGGAGGGGCTTGATGTTGGGCGCGTCGGTCTCACCGTTGAAGTCGGTGTCGGCCGAGTCGTCGATGATCGCGTAGTCGATCTCGGGGTTCGCGGTCGCCGAGGCGATCGTGTCGGCCGAGAGCTTGAAGCCGACGGCGACGATGAACGTGCAGCCTTCGGCCACCAGGTTCTCGAGGTTCGGCGCGTAGTCGTTGGCCGACGACGACTCGACCTGGATGAACTCGACATCCAGCTCCTCGGCGGCCGTCTCCATGCCCGTCAGTGCGGACTGGTTGAACGACTTGTCGTTGAAGCCGCCGTCGTCCGAGACGAGGCAGGGCTTGAAGCCCTCCACGACCGAAGGGGCGGACTCGCTCGAGGTCGGCGCGGCTTCGGGTGCGGCGCCGCAGCCCGCGAGGGCGACGAGAAGGCCCGCGGCGGCAACGACACCGGCGAGCTTCTTGGTGCGTGAGATGGTCAACTCAGCCTCCAGTTGTACGGCCCCGCGTCCATCACGGGGACTGCACAAAGTTACCCACTGTGACGCGGGGGTTGCAGTCGCGGCGAGGCTCGTAGGCCGAATGGTTACAAAGACGCAATGTCTCGATACACCGCCGACACCCGAGGGGGCCCGAAGACGGGCATCGGCGGCGCTCGACACGAGTGCGACGAGATCGTCGCGGCACAGCCGCCCGGCTTACAGCACGTCGCCGCGCCCGTTGAGCTTGAGCGCGTCGACGACGCCCTTCACCCGCTGCGCGTGCTCGCTCGTCGTCACCAGCAGCGCGTCCTCGGTGTCGACGACCACGATGTCGCGGACGCCGATCAGGCTGATCACGCGCGAGGTCTGACTCACGACGATGCCGCTCGCGGCATCCGACAGGACCCTCGCGTTCTCGCCGAGGATGGCGAGATCGTTCTTTCGGCCGCCGGAGTTCAGCTTGGCGAGGCTGGCGAAGTCGCCCACGTCATCCCAGTCGAAGTGCCCCGGGATCACGGCGAGGCGACCGCGCGCGGCGGCCGGCTCGGCGACGGAGTAGTCGATCGCGATCTTCTTCAGCGTGGGCCACACCCGGTCCACGACCGGTCCGCGCAGCTCGCGGTCGTCCCACGCCTCGGCGAGCTCCATCAGCCCGGCGTGCAGCTCCGGCTCGTTCTCGGCGATCTCGCCGAGCAGCACATCCGCACGACTGATGAACATTCCGGCGTTCCACATGTAGGACCGGTCCGCGAAGTACTCCTTCGCCGTCTCCAAGCCGGGTTTCTCGACGAAACTGTCCACGAGTGCCGCCTCGGGCGCGCCGTCGATCACGAGCTCGGAGCCCTTGCGGATGTACCCGAATCCGACGGACGGCTCCGACGGTGAGATGCCGATCGTGCAGATGTATCCCTCGCGCGCCGTGGCGACCGCCTGGCGGACCGCCCAGTCGAACAGGTGCGACACCCGGATCACATGGTCTGCCGCGAAGGAGCCGATGATGACGTCGGGCTCGCGGCGCGAGAGCACGGCCGCGGCGAGCCCGATCGCGGCCGTCGAGTCGCGCGGCTCGGACTCGAGGAACACGTTCATGTCGGGGATACCGAGCAGCTCCTCCTCGACCGCCGCGCGATGTGCTCGCCCTGTGACCACCGCGATGCGATCGGGGCCGGCCAGCGGTTCGAGCCTGTCCCAGGTGTCGCGCAGCAGGGTCTGACCGGACCCGGTCAGGTCGTGCAGGAACTTGGGCGCATCGGCACGTGAGAGCGGCCACAGGCGGCTCCCGATCCCGCCCGCGGGGATCACTGCGTAGAAGTCGTCGATCGGCTCTGACATGTTCACAAGAGTATCCGGGGACCCTGATCGCCACGGCGGGCGGATGCCGCAGGCCGAGGCATCCGGAAAGATCACGTGTTCTTTCCAGTCGTGAAGGTCCCCCCGGATGGAGGGGGACTAAGGCACGCCTACGTCGCCGCTTCCCGTGAAGCCGCCATAGGATGGAGGGAGCGCCCGCGTGACGCCGATGGCCCGAGCCGACAGTGCCGGGTCACCCCAGGGGCATCGTTTCCGCCCCATCATGTTCGATCCAGGGAGGACGGCCGTGTCTGCACCAGCACGCGTCACACCGTCGGTATCCGAGACCACGTCCCGAGTCCCCCGCGGCACCCTGTACCGCGGGAACGAAGGCATGTGGTCGTGGGTGCTGCACCGCATCACCGGCATCGCGATCTTCTTCTTCCTGCTGGTCCACGTGCTCGACACCGCGCTGATCCGCGTCTCACCCGACGCGTACAACGCCGTCATCGGCACCTACAAGAACCCGATCATGGGCCTCGGTGAGGTCGCGCTGGTCGGGGCGGTCGCGTACCACGCCTACAACGGCCTGCGCATCATCCTCGTGGACATGTTCTCGTGGGCCACGCGCATGCAGCGCCAGCTCTGGTGGGGCGTACTGGGCCTGTGGGTGGTGACGATGCTCGGCTTCGTGCCGCGCCACCTCATCAACGTCTTCTCCGAGCTCGGGCAGGGGGGCCACTGATGGCGACCATCGCCGAGCCCCGCGCTCCCCGCACCACCGTCCGCCGCAAGGGTCCGAACCTCGAGAAGTGGGGCTGGATCTACATGCGCGTCTCGGGCGTGCTGCTGCTGGTGCTGATCTTCGGGCATCTGTTCGTCAACCTCATGACGAACACCGGCATCCACCAGATCGACTTCGCATTCGTCGCCGGAAAGTTCGCCACGCCCTTCTGGCAGTGGTGGGACGTCCTCATGCTGTGGCTCGCCCTGATCCACGGCGCGAACGGCATGCGCACCGTCGTCAACGACTACGTCACCCACGACGGCACCCGCAAGGTGCTCGTGTGGGCGCTGTGGCTGTCGGCCGCCTTCCTCATTCTCCTCGGCACGCTCGTGGTGTTCACGTTCGACCCCTGCATCGGCTTCGACATCGACACCGCGACCGACTCCATGATCGCGATCTGCTCGTAGCGGCATCCCCGACCACCGAAAGCACTTCTGTGAGCACTGAGACCACCGACTCCTACGTCAAGGACGGCGTCCACTACCACCAGTTCGACATCGTCATCGTGGGCGCCGGCGGCGCCGGCATGCGAGCGGCGATCGAGGCCGGCCCCGGCGCCAGGACCGCCGTCATCTCGAAGCTCTACCCCACCCGCTCGCACACGGGCGCGGCGCAGGGCGGCATGGCCGCGGCACTCGCGAACGTCGAAGAGGACTCGTGGGAGTGGCACACCTTCGACACCGTCAAGGGCGGCGACTACCTCGTCGACCAGGACGCGGCCGAGATCCTCGCGAAAGAGGCGATCGACGCGGTCATCGACCTCGAGAACATGGGTCTGCCGTTCAACCGCACCCCCGAGGGCAAGATCGACCAGCGCCGCTTCGGCGGGCACACCGCCGATCACGGCAAGACCCCCGTGCGCCGCGCGTGCTATGCCGCCGACCGCACCGGCCACATGATCCTGCAGACGCTGTTCCAGAACTGCGTCAAGCTCGGCATCAACTTCTTCAACGAGTTCTACGTGCTCGATCTGATCACGGTGAAGGATGCCGCCGGCAAGACCGAGATCGCGGGCGTCGTCGCGTACGAGCTGGCCACCGGCGACCTGCACGTCTTCCAGTCGAAGGCCGTGATCTTCGCCACGGGCGGCTTCGGAAAGATCTTCAAGACGACCTCCAACGCCCACACCCTCACCGGCGACGGCGTCGGAATCATCTGGCGCAAGGGCCTGCCGCTGGAGGACATGGAGTTCTTCCAGTTCCACCCGACCGGCCTGGCCGGGCTCGGCATCCTGCTCACCGAAGGTGCCCGCGGTGAGGGCGCGATCCTGCGCAACGTGTCGGGCGAGCGCTTCATGGAGCGCTACGCCCCGACCATCAAGGACCTGGCGCCGCGCGACATCGTGAGCCGCTGCATGGTCCAGGAGGTTGCCGAGGGCCGCGGCGCGGGCCCGCACCGCGACTACGTGCTCCTGGACTGCACCCACCTCGGCGCCGAGGTGCTCGAGACGAAGCTCCCCGACATCACCGAGTTCGCGCGCACCTATCTGGGCGTCGACCCGGTGGTCGAGCCGGTGCCGGTCATGCCCACCGCGCACTACGCGATGGGCGGCATCCCGACCAACAACGACGCCCAGGTGCTCGCCGACAACACCACCGTCGTGCCGGGCCTCTACGCCGCCGGCGAGTGCGCGTGCGTGTCGGTGCACGGGTCGAACCGCCTGGGAACCAACTCGCTCCTCGACATCAACGTCTTCGGCAAGCGCGCGGGGCGCAACGCCGTCGAGTACGTCAAGACCGCCGAGTTCGTGGCGCTCCCCGAAGACCCCGCCGCCGAGGTGCGCGGCCTCATCGAGGGGCTGCGCAACAACCAGGGCACCGAGCGGATCGCCGTGCTGCGCAAGAGGCTGCAGGACGAGATGGACCGCAAGGCCCAGGTGTTCCGCACCGACGAGTCCCTCGGCGAGGTGCTCGACGTCATCGAGGAACTGCGCGAGCGCTTCAAGAACGTCCACGTCGACGACAAGGGCAAGCGGTTCAACACCGACCTGCTCGAGGCCGTCGAGCTGGGCTTCCTGCTCGACATCGCCGAGGTCGTCGTCGTCACGGCCCGCAACCGCAAGGAGAGCCGCGGCGGTCACATGCGCGACGACTTCCCGAAGCGCGACGACGAGAACTTCATGCAGCACACGATGGCGTACCTGTCGGGCGACGCGGGTTCCTCGCACTCAGAGGACCACATCCGCCTCGGCTGGAAGCCCGTCGTCTTCACGAAGAACGAGAAGGGCGAGTTGAACTACCCGCCGATGGAGAGGAAGTACTGATGGCGAGCCTCGTCGCAGTCGACGCGCCCTCGGAGGCGACCACCGACGTGGAGACCCCGGCCGATACCGGCATCCAGTCGTTCCTCGTGACGTTCATCATCCGCCGGTTCGATCCAGAGGTCGACGAGGAGCCGCGCTGGGTCGACTACGACGTGGAGCTGTACTCCACCGACCGCGTCCTCGACGCGCTCCACAAGATCAAGTGGGAGGTCGACGGGTCGCTGACGTTCCGCCGCTCGTGCGCGCACGGCATCTGCGGCTCCGACGCGATGCGCATCAACGGCCGCAACCGCCTGGCCTGCAAGACGCTGATCAAGGATCTCGACATCTCGCAGCCGATCTACGTCGAGGCGATCAAGGGTCTGCCGCTCGAGAAGGACCTCGTCGTCGACATGGAGCCGTTCTTCGCCTCCTACCGCGAGGTGCAGCCGTTCCTCATCGCGAACTCGAAGCCCGAGGCGGGCAAGGAGCGCATCCAGTCGATCGTCGACCGCGAGGTCTTCGACGACACCACGAAGTGCATCCTGTGCGCCGCGTGCACGTCGTCGTGCCCGGTCTTCTGGACCGACGGGCAGTACTTCGGCCCCGCCGCGATCGTGAACGCGCACCGCTTCATCTTCGACTCGCGCGACGACGCCGGCGACGTGCGCCTCGACATCCTCAACGACAAGGAGGGCGTGTGGCGCTGCCGCACGACCTTCAACTGCACCGAGGCGTGCCCCCGTGGCATCGAGGTCACCAAGGCGATCGCCGAGGTGAAGCAGGCGGTTCTGCGCGGCCGGCCCTAAGCTTCCCTGCGTGACACAGTCGCAGCGCAACGACGCGCCCCTCGCCCCGTCCGTTCCTCCTACCCTCCGCTCGGCCCGCATCGCGGTGACCGCCGCCTACGCGGCGCAGGGTCTCGGCTATGCCGTCATCGTGACGTCCCTGCCCGCTCTCAAGGAGCGCCAGGGCGTCGGCGACGACATCGTCACGATCCTCGTGCTCGGCGTGGCGCTGACCGCAGCCCTCGGCTCGGTGATCGCGAACGCGGTCGCCGTGCGATGGGGCAGCAGGACTGCGCTCGCGTTCGGCCTCATCGTGCAGGCTGTCGCTCTGCCCGTGATCGCCCTGCCGACCGAGTTTCCCGTCTTCGCCGGCGCGTTCGCCGTTTTCGGCATCGGCCTCGGCTGCGTCGATGCCGCAGCGGCCATGCAGGGTGTCGCCGTGCAGCGGGCCTACGGACGTCACCTGCTGGGCGGCTTCTTCGCCGCCGCGACAGCCGCCGCCATCGCCGGAGCGCTGCTCGTGTCGTGGGTCGCGCTGTCCGCAGTCGGCGCCGGTGTCGCGCTGACGTGCGCCGCCGTCATCGCGCTGGCCGTCGCCCTCGGCGGTCTCCGGTTCTTCGCGCGGGAGGTGCCGATCGACGAGGCCCTGCCGAAGGCAGAGCGCGCCAAGCTGCCCCGCGCGGGCATCTGGGCTTTCGGGCTCGTCATCCTCGCGGTCTTCGTCGCCGACTCCGCCGTGAGCACGTGGAGCACGGTCTACCTGCAGGACGATCTCGCGGCGCTCGCCTGGATCGCACCGCTCGGCTACGCCGTGTACCAGGCCGTCGTGCTCATCACACGACTGGCCACCGATCGCCTGGTGCCCGTGCTCGGCCGCGGGCGACTCGTCGCGATCGCGGCATCCGTCTCCGCCGTCGGCTGCGTGATCATCGCCCTGCTGCCGTTCCCGGTCGCCGCGATCATCGGCTTCGCGCTCGCCGGCGTCAGCGCGGGCGTGCTCATCCCGGTGACCTTCGGCGCCGCAGGTGAGCTCGCGCCGGAGCACAGCGACCAGGTCATCGCGCGGGTGAACCTCTTCAACTACGCCGGCGCGATCCTCGGCGCCGTCGTCGTCGGCCTGCTCGCTGAGGGACCGGGCCTCGGCATCGCGTTCCTACTGCCTGCCGTCGCGCTGGCCGCGATCCTGCTCGCCGTGCCGCGCTTCCGGACGGTGCCGCGAGCGACGGTCGCCGTGGCGGCGTCGGACGACACCCGCAGTCGGTAATCTGACACCGTGACGCAGACGCCCCCGCCGGACGCCCGCGCGGCGGCGGACGCCGCGCAGCGCGAGGAGGAGTCTCTGCGTGAGCGGTGGGAGCAGACGGAGCACAGCCTCCGGCAGCGCTTCGACGCACCCATCAGCCGGGCGACGCGGCTCACCCAGGCCACCATGGAGTGGTTCCCGGTGCGGGTATGGCGCAACTTCCTCGTCGAGAACGGGTTCCTGCTGTCGGCGGGCGTGAGCTACGTCGCACTCTTCGCGTGCTTCGCGGCGATCTACCTCGTGTTCGCGATCGCGGGGCTGTGGCTCGGGGGCAGCACCGAGGCGGTCGATCATCTGATCGACCTCATCAACAGCTACATCCCCAACCTCATCTCGGACGAGAGCAACTTCGCGACCCCCGAGGAGGTGCAGCAGATCGCGTCGACGAACGCCGGCGTCCTGGGGTGGACGGGTGTCATCGCGCTCGGCGCCCTGATCTGGACAGCCATCGACTGGGTGACCTACACCCGCCGCGCAGTGCGCGAGCTGTTCGCGATCCCGCCCGACCGCCGCAGCTACTTCCTGCTCAAGGCGCGCGACCTGCTCGCCGCCATCATCTTCGGCGCCGCCCTGATCCTCGGCGGCGCGCTGAGCACGGTCGGCAGCCTCACCATGGAGTGGCTCTTCTCGCTCCTGGGCCGGGGGCAGGCGAGCGGTCTCGTCGACGTCTCCGTGAAGCTCGGCTCGCTTTTCATCGGCTTCGCCGTCACGTCGACCGCCCTGGTCGGCCTGTTTCGCTTCCTGACGGGCACGAAGCTCCCCTGGCGCCGCATCTGGCCCGGAGCGATGATCGGCGGTGCCGGCCTGACCGTCCTTCAGCTGGCCGCGGGGCTGCTGCTGAGCTACACGCCGTCGAACCCCCTCCTCGCGGGGTTCGCGTTCTTCATCGGGATGCTGCTGTGGTTCCGCATGATGGGCATCGTCCTGCTGACCGCGGCATCCTGGGTCGCCGTCGCCGCGCGCGATCGCGACGTCGTGCTCCTGCCCCAGACCGAGGCGGAGCGGCTCGCCGCCGAGCATGCCGCCCTCGTCCTCGCCGCGAAGGTGCGCCTGCGCACCGCGAAGGACGCCCGTGCGCAGGCGAAATGGTGGCGCGTGCCTCTCGCCGACCGGGCCGTGCACGAGGCCGAGGTGGAGCTGCGCCAGGTGCAGGAGGTCGCACCGCCCGATCCTCGCGCCAAGACGGTGCCGGGCGTCACGCTTCCCAAGCACGTCGATCCGGCCAAGGCAGACCCCGCGACCGCGGCCGCGGTATCCGCGACGGAGTCCGCCCGAGGCGCCCGAGCGAAGCACTGACGACGGCCGCCGCGGGGAACGAGGGTGTCGGTGGGCCCGGTTAGGCTGGCGAGCGTGTCACGCCGAGTCCGCATCGCCTCCGTCAACGTCAACGGCATCCGCGCCGCAACCCGCAAGGGCATGATCGAGTGGCTCGACGAGGCCGACGTCGACGTCATGGCCCTGCAAGAGGTGCGCGCGACGCTCGAGGAGCTGCAGACCGCACTCCCGGGCTGGGAGCTCGTGAACGACGAGGCGCTCGCCAAGGGCCGCGCCGGCGTCGCGATCGCCACGCGCCTGCCCGCCGTCGACGTGCGCCGCGTGCTCGGACCCGAACCGCTCGACTCCGCGGGCCGCTGGATCGAAGCCGACCTCGACATCGACGGCGAGCGCCTCACGGTCGTGAGCGCCTACGTCCACACCGGCGAGGCCGACACCCCTCGGCAGGATGCCAAATGGGCGTTCCTCGACGCCATGGAGAAGCGGATGCCGCAGCTCGAGCAGTCCTCCCCGCTCGCCGTCGTGATGGGCGACCTCAATGTCGGCCACCGCGAGCTCGACATCCGCAACTGGAAGGGCAACGTCAAGAAGGCCGGGTTCCTCCCCCGCGAACGCGCGTACTTCGATCGCTTCCTCGGCGCCGCCGGCGAGCAGGTCGCGGGCGTCGACGGATCGACGGGAACGGGCCTCGGCTGGGTCGACGTCGGCCGGGCCGCGCACGGCGAGGTCGACGGCCCGTACACGTGGTGGTCCATGCGCGGCAGGGCGTTCGACAACGACAGCGGCTGGCGCATCGACTACCACCTCGCCACTCCCGCCCTCGCGGAGCGCGTGTCGAACTACCGGGTGGTGCGTGCGCCGTCGTGGGACACCCGGTGGAGCGACCACTCCCCCGTCGTGGCCGACTACGCGATCGGCGACTGAACCTGCGTCGCCGGGCGCGGCATCCGCTCGTTCCCTCTCCCCGGTAGGTGCGCGGTTCGGGTGGGTGCGGCGCGACCCTAGGATTGTCGGGTGAGCAAACCGCGCCTGTACTCCGGAATGCAGCCTTCCGCCGACTCCCTGCAGATCGGCAACTACATCGGGGCGCTCCTGCAGTGGCGCGACCTGCAGGAGTCGTACGACGCGTTCTTCTCGGTCGTCGACCTGCACGCGCTGACGCAGCCGAACGATCCGGCCGAGCTGCGCGAGAAGACCCGCCGCACCGCCGCGCAGTACATCGCTGCGGGGATCGAGCCCTCCAAATCCACGCTGTACGTGCAGTCGCACGTGCGCGCGCACGCCGAGCTGGCGTGGATCCTCTCGACGATCACCGGCTTCGGCGAGGCCGGACGGATGACGCAGTTCAAGGACAAGTCGCAGCGCTACGGCGCCGACGCGGCGTCGGTCGGACTGTTCACCTACCCGGTGCTGATGGCTGCCGACATCCTGCTCTATCAGACCGACATCGTGCCCGTCGGCGATGACCAGAAGCAGCACGTCGAGCTGACGCGCGACCTCGCCGAGCGCTTCAACAGCCGCTACGGCACGACGTTCACGGTGCCGATGCCCGTGATCCAGAAGGAGACGGCGCGCATCTACGACCTCCAGAACCCGGGGGCGAAGATGTCGAAGTCGGCCGAGTCCGATGCGGGCGTGCTGTGGCTCCTCGACGACCCGGCGGCGAGCGCGAAGAAGATCATGCGCGCGGTCACCGACAGCGACGGCACGGTGCGCTACGACCGCGACGCGAAGCCCGGCGTCTCGAACCTGCTCGTGATCTACGCCGCCCTCACCGGTCGCCAGATCCCGGCGATCGAGGACGAGTACGCCGGCCGGGGGTACGGCGACTTCAAGAAGGGCCTCGCCGAGGTCGTGGTGGAGGAATTCGGTCCCGTGCGCCAGCGCGCCCTCGACCTGCTCGCCGACCCCGCCGAACTCGACCGCGTGCTCGCGGCGAACGCCGCCAAGGCCGATGCCGTCGCCGACGCGACCCTCGCCGACGTCTACGACAAGGTCGGTCTCCTCCGCCGGGTCTGAGCCCGCCCGGCCTGATCCTCCGCCCGGCCTGATCCTCCGCCCGGTCTGAGCCCCTCCGCCCCGCCGGGTCCTCCGCCCGCCGGGTCCTCCGCCCGGCCTCCGCGTACCGTACTCAGGATGAGCGCGCCGAAATGCGAGCGGACCGCTTCGTGCCCGGACGTGCACGGTTTCTATCCTGAGTACGGTAGGGGCGCCCGGGTGGCTGGGCGACGACTGGTGTCTCAGGACATCCGCTGCGCGCCGATCAGGCCGCGGAGAGCCGCGAGCACCGACTCGGGCCGGTACATGACCATCGCTGCCGAGAGCCGCAACGTCGAGTAGCCGAGAGCTGCGAGCGCAGCATCCCGCTCACGATCCCTGGCCTGCGCCGCCCAACTCGCATGAAACTGCTTGCTGTCGCACTCGACGACCAACCAGCCGTCGAGCACGAGGTCCACACGACCGATCCCCTCGAACGTCACTTGGAGCTCAACATGGCATCCGAGCGCTCGCGCCATGAGCCGCACGAGGGTTTCGGGCCCGGATTCCGCACGCCCGTCGACGAGTGGCGCGAGCGCCGAGTACCGCGCGGGGAGTCCCGCGAACACCATCGCGAGTTGTGCGATGTCGATCAGCCCTCGGTTCAGCGCGCTGTCGAGCGTTGCGACGGCGGCCCGAGGGGGTTGGCAGAGAACGGCGTGGATGAGGGCGTCCACGAGACCGACAGCACCGCCGGCACACTCGTCGACGAGCGACATCCAGTGGAGCCGGAGCCCGCGTCGAGCGGCGCCGCCGAGAGGGCTCCCGCGATGGTGCGGTGAGCTGAGCCGGCTCGAGGTGTAGGCGAGATGGACATGCAGTCTGCGGTTCTCGAGGACGAACACGCCGAGCAACGCCAGGAGCGAGAGGCATGTGAGGCGACCACCGACGCGAACCGCACGCACCAGGGCCTCGGGAGCGTCGGCGGGAAGATAGCGATCCCGGCGAGCATGGATCAAGAGGCCGCGACGCACCGCGGACTGGATCGACCTGCGAGTATGCCCCTCTCGGAAGAGATCGGCACGGCTGAACACGTCGAAGCGCATCCGGGTAGGGTCCCGGATCGTGCTCCCGGCGCATCGCGGCACCGTGCCTGGCCGTGGAAAGCTCACGCACCTCGAGGACAGGGGAGGAGTCGCCGTACCGTGCTCAGGAGGAGGCGGCGTCCGCTGCTGCGGGCAGCCCGTGAATCACCGGCACGACGACCGGCCTGCTTCGGCCGATCCTGAGTTGGGTACGCGGCGGCTGCGGCAGCCAGCTCCTCCCCTCCCGCCGCCCGGGATAGCCTGGCCCGATGCAGCCTGTCGTCCTCCGCACGCCCCGGCTCGAACTCGCACTCCCGCGCGAAGAGGACGTCGATGCGATCTTCGCGGCGTGCCAGGATGCCGGCATCCAGCGCTACACCCCGGTCCCCTTCCCCTACGAGCGCACCCATGCCGAGCAGTTCGTCGAACGTGTCCCGAAGGATTGGGACGAGGGTCGTCACGTGACGTGGGGCATCCGGGAGCACGACCGGCTCATCGGCACGATCGGCCTCTACCGCATGGACGGCGACGGCAACGGCGAGATCGGCTTCTGGATGGCACCGGACTCCCGCGGCGGCGGCCGGCTGCGCGAGGCCGCGAACGCGGTGATCGACTGGGGCTTCTCGGCCGACGGTCCCGCGCTCTCGCGCATCGAGTGGCGCGCGGTGGTGGGGAACGTCGCCTCGGCGCGCGTCGCGAGCGCGCTGGGCTTCCGCTACGAGGGTCTGCTGCGCATGGCGCTCGCGAACGCGAAGTACCGCGACGACGGCTGGATCGCCGCGCTGCTGAAGGACGACGACCGGATGCCGCAGCCCTGGCCGGTCCTCGAAATCTGACCTCGCGTCCGCACCGCGTGGCAGGATGGGCCGCATGCCCGAGATGCCCGAGGTGCAGGGACTGGTCGAGTTCCTCCGCGGACGTGTCATCGGCCTCGAGGTGACTCGCGTCATGGTTGCGAACATCGCCGCGCTCAAGACGTACGATCCACCGGTCGACGCGCTGAAGGGTGCGCGCATCGATGCGGTGGCACGCCACGGCAAGTTCGTCGACCTCGCGACGACCGGGCCGGCGGGTGACGCTCACCTGGTGTTCCACCTGGCGAAGGCCGGCTGGCTCCGGTTCTACGATCAGCTGCCCACGACCCTGATCCGGCCGGGCAAGACGCCGATCGCCCTGCGGGTCGCGCTGTCGGACGGCTCGGGATTCGACCTCACCGAGGCGGGCACGAAGAAGTCGCTCGCTGTCTACGTCGTGCGCGACTCGGCCGATGTCCCCGGCATCGCACGGCTCGGTCCGGATCCGCTCGATGCCGCCTTCACGCGCGACACCCTCGCCGGCCTGCTGGCGGGGCGACGCACGCAGATCAAGGGCGTCCTGCGAGACCAGGCCACGATCGCCGGGGTCGGCAACGCCTACTCCGACGAGATCCTGCACGCCGCGAAGATGTCGCCCTACGCCCTCGCGTCCACGCTCGACGATGCCGACATCGACCGGCTGTTCCAGGCGATGACCGAGACGCTGACCGAGGCCGTGGCCGAGGCATCCGGCAAGCCTCCTGCAGAACTCAAGGACGCCAAACGGCGGGGAATGAAGGTCCACGGCCGACGCGGCCAGACATGCCCGGTGTGCGGCGACGAAGTGCGCAGCGTGTTCTTCGCCGACAACTCGCTCGAGTACTGCCCGACGTGCCAGACCGGCGGCAAGATCCTCGCGGACCGCCGGCTGTCGCGCCTGCTGAAGTAGAGCTACCGGCCGGTCGTGCCCATGAGCGTGCGGGCGTCGTCGTCCACCCAGTCGAGCGACTTCGACACGGCCTTCTGCCACAGGCGGTACCGGCGTTCGCGCTCATCCTCGGGCATGCGCGGCTCGAACCGCACGTCCTCCTGCCAGTGCGCGCGCAGCGTCTCGCGGCCGGTCCACACGCCGGTGGCGAGGCCTGCCGCGTAGGCGGCACCGAGCGCGGTGGTCTCGACCACCTTCGGTCGCACGACGGGGATGCCGAGGATGTCGGCCTGGAACTGCATGAGGGTGTCATTGCGGGTCATGCCGCCGTCGACGCGCAGCTCGTCGAGGTCGCGGCCGGTGTCGGCGACGACCGCCTCGATCACGTCGCGGGTCTGGAAGGCCGTCGACTCGAGCGCCGCGCGCGCGATGTGCGCCTTGTTCACGTACCTGGTCATCCCGACGAGCGCGCCACGCGCGTCAGGACGCCAGTACGGCGCGTAGAGGCCCGAGAACGCGGGGACGAAGTAGGCGCCGCCGTTGTCGTCGACGGTGGCGGCGAGGGTCTCGACGTCTTCGGATCGCTGGATGATCCCGAGGTTGTCACGCAGCCACTGCACGAGCGACCCCGTGACGGCGATCGAGCCCTCGAGGGCATAGCGCGCGGGCTCGTCGCCGCAGCGGTAGGCGACGGTCGTGATGAGCCCGCTGTCGGAGCGCACGATGTCGGTGCCGGTGTTGACGAGCAGGAAGTTGCCGGTGCCGTACGTGTTCTTCGACTCGCCGGCCTCGAACGCCGCCTGGCCGAAGGTGGCCGCCTGCTGGTCGCCGAGGATGCCGGCGATGGGCGTGCCGTGCAGCACATCCGGCAGCTGCGTCGTGCCGACGACCTCGGACGACGACCGGATCGCGGGCATCATCGATCGCGGGATCCCCCACACGGCCAGCAGCTCGTCGGACCAGTCGAGGGTGCGCAGGTCCATCAGCAGCGTGCGGGAGGCGTTGGTGACGTCGGTGACGTGGATGCCGCCACGGGCGCCGCCGGTGAGGTTCCAGATCACCCACGTGTCGGTGGTGCCGAACACGAGATCTCCGGCCTGCGCGGCATCCCTCGCCCCCGGCACGTTGTCGAGGATCCAGGCGACCTTCGACGCCGAGAAGTAGGTCGCCAGCGGCAGACCCGTCGATTCGGCGAACCGCCCTGTGCCGCCGTCCGCGGCGAGCTCGTCGATCCGCGGCTGGGTGCGGGTGTCCTGCCACACGATCGCGTTGTGCACGGGCCGGCCGGTGCGGCGGTCCCACACCACGGCGGTCTCGCGTTGATTCGTCACCCCGACCGCGGCGATGTCGGATGCCGCGACCCCGGCCCGCGACAGGCACGACGCGATCACCCACTCGGTGTTCGTCCAGATCTCGACCGGATCGTGCTCGACCCAGCCCGCCTTGGGGAAGATCTGCTCGTGCTCGCGCTGCGAGACCGACACGACCGCGCCGGCGGGATCGAAGACGATCGCCCGGGTCGACGTGGTCCCCTGATCGATCGCCAGAACGTGATCGGCCAACGCCGGCTCCTTCCTCGCGGGCATCGCCGCCCGCACGGTGCCCGGGGGTCGTCGCCCCGGGCTGCGGTCAGGTTATCGCGAGGCGGCGGATGCCGCGGCCCACGTCGGATCGGCGGCGTGCACGCGGTCGAGTCCTCGCTCGACCTCGACGGCGACACGAGCGGCGTCCCAGCCGAGGACGGGTGCCACCGCGGAGGCGATCTCGGCCACTGCGGCCTCGGAGGCCGACCCGACGAACGCGATGCTCGTACGCCGCATCAGCAGGTCGGCGAGGTGCACGACGTCCTCCGTCACCGCGAGGTGGCGCAGCTCAGCGGTGCTGTATCCGGGCAGGTGCGCGAGCTCCGCGTCGGACGGGTCCGCGGCGATCGCGGAGATCACCGTGATCGCTACCGTCCCGTAGCGGTCGAGGAGCGTGGCGACGCGCGCCGCCGGCAGGCCCTCCGAATGACCGGCGATCCACTGCTGCCGCGCGCGCTCCGTCGTCGGGAATCCCTTGCCGCCGCCGATCGCGACGCCCTTGGTGGAGCGGCGGCGCGGGCGGGCCAGCAGTTCCAGCGCGCGATCGGCGAGGTGCTCGGCCGACGCCCGGAATGTTGTCCACTTGCCCCCGACGAGCGTGAGCACGGTGGTGTCGCCGCCCACGAGCGGCGCGGACTCGACGCGGTAGTCGCGCGAGACGAAGCCGGGCGCCACGTCTCCGTGTCCTGGAAGGGGCCGCACCCCCGAGAACCGGTACACGATCTGCGAGCGGTCCACGGTGATGCGCGGGAGGACCTGGCCGATGAGGTCGATGAAGTAGTCGACCTCGGGCTCGGTGCACACGATCGGGTCGCTCATGTCGTGCTCGAGGTCCGTGGTACCCACCAGCACGCGCCCCTTGAGGGGGTAGATGAGCACGATGCGGCCGTCGGCGTTCTCGAAGAACAGCTCTCGCCCGCCGGTCGCGGCCAGCAGCTCGGGGTGGTCGAGCACGATGTGCGAGCCCTTGGTGCCGCCCATGTAGCGCGTCGGGTCACCGAGGGCGAAGTTCGTGAGGTCGGTCCAGGGTCCTGAGGCGTTGATGACGACGGATGCCGCGAACGGCAGCTCTTCGCCGGTGAGGAGGTCGCGCAGCACCACCTTGCCGTCCTGCGTGCCTGCGGCGGCGGTGTAGTTCGCGGCTCGGGCCTGGTCGCCGCCGGCCGCGCGCCCGTCGCGGAGCACGTCGATCGCGAGCCGCTCGGGGTCGTGGAGCGAGGCATCCCAGTACGTGGCGGTGTATTTCACGCCGGGGTTGAGCTCGGGGAGATCGTGCAGCGAGCGCTTTCGGCCACGGAAGGTGTGGCGCGGGACGCGCCCGCCTCCGCGGGAGAACGAGTCGTAGATGACGAGGCCGATCTTGATGAGCGCAGCGCCGCGTTCGGTGTGCTTCCCGCCGCCGTGGCGCAGGAAGCGCAGCGGCGCGCTGAGCACACCCGAGAAGGTGGAGAAGATCGGAATGGTCGTCTGGAGCGGGCGCACGTAGTGCGGGGCGATCCGCAGGAGGCCGTTGCGCTCGGTGACCGCCTCGTGGACGAGCCGGAACTCGCCGTTCTCGAGGTAGCGGATGCCGCCGTGGATCATGTGCGAAGAGGCGGCGGATGCCCCGCTGATGAAGTCGTCGCGCTCGACCAGCGCCACGTCGACGCCCTGCATCGCGAGGTCGCGGAAGGTGGCCAGGCCGTTGATCCCTCCGCCGACGATGAGCACGTCCGCATACGGGCGCCGCTTCAGTGCGTCGAATCCTCGTGTCGTGCCCTCGGCCATCGATTCCCCCGTGGTGGTGTGCTCGCAAGTGCCTCCATGATGTCACTCCTGGCCGTTCTTGCACGCTCAGTGCACATATGTGCAAGGATGGCCCGCGTGGAGGACACCGCCGACCCTCGGACCGTGCAGCGCGCGCTCACCGCCGCCCACCTGTACTACGTGCAGGACCGCACGATGGAGGCCATCGCGCAAGAACTCAGGACCTCGCGTTCGACCGTGTCGAGGCTGCTCACCCACGCGCGGGCGACGGGGATCGTCGACATACGCATCCGCTCCCCCTTCGGCGCCCCGCAACTGCTCGAGGAGCACCTCGCGGAGCGGTTCGGCGTGACGGCGCAGGTGGTGCCGGTGCCCGACGACGCGAGCGAGGTGGAGCGACTCGAACGGGTCTCCGTGGCAGCCGCGCATCTGCTGAACGAGCTCGTGCAGGCCGACATGACGATCGGCGTCGCGTGGGGCTCGACGACGGCGGCGGTGAGCCGGCGCCTCGTGCCCAAGCCCGTTCACGGAGCGACGTTCGTGCAGCTCAACGGTTCGGGCAACACCCACACCACGGGCCTCCTCTACGCCAGCGAGATCCTGAGCCGCTTCGCCGGCGCGTACGGCGGCAGCGCCCAGCAGTTCCCCGTGCCGGCGTTCTTCGACGATCCGCGGACCAAGCACGCGATGTGGCGGGAGCGCAGCACACGCCGCATCCTCGAGATGCACGCGGCGATGGACCTCGTGGTGTTCAGCACCGGCTCTGCCGGGTCGCGCGTGCCGAGCCACGTCTACTCCGGCGGCTACCTCGAAGCGCAGGAGCTCGCCGCACTCGAGGCGGCGGGGGTGGTCGGCGACGTCGCGACGGTGTTCTTCCGCGCCGACGGCACGAGCGACCGCATCCCGCTCAACGAGCGCGCGACCGGTCCCCAGTTCGACGTGCTGCGCCGGGTCCCGCGGCGGCTGTGCGTCGTGTCCGGCGTCTCGAAGGTCGACAGCCTGCGCGGCGCCCTGGCCGCAGGGCTCGCGACAGACCTCGTGGTGGACGAGGCGGTCGCCCGCGCCCTCACCGACTGACGCTCCGGTTCATTCGCCGACATGGAATGAACCCGCGTCGTGGGCGTTGACTACAATCGAGAGCATCAACGTGCTCCGGGGTCGGTGAGAATCCGAACCGGCGGTGACAGTCCGCGAGCCAAGGCATCAGCATCCGATCGGATGCCGCCGCGGCCGATCCGGTGGAAATCCGGAACCGACGGTGATGCGACGAGAGATCGTCGCTAGTCCGGATGGGAGGCAGCACGGGCGGCGCCACGCGCGCCGTCGGCTTCCCGTGCCCCGGTACACCGCGAGGTGAAGACGGAGGACACGGATGACGGCGACCACGGCAGAGCATGACGCGATGCGTCGCGCGCTCGCGCTGGCGCTGCGCGGCCCGCGGGGCGTGAACCCGCAGGTCGGCGCCGTGCTCCTCTCCCCCGCCGGCGAGATCATCGCCGAGGGCTGGCATCGCGGTGCGGGCACCCCGCACGCCGAGGTCGCCGCGCTCTCGCAGCTCCAGCCGGGTGAGGCTCGCGGCGCGACCGCGATCGTCACCCTCGAGCCCTGCAACCACCACGGCCGCACCGGCCCGTGCGCGGAGGCGCTCCTCGAAGCGGGGGTGTCGCGCGTCCTCTACGCGATCGACGACCCGAACCCGGGGTCCAGTGGCGGCGGCGAACGCCTGCGTGATGCGGGCGTCGACGTCGAGTCCGGCCTCCTCGCCGACGAGGCCCACGAACTTCTGGATTCCTGGCTGACCGTGCAGCGCCTCGGCCGCCCTCACGTCACCGTCAAGTGGGCGCAGAGCCTCGACGGCCGCGCAGCGGCATCCGACGGCACGAGCCAGTGGATCACCGGGCCCGCGGCGCGCGCCGACGTGCACCGTCGCCGAGCGCAGGCCGACGCGATCGTCGTCGGCACCGGCACGCTGCTCGCGGACGACCCGGCCCTGACCGCCCGCACCGAGGACGGCGCACTCTTCCCGTCGCAGCCCCTTCCGGTCGTGCTGGGCGAGCGCGCCGTGCCGGCCGACGCGGCCGTGCGGAGGCATCCGCTCGCCTTCGTCCAGTACTCGGGCGACCTCGGCACGGCGCTCGCCGACCTTCGTGACCGCGGGGTTCACCGCGTGTTCGTCGAGGGCGGCCCCGCGGTCGCCGCCTCGTTCGTGCGCGACGGCGTCGCCGACGAATTCCTCGTCTACATCGCGCCGGCCCTGCTGGGCGGCGACCTGCTCGCGCTGCGCGACATCGGCGTGACCACGATCGGAGAGGCCGTGCGCCTCACGCTCACCGACGTCGAGCGACTCGGCGACGACCTGCTTCTCGTCGCCCTCCCCGCCACCGAAGGAGACAGCTGATGTTCACCGGAATCGTCGAGGAGATCGGCGAAATCACCGCGGTCGAGCCCTCGGGTGACGGCGTACGGCTCACCGTGCGCGCACCGAAGGCGGTATCGGATGCCGCGCACGGCGACTCCATCTCGGTCAGCGGCGTGTGCCTCACGGTCGTCGACCAGGGGCCGGACTGGTTCACGGCCGACGTCATGCTCCAGACGCTCGACATGTCGACGCTCGACGGCGTCGCAGCCGGTCGCGTCGTCAACCTCGAGCGGGCCACCGTCGCTCACGGACGTCTCGGCGGCCACATCGTGCAGGGCCACATCGACGGCACCGGCGAGGTGCTCGAGGTGCGTCCGGGCGCGCAGTGGCGTGTGCTGCGCATCGCGCTGCCCGCCGACCTCGCACCGCTCGTGGTCGACAAGGGCTCGATCGCCGTGGACGGCGTCTCGCTCACGGTGAGCGACGCGAGCCCGGCCGCACCGGCTGACGGCGTGCACTGGTTCGAGGTCTCGCTCATCCCGGAGACCCTCACCGCCACCACGCTCGGATCCCGCGTCGCCGGTGAGCGCGTCAACCTCGAGACCGACATCCTCGCCCGTCACGTCCAGCGGCTGTTTTCTTTCGCGGCACCGGCCGCACACCCCGAACTCACCGCGGCTGCGGCCGCACCGACGGAAGGAGGCTCCGCATGAGCCTTTCCACCATCCCCGAGGCCCTCGAGGCGATCCGCGCCGGGCGGCCCGTCATCGTCGCCGACGATGAGAACCGCGAGAACGAAGGCGACGTGGTGCTCTCGGCACAGCTTGCGACGCCCGAATGGATCGCCTGGACCGTGCGCTGGTCGAGCGGCTTCATCTGCGCGCCGATGCCCTCCGAGTGGGCCGACCGCCTCGATCTGCCACCGATGGTCGAGGTGAACCAGGATGCTCGCTCCACGGCGTACACGGTGAGCGTCGACGCCGCGGACCGCGCATCGACGGGCATCAGCGCCTCCGACCGCGCCCACACCCTCAACGTTCTGGCCGATCCCGACTCGGTGCCGACCAGCGTCATCCGCCCGGGTCACATCCTGCCGCTGCGGGCCGTCGACGGCGGGGTGCGCGAGCGCAGCGGCCACACCGAGGCCGCCGTCGAGCTCATGCGTCTCGCGGGGGTGCACCCCGTCGGCGCGATCGCCGAGGTGGTCGCCGAGGACGGCTCGATGATGCGACTTCCCGGCCTCATCGAACTGGGTGGGCGCGACGACGTGCCGGTCATCACGATCGAGCAGCTGATCGCGTACCTGAACGAGCACGAGCCCGTGCAGGCGCCCGCCCACTCGGCGCACAAGCGCCGCGTGAGCCTGCGAGCCGAGGCGCTCGTGCCGACGGCGCACGGCGAGTTCCGCTTCCTCGCCTACAAGGACCGCGTCACCGGCACCGACCACCTCGCGGTGATCTCGGGAGAGATCGATGAGGCACCGCTGGTGCGCGTGCACTCCGAGTGCCTCACGGGCGAGGCGTTCGACTCGCTCAAGTGCGAGTGCGGGCCGCAGCTCGACGCGGCGCTCGATGCCATCGAGCAGGACGGCGGAGTCGTGATCTACATGCGCGGGCACGAGGGTCGCGGCATCGGCCTCATCAACAAGCTGCGCGCGTACTCGCTGCAGGAGCGCGGCCTCGACACCGTGGACGCCAACCTCGCGCTCGGTCTGCCGGCCGACGCGCGCGACTACGCCGCGGCGGCGGGGATCCTCGCCGACCTCGGCATCGACAAGGTGCGCCTGCTGACGAACAACTCCGACAAGGTGAAGCAGCTCCGCGACTTCGGTCTCGACATCGTCGAGCAGGTTCCGCTGCTCGTGGGCGTCGGCCCGAACAACCACCAGTACCTCGCCACCAAGCGCGACCGGATGGGGCACATCATCGACGAGGATGACCTCGCCGACGCCCTCGCGCAGATGCACGAAGGAGCGGAGCGTTGAGCGGCAAGGGCGCACCCCAGGCAGGAGCTCCGGTCGATGCGACCGGCCTCGAGGTCGTCGTGATCGCGGGCACGTGGCATGACGAGATCTCCGATGGCCTCATCGCGGGGTCCCAGCGCGCGCTCGACGCGGCCGGGGCGACGTGGCGTCTGGTGCGCGTGCCGGGCTCCTTCGAGCTGCCGGTCGCGGCGAAGACGGCGCTCGAAGCGGGCGCCGATGCGGTGGTCGCGCTCGGCGTGATCATCCGCGGCGGCACGCCGCACTTCGAGTTCGTGTCGTCGGCGGCGACCGACGGCCTCACCCGCGTCGCCCTCGACACCGGCAAACCGGTCGGATTCGGCGTGCTGACGCTGGACGACGAGGCGCAGGGCATCGCCCGCGCGGGACTCCCCGGGTCTATGGAGGACAAGGGCTACGAGGCGGCCGACGCCGCGGTGCGCACGGCTCTCGTGCTTCGGGAGCTGCGCGGCGAGTGAGGCCCGCCTTGCTGGCGCGGCCGCGCCGACAGGCCTAGCCTCACGAGCATGGAGTTCCTTCGCCACCTCGTCCTGCTTATCCACCTCGTCGGGTTCGCGATCCTTTTCGGAGCCTGGGTCGTCGAGCTCGTCAACGGCCACCGCGGCATCACGCGGCTCATGAACTGGGGCCTCGCGATCGCGGGCATCGCCGGCATCATCCTCGCGGCGCCGTGGGCCATCGACTACGAGCTGAACTACGTGAAGATCGGCGTCAAGCTCGCGATCCTCCTCGTCATCGGCGCACTGCTCGGCATCGGCGCCGGACGCCAGCGCAAGTCCGGCAAGGTCCCGCCGCCGATCTTCTGGTCGATCGGTGTGCTGACGTTCGCGAACGCCGCGATCGCCGTGCTCTGGCGCTGACGCAGGCAAGAATTGCGAAGCGGATGCCGCGGCCCGGCCGGGTCGCGGCATCCGCTTCGTCGTTCTCCGGCGCGGTCCGGGCTACTCGCGGCGTTCGTGGCGCACGGGGAGGAGGTGCGCCGGGACCGCTTCGGGCGAGGGGAACTCGCAGCGGAACTCGCCCTCGTACCCGAACAGGAACCCGAAGGCACGATTGTGCACCTCGAGGCGGATCCGGAACACCTGAGCGTCGTCGTCGAAGCTCTCGCGCAGCTCCGCCCGTCCGCTGAAGAGCATCGGGAACCGGAACGCCAGGGGTCCCTCGTAGAACCGCTGGGCGCCCGAACGGAGCAGGAGGCTGCCGTCCGGCTCGGCGGTCAGCTCGAGATCGACCGCGAGGTGCTGGTGGCTGCCGAGGTAGTCGACGAGGCGGCCGTCGGCGCCGAGGATCATGGTGGCGTCGAACCGGCGCACCGCGCGAGGCATCCGGAAGTGGCGCACGAAGGTGACCGTCTCGCGGCCGAAGGGGTCGAGATACGGATGGTTCTCGATCGTGAACGGCACGTCCGTGCCCGTCTCGGGAACGAGGATGCTGCGGAACCGCCCGAGCTGAAGGAACGGGACCGTCCACCATGGCCCGCGCCGGATGCGGGTCATCGTGCCGCGCCCGACGCACGCGTACCCGGCCGCGAGGCCGACGCCGAATCGGCGCTGGAGCATCGGGTGCATGCGCGCAAAGTCCTCGCCCATCGCACGGGCGAACACCGAGGTGACGGTGGACGTGGCTGCGGTCACGGATGTACCAGCCCGCTCAGGGTCCGGGGCGCCGCGTCCATGATCCGGCGACTCGACGGGCGACGATCGCACCGCGCCGCGTGAGGACGATCCCTTCGCCACATGGCCAGGGCGCACCGCAGCGGCCACCGCTCGGGCGGAGTGCCCGTCTCCGCCCAGAGGCGCAGCCGGTCGAAGCTCCAGGCAGTCAGCCAGCCGATCAGCGGGCGGACGATCAGGTCGGCCGAGCGTCCCCAATTCGGCTCGTAGTCGTAGCCGGTGGTGAACACCACATGGTCGCCGTCCGGGCGGTACCGCCAATAGCCGCGACCCCGCCCGAGCGGTGAGAGGCGACTATCGGCGTCGAAGCGGAGCGCCGATGTCCGCGTGCCGTCGCGCCGGTCGCGCTCGCCGATCGTCGTGCCCGTTCCGGAGAGGCGGGCGCCCGAGATTCGTCGCTCGTAGACGAAGCGGATGCCTCCGCCGGGAAGCGGCTCTGTCGGCGTGATCCGGCTGAACCTCGCGTCCCACCGGGCGTGGAGAGCGGGCTCCTGGGTGAGCTCCCACACTCGATCGACCGGGGCGTGGATGCGGATGCTCACGAAGACGGGGCGTCGCCTGCGAGCGGTCGTGCCGGTCACCACAGATCCCCGATCACCGCGACCAGGGCACTGACCGCCCCGATCACGCCGACGAGCGCCGCGAACAGAAGCGGGGTGCTCAGGACGATCGTTCCCCACACCGTCATCGCGCGGACGAAGCGCACGCCCTTCTGCGTCTCGCCGATCATGTTCAGAGTGGACAGCGCGGCAGCGGCCAGGACGATGACCAGCGAGACCACCGGTGCGAACACCGTGACCGGCACGACCGGCATCGCGAAGAGGAGCCACGAGAGGGACTCCGCGGGTGCGCCGAGAATCAGGCCGAGCCCGGTGAGTGCCGAGCCGACGAGCAGCGAGACGTTCGTGATCGTGAGGACTCGGAACCACGATTCCCGCCACAGCCCGACGTCCTTCGTCGGCGACACCGCGGGAGCGGAGTCGCGAGCGTGCGCCACCTCCACGCTCATGCCTGCACCTCGGCGATCAGGTCGAGCAGCTCGCGCAGCGGCTTGCGGAGCACCCGCAGACGCACGAGCGGCAGCGACAGTTTGAGCAGGCGCAGCCCGCGGTCGAGGAGCCGGCGGGTGCGCTCGCGTTCCGGCGACGTGTCGTACACCCAGAACAGGGCGAGCAGGAGGTGCCCGAGCATGAGCGCCGACGGCAGATCCTCGTCGAACTCGGCAGGAAGCCTGTCGGAGGCACCGGCCACGGCTTCGCGGAAGAGCCCGACCACGATGTCGCGCGATTCCGCCGACTCCCCGGAAAGAGGGTTGATCGACGATCGCGGCGACACCGCAGCCGAGAGGAACTCCGGCGCGAAGCGATGGTAGGGCTCCAGCTCGGCGAGGCCGGTGCGAAAGACGGTGCCCAGACGCTCGATGAGATCGTCAGTCCCCCGGAGCAGCGGTTCGGCCGCCGCGCGATGGGACCGCTGGACATCGAGGTACAGCTCCTGCACCAGATCGTTCTTGGACGCGAAGTGGTAATTCGTCGTCCCCACGGACACCCCGGCCTCCTGGGCGATCAGCCGGATCGTCGTCTGGTCGTACCCGCGCTCGCGGAATGACCGCAGGGCGACGTCGCGGATGAGAGCTCGCGTGCGCTCGCTCTTCGTGGTCGGTGCGAGATCAGAACTGGACATGTTCAGAACGTTAGTGCAGGATCTGAACATGTTCAAGTGTGAGAACGAGCGAGCACCGCGCATCGCCATCACCGGCGGGACCGGTTTCGTCGGCCGGCACGTCGCAGCGCGGCTCGGGGATGCGAGGGCGGTCATCGTGTCGCGACGAACCGGCGCGCCGATCGACGATGTCGAGAGACTCACCGCGGCCTTCCAGCGATGCGACGTGGTGGTCCACTGCGCCGGTATCAATCGCGAACTGCGCGACCAGACCTTCGAGCGCGTGCACATGCGTGGCACGACCGCCGTCGTCGAAGCCGCTCGTGGGGCCGGAGTCGGGAAGATCGTGATGCTGAGCTTCCTGCGCGCACGCCCCGACTGCGGGTCGGCCTATCACGAGACGAAGTGGGAGGCCGAGCAGATCATCCGGTCGTCGGGCCTCGACTACACGATCCTCAAGGCCGGGATGATCTACGGCCGCGGCGACCACATGATCGATCACCTCAGTCGACTCGCACGGACGATCCCGTTCGCCGCGACCGTCGGCATGCGCGAACGGGCGATCAGCCCCGTGCCGATCGCCGAGATGGTCGACGTCATCGTCGCCGCCGCCGAGGGCCGGATGTCCCGCCAGACTGTCGCGGTGACCGGCGGGGAGACGCTGCTTCTCAGCGACGCCGTCCGCCGTGTAGGGGACGTCGTCGGCCGGCGAATGGTCGTGTTCCCCGCACCCCTTGCCTTCCATCGCGTCTTCGCGCAGGTGTGCGAGTGGACGATGACGGTGCCGCTGGTCGCGAACGCGCAGATGCGGATGCTCGCCGAGGGCGTCACGGAGGCGACGGGCCCGGCGTCAGACCTGCCCGACGACCTCCGCCCCCGCGCGCCGTTCGACGCGAGCGCGATCCGTGCGGCTCTGCCCGACGAGGGCCGGTTCGGCTGCTCGGACCTACGGCTGCCGCGGCACCGGATCAGTCGAGGAAGAGCGCACGCAGGCGCTTGGTCGTGAAGACCAGGCCGATGGCGATCATCACCACGAAGTAGAGCACGTGCCACCACATGTCGGGCGACAGGATGCCGGTCGTCAGGCCACGCACGAGCTCGACGCCGTGCCACAGCGGGAAGGCCATGATGATGTGCTGGATCCACTCCGGGTAGACCGTGATCGGGTACAGCGTGGCCGAGAAGAGGAACATTGGCAAAAGCGCGAAGTTGATCCAGTCCATGTGCTGGAAGGTCTTCATGTAGCTGGTGATCGCCATGCCCACGCTCGCGAAGCCGAACGCGATGAGCAGCACGGCCGGGATCGCGAGGATCGCGGTCCACGCGAGGTTCAGCCCGAGCGCCTGCATGATGATCATGAACCCGGTCGCGTAGAGCAGTCCGCGCAGCAGCGCGTAGAGGATCTCACCCAGTGCCACGTCGAGCGGTCCGAGCGAGGTGGCGAGCATGCCCTCGTAGAGCTTGCCGTAGTTGAGCTTGAAGAAGACGTTCCACGTGGAGTCGTAGATCGCGCCGTTCATCGCCGACACGGCCAGCAGCGCCGGCGCGATGAACGCGGCGTACGACACCTCGACACCACCCGACGTCTCGACGTCGCCGATGATCGAGCCGAGCCCGATGCCCATCGACGCGAGATAGAACACCGGCTCGAAGAAGCCGGAGAGCACCACGATCCAGCTCGACGAGCGCGCCGCGATCAGGCCGCGCTGCACCACGGACTGCGGGTTGCCGGCCCACAGGGCGCGCACGCCGCCGCGGCGGGGGGCGGCATCCGTCATCGTGGCAGCACTCACTTCGCGAGCCTCCTCTCGAAGAGGCGGCGGGCGACGACGAGGCCCCCGACCGCGAGGACGAGCAGGTAGACGGTGCTGCCGACGATCATGATCGGCGGCGTCGGCTGACCGTAGGTGACCACGCGGCCGAGCTCGGTCGCGTGCCACAGCGGCGAGATCCAGCCGATCCACTCCAGCCAATCCGGCAGGGCGCTCAGGGGGTAGAAGGTGCCCGAGAAGAGGAACATCGGCATGAAGATGAAGCGCTGCACGAGCGCGAACTGGCCCTTGTCGTCTTCGATCGAGGCGGCGTATGCCATGAGCGGAATGCCGAACGACAGGCCGCAGAGGAGCGCGATGAACGGGGCCATCCAGGCCGTTTCGAGGCGCGTCGCATCGGGCTGCAGCCACGCGAAGAAGATCAGGATGAAGGCGAAGTAGAGCACGACCGTGACCACCATGCGTGCTGCAGCGCCCGCCACGACGCCGTTCGCGATCTGGCCCGACGAGAGCGGTGACGCGTTGAATCCGTAGAAGTAGCGCCGCCACTTGAAGCCGGACATCACGGGGTACGTGAACTCCTCCGACGCCACCGCGACCGCCGACGTCATCAGAAGCGCCGGGGCGACGAACACCAGGTACGGGACCTGCTGCCCGCCCACGTCGATGGGCGCGTCGATGAGCGCAGCAAGCCCGACGGCGAGGCCGAGCAGGTACAGCACGGGCTGACCGAGGGCGCCGACGATGATCGTCCAGCCGTAGGCGCGCATCGCCCGCACCATGTGCTCGGTGACGTAGAGCGAGCCGAGCCCGCGCGCCTTGCGACCCCACTCCATCGCCTCGGCGCGCAGCTCGTCGAGCGTGGCCTCATCGGTGACGGCGGCCGGCCGCGGCATCCGCTCTCCTCCCCCGGACAGCTCGTCGCTCATTCGATCAGCGACCTTCCGGTGAGGCGCAGGAACACGTCCTCGAGGCTCGATCGGCGCACGAGGCTCGTGACCGGGTGGAGTCCGCGCGCGATGACCTGTTCGAGCGCGGCCTCGCCGTCGCCCGCATAGACGAGGACGCGGTCGGGCAGCACGTCGACGCGGTCGCCGATGCCCTGCAGCTGCGGCGCGACCTGCTCATTGCGGTCGGAGCCGAACCGCACCTCGAGCACCTCGCGACTGGAGTGCTCGCGGATGAGCGATGCCGGGGTGCCCTCGGCCATGATGCGGCCCTTGTCGACCACGATGAGGCGATCGCACAGCTGCTCTGCCTCGTCCATGTAGTGGGTGGTGAGAACCAGGGTCGTGCCGCGCTCCTTGAGGCGGAACAGGCGGTCCCACAGCACGTGACGCGCCTGCGGGTCGAGGCCCGTCGTGGGCTCGTCGAGCAGAAGGATCCGCGGGTCGTTGATGAGCCCGCGGGCGATCGTGAGGCGGCGCTTCATCCCTCCGGACAGCGCGTCGACCTTGCTCTTGGCCTTGTCTTCGAGCGCGGCGAACGCCAGGAGCTCGTCGGCCTTCTGCGCGCACACCTTGCCCGGCAGGCCGAAGTAGCGGCCGTAGATGTAGAGGTTCTCGCGTGCGTTGAGCTCGCCGTCGAGATTGTCCTGCTGCGGGACCACGCCGAGTCGCGACCGGATCTCGGGACCGTATCGATCGGGGTCGAGACCCAGGATCGAAAGCTCGCCGGCCGTGCGCGTGGACACGGCGCCGATCATCTTCATCGTCGTGGACTTGCCGGCACCGTTCGGGCCGAGGAGGCCGAACGACTCGCCGGGCGCGACCTCGAAGGACAGCCCGTCGACGGCCAGGAAGTCGGGCTTCCCCTTGACCTTGTAGGACTTGACGAGGTTCTTCGCATCGATCACGGGCGCTGGCACCGGACAACCCTAACCCCCGGCTGGGACATGCTCGAGCGTCAACCTGAGTTGACGGTCGAGAGCGAGTCAACTAAGGTTGACGCGGATGCCGCGAACGAGGCATCCGCACCCGAAGGAGCACCATGAGCGGCGACGATCTGCGCACCCTCATCGGCTCCGCGCCGGAGCGCGAGCCGCTGGCCGAGCTGCACCGGCTCTCCGACGCTCGGCGAGAGCTGTCACGGGCCGAGGAGGTCGCCGTCCGGCGCGCCCGCAACCTCGGCTTCTCGTGGCAGGCGATCGCCTCCGCCCTGGGTGTGACGAAGCAGGCCGTGCACAAGAAGTACGGTCGAAGGTAAGCCCAACGAACGAGGTAGACCCATGCCCTCCGCCGACATCGCCGACGCCCCCGTCGACGCCGCCGCTCCCGTCGACGAGCCCCGCCGCGGCAGGCGCTCGAAAGGCAAGCCCGACGACGGCCCGCGCGCCACCTTCGGCCAGCTGCTGCCCTTCCTCTTCGAGCACAAGCGCACCCTCGTCATCGTCGCCGTGCTCAGCATCCTGAGCGCCGTCACGATGCTGGTGCAGCCGCTCCTCGTGGGCCAGGTCATCGTGCGCGTGCAGGAGGGTCTCGACCTGGGCATGCTGCTGTGGGCGCTCGTGGGATTCGTGATCGCGGCATCCCTCATCTCGGGCTGGCAGCACTACCTGCTGCAGCGCACCGGGACGGCCGTCGTCTACTCGAGCCGCCGCAAGCTCATCTCGCGCATCTTCCACCTGCCGATCAGCGAGTTCGACGCCCGCCGCACCGGCGACCTCGTCTCGCGCGTGGGAAGTGACACCACGCTGCTCTATGCCGTGCTCACGCAGGGCCTCGCCGACGCGATCGGCAACGGCCTGCTGTTCGTCGGCGCGCTCGTGGCGATGGCGCTGATCGATCCGGTGCTGCTGGGCATCATCGTGATCGTGATCGGCGTCTCGGTTCTGGGTGTCGTCGCGCTGAGCGGACGCATCCGCACCGCCTCGACGGAGCAGCAGGAGAAGGTCGGCGAGCTGGCGTCCGGCGTCGAGCGGGCCGTCGGCTCCATCCGCACCGTGCGCGCCTCTGGCGCCACCGAGCGCGAGGTCGAGTCCGTCACCGAGCGTGCCACCGATGCTTACGCCGTCGGCGTGCGGATCGCCAAGGTCTCCGCGCTCGTCGTGCCGATCGCGGGGATCGCGATGCAGGTCTCGCTGCTCGTGGTGATCGGGCTCGGCGGCTACCGTGTCGCGAGCGGCGCGATCGGCATTGCAAGCCTCGTGACGTTCATCATGTTCCTGTTCATGCTCATCGCGCCGCTCGGCTCGTTCTTCGGCGCGATCACGTCGGTCAACCAGGCACTCGGCGCGCTCGGCCGCATCCAGGAGGTGCTGGATCTGCCGACCGAGTCCCAGGACGACGCCGCCATCGCCGCTGCGACGGAGAGCGCAGATGTCGGCGACGGCGCCGGCACCTCGACGGCCGCGGTGGAGTTCCGCGACGTGCGCTTCCACTACCCCGAGGCCGTCGTCGCCGCCCGCCGCAAGGCCGAGACCGAGGCGATCGCGGTGCTCGAGAACGCCCACGTCGACGCCTCCGCGATCACGCGGGACGAGGCATCCCTCGAGTTCTCACAGACGTCGGATGCCGCCTCCGATGTTCTCCGAGGCGTCTCGTTCTCGGTGCCCCGGGGGGCCCGCGTGGCGCTCGTCGGACCGTCGGGCGCCGGCAAGAGCACGACACTGGCCCTGATCGAGCGGTTCTACGACCCGAGCGGCGGCGCGATCCTGGTGGACGGCGTCGACGTGCGGTCCCTCGACCGTGCCGCGCTGCGCGCGCAGCTCGGCTACGTCGAGCAGGATGCCCCGACCCTCGCGGGAACCATCGGCGACAATCTGCGGCTCGCGTCGCCCGATGCGACGGATGCCGAGTGCGAGGCCGTGTTGCGCGCCGTCAACCTCGGCGAGGTGCTCGACCGGAGCGAACTCGGCCTCGAGGCACCCGTCGGCGAGGGCGGCGTCATGCTGTCGGGAGGCGAGCGCCAGCGCCTCGCGATCGCCCGTGCACTCCTGGCGGCGCCGCCGATCCTGCTGCTCGACGAGTCGACGTCGTCCCTCGACGGGCTCAACGAGCAGCGCATGCGCGAGGCCATCGACGCCGTCGCCTCCGGCCGCACCCTGATCGTCATCGCGCATCGCCTGTCGACCGTCGTCGACAGCGACCACATCGTCGTGATGGACCACGGCCGGGTCGTCGGGCAGGGCACGCACTCCGAGCTCGTCGCCTCGACCCCGCTCTACCGCGACCTCGCGAAGCACCAGCTCCTGGTCTGACCGCTCGGCCTCCGCGGGCAGACGGACGCGTCCGCCAAGACACGCCGCTCGCTCGACGTGCTGTCCGGCGTGTTTTGGCGACTCGGGACCTTCCGACCCGCAGTTCTGACGATCGGATGCCCCGGCCCGCCGCGGTGCGGAGGACCGGGGCATCCCCCCGAGGCGCGGGTCAGGCGCGCTGCAGTCGGTACCGCAGCGCGGCGAGCTCGGCCCACAGCGGGGCGGGGATGCGTCCGTCGAACGTGCGGTAGAACTCCTCGGTGAGGTCGGCCTCCTGCAGCCACAGCGCGGGGTCGACAGCGAACAGCTCGTCGAGGTCCGACTGGGGCACGTCGATGCCGTCGAGGTCGAGGTCATCGGTGTGCGGCAGGCGTCCGATGGGGCTCTCGATCGCGCCGACCTCGCCGTCGAGCCGGCGGATGATCCAGTCGATGACGCGGGCGTTGTCGCCGAAGCCCGGCCACAGGAAGCGGCCGTCGGCGCCCTTGCGGAACCAGTTCACCTGGAACACGCGGGGGGCGCGGTCGAAGCGCAGCTTCTGGCCGACCTTGAGCCAGTGACCGAAGTAGTCCGCCATGTTGTAGCCGCAGAAGGGGAGCATCGCGAACGGGTCGCGGCGCAGTTCGCCGACGGTTCCCTCGGCGGCGGCGGTGCGCTCCGACGAGATGTTCGAGCCCATGAAGACGCCGTGGGTCCAGTCGGTGGCCTCGACGACGAGCGGGATGTTCGTGGCACGGCGTCCGCCGAACAGGATCGCGTCCAGCGGCACGCCCTGCGGGGCATCCCAGTCCTCGGCGATCTGCGGGCACTGATCGGCCCGCACGGTGAAGCGCGAGTTCGGGTGGGCAGCGGGACGACCGGATGCCGGCGTCCACGCGTTGCCCTCCCAGTCTGTGAGCTCTGCCGGCGGCTCGTCGGTGAGGCCCTCCCACCACACATCGCCGTCGGGGCGCAGCGCGACGTTCGTGAAGATGGTGTTGCCCCACAGCGTCTCGACGGCCGTGACGTTCGTGGACTCGCCGGTGCCCGGTGCGACGCCGAAGAATCCGGCCTCGGGGTTGATCGCCCACAGTCGCCCGTCATCGCCGGGACGCAGCCAGGCGATGTCGTCGCCGAGGGTCTCGACGCGCCAGCCCGGGATCGTGGGCCGCAGCATCGCGAGGTTCGTCTTGCCGCACGCCGACGGGAACGCCGCCGCCAGGTGGTAAGCGCGGCCGGCGGGGTCGATCACGCGGATGAGGAGCATGTGCTCGGCGAGCCAGCCCTCGTTGCGGCCGATCACCGAGGCGATGCGCAGCGCGAAGCACTTCTTCGCGAGGATCGCGTTGCCGCCGTACCCGGAGCCGAATGACCACACCTCGAGCGTGTCGGGGAAGTGCACGATGTACTTCTCGTCGTTGCACGGCCACGCGACATCCTCCTGGCCCGGCTGGAGAGGGGCGCCGACGGAGTGGACCGTCTTGACCCACGCAGCACCGCCTGCGATCTCGCGCAGCACCTCGGTGCCCACGCGCGTCATGATCTCCATCGACGCGACCGCGTAGGCGCTGTCGGTCACCTGCACGCCGATGTGCGACAGCGGACCGCCCACCGCGCCCATCGAGAACGGCACGACGTACATCGTGCGGCCTGCCATCGAGCCCTCGAACAGCGGAGTGATGGTGGCGCGGATCTCGTCGGGCGCGGCCCAGTTGTTCGTGGGGCCGGCATCCTCCTCGCGCTCCGAGGCGATGAAGGTGCGCGCCTCGGTGCGGGCGACGTCGCTCGGGTGTGAGCGGGCCAGGTACGAGCCGGGACGCCACTCCGGGTTCAGCTTGATGAGCTTGCCCTCGTCGACCATCTCGCGCAGCAGCGCGTCGTTCTCCGCGCGGGAGCCATCCACCCAGTGGACCCGGGCGGGCTTGGTCAGCGCCACGATCTCGTCCACCCACGCCAGCAGCTCGGACATGCCCGCGCCCTGCACTGCGGGAAGGTCGCCATACGTGCGCGTGACCGCCGGCCGCGCGGTGGTGGAGCCTTCGGGGCGGGTGAAGATGTCGGCAAGAGCCATGAGTCGCTCCCCTTCGATTCGACGTTCAGATCTGTGGTCCTGATCCACTTTCTCGCTATTCGGATGCCTCTTCCCACCAATGTCGCCGTCAAGAGTTGCAATTCTTTCGTTATGCTCAAGGAATGCCGTCGACGTCGCTGGAACTGTCCACCCTGGGTCACCGCATTCGCCATCAGCGCATCTCGCACGGATTCACGCTGGACGAGCTCGGCGAGCGCGTCGGCGTCGCCGGAAGCCAGCTCAGCCTCATCGAGAACGGCAAGCGGGAGCCGAAGCTCTCGCTGCTGCAGGCGATCGCGAACGCGACGGGGGTCGAGGTGGCCGACCTGCTGTCCGCCGAGCCGCCGAACCGGCGCGCCGCGCTCGAGATCGAGCTGGAGCGGTCGCAGTCCGGCTCGGTGTTCCGCCAGCTGGGCATCGCACCCATCAAGGTGACCAAGGGGATGACCGACGACACGCTCGAGTCTCTGCTCGGCCTGCACCGCGAGCTCCAGCGTCGCGAGCGGGAGGCCATCGCCACCCCCGAGGAGGCGCGCCGCGCGAACACCGAGCTGCGGCTGAAGATGCGCGAGCTCGACAACTACCTCCCCGACATCGAGACGCTCGCCGAGAAGCAGCTCAAGGCGGCCGGGCACGTGTCGGGCGCGCTCACCCACCGCACCGTGAGCATCATGGCCGAGAAGCTCGGCTTCGAGCTGCTCTACGTGAACGACCTCCCCCACTCCACCCGATCGGTCACCGACCTCGAGAACGGCCGCATCTACTTGCCGCCGGCCTCGATCCCCGGAGGGCACGGCCTCCGCTCCATGGCACTGCAGGCCATGGCGCATCGCCTGCTCGGCCACCGGCGTCCGACGGACTACGCCGACTTCCTGCAGCAGCGGCTCGAGATCAACTACTACGCCGCCTGCTGCCTGATGCCCGAGACCGCGTCGGCGGCCTTCCTGCAGCAGGCGAAGAAGGACCGCAACCTCGCGGTCGAGGACTTCCGTGACGCTTTCGGCGTGACACACGAGGCTGCGGGCATGCGCCTGACCAACCTCGCCACGCGGCATCTCGGCATCCGACTGCATTTCCTCCGCGTGGACGGTTCGGGCGCCATCACGCGCGTCTTCGAGAACGACGACCTGCCCCTGCCGATGGATGTCACCGGCGCCGTCGACGGGCAGATCGCGTGCCGCAAGTTCTCGGCGCGCGCGGCCTTCGGCGAGCAGAACCGCACGACCGAGCACTACCAGTACACCGACACCCCGGCCGGGACGTTCTGGTGCTCCACCCAGACCGGCTCGACGAGCGAAGGCGAGTTCTCCATCACCGTGGGCGTGCCGTTCGACGATGCGCGATGGTTCCGCGGGCGCGAGTCGCAGAAGCGGGCGACCTCGACGTGCCCGGACGAGTCGTGCTGCCGCCGGGCGCCCGCCGAAGTGACCTCACGCTGGTCGGGCAAGGCATGGCCCAGCGCGCGCGTGCACATGCAGATGTTCTCGCCGCTCCCCCGCGGCGCGTTCCCCGGCGTCGACGACAACGAGGTGTACGCGTTCCTCGATCGGCACGTCTGACGCGCGGGTCGCGGCGGCGGATGTCGCGGCGGCGGCGTAGCCTCGAAGGGTGACCCCCGAACTCGCCGCTCGCATCGTCGCGGACTCCCGCGACCGGGTGGCCTGGGTGCGGGCACGCTCCCGCGGGATCACGGCGACGGATGTCGCCGCACTGACCTCCGACCGGGCTATCGCGCGAGCAGCCGACGCCAAGCTCATGGGCTCGGGCTTCTCCGGCAACGCGTTCACGGCGCACGGCCGGGCGCGCGAACCCGAGATCGCGGCGTGGGTCGCGGCGACCCATGGCATCCAGCCGTCCTCCGCGCTCTTCCACGCCGTCGTCGAGCGCCGTCATCTCGCGACCCCCGACGGCATCGGCGTCGACGCGGCCGGGCGCGTCACGCTCGCCGAGATCAAGACGACGAACAAGTCGTGGCGCAGCATCCCGCGGTCCTATCTGCGGCAGGTGTGGTGGCAGCAGCACGTGCTCGGCGCCGAGCGCACGCTCGTGGCGTGGGAGCAGCACGACGGCTTCGTGCCCGTGGGCGACGAGCCGCGCTGCGCGTGGGTCGATCGCGACGACGCCGAGATCGCGAAGCTCGTCCGGCTCGCCACGGCGCTGATCGACGAGCTCTATCACCGCACGACGAAGAACCGGGAGCCGGTCGAGCGGATGCCGCAGCCCAGCACGCCGCCCCGGCAGCCCTTCCGCGCACTCGCCCTCGCCGACTGACCCGTCCGCGCTCCTGAATCCCCCGCGAGAGGGAATAGTTGACGTGCGTCAACGATTGAGGATATAGTTGACGCAATTCAACTGTTGACTCATGTCAAACATCTCGCGCCACCGTCGCCGCGCCACACCTCGACACTCCTCACGAAGGATCCCCATGGCATCCCCCATCACTGCGACCGGCTCGGTCGCCGACACCGCACAGGCAGACGACGAGAAGCGCCGGCACCGGCGCGTTCTGCAGGCACTCTCCGGCCTGCTGCTCGGCATGTTCGTGTCGATGCTCGCCTCGACGGTCGTCTCGACGTCGCTCCCCGTCATCGTCCACGACCTGGGCGGCGACCAGGCGGCGTTCACCTGGGTCGTCACCGCGACGCTCCTCACGACCGCGATCTCCACCCCCATCTGGGGAAAGCTCGCCGACCTGTACAACCGCAAGGCGCTCATCCAGATCGCCATCGTGATCTTCGTGCTCGCCACTGCCGCGGCCGGGTTCTCGCAGGACACCGGCACCCTCATCGCGTTCCGCGCTGTGCAGGGCATCGGCGCCGGCGGCCTCGCCGCACTCAGTCAGGTGATCATGGCCGACATCATCAGCCCCCGCGAGCGCGGCCGGTACATGGGCCTGTTCGGCGCCGTCATGGCCGTCGCGACGGTCGGCGGCCCGCTGCTGGGCGGATTCATCACCGACACCATCGACTGGCGCTGGAACTTCTTCATCGCCCTGCCGTTCGCGGTCGCCGCGCTCATCATCATGCAGCGCACCCTGCACCTCCCCGCCCGCCCGAAGGTGAAGGCGCGCATCGACTACTTCGGCATCGTGCTGCTGTCGACCGCCGTCTCGCTGCTGCTCATCTGGATCACCGGCGCCGGCAAGGACTACGACTGGTGGAGCACCGAGACGGTCCTCATGGCCGGCGGCGCGCTCCTCGCGGCCGTGGTCTTCGTGATCGTCGAGCTGCGCTCGAAGGAGCCGCTCGTCCCCCTCACGATGTTCCGCAACCGCACCTTCACCCTGTCGGTGATCGCGTCCATCTCGATCGGCATCGCCATGTTCGGCACGTCGGTCTTCCTGAGCCAGTACATGCAGCTCGCCCGCGGCGCGACGCCGACCGAGGCGGGGCTCATGACGATCCCGATGATCGGCGGACTCCTGATCGCGTCGATCGTGATCGGCGGCCTGGTGACGCGCACCGGACACTGGAAGCCCTTCCTCATCGTGGGCGGCGTGCTCCTGATCGCTGGGTCGTACCTGCTGTCGACGATCCACTACGACACGAACTTCGTGCTCGTCTCGCTCTACATGTTCCTGCTCGGCGCCGGCGTCGGAATGACGATGCAGAACCTCGTGCTCATCGTGCAGAACACCGCGAACCCCAGCGAGATCGGGGTCGCGAGCTCCGGCGTCACGTTCTTCCGCAGCCTCGGCGGCACGATCGGCGTCTCGGTCATGGGCGCCGCGCTGGCGACCTCGGCGACGAACCTCTTCACGGATCGCAAGGACGACATCGGCGCCGCGCTGATGAAGCTCGGCGAGAAGGGCGCCGCCATCGGCGAACAGCTCCAGTCGGGCACGATCCCGCAGGTCTCGGCGCTGCCCGAGTCGATCCGCGTGATCGTCGAGGACATCTACGCCCAGGCGATCGCCCACTCGTTCCTGATCGCCGTCCCGCTCGCCGTGATCAGCCTCATCGCGATCATCTTCCTGCCCAACAAGCCGCTCACCCGCATGACCACGACCGAGCGCGCCGAGGCGATCGAAGCCGACCTCGCGACCGTCTCGACCGCCGAGGGCATGGCGGCGCTTCAGGCGACCGGCGCCGTACGGACAGTGGATGCCGCCTCCCCGGCGATCTCGCACGACGACGTGGCGGCGGACGAGGCATCCGCCCGCCGCTAATGTCGATCACGATGACCACCGACGACACCCGAGAGGCGCGCACCGAAGCGGTGCGCGCCCTCGAGGCCGAGTTCGGTGAGCTGATCAACCGCTTCCGACGCGTCATCTCCGAGAACGCCAACCGGGTGAGCCCGGGGATGCTGCCCGGCGCGTACAAGGTGTTCACGACCATCGTGCGTCGGGAATCGATCACCCTCTCGGCACTCGCCGAGACCCTCATGGCCGACAAAGGACAGATCAGCCGCGCCGTGCGCGAGCTCGAGCAGCTCGGGCTCATCGAACGCACCCCCGACCCGGACGACGGGCGCTCCAGCATGCTCTCGGCGACTCCGGCCGGGCTCGAGCGCCTGGCGCAGGCCCGCGCCCCGCAGGAGCGCACGCTCGTCGATGCCCTCGAAGACTGGCCGATCGACGACATCCGCAACCTCTCGCGCCTGCTGCACGCACTCACGGCGGGCGAGTCGCCGACCGCCTGACCGGGCTTCTCGACCTGGTAGCACCCGCGTAACACGGGTGAGACATATCCGCGATTGACTGGCCTCAGGCGGTGGATGCCGCCGACGACGACGTGCACGCGGAAGGAGCGCCCGATGAGATTCCGGCCGCTGCGATCAGCCCCCTCCTCCGACGCCGACCGCGTCGCCGTCGCGGATCCTCCCGCTGCGATGGCGGCGGTCGTGTTCGACGGCCCCGGCGATGCGGACGCGCTGCGCGCGGCATCCGTCCCCGTCCCCTCCCCGGTGATCAGCGAGCTCCTCGTGCGGGTCGTGGCGGCCGGGGTGAACCCGATCGACGCGAAGACCCGGTCGGGCGCGGGCGTGTCGGGGCAGATCCCCGGGTACCCATCGACGCTCGGGTTCGACTTCAGCGGGATCGTCGTCAAGAGCCCGTACGAGTCGCACCCCTTCCCCGCGGGCACGCCGGTGTTCGGCATGGCCGCGTTCCCCCGCTCGGGCGGGACCTACGCCGAGTACGCCGTCGTGCCGACGCTGTCGGTCGCGCGCAAACCGGCGTCGCTGTCGCACGTCGAGGCCGCCGGCGTGCCGCTGGCCGCACTGACGGCGTGGGGGCTCGTCGTCGAGACCGCGCACGCGCACGAGGGGCAGCGGATCCTCATCCACGCCGGAAGCGGTGGAGTCGGTCACTTCGCGGTGCAGTTCGCGGCCTACTTCGGCGCCCACGTCACCGCGACGGCATCCGGACGCAACGCCTCGTGGCTGCGCGAGCTCGGCGCGGCGGTCGTGATCGACTACACGACCACGCGCTTCGACGAGGTGATCGCCGAGGTGGATGTCGTGATCGACCTGGTCGGCAACGTCGGCGGAGACGTCGGCACCCGATCACTGCGGGTGCTCCGTCCCGGCGGGCTCTACATCATCGTGCCGACCGGCTCGTGGCCGGGCTACGCCGAGGCCGCCGACGACGCCGGCGTGCGCAAGACGAGCTACAAGGTGATCCCCGACGGCAGCGCACTGGCCACGATCGGGCGCCTCCTGGACTCCGGCGCGGTGCAGGTCTACGTCGACCGCGTCTTCGACCTCGCGGACGCCGCCGCGGCCCACCGCCACCTCGAGGAGGGCCACACGCGCGGCAAGCTCGTGCTCCGCGTGAGCGACGACTGACCCGGCTCGCGGCTCGGCGGCTCGCGGGTGCGCACACTCGGCGAGAGTCAGGTCGGGGACAGCACGCGGCGGCCCTCGGCGACGATCTCGTCGGCGATGGCATCGAGCAGCGGAGAGCGCAGGTTCCACTGCTGCCAGTGCAGGGGAACGTCGACCGGCGGACCGCCGAGCCGCACGAGCTCGCCGCGGGCGAGCGGATCCTCCGACTGGAACGTCGGCAGCAGCGCCCAGCCGAGGCCGAGGCGCACCGCGGTCGCGAAGTCGTTCGATGCCGGCACGAAGTGGCGCGGCGGGCGGCCCATGACCCCCATCGCCTGGAGCCACTCGTTCTGCAGGTCGTCGCGCCGGTCGAAGTCGACCACCGGCGCAGCGCTGAGCGCATCGGGGGTGGCGCCGTCCGGAACCCAGCGCGCCGCGAACTCCGGCGTCGCGACGGCTTCGTAGCGCATCGCGCCGAGGGTGCTCACCCGGCATCCGGCCACCGGCGTCGCCCGCGAGGTCACCGCGCCCATGACGGTCCCCGACTCGAGAAGGCCGGCGGTGAAGTCCTGGTCGTCGCGATGCAGGTCGAAGACCACCGGATGCCGCTGCGAGAGCCGCGCGAGCGGTGCGAGGAACCACGTGCCCAGCGAGTCGGCGTTGACCGCGAGCGGCACGGTCGTGCGCGCGCCCTCGTCGGCGTCCGCGCCGAGCGCAGCCACCGTGTCGTGCTCGAGGAGCGCCGCCTGCCGCGCGAGCCGCACGATCGCGACCCCCGCCTCGGTGGCTCGAGCCGGCTTGGAGCGCACGAGCACCACCCGGCCGAGCTGCTCCTCGAGGACCTTGATGCGCTGGCTCACCGCGGACGGCGTGATGCGGAGCCGGCGTGCAGCGGCGTCGAGGGTTCCCTCGTCCACGACCGCGGCGACCGTCTCGGCGAGTTCGAACGGGATCCTCATAGTAAGCCAGGCTAATGCACATGAAGAATCATGAGCTGGACTGAAGCAGCGACAGAACCTAGCGTCGAAGAGTGCTCACCCCTGTCCTCGCCGGTCTCGGCCTCGGCTTCTCGCTCATCATCGCGATCGGCGCCCAGAACCTGTTCGTGCTGCGCCAGGGACTGCGACGCGAACACGTCTTCGTGGTCGCGGCGATCTGCGCGGCATCCGATGCCCTTCTCATCGCCCTGGGCGTGTCCGGCGTCGGGTTCGTGCTGCAGGCGGTGCCGTGGCTCGTCGACGCGGTGCGGTGGGCGGGTGCGGCATTCCTCGTGACGTACGGCGTGCTCGCCGCGCGACGCGCATGGCGGCCGTCCGATAGGGCGCTGGCGGTCGACGAGGGCGCGCCGGGGGAAGGACTGCCCTCGGGCGTTTCGGGGTCGACAGGGAGCGCCACGGCGACCCGCTCGCGCCTGCTGCCGGTGGTGCTCACGTGCCTCGCCCTCACCTGGCTGAACCCGCACGTCTACCTCGACACGGTCTTCCTGCTCGGCACCGTCGCCAACACGCACGGCGACGAGCGCTGGCTCTTCGCCGCCGGCGCGATGGCCGCGAGCGTGATCTGGTTCTTCGGGCTCGCGTTCGGCGCGCGCTACCTCGGCCGCTGGCTCTCGACGCCGCGGGCGTGGCGGATCCTCGACGCCGTCATCGCCGTGGTCATGATCGCCCTCGGGGTGAGCCTGGTGCTCCCCCACTGACCTCAGCCGTCGATCTGCGCCCTGCGCGCGAGCACGAGGGCCCGCACGGCATCGTCGGGCAGCGGATGCTCCGGCTGGAACCGGATCGTCCCCTTGTCGAGCCCGATCCCCGGGTAGTCGGCCAGCGAGTCCGCGACGGCGCTCACGGCATCGGGGCTGAACGGATACACGCCGATGTGCTTCTTCGCCCGCATCACCGAGATCAGCGGCTTTCCGCGGTAGACGAGCGCGGGCATCCCGTAGCCCAGTCCCTGCTCGGCCTCCGGGACGACCTCGCGCGCGACGGCGTAGATGCGCTCGACGGGACCGCGGTCGGCGGGATCGAGGCCTGCGAGGAGATCGTCGACGGTGCCCATGAAGGCATCCTGACATCGGACGGGCCCGCGCGACACCCGCACAGGGCACGATGGAGGGCATGAGACGCGTGCACGTCCTCGTGAGCGGCGAGGTGCAGGGGGTCGGCTACCGCTACACGCTGCGCATGGTCGCGCGCGAGGCCGGCGCGGCCGGCTGGGTGCGCAACCGACGCGACGGGACCGTCGAGGCAGAGGTCGAGGGCACCGAGGCGCAGGTCGACGAGGTGCTCGCGTGGATGGCCGGCGGCCCGCCCGGCTCGAGGGTCACCGCCGCGACGGTGACGGATGCCGCGCCCACCGGCGAGACCGGGTTCGACGTCATCGCCTCGGCCTGACCGCGGCGCGTGGACGCGGCGCTGCTCGCGCGGCCGTTTCCTGCATCCGCGGCCGCATCGGCCGACAGCGGACGCAGGAAACGGCCGCGCGAGCGTCGGCCGAGCGTCAGCCGCCCGTCCTGATCAGCCCTCGAACGGGCGGAGGAGGCGGTCGACGAAGCGGCGGGTGCGGTCGTTCCTGGGGTTCGTGAAGAGCTCCTTCGGCGCGCCGCGCTCGACGATGACGCCCTGGTCGAAGAAGAGCACCTCGTCGGCGACCTGCCGGGCGAAGGCGAGCTCGTGCGTGACGATGAGCATCGTCCAGCCCTCGTCGGCGAGCTCCTTGAGCACGAGGAGCACCTCGCCCACCAGCTCGGAGTCGAGCGCGCTCGTCGGCTCGTCGAAGAGGAGCAGCGACGGCTGGAGCGCGAGCGCGCGCACGATCCCGACGCGCTGCTGCTGGCCGCCCGAGAGCTCGAACGGATACGCGTCGCGCTTCTCACTCAGGCCCACGCGCTCGAGCAGCGCCTCTGCGCGCTCGACGGCCTCATCCTTGGGCACCCCGTGCGCGTGGATCGGCCCCTCGGTCACGTTCTGCAGCACGGTGCGGTGCGGGAAGAGATTGTGATGCTGGAACACCATCGCCGAGCGGTCGCGCAGGGCGATCCGGTCCGACTTGGAGAGCGGTGCCGAGAAGTCGACGCGCGGCCCGTCCGAGAACGCGACCACGCCGGACTCGGGCGTCTCGAGACCGTTGAGCGAGCGCAGCACCGTCGTCTTGCCCGAGCCGCTCGGCCCGATCAGCACGACGACCTCACCGCGGCGCACCTCCAGGTCGACGCCGTCGAGGACGCGGTTCGCGCCGAAGCTCTTCGTCAGACCCGAGACGGTGAGCAGCGCGGCGTCATCGGCCGGCGCCGGCGGCGCGAGCGCGTCGCCGGTGGGATCAGTGGGCGACATAGCGGTCGAGCCTCCGTTCGATGGCGCTCTGCCCCGACGACAGGATGAGGCAGATCAGCCAGTAGATGAGGGCGGCCTCGAGGTAGATGGCCATGAACTCGTACGTGAACGCCGCGATCTGCATCGCCTTGCGGAAGAGCTCGGTCACGAGGATCGTCGATGCGAGCGAGGTGTCCTTCACCAGCGAGATGAAGGTGTTCGACAGCGGCGGCACGGAGACCCGGGCGGCCTGGGGCAGCACGATGCGGGTGAGCGTCTTGGATCGCGAGAAGCCGACCGTGTGCCCGGCTTCCCACTGCCCCTTCGGCACCGACAGGATCGCCGCCCGCACGATCTCGGCCGCGTAGCCGCCGACGTTCAGCGACAGGGCGACGATGGCCGCCGGCCACGGGTCGATCACGATGCCGACCGAGCCGAGGCCGAAGAAGATCACGAAAAGCTGCACGAGCAGCGGTGTGCCGCGGATCACCGAGACGTAGAACCGGGCGATCCCCGACAGCACGGGATTGCCCGACAGCCGCAGCAGCGCGACACCGATCGCGATCACGAGTCCGAGCGCGAACGACGCGAGTGCGAGCGGGATGGTGCCGGTGATCGCGGCCAGCAGCAGGGGCCAGAACGAGTCCACCAGCAACTGCCAGGTACTGCCGTCCATCGGCGTTCCTCCCTTCCGGGCAGACGAGACCGCCGCCCGCCTACGGTAGGCGAGCGGCGGTCTGAGTTCTACTGGGTGACGTCGGCGCCGAAGTACTTCTCGCTGATCTCTGCGAGCATGCCCTCTTCGCGGAGCTCGGCGAGCGCGGCGTCGATCGCCTCGACGAGAGCGTCCTTGTCCTGGGTGAACGCGAAAGCGCTCAGGCCCGGGTCGTCCGTCTCGGCCGCGATCTTCAGGCCGGTCGGGCCATTCGTCTTCTCGTAGTCCAGGAAGGTGAGGCTGTCGTTGACGGTGGCGTCCACGCGGCCCTGCTCGAGGAGCGCGACGGCCTGCGCCCAGCCCTCGACCGACTCGACGGTGGCCCCGCTGGACTCGGCCAGCTCGTACCAGTTGCTGCTCAGCGACTGCGCGGTCGTCTTGCCGGCGAGGTCGTCGAAGCTCGAGATCGAGTCGTCGTCCTCCTTCACGACGATCACACCGGGAGACACGGTGTACGGCTCGCTGAAGAGGTACTTCTCCTCGCGCTCGGGGTTGATCGAGACCTGGTTGCCGATGACGTCGAAGCGACCGGCATCCAGGCCCGCGAAGATCGCGTCCCACTGCGTCTCCTGGAAGACGACCTCGAGCCCGAGCTTGTCGGCGACGGCCTCGGCGATCTCGACGTCGAAGCCGACCAGCTCGCCGCTCTCGTCGTGGTAGCTGAACGGGCGGTAGGTGCCCTCGGTCGCGACCGTCAGGGTTCCCTCGGTGACGAGCCCGTAGTCGCTGCCCGCGGCAGCGGAGTCGGCGGGCTCGGGCGACGCGGAGCTGCAGGCCGAGAGGGCGAGCGCGGCGGTGGCGGCGAGGACGATGGCGGTGATACTGCGGCGTGACATAGCGATGTTCCTGTGGGGGTGTTGGGAGATGCCCTCAGAAGGACGTCGTGCGTCCAGGGCCTCTTAAGTAGAACATGCCGTGATGGATTCCATTCCATCGCGTTACGTATCGTTGCCCTCCTGCGGCACTCCCGCGGCCAGCTCGGCGAACACGTCGGCAGCACGTTCCCTGGTGGAGAGCCCCGCCGCCTGGCCCGCCCACAGTGAGACGAGGTCGGCGTCTCCGCGCGCGGTCGCCGCCGCGCGGAACACCCCCGTCGCCCAGTTCTGCGCCGGGAACGGGGCGATGATCCCGGCGGTCTCGAGCGCCCGCATGGCGCGGTTCGGGATGCCGCGGGCCAGCCGCCCGCTCATGGCGCGGGTGAGCACGGTGTCGGTCTCGCCGGCCGCCGCGATCGCGGCGCGGTGCCCGGCCGTTGCCGCCGATTCCGTCGTGCGCAGGAACGCCGTGCCGACCTGCACGCCGGAGGCGCCGAGCGCGAACGCGGCGGCGACGCCGCGCCGATCGGCGATGCCGCCGGCGGCGATCACGGGCACGTCGACGGCATCCACGACCTGCGGCACCAGAGCGAGGTTTCCGACGAGCGAGTCCTCGGCCCTGCGCAGGAACGACACGCGATGGCCCCCCGCCTCGAAGCCCGTCGCCACGACGGCATCCACCCCTCCCTCGGCGAGCGCGCGCGCCTCAGCGACGCTGGTCGCCGTGCCGACGATGCGGATGCCACGACCCCGCGCCCGCTCGACCACCTCGGCACTCGGCACACCGAACACCACGCTGAGCACGGCGGGCGCCGCATCGAGGACCGCCTCGAGCTGTGCCTCCACGTCGGGAAGGAAGAGTTCCGGCGACGCCGGCGCCTCGACGCCCGCCGCGGCGTAGAGCGGCGCCATCGCGGCGAGCGACGGGCCGAGGTCGACGTCGGCGGGGACGACTTCGTCGCCGACGGGCAGCCACAGGTTCACGGCGAAGGGGCGGGCGGTGGCAGCGCGCAGAGCCGCGACCGTGTCGTGGATGCGCTCGGGCGTGTACCCGTAGAGCCCGTACGAACCGAGACCGCCGAACTCGCTCACCGCCGCCGTGAGCTCGATCGAGGAGAGTCCCCCGAACGGCCCCAGCACGATGGGCCGGTCGATGCCGAGCAGCTGCACGAGTGCGTTCTTCACGGGTCCGACGCTACTCGCGTGCAACGACGACGGGGCCCCACCCGAAGGTGAGGCCCCGTGCGTTCCTGATCCGCGGATCAGAGGGAGTTGACGTCCAGCGGGATGCCGGGGCCGAACGTGGTCGACACGGCGCCCTTCTGGATGTAACGGCCCTTCGAGCTGGAGGGCTTGAGGCGGATGATCTCCTCGAGCGCTGCGGCGAGGTTCTCGTCGAGCTGCTCAGCGGAGAACGACGCCTTGCCGACGACGAAGTGCACGTTGGCGTGCTTGTCGACGCGGAACTCGATCTTGCCGCCCTTGATCTCCTCCACGGCCTTGGCCGTGTTGGGGGTCACGGTGCCGGTCTTGGGGTTGGGCATGAGGCCACGAGGACCCAGCACCTTACCCAGACGACCGACCTGACCCATGAGCTCGGGCGTCGAGACGGCCGCGTCGAACGCGGTCCAGCCTGCGGCGACCTTCTCGATGAGCTCGGCGCCGCCGACCTCATCCGCACCCGCGGCGATCGCGGCCTCGGCGGCCGGACCCGTCGCGAACACGATGACGCGGGCGGTCTTGCCGGTGCCGTGCGGGAGGATGACGGTGCCGCGCACCATCTGGTCCGCCTTGCGCGGGTCGACGGCGAGCTTCAGCGCGACCTCGACGGTCGAGTCGAACTTGGCCGAGCCGGTCTGCTTCGCGAGCGCGACGGCTTCGGTCGGCGTGTAGAACTTGTCCGCCTCGATCTTGGCGGCAGCGGCCTGGAAGGCCTTGGACTTGGTACCCATGTTTCCTATCCCCCTCAGTCCTCGACCGTGATGCCCATGGAACGGGCGGTGCCGGCGATGATCTTCGAGGCGGCCTCGATGTCGTTCGCGTTCAGGTCGGGCTGCTTCGTCTCTGCGATCTGACGCACCTGCTCCTTGGTGAGCTTGCCCACCTTGGTCGTGTGCGGAGTCGACGAGCCCTTCTGCAGACCGGCGGCCTTCTTGATGAGCTCAGCGGCCGGCGGGGTCTTCAGAACGAACGTGAAGCTGCGGTCCTCGTAGACGGTGATCTCGACGGGGATGACGTTGCCGCGCTGCGACTCGGTCGCGGCGTTGTACGCCTTGCAGAACTCCATGATGTTGACGCCATGCTGACCGAGCGCGGGCCCGATCGGCGGCGCCGGGTTGGCTGCACCGGCGTTGATCTGAAGCTTGATCAGGCCGGTCACCTTCTTCTTCGGTGCCATTGTGTTCCTTCGTTTCGAGCGCCCTCGCGGGCGCGCTTCCACGAGCCAGGCGGACCCTGGATGTGGTGGGGTTTCGTCACGCCATGGGCGCAACCGCTCTAGTCTACCTGATCCGCCCTGCGGCTCAGCCCGCGCGGCGCCCCGGCTGCAGCTCGCGCTGCCGCTCCCGGCATCCGCTATCGCATTCGTCGTGCGCGCGAGCAGGAAACGACCGCGCGAAGCGGATGAGAGATGCCGGATGCCGCGGCCACGAAGCCTTCGCGGGAAACGACGAAGCGCCCCATCCGAGGACGGGGCGCTTCGTACGAAATCGGTCTCTTACAGCTTGGTGACCTGGTCGAAGCTGAGCTCGACGGGGGTCTCGCGCTCGAACAGCGAGACGAGGACCGTGAGCTTGCCGCTCTCGGGCTTGATCTCGCTGATCGTGCCGGGAAGGCCCGCGAAAGAGCCCTCCTTGATCGTGATCGTCTCGCCGACCTCGAAGTCGACCTCGGCGGGGATGACGCGCGATGCGGCGGTGGCGCCCTTCTTGGCGGCACCGGCCTTCGCGGGCGCGGTCTCCTTGATCTCGACGAGGCTCTTCAGCATGTTGAAGGCCTCTTCGAAGCGCAGCGGCGTCGGGTTGTGCGCGTTGCCCACGAACCCGGTCACACCGGGCGTGTGGCGCACGACCGACCAGGTGTCTTCGGTGAGCTCCATGCGCACGAGCACGTAGCCGGGGATCCGGACGCGCGTGACCATCTTGCGCTGACCGTTCTTGATCTCGACGACGTCCTCCATCGGGACCTCGATCTGGAAGATGTCGTCCTCGACCTCGAGCGTCGACTTGCGCTGCTCGATGTTGGCCTTCACCTTGCGCTCGAACCCGGCGTAGGAGTGGATGACGTACCACTTGCCCGGGAGCGAGCGAAGCTCGGTGCGGAACGACTCGTAGGGGTCTTCGTCGGACTCTTCGTCTGACTCTTCGTCGGACGCGTCCTCATCGGACTCGACCTCGTCGACGACGGATGCTGCGGCGTCGACCTCGGCCACGAACTCCTCGTCGAGCACGGGAGCGTCCTCGTCGCCGTTCACGTCGGGACCGTCGTAGGGGGCGACCTCTTCGGCGGCCTCGGCCTCGAGCTCGGCCACCTCTTCGGCGATGGAGTCGTTGATGACCTCGGCGGCGGCCTCGGTCTCTGCCGCCTCGTCGAGGTTGAGAGCGTCGTTCACGATGGCGTCGGCCTCCGGGTCGTCGATGTCGATGTCGTCCAGGTCGGCGTCATCCTCGTCCGCGTCGTCCACGATGTGGATCGCCGCGTGCTCGGCCGCCGTGTTCGCGCGGTCCTCCTCGGCGAGGATGTTGCCCTCCTGGGCCTCGTCATCCTCGGAGGACTGCTCCGCCGCCGTCGCCCAGTCGGCGTCGTCGATGAATCTTTCAGACACTGAATTCTCTTCCGTTCTGTTCGCAGCGGGATCCGATCCCGCTCGCGCGCCCCGTGAAGTCGGGGCCGTTCAGGCGGCTCAGGAGGCCGGCACTCCGAAGACGTACGCCGTGATCCACACGAAGAGCACGTCGAGGCCGTAGACGATCGCCATCATGATCACGACGAAGCCGAGCACGACCGCGGTGTACTTCAGCAGCTCCTGGCGCGTCGGAGTGACGACCTTGCGGAGCTCGGCGAAGACCTGACGAATGAACATGGCGATCCGCGAGAAGACGTTCGGCTTCTTCTCGCGAGGTACGCCGCCCGCGGGGACGACCTCGCCCGTCGGCTCGTCCTGAACCATCGATGCCACCTGATTACCTTCCGTGCGCCGGCATTCGCCTTCGCACTGTGTTGTCAACCGCCGGACGCGTGGTGCCGACGTTTGCGCTGACGCGCAGGGCGGACAGGAATCGAACCTGCAACCTGCGGTTTTGGAGACCGCTGCTCTGCCAATTGAGCTACCGCCCTAGAGGCCCGGAGGCCCCGGAAGCCCGCGTTCTTCCCCCGACGCCTGAACGAGAGGAGCCTGCCCTGATGACGGGCACGGCGAAAGAATGCAGACTTCAACTGCACGCTCCAGTGTACGGCATGCCCCGAGGCCCCGCGAATCCGGCGCAGGGCTAACATGCCGCCATGACACTGTCTCAGGCGCTCCTCGATCAGCTCTGGGATTTCGGCGACCCCGAGGCATCCGAAGCGCGTCTGCGCGCCGCCGTGGAGGCGGAGGCGGATGCCGCGACCCGCGCCGAACTCGAGACCCAGGTCGCGCGGGCGCTCGGCCTCCAGGAGCGGTTCGTCGAGGCCGACGACGTGCTCAGCACGATCCCGGTGACCTCGACCGCCGTGGCCGTGCGCGTCGCCCTGGAGCGCGGGCGCCTGCGCAACTCCGCCGGCGACGCCGCGGCCGCGCTCCCGCTGTTCGAGCGCGCCGCCGAGGACGCGGCATCCGCCCAGCTCACGTTCCTGTGGGTGGACGCGCTCCACATGCTCGCGATCGCCGACCCCGACCACGCGCCGGAATGGACCGACCGGGCGCTCGAAGTGCTCGACCCCACCACCGATGCCCGCACGCTGCGCTGGCTGGTGTCGCTGCACAACAACGCCGGGTGGGCGCACCTCGACGCCGGCCGCCCGCACGAGGCGCTCACGGAGTTCGAGAAGGCTCAGGATGCCGCCGCCCGCTGGGGCACGCCGCAGCAGGTCGAGTGGGCCGCCGAGGCGGTCGCCGAGGCCCGCGCCGCCCTGTAGACGCACGAGTCGCCAGGACACGCCGTCGCGGTGCGGCGCGGCGCGGCGTGTCTTGGCGACTCGATGGTTCGGTCAGGCGCCGACGCGGATGAGCTTCTTGTTGACGAACTCGTCAGCGGCGAGAAGTCCCATCTCACGCGAGGTGCCGGAGCGCTTGACGCCGCCGAAGGGCAGGCCGGGCTCATCGGCGAGGACGAGGTTGACGTAGACCATGCCGGCGTCGATCTTGTCGGCGATGCGAGCTGCCTGCTCCTCGTCGGTGGTGAACACGTACGAGCCCAGACCGAAGCTGGTGTCGTTGGCGATCTTCACCGCCTCGTCCTCGTTCGCCACCTTGTAGACGACGCCGACGGGGCCGAAGAACTCCTCGCTGTACGCGTCCATGTCGCTGGTGACCCCGGTGAGCACGGTGCCCGGGTAGAAGGCGCCGTCGCGCGTGCCGCCGGTCGCCAGCGTCGCACCCTGCGCGACCGCCTTGTCGACCTGCTCGGCGAGGCGCTCCGCGGCGACGAGCGACGACAGCGGGCCGAGGACGGTGTCCTCGGCGAACGGGTCGCCCACCTTGGCGCCGCTCATCTTCTCGGTGAACTTCGCGAGGAACTCGTCGTACAGGCCATCGATCACGATGAAGCGCTTCGCGGCGTTGCACGACTGGCCGGTGTTGTCGAGGCGCGCGTCGACCGCCGCCTGTACGGCGCCGTCGAGGTCGTCGGTCGACAGCAGGATGAACGGGTCGGAACCGCCGAGCTCGAGCGCCACCTTCTTGAGGTTGCGACCCGCGACCTCGGCGACAGCGGCCCCCGCGCGCTCCGACCCGGTGACCGAGACGCCCTGCACGCGCCGGTCGGCGATGATCCACGCCGCCTGCTCGTTCGACGCGTACACGTTGGTGTAGATCCCGTCGCCGAGCCCGGCATCCGCGTAGATCTTCTCGATCGCCGCAGCGGACTCGGGGCACTGGCCGGCGTGCTTGAGGATGATCGTGTTGCCGATGACGATGTTCGGCGCCGCGAAGCGGGCCACCTGGTAGTACGGGAAGTTCCACGGCATGATGCCGAGGAGCGGGCCGAGCGCGGTGCGGCGGATCACCGCGGTGCCCTCGCCGTCGATGTCGATCGGCTGGTCGCCCGTGATCTTATCGGCGTGGTCGGCGTAGTACTCGGTGATGTCGGCGGCGAAGTCGACCTCGCCGAGGGCGGCCTCGAGCGGCTTGCCCATCTCGCGCACGATGATGGCGGCCAGCTCGTCGCGACGCTCGCGGTGCAGGTCCGCAGCCTTGCGGATCCGCGCCGCGCGCTCGGACACGGGCACGTTGCGCCACGTGCGGTAAGCGGCATCCGCTCCGGCGACGACCGTCTCGAGGGCGTCGTCCGTGATCGTCGGGTAGGTGGCCAGGGTCTCGCCCGTGGCGGGGTTGACGACGGCGTACTCACTCATGGGTGTTCTCTCCGATCGGGTGGTTGGGTCACAGTCTGCCGCTCAGCGGCGGTTACGTCGAAGGCTTGCGGGCGCATCCATACCGAGTGTCTCGCCGCGGAAGAACGCCGGACGCTTGATCGCCTGCCAGATCATGACCACGATGCCGAGGCCGATGATGAGGATGCCGAGGATGAACACGATGCCGACGCCGCCGATGTTCGACCCGCTGCCGTAGGCCGGGTCCATCGAATCGATGAGTGTCGTGAAGAACAGCACCGCGAGGATCACGCCGCCCACGAGCGGGAAGAGGAACGTGAAGAACACGTTGCGCACGGAGTCGAACCACTGCTTGCGGAAGTACCACACGCACGCGAACGCCGTGATCCCGTAGTAGAAGCAGATCATCATGCCGAGCGTCAGGATCGTGTCCCACAGCGTGTCCTCGCTCACGATGCGCATGACGACGTAGAACGCGGATGCCACGACGGCCGAGACGATCGTCGCGTAGCCCGGCGTGAAGAAGCGCGGGCTGACCTTCGCGAACTTCTCCGGGAGAGCGCCGTAGTGTCCCATCGACAGGAGCGTGCGGGCCGGGCCGACGAACGTCGACTGCAGCGACGACGCCGACGACGTCAGAACGGCGAGTGAGACGAGGAACGCGAGCGGCCCCAGAATCGGCCCCGAGAGGAAGAAGAACGCGTTGCTCTGGATGTCCTCATTGCCCAGACCCAGCTCCCCCGTCCCGATCCCGGCGAACATGATCATCGCGACGGCGAGGAGAAGGTAGAGCGAGACGATCGTGATGACCGTGAGCGTCGCGGCGCGCCCAGGGGTGCGCTCGGGGTCCTTCGTCTCCTCGTTCATCGTGAGCGTGACGTCCCAGCCCCAGAAGATGAAGATCGAGAGCGACAGCCCTGCGGCGACCGCGCCGAAGGATGAGACCGCGAACGGGTTGAACCAGCTCCAGTCGAACGGCGTGAAGTCGAACGCGTTTCCGTTGACCGCCTGGACGATCGCCGAGATCGCGAAGAACAGGAGGACGGCGACCTGGAACGTGACGAGCACGTACTGCAGCTTCTGAGTCGTCTGCATGTCGCGGTACGACACGTAGGTGGCCCCCAGCATGAACAGCAGGCACACGGCGATGTTGATCCAGGTCTCCAACGCAAGGTCGGCGATGGCGTCGTTGCCCGTGATCTGCGCGATCAGCAGGAACAGGAAGTCGACGGCGACTCCCGCAAGGTTGGAGAGCACCAGGATCGTCGCGACGATGAGCCCCCAGCCTGCCATCCAGCCGACCCACGGGCCGAAGGCTCGCGCCGCCCACGTGAACGATGTGCCCGCGTCGGGCATCGAGCGATTGAGCTCGCGATAGCCGAACGCGACGAGCAGCATCGGGATGAAGCCGATGAGGATGATGGCGGGAATCTGCGCCCCCACCACCGAGGCGGTCGGACCGATCGCTGCCGTGAAGGTGTACGCCGGGGCGATACACGAGATGCCGATGACGACGGCGCCGATGAGGCCGATGGTGCCGGCGCTCAGACCCTTCTTGGACAGCGCGCCCGTCAGCGGCTCGCCGGTGATCGATTCTGTGCCGCGGTGTTCGCTCACGAGCTCGCTCCCTTCTTCTTGCGCGTGCGTGGCACGACGATCATCGGGACGGGAAGCTCGTGCAGCATCTTCGCCGCCGTCGATCCCAGGAACAGGCGCCGGGGCCGCGCGAGGCGGCTCGATCCGACGACGGCGATCTCGCCCGGCTCCCAGCTCAGGTGCGACACCGCCTCTTCGATGCTGTCGCCGAGTCCGACGACCGCTTCGGCCTCGACGCCCTTGGGCAGGGCCTTGCGGGCGTGCACGAAGACCTCGTCCGCATGCATCGCCGCGGACTCGTTGGCGCTGATGCCCGCGGGAAGGTCGACCGCGACGAGAGACACCAGGCGAAGCTCCGCGCCGGTCGCGGCGGCGAGGGCGAGGCTCTCCTCGAGGAGCACGTCGGCGCCGGGACGCAGGCCGATCGCCACGGTCACCCGCGAGATTCCGCTCGCCGGATCGATCCGACGTGTGCCTTCGGGCGCGAGGACGACCGGGACATCGGCCGAGTGGAGGAGCTCGCCGGCGACCGTGCCGAGCCGGTGTCGTCCGCGCATCCCGCCGTTGGCCGCGCCGACCACGATGTGCGAGGCGCCCAGGTCGTGCGCGGAATCGATCAGGCCCGACGCGAACGACTCACCGAAGCGGACGTGCGTCCGGACGCGCACGGTGTCCGGCACCGTCGCCGCGGCGTCGCCCAGCCAGCTCTCGGCCTGCGCACGGATGTGCCGGTCGTAGCCCGCGTCGGGCGGGGTGACGACGCTGCGCTCCTCGCCCGGAAGGACGACGACGAGGTGGAGAGAGGAATCGGATGCCAGGGCCAGCCGTGCCCCGAGGGCCAGGGCGTCGGCTCCGGCATCCGTCGCGGTGTACCCGACGACGATGCGGGCGCTCACGCGCGTGCCCCGCCCACGATGTTGGACGCGACGAGCCGCCCCATGCGGATGGCGCCGTCGACGTGCTGGTATCCGGCGCCCGCCATGTCGCTGCACGCGAAGTGGATGGGTCCGACCGGCGTGCGCAGGTCCGCACCGTAGCGGGTGAGACCGCCGAGGTCGAAGCTCGCCGCGTAGGCGCCGCGCGTCCACTCCTCGGCGCCCCAGTCGCTCTCGAAGTACACGAGCGGCTCGAGCGCCTCGGGACCGTAGTAGTGCGACAGCGACTCGAGGATGCGCGCCTTGCGATCCTCGGCAGAGGCGCGGAAGAGGTCGTCGGCGTTGCGGTCGGACACGAAGCCGACGAGGGTTCCGCGCTCGTCGCCGTGGTTGGTGTTGTCGTAGGCCTCGTGCGAAAGCTCGTACGGGCTGAACGCCGTGCCCGACAGACCCTTGTCGCGCCAGAACGGGCGGTCGTACACGGCATGCACCTTGATGACGAAGCCCATCGAGATGTGCTGGTGCATCTGCTGCTTGAGCCGGGGCAGGGCGGGCTGGAACTCGATCCACGGGTAGAGGATCGGGGCGTGCGCCAGGATGACGAACCGCGCGCGCACCTCGAGGCCCGCGTCGGTCACGACGCGCACGCCGTCCGCCTGCCAGTGCACCTCGTTCACGGGCTGACCGAGCATCACGTCGTCGCCGAGGCGCTCCGCGAGGAGCAGCGGCACCTGCTGGAGACCGCCGACGACGCGCTCGTCGAGGATGTAGTCGGCATCGACCAGGTGCGTGAAGCTGCCCGCGCTCGCCGCCATGAGCAGCGCCTGCAGTGCCGAGAACGCGTAGGCGGGCTTGGTGAGCATCGCGCCCGCGATGAAGAGGGCGATGTTGTCGCGCGCCTCCTGGTCGGGCGTCTGCTCCTCGAGCCACGCCTCGAACGAGATGCGGTCCAGCGCATCGGCGTCGGGGTGCTCCCACGGCTTGTCGGGGTCGATCTGCGCGACCATGTCGTCGAGCTTCTCGATCAGCCGGACGATCTCCTTCTCGGTCTCGGGCGCGACGGGGAAGATCTCCCCCGTGAACCGGCGCACGGCGCCGTCGCGGCCGATGTAGACCGAGTCCCCCTCGCGGTAGCGGCTGTAGGTCTCCAGGCCGAGCTCCGCGATGGTCTCCTTGAGCGCCTCCTGGTCGGGCGAGACCCACTGCCCGCCGATCTCCAGCATCGCGCCGTCGATCACGTCGGTCCACAGTCGCCCGCCCACCCGGTCGCGCGCCTCGAGCACCACGACGGAGAGTCCGGCCTTCCTCAGTTCGTTCGCCGCGGTGAGGCCGGCGGCACCAGCCCCGACGATCACGACGTCACGCGTCAGCTGTTGCATGAGACTCCTCTGTCCGGTGCGCGATGGTCTCGCGCGCTGTGCGACCCGGCGTCCCGCCGTGTCCCACTTCTCGTCGCCCGCGTTCGCAACGGGCGACGTCTTTCGGGACATGCCCCGGCTGCTGCCGGGACATGCCGGTGATTCAGGATGCCGCGAGCGCGGCGGCGACGACGTCGATGCCCTCGTGGAGCAGGTCGTCGCCGATGGAGAGCGGCGGAAGGAAACGGATCACGTTCCCGTAGGTGCCGCAGGTGAGCACGATCACGCCTTCGGCGATGCACGCCTTAGCGACCGCAGCGGTGAGCGCAGCATCCGGCTCGCCGGTCGCCGGGTCGACGAACTCGGCGGCGATCATCGCACCGTGGCCGCGCACGTCACCGACCCGGGGGTCGGATGCCCGAAGCGCGCCGAGGCGCTCGGTGAGGATCGCGCCGATCTCGCGGGCGCGCTCGATCATCCCGTCGTTCTCGAACACGTCGATCGCGGCGAGCGCAGCGGCGCACGCGACGGGGTTGCCGCCGTACGTGCCGCCGAGTCCGCCCGCGTGGGACGCGTCCATGATCTCGGCCCGTCCGGTCACGGCCGCCAAGGGCAGGCCCCCCGCGATGCCCTTGGCGGTCGTGATCAGGTCCGGCACGATGCCGAACACATCACTCGCGAACATCTCCCCAGTGCGAGCGAAGCCGGTCTGGATCTCATCGGCGATGAACACCACGCCGTTGGCGCGGCACCACTCGACGAGAGCGGGGAGGAAGCCGTCGGCGGGGACGATGAAGCCGCCCTCGCCCTGGATCGGCTCGATGATGACAGCGGCGAGGTTGTCGGCGCCGACCTGCTTCTCGATGACCGAGATGGCCCGCTTCGCGGCATCCGCTCCGCTCAGTCCGTCGCGGAACGGGTACGAGAGCGGTGCGCGGTAGACCTCGGAGGCGAAGGGGCCGAAGCCGCTCTTGTAGGGCATCGACTTGGCCGTGAGTGCCATCGTGAGGTTGGTGCGGCCGTGGTATCCGTGGTCGAAGGCGACGACGGCGGGCCGGCCGGTGTGCTTGCGGGCGATCTTCACGGCGTTCTCGACGGCTTCGGCGCCGGAGTTGAACAGGGCGCTCTTCTTCTCGTGATCGCCGGGAGTGATGCGGTTGAGGGCCTCGGCGACGGACACGTACGAGTCGTACGGAGCGATCATGAAGCACGTGTGGGTGAACTGCGCGACCTGGTCCTGAACGGCCTTGACGACCTTGGGATGCGCGTTGCCGATCGTGGTCACGGCGATGCCGGATCCGAGGTCGATGAGCGAGTTGCCATCGGCGTCGACGATCACGCCACCGCCGGCTGCGACCGCGTGAACGGGTGCCGTGTGGCCCACGCCGGCGGCGACCGCGACGGACTTGCGGTCGATGAGCTCCTGCGAACGCGGACCCGGGATGCTGGTCACGAGGCGACGCTCCTGCGGGAGGCTCGGTCCGCCGATGGGCGTTTCAGTGAGGGTGTCGACAGCGCTCATGGGGGCGAGCGTATGACCGAGCCCGAGGCACCCGCACCTTCCTCGCTGTACATTCTCCTTAGCCCGCTGTACAGGCCGTATATTTCGGAGGATCATGCCCGCCGTCGCCGACATTCCCACGCTGCGCGCACTGCTCACGCGCGCCGACCTGCGGCTGGTCCTCTCCGGCGAGGATCACCTCGAACCCGGCACGCTCGACCGCGCCGTGCGCTGGGTGCACAGCACCGACCTCGTCGACCCCACGCCGTTCCTCTCGGAGGGGCTCGTGCTGCTCACGACGGGCACGCAGTTCCCGGACTCGCCCGACGAGACCGGCGCCGTCCGGGCGTACGTGCACCGGCTCGCCGCGCGCGGCGTCGTGGGCCTGGGCTTCGGCACCGAGGTCGTGCGCGACGGCATCCCGCCCGCGCTCGTCGATGCCTGCCGCGAAGAGCGGATGCCGCTGTTCGAGGTGCCCTACCGGACGCCGTTCATCGCCGTCGCCCGCGCGAACGCCGAGGCGATCGCCGCGCAGGCGTACGCGCGCCGCAGCTGGGCGCTCGCGGCGCAGCGCGCCATCGCCCTCGCCGCACTGCGCCCGGACGGGCTCGGGGCCACGGTCGCAGAACTCGCGCGGCAGCTCGACACCTGGGTCGGCATGTTCGACGCCGCGGGCGAGCTTGCACGAGAGCATCCGGTGGGGGGACTCGATCCGGCGACCGCCGACGAGCTTCGGCTCGAGGTCACCGGCGTGCTCAACCGGGGCGCGCGAGCCGGGTCGTCGCTGCGCATCGGCGCTACGCCGTTCCGTCTCCAGACGCTCGGACGCGGCGGACACCTCCGCGGCGTCATCGCCATCGCCGCGGGCGACCTCGACCAGGAGGGCCGCGGAGTCGTGACGGCGGTGATCGCCATGGCGGGGCTCGCTCTCGAGCAGCAGCAGGGCCTCAGCCGCGCACGCGGCGCCCTGCGCGCCGGTCTCGTGCAGACGCTCCTCGCCGACGACCCGGCCCTCGCGCGGCGCATCACGCGCGAGCTGTGGGGACCGCTGCCGGCGGCGCCCGTCGAGGTGGCGGTGACGGATGCCGCGGCATCCCGCATCGACGCGATCGCCGAGCTGCTCGAGCTCCGCGTCGACGAGAAGCGCGGGTCGCTGTTCTTCGGACGCGGCGATGACGGGCTCGTGATCGTCGTGCCCGCGGGAGAGCGCGGCCCGGTGGAGGAGGTCGCCGAGCGGTTCGGCGTGCGGATCGGCCTTTCGGATCCGGCCGGGTACGACGCGTTCGCCGCCGCGATCGCGCAGGCGAGGGTCGCACGCGACCGCGGCGGCGACGGCGTCTCGCCCTTCGCCGAGGTGGCGCGGTCCGGCGTGCTGTCGGCGCTGTCGGACGAGGCGCGCGCGCTCGCGCGTGCGGAGCTCGCCCCGCTGCGGGAGCACGACGCCGCAGAAGGCACGCACCTCGTCCAGACCCTGCGGGCCTGGCTCGACAACGACTGCTCGCACGAGGCATCCGCGCGCGCACTCGGGGTGCACCGGCACACCGTGCGCACCCGCCTCGCCCTCATCGAACGCGTGCTGGGCGCCGACCTGACCTCGTTCGCCGCCCGCGCCGAGCTCTGGGCCGCGCTCCGCGCCCTCGAGGCTTGACCCCCGTCCCGACCCCCGACCTCGTGACATCGAGTCGCCAGAACACGCCGCGTCGCGGGACACGGAACCGGCGTGTCTTGGCGAGTCGGCGGCGCGGTCGCGCGGCAGCGCGGCAGCGCGGCAGCGCCGCAGTGCGAACGCGCGGGCGCGCGAACACGCGAACGCATCCGCTCGCGGGGGCCTCACCTCCGGACGGATCGCCCGACCGCCCGCCGGGCAGCACCCGACAGGATGGAGCCATGACCGAGCCCCGCGTGCCCAATGGAGACGTCTCGTGGTGGTGGCGGCAGCTCGGCGGGACGCCGACTCCGCGTGCGCCGCTGCCCGGTCCGATCGACGTCGATGTCGCCATCGTCGGCGGCGGCTACACCGGACTGTGGGCCGCGTACTACCTCAAGACGCTGCAACCCGATCTGCGCGTGGTCGTCCTCGAGCAGCGGTTCGCCGGGTTCGGGGCATCCGGTCGCAACGGCGGCTGGCTCACCAACACCGTCACGGGCGGGCGCGAGCGGTATGCGGAGTCCCACGGGCGCGACGCGGCGGTCGCACAGCAGCGCGCGCTCAACGAGACGGTCGACGAGGTCATCGCCGTCGCCGCGCGCGAAGGAATCGACGCCGACATCGTCAAGGGCGGTGAGTTCGGCGTGGCACGCACTCCGTCTCAGCTCGCCAGACTCCGCGCCGCCGTGCGAGCCGAGCAGCAGTGGGCGCACACCGATGTGGAGGAGCTGGATGCCGCGTCCGCCGCCTCCCGCATCGCGGTGGACGGGGTGCTCGGCGGGGTGTGGCATCCGCACTGCGCACGGCTGCACCCGGCGAAGCTGGCCTCCGGGCTCGCCTCCGCCGTCGAGCGCCTGGGCGTGCCGATCTACGAGCAGACCCGGGTCACCGAGATCGCGCAGGGCAGCGCGGTCACCGACCGCGGGGTCGTGACCGCGTCGCACGTGCTGCGCGCGACCGAGGGCTTCACAGCGGATCTGCGCGGCGAGCACCGCACCTGGCTGCCGATGAACTCGTCCATGATCGTCACCGAACCGCTCCCGGCGGCCATGTGGGACACGATCGGATGGGCGGGCCGCGAGACCCTCGGCGATTTCGCGCACGTGTACATGTACGCCCAGCGCACGGCCGACGACCGCATCGCGTTCGGCGGACGCGGAGTGCCCTACCGCTACGGCTCGCACGTCGACGAGGACGGCACCACGCAGGAACGCACGATCGCATCGCTCACGCGCCTGCTGCGGGACTTCTTCCCGGATGCCGCCTCCGTGCCGATCGCGCACGGATGGGCGGGCGTGCTCGGCGTGCCGCGCGACTGGGCGGCCTCGGTCGGACACGACCGCGCGTCCGGTCTCGGCTGGGCCGGCGGCTACGTCGGGACCGGCGTCACCGCGACGAACCTCGCCGGCCGCACACTCGCGGATCTGGTGCTGGAGCGCGACACCGACCTGGTGCGCCTGCCGTGGGTCGGGCACCGCGCGAAGAAGTGGGAGCCCGAGCCGCTGCGCTGGCTCGCCGTGAACGCGATCTACGCCGCGTATCGCACGGCGGACCGGTTCGAGGCATCCGGATCCGGCTCCGGCACCGCGTGGCCCGCCCACGTCGCCGACTTCGTCGCCGGTCGCCACTGACCCGCGTCCTCCCCTCTCCCCATCGGGGTCCGTTTGTGCGGGCGAATGCACGTATCCCCGGGGCGTGTTGCGTGCATTTGCCCGCACAAACGGACCGGTGGGGGCGGGGGATAGCACGTCGGCGGATGCTGCGCCAGGCCGTCGCTGCGAGGCGCGGGACGCGGCATCCTGCCGTGCATGAGGCGATTCTCATCGCTAATACCTTTCATGTGTAAGGTTTTTGGCGTACAGTCGGCGAACGGCGCGACGTGCGCCGATCACACAGCCGAGGCAGGGCCGCCGAGGGCGGCGACGACCGATGGAGGCGTCAGACCGATGACCAGAACAATCACACGCAGAACCTCTCGCCTGGCGGCCGCAGGCGCCGTGACGCTCGTGGGAGCACTTCTCCTCGCCGGCTGCGGGCGCACCGACTCGCCGACCGGCGGCGGCGAAGGAGGGGGCGACGCGATCGACGACTCCCCCGCGACCGGAACCGTCGAGGTGTGGGCGATGGGCAACGAGGGCGAAGTCCTCGACGAGCTCGCCGCACAGTTCGAGGAGGAGAACCCCGACGTCACGATCGAGGTCACCGCCGTTCCGTGGGAGAGCGCCCACGACCGCATCGCGACCGCCATCGCCGGTGGCGAGACCCCCGACATCTCCATGCTCGGCACGACGTGGGTCGGCGAGTTCGCCGCGACCGGTGCCTTCGAGCCGACCCCCGACGGATTGGTCGACGAGTCGTCGTTCTTCGAGGGCTCGTGGGACACCGCTGTCGTCGACGAGGTGGCCTACGGCGTGCCCTGGTACGTCGACACGCGCGTGCTGTACTACCGCACCGACCTCGCCGAGAAGGCCGGCCTCGAGCCGCCGACGACGTGGGAGGAGTACACGGCCTTCACGAAGGGCCTGCAGGAAGCCGGTGCCGAGTGGGGTGTCTCGCTGCCCCCGGGCGGCTTCGACTCCTGGCAGTACGTGACGCCGCTCGCCTGGCAGCAGGGTGGCGACATCCTCAACGAGGACGGCACCGAATTCACCTTCGACACCCCGGAGTGGGAGGAGGCGTTCGCCTTCTACACGAGCTTCTTCGAGGACGGCATCTCCGAGCCGCGTCGCCTGGAGGGCGGCGAGATCGAGTCCGCCTTCATCAACGGCGAGGTGGGCGCGTTCTACAGCGGCCCGTTCCACGTCGGACTCCTGCTCGAGCAGGGCGGCGAGGACTTCGCCGACAAGTTCGGCGTGGCGATGGTGCCCGGCGCCGACAGCCGCACGAGCTTCACCGGCGGTGGCAACCTGGCCGTGTTCGAGGACACCGAGAACCGCGACGCGTCGTGGAAGTTCGTGCGCTGGCTGAGCGAGCCCGAGACCCAGCTCGCGTGGTACGACATCTCGACCGACCTGCCCAGCGTCCAGGCGGCGTGGGACGACCCGACGTTCGCCGAGGACCCCTACCTCAGCGTGTTCGGCGAGCAGCTTCAGGACTCGAAGGCCCCGCCGGCGATCGCCACGTGGGCCCAGGTGTCGGCCGTGATCGACCAGGAGCTCGAGAAGGCCACGCGCGGCGACACGACGCCCGCGGACGCGATCGCAGCCATCCAGCAGCAGGCGACGTCCATCGGGACCGGCAAGTAGGCACCCGATGACCGCCCTTGCCTCACCTGCGGCACCGCCGCGGCGACCCGCACCCCGTGTGCGGTCGTCGCGGCGGGAACGCCGCATGACCCGCACCGCGTGGCTGTTCGCCGCGCCGTTCGTGATCCTGTTCCTGGTGTTCATGGCCGGACCGATCGTCGGATCGTTCCTCATGAGCTTCACCGACATGACCACGCGCGACCTGCAGACGCCGTTCCAGGTGAACATCGTCGGCTTCGACAACTACGTCCGCCTGTTCCAGGACCCGAGGTTCCTGCGATCGCTGCTCAACACCTTCACGTTCGTCGTCGTGGCGGTGCCGCTCACGATCGGACTCGCCCTCGCCGTGGCGCTCGCCCTCGACAAGGGCATCCGCCGCTTCCGCACCGTGTACCGCGTCGGCTACTACGCGCCGGTGGTCACGAGCATCGTCGCCATCGCCATCGTGTGGCGGTTCATCCTGCAGCCGGACGGCCTGCTCAACGGCTTCCTGGCCGTCTTCGGCATCCAGGGTCCCGACTGGCTTCAGTCGCCGAGCTGGGCGCTGCCCTCCCTGATCATGATGGCCGTCTGGCGCAACATCGGGACGATCATGGTGATCTTCCTCGCAGCCCTCCAAGGGGTTCCGCGAGAGCACCACGAGGCCGCGATGGTCGACGGCGCCAACGCGTGGCAGCGGTTCTGGAACATCACGATCCCGGCGATGCGGCCGGCGATCCTCTTCTCGACGGTCATCACGGGAATCGGATTCCTGCAGTTCTTCGAGGAGCCGTACGTGATGACGCAAGGCGGGCCGCTCGATGCGACCCTCTCCACCGCCATGTACACGTACGACCAGTTCGGGTTCGGCAACTACGCCTACGCGTCGGCAGCCAGCTACGTGCTGTTCCTCGCGATCGTGGTGCTCTCGCTGATCCAGTTCCGCCTCATTTCAAGGAAGGACTGACATGACGACCACGCCCGCCTCCCCCGCCGAGGCCGAACGGCTGGGACCGGTCCTCGCCTCCGCATCGGTGACCGACACCGACGTCGTGGAGCCCGAGCTCCATCCCGCCGGCCGCAGACGCCGTCGCGAGCGTCCTCGCTGGTGGCTCTACATCGTGCTCACGCTGGGACTGATCGCGATGATCATGCCGTTCGTGTGGATGATCCTCGGCTCGTTCAAGTCGGATGCCGAGATCCGCCAGAACCCCACCGGCTTCCTGCCGCAGGATCCCACCGTGGAGAACTACGAGACGCTCTTCGGCCGCCTGGACTTCACGACGTTCTTCGTGAACAGCCTGGTGGTGGCCGTCTTCGTGACGCTCGGCAACATCGTGTTCTGCTCGATGATCGGCTACGCGCTGGCGAAGCTGCAGTTCCGCGGCAAGAAGCTGCTGTTCGGCCTCGTCCTGGGGACGCTCATGGTGCCCGGCGTCGTGACCTTCGTGCCGCTGTTCGTGCTGACGGCGAACCTCGGACTGGTCAACAGCTATCCGGGCCTCATCCTGCCGTTCCTGATCTCGCCGCTCGGCGTCTTCCTGATGCGGCAGTTCATGCTGAGCCTCCCCGACGAGCTCATCGAGGCGGCGCGCATCGACGGCGCGAGCGAGTGGCGCATCTTCCTGCGCGTGATCATGCCCATGTGCGGCCCCGCGGTGGCCACGCTGACGATCCTCACGTTCCTCGGCAGCTGGAACAACTTCCTGTGGCCGCTCGTCGTCGCGACGAAGGAGGACATGTACACGCTCCCGGTCGCGCTCGCCCTCTACTCGGTGAGCCAGAACGCGGCGAAGTACGGACTCATGATGGCCGGCGCGGTCGTCGTGGTGCTGCCGATCCTCCTCGTGTTCGTGTTCCTGCAGCGCTACTTCGTGCAGGGCATCGCGCTCACCGGCATCAAGTGATGCGGGCGGATGCTGCGACCCCGGGGTTGCGGCATCCGCCCGCTCGAACGAAAGGACCATCGAACCGATGGACTTCCCGAACGGCTTTCTGTGGGGTGCGTCGACGGCGGCGCATCAGATCGAGGGCGGCAACGTCCACTCCGACTGGTGGGAGCGCGAGTGGGGACGGGTCCCCGGCGCGGTCGTCGAGACGCCGTCCGGCGACGCGGCCGACAGCTACCACCGCTACGGCGAGGACATGGCGCTGCTGGCCGACGCCGGGCTCGACACCTACCGGTTCAGCATCGAGTGGGCCCGGATCGAGCCCGAGGACGGGTGGATCTCCCACGCCGCGATCGACCACTACCGCCGCATGGTCGACACGGCGATCGGTCTCGGCCTGCGTCCCATGATCACGCTCCATCACTTCACGAATCCGATCTGGTTCGCGCGGGAGGGCGGGTGGCATTCGGATGCCGCGGCCGACCGGTTCGCCCGGTACGTCGAAGCCGCCATGCCGGTGCTCGAAGCCGTCGATCTGGTCTGCACGATCAACGAGCCCAACATGGTGTCGGTGCTCGCCGATCCCGAGGTCGGATTCCCCTCCATCGGGCTTCCGCCCGGCGTCCCCGCGGTGACCGATCGCCTGATCGACGCGCACAAGCGCGCCGTCGACATCGTGCGAGGAGACGGATGCCTCGCCGGCTGGTCGGTGGCGACGCAGGCGTATCAGCCGATCGACGGTGCCGAGCAGGTCGCGGCCGCCTACGGCGCCTCGCGGGAGGACGTGTTCCTCGACGCGGCTCGCGGCGACGACTGGATCGGCGTGCAGGCCTACACGCGGACGAAGATCGGGCCGGAGGGGCCGCTGCCGATCCCGGACGATGCCGAGCGCACCCTCACGGGGTGGGAGTACTTCCCGCCGGCGGTGGGTGACGGCATCCGCAATGCGTGGTCCCGCGCGGGCGTCCCGGTGTACGTGACCGAGAACGGCATGGCCACCGCCGACGACGCCCGCCGCATCGACTACACGCGCGGCGCCCTCGAGGCGGTGCACGCGTGCATCGCCGACGGCGCCGACGTGCGGGGATACCTGCACTGGAGCCTGCTCGACAACTACGAGTGGGGCAGCTACCGGCCGACGTTCGGACTCATCGCCTGGGATCGCGACACGTTCGAGCGCAGCCCGAAGCCCAGCCTCGGCTGGCTCGGCGAGGTCGCTCGCGCCAACGCCCTGCGCTGAGCCCCCTCCCCCTGAGCCGCGCCGCGCCCTCGAACGCGCTGAGTCGCCAAAACACGCCGCCACGGGCCCGCTCCCTGCGGCGTGTGTTGGCGACTCGGGGTGGGGTGCGAACGGATGCCGCGCCACGAACGGATGCGGCGACGCGGCGGGTCGCGCGCGGATCAGCGCTCGGGCGGGAGCAGGTAGCCGCGCACGAACTCGGCGAAGAGCGCGTTCATGTCGACGCTGTCGTCGAGCAGCCACTGCAGCTGGATGCCGTCCATGACGGCGCTCACGAGACGTGCGGCGAGCGCGGGGTCGATGTCGTCGCGGATCTCACCGTCCGCCTGCGCCGCGCGCAGAATCGGCGTCGCGGCCTCGGCGCTCTGCCGGTATCGGCGCGAGAACTCCTCGTGCGCGGGGTGCTCGGAGTCGGTCGCCTCCACCGACACCGTCGCGTAGAGCGACGTGAGGCCGCGCGACTCCTGGTTGTAGGCGACGACTTTCGTGGCCTGCTGGATGAGGGTGTGCTCGGCGGGGTCGCCCGCCGCCGCCCGGATCTTCTCGTCGCGCTGGCGGAGGACCTCGGTGAAGAGCTCCTCCTTGTTGGCGAAGTGGTGCATGAGACCGGTCGGTGTCAGGCCGACGCGCTTGGCGATCTCGCGCAGCGAGCCGCTGTGGAACCCGCCCCGGGCGAAGACGACCAGCGCTTCGTCGACGATCTGCTGCCGGCGCGCCTGCCCCTTGGCGTAGCTGCCGCGGGGCGCGCGCGCGGCGCGGGCCGGGGCATCCGTTTCGGACGCCCCGGCCTCGCTGCCTGACGGCTCTCGGGTCACTTGCGCGCTTTCCACTGGGAGCTGAAGACCTGCGCGGCCATCGCCGGGCGCAGGCGCTTCTCCATCTCCTTGTCGACGAAATAACGCTTCAGCGTATCGCCGGTGAGCTCGTTGCCGATCGCCGCCATGATCATCGACTGGTCGAGCGACAGGTAGCGCTCCGCGACCGTGCCGCTGCCGACGGCGACGGCGTCGTAGAACCCGCCGGGTCCGTAGGCGCCGAGGTCGTCCTCGAGGTGGCGCAGATTCGCGAGCACGGCCTTGCGGTCGTAGGGCAGCGCGAGGAAGCTCGCGTGCGGCGTCACCACGCCGTCGCCGAACTCGGGGTCGGGGTTCGTGCCCGTCGTGCAGCCGGGGCGATCGATGTCGACATCGGTCTTCTCGGCATCGGACGTGTAGCCGTCCGACCGCATGCCTGCGAGGTCGACCCCGTATTCGGCGTAGCCGCCGAACGGGTTGCTCGCGGGCGAGAAGCCCCAGGCACCGTAGCCCGCCTCGTCGAGACCGTGGTGCTTCTGCACCGCGACGGTGACCGGGTGGTTGATCCGCCACGAGCGGGCACCCCAGGTCGTCTCGGGCACGAGCAGGTCGGGCATGAGCGCCTCGAACATGCTGCCGCCCCAGCTGGGGACGAACGACTTTCCGGCGTACGTGTAGACGCCCTCCCAGACCTTCACGCCCCGGTAGGTGCGGTAGGTGCCGGTGGGCAGCTGCTCCTGCCAGGCCCAGTCGCAGCCGGGAGGCATCGTGCGGTGGGTCCCGTAGAGCGCCGTCGCCGGGATCTCGCCGTTCGCGATGCCGAGGTAGGTCGCGATGCGACTCTCGCTCACGGTCGTGTCGTAGTGGTGGCACGTGTAGAACGCGGTCTCGCCGGAGCCGTTGTACATCGGCGCCTCGACGCTGCAGCCGGGAGGGGCGACCTCCCAGAATCCGCCGCGGTTCGTCCCGGCGGGGAGACCGGGGGCACCCTCGGGGTTGAAGTACGCCGCGAAGTCCATCGAGTCGTAGAGCGCGTCGGCCTGCGCGGCGAGCGCCCGGTCCGCTTCGCGGACGATGCGGAGGGATGCCGCCAGCCACCCGTTGTCGACCGTGCTCAGGAACGGGTCGACGGGATCGCCGGAGTCCGGCCAGGTGGTGAGCTTCGCGCCCGTCGCCGGGTCGTACCAGTTGTAGTACATGCCGCTGGCGTCGTTCCGCTCGAGACCCTCCAGGGTGTCGAGCGTCGTCGCCAGGCGCTCGTGAGCCTCGGCGGCGTCGATGATGCCCAGATCGCGCGCGGTGACGGTCGACCACAGGTAGCCGCCGATATTGGTCGGCGAGGTGTACGCCCCGACGGTCGCGAGGTCGCCGGTCACGTTGTCGGACGGCAGCCCGGTGGACTCGTCGGTCATCGCGTCGAGCGAGGCCCACGTGTCCTGCGCCCACCTCTTGAGGTCGTCGGCGCCGCCCTTGCCCCGCTCCCCCGCGACAGCCGCCGGAGCGGCCATCCCGAGTCCGGCGGCGACGATTCCCGCCGCCGTGATCGTGCTCAGCCATCGCTTCATCGCGCTCTCCTCATCGAAAGCGGCTCCGTCGGGCGGAACCGTCGGTTCAGAAAACCTAACACCTGTAAGGTTTTAGCAGAACCCCGGCATCCGATCTCTCACGGGTCTCTCACGCGCCCACTCCTCCCGAGGGGCACGCGATCAGCGCGGCGCGTGCGCCTCGAGGAACTCGTACACGTCGGTCGAGTCGACCCCGGGGAACGCCCCGGTCGGCAGCGTGGCGAGCAGGGTGCGCGGCGTGCGCACGTTCGGCCACGCATTCTCGCGCCAGGATGCCTCCAGCTCGGCCGGAGCGCGACGGCAGCACGCCTCGACCGAATGCTTCGAGACCCCTCGGTTCGGGGTGTCGCGACCGAGGAACCACTTCGTGTCGTCGAAACGGACGCCGACGCTCACCGAATGCGCGCCCTCGCTGGACTGCTCCACGCGCGCCGTGCACCAGTAGGTGCCGTTGCCGGTGTCGGTGTACTGGTAGTACGGATTGAAGTGGTCGTCGACGTCGAAGACGACGCGCGAGGTCCACTTGCGGCAGCACATCTGGCCCTCGATCGACCCCAGGCGGTCGGTCGGGAAGTTCACGTCGTCGTTCTCGTACGCCTTCGTGATCGTTCCTGATTCGTGCACCTTCAGAAAGTGCACCGGGATGCCGAGATGCACGGTCGCGAGATTGGTGAAGCGGTGCGCCGCGGTCTCGTACGACACCGAATAGGCGTCGCGCAGATCCTCGATCGAGATGGCCCGATCCTTCTTGGCCTCCTGCAGGAACGGCACGACGTGCGCCTCGGGGATCAGCAGGGCGCCGGTGAGGTAGTTCGTCTCGACGCGCTGGCGAAGGAACTCCGCGTACGACGTCGGCTCGCGATGGCCGAGGATGCGGCTCGACAGGGCTTGGAGCACCGCGGTCCGCGGGTCGCCCTTGACCGTCAGCCGACTCGACAGGTACAGCCGCCCGTTCTTGATGTCGGCGACGCTGCGGGTCGTGTTCGGAAGGTCGGGCACGTAGTGCAGCGTGAACCCGAGATGCGCCGCGATGTCGGATGCCGTGCGCTGCGTGAGCGGGCCGCCCGGGTGATCGACGGCCTCGAGGATCGCGTGGGCGTGCCCCTCCAGCTCCGCGAAGTAGTTGTTCTGCGTGCGCATGAGCCGCCGCAGCGCGACGTTCGCCCGGCGCGCCTCCTCGGGCGTCGCCGCGCGCTCGTCGCGGAGCCGTTCGATCTCGGCCTGCAGCGACAGCATCGCCGTGAGCGCCTCGTTCGGGACGTTCTTGCCGATGCGGAACGGCGGGATCCCGAGGGCCTGGAACGTCTGCCCCCGCATCGCCCGCTCGAGCGCGATCTCGAGAGTCGCCCGCTCGTCGAGCGGCTCGGACTCGAGGATCGCGTCGAGCGAGGAGCCGAGCGCGCGTGCGATCGCCTGCAGCAGGGTGAGCTTCGGCTCACGCCGGCCGTTCTCGATCATCGAGAGCTGGCTCGGCGCACGGTCGACGGCGGCCGCGAGCTCTTCGAGCGTCATGCCGCGTTCGGTGCGCAGCTGCCGGATGCGGCGGCCGATGGTGAGGGAATCCACATCCTCATCGTCGGCGACTTCTGCGTGCGATTCGCGGGTGAACGACGTCGTCATGACCCGATTCTCTCACGAAAGCAGAAATATCCCGAAAGTTCACACCCGGATCTGTCGGAGACACCACCGAAGTTCACCCCACAGTGGACACACGACCACCGCCGATCGGACCGAGAACGCGGATCACGGGATCGCTCGACATCGGCACACACGCCGGGCCACGGCATCCCTCCTCACATCGCACTCCACCAGGAAGGCAGGAACATGACACCTGCGACCGCCACCCCGATGCGCACGCGCACCGGCGCCATCCCGACCCAGACCCACGAGCCCGCGATCGAGGTCGCGGGCCGCCTCGGCCCCCGCTACGACGAGATCCTCACCCCCGAGGCGATCGCATTCCTCGCCGAGCTGCACCAGCGCTTCTCCGCACGACGCCACGACCGACTCGCCGACCGCCTGCGCCGCCGCTTCGAGATCGGCAACGGTCACGATCCGCAGTTCCGTGACGACACCCGGCACATCCGCGAGGACGCCGAGTGGCAGGTCGCCGGCGCCGGTCCCGGCCTCGAGGACCGCCGCGTCGAGATCACGGGTCCGACCGACCCGAAGATGACGATCAACGCCCTCAACTCCGGCGCCCGCGTGTGGCTCGCCGATCAGGAGGACGCCACCAGCCCCACCTGGAAGAACGTCGTCGAGGGTCAGCTGTCGCTGCGCGACGCGATCCGCGGGCAGCTGTCGTTCACGAGCCCCGAAGGCAAGGAGTACCGGGTCACCGCCGAGCGCACGCCGACGATCGTGATGCGCCCGCGCGGCTGGCACCTCGTCGAGGAGCACATCCGCTTCACCGACCGCACCGGCCGCACGATGGCAGCATCCGGCTCTCTGGTGGACTTCGGCCTCTACTTCTTCCACAACGCGCAGCAGCTGATCGCGAACGGACGAGGGCCGTACTTCTACATCGCCAAGCTCGAGTCGAGCGAGGAGGCGAAGCTGTGGGACGACGTCTTCACCTTCAGCGAGCAGCGACTCGGCATCCCGCACGGCACGATCCGCGCGACGGTGCTCATCGAGACGCTGCCGGCGGCCTTCGAGATGGAGGAGATCCTCTTCGAGCTGCGCGACCACTGCGCGGGCCTCAACGCCGGCCGCTGGGACTACATCTTCTCGATCATCAAGAACTACCGCGGTCGCGGCGCGCGCTTCGTGCTGCCCGACCGCAGCGAGGTGACGATGACGGTCCCGTTCATGCGGGCCTACACCGACCTGCTCGTGAAGACGTGCCACAAGCGCGGCGCCTTCGCGATCGGCGGCATGAGCGCCTTCATCCCGAACCGGCGCGACCGTGAGGTGACCCGGCTGGCGTTCGAGAAGGTCGCCGCCGACAAGAACCGCGAGGCCGGCGACGGCTTCGACGGCACGTGGGTGGCCCACCCCGACCTCATCCCGGTGGCGATGGCCGAGTTCGACGCGGTGCTGGGCGACCGGCCGAACCAGCTCGGCCGCCAGCGTCCCGAGGTCGAGGTGCAGGCGTCGCAGCTGATCGACGTGCACATCGGGCGACCGATCACCGCGGCGGGCGTCCACGCCAACGTGTCCGTGGCGATCCGGTACCTCGAGGCCTGGCTGCGCGGGCTCGGCGCCGTGGCGATCGACAACCTGATGGAGGATGCCGCGACCGCCGAGATCAGCCGGAGCCAGGTGTGGCAGTGGATCCACCAGGACCGCGCCACCGAGGACGGCACACCGATCACGCGCGAGTACGTCGAGGAGCTGATCGCGCAGGTGCTCGGCGAGGTCGACCGCCGCGAGGGCGACCGCTACGACGACGCCGCCGAGATCTTCCGCGAGGTCGCACTGGGCCAGGAGTTCCCTGCCTTCCTCACCCTGCCCGCCTACTCCCGCTACCTCATCGAAACCCGCTGAAGGAGACCACCATGACCGCCTACCAGGACGACATCGACGCCATCCGCGGCCTCAAAGAGCGGATCGGCTCCACGTGGGACGCCATCGACCCCGAGTCGGTCGCTCGCATGCGGGCGCAGAACCGGTTCCGCACGGGCCTCCAGATCGCCCAGTACACGGCCGACATCATGCGCCGAGACATGGAGGAGTACGACACCGACTCGTCGGTCTACACGCAGTCCCTCGGCGTGTGGCACGGCTTCATCGGGCAGCAGAAGCTGATCTCGATCAAGAAGCACCTCAAGAGCACCGACAAGCGCTACCTCTACCTCTCGGGGTGGATGGTCGCCGCGCTGCGCTCGGAGTTCGGGCCTCTCCCCGACCAGTCGATGCACGAGAAGACGGCGGTGCCCGCGCTGATCGAGGAGCTGTACACCTTCCTGCGACAGGCCGACGCCCGCGAGCTGGACCTGCTCTTCACGCAGCTCGACCAGGCGCGCGCCGCCGGCGACGAGACCGCGGTCGAGTTCGTCCAGGCGCAGATCGACACCTACGAGACCCACGTGGTGCCGATCATCGCCGACATCGACGCCGGCTTCGGCAACCCCGAGGCGACGTATCTCCTGGCGAAGAAGATGATCGAGGCGGGCGCGTGCGCCATCCAGATCGAGAACCAGGTCTCCGACGAGAAGCAGTGCGGCCACCAGGACGGCAAGGTCACCGTTCCGCACGAGGACTTCCTCGCGAAGATCAACGCGGTGCGGTACGCGTTCCTGGAGCTCGGCATCGAGAACGGCATCATCGTCGCCCGCACGGACTCGCTGGGCGCCGGCCTCACGCAGAAGCTCGCCGTCACCCACGAGCCGGGCGACCTCGGCGACCAGTACAACGCGTTCCTCGACGTCGAGGAGATCTCGGGTTCCGACCTGGGCAACGGGGATGTCGTCATCACGCGCGACGGCAAGCTCCTGCGTCCGCGCCGACTGCCGAGCAACCTGTACCAGTTCCGTCCGGGCACCGGGGAGGAGCGGGTGGTGCTCGACTGCATCACGTCGCTGCGCAACGGCGCCGACCTGCTGTGGATCGAGACCGAGAAGCCCCACATCGAGCAGATCGCCGGCATGGTCGACGCGATCCGTGCGGAGGTCCCGAACGCGAAGCTCGTCTACAACAACAGCCCGTCGTTCAACTGGACGCTCAACTTCCGCCAGCAGGCGTACGACCTGCTCGCCGAGCAGGGCGAGGACGTCTCCGGATACGACCGGGGCGACCTCATGAACGTCGAGTACGACGGGTCCCCGCTGGCGCAGCTGGCCGACGAGAAGATCCGCACGTTCCAGCGTGACGGCTCCGCACGCGCGGGGATCTTCCACCACCTCATCACGCTGCCGACCTACCACACGGCCGCACTGTCGACCGATGACCTCGCGAAGGGATACTTCGGCGACGAAGGCATGCTCGCCTACGTGAGGGGCGTCCAGCGGCGCGAGATCCGTGAGGGCATCGCCACGGTCAAGCACCAGAACATGGCGGGCAGCGACCTGGGCGACAACCACAAGGAGTACTTCGCCGGCGACGCCGCCCTCAAGGCGGGCGGCCACCACAACACGATGAACCAGTTCAGCTGAGCTGAGGATGCCTCGGCACTGCCCTGTGCGCGGTGCCGAGGCATCCGCTGTTCCCGGTTCCGAACCACTCAGTCGCCAAGACACGCCGACGCGGCGACCCCGCGGGCGGCGTGTCTTGGCAACTCGTTCGATCGTTTTGTCGATCGCCTGCCCGCTCGTTCGACGTCCTGGACGTAACGTCGCTCGAAGAGAAAGGACAAGCGATGCGATTTCTGATGCTGGTGGTGGCCGACCCCGAGGTGGGTACGACCGAAGAACCCGTCCTGACGATCGAGGAGTGGTCGAAGGAGACATCCGAGAGCGGGGTCAACCTCGACGGCGACCGGCTGCAGCCGCCGCAGCGCGCCAAGACCGTTCGCCGCCGCGGCGGCAAGGTCTTCGTCACGGACGGCCCGTTCGCCGAGACCCGCGAGGTCATCGCGGGATTCGACATCCTCGAGTGCCGCGACATGGATCACGCGGTCGAGGTCGCGACGCGGCATCCGATGGCCACGCACGGCGTGCTGGAACTGCGGGAGCTCTGGCCTCTCGACCTGTGACGCACGAGGGCGCGGGTCCGCGAGGGCCCGCGCCCTCTGTCACCGGGGCAGGAGGCCCCGCTCCATCGCGAGCGTGACCGCGCGTGTGCGGTCGGCGACGCCGAGCTTCTCGAAGACCTTGAGCAGGTGCGTCTTGACGGTCGACTCGCCGATGCCGAGCGCGGCGGCGATCTGCTTGTTGCTGTGGCCGGCGGCGACGAGTCGCAGCACCTCGGTCTCGCGCGCGGTGAGCACCGTCTCGACCGCGGGTGCGCGCATCCGCTCGACCAGCCGCACCGCCACCTGCGGCGAGAGCGCGGTCTGCCCGGCGGCGACAGAGCGGATGCCCGCGACGATCTCGGCCCGGGGTGCGGCCTTCAGCAGATACCCCGATGCCCCGGCCTCGATCGCCGCGAGGATCTGATCATCGGACTCGTAGGTGGTCAGGATGAGGACCTTGGCGTCGCCCTGGGCCGTGATGCGGGCGGTCGCCGCGACGCCGTCCACACCGGGCATGCGCAGGTCCATCAGCACGACGTCGGGTGACGTCGCGGCCGTGATGCGCGCGGCCTGGTCGCCGTCGGATGCCTCGCCCACGACCTCGAAGCCGGGTTCGTCCGACAGCATGCCGACCAGGCCCGCCCGCACGACGGGGTGGTCGTCGGCGATCACGAGGCGGATCATCCGGTCACCTCGCTGGTCGACGTCGTGCCGGGCAGCCGGACGACGAGCGTGGTTCCGACTCCGGGCCTCGACGAGATCTCGAACTCCCCGCCGGCGAGCGCCACACGCTCCGCCATCCCCTCCAGGCCGAAACCGTCGCGTCGCGCGGCCGGATCGAAGCCGCCGCCGTCGTCGACCACCTCCAGGACCGCTCCCCCCGAGGGGCCGGCTGAGACCAGCACCCGCACGCGGGTGGCCGCGGCGTGCTTGCGCACGTTGGCGAGCGACTCCTGCAGGCATCGCAGCATCACGAGCTGCGACTCTCTCCCGAGCACACCGTCCGAGTCGAGGCGCAGTTCGAGGTCGATCGTGAGTCCGGTCTCGGCCCGGAAGCGGCTCAGCAGTCGGTCCACGGCATCGCCGAGCGCGGCATCCGACGGCACGGCGGCGGTTCGCGAGACGATCGCCCGCGCCTCCTCGAGGGCGTCGCGCGAGAGGCGCTCGACCGTGGCGATCGTGTCGGCTGCGGCGTCCGTCCGCTCGTCGGCCAGCTGCCGGCCGGCGCGCTCTGCGAGGATCGCGAGGCCCGCGAGCGTCTGCGCGAGCGTGTCGTGCACGTCGCGCGAGAGCCGCTCACGTTCGGCCGCGGCGCCCCGATCCCGGCTGAGCGACTCGACCTCGCCCTGCGCGGTCGTGAGCTCGGCGACCAGCCGCGCACGCTCCTCGCCGTATTCCACGATGCTCGATATCCACAGTCCGAACGCGACCGCGAACGCGAATCCGAAAGCCGCTGATGCGACGGCCGCGCCGACGGCGCCCAGGACTCCGTCACCACCGGCGAGGATGCCGGCGAAGAGCGACACGCCCACGAAGACACCGAGCGCGACCACGGCCGATCCGATGATCGCGGGACGCCGTCGCGCCGCGAGCACCCACACCAGGGGGTAGGCGATCGCCTGGAAGATCGCGAAGAAGGGCTGGACGGAGCATCCCGTCGCCAGCGCCACGGCGGCGAGGCCCGCGAAGACCGGAAGCCGCCACGGGCGCCGATCGGCCAGCCCGGGGCGCGCGACGAACGCATACGCGACGGCGAAGAGCAGGATCGCCCCGATGGCCACCGCGATCTCCCTGGCCGCAGCGTCGGTGAGACCGACGGACATCGCGAGCGCCGTCACGAGGGACGCGGCGATCACCGCCGCGTCCCACCACCGCCTGTTCAGCATCTCGCCACCGGCCTCAGGCTACGCGTCGCGCCGGATCCACCGGAAGGTGACGCGCGCCAGGACCAGTCCGACCACGAGCCAGATGGCGAGCGCGATCGCGACGCCGGCGAGGTTCCACTCGCCGTTCATCTCCAGCGCCGCGTAGTCGTCGGGCAGGAAGACGTAGCGCATGCCCTGCGCCATCCACTTCACGGGCAAGAAGCTCGCCGCGGTCTGGAGCCACTCCGGCAGCATGTAGAAGAAGAGGTACACCCCCGACACGAACTGCACGACGAGCACGATCGGGATGACCACCGCCGTCGCGCTGCGCGCCGTCCGCGGAACCGACGAGATCGCCACGCCCAGCAGGGCCGACGACACGATGCCGAGCACGAACACCCACGCGAAGGTCGCCCACTTCTCGGGCTCGGTCGGCAGCGGCACGCGCAGCACGACCGCCGCGAAGGTCAGGATCAGCGCCGCCTGCGCCACGCCGGTGACGGCGACCTGGCCGATCTTGCCGAAGAAGTAGCTCACCGGCGAGAGCGGAGTCGATCCGAGCCTCTTGAGCACCCCCTCGGAGCGCTCGATCGCGATGTCGATCGCGAGGTTCTGGAACCCGGAGAGCAGCAGCCCCGCGGCGAGCATCGCGGGCAGGTACGCCTGAGCGACCGGGATCGGGGGCAGCCCGGGGGCGGGCTGCATGTCACCGTTCCCGCCGAAGGCCACGCTGAACAGGCCCAGCATGACCAGCGGGAAGAGGAAGGTGAACACCAGCGTGTCGAACGAGCGGAAGTACTGCATCAGCTCGAAGCGGGTTCGCCACGCCCCCAGGGTGACCAGACCGGGGGATCGGATGCCGCGGGCTTCGGTCGTGCGGGTGAGAGTGCTCATCGCGCCGTCTCCTTCTGAATCGCCGGCTCGATGACGCCGGTCTCCTGCTGCGTGTCCTCGGCGACGAGGCCGAGGTAGACGTCCTCGAGCGAGGGACGCACGATCTGCACGTCCGCGGGCTCGTCGTCCAGGTACTCCACAAGGCCGGCGACGAACCGTCCGGGTTCGGCGGTGCGGTGCTCGTGCATGCCGCCGACGTCGCGCCAGCGCACCAGGGGGGTGCGAGCATCCGTCCCCCCGATCGACGCGACCGGCCCGATCGCCTTCAGCGTGCCGCCCACCAGGATGCCGACGCGGTCGGCGAGGTGCTCGGCCTCCTCGAGGTAGTGCGTCGTCAGCAGGATCGTCGTCCCCTGGGCCGACAGCCCGCGGATCATGGCCCAGAAGTCGCGCCGCGCCTGCGGGTCGAAGCCGGTGGTCGGCTCGTCGAGGAAGAGCAGCTCGGGATCTCCGACGATCCCCAGTGCCACATCGACGCGCCGCTGCTGCCCGCCCGAGAGCTTCGCCACGCGCATGCCCGCCTGAGAGGTGAGGCCGACCGCTTCGATCACCTCGTCGGTGTCGCGCGGCGCCGGGAAGAACCGTGCGAACTGCTGCACATACTCCCGCACGGTGAGGGCGCCGAGGCTGCCGGCCGTCTGCAGCACGACTCCGATGCGGGCTTTCCAGGCGAGGCCCGCGCGACCTGGGTCTTGGCCCAGCACCGCGACGTCGCCGGACGTTCGCCGACGGAAGCCCTCGAGCACCTCGACGGTCGTCGATTTGCCCGCCCCGTTGGGCCCGAGGAGCGCGAAGGTCTCCCCTCGGGCGATGTCGAACGACACGTCGCTGACGACCGCCCGACCCGAATACTCCTTGCGCAGGTTCCGCACCCGCACCACGTTCTCGTCCATGACTCCACCGTCCCTCGGCGGCGAGCGCGGGAGCAGCCTCCAGTCGTCGGGCAGGCATCCTCCATTCGGTGGATGCCTCGGCTCCGCCGTCCGGCGCCGATCGGTATTCCGGACACTCCCCCGGGCACTCGCGGACTACGCTCGAAGTCGTGACAGAACGCGCCCCGCTCTCCCGCAAGCTCTCCGCCATCGCCGAGTCCGCGACGCTCAAGGTCGACGCCAAGGCGAAGGCCCTTCAGGCCGATGGTCGCCCGGTGATCTCCTACGCCGCCGGCGAGCCCGACTTCCCGACGCCGCAGTTCATCGTCGACGCGGCGGCGGCGGCGCTCACCGACCCGTCGAACTTCCGCTACACCCCCGCGGTCGGCCTGCCCGTGCTGCGCGAGGCGATCGCGGCCAAGACACTGCGCGACTCCGGGCTCGAGGTCGACCCGTCGCAGGTCATCGTGACCAACGGCGGCAAGCAGTCGGTGTACCAGGCGTTCCAGGCGGTCGTGAACCCCGGCGACGAGGTGCTCCTTCCCGCCCCGTACTGGACGACCTACCCCGAGGCGATCGCGCTCGCCGACGGCGTGCCGGTCGAGGTGTTCGCCGGTGCCGACCAGGACTACAAGGTCACCGTCGAGCAGCTCGAGGCCGCGCGCACCGACCGCACCACGGCGCTCGTCTTCGTGTCGCCCTCCAACCCGACCGGCGCTGTCTACACGCCCGAAGAGACACGGGCGATCGGCGAGTGGGCCGTCGAGCACGGCATCTGGATCATCTCGGACGAGATCTACCAGAACCTCGTCTACGAGGGCGTGCGCGCCGTCTCGATCGTCGAGGCTGTACCGGATGCCGCCGGGCAGACGATCCTCGTCAACGGCGTCGCGAAGACCTACGCCATGACGGGATGGCGCGTGGGCTGGATGGTCGGGCCCAAGGACGCCATCAAGGTCGCCGCCAACCTGCAATCGCACCTGTGCTCGAACGTGAACAACGTCGCCCAGCGCGCCGCCCTCGCGGCGCTGTCGGGCCCGCAGGACGAGGCGGAGCAGATGCGCCTGGCCTTCGACCGCCGTCGTCGCCTGATCGTGTCGGAGCTGTCGAAGATCGACGGCGTCGCGGTGCCGAACCCGCTCGGCGCGTTCTACGCCTACCCCGACGTCCGCGGCCTGCTGGGTCGCGAGTGGCGCGGCAAGACGCCGACCACGACGCTCGAGCTGGCCGACCTCATCCTGGAGGAGGCCGAGGTGGCCGTCGTTCCCGGCGAGGCGTTCGGCCCTTCCGGATACCTTCGCCTCTCGTACGCGCTCGGCGACGACGCGCTTCTCGAGGGAGTGCAGCGCCTCCAGCAGCTCTTCGCGTCCTAGCCCGCCCGGAACGACACCGCCCGCCGACGTCGAGGTCATCGAGTCGCGCGTTCACGCGCGTTCACTCGCCAAAACACGCCGCTCCTCATGCGGCCGCAGCGGCGTGTCTTGGCGACTCGATCGCAACGACGCACAGGGCACCGCGTTTCGTCGACATCGTCGCCTCCCGTTCGACGTCCTTCACAAGACGAGACGGAAGGGGATCTCATGGGACCCATCACGCTGGCAGAGGTGGTCGCCGCACTGGCGAACCTCGCTCCGACGCACCGCCAGGGCCTGGTCGACGCGATCGACGACGAGTCGTGCGAGAAGATCGACACGGACTAGAGCTCGACGTTGACCAGAACGGGCTCGGGCTGAAGCACGAGGCCGAATTCCGCCTGCACCCGGCCCTGGATGTAGCGGGCGAGCTGGGCGAGCTCGGCGGCGGTCGCCTCGCCGCGATTGGTGAGCGCCAGCGCGTGCTTCGACGAGAGTGCCGCGCGGGAGCGCGGGAGCTTGAACCCCTTGCTCACCCCGGCGTGCTCGATGAGCCAGGCGGCGCTCACCTTCACATCGGACTCGACGGCGGCGGGCGGCGGCACGTAGCCGTCGAACGCCGAGAGCGGGATCACGAGGATCGGGTCGAGGTCCGGCGCCACCGGCCACCGCGGGCAGGCCGCGGGGAGCGTCCGTGCGAAGGATGCCGACACCACGGCATTCTGGAAGAACGACCCCGCGCTGTAGGTGTCGGGATCGTCGGCGTCGAGCACCATGCCCTTGCGCGCGCGGGTGGCGAGCACGTGCTCGCGCACCCAGGCGACCGAGACCGTGTCGTCGACGCCGAGACCGAGCGCGGAGCGCAGCTGGTCTCCGGCGATGGTGCGCTGCTCGTGCCCGACTTCGGCCAGCTCGAGGGTGACCGACAGGATCACCGCGCGGCGCGCCGGCACCGAGCCGTAGTGGTGCTTCAGCGCAGAGGTGCGGAATCCGAGCCCGAGTTCGGCGGCGGGGACCGTCGACACCTCACCCGTCGCTTCGTCGATGAGGTCGACCTCGACGAGGGTCTGCACGATCTCCTGACCGTACGCGCCGACGTTCTGCACCGGTGCCGCGCCGACCGTCCCGGGGATGCCCGACATGGCCTCGATGCCGGCCAGCCCCTCTGCGACCGAGTAGGCGACGAGGGCGTCCCAGTCGTGGCCGGCCTCGACTTTGAGCCGCGCGAACCCGGGCCGGGGCGACGGCATCCGCTCGATCCCCTCGGTGAGGATGCGGACCACCGTGCCGTCGAACGGCTCGTCGCCGACGAAGAGGTTCGACCCGCCACCGAGGACGAACCAGGGGTCACCGCTCGACCACACGTCGCGGAGCGTGGCGATGAGTTCCGCGGTCGTCGTCGCCTCGAACAGGCGCTCCGGGGCGCCGCCGGTGCGGAGGGTCGTCAGGCGCGAGAGCGCGACCGGTGCGACCTCGGTCATGCGGTCCGGACGCGCACCTGCGCCTTGCCGAGCACCGTGGTCTCGGCACTGGAGACGGTCAGATCGATGCGAGCCGCGCCATCTTCGACGACTCCGACCTTCGCGACGATCGAGACCTCGGCGCCCGAGGCGGGATCGACGACGACGGGACGGGTGAACCGGACGCCGTACTCGAGGATGCGACCGGAATCGCCGAGCCACGACACGATCGTCTCGACGGCCAGGCCCATCGTGAGCATGCCGTGTGCGAGCACGCCGGGCAGGCCGACCTCGGCGGCGACGTCGTCACGGTAGTGGATGGGATTGAAGTCGCCCGAGGCCCCGGCGTACCGCACGAGAGACTCACGGGTGAGGTGCACGGTGCGCTCGGCGACGACGTCGCCCACGGCGAGGTTCTCGAGGGCGCTCACTTCTCGCCCTCCCCGACGAGCAGGACGGATGTCGCCGTCACGACGTGGTCTCCTGCGGCATCCGTGATCTCGGCGTCGCTCGTGACCATCGCATTGCCGCCGAGCGTGCGGATGCCGGTCACGGTCAGCCGTGCGCTCAGCTCGTCGCCGGCGACGATCGGCCGCGTGTAGCGGAACCTCTGCTCGGCGTGGAGCACGTTCTGCAGCACGATGCCCGAATCCGGCTCGCCCAGCAGCTGCTGGAGGGTGAGGTCCTGCACGACCATCGCGAAGGTGGGTGGCGCGACGACGTCGGCGTAGCCGAGAGCCTGCGCGGCGGCCGGGTCGGTGTGCTGGGCGTCGGTCGCGAACACGGCGCGCGAGAACTCGCGCACCTTCTCGCGGCCCACGAGGTAGGGGGGCGTCGGGGGGAATTCCCGGCCGACGAGCTCGGGGTTCACTGGCACCGTGCCATCCTACCGACGGGGCGACCCGCACTCCCGGTCGGCACCTTCTAGCGCGCGCGACCGCGGATCGCCTTGATCGCCATCTGCGTCGCGATGAAGACCAGGAACACCGCGAAGAGCATGTTGCCCAGGAACGGATCGACGAGCGTCGCGATCCACGCCCCGAGTGCCGTCGTCGTGCATGCCGCGATGCCCACTGCCGCCGCCGAGACCAGATCGACGTTGCCGCGGCGCAGATTCCCGATCGTGCCCGAGATCGCGGTGGGGATCATCATGAGCAGCGACGTGCCCTTCGCCACCAGGTCACTCGTGCCGAAGAGCACAACCAGGGCCGGGACCACGATGATGCCGCCGCCGACGCCGATGAGCCCGGCGACGGTTCCGGTGATGACACCCAGCACGACCAGACCGAGGCCGCTGAGCAGCGTGAGCTCGAGCATGGCGTCGCGCGACGGGATCACGAGGAAGAGGCTGACGATCACGAGGACGAGGAATCCGACGAACGCCCATCGCAGGAACGTGATCGACAGGCGCGGCAGCAGCCAGGTTCCGAACTGCGCTCCCGCCACGGCACCCGCTGCGAGCAGCAGCGCCGGGATCCACGCCACCGCGTCGTGGAGCGCGTACGACACCACGCCGACGGTCGCGGTCGGCACGATCGCGGCGAGCGAGGTGCCGGCGGCGAGGCGCTGATCGAACGCCAGGGCGAGCACGAGGAGCGGCACGATGACCGTTCCGCCGCCGACGCCGAACAGGCCCGACAGCAGGCCCGCGAGCAGGCCGATCCCTACGCAGGCGAGGAAGAAGCGCGCGTCTCGCTCGCGCGGCACCGACTCCGGCACGGCCTCAGTCGTTGAGGTCGTCGAGTTCGTCGATGACCCACTCGCCGCCGACGTCGACCACGGTGTACTCGTACTCCCACTCCTGCGGCTCGGGCTGCTCGAGCTCGCCCTCCTCGCCGAACAGGGCGTTGCCGGTCTCGGTCGTCGTGACGACGATCTCGCCCTCCCCGGCTTCGATGGCCGTCACCGTGACGACGTAGTCCTGCACGCCGGCCGCGAAGTCCGAGGCGTCGCTCTCGAATGACTCGCAGTCCGCGTACCCGAAGTCGGTGCGGAAGCTCTCCGACGTCGAGGCCATGTACGCCTCGCAGTCGACGTTCTGCCACGCGTCGTCGTACAGCTCGACGGCGGCCACGGCGGCCTCCTCGTCAGGTCCGGACGGCGAGGCCTCGGAGGATCCGCCGCCGGCCGCGAGGTTGAGGAAGAGCAGCGGGATGATGATCGCCGCCGCGATGACGATGCCGAGCAGGAACACACCGAGCACGACCCACAGGATCCACAGCTTGGACTTGCGCGGCTCGGTCGCCGCGACGAAGGCGCCGGCCGAGGCATCCGCTCCGGGGTAGCCCCCGGGGTAGGCGCCCTGCGGGTGATCCGTCACGGCGGGCGGGTACACGGGCGTGCCCGCAGCAGGGGGGACTCCGAAGCCGAGCGCCGTCGCCGCATCGACCTCGGCGGCCTCCTGCGCCGCTGCGGCCTCCTGCGCGCTGGTCGCCTCGTCGGGCGCGGAAGCGGAGCCGGAGTCTGCGGCAGCTTCGTTCGCGGCGACGATGTCGGCCTCGGTCGGAGCCGTCTCGCCCTCGGTCTCGGGGTCGGGCGTGGCGACGTGCTCGGTCCATTGCGCGCCGTCCCACCAGCGCAGAGCACCGTGTCCGTCGTCGTACCAGCCGGGAGGTGTCGTCGCCATGCTCAAACCTTAGCCCCGCCCCGCGGAACGGAGTTCACAGGAAAGAGCCGGATGCCTCGGCCGAGGCATCCGGCTCTGTCCACGTTCAGCGCGTCGAGAAGGCGGCGTCGAAGGCGGCGCCGGGTGGGGTGATGGCGTTGAGCTTTCGCACGAACGCGAGGGCTTCGGGGGCGCCGGCGAGGCGGTCCATGCCGGCGTCCTCCCACTCGACCGAGGTGGGTCCGGTGTAGCCGATCGCGTTGAGCGCGCGGAACAGCGGCTCCCACGGCACGGCGCCGTGCCCGGTGGACACGAACGTCCAGCCGCGGCGCGGGTTCGCCCACGGCAAGTGCGAGCCGAGCACCCCGTTGCGGCCGTCGAGGTTCGTGATCGACTCCTTCACATGCACGTGGAGGATGTGGTCGGCGAAGTCCAGCACGAACGCGACCGGATCCAGCTGCTGCCACATGAAATGCGACGGGTCGAAGTTCAACCCGAACGACTCCCGATGCCCGATCGCCTCCAGCGTGCGCTTCGCGGTCCAGTAGTCGTACGCGATCTCGGACGGGTGCACCTCCAGCCCGAACCGGACCCCGACCTCCTCGAACACGTCGAGGATCGGATGCCACCGGTCGGCGAAGTCCTGATACCCGGCATCGATCCACTCATCCGACGCCGGCGGGAACATCGCCACCGCCTTCCAGATCGACGACCCGGTGAACCCGTTCACCTGCGTCACCCCGAGCTTCGCCGCGAACCGGGCGGTGTCCTTCATGTCCTGCGCGGCGCGCTGCCGCACCCCCTCCGGATCACCGTCGCCCCACACCCGATCCGAGAGGATGTCCCGGTGACGCGCATCGATCGGGTCATCGCACACCGCCTGCCCGGTCAGATGATTCGAGATCGCCCACACCTTGAGGCCGTTGCGCTCCAGAATGTCCCGCCGCGACTGCACATACTCGGCGTCGTCCCACCGCGAGACATCCAGATGATCGCCCCAGCAGGCGATCTCCAAACCGTCATACCCCCACTCACCCGCCAGCCGCGCCACCTCCTCGAACGGCAGATCAGCCCACTGGCCGGTGAACAAAGTGATCGGGCGCGTCATCGCGTCATCCTTCCGTGAGGGTGGTGTCAGTCGACAGTCGGAATCCAGGCGCTGCCGCTGCCGGAGCTGCGCTCGACCGCTTCGAGAACGCGCTGCACATGCAGTCCGTCCTCGAACGAGGGCCGTGGCTGCTCGCCCGCGTCGATCGCCGTGACGAAGTCGAGAACCTGGTGGCTGAAGCCGTGCTCGTAGCCGAGCATATGACCGGTGGGCCACCAAGAGCCGACGTAGGGGTGGTCGCTCTCGGTGACCAGGATGCGCTGGAACCCCTGCCCCGTGGCGGGCAGTGTCGCGTCGTAGAACTCGAGCTCGTTGAGTCGTTCGAGGTCGAACGCCAGGGCGCCCTTCGACCCTGAGATCTCGATGCGCAGCGCGTTCTTGCGGCCGGTCCGGAACCGCGTGGCCTCGAACGAGGCGAGGGCGCCGGACTCCAGACGGCCGGTGAACAAGGCGATGTCGTCGACCGTGACCGCGCCGCGCTCGTTCGTCGCGGTGCCCGACAGGCCGGACCCCTCGCCGAGCAGGGGGCGCTCGCCCACGATCGTCTCGATGATCCCCGAGACGGTCGTGACGCGCTGTCCGGTGATGTACTCGGTCAGGTCGACCGCGTGGGCGCCGATGTCGCCGAGCGCACCCGAACCGGCGCGCTCCTTCTGCATGCGCCACGTGAGCGGCGCCTCGGCGTCCATCAGCCAGTCCTGCAGGTACTCGGCGCGCACCTGACGGATGTCACCGATGCGGCCCGCGGCGACGAGGTCGCGGGCGAAGGTCGTGGCCGGCACGCGCCGGTAGGTGAAGCCGACCATCGAGCGGATGCCGCGCCCGGCCGCCCGCTCGGCGGCGGCGGACATGAGCTCGGCCTCGGCGACGGTGTTCGCGAGCGGCTTCTCGCACAGCACGTGCTTGCCGGCCTCGAGCGCGGCGATCGCGATCTCGGCGTGGGTGTCGCCCGGGGTGACGATGTCGACGACGTCGATGTCATCGCGCGCGATGACATCGTGCCAGTCGGTAGAGGTCTCGTGCCAGCCCCATTTGCGGGCGGCCGCCTCGGTCGCGTCGCGGTTGCGGCCCACGAGCACGGTCATCTCGGGCTCGAGTGGAAGGTCGAAGAACCGGGGCGCGACGCGCCAGCCCTGCGAGTGTGCGGCGCCCATGAAGCCGTGGCCGATCATGGCGATGCGGAGCGTCTCGGTCAACGCGATCTCCCCTCTCTCGGGAGGTTGGCGCGGGGCGCCCGCCGTCAGACGGGCGCCCCGCGAGTGTCGTCTGGCTTACTCGAAGGAGAGGTCGATGTACTGGTCGACGTTGTCCTTCGTGACGACGGGAGCGTCGAGCACGATGCGGTTCGGGACCGACGGGGTGATCAGGTCGCCCATCGTCTTCTGCTGCGCGATCAGACGAGCCAGCGCGACGCCGTCGGCAGCCTGCGTCGACGGGTAGATGACCGTCGCCTTGAGCACCGTGTCGTCGGCCTTGATGGCCTCCATGGCGGACTTGCTTCCGGCGCCGCCCATCATGAAGAACTCGTCGCGGCCCGCGGCGTCGATCGCCGCGAGGACGCCGATGCCCTGGTCGTCGTCGTGGTTCCAGATCGCGTCGATCTGCGGGTTCGCTGCGAGCAGCTGCGAGGCGGCTGCCTCACCGCCCGCGACCGTGAAGTCGGCGGCCACGCGGGCGTCGACCTGCAGGCCGCAGTCCTCGAGCGCGTCGGCGAAGCCCTGCGAGCGGTCCTGCGTCAGCGGCAGCGAATCGATGCCGGCGATCTCGGCGACGAAGCCTTCGCCATCGAGCTGCTCGCAGATGTAGGTGCCGGCGCTGACGCCCATGCCGTAGTTGTCGCCGAGGATCGTGGCGCGCGCGGCGAAGGGGCTCGAGAACTCGCGGTCGACGTTGATGACGGGGATGCCCGCCTCCATCGCGGCCATCGCGGCTTCGGTGAGAGCTGCGCCATCGGTCGGCAGCAGCACGATCGCGTCGACGCCGTCGTTCACGAACGTCTCGACCGCGGCGATCTGGGCGATCGGGTCGTTGGTGCCTTCTGCCACGCGCAGCTCGACGTCGTCGAAGCTGTCGGCGGCCGCCTGGGCGCCTGAGTTGATCGCACCGAGCCAGCCGTGGTCGGCAGCGGGGCCTGAGAAGCCGATGACGACCGTGTCGCCCGACTCCGCGTTCTCCTCCGTCGTGGTGCCCTGGTCGACGACGGTTCCCTCGTCCGCACCGCCGCCGGTGCAGCCGGCGAGAAGTCCGATGGCCGCCACGACCGCTGTTCCCGTGAGAACCAGTCGGGTGCGCGCCTTCAGGTGTGAGCGCATTGTTTCCTCCTTGAATGTGATGCAGCTTCACAGCGTGGCGACGAGGGGGAAGCTGCCCGCACTCGGGGAATCCACGCTGACGAGGATCACCGTAGCAGAAGTGTGCGCGCAATCGACATCTTTTGTTTTCCATTCGTCAGAAGTAACGATTCGGCCACGGACCTCGGAGATTCCGGGGCTTTCCGGCCCTACTGGCATCGATAGCGCGAGCGCACGTCGCAGGAATGGGGCTCGGCAAGCGGTGTGCAGTCGTGTTATGTTCAGCGGGTGATCAAAGTTGACCATCAATCGGCATTACTCGACGTCCGAGGCGTGACGAAGTCCTTTGCGGGCGTCAAGGCACTGCGCGGAGTGGACCTCCAGGTGGCTCCCGGCGAGGTGCATTGCATCCTCGGCCAGAACGGCGCGGGCAAATCGACGCTCATCAAGACGCTCGCGGGCGTGCACCGACCCGACGAGGGCGAGATCACCTGGCTCGGCGAGTCCGTCGTGATCCCGAACCCCGAAGCGGCGATCGAACTCGGCATCGCGACCATGTACCAGGAGCTCGACGTCGTCGACGGCCTCACGGTCGCCGAGAACATCTTCCTCGGTCACGAGATCGCGCGTGGCGGCTTCACCCGGCGCTCGGAGGCGGCGAAGCAGACCAAGGAGCTGCTTCGGCGGCTCGGGCACCCGGGCCTGTCTCCACACACCGAGGTGGGCACACTGAGTGCGGCGAACAAACAGATCGTGTCGATGGCGCGCGCCCTCTCGCACGACATCAAGCTGATCATCATGGACGAGCCGTCCGCCGTGCTCGACACCGAAGAGGTCAAGAACCTCTTCCACGTGGTGAAGGAGCTCACCTCCGAGGGCATCGCCGTCGTCTACATCACCCACCGTCTCGAGGAGATCCGCCAGATCGGGGATCGCATCACCGTGCTCAAGGACGGCCGCACCACCGCGGTCGGCCTGCCCGTGGCCGACACGCCCACGGCCGAGCTCATCCGCCTGATGACGGGTCGCGAGATCGCCAATGTGTTCCCTCCCGCGGTTCCCGTGCCCAGCGACGCACCCACCGTTCTCGCGGTGGAGGAGCTCGGCGTCAGCGGCCTGTTCGAGAACGTCTCCTTCACGGTGCGCGCCGGCGAGGTCGTCGGCCTTGCCGGACTCGTGGGATCGGGGCGCTCCGAGATCCTCGAGACCGTCTACGGCGCGCGCCGCGCCACGGCGGGCACGGTCACCGTCGCCGGAGAGAAGCTGCGACGCGGATCGGTCGTCCACGCGGTCCGCGCGGGCATCGGGCTGTCCCCCGAGGAACGCAAGAGCCAGGGTCTGGTCCTCGACGAGCCGGTCTACTTCAACGTCACTCTCGCCTCGCTGAAGCGGTTCGCGAAAGCCGGGTTCCTCGACGAGCGCGGCGCCCGCGCGGCGGCACGCGCGCAGATCGAGGCTCTCGAACTGCGACCCGCCGACCCGGACCGCCCGACCATCACCCTGTCGGGCGGCAACCAGCAGAAGATCCTGCTCGCGCGATGGCTGGTCCACGGCACCCGCGTGCTGCTGCTCGACGAGCCCACCCGCGGCGTCGACGTCGGCGCCAGAGCCGAGATCTACTCCCTCATCCGTGAGCTCGCCGCCGCGGGCAACGCCATCGTCGTCGTGTCGAGCGAGATCGAAGAGGTGCTCGGCCTCGCCGACACCGTCCTCGTCATCGCCGACGGTCGAGTTCTCGAAACCCTTCCCGCCTCACAGATCGACGAGCACGGTGTGCTCGATCTCGTCATGAAAGGAACCGCCGCGTGAGCGAGCAGAACCCCGGGACCGCAGGCGTCCCCACAGCCAGCGAGGCGCCGCCGCCCACTGGCACGATGGACACGGCTCAGGCGTCCGGCGTCCGGCGATTCATGTCCGGCTCGGTGGGCCGCAACCTCGGCCTCGTGGTCGCGCTGCTGCTTCTCGTCATCGTCGGCGCGGTCACCGCGCCCGACACCTTCCTGAGCGTCAGCAACACGCTCACGATCCTGCGTCAGGCGTCGATCCTCGGCGTCGTCGCGATCGGCATGACGCTCGTGATCACGGCCGGCGGCATCGACCTCTCGGTCGGCTCGGTGCTCGGCCTCGCGTCGGTCGTCGCGACGCTCGCCGCGATCCAGGACCTCGCTGATCAGATGCACTGGATCGTCATGATCGTGATGGCGCTGCTCGTCGGCGTCGCGGCCGGACTGATCAACGGCATCGTGATCGCGTACGGCAAGGTCGTCGCCTTCATGGCGACGCTCGCCATGCTGATCGCCGCGCGAGGCCTCGCAGAGGTGCTCGCCGAGCGCCGCACGCTGCAGGTCAAGGACCGCGGCTTCATCGAGTTCATGAACCTCGACATCATCGGCGTCGACCTCCTCATCTGGATCTTCGCCATCGTCGCGGTGGCGGGCTGGATCGTCCTCAACCGCACCACCTTCGGCCGCCGCACGGTCGCGATCGGCGGCAACCGCGAAGCGGCCCGCCTCGCCGGCATCAACGTGAAGCGCCACACCATGTGGCTCTACGCGATCTCCGGGCTGTGCGCGGGCATCGCCGCGGTAATGTACCTCGGACGCACCACGGCCGGAACCTCGACGCACGGCACGCTCCTCGAGCTCGACGCGATCGCCGCCGTCGTCGTCGGCGGCACGCTGCTGATCGGCGGACGCGGCACCGTCACCGGCACGGTGTTCGGCGTGCTGATCTTCACAACCCTCACCAACGTGTTCGTTCAGAACAACCTGAACTCGTCCGTGCAGAACGTCGTGAAGGGCGTCATCATCGTGGTCGCCGTGCTGCTGCAGCAGCGCTTCGCCCGGCCCACCGGGCGAGCTACCTGATCGGATGCCGCCACCCGGCGCCGACCGACTATTGAAGGGTCACCGGCGCCGGGCCGCGGCATCCCGTCAGAAGTCCTGGGACTTCGGCGCCCTCCTCGCGCCGATAAAGTGAAATGTGGCGAAAATGGCCGTTGAGACGACGACGAACGTGTCGGGAGTGAATCAGCTCTTCCAGCTTCTGCGTGATGGCGTGCCGCGCACGCGCGCCGAGCTCGCGAAGTCCACGGGACTCGCCCGTTCGACGATCGCGGCGCGGGTCGACGAGCTCATGCGCATGGGCCTGATCACCCCCATCGCCGAGACCGTCTCGACCGGCGGCCGCCCGCCGTCGCAGTTCGCCCTCAATCCGAGCGCTCGACTGGTCCTCGCGGCCGACATCGGCGCCTCGCACGCCACCCTCGCCGTGACCGATCTCTCCGGCAGCATCGTGGCGCAGCACAGCGAGCCGCTCGACGTCACACTCGGGCCCGAGCCGGTGCTCACGTGGCTCGTCGAGAACGCGGTCGCGCTGCTCGATCGGATCGGACGCTCCACGAGCGACCTGGCGGCGATCGGCATGGGCATTCCCGGGCCCGTCGAGCACTCGACCGGGCAGCCGGTGAACCCGCCGATCATGCCCGGATGGGACCGCTTCGACGTGCCCGGCTGGGTGCAGCAGCACCTCGACGTGCCCGTGCTCGTCGACAACGACGTGAACATCATGGCGCTCGGCGAGCGCGCCGCCGCGTACCCCGGCGTCGAGCACCTCATGTTCGTGAAGGTGGCCACCGGCATCGGCGCGGGAGTCATCTCGGGCGGCACCCTTCAGCGCGGTGCCCAGGGCATCGCAGGAGACATCGGCCACGTCCGCGTCGCACGCGGCGCCGGGGTCCCCTGCCACTGCGGCAACCAGGGCTGCCTCGAGGCGCTCGCCTCCGGACCGGCCATCGCCCGCGCGCTCCGCGCCCAAGGCGTCGACGCCGAGAACGGCAACGACGTCGTCGACCTCGTCAAGCGCGGGAACATCGACGCGATCCAGGCGGTGCGCCAGGCCGGCCGTGACATCGGCGAGGTGCTCACCACCTGCGTGAGCCTGGTGAACCCGTCGGTCATCGCGATCGGGGGCTCCATGGCCCGCGTCGGCGAGCACCTGATCGCGGGCGTGCGCGAGGTCGTCTACACCCGCTCGATCCCGCTCGCCACCGAGCATCTCGCGATCGTCCAGTCCGCCGCCGCGCACAACGCTGCGGTGCTGGGTGCCAGCATGCTCGCGATCGAGCACGCGCTGTCCCCGGAGACGCTCACATCCCTCGTCTCGGCCTAGCCGAGGGCGCGGGCTGCACCTTCGCCTCGCCGCGGTCGCCGCGGGAGGCCTCGTCGGGCAGCTCCGCCACCGGTACGACGACGACATCCTGCATTTTCCAGTCCATTTCGGCGAGTGCCCGCCTGGCCGCCTCGAGATGATCGAGCGACACCTTGCCGTGGCGCGGCACGACGAACGCCTCGATGTGGAAGACCTGGCCCATGTCGCGGATGCGCACCGCCGAGGCCTCGACCCACGGCTGAGCGTCCAGCGCGGCGATGATGCGACCGTGCAGAGGGTGCCGTTCCTGGTCGTCGTATGTGCGGGCCCGCTGGTCGATCAGATCGAGCACCGCCGAGCGCGAGTTGCGGTAGCCGTCCCACACGATGCCGACCGAGATGAACAGTGCGGCCGCGCTGTCGAGCCACCACCAGCCGATCCCGATCCCGAGCACGCCGACGATCGAGGCGACCGTGGTCGTCCAGTCGGCCTTGGCCATGTCGGCGTCGGTGTACAGCACCTTGTTGTGCAGGACAGGCGCGAGCTTCGCCTTGGCCGGGCCGTAGATGAACGGACCGATCGTCACGAGCGCCATGACCCCCACCATGAACCAGCCGAGCCACACGGTCTGCCCGAACACCTGCACCGTGCCGATCGCGGGATGCTCCGCGCGTACGAGTCCGAGAACCGCCTCGACGGCGAGGTTGCCGCCGACGATGAGCAGCGCGACGCCGGCGACGAGATGTCCGGCGGCCATCGCACGGTGCAGACCGTAGGGGAACTTCCGGGTAGGCGGATGCCGGATCACGAGGAGCGCGAGGAGGAACGAGATCTGCGGGATGAGCGACAGCATGTCCTCGATCCACGCGGTCTTCATCGCCTGCGAGCCGCTCACCACCAGCGCGATCAGCGCGATCGTGACGCACGTGTAACCGATCGTGAACCACTCCCACCGCACGGCCTTGCGCAGCGCCTCCTGCTGCCCGGGAGGCAGGTCGGTGCGTCCCATCGACTTCACCGCGCCACCTCCTCGTCGAGGTAGGTCTCCAGCGCGGCCTGCAGGGCGTTCTCGCCGAGGGGGAGCAGCACCGTGACATCGGCACCCTTCGACCCGGGGAGGCCGGGGTACCCCCGGGTCGCCGAGACCTGCGTCGTCCACGGCGTGGATGCGGTCATGCCCCCGATGGCGAGGTCGAGGCGGCCGCGCACCAGGTCATCGACCAGGTCCTCCTCGCTGTCGATGGTCCAGACGACCGTCGCGCCCCGCTCTGCCGCGAAGCCCTCGATCACCTCGGCCAATGGGCCCTCCGCTTCATCGCCGTCGACGACGACGAGGTCTCCGCTCGGTGACGCGCCCACCCGGAGCTCGCCGCCGGTGATGCGCTCGAGCGAGCCGTCCGGGTCTGCCGGGATCTGGATGCCGCACCCGGCGAGCGCGATCGTCAGCGCAGCGATCGCCGACGCGCCTACCGCTCGCGAGGATCCGGCCGGCTTCCGGCTCGGGCCTCGCGGGCGGGGCCGGGTCACAGGGCCTTGCCCCCCGTCACCGGGAGCACCGCACCCGACACGTACGACGCCGCCTCGGATGCGAGGTACACGTACGCGCCCGCAAGCTCGGCGGGCTGCCCCGGTCGCCCCAGGGGCGTATCGGTCCCGAACGTCGCGATGCGCTCGGCGTCCCATCCCGTCGCCGGGATGAGTGGAGTCCAGATGGGCCCGGGCGCGACGGCGTTCACGCGGACGCCCTTCGGTCCGAGCTGTTCGGCGAGCGCCTTCACGAAGGCCACTTGCGCCGCCTTCGTCATCGCGTAGTCGATGAGACCGGGCGACGGATTGAAGGCTTGCACCGACGACGTCACGATGATCGAGCTTCCCGGCTGCAGGTGCGGCACGGCCTGGCGCGCCGTGTACAGCAGGCCGTAGAGGTTCGTCTTGAAGACGCGGTCGAACTCCTCGGTCTCCAGGGTTTCCAGCGATTCCCGGTCCTTCTGGTATGCCGCGTTGAGCACGACGATGTCGAGCCCCCCGAGCGCTTCGACCGTATCGTCGACGATCGACGTGGCGAACCCCTCATCCCGGAGGTCGCCGGCGAACGAGACTCCGGTGGCGCCGGCATCCGTCACTTCTGCGATGGTGTCATCGGCGTCGGCTTGCTCCTCGGGCATGTGCGCGATCGCGACGTGCGCGCCCTCCCGCGCGAACGCGATGGCGACGGCGCGGCCGATGCCGGAGTCGCCGCCGGTGATGAGCGCGCGCCGGCCGGCCAGTCGGCCTGCACCGACGTACGACTTCTCGCCATGGTCCGGCTCGGGTTGCGTTTTGTCGGTCAAGCCCGGCTGCTCCTGCTCCTGGGGCGGGAAGCCTCCCTGGGGATGCTTGTCGCGCGGGTCGGCCTGCGTGTCGGTCATGTGGTTCCCTCCGGTCTTCCTCGACCGTAGAAACCCGTGCCGCCGAGCCGGAAGGGGCTTGACGGAGGCGCACGGTCCGGTCTCCCACACAGTCGGGACGATTCGCGAAGAGGTAACTCCCGCTCTTCGGGATGTCAAGGGGATGCCGTACGCGGGCGTGAGGCGCATGCTGGAGACGTCGCTCGAGGAGGTGCCGATGGAATCCACGAATGCGGCGGCGCTGGAACTGCGCCGCGTCGCTTCACACGAGTGGGTCGTCTACGACCTCCAGTACCCGATGGATGACTCGCGCTGCCTCGTGGCATGTCTTTCGGAAACCGAGGACGATCTCGTCGAGGTCGTCTGGCTGCAGGGAACGACCCTGCCCGTGCTCTATCGATCGCCAACGGAGGTCCTCGAGGATCTGGTCCGTCATCGCAACGCCGGCCTTCGCCTGCGCCGCCCGGACGAGATCCCTCACCGTCCTCCCTTCAGCGAGCGAGGGCACCGGCCGCGGGTCGCGTGACCCGGGCGCAAGAATGACGCACTGCTGAGTTCAGCCCGGCGGGCCGAGCTGAACGATGTGGGCCGGGACGAATTGCGCGGTCACCTTCGCCGGGTCGACCCCGGCGTCCTCGAGCGCTGCCGAGAGGCTCGCGGTGTCGGGCTGGGCCACGGAACCGGTCAGCGTCACCTGCGCGGTGTCGCCGTCCGTCGTCACGGCGGCGAGCTCCCACTCGTGATCCTCGGCCCACGGAGCGACGACGGCGCGCACCTCGGACTCGAGCGCGGTCTGCTGTGTCGCCTGGAGCGACGTCACGGTGAGCGGAACGGCGATGATGAGCAGCGTCGCGGCGATGAACACGATCGATCGACGAGGCGAGGGCTGCTTCTCGCCGACCGGGCGAGCGGCCGCGGCATCCGCTCTCGCACGGATGCGGTACACGGCCAGCACGACGACTCCCGATGCCAGGATCGCAGCGACGTTCGTCGCGAAGAGGAGCAGAGCGCCCAGCGCCTGATCCCACGCCTGCGACTCGAGCGTGAGGCCGACGACGGTGAGCGGAGGCACGAGCGAGATCGCGATGGCGACGCCGGGCAGAGTGTCGGAGATGTCCGACCGGACGAGTGCGATGACGCCGACGGCGCCCGTCGCCAGCGCGGCGAGGAGGTCGATGAGGTCGGGGGCGACGCGCTGCGCGACCTGCGGATCCGTCGAGGCGATGACCGGCGCCGCCACCAGCAGGCCGACCCCGTAGCCGATCGCGATCGCGGTCGCCGCCCCGGCGAACACGAGCCCCCACGAGCGCAGCAGGTTCGCACGATCGCCGAGCACCGTCGCGAGCACGATCCCGAGGATCGGCGTCATCAGCGGAGCGACGATCATCGCACCGATCACGGTGGCATCCGAGTCCGCGACGACGCCGGCGGCCGCGATGACGCTGGACAGGACGAGCAGCAGCCAGAACCTGCTGAAGCGTCGAGGCGCCTCGTCTCCCTCGAAGAAGACGGCATCGCGCATGTGCGACACGGTGTTCATCGGACCCCCGAGTCCCGCCCCACCTGCCGGGGACGTTCGAGACGAATCTAGTGTCGGGCCCGCGCCCGGGGGAACGGCGTCAGCCCACGAGGTCGGCGACCGTCTCGACGCGCGCGTAGGCCGAGGCGAGCGCGGCCATGAACGCCGCGTGCACGTCGGCACCGCCGATCGTCCTGCCGTCGAACTCCAGGTCGGGCGCGGCGCATGCGTCGGCGGCCACCGTCACGTCGTAGCCGAGGTCGACCGCGGCGCGCACGGTCGCATCGACGCACATGCTGCTCATCATCCCGACGACGAGGAGATCGGATGCCGCTCCCCCGCCGAGCAGCTCGTGCAGCCCGGTCTCGAGGAACGCGTTCGGGAACGTCTTGCGCACCACGGTCTCGCCGTCCCGCGGGGCCACGCGCGGGTCGATCTCGCCTCCGGGCGTGCCCGGGACGAGCATGTCGGCGCCTTCTTCGCGACTCTCGTGCTGCACGTGGATCACGCGTCCACCGCTCTCACGCTGGTGGGCGAGCAGAGTCGCCGCCCGCTCGGCGGCGGCGTCCGCCCCGACGAGGGGATATGCACCGCCCGGAAAGTAGTCCCGCTGGATGTCGATGATGACGAGGGTCTGGGACATGCGTCTCCTCCTGGAGCTCGGGGGGTGTCCGGACTCCACCGTAGACCCGGGCGGTCCGGTCAGTCGGACAGCTGCGCCACGAGCGCATCGGGCGCGAGGTCGAGCATCGCTTCGACCGAGCGCAGCAGCAGGCGCGTGCGTTCCGAGGCGTCCTGCCAGGCGACGAGCGAGTGCGCGTTGAGGCCGTCGACCATCCCGAGGATCTGGCCGGCGATCGCCACCGGATCGTCGCAATGGAACTCGCCCACGCCCCGGCCCGCGTCGATGACGCCGGCGAGGAACGTGCGCCAGGCATCCATCTGCTCGCGGACACGGCTCGCGAGGGTCTCGTTCCGCCCACCCAGCGACCAGCTCTGCACCCAGATGAGCGTGACCTCGGCCCGCCCCTCGTCGAGGAGGCTCGCGAGCACGGCGGTGAGCGCGTCGGACGCGGACGCGCGACTGCGGGCCAGCTCCTCGATCTCGCGCAGCTCATCCCCCACGATCGCGGCGAAGCTGTCGCCCACGAGGGCGTCCATGCTCGGCGCGTAGTGCGCGACCAGTGCAGGCGCGACGCCGACCTCGGTCGCGACGGCGCGCAGCGTGACGGCGCTGAGGCCCGCCTCGCGTGCGAGGGACTGGGCGGCGGCCGAGATCTGGGCGACGCGCTCGGCGGCGGATCTGCGAGTGGCTGTTGACGGCATCACGGTCGATTCTGTACCGTGATCTCGAATTGATCAAGTGATCAACAACGAGGAGAGGACACCTCATGGTCTGGCGGATGCCTTCCGAGACCGCGCCCCACGACCGCACGTGGATGGCCTTCCCCCGCGCCGGCCAGACACTCGGCGAGGAGCCGACCGAGCAGGAGGAGTGCTACGCGGCCTGGACGGCGACCGCCCACGCGATCGCCGAGTTCGAACCCGTGACGATGGTGGTGGACCCCACCGAGATCGACCGCGCGCGCCGCATGCTCTCGGGCGACGTCGAGATCGTCGAAGCACCGCTCGACGAATTCTGGATGCGCGACTTCGGTCCGACCTTCGTGCTCGACGACGAGCGCCCGGGCGTGCTCGGAGCCGTCGACTGGATCTTCAACGGCTGGGGCGCGCCGGCATGGGCCGAGTGGCGCGAGTCCGCTGAGATCGCCCGCTTCGTCGCCGCCGAGACCGGTGCCGAGTTCATCAGCTCGGTCCTCGTCAACGAAGGCGGCGGCATCCACGTCGACGGCGAGGGCACCGTGCTCGTCACCGAGACCGTGCAGCTCGACCCCCGGCGCAACCCGTACGCCGACCGCGCCCGCGTCGAGGCCGAGCTCGCGCGCACCATCGGCACCACCAAGACGATCTGGCTGCCCCGCGGTCTCACACGCGACTACGACGACTTCGGCACCAACGGGCACGTCGACATCGTCGCCACCATCGCCTCGCCCGGTCGCCTCCTGCTGCACCACCAGCCCGATGCCGCACACCCCGACCACGAGGTGACCCGCGAACTGCGTGCGCTCCTCGAGAACGAAGTCGATGCCGCCGGACGCTCCTTCGAGATCATCGACGTGCCGGCGCCCGCCACCCTCCGCGACCACGAGGGCTTCGTCGACTGGAGCTACATCAACCACCTCGTCGTGAACGAGGGCGTCATCGCCTGCGGCTTCGGCGAGGAACAAGCGGATGCCGCGGCGCGCAGCATCCTGTCGGAGGCGTATCCCGGGCGCCGCGTGGTGACTGTCGACGCCCGGCCCATCTTCGCGCGGGGCGGCGGCATCCACTGCATCACGCAGCAGCAGCCGACGGCGGCGTCCCATGTGTGATGTCGTCGCCCTTCGACACGGTCGCTCCGCGGCCTACTCAGGAACCGCCTCGACTCGGCCTGTCTGGAGTCCCGATGTTTGACGTTGTAGAAGCGACCATCGCGGAGCTGCGGGCGGCGCTCGAGTCGGGCGAGACGACCGCGGTCGGACTCGTTCAGGCGTACCTCGCGCGCATCGCGGCGTTCGACGGTCCCGAAACGCCGACAGCGCTGAACGCCGTCGTCGTCGCCAATCCCGGCGCGGTCGCCGAGGCCGAGGCATCCGATGCCCGTCGCACCGCGGGCTCCGTGCGCGGACCGCTCGACGGGATCCCGTACACCGCCAAGGACAGCTACCTCGTGCGCGGGCTGACGGCGGCATCGGGAAGCCCCGCCTTCGCCGACCTGATCGCTCAGCGCGACGCCTTCACCATCGAGCGACTGCGCGCCGCCGGCGCGATCTGCCTCGGCCTGACGAACATGCCGCCCATGGCCAACGGCGGTATGCAGCGCGGACTCTACGGGCGAGCCGAGAGCCCATACAACGCCGAGTGGCTCACTGCTCCCTTCGCATCGGGCTCGTCGAACGGCTCGGGCACCGCGACGGCGGCGAGCTTCGCCGCCTTCGGGCTCGGCGAGGAGACCTGGTCGAGCGGACGCGGGCCGGCGTCGAACAACGGCCTATGCGCGTACACGCCGTCGCGCGGCGTGATCTCGGTGAGAGGCAACTGGCCGCTCGTTCCGACGATGGACGTCGTGGTGCCGCACGCGCGCACAATGGCCGACCTGCTCGAGGTGCTCGACATCGTGGTGGCCGACGACCCCGAGACGCGCGGCGACTTCTGGCGCGCGCAGCCGTGGATCGAGCTCCCCGCGAGCTCTGCCGTTCGACCGGCCTCGTATCGGGAGCTCGCCGCCACCGAGCCGAGCGCGACGCTCGACGGACGTCGGATCGGCGTGCCCCGCATGTACATCAACGCCGACCCGCTCGCCGGCACAGCGGAGGAGCCCGGCATCGGTGGGCCGACGGGGCAGCGCATCGACACGCGCCCGTCGGTGATCGCCCTGTGGGAGGCGGCGCGCCGCGACCTCGAGGCTCACGGCGCGACAGTCGTCGAGGTGGACTTCCCCGTCGTCTCGAACTACGAGGGCGACCGACCCGGCGCCCCGACGATCGCCTCGCGCGGGTTCGTCACGCCCGAGTTCCTGCATCGCGAGATCGTCGACCTCTCGGCGTGGGGGTGGGACGACTTCCTCCGCGCCAACGGCGACCCCTCACTCTCCACGCTCGCGGACGTCGACGGCGCCCGCATCTTCCCGCACCCCGACGGGGCGCTGCCCGACCGGTACACCGGCTTCGACGACGACATCGCCGAATACCCGGATCATGTGCGACGGCACCCGGTGTCGAGCGTGACCGAGATCCCCGAGCTCGAGGCCGGCCTGCACGGGCTCGAGCGGACGCGCCGTGTCGACCTCGAGCAGTGGATGGACGGGCTCGGACTCGACGCGGTCGCGTTCCCCGCGGTCGCGGACGTCGGCCCCGCCGATATGGATGTGAACCCGGCGTCCGCCGATCTCGGCTGGCGCAACGGCGTGTGGATCGCGAACGGCAACCTCCCGATGCGCCACCTCGGCATCCCGTCGGTCACCGTGCCGATGGGGGTGATGGCCGACATCGGCATGCCCGTCGGGCTCACCTTCATCGGCCGGGCCTACGACGACACGCGTCTGCTCGAGCTCGCGGCTGGCTTCGAAGCGACGGGCACCCGCCGCTCGGCACCGCCGCGCACCCCACGTCTCGACGGCTGAACGCGGGGCGTCCGGATGCCTCGGCCGCGGCATCCGTCCCTCGACTGCCTCACATGCGGGCGTATCGCGCGCGAGCGAAGCAGAACACGCCGTAGACGATGAGCCCGCCGCCGACGACCCAGAGGATCAGCGGGCCGAACGGGAGCGCGGCGAGCGAGTGCAGCGCGGCGTCGAGTCCGCCGGCGGTCCCGGCATCGTGCGTGAGCGCCGCGACGACGAACAGCACGCCGGTGACCGCCACGGCGATGCCTTTTGCGACGTACCCGACGACGCCGAAGGCGACGATGCCCTGGCGTGCCGCCCCCGCGGGCAGGTCGAGGTGCTTCTCGAACGCGCGCGTGAAGCCTCGCACGATGAAGGCGATTCCGATGGCGAGCACGAGGAGCCCGACTCCCACGAGGAGCGCCACTCCCCCGGGCGTCGCCATCAGCTGCGCACTGAACGAGGTGCTCGAGGACGACGAGTCGGACTGGCCACCCATCGCGTAGACGACCGCGGTGACCGCGATCGCGATGTAGGCGACGGCAGTGCCGAGGTACTTGACGCGGTGCCCCCACTTCTTCTTGGCGTCGGGGTCCCGTTCGACGACGGCTTCGGCGATCTGCCAGACGGCGAGCGCGGCGAGCCCGAGGGCGATCACCCACAGCACGAGGACGCCGAGGGGCGCCTGGCGGATCTGCTCCATCGCACCGCCCTGGTCGGCGTTCTGGCCGCCCCCGCTGGTGATCGAGATGGCGAGCACGCCGATGACGATGTGGACGATGCCGAGGACCACGTAGCCGATCCGGGCGATCGTGCGGAACACGGTGGAATCCTGCACGGCGCGTGCGGCGGATTTCGCATTGGTCATGCGCGCAGACTATCGACGCAGACGACCGCAGCGAGGGGGCTTGATTTCGCGCGCGAATGCGCTTCGGACTCAGCGCCCGGCGTCGGCGGCGACCGCCCGTCGATCGCGGAACGCCTCGACCGCCGTCCACACCAGCGTCGCGACGGCGATGCCCTCCAGCATCCCGGCGACGACGTCGCTGAGCCAGTGCGCGTGCAGGTAGCACCTGCTCCACATCATCACGATCACCCAGATCACGCCGCACACCCACACGTACCAGCGCCGCAGGAGCAGCCCCAGCGTGACGGCGAGCGTCGTCGCCACAGCCGTATGCCCGGAGGGGAAGGATGTCGCGACCTGCTCGGCCAGCGAATCCTCGGGTCTGAGCCTCGCGATGACCGCCGCCATCGGAGCGCCGATCGCGACCACGACGACGAGCGCGATCGCGACGGTGACGGCATCCCACCGTCTTCTCCTCCACAGGAACAGCGCGACGATCACCAGACCGATCACGATCATGCCGAGCGTGCCGCCGACGATCGCGGGAACCCACGCGATGACGACCACGGGGTCGGAGAGCGTGGCCACCATGAGGTCGTGCCACCACAGATCGATCGGCAGCGGCTCGTGCCCGCCGAGCGCGACGATCATGCGCAGCACCACGAAAGCGACCGTCGCGGCGACGCCGACGACCAGTGCCACCGCGCGCCGCGCGTCGACCTCTGCCGGTGTCTCGTCGGTGGCGCCGTCGGCGACGGGAGCGCTCGACGGCGAGTCAGCCACGGTGCTCCGCCACGCCGTGGCGCAGCATCCGCAGGTGGGTGCGCATGACCCTCTCGGTCACGCGCAGCTCGAGGGCGACGACCGCGGGATCCTCGGTGACGCCGGCGAGCTCATCGAGACGACGTGGCCGCAGGAGCCGCCGCGCGGCGATGCGGTCGGCGCGCTGCTCCTGCGCCGGAGCGATGCCCACGTCGCCGTGCTCGAAGTGGACGATCTCGTGCGCGATCGCACACCGCTCGACAGCGCCGTGGAGACGGGGACGGACGAAGACGGCCGTGTGCTCCTCCGAGTAGCAGGCGACCATGCGGGCATCGGGAAGGTCGTCGCGGAAGACGATCGGGAGTCCGAGCATCGCGGCGTGTTCCCACGGGTCGTAGTCCTCGACGGAAGGGCGGTCCTCGAAGTCGCTCACCCCGTACATCTGCGTTGCCTCACTTCGCCGTCGCCTAGCTCTCGCCCCGGGCGGGATCCACGGCGCTGTCGTCTGTGGATGCCGCCAGCTTCGCACCGTCGAGCTGCACGGTGTGGAGATCCTCACCCGGACCGCCGACATCGCGACGCGCGATATCGGTGACCTGCGCGAGGCGCGTGCGGTCGGGATGCGCGACGGCGGCATCGGACAGGATGCCGATCGCGTCGGAGACCGCGGCGGCCCGATGGTCGGGATCGATGCGCCGGATCACGGGCGCGAGCATCTTCGTGTACGGCCGGACGTCGAGGTCGTCGCCGCCGTCGATGTCGACCCCCAGCGCACGCATGAGGGCGAGGATCTTGTCGGCCTGAGGGATGTTCTTGCCCTGGACGATGTTCCGGATGGTGCGGGCGGTGACTCCCGCGGCCTCCGCGAGCTCCTTCTGCTGGAGGTCGCTGCGGGCGATCAGCTCCGAGAGCACGACGGCGTACGACTGTCGATCGTGCTGGGAGGCCCTCTCGATCGCGTACCGCGTGAGTGGCAGGTCTTTCCGCTCGTCAGTGGTTGCCATGGCCGCAACCGTAGCACTCTTTCCCTTTCACGCACACCTCAAGGAAAGAGTTCTCCACAAGTTCCTCAGAACGGTTGTTCCGGGGTCGGAAAAAGCCATAGCCTCTTTCCGACATGAGCGAGAAGTCGGGAACGGTCCTCCGGGCGCTGCGAGAGCGCACCGGGCTCACCGCGCGCGAAGTCGCCCGCAGGGCGCGCGTCTCCGAGTCCTACCTGTCCCGCGTCGAATCAGGCAAGGCGAATCCCAGCGATGCGTGGCTCGGATTCGTGGCATCGGTGCTCTCCGACGCGCTCATCGAGCAGTCGACCGAGCGGACATCCGCCCCGAAGGCCGACGACACCCCCTGACAGAGCTCCGAGCGATCGCCGCGCGGAGCACCAGCAGCATCCCCCCAGTCAGATGAGGAGACTCAATGAAACACCCTCCCTTCACCGCCCTGCTCGCGGGGGTCGCGGCATTCGCGCTGCTCCTTCCGGCGACCGCCGCACACGCGGCGTCCGAGCCCGACAGTGCGGCGGATGCTGTCGCCCAGACGATCTCCGAGGTGGCACCGTCGGAGATCGTCGCCGCTGATCTCGCACCGGTGTCCTCGGGCGTCGCCGCCACGCTGGACGGCGGCGGCCAGACCCATGTCGCCACCGACCCGAGCGACGGAATCGAGGTCGTCTCCGCAGACGGGACGGACGTGCTCTCGTTCACACTTCCCGCCGCGGGTCGACTCGACGACGCCGTCGTCGCCGAGGATGGGTCCGTGACCTATCTCGGCGACGCGAAGACCCCGTCGGTGAATGTCGTCGCCGCCGAGGATGCGCTCCGCGTCACGACCGTGATCGACAGCCCCGCTCAGGCTCAGCGGTTCTCCTACGACTTCGGCGCCGGAGCAACGGTCGAGATCCAGGAGGACGGCGGCGCGATCGCCTACGTGGTGGAGCAGGTCACCGATCCTGAGACCGGTGAGACCGTCACCGCCGAGAAGATCGTCGCCGACGTCGAGGCTCCCTGGGCCAAGGACGCCAACGGCGTCGACGTTCCGACGCGGTACGTCGCGTCGGGGTCCGTGCTGACCCAGGTGGTCTCACATGCGAAGGGCATGCACGCCTACCCGGTGACGGCGGACCCGACGTTCGACCGACCGAACTTCTTCCAGTACCGGGTGAGGTTCAACAGGGCCGAGACGGCGACGATCGCGAGTGGCGGCGCCGGCGTTATCGCCTCCATCGGGTGCGGACCCATGCTGCCCGTCTGCGTCCTCGCTGGAAGCGTGCTCTGGTGGAACGCGAGCAACGCCCAGAACTCGAGCCCGAAGCGCTGCGTGCAGATCACGGCGACGTACCCGTACCTGACCCCCGGGCTGATCTGGTGGGTCGACACGTATCGCGGAGGTCCCTGCCGATGAGCGAGGCGCCGCACGGGTGGTTCTGGACGATCTCCCACCCGATGAGTCACCTTCTCGGCACGGTGACGATCAACGCGATCATCCTCGCCGCGGTCGTCTTGTCCGTGAGTTTTCCTCAGTGGACCTGGCTGTTCTTCGTGATCGCCGTGATCCCGGCCACGGTCTGGTATGTGGCGATGATGAGAGCTCTCAAGCGGAACCGCGAAGGTGCTGACGGCGGCGCCGACACATGAACACACCGTCCGTCGCGACGGAGTGAGGTGCAGGTGGCGGCGCGCTCCACCGTGCGTCGCCACCCGCACCGGCCGTCTGCTCGACGTCAACTCCTCCACGGTCGCCCCTGCGACCGGCCCATCCGAAAGGAGTCGCCATGCTCGGCGATGCACTAGTTCTCAATCTGGCGGTGTTCGGCATCAGTCTCGTCGTCGTTCTCGCGGCACTGATCTTCGCGATTTCGTGGGACCGCAGTCGCCGGAAGCAGACGCCGGCTCCCGGCGTGGCTGACCGACCCGCAGATCCACCGCCTGCGCGCGAGTGATGGATCAGTCGCTCTCCAGTTGGGTGAACCTCGTCGTCGTCGCGGCGGTGGCCCTCGTCTTCATCGCGCTTGCGACGTGGGCGGTGCTTGCCATCGCCCAGGCGAGTCGCCGCCGTCGCGGGCGCTGACTCTTTCCGATGTCGGCGGTGGTCGGCAGACTAGCGGCACCCCCATTCGAGGAGCCCGCCATGCCCGACGAGGAGACGCCAGTCGACGACGCCGCGCGCAGCGCGCACGTCGTGCGACCGCTCACCCCTGAGACCTTCCCCGCCTGGCTGGCGCTCGCGCAGAAGCACAACGGCGTCTGGGGCGGATGCTACTGCTCGTACTTTCACGGAGACACCGAGCACACCGTCAAGGACGACTACGACCGAGCAACGTTCAAACGGCGCCTCGTCGATGAGGGGGTCGCCCACGCCGCGCTCGTCTTCGACGGCGAGGACGCCATCGCGTGGTGCGAGTACGGCAGCCCGACAGAGCTGCCGGGCATCTACCACCGCAAGCAGTACGACGCCGGAGAATCCCATCCGGCCCCGTGGCGAATCACGTGCTTCTTCGTCGACCGCGACCACCGGCGATCCGGAGTCGCGCGCGAAGCGCTCGACGGCGCGCTCGACCTGATCGCGCAGGCCGGCGGCGGCGAAGTGGTCTCGTTCCCCAACGAACTCGTCCCCGGAAAGAAGACGTCATCCTCCTTCCTTCACAACGGCACGAGGGCGATGTTCGAGAAGGCGGGCTTCACCTTCGAACGTCACATCGGCAAGAGCAAGACCGTGATGCGCATCACGGTCCCGTCCGCACGCCCCTAACGCCGGCAGAGACCTACTGCTCGAGGAACCGGATCGGATCACCCGCGATCGGCAGTCCCGACGACAGGATCGCGTCCTCGATCGCCGCATGGAACCGAGGTGGAGCGGCGATCTGCACGAGCGGCTCGCCGTCGATCATGTCGTCGCCGCCACTGGCCCAGAAGCTGGTGACGCCGAAATCCTCCGCCAGTTCAGTGAGGAGCCTGGCGTACGCGTCGCCATACCTCGGCACGAACACGAGGCCGAGGCTCGCCGCGTTGATCTCCACGTCCTCGGCGGGGTCGACTCCGGAGGCAGCGACCACGTCGTCGGCGTGCTGGACGAGCGGCAGCAGCTGCGTGTACCCCGCAGGCAGCTCCTCCTCGATCGCGACCAGCGCGAGCTTGTCGGCGTTCCACATGATCGGCTGGATCACCAGGCCCGGTGCGACAAGGTCGAGCTCATCCACGAGAGGTCCGGCCTCGAAGCCGAAATCGGGGCATCGGCTGACGCCGGCGACGGCATCCGGAACCGATGTGGAGTGCAGCATCACGGTGGAATCCGCGGGGGTCTCCACGCGAAACGACCATGAGACCGTCTCCGGGTAGTCGGTCGCGCAGGCGGCATCGATGACTCCAGGGAACCCTGACCGGTCCACCGTCACGAACAGCGAGGATGTCGGGTCGAAGAACGCCGGCGCTTCGACCCATCTCTCGCTCTCGACGCTCTGCACCCCGGGAAGCCCCTCGACCTGGGCTGCGAACTCGTCGAACTCCGCGCTCGGACGGTCGAACCGGACCTCGTTGACCATCCATGCGAACACAACCGAGCCACCGATCACGGCGCCCACGATGGCGAGGACGAGCACCGAAAGCCAGACACGACGCACACGGGAGCGTGGTCGATCTCTGTTCGGGCCGTCCGGCGCGGTGCTCGGCTCCGAGGTGAGTGTCGTCGACATCGGATCCCCTTCCGACGAAGCGTGCATGGCTCTTCAACTCGAAGGTAGTGCGCGCGGCGCGCGACGTCACCCGGGAGTTCGGGTTCGCGCTGAACCTGCCCAGGACCAGCGCGAACCCGTTGCGACCGGCTCAGATCGGCCGGAATCGCGAAGTGGACCGGTTGCGGCGTGAAGGCGTCGAGGGCTTCAGCACCCTTTCTCCCCAGAATCGCGCTGATCCGCCCGGTGCCTCTCCGCGAGGCCACCGCACCCCACCATGCCGAGCATGGCTCCCACCTCTTTGGGACGAAGCATCCGCCTCCGGAGGCGAGATGTCAAGATGTGTCGAGAACCGAACGTCGGAGTCCGAAACAACTGTCCGCCCTGCGCGGCGTCCGTTTGCCCCGATCCGGACACTCGGCGACCCAGCCACGCCCTCGTGCACAGGAGACATCGGCGGAGTATGGCGAGCATGCTCATCCCCGAAGCGGACAGCCTGGATGCCCCCACGCAGGTCCGCGGTCCAGCGTAGGCTCCTCGGATGATCTTCGACTCGAACGATGCGGGCACTGGCATCGACGAAGCCCGCCGCGAGATGCCCCTTCGGGACCGGATCGCCGCTGCGGCCCCATCGCCTGCCCTCACCGCTGGGGGTGATGTCGCGTGAGCGTGCACCTCATCGGCGGCGGTGCGACCACGATTGCGGATGCCGCGCTCCACGCGCCGTTCGTCGCTGAAGCGGCGGCGCGAGCAGGCCATGCCGGCCGCGAGCGGCCCCGCATCGCCGTGATCTCGCTCCACCCCGAAGCCGAGGAGAAGGCGGCGGCGCTCGGCGAGCTTCTGGCCGCGGCCGCAGGAGAGACCGCGATCGAGGTGCACCTGACCACGGGGCGGCCGGGCCAGCCGATCGGACTCGGCGCGATCGCCGACGTCGACGGGATCGCCGTGGGCGGCGGGGTCGTCGAGGAGGTGCGCGCCGGGCTCGAGCCGGTGTTCAGCGAGCTGCGTCGGCTGGTTGCTCGCGGTGTGCCCTACCTCGGTATCTCCGCCGGCGCGATGATCGCGGCGGAAGGCTCGCTCGGGGGCGGCTCGCGTATCGGCGATGTGGTGGTCTCACCCGAGGATCCCGGTGAGGGATACGAGCTGGAGGTCGAATCCGGCATCGGCCTGGTCGACGTGGCCATCGAGGTGCACGTGGCTCAGCGCGGCGTGCTGTCCCGACTCGTCGCCGCCGTCGAATCCGGGCTGATCGCGGGGGCGCTCGGCATCGACGAGCGCACGGCCCTCATCGTGGGCGACGGCGGGCTGCGGGTCGAGGGCGAAGGCAGCGTCTGGCGCGTGCTTCCCGCTGAGGGCGGCGTGCTGGTCTCCACGATCGGCAAGTAAGGCGCCCCGGCTCGCCTCGACCGGGCTCGCCCCGACGTCGATGAATAGGTGGGGTGTGCGAGTCAGATCCGGCGGCTTTCGTTGCGTTCGTTGCCGCGCTTGTAGTTCCCCGTCACTCGAGCCATCAGCTGCTGTGGGTCACGCCGTTCGACATCGTCAAGGAACTTGGACGCCGCCGACCCTCGCAACGTCGCCGCCAACCGACCATCGTGGCGTATCTCAACGCGGTCGCCCCGCACCGCGAACACGAACCCACTCGGTGTACCAGCCATGACTTCCAGCATGGCCCACACCACCGCGAACGAGGGCAGTTACCGCTCGCTGACAGATCGACATCTGCACAACAGATCGACATCTGCGCAGACGAAAGTGGGCATGACCCGCATGGATCCTGTCTGGGAGCATGGCGGAATGACGCAGCCCGAACACCGCGAGGTTCTCCACCGAGACGGCAGCCTTCGCGGTCGTGGCCAGATGCTCGATGACGAGATGCATGGCTACTGGGAATGGTTTCGACTCGACGGCACGATCATGCGCAGCGGCTCGTTCGCTCGCGGCCGGCAGATCGGAACCTGGACCACCTACGACCGCGCAGGCGCTCCGCATAAGGAGACCCAGTACGGCGACTAGTCACGTCCTCTCCTCCCGACTGAGGACCCTCGTGCGAGCGATGGACGACGCCCTCGAACTGATCACAACCTGCGAGGCCGTGGTCCAAACTCGATCTGCACATCGGCGAACTCGCTGACCTCGGTCTGCACTCGACGAGCCAGCGCCTCGCCCCGACGCAGCCACGCACGCAGATTGTCGTCCGTGTCCCATTCCTCCGAACTGTTGGCATGCTCTTCCCAGAACGCCTGCCAGGCGCCTAGTTCTGCGCCGAGCTCCTCACTCAGCCCGTAGTCCGCCGGAGTGGTGGTGTAGCCGACGTCCCAGGTCGGCGTCGAGTTCTCCCACAGCGGGTAGTCGCGCCCGTAATCCGGAAACATGCGGATCACTCTGCGCATGGGCTGGTGCTGTTCCATGGCCTGCACTGTACCTCGGCCGCGACCGGCTTCCCCCGGCCACCGAATTGGTGGCCGATAGTGCATTTGCCAGCGACATCCTGTTCCGAGTCGACCGTCGACCCAGAGGTGCATGCTCGACTGACGAGCGGCTTGCGAACCCACAGTCCACAGTGGCGGCCTCGCATCGCCCGCGGTAGCAAGCGGCATCACTCCTCGGCACGCGCGAGCTCCGTGGTGCGTCGCTGCCGCATGGCGAGGAACAGCGGGAAGGTGAACGCGAACGCGGTAAGCGCCGCCCCCACCACATACAGCCAGCCGAATCGCATACGCAGGCGCCGAGCCTCGACGATGATGAAGATGCTCCCCGCGACAGCTACGACGAGCAGGTCGATCCCGAACGACGACACGGCGGGCCCGCTGGTCGTCAGGTCGCCGACGTAGTCCCGCATCTGGATGATCGCGAGGACGTTGAAGTACCAGGTGCCGACGAGGCCGGCGATCGCGAGCCCAAGGTAGGCGAAGCCGAGCGGTGTCCAGTGACGTCTCATGACTCGATCATCCCCGGGTCCGGGGTCTGACGCGGCGCTCAGCCGGTCGGGATCGAGACACGCATCATGGGAGGACCCCTAGGCGAACACCGGCGAGAGGAACCGACGCTCGTATCGGCGGATACACCGGGTACGTCGCGCGAGTTCGAATGCCTCCTGACACCCCGGGTCCGTCATCGACGCGGCGCGGTAGACCTCATAGTCGGCCAGCGACGGAAAGGTGAACAGCGCGAACGCCTCGTCGCTGTCGCCCTCGCTGGGCATGAAGTAGCCGTGGTGGGTTCCGCCGAGCTTGTTGACGAGATGGATCCACGCACGGCCGTACTCGGTGAAGTCGTCGAGCTTCTCAGGATCGATCTCATAGCGAAGATGAACGGTGATCATCGAGGGTCCTCTGCAATTGGGGCTCTCACGAGTCTTGTCGATGAGAAGGCTGCCCGACGCCGATCGCGGCCCCGCGTGCGAAGAGCGGCAGAGAGAGCTCGGAAGTTGGCAGTGCGAAGCACGGTGGGCGATCGCCGCCCGACCCCTTGTCCGTTTGTGCGGGCGAATGTGCGCCTGCGCAGGCAGGCAGGCGCACATTCGCCCGCACAAACGGAGAAGACAGCGTCAGGCGTCGCGGCGCGCTGTCATCCGACGTGTCACACGCGGAGCGGCTGCCTCGTCACGTGGATATGAGCACTTCGAAGAACGGCAGAATGCAGGTCCTTGTCGTCGGCGCGGGGTACGCCGGCGCGGTCGCGGCGGTTCGGCTCGCGGGTCGCGCCCGCGGCCGCGTCGACGTCACGGTCGTCAACCCGCGACCGGGTTTCGTCCATCGACTGCGGATGCACCATTTCGCCGCCGGGCGCGACGTCCCCTCGCGTGACCTCGGCGACCTTCTGGGCACGGATGTGCGGCTCGTGGAGGGAACCGTCGTCGCCCTCGATGCGGACGCGGGTCGCGCCGAGGCATCCGCCTCGGAAGGCATGCGCACGATCGACTTCGATCGAGTCATCCTCGCGACGGGAAGCGGTGCCGCACCGGCACCGATCCCCGGCGGCGAACTGGCGTTCGGCGTCGGAGACCTCGACTCGGCCCGCAGACTCCGCGTCGCCTTCGCCGCGTTGCCGGCGGGCGCCGAGGTCGTGGTCGTCGGCGGAGGGTTCACCGGCCTCGAGACCGTGACGGAATTCGCCGAGGTGCGTCCGGACGTGCGGGTGCAGCTCGTGCAGTCGGGAGACGTCGCCGGCTGGTTCGGCCCTCGAGCACGAAGTCATGTTCGCGAGACGCTCGACCGGCTCAGCGTCGAGGCCGTCGCCCGTGCTGAGGTGCGCGAACTGCGCCCGGGAACGGTGGTGCTCGGCGACGGAGCCGAGGTGCCGGCCGACCTGACCGTCTGGTGCGGCGGCTTCGCCCCCCGAACCCTCGCTCGCGACGCCGGGATCGCCGTCGACGAGCACGGAGCGGTGATCACGGATGCCGCGCTCCGCTCGATCTCGCACCCCACGGTGATCGCCGTCGGCGACGCCGGACACACCGCGGGTCCGGGCGGCGATCGGTACAGCATGTCGTGCCAGTTCGCGCTGCCCTCCGGCGCGCACGCCGCCGATCTCATCCGGGACGACATCCTCGGCGGCGACGGCGACAGGCCGTTCGACCTCGGTTTCGTCGCGCGATGCCTGAGCCTGGGCAGCCGCGCCGCGGTGCTCCAGATGACCGACCACGACGACCTCGCGACGGGCCGCGCACTCACGGGCCGCACCGCGGTGATGATGAAGCGGATCCAGCTCGGCGCCATGCTGCCGGCGATCGCCTCGGAGAGGCGCATGCCCGGACTGGTGCGGTGGCCGCACAGCCACCGCGTCCCGGCGGAAGCGGCGACACCAGTGGCAGGCTGACACCGTGAGCGACGCCAGGGTGAGGTGATTCGGATGTCCCGTGCAGACGAGTTCCAGGAACTGCGGTCGCTGCTGTTCGCGATCGCGTATCGGATCCTCGGCAGCGTGACCGAGGCAGAGGATGCTGTGCAGGAGACGTGGCTCCGGTACGAAGCATCCGGTACCTCACCCGCGTCGGTGAAGTCGTACCTCTCGGCTGTGGTGACGCGGATCTCGATCGATGTGCTCCGCTCCGCTCGCGTGCGACGCGAGTCGTACGTCGGGCCATGGTTTCCTGAGCCCCTTGTGACCGATCCCTACGAGGACCCGGAGCGCGCGACGGAGCTCGCGGACTCGGTCTCGATGGCGGCTCTGCTGCTGCTCGAGCGGCTGAGCCCGCTCGAGCGTGCGGTGTTCGTGCTGCGCGAGGTGTTCGGCTTCGAGTACGAAGAGATCGCGTCGGCCGTGGGCCGTTCGGAGGCGGCGTGCCGGCAGCTCGCGGTACGGTCCCGTCGGCACATGGAGGCCGGGCGGCCGAGGTTCGACGCGGACCGCCGTGAGCGAGAAGAGCTGGCCGCGCGCTTCTTCGACGCCTTCCGAGCGGGCGACGTCGACGGCCTCAAAGAGCTTCTCGCGGCCGACGTGCAGGCGGTCGCGGACGGCGGAGGCAAGGGCCCCGCGTTCACGCGACCCATCATCGGCGCCGACAACGTCGCTCGGATGATCAGCGGATTCTCGCCTCTCCTCGTCGGGTCGGGCGTGATCGCGGAACTGCACGACGTGAACGGCCAACCCGGCGCGATCTACCGCGCACCCGACGGCAAGATCGCCGCGATCATCGGCCTCGACGTCCTCGACGGGCGAATCCAGACCGTGCGCACGATCGTCAACCCGGACAAGCTCGAGCACCTCGGACCTGTCGCCAACGTGTGGGCTCTGCGCGATGCGCTCGTAGAGGAGCGAAAGCGCCGCCGAAGCTCCTTGCAATAGACCCCCGTTGTCAAAGCCCGCTGTGGTGGCTATATTCGCTATCCCGAGGGAAGGACACAGACTATGAGCCGCGATAGCTGAGATACCTAAACGAGCCCCCGCACGACGCTGTCGCGCGGGGGCTTCGTCATTCCTGTCGGCATCCACGCCGCGCAACTAGGCTCCGGGCATGCCGATACTGCGTGCCGTCGTCCTGCCGGGGCTCGGAGCGATCATCGCTCTCGCCGTGGCTGGGCGGGCGTTGCGGCTGTTCGGCGGCGACGACCCACGCGAAGACCGGGCGGTGCGAACACTCCAGGACGCGTTCGGCCACCGGACGGACGACGGCGACGCCGCTGTCGCTGTCGTGACTCACCCCGCCAGCCCGACGGAGTCACGCGAGCCGATCGACAGGGTCACCCAGCCGCTGTCGTGGTACTCCGGCGTGCCGCAGACCATCGCGAACGGTGCGATCTGGTGCGGTGTCACGTGGATGCTGACGCGCCGCCGCCATTCAGCGGTCGCCCCTGCTGCGGTGCTCGCCCTCGAGACCGCCTGCTTCGTCGCATCCGCGGCACTCGTGGGACGGCCTCGACCCGAGTCGGTGTGGCGCCCGGAGCAGCCGCACGCGACATCGTCGTTCCCTTCCGGACACACGGCAGCAGCCTTCGCGCTCCACGGCACGCTGGCCGACCTGCTGGATCGCCACGGCGCCCCCGGCGCGCGGCTCCTCGGCCCGCTCCTGCGGTACGGGATTCCCGCAGCGATCGCCTTCTCGCGGGTCTACCGTGGCCAACACCACATCTCGGACGTCGTCGCAGGCGCCGTGCTGGGACGGTGGAGCGCCGCTGTGGTGCGACGTGAGCTGCTCTCGTCGTAGGCGGGGAATCTCGGCGCCCTCCTTTCACCGCGCGACTCAGTGGATCGTCTCGCCCCGTGCGAGCATGGCGACGTACTGAGCGACGCGGGCCGTACGGGACTCCTGCCGTTTGAGACTGCTCACGCGAAACGCCATCGCGAACCGGTTCTGCGCCGACTGCGCGGCGAACGCAGCGGCGATCGCAGGGTCGGCGTCGAGAGCCGCCTGAAGCTCCGGCGGCACCTCGCCATCACGCTGACGGTAGGCGGCATCCCACCGCCCGTCTTCCTTCGCTCGTTCGATCTCGCGGTGACCGGCCGGCCGCATCCTGCCCGCCTCGATCAGACGGGCGGCGTGCTCGACGTTGACCTTCGACCACACCCCGCGAGGCCGCCGCGGCGTGAAGACCTGCAGGAAGTAGTCGCCATCCAACGACAGCTTCTGCCCGTCGATCCAGCCGAAGCACAGCGCGACGTCCAACGCATCGGCGTAGGTGATGCCCGGCTTGTTCGACGCCACCTTGCGGACGCGCAGTCTCACTCCGTCGGGATCGGGATCGGCCTCCAGCCAGCGCTCCCATTCCTCGACGGTGTCAACGTGCAGCTCGGGCTTGGCAGAGGCGGCGACCATTCTCGAACGGTAGACCCTCGCACCGACAGCCCGGGCCGGGCAACAGAAAAACCCCGGCGAACCGGGGCCTTCATCTGTAGCAGGAGCGGGGCTTGAACCCGCGACCTCACGATTATGAGGCGTGTACCCGTAGCCGCTTGCTATGCGAGCTACTACCGAAGAGGACGCGACCGCCCGCGCTGCGGTGGTCGCTCGCGGGTGCTCCTCCCCCATCCGCACCGCGACCGGCGTATGGGTTCGCTGCGGCTCGCGGATCAAGTCCAAGTGCGAGTCTTGCGCTGAGCTCTACCGCGGCGACTGGGCCGCTATCGCCCGCTCCGGTGTCTTTGACGGGCCGGTCGCGGAGTTTCGCTTCTATCTGCTGACGCTCACTGCCCCGTCGTTCGGGCGGGTGCACCGTGTGCCGCGTGACGCCGGGCAGCGGGTCGGGGTGTGCGGCTGCGGCGTCGAGCACTCCGCAACGGATGCCGGGCTGCGCGGTGTGCCCCTCGACGGCGGCGCGTACGACTACGCGGGCCAGGTCGCCTGGAACCGGGATGCTGGGGTGCTGTGGGATCGCACACGGCGACGGATGCGGGATCGGTGGGACTCGCTCGAGTACTTCATCGTCCGCGAGTGGCAGGACCGCGGCGTCCTGCACGTGCACGCGATCATCCGCGTTGCTCGCTTCGAGGCTCCCCCTGCCGACGTGCTGCGGGACGCCGCTCGAACTGCGACGGCGGTGTCGCGCGTGGATGCCGGGGTGGTCGTCGAGTGGGGCACACAAGCGCGCTGCGACGCTTTCCGCGCGGACGGCGACGGAGCCAAGACCATCTGGTACCTCTCCAAAGCACTGAACTACGTGCTCAAAGACGTCGCGATGGCGTCCGACGATGCTCCGGTTGACGTGTGGCGGCATCAGGTCGCCCTCGGCGACGCCGCGCGGCAGATGCGCTGCTCGCGCGACTGCGAGCCGCAGGACTGCGTGAACCTCGTGCACAAGCGGTTCGGCTCACGCTCTCAGGTCGTCAGCGCATCGCGTCGTACCAAGAACCGCACCGGTTGGTCCTTCCCCGGCCTGACGCGAACCGTGCAGCGCCGGCTACGGCGCGAGTGGTGGGAATCGCGGTTGCGGGATGAGGCCGGCGAACCTGTGCCGCCTGTCGTGCCGGCGCCGCTGGAAGACCTTGCGGCGCGGTCGCGGCGCGAACTGATCGCGCGGGGCTGGTCCGCGCCATGAAAGGAACAACCATGATGTGCATCAACGACAACCACACCGAGGGCGAGCCGCTCCCGGACTGGGAGATTCACCTGCGCGACGTGTTCGGTCGACCCGGCGAACCCGTCGGCGGTGTCACGGGCCTCGTCCACACACCCGAAGCTGCGCTCGACGCCTTCCTGTCGTTCTGGCCAGAACTGGCGGCGTATCCGCTGGTGGCGGTGCGGTCGGAGATCGCGCCCCCGTGGTCGATGTACGAATGGGCGTGAGCGGGACGGATCGGGCGCGAAGCGATGCCGCGTGCGGCACGCGCGCGCCCGGTCCGGATCGCTGACGCACGCCGCACACGAGTCGGGGACGGGTTGCCGAGGGCAACCGGAGCGCGAAGCGCGGAGGGCGGCAGCCCGCGCGTTGGCGGGCGTCATAATTGATCCTGTGGAAGCACTACGGAGATCGCGACCGAGGGGCGCGCGAGCAGCTGGATGCGCGATAGCGATCGCATCGCTGACGATCGTGCTTTCGGGCTGCACGCTCGACACCTTGATCTGGGGTGCGGATGGTGCCCAGGTGATCGACACGACGAACCAATTCGCACAAGCTGCGGCCGAAGGCGATGCCTCCTCCTACGTCTGCGTAGGACAGCAACCTCGCCTTGGAGAACCGGCAGACTGGGCGGGAGTTTCCGCGGAGGAGCCGGAGCGATTCGTTCCGGAGTATTGGCCCAACCAGGCGGCGCTCGATCCTGCCTGGAGCATCAATGTCTATGTCCCCAGCGAGCGACAGTTCGAGGGGATGGAGATGCCCGGGGATGTGTTTTTCAGGCAGACGGATGATGGACTCTGCGTCGTCGATGTGGTGTGGGTAACTCTTACCTCGCTCAACTAAGCGTCAGCGCCTGCGATCAAGCGCGCTTCTGGGCGACACCGCGACCGAGGTGTGGGCGTGAATGATTTCGTTCTCACCCGGTGTCCGAGCCGTCGCCACACGTCTTGATCTTGTGTAGAAGAATTCGGGAGTGCTGGGTGGCGCTCTGCCCGGCCTAGAGTTGTGGCCGTGGAAACGTGGCAGATCGGCACTGTTGCGATCGGCCTCGCTATCGCCCGGCTCGGCGCGCTTCTCCGCTGGCGCGCGCTATGGCTCGCTCGCCGCGTATACCGCACCACGTATTGGCGGGGTAGCACCGTCGACGAGGTTGCGAAGATCCTTCGGATCATGGGCTGGACAGTAGTTGGCGTCGGCCTACTGCACGCCGTACTCGCGACCTTCGGCATCCAGCTACCGTCTCTCCGCTAGGCCACCATCGCTTCGCCCCGCGACCAGGCGGTGAGGGCGTCGGTGCGTACGACTAGGCTGTAGTCCCAGAAACTGAGACTTCAAGGGAGCCCTCATGGCGGACTTTCGAGCAGAGCGCATGGCTTCCCCAGAGGGCGAAGGTCGCGCGAAGAGTGCGCTTGAAGACGCATGGGACGCGTATCACTCAGCGAACAAGGCGATCAACAAGCCTCTGTACTCCGCCTTTCCCTGGCTTCGCCAGGCACTTCGCGGGCAAGCCGCCTCTGCAGCGGTCGACCTTTTCGGCTTCTGGCTCATCTGGCGACTCTTTGGGGGGTTCGAGGGCTTGCAGAAGAACCTTGGGATGAGTCGCTCGACGATCTACAGGCGCATTTCAGCTTTCCGCGCGGTGTTCGGCGAGCACCCAGACGTCTGTGAGTTCCCGGGCATCGAGGTGGACGTAGAAGCGTTCCTCCAAGACTTCATGACTAGGTTCGCGAAGCGGACCTCCAGCGTGGGTGACGACGACGTCGAAACGGAGAATCCCGACGTAGTCTCATAGTTGACACTCCACGCCCCTTACCCTTAGAGTCTCAAATGTGAGACTAGACTCTGCCGCGACGACCCTCGCCGAGTTCTTCGGCGAGTTCCGCGCGCTGGTCGAAGACGGCCTCACGTCAAACGCGGTCCAGGCTTACGCGCGGGCGTGGACTATTCGCGTCGAGCCGACGCTTGGCGCTCTTCCCCTCGCTGAATTGCGACCATTGACCATCGCGAAGGCCAGGGCGCTCTGGACTGGTGCGGAGTCAACCAAAGGTGATGCGGTCGCGCTCCTGTCGAAGATCCTCGAACTCGCCGTGATGGATGGACTACTCCCCGCGAACCCGTGCCGTTCGCTCCCCCACAGTCGTGGCAAAGCGCGCGAATCGGAATGGACGTCACGCGCACTCGACGACCTCCAGGTACAACGCATGCTTTCGCTCACGAGCTTTCACCCATCCGGCCAACGTGCGCTTGCTGGCCTCGCATTCACCGGCCTTCGACTTGGCGAGCTTGTCGGACTGCGCTGGGAAGACCTCAACGAACATCAGCACTACTTCACCGTGCGGCGGACGTTCTCACCGGACGGTCACGGGCGACTCGAAGAGCGACCCACCAAGAGCGGCAAGTCGCGGCAGGTCCCGATCCTCGAAGAGCTCACCCCGTGGCTCGATGCCGCGCGCTCACTCGGTCGTGAACACATCTTCACCGGCAAGCTCGGCGGACCTTTCGACAGCACCAACCTGTCGCGTGCGTTGCGCTGGCCCGCGGTCCGCGACCAGATCGCGACCTTCGCCGACGGGCAGCCGCTGCGCTTTCACGATCTGCGACACACGTTTCTCTCGCGCCTGGCGCGCCAGGGCGTCGCTCCCGCGCACATTCAGAAGGTGGCGGGCCATGCGTCGATCACGACCACGGAGCGCTACACGCACATCTCCGGAACCGAAGCTGCGCTGGCAGTCCGCGACGCGGTCAACGGTGCAAATCGTGAGGTCACTTTTCGAGGGGGTGAGAGCGCGGCACACACGGGTCAAACACGACAAAACCCCCGGAAATCCGGGGGTTTCGATCTGTAGCAGGAGCGGGGCTTGAACCCGCGACCTCACGATTATGAGTCGTGCGCTCTCACCAACTGAGCTACCCTGCCGCGATTCACCGAAAGGTGTCTTGCGAGCCCCGAGTCAGGATTGAACTGACGACCCCTTCCTTACCATGGAAGTGCTCTGCCACTGAGCTATCGGGGCGTGCTGCCCGCAAGCGGGCAACTAGAAGAGAATACCAGAGCAACGGGCGCTCTCTTAATCGGCGTCAGCCTCCGGCGTGCTCCCGCAGCCAGGGCATCGGGTCGATCGGAACAGTGCCGTTCTGCAGCAGTTCGAAGTGCGTGTGGGCGCCGTACGAGCGTCCGGTGTTGCCGGTGTGGCCGAGCACGGTGCCGACGGTGACCTTCTGTCCGGCGACCACCTGAAGCGAGCCGTACTGCATGTGCGCGTAGTGGCTCGAGATCAGCTGACCGTCGATGATGTGGTCGATGATGACGTGCACGCCGTAGTCGCCGCCGGCCTCGGAGGCGACACGCACGGTGCCGTCGGCGATGGCCTGGATGGGCGAACCCGCGCCGGGCGTGAAGTCGATTCCCTTGTGCAGCTTGCCGTCGCGCATGCCGAAGCCGTACGACATGGTGACGCCGACGACGAACGGCCACTGGATGGGGGCGTTCGGGTCGTTGTGGAACAGGGACGAGAAGTTGCGGATGCCGGCCTGCCCCGCGAGCTCAGCGACCGTGGTGGTGTCGTAGCTGCCGGTGCGGTCGAGGGTCTCGGCCTGGACGGTCGCGGGAGCGACGTAGGCCTGGATCTCGTCGGGGCTGAGGTCGATGCTCGTCGTGTCGCCGGGAGCCACGACCGACATCACCGATGCGTCCGCTCCATTCGCGGCGGCGACGGCCTCGGCGGGGGTCGTCATGCTGACGGTCATGAGTCCGACGATGCCCATGACACCGACCGAGAACGATGCAGCCGTGACCCGCTTGAAGGCGGTGCCACGGCTGGTGCGGCGCTTGCGCGGAGCCTGGTGGGCCGCCGCGCGCTTCTCGTCGCCGGTCTCGGCCTCGAGGATCTCGTCTTCGACGGCTGCCTCGGCGGTCTCTGCGTCGGACTGCACGGCGAACTCGCCGGTGAAGGAGAAGAGACGGGCGGCGGCTTCGAACTCATCGACGGCGGATGCTGCATCCTCCGCCTGCGACGGACGGACGGCCTCGTCGAACGAAGCGGCGGCGGGCTCGACCTCGACGGGAGCCTCGTCGGCGGGAGCCTGGTCGATCGGCCGGCGGGGCGCGCGCTGACGGCGGACCGGACGCTCGGCGACCAGCTCGACGGTCTCGAGCACGACGACCTCGTCGGATGCCTCGGGGGCGACGACGGGCTCGAGCAGCTCGAAGGGCTCAGCGGGGGTCAGCACCGATTCGATCATCGGCGCGGGGGCGCGTCGAGCGCGGCGGCTGAGCGGCGCGACCAGCGGTTCGACCGGAGCGGGAAGCTCGATCGCTGCGGGTGCGGGCGCGGCCGGAAGATCGGTCAGCGGCTGAACGGCGACCGGTGCGTCGGCCGCGGCATCCTTCCGCTTCTCATCGACGGGAGTGCCCAGAACGACCGTGGGCCGCTCGGTCGCAGACGCGGCCGCCCGGCGACGCAGCTCCGCGCGTGATGCTCCGAGGGTCTCCGACGATGCCTGTGCAGGCGGCGTCGGGATGCGGCTGGAACGGCGCGTGGGCGCAGGTTCAGCCATCGGGGCGTCAAGAGGCAAGCGGAAGCTCTCGGTCGTGTCGCTGGGGGAGGCAACGGTTCGGGCGTCGGGCAGTGATCTATTCCGCTATTCGGGGGGCGAAAGTAACGATCGGGTAAACACTACCTCGGGTGGCCTGGGAATGCCATGTGGGGCTGTGGAAAGTCGCCAGATTTCCATTCATTCTGATGAAACATCCAGGGTCAGTCGTCGAGGGAGAGCTGCAGCAGGCGCTCGAAGATCGACGGCGACGATGCGACGATGAGCGGCCGCGGATTCGTGTCGTCACCGGCGATGAACGTGCATTCGCCGCCTGCTTCGGCCACCAGCAGCGCCCCCGCCGCGTGATCCCACGGGGCGAGTCCTCGCTCGAAATAGCCGTCGAGCCGCCCGGCCGCGACGTACGCCAGGTCCAATGCGGCAGACCCGCCGCGACGGAGATCGCGGGCCATCGGCATGACCCGCGCGACGCGGGCGAGGTCGCCGGCGTGGGTCGCCGGGTCATACCCGAATCCCGTCGCGAGCAGTCCGCCTGCGGGCGTCACCTCGGCGTTGACCGCCAGCTGCTGATCGCCGAGCCACGCGCCGGCACCGCGCGCCGCGTGGAAGACCTCCCCGAGCGCGGGGGCGTACACGGCCGCCGAAATGGCCTCCCACTGCCCCGCCACGGGTTCGCCGATCACCGCAGCGATGCTGACCGCGTACTGCGGCATGCCGTAGGCGTAGTTGACCGTCCCGTCGATCGGGTCCACGACCCAGGTCACGTCGGAGGTGCCGCGCTCGGCGCCGGTCTCCTCGCCCAGGAAGCCGTCCTCGGGGCGAGCCTCGGCGAGCCGGGCACGGATCAGCGCCTCGACCTCCCGGTCGGCGAGCGTCACGATGTCGGCGAGCGCCGACTTCGTCGCCGCGATCGCGACGCCCTCCTGCCTCCGCATCCTGGCGAGCGCTCCGGCATCCTGTGCGATGTCGATCGCGAGGGCTTCGAGGTCGCGCGCAAGACTCATGTCTCCACGCTAGCCGCGGAGGGGCGGCATCCGTTCGTCCACAGACCATCGACCACGGTCCGCCCGGCCCGGATAGCGTGGAGAGATGGCCGCAGCAGTCCACTCCGCAACCCATGACGTCGTGATCGTCGGCGGCGGGCACAACGCTCTCGTCGCTGCCGCGTACCTCGCCCGCGCAGGAAAGTCCGTCGTCGTGCTCGAACGCCTCGACCACGTCGGCGGCGCCGCCGTCTCGGAGCGCCCGTGGGCCGGCGTCGACGCGCGCCTCTCCCGCTACTCGTACCTGGTGAGCCTGCTCCCCCGGCGCGTCATCGACGACCTCGGCCTGCGCATCGACCTCAAGCGCCGGCGGTACTCCTCCTACACGCCGGATCCGAGCGATCCCTCGCGAGGGATCCTGGTCGACACAGCGGATGCCGCGGCGACGGCCGATTCGTTCGCGCGGGTGACCGGCACCACGACCGAGGCCGAGCGGTTCGCCGCGTTCTACGACCGCATCTCCCCCGTCGCACGGCAGCTGTTCCCGACCGTGACCGCGCCGCTGCAGCGCCGGAGCGCCGTGCGCGATGCGCTGGGCGACGCCGAGCTGTGGGACGACCTGTTCGAGCGACCCCTCGGCTCGATGCTGCGCGGCGCCCTCGACAGCGACATCGCCCGGGGGATCGCGCTGACGGATGCCCTCATCGGCACGTTTGCGTCGGCCGACGATGAGACCCTGCGACAGAACCGCTGCTTCCTCTACCACGTCATCGGCGGCGGGACCGGCGACTGGGACGTCCCGGTGGGCGGCATGGGACAGGTGAGCGGCGAGCTCGAGCGGGCAGCGCGCGACGCGGGGGCCGAACTGCGCACGCACAGCGAGGTGACCTCGATCTCGCCCGACGGAGAGGTCGCGTTCGAGGGCGCTGGAGGCTCAGCGACCGTGCGTGCGCGCGCGGTGCTGAGCGGGGTCGGACCGAGCGTGCTCGCACGACTGATGGGCGATTCCGTCGCGGCATCCGCTGCCCCCGAGGGCGCGCAGGTGAAGGTCAACATGCTCCTGCGCCGGCTCCCCCGCCTGCGCGATTCGACCGTCGCGCCCGAGGCGGCGTTCGCCGGCACCTTCCACATCAACGAGACCATGACCCAGCTCGAAGCCGCCTACGACGCCGCGGTGGGCGGCAGCATCCCGAGCCCTCTGCCCGCCGAGATCTATTGCCACTCCCTCACGGACCCGTCGATTCTCGGCGCCGAGCTGCGCGCATCGGGTGCGCAGACGCTGACCCTGTTCGGTCTGCACGTGCCGCACCGCCTCGTCGAGGGCAAGGATCCGGATGCCGCACGCTCGGAACTCCTCGCGGCAGCGCAGCGCTCACTCGACTCGGTGCTGGCCGAGCCGATCGCCGACGTGGTGTTCGACGCGCCCGACGGCACGCCGTGCGTCGAGGCCCGCACGACGGCCGACCTCGAGAACTCTCTCGGGATGATCGCGGGCGACATCTTCCACGGTCCGCTGTCGTGGCCGTGGGCCGACGACGACGCGCCGCTGGAGACGCCCGCGCAGCGCTGGGGCGTCGAAACCGCACACGACCGCGTGCTGTTGTGCGGCTCGGGTGCGCACCGCGGCGGCGCGGTCAGCGGTCTCGGCGGCCACAACGCCGCGATGGCCGCGCTCGAACTCCTCGGCTGACACCGCGAACTGGTCGGCTGACGCCGGCCCGCGAGGCGCGCGGGACGCCCGGTCCCAGCCGGCGAGATCCGCTCACGGGCGCGGCGGAAGCTGGGCTACGGGCGCGGCGGAAGCGGAGGCGGCGGCGGGAAGCCCTCGTATCCGCTCGACGCGGGGTGCGCGGCATCCGTCTGCGGCGCTGTGGGCTCGGGAGCGCCGAACACGTGCGCACCCGGCGTCGGATAGCCGGTGTAGTAGGCGCCCCAGTCGGGCGATCCGTCGGGAAGCATCGGCAGCGGCGTGGCACCGTCGACGTATGTCGGCCAGGGCAGCAGCTCCTGCGGTGCGGCGACGGATGCCGGGTCCGCGACCGGAGCCGAAGGCGCGGCGAGCTGCGGGGCGACGGGTGCGACCGCGTACGGCGTGGGGTAGGGGGCGGCGGCGCGCGGCTTCTTCGGGGCGAAGAGAACGTTCACCAGCGGAATGATCGCCGTGCCGACGGCAGCGAGGATCGCAACGGCGACGGTCACCCGCCAGTAGATGTCGGGGAACCACAGGTACTCGCCGAGCATCAGCGGCACGATCAGGAGGGCGGCGAGCGCGACCACCAGGATGATCGTGACGATGGCGACCGCGCGGGTGAAGGTGGTGTCGTAGCGCTGGAACGCCTTCAGATAGAGGCGCACGTGGAGCAGCACCAGCTGCAGGATCAGCACGATGAAGAGGAACTGCACGAAGCGCGAGAAGCCACCCCACGAGTAGCGTTCCGGCAGCCAGATCATGACGGCGCCGATCAGCAGCGTGGCGATCCAGACGCCCATGCTCGCCAGGGCGAACCAGGCGGGCCGACGGGGTGCGAGGTGGGCGTCGAGGATCGTCGCGCCGGCGAACCCGACCAGCAGCAGGATCGTCAGGAACGCTCGACCCACGATGCCGTTCTGCCCGCCGATCAGCACCCAGACGACGCAGACCAGGGCCGCGGCGATGAGCGCGCCGATCGCGACCCAGATCGCCGCCCGCACGAGCGACGTAGGACCGTCGTCGGCCGCAGGCTGCGGTGCGGGTGCGTAGGGCTCAGGCGCGGTCATGACGTTCCTCTCATCGCGGGGCTCACCCGCACGCCCATCCTCGCACGCACCGGCATTGCTTGCCGAGAGAGCACGAACGACCGGTCTGCGGCCGTTTCGGCCGTGATTCGCGCCCTCCCGGCACGCCGGGTGCGGCATCCGTTTCCCTCACCGGGACCTCGGTCGCAGCATCCGTCCGCGCAGCGCTAGTGCTGCAGGAGAAATCCGCTGCGCAGGACGATACGTTGCCACTTCGTCCTGCGTGGCGGATTTCTCCTGCGTCGCGAAGGCTCGGGGTGACCGGATGCCTCAGCGCGACGGTGCGGTCAGCTGCGAGCTGCGTCGAGGATCAGATCGGCGGCGATCGCCGCGCCGGGCGGAAGCGAGCGCAAGCGAGCGCCCGTCGCCCGCGCGCGCTGCTGAACGGCGGAGTCCTGCAGCAGTTGAGCGACCTCTCGCCGGATCCTCTCCGGACCGCTCCGCGCCGAGATCGGCCGCCCCAGACCCGCTTCGCCGATGACGTCGCCGATGAGCGCCTGGTCGGCTGTGGGGTTGAGGGGCAGCACGAGAAGCGGGATGCCGTGGCTGAGCGCCTTCATCGTCGTCGAGTGTCCGCCGTGTCCGATCAGGGGCGCCGCCCCGGGAAGCACCTCGGAGTGCGGCACGTATCCGCGAACCTGCACATTCGGCGCGACGGATGCTGCTCGCAGGTCATACCCGCCGGTCGTGACGACCGCGTCGACGGGAAGACCGCTCAGCGCCTCGATGACATCGCGGTACGCCCGCCGCATCCCGGGCAGTGGCGTGGTCGAGAACGAGACGATCACGCGCGGGGTGCCGCCGGCCGGATGCTGTTCGCCGGCCGCGCCCGTCTCGGTGGTTCCCGTCCAGAAGTAGCTCTCGAACCCCGGGGCGTCCCGCGCGGGATCGAGCACCGGATCCGTCAGCAGAAGGCGCTGCGTCGCCGCGCTCCACAGGGCGCGCGGCGAGAAGCCGAGCGCACCGACGATCGCCGCGACCGGACCCCGGAGGAAGCTGCGGCGCCAGTACTCGGCGAACGTGTGCAGGAGCACGACGACCGGGACCCCACTGCGGTTCGCGCCCTTGATCAGCGCGAGCGCCATGCAGTCGACCACGACCACGTCCGGCCGGCGTTCCCGGATGAGCGCCTCCGCGTCACGGGTGAGACGCGAGCTGAGGAAGATGCGAGCGAGAGTCGGCCCGAGCGGCTGGGGTCCGCCCGACTCGTCGCGCTGCTGCGCCCACGGGGCATCGACCTCGGTGGGCGTCACCGCGGCGTCGGAGGCCGGTTCACCCGAACCCTGCGCGGCATCCGGGAGGAGGATTCCGGCGACATCGACCTCGACCCCGCGACGGCACAGCTCGCGGACGATCGCCATCGTCGGCGGCACGTTGCCACCCAGGTTCGCGCTGAGAAACAGCACCCTCATACGGAGGACTGTATCGATCCGGCGGCTGTCGATGCACTCGCGGTCGCACCGCGGTTAGCCTCGACGTATGTTCCGCGATCCGGCACCCCCCGAGCACACGTGCGGATGGTCGCCGAACTATCGGCGGACCGTCTCCAACGACGAGTGCGAGAGGTGCCGTGCGGAAGACGAGCTGATCGTCGACACGCAGCGGGCGGATCAGAAGAAGCGGGCACGGATCTACCGACCAGCGCGCGCGACCGCCGTCGACCGGCCGATGGCCGTGCCCCAGGTCACGCCGCCGAACCAGCCTCTGCTGGTTCGCCGGCGGACCTTCGTCGCACCTCTCGAAGAGATCGAGCTCGACAGCACGCACCTCCCGACGATCCCGCCGCGTCGACGCGACTGAGACGGCCCGATCAGAGGGTGGGGTCGATCGGGAAGATGACGTCCGGGTCCACGACGGCGTCCTCGATCCGGACGACGAAGTCGAGGTCCTCGACGGCGTCCTCCCCGCCGAGTCTCGCGGCGTTGGTGATGTCGGTGAGCTGGATCGACGTCATCGACACCATCGCCGCGGCGGTCCGCGCATGCAGCGCGAGCGCGCGAGCCACCTGATACTCGCGTTTGGAAGCGAGGTCGACACGGCGCACCGCGATCTTTCTCGCGACCGCGAGCTTCTCGGCGTTGTTCACCTCGGTGAACGCTCCCAGTTCGATGAGGGCGGGGTGGACCCCCGGGGCGGTGATGAGGATCATCTCGTCCTCCTTCGGTTCGAGTGATGCGGCGAAAGAGCTGGCCGTGCCGGCGACGTCGAGAGTCCAGTTCCATCGGGAACCGTCCGCGTTCAGTCCGAAAGTGTGCAGGTGCGCTCCGGCATGCGGGTTCGCTGCCGTCGGTGCGGGGTCCACGTGACCCGAGTTGCCCGACTCGCACAGCTCGTCGAGCGCCTCGACGTTGTCACCGTGCGCCGCGATGAACTTCGAGTTGTGGCAGAGGACGATCTGTCGGCCGTCGTCGAGGATCACGGCGACCCGAAGGCCGGCGGCGTCGTCAGTGGAGAGCGACACCCGACCGCCCGCGGGAGACCGGAGCACAGTTCCGAAGGGAATCGCATAGTCGATCGCGGGACCGCCGCCGGGCAGACCATGGGAGCCCTCGAGCCACCCCTGAGGGATGTCGAACTCGGAGAATGGGTTGACGAGCGTCATGACGGACCCCCTGCCGGGAAACCACCTTCACAGGTCATTGTGGTTTCCGTCCCCGGATCCCGCAATGGCCTCGCCTGCGGCGGGCTCCTCACCGAATCCCCCAGTGCCCGATGAACGACCGAAGGGCCCCGCTTCGCAGGGCCCTTCGGTCGTTCGGTGGCGAGTGAGGGACTCCGGGGCTTCGCTGCGCTCGCGCCTCCCCGAATCCCCATTCGTCACAAAGAAGAAGGGCGCCCCTTTCGGGGGCGCCCTTCTTCTTTGTGGCGAGTGAGGGATTCGAACCCCCGAATGCTGAGCAGTCTGATTTACAGTCAGATCCCTTTGGCCGCTTGGGTAACTCGCCAGGCGCACCCGTCCGACTTTCGCAGACGACCGGAGGCGCGATCCACAATCATACGCTGTGCGAGGCAGTGCTCGAAATCGAAAGAGCGACCGTCAGGATCAGGTGCCGATGCGGTCCAGATCCAGCGACTCGAGCGAGGCCGCCGTGCGCAGGAGCGCCCCCTCGAACCGGCACGTGGCGGCCGCGACATCCATCGCCGAGGCCAGTACCGCGGCCCACTCCTCCTCGCTCGACGGCGCGCTCTCGGCGAGCGCGGCGACCGCTGCGGCGAACGCCGCGTCGCCCGCACCCATCGTGTCGACGATGCGCCCGGGCAGGTTCGAGATCGGGTGCGTGACGACGACCTCTCCCGCCTCGACCGTCGCACCCGACGCGCCCTGCGTCGCGAGGACCGCACCGACACCGAGGTCGACGAGCCGTGCCCGCAGCGCGTCGAGGGTCTCTCCGTACAGGAGTTCCGCGTCGTCCTCGCCGATCTTCACGAGCGCCGCGCCCGCCGCGAGCCGCTCGAATCCCCGCACGAACTCCTCGGAATCGCGCATCATCCCCGACCGCGGGTTCGGGTCGATCGCGAGGGCGGCCCCCGCTGCCGAGATCGCCTCGGCCAGCTCATCCGTCTGCGCGGTGTCGTCGAACGCGAAGCAGCTCACGACGACGAGCGCGGCATCCGCCATCGCCGCCCGCTCGCGTTCGCCGAAGCGGATACGGCGCTGCTGCGATGCGTCGTTGAAGACGTACTCAGGCTCTCCGCCGCCGGTGCGCGTGCTCACAGCGCGGGCCGTGCCCAGTGGCGACGGCGTCTCGATCAGCTCCACACCGTAGTCGGCGAGGTAGGAGCGGATGTGCGAGCCGGGCTCGTCGTCGCCGACCATCGCGATGAGCGTGGCGGGAACTCCGAGCCGCGTGAGTCCGACCGCGACGTTGAGCGCGGCGCCGCCGACGAACTCCCGCACGCCGTGGTCGTCGCGCAGCTCGTCGATGAGCGCATCGCCCACCACGACGACGCGGGTCATCGGCGGACCTCCGCGTTCTCGAGCACCCGACCGACGAATGCCTCGGCGCGCCGGCGGGTGCCGTCGATGCGCAGATCGACGCTCGCGCGGATCTCGCTGGGAGCGAGCGGCGGGGCGAGCCGCACGTTCTCATGGCACGACAGGTCGGTGCAGATGTAGGTGCCGATGCTGTCGCCGTGCTCCCCCGCGACGCCCGCGCGCCGTGCAGTGAAGAGCGCGACCTGATCGGCCGGCTGCATCGTGTGGCACAGATTGCACATCGCCGACCGCGCGCCGGACCGGCCCTCGGCCGCGCGCAGCACGACGCCGCGCGGTTCGCCGTCCACCTCGGTGATCACGTAGCCGCGTCCGCGCGTGCGCGGATCGCGCCACGCGAAGAAGTCGAGGTGATCCCAGTCGGTGAGCATGAAATCGGTCGGCAGGGCGACGATCCGCAGTTCGTCCGGTGAGGCGTTCACAAACGATGAACGCACGTCGTCTTCGGTCAGTGGGCGCATGGCACCTCCTCGCGACCCCAGTCTACGAACGACGGCCGATCCCGGTACCCCTGGCCGGACGGAACGGATGCCGCGTCCCGCCGCGAGGCGCGGGACGCGGCATCCGTCACCGTGTCAGGCCGACGCTGCCGGCTCCACGGCGTCGTCGCGCTCGAGCGCCTCGTCACCGGCGCTCGCCCCGCGCTCGCGGATGAGGAACCCGAAACCGAAGGCGACGAAGAACATCAGCACCCCGTAGACCGCGGCGGGGAGGCTGAGCTCCGTCGACATGAGCACCGTCTGCGCGATGACGATCGCCAGGGTCGCGTTGTGGATGCCGATCTCGAACGACGCCGCGATGGCCTGACGCTTGCCGACCTTCAGCAGGCGGGGAACCAGGTATCCGACGGTGAGGCTGATGAGGCAGAACACGATCGTGATGAGCGACAGGCGCGCGAAGTTCTCGACGAGGAGCGTCCAGTTCGACGCGACCGCCCCCGCGATCACGACGACCAGGATGACGACCGACGCGATGCGCACCGGCTTGTCCATCGCCTTCGCGAACGCCGGCCACAAACGTCGCACCACCATGCCGATCGCCACCGGGACGAGGACGATCGCGAACACCTCGAGCACCTTCGCCCACTGCATCCCGAGCTCGTCGTCGAACGGGTCGAAGTACGCGATCGCGAAGTTGGTGATGAGCGGAAGGGTGATGACCGAGATCACCGAGTTCACGGCGGTGAGGGAGATGTTCAGGGCGACATCGCCGCGGAACAGGTGGCTGTAGAGATTGGCGGTGGTTCCTCCGGGCGACGCCGCGAGCATCATCATGCCCACGGCGAGCACCGGGGGAAGCTGGAAGGCCAGCACGAGCCCGAAGCAGATGGCGGGCAGGAGGATCAGCTGGCACAGCAGTGCCACGATCACCGCCTTCGGCTGCTTGAGGACTCGCGCGAAGTCTCCGAGAGTGAGGCTCAGTCCGAGCCCGAACATGATGATCCCGAGGGCCACGGGAAGGCCGATGGTGGTCAACGCTGACATGGCACTCAGTGTGCCGGATGCCGCGACCCCGTGTCACGCGATGTGGAGAACCTCAGCCCTCCCTGACCTCCTCGGCCGGAGTCGTCTCGTCGCCGTCGACGACACCGCGCGACACCTCGGCGGTCTCGACGGGCTGGACCGGCGCGGGAGCCGCGACCCCCGGCAGCGCCCACACGGCGAAGGCGGGGCCGTCGGCCGACAGCAGCACGGCGCCGTCGTCGGCCACCGCGAGCGTCGCGTCGCCGAAGAGCGCGGTCGCGGCGGCGGCGCCTGGCACCGCGCCGGCGTCGAGCGCGGCATCCGCATCTCCTCGGCTGGCGAGCACGAGCAGCGTCTCGTCCGCGGACTCGCGCACGAAGACCACGGTCTCGTCGTCGGTGTGCACCCACCGGAACCCGCCCGACTGCAGGGCGGGATGAGCGCGGCGCAGGGCGATCAGGTCGCGATACAGGGCGATGCGCTCCGCCGCGGCCGGCTCACTCTCGGTGCCCCACGGCATCGGGGTGCGGCTCTCCTCGCCGTCGGCGCCGATGAGCCCGAACTCGTCGCCGGCGAACACGACCGGCAGACCCGGCATGGTGAGCGACAGGCCGACCGCCACCGGGATCGCGCCCGGCGCGGCGTTGGTCGCGAACCGTGCCGTGTCGTGCGTGTCGAGCGGCTGCATGTTGCCCAGGCGCACGCGCCACGGGATGCCGGCGGTGAACCGCGTCACGGCGTCGGCGAACTCGCCCGCCGTGTAGCGCGGGATGCCGCCGATCGGCTGGCCGAAGAACCACGACTCGGTGAGCTCGGCCCCGTCCGCATCGAGGTAGGGCACGCCGGTCGGCTCGCTCAGCCAGCCCCACACCGGACGGGTGAACGACGGATACGTCATCGCACCGTGCCAGCCGTCGCCCTGCAGGTCGCTCGCGGCGTCGTTGGTCGACTCCCCCAGCAGGATCGCGTCGGGGTTGATGCGCAGCATCGTCTCGCGCAGCAGCTGACGAACCTCGGCGTTGAGGTCGACGTCGCCGAGGCGTCCGGTCATGTTCGCCACGTCGATGCGCCACCCGTCGGCGTTGTACGGCGGCTTGAGCCACTTCGCCACGACCGAATCGTCGCCCGAGACGAACCGGCGACGCAGCTCCTCCGACGACCAGTCGAACTTCGGCAGGCTCGCATAGCCGAGCCATGACACGTACTCGGTGTTGCCTTCGTCGGTGAAGTAGTAGAACTCCTCCTCGGGGGCGCCCGGGGTGCCGAACGCGCTGCGGAACCACTCGTGACTGTCACCCGAGTGGTTGCTGGTGAGGTCGCCGATGACGCGGATGCCGCGGGCGTGCGCCGCCTCGACGAGGCGCACGTACGCCTCGTCGCCGCCGAGCAGCGGGTCGATGCGCTCGAAGCTGCCCGCGTCGTAGCGGTGATTCGACTCGGCCGGGAAGACCGGCGTGAGGTAGAGGAGGTTCACGCCGAGGGACACGAGATGGTCGAGCTTCTCGATGACGCCGTCCAGGTCGCCGCCGTAGAACTGCTGCGAGCGGGCCGGCATCACGGGGTCGACCGGGTCGGACCACTGCGCGGGGATCGCCCAGTCCGGCGTCGGGTGGGTGTCGGCCTGCGCCGAGCGGGCGAAGCGGTCGGGGAACACCTGGTACAGCACGGCCTCGTTCAGCCACGCGGGCGGCGCCGGGTAGGCCACGAGGGCGAAGTCCTCGGCGTCGAGCGTCTCGATGCGGTGCACGCCGGTCTGATTCAGCCACTCGACGCGGCCGTCCTCGTGCCGCAGCATCCACCGGTAGCCGTGTCGCGGGTTCCGCACGGTGAGCGGCGCCTCCCACCAGTCCCATCCGTTCGCCGCGCCGATGCGCGTGGCATCGGTCCACTCGGGTTCGTGATCGGGGTTCGAACGCGTGCGGACGGCGCTCAGCGGGCCGTATCCGGCGGGCACGCGCAGGCGCACGTGCACGACGTCTCCGAGGGCGGGGGCGAGCTCGGAGACGTGCAGCGCCGATCCGTCGTGGTGCGGGGCGAGGGGCATGGCAGGCCTTTCAAGGACGATCGGCAGCGCGCGCCGCCGAGTGTGCGACGTGGTTGCACGGCCGTGGCCATGACAGAGCCCTCGAATTGTGTTGGATCCAGGATGCCGCGAGCCGCGGCATCCGTCTACTTGACGCTGCCCGCGATCAGACCGCCGGCGATGTAGCGCTGGAGCAGGAGGAACAGGATCATCACCGGCAGGGCGGCGAGCACCGCACCGGCCGCGAAGATGCCCCAGTTCTGCGACTGGAAGCCCGAGATCAGCTGGAAGAGCCCGATCGCGAGGGTCTGGTCCTTCGGATCGGTCAGCAGCACGCTCGCGATCGCGAACTCGCCGATGAAGCCGATGAAGCTCAGCAGGCCGATGACGGCGAGGATCGGCGTGATCAGCGGGAGCATGATCGTGAAGAACACGCGGGCGTGCCCGGCGCCGTCGATCTTCGCCGCCTCGTCGATCGCGGTCGGGATCGTGTTGAAGAACCCGTACATCAGGAAGATGTTCACGCCGAGGGCGCCGCCGAGGTACACCATGATCAGGCCGGCGTGGGTGCCGAGGCCGATCGCCGGGAAGACGTCGGTGATCCAGATCATCGTGAGGAAGATCGCGACGATCATGAGGAGCTGGGGGAACATCTGCAGGATCAGCAGCGACAGCAGTCCCGTGCGCCGGCCACGGAAGCGCATGCGCGAGAACGCATACGCGCCCATGGCGCACAGCAGCACGGTCGCGAGGCTCGAGAGGACCGAGATGACCAGCGCGTTCCAGTACCAGGTGAGGTAGATGCCCTCGTCGCGCGTGAGGATCTCGATGTAGTTGTCGAGCGAGAACGCGCGGAACAGCTGATTCGAGCCGGTCAGGGTGCCGATCGGGTTCAGCGACGCCGAGAGTACGTAGGCCAGCGGCAGCAGGGCGAAGACGATCGCCGCGATCCCGACGAGATGGCGCCATCCCTTGTCGACGAACCACCTGCCGAACGGCTGACGCCGCTCGCCCTTGACGTGCTTAGGCGGCTTGGGGGGCTTCGCCGCGAGGTCGGCGATGCCGGCCATGGTGGTCACGCCGTCGGCGCGACCCATGCGGTTCTCGAGGAGCTGATCCTCTTTGATCTGGCGGTCGATGGAGTCGGACATCAGTGCAGATCCTCCAGTGACTTCGTCGATCGGAAGGAGATGGCGGCGATGATCGCGACGACGATGAAGATCAGGATCGACAGGGCGCTCGCCAGGCCGTAGTCACGACCGCCGCCGCTTCCGAACGCGATCTTGTAGACCATCGTGATCATGATGTCGGTCGCGCCGATGGGCAGCGTCGTATCGGGGAACCTCGGATTGCCGCCGGTGAGCATGAAGATCACCGCGAAGTTGTTGAAGTTGAACGCGAAGGTGGCGATCAGCAGCGGAGCGACCGCGACGAACAGCAGCGGCAGCTTGATGGAGCGGAAGATACGCCAGGCACCCGCGCCGTCCATCTTGGCGGCCTCGATGACATCGTCGGGCAGCGACTGCAGCGCACCCGTGCACACCAGGAACATGTAGGCGTAGCCGAGCCACATGTTCACCAGCAGCACGCTCAAGCGCGCCAGCCACGGATCGCTCAGCCACGGGATGTTCGCACCGCCCAGGAGCACCTCGTTGATGAAGCCGAACTCCTGATTGAGCATGCCCGCCCAGACCAGACCGGTGAGGTAGGTCGGGAACGCGTACGGGAGGATCACCAAGATGCGGTAGATCTTCTTTCCGCGCAGCGTCGGGTGGTTGAAGACGATGGCGAGGAAGAGGCCGAGCGCGAAGCAGAGGATCGTCGAGAGGAAGGCGAAGGCGAACGTCCAGATGGTGACCCGGATCAGGGGATCGCGGATCTGCTCGTTCGTGAAGGCGTACGCGTAGTTGTCCCAGCCGATCACGACCCGCCAACCGGGTGTCAGGGCCTGGCCGTCCTCCGCCCGGAAGTTGCCCTCGCCGTCGTCGGCATAGACGACACCGGTCTCGGTGTTCGTGAAGGCGTCGGCCGCCTCGTCGTACTCGAGGGTCGAGGTGAAGACGAACGCGGTCGTCCCGTCGGGCGTGCGGAGGGTGCCGTCGTTGATGTCGTCCGACACCGGGACGTTGAGCGCGAGGACTTCGTCCTGGAAGCGCAGCACCTGGTTGAGGTTGAGCTTGTCCCAGCCGTCGGGCGCGCTCGAGGCGTCCTCGAGCGGCTGCTCGTTGGTGCCGAAGGCGGTGCCGCCGCCGGGCTCGGCGACGAGCATGCCGAACTGATCGGCCTGCTTGTAGACCTCGACCGCGTAGGCGGGAGAGTCGGGAACGCGCTCCTGCGACGTGCGCACGATCTGCGCGATGGCATCTTCCTTGGTGCTGTTGTGCGCGTCGCCGTAGTTCGTGAACGAGATGTAGCCCGTATAGAAGATGACGAAGACCTGGAAGATCGCGAGGAAGAAGAGGCCGGGGGTGAGGTACTTGGCCGGCAGCACGCCGGGCTTCAGGTAGATGTAGTTGACCAGGCCCACGACGGCGAGGAGCAGTGCCGCGGCGACCCAGTCGCCCTTGCCGATGAGGACGTACAGTCCGAAGATCGCGAGGGCGTCGATGATGCCGAGCAGCACCACCTTGATGACGAGGGCGAGGATGCCGCCGCTGGTCAGCTTGCGCTGCGGTCCGAACTCGGGCGCTCCGCCTCGGGGCCTCTTCGGCGGGGTGTTCGCGGGCGGTGCCTCTGTCTTCACGTCGGCCATGGACGCTCCCTCATCGCAGTGTCAGGGTCAGGTTATGAGGATGGGCGGGACTCCCGGAAGAGTCCCGCCCATCTTTTTGGACGACTCGACTCAGCCGTCGATGCTCGCCTGGACGTTGGCCGCAGCCTTGGTCCAGATCTCGGCGGGCTCGCCGCCTTCGCCCTTGATGATCTGCAGCTCGGCGTTGCCCCAGTCGGACCACACCGAACCCATCTCGGGGATGGCGGGCATCGGGGCGCCGGTCTGGCCGATCGCACCGAACGCCGCGACGTCGGGGTCGTCAGCCGAAGCAGCCTCGTACGCCGAGATGAGTGCCGGCGGGCGTCCGCCGACCTCGAACAGGCTCAGCTGAGCCTCTTCGGTGCTGAGATAGTTGACGATGTAGTTCGTCGCCGCGAGCGCGTTGGTCGACTTGCTCGAGAGGAAGAACGCGTTGACACCGACGAAGGGCTTGGCCTCCTCGCCACCGGCGCTCGGGAGCGGGTCGATGGCGTAGTTGATGCCGGCCTCGGCGATCGCGGGGATGTTCCACGGTCCGGTGAGGTAGTACGGCGACTCGCCCGCGAGGAAGAACTCGCGTGCCTTGTCGCCGTCGATGTTCGCGTTGAAGACACCGGTGCCCGCGGCACCCTGGGTGCCGAGCCACGTGGCGAACTCCTGGCCGGCCTCGTCACCGAGGACGAGCTGCGACGAGTCGTAGCTGCCGTCGGCGTTCTGGGCGAAGACCGCCGAGCCGAACGACGTCTGGAAGGGGTACAGGTGGTACGGGTCGCCCTGCTCCGGCGACAGGCCGACGAGGAACGGGTAGGTCGTGCCGGCAGCCTTGCCGTTCGCGATGACCTCGTCGTACGTCTCGGCCGGGTCGGCGACCAGGTCGACGTTGCGCACCAGCGCGACGTTCTCGACCGAGTACGGCACGCCGTAGACCTTGCCGTCGTACGTGACGGCGGCGAGGGATGCCTCGCTGAAGCCGTCGGCGACGTCACCGAGCTCGAGCGGCGCGACCACACCTGCGGCGTAATAGGCGCCGAGCTTGTCGTGGGGGCTGACGATCACGTCGGGGCCCTTGCCGGTGGGGACCTGGCTGATGAAGTCCTGGTCGACCGTGGCGAAGTCCTTGGTCACGAGCTTGACCTCGATGCCGGTCTCCTCCGTGAACTGCTTGGAGATCGGCTCGAGCGCGGGCTTGCGCTCGATGTCGACCCAGACAGTGATGGGGGTCGTGTCCTCGTTGTCGCCGCCGTTGTCGCCGTTGTCTCCGCCGCCGCTCGCGCAGCCGGAGAGAACGAGCGCGCTGCCCGCGATGAGCGCGCTGATCGCGAGTGCGCTCTTCTTGTTCACCTTCATCGGTGTGTGCCTCTCTGAAGTGCTGGTGGGATCCGAACCGGCCTCAACCGGCGCGGGAGCACCATGAAGGCCGTTCTTCAGCTCGCAGAAACTGCAAGCGCTTACATTGTTACCACGACGGCGCGGAAAATCAAGCCACGATTGAGGGATTCGATACGCGTTCGTGATCTGCGAATATCGCGGATCCCCCGCGAAACGCCCAGTTCTGCAAACGCTTCCAAGCTGGACGGATGCTTCGTCGCCTTTCGGGGCCCGGATAGAATGCCGCCATGGCTGATTCTTCTTTCGACATCGTCAGCAAGGTCGATCACCAGGAGGCGGAGAACGCGCTCAACCAAGCACGCAAAGAGATCGAGCAGCGCTACGACTTCAAGGGCACCGGTGCGTCCGTCGAGTGGAGCGGCGAGTCCGTGCTCATCAAGGCGAGCACCGAGGAGCGCGCGAAGGCCGTTCTCGATGTGTTCCAGTCGAAGCTCATCAAGCGCGGCATCTCGCTGAAGAGCCTCGAGTCGGGCGAGCCCTTCGCCAGCGGCAAGGAGTTCCGGATCGTCTCCACGATCAAGGACGGCATCTCGTCCGAGAACGCGAAGAAGATCTCCAAGATCATCCGCGACGAAGGCCCCAAGTCGGTCAAGTCGCAGATCCAGGGAGACGAGCTGCGCGTGCAGTCGAAGTCGCGCGACGACCTGCAGGAGGTTCAGCGCCTCCTGAAGGCCGCCGACCTCGACGTCGACCTCCAGTACGTCAACTACCGCTGACGGTGGCCACCCCCGTCACGTATCAGCGCAACGCGCTCGCCCCGGGCATCCTGGCCGCGATCGCGCTGTTCCTGGCTCCGCTCCTGATGGAGACCGACTGGTTCCTGTTCGTGCGGTTCGTGGTGTCGATCCTGGCGCTCATCGTCGCGTGGTTCGCCGGCCAGGCTCGGCAGTGGTGGTGGATCCCGGTCTTCGCCGCGATCGCCGTGGTGTGGAACCCGATCTTCCCGTTGCCGTTCTCGGGTCCGGTGTGGATCGCCGCTCAGGCCGCCGGGGCGATCGTCTTCCTCATCGCCGGCGCCACGATCAAGGTCGCGCGGGCCTGACCGGAAGCGGATGCCGCGGCACGAGGCATCCGCTCGTCCACTGCTCGAGCAGCCGGTAGGCCTCGGCCCGCGGTTCGGTGCGGGAGAGGAACACGTCGTGGATCGCGCCGTCGATGCGCGCAACGGTCACGAGGGAGCCGATCCGCGTCGCGCTGCGCGCGATGTCGTCCACCACGAGGACCGAGTCGGCCGACGTCATCGCCTCGTCCCACGCGACCGGCGGCGCCGACCGCGTCGACAGCAGCACCAGCGCGGGACAGCCGACGTCGATTCCCGCAGCCACGCGACGATGCCCGTCCAGGACCGCGGCGAGCCAGCCCGGACGCGTGATGAAGCCGCGCTCGGGGCGCCACTCGGGCTTGTCGATCCCGAGCGGCAGCACTCCGATCTCGGTCTGGGCGCGCGTGTAGAAGCCGAGATCGACGGGCGGCTGGCTGCCGCGCGGATCGAAGCGGGCGCGCGCGTGGACCAGCGGGGCGATGGCCTGGCGACCGATCGCGCCCAGCTGCAGCTCGAGCCACGGACTGTTGAGCACCAGCGCGGTCGCCCGGCCCCGATGGCGCGCCGCCCACAGTGTCAGCGTCAGCCCGCCCGTGGAGTGACCCAGCAGCACGAGGCGACGCGGAGATGCGGCATCCGCTCCGTGCCCCATCTCGGAGAGCGCCGCCTCGATGTCGGCGTCGTAGTCGTCGAGCGCGTCGACGTAGCCGGGCGCTTGGCCGGGTCGAAGGCTGCGTCCGTACCGACGCAGGTCGAGGGCGAAGAAGCGGGCACCGAGGCCGTTCCAGAACCGGGCGAGCTCGACCTGGAAGAAGTAGTCCGACCAGCCGTGCACGTAGAGGACGTCGACATCGCGCAGCGGCTGCCACCACGACGCGAGAGGGCTCGGGATGCTGCGCACGAGCGTCGCGACGAGGGGCCCGGTCTCGCCCTCGATGCCGAGGTCGAGCGTGAGCTGCTCGAACGGCTTCCCGAGGACGTCGGGGATCCACTCGGCAGCCATGGGCTCAGCCTAAGCGCGCTCAGTCGCGCGAGATCGAGACCATCTCGTCGCGCGGCACGACCTTGATGCGGGCGCGGCCGTGCGGCGCGCCGAGCGCCACCTCGTGCTCGTCGAGGCGGTGCCAGCCGTCGAGGTCGGTCCAGATGACTCCGCGCTCGGCGAGGAGTGCCGGGATGGCGTCCTCCGACGGGTCCTCGGGCGTCCACCACGAGCCCTGGTCGTTGATCAGGTGACGGACCGTCTCCATCGCGTCGGACTTGGTGTGACCGATGAGGCCGACCGGCCCGCGCTTGATCCAGCCGGTCGCGTACACGCCCGACACCCGCTCGTTGGAGTCCTTGTGGAGCGCCTGACCCTCGTGGTTGGGAATCACGCCGTGGCGCTTGTCGAACGGCACGCCCGGCAGCGGCGACCCGAAGTAGCCGACCGCGCGGTAGATCGCCTGGATCGGCAGCTCGCGCGTCTCGCCGGTGCCGACGACGCCGCCCTCGCCGTCGGGACGCGTGCGCTCGTAGCGGAACGACGACACCCGGCCCTCGGCATCCTTCACGACCTCCAGCGGCTTGGCGTAGAAGTGCAGGTGGAGACGGCGCGACGCCGATCCGCCGGCGTTGTTGACCGACTCCCGCTGACGCCACGACTGCAGCACGCGGTCGATCACGAGCACCTGCTTGTTGCTCGCGATGGCGGCCTTCGACGCCTCGTCGTAGTCGAAGTCCTCGTCGTAGACGACCAGATCGACGTCGCGCAGCTCGCCGAGTTCGCGCAGTTCGAGCGGTGTGAACTTCACCTGAGCGGGGCCGCGCCGGCCGAAGACGTGCACGTCGGTGACGTTCGAGGCGACGAGGCCCGCGTGGACGTTGTCGGGGATCTCTGTGGGGAGAAGGTCCTCGGCGTGCTTGGCGAGCATGCGCGCCACGTCGAGCGCGACATTGCCGTTGCCGATGACCGCGACCGACTCCGCATCGAGCGGCCACTCGCGCGGCACGTCGGGGTGGCCGTCGAACCAGCTCACGAAGTCGGCGGCGCCGTACGAGCCGACGGCGTCGATGCCGGGGATGTCGAGGGAGGTGTCGCGGATGGCGCCGGTCGCGAAGATCACAGCGTGGTAATGGTTCTTGAGGTCTTCGAGCGTGATGTCCTCGCCGAAGCGCACGTTGCCGAAGATGCGGATGTCGCCACGGTCGAGCACCTCGCGGAGAGCCGTGATGATCCCCTTGATGCGCGGGTGATCGGGGGCGACGCCGTAGCGCACGAGTCCGTACGGGGCGGGCAGCTGCTCGAAGAGATCGATCGAGACATCGAACTTGCGCTCGGCCTTGAGCAGGATGTCGGCCGCGTAGATGCCTGCCGGGCCCGCGCCGACGATCGCCAGTCGGAGCTTGGTCATGGAAGGTCCTTTCGTGTGTCTCGAGGCGCTGCTGCGCCCGGACTCGATCGTCAGCTGGAACGGTCGGCGACGGCCTGGGCGAAACGGGTCAGGGCCTCTCGGACCGGACCGTCGGGCAGCGGGGCCAGCGCGGCGACCGCCTCGTTCGACCACGCGCTCGCGAGGTCGAGCGTGGCCTGCGTGGCCTCGTGGTCGCGCAGCTCGGCGAGCGCATCGTCGAGGATGCCGGGATCGGCGCCGTCGGCGATGCGTGCGACGCCGTCGTCGATACGGTCGCGGAGCGCGCGGGAGGCGGCATCCGTCCGCTCCGAGAGCACGAGGTACGGCATGGTCGGCACGCCCGCGCGCAGATCGGTGCCGGGCACCTTCCCGGTCTCGTCGGGATCGGCCGACAGGTCGATGACGTCGTCGAGCAGCTGGAACGCGACGCCGGCCTTCTCGCCGAACGTCACCATCGGCTGCTGGAACTCCTCGGGGCCGTTCGAGAAGATCACGCCGGCCTGCGCGGCGGCGGCGATCAGCGATCCGGTCTTGTCGGAGAGCACCTGCAGGTAGAACGCGACGCGGTCGTCGCCCTCCTGCGGGCCGACGGTCTCGTGCATCTGACCGAGCACGAGGCGCTCGAAGGTGTCGGCCTGAAGCTGGATGGCGCGATCGCCGTGGCGCGCCATGATCTGGCTCGCGCGCGAGAAGAGGAGGTCGCCGGTGAGGATCGCGACGCTGTTGCCCCACACCGCGTGGGCGCTGGGCACACCGCGGCGCTTGTCAGCGGCATCCATCACGTCGTCGTGGTACAGCGAGCCGAGATGGGTCATCTCGAGGGCGGTCGCGCCGTCGATCACCCGGTCGGTCGCGCCGTCGCCGAGCTGCGCCGTGAGGAGTGCCAGCACCGGGCGGATGCGCTTGCCGCCCGCGTCGTACAGGTAGCGGCTCGTCGTGTCGGCGAGCGCGTCGGAGCTGCGCAGCTCGTGCTCGAGCGCGGCGTCGACGCGCTTCAGGCCGGCCTCGACCGCGGAGAGCAGCTTGCGGGACCTGGTCCCGGCGAAGATGCGGTCGGTGAGGCCCAGCTTGCCCGCGATGCGCGAGCCCGGCGCTGAGGGAGTCACATGCCCAGCCTACCGGGGCTCTCAGGGACCAGTCGTCCGGCTGCCCGGGCCTGAGTCGCCAAGACACGCCGACGCGGCGTCGCGGGTGCGGCGTGTCTTGGCTACTCGTGCGACGAGGGCCGCTCAGGCCGGCTTCGTCGCGCGGTGCAGGGCGACGATGCCCATCGAGAGGTCGCGGTGCGCGACATCCGTCCAGCCCTGCTCGCGGATCCACGCCGAGAGGGTGCGCTGATCCGGCCAGTCGCGGATCGACTCGTTGAGATAGTCGTACGCCTCGGCGTTCGAGCTCATGGCCCTGGCGACGACGGGCAGCACGCGATCGTTGTAGAAGCGGTAGAGCCCGTTGAAGACCGGCGACGGCGGGTGCGAGAACTCGCACACCACGAGGCGCCCGCCCGGACGCGTGACCCGCAGCAGCTCGGTGAGCGCCTTCTTGGGCTCGTTCACGTTGCGCAGGCCGAACGACATCGTGACGGTGTCGAACTCCGCGTCGTCGAACGGCAGGTCGGTCGCGTCCGCCTGGACGAACGAGAGATTGCGGATGCCGCTGTGCCGGCGCCGCCCTTCGGCGATCATGCCCGGCGAGAAGTCCGCCGCCACGACGGTCGCGCCGCTGCGGGCGAGCGCGACGCTCGACGCACCGGTGCCGGCCGCGAGGTCGAGGATGCGCTGGCCGGGACGAGGCGCCACGGCACGGGTCGTCGCGGCGCGCCAGAAGCGATCGTTGCCCATGCTCAGCACGGTGTTGGTGCGGTCGTAGGCGGGAGCCACCTGGTCGAACATGCCGCTCACACGCGAGGGGTCCTTGTGCAGGTCGGCGCGGTTCGGCTCGTGCTCGGAGGGGTGGGATGCCACGCGACGAGTCTAGGCGCGCTCGGCGCTCACCCGAGGTCGAGGGCGGCCAGGCGCGCGAGCCACTCCCCCGGCGTCGCATCGTCGAACGGCGCCTCGCCGGCGATCACGCGGCGCTCGAGGTCGACGGCGAGCGCTTCGAGCCGTTCGACGACGTCGAGCGGATAGCCGTACGCGACGCGGTGCTCATCCCATTCGTCCCGGTCGTCGATGTAGACGCCGAGGTCTTCGCGGTCGACGACGTCGAGATCCATGTCGATGCCGGTGGGCTCGTCGCCGTCCCACCGCACGTCCCACGCGAGGTCGATGTACGTGCGGGTGCGGTGCGGCGCGGCATTGCGGGTGAACACCCAGTCGCCGCTCGGCGGCACGAGGGTGACATTCGGATGCTGCGGCGCGAACGTGCGGCCCGGGCGCGAGCTGTCCCACCCGGGGAGCTGGCCGAACCACTCGCCCCATCGGTCGCTGCCGAGGTACACGCACTCGTGGATCCAGTGCGGGCCGCCGTCCCATTTGCGCCAGCGGAAGAGCAGCCGGGTGCCCGGCACAGGGCGGTCGGAGACGGCGTCGTCGGTCACCCAGCGAGTCTAGGCTTGACGTGTGACCGCTTCGCACCCCCCGCCGCAGCTGGTGGTGCAGACCCGCGAGATCGATCCCGTCGAGGATCTTCTCGCGTTCGCCGATCCCCGATCGCCGCTGGCGTGGCTGCGCCGCGGCGAGGGCATCGTGGGCGTGGGGCACATGGTCACCGGGTACGAGACGGGCGTCGAGGGGTTCGATCCGGATGCGCTGCCGTCGCCGGCCGACGCCTGGCGGGCGATCGCCGCGACCGCCGAGATCGACGACCCGGTCGGCATCCACGGCACCGGCCTGGTCGCGTTCGGCACGCTGGTGTTCGATCGCAGCTCGCAGGCGTCGAGCCGTCTGATCGTGCCGCAGGCGATCGTGGGTCACCGCGACGGGCGCGCATGGATCACGACGGTCCGGTCCGTGGCGTCGACGGCGCCGGCGCCGTCGATCGCACCGATCCCCTACGGCCCGTACTGGTCCGCCACCCTGGGCCCGGGCGCTCTCGACCCCGAGGGATACCAGGCTGCCGTGCGGAAGGCCCTCGACGCGATCGCCACGGGCGAGGTGCGCAAAGTCGTGCTGGCCCGCGACCTCGTCGGCACCGTGCCGGCGGGCGCCGATCTGCGCCGGCTGGTCCGCGCCCTCTCCACCGGATACCTCGACACGTGGACGTTCGCGGTCGACGGGCTCGTCGGCGCGAGTCCCGAGACGCTCGTGACCGTGTCGGGCGGTGAGGTGACCGCCCGCGTCCTGGCCGGCACGATCCCGCGCGGAGCCGACGGCGAAGGCGATGCCGCGGCATCCTTCCGCCTCGCACACAGCGACAAGGACCTCGACGAGCACCAGTACGCCGTGCAGAGCGTGCTCGAGGCCCTCGCCCCCCACGTGAGCTCGGTGCGCGCGGACGACGAGCCGTTCGCCCTCGAGCTCCCGAACCTGTGGCACCTAGCGACCGACGTGGCGGGCGAGATCGCCGACCACGCGTCCGCCCTCGACCTCGTCGCGGCGCTCCACCCGACGGCGGCGGTGGCGGGGACGCCGACGGATGCCGCGATGGAGGTCATCCGGCGCATCGAACCGTTCGACCGCCGACGCTACGCCGGCCCGGTCGGGTGGGTCGACGCCCAGGGCGACGGCGAGTGGGCGATCGCCCTGCGCTGCGCGCAGATCGGCGCCGACCCGGTGCGGGGGTTCGCCGAGTTCAGCGACACGATCCCCGTCGTCGCGCATGCCGGCGCCGGGATCGTGGCCGGGAGCGACCCCGAGACCGAGCTGCTCGAGACCCGCGTGAAGTTCCGCCCGATCGTCGACGCGCTGGCCTGAGCCCCGGAGGCCCCGCCCGCCGCGCGCGCGGCGCATAACTCCTGCAGGTTCGCGCCCCACCCCTCCGATCGGGCCCGATCGGCGCCATACATCACCGTCGTGCAGGAGTTATGCGCCGCGGCCGGCTCAGACCGAGCGCTGGTAGGCCCGGATCGAGCGCACCGCCCAGGTGAACGAGAGCGCGGCGAGAACCGCGAGCCCCGCGAGCTGCCACCAGCCCTCCGCGGGGTAGGCACCGCCCAGCGCGCCGCGCCCGAGTTCGACCGCCCAGTTCATGGGGTTCCAGCGGGCGACCGTCTGCACCCACTCGGGCAGCAGCGACGCCGGCATCATCGTGGTCGACAGGAAGGTCGCCGGCAGCACCACGAGCTGCGAGAGGCTGATGAGCGCGATCTGGTTGCGCGTCGTCAGCGCCACCGCGGTCGAGGCGCAGCAGAAGATCGTCGCCAGGAGCGTCGCGACACCCAGCGCCGCAGCGATCCCGAGCACGCCCCCGGGGTAGCGCGCGCCGGCGAGCCAGCCGATCCCCAGCACGACGAGCGACTGGGCGACGTTGACCACGAGCTGCTGGAGCAGCTGCCCGGTCACGATCGCCGACCGCGAGATCGGCGAGGTCAGGTACTGGTCCATGACACCGGAGTTGATGTCATCGATGAATCCGGTGCCCGCCCACGCCCCGGAGTACAGCACCGTCATCATCAGGATGCCGGGCACGAGGTAGTCGATGTAGCCGGCCGAGCCGAACTGGGGCAGCTCGCCGAGCGAGGAGAACACCGCGCCGAAGAGTCCGATCCAGATGATCGGCTGGATGAGCGACATGACCGGGCCCCAGGCCTGTCGCGCCTGAGCGATGAGCCAGCGCCGCAGCACCTGGCCGGTCTGCGTGAGCCATCCGGCACGCGCGGGGCGCGCACCGGGAAGGGCGAGGGTGGTCATGCTGCTGCTCCTTCCGTCACGGCGTCCGCCGCAGCGTCGCCGAAGGTGTGGCCGACGAAGTGCAGGTACACGTCGTCGAGGGTGGGGTGGGATGCCGCGACCTGCCCGAACCGCACGCGGGCGGCGTCGAGCGCGGCGATGACCGCACCCACCGCAGCCGAGGCGTCGTCGGTGCGCGCAGCGAGTACGCCGTCGACTCCGGATGCTTCGACCACGACGTCGCGCAGGCCGGGGACTCCGGCGACCGCGCGGCGGACGACGGCGACATCCGGCTCGATGAGCGACACGCGCACGGAGTCACCGTGGAGGGCCGCCTTGAGCTCCCCCGGCGTGCCCTGCACGACCGCACGGCCGCGGTTGACGAGCAGCAGCTCGTCGGCGAGCCGGTCGGCCTCCTCCATGTAGTGCGTCGTGAGCACCACAGTGAGCGCCTCCTCGGCGGACAGCCGCCGGATCTCGGCCCACATCGCCGCCCGGGCCTCGGGGTCGAGACCCGTCGTCGGCTCGTCGAGGAACAGCACGCGCGGCCGGTGGACGAGCGCGGCGGCGACGTCGAGGCGGCGGCGCATGCCTCCGGAGAAGGACCCGACGGGCCGACGGGATGCCTCGGCCAGCCCGAACTCGTCGAGCAGCCGCTTCGCTCCCGCACGGGCGTCGACGGCGTTCACGCCGCGCAGCCTCGCGGCGATCACGAGGTTCTCCTCCGCGGTCAGCAGCGGATCGGTGCTCGACCCCTGCGAGACGTAGCCGATCGCCCCGCGGACCTCGTCGGCCTGGCGTGCGACGTCGAGCCCTCCGACCCGCGCCGTGCCCGACGTCGGGCGGGAGAGCGTCGTGAGGATCTTGGTCGTGGTCGACTTGCCCGCCCCGTTCGGGCCGAGGAGCCCGAAGACGCGTCCGGCCGGGACTGTGAAGCTGAGACCGTCGAGCGCCCGCACCGCCGGCTTGCGCGAGCGTCCGGGGTAGACCTTCACGAGGTCTTCGGCGACGATCGCCGATTCGGTGTTTTCAGGCATGGCGAAGCATCCCTTCCTTCATTCGATGGGTTGATTTGTACGGAATCGACCTTCACGACCCCGCGCGAGGTCGATTTCGTACAGATGAGGCGACGAGCTGCGGAGCGCTACGACTTCTTCTCGGGGGCGAAGAGCATGCGTGCGAGCACGAGCATCATGAGCGCGAAGCCCGCGGCGAAGGCGACGGGCGTCCACCACCAGCCGACCGTGAAGACGAGCACGGCGATCACGCAGAACGTCACGATCCAGATCGCGGCGGTGTAGATGCCGAACCGCGCGGCGGTCTCCGGCTCGCGCTCGAACCGGTTCGCGGGCTCCTCGGCATGGGCGCGACGCGTCCACGCCTTGTGGCGGTTGGTCTGGGTAGCTCCGAGGAAGGCGAACAGGATGATCGAGGCGATCACCCCGAGGGCGGCGAAGACGACGCACCACACGGGGAGCGCGCCGACCACCACGAGGAATCCGAACGCGACCCCATAGGCCGCGAGGAACGTGGCGGCCGCGAACCCGCCGGCGCGGTTCTCGGGCATGGGGTGGTTGGTCGTCGTCTCCTGGTGGAGCGAGTCCCCCACGAGCAGTCCGAGCGCCGTCGACGCCATGCCGAAGAATCCGATCACGGGACCGACGACGACCGGCAGGATCCCCGTCGCTCCCAGGACTCCGAGCACGATCCCGACGACTGCGGCGAGCGACCACACGACCGCGCGCACCACGAATCCGGCCTTGGGCTTCACGTGGTACCGCTGCTGCAGCGCCGCGTATCCGGAAGGACCGGATGCCGCGGCATCCGTCCCCTCGTCCAGCAGCTCGCGCACGTCGCCCAGCTCGGCGACGGCGGTGCGGGCTGCGTCGGCCGGCGTGCGTCCGCCGGCCTCGAGCTCGGCGGCGCGGGCCACAAGGTTGGCGCGCACCTCTTCCTTCAGGTCCTGAGCGTCGGGCGTCATGTCGACGCCTCGGAAGGCCTCGTCGAGGAGGCGGTGGATGTCGGTGTTCTCAGTCATTTGTCCAGATCCTTCACGTCGAGGAGCGCGTCGATGATGCGCCGGGTCGCCGTCCAGGCGGTGACGTTGCTGCGGAAGACCGCGCGTCCGGCGTCGGTGATGCGGTAGTACTTGCGGCGGCCGCCCTGCGTCTCGTCGCCCCAGTAGGACTCGACGAGGCCGTCCTTCTCGAGGCGGCGGTAGGTCGCGTAGAGCGTCGCTTCTTTGATCTCGTGGTCGCCGCCGGTCGCGTCGCGGATCGTCTTGTAGATCTCGAAGCCGTACCGGTCGCCGCGCCGCAGCACACCGAGCACGATGGTGTCGGTATGGCCGCGCAGCAGGTCGGCTGCGAAGGCGTCGTCCTTTGTCATGTCGAGTACTGTATCACATCAAGTACTCGACGACGCAAGCATCTATATCGCATGAGTGTCTCGACGCCTAGACTCGCGCCATGTCGTTCGACGTCGCCGCCGAGGCGTACGACCGGTTCATGGGCCGCTTCTCACAGCCGCTCGCCGTCGAGTTCGCCGGCTGGGTCCCGATCGCGCAGGGCGCGCGGGTGCTCGATGTGGGCTGCGGACCCGGCGCGCTGCTCGCCGCCCTCGCCTCGCGGACCCCTCCCGACCAGCTCGCCGGCATCGATCCGTCCGAGAGCTTCCTCACCGCCGCGCGCGCCCGCTTCCCGTGGGCGGACCTGCGTCACGGATCAGCCGAGGCCATCCCCTTCGACGACGACGACTTCGACGCCGCGCTCGCCCAGCTCGTCGTGCATTTCATGACGGATGCCGCCGCCGGCATCGCGGAGATGGTGCGCGTCACGCGACCCGGCGGGACGATCGCCGCCTCCGTCTGGGACTTCGCCGGCCGCCGCGCTCCGCAGAGCACGTTCTTCGAGGCGCTGGCGTCCGTCGCGCCGGGAATCGACGACGAGACCGGGCGAGCGGGTGCCCGCCGAGGCCACCTGGTGTCGCTCCTCGAGCAGGCGGGCTGCGCGGACGTCGCGGAGGACGAGCTGCGCGTCTGCGTCGACTACGCCGACTTCGACGAGTGGTGGGGCCCGTACACGCTCGGCGTCGCCCCCGCGGGTCGGCAGCTCGCGGCGCTGAGCCCCTCCGACCGCGAACGGGTCCGCGCCCGCTGCCGCGAGCTGCTGCCGTCCGGCCCGTTCACCATCGCAGCCACGGCCTGGGCGGCACGCGGAGTCGTGCCGGCCTGACGTGCCGCGCCGGGAAGCGGCGCCCCGCCTCAGGTCGCCGCGAGGCGCTTCTTCTCGGCCTCGACGTCGAACGTCGCAGCGGGCCACTGCGGGTCGATCTCCTCGAGAGCCTCGAGCAGCAGGTGCTGGACGGCCAGTCGCGCGTACCACTTGCGGTTCGCCGGCACGACGTGCCAGGGCGCGTAGTCGGTCGACGTTCGGTCGAACACCTGCTGGTAGGCATCCATGTAGGTCGGCCAGAGCTGCCGCTCGTCGACGTCGCCCGGGTTGTACTTCCAGTGCTTGTCGGGGCGGTCGAGCCGCTCGCCGAGCCGCTCCTTCTGCTCGTCGGACGAGATGTGCAGCATCACCTTGACCACGCGGGTGCCGGCATCCGTCAGCTGCTTCTCGAACGTGTTGATCGCCCCGTAGCGGCGCTCGATCTCGTCGTGCGGGGCGAGCTCGCGCACCCGCCCGATCAGCACATCCTCGTAGTGCGAGCGGTCGAAGACGCCGATGACGCCGGGCTCGGGCACCCGCTTCGCGATACGCCACAGGAAGTCGTGCTCGAGCTCGTCGGGCGTCGGCTTCTTGAACGCCGTGATCGACACGCCCTGCGGATCGACCGATCCGACCACATGCCGCACGATGCCACCCTTGCCCGCCGAGTCCATCGCCTGAAGCACCAGCAGGACCGAGGCGTGCGTCGCGTCGACGCGACTCCGTGCGAACAGGCGCTCCTGATACTCGTCGAGCTGCTGCGCGCCCGACGCCAGGTCCTCGGCCGCCTGCACCTTGTCCTTCTCGTAGCCGGGGTTCGCCGACGGATCGACGTCGGCGAGCACGAACCCCTCGCCCACGCGCAGGAGTTCGGCGACATCCCCGGTCCAGTGCTTCTGGCTCTTGGCAGTCATGTGCCCATCATGGCGGGCCGGACGCCGCGAACGCGAGGACGGATGCCGCGCCCCGGCCAGCACCGCTACCGCTCGAGCGGAACCTCGATGAGCTGCCGACCGCCGACGGGCGACGTGAGCGCCTGATCGAGCGCGGAGCGCGTGGTGACGCGCCGGTACTCCCAGCCGTACGCGAGGGCGAGGTGCTCGAGCCGCACCGTGTGCGGGGTGAGCAGCACGCGATCCATCGCGTCGGAACCCGCGACGTCGGCGACCTCGAGTCCGTCGAAGATGGTGCCGCCGCCGTCGTTGCCGACGATCACCTGAAGGCGCGGCTCTTCCTCGGCGGGAGGAAGCAGCAGAGCGCCGACGTCGTGCAGCAGGGCGAGGTCGCCGAGCAGCACGCGCGTGACCCCGGGCCGACCGTCGCCTTGACTGGCCAGTGCGATGCCGGTCGCCGTCGCGACGGTGCCGTCGATGCCCGCCAGCCCGCGATTGGCGTGCACGGGCACCTTCTTGCCCCCGAGCACCTCGTCGGCGACGCGCACGAGACGCGACGAGCCGAAGACGAGCCGATCGTGCGGCCACGTCGCGCGCCACACGGCATCGACCAGCGCCGCGCGGTCGAGAGGCGCCCGCACGGCGGCGAGCTCGGCCGCGATCGCACCGAGGCGCTCCTGCGGCACCGCGGACGACAGCGCGTCCGCGTCGGGTGCGGGCGGCGCGAGGTCGACGGATGCCTCCCGCGAGGCATGGAGCCACGCGCCGAGCCATGCGCGATCGGGGTCGCCGTTCGCCACGGCGATCGCGTCGACGGCCGTCGTCGCGCCGTTGAGATTGAGCGGCTCGCCCGGACCGCGCACGGCGATGACCTCGACCTCGGGATCGGACAGCAGCGCCGCGACCTCACGGCTGAGGGTCGGATGCCCGAGCACGACCACGCGCTCGATGCGCCCGCCCAGCTCCGGGTCGCGCAGCAGACCGCGATACCCGTGCACGAGGTGGCGGCCGAAGCGCGCGCCGCTCACGATCTCGGCGATGAGCGGCCACGAACCGGCGTGCGCGAGCACCTCGGCATCGGGACCCGCGTCGGCCCCGGCGACGACCACGGTGCGCGGCCCGGCCACGAGCACGAACGGGTGATCGTCCGGGTCGTCGGGCACGTCCGCCTCGCCGATCCCTCCCCCGCCTTGGTAGAGGGCGCCGGATGCCTCGTCCTCGACCTCCTCCGCCGCGGGCGGGCCGTCGGGGTGGGCGTCGGGCGCGACGGCGAGCTCGGGACTCGGCACACCGAACCACGCGGGCAGGTCGCCGGCGAGCGGCTCGCGGAACGGGAGGTTGAGGTGCACCGGTCCGGCGGACCGCAGGCCCGCGCCGAGCGCGGCGGCCACGGCCTCGTCGGCCACACCACGCAGCATCGCACTCTGCTCGAGGTCACCGGTCGGGTCGCACTGCTCGGGCACGGGCAGGTCTGCCTCGTAGCGCACGGTCGGGGCGAACATGCCGGGCTGGCGAGTGGTCTGGTTCGCTCCGACCCCGCGGAGCTCGGGAGGCCGATCGGCCGTGAGCAGCAGCAGCGGCACCCCCGCGTGGTGCGCCTCGAGCGCGGCGGGCAGCAGGTTGGCGACGGCGGTGCCCGACGTGCAGACGACGACCGCCGGCATCCGCGTCTCCCGTCCGATGCCGAGCGCGGTGAAGCCGGCGACGCGCTCGTCGACGCGCACATGCAGGCGGATCGCGCCGCGGCGCTCGAGTTCGGCCGCGACGAGGGCGAGAGCCTGCGAGCGCGATCCGGGACTCAGCACCACGTGCGAGACGCCGAGCTCGACCAGGCGGCTCAGCAGGGCGGCGGCGGCGTCGGTGGCAGCGGAGGCGAGTCCGCGCTCGGCGCCTGACACGGTCAGCCGACGGCTCCGCGCTGCCCGCGCTCGTCGTCGCCCTCGTTGGGGCGGACGGGCGGGTCGGCCGGCGCATCCGGCGCGGCCGAGGAAGGAGCGGCGGGCGCGGCGGTTCCCGCGGCGTCCGACGCGGCGGCCGGCGGATCGGTGGACCAGCGGGGGTCGTCACCCTCGGCGTCGAGCTGGGCGAGCTCCTCCTCGAGGCGACGGATGCGCTCGTCCTGATCGGAGATCGCCCCGAGGCTGCCCAGGAACTCGGGGTCGTCGTCGGGCGCACGTCGCGCGGCGAGCGCGGCGCGCCGTGTGCGACCGACCACGAGCCACAGGAGGCCGCCCAGCACGGGGATCAGCACGACGATGAGGATCCAGACCGGCTTGTTCACACCGCGGTGGCGGGTCGGAGGCTGCACGACGCAGTCCACGATGGTGTAGACCCAGAAAGCCGTCGCCACCAGGGCCAGGATCAGCAGGGCCCGCGTCATGCCCCCATCCTAGGCGAGCCGGGAGCACCCGGGCCGCCCCGTGACCGAACCGTCGCCTCACCCTCTTTGCCGAGCGGGCGCAATCGACCGCCGATCGGCGCCGCGCTCGGTGATCCGTGCACTCTCGGCACGCTCCAGCCGACCAGCGCACGGCGATTACGATGGACGGGTGAAAGCTCGCTCCGCCCTGGTGTACTCGGTGCTGCGGCTCCTCGCGTTCCTCGTGCCGTTCGCGATCCTCATGCTCTTCCCGATCATGCGGCAGTACTACTGGCTCGCAGCGATCTTCGCGGCCCTCATCGGCCTGAGCCTGTCGATGCTGTTCCTGCGCCGCCCGCTCGATGAGATGACCTCCGGCATGGCGGAGCGCCGCGAGCGCGACCGCCGGGCCGTGAGCGACGAAGAGGCCGAGGATGCCGCGATGTCGGGCGATTCCGCTCCGACAGCGGACCGTTCAGCCGACGGTCCGGCGCCGGGCGAAGCATCCGACCGCACTGCCGACTGAGTTCGCGGTCGTCGCCGCGGCCACGGACACGGCCAGGGCAGCGGCGACGGCCGCGGCCAGGCGGATCAGCCGATGAACGCCCAGAGCAGGAACGCGCCGTACGCGACCGACGTGAGCGACGTGAGTCCGAGGGCGACGACCAGCTCGCGCGGGTCGCGGTACGTCCACACGATCAGGATGGCCGGAAGAGCCGCCAGCAGCACGAGAAGCGTGAGCCACGCGATCGGGTAGAACAGCGCGAGGAAGATCGCGATGCCGAACGGCGCCAGCACGAAGATGCTGAACAGCCAGCGCGTGGCCGTGCGGCCGATGAGCACCGTGAGCGTGCGCTTGCCGGCCGCGCGGTCCTGGTCGATGTCGCGGAGGTTGTTCGCCAGCAGCACGGCGCACGCGAGGAGACCCGCGGCGACCGCGCCGAACCAGGCCTCCTGGGGCAGCGAGAGCGCCTGCACCCACGTGGTGCCGAGCGTGGCGACCAGGCCGAAGAACACGAACACCATGACCTCGCCGAGGCCGTAATAGCCGTAGGGCCGCTTGCCGCCGGTGTAGAACCAGGCCGCCACGATGCACACGACGCCGACGGCGATGAGCCACCACTGCTGCGTGCGGATCGTGATCGCGAGCCCCGCCACAGCGGCGATGCCGAAGAACAGCAGCGCGGCGGAGAGCACCGCGCGCGGCGACGCCTTGCGCGACGCGGTGAGCCGCGCAGGACCCACGCGGCGGTCGTCGGTGCCTCGGATGCCGTCGCTGTAGTCGTTCGCGTAGTTCACGCCGATCTGCAGGGCTACCGACACGATGAGGCAGAACAGCGCGATCACCCAGTGGAACTGGTCCACGACGAGCATCGCCGCGCCCGTGCCGATGAGGATCGGCGTCACGGCGAGCGGCAGGGTGCGCAGGCGCGCGGCGGCGATCCAGTCGCTCGTCGTCGCGGGCTGCACCGCGCGCGGATCGCGCGCCTGGTGCGGCTTCTGCGGATTGCCGCGCGCCGGCTGCTTCTTCGGACCGGGATGCTTGCGCTTCTTGCTGGGAGTGCCTGCCACGGTTCGTCATCCTAGACGCCGTCCGTTTGTGCGGGAAAATGTGCGCAACACGCCCGGCGTGTGCGTCCAAACGCCCGCACAAACGGAAGGGCCGGTGGGCCTGGCGGGGGACGCGGGCGGGGCGCAGGATGGACGCCATGCTGAGCATCGGATCGATCGTGCTGACCGTCGAGGACATCGAGCGCGCCGCCGCCTTCTGGCGTGAGGCGCTGGGGTACGTGAACCGCGGCGAGCCGAGCGACGACTGGCTCATCCTCGACCCGCCCGGCAAGGCGACGTGGGCCGCGCCGGGGGCGAGCCTGGCGCTGTCCGTCACGGGATACCCGCAGCACTATCCGCCGCGCATCCACCTCGACCTGTACGCCGAAGACCAGTCGGCCGAGGTGGCGCGCCTGCTCACGATCGGCGCGCGGAAGGTCGACTGGGACGACTACCCCGCCGACGCCGACTGGATCGTGCTCGAAGACACCGAGGGCAACCGCTTCTGCGTCGTGGACACGGGGCCGTTCAGCGCGGCGTGACGGCCGGCGGACGATTCACCCGGTGAATCGGGGCAGCTCTTCAGTGCAGCGCGGCGACGGCGCGGCGGATCGCCTCGCGGTCGGGCTTGCCCGACGGCAGCGTGTCGAGCTCATCGACGAGGACGAGCCGGGACGGCCGCGCGTGCGGCCCGATGCCGTCTCGCACCGCCGCGCGCGCCTCGTCCAGCTGGACCGACTCGCTGCGCCGCAGCACCTCGCCGCGCGTCGCGACGATGACGGATGCCTCGCCCCACCGCTCGTCGGGAACCCCGACCACCACGGCCGAGGCGAGGCCGGGAACCGATCGCACGATGGCCTCCACCCGATCCAGCGACACGTTGACCCCACCCGACACGATCACGTTGTCGATCCGCCCGCGGACGCGGAGCACGCCACCGTCGAAGAGTCCCGCGTCTCCCGTGCGATACCAGCGTGTGCCGTCCGGGTCACGCAGGAACGAGGCCGTCGTCTGCTCCTCCGCCTCCAGGTAGCCGTCGGCCAGGGTCGGGCCGGACACCTGCACCTCGCCGTCGGCGATGCGCACGCCGACGCCGCGGAGCGGAACGCCGTCGTAGACGCATCCACCCGAGGTCTCGGTCGAACCGTAGGTGCGCACGACGTGCACACCCGCCGTCTGCGCGCGCTCGAGCGTCGCCGACGGGAGAGCCTGCCCGCCCACGAGGATCGCCTCGAAGGACCGCAGCGCGGTCAGGACCGGAGAGTCGTGCTCGGCTGCGTCGAGCAGCTTCGCCAGCTGCGCGGGCACCAGTGACGTGAAGGTCGGGATGCGGCGGCCGCCCTCGCTCGAGGCCATCATCAGCGCGGTCGCTGCGAACGCCTGCGGCGTGAAGGCTCCCGCCATGACCGCCGGCTCGCGGTCGGCGACGATCGAGCGAACCAGCACCTGGAGACCGGCGACGTAGGTCGCCGGGAGCGCGAGCAGCCATGCGCCCTCGCCGAGCCGGTCGGCCGTCGCCATCGCACTCGCCGTAAGGGCGTCACGACTGAGCACGACGCTCTTGGGCACGCCGGTCGACCCCGACGTGGTCACGACCACGGCGGTTCCCGCGCGCACCTCGCCGGGGAGACCGCTGACGAGACCGAGGCCCAGTGCCGGTCCGGCGCCGTGCAGAGCACCCCGCAGTCCTCGCAGGATCTCCCGGGGATCGTCGCCGACGACGGGCTCGAGCTTCATCGGTCTGCAGAACGCCACGGATGCGTGCTCGAAGACCGGCGCTCGGGCGATGCTGCCGACCGACCCGAGCGGATCCATGGAGTTTCGCGGCCGCTCATCGCGTCAGAAGTGCCAGGGGTACGGCGACCAGTCGGGGTCGCGCTTCTCGAGGAATGCGTCGCGCCCCTCGACGGCTTCGTCGGTGCCGTACGCCAGACGCGTGGCCTCGCCGGCGAACACCTGCTGGCCGACCATGCCGTCGTCGACGGCGTTGAAGGCGAACTTGAGCATGCGGATCGCCGTCGGCGACTTGGTGAGGATCGTGCGCGCCATGACGACGGCCTCGCGCTCGAGGTCGGCGTGCGGCACGACCTTGTTGACGGCGCCCATCTCGTACGCGCGCTGCGCCGAGTACTCCTCGGCGAGGAAGAAGACCTCGCGCGCGAATTTCTGGCCGATCTGCCGCGCGAAGTACGCCGAGCCGTAGCCGGCGTCGAACGACCCCACGTCGGCATCCGTCTGCTTGAAGCGCCCGTGCTCCGCCGAGGCGATCGACAGGTCGCACACGACGTGGAGTGAGTGACCGCCGCCGGCGGCCCACCCGGGGATCACCGCGATGACGACCTTCGGCATGAACCGGATCAGCCGCTGCACCTCCAGGATGTGCAGGCGTCCGGTCGCCGCCCCCGCAGGTCCGGCGTCAGGACCGGCATCCGTCTCGGAGTACTGGTAGCCGTCGCGCCCGCGGATGCGCTGGTCACCGCCCGAGCAGAAGGCCCAGCCGCCGTCCTTCGGGCTGGGACCGTTGCCGGTCAGGAGCACAACGCCGATGCGCGGATCCTGCCGCGCCTGGTCGAGCGCCTGGTACAGCTCGTCCACCGTGTGCGGGCGGAACGCGTTGCGCACCTCGGGACGGTCGAAGGCGACACGGGCGATTCGCCCGTCCTTCGACACGTGCGAGGTGATGTCGGTGTACCGCTCGGCGCCGGGCGCCGGCATCCACTCGTCCGCGTCGAAGATGTCCGAGACCATGGCTGCCAGCATATTCGGGCCGGATGCCGCGGCTCAGCCCGCGTTCTTCGCGTCGCGCCAGCGCAGCCAAGCGCGCACGAGGTCGTAGTCCCAGTCGGGTCCGTGGAACGCGAGCGTGAAGAGACGCACGCCCGCGTCGTAGAGCGCATCGGCGTCGCTCTCGTCGCGGCGGTCCAGCTCGTTCGAGACGACGAGGTCCGAGGTGTCGCGCTCTTCGCGCTCCGCCCAGCGCTCGATCACCTCGAGCTTGTGCGGCAGGTCGTCCGGACGCACGAAGCTGTGCCAGATGTCGGCGTGACGGGCGACCAGGCGCAGGGTCTTCTGCTCGCCCTTGCCCCCGATCATCACCGGGATGTCGCGGGTCGGGGCGGGGTTGAGCTTCGCCCAGCGCGCCTCGATGCGGGCGAGCCCGTCGGCCAGGTCGTTCAGCCGTGATCCGGGCGTGCCGAACTCGTAGCCGTACTCCGCGTAGTCGCGCTCGAACCAGCCCGAACCGGTCGCGAAGATGAACCGCCCTGTGCCGTTCTTGGCCGAGATGTGGTCGATCGTGCGGGCCATGTCGGCCTGCAGGTCGGGGTTGCGGTAGCTGTTGCAGTTGACGAGGGCGCCGAACTCGACGCGCTCGGTCTGCTCCGCCCAGGCCGCCAGCATCGTCCAGGACTCGAAGTGCAGCCCGTCGGGATCCCCCGACAGCGGGAAGAAGTGGTCCCAGTTGAAGAGGATGTCGACCCCCATCTCCTCGAGCCGCAGCACCGCGTCACGGAAGGCGGGATAGGGGGCGTGCTGGGGCTGGAGCTGCACGCCGAGGCGCACCGGAGTATCGAGAAGAGGCATGGTTTCAGCCTATTTCCGCTCCCCCGCCGCCGGGGCCGTTTGTGCGGGCGAATGGCCGGATCCCAACGACACCACGCGGTCATTCGCCCGCACAAACGGAATGGGGTTCAGGGCTTGCGGGCGCGATAGGCCTTGAGACCGCCGTCGATCGTGTCCCAGACGGCGATGCCGGCGATCACGAATCCGACGACCACCGTGACGATTCCACCGACTTCGGCGCCGTCCTCGCCGATGATCGCGGGGAAGTACGCGGGATTGATGAGCTCGCCCTGCATCAGCAGCCAGATCGCGGGGATGGCGATCGCCGCGTTGAGGATGCCGTTCACCACGGCGAGCCACGCCGTCCAGCGCCCGACCGCGTAGACCGTGACGGCGAGTCCGGCCTCGAGCGCCATGAGGGCGAACAGGCCCAGGATCCACCCCGGCCAGAGCCCCGGCGCGAGGAAGGACAGGCCGGGCTCGGTCGGCACGAAGCCGATGAAGAGATCCCACAGGATCGCGCCCGCAGCGACCACGAGGAACACCAGCGAGGCGACGAGATCGCTCAGGCCGGCACCGCGGGGGCGGGGCTCGGGAAGCTGATCGACGGTCCACTCCTCGAAGGGCAGGGACTTCTCGCGACCCTCGGTGCGCTCCACGATGACGAAGGCGAGCGTCGTCCAGAACGCCACGTGCACGCCGACGGTGAGCGCGAGCGGCCAGATCGCGCCCATGATCTCGCCGAACGTCGCGCCGTCGAGCACCAGGGCGAGCGAGACGCCGAACACGGCACAGGGGATGACGATCCACAGCAGCAGCTTGAGCAGGCGCCACCACTGCAGGAAGTAGCGCGGGCCGACGAGCCACAGCGGCCGGTCCGTGTAGCCGGCGGCGAGCTTGTCGGGGTCGCCCAGGTCGGTGAGCACGGCGCGCTCGGCGGCTTCGTGCGACTCGCCGGACTCGACGCGCGCCTCGATCTGGTCGGCGATCGACGCACGCAGCTCCGCGGCGAGATCGGCACGCTGCGCCTCGGGGACGGAGCGCATCGCGGCGTCGACGTAACGATCGGTGAGGGTGGCGGTGGAGGTCATGTCAGTGCTCCTCGGGGAGGGCGCCGATCGCGGTCGCGATGGCGCGGAATTCGTCGGTGAGGGAGTTCGCCAGGCGGGTGCCGGCGGCGCTGGTGCGGTAGAACTTGCGTGGCCGGGCCTCGTCTGTGTTCCACTCGCTCGTGAGAAAGCCCTGCTTCTCGAGTCGCCGCAGCAGGGGATACAGCGTGTTCGCGTCGGTGGGGAAGCCGCGCTGCCCCAGCTCCTCGAGCAGGCCGTACCCGTAGCCGGGCGCCTCGAGCAGGCGAAGACAGGCCAGCACGATGGTGCCGCGCCGCATCTCCTGCAGGTGCGTCTCGAGGATCTCGGTTTCGCTCATGCCTCACACGATACTGTGTGCGACACACTATCGTCAATCACACATTGCACCCCGTCGCGCAGTATCGCGGGCATGCGAGGCAGATCGACGGCGATGTGGAGGATTGCGGGTGGATCACGGTGGCCCCGTCCGTCATCGTGCACATCTCCGCAGTGCGTGGGGCATGATCAGAGCGTGAGCACCATCCCTCCCCCGCTCGCCGAGCTCCTCGCCTCGGCGCACGTGGTCGCACTCCCCCTCGCTGCGAGGTTCCGCGGCGTGGAGGTGCGCGAGGCGGTCGTGTTCGAGGGCCCCGAGGGATGGACCGAGTTCTCCCCGTTCGTCGAGTACGACGATCGCGAGGCCTCGAGCTGGCTCGCCGCGGCGATCGACTTCGGATGGATGCCGCAGCCCGCCCCCGTTCGGGATCGGGTGCCGGTCAACGCCACGGTGCCGGCCGTTGACGCGGCATCCGTCCCCTCGGTCCTGGCGCGCTTCGACGGCTGCCGCACCGCGAAGGTCAAGGTGGCCGAGCCCGGGCAGCGCCTCGCCGACGACATCGCCCGCGTGGCGGCCGTTCGCGCGGCGATGGGTCCGGAGGGCCGGGTGCGGATCGACGCGAACGGGGCCTGGAACGTCGACGAGGCCGAGCGCGCGCTGCACGCACTCGCCGAGTTCGACCTGGAGTACGCCGAACAGCCGTGCGAGACGGTCGAAGAGCTCGCCGAGCTGCGGCGCCGTGTGAAGTACATGGACATCCCGATCGCCGCCGACGAGAGCGTGCGCAAGGCGGCCGACCCGCTCGCCGTCGCCCGCGCGGGCGCAGCCGACCTGATCGTGGTGAAGGCGCAGCCGCTGGGCGGCGTGCGGCGAGCGCTCGAGATCGTGGCCGAAGCCGGTCTTCCGGCGGTCGTGTCGAGTGCGCTGGACACGTCGATCGGGCTCTCGATGGGGGTCGCGCTGGCCGCCGCCCTCCCCGAGCTCGACTACGACTGCGGGCTCGGCACCGCTTCGCTGTTCACCACGGATGTCGCCGACCCGGCGCTCGCTCCTCGCGGCGGCGTCCTTCCGGTCGGACGTGTGACGCCTGATCCCGCTCTGCTCGCGGGGAACGCGGCATCCGCCGATCGACGCGACTGGTGGCTCGACCGGATCGCGCGGTGCCACGCGGTGCTCGCGGCGCGCTGACCCCCGGTCAGCCCTGCGGCGGCTCGATGATCAGCTGCGCGACGCGGGCGAGCTCCTCGTTGGTGCGACGGCACATCTCGTCGTAGTCGAGACCGGCCATGACCGAGCGCACCGCTGCGCTCTCCCACACGGTGAGCATGAGGCGCGCGGCGGCGTCGGGCGGAAGACGGAAGCGGAGCACGTTCGCGCGCCCGATGTCGTCGATGATCTGCGCGACGCTCTCGCGCATCTCCTCGTCCTGCGCGAGGTAGGCCGACGCGAGATCGGAGTGGCGCAGCGCGTGGATGCGGATCTCGTTCATGAGCAGCACGCCCAGCCGGTCGTCCGCCGACACGTCGAGGACCTGCTGGATGATCGCGAACGCGTCGTTAGGGGCGTCCTCGAAGGCTCCGGCGCGCTCGAGGTCGCCAACCCGGCGCCGGACGGCGGCCACGCGCTCGCGCGCCACGTTGCCGGCGAGCTCGAGGAACAGCTCGTCCTTCGTCTCGAAGTTCGAGTAGAAGGCGCCGCGGGTGAAGCCGGCGCGGTCGCAGATGGCCTCGACGGATGCCGCATCCAGCCCCACTTCGGCGAAGACCTCGGCTGCGGCATCCAGGAGCTTCTGCCTGGTGGCCTCGCGTCTGCGCGAGGTCACGGCGACGGTGTCGGTCATGCGGCCTCCCCTCACGGCTCTCGTCAGTCCATCGAAACACACACGGACTACACAGGTTCGAGTCGCGCTCCGGTTCTACGATACACTCATGTATCCGATACAGCGCTGTATCGAAAGATCCTGATCATCCGGAACGCGGAGGCGCTGTGTCCACCCTGCTGTATGCCCTCGGTCGCTGGTCCTACCGTCACCCGTGGCGGGTGCTCGTGGCCTGGATCCTCCTCCTCGGCATCGCCGGCGGCAGCGCCGCGGTGTTCATGAAGGGCACCGACAACGCCTTCTCGATCCCCGGCACCGAGGCCCAGGAGGGAATCGCGCTGCTCGACCGCAGCTTCCCCCAGGCGAGCGGCACGAGCGCGCAGCTCGTGATCGTCGCGGAGGAAGGGGAGTCCGTCGCCGACGATCCCTACGCCGGCGCGATCGACGAGACCATCGCGCAGCTCGAAGACCTCGACGGCGTCATCGCGGTGACCGACCCGTTCAACGAGATGGTCACCGGACTCGTCTCGGACGACGAGTCGGCGGCGATCATCCGCCTGCAGTTCGACGGCCAGGCCACCGACATCTCGGACGAGACGAAAGAGACCCTCGAGCAGGTCGGCGACGACCTCCGCGAGACGCTCCCCGAAGGCTCCCAGGTCGCGATGGGCGGCGATGTGTTCGCCACCTCGGTCCCGGCGCTCTCGCTCATCGAGGGCGTCGGCGTGCTCATCGCCCTCTTCGTGCTGATCGTCACGTTCCGCTCGTTCGCGGTCGCATGGTTCCCGCTCGTATCGGCCCTCATCGGCGTCGGCCTCGCGATCGCGCTCATCTACGTGTCCACGGCGTTCGCGTCGGTCTCGTCGACCACGCCGATGCTCGCCATCATGCTGGGCCTCGCGGTCGGGATCGACTACGCCCTGTTCATCGTCGCGCGACATCAGGACCAGGTGCGTGCCGGCGTCGAGCCCGAGGAGTCCGCCGCGCGCGCCACCGGCACCGCCGGATCCGCCGTCGTGTTCGCCGGGGTCACGGTGCTCATCGCGCTCATCGGCCTCGGCTTCGCCGGCATTCCGTTCCTCACCACGATGGGCATCGCCGCTGCCGTCGCCGTCGCGATCGCCGTCGTCGTGGCCATCACGCTGACGCCCGCGCTCCTCGGCTTCTCGAAGGGCCGCGTCGCGGGATGGGGTCACGGCCGGAAGCAGCGCGGGGTCGCGCTCCCGGTGCGCCGTCGTGGCACATCGGAAGCGGATGCTGCGCCCGACGAGGCCGCGGACGTCGAACCCGCCGCCAAGCCGGCGCCCGTCGCGCACGCCCCGGCGAAGAAGACGAACCGCTGGGTCATGCTCGTGACGCGGCATCCGATCATCACCACCGTCGCCGTCGTGCTCACTCTCGGAGTCATGGCGATCCCCGCTGCGAGCCTGGGGCTCGCGCTGCCGAACGCCGGGCAGCAGCCCGAGACCAGCCAGGCACGCCAGGCGTACGACCTCACCGCGGAGCACTTCGGCCCCGGCTCGAACGGCCCGCTCATCATGACCGGCACGATCGTGACCTCGACGGACCCGCTCGGCCTCATGGCCGACCTCGCCGACGAGATCGAGAAGGTCCCCGGGGTCAAGGAGATCGCGCTCGCCACGCCGAACGAGACCGCCGACACCGGGCTGATCCAGATCGTGCCCGAGACCGCGCCCGACGATCCCGCCACCGCGCAGCTCGTCCGCGACCTGCGCGCGCTGGCTCCGGAGCTCGAGGAGGAGTACGGCGTCGACCTCAAGGTGACCGGCTTCACCGCCGTCGGCATCGACATCTCCGACCGCCTCGGCGCCGCGCTGCTGCCGTTCGGCGTGTTCGTCGTCGGCCTCTCGCTCGTGCTCCTGATGATCGTGTTCCGGTCGATCTGGGTGCCGATCAAGGCGGCGCTCGGCTACCTGCTGTCGGTGCTCGCCGCCTTCGGCGTCGTCGCCGCCGTCTTCGAGTGGGGCTGGGGTGCGGAGCTGCTGCACGTCACCCGCGAGGGCCCGGTGATCAGCTTCATGCCGATCATCCTCATGGGCGTGCTGTTCGGGCTCGCGATGGACTACGAGGTGTTCCTCGTCAGCCGCATGCGCGAGGACTACGTTCACGCCCGCCGCGGCGCGCACCCGACGCGCGCCGACCGCGACATCGCGCTCGGCGCGGTGCGCTCGGGCTTCACCGCATCGGCCCGCGTGGTCACCGCCGCCGCGATCATCATGTTCGCCGTCTTCGCGGCCTTCGTCCCCGAGGGCGACGCCTCCATCAAGCCCATCGCGCTGGGTCTCGCCGTCGGCATCGCAGTCGACGCGTTCCTCGTGCGCATGACGCTGGTCCCCGCGGTCATGGCTCTGCTGGGCGACAAGGCCTGGTGGATGCCGCGCTGGCTCGAACGGGTGCTCCCCCACTTCGACATCGAAGGCGAGGCGGTGGAACGCGAGCTCTCGCTCGCGCAATGGCCCGAGCCCGGGACGACCGCCGTCGTCGTCGGCGAGGACGTCGCCGTCCGCGCCGACGGCGGGGCCGCGGGAGACGTCGTGCTCTTCGACGGTGCGAGCTTCCGGGTCGAGCCGGGCGGCACGCTCCTCGTGACGGGCGATCCGCGGGCGGTCCGCGCCTTCGGACTGGCCGTCGCCGGACGCCTCGCCCCGAGCGACGGACGCCTGCGCGTCGCCGGCCATCTGCTCCCGGAGCGCGCGGCCTGGGTGCGTGCGCACGTCGGCGTGGCGCTCCTCGCCGACGCCGACGACCCCGTGCGCGAACTGCGCCGCGCGCTCGGCGGACGCACGAGCCTCGTCGTGATCGACGGCGTCGACGCGCTCGACCACGCCGAACGCGACCAGGCGGCCGCGCTGCTGCGGGACGCTCAGGCCGCACTGCGGGCCCGCTCCGACGACGGCACCGGGGCGCACCTCACCGTCGTCGCCACCGCGAAGGCCGACGGCCCCGCGATCTCCCTCTTCTCCGACGCCCGACGCCCCGGCGTGAGTTCGCTCGCGCTGCGGGCGGGCGCGGCATCCGCTTCTTCCATCGCCGAGGTGAACGCATGACCCTCCACATCGAACGCGCCCGATCGCGCCGCCCCGTCACGTGGCTGACGCTCATCGGGGTGCTGCTGCTGCCCGTCGTCATCGGCGGCATCCTCGTGGCGGCGCTCTACAACCCGACGGAGCGGCTCGACTCGCTCAACGCCGCCATCGTGAACGAGGACGAGGCGGTCACGATCGACGACCAGCTCGTGCCGCTCGGGCGCCAGCTCACCGCCGGGCTCGTCGAGGGCTCGGACGATCAGCCGAGCAACCTCACGTGGACGATCTCCAACGCCGACGACGCAGCCTCCGGCCTGGCCGACGGCACGTACGCCGCGGTCATCACGATCCCCGAGAACTTCTCGGCGGCCGCGACCTCCACGCGTCCCGGTGAGACTCCCGAGCGCGCCACGATCGAGGTGACGACGCCGCCCGACAGCCTGATCGTCGACGACGCCATCACCGCGCAGGTGACGTCGGCGGCGGCATCCATCATGGGCGAGCAGCTCTCGCAGGTGTACCTCGAGAACGTGTTCCTCGGGTTCACCACGCTCGGCGACCAGCTCGGCGAGGCCGCGACCGGTGCGCAGGCGCTGGCCGACGGCGCGACGCAGGCCGCCGACGGCGCGACCCAGCTCGCCGACGGGATGCCGCAGCTCGCCTCCGGCGCGAGCGGCCTGGCCACCGGCGCGGGCGACCTGCAGGGCGGGCTCGGGCAGATCGCCGGAGGGATCGGCGGCGCGGCGGACGGCGCGCGCGACCTCGCCGACGGAGTGAACGACGGCGCGGCGAAGCTCGAGCAGACGGGGATCGTCCCGGACGGCCTCACGACGGTGGCCGACGGCGCCGAGACGGCGACCGGAGCGGCGGCCGGCTACGCGAAGACGACCCTCGCGCAGCTGCAGGCCCTCGCCGCGGCGTGCGATCCGGCCGTGAATCCGGCCGGCTTCTGCACCGACCTCGCCGCCGCCGTCACATCGGCGGGCATGGCATCGACGATCCTGAACGGCAACGGCACGCAGCAGAACCCCGGCGCCGCGGCGCTGACGACGTACACGGCCAACGGGATCGTCGACCTCAACGCCGGCGTCACCGCGGAGTTCGCGAAGCAGTTCCGCTCCATCGGTGCCGGTGCCACGAAGCTCGCGGGCGGCCTCGACCAGCTGGCCTCCGGCACGTCGCAGTCCGCCGCGGGCGCGGGGCAGCTCTCCTCCGGTGCCTCGCAGCTGGCGAACGGAATCGGGCAGGCGGGCACGGGGGCGACCTCGCTCGCCGACGGCGTCGCCCAGCTGGCCGACGGCACGTCGACGCTCGCGGACGGGCTGGGCCAGGCATCCGAAGCCGTCCCGTCGTACACGGACTCGGAGGCGACGAGCCTCGCCGAGGTCGTCGCGAACCCGGTCGGCGCGGACGGCGTGGGGTCGTCCCTGTTCGGCGCGTCGGCGATCCCGCTGCTGTCGACCCTGGCGCTGTGGTTCGGGGGGCTCGCGACGTTCATCGCGCTGCAGGCCGTCTCGCGCCGCGCCCTCACCGCCCGGGAGCCCTCGGCGCTCCTCGCGCTGCGCGGGTTCGCTCCCGCCGCCGCGCTCGGCGCCGCACAGGGCCTGCTCGTCGCGGGCGTCGTGCAGCTCGCCTCGTCGTACGACTGGGGTCAGTGGTGGGTCTTCGCGGGCGTGAGCGTCGTCGCGGGCATCGCCTTCGCCGCCGTGAACCAGGCGCTCGTCGCGGTGTTCGGCGGCGCGGGCCGGTGGATCTCGGCGCTGATCGGCGTCCTCGCCGTCGCGACCGGCGTCGTGTCGACCGTGCCCGGCGTGCTGTCGGGGATCGCGGCCCTCATGCCGACGTCCCCCGCCTACAACGGCATGCTCGCCGCGCTCACCGAGACCAATGGTGTCGGCGCAGCGATCGCCGGACTCATGATCTGGGCCGTGCTGGCGTTCGGTGCGACGATCCTCGCGGTCGCCCGCCGCCGGACCACGTCGGCCCGCGCCGTGCTCCACGCCGCCCCCTCGCCGGCGTGACCCGCTCCCCCTGACCCGCTCCTCGCGGAGACGGCCCGGCGCCTCGGGGCGGGCCGTTCTTCGTTTCCGTGCGGAGTCGTCGGGATGCGGCATCCGGCTCGCCCGCCTCACCCCCGCCACGTCCCGGTCTCTATCGGATGGGGGCACCGCAGCCGACTCGCCCACCGGCGCATAACTCCTGCACCTTCGCGCTGACCTATCGCGGACACCGCGACATTCCGCGGAACCCCGCCAGCCACCCCGCCGAACTGCAGGAGTTATGCGCCGGGCGGCGGGCGGGCGGAAGTGGGACACCGCCCCAGGGCCGATCCTGAGCTCCGGCCGGGCGACCGTCTCGCCCACCGGCGCATAACTCCTGCACCTTCGCGCTGACCTATCGCGGACACCGCGACATTCGGCGGAACCCCGCCAGCCCCCCGCCGAACTGCAGGAGTTATGCGCCGGACGGCGGGCGGGCCGGCGGGCGGGCCGGCGGGCCGGCGGGCGGGTGGGCCGGCGGACGGCGGGCGGGTCGGCCGGTCACGCCCCGAGCGGGCGGGTGGGCCGGTCACGCCCCGGACGGCGGGCGGGCGGCGGGCGATCCCGCGCACGCGCGACCAGGACGGATGCCGCGGCCCGGGCCGGGCCCGGGGCTCAGCTCAGGCCGGAGTAGGCGTGGAGGCCCTTGAAGAACATGTTCACGATCGTGAAGTTGAAGATCACGGCGGTGAAGCCGATGATCGACAGCCAGGCCGACCGGCTCCCGCGCCAGCCGCGCGTCGCGCGCGCGTGGATGTAGCCGGCGTAGAGCACCCAGATCACGAAGGTCCAGACTTCCTTCGTGTCGAAGCCCCAGTAGCGGCCCCACGCGTCGTTGGCCCAGATCGATCCGGCGATGAGGGTGAACGTCCAGAAGATGAAGCCGAGGATCGCGAAGCGGTACGCCAGCGACTCCAGCGCCTCGGCGCTGGGCAGCGTGCGCAGGAAGCCCGGGCCCGACTTCGCCGGAGCGCCTTCCGCGAGCTCGGCAGCCGCAAGCGCCCGACGCTCCCGCCGTGCCTGCATGAGCTGCAGCACCGAGAGCCCGAAGGCGAGCGCGAAGAGCGCGGTCGCGAGCGAGGCGACGAACACGTGGATCACGAGCCAGATCGACTTCAGCGGGTCCATCAGCGGCACGATGTCGGTGTAGAACCAGATCGCCGTGCCGCCCAGGAGCACCACGACGAGGCCCGTGATGAAGGTGCCGAGGAACCGCAGGTCGTAGCGGAACAGCACGCCGATGTACACGGCGACGATCAGCAGCGTGCCGGTGAGGGCGAACTCGTACATGTTCGACCACGGCACGCGCCCCGCGGCGATGCCGCGCGTCACGTCGGCCCCGAGGTGGAACAGGAACGCCAGCACCGTGAGCGACGTTCCGATGCGTGCCCACACCAGTCGCGGACGCTGCGAGATCGGGGCGTTCAGCGCCGCCTCGGCCGCCTTCTCCTGCGCGCGCATCTCGGCGATGCCGACGCGGCCGGCGCCGACGAGCTCGCGCACCTCGGCGTCCTTCGCGTCGACCGCGACCGCACCACGGCGAGCGAGGTCGACCGCGTACGCGATGAACGCGAGCGCGTAGACGGCGATCGCCGTCCAGACCAGGAGCACCGAGACATCGTCGAGCGAGAGGGCGGCGGTTTCGGGCATGTCCTCAGTCTACGCGCGGGCTGGAGGGCCCCTGGATGCTGTCGCCGTGCTTCTGCGCGAACTGCTCCACGGCCGAATCGAGCGTCGGATCCTCGCCGCGTGCGAGCGCCGCGTACTCGATCCGCAGGGTGCCGGCATCCGGCGAGACCTTCACCCACATGCGACGACGCGGCACGAACAGCGCGGCCAGGAGCCCGGCGGTGGCGAGCACGGCGAACAGGAGCACCCAGGTGGCCCCGGCATCCCGGTGGATCGACAGCGACACGTAGCGCTTGACCGAGCCCTCGTACCCGTGGGCGGAATCGGATGCCTCGTTCTCGAACGTGATCGTGCCGTAGCCGCCGGGCAGCTCGGCCGTCTCGCCCGGCGCGAGCTCGATCGCGGCGACGTCCGCCCCGCGACCCGCGAGCTTCTCCATGCCGCTCGGATCGAGCGTGTACACCGAGCGGGGCGTGCCGTCGTCGATGCCGAGATCGCCGACGTAGACGTCGAGCGACAGCACCGGCAGCACGAGGTCGGGGTACGCCGACGCGAACGCTCCCGTCGACAGCGGTGCCTGCGTCGGATAGAAGAAGCCGACAAGGCCCATCTGCTCGGAGAGCCCGTCCGCGACCTTCACGACCCCGAGCGAGGTCATGTTGGTGTCCTGCGGCAGGAACGGCACCGACTCCGAGTACACGACCTCGCCGTCGGGGTCGCGGATCGTGATGGTCGGCGCGTAGCCGTTGCCCATGAGGTAGATGCGGTCGCCGCCCATGTCGAGCGGGTGGTTGACCCGCACCTCCCCCGGCTGCGGCTGCTCGCCGGCGCGCTGCGTGGTGAGGTTCGCGACGAAGTCGCCCGCCTGCCCCGACCCCTGCTCGCCGTACGGCTGATAGGTGACGTCGAAGCGGTCGAGGGTGAGCGAATACGGCGCGAGCGCGTTCTCGTCGACGAACCGGCCGGGGTTGAACGACGTGTAGTCGAGCATGGTGTTCACGAACGAGCGACCCTCGATGATGACGGTCTGCCCGGTGTAGGTGAAACCGCCGCCGAGACCGACCGCCAGGAGCACCCCGATGAGCGCGGCGTGGAAGACCAGGTTGCCGGTCTCGCGCACGTATCCGCGTTCCGCCGACACCGACAGGGTCGCGCCCGCGTCGTAGCGCTCGACCCGGTAGCCGGCCTTCTTCAGCTGCTGCTGGGCGAGTTCGATCGCCGACGAGGCCGCGGCCGCGGCATCCGTCCCCGGCGTGAGCTCGACCACCTCGGAGCGGTGCGCGTCCAGCCGCGACAGACGCGCGGGGGTGCGTGGAGGCTTCGCGCGCAGCGCCTTCCAGTGGTGCTTCGTGCGCGGGATCACGCAGCCGATGAGCGACACGAACAGCAGGATGTAGATCGCCGAGAACCAGGGCGACGTGTACACGTCGAACATGCTCAGGTTGTCGAGGATCGGCGCCAGGTCGGGATTGTCGGCGAAGTACTGCGTCACACCGTTGGGGTCGGCGCTGCGCTGCGGCACCAGCGATCCGGGAACCGCGGCGATCGCGAGTAGCAGCAGCAGCACCAGCGCGGTGCGCATCGAGGTGAGCTGGCGCCAGCCCCAGCGCAGCCATCCCACGATGCCCAACGCGGGCTGGATGACCTCGCTGTCGGAATCGGCGTGATCGGCCGGCCGCAGCGGCTCGGTGCCGTCGAGGTCAGAGCGGGAGCGGGACACTGCGGAACACCCCCTGGAGCTGCGCCATGATCTGGGTCCAGATTCCGGTCACCATGAGCAGGCCGAGCACGATGAGCAGCACTCCCCCGGCGATGTTGATCGCTCGGATGTGGCGGCGCACGAAGGCGACCGAGCGGGTCGCCCAGCCGAACCCGAGCGTGAGGAGCAGGAACGGGATGCCGAGCCCCAGCGAGTACGCGACGCCCAGCAGGGCCGCCCGGCCGGCCGAGCCGGAGTCGAAGGCCATCGTGAGGATCACGGCGAGCGTGGGCCCGATGCACGGTGCCCAGCCGATGCCGAGGGCGATGCCGAGCAGGGGGGCGCCGACGAGTCCGAGGTTGCCGCGCACCTGCGGGCGGGCGATGCGCTGGGCCAGGCCGAAGACGCCGATGAAGACGAGCCCCATCGCGATGATGACGACGCCGAGGATGCGCGTGATGAGGTCGGCGTACTGGAGGAGGAACAGCCCGACCGTTCCGCCGAGCATCGCGATGCTGACGAACACCACCGTGAAGCCGGCGATGAAGAGCACGACGCCCAGGAGCAGCCTCCCGCGCGGCGGGGTGTCGACGGCCGCGGACGTCACGATCGCGGGAGATTCGGCACGGCCGGCGCCCGCGGGGGCGCCCGCAGGGGCGTCCGAGGCGGAATTCCCCCGCGAAATCGACGCTGTCCGAGGTTCGCGTGGCGAGACGGCCCCGCCGATGAAGCCGAGGTATCCCGGCACGAGCGGGAGCACGCACGGCGAGAGGAAGGAGAGCAGCCCGGCGAGCACTGCGATCGGGATCGCGACGAGCAGCGAGCCGTCGGCGACGAGGTCGCCCGGATTCACGACTCCTCCAGCGCTTCGCGCACCAGCGTCCGCAGGATCGACGTCTCGGTCAGCTGACCGATCACACGCGCCGCGACCCGCCCCTCGCGATCGAGCACGAGCGTGACCGGCACGGCGTTGAGCGGCGTCTGCCCCGCGAAGGCGAGCTTGATGGAGCCGTCGACGCTCGCGAGCGCGCTGGGGTAGTCGACGCCGTGCGTCTCGGCGAACGCCTGCGCGGTGTCGGCGCCGTCGTAGAGGTTCACGCCGAGAAAGGCCACGTCGTCGGCGGCGAACTCCTGGTTGACCTCTTCGAGCAGCGGAGCCTCGACCCGGCAGGGGGCGCACGCCGCGTACCAGAAGTTCACGACGAGGACCTCGCCGCGGTAGTCGTCGCTGGTCGTGGACTCTCCGGTGTCGAGCACGCCTTCGAAGTCCACCGGCGCGGTGCGGTCCTCCACCGGAATCGGCACGACCTCGAAGCCGTCGGCCGCGATGAAACCCTTGCCGTCGCCCGCGCGGTACTGCTCGGCGAGCGGATCGTTCGTGCACGCGGCGAGACCCGCGACCAGCACGAGGGCGAGGAGAGCGGCACCTGCGCCCCGCGCGCGTCGGGAGACCCTGCCCATCACACCGCCCCCACGTCGACCGACCCCGACAGGGATGCCGGTTCCGCGTAGGCGATCTCGGTCCATTTTCCGTCCTCGTCCATCTCGAAGCTCGTCACGCTCGACAGCGCGCACCGCCGCTCGCGGGGGTCGTGGCGCGAGGGGAGTCCGGCGACGGCGAGGTGGGTGATCCAGATCGGCAGCTGGTGCGACACGATGACGACGTCACCGGAGTCCGCGGCCTGCCACGCCTCGGTCATCGCCTCGTTCATGCGCGCGATCACGTCGGCGTACGGCTCGCCCCAGCTGGGCAGCGCGGGCTTGCGCAGGTGACGCCAGTTCCACGGGTTCACCAGGGCGCGCAGCATCCGCCGGCCCTCGAACACGTTCGTGGGCTCGATCACGCGCTCGTCGGTGCGCGGCTCGAGGCCGAAGATCTCGGTGAAGGGCTCGGACGACTCCTGAGTGCGCTGCAGCGGCGAGCACACCAGGGCCGTCACCGGCCGGTCGAGCGCGTGCACGTACTCGGCGGCCTGACGTGCCATGCGGCGGCCGTCCACGCTGAGTCCGTATCCGGGGAGTCGCCCGTAGAGCACGCGCTGGGGGTTGTGGACCTCCCCGTGGCGCACGAGATGGAGGCGGTCTGCGGGCACGGGTCCAGTCTACGGTGGCCGGTTCTCTGAGTCGGCTGAGTGTCAGCCGGCGGGGACGCGCTCGCGCTCGGGCCCGTCCGTCTCGGCCGAGCCGGTGCGGGATGCCGCGATCACTGCGCCCGTGCGCACGAAGAGGAACCACACCACGGCGAGCGCGACGACGACGATCACGACGTACTGCACGACGTCGACGTACTGCTCGACGACGTGCCACGACTCGCCGAGCAGGAAGCCCGACAGCACGAAGATCGTGTTCCAGATGAGGCTTCCGGCGGCGGTGAGCAGGCCGAATCGCCACAGGGGCATGCGCGTCACCCCCGCGGGGATCGAGATGAGGCTGCGGAAGATCGGGATCATGCGACCGAAGAACACCGCGACCGAGCCGTGGCGGTGGAACCACCCGACAGTGCGGTCGATGTCTTCCGGGTGCAGCAGCGGCACCTTCGCGGCGACGCGGCGCAGGCGGTCCACGCCGAGCCATGCCCCGAGCCCGTAGAGCAGGAACGCCCCCACGATCGAGCCTGCGGTGGTCCACGCGAGAGCTTCGAACAGCGTGAACGAGCCCCGGCTGGCGGCGAGTCCCGCCATCGGCAGCACGACCTCGCTCGGCAGCGGAGGGAACACGTTCTCGAGCGCGATCGCGATTCCGGCGCCGGCGGGGCCGATGACGTCCATCAGCGAGACGGACCAGTCCAGCAGCGCGGACAGCCAGGACGTGTCGGGGGAGGTTTCGGTCATCGGGGGCTTCGCCTTCGGTGATCGGATGCCGCGGCCACGGCCGCACGGTCACCTCCACGCTAGGCGGCGCAGATGAACGGAGCCTGGGTGCAGACCCCCGTATGTCCCCGGCCCTCAGCCGGACGGGACGCCGGCGGACGCGATGAATGCGCCGAGGAACCACGACCCGATGATGAACGGAACCGCGGCGAGCGGGACCCAGAACGCGAGCCTGCGGAAGGCCAGCATGAGGATCGTGGCGACGGATGCTGCGAGCAGCAGCACCCACGGCAAGGCGACGGCGGTGATCAGGCCGGTGCCGATGAGCTCCGAGTTGCAGTCCCGCACACCGCACGGGTCGGACGCCATCGCGAGGAAGAAGCCGAAGAACGACATCAGCGCCGCAAGGGCCGCCAGGCCCACGAGCAGGATCGACGAGACGACGACGTCCCACACCCGCACCGGCTTGCGCCCGGCGGGGCTTCGGAGGGCGGGAGACGTCACGGCGCCATCATATGGCCCCAGTAGACTGGCTTCTCATGAGTGAACGCGTCCTCGTCAAGCAGCTGCAGGGCCTCCCCGACGGTCAGGTCTCCGTCTCCGGATGGGTCGAGACCGTCCGCGATCAGAAGAAGGTCCAGTTCGTCATCCTGCGCGACGAGACCGGCGCGGTCCAGCTGGTCAATCCCGCCACCCGCCCGGTGGACCCCTCCGTGGCGGTGGAGCCCGCGGAACCCCAGGATGCCGCTGCACTGGCGCTCACCGACCTCATCTCGAACCTGTCGACCGGGTCGTTCCTGACGGTGACGGGCGAACTCAAGCACGACGAGCGCGTCAAGCTCGGCGGCGTCGAGATCAAGATCGGCGCGCTCGACATCGCCGCCACGGCGCTCCCCGAGACGCCGATCGCCGCCGACAGCGGACTCGACAAGCGCATGGACTGGCGCTTCCTCGACCTGCGTCAGCGCCGCAACAACCTGATCTTCCGCGTGCAGACCACGCTCGAGCACGCGTTCCGCTCGTACTGGATCGAGCGCGACTACATCGAGGTCCACTCGCCGAAGCTCATGGCATCGGCATCCGAGTCCAACGCCGAGCTGTTCGAGGTGCCGTACTTCGAGGAGAAGACCGCCTACCTCGCCCAGTCGCCGCAGTTCTTCAAGCAGATGGCGCAGGTCGCCGGCTTCGGCAAGATCTTCGAGATCGCCCCCGCGTTCCGCGCCGACCCCTCGTTCACGTCGCGACACGCGACGGAGTTCACGTCGGTGGACGCCGAGATCAGCTGGATCGACTCGCACGAGGATGTCGCCGCGATGCAGGAGGAGCTCCTGCAGACGGGCATCCAGGCGGTGAAGGACAAGCACGGCGCCGAGATCGAGGAGCTCTTCGGTCTCGAGGTGCAGGTGCCCAGCATCCCGTTCCCCCGCATCCCGCTGGCCGAGGCCCGCGAGATCGTGAAGGCGCGCGGCTACGACATCCCCCGCACCGACGGCGACCTCGACCCCGAGGGCGAGCGCCAGATCGCGGCGCACGTCGCGGAGACGTACGGACACCAGTTCGTCTTCATCACGGACTACCACCCCGAGATCCGCGCGTTTTACCACATGCGCAACGAGGAGACCGGGCTCACCAAGAGCTACGACCTGCTCTTCAACGGCGTCGAGATCACGACGGGAGCGCAGCGCGAGCACCGCGTCGACGTGCTCATCGAGCAGGCGGCGGAGAAGGGTCTCCTGCCGGAGCACCTCGACTTCTACTTCGACTTCTTCCGCTACGGCGCCCCGCCCCACGGCGGGTTCGGCATGGGTCTGGCCCGCGTGATGATGCTGCTGCTCGGCCAGGACTCGATCCGCGAGGTCACCTACCTGTTCCGCGGCCCGACACGTCTCGCCCCGTGATCCCCGGGCTGCAGAACTTCCGCGACACCGGTGGCACTCCGCTGCGCGACGGCGGCGTAACGCGGGAACGCGTGCTCTTCCGCTCCGAGGCCCTGACGGGGCTCTCCGCCGAGGCGCTCGACGCGCTGGCGGCGTCCCCCATCGGCGTGATCGCCGACTTCCGCACCGACATGGAGCGCTCGATGGCGCCCGACGTGCTGCCTTCCGACCGCCCGTTCGACGTCGTCGAGCTGCCCTTGCTCGAGGGCGCGATGACGGGGCTCGCGCAGAGCGCCGTGACGGCATCGGATCCCGCGACGGCACAGGCGGCGATCGCCGCGGCTCTCGCGCAGCTGCCCTCGCTCGGCGACCTCTACATCTCGATGCTCGGCGGCGGCGCGGCATCCTTCGCCGAACTCGCCCGGCTCGTGGCCGCCTCGAACGACGACGCCCCGACCGCGGTGCTCGTGCACTGCACCGCGGGCAAGGACCGCACCGGAGTATCGGTCGCGCTGCTGCTCGATGCCGTGGGCGCCGACCGTGCGGCCGTGGTCGCCGACTACAGCTCGTCGGCGGGCAACCTCGCCGGACCGTGGGCCGACCGCATGCGGGCGATGATCACGGGCATGGGCGTGCCCCTCACGCCCGCCATCGACGAACTCGTGACGGGCACGCCGCCCGAGGCCATCGAGCAGGCGCTCGCCTGGATCGACGACCAGGGCGGATCGGCCGACTACCTGCGGTCGGGCGGCCTCACCGAGCTCGAACTCGCCGCACTGCGCGCGCGCCTCATCGCCTGAGCTCCCCTACCGCGCGTCGCACCCCCGCCGATAGTTTGAGCGTGGCGTGACACGCCGGCGTCGGCGGTGGGACCGACGTCTCGCACGATCGAAGGGTGTTCCCAATGGCGGGCAAATTCGAGCTGTTCACCGACAAAGGTGGCCAGTGGCGCTTCAACCTGAAGGCGTCCAACGGCGAGGTCATCGCATCCAGCGAAGGCTATTCGTCCAAGTCCGGCGCACTCAACGGCATCGAATCGGTCAAGAAGCACGCGGCCGACGCCGAAGTCGTCGAGCGCGACTGACCGCAAGCAGAAAGCGAAGGGGCCCGCCATGCGGGCCCCTTCGTCATGCCTGGCGGCATCGGACCGCGTCTCAGGAGCCGGCGGCCTCGAGCGCAGAGCGCAGGCGGTCGGGCGACACGCGCCAGTGACCGTGGAGCGTGCCGTCGATGAGCACGACCGGAATCTTCTCCCACCACTGCGCGTAGAGCGCGGGATCGTCGGCGATCGAGAGCTCCTCGATCTCGACGGCGTCCTCGGGCAGCTCGGCGACGACGGTCTCGACGACCTCGCGGGCGACGTCGCACAGGTGGCAGTCGGGCTTGCCGATGAGGGTGAGGGTCGTCACGTCCGGCTCACTGCTCGACCGGATACCCGGCCGCGATCCATTCGTCGGTGCCGCCGTCGACGTTCGTCGCGTCGTAGCCGCGGGCCAGCAGAGCCTCGACCACGCGACCCGAGCGGCCGCCGACCTTGCAGATGACGGCGAACGCGCCGTCGGGCAGCGCATCGAGGTGCTCGCCGATCGTCGACATCGGCAGGTTCACGGCGCCGGGAACGCGACCGGACTCGAACTCCCACGTCTCGCGCACATCGATGACGGGAATGTCGGGCTGCTCACGAAGCTGTTGGACGGTGATCGACGGCATGGCGTCTCCTTCTGCGGGCGAACGGCGGATACACGAAGCGCCCGTCCGAAGACAGGCGCTTGGTGTCGATGCCGCTTACTTCTTGTTGCGGCGCTGGTGGCGCGTCTTGCGAAGCAGCTTGCGGTGCTTCTTCTTCGCCATGCGCTTGCGGCGCTTCTTGATGACTGAACCCACGGAAAACCTCACAATGTCGGGGTCTGGGCGCGAATCTCGCGCGCCCGGGAACGGGCAGATCGAAAAATGCCTCGTGACAGTCTAGCCGACGTCGGCGATAGGCCGTTGCAGGGCAGCCGTGACCGCCGACTCGGGCACGCGATAGCTCCGGCCGAAGCGGACGGCGGGCAGTTCGCCCGAGTGGACGAGTCGATAGACCGTCATCTTCGAGACGCGCATCAGCTCCGCGACCTCGGCGACGGTGAGGAAGCGCACGTCAGGCAGCTCCGTCATGTGATCCCTTTCCCCAGAAGTGCTTGCCACACTCTAGAGCGTGGGAGGGACGCATGTAAACCTGTGTGACCAGTGAGAACTCTGGGACTCGAACGAGTCAGCCGTCCGTCCTCTGCCGCGAGCGACGGTCACGGGCTTCGCGGGCGGACTGGCGCAGCATCCGACGGGCGTCCCGCAGGCCCTTCTCCGCCTCTCGCACGGCCTTCCGCGCCTCGCGATAGCGCTTGTCGTCGGCGATCTCCGCGTCGTCCAGTCCGTGCCACGGTGCGCGGGCCGGCCGATCCCCCGCCGCCACCGCGTCGAGGTACCGCGCGACGCCGTCGAGGCTGCGCTCGAGACCGAAGGTGAACGGGTCCGATTCGTCGAGGAACGCCCCGGCATCGATCGCCTCCCGCAGCGCCGGATACGCGTCGGCGCTGATGAGCGAGCGGAACAGCGCGTCCTCGTAGCGCGTGAGCTCGTCACCGGCCACCCCGCGCTCCCGCTCCAGGTGCACGTAGCCGGCCAGCACGATCCCGGTCCAGCGCGCCGATCCGGTCACGATCAGCAGCACGGCGAGCCGCTCGTCGTAGGTCAGCGGCGTCTCGGACAGGGCGCGGAGTCCGGCATCCATCCACGCGGCGCTGTTGGGGGTGGAGGGGATGCCGCGGATGGGCACGTCGAGGACCCACGGATGCCGCAGATAGGCCTGCACCTGCTCGCGGTAGAGCGCCTCCAGCTGGGCGCGCCAGTCCCCCGCGGTGCGGCTCTCCTCCGTCGGCAGCCCGGTCGCCTCCTCCTGCATGAGCAGGACGAGGTCCTCTTTCGCGCTCACGTAGCGATAGAGCGACATCGGCGTGTAGCCCAGTCGCGCGGCGACGGCGGCCATCGAGACCGCGCCGAGGCCCTCGGCATCCGCGATCTCCATCGCCGCCTCGACGATGCGCTCGACGCTCATCTCGCGTTTGGGTCCGCGCTGCGGGTTCGCCGCGACGCCCCACGCCAGCGCGATGCCGCGCGGGAGCTCGGGTTCTTCGGCCTCGGTCATGTTCGTCAGTCTAGGACTGTTTACGACGTAAACAGTGTGTTACCGTCATAAACAGTTTGCGGCATACACAGTATGCCCACGACCACGAAGGGACACATCATGGCGACCGACCACCACCACCCGTCCGCGATCGAGGTCCGCGGGCTGCGGAAGTCATTCGGCGGGCAGACCGTGCTCGACGAACTCGATCTCACCGTCCGGCGCGGCGAGGTCTTCGCACTCCTCGGCCCCAACGGCGCCGGGAAGACGACCACCATCAACGTGCTGACGACCCTCGCCCGCCCCGACGCCGGCACCGCCGAGGTCGCGGGCGTGGATGTCGCGCGCAACCCCGAGGGCGTGAAGCGCCGCATCAGCCTCACGGGACAGTCCGCCGCCGTGGACGACGTGCTCACCGGTGCGGAGAACCTCGAGATGCTCGGGCGTCTCTCGGGGCTCTCCACGCGTGCTGCCCGGCGCCGAGCGACCGACCTTCTCGAGCGATTCGACCTGGCGGATGCCGCGACCAAGCGGGTGAGCGCCTACTCCGGCGGCATGCGCCGTCGACTCGACCTCGCGCTGAGCTTCGTGGTCACGCCCGAGGTGCTCTTCCTCGACGAGCCCACGACGGGCCTCGACACGCGCAGTCGCCGCGAGCTGTGGGACGTCATCCGCTCCCTCGCGGAGGCCGGCACGACCGTGTTCCTCACCACGCAGTACCTCGAGGAGGCCGACCAGCTCGCCGACCGCATCGCGGTGCTCGACGGCGGCCGGATCGTCGCGACCGGCACGGCCGCGCAACTCAAGGCGCGGGTCGGCGGAGACACCGTCGAACTCCACGACGACCACGGCGACCTGCTGCGCGAGGTGGCCACCGACGGCACCGTGTCGGGTCTCCGCGCTGCCCTCGACGTGCTCGACGAGTCGGGTGCCGAAGGAGTCGTCTCGCTCAGGCGCCCGAGCCTCGACGACGTGTTCCTGACACTGACCGCATCCGATTCGAGCCGCACCGCGGCATCCGTGAAGGTGATCGCATGACCGCCCTGGCCCCCGACGCGCCCGCCCTCCGGCCCCGCATCGGCGGGCTCACCGCCGAGTCCGTGTTCCTCGGACGGAGCCTGCGGCACTCGCTGCGCGACGGGGAGTCCGCCCTCATGGCAGTGATGCTGCCCGTCATCATCATGCTGCTGTTCACCTACGTGTTCGGCGGCGCGATCGATCCCTCCGGCGGATACGTCGACTACGTCGTGCCCGGGATCATCCTGCTGTGTGCCGGGTTCGGAGCATCCAGCACGGCGGTCTATGTGGCGAGCGACATGAAGGCGGGCATCATCGACCGCTTCCGCACCATGCCGGTGCGGGCGAGCGCCGTCCTCACCGGGCACGTCATCGCGAGCCTGCTCCGCAACCTCGTGGCCACCGGACTCGTCGTCGGCGTCGCGCTGCTGGTGGGCTTCCGCCCGACCGCCGATCTGTGGGGCTGGCTCGGTGCGCTCGGCATGATCGTGGTCTGGATCCTCACGATCACCTACCTGTTCGCAGCGCTGGGGCTCGCGTCGGGGAGTCCGGAGGGCGCCAACGCCTACGGGTTCATCATCCTGTTCCTGCCCTATCTCTCGAGCGCGTTCGTGCCGGTCGATACCATGCCCGAGTGGCTGCAGTGGGTCGCCGACAATCAGCCGGTGACGCCGGTCATCGAGACGATCCGCGGGATGCTGATGGGCACGCCGATGGACGAGGGCCAGGCCTGGTGGGGCGTCGGCTGGTGCCTTGCGATCCTCGTGTTCGCGGTCGTGTGGGGCGCGTGGCTGTTCCGGAGGAAGGCGGGGCGCCGCTGAGCTCAGCGCCCGGGGAGCTTCTTCAGGGCCGTGGCGACGGCGTGCTTGGCGGATGCGGCCGCCCGGCCGACCACCTCGGCAGCGTGCGCCGCCGAGTCCGGCAGGGTCGAGCCGTTCGCACTCGCGAAGTCGTCGTCGTCGCCCAGGAAGGGGACGAGCCAGTCGTCGACCTCGTCGAGGGGCGCGGCCGAGAGGCTGTAGTAGCGGTGCTGCCCCTCCTCGCGCACCGAGACGAGGTGGGCCTCCCTGAGCACCTTGAGGTGCTTCGATACGGTGGGCTGGCTCGCGCCGAGTTCGCTGACGATGTGCGAGACGCTCGTCCCCCGTTCGCCGGCGGTGGCGCGATCGAGAAGGAGCCGCAGGATGTCGCGACGCGTTCCGTCCGCGATCACGTCGAAGATGTCCGCCATGTGCTCAGATTAGTCATGCGGCCCGCGGAGTACCATGAGGACGACCGCCGGACCGTCGCATAGGGAGGACCCCGCATGTCGGATGGCCCGCGCGTCTTCGGCGTCGGACGCCTCCGCGCTCTCGGTCATGGGGTGGTGGAGTTCTTCCGCGATCTCACCCAGCGATCGCCCGCCCGATTCGCGATCATCATCTTCCTGTCGCTGATCCTCGTCTTCACCGGACTCTTCTCCCTGCCCATCGCCGCGGCGGACGGACAGGTCACCCCGTTCGCGGATGCGTTCTTCACCGCGGTGTCGACGATCTGCGTGACGGGCCTGTCCACGGTCGACATGGCGACGCACTGGTCGCCGTTCGGCCATGTGCTGGTATTCGTGGGCGTGCAGATCGGCGCCCTCGGTGTGCTGACGCTCGCCTCGATCCTCGGGCTCGTGATCTCGCGGCGGCTCGGCCTGCGCGCCAAGCTGATCGCCGCGAGCGATTCGAATCCGCTGCGCACCCACGGCGGCCCGGTCAACGAGGGGCAGACCGTGCAGCTCGGTCAGATCGGTGCGCTGCTGGCAACGGTCGCCCTCTCCACGCTCGCGATCGAGGCGATCGTGGCGATCCTCCTTTATCCGGGGCTCATCGTCGCGGGCGTGCCGTGGGATGTCGCGCTGTGGGAAGCCCCGTTCTACGCCGCGATGGCGTTCACGAACACCGGGTTCACGCCCAACGCCGAGGGTCTGGAACCCTTCGCCCAGGACTACTTCTTCCTCACCGTGCTGATGTTCGGCGTGTTCCTCGGATCGATCGGCTTCCCGGTGATCTACACGCTGCGCAAGCATCTGTGGCACGTGCGGCGGTGGTCGCTGCACACCAAGCTGACGCTCATCACGACGATCGCCCTGTTCTTCGCCGGCGGCGTCGCGTTCCTCATCCTGGAGTACGACAACCTCCTCACTCTCGGACGTCAGGACGCGTGGGACACCACGTTCCAGGCCTTCTTCCTCTCGGCGATGACCCGATCCGGCGGCTTCTCCCTGCTCGACATCGGCGAACTCAACCAGTCGAGCCTCCTCGTGGGCTGCATGCTCATGTTCGTCGGCGGCGGGTCCGCCTCGACGGCGGGCGGCATCAAGGTGACCACCCTCGCGATCATCGGCCTCGCGGTGTGGTCCGAGGCGAAGGGGCGTGCCGCGAACCAGGTGTTCGGCCGCCGCATCCCGAGCGATGTGCTGCGCGTCGCACTGTCCGTCGTCGCGTGGGGGGCGACCATCGTCGCGATCTCGACGATCACCCTCACGCAGATCACGAAGGCCGAACTCGGCGATGTGCTCTTCGACGTGATCTCGGGCTTCGCGACCGTCGGCCTCTCCACCGGACTCACCGCCGAGCTGCCCGACAGCGGCATCTACGTGCTCGCCATCACGATCGTCATGGGTCGCGTTGGTACAGTGACTCTCGCCGCGGCCGTGGCCGCGTCATCCCGATCGCAGCTCTACTCGCTGCCCGTGGAAAGGCCGATCGTTGGTTGAACGGATCCGCAGCGACGCTCCCGTCCTCGTGATCGGACTCGGGCGCTTCGGCGCCGCGTGCGCCGGCGAGCTGGACCGACTCGACCGCGAAGTGCTCGCGATCGACGAGAGCCTCGAGCTCGTGCAGAAGTGGTCGGAGCGCGTGACCCACACCGTGCAGGCCGATGCGAAGAACATCGACGCGCTCAAGCAGATCGGCGCGCAGGACTTCCAGGTCGCCGTCGTGGCGGTCGGGTCGTCCATCGAGGCATCCGTCCTCATCACCGCCAACCTCGTCGACCTCAAGGTGCCGCAGATCTGGGCGAAGGCGGTCTCGCAGTCGCACGGCAAGATCCTCGCCCGCGTCGGCGCGAACCACGTCATCTACCCGGAGCGCGAGGCCGGCGAGCGCGTCGCGCACCTCGTGAGCGGACGGATGCTGGACTTCATCCGCTTCGACGACGACTTCGCGCTCGCGAAGCTGTACCCGCCGAAGTTCATCCGCGGCGTCGGCCTCAACGAATCCGGCGTGCGCACGAAGTACAACGTGACGGTCGTCGGCGTGAAGAGCCCCGGCAAGCCGTTCCGCTACGCCGAGGCGAACACCGTCGTGACGAACCACGACCTCATCATCGTCTCAGGCACGAACTCCGACATCGAGCGCTTCGCGGCGCTCGACCGCTGATCCCGCGCCGAGCGAATGGTTTACGGCCGAAGAGCCACACCTTCCCATTCGCGTATGTGAGTTGATGCTCACAAACCCGCGTGGGTGAGCGCGAAGTCACATCGGGCCGTGTGAGCGCTTCGCGGCGCTCGACCGCTGGTCCCGCGCCGAGCGAATGGTTCACGGCCGAAGAGCCACACCTTCCCATTCGCGTATGTGAGTTCATGCTCACAAACCCGCGTGGGTGAACGCGAAGTCACATCGGGTCATGTGAACGCGAAGTCACATCGGGCCGTGTGAGCGCGAAGTCACATAGTCGATCGGCAACATGCGAGATCCGCACGCACTCGATGTCCGTCGCTCGCCGGCGGCGCCTACGCGCCAGCGGCCAGCTCCTTCGCCCGGGCGAGGGCGGCGGCGGTCGCGGCGGCGAACGTCTCGTCGAGGCGGGCCTCCTGCAGCACGGCGACGGCACGCTCGGTCGTGCCCTTGGGGCTCGTGACGCGGCGACGCAGCTCCGCGGGATCGTCCTCGGATGCCGCGAGCAGCGCCGCAGCGCCGATGAACGTCTGCTCCGCCATGAGTCGGGCGTCGGCCTCGCTGAAGCCCTGGCCGATCGCCGCCTTCGTGAACTCCTCGACCACGAGGAAGAAGTAGGCGGGGCCCGAGCCGGAGATCGTCGACAGGGGGTCGATCTGCGCCTCCGGCACCTCGATCACCGTGCCGACGGTCTCGAAGAGCCGCCGCACGACGGCGGTCGCCTCGGCATCGGCGTGGGTCCCGGCAGCGAGTCCGGTCACGCCCTTGCCGACCAGCGACGGGGTATTGGGCATCGACCGCAGGACCGCGACGTCGTCGCCGAGGATCGACTCGAACGTCGCGATCGTCACGCCGGCCGCGACGCTCACGACGACGGTGCCCGGTCGCAGGACGGGTGAGATCTCGCGCAGCAGGTCGGGCACCATCGCGGGCTTCACGCCGATGAGCACGACGTCGGCCGAGGATGCGGCATCCGTGTTCCCCGCAGGACGCTCTTCGAGGGCGATGCTGGTCACACCCTCCAGCGCGGCGAGCGCGGCGGCCTTCTCGGCGGTGCGGTTGGTGACCGTCACGCCGCCCTCCGCGAGCCCGGACCGCACGAGGCCGTGGAGGATCGCGCCGCCCATGGACCCGGCTCCGAGGATGGCGATGGGCGGGAGTGCACGGGTGTCGGTCATGGCGCCAGTCTACGATCGGCAGATTGATTGCATCTTGACTTATATAAGCTAAGACGCAATCATTGGGTCGTGCACGCGCTCGATATCCTCGGAGACCCGGTACGGCGGCGCATCCTCGAACTCCTCGCGGATGGCGAGCGCAGCGCCGGCGACATCGGCGAGGTCGTGCAACGCGAGTTCGGCATCTCGCAGCCCGCGGTGTCGCAGCACCTGCGGGTGCTGCGGGAGTCCGGCTTCGCGAACGTGCGCCCCGACGGAACGCGCCGCCTGTATGCGCTCGAGCCCGACCCGCTGGCGGCGGCAGCAGCGTGGTTCGATCCGTTCCGCCGCTTCTGGCAGCCGCACCTCGACGCGCTCGGCACCGAGCTGGCGCGCGGGCGCCGCACGCGGCGGCTCGCGAACCTTGCGGAGGAACCCGTGACAGCCGGCACCGAGAAGACCGACGCCGAGAAGACCGACGACACAGACAGCACCGAACCCCTGGAGGAATGACATGGTCGACGTACAGCGACAGCTCGACGCGGTGACCCGCGAGGTCGTGGCGCGCGAGATCGACGGCGCGCCATCGCACGTGCAGACGCTCGCGCAGACGTATCCGTCCCCGATCGAGGACGTGTGGGATGCCGCCACCAGCGGCGAGCGCATCGCGCGGTGGTTCCAGCCGGTCTCCGGCGACCTGCGCCTGGGTGGCAGATACCAGATCGAGGGCAACGCCGGCGGCGAGATCCTGGAGTGCGCCCCGCCGTCGGCCGGTTCGGCGCACTACACCGCGACGTGGGAGTACGGCGGCGGCGTGACCTGGCTCACGGTGACCCTCACCGCGGACGGCGAAGACGCGACCCGCTTCGAGCTGAAGCACACGGCGCGGGTCGGCGACATCCCGCCCGGGTTCTGGGACACCTTCGGACCCGGCGCTACCGGTGTCGGCTGGGACGGCGGCCTGCTGGGCCTGGCGCTGCACCTCTCGGGCGCCGGCGACGGACCGAGCCCGGCCGAAGCGGAGGCCTGGGCGACGACCGACGAGGGCATCGCCTTCTACCGGGGTGCGGCCGACGGCTGGGGCGCGGCGCACGCCGCCTTCGGAGCGGATGCCGCCACCGCCGCGCGCGCGGCCGACCAGACGTTCGCGTTCTACACCGGCCAGGCTCCTGCGGGCGACTGAAGGGCCGAGTCGCACGAGGGCGACTGGCGCGATGCCCCGGGGATATCATCGAGACATCGGGGGCGCGGGCGCCTCCGGCGTGGACTCCGGGAGGCCTTGGACATGACCCTCTTCGACGGCATCGCCGCACGCGTCATCGAGACGCCGCGTCTGAACGTCAACATCCTGGAGCGCACGGGCGACAGCCCGTCGACGCCCGCGGAGCGCACCGTCGTCCTGATCCACGGCAACGTCTCGTCGTCGCTGTTCTGGCAGGAGCTCATGGAGGACCTCCCGAGCGATCTGCGCGTGATCGCGATCGACCTGCGCGGTTTCGGCGGCACCGAGCACGCGCCCGTCGATGCGACGCGGGGCGTGCGCGACTTCAGCGACGACGTCCACGCGACGCTGGAGACCCTCGGCATCCGGAAGGCGCACCTGGTGGGCTGGTCGATGGGAGGCGGCGTCGTCCTGCAGTACGCGCTGGACCATCCGGTGCTCAGCCTGACGCTGGAATCCCCCGTGTCGCCGTACGGCTTCGGGGGCACGCGCCGCGACGGGACCCGTGTCACCGACGACGACGCCGGCAGCGGGGGCGGCGGCGCCAACCCCGATTTCGTCCAGCGGCTCATCGACCACGACGAGACCGACGAGGCGCCGACCTCACCGCGCAGCGTGTTCCGCGCGCACTACGTCGGCCCCGAGTTCCGCAGGGACCACGAGGACATCTGGGTCGCCTCTATGCTCACGACCTCGACCGCGACGGGAAACTACCCCGGAGACTCCGTCGCGAGCGACAACTGGCCGGGATTCGCGGCGGGTACCCTCGGTGTGCTCAACACCCTCGCGCCCAAGCACTTCAACGTGTCGGGGGTCGTCGACCTCGCCGACAAGCCCCCGATCCTGTGGGTGCATGGCGTCCTCGACCCGATCGTCTCGGACTCGTCGGTCTACGACCTCGCCACTCTCGGCAAGCTCGGAATCGTTCCGGGCTGGCCCGGCGAAGAGGCCGCTCCCCCGCAGGAGATGGTGTCGCAGACCCGCGATGTCCTGGCGCGCTACGCCGACGGCGGAGGCCAGGTCACCGAGCTCGCCCTGGAGGGGGTCGGTCATTCCGCGCATCTCGAGCGGCCCGCCGAGTTCCGCCAAGCGCTGCTGACGGTGATCGGCTATGTGGGGCCTTCCGCGCACCCCGCCCCGCCGACCGAGGCGATCATCATCCGCTCCGCCGACTGACCGCCGTCACAGCCGCACGGGCGGGGTCGCGGCATCCGTAGACTCAACGCATGAGTGCTTCCGGCGGTGGCAAGGCGATCCTCGCGGCGTTCCTGGCGAACATGGGCATCGCCCTCGCGAAGTTCATCGCATGGTTCCTCTCGGGATCCGCCTCGATGCTCGCCGAAGCGATCCACTCCGTCGCCGATTCGGGCAACCAGCTGCTGCTCATGCTCGGCGGACGCAAGGCGAAGAAGCGCGCCGACCGCGAGCATCCGTTCGGCTACGGTCGCGAGCGGTACGTGTACGCGTTCGTCGTGTCGATCATCCTGTTCTCCGTCGGTGGCCTGTTCTCGATCTACGAGGGCATCGAGAAGCTCACCCACCCGCATGAGCTCACCAACTACTGGATCCCGATCGCGGTGCTCCTCATCGCGATCGTGCTCGAGTCGTTCTCGCTGCGCACGGCCGTGAAGGAGAGCAACCACGTCCGCGGGCGCGGGCAGTCGTGGGTGTCGTTCGTGCGGCACGCGAAGGCTCCCGAGCTGCCCGTCGTGCTGCTCGAGGACATCGCCGCCCTCGTGGGGCTCGTCTTCGCGCTGTTCGGCGTCGGCATGACCTGGCTCACGCACAACCCGCTCTTCGACGCCATCGGCACGCTCATGATCGGCACGCTCCTGATCCTGGTCGCGATCGCGCTCGGCATCGAGACGAAGAGCCTGCTCGTCGGCGAAGGAGCCACGGATGCCGACCACGACAGCATCGTCACGGCGATCACCACGGGGCACGAGATCGAGAAGCTGATCCACATGAAGACCCTCTACCTCGGCCCGGACGAGCTGCTCGTCGCGGCGAAGCTCGGCTTCGCCTCGGATCGGCCGCTGGCGGATGTCGCGGCCGACATCGACCGCATAGAGACGCGTGTGCGCGAGGCCGTGCCGGCCGCTCGCGTCATCTACCTCGAACCCGACATCTACCGGCCCGGCGATGACCCGGCCCCTCCGACGGAGGAGTTCGTCATCAGGTCGGCGGACTGACGCGGGCATGGAGTACTGCGTCTTCACCGAGCCTCAGCAGGGTGCCGGCTACGACGACCAGCTCGTGTTCGCCCAGACCGCCGAGCGGGTCGGGTTCGACGGCTTCTTCCGCTCCGACCACTACTTGCGGATGGGCCCGGGCGATCCGCTCCCCGGTCCGACCGATGCGTGGACCACGCTGGCGGGTCTCGCGCGCGAGACGTCGCGCATCCGCCTCGGCACCCTCGTCTCGTCGGTGACGTACCGCCAGCCGGGGGTCCTTGCGATCCAGGTGGCACAGGTCGACGCGATGTCGGGCGGGCGCGTCGAACTCGGGCTCGGAACCGGCTGGTTCGAGCGGGAGCACCAGGCCTACGGCATCCCGTTCCCCGCGAAGCGGTTCGATCTGCTCGAGGAGCAGCTCGCCATCGTCACCGGCCTGTGGGGCACCCCCGCCGGCGAGACGTTCGGGTTCGACGGCGCGCACTACCGCCTGACGGATGCGCCCCCGCTCCCCCGTCCGGTGCAGTCCCGGGTGCCGGTGATCGTCGGCGGCGGCGGCCCGAGGCGCACCCCTGAGCTCGCGGCGCGGTTCGCGACGGAGTTCAACATCGGCTTCCGCCCGGAGCACGAGATCGCCGAGAAGTTCGCGGGCGTGCGCGCGGCCTGCGAGCGCATCGGCCGCGACCCGGCCACGCTGAAGCTCTCGGTCGCGCTGACGACTCTGGCGGGGGCGAACGACGCCGAACTCGCGCGCCGGGCGGCGAACCTCGGCGACACCGTCGACGACATGCGCGACGGTGTGAACATCGTGGGTGGCCGCGACGAGATCGCCGACAAGGCCGAGCGCCTCGCCGCACTCGGCGCCGACCGGATCTACCTGCAGCTCCTCGACCTGCAGGACGTCGAGCAGGTCGACTATCTCGGCTCTGACGTGCTGCCGCACCTTCCGCGCTGACCGAGCACTCGCGGCTCCGGCACGGAGGGGTCAGCCGCGTGTGACCGGCAGGCGGTAGGAGGGAAGCCCGCGCCGGCGGATCAGCCACTCCGCGACGACGAGGTTGGGCAGCCAGCACAGGAACGGCACGGCCGCGTAGGCGTTTGCGAACGCGCTGTCGAACTCCCATGGCTGCCCGAGCAGGAGCGGTGCGAGCAGCAGGAGCGGCAGCCACAGGCGCAGCGTGACTCCCGCATAGGTGAGGGCGTAGTTGCGGATCATCCACGCCTGGTGACTGGGCACGTCGCGGCGGCGGATCGCGCGATACGCCCGCCATCCCGTCACCAGCCACAGCACCGCGAGCGCGCCGAACCCGAAGAAGCCGACGTAGCCGGCCGGGCTCGAGGGCGCGATCACAAGACCGGCGACGCCGCCGATCGCCACGCCCACGAGGTAGACCCGGCCGATCCAGCGGTGCACGCGCGGCGCCCGCTCGCGCAGCCCGCGCCAGAACTGCAGCGCGCCCGCGACGAGGGCCGTCGCGCCGCCGACGATGTGCACATAGAGGGCGCCTTGGACGAACACGGATGCCTCCGCGTACGTCGGCGCGAGTCCGACCTCATCGCCGGCGAGCTCACGCAGGGATGCGGTGAAGTAAGGCACCGCCGAGTACGCCACGACGGCGAGGGCCGTGAGCAGGACGAAGATCCAGGCGATGCGGGCTCCGACCCGACGGCCGGGGCGACCTGTGGCGGGAGCGGTGCGTACGGGTTCGATGAGACGTGTCACGCCCGTCACGGTAGGCCCGCCCGCGCGATCGGAGGCAGGGGGCAGACCCCCCAACGGGCATCGCGTGAACCCCCCGATCTCGGCCCACGCCGAGCGGGCCGATCCATCTCGCGCAGGGCCGCCCCGCGCACCCCGCATCCGGGCGAGCGGGGTGCGCGGTCGCTCTGCGCCGGCCTACTCTCCTGACCCGCGCAGCAGAGCCGGAGATCGCCGCTGCCGCACGCGGATGAAGCCCGCGACTGCGAAGCTGCAGAGAAGGAGAGCGAGCCCGACCAACGAGATCGCGGTCGCTCCCGGACCACCTGCGGCCGGCAGGTCGAAGGCGGGCATGTCCTCGACTCGGATGGTGGCGACACCGCCGACGGTGACGATCTCGATGCTGGCCGACACGCCGGCGCCGAGGGTGATCGAGCCGTCCGCGGCGATGGTGAACGGGACCCGTTCGGGGAGCAGCGCGAACCCGTCGAGAGCGCGGGTCTCTTCGAGCCAGTAGGTGCCGGCGGTCAGGGTGGTGGCGCGGAACAGACCGGTCACCGGGTTACCCCCGGTGGTAGCGGCCGGGACCGGGTCGACCAGCGCGGTGCCGCCGACGGCGGCGTCCCAGATGGCCCATCGGGAGCCGTCCATGGGGACGACGTCGCCGCTGGATGCCTCGCCGACCTTCTGGATCTGCACCGGAGACGGCGTGATCTGCGTCGTCGTGCACGCGGTCGTGCACGACTGCGGCGGCAGAGGGTCTCCAGGCGTCCCTCCGGCGCCGGTCACGACGTTCGTCAGCCTCGCCGACCAGGCGTCGTCGTCGACCCGCACGCGGTACGTCAGCTCAGCCGTGGCCGAGCCCGGCAGTGTGAAGGGGCCCGCCACGAGCTGGCCACCGACGGGGTTCGGCACCGCGCTGGGTGATCCGCCGGCGATCACCAGCTGCGCCGACCCCGGGACGAACGTCGCATCGTCCAGGACCTGCGTGAGGTCGTCCGTCAGGCGGACGGCGTCGACAGCAGCCAGCGAGGTGTTGGTCGCGGTGACACGGTAGGTGATGACCTCGCCCGGTTGGACGGCGGCGCCGGCGGGGAGCACATCGGTGCCGCGGAGCGCCTGCTTCGAGAGCGTCCAACTCGGGATCGGCGTGTTCGTGAACACGCACACGACGTGCGAGCCGGTGTTCGAGCCCAGCGGCATCGTCACCGTTCCGGACGCACCGGTCCCGCTGGCCAGGAGTGCGTTGCTGCTGCTCGTGTCACGACACTCCCATGTCGACCGATAGTTGGCGAGCGATGCGCCACCGGCCGGGGTCTCGGTGATCGTGTACGTGCGGCCAGGGACGCCGACCAGCGCACCCGCGGTCGCCGAGGCCGCGGTCTGCAGTCCCGTCGATGAGCCCGACGTGGTGCCGGTGTTCCCCGACGCGATCCCGTTGCCGGTGATGGTGACGGTGAACTGATCGGATGCCGCGTACCGGCCGACGATGTTCTTGCGCAGCGTCAACGTGCTGTTCAGGGTGCACGAGCTGAGGTCGCTGACCGCGGTGTTGTCGCTGCCGTCGGGATTGCGGATCGTCACGCTGGAGATCTGTGCACCCGAGTTCGGGTCCACGCGGGAGAGCACCTTCGTCGCGCCGCTGTGCTGCGTGTAGAGGTAGCCGTCGCTGCCGAACGCGATGCCCTGGAACGGCACGCTCGTCGGCGCAGGATGGGCGAGCAGCCGAGCCGCCGAGAGGCTGCCATCGCTGGGCGGAGCATCGACGACGACCAACTCGTTGACGTTCGTCCCCGGGGTCGGGGTGGATGTCACGATGTACGCCCGCCCCTGACTGTCGAACACCAGGTCCCCGTTCCCCCCTGTCGCGCCGGCCGGCGCCGCCACCCGGAACTGCAGCCCCGAGGATGAGCCCGTGGCGGGGTCGAATGCGTAGAAGACGTACTCCGACCCGTTCCTGCCGCCGACGTAGTACAGCCCGTTCGTCGGGTTCAGTGCCCCCATGAACAGATTCACCGACACCCCGGGGATCGTGCCCAAGGTCGACACGATTCCCGTCGTGGTGTCATACCGGTACACCGTCTTGGTCCCGGCCTGCGTCGTCGCATAGGCGAACCGGCCATCCGAGGTGATTGCAAGGCCGTTCAGCGAGGTCGCCCCTCCTGCCGGGAAGAACCCCTCCTGCACAGACGCCCCCGTCGTGCGATCGATCGCGAGGATCGCGCCACTCGTGTTCAGGCCGTAGATCGTGGTCGCCGCACACCGGAACGGCGGCTGCGTCGCGCTCGTCGATGATTGATCGTTCGCCGGGTTCGGGTCGAGCTCGTTGCCGATCACCCGGGCCGTGTTGGAGAGGGCTCCGGTGAGCGAGGTCGAGAGCGTCCCCGTGATCGTGAGCGTCTGGGTGGCGCCGACGTTCATGCCGGGCAGTGCGCATCGCAGCACGCCGGCGGTCACCGCGCAGCCGGAGATCGAGGTCGAGGTCAGGGTGAATCCCGCAGGCAGCGCGTCGGTGAGCTGACTGCCCGACGACACCCCGGGTCCGTGGTTGGTGACCGCGAGGGAGTAGGTGATCGAGCCGCCGGGTGTGTAGGTGGCCGGTCCGGTCTTGACGATGCCGAGGTCGGCGTTGAGGCCGGGGTTGGCGGCGCCGTCGTTGTTCGCCGAGGTCGGTCCGGTGGTCTGGGCGATCAGCGTGAAGGTGGGTGCGGCTCCGGCCGGATTGCCGATGGCGACCTGATAGATGTTCCCATCGACGTTGCTCGACAGACCGAGGTTTCCGTTGCCGTAGACCCACTGCGCGCCGAAGGTGCGCGAGAGTCCCAGTCCGGTCGGCCAGGACGAGACCTGGCCGGTCGACGGATTGATCCGGTACATGACGTCGTCGCTCTGCAGTCCCCAGAGGAATCCGTCTTTCCAGACCAGATCCGACACGTTCGGCACCGGCGCCGAGAGCGTCACGAGCGTGGCGGTGCGCGTCGTGATGTTGACGGCGTACATCGTCGACGTGGTGGCGCCCGAGGCGCGGACGTACAGGATGTTCGCGGTCGCGCCGGAGCCGAATGCTCCCTGGTTGTATGCCTCGGCGCCCGGATTGGCCAGACCTGCGACGGCGCCCAGCGACGTGACGACACCGCCTTGCCCGATGCGCAGCAGAGTGGTGCGGGATCCGGCATCACGCCGTATGGCGTAGAGGTAGTTGTTGGTCGTGTTGTAACTCATCGCGTTGTAGCTCACCGATGCCGCAGCGCCCTCCGCCGCGAAGGTGATCGCACCCGTGCCGTGCACCGCCCGGTACAACTGGGTGGGCGTGTCCTGCGCCACGAACACCGCCGGCGTGTTCGCGTCGAACGGATCGCCGGGCGCCGCGTTCGCCGGAGCGGCTGCCACCGGAACCAGCACGACGGCCGCCACCAGCGAAGCCGCCAGCATGGCGATCCCGCGGCGTACTCGCCCACGGCGGTCGCCGTTTCGCGATGGCGCGATGCGCGCTTCTTCCAGAGCCTTCAACGTTCCCCCTCGTGCGCGCGGCAGGGCACGGCGGAACAGGATTCCCGCCGCTGCGACGCGATGTCGGCGCACGTCGAACTCTGTCTACGTGCTCACCTTGCAAGACCGTGCGGCGGCCGTTTCATGACGGCGATCCAGCGAACTCTTTCGAAGTCGGCGCCGACGCGGCTGGGCGGATCAGCGTCGCGCGTCGAAGAAGGCGCGGAGCAGCGCGGATGCCTCGTCCTCGCGCACGCCCGCCACGACCTCGGCGCGGTACGGCAGTCGCCGGTCGCGCACGACGTCGTACATCGAGCCGGCCGCGCCCGCCTTCTCGTCCCACGCCCCGAAGACGAGGCGCGAGACGCGGGATTGCAGCACCGCCCCCGCGCACATCACACAGGGCTCGAGGGTGACCACGAGCGTGCACCCTTCCAGGTTCCACGAGCCGAGGGATGCCGCCGCCTGACGGAGCGCCACGACCTCGGCGTGCGCGGTCGGGTCGTGGGTCGCCTCGCGGAGATTGCGTCCCTCGCCGATCACGGCGCCCGCGGCATCCGTCACCACAGCGCCCACCGGCACGTCGCCGGACGCGGCCGCCGACGCGGCGAGCGCCAGCGCGCGCTCCATCGCGGCGAGGTCGGCGGGCTCGAAGGTCACAGCACGAGCGTAGGCCCGCGCGGCCGGCGCGCGAACACTCTCGGGCGGGCCGCGCCACGCACTACCCTGGGCGTATGCGCCTGCACGTCGCCGATCATCCTCTCGTCACCCACAAGCTCACGGTCCTGCGCGACCAGGGCACACCGTCGCCGGTGTTCCGCCAGCTCACAGAGGAGCTCGTGACGCTCCTGGCGTACGAGGCGACGCGCAACGTGCGGGTCTCGCCGATCGAGATCCAGACCCCCGTCACCACGACGATGGGCGTGAAGATCAGCGAGCCGCGCCCCCTCGTGGTCCCGATCCTCCGCGCGGGCCTCGGCATGCTCGAGGGCATGGTGAAGCTCATCCCGACCGCTGAGGTCGGGTTCCTCGGCATGGTGCGCAACGAGGAGACCCTCGAGCCGTCGACCTACGCCGAGCGGCTCCCCGACGACCTCAGCGACCGTCAGTGCTTCGTGCTCGACCCGATGCTCGCGACCGGTGGATCACTCGGCGCCGCCATCGAGTTCCTCTTCGCGCGCGGCGCGCAGGACGTCACGGCGATCTGTCTGCTGGGCGCTCCCGAAGGCGTCGCCGCCATCGAGAAGCAGGTCGCCGGACGCGACGTCACCCTCGTGCTGGGCGCGATGGATGAGCGCCTCAACGAGAAGGGCTACATCGTCCCCGGGCTCGGCGACGCGGGCGACCGTCTCTACGGCACGGTCTGAGCGCCGCGCGTCGCGCCAAGGCGAGTCGCCAAGACGCGCCGATGCCGTGGTGCGCTGATCAGCGTGTTTCGGCGACTCAGGCGCGGTCGCGCAGCCCGATGCGTGCCGTGATCGTGAACGCGCCGGCGGCGATCGCGTAGAAGGCGATGTCGGCGACGAGCTTGCCCGCCAGCAGTCCCCACATGGGGTCGGCGAACAGCAGGACGCCGGCCACGAGCGCAGCGGGGCGGATGAGGAAGGTGTCGAGCAGTTCGGCTGCGCCGAACTCGGCGACCAGCAGCATGCCGGTGCGGGCGGCCGTCCGGCGACGCGACGAGGCGACTGTCCGCTGCTCGAGGTAGATCGTGACGGCGAGGACGGCGTAGAACCCCAGCGTCTCGCCCACGAGCGCCGCCAGCGCGATCGCGGCGGGGGCATCCGTCCACAGCGTCACGCCCAGCCCGGCGAGGACCATCGCCGAGGTGCCGACGATCTCCGCAGGAAGGTAGCGCGTGATCCAGAAGACGATTCCCCGGCGGCGGGGGCGAGGCGCGACGGCGACGTCCTGCGCCGACTCGCTGACGGTTCCGGTGACGATCAGGCTCATTTCGCGCTCCCTTCCCCGTGACAGAGGAAAGGAGGGGGCGCGTGATACGGAAGGACGGTGCGGCACCCGCCCCTCGCCGAACGAATGCCGCACCCGCGTCTATCCGACGCGAATCCCACGGTAGGCGACGGATCCGATCGCACGAACGGGCTTGACAGGCCCGTCCGCTCCGCTTAGTGGCCGCGTCTCAGTCGTCGAGGAGGGGACCCTGCGGGTTGCGCCGGCCGGTCTCCTGCTCCCAGAACTCGAGCTGCTGCGTGAGCGCCTTCGCGAGTTCGAACACCTGCTCGGGAGGAATGCGGATGCGGCTCACGACGCGGGCAGGCACGATCGTCTGTCGTTCTCCGGTTTCTGCGTCGACCTGCTCGCGCGGCGGCTGCGCGAGGGTGAGGAAGTCCATGACGAAGACGGTCGGCGTGTGCCAGACGTTCGCGAAGTCGGCGTACGCGCCGCCGATGTGCTCCGGGGGCAGGTCGATCTCGAACTGGCGGGGTGCCTCTTCGGCCATGGGTGACTCCTCGTCGCGGGTGAGCGCGAGTCTACGCGCGCATCAGCCGCGCCCGACGAGCCTGGCGAAGCCGCTCAGTCGCGCGACTCCTTCGGGCGTGTACGGCAGATCGTCCAAGAGCGCCGGCGAGTGCACGAGGTAGGCGGTGTGCTTCGCGCGGGAGATCGCGACGTTGAGCCGGTTGCGCAGCAGGAGAAATTCGAGCCCGCGTGGGGCATCGCGACCGGAGGATGCCGCGAGCGACACGATCGCGACGGCAGCCTCCTGCCCCTGGAACTTGTCGACCGTTCCGACGGGAATGTCGGCGAAGCCTGCCGCGGCGAGTGCCTCTTCGACGGCGACCTGCTGCGCGTTGTACGGCGTGACGACGATGATGTCGCTCTGCGCGAGCGGACGGACCTGCTGCACCGTGGCCGCGTCGGCGTCATCGACGGCGATGTCGGTCCACGGGCGACCGACGAGGTCCCGTACGATCGCCACCACCTGATCGGCCTCTTCGACCGAGCGTGTGGCGTTGCCGCGATGGCGGACGGGCACGGGGATCACCCCCGCCGTCACGCCGTCGATGCGGCGCAGGGCCGTCGACGGGTGCGCTTCGAGCTCGCCGCGGTAGGACAGGTGCGACACCGGCTCGGCCACAGCGGGATGCATCCGACGGGTGCGCGCGAGGAAGTAGCCGTACTCGGACGGGATGACGTCGGCACCGTCCATCACCCACCCCAGCGCCGAGGTGTCGACGGGTTCCGGATGTGTGCCCTGGCTCACCTGCGGCAGCTGCTGCGGGTCGCCGAGGAGCAGGAGCCGGGGTGCGGCGACGGACACCGCGACGGTCGACGCGAGGGAGAACTGTCCCGCTTCGTCGATGACGAGGAGGTCGAGGCTGCCGCGAGGGATGCGACCCTGGTGACTGAAGTCCCACGCGGTGCCGCCGATGACGTACCCGGTCGCCGCCTGCTCGGCCGTGAACGCCGCGACGCCGTTCTTGGGGATCACCGTGAACCCGTGGTCGGCCGCGGCATCCTTCGGCGCCTTCGCCACGGCCTGCGGCGGGACTCCGGCGGCGATGGCGCGTTCGAGCAGTTGCTCGACGGTGGCGTGCCCTTGGGCGACCACGCCGATCTTGAAGGCGTGATCGCGCACGAGCCGGGCGATGACGTGCGAACCGACATAGGTCTTGCCGGTGCCGGGAGGCCCCTGCACGGCGAGGTAGCTGCGGTCGAGGTCGAGCACCGCGCGAACGATCGCGTCGACGTCGTCGCCTGCCGAAGCGGGGAGCGCGGCGGTGCGCGTGCGCGGCGGCCGGCGTCGCAGGATGTCGGTCGCGGGGCCGGCGGGGAACTCCGGCGCCGCATCGAGGACGGCATCGGCCCACTCGTCGATCGCCGACTGCTGGTTGCCCGCGGACGGCGGGGCCGCGGGGGTCAGCGCGATCGGGAGCCGTTCCCACGTGACGCCGTCGACCGCGGTCTCTTCGACGATGGCGCCGTCGTCGAGCACTTCGAGCACGGTCAGGGTGCGGTACGAGTGGATCCAGCGCACGGTCGCCTCGAACGGGTACGGCGCGGGCAGCTCGTAGAGCGCGAACGGGTTGGCGCCCGTGCTGAGCCGGGTGCCGGGGGCGAGCTCGCCGCGGAGCTCGACCGTGCGCCGCTCGCCTCCGCGGCCGCTCTCGGCGAAGTGCCAGTCCTCGATGACCCGGCTGCGCGCGGGATCGATCACGACCACATCGCGCGTCTCCTCCCACAGCGAGACGGGTTCGCGCAGCCGGAGGAAGTGCGTCGCCCAGAACGACTTCGCCTCGCGGGGGTAGTAGTCGATCGCGGCCGCGCCGAGCCGGAGCGACTGCGCTTCGGCCGAGTCGGGCGGATGCTGCGCGGCCAGCCGGTCGAGTGCGAGGGCCCGCGGTGACGGCTCGTACGTCCGTTCGTCGGGCTCGGGGTTCGGCGAGGGCCGCATGCCCGTCTCGCGTGCCCGGTCGACGAGCCAGTCCCGCAGGCGACGCGTCGACACGCAGTCGTAGCGGTTGTAGTCGGCCAGGTCGTCGAGCACGGCCGAGCCCTCGGCATCCGCTCCGTCGGCGATCAGCGCGCGCGCTTCGACGTAGCGGACGATCGAGTCGTCGCCCTTCTGGACGTCGCTCGTACGCACCTCTTCGCCCATGTACAGGGGTTCGAGCTTCTTGATCGAGTACGACCGCGAGCCCACGCGCAGGGCGCGTCGGACGATCGGGTAGAGGTCGACGAAGACGCCGTCGCGCAGCAGGCGGTCGACGTCGGCCTCGCGCACGCCGTGCCGCGCTGCCATGGCCAGTAGGTGCGTGGGCTCGTACGGGGCGTAGTGGTAGATGTGCATGGCCGGGAACTGGAACCGACGCAGGTTGACGATGTCGAGGAAGGTCTCGAGTGCGCGCTTCTCTTCGGCGAACGTGTGCGCCCACAGCGCGGTGTAGTCCTCGCGGTCGTCGACCCACCCGAACAGGTAGTCGATCCCCCACTGCACCGGCTCGCTCTCGCGTCCGGGCGGATTCGGCTCGGTGTGGAGCGGATCTCCTTCGAAATCGAAGAACAGGTCGCCGTGGTCGGGCCGCGGCAGCGCGCCCAGCGCGGTCGGCGCCACGACGCGGAACGTCGGCACCGGCGGCGAAGCCGCGGTGTCGGGCTTCGCGGCGACGAGCGGCGGTGTGCCTGCCGGGCTCTCGAGCTGAAGGAGCGCCTGCGTGCGCAGCATCCCGAACGTGTCGGGGTTCATGCCGGCGGGCCCGTCGAGGGCGGTGGCGAGGTCGTCGATCGTGCGCAGCCCGGCGGTTCGCAGTCGCTCGCGCTGCACGGGACGCATGCCCGCCACGAGCAGCAGGTCGCGGGATGCCACGACCTCGGCGTCGCACGTCGCGCAGCGGCCGCATGCCACGACGTCGAGATCGCCGCGGGGGTCCCCCCACGCGATCGGGGCACCGTCACCACCGAGGTCGAGCCGGCGGTCGGCGATGAGCGCCGCGAGGCGCTCGCGACGGAGGGAGAAGACGGGGAGCAGGTCGTCGACGTCGTGCTCGCTGACGGTGCCGTCACCGAGCAGCAGCTCCACCCGGTCGGCGCGCGGGACGCCGAGGCGGTCGAGCTGGGCGACGTATGCCGCGAGCTGCATGAGGGCCGTGACGCGCGCGCGACGCGCCAGCTTGGTGTCTTGGACCACCCACCGGCCCGCGTCGTCGCGCACCAGGAAGTCGGCGAAGCCCACGAAGTCGGATGTCGCGAACGCGGCCTGGTAGACGACGTCGGCGTCGGACGCCAGGGCGGCGTTCGTCAATGCCACCGCATCGGCGAGGGCGGCGGCATCCGACGACCGCGTCTCGGGAATCTCGACGACCCCGTCGCCGAATCGCTCGATGTAGTCGGCGAGCACGCGCAGCTCGTGCGCGGTGCCGAGCCGGCCGGCGCGCTCGAGCGTGAGGTCTTCGGGCTCTTCGACGGCTTCCACCCGCCCGAGCCGGGCGTCGATGGCGCGCAGCCACGCGAACTCGCACTCGGCCGCGGCCTTGAGGTCACTGGCGCTCCAGACGATCCGGCCCTCGTCTTCGATGTATCGCATGCCCGCCTTCCTTCCCCATGACACTAACCGCGGCATCCGACACCGCCTGACGGGGTGTTGTCCGCCGAAGAGGGGACAAAGCCCGCGACATAAATGCCGCGCTAGCGAGTCTCTATAGATGAAGGAAAGATATGGCGGCTATTGCCGTGACTGATGAGAATGGAGAGGGATGAAGATGAAATCGAAGCTACTCGTCGGCGCACTCGCGATCTCCGCGCTGCTGACATTCACGTCGACCGGTCCAGCCCACGCGACGGAGGCAGACACGGTCTCGGCCACGGAGGTCGCAGAAGCTCTGTCGAACGTGGAGGCGAGTCTCGTCGAGAGTGCCGCAGAGTCGTCCACGACGTCGGCATCCGCCGCCGTAGTCACCGGCGCTGGAACCCAGACAAGCATCCCGCGCGAACCCGAGGACGATGTCCGGCTCATGATGGGTTCGACGTCAATCTCGATCGGATTGCCCGCGGCTGGAGCAGCATCGCCTGCTGTAACCCTGGAGTCCGGTGTCGTCGCCTACCCAAGTCGGGACGCCGCCGCCACCACGGTCGTACCGCTCAATGACGGAGTTCAAATCCTCACGACGATCGCATCCGAGGATGCATCGACGTCGTTCGCTTACCCGCTGAGCATCCCCGGCGGCGGATCTGTCTCGTTGGGCTCGGACGGTTCAGCAATGGTCCAGGATGCAGCCGGAGTCCCACTGATCATCACGACCGCACCGTGGGCGGTCGATGCAGCCGGGTCCGCGGTGCCCACTCACTACGAAGTGAAGGGAACAGAACTTGTTCAGGTCGTAGACCACACGACTGGTGATTACGAGTACCCGATCGTCGCCGATCCCACTTACACGTATTGGTGGGGCGGCAAGACCTGGGTTCCCGCCAAAGCGGTGAGCGTGCAGCAGGTCGCCGTGATGTTGGCCGGGTTCATCGCCGTGCCGCCTGCCGCCATCGTCTCGGCAGGCTTGGGTATCTGCAACCAAGCAGGCAGAGGCATTTGGATCTACTGGACGTGGGCTGGCCACGTCTGGTGCACAGGACCGTAGCGGAAAGAGGTGAACCCATGAGGAACTCATCAAAACGAACGCCGTTGGCTCGGAAGAGGCGGAGCATGTTCGTCATCCGCACCGTGGGACTAGCGCTGCTTCTCGTAGCGACAGTCTTGTTTTGGAACGACACTGCAGTGCTCGGTGCTGTCACGGGCGCGGTCATGCTGCTCTTCGTGACAGCCAGCTATCTGGTTGAGGTGTCGTACTCCCGGGCGCTGGAACGCGCGTTCGCGCATACCCACCGCTAGCCCGGCTGCTCCTCAGCCAGGTTCGCGGATCGTGTGCGGCTCCGCAGGACCTGGCTGCGAGCACGGTCCCCACGACACTAACCGCGGCATCCGACACCGCCGTACACCCCGTCTGCGAAGAGAACTCGAGCGTCGTGTGGGTCATCGGTGTCGTGCTGGCGGCACGTGACGTACGGGTGCGCTGGCGAGGGTGACCGAACGAGTCCTCTGAGCTGGCATACGGGTGGCACGTGACACGAGGCTCCAGATGCGCAGCCCGCCCCTGCCTCTCCCGGTCGGGGCGGGCTCACGGCGCGCTCGCCCCCGATCCGCCGCTCCTGCCAGACTGGGCGCATGAGCCTCCCCTTCGAGAGCGCGTACCGGCACGGGTTCGCCCGCATCGCGGCCTGCACCATCCCGGTCGCGATCGCCGATCCCGCCGCGAACGCCGACGCGGTCCTCGCGACGGTGCGCGAGTGCGACGCCGACTCGGTCGCGATCGCGCTCTTCCCCGAACTCTGCCTCACCGGGTACTCCATCGAGGACCTGGTGATGCAGGATGCCGTGCTCGACGCCGTCGAAGGTGCGGTCGAGCGGCTGGTCGCAGCATCCGCCGATCTGTTCCCCGTGATCGTGATCGGCGCGCCGCTGCGACACCGCAACCGCCTCTACAACTGCGCCGTCGTCATCCACCGCGGCGAGCTGCTCGGCGTCGCACCCAAGTCCTACCTGCCGACCTATCGCGAGTTCTACGAGCGGCGCTGGTACGCACCGGGTGACGACCAGGTGGGCGAGGACATCCGCGTCGGCGAGCTCGAGGCGCCGTTCGGTCCCGACCTGCTGTTCGAGGCCCTCGACGTCCCCGGCCTCGTCGTGCACGCCGAGGTGTGCGAAGACGTATGGGTGCCGATCCCGCCCTCGGCGGGAGCCGCTCTCGCCGGAGCCACGGTCCTGCTCAACCTCAGCGGCAGCCCGATCACGATCGCCCGGGCCGAGGACCGCAAGGATCTCTGCCAGTCCCAATCGCTCCGCTGCCTCGCCGCATACGCTTATGCCGCTGCCGGAATGGGCGAGTCGACGAACGACCTGTCGTGGGACGGGCAGACCATGATCTACGAGGGCGGCGCGCTGCTCGCCGAGACGGAGCGCTTCCCCGACGGCCCGCGCCGATCGGTGGCCGACGTCGACCTCGACCGTCTCCGGCAGGACCGCCTGCGCCAGGGCACGTTCGACGACAACCGCCGCACGTACGATCCGCGCTTCCGGGTGGTGCATTTCGAGCTCGACCCGCCCGCCGCCGACATCGGCTTGCGACGCACGCTCGACCGGTTCCCGTTCGTGCCGGACGACCCCGCGCGCCTCGCGCAGGACTGCTACGAGGCCTTCAACATCCAGGTCTCCGGACTCGTCCAGCGCATGGAGGCGATCGGCCGGCCGAAGCCCGTCATCGGCGTCAGCGGCGGACTCGACTCGACGCACGCCCTGCTCGTCATCGCGCGGGCGATGGACCGCATGGGCCGGCCGCGTGCCGACATCCTGGCGTACACGATGCCCGGGTTCGCGACGAGCGACCACACGAAGTCGAACGCGATCGCCCTGGCGGAGTCGGTCGGCGCGTCGATCGAGACGATCGACATCCGGCCGGCTGCCACCGAGATCCTCGAGGGCATCGGGCATCCCTTCGCCGACGGCGAGCCGGTGCACGACATCACCTTCGAGAACGTGCAGGCCGGCATCCGCACCGATTTCCTGTTCCGCCTCGCCAACCAGCACGGCGGCATGGTCATCGGCACGTCCGATCTGTCGGAGCTCGCACTCGGCTGGGCGACGTACGGCGTCGGCGACCAGATGAGTCACTACGCCGTCAACGCGGGCGTGCCGAAGACGCTCATCCAGCACGTGATCCGGTGGGTCATCGCGAACCGCGAGGGCGTCGACGACAGCGAGGCGGCCGTGCTGCAGTCGGTGCTCGACACCGAGATCAGCCCTGAGCTCGTACCCGCCGGACAGGACGGCAAGCTGCAGTCGACCGAGGACCGCATCGGCCCCTACGCGCTGCACGACTTCGCGCTGCACCACATCCTGCGGTACGGGTTCCGGCCCTCGAAGATCGCCTTCCTCGCGGCGAAGGCCTGGGGCGACAAGGATGCCGGTGCGTGGCCTCCCGGATTCCCCGACGAGGATCGCTACGCCTACGACCTGCCGACCGTCGTGAAGTGGCTGCAGGTGTTCCTGCGGCGCTACTTCGCCTTCGCGCAGTTCAAGCGATCCGCGATCCCCAACGGACCGAAGGTGTCGCCGACCGGCTCATTGTCTCCGCGCGGAGACTGGCGGGCACCCTCCGACGGCAACGTGAATGCGTGGATCGCAGAGCTCAAGGCCGCACTTCCCGAGCTCGTCGAGGAGTGATGCCCCGCGGCGCCCGGCTCACGCGGGCGCGGCGCCGTACGCGAGCGTGATCACCCAGCTGTCGCGCGAGAGATCGGCGAGCTGGTAGTACACGCGGCGGTCGGGAATCCAGCCCTTCGTCAGCGGGCTGTCGAGGCGCACGTGATCGGCCGCGACCCGCGCGCCTCGCCCATCCGCATCGCGGACGGCCTGCACGCGCGTCCAGTGCGCGACGAGCTTGCCGAGGTCGGCCTCTTCGAGCAGATGGGAGTGCCGCTTCATCTGGTGCAGGGTCGGCTCGTCGGGGTGGGCGTCACGCAGGTCCAGCCCGAGCGGAACCGCGGGGTCGGCCACCGCGACCACGGTCGCCGCGCGGAAGTTGGCGTTGCGGATGCCGAGCGGCACCTCCTGCCCGTCGACCTCGGCGATGAGCTGAGTGTGGAAGCCGAACTGCCCCGGCGCCTCGCGCTCGATGCGCACGGCCTTCTCCTCGACCCCGAGCTGGGACGCCACGATCTCGCGGGCGAGCGCGCGCTTGCGATCGTGCTCCGGCATCTTCGGATCCCAGCCGAGCCGAGCGGTGATCCCCGAGGGGGTGTCGAGCAGAACGGATTGCATGGTGCACCTCTTCCTGCGGCCACTCCGCGCTCTCATCCTGCCGGGGCGGGGCACGGTGCGGAAGTCCGCCACGCCCGCTCCGCCGGCGCCGGGCGCATAACTCCTGCAGTTCGGGCTCGTTCGCCGGGGGTTTCGCGGATTCTCGGCCACTCCGAACGCGCCGGCGCCGATTCTGCAGGAGTTATGCGCCGGGGCTGCCCGCGGCGCACCCGCGGCGCACCCTCGAGGCAACCCGTTAGTCCGGGCGCATAACTCCTGCAGTTCGGGCTCGATCGCCGGGGGTTTCGCGGATTCTCGGCCACTCCGAACCCGCCGGCGCCGATGTTGCAGGAGTTATGCGCCGGGGCTGCCCGCGGCGCACCCGCGGCGCAACCCGGTAGTCCCGGCGCCGAGCGCGGTGCGAGGATGAGCGCGTGGACGGCTTCGCAGCGGTCGACTTCGAGTTCGCGCGGCAGGTGCTGCAGCGCGGGATCGCCCTGCTGTACGTCGTCGCCTTCGCGTCGACGCTGAACCAGTTCCGCCCCCTCCTCGGCGAGCGCGGCCTGCTCCCCGCACCCGAGCTGCTCGAGTGGGTGCGCACCTCCCCGCGCGGACGCCGGATGCTCCGTCCCACCCTCTTCCGCCATGTCCGGTACTCCGACCGGCGCCTCATCGGGCTGTGCGTGGCGGGCATCGTGCTCGCGGCGACGCTGGTGTGCGGCATCCCGCAGCTCCTGTCCCCCTGGGTGCCGATGGCGTGCTTCCTCGCGCTGTGGCTGGGCTACATGTCGATCGTGAGCATCGGCCAGACGTTCTACGCGTTCGGGTGGGAGATGCTGCTGCTGGAGGCGGGCTTCCTCGCCGCGTTCCTCGGTTCGGATGCCGAGCCCCCAGCCACCGCCGTGATCGTGCTGTTCTGGTGGCTCGTGTTCCGGCTCGAGTTCGGCGCGGGAATGATCAAGATCCGGGGTGGCCGCGAGTGGAGAGACCTCACCGCCCTCACCTACCACCACGAGACGCAGCCGATGCCGGGTCCGCTCAGCCGGCAGGCGCACCTGCTCCCGCGCTGGTTCCATCGGGGCGAGGTGCTCGCCAACCACTTCGCGCAGCTCGTGGTGCCGTGGTTCCTGTTCGCACCCCTGCTCGGCCTTTTCGTCCCGGGACCCTGGCCGGCGATCGTGGGAGCGGCAGCCGCGGCGGTGGTGATCGCGACGCAGCTGTGGCTCATCGTGACGGGCAACTTCGCGTGGCTCAACTGGGCGACGGTCGTGCTCGCGTTCTCGGCGGTCGGGCTCCCCGGCGTCAGGTCCCCGTCGAGCGAGCCGGCGAGCCACCTGCCGTCGGTCGTCGACGGGATGCCGCTGCCCTGGCTCGTCGCCACGTGCGCCGTCGCCGCGCTGTACGTGGTGCTGAGCTGGGCGCCGCTGCGGAACCTCTTCGCCCATCGACAGCTCATGAACGCGAGCTTCAACCGCTGGCAGCTCGCCAACGCGTACGGCGCGTTCGGCACGGTGACGAAGGAGCGCATCGAGATCGTCGTCGAGGGCACGACGGACGAGGATCCGGATGCCGCCACCTGGCGCGAGTACGACTTCAAGGGCAAACCGGGCCAGGTGCGCAGCATCCCCCGGCAGTTCGCGCCGTACCACCTCCGCCTGGACTGGCTGATGTGGTTCCTCCCCCTCGGACGCTCCCTCGATGACTGGTTCACCGTCTTCCTGGTGCGGCTGCTGCAGGCGGATGCCGCGACCCTGCGCCTGCTCGCACGGGATCCGTTCGAGGGCACGCGGCCGCGGTGGGTTCGCGCTGTCGCCTACCGCTACCGCTTCAGCACCCGCGCCGAGTTCCGCCGCACGCACGACCGGTGGATCCGGGACCGGCGCCGTGAGGTGCTCGGGCCGCTTTCGCTCCGCTGAGGCGGCGTGGGGCCCGCGTTCAGCCGCCGGCGGGGAGAATGGAGGGGTGAAGCTCCTCGTCGCGGCCCTCGAAGCCGAACTCGTCGCCTTCCCGACCGACCTCCCCGGCTTCGACCGGCTCGTCACCGGTCCGGGCAAACTGCAGGCCACCTACGCCCTCACACGGGCGCTGGATGCGGGTGACTACGACGAGATCGTCGTCGTCGGAACCGCGGGTGCGATCGATGCGCGACTCGATGCCGACGTGTACGACGTCGATGCCGCCATCCAGCACGACGTGACCGACATCGACGGCATCGTCGGTCAGCACGTGTCGCTGCCGACCCGTGTCGAGCTCGGACGCGAGGGCGTGACGATCGCCACCGGCGACCACTTCGTCGACGACGCCGAGGCCGTCTCGGTCATCCGTCCGCTCGGCGCGGGGCTCGTCGACATGGAGACGTACGCCTACGTGTGGGTCGCCGAGCAGTTCGGCGTGCCGATCCGGGTGCTCAAGGCCGTCTCGGACCGCGCTCAGGACAACGCGATCACCGACTGGCGCGCGACCGTCACGGCGTGCAGCCACCAGCTGCGCGATCGCATCCGCACCGACTACGGCGTGTAGCGGGTCATTCGGCGCTCGATCGGGAGAACAGCGCTCGGAGCACGAAGAACACGATCGCGGCGACGACTGCGACCACGACGAGCTTGCCGATGAACCACAGCAGCGAGAACAGCACGTCGACGAGCACCCACGCGATGATGATCGCGACGATGACTCCGACGATGGTCCACACACTGGTCTTCTTCACGCCTCCAGCCTAGATAGTCTGGTGAGCCGCGGGGGTGCGACCTGTCTTCCGCGCGTCCGCACACTTCCGCAGCAAGGAACCCGATGACCAACCCCACGGAGCCCACTCCTCCGCAGCCCGCCGATGCGCAGCCCACCGACGCGCAGCCGACCGAGGCATACCCGCCCGCGGACGTCCAGCCCACCGAGGCCTACCCGCCCGCCGACGTCCAGCCCACCGAGGCGTACCCGCCCGCGGGGCAGCCGACCTACGGCCAGCCGGGCGACCCGGCCGCCTACGGCCAGCCCGCGGCGACAGCCGCGTACGGTCAGCCCGCGTACGGCGCTCCGGTGGCCGACCCCGCCGCCGTGTCGGTGGCCGACCGCCCGCGCGGTCTCGGGTGGGCCTCGCTCGGACTCGCGATCGGCGGTCTCGTGCTCGTCGGCGCGGCCTTCATCCCGCTCGCCTGGGTGTCGCTCGTGCTCGTGCTCCTCGGCGGTCTCCTGCTTCTCGTCGCGCTCGTGCTCGGCATCGTGACCCTCGCGAGCAAGAAGCAGGGCGCCAAGGGCCTGGGCATCGCCGCGATCGCCGTCTCGGTGCTCGGTGGGCTGCTCTGGATCTTCGCGCTCACCGCGTCGCTCCTCTGGATCGGCCTCGCCGTCGCCGGCTCATCGAGCGGCAGCTCGGACCCCGAGATCTCGGTGAGCGAAGAGGCCACCCCCGGCGACGGGGAGTCGACCGAGGGCGAGGCGCCGACCGGCACCTACGACGAGGAGGCGTACCTGGCCGCCGTGCGCCCCGAGATCCTCGCGATCATGCAGGAGATCGAGCCCACCATCACGCAGGAGCTCGTCGACGAGTTCTACACCGATGACGTGCTGATCACCGTCGGAACCACGATCGTCTCCATGGGCGACCTCGGCGGCGACGCGATCGTCGACCAGCTCGTCGAGGGCTCGGAGGGCATGTTCACCGCGGAGCAGGCGACCCGCTTCTACGAGACGATCCGCAGCGCCGCAGAGCAGTACCTCGTCGAGGAGTAATCCGACACAGACCCCGAGGGGCGGCGACTCATCGAGTCGTCGCCCCTCTTTCGTGCGGTCAGCGTCTCACGAAGCCCACTGCGTCTTGGCCCAGGTCAGGGCCGCGAGGCTCGCCTGCCCCGACAGCGACGGGTGGAAGTAGTCGCGCGTCGAGATGTCGGACTTCGTGAAGGCGTAGCCGGCGACGGCGCCACCGTCCCAGCGGCACGTGGGATAGGCGGCGCACACCTGGGCGAGCGCCGCGTTGTACTCGTTCACCCGCTGCTGCACCGCTGCCCGGCGCTGCACGTCGGCGACCTTGGTGCTGCTGGGGCTCGCGAGCATCGACTGGCAGATGCCCAGAAGTCCCCAGACCAGCCGTGCGCTGATGCTCGACTTGCTGAGGTCGTACATACGCTGGAGGTTCGGGATGCTGGCGAGGAAGATCTGCGGAGAGCTCGGACTCGCCGACAGCGTGGCCATCGCCGCTTGCACGTTGGCCGTGAAGGTCGCCGTGGGTGTCATCGCGCCGACGGTTCTCGTACATGCGTCGTTCGCCCCGATCTCGATCGTCACGTACTGCGCGCCCTGGGTCACCGCCTTCTGCGCCTGTCCGTTGAGTGCGCTCGACGCGGCTCCCGCGACCGCGTTGTTGAAACCGGTGAGGTTGTCGGGCGCGGCCGTTACGCGGAGTCGCAGCAGATGGGAGTTCACGGATGTGGTCGTGCCCGTGGACCAGCTGTTCGCGGGGCAGCTCGTCAGAGCGCTGCAGGTCATCGACGCCTGCGTGATGGAGTCGCCCAGGGCGGCCATGACGCCGACGTTGTCGGGCGGAATCGGCGCCGCGTGAGCGGCGGAAGCGGAGAACAGGGTTCCCGAGAGGACGATGGCCGCGGCCGCGAGGGACGCGAGGGCGCGGCGCGCCCTGGCTGACATGCGCATTGAAGAACTCCATTACGACGTCGTGGACGGAGTAGGCGCGGCGAACTGCCGCGGCCGGACGCGCCGGCGGTGGGGCACGACCGGCCCCAGACCGATCTGGCGCGACCATACACCCGTGTATCGGAGGGGGCAATGGCCCCTCAGGCGACGGCGAACTCGGCCTGCGAGATGGTGCTGGGTCCGTGCGGTGCGGCCACCACCGCGAGTTGCGCAGGGATCTGCTCTTTCATCGCCGCGACGTGGCTGATGAGTCCGACGGTGCGACCGCCCTGGCGGAGCTCGTCGAGCGTGCGCATCGCGAGTTCGAGCGTGTCGTCGTCGAGCGAACCGAATCCCTCGTCGATGAACAGGGTGTCGAGGCGGACTCCGCCCGCCCGCGCGGTGACCACTTCGGCGAGGCCGAGCGCGAGGGCCAGGGAGGCGAGGAACGTCTCGCCGCCGGAGAGCGACTGCGCGGGCCGGGACAGCCCGGTGTGGGCGTCCATGATCTCGAGACCCAGACCGGACGCCGCGCCGCGGGCGGCGAGGGCATCGCTGTGCTGCAGGCGGTAGCGACCGGACGACATGTCGGACAGGCGCAGGTTCGCGGCCTCGACGATCTCTTCGAGTTCGGCCGCGAGCACGAAGGATTCGAGTGTCATGCGGTGCGTGTTCGGGGCGCGCCCGTTGAGCGTGTTCGCCAGCCGGGCGACGACGGCGTGCTCCTCGGCGAGCCCCGCGATGGCCGCGTGGGCGGCCGTCGCGCGCGCTACGAGGTCGCCGACGCGCTCCGAGGTCTGGGCGGCGTGCGCCGCACGGTCGACGGCCGCACTCCACCGCTCGCGTGCGGCCGCGAGAGCGTCGGCGGTCGCGGTGATGTCCACCGGCTCGTCGGGTTCACCGGCGAGCTCGAGTTCGAGTTCGCGCAGCCGCTCGCGCTCGGTGCGCAGCGCGACCTCGTGCTCGCGAACCCGATCGTCGAGCGCCGACCGCTCGGCGGCGGTGCGCAGCGCGGCGGCCGCGGTGTCGACGTCGGCGAACACGGATGCCTTGATCCGGGCGGCGACCTCCGCGTCGGCGCGACGCGCCGCCGCACGGGCGCTCACGGCGCCGCCGATCGCTTCGACGAGCGACGCCGCCAGTGTTCTCAGCGCGCGCGCGTGCGCGATGCGCTCGGCGACCGACGCGAAGTCGGCGCGTGCCTCGTCCACAAGCTTTCGGATCGAGTCGGTCTCGCTCGCCAGCACGGCGATCCGCTCACGAACGCGGGCGAGCTCGGCGGCCAGGGTCTCGCGCTCAGAACGGGCCTCCGCCTCGGCCGAGCCGAGTGCGAGGCGTTCGGCGGCGAGCCGATCGCGCTCGACGACGGCGGCTTCGGCGGCGATGACCTCGGCCTCGACGCGGGCCAGCGACGCGGCAAGGACGTCGGTTCCGTCACCGCCCGCGCGGGCGGCCGCCGCGGCGAGTGCGTCGCGCGAGACGCGCGCCGCGTCCGCGGCCGCCGTCTCGGCGAGCGCCGCGGCATCCCGTTCCGCCTCGGCGGCGGCGATCTCGTCGTCCGAGACGGGGTCGTCGGATGCCGGCGCCGGGGCCGGGTGCGCGGTCGCGCCGCACACCACGCAGGGCTCGCCGTCGACGAGGCCGCCGGCGAGTTCGGCCGCGTGACCGGCGAGGCGCCGTCGCAGCAGCGTCGTGACGAGGGCGCGAGCAGTGTCGTGGTGACCGCTCGCCGCGAGATACGCGGCTTCGGCCTGGCGCGCAGCGCCGCTCAATCGCTCGGCCTCGCGCCCTGCGTCGAGGCGCGCGGCGAGTTCAGTCCGCTGAAGCACGACGGCATCGAGCGCGGATGCGGCCGCATGGGCCGCGGGCAGCGCCGCGTCGATCTCGGCGATCCGCGCGGGGAACGCGGCGCGCGCCTGATCGAGCGCGTCTTGGGCACGCTCGAACTCGACGGCCGTCGACCGAGCCTCGGCAAGCCGCGTCACGGCTTTGTCGAGCTCGCGCTCGGAGGTCTCGGCCGCCGCCCAGACGGCGAGATCGCCCGTCAGCCCGTCGACCAGCGCGGCGAGCTCTTCGACCGTCTCGGCGTGAGCCGCGGCATCCGTCGTCTGCCACTCGGATCGCAGCCGGCTCACCGCCGCATCGGCCGTGGATGCCGCCACGGCGGCGGCGGCCGCTGCGTCGAGGTACGCTCGCAGGCTTTCGGCCGCGAGCGCGTGCGCGAGCGCGAGGCGGTCCGCGCCGACGGTCGGTTCCGCCTCCTCGAGCCGCACGAGCGCCTCGCGCGACCGCGTACGCCGCTCCTGCCTGTCGCGGAGCGTCTTCGCGGCGGCGTGCGCGGACTCGGCGCGGCGATGCCCCTCGTCGGCGGCGTCGCGCTCGCGTGCGAGCGTGTCGGCGCGATAGACCGCGCGCTGTACGCCGACCCCGGCGGACTCGAGCCGTGCGGCGAGACTCGTGGGCGGCTCATCGCCGCCGGCGAGGTCGTCGGCGATGAGCACGCGCTCGGCTTCACCCACGAGGAGCTCGACGCCGTCTCCGGCGGACGCGACGGCGTGCTCGGTGTCTTTGCGGCGCTGCTCGAGCGAGGCCTGGTACCCCTCGTACGTGCGCGTGCCGAACAGGCGACGCAGCAGACGCTGACGCTCGTCGTTCTTCGCGAGCAGGAACTCCGCGAACCTGTTCTGCGCGAGCAGGATCACCTGGAGGAACTGCTGCTGGCTGAGTCCCAGGATCTCGTCGAGCTCGCGGGCGACGTCGACCGGCCGGGCGGCGCGGCCGATCCATTCGCCCTCGACGAGTTCGTCGAGCTGCGCGCGGTGGGGCTCGGTCGTCATTCCCGAGCCGCGCTGCTTCGGCCGCTCGTACTCGGGCGAGCGCGTGACGCGCCACCGACGATCGGCGGCGGTGAACTCCACCGTCACTCGTGTGGGGTCGTCGGGCGCGCAGTGATCGCTGCGCAGACGTCGCTCCGATCCGTCGTAGCGGGGCACCCCGCCGTAGAGCGCGAACGTGACGCCGTCGAGCACGCTCGACTTGCCCGCGCCGGTGCGCCCGGCGATGAGGAAGATGCCATCGCCGGCGAACGCGTCGAAGTCGACGACCTGGGTCTCGCGAAAGGGCCCGAAGCCGGCGAGTTCGAGTCGATGCAGCCTCACGCGGTCGCCTCGATCAGGGTTCGCTCGTCGATCACGTCGCGTACGACCTCGGCCTCGCGGGCCGACGCTCCCTCGCCCTCGCGGACGTGCACGAGGAAGGCATCGACCAGTTCGGCGTCGGAGCGCGCCTGCCGCACTCGGCGCGAGTAGCTCAGTCCGTCGTCTTCGCGCACGCCTTCGGGCAGGTGGACGACCGTCGCGCAGAACGGGAACCGTGTCTGCAGCCGTCGCATGGGATCGGGCTGCGGCGTCGCATCGGTGTACTGCGCGCAGACCCAGTCGTCCTCGGCGTCGACGAATCGGGCGTCGGACAGCAGCTCGTCGAGTGTGCCCCGGAGCGTGCGGAGTCGTCTCGGCACGGGAAGGTCGAGCCACTCGGCCGAGGCGAATCCGTCGGCGTCGAGCTCGACCAGCCAGGACCCGCGCGGCTTGTCGCCCTCGCCGAAGCTGTAGTGCAGCGGAGCACCGGCGTACCTCACGGTCTCGGAGAGCTGCTGCCGGCCGTGGATGTGTCCGAGCGCGACGTAGTCGGGTCCGTCGAACGCGGAGAGCGGCACGACGTCGAGGCTGCCCTGGCGGATCTCGCGCTCGACGCCGGGCGTGGCATCCACCCCCGCGGCGAAGCAGTGGGCGACGGCGACCGACCTGCCGCCGCGCGCGAGCGCATCGGCGCGCACGAGGTCCATCGCGTGCTCGACCGCCGACCGCTGCGAGCGCAGCTCGGCCTCGGGCCACAGGTGGCGCACCAGGGCCGGCTCGAGGAAGGGGATGCCGTAGAAGTGGACGGGACCGGCGTCGTCGGAGACGGTGATCGGCGTGCCGATCGACAGCGGATCGGTCACCACGTGGATGCCGTCGCGCAGCAGCGCGGACTGGAACCCGAGCCGGGCGGCGGAGTCGTGGTTGCCGCTCGTGACGATGACCGTCGCTCCGGTATCGGACAGGCCGCGGAGGGTGTCGGTCAGCAGTCCGTAGCACGCGGCGGCGGGCGCTGCGGAGTCGAAGACGTCGCCGGCCACGATCACGACGTCGACCTCGCGTTCGCGCACCTGGGCCACGAGCGCGGCGAGCACGCCGCGGAGCGCATCGAGCGTGGCGTGGCCGTGGAACGACCGCCCGATGTGCCAGTCCGAGGTATGCAGGATCCGCATGATCACACCGTACGTTCGCGCTCCGACATCGCGGCCGAGGCTGGCCGGGCGGGGCCGACGGCGAGCGTGCGCGGCGGCACGGTACACCTTCGGATCCGACCTGGCGACGGTGGTGCTCCGGGCGAAAAGAGCGGATGCCGCGGCGCTGCCTCGGCGCCCGGAGCCCGCGCCGGACGTATCGTGGATCATGGCGCCCTCACCGGATTCCGCACCTCGCTCCACCGTCGTCGCCCTCGTGGGGACCGGGAGCGATGAGCTCCTCTGCGGGCTCGCGCGCTTCCCCGCGATCGCGGCGCTCGCGCTGCGCGAGGCGGAGCCGGCGGACGCGACGCGGGCGGTCGCCGCGGCATCCAGCCCGTACGTGGTCCACGACGCCGATCCGCTCGAGCACGTCGCCGCGGCGTGGGTCGAGCTCTACGAGGAGAAGGCGACGCTCGGCACGCTCGAGGTCGAAGTCGAGACGCTGCTCGGTCTGTTCCGGGCCGGGGACGCCGTGATGCCCGACTACTACGTCGTGGCGGGTCCGGAGTCCATCGAGGGCACGTGGCGGCACTGGTGGCTGGGCGCCCTCGCGCTGCGCGCCCCGTCACGCGTGCTGCCGGTCGAGGCCGCCGACTCCGCGGTGCGGGCGCGGCTTCGCGCCCTGCCGGCATCGCGACCGTGGCCCGAGCCCGACTGGCTGCGCCGGGTCCAGTTCGACATCCCCGATCGCGTGGGCCTGCGCGACCAGCCCGGCGCGGCATGAGCGTCGCCTAGGCTTCTGCGATGGCCTCTGCTCGACGATTCGCGTTCGCCGGAGCGACCCTGGTCGTGGAGCGGCGGGGGTTCGGGCATCCGCCGTACGTGCTGATCCACGGCATCGGCATGGGGCGCAGCGTCTTCGCCGATCTGGCGACGCACCTCGACGATGCCCGCGAGGTCGTGATGGTGGACCTCCCCGGGTACGGCGAGGCTCCGGAACCGGCGCGGGTGCTGACGATGGAGCGCACCGCCGACCTCGTCGCCGCCTACCTGGACTCGGCCGTCCACGGACCGGCCGTGGTGATCGGCCACTCGATGGGCTCGCAGGTCGCGCTCGAGGTCGCGGCGCGGCATCCGCATGCCGTGGCGAAGCTGGTGCTCGTCGGCCCGACGGTCGACCCGACCGCCCGCACCGCGCCGCGTCAGATCGGCCGGCTGCTGCGCGACCTCGCGGTGGAGAGCCCGAAGGTGATCGCGGTCGGAGCGCGGGAGTACGTCCGGGCGGGACCTCGCTTGAGCAGGAAGTTCCGCGCGATGCTCGCGCACCGCCCCGAGGACGTCCTCCCCCGCGTGGCCGCGCCGACCCTGGTGCTGCGCGGCGAGAACGACCTCGTCGCGCCGCGCGGATGGTGCGAGCGCATCGTCGCCGCCCTCCCCGACGGGCGGCTCGCCGAGGTCTCCGGCCACGGTCACGAGACGATGATCCGGGATGCCGGACCCGCCGCCGCGCTCATCCGCGCCTTCGTCGGCGACGACTGAGAACTGCCGCTCTCGCGCGGATTCCTGCCACCTCCACGGGAACCGGCAATGTCGGACCCCCGGCGTACGTTCGAGTCATCGGAACACACGGAGGAAACCATGCTCTCGCTCGTCACCGCCGCCGAACAGCAGTACCGCCACGACACCTGGGCCCGCGATCGCGAACTCGCGCTCCTCGTCTCGATCCGCGAGCGACGCGCCGCCGAGGCGGCGGCCGTCCCGCCGCGGCCGCGTCTCCGACGCGCCGCCTGGGCTCGCCCGATCGGGGTGCGTCTCGCGCCCGCCGAGGTGTGCACGGCCGCCTGCGCTGCTGCCTGACGCTTCGCGCCGCCCGCCCGTTCCGGGGGGTGGGCGGCGCGAATCGCGCCGCGGTGGCGCCGTCAGGATCGGCCGGTCACGACTGGTCGGGTGCTGACGCGTCGCCGGTCGAGATCTGCTGCGCGAGCTCGTGCACTTCCGCGTCAGGCAAGGAGACCCCTGACTGGTCGAGCCGCTGCGCGAGGACCTGGGCGATCCGCTCGACGGACTCGGTCCCGACATCCTGCCGCGTCTGTGCCACGATTCCCGACACCTTCTCCACGGCGGATGCGTCGTTCTGCGACATCGCCGGAAGGCGCTGCTCCTGCTCGGTGCCGAGCGCGCCGGGTTGGCGCTGCGCCTGGCCAGCCGTGAGCGTCTCGCGCCCCTCATCCTGGCCGTAGTGGTCGGCCCCGTCGCCCGATTCGACGACGCCGATGCCGACCGCCTGATGGCTCGCCTCGTCGCGCGCGGGTAGATCACCCGCAGGCGCCTCGGTGGCCTGTGGCTCGTCGGACCCGGTGGCCGCGACCTCGGGCGCCGGCGGGTCCGGCGGGGCGGTCTCGTTCTCGTTCTTCTCGTGCGTCGTCATCACGGCTCCTCGTCACCTCGGTCGGCGCCGGCCGCGAGATCGGGGTCGGCACCCTGTCGTGCGTGTTCACCCTCGACGGGATCGTCGGGGCGGAGCGCGGCATCCGTCAGGAGTTGGTCGGCGTCGGAGTTTCGCTCCTCCGCCTCCTCGTCCCCCACTTCGTCCCAGCCACCGGGCGGATCGGCGTCGATGACGCCATCGGGCAGGTCGCGGTCCATGTCTCTCCTCTCGTCCGACTCCAGCCTGACGCGCGAGCCCGTTGCGCAAGAGGGGCTTGACCTACGTCCGTTTGTGCGGGAGAAAGTGCGCCTGCACGCCGCGCCAGGCGTACTTTCGCCCGCACAAACGGAAGGGGGTGTCAGGGGTGGTCGGCAGGGACGGCGGCCTGCGCGGCGCGGTCGCGTGCGACCGCATCCCCGACCATCTGGCCGCCGCTGCGCAGCAGCGCGCGACGCCACGGGAGGGTGCCCTCGATCTCGATCTGGATCGACATCGACAGGAGGGTGCGGATGAGCACGATGATGCCGAGGATCGCCGCATCCTCGAGCGAAGGCTTGGACGTGATCGTGCGGATGAGGTCGGCGGCGACGAGCACCTCGAGTCCGAGCAGGATCGCGGCGCCGAGGGTCGTGCGCAGGATCGTGAACGCGGCGGTGCCGCCCTCGTGCCGGGCGAGGGAGCGGGCGCCCAGGACGATCGCGATGACGAAGCCGACGATCATCGCGGCCGCGCCGACCGCCTCGAAGCCGACGGCCACGGCGGTGAAGACCTCTTCCATGTGCACGCGGCCAGCATAGGGCCGCGCGGGCTGCGCCGAGCGGGCTGCGCCGCGCGGGTTACGCCGAGCGGCGGTCGGCCAGGATCTCGCCGCGCCCCGGGTTCGCGGTGAACCAGTCGGCGACATACCAGCAGACCGGAATCACCCGGCGGCCGCCCGTGCGCTCGAGCTCGGCGACCGCGCGGTCCACGAGCTCACCCGCGTAGCCGTGCCCGCGAAAGGTCGGCACGGTGTATGCGCGGGTCATCGCGACCGTGCTCCCGTCGTCGCGGTAGTCCAGCACGCTCACGAGGTCGTCGCCGCGGTGGAGCGTGTAGCGCGAGGCATCCGGTTCGTGCGTGAAGCGCATCTCGGTCACCCGCACAGCGTAAGCCCGGCCGGAGACGTGCGGACGCGCGCACCCGGGATGTCGCGGCCTTCGCACAGCGACATCCCGGGTCGCGCTCAGTCGGGGAGCACTCCGGTCGTCGCGAGGCGCGAGTACCAGAGGCCGCTGTCCTTCACGGTGCGTTCGAGCGTGTCGAAGTCGACGCGGACGATGCCGAATCGCTTGGCGTATCCGTAGCCCCACTCGAAGTTGTCCAGCAGCGACCACACGAAGTAGCCGCGCAGGTCGACGCCCTGCTCGATCGCCCGGTGGGCCGCGGTGAAGTGCCGGCGCAGGTAGTCGAGGCGCTCCGGGTCCGGCACCGAGCCGTCCTCGGCCACCGCGTCAGCGAAGGCCGCGCCGTTCTCGGTGACCATGAGGGGCTGATCGGGGAACTCCGCCTTCAGCGCGAGCAGCAGCTCCTCCAGTCCCTCGGGGGCGATGTTCCAGCCCATCTCGGTGTACGGGCCCGGCTGCTCGACGAACTCGACCGCCTGGTCGCTGCCCGGCCACGCCGTGCCGCCCGCGGCGCCCTTGTGCCCGTCGTTCATCTGCTTGGGCGAGACGCCGTCCCACAGCTGCACGGTCGCGGTCGAGTAGTAATTGACGCCCAGGACGTCGATCGGCTGGTGGATCGCGTCGAGGTCGCCGTCCTGCACGAACGCCCAGTCGGTGACGGATGCGGTGTCCTCGACCACGTCCGCCGGGTACTCGCCCTTCAGCAGAGGGTGGGTGAAGACGCGGTTGGCGAGCCCGTCGATGCGGCGCATCGCCTCGGCCGCGCCGTCACCGACGCCGCGCAGGACGTGGAAGTTCAGCGTGATCGAGTAGTCGGGGTCGCCCGTCGAGGTCGCGCGCAGCGCCTGGACGGCACGACCGTGCGCGAGATTGAGGTGGTGCACGGCGGCGAGTGCGGATGCCGGCTCGTGGCGTCCGGGAGCGTGGCCGCCCTGTCCGTAGCCGAGGTAGGCCGAGCACCACGGCTCGTTGAGCGTCGTCCAGGTGTGGACGCGGTCGCCCAGCGCGGCGCCCATCACTTCGGCGTAGCGCTCGAACGCGTCGGCGGTCGCCCGCACCGGCCAGCCGCCGGCATCCTCCAGCGCCTGCGGCAGGTCCCAGTGGTAGAGCGTCGCAACCGGACGGATGCCGCGCTCGAGCAGGCCGTCGACGAGGCGCGAGTAGAAGTCGATGCCCGCCTGATTCACCGCGCCGGTCCCGGTGGGCATGATGCGCGGCCACGCGATCGAGAAGCGGTAGGCGCCGAGGCCCAGCCTCTTCATCAGGTCGAGGTCGTCGTCGAGCCGGTGGTAGTGATCGCACGCGACGTCGCCGGTGTCGCCGTTCCACACCTTGCCGGGCGTCTTGCTGAAGGTGTCCCAGATCGACGGGCCGCGGCCGTCCTCGTTCGCCGCGCCCTCCACCTGATACGACGCGGTCGCCGAGCCGAAGGTGAAGCCGGGCGGGAAGACGAGGCCGGAGTCCCGGTAGTCGGGGCTCCCCTGCACGACGGTAGGAGAAGTCACGGATGTCATCGTGTCACCGCGGAGAGGTCGGCCGTGAATTGTTGCGTGCGTCCGTCGGGCGTCGTCACGGTGATCGTGCGCGTGCCCGATCCGCCCGGGAACACCCGCAGCTGGAGACCGTCGAGGTAGTCGTAGTCCGGGCGGTCGGACCGGGCGCCCCACGGGAGGACGGCGCCGGGACGCACGTACAGCGGCAGACTGTCGAACCCGTGCGTCTCCCGTCGCCACCGGCCGCCGGTCACGGTCTCCCCCGTGAGCAGGCTCGTCCACTCGCCGTCGGGCAGGTAGAAGTCGACCTCGCCCTCGGCCGAGAACACCGGCGCGACCAGGATGTCGCCGCCGAGCATGTACTGCCGATCGAGGTGCAGCACCGCCGGGTCGTCGGGGAACTCGAGGAGCATCGGCCGGAGGATCGGGATGCCGGATGCCGCGGCATCCGCTCCCGCCTGGAACAGATACGGCATGAGGTGCATCTTGAGGTGCGTGAAGCGCCGCGTGACCTCGACGGCCTCCTCGTCGAACGCCCACGGCACGCGGTACGAGCCGGAGCCGTGGAAGCGGGAGTGCGAGCCGAGCAGGCCGAACGCGGTCCACCGCTTGAAGACCGCGGCATCCGGCGTGCCCTCGAAGCCGCCGATGTCGTGGCTCCAGTGCGCGAAGCCGCTGTAGGCGAGCGAGAGTCCGCCGCGGAGGGTCTCGGCCATCGACGCGAAGGTCGACGTGGAGTCGCCGCCCCAGTGCACGGGCATCGTCTGGCCACCGGCGGTGGCCGACCGCGCGAAGAGCACGGCGTCGCCCTCGCCGCGCGCTTCGACGAGCACCGCGTGAACGGCCTCGTTGTAGAGCTGCGTGTAGAGGTTGTGCATGCGCAGCGGGTCGGAGCCGTCCGCCCACTCGACGTCGACGGGGATCCGCTCGCCGAAGTCGGTCTTGAAGCAGTCGACGCCCTGGTCGATCAGCCGCCGCAGGTGGCCCTGGTACCACGCCGTCGCGTCGGGGTTCGTGAAGTCGACGAGCCCCATGCCGGCCTGCCACAGATCCCACTGCCAGACCGAGCCGTCGGCGCGCTTCACGAGGAAGCCGCGGTCGGCGGCCTCGCGGAACAGCGGCGAGCGCTGCCCGATGTACGGATTGATCCACACGCAGACGCGGAGGTCCTTCTCGTGCAGTCGCGCGAGCATGCCGTCGGGGTCGGGGAAGGTGCGCGGGTCCCATTCGAAGTCGCACCAGTTGAACTCGCGCATCCAGAAGCAGTCGAAGTGGAAGACCGAGATCGGCAGCTCGCGCGCGGCCATCTCGTCGATGAACGAGGTGACGGTCGCCTCGTCGTAGTCGGTCGTGAACGACGTCGAGAGCCAGAGGCCATAGGACCAGGCGGGCACGATCGGCGGGCGACCCGTGAGCGCGGTATAGCGCTCGAGCACGTCCTTGGGCGTCGGACCGTCGATCACGAAGTACTCGAGCACCTCGCCCGGCACCGAGAACTGCACGCGCTCGACCGCCTCCGAGCCGACCTCGAACGACACGTGGCCGGGGTCGTTGACGAGCACCCCGTATCCGCGACTGGACAGGTAGAACGGGATGCTCTTGTACGCCTGCTCGCTCGAGGTGCCGCCGTCGGCGTTCCAGACGTCGACGGTCTGGCCGTTCTTCGCGACCGGGCCGAACCGCTCGCCGAGGCCGTAGACGACCTCGCCGACGCCGAGGTCGAGCTGCTCGTGCACGAACACCCGCTCCTCGGGGGCGGGCGATGCGCCGCGCGCATTGCCGACGACGCCGGTCTCCACCTGCGCGTCGGCGGCGAGCCGCACGTACCCCTCGGCTTTGTGACCGCTCGACGTCAGCACGCGACCGTCGTGCTCGAACGACAGCGCCCACGGCGCACCCTGCGAGACGCGCGCCGTGAGTCGGCCGGTGACCAGCTCCCCGCCGCCGGGAGTGACGGATGCCGCGCCCGCTCCGCCCTCGACAGCTCCGGGGAGCGCGAACCCGCCGTGCCATGCGCCGCCCTCGTGATGGGCGACGCGCACGCGCACCACCCCTTCGAGAGGCGACGACAGCGTCACGGTCAGCACGGGACGGTTGAGCGTGTCGCCGCGCTTGGCGATGACCGCGGTGGGAGCGGTGATGACCAGTCCGGGGCCGTCGGCCGTGGCGGCCGATTCCCACACGTCGTACGCCTCCTGGGCGTAGAGGGCGGTGACTCCGGGTCGAAGCTGCCAGAACCCGTCGGTGAACTTCATTACTTGACTGCTCCTGCCGTGATGCCGCGTGTGAGCGTGCGCTGGAAGATGAGGAAGAAGATGATCGTCGGGATGATGCTCAGCAGCGCCGCTCCGGCCGTCGTGGTGACATCCATGAGCCGGTCTCCGGTCAGGACGCTGACCGCGACGGGAACGGTCTGGCTCGCGTTCGACGGCAGGAACGTGAGCGGAATGAGGAACTCGTTCCAGGTCCAGATGAAGAAGAAGATGAGCAGCACCGAGAGCGTCGGTCGCGTGATCGGGTAGACGACCCGCCACAGGATCTGCCAGCGGGTGGCGCCGTCGATCGATGCGGCCTCGAGCACCTCCTTGGGGAAGGTGCCGAGCACCGACGCGAGGAGGTAGGTGCCGAACGCCGCCTGGATCACCGTGAAGACGATGATGACCGACCACACGCTGTCGTAGAGACCCACCGACTTGAACATGTAGTACAGGGGGTAGAGCAGCGCCTCCTGGGGCAGCAGGTTCGCCATGAGGAACAGCAGCACGATCCAGGAGCGTCCGCGGACGCGTCCGATGCCGATCGCGAAGGCGTTGAGCAGCGAGATCACCACCGCGAGCACCGCGACGACGCCCGAGATGAAGATCGAGTTCCACACCTTCTGCGGGAAGTTCACGCGCTCCCAGAAAGCCTGGATGCCGGTGAAGTCGATCGCCTGCGGCAGCGCGAACGGACCGGACGTCGCGTAGTCGACGGGCGTCTTGAAGGCGTTGACGAGGATCAGGTAGAAGGGCACCATCACGACGAGGGCGCCGAGGATGACCGCGACGAACAGCAGCCAGTCGATCGCACGCTTCTTCGTCATGCCGCCGCGTGGGCGCACGCGGGTCTTGCCCTGCGTGATGATTGCGGTCGTGGCAGCCATCAGAGCCCCGCCCTTTCCTTGCGCTCCATCGAGTTCTGCACCCGGATGAAGATGATGGAGACCACCACGACGAGGATCGTGAGGACCGTTGCGATGGTCGCGCCGTAGCCGATGTTCCGCTTCGTGAAGAACTCGGTGTACGCGTAGTAGGCGGGCACGAGCGTCGCGCCGGCAGGACCGCCCTGCGTGATGATGTACACCGGCCCGAACACCTTGAGCGCGGCGATCGTGCATGTGAGCGTCACGACGAAGATCTCGGGCCTGATGATGCTCATGGTGATCGCCGAGAATCGCTGGAACCAGTTCGCACCGTCGAGCTCCGCCGCCTCGTAGAGCTCGGGGTCGACGCGCTGGAGCGCAGCCATGAACACGACGATCGGATAGCCGAGCTGGACCCAGACGAGGACGCCCATGAGCACGAGCAGCGCGGACGGCATCTGCCCCAGCCAGTCATAGGCGGGGATGCCGAACACGGCGAGTATCTGATTCACCGACCCCGTCGCGCCCGGGCGGAACATCCAGCCGATCACGATGCCGGCGACGGCGATCGGGAGGATCTGGGGAAGGTAGTAGGTGGCCCGCAGGAAGCTGCCGACCTTGCCGCCGAACTTGCGGCCGACGACGTCGAAGAGGAGCGCCGCGACGATGAGGCCGATCGTCGTGGGGATCACGACCATCGCGAGGACCATCCAGACGGAGTTCGTGAAGGAGGTCCAGAAGTCTTCGTCTGTGAAGATCTTGACCCAGTTCTCGAGTCCGATGAACTCGGGGGTGCGGACGCCGCGCCACTTGGTGAACGTCAGATAGACGTTGAAGATGAGCGGGATGATGACGATGACGAGGAGGAGCACGAACCCCGGGAGGAGGTAGAGCCAATACCCGGCGGTGCCGCCCTTGCGCTGCGGGATCGAGGGCTGCTCGGGGGGGAGCTTCGTGCGCGCGCCGCGTTCGGCGCGGGTGATGACGGACATGTGCGACTCCTTCTGAGGGCGGTGGGTGGCGTCGCCGCCACCCACCGCCGATCGATCAGCGGAAGTCCGCTGTGCCTTCTTCGTACTCGGCGCCGAGGTTGGCGTTCGTCGTCTCGGCATCCTGTGTGCCGGTCACGAGACCCTGCAGCTCACGGACGATGACGTCGTAGAAGCCGGCGGCGGGCCAGTCGGGGTAGAACGACAGTCCGTCGTTGTCGAGGATCCCGTTGAACGTCGCGATGAGCTCGGCGCTCTTCTCGTCGGTGATGTCGGCGGGTTCCGCGGCGACGGGGACGCCGCCGTTGTTGCCGATGATCGCCTGGATCTCGGGACGCATCGTGATGTCGATGAACTCGTACGCGAGCTCCTTGTTGGCCGCGTTCTCAGGCACGACCCACAGGTTGCCCGACGACCCGAGCGAGAGCTGCGTGTCGGGGAACGCCTGCAGCGTCCAGTCGAAGCCGGCCTCCTCGACGAAGCGTCCGTACCACCACGAACCCGACACGAAGATCGGGGCCGTGCCGTTGATGAACGAGACACCCGCGTCCTCGGCCTTGACGGACGAGACGTCCGAGGCGATGTACCCCTTGTCGACGTACTCCTGGAGGGTCTCGGTGGCGTAGGTGAGCTCTTCGCCCTGCCAGTCGACCGGGTTCTCGTAGAGCTGGTAGTCGTTGACGAACTGCCGGTCGGCCTGCGTCAGCGCGAGCTGGTACCACAGCTGACCCAGCGGGTACTCCGCACCGGCCTCGGCGAGCGGGGTGATGCCCTGAGCGACGAACGCGTCGAGCACGTCCACGAACTCGTCGTAGGTGGTGGGGATCTCGAGGCCCGCCGCCGCGAAGGCCTCCTCGTTGTAGTACACGCCGACGAACTCGCCGTAGTTGGGGATGCCGTACCAGGTGTCGCCGCCCATGACCCCGTCCTCGGTGTACTTGGCGGTGGTCTGCAGCGACGGAGCGAGCTTGTCCGCCCAGCCGTACTCGTCGACGGCGTCGGAGATGTCGGCGATCAGGCCGGTCGAGGCGAGGAACCCGGCCGTCGCGTTGCCCTTGTTGAACTCCATGAGGTCGGGCGCGGCATCCGAGTCGAGCACCTGGCTCGCGGTCTTCTGGATCTGCTCGAACGACTTCTGCTCGAACTCGACCGTCGCGCCGGTCTCCTCTTCGAACACCTTGATGGCTTCGTTCCAGGCCTTCGCCATCGCGCTGTCTTCGCCCTCGTAGTGCCAGAGCTTCAGCGTGTCGCCGTCGCCTTCACTGCCGCTGCCGCCACCGGCGCAGCCGGCGAGCGCGAGCGCGCCGACGGTCAGGGCGCCCACGGCGGCGAGGCCGCGTCGGGCGTTCTTGCGTGTGATTCGTGCCATCGGTGGCACTCCTTTCTTGGTGACCAACGTTGGTCGCGATGGTGTGTGATTGAGTTGTCGAAGCGCTTCGATAGCGGGCAGCGAAACGCGGATCGGATGCCGCGGCGGTCAGTCCGCCGTGGCCTCCGACGATCTGGGCGCGGCGATGGAGCCGCGGGCGGTGTAGGTCGGAGGGATGAGCCGGACACCGGGCTCGGGACGGTCGGAGCCGAGCGCCTGCAGCGCGAGGTCGACGGCGAGGTCGCACGACCTCTCGGGCACGAGGGGCAGGGAGTCGAGCGCGACGGGCAGCGCGGTCAGGTCGAACGATGCGCCGACCGACACGACCGAGACATCCTCGGGAATCCGGAGTCCGCGCGCGTCGAGCTCGGCGAGCGCGGCCGCATGAGCGTCGTCCGCACAGTGGAGGATGAGGGCCGTCGCGCCGCCGTCCAGCAGTTCGGCCACCGTGCGACGGGTCGCCTGGCGGTTGGCGTGCTTGGATCCGGTCGTGCCGTACGCGGCCCGGGCGCCGCGCTCGGCGCTCCGCCCGAGCACGCTCGCGCGGACGCGGGGCGGGAAGTTCGACTTCACGTAAGCCGTCTCGGTCTGCCCCACGAGTCCGATCGAACGGTGGCCGGCATCGGCGAGCAGGTCGACCGCCTGCGCCGCGGCGGCCTCGAAGTCGAGGTCGACGCAGATCAGACCGTCGTTGTCGTCGGGGATCCCGATGAACACGGTGGGCGTCGTGATCTGCCGCGCGAGCGCGACCCGCGCATCGTCGGGGGCCACGTCCAGCACGAGGATCGCATCGACCAGGCCGTTCGCGGCGACCCGGCTCATACCCGCCTGGGCCTGCTCGTCCGTGAGGAGGAGGATGTCGTAGTCGTTCCGGCGCGCGGCAACCGCGGTCGCGAGCACGAAGGCCATGTGGGTCGGCGCGTGCGTATCGGTTCGCAGCGGCTCGGTCAGCGCGAAGATCTGGGTGCGCGACCCTGCCAGCATGCGGGCGCCCGCGTTGGGGCTGTAGCCGAGCTCGAGCACCGCGGCCTCGATGCGGCGACGGGTGTCTTCGGCGACCGGGCGCTTTCCGCTGAGTGCGTACGACACGGTGCTGATCGACACGCCGGCGACCTCGGCCACCTCGTTGATATTCGCCATGTCGACCTCATCGTCTGGGGGAAATTCGCTGTCGAAGCGCTTCGCGGAAACGCTTCGACTCGAATGTTAGGCACATCGCGATCGCCGACGCAAGACATTTGTGGAATTAGCCAACAAATCTCATCTCGCGCTCACGCCCGCCGATTGAGCAAAGTGTCACATTCCGTCATGAAAGGAACGCGGTATCCGTGCGATTTGACGCATTGGGACCCACTCGGTCATAATCGGCCACATGACTGACAACGCACGCTACCTGTCCGCCTGGGAGGCGAACGGAGCTGCCGGCATGATGATGGCCGGCCGCGTTGCCATGTGTTGTCGAATGTGCCACTAGCACGGTGACCCCCGCCGGACCCGCACGCCGCTTCTGAAACAACGGCCTGGCGAGTCCCCCGAAGCACCGGAACCACGCGTCGATCACGCGCGACCGGATGCCTCGCTCAACGCCCGACGACGGGCACAGCCCTCACCGGGCACACGCACATCCGAGTCCCTTCCTGCCGTCCCTCGGCCCGGGCTCCCTCCCGCTAGGACCATCATCATGTCGACCACCGCCCTCCTCGAGCGTCCCACCACCACCACCACCACCACCGACTCCCCCGTGCGCCACCTCCGCGCCGTCATCAGCCCCGCTCCGGCCGTCGCCGCCCCGGCGCCCGCCGCGCAGGCGCCCGCCGCGCAGGCGCCCGCCGCGCAGGCGCCCGCCGCGCAGCGCCACCTGCCGGCCGGCACCGCACCGCGCGGCTTCGCCCTCTACGTCGGGATCGACGAGGCGAAGGCCGCGGCATCCGGCGTCAGCCTCGGCGTGCTCGTCGACGCCCTGCGCCGCACGCTCGGCGAGCTCGCACCCGGTGCGGAGACGTATGCCACCGTCGCCCTCGCCCCCGTCGGATCCGGCGGTCGCGACGTCGACGTCGTGCGCCTCGCGCTGCACGAGCCCTCGGCCATCGCCCGCACCAAGCAGGAGGAGCCCGAAGACGAGGACCGCGCCGGCGGCGGCGTGGTCGTCGACATCTCGCGCAAGCGCGTGCTCATCGACGGGGACTCCGCCGCGTTCACCTTCAAGGAGTTCGAGCTGCTCCAGTACCTGGTGCTGCGCGAGGGCCGCACGATCGAGCGCACCGAGCTGGTGACGTCGCTGTGGCAGGGCGCCACCGAGGAGGAGGCACCGGGCGAGCGCACGATCGACGTGCACGTGCGCCGCCTGCGCGCGAAGCTCGGCCGCTACGAGGACATCGTCCGCACCGTGCGCGGGGTCGGCTACCGCTTCGACCGTCACGCCGACGTCGTCATCCGCTACGGCCACGGCACCCCCTCGCCCGACCGCTTCTGACCCGCCGCGTCGGTCTCCTCCGCTTCGAGCGGCGCATAACTCCTGCACTTCCGTCGCCGTGGCGTGCCGGAGGCGCGCCAGGGCGCGGCTCGGGGTCGTGCTCCTGCACCATGTGCAGGAGTTATGCGCCCGGACGGCTTCCGACTCGGTCCACGCCGGATGTCGGAGGCGGGGGCGTATCGTCGTGGCATGACCTTCGTCGCGCCGGCCCGCCGCACCATCGGCGCCGTGCGCGACACCCGGCCGGCGCACGAGCGACCGCTCGAGACCGAGTACCGGCCGCGGCATCCGCTCGATCTGGCACGGACCGTCCTCGTGCAGCGGCGCGGCGCGAACGACCCGTCGATGACCGTCGCCGGGTCGGTGATCTGGCGTACCAGTCGCACGCCGGAGGGCATCGCGACCCTCGCAGTCCGCGAGACGCAGCCCGGTGTCGTGCGCGGCGCCGCGTGGGGGCCGGGCCGCGAGTGGGCGCTCGATCAGCTCCCGGCGCTGTGCGGGGCCGGCGACGACCCGTCCGAGTTCGATGCGGCGCGGCATCCGCTCATCGCCGCGGCCCATCGCCGGAACCCCGGTCTTCGGCTCGGCGCCACCGGCCTCGTCTTCGACGCACTCGCCTCGGCGATCTTCGAGCAGAAGATCACCGGCCTGCAGGCCTTCGCCGCGTGGCGCCGGATCCTCACGTGGTACGGCGAGCGCGCACCCGGCCCGACCCCGCGCCCGATGTTCGCACCGCCGACGATCGACGGCTGGCAGCGCGTGCCGTCGTGGGGGTGGCATCGCGCGGGCCTCGAGCCTCCGCAGTCGAAGACCGTCGTGCGCGCCGCGCGTCGCGGCGACGCGATCGCGCGGGCCGTTCTCGCGGCGGACGACGGTGAAGCGGTCGACCGCGTGCTGGTGAGCCAGCCGGGCGTCGGCGCGTGGACCTCGGCCGAGACGCGCATCCGCGCCCTGGGAGACCCCGATGCCGTGAGCGTCGGCGACTTCCACCTCGCGCACGAGGTGGGCTACGCGCTCACCGGCGCGCGCGTCGAGGACGACGACATGCTGCGACTCCTCGCGCCGTGGGCGGGCCAGCGGCAGCGGGTGATCCGGCTGATCTACGCCAGCGGCGTGCACGAGCCCCGCCGCGCTCCGCGACTGCACCCCGAGGACCACCGCGACCGCTGACCCGCGTCGGTGCGCGAAGGTCGCCGTATCGCGCACGTCGCGGGTTCCCGCACCCGCGTCGGTGCGCGAAGGTCGCCTTATCGCGCACCCCGCGGAGTCCGCGCGACGCGGCGATTCCCGTCATCGGACGGATGCCGCGCGCCCGCGAATCCGCCTGCCCCGATCGGCGTGCCGCGCGGGCGGCCCTCACACGGCACGCCAGGATGAGCGCATGATCGAGACGATGCACGGCCTGCCCGACGGCGTCCTCGGGTTCCGCGCGGTGGGCGCCGTCGACGCCGCCGACTACGAGAGCGTGCTCGACCCGGCGATCGACGCCGCCGTCGATGCCGGGCAGAAGGTGAATCTCGTGTTCGTGCTCGGCGAGGAGTTCGAGCGCTACTCGCTCGGCGCGCTGTGGAAGGACGCCGAGCTCGAGGGCAAGCCGGCGCACATATGGGGCCGGATCGCCCTCGTGACGGACCATTCCGTCATCGCGGAGATCATCCACGGCGTCTCCTTCCTGTTCCCGTGCGAGCTGCGCATCTTCGGCGTGGACGCCGTCGACGACGCCGTCGCCTGGGCGGCGGAGGGGCCGCGCGAGGACTGATCGCCGGCACTGGCGGATGTCGGAGGCGGGGAGCACACTGGATCCCGCCACGCGGCCGGGCGCGGCATCCGCTGTCCTCGTCTCCAGGAGAACCACATGCCCAGCCTCAACCCCTACCTCTCGTTCCAGAACCAGGCTCGCGAGGCGATGACGTTCTATCAGTCGGTGTTCGGCGGCGAGCTCGACGTCTCGACCTTCGGGCAGTTCGAGGGCATGGTGCAGGACCCGGCAGAGAACGATCTCGTGATGCACGCGCAGCTCACGACCCCCGACGGGTTCGTGCTGATGGGCGCCGACACACCGACGGGCATGGAGTACCGCCGGCCGGCGGGCATCTCGGTGTCGGTCAGCGGCGACGACGAGGCCGCGCTGCAGGGCTGGTGGGACGCCCTCTCCGACGGCGGCACCACGGTGATGCCGTTCGACACCCCACCGTGGGGCGGCCGTTTCGGCATGCTCACCGACCGCTTCGGCATCGATTGGATGCTGGCGCTCAACGCGACTCCGGAGTGACAGCGCCGGGGCGCGGCGGCCGACAGGTCCGGCTCTAGGCTGTCCCCATGACCACACCTCGCAAACGCTGGACGCGCGGCCACTCGGGCTGGGCGGTCGGCACCGTGCTCATCTTCACACTGGGCATCGTGTTCGGAATGATCTGGGGCCAGCCCCTCGTCGGCATCTTTCTCGCCTTCGCCGTGTCGATCGGATGGCTCATCGCCTACGAGTCCTGGCGCGGTCGCAGCGTCGGCATCGACAACCGCGACGACGACGGCGCACAGCTGTAGCAGCATCCGTCTTCCGCCCCTCGCCCGCGAGTCGTATCGTGAGCGCCAGGAGGTGATCCGAATGCGAGCCAGCGTCGGCGACCGCGTGATCATCCACGGGCGCATCGTCGGATCGGCCGAGCGCGCCGGCGAGGTCATCGAGGTGCGAGGTGACGAGGACGCTCCCCTGCTCGTCGTGCGGTACGACGACGGCCACGAGGCGATTCTGTCGCCGGGGAGCGACTGCGAGATCCGGCACGAGACCTGAAGAGGGGCGTCGGCTCACTCCCGCCACAGCGTGAGCTTGTCGGGATTGCGCACGATGTAGACGTCGGTGACGCGCTGCCCCGAGACGGAGAGCGAGAGCACGGCGTCCGCTCTGCCGTCGACGGTCACGAGGAACCCCAGGCCGTCCGCGGTGACGGTCGGCTCGACTCGAGCCTCCGGCAGCAGGTGCGGGAGTCCGAGCAGGAAGCGCGCGACACGGTCCGCTCCGAACACCGGGCGTCGCGCCGCAGAGACGTGGCCGCCGCCGTCGGCGCGCAGCACCACGTCGGGGTCGAGCACGGCCACGAGCGCCGCGAGGTCTCCGGTCGCGGTGGCCGTCGCGAACGCCTGCGCGACGGCATCGTGCTCCTCGCGGGAAGCCGCGCCCGCGCGGCGCTCGCGCACGCGACGCCGAGCCTGCGAGGCGAGCTGGCGCGCAGCATCCGGTGTCCGCCCCACCGTTTCGGCGATCTCGGCGAAGGGCACGCCGAACACGTCGTGCAGCACGAACGCCACGCGCTCCGCCGGTGTGAGCGACTCCAGCACGACCAGCAGGGCCGTCGAGACCGAGTCGTCGAGGGTGACCTGATCGAGCGGGCCGAGGGGGACGGATGCCGCGATCGGCGACTCCCCCGGCACGGGCTCGGGGAGCCACTCGCCGACGTAGCGCTCCCGCCGCGCGCGTGCCGAGCCGAGCAGGTCGAGGCAGACGCGGCCGGCGACGCGGGTGAGCCACGCGGCCGGGTTGCGGATCTCGGAGCGCTCCGCCTCCGTGAGCCGGTACCAGCGCACATACGTCTCCTGCACGGCGTCCTCGGCGTCGGCCACCGTTCCGAGCATCCGGTACGCGAGCGCGAGCAGGTTCCGCCGCTCGCGCGCGAGCAGCTCGACGTCGTCCATTGCCACCTCCTGCAGGTTCGACGATGCGGCGCCGGTGAATGTGAGACGATCCCTCACATTCTGGCGCGCTGCGTCGTCGGAGATTCGAGGGGCGGAGGGACCGCCCGCGAAAGGACGCTCCATGAAGATCGCGATCGCCGGCGGAACCGGCACGGTCGGCCGCCCCACGGTCGACGCCGTGCGCGCCGCGGGGCACGAGCCCGTCGTGCTCACGCGCAGCGAGGGGATCGACCTCCTCACCGGGAAGGGACTCGACGCGGCGCTCGAGGGAGTGGACGCGGTGATCGACACCGCCAACGTCTCGACGCTCAAAGCCGTGACGGCGACGGAGTTCTTCACCACGGCCACCGGGAACCTCGTCGAGGCGTCCCGCCGGGCGGGTGTGCGCCACGTCGTGCTGCTCTCGATCGTCGGCATCGACCGGATGCCGTACGACTACTACGCCGGCAAGCTGGCGCAGGAGCAGGTGGTCGAGGCATCCGCTGTTCCCTGGACGATCCTGCGGGCGACGCAGTTCCACGAGTTCGCCGGGCAGGTGTACGCCCAGGCCAAGGTCGGACCGCTGCACGTCGCGCCCCGGGCGCGGGTTCAGCCGATCGCGGCGCGCGAGGTGGGCGAGCACCTCGCGGCGATCGTCGCCGGACCGGCGCAGGGCCGCGCGCGCGATCTCACCGGACCCCGCGAGGAGCGCCTCGACGAGATGGTCCGTGCGTTCGCCCGGCACACCGGTCACAGGGGCTGGATGCCGTCGATCAGCCTGCCCGGGCCGCAGATGAAGGGCATGCGCGCGGGCCTGGCCCTGCCGTCGGGCGAGGCGACGCTCGGCAGCGAGACGTTCGCCGGCTGGCTCGCGTCGCAATGACCGCGCCCCGTCCGTCGAGCCGCCAAGACACGCCGACAGGGCGGCACCACGCACGGCGTGTCTTGGCGACTGGCGGCTACATCTCCTCGTGGGTGTCGGGGTCGCCGTCCCACAGGCGGCCGCGCTCGAGCCCGGAGATCGCCGCGACCTGCTCGTCGGTCAGGCGGAACCCGAAGACGTCGGCGTTCTCTCGCTGACGATCGGGATCGGCCGACTTCGGGATCGGCGTGCTGCCGACCTGCACCTGCCATCGCAGCACGAGCTGCGTCGGCGTCACGTCGTGCACGACCGCGAGCTCCTGCAGCAGCTGCTCGGTGAGCAGCTCGCTGCGGCGGGCGAGCGGACTCCAGCTCTCGGTGCGGATGCCGCGCTCGGCGTGGAACGCACGGAGGGCGGTCTGCGGGAAGTACGGGTGCAGCTCGACCTGGTTGACCGCGGGCACGACACCGGTCTCGTCGATCAGTTCGGCGAGCATCGCCTCAGTGAAGTTCGAGACCCCGATCGATCGGACGAGGCCGCGCTCGCGCGCCTCGATCATGCCGCGCCAGGTGTCGACGTACTTTCCCACGCTCGGGTTCGGCCAGTGGATGAGCTGCAGGTCGATCCTGTCGAGCCCCAGCATCCCCAGCGATCCCTGGATGCTGTCGATGGCCTGCTCGTACCCGTGATGGCGGCCCGGGATCTTCGAGGTGACGATGAGCTCGTCGCGCTCGAGACCACTGCGTCGCACGGCCTCGCCCACCTCGCGCTCGTTCTCGTAGTTCACCGCTGTGTCGAGCAGCCGGTATCCGGTCTCGATCGCGCTGACGATCGCGGCGATGCCGTCCTCCCCGCGCAGGTTGTAGGTCCCGAGGCCGAGTTCGGGGAACGAGGTGCCGTCGTTGAGGGTCACGGTGGGGATCGAGGTCATGCTTCCATCCTGGCCCTCTCCGCGCGCGCACGGGCGGCCTCCGCCGCGACGCTCAGGCGTCGTCGACGGAGCGGAGGCGCTCGCGGGGGCCGGGGAATCCCGACTCGACGCGACTCCACCCGCCGTCTGCCCGCACGTCGTACGCGCGGAACGCGCACGCGATCCCCTTCGCGGCCATCAGGTCGGCGCTGTCCATGAGCTGGAAGTGGAGATGGGGCGAGGTCGAATTGCCTGTGTGGCCGACTCGACCGAGGACGCCGCCCACCGGCATCCGCTCGCCCGGCTGCACGGCGACCGTGCCCGGGGCGAGGTGCGCGAACCCCGCGTAGACGCCGCCGGCGCGGAGGATCACGTGGTTGCCCAGGATGGCCGCGATCTTGCCAGGACGGAACGTGAGCCCGTTCCAGATGCCGCGCGCGGCCTCACGGAACGGGTTGACCCACCCGCGCTCCGCGATGCCGTCGACAGCGGTCACGACCTCGGCATCGAACGGCGCGCAGATCTCCGCACCCCAGGCGTAGCAGTCCGCCGTCCGCCCGCCGATCGTCGACGTCACCCATGCCGATGCGGGGTGCACGTGCACGCCGGGGCGCTCGTCGACCTTCACGAAGTCGTACGCGTAGCGCTGCCCGAGGATGTCGACCCCGTGGCTGGGCACGCGGGCGACCGGCGTGGTCACCGCCACCCAGTTCTCCCCGCGCAGCGGAAAGTCGACGACGACCGGGGTTTCGAGTCCCTCGGGCACGATCCGACAGTAGACCCGCCAGGGCCCCGGCGGCAGTCGCGCGCACGCACGACCGCTGCCGGGGCCGACCGGCTGCTCAGCGCCGGGCCTCGATGATGAGATTGAACGGGGTCTCGGCGACGACCCGCACGCGGCCGAACCCGGCGGCGTGGAGCACTTCGGTGAGTCGGGCAGGGCCGGCCTGCGCGCCGAGCACGAGCTCGCCGCCGTCCGCCAGCGCGTGGGCGGTGCAGATCATGCTCGACGCGGCGTAGTACGTCTGCGCGATCATCGTGAGGTTGTCCTCGAGGCGGTCCGCCGCGTTCGGCTCGACGAGCAGGAGAGAGCCGTCGGGGGTGAGCGATCGCGCCGCGTGCCGCAGGGCGCCGAGAGGGTCGCCCATGTCGTGCAGTGCGTCGAAGAAGCAGATCAGGCCGAAGCCGGCGGGCTCGTACTCGTCTGCGCGGGCCTGCTCGAACACCACCCTCTCTTCGACGCCGGCCGTGCGGGCGTTCCGCCGGGCCTCCGAGACCGAGGGCCCGTGGCTGTCGAACCCGTAGAAGCGGGACTGCGGGAAGGCCTCGGCCATCATCACGGTGGTGTGCCCGTGTCCTGCTCCGATGTCGGCGACGGCGATGCCGCGATCGAGCGACTCGACCACGCCCTCGAGCGCCGGCAGCCACTGCGACGTCAGGGCGGCGCGGTAGCCGTTGCGGTAGAACGCGGCGGTTCCGTGAGCCAGTCGCGGGTCGTGGTCGCCCCACGCGATTCCCTCGCCGGTGCGGAAGGCGTGCAGCGCCTTGGACTCGTCCGACCACATCGCCGCGGGCACGTTCCATGCCGGGGGCAGGTACACGGGGCTCTCCTCGTTCGCCAGCACGAGCTCCTGCTCGGGCGTCAGCGCGAAGGTCCGCGTCGAGGCCTCGTACGCGAGGTACCCGGCGGCGGCCTGCGATGCCGCCCAGTCCCGCACGTAGCGCTCGGCGCAATCCGTACGCGCCGCGAGCTGGGTCGAGGTCAGCGGTCCGTCGTCGGCCAGCACCCGGTAGAAGCCGAGCCTGGCTCCCAGGCTCACCATGACGCCGAGGTACCCCGCGCCCAGGTCGTCCACGGCCTTCAGGACGAACGCCTGCAGCGCCGTCTCGTCCACGGTTGTCGTTCTCATGTCCGGTCCTTCCTTGTCCATTCGTTCGTTGTGATTCCATGCTCCGGATGCCGCGCCCGGCCGTTCAGAGGCATCCGGACCCTCGTTCGGTCCATTCGTGCCACGATGTGCTCTCAGGAGGATGTGATGGCCGCACAGAGGCCGCTGACGGTGAGCGTGGTCGCCCTGCCCGATACGGGTGTGGCCACGATGTTCGGTGTGCTGGACGTGCTGAACTCATTCGAGCTCATGCGGATCGGCGAGGGACCGGCTCCGTTCCGCGCGCAGATCGTCGGAGAGCGGGAGGGGCCGCTGATGGGCGTCAGCGGCGTGCCCGTGCCGGTGGCGCGGAGCATCGCCGACATCCCGGCGACCGACATCGTGATCGTGCCCTCGATCGTGCTCGGCCCCGCGGGGTGGAAGCGCGGCCGTTACCCGGAGCTCGTCGAATGGGCGGCGCGGATGCATGATCAGGGCGCCCTGCTGTGCTCAGCCTGCTCGGGCATCTTCCTGCTGGCCGAGACCGGGCTCTTCGACGACCGCGACGTCACCGTCCACTACGACTACGCCCGCCACCTCGAAGCCTCCAGTCCCGCGGTGCGGGTGCATCCCGAGCGCGCGCTGATGGTCACCGGCACGCGGGACGAGCTCATCACATCCGGCGCGTCCACGACCTGGCACGACCTCGTGCTGTACCTGACCGGTCGGTTCGCAGGCGCAGCAGTGGCGCAGGAGGCCGCACGCATGTTCGCGCTCCAATGGCACCAGGACGGTCTCGCGCCGTACATGGTCTTCGAGGGCCGCACCGGACACGGCGACGCGGTCGTCGACGACGCGCAGGACTGGCTGCGGGCGCATTACTCGGTGGCGACACCGGTCGAGCAGCTCGTCGCGCGGTCGGGGCTGGCCGGGCGCACGTTCAAGCGCCGGTTCACCGAGGCGACCGGTGTCAGCCCGCTGGCCTACGTGCAGCGCGTGCGGGTCGAGGAGGCCAAGCGCCGCCTCGAGCGCACCGAGGACTCGGTCGAGGCGGTGGGCTGGTCCGTCGGCTACGAGGATCCGGCCTTCTTCCGCCGGCTCTTCAAGCGCGTGACGGGACTGAGTCCCGCGGCCTACCGCCGCCGGTTCCGGGTCCCCGCTGTAACGACGACGGGCTGAGGCCGGCGTCGTCCGGCGAGCCGGTCTCGTGCGGTCGCGCCATAGACTCTCCGCCATGACCCTCGCCGGCCCCGAACCCGACGGCGGCAGGCCGTGGAGCCTGAAGCGCGCACTGTGGTGGACCACCGACTACATCTACGCCGCCCGGCGTCAGCTCGCGATCCTGGGCCTGCCCTGGGCCGTCGGACGCCGCCGCCCGACACCGCCGAGGTGGCGGACGGGCACCGACGGTCTTCCCGAGGTCGTGCTGCTCCCCGGCGTGTACGAGCACTGGACCTTTCTCAAGCCGCTGGGCGACTCGCTCGCGGCGGCGGGACACCGCGTGCGCGTCGTGCACGGCCTGGGCGTCAATCGCCGAGCGATCGCCGAGACCGCCGATCGACTCACGCGTGTCCTCGCAGATCTCCCGTCCGCCCCGGCCGGGCGCGTGCTCGTCGCCCACAGCAAGGGCGGGCTCATCGGCAAGCACGTGCTGGTCACGACGGGCGCGGCGACCGCCGCCGCGGCGGAGGCCTCGGTCGGCGGAGACCCGGCCGCGGCCGCCGCGGCCGCGGCTCCCGACGCCGGGCGCCCGCCGCTCGGCCTGCTCGGGCTCGTCGCCGTGGCCACGCCGTTCGGCGGCGCGCGCCGCGCTCGGCTGTTCTTCGTGCCCAGCATCCGGGCCTTCCTCCCCGGGAACGAGACGATCGTCATGCTCGGTCGCGAGACGTCGGTCAACGGACGGATCGTGTCGGTGTTCGGACCCTACGACCCCCATATTCCGGAGGGCAGTGCGCTCGACGGCGCCACCAACGTCGTGGTCCCCGCGCCCGGTCATTTCCGCGTGCTCGCCTCTCCCAGGACGCACGCCGCGGTGCTCGAGGGTATCGGTCTGCTCACGGCCCGCTGACGTGCGCCGTCGCGGTCAGTCCGCAGCCGGCGCGGGACGCCAGACGAGCGTGTGACCGGTGGCTTGGAACGACTCGTTCCCGGCGAGCTTGCCTGTCGTCGTGGATTCCCACGCGAAGCCGACGGCCTCATAGAAAGCGCGGGCGCTGTTGCCCTCCAGCACCTCGAGCTCGACGGGTCCGGTCGCGCGATCCAGCACGTGCTGGACGAGCGCGCGGCCCACGCCCCGACGGTAGAGCGCCGGGTCGACGTACGCCCATGTGATCTCCTCGGACGACCCGGCGATGAAGCCCGAGACGCGTCCGTCGACCTCGGCGACCCACACCTCATCGTCGAAGAGACCCTCGTTCTCGTACGTCGCCTCGAGATCGAGGTACGCCTCGAGCAGCCCGGCGCCGCCGAGCTCGTCGAGGCGGGCGGCGTCGTGGATGCGCCGGATGTCGTCCCAATCGCGGGACTCGTACGGGCGAACGGTGATGGTCACGCGGGGCCTCCCGTCGACCGCCAGGCTCCCAGGATCTCGACGTGCCGCAGCAGGAAGGCCCGCTCGTCGAGTCGCTTGCGCCGCAGCCACGCGGTGACCTCGTCGTTGCTCTTGCTCGCGTTGCACGACCGGCAGGCGGGCACGACGTTGTCGAAGGTGTATCGACCGCCGCGCGAGATCGGCAGCACGCAGTCCTTCTGCAGCGGTCCGGCGATCGAGCCGCAGTACGCGCACGCCCCCCAGGCCTCGACGATCGACTCCCACTCATCGAGGGTCAGGTCGTTGTCGGCGGCGGCGACGCGTCGAGCGCGTCGACGGCCGGCGCGCGCTCGGCGGGTGTTGCTGAGCGGCATGCCGCGAGCGTAACCGCAGAGAAGGACGACCAGCGGATGCCGCGCCCCGGCCCGTCCGGTCGTCGGGCCTCAGTCCTTCGCGGCGGAGTCGTCTTCCGGTGCCGGGTTCGCCGAGTCCTGGGCGTCCCGAGCGAGCGCAGCCTTCGCACGCCGGCGGTCGCGGAATCCCAGGGAGATGGTGACGATGCCGTAGACGAAGAGCCCTCCGACCACGATGGGCAGGGCCAGCGCGCGCGCCTGACCGGTGACCACGTTGTTGATCCAGCCGATGTAGGGCACCGAGTACCAGAGCTTGCCCACGATCTGCACGGACCGTACCGGCTCGGGATCGTCGCCGTCGTTGGCGTCGCCGCGGGTCGTGAAGATCCGGCCGCCCTCGGCATCCGTCCCCACGGCCACGACGCGATGCGTCACGACCTCGGGCTTGCCCGACTCGAGCTGATACGTGATCACGTCGCCGAGGTTGATCTCGGAGGCATCGACCGGCTTGACGACGACGAGCGTGCCCGGCGGGTACTGCGGAGCCATCGACCCGGTCAGGATCGTGTAGGGCTTCGCGCCCGTGACGAGCGGCACCACGACCACGACCAGGGCCAGCAGCGTGACCGCCACGAGGAGCACCCACGACACCGCCCGGAAGATCATGCGGGGGATCGAGACGCGGTCCTCGTCGCCGTCGCGACGGGCATCGGCACGAGACGCCGGGGTCTCGGCATCCGTCATCGCGGTGTCCTCTTCGTCGACGATTCTCTCCTGCGGCTGAGCGTAGCCGTCCACCACTCCCCCGGTCATGCGCAGATCAGGCTCTTGGTGAAGAAGATCCACAGGACGTACGAGGAGCGGAACGTCAGGTTCGCGACCGCGACCACCGCGCCCGACGAGTTCTTGACGGTGACGTACGTCTCCGCGGTCTCCGTACCCGACGTGGCGGGATTGGTGAGCGTCAAGGTCGTGCGCGCGTTGGCGGCGACCGTGCCGGTGAACGTCGCGCCGGTGTCGTTGCGCACGACGGTGTACGTGCCGGCCGGCACCTGAGCCGGGAGCGTGAGGGTGGCGTTGCTGCCGCTGTTGGTGCATGCAGCCCAGCCGGTGCTTGCGACCGTCAGCGCCGCCGACTCCGCATCGGTCCAGTTGCGCTGCGCCGCCGTCGCCGTGGTCGTCAGGGTGAGGCTGGGCGCCGGGGCGGGCTGGCCCGAGGGCGTCTGGGTGTCGGTGTCGGTGATGTCGACCTTCACGCACGCGTAGATCGTGGCGGCCGGCGCGACGGTGGCGGTCGACGACCACGACGAGGCGCCGAGGGCGCTCTGCGGCGTGACCGACGTGTAGGTCGCGTCGTTCTGGCAGGCGCTGGAGGCCGAGTTGAACGCGACCTGCGCGGTGGCGACGGCTGCGGCGCCGAATCCGGAGGATGCCGCCAGCGACACGGTCTGCCCGCTCCACGGAGTCGCGCCGTTGTTGGTCAGGGGTGCGGCGTAGTACTGCGTGCCCTCCCAGCCGGTGAAGCTCGCCGATGACGGAGCCACCGCGTACGGAGCGATCGAGAACGTGCTCGCCTGCGCCGTGACCGCGAGCTGGGTCGAGACCACCCAGTACGCGACGGCGGCGAGCGGCGTGACGACGACGAGCGCCACCGCAGCGACCAGCGCTGTGATGATCTTGGCTCGCTTCGTCATGATGTGCTTTCGTCTCGCTGCGGGGAATCGGGAGGTATCGGGACGGTCAGGGGGCGACCTGGGTGCCGGTGACCGTGATGCTCACGGCGGCCGACTGACCCTGGGTGCCGTTCGGAGTGTTCACGCCCAGACTCTGCCACACGCACAGCGTGCGGGTCGCGCCGATCGCGATCGTGGTCGGGACGGAGGTCGTGAGGCCGGCCGTGGTGCCCTGCCACCGGCCGGAGTCGGTGGGCCAGGTTCCGGGCGGGGTCGCGGCGCAGGCACCGGTCTGGACGCTCGTGGTGAGCACGACGCTCGAGGCGAGGTTGCCGGTGGCGGTGAAGCCGGAGGTCAGCGTGAGGGCGACATCGCCGCCGTTCGTGATGGACCGCGACGCGATGAGCTGCGCGGGTCCGCCGGGGTACACCCCGGAGTTCGAGCCGCCGGTTCCCGAGATGGTGAGGGCGGCCTGTCCGGTCGAGACCGAGACCGCCTGGGTCTGCTTGCTCGAGACGAAGTAGCTCAGGGTGCCCGGTGCGAGCACCACGGCGATGGCGACGATGCCGGCGATCAGTCCGGCGACTCCGAGGGGAGCTCCCGTCTTCTTGCGCGACATCCGTCTGCCTCTTTCGAGTGGTGGTTCGAGTGCGGGTGGGTGAAGGAGCCGGGTGGATCGGGTTCCACCCGGCTCCTTCAGTCAGAGGGCCAGCGTCAGGGGGTCGCGCCGTTGGCGGTCTGCGTGACGGTGACGGTGGTGGCGCCGAGGTTCCAGTTCTGGTTCATCGTCGCGGCAGCGGTGTCGTTGGTGGCGTTGGCGCCGAAGGGCCAGGTCAGCGTGAACACGAGCGAGCCGTTGGCGGTGCCCTGGGCGACGGTGAACGTCGTGCCCGAGATGGCCACGCTGTTGTAGGTGCTGCCCGTGGTGGCCGCGGTCAGGTGAGCGGGAACGCTGGAGAAGCCGCCCCACGCGATCGAGCCGCTCGCAGTGAGGTTGGTGCCGGCGGCGACGGTCTGGAACGGAACCGTGTAGATGACCTGGTCGCCGGGGACCATCTTGAAGGTGCTGATGTTCGCGATCGGCGTCGTGGTGGTGCCGCGCTTGACCTGCCAGGTCGGGTTCGAGCCGACGGTGATGCCGAGCTCGCCGGTCTGGACGACAGCGGAGCTCGTCGACGCGGTGCCCTGCCAGTAGGCCATCGATCCGCCGCCGCCGAGGAGCAGTGCGATACCGGCTGCGATGGCGATCGTGCCCTTCATGGACTTCTTCATGACTTTCCCCTATCAGTTGGCGGGTCTGGGGCCCGCTGGTCTGTCGGCTCTGCGGTGTGCTTTGCCTGATGAGAACAGCCTGGAAGACCGAACTTGCGGTTCTCACGGGGGATGCGCAACGTTTCCGCAAGGAATCCACGAGGCTCCGACGAACCGCAGGATTGGGCACTGTGCCGGCTCAGTTCCGCCTTTGGACGGCTGGTTGCGGCCGGGGGAACGGGGGTTTTTCTGGTGTTCAGAGGGTCGAGTCGGGGGTGTGAAGCGGCCTCAGCGGTGCCGCTGCGAAGAAATCACAAAAAGATAACGCCACACCCTTGTCGTCGTTATCTCTCCGTTATAGAGTGCTTGCACGGTAGTTGTTTTGCTGTGGCAGCTACCGGAATGTGATTGCAGGACACTCTTGGTGCAAGGGACAAGGGCCGGTCGGGAGCCTCTCCGACCGGCCCTTACTCTTGCCGTCGTTCTGCGCGGATCGCGGACGCACGCGGAATCACACCCCGCCGCCACCGCCTCCGCCACCACCACCGCCGGCGGATCCGCCGCCGCCCGAGCCGCCCGACGTCGACGAGGATGACGCGGTGCTCGCCGACAGCGTCGAGATCCCCGACGAGAACGACGACGCATCGAATCCGCCCGACCCGGCGTACCAGACCGGTGACGCGCCCGGACCGTAGAGCACCGCGAGCTCCCTCGCCCAGTCCTTCTCCTGCCCGAACACCACGGCGTACGGCAGCAGCGTCTCGTAGAGGCGCAGCACCGAGCCGCGGTCGGTGGTGTCGATCTGCACGCGCTCCGCACCCTGCGGCGACTGGAGCATGCGGATGCGGTCCGCCTCGGCCCACTCGATGAACTCCTTGAGCCCCAGCAGGTGGTCACGCGTCTCTGCGCCGAGTGCGGTCAGCGGCTTGCGTGCCACGAGTCCGCCGATCACGATCGTGGCCGGCACCGCACCCACGATCAGCAGGATCGGCACGAGCGGATTCACCATGCCGTCGAGGGCCGCGAAACCGGTCAGGAAGATCAGCACGGCGGCGCCGATCGCCGCGAGCAGCGGCAGCACTCGCACGCGTGCCGGCACCTCGCGGCGCAGGCGCCGGTTCACCAGCTCCTGGTTCGCGGCCTTCAGGATCGACTGCGCCGCCGACGAGAAGCGCGTATCGGTGCGACCGAACTCGAACTCTTCGCCCGGCACGCCGTCCGGGAACAGGCCTTCGAGCAGCATCCGCCCGTCACCGTCGGCCTTCGACGGATCGACGAGCTGCGCCTTCAGCTTCACCCCGCCCCAGAACTTGTGCTCGCCTTCGACGATGCGCAGGCTCCCGACGACCGCCTGTTCGAGCACCTCGGCGGGGATGGCCTTGGTCGTGAGCCCGAGCATGACGGCGCCCTCGAGCGCATCGACCATGCGCGGCGGCGTGTACTCGGCGATGATCACGGGGCGGCCCGGTTCGTCTCGCAGGTGGCGCCTGCGCACGACGAGCGCCCACACGAACGCGCCGACCATGCCCAGCGCCGACAGCGACTGCAGCCACCCCCACGGCGACGCGAGGTACGACGCGTCGAACTCCTCGAAGGTCGCGGGATCGAACCCGATCGCGAGCGTCATCGTCTGGTACGGGAGCACGGGACCCGCGGATGCCTCGACGGCGGCGCCGACGGTCGCGATGGCGCACGTGTCGGTCGAGCCCTCGTATCCGACGTAGCACGCCTGTGCACCGGTGAGACCGTCGGCGACCTCGGGCGCCATCGTCACGCGCGCGGTGACGCGACCGAACGGCTGCTGCCACTCGGTGCCGTTGACGTTCCAGTAGAACTCGTCGACGCCGGTGTCCTCGAAATGGCGCACGACGTTCTCGAGCGTGTAGGTGAACACGTACGTCTGCCGGCCGTGGACGAAGTCGCCCGCGCGTGAGGTCATGATGTAGTAGTCGTCGTCCGACTCGGTCTCCGCCTCGCGGGGGTTCCCGTCCCCGTCGGTGATCGACACCAGGTGCGGGCGCAGCGGAGCGCCGAGGTACGAGTCGGGGATCCGTCGCTGCATGCCGCGGTTCTGATCGAACTCCGGGAAGACGGCGACGAACGTCTCGATCACGGTGAGCGTGCTGGTGCCGTCGTCCGCTCGCCCGAGTTCGTACACGACGTCGAGGCTCTCGAACTCGAAGTCGTTCACATCGGCGAGGGCGCGCGGCATCCCTCCCCACAGCACCGACCCGAGCGCCAGCATCACCGCGAAGGCGATCACCGTGAGCGTGCGGGCGCGCGCGGCAACGGACGAGACTGTCCCCATGCGCCCAGCCTAAAGGGTCGCCTTTGGCCCTACTCTTGTCGCTATGACGGATCGACGCCTCGCCATCGACGCGTGGGAAAGCCTGTTCCGCGCGCAGCACGAGGTCTTCGACGACATCAACGACGACTTCGACGAAGACACGCTCAGCCAGGCCGAGTACGACGTGCTCCTCACGGTGACGCGCGGCGAAGGCATGACCGCGCGCCTGCGCGACGTCACCGCCAACATGCTCATCAGCCAGCCGAGCGTCTCACGCCTCGTCGATCGCATGGCGGTCCGCGGTCTGATCGCCAAGTGCGCGGATCCCGATGACGGGCGCGGCTCACTCGTGCGGGCGACGGATGCCGGAGCCGCCCTCTTCCGTCGGCTGGCGAGTGCGCACGGACGAGCGATCGCGGCGCGCATGTCGCTGCTCAGCGACGACGAACTCACCCAGCTGCGCGATCTCACCGCGAAGCTGCGCAACAAGCAGCCCGGCTGCTGACCCCGCACCCTGCCCCGCCCGCTGCCCCGCCCGCTGCTCCGCCCGCTGCTCCGCCCGCTGCTCCGCCCGCTGCTCCGCCCGCCGCTCCGCCCGCTGCTCCGCAGTCAGGACACGCCGCGCTCCGGGACGAACCACGACAAGAAGTGACTGCGGAGTCGACGGCGCGGCGTCGACGGCGCGGAGTCGAGGGCGCGGTCAGGGAGTGCGGCGGCGAAGGGTGAGCGCGGCGAGGATCAGGGATCCCAGCAGGAACGCCGCCACGATCAAGAGCGGGCCGTACACGTCCCACCCCTCATCGCCCGCCGTGACGGCGTTGATCGCGTCGATCGCGTAGCTCAGCGGAAGGAAGTCGCTGATCACCTCGAGCGCGGCGGGCATCTCGTCACGCGGCATGAAGAGGCCGCCGAGCAGGATCTGCGGGAAGACGATGAGCGGCATGAACTGCACGGCCTGGAACTCGGTGCGCGCGAACGCGCTCGCGAGCAGGCCGAGCGCCATGCCGAGGACGGCATCCGTCACGGCGACCAGGCCGAGCTGCCACACCGGGCCCTCGGTCTCGAGGCCGCACACCCAGACGGCGAACGACACCGTGACGACCGCCTGCAGCATCGCCATGAGCCCGAACGCGATCGCGTAGCCGACGATGAAGTCGGCCTTGCCGAGCGGCGTCGTCATGAGCCGCTCGAGGGTTCCCGAGCGGCGCTCGCGGAGCGTCGTGATCGAGGTGATGAGGAACATGATGATGAAGGGGAAGAGCGCCAGGATCGGCGGCCCGTAGATGTCGAAGACCCCGTCCTGTTCGCTGAAGAGCCACGCGAACAGGCCGACGAGAAGGCTCGGCGCGACGAGCATGAGTGCGATCGAGCGCGGATCGTGGCTCAGCTGGCGCAGGATGCGTGCGGCGGTCGCGAGGGTGCGGGTGCCGTTCATTCGGGGGCCTCCTCGCGTGCCTCGCGCCGGGAGGCCGGCTTGTGCTCCGCGTCGGCGACGTCACGCTCGATGAGGGTGAGGAAGGCGGCATCCGGATCCGTCTGACCGGTGTCGGCGAGCAGGCCGGCGGGGGTCGTGTCGGCGACGATCCTGCCCGCCCGCATGAGGATGAGCCGATCGCAGCGAAGCGCCTCGTCCATGACATGACTGCTGACGACGATCGTCGCGCCGTCGGACGAGAGTCCGCGGAAGAGGTCCCACAGCTCGGCCCGCAGCACCGGGTCGAGTCCGACCGTGGGCTCGTCGAGAACGATCAGCTCGGGGCTGCCCAGCAGGGCGACCGCGAGCGACACGCGGCCCTCCTGCCCGCCGCTCAGCGACTCGACGGTCTGACGCGCCTGGCCGCTGAGCCCGACGCGCTCGATGACGCGGTCGACGTCGGAGCGGGGTGCCCCGATGATCCGCGCGAAGTAGCGGAGATTCTGCTCGATCGTCAGGTCGCCGTAGACGGACGCGGCCTGCGTGTCGTAGGCGACGCGCCGACGCTGCACTGCCGTGCCCGCCGGGTCGCCGAGCACGGTGACCGTGCCGCCGTCCACCTTCTGCACGCCGACGATCGACCGCATGAGGGTCGTCTTGCCGCACCCGGAGGGACCCATCAGCCCGGTGATCTGCCCGCGCGGGATGTCGAAGTCGAGGCTCGTGAACACCTCGGTCGTGCCCCGCTTCACGTGCAGGCCGCGGACCTCCACGGCGCTCGACGGCGATTTATTCATCACATGATGAATTATTCGCCTCGGAGGCCGCGCGGTCAAGAGCCGGATCAGCCGAACAGGTAGCGCTGCACCGTCGGCGCGACCCGGGAGACGAGATCATCGACGGATGCCTCGGCCAGCGCCGGCAGCCGCAGGACATACCGCGCGACGAGGAGCCCGGCGATCTGCGAGGCCGCGAGCGTGGCGCGAAGGTCCGCGTCGGGTGCGTCGAGCACGCGGGCGATCGGCGAGAGGAGCTCGCGCGAGAGGAACCCGGAGAGGAGCGGCGTGGTCAGCTTGTTGCCGATCGCCGAACGCAGCAGCATCACGCCGCGGCGCCGGACTTCGGGCTGCTCCCACGTCTCGAGGATGTAGCGGACGATGCTTTCTCCGACCAGCTCGCGCGGTCCCGCCAGGATCTCAGGCAGGGCCAGATCGGGGCGCATGGGCGCCCCGATCGCCTCGCCGAACAGGTCGGCCTTCGTGCCGAAGTGGTGGTGCACCAGCGCGGAGTCGACCCCCGCGCGCGCCGCGATCCCGCGGATGGTCGCGCCGTCGTACCCGGCCTCGCCGAACTCCTCCACGGCCGCGGCCATGATGCGATCCCGCGCGTCGGACTCCCCCGCGCGCGGCCGGCCGCGGCGCCGCTTGGGCGCGGGGACCACGTACTCCGCCACGCGCACAGCCTACGACCCCGGCAGCGGACCCTGCCTCGCCGGTCAGCACTCGATGACGTTGACCGCGAGGCCGCCCTCGCTGGTCTCCTTGTACTTGTGCGACATGTCGATGCCGGTCTGGCGCATCGTCTCGACCACGGTGTCGAGGCTCACGTAGTGGCTGCCGTCACCGCGCAGCGCGAGGCGCGCAGCGGTCACGGCGGTCGAGGCGGCGATCGCGTTGCGCTCGATGCACGGGATCTGCACGAGACCGCCCACGGGGTCGCACGTGAGTCCGAGATGGTGCTCCATCGCGATCTCGGCGGCGTTCTCGATCTGCCGGTTCGTGCCGCCCATCACCGCGGTGAGGCCGCCGGCCGCCATCGCGCACGCGGATCCGACCTCGGCCTGGCATCCGCCCTCAGCGCCCGAGATCGACGCGTTGGCCTTGAACAGCGAGCCGAGCGCAGTCGCCGTGAGCAGGAAGCGCCGGATGCCGCGCCTGCGGTTCGCCTCGGCGACGGATGCCTCGTCCCACGCCGTGCGTTCGTCGGCCGGCGCCGCATGTCCGTCGTAGCCGAGGAGCGCGCTGCCGACGAGCTCGCCGTACGGGGTCACGGCGTTCCCCGCGCCGAGCCCGGAATCGGCGAGGAACCGCCACCAGTACATCGCGACGGCGGGGAGGATGCCGGCCGCACCGTTCGTGGGCGCGGTCACGACCCGTCCGCCCGCGGCGTTCTCCTCGTTCACGGCGAGCGCGAACGCCCCCAGCCACTCGCCGGGCAGCTCGCGGCGCCCGTCCGCCTCCGCCTCGTCGAGCTGGGACCTGATCGACCCCGCACGGCGCTTGACCTGCAGCATCCCGGGGAGCACCCCATCGGCGTGGAGGCCGGCATCGACGCAGGCGGCCATCGCGTCCCAGATCGCGTCGAGGCCGGCGGCGATCTGTTCGTCGTCGCGCAGCGCCTCCTCGTTCATGCGGGCGAGTTCGGCGATCGTCAGGCCGTGTTCGTCGCACAGGGCGAGGAGCTCCTCGGCGCTGCCGAAGTCGAACCGGTACCCGCGTGACTGCACGCGCGGGGGCTCGCCGTCCCGGCGGATGAAGCCGCCGCCGACGGAGTAGTAGGTCTCGCGCAGGAGCAGCCCGGTGTCGTCCGCGATCGCCGGCGCGCTCACGACCGGAAGGGTCACGCCGGTCTCGCGGACCTGGCCGGCGGCGGCCGTCGTCACAGCCCCGCGTGGTCGACCGGAGTCGGGCGTCACCCAGGCCTCGAGCGTCATCGCATTGGGGTGGCCGGGCAGGCGTGTGCGCGGCTCGAAGGCGATGTCGTCCCTCGCGAACTCGATCGGGCGCGTTCCGCCGAGGGGCAGGGCACGGCCCGCGGGCCACGCCGTCCACGCCGCGCGGACCGCGTCGGGATCGACGGTCTCGGGCTCGAGGCCCATCAGTCCGGCGACGACGGCGTCGGGGGTGCCGTGCCCGATGCCGGTCGCACCGAGCGAGCCGAAGAGAGTGCAGGTCACGCGACCGACGCGATCGAGGAGACCCTCGGCGCGCAGACGGTTGACGAAGTCGAGGGCGGCCCGCATGGGACCGACCGTGTGGGAGCTCGAGGGTCCTACGCCGATGGAGAACAGCTCGAACGCCGAGACGTAGGCGCTCACGCTCCCAGGCTACGCGGTCGGTCGCTCAGATTGCGCACCGTGATCACATCGAGAGGAGCAGGATGCCGCTCCCCCGCCGCGCAGGCGAGGCAGTCTGGCGTCGCTCACCGCGGGTCAGTTCCCGGCCTCGAAGAACTCCCGCGCCACCCGGCGGAAGTCGCGCGAGCCCGGGGCGTTGAAGTGGTGCCGCCCGGGAAGCTCGGTGAAGTCGCCGTGAGGAGTCACCGCCGCGAGTGCCCGCGAGCGCTCGAGGATCGCGTCCTCGCTGCCCGTGGCGAAGAGCACGCGCTGCTGCGGCGGTCGCGCGGGATCCGGATCGGCATCGCCGAGGCGCATGCCTTCGGCGAGTGCGACGAGCGCGCGCAGATCGTTGCCGGGCACGCGCTCCGCGAGGGTCACGTAGTTGCGCGTCACCTGGTCCTCGACCGGCGTGCCGTGCTCGGCGTACGCGCGCGCCTGCTCGATCTGCAGCCGCGCGAGCGGACGGCCGTCGGGGATGCCGCCGAGCACGGCGCGCTCGACGTGCTCGGGCGCGTTCACCGCGAGCTGCCAGCCGACGCGCGCGCCCAGCGAGTAGCCCGCGTAGAGCACCGAGTCGAGCAGGTACGTGTCGAGCACGGCGACGAGGTCGGACGTCAGAGCATCCATCCCGTACGCCTCGGGCTCGTGCGGCTTGTCGCTGGCGCCGTGCCCCCGCTGGTCGACGCCGAGCACGCGGAATCCCGCACGAGTGAGATCGCGCACCCATCCGGTGTTGACCCAGTTGTCGCGGCAGCTGGAGGCGAATCCGTGAACGCACAGCACGGTCGGGGCATCGGCATCGCCCCACACGTACGTCGCGATGCGATGACCCTCCGCCGACATCACGAACTGCGGCGCGGGCATCTCGGTCAGGGCAGGGAACGCGGCATCCACCCGCCCATTCTCCTCGTTGGAGGACACCGGACGCGCTACGGGCGCTGGAAGGCGATCAGGCCGACCGTGTTGCCCTCGGAGTCGCGGATGAAAGCCTGCCACTCCTCGTGCCCCTCGGGGCCGAGGGCGTCGTCCTCGTGGGTGAAGATCACGTGCGGGTGGCTCACGACGTCGGCGAGGCCCTCGAGGCGTTCCAGAGTCTCGTGCACGTTGTCGACGTGCAGGTAGATCACCGACGACGGCGCCTTGCGATCGAGCAGCAGCCGCACGCCGTCGAGGTCGAAGAAGAGGAGTCCGGGGGGATCGAAGGTGGCCACGGGTGCGGTCTCGAGGAGCACGGTGTAGAAGTCCGCGGCCCGCTGGAGGTCCTCCGCGCGCTGCGCGATCTGCACGAGTCTCATGGGGCACATTCTCACGCGAAGCCGCCGCGGGCGCCACCGGCGATGACGCTCCGCGTCGACGTCACCCCTCTCGCGCTCGGCGGCGCGGCGGAGTATGACGGTCCTGAGGATCGATTCCCGGAGGTGGTCATGCTCTTCGCGCTCTACGCCATCCTGCTGCTGGGTGGCATGTACCTCGTCGGCGCCTCGTTCGCGTCGCCCATCGCGCCGGCCCTCGTGTTCATCGCGGGGGTGCTGTGCATCGCGGCGGCGGTCGCGGTGCCCGTCATGACGCAGCACCGCGACGCGGGGTATCACCGCCGCGAGTGAGGACGGCTCCCCGGCGGCTTGCGGGTCCCGGTGCGAGTGAGCTGGCCGGCCCGGTGCGAGTGAGCCGGCAGGCCCGGCGCATAACTCCTGCACTTTGCAGCCCCGACGCGCCGTCGCCCGCGCGGTTTCGTCGCTCGCCCGCGCGGAGGTGACGAAGGTGCAGGAGTTATGCGCCCTGGGGCCGATACACGGCCGGTGTCGTCGGTGCGTGGGACGATCCGCCCGACGGATCACCCCAGGGAGGCGCGCGCATGCGAGGCGAGGCGACGGTGCTGCACGCGGACCTCGACGCCTTCTACGCGTCGGTCGAGCAGCGCGACGATCCCGCGCTGCGCGGGCGGCCGGTCATCGTCGGCGGGGGTGTGGTGCTGGCCGCGAGCTACGAGGCGAAGGCCCGCGGCGTGCGCACCGCGATGGGGGGCAGGCAGGCGCGGGAGGTGTGCCCGGATGCTGTCATCGTGCCGCCGCGGATGGAGGCGTATTCCGAGGCGAGCAAGGCGGTGTTCGCGATCTTCCGCGACACGACTCCCCTCGTCGAGGGCATCTCGATCGACGAGGCGTTCCTCGAGGTCGGCGGGCTTCGCCGCATCGCGGGCGCTCCCGAAGAGATCGCGGCCCGGCTGCGCGCCCGCGTGCGGACGGAGGTCGGACTCGCGATCTCGGTGGGCGTCGCCCGGACCAAGTTCCTGGCCAAGGTCGCGAGCGCGGTGAGCAAGCCCGACGGGCTGCTCGTGGTCGAGCCCGAGCGCGAGGAGGAGTTCCTGCTCCCCCTGCCCGTGGAGCGACTGTGGGGCGTGGGCGCGGTCACCGCCGAGAAGCTGCACGGGCTCGGCATCCGCACGGTCGGCCAGCTGGCCGAGCTCGAGGCCGCGACGGCCGAGCGTCTGCTGGGCCGGGCCGCCGGCGCGCACCTGCACGCGCTGGCCCGGCTGCGCGACCCGCGACCGGTCGACACGACGAAGCGACGGGGCTCCATCGGTTCGCAGCGCGCGCTCGGCAACCGGCCGCGCTCGGCCGATGAGCTCGACGTGTTCCTCACGCAGATCGTCGACCGGCTCGGCCGCCGCCTGCGCGAGAAGGACCGCGTGTGCCGGACGGTGGTGCTCCGCCTTCGGTACGGCGACTACGCCAGGGCCACCCGCTCCCACAGCGTGCGGCATCCGACGGATCGGACGGCCGTGCTGCTCACGGTCGCGCGGGCACTTCTCGCAGCGGCGCTCCCGACGATCGAGGAGCGCGGCATCACGCTCATCGGCATCTCCCTGTCGGGACTCGGCCGGGTCGACAGCATCCAGCCCGAGCTTCCGATCGACTGGGACGACGGCGCCCGGCTCGACACAGTGCTGGATGCCGTGCGGGACCGATTCGGCTCGGCATCCGTCGCCCGCGCCACGCAGCTGGGGCGCGATCCGGGATGGTCCACGCCGCTGCTGCCCGAGCACGAGTGACCGAGTGGATGTCGCAGCCTCCACTGCGTGACGCGAGTTGTCCAAGCCGTAACCGATGACAGCCCCTCCTCTCGATAGCGTCGGGAACCTGTCCCGAAGGCGGTCGGAGGTGGTTACGTCGCGCCTGCCATTCACGAAAGGACCAGCAACATGACATTGGACATCGCCGAATCAACGCGCACCGATACGCAGACTCGCGCTCGGAGGCACCTGTCGAGACTAATCGCGGCCGTGCTCGCGGCGACGGCTCTGGTGCTCGGCTCAGCCCTGCCGGCATCCGCTTACCAGAACAACAGCTGGGTGATGGACCACGACTGGACGCAGTCGCACATCTACACCTACTGGAAGGACGGGACTACCTACAACACGAAGATCATGGTTCAACACATCCACAGCGCGCCCGTCTGCAACTTCAAGGCCAAGGCGTCGGGAACTCGCTCGAACGGAACGTCCTACAGCAGCACGTTCGGAGCGAACTCCGGCTGCGTTGCTCTCGTGGGTTCGAGCTCGACGACTCCGAACATCTACTTCAAGGCCGGCTCACGTCTCACTGGCCGCTTCACGGAGGGCAGCGACGCGCGTGCTCCCGTGGGAATCAACGTTTAGGAACACATGAAGATCCGATCAGCCCCTGGTTTCGCGATCACCGTACTTGCCGCGGGCCTGCTCACAGCCTGCAGCACGCAGCCCGTCGCCACCCACGACAAACTCGATCTCACGCAACTTCTCGATGACTCCAGCGAGTTCCAGAGGGACATCTTGACCGACGGGGACGTCACGGCCGCCGAATACGAGCGCGCGCTGTTGGCGCACAGCGACTGCGTCGCCGACGCGGGAGCCGTGCCTGGCGAAATCTACGAGATCGGCAACGGGGAGCTGACGTTCGATTACGAGGTGTTCGCCGCGAACGACGACGCCAGGATCGAAATCGAGACTCGCGCAGAGAAGTGCAGGCCTGAGTATTTCGAGCAGGTGGGGCTGCTCTGGGCATACCAGCAACTCCTCACGCCGGCGGAACGCGATCACGCCAGACCGAAAGTGCTCGCTTGTCTTGCGAAGACGGGCCTGACCAAGCTCCCTGACGACGCCGATCTGGAAACGGTCGTCTCCGCCATTCGGGAAGACGGCGAGGTCTCGGAAGAAGAACAAGCATGCATCAACAGCAACGTGGCGTTCTTCTCCACCTGGTCGAACGATCACGCTGAGCACTGATCGACGTCATGGTGATGTCTACCCGCACCCTCTCGAACACACTCGCGGGGTCCCTTATCGCGGCAGCGTTCGTCGTCCCGTGCGCAGCATTGGCTTTCGGTCTGTGGGTGTTGCAGGAACCCACGGCGATCGATGAACCGGTCCAACCTCTCACCATGCCGATCGCTGAGGAGAACTTCTTGGACGAGCAGCGGGCGACGATCAGCTTGACGTGGGGGGACGGTGATGCTCTCGTGGCTCCGGCCTGGAACGGGATGGTCACGAACGTCGCGGTCGCGCCGGGCGCGAAGATCTCCCATGGCGCGAAAGTGCTGCGCATCGACGGCGTGTGGCGGCTGGCAGCACGTTCATCCGCCCCGTTCTTCCGACCCGTCTCCCCAGAGAGCGGGAAGGAGGAAACCCGAGCTCTCAACATGCTCCTGGACAGCCTCGGATACGCCAATGGCGGGGACCTTTGGACCTGGGATACGACACTCGGGCTTCGACGATTGGCCGCGAGCCTCGGCGTACCTGACGCGTACGCCGTCGCGACGTTCGACCCCGGGTGGGTCCTCTGGCTCCCGTCCGATGAGCTCATCGTCAGCGAGGTTCTGGTCGCTCCGGGCCGGGCAGCGCCGCCGATGGGTGAGAAGGTCATCGCTGGCGTCCCTCGGATCAGCGCCCTGAACGTGGTCAGCGCCGATGACGCGCCGCTCCCCGACCCGAGCGCGGAGTGGGAGATCGCGATAGACGATCTCACCATGCCCTACGAGAGCGCGCGCATCGCCCGGCCAGACCGTTTGGGCGAGGTGTCGAAGAGGTTCGCTGCTGCCCGACCCGAACACATCAGCGGTAGCGTACGCCGCGCGCAACCGGTCACCGGGTGGCAAGTGCCGTCGAGTGCGGTCTTCGTGGACGAGGCTGGCGAGGTCTGCGTCTTTCGTCCCGGTCAGGACGGCGAGTGGGTCGCGATAGACGTGGTGGCGAACGGTGGGACTGTCGGAGAGGTTCGAGTCGTCGGCGCTTTAGAGCCCGACGTGCGTGTCCTCGTCAATCCCGGTGATGTGGTGGGGGACACCCGGTGTCGCTAGTGCTCGAGGACGTCGGCTTTCGATACGGACCGGGTGCAGACGTCCTGTTCTCTGGCATTTCTCTGGAATGGAACCTGGGGAGCTTCAATGCCGTCGAGGGGCCGTCAGGATGTGGCAAGTCCACACTGCTCGACCTTCTCGGAGGAATGCGTCAACCGACATCGGGGAGAGTTGTTCTCCGAGACCACCGCGATGGCGCCTCCCAAGTGCTCGATCGACGGGCTGCATCGGCCTGGATCCTGCAGAACAATCTGGTCCTGAGCGGGCGACCGGTGCTCGACAACGTGCTGATCGGAGCAACAGCTCGAGGAATGAAGCCGTCATCGGCGCGAAACGCCGCGGTCGACGCGATCGAGTACCTGGGCCTGAGTTCCCGACTGACGTCCGTCGTGAACGATCTGTCAGGCGGGGAGCAACAACGAGTCACCATCGCCAGGTGTCTCTGCTCGCCGTCGATGCTCATCCTCGCGGATGAGCCCACCGGGAATCTGGACGCGAAGAACGCGCGACTCGTCACCGCGGGTCTCAAAGCGGCCTCTCGAGCAGGAAAGCTCGTCGTGGTGGCTACGCACGACGGAGATGTGGTCGAGGCGTGCGACTCATCGTTGAGCCTTCGGCCTTCCGCGAGTCGCGATGGTTGACCTCGCGACCGTGATCAATGAGGCCTGGCGTACATCGGTCACCCACCCCTGGCGTTTCTTCGCGGGATCGACTCTCGTCGCTGCGGCCCTCACGGGGAGCGTCGCGGCAGAGCTACACGTCGGCTACACCGCAATGGCGACCATCTCGGAAGAGCAGCTGCGCGGCGCGAGCGTCCTCGTGATCGAGAACGATTCGGGCACTCTGGATAGTCGAGACTGCCTCAGGCTCGACCATCAGGATGGCGTCGTCGCCGCTGGCGGTGTCACGAATCCGGACGTGGTCTCGATCGGCTCACCACCCGTCATCGATGTCCGCCGCGTCTATGCCACAGAGGGATATTTCGACATCCTCGACCTTCCGCTGTCGGCGCTCCCGGGGCGCATCGGTTCGATCGGCGCGGACGTGCAGGCGGAACTGGGTGTAGCCCCCGAGGCGGTGATCGACCTGTCGGATGGTAGTCAGGTCACGGTTTCCAAGGCCGCTCCCTCGATCAGAGCCGAGGAGCGCGGCCGATGGCTGACGGTGCTCGCTCCTACCCTCGCTCGCGTGCAGCAGTGCTGGGTGGAGACGGAGCGGGGCGCGCTCTCTGCGGTCCGATCCACGCTGGTCGCCGCCCTCGGAGATGCCGGGCAGTTGAACGTGACGACGCTTCGGGATCGAGTGCTAAGCGACGCCGCGACAGAGGCATGGGATCGCCGCTGGACACAGTGGGCTTGGGCGGCTGGGGGCGTGAGCGCAGCGCTCTCTTGCGGACTTCTCGTCGCCGCCAGGCGTCACGAGTATGCGCTCTACCGCCTGCTCGGTCTTTCGCGTGCCGCGACGTCCCTCATCGCGATGTTGGAGACCGCGATGATGTCCGCCTGCGGCATTGGGATCGCCTCCCTGTGCGTCGGTGCCTACATCGCGCAGTTGCCGCAGGAGTCTCTCTCCACGCTGGCGGAGATCGGTGGCGCGCAATTGCTTCTCGCCTCCGCCCTGGCAAGTGTCGCGGCAGGAGCAGTCACGGTCGCCGTCGCATCTGGTCGGACCGCTCAGATCATACGGAACCGGCGCTGACTGCTCGAAGGATGAACGTCACCGAGAGCGACGGTCAGGCCAGAGTCGCCCCGATACTCATTCCGACTGCGAGATACGCCAGGGCGAGTATCGCGCAAGATGCGCCGCTTCGCCGCTGGCCCACCGTGTAGCTGATGGCCGCCATCATGGCGAGAGACGCTGACCCGAACCCTGCGGCGAGGATGCCGCCGGCCGTTGCGCGAGCGGCGGCGACGGACTGATCGGTCGGCGCGCAGACAAGCGCAACCGACACGATCGCCACAGGAATGATGACCGCCCCCACAGCGATGAAAACGAACTGCAGCTTACGAAGCAGAAGGAGGCGCGATGCGGACTCGTCGACGGACGCTGCAGTCATTCGCCCAGTCTAGGTATCCGCGTCGTTGAGACGCAGGAGTGCCACGACGGATGTCGGCGGCCGCGCTTAGCCTGCTCGCATGGCGGAGCGCGTCGAACTGTGGTGGGCACGCCGCCAGTTCTCGAAGGGTGCGGAGATTCCGTACCCCGTGGGGTCCTATCGCGAGGCGTGGGCCTCGTTTCCGGCGCTCATCCGGCAGTACCACCCCGAACTCAACGCCGGCATCGTCCTGAGTCAAGTTCCGCCCGCCGCCGACGTGCTCCTGCTGTGGCAGTGCGAGGCGGGCCACTCCTTCGCCGCCACGCCGGACGAGCAGCGCCACCGCCCGGGCCGCGAGCGCCGCCGATCGGCCTGGTGCCCGGAGTGCGCCGACCTCGCCCGCCCGCCCCGGGCGCTGCCCATGCGAGATGTCGTGGTCCCGCCCGGCTCAACGGTGCCCGCCGCCGTCGCGAGCCCGATCGGACGCGCGGTGCTCCGCGCGAAGAAGCCGCGCCGCCCGCAGCAGCTCTGCCCGAAGACGCCCGACCTGCCCGTGGGCGAGCCGTTCCTCTCGGAGTGCGCGCCCAAGCCCGCATCCGCGGTCGAGGCGCGCCTGCGCGCAGACCTGTTCGCACGGCTCTCGGTGACACCCGGCCTCAACGCCGTCCGGGTCGCGCGGCCGTTCTTCGAGCACGTCGAGGTGTGGCCCGACATCCTGCTCCCCGAGCTGCGCATCGCCGTCGAGTACGACAGCACGGGGCGCCACGGTCTGGAGCACGTGGGAAAGCGGGCCGACGCCGACCGCCGCAAGGACCGGGCGCTGCGCGCGGCGAAGTGGGAGGTGGTGCGCATCCGGACGGGGCGACTCGAACCGCTGGGCCCCTACGACCTTCAGCTGTCGGCGTGGAACCGCAAAGGCCTCGACCGCCTCATCGACGCGCTGCGCGACATCCGCGGTCCGCTGCTCGTCGACCCCTACCTGTCATGACACGCGCACCCCTGTCGGAGCCCGCGAGCGAGAACTAGGGTCGCAGCATGAAACGCGTCTGGCCTCTGGTCCTCGGCGGTGTCGTCCTGATCGCCATCGGGCTCGTCTGGACCCTCCAGGGCCTGAACGTCCTGGGCGGATCCGCGATGAGCGGCTCCTCCCTCTGGGCGACGATCGGGCCGATCGTGCTGGTCGTCGGCGTCGTGCTGATCGTCATCGCCATCGTCGTCCGCCGGCGCCGCAGCGGCTCCTGACCCACGAAGCCGCAGCGCGGGTGGGAACACTGATCACACGAGCGCGGGTGGGAACACTGATCACACCAGGACGCCGGCCGGCTGCAGCCGGTCGCGCGCGTTCTTCCACGGCTTGACCCACGTCATGTCCGCGGCGGCGAGCGCCTGCCCGCACGCGCTGCAGATCTCGCCCTGCGTGGTCTCGTGGCCGCAGGCTTCGTGGATCATCGCCATGTGGCCGCCACCCGGCGGGGTGTTGGTGTGCCGCTCACCCCAGACCGCGAGCTGCTGGAGGATCGGAAGGAGCTCGGCTGCGGCATCCGTGGCCGCGTAGCCCTGCCGCACGCGACCGCCGTCTCGGTAATCGACCCGCGTGAGCAGGCCGGCGTCGACCATCGCGCTCAGGCGACGGCTGAGGACGGCATCGGCGATGCCGAGGTTTTCGCGGAGGGCGTCGAACCGGCCGCGCCCATGGAGCACGTCGCGCACGATCAGCAGAACCCACGGGTCGCCCAGGACGTCGAGCGAGCGACGGATCGGGCAGAACTCGTTCGACCAATCGGATCTCAGCGGCATCTCGCGTCTCCTCCCCCGGGTAGCGGTCCCGGATGCCGCTAGTGTAGCTTTCTTCAGGAAAGTTAGCGAGCGAGAGCCGAGGTCATCATGCGATCCATCGTCACCGTCCCGGTGCTGTCCGAGGCGTTCGCGCGCCTGGGAGTCCCGCTCACGCTCGTCAACACCGCCGGCCCGATGGTCTACGTCTCGGGCCTGCCGCCCTACGATCCCGAGACGGGTGAGCTCGTGCGCGGCGACATCGCCACGCAGACCGACACGTGCCTGAGGGCGCTGACCGCCTGCCTCGCCGCGGCGGGGGCCTCGCTCGACGACGTCGTCAATGTGCGCGTCTACGCCGCGAACGCCGGCCACTACCGCACGATCAACGACGTCTACGCGCGCCACTTCCCCGACGCCGCGCCGACGCGGGTCTTCGTCCCCGTCGCGAGCTGGTCGGGCGAATTCGACATCGAGATCGATGCCGTCGCCTATCTGGCCGCTGCGGCGCCGGAGACCAGCGGATGACCCGACAGGTCGACGAAGGGATGCCGCAGCCCGGCCCGCTTCCCGAACCCGGCGGATCCGGACGGCGCTCCCGCATCCACCCCGCGTGGTGGGTGGCGGCGGTCGCGTTCCTGGCCCTGCTCGCCGCGGCAGGATTCCGCGCGGCACCCGGGGCGCTCATGATCCCGCTGAACGAGGAGTTCGGCTGGTCGACGACGGTGATGTCACTGGCCGTGAGCGTCAACCTCCTCCTCTACGGCCTGACGGCGCCGTTCGCCGCCGCGCTCATGGACCGTTTCGGGGTGCGGCAGGTGGTCGCCACCGCCCTCACCCTCGTGGCCCTCGGCGCGGCCGGCAGCGTGCTGATGACGGCATCCTGGCAGCTCCTCGTCTTCTGGGGAGTCCTCATCGGCCTCGGCACCGGCTCGATGGCGCTCGTCTTCGCGGCGACGATCGCGAACCGGTGGTTCGTCCGACGGCGAGGGCTCGTGATGGGCATCCTCACCGCCGGGTCGGCCACAGGACAGCTCATCTTCCTGCCGGTGCTGGCAGAACTGGCTGAGACGGCCGGCTGGCGCGCGGCGTCCTTGGTCGTGGCCGCCGCGGCGCTCGCGGTGGTGCCGGTCGTGTGGGTGGTCCTGCGCGACTACCCCGAGGACCGCGGAGTGCTGCCCTTCGGCGGCGACCCGGCCACCCACACGGCACCCGTCCGCGCGACGGGCAACGCCGCGAGACGGGCGATCGAAGGCCTCGCCTTCGCGTCGAGGAAGCCGTCGTTCTGGGCACTCGCCATCGCCTTCGCGATCTGCGGCGCGACGACCAACGGGCTCATCGGCATCCACTTCATCCCGTCGGCGCACGATCACGGCATGGCCACGACCACGGCAGCCGGACTGCTCGCGGTGGTCGGCGTCTTCGACATCCTGGGCACTGTCGCCTCGGGCTGGCTGACCGACAAGTTCGACCCGCGCATCCTCCTCGTCGCGTACTACGGGTTCCGCGGAGTGGGACTGTTCCTGCTCCCGTGGCTGCTCTCCGACATCGTGCACCCGAGCATGGTGCTCTTCATCGTCATCTACGGGCTCGACTGGGTGGCGACCGTCCCCCCGACCTCGGCACTGTGCCGCGAGATCTTCGGCGATCGCGGCACGATCGTCTTCGGCTGGGTCTTCGCCGCCCACCAGATCGGCGCGGCGGCCGCTGCCCTCGGAGCCGGCCTCATCCGCGACACCTTCGGCACATATACCTATGCCTGGTGGGGAGGCGCAGCGCTCTGCGCGATCGCGGCGGTCCTGTCGATAGCGGTTCGCCGCGCCAGAGTTGCGGCGTGAACCGACCGTAGAAACAGAAGAAGGCCCTCGAGGGGCCTTCTTCATGACTGTCTCAACACAGTGTGCGCCCGAAGAGACTCGAACTCCCAACCTTCTGATCCGTAGTCAGATGCTCTATCCATTGAGCTACGGGCGCATGTTGCCCGCTCTCGCGCACAACGTCGTCCAGAATACCGCACGCCCCGCACGCGCGCGAATCGAGCGAAGCGGATGCCGCGACCCGGGCGTGTCCTGCTCAGGCGTCGAGTTCGCTCAGGTCGATCCCGGATGCCCGCGGGCTCGGCGGCCCGTTCACGGCCTCCGCCGGCTCCGCGTCGTCCGCGAGGTGGCGGCGGTGCGCGGCGAGACGGGGCAGATCGACCAGACGCAGCGACTGCATCCGCGCCTTCCGCATCTTCTCGTAGTCGGGGTCGAGGTCGGGGCGCATGCCCTCCACGCGCAGGCGGCGCTGCAGGTTCGCCTCGACATCGCCCCATGCGGCATCCCTCGACTGCTCCACCAGCGTGCGCACGGCGTGCGGGTCCTCCGCGATGCGACGAAGCTCTTTCGCGACACCGACGTACTGGCGGTGGCGCTTGCGCAGATTGCGCATGTCGCGATCGCGGTAGTCGTGCGTGCCGTCCGGGTCGGTGAACTTCCCCCAGGCCTTCTTGCGCTGACGTTTGGCGAGGGCCGCGGCGGCCTCCTGCTCCTCGGCGAGCGCGATGAGCGTGTCGTGTGCGAAGGGTGCGGTCGTGGCGACGTCGAACGGGGTGTCGTGCGCGATCGTCTCGACGAGGATGTGGTTGCGCACCGCGAGCCGTGCCGCCGCGGACGCGATGGACACACCCTCGGCGATCGCCTCAGCCGTCTTGCCCATCGCACCTCCTCCTCGGTATCGAGGCTAGCGTCCGCGCACGCCTCCGGAGTCAGCGAGAATCGGAGGATCGATCGATGACGACGAAAGGATCACCATGTCGAGGATGCAGCGGCTCGACGTCCGCGGGAGGACGACGGTGATCACCGGAGCCGCCAGCGGGATGGGCGCGGAGGTCGCGCGGGAACTCGACCGCCGCGGCGCCCGCCTCGCCCTGGTCGACCGCAACGCCGAGGGCCTCGACGCGCTCGCTGCCGAGCTCGTCGGCTCCGGCCACACGAGCCACGTCGTCGACCTGACCGACGACGACGCCGTCGTCGCGCTGGCGAGCCAGGTCGAGGCATCCCACCCTCACGTCCAGGCGCTGATCACGTGCGCAGGATCGTCGATGCTCGGCGACATCGATCAGCTGACGATGGCCGAGATGCGCTGGCTCATGGAGGTGAACCTGTGGGGCACCGTCAACGTCACGAAGGCGCTGCTTCCCGCGATGCGCCGCGAGCCCGCCGCGCACATCACCCACCTCGTGAGCATCTACGGTCTCGCCGCGCCCGCCGGCCGCATCCCCTACGCGATGAGCAAGTTCGCGGTGCGCGGTTTCACCGAGTCGCTGAGGCACGAGCTCGAACGCACGAACGTCACGGTCGGCGCGATCTATCCCGCCGGGGTGAAGACGGGCATCATCGGGCGCGGGCGCTTCGCCGCGGCGATCGACCCGGCCGTCGCCGAGCGCGCCGCCGCCGCGCAGGCGGCGATGTACCACACCGAGCCGGCGGATGCCGCGGAGCGGATCGTCGAGGCGACGGTGCGACGTCGGCCCAGGACGATGGTGGGACGCGAGGCGCGCCTGGTCGATGTGCTGACGCGCCTCACGCCCACGCGCTACTGGGCGCCGATGCGGCGCCCCCTGCGCGAGGCGATCGACACCACGACGCCGATCGGCTGAACGCTCAGGCGGGCTTGGTGTAGGTGGCCTTGCCGAAGCCGAGGATGAAGTAGCCGATGAAGGCGAAGAGCCAGAGCAGGAAGAACGACCACGCGCCGCCCTTGCCGAACCCCTTTCCGACGCGCACCGCAACGATGATCGAGAACACGAGGTTCACGATCGGGATCAGGTAGAGCAACGTCAGCCAGGCGGAGTAACCGGCGATCTTCACGAGGATGACGACGTTCACGATCGGGATGATCGCCAGGATGCCGGGATACCCGGCCTTGCTGAAGACCTTCCAGAGGGCGACCACGACGAGGACGTACCAGATCAAGCCGACGATGCTGGTGGGCCCCCACAGGGAGGTCAGATCGGCGGTGTCGGTGACAGTGTTGGCGAGAGTCATGCGCTCAGCATAGGGGCGGCGCAGCACCCGTCTTGCGAACGCGCGAATACCAACGCGCGAGCGGTCGCGCAAGCCCTCTCCTCCCCCGCGCGCCCGGCCCTAGCTTCAAGCGTGGGGTCGCACCCTCGAACGGGTTCCAAACCGATCGGGCCAGCGATCCGAAGAACATGCCAGACGCGGCATCCGCCGCCACAAACAGGAGGAACGCTCATGCGATCGTCACCTAATCGCCTCGTCGCCACCATCTTCGGCGCCGTGTACCTCGTCGTCGGCGCCCTCGGGTTCGCTGTCACGGGCGGCGTCGGATTCATCGCCACGGACGGCGGACTGCTCCTCGGGATCTTCGAGGTCAACCCGCTCCACAACATCGCCCATCTGCTGATCGGCGCGGCGCTGCTGATCGCCGGGCTGAGCAACGCCCGCGCGGCCAAGACCGTCAACGTCGTCGTCGGCGCGGTCTACCTGCTGCTCGGAGTCGTCGGGTTCTTCCTCGTCGGCACGGCGCTCAACATCCTCGCGCTGAACACGTTCGACCACTTCCTGCACCTTGCCAGCGCCCTGGTTCTGCTCGGTGTCGGACTGGGCGCAGAGCGCTCGGTGCGCGCGGACACCTCCGGCCGCGTGGCCTGACGGATCCGCACATGACCACCGCGACCACCACGCAGACGTCCGCCCCCGACGCGTCCGCAGGGCCGGCTGGGGCCGGCCTCCGCGGTACTGCCGTCGCCTGGGCGGCCGTCGCGGCGTGGGGCGCGGGCCTGATCGAGCTCGCGCTCGGTGCAGGGGTGCTGACGCAGGACGGAGCCGCCCGGGGGGCCGGCGCCGTCCTGCTCGCGCTCGGCGCCGGCGCACTCGTATGGGGAGCTGCGACGCTCGCCCGCGGACGCATCGTCGTCCCGCGGACGGGCGTCGTCGGCGCCTTGGCCGGCATCGCCGGTGTCACCGTCGCGTTCGCGGCGGATCCGGTCCGCACGAGCATCCTCGCGACCGCCGCCGCGATGGCGCTGCTCGTCACGATCGCCCTGGCATGCGCCGCCGTGCTGCGCGCCCGCTCCCGCGGGGCGACGGATGCCGCACCCCCTCCTGTCTGGGCGCTGCTCGTCGCCGCGATCATCGTCGCCGCGCTCGTCACGCCGGCGCTGGGCGCCACGGAAGCCGGGCGCAACGCGACCGGGCACGGCGGGCATCAGCTCATCGAACCCGGCCACCACTGACCGCGGCCCGACCCGTGATCAGTCGATCGCGGCGATCCGCCAGGATGCGGTCGATTCGGCGCCGGGCTCGAGCGAGATCAGCCCCGTGTCGAAGGGGTAGTCCGCGTCGTTGAAGGCGTCGGGTGCGCAGGTCATCGGCTCGACCGCGAGGCCGAGTCGGCTGAGCGCGGGCTCGGACTTGTCGGCCGTGTGGACCTGGACCCACGGGCACGCGGCATCCCACGACATCTGCACGCCGGAGCCGGCGGGATCGGTCACGCGCACGGTCGCGATGCCGTCGCCGTCGCGTGCGAGACCCGCATAGGCGTGGTCGATCTCGACGGCGCCGAGGCGGCGGGGCGCCCGGAAGTCGAACCGCTCGGGGTCGTCGGAATCGACCGGCACGAGGTCGGTCGGGATGAGCCGGTCGTCGGTCACCGCGAGCACCTGCGCGGCCGGGAGCTCGAGCGTCCAGTCGTCGACGTGGCCCTCGCCCGCGACGAGATACGGGTGGGGTCCGGTGCCCCAGGGCGCGGCATCCGCACTCTCGTTCCGGGCCGTCACCGATTGCGTGAGCCCGTCGGGGCCGAGCGAGAAGCGCGTCACGACGAGCACCCGCCACGGGTACGAACTCTGCGGCTGCACGACCGCGGCGAGCGTGACGTGATCGGGACCCTTGTCGACGGCCTCGAAGTCGAGCCATCCCGCGAGGCCGTGCAGCGCGTGCGATCGCGCGGGCTCGGTGAGGGCGAGCTGATGCTCCACGCCGCCGAACGTGTAGCGGCCGTCGACGACCCGGTTCGGCCACGGCGCGAGCGTCGCACCGCGGTAGGAGGGGCGCACCTCGTCGGCGTCGAACGGCACGACCAGGTCACGACCCCGATAGGTCAGCGAGCGGACTGTCGCGCCGATGCTGGCGATGACCGCCTCGTAGTCGCCCGCGCGCAGCGCGTGCTGGGTGCCGGACATCGGGATTCGAGGCATGGAGGAGTTCCCTGGATTCGTTGGGTGGAAGCGTCCAGTATCCCGCGATCGGCGCAGGCCCCGCGACCGAGGTCGCGGGGCCGCGCGTCGAAGGACTACTGGCAGGATGCCGCGGCCACGACGACCGTCGACGAGTGCGTGCGACCGTCCGACGCCGTCGCGGTGAGCACCACCTCATCGGCGGTGATCGCGATCGCGCGCGTCGTGAAGCTGGCCGACGTCGTCTTGCCGGGGGCGATCGACACCGTCTTGCTGCCGTAGCGGCCCGCGATGGTGACCGTCGCGGTGACGTCGTCGGTGTTCGTGACGCTCACGATCTCGGTGATCTTGCCCGACACGCAGCGGGTCGCTCCGGTGGCGGCGAGTTCGAGACCCAGGGCGACCGAGGACGACGTGGACGCGCTCACGAGACCGTCCGTGTAGCCGTCGTAGTGCGCCGTGACGGACGAGACGCCCGCGGGCACTGCGGCGCTCGCCGCGCCGTCCGTCAGGTCGACGGTCTTGCTCCACGAGCCTCCCGAGAAGGTGACGGAGCCCACGACGTCTCCGCCGTCGGCCGCGACCACCTCTGCGGTGACGTCGCGGCCCTCCGCGGTGAGCGTGGTCGTCGACGCGACGGCCGCGACCTCGGTCCAGCCGCGCATGGCGTCGAGCACCGTCTTCGTGACGCTCACGAACGCGCCGTGGCGCGGACTCGCGGGCAGCCCGCCGACGGGACGCACGTTCCACTCGGCACGCTGCGAGAGGCGGTTCGACTGCTGGCTCGACGCGATCGCCGCGCCGCTCGTGACGAAGGCACGGTAGCCGCCCGCGCTGTAGTTGTCGACGAGGAACACATAGCCGTCGCCCGTGTTGTTCGGGTCCCCCTCGTTCAGCTTGATGATCTCGGGTCCCTCACCGGACTGGCCGGTCTCGAGGCTCGTCATCCGCGTATCCGTGAGCTGCCACGTCGTCTCGGGGTCGGCCGACCAGCTCGACGAGGTCGTCGGGGCGGTGAGCACCTTCGATCGCTCGAGGAAGATGTCCTTGCCGGCCTCGAGGGTGCCGGCGGCGCCGCTCTCCTCGTTCTTCGTGAAGCGGTAGTAGTAGTCGCCGATCTTCGTCACCGTGGAGTCGATACGCGCGTACCCGGTGTCCTGCCACGTGGCGGGCGGGGAGGTGAACGTGCGGAAGTCGCGCGTCAGCACTGCGAACATGCGGGCGTACAGCTTGTCGGAGTTCGTGTGCGACGCATCCGAGTAGAGACGCGACGCGAAGAACACCACGTACGACTGCAGGTCGTCGTCCCAGTACGCCTCGGGCGCCCAGGTCATGCCGGCAGCCGGCTGGTTGATCGTGATGCCGGTGTTCTCGCCGTTCGTCCGCTCCCACTGCACGAGGTCGGTCGACTCCCAGACCTCGATCTTCAGGCTGCCGTTCGACTGCGCAGGGCCCCAGCCGGTACCGCAGCTGATGCACAGGTCGGTGGCGACCATGTAGTACTTGTCGCCGTCCTTCGAGCGCAGGATGTAGGGGTCGCGCAGACCCTTCGTGTCGGCGGTCGACGTGATCACCGCGTTGCCGCCGTTGACCGGCGAGAAGGTGAAGAAGTCGTTGCCCGACGTCGCCGCCTGGTAGATCTTCTCGTCGCCGTCCGATTTGAAGTACGCGGCGGCGTAGCCGGCGTCGGGCGCCCAGCGCCCCAGCTCGGCCACGGTCACCTCGAACGTGCGCTGCGCCGTCTGGCCGTTGAGCGTCGCGTGGGCCGTGAGCGTGACCTCGCTGTCGCCCGCGCCGTAGGCGGGACGCGTGACGAGCCCGCCGCCGCGGAACGGATCGGCCGCACCGACGGCGGGCGCCGTGTACGCGGCATCCGTCGCCGTCACGAGCCCAGGGTCGGACGAGGTCCACGTGATGGCCGCGCCGTTGACGGAGCCCGTCGTGGCGAGGGGCAGGTTCTCGGTGGTGCGCTCGGCGAGCACGATCGCGTCGAGGTCGGCGCCGACGCTCGGGGCGAGCACCGTCGCGTCGAACGTGAGCGTCGAGCCGAGCGACGTGGTGGCGGTGAGGGTGACGGCGGCGTTCTCGGTGATCGCGCGGGAGACGACGCCCGTGGTCGAGATCACCGACGGTGCCGACGACGCCCATGTGAGTGTGACGCCGTTCACGGTCGCCGGGAGCGTGAGGTTGGTCGTGACGCTGTCGAGCGACGCGTTCGCGCCGAGCATGTTCGCGAGCACGTCGCCGCGCAGCAGCGCGGAGGTGGCGGCCGTCTTCTGGGCGGCCGTCGGCATGCTCGTCGAGACCTCCTCGGCGGTGAGCGCGACATCCCAGAACTTCACGTCCGAGACATCCGCCCGCAGCAGCGGATCGCCCTGGTACAGCGAGCGGCCGAGATATCCGAGCACACCGCCGGTCGGGATGATCGAGCTGAGCGCGCGTGTGTGCGTCAGCGTGGAGATCACGGCGCCGTCGCGGTAGACCGTGAGCGTGTTGCCCGACCCGACCATCGTGAGGGTCGTGAAGCCCGGGTTCAGGCCGCCGCCGGCGGGCAGACGGGACTCGCCGTTGTCCGTGCCGGACTTCACGCGGATCGCCGCGAGCACCTGGTTGACGTAGCCGCCCTGCGAGGAGCGCGGGCTGAGGAAGATGTGGTTGCCGAGCTGGGTGGTGTTCCACGGACCGACGCCATCGCCGATGACCCACCCGAAGTGGTTCGCCGACGTCTGCGTCGACACGGTGTACTCGACCGTGAAGCTGTTGTCGGCACCGGTCACCAGGCCCTGCGGGAGCGCGGCGTAGCCGTCGGCGCGGAAGCGCAGGACGTCGTCCGTCCCGGCCGTCGCGAACGAGGCGTCCGTCAGTCCCGTGAGTGTCGCGTTGCGCCCGTTGCCCGACACGTCGAGCAGCGTCGAACCGGCATGCGACATGTCGTAGTGCGCGCTCGGTGCGGGCACGACCGCGGCGTTCGCCGCGAGGGGCGCTGTGAGCCCCATGACCGAGAGAACGAGGGCTGCGGAGACGGATGCCGCGACAGCCCGGCGCGTGGCGCGTCGGCGCGGTCGTCGGGGGGACGGGTACGGTTGCGTTCTCATCGGTGAGAGCCCCTCAGGGTGTCGGTGCGGGTGGGTTGTCCGGCCTCGTTCAGAGGCCCTGGGCGAGTCGGTAGTAGGCCTGGTTCCAGCGCAGTTCGCGCTGGAAGCCGCGAACGGTGGTGTCCTCGTCGATGACGAGGAGCTCGGTCTTGGCGATGTCGGCGAAGTCGCGGAACACCTCGATGCCCACGGCGGTGGACATGACGGTGTGGTGGGCGGCGCCGGCGGCGAGCCAGCACGCGGTCGACGTCGCGAAGTCCGGTGCGGGTTCCCAGACGGCGCGGCCGACCGGGAGGTTGGGCAGGTCGGGGGCGTCGACGTTCTCGACGACGTTCGCGACGAGGCGGAACCGGTCGCGCATGTCGCTCATCGCGACGACGACGGCGGGGCCGGGGTCGGCGGTGAAGACCAGCCGCACCGGGTCGTCCTTGCCGCCGATGCCGAGCTCGTGCGCCTCCAGGCGCGGCGTGGTCGAGGTCAGTGACGGGGAGACCTCGAGCATGTGGGCGCCGAGGATGCGCTCCTTGCCGGGGACGAGGTCGTAGGTGTAGTCCTCCATGAGCGACGCGCCGCCGGGAAGCCCGGCGCCCATCACGTTGGCCACGCGGACCAGGATCGCTGTCTTCCAGTCACCCTCGGCGCCGAACCCGTACCCCTCGGCCATCAGCCGCTGCACGGCGAGACCGGGGAGCTGCTTGAGCGTGCCGAGGTCCTCGAACGAGGTGGTGAACGCGCCGAAGCCGCCCTCCTCCAGGAACGAGCGCAGGCCCAGCTCGATCGCGGCGCCGTCGCGCAGCGACTGGTGCCGCTCGGCGCCGGGGAGCAGGTCGTCGGCGACGTCGTACTCGGCGAGGTAGACCTCCACGAGCGCGTCGATGTCGGCATCCGTCGCGGCATCCACCGCCTCGACCAGTTCGTTCACGCCCCAGGTGTTCACCTGCACGCCGAAGCGGATCTCCGCCTCGGTCTTGTCGCCCTCGGTGACCGCCACGAAGCGCATGTTGTCGCCGAACCGGGCGAGCTTCAGGGTGCGCACCGCCGCCCAACCGGCGGCCGCGCGCTGCCAGTCGTCGATCTGCTGCACGACGACCGGGTTCGACACGTGACCGACGACCGTCTTGCGCGCCACCCCGAGCCGGGTCTGGATGTACCCGAACTCGCGGTCGCCGTGCGCGGCCTGGTTCAGGTTCATGAAGTCGAAGTCGATGTCGGCCCACGGCAGCTCGATGTTGGCCTGCGTGTGCAGGTGCAGGAGGGGCTTCTGAAGCGCGTCCAGCCCCGAGATCCACATCTTCGCCGGGCTGAACGTGTGCATCCAGGCGATCACGCCGATGACGTCGTCGCGGGCATTCACCTCGAGCGCGAGACGGCGGATCGAGTCGGAGTCCTTCAGCACCGGCTTCCACACCACCTTCACCGGCAGACCCGCGAGGCCTTCCGCGACTGCCTGCGACTGCTCGGCCACCTGACGCAGCGTCTCCTCGCCGTAGAGGTTCTGGCTGCCGGTGACGAACCACACCTCGAACTGATCGAGCGAAGTGGCGAGAGGCTGACGGGTCATGAAGGGTCCTTCGGGGTTTCCAGGAGAGGTGATTCAGAGTGCGGAGACGGCGGCGGACTCGACGGCGAGACCGGCGCGGTAGCGGCCGAGGTAGGCCGCGAAGCCGGGCGCGTCCTCGGGGTCGGGATCGACGGTGTGGAAGGATGCCGCGCCGAAGACGCGCTCACGGAGGTACTGGTCGAGGTCCGATCCGGGGGCCGCGGAGAGGTAGGCGGCGAGGACGGCGATGCCCCACGCGCCGCCCTCGGACGCGGTCTCCCCCACCGCGACGGGCGCGTCCAGCGCGCCGGCGAGGAATCGCTGGGCGACGCCCGCCGTGCGGAACACGCCACCGTGGGCGAACATCCGGTCGAGGGTCACGCCCTCGTCGTCGAGGACGCGCATGCCCAGCGCGAGAGTGCCGAACACCCCGTACAGCTGCGCGCGCATGAAGTTCGCGAGCGTGAAGCGGCTGTCGGGCGTGCGCACGAACAGCGGACGGCCCTCCGTGAGCCCTGCGATCGGCTCGCCTGCGAGGTGGTTGTAGGCGAGCAGGCCACCGGCATCCGGATCCCCGTCCAGCGCCTCGCGGAACAGCGTCTCGAACACGTCGTCGGAGCTGAGTCCGCTGCCCGAGACCGAGGCGAACCGGTCGAAGAGGCCGACCCACGCCGCCAGCTCGCTGGCGCCGTTGTTGCAGTGGACCATCGCCACCGCGTCACCGGCCGGGGTCGTGACCAGGTCGAGCTCGTGGTGCACGCGTGACAGCGGTCGTTCGAGCACGACCATGGCGAAGATGCTGGTTCCCGCGCTGACGTTGCCGGTGCGGGGGGCGACGGAGCACGTCGCGACCATCCCCGTGCCGGCATCGCCCTCGGGCGGGCACAACGGCACGCCCGGTCGAAGTGCTCCGCTCGTGTCGAGGAGGGAGGCGCCCTCGGCCGTCAGCTCGCCCGCGGACTCGCCCGCGACCAGGACCTCCGGCAGCAGCTCCGCCACGGCGAGTCCGTGCGCCCGCTCCGACACGAGCCGGTCGAACTTCTCGAGGAGCACGCCGTCGTAGTCGTGCGTCGACGAGTCGATCGGGAACATTCCCGAGGCGTCGCCGACGCCGAGCACCTTGCGCCCGGTGAGCTTCCAGTGCACATATCCGGCGAGGGTGGTGAAGAAGGCGACGTCGCCGACGTGCGGCTCCTCGTCGAGGACGGCCTGGTACAGGTGGGCGATCGACCAGCGCAGCGGGATGTTGACACCGAACAGCTCCGACAGCACGGCAGCCGAGCGATCGGTGTTGGTGTTGCGCCACGTGCGGAAGCCGGTGAGCAGCTCGCCGTCCGCGCCGAACGCGAGGTAGCCGTGCATCATGGCCGAGACGCCGATCGCGGCGAGCGACTCGATTCCGACGCCGTAGCGGCCGCGCACGTCCGCCACGAGATCGGCGTACGCCGCCTGCAGCCCCGTCCACACGTCGTCGATCGCGTAGGTCCAGAGCCGGTCGACGAACCGGTTCTCCCATGCGTGAGAGCCGACCGCGAGCACCGTCGACGGGTCATCGGCCAGCACGAGGCACGCCTTGATGCGCGTCGACCCCAGCTCGATGCCGAGGACCGCGCGGCCGTCGCGGATCGCCTGCGCGGCAGCCGCCGCCATCATGCCTGCTCCTCGGCGTCGCGACGCTCGTCGGCGGACTGGCCGTAGACGTTCTGGTACCGGTCGTAGAGGCTGTCGATCGCCGCCTGCGGGATCGGGATCAGCGGACCGGCCTCCCGCGCATAGTGGACGGTGCGCGCGACATCCTCGACCATGACGGCGGCCTTGACCGCGTCTTTGGCCGAGACGCCGATGGTGAACGGGCCGTGGTTCTGCATCAGCACCGCCCGGGAGCGGTGACCGGTGAGGGTCTCGACGATGCCTCGGCCGATCGAGTCGTCGCCGATGATCGCGAAAGGCCCGACCGGGATCGGACCACCGAACTCGTCCGCCATCGCCGTGATCACGCACGGGATCTCCTCGCCGCGCGCCGCCCACGCCACCGCGAACGTCGAGTGGGTGTGCACCACTCCCCCGACCTCCGGCATATTCCGGTACACGTACGCGTGCGCCGCGGTGTCGCTCGACGGACTGCGCTCGCTCCCCGGCGTGCCCGGCACGACGGTGCCGTCCAGGTCGCACAGGATCATGTTCTCGGCCGTCAGGTCGTCGTACGACACCCCCGATGGCTTGATCACGAACAGGTCGGCGCCGGGCACACGGCCCGAGACGTTCCCGCCCGTCCACACGATCAGGCCGTAGCGGACGAGCTCGCCGTGGAGCCTCGCGACATCCGCGCGCACGGCATCGATGGATGCCTGAAGATCGGCGCTCGCCATCAGCTCGCCCTTCGCCGCGTGAGCACCCGCTGCAGCAGCACGAACACGAGCAGGACCGCGCCGGTGATGATCGTCAGGTATTCGGGGTTGATCGTCCCGTCCTTCGTGATGATCAGGCGCAGGGCCGCGAGCACGAACACGCCGACCACCGATCCGAGGATGTAGCCGTAGCCGCCCGTGAGCAGCGTTCCGCCGATGACGACGGCCGCGATCGCGTCGAGCTCCCAGCCGATGCCGGTGACGTTCTGCGCCTTGCCGCCGACTTCCGCGGTGTAGACGATCGCCGCCAGGCCCGCCAGCGCACCCGAGATGATGTAGATCCCGACGCGCGTCCGTGCGACCGGAAGGCCCATGAGCCCTGCGGACGACTCGTTTCCGCCGATGGCGTAGACCGTGCGGCCGCTGCGACTGCGGTGCAGGAAGAACATCCCGCCCAGCACGACGAGCACGGCGATGATGAGGCCGGGGGTGATCGTCAGGTCGTTGACCTTGGGACCGTCGATGATCTTCCAGTCCGTCGCGAGCAGATGGATCGGCGAGTCGTCGGCGGCCTGGACGGGCGTGGTCGAGAGCATCGACGCGAGGCCTCGCGCCAGGAACATCATCGCGAGCGTCGCGATGAACGGCTGCACGTTGAAGTACTGGATCATGACCCCCGCGATCGCGCCGAAGAGCGCGCCGAACAGGATCATGAGGGCCATCGACACCCAGCCGTTGATGCCGATGTTCATGAGCATCACACCGGCGACCGAGGTGAACGCGACGACCGCGCCGACGGAGAGGTCGATGCCGCCCGAGACGATCACGATGGTCATGCCGACGGCGAGGATGATCGTCGGCGCGAAGCTGATCAGCAGGCTCGACATCGTTCCCGCGTGGAAGACCCTGCCGTACGCCACCTCGGCGTAGATGAGCATGCCGAACAGGAGAACGAGCGCCGCGAGCGTCGGGATGAGGGTCTGATTGCGCTCCCACAGCCGGGCCAGGCGGGCGGCGCCGGGCGTGTTCCGGCTCTCCGGCAGGTTGGGGACGGGGGGAACTGCTTCGGTGAGCGTGCGCGAGGAGCTCATGCGACGACCTCCTTGGTGACGGACGTGCCCTGTTCCGCCGATGGCGTCGGCGGCGGGCTGGGCAGGCGCGGAGACTTCGCGCGGCTGACGAACCACGAACGCACGCGCTCGGACTGGAGGAGCACGAGCACGATGATGACCAGAGCCTTGAAGGCGGGCGTCGCCGCGGCGGGGATGCCGAGGAACAGCACGGTCTTGTTCAGGGTCGCGATGAGGAGGGCGCCCACGGTGGATCCCACGATCGAGAACTTCCCGCCGGCGAGCGACGTGCCGCCGATGACCACGGCGAGGATCGCGTCGAGCTCCATCAGGTTGCCGGTGCCGCCCACGCTCACCGTCATCACTTCCGAGACGCTGAACAGTCCACCCACCGCCGCGAGGGCGGCGGAGAGGACGTAGACACCGAGCAGGATGGGCTTGGGACGGATGCCGGCCAGCCGGCTCGCGTGAGGGTTGATGCCGATCGACTCGATCATGAGCCCGAGCGCCGTCCGGCGCATCGCCAGCGCGATGAGGACCACGATCGCGATGGCCAGCACGAAGCTCGTCGGGATGCCGAGGATCTGCCCGTTCGCGAGAAGGCGGAACGGCTCGTTGGTGGCGTTGGTGTTCTGCCCGCCGGTGATGACGCGGGCGATGCCGCGCGCCGCGAGCATCATGATCAGGGTCGTGATGAAGGGCTGCAGGCCGACCACCGAGACCAGGAATCCGTTGATCGCGCCGAGGACGATCGCCAGCGCGAGCGCCAGGCCGATCGCCGTCAGCATCGCGCCGACCGGCGAGGAGCCCTCGAGGTTCGACAGCGTCTCCATGGCGACGGCGCCGCCGACCGCCATCATCGAGCCGACGGAGAGGTCGATGCCCCCCGTGGCGATGACGAAGGTCATGCCGAGCGCGATCATGATGATCGGCGCCGACACACGCAGGATGTCGAGCACGTTGCCCGTGAGCATGCCCGTGGTCGGGTTGACGCTGACGGCGAGGTAGGCGGGGTTCTTGATCGAGTTGATCAGCAGCAGCAGCGCGATGCCGACGATGGCCCAGAACCAGGGCGTGCGCAGCGCGGTCTTGACGCGGTTCATGACGCGCTCCCTTCGTTGTCGGTCGCCGCTTCTCCGGCAGCGACCTCTTCCGCGAGGGCGTCGGCGGACTTCTCGGCCTCGTCGCCCGACTCGGTGGCGATGACGGAGACGATGCTCTCTGCGGTGACTTCCGGTCCGTTGACGACCTCGCCCACCTTCTGGTGGTCCTTGAGGATGACGATCCGCTCGGAGAGCCGCACGACCTCCTCCAGTTCGGAGGAGATGAACACGACGCTCATCCCGCCCTCGGCGAGTTCGGCCACGGTCTCCTGGATGTCGGCCTTGGCGCCGACGTCGATGCCTCGCGTAGGCTCATCGAGGAGGAGCAGATCGGGGTTGGTGGCGAGCCACCGGCCGAGCAGCACCTTCTGCTGGTTGCCGCCCGAGAGCAGCCGGATCGGCCGGTCGGGGTCGTTGGGCCTGACGCTGAAGCGCTCCATGTAGGTGTTGACGAGCTGATCGACCTCGCGCGCGGGAACGCGGCGGAGCCAGCCGCGACGTGCCTGGACGGCGAGCATGATGTTCTCGCGGACGCTGAGATCGCCGACGATGCCGTCATCGCGCCGGCTCTCCGTCGAGTAGGCGATGCCCTGCGAGAGCGCGGCGACGGGCGAGTTCAGCGACGTCTTCTTGCCGCGGAGCTGGATCGTCCCGGAGTCGGGCTTGTCCGCGCCGGCGATGAGGCGCGCGAGTTCGGTGCGGCCGGCGCCGAGCAGGCCGGCGAACCCGACGACCTCGCCCGCGTGGATCTCGAGATCCGTGGGCTCGATCGCCCCCTTGCGGCCGAGGCTCTCGGCCGCGAAGAGCGGGGTGACGCTGCGGTCGCGCTGCTGGGTCTGCCGATTGGAGCCGAGGGCGCGCAGCGTCTCGAAGTCCTTGCCGATCATCTTCGAGATGAGCTGAGTGCGATCGAGGTCGCGCTTGAGGTACTCCCCGACGAAGGTGCCGTTGCGCAGGACCGTGATCCGGTCGCTGATCGCATAGACCTGGTCGAGGAAGTGCGAGACGAAGAGGATCGCGACGCCCTGGTCGCGAAGGCGGCGGATGACGTCGAAGAGCACCTCGACCTCGTTCGCGTCGAGGCTCGAGGTCGGCTCGTCGAGGATGAGCACCTTGGAGTCGGTGACCATCGCGCGGCTGATGGCGACGAGCTGCTGGATCGCGATGGAGATCGACGACAGGGGCGCGCGGGGGTCGAGGTCGCCGAGCCCCATGCGGGCGAGGGCCTCACGGGCGCGGGCGTAGGTCTTGCGCCAATTGATGCCGGTCCAGTCGCGCACCTCGTGCCCGAGCATCACGTTCTCACCGATGGTGAGGTTCGTGCACAGGTTGACCTCCTGGTACACGGTGGAGATGCCGGCGGCCTGGGCAGAGGCCGTGCCGGTGAAGTGCCGCACCTGCCCCGCGACGACGATCTCGCCGGAGTCGATCTGGTAGACGCCGGTGAGCGCCTTGATGAGGGTGGACTTGCCGGCGCCGTTCTCACCCATGAGGGTGTGGACCTCGCCGGGAAGCAGCCGGAAGCTGACGTCATCGAGCGCCTTCACCCCGGGGAAGGTGATGGATGCGTTTCGGACTTCGACGATCGCGATCGGTTCAATCATGGCTGCGTGGTTCCTTGTTGCTGCTGAGCGGGCTTTCGGGGTGTGGACGAGCACGAGCGGGGGCCACCGGAACGGCAGCCCCCGCTCGCATCACTTCTCGTCTAGCCGAAGCTGGATCGAATCAGAAGCCCTTGCCGTCATCGATCGCGGCCTGGCCGGCCTCGGGCGAGTCGAAGGTCTCACCCGGGACGATGATGACCTTCTCGACGCTGTCACCCGCGAGTGCGGCGTTGACCGCGTCGACGGCGAGGTCGCCGAAGAAGGGGTTGTACTGAGCGACGAAGCTCAGCTCGCCCGCGGCGAGCGCCTCGAGGGCCGGGGTGGTGCCGTCGATCGTGGCGATCTTGACGTCGGTGCCCGGGGTGAGTCCGGCGGCCGTCACTGCGGCGGCTGCGCCGATGCCCATCTCGTCGTTCTGCGCGAAGATGAACTGGAGGTCGGGGTTCTCCTTCAGCACGGTCTCGATGACCGACTTGCCTTCGTCAGCGGTCCAGTTCGCGGTCTGCGCGCCGATCTTGTTCCAGCCGTCGGCGTTCTCGATCACGGCTTCGAAGCCCTCGTTGCGCTCGTTGACCACGGAGAGTCCGGGGACGCCTTCGAGCGTGAAGTAGCTCGCGCCGTCCGGGAAGGCCTCGACGGCCCAGTCGCCGACGGTGGCGGCGACGTTCACGTTGTCGGGGGCGATGCGGGTGACGTAGAGGTCATCGCTGGAGTCGACACCGCGGTCGAGCAGGATGACGGGGATCTCGGCCTCCTGGGCGAGGGCGAGCGAGTCGTCCCAGCCGGATGCCTCGGTCGCGGTGAGGAGGATCACGTCGACCTCGTCGTTGACGAACGTCGCGAACGCGTCGATCTGCGACTTCTGGTCGGTCGGGCTCGCTGCGGGGGCGTACTTCAGGTCGAAGCCGGCCTCCTCCGAGAACGCGTCCTTGATCGCCTGCTCGTTGGCGTTGCGCCAGCCGCCCTCGGGGCCGACCGCGACGAAGCCGACCGTGGTGAGGTCGTCACCGCTGCCGCCGTCCGAGCCGCTGTCGCCGTTGTCTCCGCTGCCCGCGCAGCCGGCGAGGCCGAGCGCGAGCGCTCCGGCACCGACGAAGCCGACAAGTCCGAGCATCCGCTTCTTGCTGACCATTTCTTCTCCTCCTTGAGACTCCCCGACGCTCTCGGTCGGGAAGAAAGTCCCGTGCCCCATTCGGGACACTCTCGGGTGTGTGCGAGTCCATTGTGCGCGCTAACAACGCTTTGCGCAACAACAATTCTGGAATTCGTTACTTCACCGTTACCGCGAACATTAACACGATTCCGTGAGCGGGAACATCCCACAGTCGCGAGACCGCCACATCTCTCCTGCAGGAGAAATCCGTGCCGCAGGCCGAACCGGCGGTTGGTCGTCCTGCCCAGCGGATCTCTCCTGCGCAGCGGACGCGATCGAGCCCGCGCCGCCGGCGCGATCGATCCCCTCGCAGCGGCCGCGATCGAGCCCGCGCCGCCCGGGACACGAGCGTGAGGAGCGAGCGGCGAGCGTACGCGGGTGCGAGGTCAGAGACGCGGCGCGGCCGACGAGCCGCGCACGATCAGGCGCGGCTCGATGATGTCGTGGCCGTCGACCTCTCCGCCTTCGATCGCGGCGATGATGATCTGCAGGGCGAGCGCGCCGAGCGCGGCGAAATCCTGACGCACGGTGGTGAGCGGGGGCAGGAAGTGCCGCGCATCGGGAAGATCGTCGAAGCCGACCACACTGATGTCGTCCGGCACCCGGAGACCGCGGTCGGACAGGCCATGGACCAGGCCGAGCGCCATCTGGTCGTTGGCGGCGAAAACCGCGGTGGCGTCCGCGAAGTCGTACGTCTTGCCGAACGTGTAGCCGTAGTCCGACGTCCAGTCGCCGACGACCGGCGGGGCGATCGGCAGACCCGCGTCGGCGAGCGCGTCGCGCCACCCCTGCTCGCGCGCACGCGCGTCGTACCAGTCGAGGGGGCCCGAGAGATGGGCGATCGAGCGGTGCCCGAGCTCGATCAGGTGCATCACGGCCGCCATGGCGCCCGCCCGCTGATCGACGGCCGCCGTATGCATCTCGGGGTCGGACTCCGCCTTGATGACGAGGGTCGGCAGCCCGGTGCTCTGCTGACGGAGGGTGTCGAGCGATGAGGCCCGCGGCGCGATGACGCACAGAGCGTCCACGCCCTGCGTCAGGAGCTCGACGACCCCGGCGTCGATCTGCGATTCCTCGTCATCGGAGATGGAGAACGCGCTGATCGCGTACCCGGCATCGCGTGCGGCACTCTCGATCGCGCGCAGCGTGCTGTTCGGGCCCCACTGCACGGGGCTGTCGACGATCACGCCGATGCGCATCGCCCGTCGTGTCGCCAGCGCCCGCGCGATCGAGCTGCGGGTGTAGTTCATCTCATCGATCGCCTGGAGCACGCGCTCACGGGTGGACTCGCGGATGTTCGGATGCCCGTTGAGCACGCGTGAGACCGTCATGTGCGAGACGCCCGCCTGCTTGGCAACGTCGTAGATGCTCGGGCGCTGCCAGCCCTTTGTCGCTTCGGACACTGCGGTTCACCGTGCTTTCTTGCTGACCACATCGTAGGGGGCTGCCGCCGCCGCGGCAGCCGCAGCGCGCCGACCGAGAACCAGCCACGTGAGACCGCCGATGCCGACCGCTGCCGTGACCCCTCCCGCGACGAGCCAGCCCGCGGGAGTCGTCTCCGCGCGCGGCGTCGCTTCGGATCCGTCGCCGCCGTCGCCGTTTCCGTCGCCCTTCCCGGGTCCTCCCGGCGCGGCGGGTGCGGCCGACGGCGTCGGCGACGGCGTCGGCCTCGGGGCACCTGCGGCGCCCTCCCCCGCGTTCCCGGGGCGGCCGGGGTTGGCGTGGTACCCGGGAGCGCCCGGTCCACCCGGATGACCGGGGTTGCCCGGACCGCCGGGGTTGCCCGGATGACAGGGGTGGTTCGGGTTCCCCGCGTGGGGAGGCTTGCCCGGCTTCCCCGGCCCCCAGGGGTTCCCCGGCGGGGAGGGGCACGCAAGCGGCGAGATCTCGACAGTGACGGTGACGCGACCGGGGTCCGGCTCGGACTCCTGCGCTGCCGCGAGCGAGGCGGGGACAGCCACGACCGCGAGCGCGAGAGCAAGACCGGCGAGCGCACCGGCGGCGCGAGCGCCGCTCGTCACCGGGTGTCTTCCGTCTCGGATGCCTCGCGGCGTCCTGCTTCGCGTGCGTCGGCGAGCATCGAATCGAGCCGGCGCCGCGATCGCACGCGTCCCTGGATCAGCGCCCAGATCAGCAGCCCGAGGCCGAGAAGGATGATCAGCTGCGGCCACGGCATCGCCCAGAGCGTCGTGGTCGACGTGACCGGGGTCACCTCGGCGGTCTCCCCCGTCATCGTGAGCATCGTCGGGGCGACGACGACCTCGACCGGCACGGCGAACAGCGGCCAGACGTCGTCCACGACGACGGTGAAGCTGCGGCTGTCGCCGGGAAGGAGCTCCTGAGGCTTCTCGCCGTCGGCGGGGAAGGCGGTGCTCTGTCCACCCGCGTTGAAAGCGCCCTCGACGAGGAGGATGGTGTTGCCGGCGTTCTCGACCTCGAAGGCGACGGTGACCTGACCAGGACGCAGCGGATTCCACGACAGTGCGTAGTCCGCGACGACGCTGGTGATGGCGGGCTCGGGCGACAGCTCGCCGGTGACGCGCGTGGTGACGCGGAATCCGACGCGGCTCTCCACGCCGACGTTCGCGCCGTCGTCGCCCGTCTGCACCGAGAGCACGGATGCCGTGATCCCGGCCGCGTGATCGCCGGGTTCGGCGTTGTCGGGAACGGCGATCTCGAACGGCACGATCGCGGTCTCACCCGCGGGGATGGTCACCTCGTCGGGGAGGGAGATCCATGTGCCGGAGTCCACGGACTCCTGGTCGGCGGGGAGGATGTCGAACCGGCCGTTGCGGGTGTAGAACCCGTCGGCGGCGGTCAGGCGGAACGTGACCTCGACATCGCTGACGTTGCGGACCGCGAAGCGATCGGACACGCTCTCGCCCGGGTCGAGATCGTTCTCGACGGCGGTGCGTCCGTCCGGTCCCGAGGCGTCGGCGGGAACGACCGACCAGCGGATCTCGGGCGCGTCGTCGGTGTCGCCGGCGGCTGCCGCCGGGCTCGCCGTGGCGAGGAGCACGAGCGACATCACGACGGCGAGCAGCGCCCGCGCAATCATCGCGGGTCGCTGAGGAAGGTGGGTCACGATGGGTGGATCCAGACGTCAGGGTCGGGGCCGCGCAGCACGGCCCCGACCCGATTCAACACGAGTCCGCTGCAGGACGGATCAGATTCCGTCTTCCCACAGCGTGAGCGTGATCGTCGCCGAGTAGCTGCCCGGTGCGACGTCGACAGGCGTCTTCAGGAACAGGTTCGCGTTCGCCGTCCACGAGCCGCTCGGCAGCTCGCCGAAGTTCGGCGCGATCGCGAGAAGCTCCTCACCGGCCAGACCCACCGCGTCGGGGCCGTCGTCGAGGATCGTGTCGACCTGCTCGCCCGCGGAGACCTCGCCGTTGCTGTCGTCGCTCGTGAGCGCCGGCGTCCAGCCCAGGTACTCGGGGCCGATGTCCGGCACGCCGGCTGCCGAGAAGGCGGACGACTGCCCGTTGACGTACCAGAAGGTGTCGGCCGGGACCTCGGCGCGGTCGTCGGTCACCGTGACCGTCGGCAGGACGCCGTCGAACTGGCGCACGGCGGCATCGCCCGAGTCGACCTCGGTGAGCGTCGTCGAGTCGGCCGCCACGCTCAGGGTGAGCGCGCCGACAGGCTCGAGCGCCTCGATCGTGACGTTGACGTCGACCTCGTCGCTGCCGACCTCGTCGGCGATGGCCGCGCCGGCTACGCCGATCAGCAGCATCCCGCCGACTGCTCCGACGGCGGTGCGGACGATCAGTCCTCGCTTGTTCATCTATCTCTCCAATTCCCGGTCGGCACCCCTGCCGAGCCGAAGTTGCGAGCGACCGGACCATCCGGCCGTCGGGACTCGCTGGAAGCCTCAGCCGCAGCCGATCGCTCCCGTCTCACTGGGGTCATGGCCGACGCGCACCGCGCGGCCGTGGTCGCTCGACGCCCGGAGCCCGTCGCGGCCGCGCGCGCGGCCGCGGGCATCGCGGTCAGCGCCGTGTGGCTCGGGAAGGGACTGAGCATGTTCGCACCTTTGCTCTCGGATCCGACGATGGATCGACTGGCTCACGTGAATGTTACCGGCAACAGTTAGCGGAAACAAGTACCGAAATGGTTTTCGAAATCGTCATCCGCACGTCGTCGCCGGGTAGGCCACGGGAACGGACACCGACACGGTTCGGCCGTCGACGACAGCCGACGCCGTCACCGTCGCCTGACCCGCCGGCAGCTGCGCTGCGCGCGAGGTGAAGGCCGCAGACGCGGTCTTCCCCGCCGCGAGCGTCGCGATCTGCTTCGTCCCCGCGACCGTCTCGATGGCGAGCGCCACCGGCACGCCGGCACCGTTGCGCACCTGCACGGTGAGCATCGGCTTGCCCGCCGCGCATCGCACGGCGGCCACGGCGGTGACATCGAGCGGCGGCTGCACGGGGGCCCGCACGATCTCGATCCGATAGGTCGAGGTCGTGACGTGGTCCTGCGCCGTCGCCGTCAGCGTCAGCACCGTCGGCCCGTCGGCGGCGAGCGGCAGCGTGCGCGGAAGCGTGTCGTCGATCAGGATGCCGCCGAGGCGCACGAGCCCGCTGGGCGCCGCCGGATCGGCGTCGAAAGTGGCGGTGGTCGCATCGGCGGGCACGGTCACCGTGTACGAGTAGACCCCGCCGGTCAGCGTCGGAGCGAGCTCACCGTCCTCGAACGACAGCGCGCTGAGGTCGGCGGCCGTTGCGTACGTCGTCTTCGACGCCGTGTAGACACCGAAGACGCCGCCGACGTAGCTCGTGCCGTTGCCCTGGAAGCGCACCGTCACCACCGGGATCTTCTGGCCCTGCGCATCGAGCACGTACTGCCCGTTCTGGTCGCGCTTGTAGCTGTCCCTCGCGGCGATGCCCGAGAGGACGGATGCCGGGATCTCGTCGTACTGCACGTAGAACGTGTTCGCCCCCGCGGCGTTGGTGACGCGCTCGTGCTTGAGCAGCACGTCGTTGAGGTAGACGTCGAAGGTGCGCCCGTTGTCGCCGCCGAAGTAGCGCACGCCGAGGTAGTTGGCCGGCAGCGAGGGGTCGACGACCATGTCGTACTGGAAGTACGCGTCGGTCGCGATCTGCCCGTCGCGGTAGCCCTCGCCGAGCCAGACGCCCACGCCGGACTTGTTGAACCGGTAGTTCTTGTCGGCCTCGCTGTTGTTGTTGTCGAAGGACGTCAGCGCGTCGATCGTGGTCTCGTCGATCCGCTGCTGCTGCTTGTCTTTGAGGATCAGCGCCTGCGCCTGGGGCGAGTCGGGCTCGATGAGGTCCATGTAGATCGCGTAGCGGGCGCCGTAGAGCGAGTACCAGGGCTCGAAGGTGAGTGCCTCGGTCGCAGCATCCGCATTCTGCATCTTGAAGCGCATCGTCTCGATGCCGTTGGCGTTGTCGCCGTCCTCGATGCGCACGAGGTTGTCGGCGATGCCGGCCTTGAACGCATCCGCATCGCCGACCACGACGTCGTTGCTGACGGACTTGTCGGCCGTGCTCATGCGCACCAGCACGCCGGCGACGTAGGTCGCGTCGACGTTGGTGCGGTTGAGCTCGGTCGCGAGCAGCACCGGCCCGTACGCGAAGGCCACCCAGTTCGGGTTCTCGGTGTCGTCGATGACGCGCACCTCGGCGGGCAGCTCGTAGGTGAGCTCGTCGCCGGCGGCCACCTCGACGACGACGTATCCGTCCTCGGTGAGCGCTGCGACATCCTGGGTCTGTCCGTTCACGGAGAGGGTCGGCGTCGCGGCCGCCCACCCGGGCACGCGCAGGCGGAGGGTCGTGCCCTCGGGCAGCGCGCCGCCGTCGATCGCCTCCACCGAGAAGGTCACGGTCTCGTCGGCGGGCACGTCTGCCGTCTGGGTGAGGCGCATGTTGTGCGTCTCGTCGGTGTACACCGTCGAGCGGAACATGTTGACGAAGACCGACTCGCCCTTGCGGAAGTAGATCGAGTCGCCGAGCTTCGTGAAGCTCTCGGTCGCGGTGCCGTGATCGCACCAGAACTCGTCGTACGGGCGACCGAAGACCTTGGCGTACCCCGCCTGCATCGGCTGGAAGTACGTCATCATGCCCGTCTCGGGGTTCTGCTGCGCAAGGATCGCGTTGATGTAGGTGTGCTCGTAGAAGTCCGCGTACTTGACGTCCGGGCCTACCTGGAACAGAGCCTTGGTCAGCTTGAGCATGTTGTACTCGTTGCAGATCTCGGACGTGGAGTTCTCGCCGTATCCCGAGGTGGTGCCGTTGGTGGCGTGCTCGTGGAGCTCGTCGGCGCCGTGGAAGTGCTCGGACTGGCTGTTGCCGCCGTTGGCGTAGGTGTGGTCGTCGACCACGATCTGCCAGAAGTTCTCGGCGGCGGCACGATACATCCCGAGGTTGCTCTTCTCGGTCGCGCTGAGCTGCGCGTACAGATGCGGGTTGTCGGTGAACACGGTGTAGCGCTTGAGTGCGCCGATCAGCTTGGGGATCGTGGTGTTGGCGTGCTTGCCGTCGAGGACGTCCTGGCCCGCCGCCAGCTGCTGGAACAGCGCGACCTCGTCGAAATACTCCGCTGCGCGCTTGTGCGCGGGGTTCTCGGTGATCGAGTACAGCTCGTAGAGCGCCTCGTTCATGCCGCCGTACTCGGTGTTCAGGAGCGTCGCCGGGTTGGCCTGCCGCCCCGCCCAGTCACGCACCCACGTGCCGAATCCGCTCGCGACCGAGAGCGCCTTGGCCGAGACCGCTGCGGGAGCGTATTCGTGCGCGTCCAGGAGACCGGCGAGCACCTTGTGCAGGTTGTAGAAGGGAACGAGGAGTCCTCCGCCGCCGCTGGGCAGCACGCTCGTCGAGAACGGCGAGACGTAGCCGGCGTTCGTCGGATCGATCGCCGCGTAGGCCGTCTGCGCGTTCTTGAGACCGTCGACGGCGGTGGTGAGCTTCGCCAGGAGGGCGGCCTTCGTCGCGGGCTCGGTCGTCGTCGCGTACGCCTGCGACAGCGCGGAGATGTAGTGGCCGAAGAAGTGGCCCTGGAATCGCGTGCCGCTCGTGCGCTCCCACCCTCCGTACGGCTGAGCCGTCGTGGGAAGACCCGCCTGCGTGTAGAAGGCGGTGAGGAACCGCTCGGGCTCGAGGCTGATCAGGTAGTCGATCATCTTCTCGTTGCCGTTGACGAGGTACGGGTCCTCGAGCAGCACCTCGCCGAGGTCGGTGTCCTCGAGGTAGATGGAGGTGGATGCCCCTTCCTGCGGCACCTGCACCTCGAACGTCCTGGTCACCGGGGCGCTGCCGCCGTAGCTGGCCGACGCGGTGAGCGTGACGGTCGCGGGCGACGCGGCCGGGCGGGTCACCGTCGCGGCGCCGCCGTCGAGGGAGATGATGCCCGTGTTCGACGAAGACCACGCGATCGTCGTGCCGTTCGCCGCTTCGGTCGGCACGCCGACGTCCGCCGCGACCGAGGTGGGGACCGAGAGCGCGTCGAGCGCACCCTGCGCGACGGCAGCGGGGTCGAAGGTCGGGTCGTTGGACTGTGTGAGCGAGACGACGTCCGAGACCGTCGCGACGCCGTTGTAGAGGGTGTAGTCGTCGATGAGGCCGTTGGCGTGGGCGCCGTTGTACTGCGGACCGTTGTAGCCGAGCGTCTTGACCGTGGTGCTCTCCCCGACGATCGCGCCGGTGGCGGTTCCGGTGGCCGCGTACTTCACGGTCGAGATCTGGCGCACGCCGTTGCGGTAGAAGCGGACGTCCTTGGTGGCCTTGTCGTAGGTGACGACGACGTGGGTCCACTGTCCGGCCGGGAAGAAGCCGGCGCGGGCCGTGTCGACGGCGACCTTGAAAGGCTGGCCGGTCGCCGGTCCCACCGACAGCGCGAGCGCCGAGGTGTTGCTCTCGCTGGTGAGGTACCACCCGGGCGAGTTGTAGGCGAGCTTGCTCCACGCGAAGACCTGCTCGCCGGACATCACGGCGTTCGGCTTGTACCAGAACGACACCGTGAGGTCGGCGGGCTGCAGGTACGCGTCGGTGCCGAGGCGGATCGCGTTGGAGCCGTTGAGGTTGAACGCCTGTCCGTCTATGCCGGTGGCGTAGGCCGCGGCGCCCTTCTGCATCGTGACGGTCGCCGCGTTCGGGCCGGCGTCGGCGAGGTTCCCCTCGAATGCCAGGTCGAGCACCTTCGCCGATTCGATCGAGAGCGGCGCAGCGGATGCCGCGACCGGCGTCGCGACCGCGAGCAGGCCGGCGGCGAGCGTCGTCGCGGTCGCGAACGCGATCACGCGGCGGAATCTGTCTGTCGGCATCTTCGCCATTGCTCAGGGCTCCCTCGTCCTGGTCGACGCGTGTCCATGCAGGTGAGCGATGCGCCCATGCTGTTAGCGGTATCACGCGTTCTGTGGTTCCTTGTTAGCGCGAACTCGCCCGGGATGTCAAGGGTTCGTCATCACAAAGCAATCCTTGCCAGCGGCGCGACGTGAGCGCTAACATTCCCAAGCGCGCACCGCAGGCGCTCCCGCGCCCCATCGACACGTCGCGCACAGCAAAGGAGCTGGAGTGATTCCCCTTCCTCGATCTGCCGCCCGCACCGACCGCTCTCGAGGGCCACGCCGGCTCCTCGCCTCACTCGTCGGCGCCGCCTTCGTCGCCACGGCGCTCGTGCCGGTGGGCGCGGCCGCCGCGGTCGGCGCAGCGCCGGCCGCACCGACCACCGGCCTCCTCGCCGAGTACCTGTTCGATCAGACTGCGGGTTCCAGCATCCCGAACCGCGTCAGCGGCGGTGCGGCGGCGACCGTCGTCAACGGGACCGACAGTCAGTGGACCGGCTCGTCCCTCGTCTTCGCCGGCGGCGCCAAGACCAGCGCGAGCGCGAACTGGGTGCGCCTTCCCGACGACATCCTCGCCGGCAGGACGTCGGCGACGGTCACGATCGAGACCAAGCTCGACGCGACGATGAAGAACAGCTGGCACTTCCTCTGGAACATCGGCAGCGACTCCACGACGCAGTACTACTTCGCGTCGGTGCGCGACAACCCGCGTACCTCGATCACGGCGACCGGCGGTGGCGGCGAAGTCAACGCCCGCTCCGGCTCCGCGCTCGACGCGAACCGCTGGTACAGCCTGACCTCGGTGATCGACGGCGCCGCCGGCCACATCACGTTCTACGTCGACGGCGTCCAGGTCGCCCGTACGAACACGGCCCTGACCCCGGCATCCATCGGTCAGACCCTCAATGCGATCGGCCGGGCGCCGTATCCCGACCCGATGTACAAGGGCGAGGTGTCGACGTTCCGCGTGTACGACCGTGCGCTCACGGCGGCCGAGGTCGCAGACGTGTCGACGGCGGATGCCGCGATCCATGCCTCGTCGTTCCAGCAGGCCGCGCAGACCGTCGCCGACAGCGTCGCCGCGGTGACCTTCGACGAGGCCACGACCACCCTGCCGACCTACGGCGGACGCGTGTCGTGGTCCTCGAGCGACCCGGCGATCGAGATCGGCGCGGACGGCGTCACGGCGACCGCGGACCAGCCGGCCACCGGCCAGGCGCCGGTCGAGACCACCCTGACCGCGACGGCCACCGTGCGCGGCGCGACGGCCACCCGTGCGGTGCCGGTGACGGTGAAGCCGCAGGCGGGCGCGGACGACGCATTCGGGTACGCGATGGTGCACTTCATCGAGGACTCCGCCGGCTATGCCGAGAAGATCTACCTCGACGTGTCCCGCGGCGACAACCCCGAGCAGTGGGACCCGCTCAACGCGGGAAAGCCGATCCTCGCATCCGACCTCGGCACCACCGGCATCCGCGACCCGTACCTCACGTACAACCCCGAGACCGGCACGTACTACATCATCGCCACCGACCTGCGGGTGTTCGGCGGTGACCGCGGCGTCAGCGGCTGCACCGAGTGGTGCTACTGGAGCTCGAAGGGCAACACCACGCTGAACGTCTGGGAGTCGAAGGACCTCGTGAGCTGGAGCGACCTGCGCCAGTTCGACGTCGCCCTGTCGGACGGTGCGAAGGTCGGCGAGTTCGGCATGGCGTGGGCGCCCGAGGCGACCTGGGTGCCCGACTACTACGGGGCCGGCGAGGGCGCGTTCGTCCTGTACTGGTCATCGAACGTGTACGCGAACGCCGAGCACACCGGCTCGAGCTACTCCCGCATCCTGTGGGGCGCGACGCCCGACTTCACGCAGGAGACCTACGAGTACGGCGGCACGTTCATCGACGCGGGCGGCAACACGATCGACACGACGATCATCCAGAACGAGGGCACGACGTACCGCATCACGAAGGACAACTCCGCGGGCAAGGGCATCTACCTCGAATCGACCACGGCCGCCCAGTGGTGGAAGCCCGCCGCGACCTGGACGCAGCTGCAGACGCGCATCGGCGCCGTGTGGGCAGGGGGCAACGCGGGCGGTGTCGAGGGTCCGGCGGTGTTCCAGCGTCACGGCGAGGAGTCCTGGTACCTCTACGTCGACGTCATCCCCTCGACCGGCTACCGGCCGATGCAGACGAACGACCTGGATGCCGGCTTCACGCAGCTCGTGAGCAGCAGCTTCTTCATGGCTCCGAGCACCAAGCACGGCGGCATCGTGGGACTCACGAAGGCGCAGTACGACGAGATCCGAGCAGCGGATGCCGCGACCGCCGTCACCGCCGACCTCGGCTCCGTCGAGGTCGAGGCCGCCGCGTCCGAGTCCGCCGTGCGGGCCGCGCTGCCGGCCGAGGCCGACGTCGTGCTGGCGTACGGGCGCGGAACGGCGTCGCAGCCGGTGACGTGGGATCTCGCGGGCATCGACACGTCCGAGCCCGGCTCTTACGAGGTGACCGGCACGGTTCGCACGATCGGCGCGAACCTGAACCAGTGGGTCGGCGCAGGCGGCTCGACGGCGTGGAACGCGCCGGGCCGGCAGCTGTACAGCTCGACGGCCGTGACGGTCACGGCCGAGGTCGTGGTCGCCGCACCGGTGCTGCCGGTCACGGTCGTCGCCGACACGCGCTGCGTCTCAGGCAAGGTCACGCTCACCGTCCGGGTCACGAACGACGGGGCGGCGCCCGTGGCGCTGGGCATCTCGACGCCGTACGGGTCGAAGTCCGTCGCGGCCGTCGCCGCCGGCAAGAGCGCCTCGGCAGCGTTCACCACCCGGCAGTCTTCGATCACGACGGGCTCCGTCGCGGTGACGGTGACCTCGGGCGGCACCAGCGCCGCGGCATCCGGCGCTTTCACGGCCGCCAGCTGCGGCTAGGCGTCGAGCGCGAACGCCCCGCCGGCCCCGGGTCGGCGGGGCGTCTTCGTGGGGAACCCCGCGTCGAGTCGCCCAGGGCGCACGCGGTCCGGCGAGTCCCGTTAGGTTGAAGGGGTGATCGCCTCCCTCAACCCGCTCGTTCCCGCCGCTTACGACATCGCGTGGTCCGGCGTGGCACTGGCGCTGCTCGCACTGCTGGTGGTGGCGCTGGTCTCGCTCGCTCGATCCGCGAAGGCGCTGACCTCCGCCCAGGCACTGGTGTGGACGCTGGTCGCGATCTTCGTGCCGGTCCTGGGTCCGCTCGCGTGGCTCTTCATCGGGCGCCCCGCCGCACGCGCCTCCCTCACCGCGGCCGGTCGCGGCTGACCTCCGCTCCGCCGCGCCGCGCCGCGCGCGACAGCGCGCCGCGGGGGCAGCACCCACCCGCGACGCGCGTCGCATCGACCGCTCAGCGGCCGAGTCTGATCACCCGCACGAGGCGGGCGCGGCGCTCACCTCCGCCGTGTCGGTCACGGGCGAGCCGTCGATCGTCGCGGATGCGGCGAGCGTGATCGTGCCCGCCGGGACGGCCGCGAGCCGCGTGGTGAACGTGGCCGACGCGCTCCTGCCCGCGGCGAGCGCGGTGAACGTCTTCGTCCCGTAAGTGCCCGAGACGGCGATCGTGACGGGCACGTCCTCGCCGTTGGTCACGGTGAGAACCTGCACGACCTTGCCGCTCACGCAGCGCGAGGTGACCGCCGCGTCGACGTCGAGACCGGATGCCGTCACCGTCACCGTGGCCGTGACCGTGCGGTTCGCCGCGGCGAGCCACTCGTCGTTCGTCATGTCGAGGATCGGGCTGCCGTCCTGGCGGAAGTACACCATCCTCGTGCCGGAGTCGCGGGTGCCGTTCTGCGTCGCCTTGGCATGGAAGACGTTGATCAGGTTGCCGTCATCGTCGTACGTGTAGGAGTTGTGTCCCGGACCCCAGTTGTTGGAGAAGGCGCCCTCGTAGCTCCAGATCGCGTCGCCTCGCACATCCCACGCGCCCGGGTCGAGCAGGTCATCCCCGGAGGATGCCGTGGCGAGGCCCACCGCGTACGTCCAGTCGATGTTCGAACCGGAGAACGTGATCATGATCCTCCCGTCGCGCTGGATGACGAACGGCCCCTCCGCGACGGCGGACGTGTTCGTCGACCATCCCCGGTCGGGATACACGATCGTCGAGCGCTGACTCGACAGACGCCAGGGTCCCGTCGTCGACGGGGTGACCTTCGCGATCTTCAGCACCGCGGGCCCGGTCGCCGGCGCGACGACGCGCTCCGACCACACCACGTAGTCCGTGCCCCCATCGGTGAAGTGCGTCATGTCGAGTGTGATCCCGGTGCCGTAGGTGGTGAGCGGCTGACCGGCGGCGTCGACGACGCGCTGGGGGGCATCCCAGTCGGCGCGCACGAGAGGGTTCCCGCCGGACTTCAGTCGCATCGTGTAGGACTGCACGCCGGTCCACGAGTTCGCGCTGTTGGCGTTCGCCGCGAACAGGATGTAGAGATCGCCGTTCACCACGTGCAGCTCGGGTGCCCACAGCTGTGCGTTGGTGCTCGTGCCCGACAGTCCGTATCCGAGGATGCGGTTGTCCGCCGCCGTCCCGAGCCCGGCGATCGTGTCGGCCTGACGGATGAAGAACTCGTCCTGGCCGTTGTCGTCCGTCGCGATGTAGAGCCAGGTCTTCTGGCCGTTCGCGAGCGTGTAGCGCAGGACGTGCGGGTCCGCGCGGTTGGGCAGCAGCGGGAAGATCGTGTCGGTGCGCTGGAGCGTGCCGGTCACGGTGTAGTCGCCCGGCGTCGAGGTGTCGACGTCGGTCGTGTCCCAGTCCACCCGGAAGTCGTGCGTTCCCCCGTCCGAGTAGTCCGCCGTGACGGTCTCGGGCAGCTCTACCTCGCCGCCGGCGGTGATCGTCACCTCCTCGGGCGTCTGCACACCCGTGTTGCGCACGCGGCCGAGCAGCTGCTCCGCCACGCGCGCCTCCGAGGCGGTGACCGGAACGATCGAGGCGGTCTCGGCGTAGGGCACGTCGATCGTGCCAGTGCGTCCGCCGGGCTGCTGGCCGAGCTTCACGGCTCCGACGGCAGCGAAGTCCGCCGTGGTGCCGGTCAGCGTGGATCCGCTCGTGCTGGTCCACGCGATGCGGTACGCGTCCACGCGCGAATCCCATTCCGCGGAGACGGCGCCGGTCGTGCCCTGGCCGGGGAGCGGAAGGAATCCGACCTCGGTCCAGTCCACCAGGTCGGGCGAGGTGAAGACGATCGCACCGGCGGCGTCTGCCGTGCCCGTGTCGGACGTGCGCCGCGCGATCAGGCCGAAGCCCTCATCGCCGGAGAGGCGGAACGCGTAGGGCCGGGCGAGGTAGCGCTTGGTGCCGTTGTTCGTCTCGGTCATGCCGCTGACCGTCGGGAACACGACGCCGGCTCCCGAGTTGAGCGCCGTGAAAGAGGTGCCGTTCGCGCTGAGCGCGAGATGCCCGCTGCGGGTGACCTCGGGGTCGTCGCCGCCGCGGGTGTTCTTGGACGTCGTGTAAGCGGCCACACGGGACGCGCCGGTCTCGGCGATGCGCACGTCGAGCCGTGTCGTGGCGGCATCCGTCCCCGTTCCCACGACGGCCTCCAGGGTCGCTGCGGCCAGTCCCGAAGCGGGACCGCTGGCGACCACCCCGTCGACGACGGATCCCGCGCCCGACACGTGCGTCCAGGCGACCGGCAGACCGAGCGCGCTCGCGGGGAGAACGTACCCGCGCTCGAGCACCGACGGCACGGTGAGGGTTTCGGCGGCGCGCGTGGCCTGCTCCGCGGCGGTGGGCGCCTTCAGCACGGTCACGTCGAGGGTCCGGTTCGCGGTCTGGCCCCGCACCGTCGCGGTCGCGGTCAGCGTCACGACGGTGTCGGCAGCGGGTCGCGAGACCTGTCCGTTCGGGGCCACGATCCCCGCGGGCTGCGCCGTCCAGGTCACTCCCCCGGCCGTCGGCAGCACGAGATCGGACTCGACCTGCGTGAGGTCCTGAACGTTGACGGCGTCGAGGTCGATGCCGCCCACCACCTCGGCGGCGGCGGCCGCGGCATCCGTCGTCGAGGCGGTCGCGATGTCGGTCGCCGACAGCGCCTCACCGTACACCCGGAACGCGGACACGCCTCCCTGGTACAGCGAATCGCCGTTGTATGCGCTCTTGCCGATGTAGTTCAGCGTGTGGGTCGTCAGGTCGCTGAGCGCGACGGTGGAGTCGGTCTTCTGCGCGACCCGGACTCCGTCGATGTACAGCGTGAGCGTCGAGGTCGTTCCGCCGGCGTTCTTCGCGATCGTCGCCGCGACCGACTGCCACCGGCCCTCGACGAGCTTGGTCGCGGACGTGACCGACTGCTCGCCCGACCAGTTCGACGTCGAGATCGCCAGGCGCGGCGCGACGGGCTGGATGAAGAACTGACCGGTCGCGGCATCCCCCGACCCGCCGATGTTCCACAGGAACTTCGCTCCGCTCAGCGCGGTGGGACTCGTCTCGATCACGACGGTGGCGGCAGTCTGCCCGGCGAGCAGGTTGTTCGGAAGCTGGACGTGGTTCGCGCCGGTGAACTGCATGGAGCCGCCGCGCCACGCCGCGCCGCCGACGACGGCGCCGTCTCGGCCGGCCCCGGAGACGTCGTGCAGCACGGTGCCGCCGGTCTCCGAGAAGTCGTACGACGCGAGCAGCGACGCCGGTTCCGCAGCGTGCGCCGCCACGGGTCCGGTGGCGCCGATCGCACCGACCACCAGAGCGGTCCCCAGCACACCGGAGAGGATTCTCGTCCTCCGCGTCCTCCGCGTCCTCCGGCTGTCGCGTGCGCGCGCAGGGGTCACGTCCGTTCGATCCACAGGGTGTTCCTTTCTCACAGCGATGGGTGCGCGGGTCAGCCGCAGGCCACGGCGGGGTAGGCGATGTCGATCGTGGCCGTCACCGGTGCGCCCTCGACGGTGGCGGTCGCGGTGAGCGCGACCGCGCCGATCGCGACCGACGGCTGCCGTGTCGTGAACGAGGTCGAGGAGCTCTTGCCGGGAGCGACGGCGCCGAAGGCCTTCGAGCCGTATGCGCCGGTCGCCGAGACCGCGACGGGGAAGTCCTCCGCGTTCGTCACGGTGAGGACCTGCACGACCTTGCCGGCGACGCAGCGCGCGGTGACCGTCCCCGAGACGTCCAGCGCCGGCGCGGCATCGCCGATCACCGTGACGGTCGTCGATACCGCGCGGTTGCCGGGGGCGACCTCCTCCTCCGACTCCATGTCGAAGATCGGAAGGCCGTCGGAGGCCCAGTGCACCCGACGGACGAACGTGTCGCGACCCGTCTTGCCGTTGTTGTCGGTGCGGGCGTGGAAGACGTAGAGGAGGTTGTCGTCCTCGTCGTGCGACCACATGCCGTGGCCGGTTCCCAGCTGCCACTCCCCGTTGAAGATGCCCGACTTCTGGATCGGATAGTTCAGCTTCGTCCAGGCGGCCGGGTTGGTGAGGTCGACTCCGGCGCCCGCGGTCGCCGTCGTGAGACCGGTCGTGTACGAGTCGCCGACGGTCGAACCCGAGTAGATCAGGTTCAGCACGCCGTCGTGCACGTGCACGTTGGGTCCCTCGGCGATCGTGTTGTCCCACGCGTACTCCGGTGCGAGGATCCGCACCGGCGCCGAGGTCAGGCGCGTCGGGTCGGCCGGGTCCATCTTCGCGATGAAGATCGAGCCCAGCATCTGCCACGAGTAGTAGGACTGACCGGAGTCGGTGAAGTAGGTCATGTCGAGCGAGATGCTCTGCACCGGGTTGAGGATGGACCCGTCCGCGCGCACGACCTTCTGCGCCTTGGTCCAGTTCGCCGGCACCGCGGGGTCGAGGTCGTTGCCCTGCGCGTCCTGCTTCAGCTGGATGATGCTCGCGCGACCCGTCCACATGTCGGGACGCCCGTTCGAGCCGTTGTAGCAGGGCATGAACAGGATCGACAGCCGGTCGGCGATGACGTGGAACTCGGGCGCCCAGAAGCATCCGGTCATGACGGCGCCGTCGGCGTCGGTGTCACCCGCGCGCAGCAGGTCCACCTCGACGTTCCTGCCGTCGGCGAGCGCGTGGTCGGAGAGGTCGTCGATGCGGTCGGCGACGCGGATCGGCATGTGCGCCCCGTTGGCCGGATCGATCGGGTTGAGGTTGAGGTCCTCGGTCGCGATCAACAGGAACTTCTCCGCGCCGTTCCAGTCGAACCGGAAGATCGACGGGTCCGCACGCTCGTCGGCGAACGGCGTCGCGAACTCGGGCTGCTTGACCGAGCCCGTCACCTCGTAGGTGCCGGGCGTCGACGTGTCGACGGCGGCCAGGGATGCGGCATCCCACTCGATCGCCCGTGTGGCCGACGAGCCGTCGTCGTACGAGAGCGCCGCCCTCTCCGGCAGGTCGCCCGCGGCGAGCTCCTCGCCGGTCTCGACGGTGACCTCGTCGAGCGGCTCGATGCCGGTGTTCGCGACGCGGCCGAACCGCACCCGGAGGGCGTCGACGACATCGCCCGCGATCGGCAGGGCATTGCCCGTGGCGTAGTTCGGCACGCCCGCAGCCGCCGTGCCGGCGGTCGCTGCGACCGATCCCCGCAGCACCGGGCCGCGCGTCGCGGCGTCGGTCAGGTCGCCGAAGGTGGTGTACATCGCGGCGCCCGCATCGGACGTCCAGGACACGACGTAGCGGTCGGATGCCGAGTCGAACACGACGGCCGGGCCGTTCACCCCGCTCGTCACGCCGAGGTCGACGAGACCGGCCTCCTGGTAGCTGCGCAGGTCGGCACTGCGGGCGAACAGCATGCGGGAGGACTGCGTGCCGTCGGATGCTCCGCCCCGGGCGACGCGCGTGGCGACGACGCCGAACGAGCCGTCGGCCAGATAGAACACATGGGGGTCGCGCAGGCTGCGGATGATGCTCTCGGTGGTGCCGTTCGCGGGCGGCGGGGCCGAGGTCTTGGCGAACCAGATGCCGTAGTTCTCGTTGAGCGGGTTCCAGCCGTCGCCGCCCTCGAGCGCGAGGTGCATGCTGAAGGCGACGTCGGCGTTGTTCGCCTCGGCGACGCTCGTCGCGGTGCGGCTATAGGCGAGGAGCTCGGAGGTCGAGGCGCTCGGGAGCACGCGCACCGAGAACGCCCGGGTGGCGGTGGCCGACGTCGCGGTGTCGGTGACGCGGACTTCGATCGCGGCATCCGTCTCGGTCTCGACGGTCGAGACGATCGCCTCGCCCACCTCGACCTCGCCGTCGACCGACACGACCTCGACGGACGTGCCGGCGGGCGCCGCGGGGATCAGGGCGCCCGACTCGACGACCGACGGGATCACGAACTGACCGGCGAGACGCTCGGCGCGCTGGGCGGCGGTCTCGCTCGACGGCAGGACCGTGACGGTGATCGTGCGGCTCGCCGTCGCGCCGCGCACGGACGCGGTGGCGGTGAGCTCGACCGGGACGGCTGCCTCGCCGGCCAGCGGCGGGCTCACCGTGCCGTCCACGGCGACCACGTCGGCGTTGCTCGAGGTCCACGTCACGCGACCCGACGCGGTCGGCAGGTCGATGTCGGTGCTCGTCTCACGGTCGACGAGGGCGAGCCCGTCGATGATCGCCTGCGCCTGCGCGCGCAGCTCCGCGGAGTGCGCTGCCGCGTCGTCGGCCGAGACCTGGGCGACCTCGGCCGAGGACAGCGCGCGGTCGTACACCCGGAACGCCGAGATCGAGCCCTGGAAGAGCGGGTCCGGCCACGGCGCGCGGCCGATCGTGTTGAGCGATTGGTCCACGACGGCACCCGGAGTCGCGCCGATCGCCCCGTGCGCCGTGCGGACGCCGTCGATGAAGAGGGAGGCCGTGCCTGCTGCGCCGTCGACGACCGTGGTGACGTTCACCCAGGTGTTCGCGGTCAGCCCGCAGGATCCGGACTGCACGAGCCGCTCGACGCCGCCCGCCTTGAGGCCGACGAGCGGCGCGCGGCCCGAGCCGCAGTTGAGCGATGCGAAGAAGTACTCGGTCGCCGACGACTCGTTGCCGATGTTCCACAGGAAGTGGAAGCCGGAGAGCATCGCGCTCGACGCCTTGACCTCGGCGGTGATCGTCGCCGACTGCTTCCCGGCGAGCAGGTCGTCGGGCAGCTCGACCCAGTTGCCCGTGGACGTCTTCGCGCCCCCGCGCAGGGTGAGGGATGACCCGGTCCAATCGGCGGCCTGGACGTTGCGCACCGTGGCGGCGCCGAACGCGGATCCCGGTGCCGAGTTGGCGACGGTCGATCCGGATGCCGCGTCGAAGACGTACTCGGCGACGAGCCCGTCTTCGGGGACCGCGGCGTGCGCGCCGGTCACCCCGAGTCCGAGGATCATCGCGCCGATCACGGCAAGCGCGGTGGTGGTCTTCCGGGTGCGGGAGGACGCTCTCATTCCACTCTCCATCAAGTGAGGCCGGACATCGTCGAAACGGCTGTTATCGCTCACGTTAGCGGTAACCAAACGAAGATCGCCACCCGTTCTTCGCGTTATGACCCAAAACCACGTCATCGGATCCGGTCGATCGAGGCTGGAAATGTGAGCGCTAACGCGTTACTGTGGCCGACAATGCCCGCGATCTCGCGCGGGCCACAGACCGCGATGGAGAGGTTTGACATGGCGACGAAGTCATGGCGACGTGTCGGAGTGGCAGGAGCTGCGATCGCAGCGCTGGCCATCGGCGTGCTCGCACCGCCGGCAGCACACGCGGATCCGGTTCCGGACGACCCGAACCTGATCCTCCACTACGACTTCAGCACCGCAGGGGCGGTGACGGATGCCTCGGGCCACGGCAACAACGGCACGATCCTCGGCACCGGGGCGACCGTCGCCGACGGCGTGCTCACCCTGCCGGGCGGCGCGTCGAACAGCGGCGCCGGCTACGTGCGCTTCCCGGCGAATCTCTTCGACGGCAAAGACACCCTGACCGTCTCGACCTGGCTGCGCAACGACACGGCCGCCGGCAACTACGCCGCGATGTTCTTCGGCTCGGGCACCGGCACGACCCCCGCGCAGTACTGGCTGCTCAACCCGCGCAACCCGCAGAGTCGCTTCAAGACGGTCGTCACCAACGGCAACGTGCCCTCGGCGCCGTGGGGCACCGAGTATGGCATCTCCCCCACCAACGCGGCACAGGGCGTCGCCGGTCCGACGACCGGCACCGCGTGGGCCATGTACACGACGGTGATCACCCCCACATCGATCACCGGCTACTACAACGGCGCCCTCGTCGGGACCGTCGCCACCTCGCGCACGGTCTCGCAGTTCGGCACCGGACTCGTCGGCTACATCGGCCGCTCGACCTATGCGGACCCGTTCTTCAAGGGGTCCGTCGATGATGTGATCGTGTCGACCGCCGCCTACAGCGCCGGCCAGGTCGCCGAGATCTACCACCTCAGCGACCGCACCACGCCCGCACAGACGCAGGCCGCACTCGCGGCTGACGCCGATGCCGTCTCGCTCCCCTCCGAAGCCATCTCGGACGTCACCCTCCCGACGGCGGGCGCGAGCCGGTCCCGCATCACGTGGGCCTCCTCGGCCGACGGCGTGATCGGCGCGGACGGCTCCGTCACACGGCCCGCGGCCGGTCAGCAGGACGCGGTCGTCACGCTCAGCGGCACGTTCGCCCTCGGCGGCGAGACGCTCACTCGCACCTACGAGATCACGGTTCCCGCGATCGACCCGCAGCGCGACCTCGACCGCACCGCGGACGCCTTCGACCTCGGCATCGAGGTCGTGACGGCCGACATCGTCCTGCGCGACGAGGTCGACGGCGTCGACGTGACGTGGGAATCGTCGAATCCCGGCGTCGTGTCCGAATCGGGCGAGGTCGCCCGGCCGGCGGCTGACACCGAGGTCGAGCTCACCGCCACCTTCACGCGCGGCGAGAACACGGCCGAGCGCTCCTACACGGTGACGGTCAAGGCCCAGGACACCGCTCGCGTCGTGGCCTACGTCCGCACCGGCGGCACCGCGAAGACCGAGGTGCTGCACCTCGCCGTGGCCGCGGACGGCGACCCGCTGATCGCGCTGAACAACAACAAGGGCATCCTCTACCCGACGTTCGGCACCGGCACGTCGCAGTTCGCGAACCCGACGCTGTTCCGCACCCCCGACGGGGGCTACGGCGTCGTGGCGACCGACAACGCCGCGAACGGCCGCATCTTCGTCTACACGTCGAAGGATCTCGTGACCTTCAGCGGTCAGAAGTGGGCTCTGACCAACACCCAGGGCATCACCGTCTCCCGCGCCGACGTCGCCTACGACAACGGCATCCGCGCCTATCGTGTCGTGCTGCGCACCTCCGCGGGCGCGGCGTACGAGGTCACGACGACCGACTTCGTGACGTTCAGCGCTCCGGTGTCGATCACCGCGGCCGCGGCGCCGACGGTGTCGGGTCTCCCGACCGGCGCGATCGAGGCATCCGCTCTGCCCGTCACCACGGCGGAGCTCGCCCTCCTGCAGAAGTCGCTGGGCCGGATCGTCAACACGACCGTCGACGCCGGTGACGACGTCGAGGTCGCCGTCGGCGGCGAGCTCGATCTGCCCGAGAAGGCGCAGCTGGGCTACTCCGACGGCTCGACCAAGCAGCTCGGGGTGAACTGGGACACGTCGACCGTCGACCTCGACACCCCGGGCGAGTACACCGTCACGGGCACGGTCAACCAGCCGGTGTACGGCGACAGCAAGGGCATCCTCGTGCCCGAGCGGGCCGACCCGTGGGTGTTCCGCGACGACGAGCGCACCGGCGAGACGGAGTACTACCTCACCGGCTCCTACCCGACCACGCAGGCCAACCCCGGCGTCGGGTACGACCGCATCGTGCTGCGGCGTGCGGGCTCGATCAACGGGCTCACGACCGCGCAGGAGCAGGTGCTGCTGTGGTCGCGCAACGCCGCGTCCCCGAACACGTCGAACGGCTCGAAGGTCGCCACGGGCGCCTACCGGTACTTCTGGGCGCCCGAGCTGCACAAGATCAACGGGGACTGGTACATCCTGTTCACGTCGAGCCGAAGCACCGACGTGTGGAACATCCGGCCCGCGATCATGCGCGCCCCCGGGAACAGCGACCCGATGGTCGCCTCGAACTGGGAGGAGCTCGGCTACATCAAGGCGGCCCCCGGCGACACCTCGGCGTTCACGAGCTTCTCGCTCGACATGACGTATTTCGAGGCGAACGGCAAGCACTACATGGTGTGGGCCGAGAAGCCCGGCAGCTCCGACCTGCGCATGGCCGAGATCGACCCGACGAACCCGAGCCAGCTGATCACCCCGTCGATCCTGCTCTCCACGCCGAACTACGCGTGGGAGCGGACCGCGAGCCAGGTCATCAACGAGGGTCCGGCGGTCATCAAGAGCGAGGACGAGGTGTTCGTGTTCTTCTCGGCCTCCGAGGTGAACGAGACCTACTCGGTCGGCATGCTGCGCGCACCGCTCGGGGGCGATCTCCTGAAGCAGTCGACGTGGACCAAGACCGGCTACCCGCTGCTCACCTCCGACGACTTCGGCGGCCAGCAGAACGGACCGGGCCACAACTCGTTCACGCTCGACGCCGACGGGAACCCGGTGATCGTCTACCACGCGCGGCCGCCCATCTCGGAGTGGATCCCGGGCGCCGACGGCGGCCTGAACGACCCCAGCCGGCATGCGCGCGTCAAGACGGTGCACTTCGCCGCCGACGGCTCCGCGGTGCTGAACCAGACCCGCGAGGAGGAGGTGGCACCCGCCAACCGCACGGTGTCGCTGACCGTCACGGTCGTCGGGCCCGAGCTCGAGGTGTCGGCCGCGGTCACCACCCGCTGCGTGTCCGGCAAGGTCGTGCAGCTGGTGACCGTCACCAACGGGGAGGGCTTCCCCGTGACTCTCACCGCGACGACCGCCTACGGCACGAAGGCGTTCGGATCGGTCGCTGCGGGCAAGAGCGCGTCCGCGTCGTTCACCACGCGTCAGGCATCCGTCCCGGCGTCGAACGTGGCGCTGAAGGCGACCGCGACCGTGAACGGACAGCCGGTGACTGTGGACCAGGAGTTCGCGTACCCCGCGGCATCCTGCGGTTGATCGAACGGATGCCGCGGCCCTGAGCCGCGCCCCCCACCGAAGCCGAAGCCCCGGCGACCTCGTCGGGGCTTCGGTCGTGCGGCGCGTGGCACGCTGGAGACGTGACCGGCACCTCTGGCGAATCCCGCGAGCGTCGACGCGGCGTGATCGCCGGCGTCCGGGCCCGGCTGCTGACGGCGCTGTCAGGCGACCCGGACGGAACCCCGGCGTGGGTGAGGGAGCTCGCCGAAGGCGACGACATCGGCTACTTCCCGGAGGACGGCGCCGCGTGGGCCGTGCACGCCGGGGTCGGCACGATGGTCGCGGGCATCCGGGCGCTGCTGATGCAGGCGCTGCATCCCGGCGCGCTCGCGGGCGTGCACGACTGGTCCCGGTACCGCGAAGATCCGGTCGGCCGCCTGACGGGGACCGTGCGCTGGGTGATCTGCCTCACCTACGGATCGACGGCGCAGGCTCAGCGCGAGACGGCGCGTGTGGGCCGGTTCCACCAGCGGGTCACCGGCACGTACCGGTCCGCCGACGGGGGCGAGCGCACGTACTCGGCCGCCGATCCCGAACTGGTCGAGTGGGTGCACCTCGCCTTCACGGATTCGTTCCTGTCGTGCCACCAGCGGTGGGGACGCGCGATCCCCGGCGGCGCCGACCGCTACGTCGACGAGTGGGCGACCGCCGGGACGCTGATGCTGGTGGCCGGGCCGCCGCGCACCGAGGCGCAGCTGCGCGGGATGCTGGACGGCTACCTCGAGCGCGGGATCCTGCGCCGCGACGAGCGCGTGGACGACGTGGTGCGATTCCTCCGCCGCCCGCCGTTTCGCGAGTCGCGCTCGATGTCGCTCGCGTACCGCGTGCTGTTCGCGAGCGCCGTCGCCACGATCCCCCGCCGGTACCGCCGGCTCCTCGGACTGCGCCGCTCGCCCCTCCCCGTGGTCACCGCCACGCGCGCGGTGCTCGCAGTGACCGAGCGCGCCCTGAACGCCGGCCCCCGTTCGCAGGACTTCGCGCGCCGGCGGCTGCGCCGCCTCGAGCGACCGGATGCCGCCTGACCCGCAGCATCCGTCCCCGCCCCCAGCCACCCAGCCACCCAGCCACCCAGCCGATCGAGTCGCCAGAACACGCCGGACACTGCCTCACTCCTTCGGCGTGTCTTGGCGAGTCACGGAATCGCGACGGCGAACGCGGGAACGGCCCGCGGTGGGGAGACCGCGGGCCGTTCGCGAGGGGGGATCAGCCGCAGGTGAAGGCGCCGTACTGCGCACTGCCGTGGTACGCGGTGTCGTCGGTGCCGGTCCCGCTGACCGCGACCTCGCCACCGGACACACCGAGGGTGCGGGTCGAGAACGTCGTCGACACCGTGCCGCCGGCCTTGACCGCGGCGAAGGTCTTCGACCCGAACGCGGACTCCACCGTGATGTCGGCCGCGACGTCATCCGCGTTGCGCACCGTCACCGCGATCAGCACCTTGCCCGAGACGCAGCGCTGCACGACCGCGGGCACCAGGTCGAGACTGTCCCCGGTGAGGGAGGGCAGCTCGACGGTGGCATGCTGCTCCACGTTGCCCGCGGCATCCTGAGCCTGCACGTGCACGTACCGAGGCTCCTCGGTGAGCTGCACCGAGAAGGGCTCCTCGTACGTCGCGTACATGTTGTTCGTCTCGCCCGTCGGGGACGGGTCCGGACCGTCCGACCACACCGTGCGCGTGACTCCCGAGCCCGGCTCGTCGTCCGACGGCGTGAGGGTGACGGTCGCCGACGTGCCGTCGACGACGATCCAGTCGATGCCGGTCGTCGGCGCGATCGTGTCGATCTTCACGGTTTCGGATGCCTCGCCCACCGCGTCGTCCTCGCTCGTCGCGCGTGCGCTCACGGTCACCTCGCCCTGCGCGTCGACCGAGAACGGCTCGTCGTACGCCTGCCATGTCTCGCCGTCGAGGCTGTACTCGATGCGCGCGACGGGGCTCGCCGTCTCCTCCGCCGTGATCGTGACGGTCGGAGCGGTCGTGTACCAGCCCGATCCCTGCGCGGCGGAGTCGAACTCGATCGCGACGATCGGCTCGGCCTGGCTCAGCGGCTCGACGACGAACACGGTTGCGACCGCGCCCGGCTCGTAGCCGTCGACGGCGCCTTCGACGTCGAAGATCGCGTCGGCCTCGGCGTACTGCGCGGCTTCGATCGGCGCCCAGTCCACCTCGACGTCGCTGCTCGCGGTGCCGTCGGCGTACGTCGCGCGGACGGAGCCGGGCAGCACGGGTGCGACGCCGGGCGTCGTGATCGTCGCCGTGTAGTCGACGGCGTCGATCTCGTCCGACAGCGTCGCGGCCACGAACACGGTCGCCGTCACCGACTGCCCGTCGTAACCGTCGGGATCGCCGACCACGTCGAACGTCCCGGCCGAGGCGTAGGCGGATGCCGCGACCGGCGCCCATTCGACATCGACGTATCGCAGGGGACCGTTCTCGCCGATGACCCACACGCGCTCGGGGAGCTCCGGCGCCGTTCCGGTGACGGTGCGCACCGCGACCGCCTCGGAGTCGATGAACGCGTTCGGGTCCTCGGGCTCGGGCTCGACGACCGGCGCATTCACGCCCCACACCTCCCACTCGATGACGCTCGTCGCCTTGCGCTGGCTCTGGAACACGACGCGGTCGAGCACGAGTCGGACCGCGGTCGTGGTGACGGCGTCCCAGTTCGCCTGCACGACCGGCTGCGAGGTCACCGGCGCCGCGGTGTCGAGCACCGGGAGCGGGTAGCTCAGGCCGGCGCCGGTGACGGGAAGCCACTCGCCCGCAGGGCTGCGGTACTCGACCTTCCAGGCGGCGGGGATCATCACGCCCGAGTCGCCGCTGGGGGTGAGGTGGTTCTGCCACAGGAAGAGCTTCGACGAGCTCACCGTGACGGGACGCTCCCAGGTGTACGTGGCGATGTCCTGCGTCGGGTTGCCCGGCGCGCCCCACGTGCCCCACATCGCGGAGAGCGTGTTGGTCGGCGCGGCCGCGCCGTTGTTGAGGGCGGCAGCCGAGTTCCAGCTCGGCACGTAGCTCACCTCGACCGTGGGCGCGTTGTCGCCGGAGGCGAGCGCGACGTTGATCGGCTCGTCGGCCGCCGTGGCCGGGATCGCGACAGCGCCCGCGGCGATCAGTGCGACGGCGGCGGCCACCGCGACGGCGATCCTCTTCAGTCCGGCTCTGCCCGGTCGCATGGTGTGCATGGATGTGCTCTCCGTGTTCGTCGACATGTCAGTTCGCCGCATCGATCGGGGCGCGCCCGGCGGCGAGGAGCACCTTCTGACGGTTGCGCGCGGTCAGGACTCCCGCCGCCACGTAGTCCGCAGAGACTTCCCCGACGGCGGCGAGGAAGGCGGCGCGACTCGAGAACGGCGCCCGCTCCCACACCTCATCGAGCAGCGTGCGGCCCGCGCGCCGCGGGTTTGCCACCCCCGAGTCCTGCCCGGCGAAGGTGACGGTCGGCTCGTTGCGCTGGAAGTACATGTGGTACGCGACATCCCGCCCGTTGTACGCCGGCTCGTAGCTGAGGCCGCCGATCGTGAACACGTTCGCCGCGGTCTTGGAGATCCCGCGGGTGACATTGCCGCTCAGGTCGAGCCGATCGGCCAGCGACACCTTCAGGTAGCTCGTCGCCGAGCTCGTGGCGGTCAGTACGACGGGGCCGTACATGAGCGTCTGGATGTCGGGGCGGTCGACGGCAGCCTCGACGCGGACGGCGAGCGGGAGGCGCACGGTGATCGTGTCACCCGCCACCCAGGTGCGATCGAGAGTGGCGTAGGCGCCCGCGTCGACGGCCACGGCGGCCGGTGCGCCGTTGACCTCGACGACCGCGTCTCGCGACCAGTCCGGGATGCGCAGGTGCACCTTCAGCGGGCCCGACGGCGCGGCCTGGACGGTGAGCGTGGACGTGTCGGACTCGGGGAACGACGAGACCTGCTCCAGCTCGAGACCCGTCTCCTCCCACGTCAGCGTGGAGGCGATGTAGAGGTTGACGTACAGCTCCGACTGATCGGCGGAGCGGAAGTAGATGCCCTCCTGATACTTCACATGGCTCTCCAGCCCGGTGCCTCCGCAGCACGTGCCGATGTTGCCGTTGCCGTACTCCTTGCGTGCGCCCGGCTGCACCGGGAACATGTACAGGTTCTCCGGCCCGCTCGTCGACTCCTGGTTGCGGCGTCCGCCGAGGATGTGGTTGAGCACGGTGCGCTCGTAGTAGTCCATGTACTTCGGGTCCTGCTCGTTGAAGAACAGGTAGCTGGCCACCTTGAGCATGTTGTAGGCCGCGCACGACTCGGCGTTGCGCGGGCCGATGTCCCCCGCGACCGTGTTCGCCGGACCCCAGAGCTCGCCCTCGCCGGTGCCGCCGTGCGCATAGACCCGACCCGGGACGACCATGTCGTAGAAGCCCTTCGTCGCATCGAGATAGTGGTCGTCGCCGGTCTCGGCGGCGAGCTTCACATAGCCAGGGAACTGCGGGATGTGCTGATTGGCGTGCTTCCCGTTGAGCGTGTCGGTGCCCGCGGCGCATGCGTCGACGAGCGTGTGCAGCGTGAACAGGTGCGCGGCGTCGAGGAAATCGCTCTTCTGCGGATCGGCCGAACGCCAGTACAGCTCGACGAGCACCTCGTTCATGCCGCCGTACTCGCCCGCGATGTACGAGCCCCACATCCGTGCGAGCTGCGCGGGGGTGCAGGTCGACAGGCGGCTGTGCACCCAGTGGCCGATGCCCTCGGCCAGCTGGAGCGCCTTGTCGCTGCCCGCGAGCGCGTGGGCGTCGAGCAGGCCCGCCAGGATCTTGTGCAGCGTGTAGTACGGCGCCCAGATCTCGCCGTACGGCGCGAACTCCTCGAGCGCGGAGAACTGCCACTCGCCGTAGGCCGAGAGGAAGCCCGGGTGCGAGTAGCGCGGCGCGCCGTCGAACTGCTGTGCGGCGAGCGCGGCCCGGCACTCCTCGAGTCCGTCGACGATCGCGTTGACCTTGTTGAGCAGGGCGAGCTCGCCCGTTGCGGCGTACGCCATCGAGAGTCCGCTGAGGAAGTGGCCGCCGTAGTGCCCGCGAAGGCATCCGCCGGCGCCAGCCGCGTTCTGGCCCCGGACGTATTCGCGCGGGCCCCAGCGCTGCGCGTCGGGGTTGGGGCCGTACTCCTCCCAGCCGCCGGGCGGGGTCGCGCCGTTCGTCGGCAGCCCCGCATTGCGGCGGAACACCGCGAGGATCTTGTCGACCGAGTACGCCCGGTAGAGCACGAGATGCTGGTCGAGGGCTCGGGTGAAGACGCTCTGTCCGAGCTTCACCGAGGTGAGCGGGAAGGGGCGGACGGTCCAGGCGTCGGGATAGACGAGGGTCTGCCCGGCGCGCACGACCTGGGCCGAGCGGGCCGGACCGGCCGCGCGGAAGGCGGCGGCGCTCTGCCGGGGTGCGGCGGCGCGTGCCTGGGTCGGGTCGAGGAGTGCGACGGCGGCGGCCATGCCGGCGAGCGCGATCCCCCCTCCGACGACGATGTTGCGACGCGAGATACCTGTTTCGGTTTCGGGTGTCATCGTGATTCCTTTCTGGGGACAGGCGAGGATGACGCGTGCCGGGGCACGCCGAAGAGACCCGCTGCGAGGGCGGGTGGTCAGGAGGCTGTTGCCTCGGTGGAACGGACGGCGCCCTCGGAGGGAGCGTCCGGCGCGGCGGCTGCCGGACGAGCGTTCAGCCCGCGCGGCTCGTCATGATCGTGACCTCCTCGTACACGACGTTCGTCGCACGGCGAAAGGCGTTTCGGCCGCGCGAGCTTAACGGTAGCGCTAACAGTTAGCGGAAACAATCCCCGGTTTGCGAAACGGTTTTCTGTCCGCGGATGCCGCAGCCGTGACAGGCTGGTCTCATGCGCATCGCTCTCACCGGCTCGACCGGAAAGCTCGGAACGGTCGTCGGCCGCGAACTCCGGGATGCCGGATACGACGTGATCGGCATGGACGTCGTCGGCACCCGAGGCCCCTCGTTCGTGCAGGTCGACCTCACCGACTACGGCCAGGTGATCGACGCGTTCGGGGCGGTCGGGGACCGTCACGACGGCATCGATGCGGTCGTGCACCTCGGAGCGATCCCGGCCCCCGGCATCCGCAGCGACGTGGCCACCTTCCACAACAACATGGCCGCGACATTCAACGTGTTCTGGGCGGCGGTGCGCCTCGGCATCCGCCGAATCGTCTACGCCTCGAGCGAGACGGTGCAGGGTCTCCCCTTCGATGCCCCGCCGCCGTATGTGCCCGTCGATGAAGGCTACGCACCACGCCCGGAGTCGGTGTACTCACTCGTCAAGACGCTCGAGGAGCAGCTCGCGACGGAGCTCGTGCGGTGGCATCCGGATCTCTCGATCACCGCCCTGCGGTTCTCGAACGTCATGGTGCCGGAGGACTACGCGGAGTTCCCCTCGTTCGACGCCGACGCGCGCCTGCGCAAATGGAACCTCTGGGGCTACATCGACGCGCGCGACGGCGCGCAGGCCGTGCAGCGCGCGCTCGAGGTCGCACCGGCCGGTTTCGACAACTTCCTGATCGCGGCATCCGACACCGTCATGTCCCGCGCCAACGCCGAGCTGCTCGCGGAGGTGTTCCCGGGCGTCCCGGTCGCGCGGGAGTTCGGCGACCACGACACGCTGCTGTCGATCGACAAGGCGCGCCGCCTGCTCGGCTACGACCCGCAGCACACGTGGCGCACCCACGTCGGCTGAGCCGAACCTCGTGACGGGCGGACGACGACGGCGCTGCTCGGACTGAGCGTCAGCCGGCGGGGTTGGTGGCCTTGCCGTCGAGCCACAGCATGTTCGACGGGTCGGAATGGGTGCCGCCGGAGTCGACGTGCTTGTCGCTGATCTGCGGACCCTTCGTGATGACGTGCACGATCGCCATCGCGTGGCCGCGCCCCAGGCCGTAGTCGGCGGCGAGCCACTCGACGATCGGTGTCGCCTTCGTGTTCTCGTCGAAGCCCTTCTCGTGGGCGAGGTCGATCAGCTGTCGCGGGGTCAGCCCCGTCTTGGTCTCGACCGCGTCGAGATAGGCCTGGAAGGACATGCACGGATCCTATAGCCCGGCACCGTCACCTCCGCGCCCTCACCGCCGCGGAATCGTCGAGCCGCGGATCACGAGCCGCACCGGAAGGTGATGCTCGCCGCTTCCGATGTCGACGCCGTCGATCGCGTCGAACACGCGCTGCGCCGCCTGGCGACCCAGCATCTGGAGGTTGGCGTCGATGCTCGTCAGCTCGGGCCGCGAGTTCGTCGACAGCACCTCCCAGTTGTCGTACCCGATGATCGCGAGGTCGTCGGGCACGCGGCGCCCGAGATCGCGGGCCGTGTCGAGCGCGCCGCGCGCGATCTGGTCGGAGCCGCAGAAGATCGCGTCCACGTCGGGGTGCCGCTCGAGCAGCATGGCCGCGGCATCGCGTCCCCAGTGCTCGGTCCACTCCGAGAACATCGGCTCGCCCACCAGCGAGAGCCCCGCCGCTTCGAGCCCTGCACGCGCACCCGCGAGTCGGTCCTGCGCCGCGGCGTAGGCGGGATCGCCCGTGATGTGCGCGATGCGCGTGCGTCCGCAGGCGAGCAGGTGGTCGACGGCGAGCCGCCCGCCGGAGTAGTTGTCGGGCGTGAGCGACAGGTCGCGAGGATCGTCCGAGGGCGCGTAGGCGTAGACGACGGGGACGGGGAGGTCCTGGCCGAGCGACGGGCGCGGGTCGGTCTGGCGGCCGACGACGATGATGCCGTCGACGCGTCGGCTCAGCAGCGCCTTGAGGTGGTGCTGCTCGCGGATGGCGTCGCCGCGCGCATCGCACAGGAAGACGTTGATCTGCCCGGCCCCGAAGGCGTCTTCTGCGCCCATCAGGATCGGGATCATGAACCGGCCCTCGAGGTCGCTCGTGAGGAGGCCGACGGTCCCGGTCCGCCCGGCGAGCAGCCCCTTCGCCATCGCGTTCGGTGTGAACGAGAGCTCGTCGGCAGCCCGCAGCACGCGCTGGCGCGTTGCCACGGCGACGTCGTCCCGATTGTTGAGCGCCTTCGACGCCGTGGCGATGGACACGCCGGCGCGCTTGGCCACGTCACTGAGCGTCGCGGTTCGCGAACTCGTCTCGTTCGTCGTCACGTTCACCTCCTTGCTGCGGAAAGGTTATCGGAGAGGCTACTTGACCACCCGGCGATACACACGATAACTTGCCGAAAGGGATTTCGTAGATTTCGAATCCTCACCCCGCACCACCGCAGCGGTGCCGGCTTGGGGCCGGCGTCATCCGCTCGAAGAAGAGCTAGAGGAGACAACTGCATGTTCACCACCCGACGCCGAGTCGCACTGCGTGCGGCGACGGCCATCGTCGCGGCGGGCGCCCTTGTCGGCGGCCTCACCGCGTGCGCCGGAACCAGCGGCACCCCCGCCCCCGCCGAGTCCATCCCCGCCGATGGCGTGGATGACGGCTCGACGCTCACGCTGTGGACCCGCGCGCCGATGGAGCGCCAGGCGAAGCTGCTCGTCGAGGCGTACAACGCCAGCCACGAGAATCAGGTCGAGCTGACCGTCGTCCCGAACGACGACTACGTCGCGAAGGTCGGCGCCGCGGCCGGCTCGAGCGGTCTGCCGGATCTGTTCGCCGCCGACATCGTCTACGTGCCGAACTGGGTCCAGCAGGGCCTGTTCGCCGACATCAGCGAGCAGATCGACGGTCTCGACTACAAGGACGAGATCAACAAGGGCCACCTCAACGCCGGCACCTACGACGGCGCGGAGCACGTGCTCCCCTTCGTGCTCGACCTGTCGATGCTGATGTGGAACAAGGACCTCTTCGCCGAAGCCGGCCTCGACCCCGAGAAGGCGCCGGCGACGCTCGCCGAGTTCGCTGACGCGGCCAAGGCCATCCAGGACCTCGGCAAGGACGGCGTCTCGGGAACCTCCACGGGCCTGAACTGCGGCGGATGCCTCGTCTTCACGTGGTTCCCGTCGATCTGGGCATCGGGCGACCCGGTGATGAACCCCGAGGGGAACGAAGCGCTGCTCGCGAGCGAGACCGCCAAGGAGGTCTACTCGACCTGGCAGGACCTCGAGGAATACGGCGCCGTCGCGCCCGGATCGGCCGAAGAGACCGGCGCCACCTGGGTGGCCGGCTTCCAGGAGGGCAACGTCGGCATCATGCCGTACCCGGCCACGCTCCTGTCGGCGCTCGAGTTCGACGCGGGCGTCGCCGGCATCCCCGGCGTCGACGGCGGCGAGTCGACCTTCGTCGGCGGTGACGGCATCGGCATCTCGAAGGACTCGGAGCTCTCCGCGCAGGCGTGGAACTTCCTGGCCTGGATGATGTCGGAGGACGCCCAGGTCGACGTGCTCGCCAAGGACGGCAACGCCGTCTCGCGGTCCGACCTCGCCGACAACGAGTACGCGGCGACGGACCCGCGTCTGGTGAAGATCAACGAGGTCGCCGCACAGGGCGACACCCCGGTGGCCCTCAACTTCCAGCAGGCGTACAACGCGCCGGGAAGCCCGTGGATCACCCTGGTGCGCAATGCCGTGCTCGGCGACGGCGCGACGGTCGACGCCGACAACGACGAGATCACCGCGGTCCTCAGCCAGTAACCCCCTCCGCCGGCGGGGTGCGCTGTCCGGCAGCGCACCCCGCCGGCGCCTTCCCAAGGAGCGACGACGTGGCCTTCACCACCACCGCACGAACCGCCCGCAGAGCGCGGGCACGCAGCCCGCTGGGCGGGCCCGTCCAAGGCTGGCTGTACGCGGCCCCGACGGCCCTGTTCGTCGTCGCCCTGTTCCTGATCCCCCTGCTCCTGGTGCTCCAGATGTCGGGATCGGACTGGCCGCTGCTGCGCGGCAACCTGGGGTGGAACTTCCCCGACAACTACGTCGAGGCCGTGAACCACCGCCTCTTCTGGGACTCGATCTGGTTCACGCTGAAGTACACGGTGATCACGACGGTCCTGCTCGTCGGGCTGGGCCTGGGCCTCGCCCTCCTCGTGCAGGAGTCGACCATGTGGAAGGGATTCCTGCGGACATCGTTCCTCATCCCGAGCGCCCTCGGCCTGGCCTCGGCATCCCTCCTCTTCTACGTCCTGTACTCCCCGTTCGCCGGACCTTTCGCCGACCTGATGCAGACGTGGGGGTTCACGTTCCTCGGCACTCCCGAGGGCGCCCTCTGGTCGACGGTGTTCCTCATCGTGTGGCGGTATGCCGGCTTCTACATGCTGCTGATGCTCGTCGGGCTGCAGGGGATCCCCGAGGACGTCTTCGAGGCCGCGCGCATCGACGGCGCCTCGCGCTGGCAGACGTTCCGCGACATCACGCTGCCGCTGCTGCGGCCGACCTTCGCACTCACGATCGTGCTGTGCGTCACCGGGTCGCTGCTCGCGTTCGACCAGTTCTACATCCTGACCAAGGGCGGCCCCGACAACAGCACCATGACGATCGTGCAGCTCATCTACAACATCGCCTTCCAGGGCCAGAACAATCTCGGGATCGCCGCCGCGCTGTCGGTCATCGTCCTGCTGGCCCTGATCGTCATCAACGTCGTGCAGCTGCGCGCGTTCAACCGTCCCGAGGAGGCGTGACCATGGCGCTCACCGACACCGACACCACCTCGACGCGCACCATCGTCGCGCCGCGACTGAAGGGCACGCCCCGGATGTCGCGGCGCGCGACCCGGCTCGTGTGGGGCATCCCGTACGGGGTGTTCACCGCCGCGCTCGCGATCATCTTCCTCTACCCGCTCGTGTGGACGACGGTGTCGTCGTTCAGCCCGCAGGCGGGGTCGGCGCAGACCGACGGCTGGGGTTTCGGGAACTACGTGTCGCTGGCGAACTTCCAGGCCGGCATCTGGGTGTACCTGGGCAACTCGCTGTTCGTGTCGCTCGTCACCGTCGCCCTCACGCTGGTGATCTCGTTCCTCGGCGGCTATGCGTTCGCGCGCTTCCACTTCCCGGGCAAGAACCTGCTCTTCCTGCTGGTCCTGGCGATCCTCATGGTGCCGTACGCGACCCTGCTCATCCCGCTGTACGTGATCCTCAACGCGGTCGGTCTGCAGAACTCGCTCCTGGGCGTCGCGCTGGTGCTCACCATGTTCCAGCTCCCGTTCTCGATGTTCATGATGCGCATCTCGTTCGAGTCGATCCCTCGCGAGCTCGACGAGGCCGCCCTCGTCGACGGCTGCAACAGCTTCAGCGCGCTGTGGCGCGTGCTGCTGCCGGCGGTCAAGCCCGGCCTCATCACCGTCGGACTGTTCGCGTTCCTCACCGCCTGGAACGACTTCATCGCGCCGCCCATCCTCATCAACGACACGAACCGGATGACGCTGCCCCTGGCGGTCGCGAACCTCCGCGGTCAGGTGATGGGTGTGATCGACTACGGCGCCACCGAGGCGGGCGTCGTCGTGCTGGCGCTGCCCTGCATCGTGCTCTTCCTGGTGCTGCAGCGTCACTACGTCCGCGGATTCATGTCGGGAGCGTTCAAGGGATGACCATGCACACCATCACGCCGGCGCCGCAGGCGCCCGCCGTGCCGAGCCGTGGGAAGCTGCGGCCGCTCGGGCTCGGCGACGTCCGCATCACGGGCGGGTTCTGGGGCGACCGGCAGGCCGTCAACGGGCTTCACACGCTCGACCACATCGGCTCGCGCCTCGAGTCCGAGGGGTGGCTGCCCAACTTCGATCTCGCCCGCACCGGCGGGCTGCCCGCCGGTCGTCGCGGACGGGAGTTCTCGGACTCGGAGGTGTACAAGTACCTCGAGGGCCTCGCGTGGGAGATCGGTCGCACCGACGACGAGGTCCTCGACGAGCGGTTCCGCGAGGTCGTCGCCCGCGTCGCCGCCGCCCAGGAGGAGGACGGCTACCTCAACACGATGTTCGGCCGTCCCGGCCAGGGAGCGCGGTGGACCGACCTCGAGTGGGGTCACGAGCTGTACTGCCTCGGGCATCTGTTCCAGGCGGCGGTCGCCCGCGAGCGCACGCGGCCGGGAGCGGACGACGGGCTGCTCGGCGTCGCTCGGCGCGCGGCCGATCTGGTGTGCGACGAGTTCGGTGCGGACGGGCGCGACACGATCTGCGGCCACGCCGAGATCGAGGTGGGACTGGCCGAGCTGTCACGCGCGACCGGCGACGGGCGCTACCTGGCGCAGGCCCGCCTGTTCGTCGAGCGTCACGGCCGGGGAACCCTCCGCGACATCGAGTGGGGCCGCAAGTACTTCCAGGACGACACCCCGGTGCGCGAGGCCACCGTGCTGCGCGGCCACGCGGTGCGCGCGAACTACCTGTCTGCCGGCGCGATGGACGTCGCCGTCGAGACTGGCGACAACCAGCTCCAGAAGGCGCTGCGCCGGCAGTGGGAGCGTACGATCGCGCGTCGCACGTACATCACCGGCGGCCAGGGATCGCATCACCAGGACGAGGCCTTCGGCGACGACTTCGAGCTTCCGCCGGACCGGGCGTACTCCGAGACCTGCGCGAGCATCGGCTCGATCATGTTCACGTGGCGCCTGCTGCTGGCCGGCGCCGACCCACGGCACGCGGATCTCATCGAGCGCACGCTGTACAACGTCGTGGCGACCTCCCCGGCGCCCGACGGCCGCGCGTTCTACTACGCGAACACGCTCCACCAGCGGGTGCCCGGCGTTCCCGCCGATCCGCATGAGACGTCCCCGCGGGCGTCGTCGTCGCTGCGCGCGCCGTGGTTCGAGGTGTCGTGCTGCCCGCCGAACGTCGCTCGTACCCTCGCGAGCCTCGACGCCTATGTCGCGACGGCGGACTCCGACGGCATCCAGCTGCACCAGTACGCACCGTCGGCCGTCCTGACCACGCTCGACGACGGACGCATCGTGGCCTTCGACGTCGCGACGGAGTACCCCGCCGACGGGCGCGTGACGATCACGCACCGGTCGGACGCCGCGGAGCCGTGGACGCTCAGCGTCCGCATCCCGGCCTGGGCGACCGGAGCGACGCTGCGCACCGTGACGGCCGACTTCGTGCAGACCCGCACCGTCGAGCCGGGCATGGTCGAGATCCGCCACGCGTTCCGCGCCGGCGACGTCGTCCAGCTCGACCTGCCGATGGCTCCGCGGATCTCGAGCCCCGATCCGCGCATCGACGCGGTGCGCGGGTCGGTCGCGATCGAACGCGGCCCCGAAGTGCTGGCGCTCGAGTCCACGGACCTCGGCCCGGTGGGCGTCGATGACGTCGGCCTCGTCGCCCTGGTGCCCGGCACGGCCCCGGTCGAGCGCGACGGCCGGGTATGGGTGACCGTCCGCCGCGTGCCGGCGGAGGACGCACCGTGGCCCTACGGCATGGCCGTCGAGGATCCGGATGCCGCGACCGCCGAGGTCGCCCTGGTGCCGTATCACGAGTGGGCCGAGCGCGGTCCGTCGACGATGAGGGTGTGGATCCCGCTCGCCCGCTGACGCGTCCAGGCGGCGACCAGGCCCCACCCGGTAGACTGGGGTCACCATCCTCGATGTGTATCTACCTGGTCCTGCCCGGACCAAGGCGGCACGACGTGCCGCGTCCCGCGGCGGACTTGCACAGGAACCACGATGCACACCACTCTGGCGGCGCCCCGCCGCGCCAGCCTCGTCCGCGAGGCGGGCTTCGGCTACTTCCCCATCGCGCTGATCGCGCGTCTGCCGTTCGCGATGATGGTGGTCGGAATCCTGACCCTCGTCGTGTCGGCGCGCGACTCGCTCGCCCTCGGCGGTCTCACGTCCGCGATGACCGGCCTCGGCACCGCGCTGTTCGGGCCGCTGCTCGGCGCCGCCGCCGACCGCTTCGGCCAGCGCCGCGTGCTCTTGATCTCCGGCACCCTCAACAGCCTCCTCCTGGTCGCGATCGCGTGGCTCGCGTTCGCCTCCGTTCCGGATGCCGCGCTGCTCATCGTCGCCTTCCTCATCGGCGCGTCCATGCCCCAGGTCGCACCGCTGTCGCGCAGCCGCCTCGTCGGCATCATCGGCCGCACCTTCTCGAAGGACCGTCGCGATGCGGCCGTCGGCGGCACGATGGCCTACGAGTCGGCGGCGGACGAGATCGTCTTCGTCTTCGGGCCGGTGATCGTCGGCCTCCTCGCCACCACGATGAGCCCTGCCGCGCCGGTCATCGGCGCCGCCCTGCTGGCGCTCGTGTTCGTGAGCGCGTTCGCACTGCACCCCACCGCCGCCGTCGCGGCACCCGCGCACGGTGAGAAGCCGGCACAGGCATCCGTCCGCGAGCTCGCGCGGCCGGCGCTGCTCACGACGGTGGTCGGCACGCTCGGCATGGGTCTGTTCTTCGGCGCAATGCTCACCTCGCTGACGGCCTTCATGGCCGAGCGCGGCGTCCCCGAGCAGGCGGGCCTCGTCTACGGTGCGATGGGCATCGGCTCCGCCGCCCTCGCACTGGGCGTCGCGCTGTTCCCCGCACGGTTCACGCTCACCGCCCGCTGGCTCGTGTTCGCCGTGGTCCTCGTCGCGGGAACCCTCGCGCTGCCGTTCGCCGGCAGCGTCGGCGCCATCACCGTGTGCCTCCTCGTGATCGGCATCGGCATCGGGCCGACCCTCGTCACGCAGTACAGCCTCGCCGCCGGGCGCAGCCCGCTCGGGCGCTCGGCCACCGTCATGACGATGCTCGGCTCGGCCGTCGTGGTCGGGCAGTCCGCGGCATCCGCCATCACCGGCCTCATCGCCGAAGCCGCCGGCGCGCAGACGGCGCTCATCGCGCCGATCGTCGCAGCGGCCGTCGTGCTCGCGGCGGGAGTCGTGAACGCTCCGCTGTCCCGCGTCCGGTCCCGCGCTCCGCGGGGCTGATCCGGCGCGTCAGAGCGCGGCGATGCGAGTCGTCAGCTGCTCGAGGGTGTCGGGGGGAAGCTGACCGCCGGCCATCTTGAGCACGGCGGCCGCCGGCATGCCCTTCGCGAACCCGATCATCGGGTGGTCGGGGAGCTCCGGCACGAGTTCGACGATGATGCCGCGCGCCTCCGGGTCGTCGAGGAGCTCGCCGAGGGTCGTGGTCTCGAGGTCGTACCTGCCGGCCATGTGCTCTCCTGACGCGCCCCCGGGGTTCCGGGCTGGCTACAGCCTGTCAGAGTCCGCGGCATCCGCCCAGCGCTCATGGGCGGATGCGACCACGTCGGCGGGCACCGCGTCGATCGACACGACGGCCCCCCGCTCGTCGGACTCGAGCGGTTCGAGCAGCGCGAGCTGCGACGCGAGCAGCGAGGACGGCATGAAGTGGTCGGCGCGCGCGCCGATACGGGCGGCGAGGAGCTCTGGCGACCCGTCGAGCTGCACGAAGAAGACGTCGCCCGCCACCGCACGCAGCGCGTCGCGATACGTCCGGCGCAGCGCCGAGCACGCCACGACCGCAGTGCCGTCACGCCGCTCCGCGGACACCATCGCCTCCGCCACCAGGGCGAGCCACGGCATCCGGTCCTCGTCCGTGAGCGGGATCCCCGCCGTCATCTTGGCGACGTTCGCGGGCGGGTGGAAGTCGTCGGCATCGAGGTAGACGCCGCCGACGCGCCCCGCCAGCGCCGCCGCCACCGTGGACTTCCCCGAGCCCGACACCCCCATCACGACGATCGGCACGGCGGTCTCCTCGGATGATGCGCGGACGGATGCTGCGCCCAGGCTAACCCGCCGCTCCGCAGTCATAACCCGCCGCTCCGCAGTCAGGACACGCCGAAGCCGCGGGCGAACCGCGGCACGAAGTGACTGCGGAGTCCGGACAGCGCGACGCCCGGCCCGCGCGATGCGGGCCGGGCGCCGGTGTCGGCTCAGAAGTCGAAGTCGCCGATGTTGTCCGCGTCGAACACGTACGGGTCGCCGAGGAGCACGCCGGCGTCGGGGCCGACCTCGAACGAGCCGAGCTTGCCGGCCTCGAACGTGTCGCCCTCTTCGCCGGTGATCTCACCGGTGATGAGCGCCTGGGTCGCGTACGCGGCCAGGTAGCCGAGGTCGGCCGGGTTCCACAGCGCGAACGCGGTGACGGTGCCGTCCTCGACGTACTCGCGCATCTGGTTCGGGGTGCCGAGGCCGGTCAGCGCGACCTTGCCCTTGTACTCCGAGGTCGACAGGTAGCGCGCCGCGGCCGAGATGCCGACCGTGGTCGGCGAGACGATGCCCTTGAGCTCCGGGTAGGTCTGGAGCAGAGCCGCCGTCTTGTCGAACGAGGTCTGGTCGTCGTCGTCGCCGTAGACGACCTCGACGAGCTCGATGTCGGGGTGGTTCGCGGCGAGCTCCTCCTCCATCATCTCGATCCAGGCGTTCTGGTTGGTCGCGTTGGCCGAAGCCGACAGGATCGCGATCTGGCCGGCGTCGCCGATCTGCTCCGCGATCAGGTCGACCTGGATCTTCGCGATGCCCTCGGCGGTCGCTTGGTTGATGAACAGGTCACGGCACTCGGGGTTGGTGTCCGAGTCGAACGTGACGACCTTGACACCGGCCGAGCGCGCCTCGTCGAGCGCGTCGCAGAGAGCCTCCGGGTCGTTGGCCGAGACGATCAGGCCGCCCGCGCCCTGCTGCGCCGCGGTCTGGATGTACTGCACCTGCGAGGTGGGCGACGCCTCCGACGGGCCGACCTCCTCGAACGTGCCGCCGAACTCCGCGGTCGCCTCCTCGGCGCCGCCGGTCGACGTGTCGAAGTACGCGTTGCCCAGGTTCTTGGGCAGCATCGTGATCGACAGGTTGGCGTCGCCGCCGTCGCCGCCGTCCGACGGGTCCCCGCCCGAACCGCCACCGGCACAGCCGGCGGCGACGAGCGAGACACCGACGGCGATCGCGGCGACCACGCCGGCTCGCCGTGTGCGCTTCATTCCGAACATCATTGTTTCCTTCCGTGGTGCAGTGTGCGAGTGCTTTGCTGCGGTTGTGGTGTGTGGTGCTCTGGGGCGGTCACGGCGCGTCCGATGCGCCGGCTCGCCCCTTCCTCTTCCCGATGGCGGCGGTCCTGCGGACCTGCAGCCATGCGAGCAGGCTGGACGACACCACCGATGCGATGAGCAGCAGTCCGGTGATGACGTTGATGATGTCGCTGGTGACGCCGGCGAGGCGCAGGGCGCTGCCGAGCGTGCCGATGAGCAGGACGCCCGCGATGACGCCGTGCAGCGCACCCCGGCCGCCGAAGATCGAGACGCCGCCGAGCAGGACCGCCGCGATCACCTGCAGCTCCATGCCCATCGCGTTGTCTCCGCGGGCGTTGGAGTACAGGAGCGTGAAGTAGACGCCCGCGAATCCCGAGACGGCGCCGCTGAGCACGAAGAGCAGGAACTTCGTGCGCCCGACGTCGATGCCCGAGAAGGCGGCGGCCTCCTTGCTGAGGCCGATCGCGTACAGCGAGCGCCCGAACGGCGTGAAGTGCAGCACGACCGCGAACACGATCGCGAGGACGACGAACGGGATCATGATCACCGGGATGGGGGTGCCCGGGATGTTCGCCTTGGCGAGATCGGTCCACTCCTCGGGGAAGTCGGTGATCGCCGTCGTCCCGAGCAGACCCACCGCGATCCCGCGGAACAGCGCGAGCGTGCCGATCGTCACCGCGAGCGACGGGAGCCCGACCACCGTGATGAGGAAGCCGTTGAAGGCACCGGCGATCGTGCCCACCACGATCGCGACGACAGCCGCGAGCGGGAAGGGCAGACCCGCCTGGGTCAGGATGCCGGTCATCACCGACGAGAGGCCCACGATGCTCGCCACCGAGAGGTCGATCTCCTCGGTGATGATGATGAGCGTCATCGGCAGTGCGATCAGCAGGATCGGCGCGACGTCGCGGAGCAGGTAGGTGACCGTGAGCGGGCTGTCGAAATTGCGCACCGTCGCGAGCGCCACGACGATCACGAGCAGCAGGATCGCGATGATCGCGGACTCGCGTGTGAGCAGCACGCGGCGCCAGGCGGGCTTTGCGTGGGCCTTGTAGACGCGGGCGGGCGCGGCATCCGTCAGGGCGGTCATCGTGTCTCCTCCCGCTGTGCGATGAGTCGTCGGTGCTGGCGGACGGCGAGCACCCGGTCGAGCACGATCGCGCCCAGGATCAGTGCGCCGACGACGGCGCGCTGCCAGAAGTCGTCGATGCCCAGGATCGGCAGGGCCCGGTTGATGGTCAGCAGCAGGAACGCGCCGATCGCCGCGCCCCACACCGTGCCGACGCCGCCCGAGATCGCGACGCCGCCGATGACGGCCGCGCCGATGGCCTGCAGCTCCCATCCGAAGCCTGCCCCGGAGGAGACCGTGCCGTAGCGCGCCGCGTACAGCACGCCGGCGAGGCCGGCGAGGGCGCCGCTGGTGACGAACGCCCCGATGATGCGCCGGGTGACGCGCAGTCCGTAGAGGTGCGCGGCCGCCGGATCGGATCCGATGGCGTACAGCTCACGGCCGCTGCGGAGGTTGCGCAGGTACCACGCGGCCACGACGAGCACGACGACGGCGATGATCGTGAGGATCGGGATGCCGAGGATGCGGTCGGTGCCGAGCGCGCGGAAGTCGGCCGGAAGGTCGGAGGCGTTGATGCGGTCGCTGCCGGTCCACGCGACGTTGAGGCCGCGGTAGATGTACATCGTGCCGAGCGTGATGACCAGCGCGGGCACGCGGGCGAAGGCGACGAGCGAGCCGTTGATGAGCCCGAGCAGTCCGCCCATGACCACGCCGCCGACGAAGACGCCGATGAGCGGGATGCCGGGGATGTCGATGAAGAGCCGGCCGGTGAGATACGCGGTGAGGCCCACGATCGATCCGACGGACAGGTCGACGTTGCGCGAGATGATGACGATCGCCGAGCCCACGGCGACCAGCAGCAGCAGCGACGGCGTGAGGAGGAGATCGCGGAAGCCGTCGCCCGAGAACAGGAACGTCGGGTTGCTGATCGTCGCGAAGAGCACGACGAGGAGCAGGGCGACGAGGATGCCGGTCTCGCGAGCCGTTCCGATGCGGCGCACCAGCTTGGATGCCGCGCTCGATCCCGGCTGGACCGTGGGGGTGGCCGTCGTGGTCATCGTGCCACCTCCGCGTCTGCCGTCGCGGCGAACATGACCGCTTCGGGCGTCGCCTCCTCGCGGGTGAACTCGCCGGTGAGGCGTCCCTCCCGCATGACGAGGACGCGGTCGGCCATTCCCAGCACCTCCGGGAGCTCGGACGAGATCATGAGGATCGCCAGTCCCTGCTGGGCCAGCTGAGACAGGAGGCGATGCACCTCGGCCTTCGTGCCCACGTCGATGCCGCGCGTGGGCTCGTCCACGATGAGCACCTTCGGCTCGGTCGCGAGCCATTTCCCGAGCACGACCTTCTGCTGGTTGCCCCCCGAGAGCGTTCCGGCCTCGGCGTCGAGCGCGGCCGTCTTCACCTCGAGCCGGCTCGCCCACACCTGCGCGGCGCGGTTCTCGAGGCCGGACCACAGAAGACCCCATCTGGCGAGCTTCGAGCGGATCGCGAGGGTGATGTTGCGCGAGACCCCGTCATCGAGCACGAGGCCCTGCTTGCGGCGGTCCTCCGGCACGAGCGCGATGCCGCGTGTCGTGGCGAGGCGCGGGTTGCCCTTCGGGAGCGCGCGGCCCTCGAGGCGGACCGATCCCGCCTCGTAGGGGTCCACGCCGAACACGGCGCGGGCGACCTCGCTGCGGCCGGCGCCGACCAGGCCCGCGAGGCCGACGATCTCGCCGGCGCGGAGCGTGAACGTGATGTCGCGGAACACGCCTTTGCGCGTGAGTCCTTCGACCTCGAGCACCACGTCGCCGACCTCGGACGGCAGCTTCGGGAACAGCTCGGTGACGTCGCGGCCGACCATCTGGCGCACGAGGTCGTCGACGGTGGTGTCGGCGATCGCGGTGGTGTCGATGTACGAGCCGTCGCGCATGACGGTGACGGTGTCGCACAGGGCGAACACCTCGTCGAAGCGGTGCGAGATGAACAGCAGGGCGCGGTCCTCATCGCGCAGGCTGCGCGCGACCGCGAAGAGCCGCTCGACCTCCACGCCCGACAGCGCCGCCGTCGGCTCGTCCATGATGAGCACGCGGGCATCGAGCGAGATGGCCTTCGCGATCTCGATGATCTGCTGATCGGCGATCGAGAGGCCCTCTGTCACACGGTCGGGGTCGAGGGCGACGCCCAGGCGCTGGAAGATCTCGACGGCCTCCGCGCGCATCGCCTTGCGGTCGATGCGTCCGAACCGGTTCGTGGGCTGCCGGCCCATGAAGATGTTCTCCGTCACGGACAGGTCGGGGAAGAGCGTCGGCTCCTGGTAGATCACCGCGATCCCGGCGGCCTTGGACTGCGCCGTGCTGGTGAAGTCGACCGACTCGCCGTCGAGGAGGAGATCCCCCGCGTCACGGCGGTAGAGCCCCGCGACGATCTTCACGAGCGTCGACTTGCCGGCGCCGTTCTCGCCGATGAGGGCGTGGATCGAGCCGCGCTCGAGGGTGAGGCTTCCGGAACGGAGGGCGACCACCGGACCGAAGGACTTCACCACCCGTCGCAGCTCCAGGGCGGGGTGCGGCGCGGCGGGGGCGACATCTGCTGCCACGGCGGCCTCCTCGTTGAGGTGAAATGGGTGAATCGATTCAGGCGGGTTTCAGGCTACTGTATGTACACCGACGTTTTCGGTCAAGTCACTCGGTGACAGTGACCGAATCGTGATCCGACGAAGAAGTGGGGGCGCCGTGCCGGTCAGCATCCGTGATGTCGCGCTGCGCGCGGGCGTTTCGGTCGGCACGGTCTCGAACGTCCTCAATCGACCCGGAGAGGTCTCCGCCGACTCGGTCGACCGCGTGAGCCGAGCCATCGAAGAACTCGGCTACGTGCGCAACGATGCCGCGCGAAAGCTGCGCGCCGGCGTGAGCACGACGGTCGGGTTCGTCGTGCTCGACGGCCAGAACCCCTTCTACAACGACGTCGTGCGCGGTGCCGAGGACGAGGCGACCAAGCACGGCATCGCGATCCTCTACGGCAACACCGACGAGGATCTCGCGCGGGAGAAGCTCTACCTCGACCTGTTCGAGGAGCAGCAGGTGCGAGGGCTCCTGATCGCCCCCTACGGCGACGTGACCGCGCGCCTTCAGCGGCTGCGCGCACGCGGAATCGCCGCCGTTCTGGTGGATCGATTCAGCGGCGACGGCCGCTTCTCCTCCGTCTCGGTCGACAGCGTCATCGGCGGTCGCATGGCCGTGGAGCACCTCATCGCCGGCGGGCGGCGCCGCATCGCGTTCGTGGGCGGGCCGTTCGACATCCGGCAGGTGAACGACCGCCTGGCCGGCGCGCGCGTCGCGGCCGAGAACGCCGGCGCGGATCTCGAGGTGGTCGCGACCTCCGCGATGACCGTCGAGGACGGAGTGGCCGCCGGTGCCCGCATCCTCGCGCGACCGCGCCGGGAGTGGCCGGATGCGCTGTTCGCCGCGAACGATCTGCTCGCGCTGGGGCTGCTGCAGTCCCTGGTGGTGGACGGCAGGATGCTGGTGCCCCAGGACATCGCGATCATCGGGTTCGACGACATCCCGTTCGCAGCGGCGGCCGCCGTTCCGCTGTCGTCGATCCGCCAGCCGAGTCGCATGATCGGCCGCACCGCGCTGCGCATCGTGCTCGAAGAGGCCGCAGATCCCGAGAGCATCGCGCGCCAGACCGTCTTCCAGCCCGAGCTCGTTGTCCGCGCCTCCACGCTGTCGCGCTGACCTCCGCAGTTCGGCGGAGATCGCGGCTTCTCAGGACCGCACTGTTCCAGCGCGTCCGTCGAACGGCGGATCTCCGCAGAACCGTACGTACATTGCAGCTCTATGTACCTTGCTGTTCTAGGTATAGAGTGACGGCGTGAAGATCGGCAAAGACCTGGTGGCGGCGGCCGCGACCCCGATGGTGCTCGGCATCCTCGCCGACGGCGAGTCGTACGGCTACGCGATCCTGCAGCGCGTGAGCGAGCTCTCCGACGGAGAGCTCGAATGGAGCGACGGGATGCTGTACCCCCTCCTCCACCGGCTGGAAAGGCTCGGACACGTCGAAGCGACGTGGGGCGCCTCGCCCACCGGTCGCCCACGCAAGCACTACCGGCTCAGCGCCGACGGCGCTGCCGCCTTCGCGGAACAGCACCGGCAGTGGACGGTCGTGAGCGCTGCGCTGCAGCAGGTGTGGGCGGACCGCGACGGCGGGCGGAGCCCCTTCACGCTCGGAGGGGTGCCGGCATGAGCGCCGAGCTCGACCCCCAGCTCGAGGAGCAGATCGCCGCCTGGCGCGGCTACGTCGGCCGCCGCGATGCGATCGCCGGGCGCGACGTCGATGAGCTCGAGGACCACCTGCGCGACCAGATCGAGCGGCTCGCGGCATCCGGTCTCGCGCCCGACGAAGCGTTCCTCGTCGCCGTCAAGCGCATGGGCGGCATCGACGAGCTCTCCCGCGAGTTCGCGCGCGAGCACTCCGAGCGCCTGTGGAAGCAGCTCATGATCGACGAGCCGGCCGCCGAGTCGTCCCGTTCGCGGGCGCTCCCGCTCGCCGTCGGTCTCGCCGTCGCGGCCGCCGTGGCCGTGAAGATCCCGGCACTCTTCGGCGTCGGCTTCGCGGGCGGCGGCGAGTTCTCCGTGCGCAACCTCTCGCTCCTCATCCTTCCGTTCCTCGCCGCGTACTTCCTGGTGCGCAGCCGCGCGCGTACGGCGACGGTGATCGCCGTCGCCGCGCCCTTCGCCGCCGCCGCACTCGTGCTCAACCTGTATCCCTTCGGGACGGATGCCGCCACCCTCGCCCTCGCGGCGATCCACGCCGTCGTCGCGCTGTGGATCGTGGTGGGCATCGCGTACGTGAACGGCGATGTGCGCTCGAGCAGCGCTCGTATGGACTTCGTGCGGTTCACCGGCGAATGGTTCGTCTACCTCGTGCTCATCGCGCTGGGCGGAGGGGTGCTCGTCGGGCTGACGATGGCGGTCTTCGGGGCGATCGGCCTCGACGCGAGTGCCTTCGTGGAGGAGTGGGCGATCCCGTGCGGGCTGGCCGGCGCGGTGGTCATCGCGGGATGGCTCGTCGAGGCCAAGCAGAGCGTCATCGAGAACATCGCGCCCGTGCTGACGAAGCTGTTCACCCCGCTCTTCACGCTGCTCCTCCTGGCGTTCGTCGTCGCCGGGCTGCTGCAGGGCAGCCTCGTCGAGCCGGTCGACGGCGCACCGGAGATGTTCGGGCAGCGCGATCTGCTCATCGTCTTCGACGTGGTCCTCGTCGTGGTGCTGGGTCTGCTGCTGTATGCGATGTCCGCACGCGACCCGCTGGCTCCGCCGTCGTGGTTCGACCGGCTCCAGCTCGTGATGGTGGTGGCCGCGATCCTCGTCGACCTGCTGGTGCTGATCGCGATGATCGGACGCATCGCCGAGTACGGCGCGAGCCCCAACAAGCTCGCCTCGCTCGGCCTCAACCTGATTCTGCTCGCGAACCTCGCCGGGGCGGCCTGGCTTCAGCTGCGGTTCCTGCTCGGGCGCACCCGATGGGATCGCCTCGAGCGCTGGCAGACCGGCTTCGTACCCGTCTACCTCGGCTGGTCGACGGTCGTCGTGGTGGTCTTCCCGCCGCTCTTCGGGTACGTCTGATCGCGGCATCCGTCCTCCGTGCCCTCACCCCCGGGATCACCCGGGATGAGGGTTGACACTCCGCGACGGGCGCGAGAGTCTGGCCTCCAAACCTCGCCGACGTCCCTCCTGGCTGCCCGGACACGGCGTGTCTGGCAGTGCCCGAAAGGGCTCGAGGGACGGAGATGTGTATGAGCGACGTCAAACGACCGGCGACTTCCATCCACGCGAAGACGAGCGGTATGAGCTGGTTCACGATGGCGATCCTCATCGCCACCGCGGTCGCCAGCGTGCGCGGCCTGCCGGCGATGGCCGGGTACGGCTGGGCATCGATCTTCCTGTACGTCCTGCCCGCCATCGTGTTCATGGTCCCCGTCGCGCTCGTCGCGGCGGAGCTCGCGAGCGGCTGGAAGGGCGGCGTGTTCGTCTGGGTCAGAGAGGCCTTCGGCGATCGGATCGGCTTCAGCGCGATCTGGCAGCAGTGGATGCAGAACGTCGTGTGGTACCCCGCACAGCTGGCGTTCTTCGCGTCGGCGCTGGCGTACGTCTTCAACCCGGCCCTGGCGTCCAACGGCCTGTTCACCGGGCTCGTCATCCTGGTCGTCTACTGGCTGTCGACGTTCATCGCCTTCGGCGGCGTGAAGTCCTTCGCCGGCGTCAGCAAGTGGGGTTTCATCGCCGGCACGATCGTGCCGTCGCTCGGCCTCGTGGTGTTCGCGCTGCTGTTCCTGAGTTCAGGCGGCAAGTCCGAGCTGCCGCCGGTGTCCGAGGCGCAGTGGCTCCCGACGTGGACCGGCATCGCGAGCATCGTGCTCATCGTGAGCAACTTCCTCTCGTACGCGGGCATGGAGATGAACGCCGTGCACGTCAACGAGATGGACAAGCCGGGCAAGCAGTTCCCGAAGGCCATCCTGCTCGCGTCGATCATCATCCTGATCGTCTTCGTCTTCCCGACGCTCGCGATCTCCGTCGGCGTCTCGCCGTCCAGCGTCAACCTGACCCAGGGCGTGCTGCAGGCGTTCGACGTGTTCTTCGGCCAGCTCGGCATTTCGTGGATGACGACCGTCATGGCGCTGCTGATCGTGTTCGGCATCCTGGCATCGGTGGTCACCTGGATCCCCGGCCCGAGCAAGGGTCTCCTGCTGGTCGGTCGCCAGGGCTACCTGCCTCCCAAGCTGCAGGAGACGAACAAGAACGGCATGCAGGTGCCGATCATGGTGATCCAGGGAATCCTCGTCACGATCCTCGCGGTGCTGTTCGCCGTCGTTCCCTCGGTGCAGAGCGTCTTCTGGATCTTCTCGGCGATGGCGGTGCAGCTCTACCTGATCATGTACATGATGATGTTCCTCGCCGCGCTCAAGCTGCGGCGCTCGCACCCCGAGGTCAAGCGCGGGTTCCGGACTCCTGCCATGACGTTCATCGGCTGGGTGGGGTTCCTCGCGAGCCTGCTGGCGTTCTTCATCGGCTTCGTCGCGCCGGAGGGCAACGGCATCGACCAGCTGACGTACACGCTGATCCTCGTGGGCGGCATCGTCGTCCTCGGCATCTGGCCGTTCATCATCTACAAGTTCCGCAAGGAGAGCTGGAAGGTCTATCCCGACGAAGACCACACGCACAGCGATGAAGAGGCCGGCGCCACCGACGCCGCCCCCGAGCCGAAGACCGCGAACTGACACTGGAGGAACACGAAAATGCTGCATAAGAAGGATGATGTCCGCGACGAGCTGCTCGACGAGGTCTTCGCCTCGACCGACCTGTCGGTCAGCCTGCCGAAGTACCGGATGCCGCAGAACGAGCACCTGGCTCGCCACGCCTACCAGGTCGTGATCGATGAGCTGATGCTCGACGGGAACTCGCGCCAGAACCTGGCGACGTTCTGCCAGACCTGGCTCGAGCCCGAGGTGCGCTCGATCATGGCCGAGACCCTCGACAAGAACATGATCGACAAGGACGAGTACCCGCAGACGGCCGAGATCGAGGCGCGCTGCGTGCACATCCTGGCCGACCTGTGGAACTCGCCGGATGCCGCGAACACGCTCGGCACGTCGACGACGGGCTCGAGCGAGGCCGCGATGCTCGGCGGCATGGCGCTGCTGTGGAACTGGCGCGCCCGTCAGCGGGAGGCGGGCAAGCCGACCGACAAGCCGAACCTGATCACCGGACCCGTCCAGGTGTGCTGGCACAAGTTCGCCCGGTACTGGGATGTCGAGCTGCGCGAGATCCCCATGGAGGGCGACCGCCTGATCATGACCGCCGACGAGGTGATCAAGCGCGTCGACGAGAACACCATCGGCGTCGTGCCGACCCTCGGCGTCACCTTCACGGGCCAGTACGAGCCGGTGCACGAGGTGAGCGATGCGCTCGACAAGCTGCAGGAGGAGACCGGGCTCGACATCCCGATCCACGTCGACGGCGCGAGCGGCGGCTTCCTCGCCCCGTTCACCGTGCCGGAGCTGGTGTGGGACTTCCGGCTGCCGCGTGTGAAGTCGATCAACACCTCCGGTCACAAGTTCGGCCTGGCGCCCCTGGGCGTCGGCTGGGTGGTGTGGCGGGATGCCGCGGACCTGCCCGAGGACCTGATCTTCAACGTGAACTACCTCGGCGGCAACATGCCGACGTTCGCGCTGAACTTCTCACGCCCCGGCGGGCAGATCGTCGCGCAGTACTACAACTTCGTGCGCCTCGGCCGCGAGGGGTACCGCAAGGTGCAGATGTCGTGCCACGACACCGCGATGTACCTCGCCGAGGAGATCTCCAAGCTCGGGCACTTCGACATCATCGCCGACGGCAGCGCCCCGAACGGGATCCCGGCCGTCTCCTGGAAGCTCAAGGAGGGCGTCGAGCATCCGTTCAACCTGTTCGACCTCGCCGACCGGCTCCGCACGCGCGGCTGGCAGGTGCCGGCGTACACGATGCCGAAGGACCGCGAAGACCTCGCCGTGCAGCGCATCCTCGTCCGTCAGGGCTTCGACCGTGACGCGGCATCCCTCCTGATGGACGACTACCGTGCGGCGATCGCGCACTTCGACGCCCACCCGATCGTCAACTCCATGACGGAGGAGGAAGCCGGAACCTTCCACCACTGACCCGCACGACCGTTCGAGGCCCGGGCCGCACAGGCGAGGTGCGCCCGGGCTTCGACGTGTCCGGGCCCAGGATGCGCGAGTCGCCAAGACACGCCGACGCCGCGACACGAGGTACGGCGTGTCTTGGCGACTCGCGGGGACTCTCAGTGCGGGGGTCGACGTCCCGGCGCGGCGGACGCACGCGACGGGCTCGAGCGGCGGGCGCGTGGTCGACGCGGTCGGCGCGGATCACTCCCGCATTTCCAGGATAACGGCGGCAGGGGGCCTTGCCGCAAGGCCCCCCTCGGGGCGCATACTGGTCGGCCGTGGTCGCCCGCGCGCCCCGCCGACCACGCGCCCGCCGGAACGGAGCCCTCCTCGTGAACACCGTCGCCACCGACGTCTTCGACCTGCCCGACCGTCTGTCCGCCAAGGCTGAACCTCGGCTGATCGCCGCCGACCAGCGGCGCTTCGCCGCGATCGACCGCTGCCTGCGCGAGTCGATCGCCGACGCGTCACAGCGTCTCGACGACGTGCGCCGGCGTCCGATCGGCGGCGGCCAGGACGCCCTCGACCGCGATCTCGAGGTGCACCAGCTCACCGCGCGCCTTCGGGCGCTGCGCCGGTTCGGGCTCGACATCTGCCTCGGGCACATCGTCGAGGAAGGACAGGAGGCAGTGTACATCGGGCGTCTGGGTCTGACCGATCGCGACGGTCGCCGTCTGCTGGTCGACTGGCGCTCCCCCGCGGCCGAGCCCTTCTTCGGCGCGACCCACGGCGATCCGATGGGTCTCGCCCGGCGTCGGCGGTACCGGTGGACGGGTGGGCGCATCACGGACTACTGGGACGAGGTCTTCACTCCGGACGGGCTCGAGGACCGCGCTGCGCTCGACGACCAGTCGGCGTTCATCGCCAGCCTCGGCGCCAGTCGCTCGCCGCGCATGCGCGACGTGCTCGCTACCATCCAGGCGGATCAGGACGCGATCATCCGCGCCGGCTCCCGGGGCGCGCTCGTCGTGGACGGCGGCCCCGGCACCGGCAAGACCGTGGTCGCCCTGCATCGCGCGGCCTACCTGCTGTATTCGGATCCTCGACTGAGCCGCGGCAGGGGCGGTGTGCTCGTCGTCGGTCCGCATCGGCCCTACCTCGCCTATGTCTCGGACGTGCTTCCGGGACTCGGCGAGGACGGCGTCGAGCTGTGCACGCTGCGCGACCTCGTGCCCGAGGGCTCCGCGGCATCCGTCGAAGCCGATCCGGCGGTCGTCGCGCTCAAGGCGACCGCGGCGATGGTGGATGCCGTCGAGACGGCCGTCGCGCACCATCAGCAGGCTCCCCGTGCGTCGATGATCGTCGAGACGCCGTGGGCGGATGCCGTCCTCGACCCGGCGGATTGGGCCGAGGCCTTCGCCGCGCCCGAGCCGGGCACCCCGCACAACGATGCGCGCGAGGAGGTCCGCGAGGCCGTGCTCGAGATCATCGCCGACCAGCACGGCGAGGAGGTGCCGAGGCACCTGCTGCGCCGGGCGCTGCTGCAGCACGAGGAGCTGATGCGCGCGATCGCCCGCGCCTGGCCCGTGCTCGATCCGGCGAACGTGATCGCGGACCTGTGGACCGTCCCCTCCTACCTGCGGCACTGCGCGCCGTGGCTCGACGACGCGGAGGTCGCAGCGCTGCAGCGCGCCGACGGCCACGCCTGGACCGACGCCGACCTCCCGCTGCTCGATGCGGCGCGGCTGCGCATCGGCGACCCCGGCGCCGCAGCGCGGCGGCGGCGCCGGGAAGCCGAGCAGGAAGCCGAGCGCGAGGTGCGCGAACGCGTGCGCGACGACCTCATCGCCGCCGACGATTCGGAGATGGCCGTGATGTCGATCCTCCGAGGACAGGACGCGCGGAACTCCCTCGACGGAGCGGACGACACCGCGCGGCCGGACCGCCTCACCGGCCCGTTCGGCCACATCGTCGTCGACGAGGCGCAGGAGCTGACGGACGCGGAATGGCGGATGCTGCTGACCCGGTGCCCGTCGCGCAGCTTCACCGTCGTCGGGGACCGCGCCCAGGCGCGCCACGGGTTCGCCGAGACGTGGACCGAGCGCCTCGAGCGCGCCGGGCTCTCGCGCATCGAGATCGCCTCGCTCACGGTGAACTACCGCACTCCGGCCGAGGTCATGGCGGCCGCCGAGCCGGTGATCCGTGCGGCGCTCCCCGACGCGAACGTGCCGGAGTCGATCCGCAGCACCGGGGTTCCGGTGCGGCAGGGCGCGGCATCCGCTCGCGACGAGATGCTCGCCGACTGGCTGGCCCGGCACCCGGAGGGCGTGGCGTGCGTCATCGGCGACGCAGCGTTCCGGGAGCTCCCCCGGGTGCGCTCGCTCACCCCGCAGACCGCGAAGGGCCTCGAATTCGACCTCGTGGTCCTGGTGGGTCCCGAGCGGCTGGGGCCGGGCATCGAGGGCGCCGTCGACCGGTACGTCTCGATGACCCGGGCCACGCAGGAGCTCGTGCTGCTGACGTGACGCCGTCCTCGCGCCGGGTGTGGACCTCTAGGCGACGACCTGGATCGTCGCGAGGGAGGGATCGGCGGCGTAGGCGATGCGCCCGCCGTCGGCGCGGGTCTCGTGCAGCGCCGCGAGCGCCTCGGCGGAGATCGCCTCGCCCGGTGCGAGCACGGGCACACCGGGCGGGTAGGGGGCGATGAGCTCGGCGCAGACGCGGCCGGTCGCAGCATCCACCGCCACCGTCTCGTGCGGCGCGAAGAAGGCCTCCCGCGGATCGACGACGGTCTCGGCCCGCACGCTCCACGCGGCCGACGGGCGGATGGAGCGCGGCCGGCCCCGGTGACGCGCGATCACGTCGGTCAGCGTCTCGACGAGGGCATCGACGCCGGCCTCATCGTCGGCGAGCGTGATCAGCGGCACCAGCACGTCGCGGTCGGCCATCTCGACCGTGATGCCGTGCGTGAGGAGATCGTCCTCGATGGCATGGCCGTGCGCGCCGGTTCCGGCGAGCAGCACGACGAGCTTCGCCGGATCGACGGCCAGTCCGTCTCCGGGACGGTCCGAGAGCACCTCGACGCCGTCGATCGCCGACAGCGCCGTCCGCGCACGGGCCACGAGGTCGACCAGCCGCCCCACGAGCTCCTCGCCGTCGCGCTGCAGCAGCGCTCGCGACGCGTCGGCGCTGGCGAGGATCGCGCCGGCGGCGCTGGTGGTGGCGGATGCGTCGAACCCCCGCTCGAGGCGATCGGGGTCGAGCAGCCCGCCCGAGCGCGTGGTGCGCGCAAGGAGCAGAGCGGCCTGGCTCCACGCGGGCAGCGACTTGTGGGCGCTGGTGATCAGGGCATCGGCCCCTCGGGCGAGCGCGTTCGCCGGGACGCGGGACGAGAATCCGAAGTAGGCCGCCCACGCGGCATCCACCACGAGCGGCACGCCGGCGTCATGCGCCGCGGCGGCGAGCGCCTCGATATCGGACAGCGTGCCGACGTACGACGGATCGCCGACCAGCACACCGCACGCGTCCGGGTTCTCGCCCAGGGCGGTCGCGACATCCCTTGCGGGGAGAGCACCCGGAAGACCGGTCACGGGGTCGATCTCGGGATTGACCCAGATCGGCCGGAGCCCGGCGAGCACGATGCCCAGCAGCACCGAGCGGTGCAGCGTGCGCGAGACGACGACCGACTGCCCCGGCCGGCCGAGCGCGAGCACCGACGCCTGGTTGGCGTGGGTCGAGCCGCCGACCGAGAGGCGCGCCCAGTCCGTTCCCCACGCCTCGGCCGCACGCGACTCCGCGGCGGCCAGCAGACCGAGGCTCTCCTTCATCGTGTCGAGTCCGGCCAGCATCGGCACGTCACCCTGCACCAGGTCGCCCACGAGATCGTGGCGATGCTTGTGTCCGGGGATGCTGAAGGGTCGCATTCTGCCGGCACGCGAATCCGCGGTGTACCGGAGCCAGGCGGCGAACAGCGGAGCGTCGGGGGCAAGGCCTCGCGGGTCGCGCGGATCGGAATCAGTCATGCTGCGCCTCCGGGGATCGGCGGACGTCCGCCACGACGAGGCCGGGATCTGGAGATCGCACGGCTCGACGATACTGGCCGGGACTCAGCCGGTGCGCGTGCCCAGCACGCTCGAGGGCGGGAACGGTCCGGACTGCGCGGTGCCGGTGACCCGGTCGCCGATGACGCGGAGCTCGAAGACGAGCGACATCGGCAGCGGGGCGGCGAGCTCGAGGACGAACTCCGCCGTATCGCCGACGGCGGTGCCGCTGCGGATCGGCACCGGCCCCGTCGAGCCCACCGCCGTTCCGGTGAGTGTCGTGCCCTCCGTCGTCAGCGTGAGGTCGAACCGTCGGGATCCCGCGAGCGTCGCGACCTCCACCGCCCACGTTCCATCGATGTCAGCCACGCGTCGCCCCCTCCGGATGCCGCTGCCCGTCGCAGCCGTGGAGGCCCATTCTGCTCGGTTCGCGCGCGCGCCGGGGGTTCCGTCGCGCGTGGATGTCAGTATCCGCAACTGAGATTTGAAACATGAGACTTGCAGTCTCTAGAGTGTCAGAGTGCTCGCCGGGGGGTGAGGGCACGGCGGTCCGACGAGGAATGCGCAGCCGCACGGACCGTGCCGGTGCCGGGTTGTGGGGACCCGGCACCGCGATCGACCTGCGGTGTGCGCCCGGCGAGGTCCTGAGCAAGCGATAATCAGACCGTGTCCAACCTCGAACCGCGCATGCGGAGACCCGCAGGCGAGACACGCGCGCTCATGCTCGCGACCGCGATCGACCGCGTCACGGCCGAGGGACTCCACCTCGACTACGCCAATCTCGAACTCGAAGACCTCATCCGCGCAGCGGGCGTTCCCCGATCGACGGTGTTCCGCATCTGGCCGGATCGCGGCGCCTTCATCGCCGATCTCGTGCGTGCTCTGTTCGACGCGGATCCCGGCTTCGAGGCCGGCTTCGACGGCGAGACGCTCGCACTCCTGGAGCACGCGATCTCCGGCTCCACCGCCGACACCGACGACGCGCGCGAGGCCGCACGCCAGGCCGCGCTGCGCACGGTCATCCGCCACACGGCCGCACACAACATCGTGGCCGTCGAGGAGTCGCTGACCTGGCGGACCTATCGCACGCTGTCGGCCGCGCTGACGAGCGGTGACGCCGTGCCCGGAGGCGACGGGATCCGGGCGCTTCTCGGAGAGCTCGAGGAGCGCTACATCGAGCGGATGGCCGCGGTCTACGGACGGCTCAACGACGCACTCGGGATCCGCATGGTTCAGGGTCTCACCGAGAAGGACCTCGCGGTGGCCGTCATGGCCGTCATCGACGGCATGAGCGATCACCGCCGCATCGATCCCGCCGGTGTCGACCGGCCGCGTGTCGTATCACTCGGGCCCGAAGGTCCCGACGAATGGCACGTGGCGGGCCTCGCGGTCTACGGCGTCTACGCGGCCTTCACCGAGAACGCCTCCCACTGATCGCACCGATACGCCGGCCGCGCGTCATGTTCGAGGCGGCGCGGAGTCCTGCCTATGGGAGGTGCGCCGGATTCCGCAGTCCGGCGCCTCATGGGCTCTCCCGAGCCGAGCGCGAATGTGGGATTCACGCTCGGTCGCGGGGAGGCGGCGGCCTGGGGTTGCACCGCCTCCCCGCCCTTCCCGCTCGCGAGAATCGCTCCGAGCCGCAGGACGGGGTACGAGGAGTGAGCGCGCCGGGGAGGTCCTGGGGGTGACCGTCACCCGGCGCGCTCTGCGGCAGCACACCCGAAACGCTGCCGCGGGGAGCGCCACCTCGCATGACGCTTCATAGATAAAGGACGACGAAACTCGCCCATCGTGACGCGAGGATGGCAGATTCTCGCTCTGTTACGCGCGAGAACGCGCGCTCCCGTTAGGGCGATACATAAGAGACCGCCGATCAGCGCGATCATGACGCGATAGAGGAATCTTTCAGACTTCCCGGAAGGTGCCCGCGACAATGCTCCCCATGAGGGGGGTCATCTCCAGCCGGCGGGCGACATCGGCCGCCTCGCGCGCGAGTTCGGTGCAGTCGTGGCGCTGTCGCAGGTGTCGCTCGATCCGTTTGCGCACGGGCGCGGTCACCGCACCACGCGCGTAGGCGCCGAGGTTCCTTCCGACGAACCGGCATTCCGGGTGGATGGCGTCGACGTCGAGGTGAGCCTGCACCCACGCGGTCCGCAGTCCCTCACGCGCCCGATAGGTGAGCGCGGCCGCGGCATTCGCGGAGAGATCGAGGGCGTCCCCGATCTCCGCCGCCGTGTACCCCTCGACCTCGGAGTACCACAGCGCCTCGCGCCATCGCTCGGGAAGCGCGAGGAACGCGGTCGTCACCAGGGAATCGCGTTCCGCAGCTGACTGGACCGCCTCTTCGCTGTCCTGGTACGCCGTCGGATCCTCGACCGCGATCTCCTTCGTCCGGGAGCCCCAGGTCGCCGCGGTGTTGCGGATCGTCGCCGCCAAGTAGGGCATGAGCGACTCATCGGGACCGTTGCCGGCCCGGAGCGCACGATAGACCCTCGCAAATGCCTCCGACGCGAGGTCGTCGGGGTCGAACCGGCGCGTGACCGACCGCGCCACTTTGAGAGCGCCGTCGAGGTGGCGACGCCACAACGAGGCGAACGCGTCGCGATCCCCCCCACGCGTCGCCTCAATGAGCTCAGCATCCGTTCTTTCGAGATCTCCCGCCCTTGCACCACGGTCGTCGCTAACGAATTCAGTCAATAAACGTCCCCCTTGACCCGTCGAACAGCACACGGGCACATTCGAAGGACTCCACAAAGGCGCCGGGTATGACGCGTGACGCCAAGCTGGGAGGAAAGCGGCATCCGATCGCGCACGGGGTCGCCGGGAATCTCACCGCTCGGACAGGTGAAACCTGCGCGCGCCGTCATATTCGACGGCTCACGATGTCTGTACCTGTGAGGCGCTTCGCCGCACTCCCCATGCGCGGCGAACGGTCCTCGAATCGATGAGCGTGATCTCCCACGCCACGATTCCGGCTGGTCGGTGCTGTCTCCCACCGCACCGACCAGCCCCTCTTCGTCCGGCGCCCCGCGCCGTCGTGTGCCGAAGCGCCGAACGGCCGGGGTACGCGTGAGGGGCGGGCACCCCAGAGCCCGCCCCTCGTGATGCCGGTGGGACGGCATCAGTACTCCCCCCGGAGTACTGCCGGCGATTGCCGGCAGGTCGTCATGGGAAACGACCTCGTAATGCAGGACGACGCGACTGCAGGAATATGACGCGGGGGCCACGAGAAATCGTGGCCGCGTTCGCAACGGCGGATTCCACTCGTCATGACCGGCCTCCCTACCGGATGCATCCGGCGTCGCGTGGCGGCATGAGTCGACTCGCTGGCCCGCGCGCGTGCACCGCGGCGCATCACTGATCTCTCTCAGATGCGCCAGCAGGGCCGAACGTGACGTACGCGGCCGTCGAAGCCTCAGCGGTGTTGTGCGGCGAAGGGCGTGAGGGGCCTAGGGCGCCGCCGTGGGAGTGCTAGGGGCGGTGTCGACGTCTGCGTCGACCGCGGGCTGCTCGGCAGGCTGCGCGGCGGGCGGCGGCTCGGTGGGCTGCGCGGCGGGCGGCGCGGCCGGCTCCGGACCGGTCGCCTCCTGCGCGGCCGGCTCCAGACCGGCCGACTCCTGACCGGCCGACTGCTGCTGGCTCGGAGGCTGCTCGGTCGACGACAGCCCGGCCGGCGGCAGCCCGGTCGGCGGCGCGGGGGCCTCGGGGGCGGACTCACCGAACGAGCCGCTGTCGGAAAGAACGATCTCGTGATCGACCGAGAGTCCGGAACGCCCCGTGATCGGGTCCACGTAGCGAAGCGACACGCGATGGTCGGGTCGGTGAGCCGCAGAGACGAACCCCTCGTGAACACCGTCCTCGAGCTGGACGATCTGGATGTCGTGGTCGTCGACGACGATCTCCACCCATGCGCCCGGTTCACCCGTCACGGTGATGGGGATCCTGCCGCACGACCACCTTTCTTCGGAGTCGTCGTAGACGCTCTCGTACTCGAACTCCGCCGCGTGCGCTCCCGGCGACAGCACGGGCTCGGCGAAGGTCAAAGGCCCCATCACCAGAGCGGCCTGGACGCGACCGGTCGCCGCCACGGTCTGGAACGCGTGAATGCTCATCCCCTGGTGCAGCAGAGTTCCCGACACATCGGCGACGAAGGTTCCGTCCTCGGCGATGGTCGTCTCGAAGAGCACGACGTCGTCCTCATCGCGGATGCTCACCCACGCTCCGGGAATGCCCGAACCCTTCACGACATCCGGCACCGTCGCGCCCGAGACGATGCTCTGGGTGAACCGGAAAGGCGGCTCGGCGGGCGGCGTCGTGGTCGGCGTCGGCTTCGGCGTCGGCCTCGGTCCGGGTGCCGGTGCACTCGCGGGCGGCGAAGGCTCATGCACGGCGTCGGCGACGGAAGGCGCGATGGGCTCCTCCGTCCGCCGCCCACCCGGCGACGTCGTGGTGGGGGTTCCGTCGGTCGTCGAGGGAGCGGTCGCCGAGGGAGCGGTCGGCGTCGCGGACGGCGCCGCCGCGGCCTGAGCGGCGCTGGACGGCATGGACGCCTCGACCGGTGGAATGACCGAGAACGCGGAGGTGACGGTGATGAGAAGGGCGCCCGCGGCGACGACGGCCGCGGTCGTCAGCGTCGCGGCAACGGCGACGCCGGCGCCGACGTGCTTCCCCGTCTCGACCACCGGCGCCGTCGTGCCGCCGAGAATCGTGGTTCCCTCGTTCGCCCTGTGGGTCACGACGGGGATGCCGGAATCGCCGCCCGGGTCGGTCATCGTCCACGACGCCGCCGAGGCGGGCACGCTGCCCGCGTCTGCGAGGTACGCGGTCGCGGCGGTGCCCCCGAGGATGAGGGGGAGAACGATGGCGCGGAGTCGCCGAGACACGTTCTCGATGTCGGCGGCGACGATCTGGCAGCCGCGGCATGTGCGCAGATGGGCGTTGAACCGCGCGATGTCGGACCGGGCCAGGGTGCGCTTTCCCTGGACGACCACGCGCTCGCAGAACCACCGGCATTCCTCGGGCCGACCGGGCTCCGCGATGTGCGACTCCAACCAGGCCTGCCGGAACCCCTCCCGCGCCCGATAGGACAGCGCGGACACGGCGTTCGGAGTCAGGCCCATCAGCGGGGCGATCTCGCGCGGCTTCATGCCCTCGACCTCGAGGTACCACAGCAGCGTGCGGTGCCTGGCGGGAAGGGACTTGAAGACGTGGGCGATCGTCGAGCGCTCCGACATCGACTCGAAGGGATCACCGGCGCCGTCGGCCAGGACGTGGTCGGGAAGCGTATCGAGCGCGAGCGGGCGACCTTTGCGTCCCCACATCGCCGCCACGTTGCGGATGGTCGCGAACAGGTACGGGCGAAAGGCGTCGGTGGGTCCGCCGCCGCGCTGAATGGCGCTCAGGACGGATGCGAACGCCTCACTGACCACGTCGTCGGGGTCGAAGGCGGAGGTGATCGCGCGTGCCGCGCGCCGCGCCGCCCCCTCGTGCCGCTCCCACAGCGTCGCGTACGCCGCGGTGTCTCCCGCACGGGCGGCGTCGACCAGCTGCTCGTCGGAGCTCTCGTCGGACTCCTCGCGGTCTCGCTCGGATCGATTCGTGATTGTCACAGCTGGCTCCTGAAAGGGTTGCCCGGCCGCGGCCTATGGACCGGGCACACTTTCAAGACGCAGAAGGACGCACGATCATGACGAACCACGCGGCAATCGGTGCGGACGCCGGAACGGATGCCGCGATCGCGGCGCCCCACGGCATGGGGTCACCCGCCCGCCGAGGGCTCCTCGGCCACCGGCGCCAGGGCGAGGAATCGCATCCTGTTCTCGCCGTAGAAGCAGGTCTGCAACATGAACTCGCCGGCCATTCCCCGCAGTTTCTCCACGTGCGACCACTTGGGCGTCTGGCGCTCCTCCACCACCTCGTAGACGGTGTCTGTGCCGACCACGCGCACCCGCTGGCCGAGTTCCCAGCCGAGGATGACGTCTCCGCCGCAGAAGTTGTGCGCCGCGTAGAGCGGCAGCACCTCATCGACCCGATAGCCGATCATCTCGGTGAACGTGCCGTCGCACCGATCGAGATCGCGCACTCCACCCTCCCCGCCGAGGCGGATCTCGGGAAGCGCGCCGGGTGTGACGACCTCTTGCACCTGCGTCTGGATCGCCACCTTCGCCTCGCCCGTGACCTTGTCCACCAGCTGAGGCGCAAGGAGCGAAGCGCAGAACAGCACGAGTCCGACGGCGACGAAGACGAGACTGAGGATCAGCAGGACGAATCGCCTGCGACGAGGCGCCGGTGCCGCCGGCACGTGCTCGGCCACCGCCGGCGCCCCCCTGCCGCCGGTCGCGTCCGCCGTGGCATCCGTCGCAGGCCGCACCTCGGCGACGACCGTCATGACTGGCTCGGCACGGCTCGGCGCCGCCGCGGCGTGACTGCGAAGAAGGCGACGGTCGGAACGCCGACGAGGATGATCGCCCACCAGGGGAACCCCGCCGCGTCTGCATCGTCGGCGATCACGGAGCGGGTCTGCTCGCCGGTCGGCGCCGCGACGCGCTCCGCGCGGACCAGCAGCCGGTGCGTGTTGACGCCGGTCGGGGTGCAGGTGACCAGGGTGAGGTAGTCATGGCCCGGCTCCGGACGGAGCGCGTCGCTCTGGTCGGGGAGCACGATCTGCGTCTGATCGACCTCGTAGTAGAGGTCCTCTCCCATCGTGCTGACGACGATGGAGTCGCCCTCCTGGAGCTCGTCGATGTCATCGAACAGGGTCGCCTGAACGTACCCGTTGTGCCCGGCCAGGACGGAGTGGGTGCCGACGCCGCCGACGGGAAGCGCCGAGCCGTAGAGGTGTCCGACGCCTCGCGCGAGAGTCGCCTCGTCGGTGCCGTGGAAGATGGGGAGGTCGAGATCGATCGCGGGGATGCGCACGCGCCCCATCGCGTCGGTGCCCGGCACCGTGAGCTGAGCGAAGTAGGCGTCACTGCCCTCGCCCACGGCCGTCTGCTGGCCGTCGGCGCCGAGCGCGTACGGATCGCGAAGCAGATCGGACGGAAGGCTCGCGTTGTACTCGCGCGCCTCGGCGACGCGTTCATCGAGCTCCTCGGACGGGATGCTGTCGATGGTGCGCGTGTAGCCGTCGACGTCGGTGTCGTGCTTGAGGGCGGCAGACCAGGACGCCGCCATCGGATAGACCAGGATGCCGACGCCGATCACGGCGATGAGCATGACCATGCTCTGCGCCCAGCCCCAGCGGGCGTCGCGCGCAGATGGCGAGGTCGGTCGCGCGGGCGCGGCCGCCGGAACGGGTGTCTCGAGCAGTGTCATGGAAGTCCAGTTCGGGTTCGGACCGAGGGGCGAGGAGCGGACAGCTCGCCGCGGATGGGCCGTGCGGGGGAAGGAGCTCGCCACACCTCCCCCGCACGACCGGTCTTTCCGGTGCTACGCGTCGGTCTTCGCCTTGCGACGCGCGTACACCGCGAGGAACACTGCTCCGGCGAGCAGCATCCCGCCGCCGAGCCAGAACAGCGTGGTGCCCGCGCCACCCGTCAGGGGCAGCTCGAACCCGCCGTTGGACGGGACGTTCACCACCTCGAGGTCGATGCCGACCGCGGTGGTCGCCGCGTCGACCGTGAACTCGATGGGAGCGGCCAGCAGCTCGAAGCCCTCGGGGGCGACGATCTCGGCGAGCCAGTAGGTCTGGTACCCGTCGTCGCCCTCGGCGACGGCGACGCCGTCGGCCCAGTCGGAGTAGCGCAGACCCGAGATCGTCACGGTGCCGTCGGCCGCGACGGTGAACTCCGTCGCGCCGCCGAGGACGATCGGGTCGGTTCCCGCGGCTGCGTCGGCCTCGGTCCGGTACACCGAGAAGACGGCTCCGGCGAGGGCCGTACCGGCCTCGTCGACCTTCTCGACGGTGATGCCTCCCCACTTGGTGACCACGGGCGGGGTGACGATCGGACCGCCGGGCTCACCCGGCTGAACGGCGAACGACGCGTCGTTCGGGTAGAGGAGCGCCGTGTTGGCGATCTCGCCGACCGCGTTGGCCGTGGCGGTGAGATTCATGACGACCTGCAGGTCGGTGTGGGCCTCGAGGAGGTCGCGACCGGCGGCGGTGAAGATCACCTCGACGAGCGGTCCGCCCGCCGTGGCAGCCGCAGGGGTCACCGTGTAGTGGGTGCCGGCGACCAGCGGGGTGCCGTCGCTGAGAGCGAGCTCTGCGCTCACGTAGTCGAGCTTCGGGTCCAGATCGTCCACGATCTTGTAGCCGTCGATGACCTGGACGTTGGGGATGTCGGTCGTGATCGTGAACTCGATCTCATCGCCGAGCTTGACGCTGCCTGCGTCATCGACCGTCTTGGTCGCGGCGGTGAGCGCGTTCTTCGGGTACACGTGGACGTCGTAGAGCCATGCGTCGTTCGTGCCGGGATCGGTCAGCGGCACGGTGACGAGGAACGGCGCAACCGCCGTGGAGCCGGGGAGCGGAGCGGTCTCGAGCACGAAGTACAGCCCGAGGTCGAGGCTCGAGAGGGTGATCTCGCCGTTCGCGTCGGTCAGCTGCTGACCGCCCACCGCCGTCGCGGTGTACCCGGCCGCGGCGATGTCGGCGATGCTGTCGGGGGCGAGGTCGGCGAGCTCGGAGGCATCGACCCACCCGGCGTTGGTCGTCAGGTCGATCGGGTCGACCTTGTAGACGGTGAAGCCCACTCCCTCGAGCGGGTCGAGCGAGACCGACTGCTCCGTGCCGTCGTTGGGCAGTCCGGTGGGCGTCTCGGGGGCCTCGTACTTGTGGATCGTCAGCGAGCCCTCGGCGTTCGGATCGACGAGGTTGCCGGCCGCGTGGGCGGGCGCCGCAAGGGTCAATGCGGCGATGCCGGCCGCCAGGACCGCCGCCGCGGCGCGGGAGCCACGCCATTTCTTCGGAGTATTCACGCGTTCTCTTTCTCGCTTGCCCGGATCGCTCCAGGTCGGTGGTGCGGGTGTTGCTGTACGTCGATATGGAGCGTCGGAATTCCTGCTCGCACTAGAACAGGACTCCCCGGAACGCGAATCATGATGGGCTCGCGAGGAATCTCATCCTGCACATCTGCTGAGAGCCGCCCGATCAGGCGACGCGCAACGCTGCAGAGCGGGTGTGCTCCGGGAAGTAGCGGCTGTCGTTCCGGCCGGCGAGCAGCGTCGAACCGAGGACGCCGACGGTCGTCACGCGTTCCGATCGCGTGACGAACGCCAGACGGGGGATGCCGAGCACGTCGCCCAGGAGTACGCGCCGGATCCCGAAGAAGGCCGCGAGCGTGTCGGCGTCGAGCACTCGCGGGAGATGGCCGGTGAGCTCGTGCACGGCGGCGGCGGGGCCGTCGGCGAGCGGCGCGGACACCCGTGAGGTCATCGCCCGTCGCAGTTCCGCCTCGGGGATGAACCAGCGCCGCCCGAGCTGGTAGCCGGGGAGCGAGTGCGACTCCAGCCGCGACGCGAGAACGGTGGGCGACACCCCGGCGAGTCGCGCCGCCGCGCCCACGGTGACGAACGGCGAGCGAAGGCGTCGTCGGGTCGAGTGCTGAAGGTCCACGGATATGAAGACGATGACGAGGCCGGTTCATGACGCGGGTGCGACGAATTCGCGGCGACCATCCGGCCGTACGGCGCCGCCGCTCACCGCGACGTCATGATCGGCGTCGCCGTGAGTCTGAAGTGATGAGGATGCCCCAGCCGGCGCATCACTGCGCCGTGAGGCATCTCGACACCCAGGGGGTCCGCCGAAGTGACAGGACAGTCCGCCTCCGAACCCGGCAGGACGGTGATCGTGGTGCGCGGTCGATTCGGTCCTGCGCTGTCGAGTGCGCTCATGGCGTACTTCGCGGAGATGACGGCCGTCGACGGGCACACCCGGCTCGTGGCCGACATTCCCGATCAGACCGCGCTTCTCGGGCTGCTCGACGTGCTCGATGCGGTCAATGTGCGCATCGTCTCCGTGAATCGGTTCGACGAGGATGCCGGGCCTGCACACCCGAGCGCGACCGAGACGGCCGGCGCCGACTGGTCTCCGCTGTACTGACCGACCGCACCCACGAGCGAGCGGGCGCTCACCCGCAGGCGAACCAGAACGGGCGACCGTCGTCTCCCGGGCGGTCGGCGATGGTGAGTCGTATGAGGCAGTCCTCGCCCGCACCGGCCGGGAGAAGGAACCCCAGGTTCCCGGCGCGCAGCTCGCCGCCGGCGATCGCGATGCGGTCGAGGGCTCCGGGAATGGTCTGCGCCGGCTGGTGATCGCCCGCCCGGCGATCCGAGATCTCGTACCCTCGGCTCACGATGGCGGCGCTGATGAGGCCCGCGTCGGCGGTGCTCGCGGTCAGATTGCGCACCTGCATGCGCAGCAGCGCCCAGTGCCACCCCTCCGGCGGCGACAGCGGGATGTAGGTGGCCTGCGCGACCAGCTGGTCCGCCGACCACTCGACCTCCCCCAGCGTCACCTCCCAGCGGGTGGTGCTGACCGGCGTCCCCGCCGGAAGCGGATGGAGGGGACTGCCCGCGGGGGCGACGACGACGCCGGCGACGGCGGGGTCGTCGCGGGCGGGTTCGACCGACGACGCGGACGGGGAGGGCACGGCGTTCAGCAGGATCGCGCCGGCGATCAGCGCAGCGCACACACGGGCCCAGCGGGGTGCGTGCGTGCGCTGACCCTCGGGCCACACCGGCGCGGTCCGCGCCGGTGCGGACCCGCCGTGCGCGGCGCGGAGGAACTCGCGGAGGTCGATCGGACCGGTGGCCTCGCCGGAGGTCTCGGCGCTCACGACGCGAGAAGGGGGAGGACGTACCAGGCCAGCGCGGCGAGCACCCCCGCGACCAGGACCGCTGCGGCGAACGCCGGTGCCAGCACCCGCAGCCGGTCCACTCGACGCGCCGCGCGCAGATCACGGCGGAGCGCGGTGGATTCGGTCCGGATGCCGCGCCCGCCACTGCCGGGGATCGCGGCATCCACCCGCGGATGCGCAGACTTGCGAATGGTCACGGGTACTCCTCGGGTCACGGGGGAAGCGGCCTGCGGGCACGGCTCGAAAGGCCGGATTCCACAGTTCAAGACTCCGTGGTGCGCGTTTCCTTACGCGGGTCGATGCGATTCTCGGGCCGCCCTCTCGACCCCGCGCGACGCGCCACGATCCCCCTCGAATCGAGACCGGGCCCTGGCCTATGCTGACCCGGTGAGTACGACGGTTGCTGCCACGGAGACGGGCAGACGGGTGCACTGGCTCGAGCTGTTCTTCGATCTCGTGATGGTCGCGTACATCGGGCAGATCGCCCACACGATGCACGGCGACCCGGGCTGGCTGCAGGCCGGCGCGTTCTTCGCGCTGCTCGCCGCAGCGTGGTGGGCCTGGGTCAACGCCAGTCTCACGATGAACCTGTTCGGCGCGCGTGTGACGCCGATGATCTGGGTCTCGGTGACCGTGGCCATGCTCGCGATCGGGCTGATGGCGGCATCCGTCCCCGAGGCCTTCGGAGAGCGCGCCGCCGCGTTCGCCATCGGGAACGCGATCATCCGCCTCGTGTGGGCGGTGCCGTGGATCATGAAGCGCCGGATGACGGGCACGCCGTGGTGGCGCCCGCTGCTCTACTCGATCGTGCCCGCGGGCCTGTGGGTGATCTCGATCTGGGTTCCCGCGCCGGCGCAGTACCTGCTGTGGGTGGTCGCCATCGCCATCGAGGTCGTGCTCCTCGTGACCGTCGGCGCGCAGTCGGCCTGGTTGCGCGCGAACCTCGACGTCGAGCACATCATCGAGCGGGTCTTCCTCCTCATCGTGATCGTCTTCGGCGAATCGATCCTGTCGATCATCGCCGAGCTCGACGCGCACTGGACCGCGCTGCCCGGTGTCACCGCCGGGCTCGGCTTCGTCGCCGTGGCGATGCTGGCGTGGACGTTCTTCGGCTACGCGCCCGACGCCGTGTCGCGCGGAGCCCGTCGCCTGCAGGCGCGCGGCAGCATCTCAGGACTGCGCGATGTCGTCATGTACCTGCCGTTCCTGCTCGTCGCCGGAATCACCCTCTTCGCCGCGGGCGTGGGAACGGCCGTGGCGGATGCCGGGCACGAACTGGCTGCGGGCGCGACCGTCTGCATGGCGGCGGGGGTGTCGCTGTTCTTCGCGTCCAGCACGGGAGTGTCGCTGCGCTACGGAGCGCCGTGGCGCGACATCGCACTGTGGGGGCCGGCGGGTGTGATCCTGCCGTGGCTCCTGGTGCCGCTGTCGGCGGCGGTGCACGCGGAGGGGGTGGTCGCGGCATCCGTCGCGGTCATCGCGATCATGCTGGTGCTGACCGCCGTGAACGCCCGCCGCATCCAGGTCGGCGCCGCCGCGACCGGATGACCGTTCAGCGGACGAGCACGTGCTCGTGCGCGACCTCGGCCGGAGGCTGCGCCGGAGGGAGCGCCAACGCCGTGAGGAGGGCGTCGCGCGGAACCATCCACCCCTCTCGCCCGCGAACCCCCTTCAGGGATCCGTCCATCAGCAGGCGGTAGAGCAGGATGCGCCGCTCCGCCAGGAGGAGCTCGACCTCGGCCAGATCCAGCACGGCGGGAAGAGCGCGGGTGTCGACGGGCGTCCACCGGCGGAGGAAGTCCGGGGCCTGGCCCCCGGCCTCGCGCCTGCGCGCCTCGGCGAACGCGCTGATGTCCGTCTGCCGCAGGAACCACTGGTCCCCGAGCTTCACGCCGCCGAGCGTTCCCCGGGACAGCCGCCGCCGGAGCGCGGTCGGATTCGTCGTCAGGATCTCCGCTGCGATCCGCAGCGGAAGGGCGATCGCATATCGTTCGATGGCTGCGAGGTCTGTCACGCGCGTCTCCGTCTCGAGGCAGGGGAACACACCGGCGGGTGCCGGACGTCCTACCTCAAGACACGAGAAGCGCTCGAAAATGACGCCGTTCCGAGCACGCGGGAGAACGCGAGCTCGATCGGATGCTCAGCCGTCGCTGCGGCGCACCGTCCGCTCCCCCGCCCGGACCGGCACCGACCAGCGGTTGCCGGGAAGCGGAAGCGGCATCCGACGTATGCCTCGACGTATCCCGCCGCGCACACCACCTTTGACCTGGCTGCGCAGAGGGGCACCGGGCCAGGAGGAAGTGCTACCCGCTGTGACCCGCGCGACGGCATCCCTCCTCTCCGAGAGCGGGCCGGCCGCGCACACCGTTCATGAGCCCGGCGGCACCACCCCGAGGCGGTGGGCCAGGATCACGGCCTGCACACGGTCGCGCGCTCCCGTCTTCGCCAGCACGCGCCCGACGTGCGTCTTCACGGTCGACTCGCTCAGGAACAGGCGCTGAGCGATCTCGGCATTGGTCAGTCCGGCCGCGATGGCGAGGAACACGTCCCGCTCCCGGTCGGTCAGCTCCGCCAGCCGGTCGCGCTCCGACTCGACGATCGGCGAGGGGGCGCCACCGTGGCGCGCCCGCTCGATCACGCGGCGGGTCACCGCCGGTGCGAGCACCGCATCGCCGCGGTGGACGGCGCGGATCGCCGCGGTCAGCTCGGCGCGCTGCGCATCCTTCAGGAGGAACCCGCTCGCGCCGGCGTCGAGCGCCCCGAACGCGTACTCGTCGAGGTCGAAGGTGGTGAGCACGAGCACGCGGGTGGCCGGGTGGGCGGCGACGATCGCACGCGTCGCTGCGATCCCGTCGGTGCGCGGCATCCGGATGTCCATGAGCACCACGTCCGGCCCCCAGGATGCGACGGCTCGCACGGCCTCGTCGCCATCGGCGGCCTCGCCGACCACCTCGATGTCGTCCTCGGCCTCGAGCACGAGGCGGAACCCGACGCGGATCAGCTCCTGGTCGTCGACCAGGAGGACTCGGATGCTGTCACTCACGGCGCTCCTCACGTGGTGCGGTCGGCAGGGGGATCCGGGCGCGGACGAGCCAGCGACCGTCGTCGCCGGGGCCGGCGGTGAAGCTGCCGCCCACGTGCGCCGCGCGCTCGCGGAGCCCGGGGATCCCGTACCCTCCGCGCACCCCGGGCGAGATCGCGGCGAGGACCGACGGGACGCCGTTGTTGACGACGACGACGTCGACGGCCGCCTCGTCGACGACGACCTGCACGTCGATCAGCGTGGCGCGTGGCGCGTGCCGCATCGCGTTGGTGAGCGACTCCTGCACGACGCGGAAGGTGGCGAGGCGGATGTCGGCGGGCAGGCCGTCGAGGCTGCCCTCGGTGTGCAGCACGACGGGGAACCCGGCCCGCTGTGCCGCTTCGACGGCATCCGCAAAGCTCGCCGACTCGAGCGGAAGAAGCGCGCCGGGCGTCGCCTCGGGCTCACGGAGCACACCGAGCATCGCTCGCATCTCGGTGAGGGCGCCGCGCGCGGTGGCCGCGATCTGCTCGGTGGCCGTGCGTGCGCGCTCCGGGTCGGCGGTCGCCGTGGCCCCCTCGGCGAGCGCGACCACGACGGTGAGGTTGTGCGACACGATGTCGTGCATCTCGCGCGCGATGCGGGTGCGCTCGGCCGCGGCGGCCAGCTGCGCCTGCTGGTCGCGCTCGACGAGCAACTGGCGGGACCGGTCGATGAGGGCCTCCAGGTAGCGGCGACGGTTGCCGACGTTGGTTCCGAGGAGTCCGCCGATGAGCATGACGACGACGCCCGACACGAGGGTGGTGGCGACCAGCGACAGCTCCGACGGCACCCGGATCGCCGCGATCGCGGTGGCCAGCGTGAGCGCCGCGCACGCGATGCCGAAGCAGGACCACGCGGCGCGGGCGGAGCGGTAGACCGCGACGGCGTAGAGCGCGAAGGCGGGCAGGATCTGCGTCGCCGGGACGAGGCTCGGGGCGAGCACGACCGAAGGGAGCACGCACAGGGCGAACACGAGCAGAGGCCACCGGCGGCGGAACACCAGCGCCACGCACGCAGCGATCACGAGCACGCTCGCCAGCGCGGTCTCCGCCGCGGTGGGCTGCGTCGGGAACCCGGAGCGGAAGAGTGCGCTCGGCAGCGAGAGGAGGAGTGCGGCGCCGGCGATGAGCACGTCGGCGAGGCGCGGATGCCGCGACCAGAACCGGCGCAGGACCCCGGGAGGCCTCGGCAGCAGCAGCCCGTCGTCCGCACCGGGATCGGTGCCGACGACGGGCGTGCTGTCTGCTCGCGACATCCGGTCGACTCTACGCGTCACGCATCGCGCGTGCGCAGGACGACCCAGCCCAGGAGCAGTGGAACGACCGTCCAGCCGAGGAGCGCGAGGAGCGACGGCAGCACATCCTCGTTGCCGGGAGCGGCCAGCATCGAGGCGGCGTTCATCGGCAGGTACTCCGACAGGTCGACGATCCAGCGCCAGCCCTCCCCCGCCATCGTGAACAGGCTGAACACGATCGGGAGCACGAACAGCACGCCGACGGTCGCGGCGATCGCGCCGGCGCCGTTGCGGATCATGAACCCGAACCCGAGACCGATGAGGGTGAACGAGACCATCGAGAGCACGCCGTACGCGAGCGGGACGAGGGACTGCGTGGGCTCCGACCAGTCGATGCCGTCCGCGAGGATCGGGGCGGTCGCCGCGATCGCGACGGCGTAGATGAGCACCGTCGTGACCGCCATGATCGCCGACACCACCACGGCCTTCGCGACGACGATGACGCCGCGACGCGGCTCGGCCGTGAGCGTCGACCGGATCATGCCGGTGGAGTACTCGCCGGTGATGACGATCGCCCCGAGGATGCCGGCGACCAGCATCGTGAACTGCATCGGCGAGAGGATCGCGCTCACAGCCGGGAATCCGCCTCCGAAGCTCTGCGAGGCACCGGCGATCATCATCGAGATGCCGACCGACAGCACGGCAGCCACGGCGAGCGACCACCACGTCGAGCGAAGGGTCGTGATCTTGATCCACTCGCTGCGCAGGACGCGCGGGAAGGTCAGACGGTGGGCGGGAGCGGATGCCGCATCCGAACGCAGCGCGGGCTCGGTGGTGAGGGTGGTCATGAGATCTCCTTGGACTTGTACTCGACGGCGTCGCCGGTGAGCGCGAGATAGGCGTCTTCCAGCGAGCCGGTGCGCGAGGTGAGTTCGTGGACGGGAATGCCGAGCGAGGCCGCGAGGTCGCCGATCGACGCGGCCGTCACGCCGGCGATGTCGGCGAGACCCGGTTCGGTGGTCGTGACGGTGACGTCGGGTCCGGCGACGGCGGCCACGAGCTCGCTCAGACGCGGGGAGCGGACCTGGACGGTGTTGCTCGTCCACGCCCGCACGAGCTCGGACAGCTCGGCGTCCGCGAGCACCTCGCCGCGGCCCAGCACGATCACGTGGTCGGCGGTGAGGGCCATCTCGCTCATGAGGTGGCTCGAGAGCAGCACGGTGCGCCCCTCGGAGGCGAGGTAGCGCACGAACTGGCGCACCCACCGCACGCCCTCGGGGTCGAGGCCGTTGACCGGCTCGTCGAGGATGACGGTGTGCGGGTCGCCGAGGAGCGCCGCGGCGATGCCCAGCCGCTGGCCCATGCCCAGCGAGAACTTGCCGGCGCGCTTTCCCGCGACGGTGCCCAGTCCGGTCAGCTCGATGACCTCGTCGACCCGCGCGCGACCGATCCCGTGGGTCGCCGCCATCGCCCGCAGGTGGTTGCGGGCCGATCGGCCGGTGTGCACGGCCTTCGCGTCCAGGAGGACGCCGACCTCGGCGAGCGGGGCGCGCAGGTCGGCGTACCGCTTTCCGTTCACGGTGACGGTGCCCGCGGACGGCCGGTCGAGTCCGACGATCATCCGCATCGTCGTGGACTTTCCGGCGCCGTTCGGTCCGAGGAATCCCGTGACCTTCCCCGGCTGCACGGTGAAGGAGACCTGAGACACGGCGGTCTTGTCCCCGAAGCGCTTGGTGAGCTGTTCTGCAACGATCATGTGCTCACGCTATGAGCGCACCCGGTCTCCCCGCGTCCACCCGTGGGAGGAGATTCACCGCCGGGGCGGTACCGCGGTGCCGATCGCCGAGGGTGGGATCGAGCGCCCTCAGCCCCGTCGCTCGAGCCGGACGATGACCGCCTTGGAGGTGGGCGTGCCCGACACGTCGGCGACCGAATCGAGCGGCACGAGCACGTTGGTCTCCGGATAGTACGCCGCGGCGTTGCCCTTCGGCGTGTCATACGCGACGAGGCGGAACTCCTCGGCGCGGCGCTCCTCGCGGTCTCCGTCGGGGCCGGTCCATTCCGAGACGAGGTCGACGACCTCGTCCTCCGCGAACCCGAGGCGCTGGATGTCGGACCGGTTCACCAGCACGACGCGTCGGCCGTCGCGGATGCCGCGATACCGGTCGTCCTTGCCGTAGATCGTGGTGTTGTACTGGTCGTGCGAGCGCAGCGTCTGCAGCAGGAGACGGCCGCGCGGGATGTGCGGGTACTCCAGCGCGTTGACGGTGAACCGGGCCTTGCCGTCGACGGTCGCGAACCGGCGCGCATCGCGGGGGCCGTTGGGGAGGAAGAACGTGCGGCCCTTCTCGATGCGGGTCTCGAAGTCCTCGAAGCCGGGGATGGTGCGTTCGATGTGCGCCCGGATGAGCGCGTAGTCCCCCTCGAGCGCCGCCCAGTCGGCCTGCGGGACGTTGAGCGGATGCCGCACCCCCGCGAGTTCGGGCAGCTCGGCCTCGATCGCCCCGTGCTCCGGCAGCCCGGCATCGCCCGCCGCGGTGCCGGCTCCGCCGGTGCCCGCTCCGTCGGTGACGAAAGGAGGAGATGTGACGAAAGGAGGACCGGATGCCGCGGATTCATCCTCCGCTCGTGACATCTCCTCCGCTCGTGACGCCGTGGGCGCGGCATCCGGATCTGTGAACACGAGCGCACACAGCCGCGCGACGATGGCGACCTCGCTGAGCAGCTCCTCCGACGGCGGGGCGAGCCGGCCGCGCGAGGCATGGACGGCGCCCATCGAGTCCTCGACGGTGACGCGCTGCTCGGCGCCGCCGCGGCGGTCGCGATCGGTGCGGCCGAGCGTCGGCAGGATCAGCGCTCGCCGACCGGTCACGACGTGCGAGCGGTTGAGCTTCGTCGACACGTGCACGGTGAGTCCCACGCGCGCCATGCCGGCCCCGACGACGGCGGTGTCGGGCGTGGCCGACACGAAGTTGCCGCCCATGCCGAGGAAGAATCGCACGCGGCCGTCGCGCATGGCGCGGATCGCCTCGACCGTGTCGAACCCGTGTGCGCGCGGGGCGCGGAACGAGAACTCCCGGTCGAGCGCCGCGAGGAACTCCTCGGCCGGCTTCTCGTAGATGCCGACCGTGCGGTCGCCCTGCACGTTGGAGTGTCCGCGCACCGGGCAGACGCCCGCGCCCCGCCGACCGATGTTGCCCTGCAGCAGGAGCACGTCGACCACGTCGCGAAGCGTCGCGACGGAGTGCTTGTGCTGCGTCAGCCCCATCGCCCAGCACACGATCGTCGATCGGGAGGTGCGCACCTCGTCGCCGATCGCGCGGAGCGTCTTCTCGGGAAGGCCGCTCGCCGTCACGAGGTCGCGCCACGAGACATCCGCCATCGCCTGCGCGTACGCCGCGAAGCCACTGGTGTGCGCGGCGATGAACTCGTGGTCGAGCACCGCATCCCCGGTCCCTGAGCCCGTCGAAGGGTCGGCCTCGAGCAGATGCTTGCCGATCGCCTGGAACAGCGCCTGGTCGCCGCCGAGACGGATCTGCACGAACCGGTCTGCGATCTTCGTGCCGCCGAATGCGACCCCGCGCACCGTCTGCGGGTTCTCGAATCGCATCAGCCCCGCCTCGGGAAGGGGGTTCACGGCGATGACCCGCGCGCCGCGCTGCTTCGCCTTCTCGAGCGCCGACAGCATGCGCGGGTGGTTCGTGCCCGGGTTCTGCCCTGCCACGATCAGCAGGTCGGCATCGTGGATGTCCTCGATCGACACCGTGCCCTTGCCGATGCCGATCGTCTCGGTCAGCGCGGAGCCCGACGACTCGTGGCACATGTTCGAGCAGTCCGGCAGATTGTTGGTGCCGACCCCGCGCACCAGCAGCTGGTAGAGGAAGGCGGCCTCGTTGGAGGTGCGTCCGGAGGTGTAGAACACCGCCTGGTCGGGATCGTCGAGCACACGGATCTCGTCGGCGACCAGTCTCAGCGCCTCGTCCCACGAGATGGGGCGATAGTGCGTCGCGCCCTCGTCGAGCACCATCGGATGCGTGAGCCGCCCCTGTTGCCCGAGCCACCAGTCGTCGTGAGTGCGCAGGTCCGCCAGCGAATGGGCCGCGAAGAACTCCGGACCGACGCGGCGAACGGTCGCCTCCTCGGCGACCGCCTTCGCACCGTTCTCGCAGAACTCCGCCAGATGGCGCCTTTCCTCCTCCGGCCACGCGCAGCCGGGGCAGTCGAAGCCGTCCTTCTGATTCACCCGCATCAGCGTCTGCACGGATCGCGTGACGCCCATCTGCTCGTTGGCGATCTGCAGGGCATGCAGCACGGCGGGCACTCCGACGGCGACCTTCTTGGGCCGCGACACGTGCACGCGCGACTCGTCGATGTCGGTTGTCGGGGGCTTCCTCGCCATGACGCCAGGGTATTGCCTGCGCGCGGGCGGCGGCGAAGGCCGGGAAGAATGAATGTCGTACGTATGTTCTAACGTCGGGAGCATGACATTCCTCGCAGATGACCCGGGGCTGCTTCCCGACGACCCTGCGCCGGGGTGGGCGCCACCGGTTCCCGACGACGTGGAGCTGGTGACAGAGGTCGCCGTCATGCTGTCGGTATTCGCCGCCGAGCAGTTGGTGCGGATCGATGCGCTCCGTCGACGGGCTCTCGCCGATGGCGGCCGATATGGCGGCGGCGCGGCAGAGATCGTCGAGCGGTCCGTGCGGCTAGAGCTCGCGGCGGCGCTGCGCATCACCGAGGCCGCGGCCGGCATTCTGCTCGCGCAGGCGGAGGCGATGGTCTCGCGGTATCCGGGCGCACTCGCGTCGCTCGGTCGGGCGGGAATGACGGAGCGTCACGCGCGGACTCTGGTGGACCTGTTGGATGCCGCGTCACCCGAGGTGCGCGGGCGACTCTCAGAGCGGGCTGTCGCTCTCGCAGAGGAGCTGCCGGTCGGGTCGTTCCGGCGACAGCTGCGCCGGCTCATCGAACGCGAGGAGTCGGCCTCACTGACCGAGCGTCATGAGCGCGAACTCTCCCAGCGACGGGTCGTGGTCGAGCCGGCCGCAGAAGGCATGGCCTGGCTACACGCCTACCTGCCCGCCGTCGAAGCGCACGCGATCCACGACCGGGTCACCAGGATGGCGAAGACGATCAACGCCGTGCCCGACGAGACTCGCACGCTGGATCAGACCCGCGCAGACGTCCTCGCCGACCTGCTGATCGACGGACGTACGGATGCGCACCCGGCCGAGGCACGAGGGATCCGTGCGACGGTCGCGGTCACCGTGCCCGTGCTGGCGTTACTGGCGGACGATGACGAGCACCGCCATGCGCAGGGTCTCGCGCCGGCCACCGTGGAGGGCATCGGCCCGATTCCGCTGGACCGGGCGCGGGAGCTGTGCGGCGGGGACGCCGGATGGATGCGGGTCCTCACCCACCCCGAGACCGGGATGGTGCTGTCGGTGAGCCGGACCCAGTATCGGCCGCCGCCCGCCCTGCGCAAACTCATCAGATGGCGGGCCGACCGCTGTATGGCCCCCGGTTGCGGGATTCCCGCTTCGCGGTGCGAGATCGACCATAACGTCGCGTGGGAACACGGAGGCCACACCAGCCTCGACAACCATGCGCCCCTGTGCACCGGGCACCACACCGTCAAGCACCACGGCGGGTGGTCGGTTGAGCACCTCCCCGAACAGGCCGGTGCGCTGCTGTGGACCTCGCCCGCCGGACGCCGGTACCTCGTGAAACCCGAGCGACCCGTCCCGGTCTTCCGACCGTCGGGACCGCCCGGCGCATCCGACGCCCCGTTCTAGCGTGAAGGCCGTCGCGACGGAGATCGACGGTGTGGAGGTCGGCGGTGTGGAGGTCGGCGGTGTGGAGGTCGGCGGTGTGGAGGTCGGCGGCATAGAGAGGTCGGCGCACGGATCGTTGGCGCAGATCGTGGCGCAGAGATCGTGACGCCGAGATCGTGGCGCAGAGATCGTCGGCCTCGAGCTCGTCGGCACCAGAGCTCGTCCGCAGTTCGACAAGCCGCCGAACGCGACGCCGCCGGGCGCCGCCGTCCAAACCGGACATGCAAGTCCGGATGCCGCTAGGGTGTATCCGCACGAGGAGGTGCGATGGACGTCGAACAGGTTCTTCCCGAGCTGCGCGAGCCGATGAAGCGCACTCAGGCCTCCGCCCCGCGGTGGCTCGTGCGGGCGGCCGTACGGGTGATGCCCGTGCCGAAGTCGGATGCCGTCGCTGTGACGAAGGCACGTGCGGGCTCGGTCCGCCTGCGCGTCTACACTCCCCGAGGTGCGCGCAGCGGCGCCGGGATGCTGTGGATCCACGGCGGCGGCCTGCTGTTCGGCGACGCCAAGCAGGACGAGTCGCTCTGCCTGTCGACGGCCGAGCGCCTCGGGATGGTCATCGTCTCGGCGAACTACCGCGTCGCGCCGGAGCATCCGTTCCCCGCCGCCCACGACGACGTCCGGCAGGCGTGGACCTGGTTCGTCGATCACGCCGCCCGCCTCGGCGTCGATGCGGACCGGATCGCGATCGGGGGCGAGAGCGCCGGGGGCGGGCTCGCCGCCGGACTGGTGCAGCGGATTCACGACGACGGGGGCGCGCAGCCGCGCGCGCAGTGGCTCTTCGCACCGATGCTCGACGACCGCGTCGCCGCGCGGCGCGAGCTCGACGCCCTCGACCACTTCGTGTGGAACAACGCGGCCAATCGCGAGGGCTGGTCCGGCTACCTCGGCGGAGAGCCGGGCGCGGAGAGCGTGCCCGCATACGCGTCGCCCGGGCGCCGCACCGAGCTCACCGGTCTTCCGCCCGCCTTCCTCACGTGGACCGACATCGAGCTGTTCGCCGAGGAGGATGCCGCCTACGCCGACGCGCTCCACCGTGCCGGCGTCCCGGTCGCCACCGACATCGTCACGGGTGCCGTCCACGGCTTCGAGAACTGGGGGAAGGACACCCCTGTCGCGCAGGCACTCATCGAGCGCGCGCAGTACTGGCTGGGCCGCGCCCTGGCCGAGCACGCGTAGGCGCGAGCACCTCGGCCGTCGCCTCAGGCGGGCGCGACCGTCACCCGCCGGCCGGACTCGTGCGACAGCGCCGCCGCCTCCGCCATGCGGTGGCCGGCGAGCGCCTCGTCCGGCGTCGCACAGCCGAAGCGGGTTCCGAGCGCTCCGGCGCGCTCGGCGAGGAAAGCCGCCCACATCTGGAGGATCGCGTCCGAGAATCCGGTCTCGAAGATCCCGCCGGTGACGGTGGGCCACACCGACTGGCTCCCGGTCTCGATGATCTGCCACGACTGCTCGCGACCGATCCCCGGCACGTCGACCGTCGCGAAGACCTCCACACGTGCCGGCTGCGCGGTGGAGAACCGCACACCGCCGTCCATGCCGACGACCTCGAGGTACCAGGTGTTCTTGTTCCCCGGGGCGACCCGGTCGGTGCGCACGTCGAGGAGGAATGCGCCGGCGGGGGAATCGACATCCGCGTGGATCGCCGCGTTCTCCCACGTGTCGCACACGACCGGCTCGCCGTCGGGGCCGGGACGGGCGGGCACGAGGTCCTGGAGCTGCGCGGACAGTCGCGACGGATGCCACCCCAGGCGGAGCGGCACGTGCCAGGCGTGCATGCCGAGGTCGTTCATGACACCCGACGCCCCGCAGAACTGCGCCTGGCGCTTCCAGTTGATCGGCTTGCGGACGTCGAGGTCGCTCGAGTGCAGGAACCCGGAGCGCACCGAGATGAGCCGGCCCGCCGCCCCCGAGCGCACGTAGTCGATCGCCCACTGCGCGCCGGGGAAGAACGGCATCTCGCTCGAGACGCGGACGAAGGCGGATGCCGCGTCGATGGCCTCGATCACCCGGGTGGCCGCCGCCGAGTCGATGCCGAACGGCTTCTCGGCGAGCAGATCCTTGCCCGCCGCGACGGTGTCGATGTAGAGCTGCTCGTGCAGATCGTGCCGCACGGCGATGTAGACGACGTCGATCGACGGGTCCGCGAGGAGGTCGTGATAGTCCGTGACCAGGGTCGTCACGCTGTCGATCCGGCGGAACCACTCCAGGGCTTCCGGGTTGAGATCGCACACCGCGGTGAGCCGCGGACGCACCGGATGATCGATGAGAGCCGGCCACCGCTGGAGGGCCGCGGCGATCTCGCGCCCCATGAGGCCGCCGCCGATGATCGCGACGTTCACCGTCTCGGGAGACGTCATGCGCGGTCTCCCTGCAGCCGATCGAGGGCCTCGGCGGGGGTCGCTCCGCGGTGCAGCACATCCATGAGCGCGCGCGTGATTCCGGCGGGGTCCGGATGCTGGATGACGTTGCGCCCGTAGACGATGCCGCGCGCGCCCTGGGCGAGGACGGCGGCGGTCCTTTCGAGCAGGACGCGATCGTCGACGCGGCCGCCGCCCCGGACGAGCACGGGGGTGTCGCCGGCCACCTCGATCACGCGGTGATAATCCTCGATGTCGTCGGTCGGGTCGGCCTTGATCAGGTCGGCGCCGAGCTCCCGCGCCTGCCGGACGAGGGTCATGATCTTCGACGTGTCACCGTCGACGGAGTAGCCCTCGGCATCCGCTCCCCTCATCACGAGGGGCTCGATCATCAGCGGCATCCCGTACCGCGTCGCCTCGCGGCGCAGCGCCATGATCGAGACGATGCACGCCTCGCGGATCTCGGGGCGCCCCGGCAGCTGCATGAGGTTGACGCACACGGCGGCCGCGTCGAGGCGCACGGCCTCCTCGATGGCATGCGGAACGTGGTGGCTGAAGATGTGCGGGTCGAGCGGCCGACCGTAGACGTTCGCGACGTCCGTCCGCAGGACCAGGGCGGGCTTGGACTTCCCCGGCTTCGACTGCAGGAGGCGCGCCTGACCGAGCGTGAGCTGGATGGCGTCGGGGCCCGCCTCGACGAGCGTGTCGACGACGGACTGCATGTTCTCGATGCCCGTGAGGAACGACGGCTCCCCGAAGAAGCCGTGGTCGACCGCGACATCGAGGGCGCGTTCCGAGCCCGCGTCGAAGAGCCGGTTGAGCCGGTAGAGGGACATGTCGCATCGCTTTCCGGGTGGTGGACCCAGGGCGATCCTAAGAGGGCGAGACAACGTTGTCTATGGTCCTCGCGCTGGCGCGCTCGCGGCGCTATCGTCGCTGACAACGTTGTCCATCGAAGGGCCTTCCGCGCATGAGCATCACGGTCGCCGGCCACCTCTGCGTCGACCTCACGCCGTCGCTCAGGGGGGCATTCGTCGCGGAGCCGGGCCGGCTGCACGACGTCGGACCGCTGCGGGCGCGACTCGGCGGGTGCGTCGCGAACACGGGCCGGGCGCTCATGAGGGCGGGGCTCCAGACGACGCTGCGGGCGGATGTCGGCACCGACGCGCTCGCTTCCCTGGTACGCGATCTCGCACGGTCGGAGGGGTTCGCCGCCGACGGACTCGTCTCGCGCGGAGACGCCTCGACGTCGTACAGCATCGTGATCGAGTCGCCCGGCGTCGACCGGTCCTTCTGGCATCACGCGGGCGCCAACGACCTCTTCATCGGAGACGACATCGTCGTCGACGGCACCGACATCCTCCACCTCGGGTATCCCTCACTCCTCGCGAGCATGCGCGCGGCCGACGGTGCGGCGCTGCGCGGGCTCTTCCGCCGAGCCGCCGACGCCGGGACGGCGACATCCCTCGACCTCGCCGTGGTCGATGCAGCGAGCCGGGATGGGACCGACTGGGGCGCCCTCCTCGACGAGGTGCTCCCGCTCACGAGCATCGTGTCGCCGAGCGTCGACGATCTGCGCTCCCTCGCCTCGATGGTCGACCCCGGCTGGATCGACGCGCGTGCCGACGAGCTCGCCCGCGATCTCGTGCGGCGGGGCGCCGCGGTCGCGATGGTCTCGGCCGGCGCGGACGGCCTGAACCTGGCCGTGGCGGACGAGGAACGTCTGGGTCGGGCGGGCGGCGCCGTGGCCCGCCTGCGCGGCTGGGCGGGCGCGGGCATCTCGACTCCGGCGGCGCCGCCGACCCGCATCATCTCGACCAACGGCGCCGGCGATGCCGCGACAGCCGGCCTTCTCGCCGCCGTGGTCGGCAGGCGCACACCCGCTCAGGCGCTGGAGTCCGCGGCGCGATCCGCCGCCGACGCCATCGCCTTCAATGCCGACGACGGGGGTGCGACCCCGTGACGATCGTGGTCCTGGGTGCGAACCAGCCCGCCGATCGGTTCTACCGCGGCGGCGCGCGCATCGACGCCTTCCGCGGGTCGCCCGTCGGTCCCGACCGGCGGCCGGAGGACTGGATCGGGTCGGCGACTGCGCTCGCGGGCCAGGATCGCCTCGGGCTCTCGGTGCTGCCCGACGGGCGCCTGCTGTCGGATGCCGTGGAGTCCGACCCGCTCTCGTGGCTCGGGGCCGCGCACGTCGCTGCGTTCGGAAGCGCGACGATGCTGCTCGTGAAGCTCCTCGACGCCGGCCAGCGTCTTCCGGTGCACGCGCACCCCGACGACGCCTTCAGCCGCGCCGTACTTCATCGCCCGGTCGGCAAGGCCGAGGCCTGGTACATCCTCGAGGGCGGCGACGTGCATCTCGGGCTCGCGCAGTCGGTCTCGCGGGAGAGCCTCGCGCAGCTCGTGCGCGAGCAGGACACCCGGGCGCTCCTCGACCTGCTGCACACGCGTTCGGTGGCGCCCGGCGACGTCGTCTTCGTGCCTCAGGGAGAGCTGCACGCCATCGGGGAGGGCGTGTTCCTGCTCGAACTCCAGCAGCCGGAAGACCTGTCCATCCTGCTCGAGTGGTCGGGGTTCGAGCTGGACGGCGAGGCGGACGGCCACCTCGGGATCGGCTTCGAGCGAGCGCTCGACGCGGTCCGCACGCTGGCCACGACACCGGCGGAGCTCGACGCGCTCGTCATGCCGGCCGGTCAGGGCTCCAGCGTGCTGCCCGTGGCGTCGCATCCGTTCTTCCGTCTGGCCCGGTGGACCGACCCCGCGGGCGTCTCGCTGGAGCCGGGCTTCGCGATCGTCGTGGTGGAGGAGGGCGCGGTCGTCGTGACGCCCGAGACCGGCCCGGCGGTGCCCCTGCGCCGCGGCGAGACCGCAGCCGTCGCCCACGCGTCCGGCCGAGTGCGGTTCGACGGGGAGGGCACCGTCCTGATCTGCCGTCCGCCGGACCCGCGAGGGTGAGGTGAGCACGTGCCGAAGCGCGACCGACCGACGATGATCGACGTGGCCGCGGACGCCGGCGTGAGCCTGAAGACCGTCTCCCGCGTGATCAACGGCGTCGCGACGGTCGATGCCGTGCTCGTCGAGAAGGTGACGGCATCCATCGAGAAGCTCGGCTTCCGCCGCAACGTCATGGCCGCCAATCTGCGGTCGGGCGCGTCGGACACCATCGGCCTCGTCACCGCGGATCTCGCGAACTCGTTCTACACCTCTCTCGCCGCCGCGGTCTCGGCGGTGGCCGTGCGGCAGGGATACCAGGTGATCATGGCGAGCACGGACGAGGATCCGGCCGCCGAGCGGGCGCTCGCGCTGGACCTGTGCCAGCGCCGGGTGAGCGGCCTCATCCTGGTTCCGTCGGGCCATGACCAGGGCTACCTGCAGCACGAGATCCGGATGGGGACGCCCGTCGTGTTCCTCGACCGTCCCGCCGTCGGCGCCACCGGCGACGCCGTGCTCATCGACAACAGGGGCGGCGCCGAGCGGGCCGTGCGCGAGCTCGTGGCAGAGGGGCATCGGCGCATCGCGCTGCTGTTCGACTCACTGGCCATCTTCACGATGAGCGAGCGGCTCGAGGGTGTGAAGGCGGCGCTGACGGATGCCGGTCACGAGATCGATCCGCGCCTGCTCGCGACCGATCTCCACACTCCCGAGCTCGCACGCTCTGCCCTCGAGGCGCTACTCGCTGCCCCTGACCCGCCAACGGCGGTGTTCTGCGCGAACAACCGGGCGACGATCGGCGCGGTCGAGGCCCTCGTCGCCGCGGGCAGTCAGATCCCCGTCGCGGGCTTCGACGACTTCGAGGCGTCGCGACTCCTTCCCTTTCGCGTGCGCCTCGTCGACTACGACACGCCGCGGCTCGGCATCGCCGCGGCCGAGCGGCTCTTCGCGCGGATCGGCGGCGACACGACCGATCCCGGCGTGATCGTGCAGCCCACGCACCTGGTGGACCGCGGCGGTCCGGTGCGGTGATCTCGAGGGTCTCCGACTCGGGCAGGATGGTGAGAAGCGATCAGGAGAGCCATGAACATGCCGATCATCTCGGTCAGGGACGTGCACAAGTCCTATGGCCGTGGCCAGAACCGCTTCGACGCCCTCCGCGGCGTGAGCTTCGACATCCACGAGGGCGAGAGCATCGCGATCGTCGGCAAGAGCGGCTCGGGCAAATCCACGCTCATGCACGTGCTGGCACTCCTGGATGCCCCGTCGTCGGGCACCGTCGAACTCGAAGGGGTCGACACCTCCACCCTGCGCGGCGGGCGGCTGAACCGGACCCGCAACAAGACCTTCGGGTTCGTCTTCCAGCAGTTCTTCCTCACGGGCAACTCGTCCGTGCTCGAGAACGTGATCCTGCCGCTGAAGATCGCCGGCGTGGGGCGCGCGGAGCGCCTCCGCCGCGGCCACGCCGCGCTCGAGCAGCTCGAGCTCGACGACAAGGCCAAGAACAAGGCGGTCAACCTCTCCGGAGGACAGAAGCAGCGCACGGTCATCGCGCGTGCCCTCGTGAACAATCCGCGGATCATCTTCGCCGACGAGCCGACGGGCAACCTCGACACCGCCACCGGCGCGATCGTCGAAGACATCCTGTTCGGGCTGAACCGCGAGAACGGGATCACGCTCATCGTCGTCACGCACGACGAAGACCTCGCGAGCCGGTGCGATCGACGCCTGTTCATCCGCGACGGCCTGCTGGTCGAGGACTCCGCGGCGGTGCCCGCGTGAGGACCATCGACCTGATCGGCTCCGCCATCGCGAACACCTTCCGCTCCAAGACCCGCACGATCCTGACGATCCTCGCGATCTTCGTCGGCGCCTTCACCCTCACTCTCACGAGCGGGCTCGGCACCGGGATCAACGCCTTCATCGACGACACCGTCACGTCGATCGGCGCGTCCGACGTGATGACGGTCACGACGACCCCCGACGGGGCGACCGGGGTCGATGCCACCGACCCCGTCGAGTACAACCCGGATGCCATCGCCAGCGGCCAGCCCGGCCCTCCCGGGACGACCGTGGTCGCCCTCACCCCCGAAGACCTCGACACGATCGCCGGGATCGAGGGCGTCACCGACGTCGTGCCCACACGCTCGATCCGGCCGGACTACATCCAGGCCGGCGACGGCACCCAGTACGTGATCGGCGTCGGGAGCCTCATCGCGGGGCAGACCATTCCGCTCGAGGCGGGAGCCGAACCCGACGACAGCGCCACCGAGCTGCAGCTCGTGCTGCCGGTCGCGTTCGTCGAGCCGATGGGCCTCGGCGACCCCGAGAGCGCCATCGGACAGACCGTGTCGATCGCGCTCACGGACGCCGAGCGCACCCAGCACGTCGTCGACGCGACCATCGTCGGCGTCGCAGAAGAGGGCCTCGCCTCACCGAGCGGTGCCGCCATCGTGCCGAACGCGGCCCTCAGCGACGAGCTCTTCGACGCCCAGAGCATCGGCCTGCCCGCGGACGACGTGGAACGGTACGCGCAGGCGAGCGTCTTCTTCGACCCGGCTTCCACGGCCGAGGAGGTTCAGGCGCTGAAGGACCGTCTGGCCGACGCCGGCTACACCGGATCGACGGTCGCCGACCAGCTCGGACTCTTCAAGACCGTGATCGACGGGATCGTGCTCGTCCTCAACGCGTTCGCGATCATCGCCCTCCTCGCAGCCAGCTTCGGTATCGTGAACACGCTGTACATGTCGGTGCAGGAGCGCACCCGCGAGATCGGGCTCATGAAGGCGATGGGGATGGGCAACGGGCGCGTGTTCAGCCTGTTCAGCCTCGAGGCCGCCTTCATCGGCTTCCTCGGCAGCGCGATCGGGGTGGCCGTCGCCATGCTCGCGGGCAGCGCGCTGAGCTCCGCGCTCTCGACATCGCTGCTGGCGGACCTCCCCGGACTGACGCTCATCGCGTTCGACCCGGTCTCCATCGCCGGCATCATCATCGTCGTCATGCTGATCGCGTTCCTCGCGGGAACCCTGCCGGCGGCACGGGCCGCCCGCGCCGACCCGGTGGAGTCGCTCCGCTACGAGTGACGGATGTCAGCAGAGCTCGCTGAGGACGTCGGCCAGAGCGAACACGCCCGCATGGCGGTCACGACGATCGACGAACTCGAGCGGCGAATGCGAGGTACCCGTCTGATTGCGCACGAACACCATCGCTGTCGGCACCCCGGCGTTGGAGAGGATTCCGGCGTCATGACCGGCGGCCGTCGTCAGCAGCGGTAGGTCACCGAACCGAGGTGCGAGCGCCGCGGAGAGCCTGTCGGTGAGGTCCTTCTCGAACGAGATTCCAGGCGTCCACGACTCCTCCTGGGCAGACGTTCCAGTGGCCGCTTCTGCGTCGGACACCACCTGGCGCACGCGCTCATCATCTTCCGCTCGCACGTCGAGCCACGCGCGCACGAGCGACGGGATCGCATTGACGCCGTTCGGCACGACCTCGATGCGGCCGACAGTCGCGACGGCGCCCGCAGCAGCGGCCGACTCGCGCGCGGCCAGCACGAGGTCAGCGAGCCGAAGCGTCGGATCGTCCCGATCGACGAGCGCTGTCGTACCCGCGTGATCCGCCCTTCCGGACAGGTCGAATCGCCAGCGCCCGTGCGGCTGAATCGACGTGCCGATCCCGATCGGAGCACCGCAACCGTGCAGGCCGTGCACGACTGATCCGTCGGGGGCAGCGATCGGCACCCGGCCCTGCTCCACATGCAGCTCGATGAAGGCGCCGAGACGAGCGACGCGCGCAGGGTCCGAGCCGACCCGCGAAGGGTCGTGACCGACCGACCGCATCGCCTGCTCCATCGACACGCCGTGGACATCGGTGAGCGACAACGCACGTTCACGGGAGAGCTGTCCGGTGAGCAGCCGAGATCCGGCGCACGCGACTCCGAACCGTGCCCCCTCTTCGTCAGCGAAGGCGACGACCGCGACCGGGCGAGCGGGCGTAACTCCGCTCGCCTGGAGCGCGTCGATCGCGCTGAACGCGGAAACCACGCCGAGCGGACCGTCAAAGCCACCGCCGTCGGGCACCGAATCGAGATGCGACCCGACGGCGAGCGCATCGCCGGCGTCAGGATCTCCCCACCAAGCCCACAGATTGCCGTTTCCGTCGGTCTCGACGTCGAGCCCTCTGCGTCGCGCGTTCACCTGAAACCACGCACGACAATCCATGTCGGCGTCGCTCCAGGCGTAGCGTCGATATCCCCGAGACTGGGCGTCGCGTCCAATAGGTTCGAGCTCCGCCCACATCCTGTCGAAGCCGTCGCGGATCGAGTTGCTCACGCGCCCTCCGGCACCTTCGCATCCCCTGCGGTCGATCGCGCCCGAATGTGATCGGTAGTGAGATCGCCGACGCGCGCATGCACTCGCGGACCGCCCGTAGCTGCGAAGGCGATCACCATCTCGTCCGCGTGCGGGGCATCGGCGATTGCGAGATCGACCGACTGATAGTAGTTCCGGATCGCGCGCTCGGTCTTGTGATTCGTGGGGATGGCGAGGGAAGTGCCCGCCGAGCCACGACGCTCTGCGGCGCTGATTCCTGCGGTTCCCCCGACCAGGAGGCGGAAGTTCGGTCCGAAAGCCGGACCGTGGAGGATTCCGGATGCATGCTCGATCTCCCCGTCGAGGCCGACGATCGCGCCCTTGCCGAACCCATGGATGGCATCCTGACCACCGAACACCTCCAGCATTCGCCCGGCCAGAATCTCGCTGAGGAGGTTTCCGACGCGATTCATCTCGTCCCAGAGGTCATCGACGTATCCCATTCCCGCCCAAGGGTTGCGGATGACCGCAGCCACGACGGCGCGACGAAGCGGCTGTGCAGCGGCGACGCCGCCCTCCACGAGGACGTCGTCCACCGTCACCACGAGTCGCCGCGCTTTCACACTCGAGAGTCGGGCGGTGTATGCATCGATTTCGATCATTGGATTCCTTTTCCCTTGCTAGATCGGTCGCTTCAGTAGCCGAGGTACACGGTCTTGACGCGAGTGAAGAAGTCCGTCGCCGTGAATCCCTGTTCGCGGAAGAGCCCGTTGGATGAAGACCTGTTCCCGCCGAAAGGCGCGTTCACGTCTGTCCCGGTCGTCTGCCGGTTGATCTTGATGACGCCTGCATCGGCGCGGCCCGCGAAGTTCATCGCAGCCGAGAGGTCATCGGTCACGATCCCGGCGGAGAGTCCGTACTCCGTGTCATTCAGCAGATGAAGGGCATCGTCCGGCGAATCGGCGACAAGGACGCTCAGCACGGGCCCGAACACCTCTTGGCGCGCGAGGGCACTGTCCGGGTCGACGTTGCGGAGGATGGTCGGCTCGAGGAAGCGCCCCGACGCCGTCCCGCCCGTCACCACGTCGGCACCGTCCGTCAGAGCACGCTCGATGTATCCGAGGTCTGTCGACAGCTGCTGGTCGGTGACGACGGGACCCATCGACGTCCGAGGATCAAGTGGATCGCCCGTGACGATCGCCGCGGCGCGGGCAGCGAGTGCATTCAGCATCCGGTGCTCGTCCGCTCGGGTGACGATCACCCGGCTGGTCGCCGTGCACGCTTGCCCCGTCAACCCGAACGCTCCGCGAACGCAGATGTCCGCGGCCCGCTCCGCGTCGGCGTCGGGGAGGACCACGACTGCGTTCTTCCCACCCATCTCGAGCTGCACCCGCGCCATGCGCGCTGCGGCCGCGAGGTTGATGCCCCGGCCGACTGCGGTCGACCCGGTGAAGCTCACGGCAGCGACCCGCGGGTCGTCGACGAGTGCCTGGCCGGCCCGCGACCCGGAGCCGTGCACCACGTTCAGCACACCGCGCGGGATACCGGCCTCGATGAAGCACTCCAGCAGCGCCTGCGTGGTGGCGGGCACGAACGACGACGGCTTGAGCACGATGGTATTGCCCGCCACGAGCGCCGGCCCGGCCTTCCACACGGGAATAGCCAGCGGGAAGTTCCACGGAGTGATGACCCCCACGGTCCCCACCGGTTCGCGCGTCGTGTACAGGTGCGTCCGATCATCGGACGAGGGCAGCGTCGCCCCGAGCGCCTGCCAGCCCTGCGCGGCGTAGAAGGTGAGCATCCGCACGGCACGATCGACCTCTCCCTCTGCCTCGGCGAGCGTCTTGCCCTCCTCGCGAGCCAGCAGGGTCGCCACCTCGGGCGCCCGTCCAGCGAGCACCCTCCCCGCAGCAGCGAGGATCTCGCCGCGGCCCTGAGCGGGCATGGCGGCCCACGCCGCTTGCGCTGCCTGGGCCTGTTCGATGGCGAGGGACATGACGCTCTCGTCCGCGTCCGGCGCGAGCGAGACGAGTTCCGCGGGCTGCGCGGGGTTGAACCGCTGCTCCGTCCGCTCGCCGACCATCCACTCGCCGCCGATGAAGTGGGCCGCGCCGATGGTTTCCGTGGTGCTGTTCATGACGCCCTCCCGTAAGCGCGCGCGTCCGTGGAGCGCGGGAGCGACGTCAGCGACCGCCCACCGTCCTTCCCGACGACCACGGTCTCGGTGCACCCTGCCGCGCCGAGCCCGGGAAGCTTCAGAATGGGGATGACGTGGAAGACCATGTTCTCGCGCACGATCCGCCGGTCCCCGGGCTTGAGATCGATGATGTGCCCCTCGCCCAGGCCGGGCGGGAAGGATAGCCCGAGCGAGTACGCGGATCGATTCGTCCACCGCGATCCCCATCCGTGGTCATCGACGACCGCGCGTCCGATCGCGTCGAGTTCACCTGTCGTCACACCGTCCCGGGCGGCGTCGACCATCGCCCCGACCGCCCGCGATGCTGCCTCGAAGGCACGGGCGAGTTCCTGCGCCACGCCCTCCTGCGCCACCGTGCGGCTGACACAGGCGTGATAGCGCTGCACCGATGCCGGGATTTCCATCCACACCGGCGAGCCCGCGTCGATGGGTCGACGGTCGTGGGTGGCGTGAGACGAGGCCGATGCGGCGCCGCCGACGACATACGCCGGTGAGCCGGTGTAGCCGCTTCCCTGCCGAGCGAGCTCCGCGTGCACCGCGGCGGCAACGTCGCTGTCGGTGGCGGCGTCGCGCACGGCGCGCGCCCCGGCGGCGAACGCCGCATCGGCGATGGATGCAGCCTGAGCGATGAGTTCGAGTTCCGCCGGCGACTTGATCGCACGTGCGGCTTCCACGAGGCCCCCGGCCGGGATGACGCGCGCTGCGCCGAACTGCGCGCGAAGCGACTCGACGGCCAGCGGCGGCAGCCACGTCGTGAGGTGGTCGTAGCCGACCGTCGAATCCGGTGCCACGCGTGCCAGTGTGTCGAGCAGAGTGTCGTGCGCGCTGTCGAGGTCGGAGATGACCGCGACGTCGGTGATCCAGGAGTGCTGATGCGCGTTCGAGACCTCGATGTTGCGCAGGACCAGCCAGGGCTCATTCGCCACCGGCACGACGAGGGCCTGGAACACGTGATAGCCGGTGGTCGCGAACCCCGTGAGGTAGCAGATGTTCTCGGGCGCCGTCACGACGAGGACGTCGACGCGAGCGCGCGCCATCTCCTCACGCACGCGACGCAGTCGGCCGTGATACTCCGTGAGCGCGAACGCCAGTGCATCATCGCTCACTCGGCATCCACTTCGTCCATGGTCGCAAGCATGTGCGTGAGAACCTCGCGGACGTGGACCCGCATGTAGTTCTCTGCTTCGTCGCCATCGCCACGAGCGATGGCATCGGCCACCTCGATGTGACGATGCGCCGAATCGGCCTGAAAGACCCGCGGCGCGGGACGGATGTTGCGCAGCGTCTGCGAGAGATCGAGCGCGTTGCGTGCGTACCTCGCGAGCTGAGGCGATCCGGACAGCCGGATGACGGACTCGTGGAACTGCGAGTCGAGCGCACGGAACGCTGCGACGTCGTCACCCTGGGCAGCGTCCACCGTGCGCTGAGCGAGTGCTCGCACCTCGTCGGCGAAGTGCCCTGTCGAGCGTTGCGCTGCCAGACGGGCCGTCATTCCCTCGATCGCTTCACGCACCTCGAACGCGGCGATGAGCGCCTCCCGTGTCGGAGCGGTGACGCGCACACCGCGGTCGTGGACGGTGACGAGACCCGCCTCCTGAAGGTGGATCACGGCTTCTCGCACGGGTGTGACGCTCACACCGCACAGTCGCGCCAGTCGCGGGACGGAGATGTCCGTACCCGTCGGAATCGCCCCGCTGACGATCGCCTCGCGGAGCGTCGTGGCGGCGCGCGAAGCAAGGCTCTCCACCCGCCCAATGGGCTGGATGTCGATCAAGCCGTCTACAGACATGAGAACCTCGATTGCTAGGGCTAAACGCTTGGGACTGTTGTATCGAGTGCAGGTGCGTCAGCGGAAGTGAGCACTCGACGGGGCAGGGTCGACAGGAAGCGGGTCTCGTCCGCTTCGACAGCGAAGGTATCGGTGCAACCGACGGCCGCCAGGCCGGGCACACGCAGCGTCGGGAGGATGTGGAACACCATCCCCACCTCGATCGGCCGCTCGTCGCCAGCCCTGATATCGAGGACGTCCCCCTCGCCGAGCCCGGGCGGGTAGGCGATCCCCATGCTGTACCCGCCGCGGTTCGGCCAGTACTCAGGCGGCACTTCGGCCTCGACGAGCGACCGGCCCGCTCGATCGACCTCCCCGATCGTCGTGCCGGGACGTGCAGCCAGCCGCATCGCCTCTCCTGCCGCTGCAGACAGCTCGAAGTAGCGCTGCAGCTCCTCGGTCGGCTCCCGCCTGGTCACCGTCCGCGTCAGCACGCCGTGATAGCGGCCGATCGATGCGCAGACCTCGAGCCGAAGCGGCTCATCATCGCGGACGGTCCGGCGTGCGTGCGTCGTGTGCGAGACGAGCGAGGACACCCCGGGGACGATGTAGGCGGGCGAGCCGGTGTACTCGCCGCCGAGCTCGGCGACGCGGGCGAGTGCCGCAGATGCGACCTCGCTGTCCGTAGTCGTATGCCCGAACGCGCCGAGGCCCGCAACGATCCCGGCCTCTGCGAGACGCGTCGCTCGTTCGATCAATTCGATCTCCTGTGGAGACTTCAGCCTGCGCGCCCGTTCGACCACACCGGGCGCCTCGACGAGGCGGTCGGCGAGCTCCGTGGCGAGCGCCAGGTACACCTTCGGCGGAAGGAAGAGCGCAGCCGAGTCGAAACCGATGCGCCGGGCACCTCCCAGGGTGATGCGAATCGTCGAAAGCAGGATCGGGGCAGGATCCGAGAGGTTCGCGACGCCGATCGGCACGCTCTCGCCGATCCACGGAAGGTCCGGGATGTTGGTGCGTTCCGTGTTGCGCACCACGAAGGTCAGCGGTCCATCGATGGGGACGATGACGCATTGGAAGATGTGGTACCCGGGCGTCGTGTACCCGGTCAGGTACGTGATGTTCTCGGGACCCGTCACGAGCAGCGCGTCGAGATCCAATGCGGACATCGACGCCCGCACCTGACTCAGGCGGCCGGCGTATTCGTCTTCGGAGAAGTACATCTGTGATTGAGCCCTTTCGTGGCGAGTTTTCAGGAGATTTCGTCGAGGACGCGCGCCAGGCGCGACATCCCCTCGTGCAAGGTGGGGATCGGGACCGAGAACGTGACGCGCAGGAGGCCGGGTGTCCCGAAGGTGGAGTCCTGCGGGAGCTTGACTCCCCCGCGACGAAGTAGCTCGCCGGCTACCGTGAACCCGGCGGAGCGGAGGGTCCCGATCTGCGCCTGGCTGAGCTGGATGCTCTGGTAGATACCACCCCGTGGCCGGACCGCCCGCACGCCCGGCAACGCGGACGCTTGGGCATACGCCTCATCACGAAGGCGCCGGTGCCGGGGCACGTCGGCTGTGTCGACAGGCGAGAGTGTGAGCGCGGCGGTCGCGGCGTGCTGGCTGATCGAGCTCGCGCAGTTCGTCAGCTGACTGTTGACGGCGCCGGCCGCCTCGATCACGGAGCGAGGACCGGCGGCGTAGCCGATCCGCCAACCCGACATCCCGTAGGCCTTCGAAACGCCGTCGGTGACGATGACCCGATCCGGCGGCGCGATCGCCCCGAGGGACGGCGCGTCCCCGTCGTAGGCGAACGCCGAGTAGATCTCATCGCTGACGATCACCGCACGGCTCCTCGTCGTGATCGTGTCGACGATCGCCTGCAGCAGGTCCGCGTCATACATCGCGCCGGTCGGGTTGGCCGGCGTGTTGATGATGACGGCGACCGTATTCTTATCGAGAGCCGCCTCGATGCGGGCCGGGTTCAGCGTGTACTGATCCGCTGCGAAGGTCTGCACCGGTCGGCCCTCGAGCCCCGCACGGCGGATGATGTGCGGATACCCGCCATAGTGAGGCGTGGCGAAGACGACGTTCCCGCCGGGCTCTGCGAGCGCAGACAGGATGCAGAACAGCGTCAGCTTCGCTCCCGCGGAGACGAGCACGTCGTCCGGCGACACCGTGAAGCCCTTATCGACGGCGAACCGCTCGGCGATCCGCTCACGCAAGGGCAGGATGCCTCGCGATCCGGCATACTTCGTGTGCCCTGCCACGATCGCGTCCATCGCCGCCTGGGCCGCAATGGCCGGGGTGTCGATGTCGGGCGCACCCACCCCCAGGTTGATGACGTCCGTCGCTGTCGAGATCATGAGGGCACCGTCTCGGCGTCATCGGCGCGCGGCCCGGCGATATCGCTCAGCACCGCGTGAGCGCTGTTGTGACCGGGGAGCCCGGTGACGGTGCCCCCGGGCCACGCCCCCGACCCGCACAGATACAGTCCGCGGATCGGCGTGCGATATTTCCGCAGCGATGGCGTCGGACGAGCGAAGAACCCGAGCGGCGTCATGTCCCCGTGCTGCTGGTTGCCGCCCACCAGCCCGTACTCATTCTCGAGATCGACCGGGCTGTAGCTGACGCGGTCCGTGACGACGCTGCGGATGTCCGGCATGAACTCCTCGATCGCATCGAGGCAGATCTCGTCGAACTTGTCCTTCATGGACTGGTCCCACGAGCCCTCTGCGAGATCGTACGGTGCGAACCAGACGCTGACAGTCATGAGGTGGCGCCCCTCGGGAGTGAGCGAGTCGTCGGAGAGGGACGGGATGAGTCCCAGCATCTTGGGGCGGGCTGAGACCCGGCCCGCGGCGAAGTCCTGATAGGCGTTCTCGAGATACTCCACCGACGGCGAATAGCGGTACTGGCAGGAGGCGCGCTGAATGGCGTCGTCCTTGCTGGTCGCCGAGCGATGGGTCGGGACTCCGTCCATTGCGAGGATCAGCTTGTACGCACCCCCCGCGGTACTCGCCGCGCCAAGTTCGTTCCTCACCGAATGCGGAACCGCGGCCTCCTCCACGAGTTCGAGCAGGGTCGTCCGCGGGTGAAGGTTCGACAACACGAGGGGCGCGTGGATCTCGACGCCCTCGCTCGTCAGAATTCCGGTCACGGCGTCACCAGCTGTCACGATGCGATCCACCTTCGCGCCGGTGAGGATCTCCACGCCCAGCGCTCTGATCGACCGCTCCATCGCCTCCACGATCGAGCCCATGCCGCCGTGAGGAAGACCCGTGGAACCGCGCAGCGGCGCCCGTCGAGGGTCGTGCGCGGTCTGCCCCGCTCCGACCGCCGAAAGCGGGCGCCGGAGAAGTCCCAGCGGAGAGCCGGGGGTGGACGGCGCGACGTTGCCCGCCGACATCGCGAGACTCGAGAGCAGCGCGAGAAGGTGCGGACTCTGGATCCTCTGTGTCAGCAGGCTCTCGATCGAGCCGAAGAAGATCTGATTGAACGCGTGCTCTAGTTCGGGAGTGTTGAGTCGCGAGGCGACCTCGGCCAGGGTCGGCGGAGCTTCGCGCACCGAGACGCCGATCGCCTGGGCGAAGTCGTCGAAGAACGCCAGGACCTCGAAGTAGGCGTCGACGTCGTTCGGCGCGATTCGGGCGATCTCGTCGCGCACCTTCCCTCGATCGCGCCACGCCAGCAGCGCATCGCCATCGGCGAGCGGGAAGACCATGGTCGGGTCGGGTCGCTCATACGCCAGGCCGAACTCCTCGAGACGCATGTCGGCCGCGACGATGGGCTCGAGCGCACTCGGCGTGTTGGTCATGGCTCCCCGGAAGCCCGGGAAGAACTCGATCGGCGCGACCAGCCCGCCGACCAGCTCCCGCTGCTCGACGACCAGGACTTTCAGCCCCGCGCGGGCGAGGTAGAAGGACGCGACCAGCCCGTTGTGACCGCCACCGACGATGAGGGCGTCGTACGTTGTCGCACTCGGTTGCATTGCTCGGTCTCCAATCAGCTCGCGAAGGCCGAGCGGGCCAGGAAGGCGCGCAGCGGTTCGCAGGTGGGGTTCGTGAACAGATCGTCGGGTGCTCCGCTGGCGGCGATGGCTCCTTCGTGCATGAAGACGATCCGGTCGCTCACCTCGCTCGCGAACCGGAGCTCGTGCGTGACGATGATCATCGTCATGCCGTCACGTGCCAGATCGCGAACGACGTCGAGCACTTCGCCGACGAGCTCGGGATCGAGCGCCGAAGTGGGCTCGTCGAAGAGCATCAGCTGCGGCTTCATCGCGAGCGCCCGGGCGATCGCGACACGTTGCTGCTGGCCGCCGCTCAAAGAGAGGGGGTACTGGGCCGCCTTGTCGGCGAGCCCGACACGATCGAGCAGCGCCATGGCCGACTGTCGAACCTCCTGCTTGGGCACGTTGAGCACCCTCATCGGCGCCTCGGTCACGTTCTCGAGCACCGACATGTGGGGAAACAGGTTGAAGTGCTGGAAGACGATACCGATCCGGCGGCGATTCTTCGCGACCAATCGTTCGGGGAGTTCGTGGAAGCCGTCTCGCTGCTCGCGATACCCGATGGGCGTGCCGGCCACTCGGATCGATCCCGCGTCGATCGACTCGAGATGATTGATGCATCGGAGCAGCGTCGTCTTCCCCGAGCCCGAACGGCCGATGAGAGACACGACCTCGCCCTCCTCGACCGGGAGCGAGACGCCCTTGAGCACTTCCAGGTTGCCGAATCTCTTGCGGACATCCTTGATCTCGACAAGGCTCATCACTTCTCCTCCGCTCGGCTTCGTGCATTCGTGACCGGTCGATGGGCGCGATTGATGCGGCGCTCGACGAAATACTGCGCGAGCATCAGGACGGACGTGCAGATCAGGTACCAGACGGACGCGACAACGAGCAGCGGGATGGGCTGGAAATTGCGCGAGAAGATCTGCTCGGCGTTGTAGAGCAGGTCGCCGATCGACAGCACGCTGACGAGCGACGTGTACTTGAGCATGCCGATCATCTGGCCGAACGTCGCGGGAATGATCACCCGGGTGGCCTGCGGCATGACGATGCGGCTGAACGTCTGCCAGGGCGACATCCCCAGTCCCCGAGCCGCTTCCACCTGTCCACGCGGGACGGACATCAGACCGCCGCGGATGATCTCGCTCATGTACGCGGCCTCGTTGAGACCGAGCCCAAGGATGGCTGCGAGCATGGGCGTGATCACGGTGTTGGTGTCCCACGAGACCCAGGGCTCGAGGAAGGGCACTCCGATCGAGATCGTAGGGTAGAGCGCGGCGAGGTTGTAGAAGAACACGAGCTGCACGAGGGTCGGGACCCCGCGGAAGAGCCACGCGAAGAACCATGCGAATCCGCTGAGGACGCGGTTCGACGACATGCGCCACACGGCGACGACGGTCCCGAGCACGACGCCGAGCACCATGCTGACGGCGGTCAGCATGAGGGTGACGAAGAGCCCGTCGATGATCTGCGGGTTGAACAGGTACTCGAGGAAGGTGCCCCAGCGGAACGCCTCGTTGGTCACCATGGAGATGAGGATCTGCGCGATGATCAATGCCGCCACGACCACGGCGATCCAGCGCCAGCGGTGCCGCGCAGGGTACACCTGCGGGGGCGCGGCCACGGAGCTCTCCATGAGCTGTCGCGCGCTTGCCATCATGACTGATCCGCTTTGCTCGGCGGCGGGCTCAGGCTCAGCGTGTTGCACGTGGTTGTCGATCTCACGGCCTCTCCTGCTTTCAGTGGGTATCGAAGATGTGCTGCAGCTTGGCGGTATGTTCGGCGGTTGCGGCGCGCTCGGCGTCGGTCGGTGCGTTGGGGTCTGCCGCACGGGGGGCCGCTCCGCACCGAAGGAGGGCCGCCATCAGCAGGATGCGCGCCTTCTGGGCGGGCAGCCCTGAGGCGGCGATGAAAGGCTCGGGCGGGCTGAGGGCGGGTCCTGCCGGCTGTCCGCGCCCTGTCCACACCACCGGCATCCCCGCGAAATGCGCGGCGCGAAGCGTGCGCTCGATCTCGATCGTCGCCCAGCCGTTCTGCGCCAGACCCTCGAGAACGAATCCGCCGAAGTCCGCGACCCGAGCGAGCTGCTCGACGCGGTGCTCGATGGAGCCGGGATCGAGGGCGGCCGAGAGCTCGTACCGGCCGTACTTGACGATGTCGACGGCGACGCGCAGTGATTCGACGACGCGTGACGGGTCCCCCGTGGTGACCTGGACGTCGCCGCGCAGACCCGCTACCCGTCGAGGCAGGCGGGAGATGTTCACTTCGGATGCGGCGAGCGCTCGCCGGGTCGGGAGGTGATGGAGACCCAGTCGCTCGATCCCGTCGACGGCCGCGAGCGGACCGTAGAGGCCGGCGCTGTAGCCGCCCGGGCGCGCGGCTGCCTTGATGACGTCGCGTCCGCTGTATACCAGTCCGTCGGTGACGAGCACGGGTCCGATCGGCATTCGCGTGTCCCAGGCGCGCGAGACGATGAAGCGCACGCCATCGACGATGTTGCGCGGACCGTCGTGACTCATGCTCCTGTGCAGCCGCTGTGCAACCTGCCCGACGATCGGCTTGCGCGTGTCGATGAGCAGGCCGAGCCAGTAAAGCGTCTCCTCGATGACGGGAGTGCCCTCCAGCCATTGGATGCCGGTGCACGGCGCGTCCGCGACATCCTGCACCGTGTTGGTGATGCGCATCAGCGCGGAGAAGTCCGGCTCACTTCGATGCGGGCCGTCACCGTAGGCGAAGTAGTCGACGCCCGCCCGCTCGCCTGGGACCGCGCCCGGCGCGCCCGCGCGATGGTGAGTGAAGTCCGCCTGCCGAGCGAGCACGAACGGGTGTCCGTCGTCATCGACCTCGAGTTCATCGATCTCTTGGTAGAGGCGCTCTGCGCTCGGAAAGAAGGTCTGGTCGGGGGTGGCGTCGGCGCCGACAGGGAGTGGCACCAGCGAGCCCGCCGGTAGCGTCCGCGCCGTGATCCCTTCCTGGTCGCGAATCTGCGGGTGCGAACTGCCGAGGTCCACCTCCACCTCGATCGTCCGTGCGACGCGTTGAGGCACGAGCGCGCCCGATCCCGGCACGATCTGCGTGGTGTTCACAATGGTCGCGGTGGGTCCGGTGATGACCGCGATGTGGGGGCGGACCTCGGCTGCGATCACTCGGTCGCCCCGTTCAACGTCGCGGTGTCGACTGCGATGCCGGCCACGCCCCACTCATCGAGAATCTGGTCGTACGTTCCGTCGTCGATCAACGACTGCACGATCGCCTGCAGCGCCTCGGCGATGTCCGTGCGATCCTTGTTCACCGCGATTCCGGTCAGCGGGCTGTCGGTGAGCTTGAACGGTTCGCCAGCGATCGCGAACGCGCCATCGGACTCCTCGACCGCCCAGGCCGCCGCGGCGGTGGACCCGAAGACAGCGTCAACACGTCCCGACGCCATGGCCGTCTGGGCCTGTGGGTTGCTCGGCGAAGTGAGGATCTGGATGGGATCCAGTCCCTCGGCCACACACTCGTCGTCCGACATCCGGCCGAGGTAGGTCTCCTCGATCGAGCCGGCGCCGACCCCGACCTTCAGCCCGCAGGGCGGGATGTCGATCTCGTTGCCGTCCATGACGAGGAACGACTGCGCCGCGCCGTAGACGCCGACCACGTTGACGACTTCCTGTCGCTCGCGGGAGTCCAAGAAGCTGATGCCTCCGTCGTAGCGGCCCGCCTCGATGCCGGTGAGGACGCTCGCGAAGTCCACCCGCTGGTAGTCGATCTCGAGCCCGACGCGATCGCCCACGGCCTGGAGGATGTCGACCATGTAGCCCGTGGGAGTCGTCCCATCGTCCTCCATGAAGTTGTCCGGCGGGTAGTCGAGCGAAGCGCCGATGATCAGACTTCCGCGATCACGGACGTCCTCTGGGAGGAGCGCGACGAGCTCCTGATCCACGGCGCCTGGTTCGGTTGTCGGGCCACCTGGGGTGCTTTCTCCGCCTGGTGTCGAGGCACAGGCGGACAAGCTCAGCGCGAGCGCTGAGGCAACGGCGAGCGCCATTGCTCCACGACGTTTCTTCATGTCTTGCATTGTTTCTCCTCTCGATGTTCGCCACACGCTACTCGCTATAGCGACTTGCATCAAGAGCCGATTCGACGTTGTTCTCAGAACTGCGCTCGCCCGCTCAGGGCGTTGCTCGACGACCTCACCGAGATGGCGGCGGTGGGATCAATCGGCGCGCTGAACGTCGTCGCAATGGCCGACCGGAGCCCCGACTACTCGAGCGAAGGCCTGCTCGACCTGGACGACTGGGAGGAAACCGAGCTCCTCGAGGTACGGGCGCGGCTGGCCCAGCAGGGGCGCTCGAGCGCTACTCGGAGCAGGCCGCCGGGGAGGGAACCGACTCGGACATCACGCTCGGCATCGTCCACCGGGCCGGCGTGGACGATGCGCGGGCTCGGTGAGTCGGCCGTCGCCTCGACGCCGGATGCTGGGGGGTCACCCGGCGGAGGCGGCGGCCGAGTCGTCACATGGCCGGGACGAGCACCCGGTCGATCGTGTGGATGACCCCGTTCGATGCGGGGATGTTGATCGCCCACAGCACGAGACGCGGGTCGCGCAGCGCGGGGGTCTCATCACGGAGGGTGATGCCGCGGGGCTTCACGATGCCGCCGTCGGCCATCGTCAGCGACCGGGCGGTGAGCACCTTCAGGGGTCCGAGCCGCTTTCCGGCGACCACGTGGTACAGCAGGATGTCGGCGATCTGGTCGACCGTGAAGGCGGAGGTGATCGTCGTCAGGGCGTCCGCCTCGCTCGCCGGCGCCGTGCCCGTGAGGTCGGTGACGAGCCGAAGGAATGCGCGGTCGTTCGGCGCGAACACCGTGTACTTCGTCGACGTGTCGGAGAGGGCGCCGTCGAGCCCGGTGGCGAGCACCGCCTGCACGAGGATGTCGTAGTCCCACGGGTTCCTGTCCGGCGTGCCGCCGCCCGATGTCGCGACCGCGACGTCGACGATCGTGCCGGGTGGCGTGCCGCCGTGCGCCTGAGCGGGCGTGGCTGAGAAGACGAGGGCGAGCGCGGCGACCGCCGCGATGGCCAGACGTGACTTCTTCATGGTTCCGATCTCCTTCGATGGGATGCGGCGCGTCCGGGCGGACGGCGTCACCCTGGTATTCGTGCGGAGCGGACGTGTTGGATGCAGCGGCGTCAGGTGAAGTCGAGTTCACCGCGCACGATCGAGTCCCCGGAGTGCGCGGGGTCGGCATCCCGCGGCTCCTGCGAGATGTCGACGAGCACGTAGTCGCGCAGGTCGATGTCGGCCGGCACGACGAAGGTGCCCTCGGATCCGTCGAGCTCCCCGAGGCTGACGAGGGCCGAGGCATCCGCTGTGATCAGCCAGACCTCGCGGAACCCGTCCGCATCGGCGTCGGCGTCGAGGGTCACGGTGACGGTGCGCTCCCCGTCGGACGACTCCGTCACGACGGCCTCCCCCGCCGCGCCGGCGTGGCCGGGGAACGCCGCCAGCGTCGCGGCGGCGATCTCGACGGATGCCGCCGGCCGGACGAGGTTCCACACCCCGACAACCGCCAGCACCGCGGCGACGCTCGCCGCGAGGGTCCACAGCACGCGCGTCCCCCGGCGGCGCTTCGGCCGGGCGTCGGCGGAAGGCGCGACCGGCTCCGCTGCCGCGTCGGCCGCGGGGATGCTCCGCACATCGTCGAGGATGCGCTGCCACACGCGCTCCGGGGGCGCCTCGAGGTCGCCGATCGCGAGCGTGGACCTCCCGACCGCGACGGTCTGCTCGAGCTCGGCGAGCTCGACCGAGCATGCGTCGCACGTGGCGAGATGGGTGCGCTCGGCATCCGTCGTCGTTCCCTCGACGGCGATCAGCGCGAGACGTTCAGGATCAAGATGCGACATGAGACGCCTCCAATCGGCTGCGCAGGCGGATGAGACTTCGGCGGATGTGGCTCTTCACGGTACCGAGGGGCATGTCGAGGCGCGTCGCGATCTGCTGGTGGGTGAGGTCGTCGTAGAACGCCAGCCGCACCACGCGCTGCGCATCGGGCTCGAGCTGGTCGATCTCGTCGGCGAGGAGCAGGCGATCGCCGAGGTCGATCTCGGAGGGAGGATCCTCGCTGAGCGTGTACGCCTGCAGCTTCTCCTGGAGCTCGCGCACGCGCCTCCGCGCCTCGAACGTGTCGGCGATGCGACGCCGCGCGATCGCCACCAGCCACGTGGACATCCTTCCCTTCGCGGGATCGTATGCCGCTCTCGAGGTCCACGCCGAGACGAACGTCTTCTGGGTCACATCCTCCGCGTCTCCGCGGTCTCCCAGCACCCGAAGCGAGAGGGTGAACACGATCGGCGACCAGCGGCGGTAGAGCTGCTCGAGGGCGTGCTCGTCGCCGGCGCGGAACCTCGCGCACAGTGCCCGCTCTTCGTCGTCGTCCACGCTGTTTCGCTCCGCGTTCTCCGGCTTCGGTGCCGGCACACGTGACCGGGATCGCGATCGCGACCACGGTACCGCGCGCACCGCCCGGGCGGGTCGTCTCGACCCGTCGCAGAGTTGTTCCGGCGAAAGGCCGCCGCCGGATGCAGTCAGCGCCGCGGACCCAGAGCGACGCGGTTACGAGTACACCGCGAATGGCATCGAGGCAAGGGGGGAGGCGATGCATCCGCGCGGGCGCTTAATGAGACCCCACCGATCGCAGGATCGGAATCGCGGAAAGGAGCATTCATGTCGAACAGCTATGAGACGAGCTCGAACGGCTCGGGAACTCTCCCGGCCGACACATCGGGCAAGGTGGAGGCGGTGAAGCAGGAAGCCTCCGACCTGAAGGACACCGCCGAGGCGCAGGCGAAGGATGTCCTCGGAACGGCGAAAGAAGAAGCTGCGACGGTCGTCGGAGAGGCGAAGTCGCAGGGGAAGGATCTTCTCGCGCAGACGCAGCGCGAGCTGAAGGAGCAGGCAGACACGCAGCAGAAGCGCCTCGCGGGCGGACTGCGTTCGGTCGGTGACGAGCTCGGCGAAATGGCCAGGGCTTCCGATGGCAGAGGAGTCGCCGGCGACCTCGTCCAGCAGGCGTCGACGCGTCTGTCCGCCGCGGCATCCTGGTTGGGCGACCGCGATCCGGCCGCGGTGCTCACCGAGGTCAAGCGCTTCGCTCGCCGGAAGCCCGGCACGTTCATCCTGGCAGCGGCTGTCACCGGGATCGTGGTCGGCAGACTGACCCGGGCCCTGGCCGCGAACGCCGCCGACGACAGGGCGTCGACAGAAGCGCGTCCGACGTCGCCGGCCCCCGCGCCGGAGCTCCGGACGAGTCCCCCGGCGACGGTCATGCCGGTCTCCTCGCCGAGCAACGGAGAGGATGCGCCTCTCTACGCGCAGACGGCCTCCAGCACGGCAGGCCATCACGGAGAGGACGGCCACGATGACCGACACCACACCGTCTGAAGCCAAGGCCGCCTCGACGTCGCTGGGCGATCTGCTGGGGGAGGTGTCGCGTGACATCTCGACGCTGATGCGGCAGGAGGTCGCTCTCGCCAAGGCCGAGGTGAAGGACTCCGCGAGCAAGGCCGCGAAGGGGTCGGGGCTCGTGGGCGGCGCCGTGTACGGCGCTCTGATGGTGCTGTTCTTTCTGTCGCTCGGCCTCTGGTGGGCCCTGGGCACGCTGATGGGCGGCGGCTGGGCGGGCGTCGTGGTCGCTGTGATCTGGGGGATCGTCGCGGCGATCCTGTACGTCGCCGGCCGCGGCCAGTTCGAGAAGGTAAAGGGCGCTCCGCAGACGGTGGAGACCCTCGGAGAGATTCCGGAAACGCTGAAGAGAAACGAGGAGAACCGATGAGCGACTCACCCGATGAGATCCGCGCCGATATCGAGCGCACGAGGCGGGACCTGGGAATGGACGTCGACGCCCTCGCCGACAAGGTCTCCCCCTCGAAGGTCGTCGACCGCCAGATGAACAAAGTGCGCGGTGCCTTCGGCTCCGTGCGCGAGCGGGTCATGGGCGCGGTCGACGATGCGGAGTCATCGCTCGCCGACGCCGGGTCCCACGTCGGCGACGTCAAGGACCGGGCCGTCGCCAAGGCGGAGGGCAATCCCCTCGCCGTCGGGCTGATCGCCTTCGGTACCGGGCTGCTGCTCGCCTCGCTCATCCCCGCATCGACGAAGGAGAAGGACCTGGCCGAGAGCGTGAAGGATCACGCGCAGCCGTTGGTCGATCAGGTCTCCGACGTGGCGAAAGAGGTCGGCGAGCACCTGAAGGAACCCGCCCAGGCGGCGTTCGCGTCGGTGAAGGAATCGGCCCAGGAATCCGTGACCGCGGTGACCGATCAGGCGCATTCCGCCGCGGGCGAGGTCAAGGACCAGGCCCAGCACGCACGAGAGAACATCTCGGAGAGCTGACGTATCGGTGTCTTCGGGCGGGCCTCACCTCGGTGGGGCCCGCTCGACGTGGGCAGCCCACTCGGGAGCGCCACCCCGCGCTTTCGGTCCGCGGCATCCGATGCACAACGGATCCCGTCTCCTGTCAAGGGCAGGACGCATACCCTCGTCGACCCGCATCCTTGATCCGTACCGATCGAGGGAGACATCGATGACGTCGAAGATCGCAATCATCTGGAATCCGACGAAGACGGACAGGGAGAGTCTGCAGTCCGGGCTGACGGACGCGCTGGGTGAGGGCGGCGGTCCGCAAGTCACCTGGTGGGAGACCACCGCCGACGACCCCGGTCAGGGCGCTGCGAAGGATGCGCTGGCCTCCGGCGCGGACCTCATCATCGTCGCGGGCGGAGACGGCACCGTCCGCGCGGTCGCCGAGCATCTCGCCGACAACCCGTCCGATGCCGAGCTCGCGATCGTGCCGCTGGGCACCGGCAATCTGCTCGCCCGGAACCTCGACGTTCCGCTCGGCGACATCCCTGCGGCCATCGCACGGGCGCTCGAGGGCGATCCGCGGGCCATCGACGTCGGCTGGGTCGAGGTCGATCTCGATCGGGGGCTCGAGCGCCACGGCTTCGTCGTCATGGTCGGCTTCGGAATCGACGCGCACATGATCGCCGAGACGGATGATGCGCTGAAGGACAAGGCGGGCTGGCTCGCGTACGTCGAGTCGCTCGGCCGCGCCCTCGCTGCGAGCGAGATCGTTCCCTTCCGCATCACGAGCGACGGTCAGCCGGCGCGGGACGAGGAGGGCCACACCCTTCTCGTCGCGAACTGCGGCACGCTCCAGGGAGGTCTCACCCTGTTGCCCGACGCGGATCCCTCGGACGGCGAGCTGGACTACCTCGTGCTCAGCGCGGAAGGCGTGGCGCAATGGGCAGGAACCCTGAAGACGATGATCTGGGACAACGGTCTGAAGCGGCTGATCACCGACAAGGATGACCTCACGAGCACTGACGCGGTCGGCCACGGCCGCGCCAAGACGCTCGAGGTGTCCCTCCCCGAGGCGAGGGCATTCGAGATCGACGGCGAGGAGCTGGGTCTCACCCGAACGTTCACCGTGTCGATTCAGCCTTCGGCGATCCGGGTCCGCTGACGCACCCTCGCGGCGCCCCGCGTCGCCGATCATCGAATGTCAAGAGGGTGGGTGTTTCGGCGGAGGTGGACGTACGGTCCTCCCATGAAACATGTCACCTTCGCAGACAAGTCCCTCCTGATGGGTGACGCCGCTGCGGAAGCGCTGCTGGAGTATGCGCGTCTGATCGCGGACACCCACGGGGCGGATTCGGTGACGCTGAAGTCGATCAGCTCCGACGGCAACACCGTCGACGCGTCGTTCCTCTTGAACGCCAACACCGTGCTCTTGATCGAGTCGACCAACTCCGACGTCGTGGCGCCCGACAATCGCGCCGCCACGCAGGAGATGCAGGAGCGCATCGACGCGATCTCCCGGCCCGCGAGCGCTCAGCCCGAGGAGCCCTGGCCGGCCTCGGACTACGACTTTCCGGATCTGCTCTAGCCGGAGCTCAATGCGTCCTCTCGCCGACCCGGGCATCCTGCCGAGCGGTGATCGCGGTCACCCCCTCGGGAGGCTCCGCAACGGGGTAGAGCCCGGTGGGCGCGTTGGCGGTGTACATCAGCGCTTCGACCCACGCGCGATTGATCTCCGGATGCCTGCTGCCGTAGAACTTGTAGACCAGGGAGACGCGCGGGTGCACCCACACCATGGTGCGTCCGTTGCCGATGCTGGCCTCGTCCTTCCAGGTGAAGTGGAACCCCTCGCCGCGGCGCACCTTGGCTCCGATCACGATCTGAAGGTGCGCAAGCAGGCGGTCGTCGAAGTCGACCTTGACGGTCGAGTCGTAGATGAACTTCCCCACGATGGATCCTCTCGAACGGGATCAGCACCGGGGTCCTGGGGGCTGCAGCCGATTCTCGGCCGTTGTCATTCTCTTCGGGCGGGAGACCCGCCCGACATCAATCGATGATCCCACGCCCGGGGCGACGAAACGAGGGGTTGACGGGAGCCCGCGCGTGCGAACGGGGTCATGCGGCTACGGCGTGGTCACCGTGAAGCGGTTCTTGCCGCTGCGCTTCGAGTCGTACATCGCGGCGTCGGCGCTGGTGAGCAGCTGCGGGGCACTCGGGATGGGGTCGGTCCCGGGGCGGTAGACGGTGACTCCGACGCTCACCGATGCCGAGATGATGCCGTCGGGCGCCGTGATCGGCGTGCGGCAGGTCTCGAGCACGCGTTCGGCGACGTGCTCTGCGGCTTCGATGTCGGTGTTCGGACAGATGGCGACGAACTCGTCTCCGCCCATCCGGCCGACGACATCGGTGACGCGAAGACTGTCGCGCAATCTCGTGGCCAGCTCGACGAGGACGAGGTCGCCGACGGCATGCCCGAACGCGTCGTTGATGCTCTTGAAGTCGTCGATGTCGAGGAAGAGCACCGACAGCGGCTGCGCAGACGCGGCAGATGTCTTGACCACCTCGTCGATCGTCGACTGGAGCAGCTGACGATTGCCGACGCCGGTGAGCTGATCGTGGACGGCGAGAAAGGCGAGCCGGCGTTGCAGCCGCACGCGAACGAGAGTCTGGGATGCCTGCCGGCCGAGCGCCTGCTGGAGCTCGAGGTAGTGCTCGTCGAAGTCGGCGCGTCGGGCGAAGAAGCACACCAGCACGCCGAGACGCTCACCGTCCGCGATCAGGGGCGTGACGCTGAGCGAGGCCAGGCGCGTGTCGCGCATCGCGGCCGCCAGCTCGGGAAACTCCTGCTGATCATCCTCGGCGTGCACGACCGTCACCTCGGCGGTGTACCGCAGGGAGGGAACCGGGCTGATCTTCCCGGCGAGCGGATTGGTTCCGCCCATGAGCATGAGCTCCCCGTCCTCCTGCCAGAGAAGCACGGCCGTCTCGCGGGCCGCGAACGCATCGCCGGCGACCGCGGCGAACGACTGTGCGACCTCCTGGTCCGTCGCGGTGACCCCGAATGCGCTCGAGACATCCTGCAGGATGCGGACGCGCTGCTCGGAGGACTCCGCGAGGCGCTTCGCCTCCAGCAGGTCGCGCTCATGGCGCGCGCGCTCGGTGGCGTTGAACACCGCGATGCGGTCGATCCCCGTGGAGGTGTCACGCACGGAGTTGATGAGGACCGGCATCCGCCCGCCGTCGGCCTTCTGGAGTACGAGGGCGACTTCGTCCACCGCCCCGCGCAGGTGCAGCACCTGAGTATGGCGGGTGTCGAAGAACAGCCGGCTGCCCGGATCCAGCAGGGAGGCGAAGACACGCCCTTCAAGCTCTTCGAGTGTGAAGCCGGTCCACGAGAGGAAGGTCTCGTTCGCCGCGACGACCACGCCGTCGAAGGAGGTCGCCACCAGCCCGCAGGGGGCGCCGTCGAACCAGTCCCCCACCGCTTCACCGCTCACGTGAGGAACTGCCGGATCTCCGTGATGACCTCGTCTGCGGCGGACAGGATCGGCACGTGCCCCGTCGCCTGGAGCAGTCGCAGGCGACTGCCCGGAATCGCCTCATGGACGAATCGCCCGACCTCCGCGGGGGCGATCGCGTCCGCAGTGCACTGCAGGATGAGCGTGGGCACTGTCACCGCTCCGAGGTCGTCGCGATTGTCCGAGAGGAAGGTGACGCGCGCGAAGTCGCGCGCGATCTCCGGGTCGAACCGGCAGAAGCTCTCGGCGAGCTGCTCACCGAGCTCGGGACGGTCGGGCGTGCCCATGATCATCGGCGCCGTCGCGTGAGCCCACGCGGCGAAGTTCGCGTCGAGCGAGTCCAGGAGCGCATCGATGTCGGCACGCTCGAACCCGCCGCCGTAGCCTCCGTCGTTCGTGTACCGCGGCGACGGCCCGACCAGGATCAGCGCGCCGAAGCGCGCCGGTTCACGGTTCGAGGCCAGCACGCCGATCATCGCGCTCACCGAGTGCCCGACGAACACGACGTCGGTCGCGTCCAGCGCATCCAGGATCTCGAGCACGTCGGTCGCGTAGCCGTCGAGCGAGGCGTACTTGCCGCGGCGGTATGCGCCGCGGTCGGAGCCGCCTGCGCCGATGTAGTCGAACAGGACGACGCGATGGTCGCGCTCGAACTCGGGCGCGACGAGCCCCCACGTCTCCTGGCTGCATCCGAACCCGTGGGCGAACATGATCACGCGCCCCGCGGGGTCGCCAGAGACGCGCACATTGTTGCGCTGCAGAACGTCGGATGTCGCGACGCCAGTCATGGGTTCCCATCTCGGGCCGGGGGCTCCTCGAATGGTATGCGACCCGATCCGCTTCAGCACCATCGGCGGGCGCGGGGATGCCGGCCGCGACGTCGCCGCTCTATGCGCGACCCTGCAGGATCAGATGCCAGTACACCCACGGGAGCACGTACCGATCGAGCACGAACGAGAACCGCCGCTCGCGGTAGAGGGTCTTCCAGCCGGGAACGGTCGGCGCGAGGCGCAGGTCGCGATCGAACTCGGCGAACACCACGGTGTGACGGCTGACGGTGATGGGGCACACCGTGTACCCGTCGTACCGCGCGGCCGGCTGGTCGCCTGCGAGGACGGCGAGGAGGTTGCGGGTGAGGATCTTCGCCTGGGTGCGGATCGCGCCGCCCGAGCGCAGCGTGTCGACGGAGGCAGCATCCCCCAGCGCCCAGACGTTCGCGAAGCTCTGCGACCGCAGAGTGCTCGGATCGACCGCGACGAACCCGTGCGGGTCGTCGTCGTCGGCGAGCCCCGAGGCCGCGATCCAGTCGGGCGGCGACTGCGGTGGCGCCGCGTGCAGCAGGTCGTACGCGATCACCTCGGTCTCCGCGCCGCGCTCGACCACGATCTCGTTCCGCTCGGGACGGACTTCACGCAGGTCGGCGCCGAAACGGGTCTCGACTCCGTACTCGTCGAGCTTTCGCTGGAGTTCGTCGCTGATCGCGGGGACGGGGAACGCCGAGGGCTCGGGAGTGACGAAGACGACCCGGATGTCGCTGAGACGGCCGATCCGCCTCCACCAGTCGCAGGCCAGATACATCGGCTTCTGCGCGACGCCCGCCGCGGAGGCGGGTTCGGGCTGCTGGACGAAGATCACCGTGCCCGTCCGCAGATCCCGCAGTGCGGGCGATGCTTTCGCGGCCAGCTCGAATGTGTAGCTCGACACTCCGTCCGGACGCTGCATCGCCTCTGCCAGCCCGGGCACCGAGTCGTATCTGGTCTCGAGTCCGACGGCGACAACGAGATGCTCGTACTCGACCGCCTCACCGGACCCGAGCACGACCGTCTGAGCCGCTGGGTCGACCTCGACGACGCGGTCACGAATCCAGGCGACACCCCGGGGTGTGACGTCCGCCTGTCGTCGCACCGCCTGAGACGCGCGCACCAGACCCCCGGCGATGTGGGACTGGAAGGGCGCGAAGACGTGGTCATCGCGCGGCTCGACGACCGCGATGTCCGTCACGCCGCCCCGGCGGAGGCGCCCGGCGATCGACAGACCGCCGTTGCCGCCGCCGATGATGAGGATTCGATGATGCCGGGGGTGGGACTCCATCTCCCCAGTGCACACTCGCGGGTGGTGGGCGGCAAACGGGTTGACAACGGATCTTGCGCGGGGCCTCAAGCACCAGCGCGACCGCACGCCCGGAACGAACTCACCCGCACGGTATGAGGACGGGAAATCGCGGCAGCCCTATCTTGGGGTTCGACGCAGTACACCCACGTCGTGTGTGACCGTCACACCGACCGAACGAAAGACGGTGCAGACCATGACCGGCAGCATTTGGGACTTCCTCCTGTGGATCTTCTGGTTCTACGTCCTGTTCGCCTGCATCTGGATCTTCATCACGATCATCGTGGACCTGTTCCGCGACCACACGCTGAACGGTTGGGGCAAGGCCCTCTGGGTGATCTTCCTGGTCGTCCTGCCGTTCCTGGCCGCGCTGATCTATCTGATCGCCCGTGGTCGCGGCATGACCCAGCGCGAGCTGGAGCGCAGGGGCCAGGCGCAGAGCGAGGCCGACAGCTACATCCGCAGCGTCGCCGGAAGCTCCTCACCGTCCAGCGAGATCGAGTCGGCCAAGAAGCTCCTCGACTCCGGCGCCATCACGCAGGCGGAGTACGACGCCCTCAAGGCGAAGGCGCTCGCCTCGTAGGTCACGTCCGCGTGCTGCCGCCTGGCGACGGCAGTCACGAGACCGCGATGGCTCCGCGCGCACCAGCTCGCGGAGCCATCGCCGTTGGAAGCTGCCGGCCCGTCAAGGCAGATGCGGAACGTCGTCGATGACGTCCCGCGCACTCACGCGCCATCCACCCTGCCGTGGACCGTGTCCTGTCTCGCCGGACCGTCGTTCCAACTCGGCAGCGCCATATCGCTCGACGTGCTCCTGGCCCTACTGCAGGGCCATCGCCACTCGCCAGCGTTCGTCGGGCGAGACGAGGTGGTCGTGGTCGTCGACGCCGGCGTCGAGCTGCACCCAGGTGACCTTGCCGGTGAAGCGACTGGTGGCGCTGGTGTGGTCCTCGCTCACCGCTGTGCCGGAGTCGTAGCCGACGTCGCAGGTCTCGTCACCCGAGAACAGCATCGGGACGGTCGCCTCGACCCGTCCCTCGCCGACCTTGGTGCCGTCGACGTACAGCTCGCTCAGTCCGCCCTTGCCGAGTCCGCCGCCGTCATAGGTGAACTCCATCCGCACCTGATGCGTGCCCGACGGGACCGCCGACTCCGCGGTCGCGTAGAAGTGCTGGAGTCCGGCGAAGTTGTGACAGTACTTGAGCTTGCCTTCGTGAAGGTAGAGCGACCAGCCGGCGAACTCTCCGCCCTGTGCCACGATGACGCCCTCGGCTCCTCCGTCCGGAATCACGACCTCGGCGGTGACCGCGTGGGACTTGTTCTTCAGGTTGAGCACGGAGTTCTCGCTGAGTCGGTGCATCCCGCCGTACAGCATCTGCGTGTTGCCCTTGATCAGCACTGGGCGCCCGGCGAGGTCGGAGTTGAATCTTTCGATGCGCCGGTCATCCAGGGGCAGCACGTTGTACTTGACGGCTTCGATCAGCCACAGTCGTTGCAGCTCCGCCAGCTTCTCGGGCATTTCCGCGGCGAGATCGTGCGCCTGGGTCCAGTCGGTGCTGGTGTCATACAGCTCCCATACGTCGTCGTCGAGTGCGGGCTGGGTGGCGTTGAACGCCCACGGGTTGCTGTGGCGGGTGACCGCCGTCCAGCCCTTGTGGTAGATCCCCCGGTTGCAGAACATCTCGAAGTACTGCGTCTCACGCGCTTCAGGCGCCCCCGCATCATCGAACGAGTACGCCATGCTGACCCCGTGCAGCGGCATCTGCTGGATGCCGTTGACGAAAGCGGGCTCCGGAAGGCCGGCGACATCCAGCACCGTCGCGGCCACGTCGATGATGTGATGGAACTGCTGGCGCACCTCGCCCTTGGCCTTGATGCCTTCGGGCCAGCGCACGATCGTTCCGTTGCGGGTGCCGCCGAAGTGCGAGGCGACCTGCTTGGTCCATTGGAACGGTGCATCCATGGCGTGTGCCCAGCCGACCGCGTAGTGGTTGTACGCGGCGGGTGTGCCGAAGCCGTCGATCCGCTCCGCCATGAACTCCGTCGTCTCCATCGCAGCGGCGCCGTTGAGCGAGATCATCTCGTTGAACGTGCCGTTGGGCGTGCCCTCGGCGCTCGCGCCGTTGTCGCCGATCATCACGAAGACGAGGGTTTCGTCGAGGATCCCCTGGTCCTCCAGAGCGTCGATGACGCGACCGACCTGGAAGTCCGTGTGCTCCATGAACGCCGCGTACACCTCCATCTGGCGTGCGAGAACCGGCTTGAGGTCGTCCGGCACGTCCGCCCAGGCCTGGATCTCGTCATGCCGGGCGGTGAGCTCAGCGTCCGGCGGGATCACGCCGAGCTTCTTCTGGCGGCCGAGCGACTCCTCGCGAACCGCATCCCAGCCCTGATCGAACTGACCCTTGTACTTGTCGATGAAGTCCTTGGGGGCGTGGTGAGGAGCATGGGTCGCGCCGGGTGCGAAGTACATGAAGAACGGCTTGTCGGGCATCAGCGACTTCTGCTGACCGATCCAGGTGATCGCCTTGTCGGCGAGATCCTCCGTCAGGTGATAGCCCTCTTCGGGACTCTTCGGCGGGTCGATCGCGGTCGTTCCGTCGTACAGCGCGGGATAGTACTGGTTCGTTTCCGGGGCGACGAAGCCGTAGAAGTACTCGAAGCCGCTGCCGGTCGGCCAGCGGTCGAACGGCCCCATCGGGCTCGTCTCCCACACCGGCACTTCGTGACACTTGCCGATCTGCGCAGTGCTGTATCCGTTCAGTCTGAGCGTCTCGGCCAGCGGCGCCGCCGTGCCCGGACGGACCGAACTGTAGCCGGGCGCGGAGGTCGCGACATCCGTGATGCCGCCCATCCCCACCGCGTGGTGGTTGCGCCCGGTCAAGAGCGCCTGGCGGGACGGCGAGCACAGGGCCGTGGTGTGGAACCGGTTGAACTTCAGCCCCTCCGTCGCCAAGCGGTCGAATGTCGGCGTCTGGCACGGACCACCGAATGCACTCGCAGACCCGAACCCGGCATCGTCGATGAGAACGATCAGCACGTTCGGGGCACCGGCCGGCGGACGCAGCGGCGTGATCGGCGCGAACGCGGTATCCGGATCCTTCGCGTCGTACGTCGTCAGACCGGTGTGGAGCCGCTCGGGAATGGGCAACACAGATCGCTGCACATCGGGCGTGGCGGAAGCAGACATGAAACCCCCCGGGATCGCCGCGCACCCGTGTTGCAGGTGGCGGATCTGCCGAGCGTAACCCCGCCGACCTGACCCGCGTCTCACCCGAGGGAGATGATTCCCCCAAGAGCGGATGCACGCTCGTGGGCAGCGTGCCGTCTACGGACGAAGGTCCTGTCGACCGGCGGTCGCCAGGGCACCGGCCGGGACGGCGACGGTGCGTGGCCACGTCCAGGCGGAGCGCAGGATGAAGGCCAGGAGCAGCACCTCGATTCCGATGGAGAGGCCGTAGAAGAAGGTCCATTCCGCGGTCGCCCCTGCCGCGTTGAACAGCGAGTAGGGGATGTAGAGCGATGCGATGACGAGGTTCGCTGCGCGATTCGCCCGGGCGGGCAGGGTCATCGAGAGCATCACCATCAAAGCGGGGATCGCCACGGACGCGAGCATGACGGTCAACAGCGTCGAGCTCACCTCGAACCGCCAGACGAGGCCGTTCAGGATGCCGTCGACGACGCCCGGCTTGTAGAGATTGAAGAAGTCGACGTAGATGTAGAGGAACATGAAGCTGGTCCAGGCGGCGGCGAGCCGTGCCTGCACGGGGGCAGGCGTGGTGTCGAGCGGGTTCGAGGTCTTCGTTCGGATGGTCATCGGTTCGTCCTTCGAGTCGAGCGGTCCGTCCGCCGGCTGGCGGCAGGTCTGGGTGCGCATGCGCAGGGGTTGAGTCGTTCGTCCGGTCCTGTCGTCAGATGGTGACCACGACCTTTCCGCGGGTGTGGCCGGCGGCGATGTACCGCAGCGCGTCGGCTGCGTCATCGAGCGGGTAGGTGCGATCGATGGCGGGCGCGACCTTCCCGGTCGCGAGCAGGTCGACCAGGGTGAGGAGGTCCTGGTGCCTCTCGACCGACGCGAAGGGCCTCAGCCGCTGTCGGCTGAACACCGACAGCACGCGCGCCGCGATGATCCGGCCGAGCGGGCCGACCCAGCGACCTCCGCGTCCGCTGTTGGGGATCAGGATGCCGGTGGGCGTCACCGCCCGGCGGACGGCCGCCAGCGGCTGGGCTTCGACGTTGTCGAGGATGACGTCGTAGCGCTTCTCGGCGCGGGTGAAGTCCGTCCTCGTGTAGTCGACGACGTGGTCGGCACCGAGCGAGCGGACCAGCTCGATGTTGCGGGTGCTGCAGACCCCCGTCACCTCGGCGCCGAGCGCCTTGGCGATCTGCACCGCGAACGAGCCCACTCCGCCCGACGCGCCGACGACTAGCACCGTCTGCCCGGGTTGGACGTTCGCGATCCTGTCCAGCGCCTGCAACGCCGTCAGGGCGGACGTGGGCACCGCGGCCGCATCCACGACCGACACCTCCGCGGGCACCGGTGCGAGGTGGTCCGCCGGAACGCAGGCGTACTCGGCGAGCGTTCCCTCTGTGCTCCACCCGAACACCTCGTCGCCGGGGTGCACGGCGGTGACATCCGCGCCGACTGCCGCCACCACGCCGGCGAGATCTCTGCCCGGGATGCCGTGCCGCGGCCGGCGCAGCCCGAACACCAGACGCACCATGTACGGCACGCCGGTCATGACGAAGTAGTCGCCAGGATGCACCGAAGCCGCGCTCACCTGGACGAGCACCTCACCGCGGCCGGGCAGGGGGATCCCGACCTGGCAGGACTCGAGGACCGAGGGCGGGCCGTAGCGGTGATGGACGACCGCCCGCATCGTCGCCGCGCGCGCCTGACGCGCCCCGGGCCCCGGTCCCCCGGCATCCGTTCGCTGTTCGATTCCCACTGAAGCCTCCCCATGCTGAGCCGTGATCGACCGTTCGTACACTGTACGTCGTACGCTGTACTATGGCCGTACGCTGTACGATTGTCAAGCCGTTCGAGCGAGCGAGGAGAGTCGTGTCCGCGAGGGAACCACGCCAAGACGCGTCAGACGCGGGGCTGAGCAAGCAGCGGGTGGTCGCCGAGGCGGTTCGGCTCGCCGACCGCGAGGGGGTCGATGGTCTGAGCATGCGCCGGCTCGCCGGCACGCTCGGCGCAGGCGCGATGTCGCTCTACCACTACGTGGCGAGCAAGGACGAGCTGCTCGACGCCATGATCGACATCGTGTTCGACGAGATCGAACTCCCGCCCGAAGGCATCGACTGGCAGTCCGCGATGCGCCGGGAGGCGGCATCCACCCGACAGGTACTCGCACGCCACCCGTGGGCGATCGGCCTGATGGAGTCTCGGACAACGCCGGGGCCCGCCAACCTCCGCCACCGCGAGGCCGTCACCGCCTGTCTGCGAAAGGCCGGGTTCTCGGTCCTCACCGCGACGCACGCCAACTGGCTGCTCAACAGCTATGTCTACGGTTACGCGCTGCAGGCAGCCACCCTTCCGTTCGACACCGCCGACGAGCTCGCGGACATGACCGAAGACGTCTACCTTCCTCAGCTTCCGCCGGAGGAGTTCCCCTACCTCAACGAGTCCGCCGCGGCGCTCGTCGCCGCCGGCTACGACCCGACAGAGGAGTTCGCCTTCGGCCTCGACCTCGTCCTCTCCGCTCTCGAGCCCCTGAGGGACTCCGCGTAGCGACGGCTCGGTACGCCGTCACGCTCGTCGAGACACGCGTCCGCGCGTGGGACGTGGCCCTCCGCCGCCCCGGCAGGAGCGTGCCGCGACGGCTTCGCCCATCGACGACGCCTGTCGGCGGGCGTACCCTGACGCTCATCAGTCCGGGAGGAGATGTGAAGAAGCAACGAGCTCCGCGCCCGATCAGCGACGACGAGCAGCTGGCGCGGTATGCGCACGTCCTGGGCAACGTGCCGGCGAGCGTCGCCGACAAGGCGTTCGCGGCTGCCTTCGCGCAGCTCTCTGAGCCACAGCGGCGCACGGTCCTCGACGAGCTGCGCTCGCAGCTGCCCGCCCCGACAGAAGCGACGGACGACATCGACCCGGAGTCGTTCGCCGTGAACATGCGCGACCTCCATTGGCGGAGCGCTCTGGCACGCATCGAGAGTGCCCACATCATCGCAGCGGAGTTCGTCCGGAGCCGCCCCATCGTCGACTACTTCAGAGTCGGTGCCGGCTCGGTGACGATGGACCACCAGCCGCCGTGGGTGCACGATCTGGCCGGCCACGAAACCGCCCCGCTCGACGGAGGAACGATGCACCACCGCCAGGGCATGAACCAGGGTGAATGGTATGTCTGAGGTCTCTCACGCAGGTCGGTGAGACCTCGACGCCCAGTCGGCGGCAGTCGCGCCGACGCACCCACGTGCCCCCAGCAACGACCTAACGAGCGAGGTCGGCGGCGACATCCGGGACGAAGGTGTCGTCGTCGCGAGGGGGGCGCTCGTAGTCACCGGCAGCGGGACGGTCGGGGATGGTGACCTTCTCCGGCTTGAGTCGCTTGTACGGGATGCTGTCGAGCAGATGACTGATCGCATTCAGGCGTGCCGCGCGCTTGTCGTCGCTCTCGATGGTCCACCAGGGCGACTCCGCGGTGTGCGTCGCTGCGAACATGTCGTCCTTCGCGCGGGAGTACTCCTCCCAGCGCAGGATGGACTCCAGGTCCATCGGCGACAGCTTCCAGCGGCGCAGGGGGTCCTCCAGGCGCGACGAGAAGCGGGACTGCTGCTCTTCGTCCGACACGGAGAACCAGTACTTGATGAGGATGATCCCGTCATCGATGAGCAGACGCTCCACCACCGGCACCTGCTCGAGGAAGAGACGGTACTTCTTCTCGGAGGTGTACCCCATCACCCGTTCCACGCCGGCACGGTTGTACCAGGAGCGATCCATCAGCACGATCTCGCCCGATGTGGGCAGGCGCTCGATGTACCGCTGGAAGTACCACTGACCGCGCTCCTTCTTCGAGGGCTTCGGGAGCGCGACGACGCGGGCGTGCCGCGGGTTCAGATACTGCATCACCCGCTTGATCGCGCCGCCCTTGCCGGCGGCGTCCCGCCCTTCGAAGATCACCAGCACGCGGGCCTTGTTGGCGATGAGCCACTGCTGCATGTCGACGAGCTCGGACTGCAGCCTCTCCAGCTCGGCCCGGTAGAGGCGCTTCTTCACGCGGGCGACGGACGACGGACCGGCGGTCTTCTCCTTCGCCATCAGTCCGCCCTGTTCTGAATCGCATTGGTTTCGCTCATGTCGCCCTCGGTTCCGGGTGTGTGATGGTCCCGTCCACAACTTAGGGATGGAGCGGTCGCGCGGGACCCGGGTTGACAACGGCCCGCGCTCCTGATGCCACAACGGTCGCGCTGCGTGAGACGGAGGGAATCGACCCCCGCGTCCGACTCCCGCAGCGGAATCACCGTTGAAACTGCCACGCGTGACGAATCCGCGGGCGCGCGGCGAGAAGTCGCCGCCCTGCCAGTCACTGACGGATGGGAGCGTTGGTTTCTGCCCAGTTCGCCAGCAGCTGCATCCGCTCGTGACTCGCCGATCCGGGCTCGGCCGAGAAGACGATCATCTGCAGGCCGCGATCGGATGCCAGATCCATGGCTTGGAAGGTGAGGTCGAGGTCGCCGACCACGGGGTGGTGGACGGCTTTGAGACCGGCGCGATGCTCGCGCACATCGTGGGCGCCCCAGAGCTTTCGGAACAGGTCGCTGCGGGTGGAGAGCTCGCCGACGAGGTCGCTGAGCTGCCGGTCATAGGGCGAACGGCCCGCCTCGGCGCGGAGGACGGCGACGATCTGGCGGGCCTGCGTCTCCCATGCCCGGTAGAAGGTCTGTGCGCGCGGCTCGAGGAAGATGAACCGAGCCGCGTTCGCGGGCTGCGTGGAGTCGTCGAGCATCTCGGAGAACAATGCGCGGCCGAGTCGGTTGGTGGCCACCGCGTCGAGGCGACCGTTCTGCACATAGACCGGCACGGTCGACATCGCGTCGATGGTCTGCCGCAGTCCCTCGGAGACGTGTGGCTTGCGGGCGGGGGTGCGGCGCTGCTGCGGGTGAGCGCCGGCGTTCGCGGCACGGATCAGGTCGTTCAGGTGTGCGTGCTCTGCGTCGTCGAGCTGAAGTGCCCGGCTGACGCCGTCGATGACGGCTTCGGACACCCCGGTGGCGATGCCGCGCTCGAGGCGTTTGTAGTACTCCGCGCTCATCCCCGCCACCAGCGCTACCTCCTCCCGGCGCAGTCCAGGCACCCGCCGACGCCCCCCGAAGTCGGGCAGGCCGACCTGCGCCGGCGTCAGTTTCGCGCGCCTCGTCGTGAGGAACTCGGTGATCGCGGAAGGGGATTCCATGTCATCGAAGCTACGCCCGTTCCCAGCGCGGAGAGGGTCCCTGCCGGTGCACCCATAGGTGGGGCCACGCTAACTCCGACGAACGAGCGTTGACTCGAAGCATCCGCCGCGAACACACCGGCTCCAGGCATCCGCTTCCCCCAACCGGATCCGACACCACCAGACACGAGGAACACATGAAGAACGCACATCTTGGAGGGCTCGAGGTCTCTCGCATCGGCCTCGGCGCGATGACCATGGCCGGCACCTACACGACCGGCGGCGCCCTCGACAACGACGAGTCCATCCGCACGATCCACCGCGCACTCGAGCTCGGGGTCACCCACATCGACACCGCCGAGATCTACGGCCCCTACCTCAGCGAGGAGATCGTCGGTCAGGCGATCCGAGGGCGCCGGGACCAGTTGAAGATCGCGACGAAGTTCGGGCTCGTCTCGCATTCGGGCGGCGGCCCCGGCGTCATCGACAGCAGCCCCGCCAACGTGAAGGCAGCCGTCGAGGGTTCGCTGCGGCGCCTCGGGACCGACCACATCGACCTCTACTACCAGCACCGTGTCGACCCGGACACTCCGATCGAGGAGACCGCCGGGGCCGTCGCTGAGCTGATCGCAGAAGGCAAGGTCCTGCACTTCGGCCTCTCCGAGGCATCCGCGCAGACCATTCGCCGCGCGCATGCCGTGCAGCCGGTGACGGCCCTGCAGACCGAGTACTCGCTGTGGACCAGGGACGTCGAGACCGACATCCTCCCTGTCCTGCGCGAGCTCGGCATCGGCTTCGTGCCGTACTCGCCGCTCGGCCACGGCCTGCTCACCGGGCAGATTCGCTCCGCAGCCGATATCCCCGACGACGACTGGCGCAAGACCAACCCCCGCTTCGTGGGTGAGAACTTCGCACGGAACCTGCGCCTCGTCGACGAAGGCCGCGCGATCGGCGACGAGATCGGAGCGACCCCCGCGCAGACCGCGCTCGCCTGGATCCTGACCCGAGGCGACGACATCGCGCCCATCCCCGGCACGCGTCGCGTCGTCCGCGTCGAGGAGAACACCGCCGCCGACGCCATCGAGCTCACCGCCGACCAGATCACCCGGCTGACGACCCTCGAGCCTGCCGCGGGCGAACGCCACGACGAAGCGAACATGGTCTCCATCGACACCTGACTTCCGAGCCGCCGCGTCAGCGATCGGCCCATAGATCAGTGGAGGGCGCCCCACGGGGCGCCCTCCACGTGGTCGCCCCGTTCAGGCGACGCCGAGAAGGCTGGTGACGAGCCGCACCGAGAGCGCCAGAACCGCGATCAGCCCGACGACCCCGAGCACGTTCTGCCACCACCCTTTCTCCACGGTGCGTCAAGCATGGAGTGTCCGACCGCGACGCACGCCGCCACAGCGAGCGGGCGGATACTGGTGTCGTGTCCACCAGTCCCGACAGCGCGCACACCAAGCCGCGACTGCTGTATGTCGAGGACGAGGTCGAGATCGCTGCGATCGGCCGCGAGGTCCTCTCCGACGAGTACGACGTCGATCACGCCGCGACCGCCGAAGATGCCCTGCGGTCCGCTCTCTCGCGCCGGTACGACGTGATGATCGTGGACCGCCGGCTCCCGGGGATGAACGGCGCCGAGCTGGTCGCCGCGATCCGCACTGCGCGCATCTCGACACCCGTGATCATGCTGACGGCACTGGGGGCGATCGACGACCGGGTGTCGGGTCTGGATGCCGGAGCCGACGACTATCTCGTGAAGCCCTTCGATTTCGCGGAGTTGCGCGCGCGGTTGCGCGCGCTACGACGCGGTCGCGGAGCCGGTGACCGCCGGATGATCGGCGACTGGCTGTTCACTCCCGCCACTCAGGCGCTCTACTCGCCGACGGAGACGCGCGTGGCGCTGACAGCATCCGAGAACGATCTGCTCGAACTGCTGAGCTCCAGTCCGGAGCATGTCTTCACGCGCGAAGAGATCCTCGACAGTGTCTTTCCGGGCGGGTCGCCCGCGACCGTCGACACCTACGTGCACTATCTCCGGCGCAAGACGACCCCGGAGATCATCGACACCGTGCGGTCGCGCGGATACCGGAGCGGGGTGCCGAGATGACGGACCGGAGGGATGCCGCGATCCAGGCCGACCGCGCGCGGGTGCAGCGCTCGGCCATGCGCACGGGGCTGTGGGTCGGTCTCGCCGCCGCGGCTGTCGTGGTGCTGCTGACGACCACCACCATCGCCGTGCTGGTGGCCTCGTCGCGCAGCGAAGAGCACCCGCCTCGCGACGAGCACGGACCGCGCGGGGACCGGATCATCGATCTCGACGACGCGATCCCCATCACGGTGCTCCTGGGCGTGATCGGCGTCGTCGCCCTGGGCTTCGTGGCGTGGTACCTCACCCGCCGCGCGGCGCAGCCGCTCGCGGAGGCGCTCGAGGTGCAGCGGAACTTCGTGGCGGATGCGAGTCACGAACTGCGCACACCGCTCACGACGCTCACCAGCAGGATCCAGCTCGCCGAGCATCGAGTGCGTCGCGGCGAAGACGTCGACGACGTGCTGCACGACATGCGCGGGGATGCCGCGGTGATGGATGCCGTGCTCACCGATCTGCTCGTCTCGGCCGAGTCCGCGGGCGCATCGGCCGTGGATGCCGACGCGGTCGTCGCCGTCGCCGAGGTCGCGCGCGAGGCCGCCGCCGTGCTGCAGCCTCGCGCCGCGGCGGCCGGTGTGACCATCGTGGTCGACGCGCCCGATCAGCTGCGGGCGGCGGCATCCCGCGTGCCGGTGCTTCGGGCGCTGACCGCTCTGCTCGACAACGCCGTGAGGTATGCGCCGCCGGGCAGCCAGGTGACGGTGACGGCGGTGGTGGCGGGCGGAGACGTCGCGATCCGCGTGACCGATGCCGGACCCGGGATCAGCGGCATCGACCCGTCGCGAATGTTCGACCGGTTCGCGCGCACCGACGTATCCGTCCGCCCCGGCGCGCCGCGCGGCTTCGGACTCGGGCTCGCGCTCGTCCGCGACGTCGCGATGCGCTTCGGCGGCTCCATCGCCGTGGAGCGCTCGGGACCGGAGGGCACCACCTTTCTGCTGGTGCTGCCGTCGCACCGCTGACTGGGCCTTCGGCACGCAGAGTCTATGAATCCGCCCAGGAGGGCGCATTCTTTGCCTCATCTTGGAGTGGCCGCGCGACCGTAGCGACATGACCGAGAATTCAGACGACGGCTCCCGCGCAGCGGCGCCCGGCGAGCCCGAGACCCCTCCTGCCGCTCCGGCGACTCCGCTCGCGGCGACGCCGACCGCGGCGACGGAACCGATCCCGCCCGCTCCCGACGGCGCGTCGGCCGGGGCCTCCCTTCCTGCCACGCCGGTTGCCTCCCCTGCTGCAGCGCCCGCAACCGCGCGGCGGCCGGGCTGGGTCGTGGCCGTCGTCGCGGCAGTGTCGGCGGTGCTCCTGCTGGGGCTCGGGTTCAGCGCCGGCTGGGCGGCAGCATCCGCCACGTCACTGGTCTCGTTCGACCGCGGCGGACCGGATCGAGGCGACGGCTTCGGCGGTCCCGGCGACGACGATCGCGGTGGCCCCTTCGGCCGCCACGGCGACGACGACGGGCAGTTCGACGACGACTCCGACGACGGACAGTCCGGCGACAGCGACGGCGGCTCCTGAGCCGCACACGACGATCAGGAGATGACGATGGCCACGCTCGCTCCCACGGCGGTGAACACCCGCCAGCTGCGCGATCCCGCTCATACCCGACGCCCACGCGCCGGGGCCTGGCACGCCGCGGCGGTCGCCGTCGTGTGGGCCACGAGTCTGTTCGTCCTGGCGCTATGGGTGTCGGGCGGAGGAGTCGACGCGGTGCTCGCGGGCGGGTCGGGAGCGCTCAGCTCGGTCGGCCGGCTCACCGGCCTCATCGCTTCGAATCTGCTGCTCCTTCAGGTTCTGCTGATGGCCCGCATCCCGGTGTTCGAACGGGGCTTCGGCCGCGACGCGCTCACGCGCACCCACCGGCTGACGGGGTTCTGGTCGTTCTGGCTCATGCTCGCCCACATCGTGCTGCTGATGTTCGGCTACGCCCTCGCCGCGGGGATCAATCCGCTCGTCCAGCTGTGGGAGTTCGTGTGGGACTACCCGGGCATGCTCCTCGCGACCGCCGGAACCAGCCTTCTCGTCGCGGTCACCGTCACCTCGATCCGTCGCGCGCGACGCCGTCTGCGCTACGAGTCGTGGCATCTGATCCACCTCTACGCGTACCTCGGCGTCGGCCTCGCGGTGCCGCATCAGCTGTGGGCGGGGGCCGACTTCACCGCATCGCCCGCCGCCACCGTGTACTGGTGGACGCTGTGGGCGGCAGCCGCAGCCGCCGTGCTCGCCTACCGCATCGCGATCCCGCTGATCCGGTCTCTGCGCGGAGGGCTGCGGGTGGTCTCGGCCGAGCCCGACGGCACCGCCGGCGTGACAGTCACGGTGCGAGGGGCGCATGCGGCCGGCATGCGGGCCCGCGGCGGGCAGTTCTTCGTCTGGCGCTTCCTCGACGGGCCGGGATGGACGCGCGGTCACCCGTTCTCGCTCTCCTCCGCGCCGGTCGGCGACCGGCTCACGATGTCGGCGCGGATCGTCGGCGACGGCACCGAGCGGCTCACGCACCTGCGGCCCGGCACCCGCGTGCTCCTCGAGGGTCCGTACGGGCATCTGACGGGTGCCGCCCGCACGGGGCGCAAGCTCCTGCTCATCGGCGCCGGCGCGGGCGTCGCACCGCTCGTGTCGCTGCTGGAGGCGGAGCCGTGGCGTCCCGGCGAGGCGACGCTGATCACGCGCGACACGCTCGCGGGAGCGGCCCTGCGCAGCGACGCGATCGCCCATCTCGTCCACGAGCGAGGGCTTCGTCACTACCCTCTGCCCGGACCGCGCGCGCAGGGCGGTGCGCCGTGGCTCCCGCACACGCATGCTGCATGGGGAGGCGCAGCCGCGCTGCGGCACCTCGCTCCGGATCTCGAGGATTACGACGCCTTCGTGTGCGGGCCGCCCGAATGGATGCGCGCGGTCGTCCGCGACCTCGAGCTCGCCGGGCTGTCCAAGGGGCGCCTCCACACCGAATCGTTCACCATCTGAGAGGAGACGCCATGAAGAGGATCATCTACGCGATCCTGGCCACCGTCAGCGGGCTCGTGCTGCTCTTCAGCTACCGCACGTCGCACATCGAGGCGGCGACGCCGCTCGCCCTCGACAGCTCTGCCGCGTCCTCGAGCGGCACGTCGAGCGAGACGTCGTCCGATGCCAGCGAGACGTCGGGCGCGGCATCCGACAGCGCGTCGGAGTCGTCGGGCGCGGTACCCGACTCGTCGACGACCCAGCAACCGGATGCCTCGGCCTCGACCGGTCTCACGGACGGCACCTATACCGGCGCCGCTGCGCAGACCCGGTTCGGCCCGGTGCAGGTGCAGGTGACCATCTCCGGCGGTGAGATCGCCGACGTCCAGGTGCCCGAGTACCCGTCGAGCAATCCGAAGGACCGACAGATCAACGAGCGGGCGCTACCCGTGCTGGTCTCCGAGACCATGTCGGCGCAGACCGCCGACATTCAGATGGTGTCGGGCGCGACCTACACGAGCGACGGTTACCTGCAGTCGCTGCAGAGCGCGCTCGACCAGGCCGGCGGATGAACGCGCCCGGGCGGCGCGTCGAGGTGTCCCACATCATGGGCACCGCCGTGAGCGTGCACGTGATCGGTCGTGCCGACGATCCCGTCGTCGATGCCGCGATCGAGGCCTGCTTCGACGAACTGTGTGAGGCCGACCGGGTGTTCTCGATGTATCGACCTGACTCGGACCTGCGGCGGGTGGCCGCGGGCGAACTCGCGGCAGCGGATGCGTCGACCGACCTCTCGCTCGTCGCGGCGGCGTGCGCCCAGGCCGAACTCGACACCGGCGGCCTGTTCAGCGCGCGGTTCTCGGGGTCGTACGATCCGACCGGATACGTGAAGGGCTGGTCGGTCGAGCGGGCTGCGCGGAGACACCTGGCTCCTCTGCTCGACTTGTCCGGGGTGATGGCGGTGGGCATCAACGCCGGCGGCGACCTGCAGCTGTTCACTTCTTCCGGCGCCTCGTGGACATGGGACGTCGGAATCGTCGATCCCGTCGATCGATCGCGAGTGCTCGCGACCGTGCCCGTGCGCAATGGCGCGGTGGCGACGTCCGGTCCGGCAGAGCGGGGCGCTCACGTCATCGACCCGCGAACTGCACTCCCTGCATCGGGCGTCATCTCTGCGACCCTGATCGCCGCCGGCCTTGCGCGGGCCGACGTGTGGGCGACCGCGGCGGTCGTCTCCGGCTTCGAGGATCTGAGCTGGATCGGCCGCGCCGGGCAGTCGACCGGGATGATCGTCGGCGACGACGGCCGGGTGAGGCGCTGGATCGACGGGGTCGAGGTGACGTCGCGTCTCGTGGGGGGTGAACCGATACCGGATCGAGCTACTGGGGCCTGACTCAGGAGTCCCGCCTGCAGATCACCCCGATGGTGTGATGGTCGCCCGGACCGCCGACCGTAGCGTGGATCGCGGAGCCCCGAAGGAGTGCTCACGAGTGAGGAGACGAAGATGACGGATGCTGCGCGATCGGTGATCGGAACCCCCCTGCCCCCTGCTCGAACCCTTCCGTTCCCACCGAAGCCGTCCGGCAGCTTCGCCGGCCGTACCCTGGCCGAGTCGACTTATTCGCCGCTCCCGACCGAACCGCACCTCGCGGAGGACGCCCCCAACGTTCTGGTCATCCTCATCGACGACGCAGGCCCCGCGCTTCCGGCACCGCTGGGCGGAAAGATCGAGACTCCGACGCTGGAGCGGATCCGGTCGGCCGGCATCGGGTACAACCGCTTCCACACGACGTCGATGTGCTCGCCGACCCGGGCGTCCCTGCTGACGGGCCGCAACCACCACCGCGTCGGGGCGGGGCAGATCGCCGAACTCGCGAACGACTGGGACGGGTACTCCGGCCACATCCCGAAGAGCAGCGCCACGATGGCGGAGGTCCTGCGCAACTACGGCTACTCCACCGCCGCGTGGGGCAAATGGCACAACACGCCCGCCGAGGAGACGACGAAAGCGGGACCGTACGACAACTGGCCCACCGGGAACGGGTTCGAGTACTTCTACGGATTCCTCGCGGGCGAAGCATCCCAATACGAACCGAACCTCGTGCGCAACACCACGAGCGTGCTGCCGCCGAAGTCTCCGGAAGAGGGATATCACCTCAGCGAAGACATCGCCGACGACGCGATCGCGTGGCTGCGCGACCACAAGGCCCTCTCCCCCGACAAGCCGTTCTTCATGTACTGGGCCACCGGCGCCATCCACGGCCCGCACCACATCATGAAGGAGTGGGCCGACAAGTACGCCGGCGCGTTCGACGACGGCTGGGACGTCTACCGGGAGGAGGCCTTGGCCGGCGCGAAGGCCGCAGGCTGGGTGCCGGAGGATGCCGAGCTCACGCCACGTCCGGAGTCCCTCCAGGGGTGGGACGAGATCCCCGACCATCAGAAGCCGTTCCAGGCCCGCCTCATGGAGGTGTGCGCCGGATTCGGCGAGCACGCCGACGTGCAGTCAGGACGCGTGGTGGACGAGCTGGAGCGCCTGGGGTATGGCGACAACACGATCATCGTCTACATCTGGGGCGACAACGGGTCCTCGGGCGAGGGCCAGAACGGCACGATCAGCGAGCTGCTCGCGCAGAACATGATCCCCACCACGATCGACCAGCACATCGCCGCGCTCGACGAGCTCGGTGGACTCGATGCCCTCGGAACCCCCGCGACCGACAACCAGTACCACGCCGCGTGGGCGTGGGCGGGCTCGACGCCGTACCAGGGCATGAAGCTCATGGCGTCGCACCTCGGGGGCACGCGCAACCCGATGTTCATCCAGTGGCCGGGCCGCATCGAGCACGACCCGGTGCCGCGCACGCAGTTCCACCACGTCATCGACCTCGCCCCGACGATCTACGAGATCCTCGGCATCGCGGCTCCCGAGAACGTCAACGGCATTCATCAGGATCCGATCGACGGCACGAGCTTCGCGTACTCGATCGACGACAAGTCCGCAGACGATCGCCACCGGGTGCAGTACTTCGAGGTCATGGCGAGCCGCTCGATCTACGAGGACGGCTGGATCGCCTCCACGACCGGTCCGCGCCTGCCGTGGGTTCCCGGTGCCCCTCCCGGGATCGCGACGTGGACGCCCGACGAGGACAGGTGGGAGCTCTACAACCTCGACGAGGACTGGAGCCAGGCCCGCGACCTCGCCGCGGAGCACCCCGACAAGCTCGCCGCGCTCAAAGAGCTCTTCGCGATCGAGGCTGCCAAGAACAAGGTCCTGCCGGTCGGCGCCGGACTATGGGTGCCGGTGTACCACCCCGAGCTCCGCATCAGCACGCCCTACACCGAGTGGGACTTCACCGGCGACACGACCCGTGTGCCCGAATTCTGCGCCCCGGCACTCGGCAACAAGCCGAACACGGTGACGATCGAGGTCGAGGTCGGCGAGGCCGCCAACGGCGTGCTGTACAAGCTCGGCGGCGCCGGGGGCGGCCTGACACTGTTCCTCGTGGACGGCGTACTCACCTACGAGTACAACCTTTTCCTCGTCCAGCGCACGACCGTCGCCGCCTCGGCTCCCCTGCCGGCAGGGACGCACACCATCGAAGTGGTCACGTCGTACGTCGAGCCGCGACCGGGCGGCCCGCTCAACGTGGCGCTGCGCGTCGACGGGACGGATGCCGCCACGGGCGTCGTTCCGGTGAGCGCGCCGCTGCTGTTCTCGGCGAACGACTGCCTCGACGTCGGCCGTGCGTACGGGGGCCCGGTGTCGCGTGCGTACGCCGACCGGATGCCGTTCGCCTTCGAGGGAACGATCGACCGGTTCCACGTCGCCTACACGAAGTGACGTGGCCGCCGCGCGGGAGGAAGAGGAATGAAGCCGGAACGATTCATGTGGCTCGTCGTGATCCCGCTGATCGCGATCGCCGCCCTGACCGCTCTGTTCCTCGCTCAGACGGGCGCGGCCGAGCCGGACGACGACGCCGAGGGGGAGGCATCCTGGACCTTCCTCGTCTACATGATGGGCGACACGAACCTCGAGCCGTACGCCCTCGATGACCTCACCGAGATGGCCTCGGTCGGGTCGAGCGACGATCTCAACGTCGTCGCGATGGTGGACCGCAGTCCCGACTACTCGTCGGACGGCGTGCTCAACCTCGACGACTGGGAGGACACCAAGCTCTTCGAGGTGCAGCAGGACGAGTTCGTCGAGCTCGCCGACCTCGGCGAGCTCAACACCGGTGACCCCGCGACCCTCGCGAGCTTCGTCGAGACGGCCGTCAGCGAGTATCCGGCCGAGAACTACGCGCTGCTGCTGTGGGACCACGGCGGCGGATGGCTGGGGATGGGCGCCGACGAGACCGACGGCGAGGATCCGCTCGAACTCGACGAGATCGCCGCGGGCATCGATGCTGGGCTGGCCGCGACCGGCGTCGACAAGCTCGACATGATCGGCTTCGACGCGTGCCTCATGGCGACGTACGAGGTCGTGAGCACGCTCGCCCCCTACGCCGACTACATGGTGGCGTCCGAAGAGGTCGAGCCCGGCCACGGCTGGAACTACCAGCAGCTCGCCGTCATCCAGGACGACCCCGAGACGGATGCTCCCGCCCTCGCCTCCGCGATGCTCGAGGGGTACTCGGAGCAGGCGGTCGAAGAAGGGACAGAGTCCGACATCACGCTCGGCATCCTCGACCTCGCCGGCGTCGACGACCTGCAGGCCGCGATGAGCGACGTGGCCGAGGCGTACATCGACGATCCGGGCGCGTACACCCCGGAGCTGGCGTTCGCCCAGCAGGACGTCCTCGAGTTCGGTCGCGACCCGGACCCGGCCTCCAGCATGTACCAGATCGACCTCGGGGGCTTCCTCGGCAATCTCGTCGAGAGCGGCGACGGCGAGCTGGCCACTCGCGCGGCTGCAGCGATCGAGGCCCTCGATGCGATGGTGATCGAGCATGTCGCGGGCCCCGCGACATCCGCGTCGACCGGACTGTCGATCTACTTCCCGCCGCTGCAGAGCTACTTCTACGACGACTACCTCGGCCTCGAGGGGGTGCCGACCTGGCCGGCGACGCTCGCGGAGTTCTTCACGAGCGGGGCGCTGCTGGATGAGGCCTCGCGCGCCGTCTTCGACGATGAGGCCACGCTCGAGGCGAGCTTCGGGGAGGACGGCCTCAGCGTGTTCGTGCCCCTCGAGGGAGACACCGGCGATTCGCTGGTCGAGGCATCCGTCGCCGTCGGATTCGAGCGCGACGGCGACTCGGTCTACGTGCTCGAGATGCCCGCCGACCTCGTGGATCAGGACGGGCAGTCCGGCATCCAGGCCGAATACGACCTCACCTACATGCTCATCGGCGACGGCGAGGACGAGCACCTGGTGTACCAGAGCATCGGCATCGACCCCGGCACCGGCCACACGGTGATCGACATCCCCCTGGACTACGTCGCGCCCGGCGACGACCCGGCCGAGTTCGAGGACGCCCTCCTGTCCATCGTCCTCGATGACGACGGCACGATTGTGGAAGAGGACCTGTTCGCGCGCGACGCGAGCGGCACCCTCGGGGCGTTCGAGCCCGACCCCGATGGTCTGCTCTTCCCGGTCGCCCTCGTGTCGACGGCCGACGGGGAATGGGTCTACGAGCGCACCGGCGACGTCGGCATCTGGGCAGACATCGAGAACCTCGAGTACCTCATCGAGACGGTGGAGCCGGGCACTGAGCTCGCACTCGACGTCTCGGTGCGCGACTACGCGGGCACGGGCGACTACGCGGTCTTCGCCGTCACGGCTGAGTGAGGGCGGAGTGGATCAGGCGCGCGCCACGCGCGTGGAAAACCTACCGACAGGTGCGGATCAGTCGATGAGACCGCGGGTTACCACCGCCGCCAAGTCGACTATCAGGTCACGAACGAAGGCGCGCGAGGGAGGCGGAGGAGTCGATCCCCGCGTCCCCTCGAAAGCCGTTCCTCGACCCGGAGGCGATGACGTCGAGACCCGCGTGATTCCGCGGCTCGCCCGGCTAGACGAACGCTGCCGAACCGGCCAATGTCTGGCGCGGCCGCAGGGAACGCGCGCAACCTCTTCCCAAATCGTTCTCACGTAGAATAGAGATAGCCCCTGATCGGGGCTATTCGTGGCGGAGACGGAGGGATTTGAACTCCCACCCCTAGACATTTCGCAGGTGAGGTTCGGTGTGCAAGCGCATCATTCCGCCGCAATCGGTCTTTCGTTAGTGAGCCTCGCTGTGCCGAATCCGTCTCAACTCTTCTCAAACCGTTCTCACTCCCTATCCGGACGTGTTTCGTCGACAGGCCAGTGACGCTGCCCCGTGCTTAACCGTCAGTTTGGGCTGGAAGAACGCGCACAGTTGCGCAAGCGTCGACACCGCGGCAGCCATGAGTTGGACGTTGGCTGACCCAAGTCTCACGTACGGAGTGCGCGGCTCAACCGTAGTCATCCATTGCTCCCGCCTCCGTATCGGCGGCTCGATGTATATCTCGGTCGGAGAGTTCAAAAGCCGCACAGCCACTGGACCAGTGTTGGCCTGATTCTCTGTCCTGAGGGATCACCCGGATCGTGCTCGCAGCCGAAGGCCTGCGCCTCTCAAGCTCCGCTACCCACATGCGGAGCGTTTCGATGGTCCGGTGAGTCATCCGACTCCCCTCCTCATCGACCATGCGCGTCCTCTCCGAGCACTGCGGCAAGCTCCGGCTGCAAGAAGGCGAGTCCAGCAGTCACACGGAGAAGTCGTGAGTCCCTTGTCGGCGAGATTTGAACCGTTACGCAGGGCTACACAGGGATCGCACCGGATCACTGGCCGCCGAAATCCGCCGATCTACGCTGCTCCGAATCACCGGGATTGAGTCGGATCTCGCCAGATTGTTCTCGCCAGCGTTCACGGAATGACGTTAGGGCGAGGGTGAAGGCGACGGCGTGGCGACAACGAAATCAGGACTCGAGGAACCAAGGTCCGCAAGCGGAACCGACATCAGCACGCCACTCGGGCAGAGCACGTCATCGGGCGCGATGCTCGGCATCACCGACGTGAGCCATCGCGCTTCGCCGCCGGCCGAACGTGTCCTCGCAGTTGTGCCGTCACTCAACCGCAGTACGACTTCGCTGCTTACCGAGTCGACACGATTCGAACCGTAAGCGACGTACATAGCTCGCCCTACTTCGAGAAGGAATGGCCCCTTCTTTGCCCCGCTTTGCGCGTCACCGACTGGTGCTGATGCAAAGTCGTTCACCTCCCGAGATCCATCCCCCACATGCATGACGGTGATTGGCAGCCTTCCAACGTTTGTGAGGATTGCGGTCGCGATCGTCGACGTGACAATGTCCCGATCAGGGTCCCCGCACCATGACATCCCCACCTCGTAGACGGCTGCGATGTCGGCTCGTTGCAGCGAATCGTTCAACCCATCGAGGGCGGTCGAGTTCTGGTTGATCGCCGTTGACCCCTGTGCGACGCCGACAACAGCGAGCACGGTGGCAGCCACCGCCACTACCAGAGCGGTGATATCTAGCACTGGCAACCGTTTGTGGGCGCCTCGATCAGTGCGCCCTCGCGAGACAAGTTCGGCGAGATTGGTGTCGATCCGCTGGACGGCAGACCGTAACCGGCGCCAGAAACCCGGATCGAGTTGCGGAGACTCAGAACCCATCTTCGGGCCAATCTTCTTAGCCAGATTCCCCTCCGAATGTTTATGCGCCCGTCGACCTGCGGTCTGGGTCAGATCTCGCTGAATATATCGGCTGGGGCGCGCCGTCCGCATCGACTGCGCCGATGCAAGAACGCCGCAGTCCTCACAGTCGAGCGCGGACCTGCCCGAGTTGAAGGCCTAGTGTCGAGAGGTCGTCACTGAGCCGCCTCAGTTGCCGCGTCCAGAGCCGAGCACACCTCGTCAGCCGACGACGTTCCGTTCGCACCCACGCGACGTCAAAGCCCGACAGATTCATTCGGATGCGGTAGTCGGAAGCGATTAGCGCCGCGATCCCGTGACTCTTCCGCGGCGAGGGCTTGACCTCGCCAGGATCGGGAGTCGAGTCTCGAGCGCGGTGAGCTCGTGGAAGTCGGACTGCGTTGCTAGCTGGCCGCCCCTGCTGAGCCCCGCGTGCTAGCTGTCGCGAAGCAATGCCCGCTCGCGAAGATGAACTGTCGCACCGGTGAGGCCGTGGCATTGACATGGCTAGTCAGGGACATGCTCTGAACGGAGTGGGACGCGGTGCCGTGTGCGTCGCTTAAGGTGCCGTCGCGTGACGATCTCTCCGCACGTCGGCGATCCGGCGTCGGCGCCTCCCGCTACATTCCACTCATGACCCAGACTCCTATCGAGCGGTATCGACAGCACGAGGTGTGGGGGCTCATCGAGCTCAAGCGCGGTGCGCTCGAAACGGTCAAGTACTCCCAGCAGCCCGCCGAACAGAACCGCGTCGAAGTCATCAACGTGCTGGAGTCGGCTGCCCGGTCGAAGTCCAACCCCCAACCGACGCTGTACGACGACATTCTCGACATCATCCGCGACATCCTTAACCAGCTCGCGACGGACGAGCAGTCCTTCAGGTCCTGGTCGCAGCAGTCCTACATGAATGACCTTCGCGCGCGGGTGCGCGATCTGCCTGGTCCTCCACCCCGTCAGGTCAACGAGGCGTATGTTGCCGCGCTCGATACCGCAGTCGCGGCTCGACAGAAGGAGCTGGAGCAGCTCAAGGCATCGGCATCGACGCTGAACGACGAGGTCGTCGCTAAGACGGCGGAGCTCGCCGCGCTCACGAAGAAGGTCGATGCTCAACACGAGAAGCTCACCGCTGATGCCGCGACCATCAGCCAGGTCGTGAGCACCGCTGACGAGCAGTTGCGGAGAGAGTGGGAGGCCGATCTGGCGACGTGGAAGCAGGACCGCGAGAAGCGCGACAACGAGCTCGACGCCGACATGACGGCTCACATCAGCTTGCTCTCAACTGCGGCACTCACGGGTCGCAGACTCGTCGAGCAGGCCGCCGGCCACCTCACCGCCGCGGACTGGGCCGGGCGGGCGAAGCGGGAGCGCTGGAACGCTCACGGCCTCCGTTGGGCATCATTCGTGTTCTTCGCGCTCGCGGTCGTCGTCGGCGCTTGGATTCTGTGGATCGCGATCGATAAGGACCTCACGCTCACGATCGGAGATGGCATTCTTCGCGGTGCCCTCGTCCTCGCTCTCGCCGGCGTCGGCTCGTTCCTCACCATCGAATCTCGCCGGCACTTCCGCGAGGCCGACAGCGCGGAGGACGTGAAGCTCGCCCTCGCCGCCCTGGAGCCGTTCTACGCGGGCGCCGAGGACGACGAGCGGACCGAGGTGCGCCGTGTTCTCGGGGACACGGTGTTCATCAGGAACACTCTCTCTCGCTTCAGCAGTCGCGACGCGGCGAAGCACGCGGGACCGACCAATGAGCAACTGAACCAGATCGTGGACATGATCGGGAAGGGTGCCGACGCGACCTCCAAGGCCTCGAAGCTCGGCGCGACTGGCTGAGCACTATTCGACCCCAGCGAGCTACGGTGTAGCTCGAGTGCGCTAGACGGCCTAACTGAGATCTAGATGCAGACCGAAGAAGCGTCACTATGCCTTGAGACATCACAGTGCTTCGCGAGTCAGCTGAGAACAGCGAATGTTCTTAATACGCACTCACTTCGCCTCGCGGGCCAATGAGAGAAGCCCGCGATCTCAGTGTTTACAACGGATCTCGCGCTTCTGCAGTGACGGTGGAATTTGAACGCATACGGGATCAGGTCACAGGAATCACACCAGGTCTCAGAACCGCATGAAATCAGCGCTCGGAGTTCTCCAGCACTGCACCGAGTCACGCTCGATTCACTGCGTTTGTTCCCGCTGATGCTCCCACCCCGAGACGAAGGAATTGAAACTGCAGTGGCACCGGTAGCCGCACGAGCACCCCTGGGGGATTCCAACGCACTCTGGCCCGCGCCTACGAGATCGACGGCTCATCTCGAGGCAGCACCGTCAGCACGCGCTGTATGTGGTCGCGGAATTCCGCCATATAGCTGCGGAGGAATTCCGCGGTCCGCGGGTCGGACACCGTTCCGTCCTCGGCGAAGTCGTCGTGAGAGAAGTGGATGTACGCTTCGGGCGCCGTCATCTGACGGGCGTTGCAGAAGCTCAGCACACCGCGGAGGCTCTGCTGGGCGACGGCGGTTCCGATGGAGCCGATGGATGCTCCGATCACGGCAGCCGGAATGTGGTCGAACGAGTTCTGTCCCCACGGACGCGACGCCCAGTCGATGGCGTTCTTCAGTCCTCCCGGGATCGAGCGGTTGTATTCCGGGGTGACGAAGAGGACGGCCTGCGCGCCGCGGATCGAGTCCTTGAGCGCGAGCGCCTCGGGCGGATAGTCCGCGTCGTAATCCTGGCTGTACAGCGGGAGATCCCGGATCGGGATCTCACTGAACTCGAGATCGTCCGGCGAGATGCGGATGAGCGCGCGGGCGAGGATCCGGTTGATGGATGTCGAGGAGAGGCTCCCGACGAAGTATCCGACTCTGTAAGACATGTTTCCTCACTCGGGTGTATCGATGACCACAGAGTGACCCTGATCGTGCGCGTACCCCACCCCCTTGCGCAACGCCTGCGAGCAGAGGACAGTCGTGGGCTCGCCAGAGTCACAGGTCGACACGAGCACCTCGGCGCGTCCCGATCGGCGCCTCGCGTATCAGCACCCGGGAGATGCGCTCCCCGATGCGGCGACCCCACATCTCGTATGTGAAGGGAGTGAGATCGTTGACGTCATCGAGCGCGATCATCGGCGTGCGGGAGTGCGCGCAGATCAGACTGGTCTCGATGTTGAGCTTTCGTGCGTGACTGCCTGTGAGACGGCGGGCGAAGGGAGAGAGCGACTTCGTCAAGTGCATGCTGGCGGTGCTCGTGACGAACACGGAACTCGTATCGGCCGCCCTCAGCGCCTGAATGAGCGCGGTCATGCTGTGCTGCCAGCTGCGCCGCGGGGTGAGGCAGAAGGCGTCCGTCGTGGCGAGCATGAGGACGATGGAATCGAAGCGGTCGAGGTCCATTGCTCCGATTCGCATGAGGGTGGACCGAGCGGATGCTGTCGGCTCTGCGCTCACCGTGACCTCGACACCTCGCGCGAGCTGTTCCGCCAGGTGGCGGGCGAGATACCCGGCGAGACCCAGCTCATGGATCAGCACACCGCACCCCGCCGCAGGCCCGTCGCCGACGACGAGGACCCGCACCGGGTCGATGCCGTCGACCTTGACCACGGAGGGTCCGGCGGGATACTGCCAGGTGCGTTCCTCGTGCGTCGTCGCCTTGAACCACCACCAGAAGAGGGGTCCGAGCATCAGTTGCGGATTGTGCCTCAGCCGAGTCAGACCGGACGCGGACTTCGGAGCCTTGGGTCGCCTGCTCGAGCCTCGACCACCGGTGAGGTCGCTCAGTGATCGATCGGTGTCCTCGTGGGAACTCATCGCCGTCACCTTTCGGATGGTTGCCGGGCGAGGGAAGAGCCTCGGCGCGGCCAACGGTAGGCGCCGGCGAGCCGGCCCAATATCCGAGCGGCGCGGAAGATCATCCGATTCGCGCCGTGATCGGCGGCCCGGCCCGCCGATCACGGCGCGTAAACTCGGTGAATGCGATCCGGTGCGGGCGAAATGTTCGCGGGACACCGCGTCGCGTCGAGCCGCGATGTCGACCACGCCCGGCAGGCGCTGAGCGAGGTCTTCCTCCCCGTGGACTTCTCACCGCCGCGCACTTCCCGCACCTTCGAGATGCATCTCAACGCGCTCACCGTCGGACAGCTCACCTGCGGCTACATGCGCTTCGGTGAGGCTGTGCGCATCGAGACCGCCGAGGCCGAGAACTTCCACATCGACATTCCGACGGGCGGGCGGGCCATGATGCGAGCCGGCCTCGGCCCCCCGATCCACGGCACACAGGACACGGCGGGCATCTTCATGCCGGGGCGGCCGGTCGCGATCGAAAGCGATGAAGGTTTCGCGCAGCTCTCGCTGATGATCTCGCGCGCCCGATTGCAGCTCGAAGTCGAGAATCTGCTCGGCCATGAGCTCTCCCGTCCCCTCGAGTTCAGTGGGGAGATCGATCTCCTGACCCCGGGCGCGCAGACGATGATGCAGGCCCTGCGCATGATCGACCAGGGTTCGCGCCACGAGGGCGGACTGCTCGCGCACCCGTTGGCGACGCAGCGCCTGGAGCAGATTCTGATGCACAGCCTCCTCTTCGCGCAGCCGCACAATCACTCGGCCGCTCTTGCGAGCCCCTCGCCGGATTCCGGTGTGCGGCCCGTCTCCCACGTGATAGAGCTCTTGCGCAGCGACCCCGCGTATCCATGGACCGTCGCGGAACTGGCGGCAGAGGTCTCGCTGAGTGTGCGCAGTCTGCAGGAGGGCTTCCGCCGGTCTCTGAACACCACCCCGATGGCTTACCTGCGGCGTCTCAGACTTGAAGAGGTGCGCAGGGAGCTGGTGTCGGCAGCGCCAGGCACCGTCACCGTGACCGAAGTGGCCGCTCGCTGGGGCTTCACCCATCTCGGGAGGTTCGCGGCCGTGTACCGCAGCGAGTACTCGGAGCTCCCGTCCGACACGATGAGGTCGGCGACGGCCCCCCTCACCTGACCCGTCCGTCGCGCACGCCGGCGCCGTCACCGTCGGCCGGCTTGAACGAGATGCTCGTAGACGAGTCGCACGGCGATGGCGCCTTCGCCCACAGCCGACGCCACCCGCTTCACGGAACCACTGCGCACGTCGCCGATCGCGAAGACACCGGGACTCGAAGTCTCGAACATCGCACCTCCGGGGCCGGCACCGGTCTTGACGTAGCCTCGTTCGTCGAGCTCGATCCCATCCGTGAGCCAACGCGTGTGCGGCTCGGATCCGATCAGGACGAAGAGTGCGGTGGCTCTGATCGTCCGACGTTCATGGGTCCTCACGTCCCGGACGACGACCTCTTCGAGATGCAGCTCGCCGCGCACCTCGGAGACTTCGCAGTTGCGCCAGACGTGCACCTGGGGCGTCGAGGTGATCCGCTCCACCAGGTAGCGGGACATGTCTCGGTTCAGATCGTCATGGCGGATCATGAGGTTGACCTCGGCGGCGGTGCGAGCCAGGAACATGGCCGCCTGCCCGGCGGAATTGCCACCGCCGACGATGAGGACCGGGTCGCCGCTGCACAGGCGAGCCTCGTGCTCGGTGGCGGCGTAATAGATGCTGGGGCCTTCCAGCCGGTCCACGCCGGGGACGCTGAGGCGGCGGAATCGGACACCGGTCGCGAGCACCACGGTGTGCGCCTCCACGTGAGCCCCGTCGGTCAGTGCTACGACGAAGTGGCCGTCGATGCGATCGAGGGATCGAGCTTCGCCCGGGATCATGAAGAGGGCGCCGAACTTGCGGGCCTGGACCACCGCCCGGTCGGCGAGCTCGGCCCCCGAGATACCGGCCGGGAAGCCGAGGTAGTTCTCTATCTGAGACGACGTCCCTGCCTGGCCCCCCGTCGCGATGGCGTCGAGGACGACCGTGGAAAGCCCTTCGGATGCCGCGGCCACCGCCGCGGCGAGCCCGGCCGGACCAGCGCCGACCACCAGGATGTCGGACGCCTCGCGTGGCGCCGCGTCCTCCCGAAGACCCAAGAGCTCGGCGACCTCTGCGTTGCTGGGGTTGCGCAGGACCGTGCGCCCCTTCCAGATGACGAGCGGCGTCTCGTCGGGTGAGATGTCGAACGCCTGGAGGGTGCTCTCGGCCGCGGCATCCTCCTCGAGGTCTTCCCAGTGATAGGGAACGCGATTGCGGCTGGCGAAATCCCGCAGGCGGCGAGTGTCGGCCGAGTAGCGCGACCCGATGATCCGGAGGCCGATCCCGAGATCGGCGTGGATGCTCCGACGCAGGATGAACGCCCGCAGGATCAGATCCCCCAGCGCCGGAGACCCGGTGACCGCCTCCTTGAGCCGGTCATACGGGATCTCGAGGACTTCGACGTCGGCCTGGGCGACCGCGGTGACATAGACGGCCTGCCCGGTCAGCATCGACAGGTCGCCGACGAAGCGACCCCGCTCGTGGACCGCGATCAGCCTCGGGCCGCGCCCCTGGTCGTCGTCCTGCACGACCCGAACCTGCCCGTCCAGCACGACGAAGAGACCGCAGTCGCGGTCCCCCGCGCAGAACAGCTCGGAACCGCGGGGCAGGCGCTTGCGCTCCCCGTACTGGGAGAGCAGCATGATCTGCTCGTCGGAGAGTCGAGGATAGGCGCCGTTCGTGTCGGGGGTCTCCGGCAGGTCCCGGAACTCGGGTTCAGACGAACTGCTCGTCCGCATAGCACCATCTCCAGGTCTCCCCCGGCTCGATCGAGCGGACGATGACGTGCCCGGTCGTGGCGGCATGAGCGCGCGCATGGCGCATCGGGGAGGAATCGCAGCATCCGATCCGACCGCACGTGAGGCACTGCCGCAGATGCACCCACGGCGTGCCCAGTCGCAGGCACTCCTCGCAGCCCCTCGCTCTGGGTGGACCCACCGGCCGCACCAGAAGGAGGTGCGGGTCTTGAGCCGCTTGATCCCCGCCCGGGGTCATTGCCGACCCTCCCCGGGTGCCGCGTGCTCCGGCGTGGTGGACGCTGCCTCGTCCTGGGGCAGGTGTGAGATGAGCCAGGCGCGCAGAGCAGCCGCGGGCGCGGCGCCGATCTGTCTGTCGATCACCTGGCTGTGATGCATGAGGACCAGCGTCGGGATCGCCTTCACGTCGAAACGACGGCTCACCTCGGGAGCCTCATCCGCATTGACCTTGACCAGCTTGAGCCGTCCCGCGAGCTCTCCGGCCAGCTGTTCCAGCACCGGGCTGACCATGCGACAGGGTCCGCACCACGGCGCCCATATGTCGACGAGCACGGGAACGGTCGACGCGTCGGCAACCGTGGAGAACCCCGCGTCGGACGTGTCGACGATCCAAGGGAGCGGGTTCCGGCAGCTCCCGCAGCGGGGAGCTCCGTCGGCGGAGGCGGGCACGCGGTTCTTCGTGCCGCAGTTCGAACAGACCACGACCTTGGCGGGATCGCTCACCGTGACGCTCATGCGGCGGCCTTCTCGCTTGCAGGAGCCCTCGGCACGACCGTGAGTTCGCCGTCGGTGAGGTCGATCACAATGGTGGAGTCCTCGGGCAGGTCCCCGCGCAGGAGCGCGCGAGCCACGCGCGTCTCCACCTCGCGGGAGATGAAGCGGCGCAGCGGACGAGCGCCGTATGCCGGGTCGAACCCCTCCTCCGCGATGAATCGCTGAGCCCGCTCGGTGACGTCGACGGTGATCCGCTGCTCCGCGAGCCGCTCCCGGAGCTCGTCGAGCTGGAGGTCGACGATGCGCTCGATCTCGCCGAACGTCAGCGGCTTGAACAGGACGATCTCATCGATCCGGTTCAGGAACTCGGGCCGGAAATGGGATCGCAGGGAGCTCATCACCAGGTTCCGCGCCTCCGGCTCCACCTCGCCGTCCGACGTGACTCCCTCCAGCAGATACTCCGACCCGAGGTTGGACGTCATGATGATGACGGTGTTGCGAAAATCGACCGTGCGGCCGTGCGAGTCGGTGAGGCGGCCGTCGTCGAGCACTTGGAGGAGGGTGTTGAAGACGTCGACGTGAGCCTTCTCGATCTCGTCGAGCAGGACCACCGCGTAGTGCTTGCGCCGGACCGCCTCGGTCAGCTGACCGCCTTCCTCGAATCCGACGTATCCGGGCGGCGCGCCTACGAGGCGGCTCACGGTGTGCCGCTCCTGGTACTCGCTCATGTCGAGGCGGATGATGTTGTCCTCGCTGTCGAAAAGGGATTCGGCGAGCGCCCTGGCGAGCTCGGTCTTGCCGACCCCGGTCGGGCCGAGGAAGACGAAGGAGCCGATCGGACGAGTCGGGTTCTTGATGCCGGACCGCGCGCGGACGACGGCGTCGGTGACCAGCTGCACCGCCTCCTCCTGGCCGATTACCCTCTCGTGGAGCACCTCGTCGAGGCGGAGGATCTTTGCTCGTTCGCCCTCCTGGAGTCGGCTCACCGGGATGCCGGTCCACTGGGCCACGATCGACGCGATCTCTTCAGCGGTGACGATCTCCCGGAGGAGGCGCCTGACGCCCTGCTTCGCTTCGAGTCGTTCCTCGCCGGCCGCGAGCCGGCGTTCCAGTTCCGGCAGTTTTCCGTGCCGCAGGCTCGCCGCTCTGTTCAGGTCGTACTCCCGCTCAGCTCGTTCGCTCTCCAAGCGCACCTGCTCTATCTCCCGTCGCAGGGCCTGGACCTCGCGGAGCGCCTGGCGCTCCGCTTCCCACTGAGCACGCATGGCGTCGGCCTGCGCCTTCAGGTCGGCCAGTTCCTTGCGCAGCTCCTGGAGCCGACGCTGGCTGGACGGATCCGTCTCCTGCGCGACGGCGGCATCTTCGATCTCCAGGCGGGTGACGCGCCGGGTGAGCTCGTCCAGCTCTGCGGGCATCGAGTCGATCTCGGTGCGCAGCATCGCGCAGGCCTCGTCGACCAGGTCGATGGCCTTGTCGGGAAGGAATCGCTCGGAGATGTAGCGGTGACTCAGGCTGACGGCCGCCACGAGGGCGCCGTCGTAGATCTTGACGCCGTGGAAGACCTCGAACCGCTCACGCAGACCCCGGAGGATCGATAGCGCGTCCTCGACGCTCGGCTCGTCGACCACGACCGGCTGGAACCGCCGTTCGAGGGCCGCATCCTTCTCGATGTGGGTGCGGTACTCGTCGAGCGTGGTGGCCCCGATCATGTGCAGTTCGCCGCGCGCCAGCATCGGCTTAAGCATCTGCCCCGCGTCCATCGCGCCTTCCGCCGCCCCGGCTCCCACGACGGTGTGCAGTTCGTCGACGAACAGCAGGATCCCGCCTTCGGCGGCCAGCACCTCGTTGAGCACAGCCTTCAGCCGCTCCTCGAACTCGCCGCGGTACTTCGCGCCGGCGACCAGGGAGGCCATGTCCAGGGCGAAGACGGTCTTGTCGCGCAGTCCCTCGGGGACGTCGCCGTTGTGGATCCGCTGGGCGAGTCCTTCCACGATGGCTGTCTTCCCGACGCCGGGCTCCCCGATCAGCACCGGGTTGTTCTTGCTCTTGCGGGACAGGATCTGGACGGTGCGACGGATCTCCGAGTCTCTGCCGATCACCGGCTCGAGCCGCCCTGCGGCTGCGTCGGCGACGAGGTCGCGACCGTACTTGGCGAGGGCCTCATAGGTCCCCTCGGGTGTGGCGGAGGTGACCCGCTGGGACCCTCTGACAGCGGTCAGCGTCTCGAGGAACGAGTCGCGGGTCACGCCGTGCTGCGCAAGGACGCGTCCGGATGCCGAGCCCGCTCCCTCGTCGAGGAGAGCGACGACCAGGTGCTCCACAGAGACGTAGTCATCCTTGAGCCTGCGGGCCTCTCGATCCGCCGCATCGAGGACGCGATTCAGCCTCTGGGTGACATACACCTTCCCCGGCTCCGCGCCGGACCCTGTCACGCGCGGGCGCTTCTCGAGCTCTGCTTCGAGATCTTCCCTGAGCCGGTCCACGTCCGCACCCGATCGGGCGAGGAGCGGCTGCACCAGCCCCTCGCTCTGGTCCAGCAGCGCGAGAAGCAGGTGCTCGCCGTCCACCTCTTGGTGGCCGAAGCGGAGCGCCTTGGTCTGTGCGTCGTGGAGCGCTTCCTGCGATTTCTGCGTGAGTCTGTTCAGGTCCATCGGAGTTCCCTATCTGAGCGCGAGCGCTGTTGTGTTCTCTCGAGCTCGGAGATGCGGTCGAGCAGGTCCATCACGAGGCCGAGCGACGAGTACGTGAGGTTCAGCCGGAGGTGCAGGCGCTGTATCGTGGCCATCTCGCGAACCTGGGATGGGTCGAACCAGAGGCGACCCTCGGCGTCCCGGGTGATGTCGAGCAGCCCGAGCGTGACCAGGCGCCGAATCAGCTCGGGGTGCACGCCGGTGATCCGGGCGTAGGTGTCCAGGCTCAGGCGGTAAGGGCGCGCCGGGGGCCATCTCGTCCCCGTCGTCGTCTCGATCATGGTGAACTCCTCGGGTCGAAGGTCGATGACCTGCGCAGCTGCTCGAAGAGCTCGTGTTCCTCCGCCGACGGCGAGGCGGGCACTTTGATCTGGGCCTCCGCGAACAGGTCGCCCGGCTTGCCCCGCTTGTTCGGGAGCCCGCGGCCCTTCAGCCGCAGCCGGCGGTGACTGGAGGTGCCGGCGGGAACCTTGACGGTGGCCTGGCCTCCGGGAGTCTCGACGGGCAGCGACGAGCCGAGCACCGCTTCCCAGGGAGCGAGGGGCAGCATCACATGCAGATCCCGGCCATCCACCCGGTAGCGCGCATGCGGCGCGATGCGCACGATGAGATACAGGTCGCCCGCCGCGCCGCCGCCCGATCCACGGCCGCCCTGGCCACGCAGCCGGATCCTCTGGCCGTCAACGACACCCGCGGGAATGACGACGTCGAGCGTGCGCGGGCCGCCCATGTCGCTGATGGAGAGGGTTCGCCGGGTCCCGCTGTATGCCTCTTCGACGGTCACCTCCACTTCTGTCTCCTGGTCGGAGCCGGCGACCGGTCCCCATCCGCCCCGGCCGCGTCCGCGTGCACCGAAGATGCCGCCGAGCAGGTCCTCCAGATCCACGTCGCCGGAGCCGGAGTACCCGAAGTCGCCCGCAGGAGCGCCGCTCCGATCGCTCGACCTTCCGCCACCGGCGTCCGCCCCCGCATACGCTCGCGACCGGCGAAAGGCGCCGGGGTCCACGTCTGCAGCGACACGCCGGAAATCGGGTCCGAACGTGTCGTAGCGTTCGCGCTGGTCGGGATCGGAGAGGACGTCGTATGCCTCGGAGAGCTCCTTGAACTTGTCTTCCGCGCCGGGATCCTTGTTCACGTCGGGGTGGAGCTTGCGGGCGAGCCTGCGATAGGCCCGCTGGATCTCCGACTGGTCGGCATCGCGGGATACGCCGAGGACCTGGTAGGCGTCCCGAGCCATTACTCGCTCCTGGTCGCTACTATCACGGACGCCGGCCGGAGGATCTCTTCGTCAGGCCCGTAGCCGGGTCGGATTACGTGCGCGACCGTACCCGGCACGAGGTTCGTGTCAGCGATGGTGCTGACGGCTTCGTGGCGTGCGGGGTCGAACGGTTTGCCGGTCTCGTCTTCACGCCGCGGGTACCCCAGGTCGGTGAGGACACTGAGCGCCTGCTGGCGCACAGCATCCACTCCCTCGACGATCAGTTCCGGGTTGGAGGCGGCGTGCTCGAGGGCACGCTCGAGGTTGTCGAGGACGGGCAACCAGCGGGATGCCACGGCGGCACGCTCCTGCACACGCGCCCGGGTCACATCTTTCGCGCACCGCTTGCGGAAGTTCTCCAGCTCCGCGGCGGTGCGGCGCCACAGGTCCTCGAGTTCGGCGATCTGCTTGGCGGCATCGGCCACGCCGTCCGCAGCGCCGTCGTCGCCGGATTCGGGTGGGGGCGTCTCCTGTCCGGACATGATGTGGCTCAGTGCGCCGTGAACTCGGCGTCGATCACATCGTCCGCGTCGTCGCCGAGGTCAGACCCGCCGGATCCAGACGATCCGCCGGCGGCGTCGGGCTGGGCCTGGCCGGAGCCGGACATGCTCAGCGCCTGAGCCATCTGGTGCAGCTCTCCGGTGAGGGAGCGGAGACGGTCGATCGGCGTCTGCTCGTCGAGGGCTTTTCGCGCGTCGCTCACCAGCATCTCCGCCCGGGCACGGTCGTGCGCGGGAACCGCCTCGCCGGCCGCTTCCAGCTGGCGTTGGACCTGGTAGGCCACGGAGTCGAGTGCGTTGCGGGCGTCGACGAACTCACGGAGCTGAGCATCCTCGCTGCGGTGCGCCTCCGCGTCCGAGACCATCCGCTCGATCTCCGCCGGGTCGAGGGTCGAGGTCTCGCTGATGGTGACCTCCTGCTCGCCGCCGGTGTCCTTGTCCTTTGCCGACACATGGAGGATGCCGTTGGCATCGATGTCGAACGTGACCTCGACCTGAGGCTCGCCGCGCGGCGCCGGACGGATGTCCTCCAGTCGGAATCTTGCCAGCGCCCGATTGTCGCTGGCTCGCTCGCGCTCGCCCTGGAGGACGACGACGTCCACGGCCGGCTGGTTGTCTTCGGCGGTGCTGAAGACCTCGGTTCGACGCGCCGGGATGGTGGTGTTGCGCTCGATGACCTTGGTCATCACCCCGCCCTGGGTCTCCAAGCCCAGCGAGAGCGGTGTGACATCCAGCAGCAGAACGTCCTTGACATCGCCCTTGATGATCGCGGCCTGGACGGCCGCGCCGAGCGCGACGACCTCGTCCGGGTTGACGGTCATGTTGGGCTCTTTGCCACCGGTCATTCGGCGAACCAAGCTCTGAACGGCGGGAATGCGCGTGGAGCCGCCGACGAGAATGACCTCGTCGATGTCATTCGCGGTGACCTTCGCGTCCCCCAGCGCCTGCTTCACGGGATCCATGCAGCGCTCGACGAGGTCCGCGGTGAGCTGGTCGAACGTCGACCGCATCAGGTTGACGTTCAGATGCTTCGGGCCCGAGGCATCCGCCGTCACGAAGGGGAGGTTCACCGCGGTCTGGGTGACGGACGACAGTTCCACCTTTGCCTTCTCGGCGGCTTCGAACAGCCGCTGCAGGGCTTGCGGGTCCTGCCGCAGGTCGATGCCGACGTCCTTCTTGAACTCGTCCGCGAGGTAATCCACGATGCGTCGATCGAAGTCGTCACCTCCGAGGTGAGTGTCGCCTGCGGTCGACCGGACCTCGACGACGCCCTCCCCCACGGTGAGAAGGCTGACATCGAAGGTGCCGCCTCCGAGGTCGAAGACCAGAATGGTCTCGTTCTCGAGCTTCTCCATCCCGTATGCGAGGGCGGCCGCAGTGGGCTCATTGATGATGCGGAGCACATCGAGCCCTGCGATCTTGCCCGCGTCCTTGGTTGCCTGCCGCTGGGCGTCGTTGAAATGCGCCGGCACCGTGATCACTGCTTCCGTCACCCGTTCGCCGAGTGCTTTGCCTGCGTCGTCCGCCAGTTTGCGCAGAACCTGCGCCGAGATCTCCTCCGGTGCGTACAGCTTGCCGTTGACCGAGAATCGGACGGCGCCGTCAGGTCCTGCTGTGACGTCGTACGAGACAGTGTGGACTTCGCTCTGCACCTCGTCGTACTTCCGCCCCACGAAGCGCTTGGCCGAGTAGATCGTCCCCTTGGGGTTCAGGATCGCCTGTCGACGGGCCATCTGTCCCACGAGTCGTTCGCCGCTTTCAAGGAACGCGACGACCGACGGTGTGGTCCTGTTTCCTTCGGCATTGGGGATGATCTGAGGCTGGCTGCCCTCCATCGCCCCGATCACCGAATTGGTCGTTCCCAGGTCGATACCCACACATCTACCCATGACACGCTCCGTTCGCTCGACGCCTACTCCTCCATGCTTCGGAGCAGCGTGCTTCACGGCATCCCGTGAATGGGTATATCTGCGCCGCGGATGTCTCGGCGAACCGACCCCGTGAGGCGACGTCAGTCGGACGGGGAGCCGTGGCGGAATGAGAGAACGGCGAGCTCGGCACGCGAGTGGATACCCAGCTTCTGGTAGATGTGCTTGAGGTGCGCGTCCACCGTGTGCGGGGACACGATCAACTCGTGGGCCGTCTCACGATTGGTCATCCCGATGCCGATGAACCCTGCGATGCGAACCTCTGCGCCGGTCAGGGAAGGCCACTGGTCGTCGCCGGGTCCGCGGTCGCTGCGAAGTCCCGCCAGCGCAGGAAGGACCGCAGCGCGTGCGGGATCGGGGCCAGCGGGCGGGGCCACGGAATGCGGGTTGTACAGCACGGTGCCATCGAGCAGGATCCTGGAGTGCACCTTCAGCACGTCAGCGAGCATTCCGGCCCCGAAACGCCGCATGTCATACAGGCAGAGGAAGACAGTGGGCAATTCGGCGAGTATGAGGATGACTGCGGACTCGTAGGCGGAGAATTCCTTCGCACCGGGCCCGAATGGTGCTTGCGACATCTGCCCCGCCGCTCGCAGCAAGGGGATCCCCTGCTCGATGGTCGAAGCCGGGACGGGAACGAGCTGCGAGATCGTCTGCTGTGGCGTGAGTTCGCCGTCCCGAAGGTAAGCGTCGGGCGCTGAGTGCAGGCTGAGGTGACCGGGTCGGCTGGTGTCCCCGAGCTCCGCAGGTCCATACGCCCTCTGCCGCATGTTCTCCGGCTCGAGTTCGTCCATGAGGCAGACGCATTGATCGCCGTGGCGCAGGCCCTCCTGCAGGAACTGCACCAGCAGCCGGTCTCTCTCGATCGGTCCGGAGAAGAGGGCGCAGACATGGATCCCGGGGTAGACCGCTCCCACACCTGGGATTCCCATGAGCAGGTCGGTCATGGGGGGCCCTGCTCTTGTAGCCCCATAGTCCTGACCCTAGGCGCGGCCGGGGTGGCGGTCAACGGGGGCTCCGCGGAGCTGATCTCCGGCGCCCGCTAGGTCCGCTCCTCCGCCAGTCGGGCGCGGCGATCCTCTTCGCGCTTCGAATAGGCGGCCGCGCGGATGGCGTCGTCCGACTCCAGGCCCGTGCCGAGCGCACCGCCGAGCGTCGCCACCGACGCGACGAACCAGGTGAGCACGAACAGATCACCGTACCCGGCCGACTCACCAAGCCACTCTCCGATGACGTCTGGATCCAGAACGAACAGTGCCCAGGTCAGGTTCACGAGGTACAGGACCAGATAGCAGATGATGACTCCGATCGTCAGAGTCAGCAGCGTCGAGGTGTTGTAGAGCCGGGACCGCTCCCGGGCCTGGACGGTGCCGTTCTCGGGGCGGTCCCAGAGTTCACCGTCGATCACGATCCAGGCGACCACGATCATGATCGAGGCGACGGTCGCCACCCAGAGGCGCCATCCCGATAGGGATGCGGCAAGCGTCCACACGGTCGGTTGGATCGTCGCCACCGCGCCGGTCGCCAAGGCCGCCACGAGCGCGGACTTGAGTCCCGCGGCGAGCAGCCACGGACGGTTGGCCAGCACCATGCCCAAGAGCACCCGTGCACGCGCACCGCGACCGGGGAGAGGCAGGCGCTTCTCCTCGGGCGAGGCGGGTTCGGCCATCCCGCTCACGAGCACTCGCACGGCGTCACGGGCGCGGGTGTTGACACGGAACCCGCCGAGTGCAGGCAGCGAGAGCACAGCCGACCGTCGCTGCGGGTCGATCGCTGCCAGTAGGTAGCGACCATCGTCGTCGCGAATCGGAAGCTCGGTAACCCCGATCACCAGGTCCCATTGCTGTTCGACACTCTGCGACCGCAGTCGTGCGAGTGCGGTGTCGACGTCCTCGGACCCGAGGGTGAAGGGCTCGCTCACGAGCTGGATGCTCCAGCCCCGGCGACCGACGCCATCCGGCGGAGCGAGATCGGTCATCCGGCGCGCGGCTTTCGTGGGTGAGGCCGGGTCGGCCACAATCCCCACTCGGATCGCCTCCATGTCCGCAGACTACACATGGCCCTTGGAGCGGATCCTGGGGGTTCCACGCCGAGGAGCGAGAATGGCGATCTATCACTCGAGAGTCGTTCGGGCGGCGAGAGCGCTGTAGTACCGGATCCCCACGGGCAATATGGCGTCGTTGAAGTCGTAGTCGTGACTGTGCAGCGGGACGCCCCCGCGCTGGCCGGCGAGTCCGTTGCCGATGAAGGTGAAGTTGGCCGGAACGTGGTCGGCGTATAGCCCGAAGTCCTCGCTCGCCATGACAGGTGAACCCTTTGCGTCCGATTGGCCGACGCGAGCGGCAGCGCGCGCGATCACTCTCCGATCTTGTCGAGAACCCATGGGTCGTGGAGCACGTCGGCAGCAGCGTGCGTCACTGGACCGACAGCGTCTGCCGCGACGCGGGATTCGTGCCCCGCGTGGCCTACGAGTCAGCCGACGTCTATCTTCACGCCGAGATCGTGGCGCACGGCCTCGCCGCGGGATTCCTCCCGAACCTGAGTGTGCGCGATCTCGAGGGCGTGCGTCTTGTGCCTCTCGGCGCCGCGCGCACGATCGACCTCTCTATCAGGGCCGGAAGCGAGACAAGTCCCATCGTCGCCGCCGCGACCGCGGCACTGCACACAGCATCAACAGACGTCAGGCTGTGATGGTGAGTTGCGGTTCGCCCGCGCGCGGCGGTGCGCGCGACTAACTGGGGGGAACGGGTGAGGTTGCGACGAGTTCGATCTCGACTCGTGCGCCAAGAGGAAGCCCTGCCACAGCAACGGTGGTGCGTGCCGGGTACGGCGGCGAGAACACGCCGGCATAGACGGTGTTCATCGCATCGAAATCGGCCATATCGATCAGATAGACGTTCACTTTCACCACGTCGTCGAAGCTCCGATCGGCGGCCGCCAGAACCGACGCGAGATTCGCGAACACCCGCTCAGTCTGCTCCCGGATCCCTCCATCACTCAGCGCTGCCGTATCCGGATCGATCGGGGTCTGGCCGGAAAGGTACAGCACATCGCCTGGGCCGGACGCGGCGTGCGAGTACGGCCCGACTGGCCTCGGTGCGGCGGGATCGGCAACGACGGAACGCGGCATTTCATCAGGATACGAGCATCCGTTCCGTGCGGGGCTGCCTGTAGGTTCGGGTGACTGTGACGCGATCTCGCCCGCCTACCGTGGACAGACCACCCCTCGGCCCATGCGCTCGAGAACAAACCATCCGGCAAACCAGATGAGAAAAGCCCGCGCGATGATCTCGCGACGGCTGTTCCCCGTCCCGTTCCCAGCGTGTTCCCACTCAGTAGCCTCAGTCCGCGAGCTGCCGTGAATGGCATCGCACACGCGCGATCCGGTCCATGCGGAGACGGAGGGAATCGATCCCCGCGTCTCCTTCGTCGGCCGCCGTCGATGCCGAGGTGAGGGCGTCGAGATCCGCGTGATTCCGCGGTTCGTGAAGTGAACCGAACGCCGCCCGAACCGGACAACATCGCGCGCGGGCGCACGAAACATGCGCATACTCTTCTCACATCGTTCTCACGCGGAAACAGAAATAGCCCCTGATCGGGGCTATTCATGGCGGAGACGGAGGGATTTGAACCCTCGGTCCCCGTGAGGGGACTCCACCTTAGCAGGGTGGTGCACTAGGCCGAACTATGCGACGTCTCCAGGCATCCGGCTTCGAAAAGGCACGGACGCGCCCAGCAATCATAACCGCTCACCGCGGCCGATTCGAACCGTCAGCGCTGGGGGACGGTGCAGGTGGTCTGCGCCGCGGTCTGGCCGGCGATGTCGGACGGCAGGTCGACCCGCTCCTCGGCGACCGGCGTCTCGCCCGGGGCGGCCGAGCCGGTCGGGTCGGGGGTGGCGGTCGCCGACGGGGTCGGCTTCGCGGCCTCGCCTGTGACCTCGACGCCGTAGCCCTGGCTCGCCTCGCCGGTGAGGGCGAGGGGCTTGTTCTCGCGCAGCGCGGTGAACAGCACGTCGGCAGCCTCAGTGACGGGCACGACCCTGCTGTACCCGGAGGAGTACGCCGTCGGGTACTGCACGAAGACGATGTCCTCGTAGGGGACGTCCTTGACCGCCATCGCGATCTGCACCATGAGCGTCGGGTTCGCGAGCGACTGGCTCAGGACCAGCTGCTGCTTCTGCACCTGGCTGATCGCGGTGGTCGCGAGGTTCAGCAGCACGGTCGGGTTGGCGAGCACGGAGTCGGACTGCAGCTTGCGTACGAGCGACGACATGAACTGCTGCTGGTTCGAGATGCGCCCGAGATCGGAGCCGTCGCCGATGCCGTGGCGCATGCGCAGGAACTGCAGCGCCTCGACACCCTGGAGGGTGTGCGTGCCGGCAGTGAGCGACAGGCCGGTGTGCGGATCGTTGACGTCGCCGGCGACGCACACATCGACGCCGCCGATGGCGTCCGACATGTTGATGACGCCCGTCCAGCGGATCGCTGCGGCGAAGTCGATGTCGTCGCCGATGAGCTCCTCGATCGTGAGCACCGTGCACGCCAGCCCGCCGTACTGGTACGACGCGTTCAGCATCTGCGCGCTCATCGCCGAGTAGCTGCCCGAGCCGTCCTCGGTCGGGCACGACGGAATGGGCACGACCATGTCGCGCGGGAACGACACGACCGTCACCCGACGGGGCTCGTCCGAGATGTGGACGAGCATCGTGACGTCGTTGCGCTCCCCCGCGGTGTCACCGTTCTGGCATGCACCCGACAGCGACGCATTCGCACCCTCGCACGAGTCGGTCCCGACCACGAGGAGGTTCACACCGCCCTCGATCGCCCCGAGGGACGGCGGCAGGGGCTTGTCCTTGCCGATGACGACGGCGTTCGCGGCGAGGGAGTTCGCGGCATCCCACACATTGAAGGCCACGAGACCCACGGCGCTGGCACCGACGACCCCGAGCGCCACGGCGGCCATCGCAATGAACCTGAGGAGCGGATGCCGCTCCCGATGAACCGCGTGGCGCGCCATCGGAGCGCGGCCCCCACGGGAGGGTCGGGTGTCCGCCGCCATCAGCCGTTCGCCCGCAGATTGCCCGCCGAGCAGGTCTGGTCAGCGCCTGAGGTTCCCGAGATCGAGCTCGGAAGATCGACCGCGGCCTCGGTCGCCGCCGGCGTGCCCGAGGCGGTCGGCTCGGGCGTCGCTGCGGGAGTCTGTGCCGGATCGGGGTCGACGGCGATGACGCCGCCGCCGGCATCCGGGTTGTTCGTCACGTTGATCGCCTTGTTCTCGGCGAGCAGCTGCCAGAGCGTGTCGGCGGCACCGTAGTTCGGGACGACGCGGTTGATGTCGTCGGGATCGGTGTTGACCGGGTACTGCAGGAACACGATCTCGTCGAGCGGCACGTCCTTCACCGCGAGCGCGATCTGCACGATCGTCGTCGGGTTGGCCAGCGACTGGCTCGGCGTGATGTTGTCGACGGCCGTCGTTGCGAGCTTGTACAGCGTCGCGGGGTTCGACAGGACGTCTTCACTCGTGAGCTTGCGGGCCAGGCTCGACATGTACTGCTGCTGGTTGCTGATGCGGGCGAGGTCGCTGCCGTTCTGGAGCCCGTGACGGGTGCGCAGGAACTGGAGGGCCTCGACGCCCTTGACGTTGCGGTTTCCGGCCGGCCAGTCGATGGCCGTGTAGTAGTCGCGGATACCGCCGTTGCCGATGCAGACATCGACGCCGCCGATCGCGTCGGTGATGTTGATCACGTTGCCGAAGCTGACCTTCGCTGCGAACGGGATGTTCATTCCGCTCAGCTCGGAGATCGTCTTCGTGACGCACGACAGCCCGCCGTAGGACCACGCCGAGTTCAGCTGCTGCTTCGACATCGCCGAGCTGACCGAGCCGTCTTCGCGCGTGCACGAGGGGATAGGAGCCATCAGGTCGCGCGGGAACGAGACCACCGTCACACGACGCGGATTGTCGGAGATGTGCAGCAGCATGTTGACGTCGTTGAGCTGGCCGCCCGAGTCGGCCCCGGTGCAGCGATCACCGAAGATGCTCGCGTACTCGGGCTCGCACTCATCGGTGCCGACCAGCAGCACGTTCACGCCGCCCTCGATCGCGCCGATGTCGGGCGGAACCGGAGCCTGCCCCTCGAGTTCGACGGAGTTCTCGGCGATGCTCGTGGTGATGTCGATCGCGGCATATGCGGCGACACCGGCACCCGAGACGAGGACGACGGCCACCATCACGCCGAGCACCTTCATGATCAGCGAGAACGGGTGCGGCGACGTGAGTTCACCGTGGCGTGCGACGGTGCGACGGCCGCGCTTGGCGGGCTTGGTCGTCTCAGCCACTCGGTTCCTCTCGGGGTGCTCGCTCACGGTTCGCCCCCCGACCAACCTTCTGCGGAGGGTGTGGGATTCGAACCCACGGGACATTGCTGCCCACTGGTTTTCAAGACCAGGTCCATCGGCCGCTCGGACAACCCTCCCGACGAACAACCCCGGGTGGAGGCAACCGTCGAACAGGCGTCGAGTCTAGCCGACAGCACTGTCGAGACATTCTTCCAGGCACGCCTGTGCAAGCTCTGAAAGGCGCACCGGATGCCGCCATCCCGCCTCTGGCGTCAGAGGCGGCGCAGCACCTCGGCCACTCCGCCGGCCGACACCGACGTCGTCGTCTCGCCCGCGGCATCCCGAACCTCTTGGGGCCCCTGCTCCATCGCCACCGCGCGGCCGCCGTTCTCGAGCGCCCACCCGAACATGCCGACATCGTTACGGCCGTCGCCGATCACGAGGACATGCGCCGGATCGATGCCCAGCTCGGTGCGCACGAGCTCGAGGCCGGTGCTCTTGTCGACGCCCTGCGGGGCGATGTCGAGCCACGCGGTCCAGCCCACGGCGTACGAGACCTGGTGGAGACCGATGCGCTCGACCAGGTCGGTGAAGTCCTGCTCGCGCTGGTCGGGGGCGACCACGACGATGCGGCACACGGGCTGCGCGGCGAGCTCCTCGAAGGTCACGCGCTGGGCGTGCACGAGGTTCCAGTCATCGAGGTACTCCGTGTACAGCCGTCGTCCGTCGGGCAGCTCGACGAGGTAGCGCGCGTCGGGAAGGTGCTCACGCAGCTGCGTCAGCACCTCGGCGGGGTCGAACGTCTCGACGTGGTCGCGTTCGTAGTGCAGCTCGTCGGCATCGACGCGCTTGAGCACCACGGCGCCGTTCGAGCACACGACGTACTCCGGCGCGATCCCGAGCATGCGCAGGATGCCCTGCGTTCCCTCCCAGCTGCGGCCGGTCGCGATCATCACCTCGTGCCCGGCGCGCTGCGCGTGCGCGACGGCATCGACCACTCCGGGGCTGAGCGACTCGTCTTCGAGGATCACTGTGCCGTCGATGTCGAGCGCGATGAGGAGCCGCTCGGTGGCGACCGTCTCGTCCTCGGTGTCGCGCGCGACCCGCTCGACGAGCTTCGCGGCCTTCTTGGGCTTCACGACCTTGACGGACCCGGTCGGAGGCAGATGCGCTTCGGTCACGCGACGGGCTCCATGACCTCGAGTCCCCCGAGGTACGGGCGGAGCACCTCGGGCACGACGACCGAGCCGTCCTCGCGCTGGTGCGTCTCGAGCATCGCGACGATCCACCGCGTGGTGGCGAGCGTGCCGTTGAGCGTCGCGACGTGCTCGGTCTTGCCCCCGCGGTCGGCGGGCAGCCGGTGACGGATGTCGAGCCGGCGCGCCTGATACGTCGTGCAGTTCGACGTCGATGTGAGCTCGCGGTAGGCGCCCTGCGTGGGAACCCACGCCTCGACGTCGTACTTGCGCGCCGCGCTCGAGCCGAGGTCGCCGGCGGCGACGTCGATCACGCGGTAGCTCAGGCCGAGGTCCTGCAGCATCCGCTCCTGCAGTCCGACCAGCCGCAGGTGCTCGGCCTCGGCGTCTTCGCGGGTCGTGTAGACGAACATCTCGAGCTTGTTGAACTGGTGCACGCGGATGATCCCGCGGGTGTCCTTGCCGTATGAGCCCGCCTCGCGCCGGTAGCAGGTGGACCAGCCGGCGTAGCGCTTGGGGCCCTTGCCGAGGTCGAGGATCTCGTCCATGTGGTAGCCGGCGAGCGGCACCTCGCTCGTGCCGACGAGGTACAGGTCGTCGTCTTCGAGGTGGTAGACCTCGGCGGCGTGCTGGCCGAGGAACCCGGTGCCGCGCATGACCTCGGGACGCACGAGCGTCGGGGGGATCAGCGGGATGAAACCCTCCTGCAGCGCACGATCGAGCGCGAGGCTCATGAGCGCGAGCTCGAGGCGCGCACCGATGCCCTTGAGGAAGTAGAAGCGGCTGCCCGAGACCTTGGTGCCGCGCTCCATGTCGATCGCATCGAGCAGCTCGCCGAGCGCCAGGTGGTCGCGCGGCTCGAAGTCGAACGCGGGCGTCTCGCCGTGCGTGCGGAGCGTGACGAAGTCGTCCTCGCCGCCGGCCGGTACGCCGTCGATGACGATGTTCTCGATCTTCGAGAGGGCGAGGTCGGATGCCTCCTCCGCGGCCGTGACCGCGTGCTGGGCCTGCTTGACCCGCTCGCTGAGCTGCTTGGCCTCGGCCACGAGGGCCGCCTTCTCCTCCTTCGGCGCCTGCGCGACCTTCTTGCCGTGCGCGTTCTGCGCCGCGCGGAGCTCTTCGAAGGAGGTGATGGCTGCACGGCGATCGCGATCGGCGGCGAGCGCCGCGTCGACCGTGTCGGGAGACTCGCCACGGGCCTCCTGCGAGCGCTTGACCAGCTCGGGATTCTCGCGGAGGAGGGCAGGATCGATCACCCTGCAAGCCTAGTCGCCGGGCGCCGAGGACGCCGTGCGGCGGCGTCCAGCCCTAGGGTGGGACGCATGGCCGCGGCATCCGGATCGAACGACGAACCCGCGCGCGACGACGACACGGCCGAAGGCGACGGCGGCGAAGCGGGCCGGGTCGGTTCCGAAGGCGGCCCTCGGCCGATCGAGGACGCCGGCGAGCGCCCCTCGTCGAAGGTCGCTCTCGTCTACAACCCGATCAAGGTCGACGCCCGCGCGCTCCGGGCGACGGTCGAGCGGCTCGCAGGCGAGGCCGGCTGGTCGGAGCCTCTCTTCTACGAGACGACGGTCGACGACCTCGGTGACGACGTGACCCGCCAGGCGCTCGAGGCGGGCGTCGACGCGGTGCTCGTCGCGGGCGGCGACGGCACGGTCCGCGCGGTGTCGGAGGCGATGACCGGAAGCGGCGTGCCCCTCACCATCGTGCCCAGCGGGACCGGGAACCTGCTCGCGCGCAATCTGCGGCTGCCGCTGGACGGCGGCGACGCGATGGTGCGGGCGACGTTCGACGGCGATCGCCTGCCGATGGATGTCGGATGGGCCGCGCTGCGGCGCCCCGACGGCACCACCGCCGAGCACGCCTTCGTGGTGATGGGCGGCATGGGGCTCGACGCCGCCATGATCGCGAACACCAGTCCGCAGCTGAAGAAGACCGTCGGCTGGGTGGCGTACGTCGACGGCGCGGCCCGCTCGCTCGCCTCGGCCAAGCCGTTCCGCGTCATGTACCAGCTCGACGGCTCGCGGCTGCACTCCGCGCGCGTGCAGAGCGTGCTCTTCGCCAATTGCGGATCCCTTCCCGCGGGCCTCGAGCTCATCCCCGAGGCATCCGTCGCCGACGGCGCCCTCGACATCGTGATCTTCCAGCCCAAGGGCGCGCTCGGGTGGATCTTCGTGTGGCGGCGCGTCGCGTGGGACAACAGTGTGCTGCGGCGGTTCCGCGCCGGCCGCCGGGTGCTCGCCCTGCGCACGAAGGACAACTCCGTGAGGTACTCCCGCGGCGCGGGCATCGAGATCGCGACGACCAACGCGACGCCGGTGCAGCTCGACGGTGACGAATTCGGCGAGGCCGTGCACGTGCGCACGCGCGTGGATGCCGGCGCGCTGCTGATCACGGTCCCCAGGGGCCACGACACCACCGGCCTGTAGCCCCCCTCCCCCTCCCCCCGCACGCTTCCGTTTGTGCGGGCAAATGTGCGCCTGGCACCGCACTCAGGCGCACAATCTCCCGCACAAACGGACGCAGGGGGTTCCTCCCCAGGTCGGGCCGTGCGGGGAGTGCGGGCACAGTCGGGGGATCCGGTCGGCACCGGGGGCGATCGGGGGCAGTGTCGACGGATGCCGCGACCCGCACCACTCCCCGATGGGCTATCGCCCGGACCGTTTCGATCGAGCACGGCCCGGCAGCTCGGCGCGTCGGCCGGGCGACTGCGCCGCAGCGACCTCTTCAAGCCCTTCCACGGCGTTCGGGTTGCGTCCACCTCCCTGGCCCGGCATGACGAGGCGGACCTCCGCGAGGCCGACGAGTACTGGCGACTGCTGGAGGCGGTCGCACTCGCACGAGTGGATGCCGCGCTCCCCCTCCTCGGACCGCACGCCGTGCTCAGCCACACCACCGCGGCACGGCTGCAGCATCTCCCCCTGCCGCTGCGGCTCCGGCGGGACCTGTCGGTGCACGTATCCGTCGCGAAGCGGGAGAAGCGCCCGCAGGTCGCGGGCATCCGGTCGCACTTGGCGCCTCGCGACATCCGCTCGGCCGTCGTCGTCGACGGTCGACGTGTGACCAGTCCGGTGCAGACCTGGTGCGCTCTCGCGCCGCTGCTGCGGCTCGGCGAACTCGTCGCCGTCGGGGACGACCTCGTGCGGCGCATCGACCCACCGGCCGCAACGGCCGAGTTGCGCAGTGCGGTGCAGAGGTCCGCCGGACGCCACGGCGCGAAGAAGCTGCGCACGGCGCTCGAACTGGTGCGCCCCCGCACCGACTCGCCGAAGGAGACCGAACTGCGGCTCATGCTGGTCGACGGGCTCCTGCCCGAGCCGATCGTGAACCATCCGCTGTTCGACGTTCGAGGGGACTTCGTCCGCCACGGCGACCTCGCGTATCCGCGTCACCGGGTCCTGGTGGAGTACAACGGCGAGCAGCACCGCACGGATGACGCACAGTTCCGCCTCGACACCGAGCAGCTCGAACGCATCGTCGCGGCGGGCTGGCTCGTCGTGCAGGTCGTCAAGGGGCAGATGTCCGACCCCACCGCGGTCACCCGTCGAGTCCGCGCCGCGCTCCTGGCTCGAGGCTGGCGTCCGTGACCCCCGGCCGCTGTCCGTTTGTGCGGGCGAATGTGCGTCCGTCGCCGCGTGCAGGCGCACATTCGGCCGCACAAACGGAACGAGCAACGAACATCGGCGAGGGGCTCAGCCCTTCACGGCGCCGCCGAGGCCCGCCGAACGCAGGAAGACGGACTGGAAGAGGAGGAACATCGCGATCGGGATCAGGGTCGCGATCGCGAGGGCCGCGAGGAACACGTCCAGCTCGGTCTGGGACTGCACCGCCGGCAGCCGTACCGACAGGGGCTGCACCGCGGGGTCGGGCAGCACGAGCATGGGCCAGAGGTAGTCCTTCCAGGCCGCGATGATCGCGAAGACCGACACCACGCCGAGGATCGGCTTCGACATCGGCAGCACGATCGACCAGAACAGCCGGAAGGGTCCGGCGCCATCGGTCTTCGCGGCTTCGAACACCTCGCGCGGCAGATTGTCGAAGAAGCGCTTCACGAGCAGGATGTTGAACGCGTTCGCCCCCATCGGCAGCCACACGGCGAGGTAGTTGTTGAGCAGGCTGACGTCCCCGAGCAGCGGCGGGTTGACGATCGTCAGGTACAGCGGCACCAGCAGCACGATGCCGGGGATGAACAGCGTCGCGAGCACCAGCGCCGACAGCACCGGCGCGTACTTCGGCCGCAGCACCGACAGCGCGTAGCCGGCGGTCGTCGCGATGAACAGCTGCGTGAACCACGCGCCCAGCGCGATCACGATCGTGTTCCAGAAGTAGAGGTCGATGTGGATGTCGTTCCACGCCGTCGACAGGTTGGCCCAGTCGATCCCGTTCGGCCAGAGGGCGAACGGCTGCTGCAGCGTGTCCTGCGTCGGGGTCACTGCCGACTTCGCCAGCCACAGGATCGGCCCGAGGCCGGCGATCACGAGGGTGACGAAGAGGAACGCGTGGGTCAGCGACATCCCGATCCGCGTGCCGGGACGACCGCGCTCGCTCGACGACACGATCGTGCGCTCGGCGAGGTCGTCGAGCGACTCGCGCTTGCGTCCGCCGCCGGCGCCGCGGCGGCCGAGCCAGCCCCGCAGCCCCTCGCGCCCCTCGGCGGTGGAGATCGACGTGGTCATGAGGTGCTCCAGCGGTTCGTGAGCTTGAAATACAGCCAGGACAGCACGGCGAGCACGATCGCGAGCAGCACCGACACCGCGGTCGCCTCGCCGTAGTCGCCGCCCAGGCTGTTGCGGAACGCCTTGTCGTAGATGTAGAGCAGGATCGTCTTGGTCGCCCCCGCGGGCCCGCCGCCGGTGAACAGGAACGGCTCGAGGAACACCTGCGCGGTCGCGATGACCTGCAGGATCAGCATGATGAAGAGGATGCCGCGCAGCTGCGGCAGCGTGACGTGCCACACCTTGCGCCAGATGCCCGCGCCGTCGACCTCGGCGGCGTCGTACAGCTCCGGCGGCACCGAGAGCAGTGCGGCGAGGTAGATGATGATCGATCCGCCCGCCGCCGCCCACGTCGCCTCGATCACGAGGGACGGCATCGCCTGCACGGCCGACTGGATCCACGGCTGCGGCGGGATGCCGAACCATCCGAGCACGGTGTTGAAGACGCCCGACGGGTCGGCGCTGTAGAAGAACTTCCACAGCAGCACAGCGACCACGGGCGGGATGACGACGGGTAGATACGCGAGCGCCGAGTACAGGCCCTTGCCGCGGCGCACCTCGCTCATGAGCACGGCGACGAACAGCGGAAGCGGGAACCCGAACAGCAGCGCCAGCAGAGCGAAGTACACCGTGTTGACGACGGCGCGGCCGAGCTCGGGATCGCTCATCACAGCGAGGTAGTTGTCGAGACCGACCCACTCCGAGACGATCATGTTCGTCTTCTGCAGGCTCATGATCACCGATTGCACGATCGGCGACCACGAGAAGAAGAAGAACACGAACAGCATCGGCAGCACGAACAGCAGGTTCGCGAGCCCGCCCCCGCGATACCACGTAGCCGGCGAGCGCCGGATCTTCCGCCGCGCGGGCGGCAGGGCAGGAGGCGCGGATGCCGCGGCCGGCCGTTCCTCAGTGGTCATCGTCATCGGGTGCCTCTGCTGGTGTCGGTCCGTTTGTGCGGGCAAATGGTCGGCTGGGCGAGGTGCGAAGCGGACATTCGCCCGCACAAACGGACACAGGGGGGCGGATGGATGCCGCGCCCGGCGGCGAGGCCGGGCGCGGCATCCGGGGGTTACGAGTCGAGCAGAGCCTGTGCGTCCGTCTGGGCCTGCGCGAGGAGGGCGTCGATGTCGGCGTTCTCATCGGTGAGGACGGTCTGGACCACGGTGTCGAGGAGAGCGTAGACCTCCTGCGTCTTGACCTTGGCCTCGCCGACGGGCGTCTGCTCCCAGATCGCGTCGGTGAACGGCGCCATCTGCTCGCGCGGCACGTTGATGTACGGCTCGATCCAGACGAGCGACTCCTCGTAGAGCTCACGGCTCAGCACCGGCAGCAGCGGCGTGCCCACGGCCTGACCCGACTCGTTGAGGGTCTTGGCGTCCTGCACCGCGGCATCCTCGTTCAGCAGCTTCTGCATGTAGTACCAGTCGATCCACTCGACGCCGGCGGCCTTGGTCTCGTCGTCGATCGTCGGGCTCATGACGGCGATGTCGCCGCCGCCGAGCGTGCCCGGGTCGTCGCCCTCGAGCGGGATGACGGTCAGCCCGTACACGTCGGAGTCGAGACCGAAGTCGCGCACCAGCGCCGTGTAGATGTCGGAGCCGGTCGTGTACATGCCGATGTTGCCGGCGGCGAACTCCTGGTTGATCGTGCCCCAGTCGAGGTCGACCTTCGAGCCGAACGAGCCGTCCTCCCACTTGACGTCGTGCAGGAACTGCAGCACGCCGCGTGTGGCGTCGTTGTCGATCGTGGACTGCGCGGTGCCGTCGCCGTTGTCGGTCTGCGTGCGACCGCCGCGGGCGACGGTGCCCACCGTCAGCTGCCAGCCGCCCGTGTTGTTGATCGCCATCTGCGAGTAGCCGGCCTTGCCCGTGGCATCCGTGATCTTCTTCGCGTACTCGCGCACCTCGTCCCACGTCGTCGGCGGGCTGTCGGGGTCGAGCCCCGCCGCCTCGAACAGCTCGCGGTTGTACGACAGCGCGTTGGCGTACGCCTGGCGCGGGAAGCCGTAGATCTTCCCGTCGTCGCCGGTGACGCCCTCGAGGATGATCGGGTTGAAGCTGTCGGTGTAGCCGAGCTCATCCATCTCGTCGGTGACATCCATCAGCTGATCATTCTCGAGCAGCGTCTTCGCGTCGGTGAACGGCACCGTGAACACGTCGGGAAGGCTGCCGCCGGCGAGCTGCACGGCGAAGGTCGGGCCCTCCCACTCGTACTCGACACCGATGATGTCGATGTCGGGATGCTCGTCCTCGAACTGCTTCTCCTGGGCCGCGAAGGCCTCGTAGGCTGCGGCATCCGCTCCCGGAGGGAACGTCGCGACGCGCAGCTCGGTCTTTCCGCTGCTGTCGTCGCCTCCGGCCGTGGAGCAGCCGACGAGCGCGCCGACGGTCGCCGCGGCGGCGACACCGGCGAGCAGGACCCTTGCTGGTGACTTCATCGTCTTTCCTTTCGTATGGCGGATCCCGCGTCAGCCTCTCGGCGCGGGAGCCTCCGTGGTGTGTGCGGTGGGGTGGGGATCCGTCGCTGCGCCGATGCGCAGCCACGCGGTGGCGTTGCCCGGAAGGGCGCCGTGCTCGAGCGGCGAGCTCGAGAGCAGGAGGTCCGTGCCCGCGGGGAGCGGCACGGGGTCGTCGCCGGTGTTCACGACGCACGCGAAGTCGTCGCCGCGGCGGAAGGCGAGCACGTCGGATGCCGCAGGCCCGGCGGATGCCGCGGGGACGGCGGATGCCGCGGGGACGGCGTCTGCCGCGGGGAAGGCGTCGTCCCACCACGCGAGCGGGCCGTCGCCCAGGGCGGGGAGTGCGCGCCGCAGGCGCAGCGCCTCGCGGTAGAGGGTGAGCGTGGAGTCCGGGTCGGCCAGCTGGGCCTCGACCGTCAGGCCGTCCCACCCCGCCGGCTGCGGGAGCCACGGCGCCGAGCCGTCCGGTCCGAAGCCGAACGGGGCCGAGGATCCGGTCCACGGCAGCGGGACGCGGCATCCGTCCCTTCCCGGGTCCGTGCCGCCCGAGCGGAAGTGCATCGGATCCTCGATGAGGTCGAGCGGGAGGTCCTCCACCTCGGGGAGGCCGAGCTCGTCGCCCTGATAGATGTACAGGCTTCCCGGGAGCGCGGCGACGAGCAGGGCGGCGGCGCGGGCGCGGTGCAGGCCGAGCTGCGGATCGGTCGGCACGCCGAAGCGCTTCTTGAGGAACGCGAACGCCGTGTCCTCGCGGCCGTACCGCGTGACGGGGCGCGTGACGTCGTGGTTGGAGAGGACCCACGTGCTCGGAGCGCCGACCGGCGCGTGCGCGGCGAGGGTCGCCGAGATGGACTCGCGGAAGGATGCCGCCCCCCACGGGCGCGCCAGGAAATCGAAGTTGAACGCGGTGTGCATCTCGTCGGGACGCAGGTAGGCGGTGAACCGGTCGATGTCGGGCACCCAGATCTCGCCGACGAGCACGCGCGTTCCGGGGTAGGAGTCGGCGATCGCTCGCCACGACCGGTACACGTCGTGGAGCTCGTCGCGGTCCTCGGTGGGGTGGTCGGGCTTCTCGCCCACCTCGGGCAGGTCGGCGTCTTTGATGAGGAGCGCGGCCGAGTCGATGCGCACGCCCGCGACGCCTCGGTCGAACCAGAAGCGCAGGATGTCCTCGTGCTCGCGGCGCACGTCGGGGTGGTTCCAGTTCAGGTCGGGCTGCTCGGGCGTGAACATGTGGAGGTACCACTCCCCCGGCGTGCCGTCGGGGTTCGTGGTGCGGGTCCACGTCTCGCCCTGGAAGCTCGAGACCCAGTGCGTCGGGATCTCGTCGCCGTTCTCGCCCTTGCCCGGATGGAACCAGAACCGCTCGCGCGCCGGGCTCCCGGGCTCGGCTGCCAGCGCCTCCTGGAACCACGGATGCTGGTCCGAGATGTGGTTCGGCACCACGTCGATGATGGTGCGGATGCCGAGCTCCAGCGCCTCCGCGATGAGCGCCTCCGCCTCGGCGAGCGTGCCGAAGCGGGGGTCGATGTCGCGGTAGTCCTGCACGTCGTAGCCGCCGTCGGCGAGCGGGCTCGGGTACCAGGGGTTGAACCAGATCGCGTCGACGCCGAGGTCCTTCAGGTAGCCGAGCCGGGCCCGCACCCCCGCGAGGTCGCCCGTGCCGTCGCCGTTCCCGTCGGCGAAGCTGCGCACGTAGACCTGGTAGATGACGGCGGAGCGCCACCACAGCGGGTCGGTGGTCGGCGGCGCCGGCGCGGCTGGCGCCTGATCGGCTCGGGTGAGGACGTCGCTGTCCACGGATCTCCTCGTCGTCGGGGGGAAGGACTCGATGCGAAGAATGTATTCCGGGTTCGCTTCTTTTGCAAGTCTTGAACAGATTCACGCAAGATCACGATCTTATGACGGCGAGTCATCCCGTCTCGCGCGCGTCAACCAGCCGCGGCGTCCGTTTGTGCGGGCGAATGTGCGTGCGAGCCACCCAGCGAGCGCACATTCGCCCGCACAAACGGACCGGAGGGAGGGGAGGGAGCGGAGGAGGGGGTCAGGCGGCGGGGCCCGTTGACGCCCGCAGGACGAGCTCGGGCTCGAAGAGCAGCTCGTCACCGGGCTCGGTCGTGCCGGCGATCTGCGACAGCAGCAGGTCGATCACGGTGCGGCCCATCGACTCGATCGGCTGACGCACGGTCGTGAGCGGCGGTTCGGTGCAGCTCATCAGGAACGAGTCGTCGAATCCGACGACACTGACGTCGTCGGGCACGCGCAGTCCCGCACGGCGCGCGGCGCGCACGGCTCCGAGGGCGAGCGGGTCGCTCGCGCAGACGACGGCGGTCGCGCCGGCGGCGAAGAGGCGGGATGCTCCCGCCTGGCCGGACTCGAGCGAGTACAGGCCCCGCACCACGAGGGCGTCGTCGAGCGGCGAACCCAGCCGCTCGAGCAGCGGTCGCGCCGCCGCGAGCTTGCGCTGCGACGGGATGTGGTCGAGGGGGCCGAGCAGCATCCCGATCCGGCGATGGCCGAGCTGGTGCAGGTGCTGGATCGCCTGCTCGGCCGCCGCGCCGTCGTCGGTCGAGACGGTCGCGAAGTCGAGCTTCGGGATGCGCGCGTTGACCAGCACCGTCGGGAGGTTGACCTGTCGAAGCCTGTCGTAGTGGTCGTGCGCGGCATCCGCCTGGCTGTAGTTGCCGCCGAGGAAGATGACGCCCGACACCTGCTGCTGGAGGAGCAGCTCGACGTAGTCCGACTCGGTGATGCCGCCCGCGTTCTGCGTGCACAGCAGCGGCGTGTAGCCGTTCTGGGTCAGCCCGCCGCCGATGATCTCGGCCAGCGCGGGGAAGATCGGGTTCTGCAGTTCCGGCAGCACGAGCCCGACGAGGCGGGCGCGCTCCCCGCGGAGCTTGGTGGGGCGCTCGTAGCCGAGCACGTCGAGCGCGGTGAGCACGGCCTGGCGCGTCGCGTCGGACACTCCCGGCTTGTCGTTGAGCACGCGGCTGACCGTGGCCTCACTGACACCGACCTTGCGCGCCACTTCGGCGAGACGCTTCGACATGCCGTCAGTGTACGCAAGAACTTGCAGGATCACGCAAGCGCCGAGCAGGGACCGCACGTGTCGCATCGCGGCCCCGCAACCCCGATGATGGACGGATGCTGCTGAGAGCGACACGCACGCTGGCCCTCCTCGCGGTGATCGCGGCCGTCTCGGCCGGGTGCACGGCGACGACGACCGATGCCGAGACACCGCGCGCCACCGACACACCCACCCAGACGCCCACACCCGAGTGCATCGTCGGCACGTGGTCTGTCGGCGCCGAGCAGCTCCAGCCGATCTACGACGCCCTGCCGGGCGGTCTCGAGTACCCCGACGCGGTCATCGATCCCGCGGCATCCGCCACCATCTCATTCGCGACCGACGGCACGTTCGCGTTCACCCAGAGCGTGCCGACCTCGGTCACGTGGCTCGGGCACACCGCGTCGGTGGCCCTCGGGGGCACGATGACCGGAGACTACGAGACGGACGGCGACGCGCTCGCGCTCACCGCCCAGGAAAACGACCTGATCGTCGTCCCGACCGACGACGGCAGGGCGAGCGCGATCTTCGCGTCCGAGACGGCGGAGACCCTCGCCGAGTGGCCCGTGTCGGCGTCGTCCTACACCTGCGCCGACGACGATCTCGTGCTGCACCTCGGCACCGAGGGGTACAACGCGTCCGTTCCCTTCGTGCGGCAGTAGCGCGCCGGGCCTGTCAAGCCCGCATCGCTCCGCGCGAGGCGCGGCAGGATGGACCCATGTCGAGCCCGTCGATCGTGTGGCTGCGCGATGACCTGCGCCTCGCCGACAATCCGGCCCTGCGCGCGGCGATCGACCGCGACGAGCCGGTGATCGTGCTCTACGTGCTCGACGAGGAGTCGCCGGGCATCCGGCCCCTCGGCGGCGCCGCACGGTGGTGGCTGCACCACTCGCTGACCTCGCTCGGCGAGCGGCTGGCCGAGCGGGGCGCACGCCTGGTGCTGCGGCGCGGTCCGGCCGATCGCGTCGTGAAGGAGACGGTGACGGATGCCGCGGCCGGCGCCGTCTTCTGGAATCGGCGGTACGGCGGCCCCGAGCGCGAGGTCGACGCCGCGCTCAAGGCCGCACTGCGCGAGGACGGCGTCGAGGTGTCGTCCTTCGCCGGGTCGGTGCTGTTCGAACCGTGGACCGTGAAGACCGGCGCCGGTACGCACTTCTCGGTGTTCACGCCGTTCTGGCGCGCCTGCCTCGGCCTTCCCGCGCCGCGCGCACCCCTTCCTGAGCCTCGCGAGATCGCGGGGGTGCGGCATCCGATCCCCTCCGACGAACTCGCGGACTGGGGGCTGCTGCCGACGGACCCGGACTGGGCGGGCGGACTTCGCGAGGCATGGGAGCCGGGCGAGCCTGCGGGGCGGCGGCGGCTGCGGGAGTTCCTCGCGCACGACCTCGACGGATACGGCCGGGCGCGCGACGAGCCCTCGGCCGGGGCGACGTCGCTGCTGTCGCCGCGGCTGCGATGGGGCGAGGTGAGCCCCTTCACCGTGTGGCATGAAGCCGTCGAGCAGGGGCGCGGGGCGCGGTTCCTCTCGGAGCTCGGATGGCGCGAGTTCGCGTGGCACACGCTCTTCCACTCGCCCGACCTCGCGACGACGAACCTGCGGCGCGAGTTCGACGCGTTCCCGTGGCCGCGGCTGAATCCCGCGCAGCTCGACGCGTGGCAGCGCGGACGCACCGGGGTCGCCCTGGTCGACGCCGGCATGCACGAGCTGTGGGAGACCGGCTACATGCACAACCGGGTGCGCATGGTGGCGGCATCCTTCCTCGTCAAGAACCTGCTCGTCGACTGGCGACGCGGGGAGCAGTGGTTCTGGGACACGCTGGTCGACGCGGATGCCGCGAACAACCCGTTCAACTGGCAGTGGGTGGCGGGTTCCGGCGCCGACGCGGCACCGTACTTCCGGATCTTCAACCCCGACCTGCAGGCGAAGAAGTTCGACGCTGACGGGCACTACGTGCGGCGGTGGGCGCCCGAGCATCTGTCGGACGAGCCGCCCGAGCCGATCGTCGACCTCGGCGAGACGCGCAAGGCCGCCCTCGCGGCGTACGACGTCGTCAAGCGGGCGCCCCGCGGCTGAGCCGGCTGTGCTGTCCGGCCGACCGGCCGGACCCGGCGCCCCACCGCGCTGTACCCGACTCAGGACGACCCGTCTCGCACACCCCCGAGACGCCGTCGGCAGGTGCGTTCCGGGCGCCTTCATCCTGAGTCCGGTACACAGCGAGCAACGAGGTCAGACCGCGGCGACGTGCAGCACGACGGCGTTGCCGGGAAGAAGGAGCGGCATCGCCAGGCCGGTCTCGGCGAGAACCCGGCCGGGAAGCACGACACCGGCCGCGAACCAGGGCGGCGCCGCGTCCTGCAGCACCGCGGGCGCGGCACCGAGATCGACCGCCTCGACGCGATACCGCAGCTCCGGGTCGAGGCCGACCAGCCGCAGCGGCTCGGGAAGGGCGGCATCGGTCGCGTCGAGCACCGCGTACGAGAACAGCGCCTCGCCCCGGTCGTGCGCGACCACCCCGTGCACCACGACGGCGTCGGAGGCGGCATCCGCTCGCACGACCCGGCCGGAGTGCAGGAGGCCGCGGAACCGCCGGTGCACCCCCGCCCACGTGCGCACGGCGTCGAGGTCGCCGGGCGAGACGCGGGTGAGGTCGGACTCGATGCCGGCGTGGCCGAACGGCGCCGTCGCGAGGCGGAATCCGAGCGCGCTGACGCGTCCGGTCGTGTGGGCGCGCGCATCGCCGACGTGCGAGCCGAGGTATTCGGGCGGGATCACGATTCCCGTCCACCGCTGGATGGCCTGCCGCACGAGAGGGTCGTTGGTGTCACTCGTCCACACGCGGTCGACACGACGCAGGATGCCGAGGTCGATCCGTCCGCCGCCGGAAGCGCAGGACTCGATCTCGACATCGGGATGCGCCGCGCGGAGGCGGTCGATCAGCCGGTACAGCGCGTGCACCTGGGCGCCCGAGTCCGCCACCAGCAGGTCGCGGTTGTGATCCCACTTGAGGTACGCGATCGGGTACTCGGCCAGCAGTGCGTCGAGGCGCTCGAACAGGTGGTGCTCGACCTCGGGGAGCGAGAGGTCCAGGGCGTGCTGCCAGCGCCACGTGACCGATTCGGGGTCGGTCAGGAGCCACTGCGGATGCTGCCGCGCGAGGTCCGAGTCGAGGCTGACCATCTCGGGCTCGACCCACAGGCCGAACTCCATCCCCCGGGCGTGCACGCGCTCGATGAGCGGGCCCAGCCCCCCGGGCCACCGCACCGGATCGACCGTCCAGTCGCCGAGCGCTCGGCGGTCGTCGGTGCGCCCCAGGAACCAGCCGTCGTCGAGCACGAACCGTTCGACGCCCACCTCGGCGGCGCGGTCGATGAGGGGCGCGAGCCGGTCGATCGAGTGCTCGAAGTACACCGCCTCCCACGTGTTGAGGGTGACCGGCCGCGGCCGGTCGAGCGTCGACCACGAGCGCACCCACGGGTGCAGGCGGTCCGACAGGCCGTCGAGTCCGGTGGCCGACCATGTCGCGACCACCGTCGGACCCTCATACGCCTCGCCGGGCGGCAGCGTGAGAGCGCCGAGCCGCTCGCCGGCGCCGAGCACGGCCGGCCCGAGGTCGGTGCGCTCGAACCAGAGCCGGGTGTCGCCGCTCCACGCCAGGTGCGTCGCCCACACCTCGCCCGCGCCGAAGCCGAAGCCCGGCGTTCCCGCGACCATCAGGAACGGCTCGTCGTGGCCGCCGCGGCCGTGCCGGGACTCGCGCAGCCACACGCCCTGACCGGGGGTCGCCCGCTGCGGGCGGCGCTCTCCCGCCCAGCGTCCCGAGAAGTCGAGCGTCTCGCGCGCGCGGTCCGGCACCGGGAGGGCGACGCCCGCTGCCGTGAGCACGACCGGAGCGATCCCGTCGTTGCGCACGGCCTGGGCGGCGAGCAGCACGCCCTGCGGGGTGAGCTCCAGACGGGTCGTGATGACGGCATCCGCCCACGCGCACTCGGTGACGATGACGTCGCCGTCGCGCACCGTGCCGAGCTGCCGCGGCGCCGCGCGGGTGCCCTCGACGGAGACCGCGGGAAGGCCCGACCAGCCGTCGGCCAGTGCGGGCAGCAGCGTGAGCCGCAGCGGGGCGTCGATCGAGCTCGGCGCCACCGCGGGGACCGTCGCGTCGGCGAGCAGGACGAGGTCTGATTCGGCGAGCGCCCCGAGGTCTCGTCCCCAGTGGACGATCGCGGGAACGCCCGAGCCGCGGGAGTCGAGCACGAGGCTGACTCCCGCGGCACGGAGGTGATGGATCACGCGGGGAGACTACTCCGCAACCGGGATGGACTGCGCCTTCAGGGTCGCGATGGTCGACTCCTGCGCCGCGGCGAGGGCCTCGAGCAGCGTGCCCTGACCCGTCACGGCCTTCTGGAAGCCGTCCGACACGTCGGCGTAGGTCTGCGTCATGGTCGGACCCCACACGAAGTCGGGGTTGACCTGCGCGGCCGCCTCGGCGAACACGTCGTAGATCTTCTGGCCGCCGTAGAACTCGACGCCCTCCTGCAGCGACGGCAGCTCGAGGCCGGCCGTCGTGGCGGGGTAGATGTTCGCCGACTTGTTGAGCGCGGTCAGCGCCTCGTCCGAGGTGTTGAGCCACAGCGCGAACTTGGTCGCCTCGTAGAGGTGATCGGTGCCCTTGAAGACCGCGATCGACGAGCCGCCCCAGTTGCCGGAGCTGGCGTCGCCGGCCTCCCACTGCGGGGACGGAGCGACCGACCACTTGCCGGCGGTGTCGGGAGCGCCGGACGAGATGGAGTTCGCGCCCCACACGGCGGAGTTCCAGGTCCAGACCTCACCCGAGTTGTAGGCGTTGTTCCACTCCTCGGTCCAAGCCGGGTAGGTGGCGACGAGGTCCTCGTCGAGGAGCTCCTGCCAGTACTCGGCGACCGTCGTCGACTGCTCGCCGGTCAGGTCGACCGTCCACTCCTCGCCGTTGTTGGAGAACCAGTCGCCGTTGCCCTGCCACACGAAGCCCGCGAACTGGTTGATGTCGGCGGTGGAGAAGTTCGTGATGTACCCGCCGGCGGCGCGCACGGCCTTGGCGGCCTCCTTGTACTCCTCCCACGTCGTCGGGACCGCGATGCCGTTCTGCTCGAACAGGTCGGAGCGGTAGAACAGCGCCATGGGGCCCGAGTCCTGCGGCACGCCGTAGACGCCGTCGGTGCCGAGGGTGACCTGGCCCCAGGTCCACGGGATGAACTCGGCCTCGGCGGCGACGACGTCCTCGCACACCGAGAGGTCCTCGAGTCCGTCCTGCACGCGGAAGCTCGCGAGCGCGTCGTACTCGATCTGGCCGAGGTCGGGCGCGTTGCCCGCCTCGAGCTGGCTGAAGAAGCTCTGGTAGGTGCCGCCGTTGCCGTTCGGGCCGGTCTGCACCTCCACCTGGATATCGGGGTTCTCCTCGTTCCAGAGCGCGGCGACGTCCTCGATGCCGGGGATCCACGAGGTGAACTCGAGCGTCACGTCTCCGTCCGACGGCGCGCAGGCTGCGGCATCCCCGCCGCCGCCGTTGTCCGTTCCGGAGCCTCCGCCGGAGCATCCGGCCAGCGCGAGCGCGCTGAGCAGTGCGACGCCGGTGACGACTGCCCTCTTGTTGTGCTGCATGTCATTCCTTACTTGGTGGGTGATTACAACGGATGCCGGGGGCTGGCCCCTCGGCGGGGACTCACTTCACGGACCCGGTGCCCAGGCCGTTGCGCCAGAAGCGCTGAAGGAGGAGGAAGGCGATGATGAGCGGGACGATCGAGAGGAACGACCCGACCAGGACGTACGTGCGCAGCTCGGGGATCTGGTTGAGCTGCGTGTTCCACGAGTAGAGGCCGTAGGTGACCGGGAACAGCTCCTGGCTGCGCAGCATGATCAGCGGCAGGAAGAAGTTGTTCCAGATCGACACGAACTGGAAGAGGAACACCGTGATGAGGGCGGGCATCATCAGGCGCATCGAGATCGTGAAGTACGTGCGCACCTCGCTCGCGCCGTCGATGCGGCCGGCCTCGATGAGCTCGTCGGGCACGCTCGCCGACGCGTAGATGCGGCTGAGGTACACGCCGAACGGGCTCACGATGCTCGGCAGCAGCACGGCCCAGAACGTGTTGGTCATGTTGACCTGGCTGAACAGCAGGAACAGCGGGAGCGCGAGTGCCGTGGCCGGGACGAGAACACCGCCGAGGACCGTGTTGAAGTACGCCTCACGCCCGCGGAACCGGTACTTCGCCAGGGCGTAGCCGCACATGCCCGCGAACACGGTCGCCAGCAGCGCGCCGACGCCCGCGTAGCCGAGGCTGTTGAGGAGCCACCGCACGTAGATGCCGTCGTTGTAGGTCAGCAGGTCGCCGACGTTGGCGAAGAAGTTCCAGTCCGCGAACCACAGGGCGTTCGTCGTGAGCAGGTCGCCGCGGTCCTTGGTGGAGGCGATGAACAGCCACCAGATCGGCACGAGGAAGTAGAGGGTGAAGACCCCCATCACGATGAGCGCGGCTCCGCGCGAGAGGATGCTCTCCTTCGGCCCGCGCGAGGAGGGCTTCAGGTCGTCGGCGGTCGCGCCGGCGGTACGGGTGAGGAGGCTCATTGCTCGGCCTTCCGCTGGGTGACCTTGAGGAACACGAACGAGAGCACGAACGTCGCCAGGGCGAGGACGACCGAGAAGGCGGCCGCCAGGTGCGTGTTCGGGATCGCGCTGGTCGCGTAGATGGTCATGTTCGGCGTGTAGGTGCTCGACACCGCGGCGCTGAACGAGCGGAACACCTGGGGCTCGGCGAGCAGCTGCAGCGTGCCGATGATCGAGAAGACCGCCGTCAGGATGAGCGCCGGGGCGATCATCGGGATCTTGATCGACCACGCGATGCGGACCTGACCGGCGCCGTCGAGGCGCGCGGCCTCGTACACCTCGGCGGGGATCGCGAGGAGCGCCGAGTAGATGATCAGCATGTTGTAGCCGACGAACACCCACGTCACGACGTTCGCGATCGACCAGAGCACCAGCTGCGGCGACAGGAAGTCGACGTTCTGCGTCACCTGCGTGAAGGGCGACAGGTTCGGCGAGTAGAGGAAGCCCCACATGATCGCCGCGATGACGCCGGGCACCGCGTACGGCGCGAAGAACGCGAGGCGGAAGAACTTCTTGCCCTTGAGCACCGGCGAATCCAGCAGCAGCGCGAACAGGAGCGCCAGGCCCAGCATGATCGGCACCTGCACGACGCCGAACAGGAGCACCCGTCCGACCGACTCCCAGAACGGCGCGTTCTGGAAGACGAGGAGGTACTGGGTGAGCCCGCCGAAGACCTCGGTCGGCTCGCCGTAGAGCCCGTCGCGCTCGACGACGAGGAGCGACTGCCACACCGCGTAGCCGATGGGGATCAGGTAGAACAGCAGGAACAGCACGCTGAACGGACCTGTGAAGATCGCGATCGCGCCCTTGTGCGGGGTCTTGCGCCGTACCGTGTCGGACGGCCGCCGCCCTTTCCGTGCTCCTCGTGCTCCTCGTGTGACGAGGACTTCGGTGGCGGTCATGCGGCCGCCTCCTCTCTGATGATGCGCACCGCGCCGCCGGGGACCGCGACGTCCGCGGCGACCGGCATCCCGGTGACCAGCTCGACGCCCGCGGCCGTCACGACGGCCGGCGTCTCGCCGTGGTTGACGACGAAGAGGTACGAGGCATCCGTCCCCTTCCGCCTGACGATCTCGAGGGCGTCGCTCGCGCCGCGGACCTCCGCCGCAGCGCGCACGCCCGCGTCGTCCGCGAGACGGGAGACCAGTGCGCGGTACGCCTCCGGGGTGGGGAGCGTCGCGAGGTACCAGGCCGTGCCGTCGCCCCACGCGTTGCGGGTGACGGCCGGGTGGCCGGCCGAGGGTCCGTCCGCGAAGGATGCCTCGACCTGCGCCGTCGTGACGTGCGACCGCTCCGACCACAGCGTCGACGTGGTGCCGTCGGTGAGGGTCAGGGTGCTGCCGGCGGCGACCGGCGCGAACTCCTCGATGCGGATGCCGAGCGCGTCGCGGAACGGGCCGGTGTAGCCGCCCGTCCAGACGCGGTCTTCCTGGTCGACGGTGCCGCTGTAGAAGGTGATGAGCGCGGTGCCGCCGGCGGCGATCCAGTCGGTGATGACGGATGCCTCCTCCTGGCGCACCAGGTGCAGTCCGGGCACGACGACCAGCCGGTACGCCGAGAGGTCGGCGCCGGGTGCGACGATGTCGACGGTCAGGCCGAGCGCGTGGAGCGCGCCGTACGCGGCGTGCACCTGGTCGAGGTAGCCGAGGGCCTGGCTCGGACGCGAGTCGGTCTGGGTCGCCCACCACGATTCCCACGAGAAGACGAGGGCGACGTCGGTCTCGACGCGCGAGCCCGCCACCTCGCCGATGCGCTCGACGATGCCGCCGAGCTCGACGACCTCTCTCCACACGGCCGTGTCGGTGCCGGCGTGGGGGAGCATCGCGGAGTGGAACTTCTCGCTCCCCTGCACGGAGGCGCGCCATTGGAAGAAGCACACGCCGTCAGCGCCGCGGGCGACGTGGGTGAGCGAGTTGCGGATGATCTCGCCGGCCGCCTTCGGCTTGTTGAGGGGCTGCCAGTTGACGGCGCCGGTCGAGTGCTCCATGAGGATCCAGGGCGCCCCACGGCCCAGTCCGCGCGAGAGGTCGGCAGCGAAGGCGAGCTCCGCGCGAGGATCGGCGAGACGGTTGTCGAGGTAGTGGTCGTTGGCGATGATGTCCATGTCGGCCGCCCACGACCAGTAGTCGAGGTTCTCGATGTGCGCGGTGACCATGAAGTTGGTCGTGATGGGCACGGCGCTCACCGCGCGGATGACCTCGGCCTCCGCCCGGTAGTACGAGAGCAGCTCGTCGGAGCTGAAGCGGTGGAAGTCCAGCGCCTGGCCGGGATTGCGGGCCGAGAGCGTCGTGCGCGGCGGGAGGATCTCGTCCCAGTCGCCGTACGTCTGGCTCCAGAAGGCGGTGCCCCATGCGGCGTTCAGCGCGTCGAGCGTGCCGTACCTGGCGCGGAGCCAGCGGCGGAAGGCCGCGGCGCTCTCGTCGCAGTAGCAGAGGGCGTTGTGGCAGCCGAGTTCGTTCGAGACGTGCCACAGCTCGACCGCGGGGTGGTCGGCGTAGCGGCGCGCCACGGTGCCGGCCAGTCGCATCGCGGCATCCCGGAACACCGGCGAGCTCGGGCAGAACGCCTGACGTCCGCCCGGGTAACGACGCGTGCCGTCCTCGGCCATGGGCAGGATCTCGGGGTGCGCGGTGGCGAGCCATGCCGGAGGGGACGCGGTGCCGGTGCCGAGGTTCACGCGGATGCCCGCGGCGTGGAGGCGGCCGAGGACGTCGTCGAGCGCGTCGAAGCGGTACTCCCCCGGGCGGGGCTCGATGTGGGACCAGCCGAAGATGTTGATCGCGACGAGGTCGACGCCCGCTTCGCCCATCAGGGCGATGTCCTCGTCCCACACGTCGGGCGTCCACTGTTCGGGGTTGTAGTCGCAACCGAACGCGATGCCGTCGTGCTCGAAGGGCCGGGCGGGGGTGGTCATGCGCTCCTCAGATCTGTGAACGTGCACAGTTCCGAGCGCCGTTCCTCTGCGCTGAGGTTCTGTGAACGTGTACAGAGTATGCACGACCGAGTTCGCTGTCAACATCACGCGCATAAGTTGTGCGCGTGCACATACGATGGGGCGGTGGAGACGAACGGACGCCGACGACGCGCAACGGTCAAGGACGTCGCCACGGAGGCCGGAGTCTCCCGCGGCACCGTGAGTCGGGTCCTGAACGGTCAGCCCTACGTCTCCGACGAGGCCCGCGCGGCGATCGACGCCGCCATCGCCAAGGTGGGCTTCATCCCCAACCGCGCCGCCCGCAGCCTCGTCATGCAGAGCTCGCAGGCGATCGGGCTGATCGTCCACGAGCCCCACTCGCTCTTCGTGGAGGACCCGAACATCGGGTCGATCCTCCTCGGCGCGAACGCGGCGCTGTCGGAGGCCGACTACCAGCTGTCCTTCCTCATCGCCGACTCCACCCGTGACATCGATCGCCTCGCCCGCTATCTCAGCGGTGGACTGATCGACGGCGTCATCATCGTCTCAGCCCGCGTGGGAGACCCGATCACGCGGGCGATCGCCGACCTCGCTCTGCCCGCCGCCTTCGTGGGCCACCCGCGCGACATCGGCGACGCCGCCTACGTCGCGATCGACAACCGAGGCGCAGCCCGCGAGATCACTTCCCGCCTGGTCGCGACCGGCAGGAAGCGGATCGGCATGATCGCGCCGGCGCTCGACCGCGACTCCGGCTCCGACCGCCTCGCCGGCTTCGTGGATGCCCTGGGCAACCGCTTCGACCCCCAGCTCGTCGAGCGGATCCCGCTGTACTCCTACTCGGATGGGCAGGCCGGCATGCGGGCCCTCCTCGAGCGCGCGCCAGACATCGACGGCGTCTTCGCCTCCAGCGACGCCGTCGCCGCCGGCGCGATGGACGTCCTCCAGGCGGCGGGTCGCCGCATCCCCGACGATGTCGGCGTCGTCGGCTTCGACGACAGCTCGTGGGCGCTGCGCACCGATCCCCCGCTCTCGACCGTGCACCAGCCCGCCACCGAGCTCGGCCGGGCCGCGGCGGAGTCGGTGCTCCGCCAGCTGCGCGGCGAAGACCCCGGCACAGAAGGCCGCGTCCTCGAGTGCCCCGTCGTCTGGCGCGGCTCGGCCTGACCGGCCGTGGAATGCCGAGCGCGGGCCGCGGGTTGGTACCGGGGATGAGCACTGCGACCCCGGCCCTGTCCGTCCTCGACCTCGTGCCGGTGCGTGCCGGGCAGACGAGCGCGCAGGCGGTCGCGGCATCCCTCGCCCTCGTGACCCGCGCCGACGAGCTCGGCTTCCGGAGGTACTGGTTCGCCGAGCACCACAATATGCCGGCCGTCGCCTCGACGACGCCGCCGGTGCTCGCGGCGGCGTCCGCCGCACGCACGTCGCGCATCCGGCTCGGATCGGGCGGCGTGATGCTGCCCAACCACTCGCCGCTCGTCGTCGCGGAGCAGTTCGCGGCGCTCGAGGCGCTCGCGCCGGGACGCATCGACCTCGGGCTGGGCCGCGCGCCCGGCTCGGATCCGGTCATCACGCAGCTGCTGCGCCAGAGCGGCACGACGAGCGACGTCGACCGCTTCCCCGACCACGTGCGCGACATCGTGTCGCTCGTCTCACCCGAGGGTGCCAGCGTGCGCTTCACCTCGGGCGGCACCTACGACGTGCACGCGACCCCCGCCGCAGCGACGGTCCCCGAGGTGTGGCTGCTGGGCTCGAGCGACTACTCGGCGCAGCTGGCCGCATCGGTCGGGCTGCCGTACGTGTTCGCGAACCACTTCTCGGGCCAGGGACTCGAGCGCGCGCTCGACCTGTACCGCTCGGCCTATCGGCCGAGCGAGGCCCACCCCGAGCCGCGCACGTTCCTCACCGCGAACGTGCTCGCCGCCCCGACCGACGCCGAGGCCGAGGAGCGCGTGCTGCCGAACCTGCGGATGACCGCGCGGCTGCGGACGAACCGCCCGCTCATCCCGCTCGAGACGGTCGAGCAGTCGCTCGCCGGCGCCGCCGACTTCGAAGGGCTCGGCGACTCCTTCATGGACTCGGCCCGTGCGAACTGGTTCGTGGGAACCCCCGACGCGGTCGCGACCCGGCTGCGGGAGTTCGCGTCGACGCACGGCGTCGACGAGATCATGGTCTCGCCCATCGCGGGCAGCTACGACGGCGAGCCGATGGATGCCTCCCCCGGCCGCCTGCAGACGCTCGACCTCCTCGCCGCCGAGCTCGGCCTCGCCTGACCCGACCCGCCGGTTTCCGTTTGTGCGGGCGAATGTGCGTGTCACCCGGCCCCCGGGCGGACATTCGCCCGCACAAACGGAAGGGTGGCCGGGCCGGGGGCCGGGGGCGGGGGTCAGCGCGTGAGCGAGTAGAAGCGGAAGAAGCTGAAGTCCTCGATCGGGAGGATCTCCAGATCGGCGAAGCCGGCCTCCTGGGCGTAGCGCCGGAGGATGCCGGGGCGCATGACCGTGCCGGTGCCCACGCTCGGCTGGTGCGACAGCCCGTCGGGAAGGCAGCAGAAGAGGCTGAATCCGTACATGATCCTCTCCAGCTCGTCGCCCGGCGCGACGAGCCGGTCGGCCACCGCCTCATCCATCACGATCACCGGGCCGCCGTCGCGCACGGCCAGCCGCATGGCCTCGAGGACCTCGACCGGCCGCGGCATGTCGTGGATGCACTCGAACGCGAAGGCGGCGTCGAACGGGCCGTCGTGCGCGAGACCGTCGCCGTCGGCGTTGTGGAACTCCACGCGATCGGCCACGCCCGCCGCTTCGGCATTCTCGCGGGCGAGGGCGATCGACGGCTCGTCGACGTCGAAACCGTCGACGCGGAGTCCGGGGTGCGCCTTCGCCAACTCGATCGACGACCACCCGCCGCCCATGCCGATGTCGGCGATCCGCGCTCCCGGCCGCGACAGCACGGCGTGCAACTCGGGCACCGTGGCGAACGCCCCGGCGAGTTCGCCGAACCACGGCCGGTTCAGATCGGCCTGGGCCTCACGGGCGTCGGGTCCGAACTGCTCCCAGCTCACCCCGCCGCCGGTGCGGTACGCCTCGAGGAGCGCCGCGGTCTGCGCGCCGGTCGCCGCGAAGAGACGGGACAGCGGTGCGAGATAGGCGAGGCTCGCGGCATCCGTCAGCACTTCGGCGGGCCCGGGCGGCAGGGTGTACCGGCCGGAGTCATCGAGGGTGAGGATGCCGCTCACGGCCTGCTGCTCGAGCCATTCGCGTGCGTACCTCGGGGATGTGCCCGTGCGGTCGGCCAGCTCGTCCGGCGTGGACGGGCCGGCGTCCGCGAGGCTTCGATACCAGCCGAGACGATCGCCGAGGTACGCCGACATGACGTCGATCCAGCCGAGGGCGGAGGTCAGCATCCGCTCGGCGAACGCGTCGGCGGTGGGGCCGGCGGAGAGGGAGGGCGAGGTGGACATCGGGAACCCCCGTTCGCGAGGTGGCGGACACGCGACGCGCCCGCACCCAAGAGGGTACGAGCCTCACCGCCTCGTGGCGAGGCCCCGGCGAGCGGCTACCAGGCGATGAGCGAGACGGGGGTGATCTCGATGACGGTGCTGTAGCGGGCGAACATCGTCTCGGTGGTGAGGCCGAGGCGCAGCATCCACTCGTCGTACTTGGCGCCGTAGGCGGCGCCGATGCGCTCCGCCCACTCGGGGCCCGCACCGGGCGAGAGGGTCGCGAGGCCGCGGAGCACGGCGAGCTGCTCGCCGTCCGCGCCGGCTTCGAGGTGCAGCAGCACCTTCGGGTCCGCCTCGAGGTTGCGGACCTTCGCGGTGCGCGGCTCGCTCAGCACGAGGGCGCGATCGCCGAGCCACAGGAACCAGACCGGCACCGCGTGCGGATAGCCGTCGCGGCCGGTCGTGCCGATCCAGGCGACCTGCTCGCCTTCGAGGCGCGCGAGCGTGCGCGCGTGCACCTCGTTCGACGGGTCGAAGACGAAAGGCTCGGTCATGCCTCGTCGGGCTCTCCGCTGAGGAGACCGCGCAGCCAGTCGCGGGCTTCGACGAACACGTCGTCGGAGTATCGCTCCGGGTAGCGCACGACCGCCCGATCGGCGCGGGGATACGACCCGAGGAACACGACCTGCGGACTGAAGCGCCGCAGGCCCAGCAGGGCGTCGGCCATGCGCTCGTCCGAGATGTGGCCGTCCGCGTCGATGACGAACCGGTACCGGCCCAGCGCGTCGCCGATCGGACGCGACGCCAGCAGCGAGAGGTTGATGCCGCGGGTCGCGAACTGCTCGAGCATCTCGAGCAGCGCACCGGGATGGTCATCGGGCAGCTCGGCGATGAGCGAGGTCTTGTCGGCGCCGGTCGGGGGCGGGGGCGCGACGGTGCGGCTCACCAGCACGAATCGCGTGACGGCGTTCGCGTTGTCGCCGATGGCGGAGGCGAGGAGTTCGAGCTCGTGGTGCACGAGGATCCCGGGCGGGGCGATCGCGGCATCCGCGTCACTGGACCCGTCGATGAGACCCATCGCGCTGGCGACGTTGCTCGCGGCGGGAACATGGGCGTGCGCGGGAAGGTTCTTCGACAGCCACTGCAGGCACTGCGCGTAGGCGACGGGGTGCGCCGCGATGAGCGAGACGTCCTCGATCTTCGCGCCCGGGCGTCCGACGAGCACGAACTCGACGGGCACGAGGTACTCGCCGACGATCCGCAGACCCGGCACCGTCGCGAGCGCGTCCTGAGCCGTCGACACGCCGCCGTCGACGGAGTTCTCGATCGCGATCATCGCGGCATCCGACCGCCCTTCGAGCACGTCCGCGAGCGCCTCGCCGACGTTGCGCACCGGCCGCCACTCCTGGCCGCGCGCCTCGGGCACCTGCGCGAGCGCCGCCTCGGTGAACGTCCCGGCGGGGCCGAGGTAGCTGTAGCTGCGTCGTGTGGGGACGGATGCCTCGGTCTCGGGCGCCTCGGAAGTCACGGGTGCCAGCCTAGTGCGGCGCATAACTCCTGCACTTCGGCATCCGAGCGCCCCGAGTCCCGCAGAAATGCGGGCATCCCCTGTTCCCGCGCCGGCGAGGTGCAGGAGTTATGCGCCGCGATCGGGCGCCATCCGGCGCCGCGGTGGGGCGCCATCGGGCCGCGCCCCGCGGACTTCCGGCGTCAAGGCCGCGACAGGACCCCCGCGACCGGGCAGACTGGACCCATGAGTCGCGCAGGACAGCCCGCCGAAGCATCCGACCTCATCGACATCGATGAGCTGATCTCCGCCTACTACGACGTCGCCCCCGATCCCGAGGTGCCCGAGCAGCGCGTCGCGTTCGGCACGAGCGGCCACCGCGGCTCGTCGCTCTCCGCGAGCTTCAACGAGAACCACATCCTCGCCACGACCCAGGCGATCGTCGACTACCGCCGGTCGCAGGGCATCGAGGGTCCGCTCTTCCTCGGCCGGGACACCCACGGCCTGTCGCTGCCCGCCGAGCGCAGCGCGATCGAGGTGCTGGTCGCGAACGGCATCGACGTGCGGGTGGACTCCCGCGACTCGTGGGTGCCGACGCCGGCCCTCAGCCACGCGATCCTCGCCTACAACCGGGGACGGGATGCCGCGGATCCGGGCCGCGCCGACGGCATCGTCGTGACTCCCAGCCACAACCCGCCCCGAGACGGCGGGTTCAAGTACAACCCGCCGAACGGCGGACCCGCCGACACCGACGCGACCGGGTGGATCGCCGATCGGGCGAACGAGCTCATCGCCGGAGGCCTCGCGGGCATCGCGAGGACGCCGTTCAAGGACATCGACGGCGACGCGCTGGGCGACTACGACTTCCGCGACGCCTACGTGCGCGACCTCGCGAACATCATCGACGTCGAGGCCATCCGCAACGCCGGGGTGCGCATCGGCGCCGACCCGCTGGGCGGTGCGTCCGTGGAGTACTGGGCGCTCATCGCCGAGGTGCACGGTCTCGACCTGACCGTCGTGAACCCCGACGTCGACCCGACCTGGCGGTTCATGACCCTCGACTGGGACGAGAAGATCCGCATGGATCCCTCGTCGCCGTCGGCCATGGCCAGCCTGGTCGCGCGCCGCCACGACTACGACATCCTCACCGGAAACGACGCCGACGCCGACCGCCACGGCATCGTCACCCCCGACGCCGGGCTCATGAACCCGAACCACTACCTCGCGGTCGCGATCGACTACCTTTACGCGCACCGGCCGAACTGGCCCACGGATGCCGCGGTCGGGAAGACCCTCGTCTCGTCGATGATCATCGACCGGGTCGCCGCGTCGCTCGGTCGCTCCCTGCTCGAGGTGCCGGTCGGGTTCAAGTGGTTCGTTCCGGGTCTGCTCGACGGCTCGGTCGCGTTCGGCGGCGAGGAGTCCGCGGGTGCGTCGTTCCTCCGCACGGACGGCACCGTGTGGACGACCGACAAGGACGGCATCCTGCTGTGCCTGCTCGCGGCCGAGATCCTGGCGGTGACGGGCAAGACGCCGTCGCAGCGGTACGCCGAGCTCGAGGCCGAGTTCGGCTCGTCGGCCTATCAGCGGGTGGATGCGCCGGCCACTCCCGCGCAGAAGGCCACGCTCGGCAAGCTCGCCCCCGAGGCCGTCACCGCCACCGAACTCGCCGGCGAGCCGATCACGGCGAAGCTGTCGCACGCGCCCGGCAACGGCGCGGCGATCGGCGGACTCAAGGTGCAGACCGAGCACGCGTGGTTCGCCGCGCGCCCGTCGGGCACCGAGGACGTCTACAAGCTCTACGCCGAGTCCCTCAAGGGTCCCGACCACCTTGCCGAGGTGCAGGAAGAGGCGCGCGCGGTCGTCTCGGCGGCGCTCGGCGGCTGAGCGCGGCCCCCCGTCGCGGACACCCCTGACCGGGCGGCGATTCGAGGCCTAGAATCTGGCCGTGAGCGAGATGCACGCGCCTGCCCGAGGCGCAGCAACATTGCATGACGTCGCACGCGAGGCCGGTGTGTCGCTGGCGACCGCCTCCCGCGTGCTCAACGGTTCGACCCGCAAGGTGGCTGAGAGCTACCGCGAGCGGGTCGAGGCCGCGGCCGAGATCCTCGGCTACACCGCCAACCTCTCCGCCCAGGCGACGGCGCGCGGAACCTCCGCGGTCGTCGGTCTCGTCGTCGCAGACATCGCCGATCCCGCGTTCGGTCAGCTGGCGGCAGGCGTCGCGCGCGGCGCGGAGGAGGCGGGCCTGGTCGTGACGATCGCCGTGACCGGGCGTGATCCGCAGCGCGAAGTGGCCGTGGTGCGGGCTCTGCGGGGTCAGCGCCCCCGCGGGCTGATCCTCGGCGCCTCCCGCACCGAGGGGCCGGATGCCGCCGACCTGCAGACCGAACTCGAGGCCCTCTCGGGCACCGGGGGGCGGGTCGTGGTGCTGGGTCGCCGAAGTCCCGGCCTGCGGACCGTCGGCACCGACGAGCGTGCCGGCGCAGCGGAGCTGGGCGCCACGCTCGCGAGCCTCGGCTACCGCGAGGCCGTGATCGTCGCCGCCGACGAGGGCATCCGCACGTTCGACGACCGCGTGACCGGCTTCACCGAGGGCTTCACGCGGCAGGGCGGTGCGATCCTCGAGGTGCGCCGCGCGGGGTTCACGCGGGATGCGGGCTACGCGAGCGCGCAGGGCCTGATCGAGACGGGCGTCGCTGCGGGCACGGTCGTGGTCGGCATCCGCGATGTCGTGGCGATCGGCATCATGTCGGCGCTGCGCGAGGCGGGGCGCGAGGTCGGTCCGGACGTCGCGGTCGCCGGGTTCGACGACATCGCGTCGGCGCAGGATGCCGCGCCCGGCCTGACCACGGTGCGGGTCCCGCTCGACGAGCTCGGCTACCGGGCGGTGCGCGCGGTCGTCGAGCCGGAATGGGATGCCGCGTCCCCGCCGCTCCCCGTGGAGGTCATCGTGCGCGGCAGCACCCCGCCGCGCGCGTGAGGGTCAGCGCGCAGGGCGGGGCGCGGCCGTGCTGGCTCGCACGGTGAGGGCGGTCGGCACGGTGTGGAAGGCGGTCGCGCCGCCCTCGATGGCTTCGACGAGCGCGGTGACGGCGAGCTCGCCGAGACGGTCGAAGTCCTGGCGCACGGTCGTGAGCGGCGGGCGGTAGTCCGCGGCATCCGCGATGTCGTCGAACCCCACCACCGACACGGCGCCCGGCACCGAGCGGCCCGCGTCGGCGAAGGCGCGGATCGCGCCGAGCGCGGTCTGGTCGTTCGCGGCGAACACCGCCGTGACGGCGGGGTCGGCCGCGAGCGCCGTGCCCGCCGAGTGACCGGATGCCGCGGTCCAGTCTCCGCGCAGGACGGGCGGGGCGTCGCGCCCGGCGGCGCCGAGCGCTTCGCGCCAGCCCCGCTCGCGCTCGCCTGCCGCGAACGATCCGACCGGTCCCGCGATGTGGTGGACGGTGCCGTGGCCGAGGCTCAGCAGGTGGGCGGTGGCCGCGCGGGCGCCCGCGGCGTGGTCGGACTGCACCACGCCGACTCCCGGGGTGCCCGACGGGGCGTCCACGACGACGAGACGCAGTCCGCGTGGGGCCGCGATGCCGCGCGCGGCGGCCGTCGCCTCGTTGAGCACGACCGCGCCGTCGACGCCCTGCTCGCTCAACCGCTCGAAGGCCGAGGCGACGTCGGGCGCGGCGCCGAGCGTCACGACGGTGAGCGCGTAGCCGCGGGCGGCCGCGGCATCCGCCACCGCCTGCAGCATTCGGGAGTTGCCCACCGTGGCGAGCGTCGACACGACCAGGCCGATCGTCTGGGTGCGGCCGGTGCGCAACGCGCGGGCGGCGCGATGCGGCCGGTAGCCGAGCTGAGCCATCGCGGACTCGACGCGCGTGCGGGTGGCGGGGTCGACCCGCGGGCTGTCGTTCACGACCCGCGAGACGGTCTGGCCCGAGACGCCCGCGATGCGGGCCACGTCGGCCATCGAGACCCGTCGCTCCATCTCGCCTCCTCGCCCCGGCGGCGCATAACTCCTGCAGGCCGCCGGATGTTGACGTTACCACGGTCGCCTTGCTACCGTGTTGACGTGAACATGCAGGAGTTGCGGTCCCAGATCCTCGGCGCCGGCGTGGTCAAGCGCCCCACTCGCCTGGCCGACGGCCGCGAGTTGATCTACTACGACGACCCCGGCACGACCCTCGGCGCCGAGCGCGCCGTCGACGCGCGCGAGTTCGCCCCGCGCCCGGACACCGCGACGATGCGCCGCGACGTGCTCACCGGCGACTGGGTGTCGATCGCCGCCGCGCGGCAGAACCGCGCCTTCCTCCCCCCGGCCCACCTCGACCCGCTCGCGCCGCAGACGGCGACGAACCCGTCCGAGATCCCCTCGCGCTACGACGTCGCCGTGTTCGAGAACAAGTCGCCATCGTTCGGTCCCGCTCTCGCCGCCGCGCACGACGGCGTTCCGGCCGGACTCGACGCTCCCCGCGATCTCGCCGATCTCGACACCCCCGGCCTCGGCCGCACGCGCACCTCCGTCGGACGCTGCGAGGTCGTGTGCTTCAGCCCCGAGCACTCCGGCTCGTTCGGCACGCAGACCGCCACCCGCGCCCGCACCGTGATCGAGGCGTGGGCCGACCGCACCGCCGCGCTCTCGGCACTTCCCGGCGTCGAGCAGGTGTTCCCGTTCGAGAATCGCGGCGAGGCCATCGGCGTGACGCTCCCCCACCCGCACGGGCAGATCTACGCCTACCCCTACATCACGCCGCGCACGGCCGGCCTGCTGGCCTCGATCGAGCGCGAGGGCGCCGACCTGTTCGAGCGGATCCTCGAGTTCGAACTCGCGTCGGACCGCGTCATCCTCTCCGGCGAGCACTGGACCGCATTCGTGCCCTTCGCAGCGCGCTGGCCGCTCGAGGTGCACGTGCTCCCGCACCGTCACGTCGCCGACATCGCCGAGACGACGGATGCCGAGCGGAACGAGCTCGCTCCGCTCTACCTGCGCCTGCTTCGCGGCGTGGACGCCCTGTACGAGTCCGAGACCCCGTACATCGCCGCGTGGCATCAGGCTCCGGTCCACCGCGGACGCGACACCGTGCGTCTGAACCTGCAGCTGACCTCGCCGCGCCGCGCCGCTGACAAGCTCAAGTTCCTCGCCGGCTCCGAGGCGGCGATGGGCGCCTGGATCGGCGACGTCCCGCCGGAGTCCGCCGCAACCCGCCTGCGGGAGGCGGTCGCCGCGATCCCCGAGGTGACCCTGTGACCGCGGCCGCCGCGGCCCGCGCGCTGTTCGGCGAGCGCTTCGGCAGGGAGCCGGTCGGCACGTGGTCGGCTCCCGGCCGGGCGAACCTCATCGGCGAGCACACGGACTACAACGACGGCTTCGTACTGCCGTTCGCCATCGAGCACCGCACGCACGTCGCGCTGGCGCCGCGCGAGGACGGCGTGATCCGCGTCGCCTCGACGTTCGACGACGGCGTCGTCGAACTGCCCCTGAGCGCGCTCGACCCGACCTTCCCGGCGCGGCGCGACGAGGTCGTCGAGTGGGCGCGGTACCCCCTCGGCGTGGCCTGGGCGCTGCAGCGACTCACCGGCCGGACGGATCTCGCCGGCGTCGATCTCGCGTTCGCGTCCGACGTCCCGGTCGGAGCCGGGCTGTCGTCGTCCGCCGCGATCGAGGGTGCGACCGCGGCTGCCCTCGCCGAGACCTGGGCGCTCGACGTCGATCGGGTCGACCTGGCCCGCGCGGGACGCACCGCCGAGAACGAAGCCGTCGGCGCCCCCACCGGGATCATGGACCAGATGGCGTCGATGCTCGGTCGCGCCGACGCCGCGATCTTCCTGGACTGCCGCACGCTCCGCACCGAGGTCGTCGAGCTGGGCTTCGCGCCGGCGGGACTGGAGCTCGTCGTGATCGACACCGGCGTGAAGCATTCGCACGCCACCGGAGGCTACGGCGAGCGCCGCGCCTCGTGCGAGCGCGGTGCCGCCCTCCTGGGCGTTCCCGCGCTGCGCGACGTGACCCCCGCCGACCTTCCCCGGGCGCACGCGCTGATGGACGATGTCACCTTCCGCCGGGTCCGTCACATCGTCACCGAGAACCAGCGCGTGCTCGACACCGTGCGCGCGCTTCGCGAGGACGGCCCGACCGCCATCGGCGACCTTCTCGTGGCCTCGCACGCGTCGATGCGCGACGACTTCGAGATCTCCGTGCCCGAGCTCGACACCGCCGTCGAGGCGTCGCTCGCGGCGGGCGCCGTCGGCGCGCGCATGACCGGCGGCGGATTCGGCGGCGCGGCGATCGCGCTCGTCGCCCGTGAGCGGGTCGAGGAGCTGACGGATGCCGTCACCTCGGCGTTCGCGGCATCCGGGTTCTCCGCGCCCACGATCTTCACCGTCACTCCGTCCTCGGGAGCCGCGCGCGACGCGTGACACCGCGTGTTCACCCGCGCGCGCTCGTCAACCCCTGGACCCGACGGATGCCGCCGCCTAGCGTCGAACGTGGGCTGCGGCATCCGCTCGCCCGGCCCGGAAGGAAGTGATCGTGGCGTACATCACCGTCGGAACCGAGAACTCGGCAGACATCGAGCTCTATTACACCGACCAGGGAGACGGTCAGCCGGTCGTGCTGATCCACGGGTTCCCCCTCAACGGCGAATCGTGGGGCAAGCAGCAGGCGGCGCTGCTCGATGCGGGATACCGCGTGATCGCGTACGACCGCCGCGGCTTCGGGGCGTCGTCGAAGGCCGGCTCGGGGTACGACTACGACACCTTCGCCGCCGACCTGCACGCCCTCGTCGAGGACCTCGACCTGAAGGACGCGATCCTCGTGGGATTCTCGATGGGCACCGGCGAGATCGCACGGTACCTGTCGCGGTACGGCAGCGCGCGCGTGGCGAAGGCGGCATTCCTCGGCTCGCTCGAGCCGTACCTGCTCAAGACCGACGACAACCCCGACGGCGCGGGACCGCAGGACTTCTTCGACGGCATCGCCCAGTCCGTGCGCGACGACCGCTACGCCTTCATCGGGGGCTTCTTCAAGGACTTCTACAACCTCGACGACAACCTCGGCTCGCGCATCTCGCAGGAGGCCGTCGACGCCAGCGTGCAGGTCGCGAACACGGCGGGCAATGCGGGCATCTCGGCCGCTCCGCTGACGTGGCCGACCGACTTCCGCGGCGACATCGGCTCGATCGACGTGCCGGCGCTCATCCTGCACGGGACGGCCGACAACATCCTGCCGATCGACGCGACGGCACGCCGGTTCCGCACGCTCCTGCCGGACGCGACCTACGTCGAGATCGAGGGGGCTCCGCACGGCCTGCTCTGGACCCACGGCGCCGAGGTCAATGAGGCGCTGCTGGCCTTCCTCCGCACCTGAGCCCCGGTCTTCCCCTCGAGTCGCCAAGACACGCCGTTCGGGGGTGACGCTGACCGGCGTGGCTTGGCGACTGGCGTGATCTGGCTCGGTCGTGCGCACGTCGGAGGTGTTTTCGGGAACCGTTGCACTCGTCTTGCGCTCGCCTTGCGCTTCGCCCGGCAGGATCGATATCACCAAGCGATGCCGGACTCGGGGAAGGGCCCCGGCACCGCGAGGGACGAGGGCCGTGGGGACGGTCGGACGATCCTGTCGCTGGGGGCGGCGGGATCCGTCCCACTCGTGAGAATGGCCGCTTCTGGGGAGCGGCCATTCGCATGTCCGGGTGCCTCTCGCGCATGTCCCGAGATCGTCGGTCGAGCGGATGCCGCGCCCCCGCGCGTCGGCGGGGGCGCGGCATCCGTCCGTTTCTAGGCGCGTGCGCGGCGGCGGCGCACGATCATGGTCGCCACTCCTGCGATGAGGAGGGCGGCCGCGAGCCCCGCCGAACCGGCGAGCTGACCCGGCGTGGAACCGGTGGCGGCGAGCGCCTCGGTCACGGCGACCTCGGTCCAGCCGAGCACGTTGCCGTCCGCGTCGAGCACGACGATCCGGTGCGTTCCCGCGTCGATCCCGGCGGGGAGCGTCACCGTGACGGTGCCGTCGGCGGCCACCACGTACGCGCCCAGCAGGATCGGCGTCGAGTGCAGCCACACCCACACGGTGTCGCCCGCGTAGGTCGTGCCGACGTAGACGGTGATGGTCTGGCCGGCCTCGGCGGAGTCCGGCGCGGCCACGTCACCGCGGGTGGCGTCGGTGAGCTGGCCGTCGGTCGCGGGGTCCGCCGCGGGGTCCGTGCCCGGGTCGGTACCCGGGTCGGTACCCGGGTCCGTGCCGGGGTCGGTGCCGGGGTCGGTGCCGGGGTCGGTCGGGCCTCCCGTGGTCGGGCACGGAAGCGTGCCCGAGCGCAGCGAGAAGCCGTCGGTGTCGCCGTCGTCCGCCCACACGACCTCCTGGATGCCGCCCGCGCACGTCGAGGCGGGCGCGATCGCCATGCCCTCGTTGTTGAGGTTCGGCATCCCGGCAGGACGCGCGTAGGAGTGCACGACGGCGAAGTCGCCGCCCACGACCTTGAGTTCGTTGTACACACCGCCACAGCCGTCGTCGCACAGCGCCCACAGAGATCCGCGGTCCGCGTCGTACGCGACATCCATCGACCACGGGAAGCCCGAGGCCTCGACCTTCACCTCGACCGGGGCGCCGCCCACGGGGAGCGAGAAGAAGTGGAGTGCACCCGTGCCCTCGACCGCCGTCACGAACAGGCCCGGCGTGGGGTACGCGGCCGCCGTGTACGCGGCACCGCCGACCTTCCAGCCGGACTTCACGAGGAAGGCGTCGGGAACGTAGGTGATCCCCTCGAGACCCAGGTTCGTGCCCGTCTGCACGAACCCGTTCACATCCCACTCGTGGGTGGCGACGAGCTCTGTCGTGGCGGCCGTCACGGCGCTCACGTCGTAGCGCGCGACCTTGTTGTACGACGTGCTCTTGGCGCGCAGGTTGTCGCGCTCGGAGGTGAGGTACACCGCACCGTCGGGACCCACCGTCACGCCCTCGGCGTCGAGCTCGCCGCCGCCATCGGCGAAGCGCACCGGGATGCCGCCGTCCCACTCGGGGAAGGTCGTGTAGAGGCCGTCCACGAGGTGCATCTTGAAGAGGCGGCCCTTGTTCATCGCGACCCACAGGACGGTCGGGTCGTTCGGGTCGAATGCGACACCCGAGACGTCGCCCTCGTCGTTGGCGTCGAGGTCTGTGAACGCGTCGACCGCGTCCACGACCTTCACCGCGCTCGCGCCCGGCCAGGTCTCGGTCTGGAGCGCCGGGCACGCGTTCGCGGCACCCCACGTGGCGGTCGGCGTCTCGATGTAGGTCACCGAGCCGAACACCTCGCAGCGGCTGTACGACGCGATGCCGTCCTCGTACCAGGTGTGACCCACGACGGAGGCTCCGGTCGTCGAGCGGATGGTGAGGGAGTCGATGCTCTCGAGCCCGGTGAGGTTCTCGGCGACGTAGAAGGCGCCGGCCGCGAGGGTCGTGAGCACCGGAACGGTGTGCAGGACGTCGCCATCCGAGTCGACGAGCTCCCAGCCCGCGATGTCGACGGGCGACGTGCCCGCGTTGAGCAGCTCGGCCTTGCCGCCAACGTTCGAGACCTCGTTGAGGAGGACCGTCGTGTCGAGGCGGCGCGACTTCGTCTCGCAAGCCTCGGAGTTGTCGCGGCCGAAGCTGTTCACGGTGACCCGCCAGAACTCGTCCGAGCCGTCGGGGCAGGCCGCCGAAGCCCGCGCGTCGGACTCGTACGAGTCGGACACGCCCGCGTCACCGTCGCCGTAGGCCTGCTCGTCGATCAGCTGCCGGGAGGCGGCATCCGGTCCCGGACCGTAGATCTTGACGGCGTCGCCCTCGCCGGAGAGGCCCTTCTTGGACGAGAACGCGACGTAGCCGCCGGCGGGGACGATCCACGAGGTGGCGGGCTCCAGCGAGTCGCCGTCCCACACCTTCAGGTCGGCGAGCGTCAGAGGCGATGCACCCGTGGCCGCACCGCTGTCGGTCTGGTACCAGCCCTGGATGCTGACGTCGTAAGCACCCGTGTTGGCGAGCTCCACGGCGTCGCCGAAGCCGGGGCTGCCCGGGTCGCCGGCATTGAGCGAGGCGATCTCGTTGATCTCGATGTCGTCCCAGTTCGGGTCGAGCGCCGGCGGGGGCGTCACGGTGCAGACGTTCGCTGCGCCCGGGGTCGGAGTCGTCGACTGGAAGGCGCCGCTCCCGTCGGGGCAGCGGCCCCACGTCGTCGCGTGCGTGTCGGCCGGCCACGTCGTGGTGTCGACGCGCGTCGCGTCATCGGGCAGGTAGAGGTTGGCCTCGTCGCCCTTGCCGAGTCCGGCGGCGGTGTAGTCGACCCTGAGGAATCCGCCCGCGGCGATCGAGGTGCCCGCGGCGAGGGGCTGCAGGTGGGTGGGGTCGGAGAGGCGCGCGTTGTCGGAGAGCAACCAGCCCGAGACGTCGACCGCGGCGGTGCCGGTGTTGACGAGCTCGACCCAGTCCTGCGGGTCCGAGCTGACCTCGTTGATGCGGATCACGTCGGCGCCCGGGACCGCCGGGCAGTCGTTCGCGACGCCCGGCGTGGCGGCGTTCGTCGTGACGAACGGACCCTCGCCCTCGGGGCAGCGGCCCCACGACGGCGTCGCGTGCGCGTCGGCCGGCCAGGTGGTCGTGTCGACCTCGGTGCCGTCGGGCAGCGCGATCGTGACCGAGTCGCCCTTGCCGAGCCCGAAGCCGCCGGCCGGGAACTCGGTCGCGTCATCGGGATGGAAGACGTAGTAGCCCCCCGGCTCGATCACCGTCGATGCGGTCGCCAGGGTGAGCGGCGTGTGCGTGGGGTCGCCGTCGACGGCGGTCCAGCCCGCGATGTCGACCGGCGCGTCGCCGATGTTCACCAGCTCGACGAAGTCCGCGCCCGCAGAGAAGACCTCGTTGATGCGGATGTCCTCGACCGCGACGGCGGCGCACTCGTTCGCCGCGCCCTTCGTGGGCGTCATCGCGACGAGGGCGGTGCTCGCGGGAGTGCACAGTCCCATCGAGGTGGCGTGCACGCCGTCGGGCCAGGTCACGGTGTCGACGAGCACCGCGGTGCCGGCGTCGAACGCCGCCTTGTCGCCCTGGTGGATCGAGACGCTGTCGCCCTTGCCCAGGCCGACCGTCGAGTCGACCGCGAGCACGCCGCCGGCCGGCACGGTTCCGGAGAGCGCGACCCAGTGCGTCGCATCCTCGGTGCCGCTGTCGACGTACCAGAGCCCGCTCAGGTCGATGTCGCCGGACGTCGGGTTGGCCAGTTCGAACCAGTCGTCGGGATTCGAGTTGACCTCGTTGATCACGAGGGCGGGTGCGGCGGCGGCCGGGGCGGCCTCGAGGGGTGCGGCCGACGCCGGGGCGGCCGCGAGGGGTGCGGCCGCGAGGGCGGCGGCCGACGCCGGTGCGGCCGCGAGGGCGGGGACGAGCACCACGGTCAGGGCCGCGACAGCGGCGACGGACGCACGGGAGCGCGCGCGGGAGGGCATGCGAGAACGCATCGGGTGGGCACCTTCGGGACGAGGGTCGGGGTTGCGACCCAGCGTCCTGACTCCCGGCAACGCCGAGGTGAACGGCGCCTGTCCCTCCCCTGTCCGCCACGCGACCGGCCGGCGCCCTCCCCACGATCCGTTTGTGCGGGCGATTGTGCGCCTGAAGCCGTGCTCAGACGTACATTTGCCCGCACAAACGGACGGAGGGAGGGAGGGAGGGGGGAGGGGGGACGGGTCAGTCCTGGGGCGCGTTCGCCATCGCGATCAGGCCGTCGATCATCTCGGGGTTGATCGCGCCGTTCGAGTCGCCCATCGCGAACATTCCGGCGCGCCCGATCGGGAACGACTCCATCATCTTCGAGGCGTCGACGCCCTCGGGCATGATGTCGGCGACGCCGTCCATCGTGCCCATCATCTGAGCGATCGCGGCCTGCACCATGGGCCCCACGACCGGGTGCGCCATCACCTCGCCGATCGACGACGTGCGCGACAGCGGCAGCACGATCGGGTCGCCGTCCACGGTCACCGGGACGGTGGAGCGGATGTCGCGGCTCGACGCCGCGACGTCGACGACGTACTCGCCGCCCTCGACGACCCACGCGTCCAGCCGGATGTCCCAGTACGCGAGGTCCTTGCGGCGCACCGTGAGCGTCACGGCCCGCGTCTCGCCGGGCTCGAGCGCCACGGACGCGAACGCCTTGAGCTCGCGCACCGGACGCTGCACCGCACCGCCGGGGAGCGACGTGTACACCTGCACGACCTCGCGGCCCGCGCGGTCGCCGGTGTTGGTCACCGCGACGGTCACCTCGACGTCGCCGTCCGCATCGACGACGGCCGCGGCATCCGCGTACGAGAACGTCGTGTACGACAGGCCGTGACCGAACGGGAAGGCCACCTCGGTGCGGCGCGCGTCGTACCAGCGGTACCCGACGAAGAGACCCTCGCCGTAGCGCACGTGCGAGAACTCGCCCGGGAAGTCGAGGTAGGCCGGGGTGTCCTCCAGCCGCACGGGGATGGTCTCGGTGAGCTTGCCCGAGGGGTTCACCTGGCCGTAGAGCACGTCGGCGATCGCGCCGCCGCCCGCCTGGCCGAGCAGCCAGCCCTCGAGGATCGCCGGAACGCGGTCGGCGAACGGCAGCGCGACGACGCCTCCGTTCGAGAGCACGACCACCGTGTTCGGGTTGACCTCGAGCACGGCGTCCACCAGCGCGAGCTGGTCGGCCGGAAGGTCGATGTCCTCGCGGTCGTAGCCCTCCGACTCCAGACGGGCGGGGAGGCCCAGGAACAGCACCGCCACGTCGTTCTTCGCGGCGAGCGCCACCGCATCCGCGCGCAGCCGCTCCACCTCGGCGGGGTCGGGGGCGACGGCGATCGAGAAGCCCTGGGCCTGGAAGACGAAGTCCTCTCCCGCCTGCGCGACGATCTCGAGCGGCAGGTCGTCGACGCGGGTCGGGTTGATCATGGACGACCCAGCTCCCTGGAACCGCGGCTTGTCGACGAAGGCGCCGATGAGCGCGACCGACTGCTGCGTCCGCAGCGGCAGCAGTCCGCCCTCGTTCTTCAGGAGCACCATCGACCGTCCCGCCGCCTCGCGGGCGAGGGCATGGTGGGCGTCGACGTCGAGCGGGCCGGCGACCGCGCCGCCGCCGTCCGTCGCCTTGCGCACGAGGTCGAGCACGCGGCCGGCGGCCGTATCGAGAACCGACTCGTCGAGCGACCCGTCCTGCACGGCGGCGACGATCTGCGCGTCGGTGGCGCCGTTCGACGACGGCATCTCGAGGTCCATGCCGGCGGCGAGCCCCGGGACGCGCTCGTTGACGGCGCCCCAGTCCGAGACCACGAGACCGTCGAAGCCCCACTCGTCGCGCAGCACCTGCGTGAGCAGCCACGGATCCTCGGACGCGTAGACGCCGTTGATGCGGTTGTAGGAGCACATGACCGTCCAGGGCTGGGCGTCCTCGACCACGCGCTGGAATCCGCGCAGGTAGATCTCCCGCAGCGGCCGCGGATCGATGTCGGAGCTCGACCGCATCCGGTCGTCCTCCTGGTTGTTCGCCGCGAAGTGCTTCAGCGAGGTGCCCACGCCCTGGGACTGGATGCCGCGCACGATCGCCGCGCCGAGCACGCCCGACACGACGGGATCCTCGGACAGGTACTCGAAGTTGCGGCCGCACAGCGGCGAGCGCTTGATGTTGATGCCCGGTCCGAGCAGCACGGCGACCCTCTCGATCGAGGTCTCGGCGCCGAGCGCCTCACCGACGCGGTGGACCAGCTCGACATCCCACGACGACCCGAGGCCCACAGCGGGCGGGAAGCACGTCGCCGGGACGCTGTCGCCGATGCCGAGGTGATCGCCGCCCTCGCGCTGCTTTCGCAGCCCGTGCGGTCCGTCGGTCACCATGATGGCGGGCACGCCGACACGGTCGATCGGCTTGGTGTACCAGAAGCTGGCTCCGCTGGTGAGCGAGGCCTTCTCCTCGAGGGTCAGCGCGCTGACGTCGGGGATGGTCGTGTGCTCGGGGGTGGTGTTCACGTCGGTCATCTCAGCAGCTTTCTGGTCGGGGTGGAAAGATTTCGGCTCATCGGGTCGAGCGGATGGGCCACACGGCGCACGCGCCGAGGATGCTGAGCGCGATCCCGACGGGGAAGAGGCCCGCGTAGCCGAAGGCGAGCACGATCGCTCCGGCGACTCCGGGTGCCAGCGTCTGCGGGAGCGTCGCGGCGATGTTGACGACGCCGAGGTCCTTCGCGAACGACTTCGCCGACGGGAGCACCTCGCTGATCAGCGCCGTGTCGACAGCCTGGAACATGCCGAAGCCCAGTCCTGCGAGGAAGGTCATGATCATCCACGCCGTGAGGTCCGGCCAGACCCACGGCAGCACGAGCGCGAGCCCGGTGAGCGCGGCCGAGGCGAACACGAACGGCTTGCGGCGGCCGAAGCGGTCCGACAGCGGGCCGGAGATCACAGTGGAGATCAGGATGCCGGCGAGGCTGATGAGTCCGAGGAGCGGGATCACGGTCTCGGGATTCTCAACGCCGAAGTAGTCGGTCAGGAGGAAGAGCTGGTATCCCGTCACCGCGAAGTAGCCGGTGTAGAGGAGCAGGCGCCCGGTGAAGGCCCAGAAGAAGTCGGGGTGCTTGATCGGGTTGACCCAGAACGTGCGCAGGAAGTCGCCGAGCTTGAACGGCTCGGGCTGCAGTCGCTTGCTGGAGTAGTCGGGGTTGAAGAGGTTGAACAGGGTCATCATCGCGAGCGCGACCACCGCGAAGGTGACGTAACCAGCGGTCAGGCTGTTGAAGAAGAGCGATCCGACGACCTGGCCGCCGATCGCGCCGACCATCAGCCCGATACCCGACAGCGCGGCGAAGAGCCCGCGCCGAGACAGCGGCACCCTGTCGGGCATCACCGCAGAGAGCGGTCCCTGCGCGAAGTTGTAGCAGATCTGCACGAGCGTCCAGGCGATGACCACCCCGACGAGCGAGTCGGCGAACGCGAGGCCCACCAGAGCGAGGCCGCCGGCGAGCGCGCCGAGGATCATCCACGGCGCACGGCGCCCGAAGCGCGATCGGGTGCGGTCGGAGATCTGCCCGGCGATGGGCTGCGCGATCATCGCGGCGAAGGCGCCGATCGTCGCGACGATCGTCAGGTTGGCGACCTTGTCGGCCTCGCCGAACAGCACGGTGATCTGCTGCGGGAGGAGGATGCCGGGCACGGCTCCCCAGATGAGGTAGATACCGAGGTTCGCAGGGATGATCCAGCCGAGGAGGCGGCGCAGGCCCTTCACGGGCGGCGGCGGATCGTCGTTTCCGGCGGCCGTGGCGACGAACGTGTTCTCGGTCATCGGGGAGGCGAGCGGTGCGGATTCGGGTGCGAGCGCGGGGTCAGACGACGTCGTCATGATGCGGTCCAATCGGGTGGGAGTCGCTCATCATCGAGCGATGGGCAAAACCATATGTCATTTGGTTTTGAGAAATCAAGCGTCATTCGGTTTACTGGCCTCATGGCACAGAGCCGCACGGAACGCCGAGGTTCCTACGCCAAGGGCGTCGCCAAGCGCGAGGAGATCCTCGAACGCGCCCTCGAGGTGATCGCGCGCGAGGGCTACCGGGGAGCGTCGGTCAAGGAGCTCGCCGAGGCCGTGGGGCTGAGCCAGGCGGGCCTCCTGCACTACTTCGACAGCAAGGAGGAGCTCTTCACGGCGATCCTCCGCAAGCGCGACGAAGTCGACTCGATCGGGTTCGGGCTCTACGCGCCCGACGGCTCGATCGCGCACGGCGACCTGCAGGCCGGGTACCTCGGGGTGATCCGGCACAACGCCGACGTTCCCGGGCTCGTGCAGCTGTTCGCGCGGCTGTCGGTCGACGCCGCCGACCCCGAGCACGCCGCCCACGACTTCTTCGTCGAGCGCGGCCGCACCCTGCGCGAGGTGTTCACCGACTCGATCACCGAACGGCAGGCCTCGGGCGGGCTCGCCCCGGGCATCGACCCGGCCGCCCTCGCCCGCATCTTCCAGGCCGTCGCCGACGGACTCCAGGTGCAGTGGATGCTGGAGCCCGACATCGACATGGCGGCGATCACCGAGGCGCTGTTCATCGCGCTCGACCCTCGGACCGACCCGAATGAGGAGAGCGGCCGTGGCGCAGCATCCTGAACCCCCCGTCGTGACGATCGCACCCGGCAAGGTGCGCGGATTCTGGCGGGGAACGCCCGGGACGCGCGATGCGTCGGCGGCCTTCCTCGGCATCCCGTTCGCGCAGGCGCCCGTCGGCGACCTGCGCTTCGCCGCCCCGGTGCCGCCCGAGCCGTGGAAGGGCGTGCGCGACGCCGTGGAGTACGGCGCCACCGCCCAGCGCGGCGACCCCGGCATCACGCTGATCCCGGAGCCGTCGATCCCCGGCGACGCGACCCTGAACGTGAACGTCTTCACCCCTGTGCCTGGAGACCGGGATGCCGCCCTCCCCGTGCTCGTGTGGATCCACGGCGGCGGGTTCATCAGCGGCTCCCCCGCGAGCCCCTGGTACGACGGCCAGTCGTTCAACCGCGACGGCGTCGTCACCGTCACGATCTCGTACCGCCTCGGATTCGACGGGTTCGGACACATCCCCGGCGCCCCGTCCAACCGCGGCGTGCGGGACTGGCTGGCGGCGCTGGAGTGGGTGCGTGACAACATCGCCGCGTTCGGCGGAGACCCCGCGCGGGTGACGATCGCCGGGCAGTCGGCCGGTGGCGGGGCGGTGCTGACGCTGCTCGGGATGCCGTCCGCGCAGCACCTGTTCCACTCGGCCTGGGCGCTCTCGTCGGCGCTCGCCGACGTCTCGGCGGAACGGGCGCGGACGCTGTCGGCCAAGCTGGCGAACCTCGCCGGAGTCGCGCCGACCCGCGACGGCTTCGCATCGGTGCCCGAGGCAGCGCTGCACGCGCTGCAGGAGAAGGCCTCCACGCCGGACGGCCGGGACCCTCTCGCCGGGCTCATGGTGCTGTTTCAGGAGGGCCTCTCATGGGGGCCTGCGGTCGACGGCGACCTGATCGTGCAGCCGACACTCGCCTCGCTGCGGTCGGGCGTCGGGGCCGACAAGCCGCTCGTGCTCGGCGCGAACGACGACGAGTTCACGATGGTGACGGATGACGCGAAGGGCAAGCTCCGGCTCGTGCCTGCCGCGTTCGCGCTCGGCCGGCTGCGGCTGCCCCGCGAGCAGCGCCGCGCGTACCTCGCCGACAACGCCGCGCAGCGTCGCAAGGGAACCGCGGCCGTGCTCGGCCGCTACGTGACCGACGTCGTGTTCCGCTCGACCGTCGTGAAGGTCGCCGACGCGCGCAGGGCGGCGGTCGGCGCAGGCCCGGGCGCCGGCTCGGGCTCGGGCTCCGGCTCGGGCTCCGGCTCGGGCGGGGGCTCGGGCTCGGGCTCCGGCTCGGGAGGGGCGGGTACGTGGGTGTACCGGTTCGCGTGGGTCTCACCGACGCGCGGCTGGGCGCTCCACTGCCTGGACGTGCCGTTCTGGTTCGACCGCCTGGAGGCACCGGCCGTGGACGCCGTCGCCGGGGACGCCCCGCCGCGGCGCCTCGCCGATGCGCTCCACGGCGCCGCGGCGGGCTTCATCCGCACCGGCGACCCCGGCTGGCCGACCTGGACCGCGACCCCCGGAACCACCCGGATCTTCGGTGGCGCAGCATCCCGCCCCGACGTCGACCCCGACGGCTTCGCCGAGGTCCGCGCGCTGCTCTGACCCTGCTCGGGCATCTCGCTTCGCGCGGTCCCTTCCTGCATCCGCTGCCCGCGAAACCGGCGGCGGATGCAGGAAACGGGCGCGCGAGCGCGGCGCCGGCGCGACTGAGCCGGGCGGCGCGACTGTCCGGGCGGCGGGACTGAGCCGGTCCGCCCCGCCCGCGCGCCGGGCTCAGCCGAGCGCGGCGACGACTTCGCGCTCGAAGAGCTGCACGCCCGATCGGTCGTAGGCGGCCTCGGGGAAGTAGTGGATCGCATAGCCGAGGCCGTGGCGCTCGCGCTCGGCGAGGCGCTCGGCCACCTGCTCGGTGGTGCCGAATCCGGGCGAGGCGAGGTAGTCGCGCTCGATCGTGTCGGCGCGCTCCTGCCCGACGTGCGGCAGCAGGCGCGCCTTGACGGCGGCCAGGCGATCGGATGCCTCCGCCTCGGTCTCCCCGACGATGGTGTTGAAGTTCGACGACCGGGTGATGGTCGAGAAGTCCCGGCCGAGGCTGTCGCAGTGCCCCCGCAGCACGGCGCTCTTGTGGTCGAACTCCTCGAGGGATCCGGCGAAGTTCGTGTACGCGGCGTAGGTCGCGGCGATCTTCAGCGTCACCTTCTCGCCTCCTCCGGCCACCCACAGCGGGATGCCGCCGTCCTGCAGCGGCAGCGGCCGGACGATCGCGCCGTCGACCTGGTAGTGCGTGCCGTCCAGCGTGGCCGAGCCGGTGGTCCACGCCTGGTGCATGATCTCGACGCCCTCGCGGAGCATCGCGAGCCGGTCGCGCACCTCGGGGAATCCGTACCCGTACGCGCGCCACTCGTGCTCGTACCAGCCGCCGCCGATGCCCATCTCGACGCGGCCGGCCGAGACGGCGTCGATCGTCGCGGCGACCTTCGCGAGGTACGCCGGGTTGCGGTAGCCCATGCAGGTGCACATCTGCCCGAGCCGCACACGCGAGGTGGACGCGGCGAACGCGGCCATGAGCGTCCAGGCCTCGTGCGTCGCCTCCTCGGACGCGACAGGAGTGGTGTGGAAGTGGTCGTACACCCACAGCGACTCCCACGGTCCGTCGTCGGCCTGCTGGGCGAGGGTCGCCATCACCCGCCAGTGGTCCTCGGGCTCGATGTCCACGAGGTCGAATCGCCAGCCTTGGGGGATGAAGGTTCCGAAACGCATACCCCCCAGCCTAGGAGCGATGACGGATGCCGGAGCCGACGACGGTGGCATGCGGCATCCGCTCCGTCATCACCGCGATGGCCTCGGGGTTGGCGTCGACGAGCACCGCGTCGCGTCCGAGCGCGGATGCGACCGCGCCGGTCGTGCCGCTGCCGGCGAAGAAGTCGAGCACGCGGTCGCCGGGGCGTGAGGAGGCCTGCACGATGCGGCGCAGGATGCCCTCGGGCTTCTGCGTCGGGTACCCCGTCTTCTCGCGACCGGTGGTCGGCACGATCGTGTGCCACCAGACGTCGGTCGGGAGCTTGCCGCGCGCGGCCTTCTCGGGCGTGACCAGCCCCGGCGCCATGTACGGTTCGCGGTCGACGGCCTCGGAGTCGAACCAGTACCGGTCGGGGTCCTTCACGTACACGAGGATCGTGTCGTGCTTGGTGGGCCAGCGCCGACGGGTCTTCGCGCCGTAGTCGTACGCCCAGATGAGTTCGTTGAGGAACCGGTCGCGTCCGACGAGGGCATCGAGCAGCACCTTCGCGTAGTGCGCTTCGCGGTAGTCGAGGTGCAGGTAGAGGGTGCCGTCGTCTGCGAGCAGGCGCCAGGCCTCGAGCAGGCGCGGTTCGAGGAAGCCCCAGTAGTCGTCGAACCGGTCGCCGTAGGCGCGCAGGTCGCCGCGCAGCCGCTCGTACTCGCGTCCGTGGAATCCCCGGCGCACGATCGCGTCGCCGGCGCGCTCGTCGCCCGGCGCACGGGCGGTCTCGAGCGCGCGCTCCTGCGTGCGTCCGGTGTTGAACGGGGGGTCGAGATAGATGAGCGTGAAGGATCCGTCGGCGAACCCGCGGATCACGTCGAGATTGTCGCCCTCGTGGATCTCGACGGAACCGGATGCCGCGGCCCGGCCGCCGTCCGTGGCCCGGCCACCGTCCGCCGGCGGGCCACCGTCCGCCGGCGCGTTCACGGAACCCGGCGCAGCCACGCGTCGGTGGCGAACTTCGATTCGACGAGCGCCTCGGCCTCGGCGTATTCCTCTTCGGCGATATGCCCGGGAACAGCGCCGTAGAGCGCGGCGAAGGTGTCCTTGAACTTCTCGATGATCGCCTCGCGTGGCAGCCCCGTCTGACGGCGGAGCGGGTCGACGCGCTTGGCGGCGGACGTGGTGCCCTTGTCGCTCAGCTTCTCGCGCCCGATGCGCAGCACCTCGGTCATCATCTGACCGTCCATGTCGTAGCTGAGCGTCGCGTGGTGCAGCACGCCGCCGTTGGCCAGGCGCTTCTGCGCGGCGCCGCCGATCTTGCCCTGCGGCGAGGCGATGTCGTTGAGCGGCTGGTAGGTCGCCTCGATGCCGAGCGACCGCAGCGCCTGCAGCACCCAGTCGTCGAGGAAGGCGTACGAGTCGGCGAACGTGAGGCCCGCGACGAGGGATGCCGGGACGTACAGCGAGTAGGTGACGATCGAGTTCGCGGCCATGAGCATCGCGCCACCGCCGGAGATGCGGCGCACGACGTCGAAGCCGTGGCGCTCGGCGCCCTCGGGGTCGACCTCGTTGCGCAGCGACTGGAACGAGCCGATCACGACGGCGGACTGGTCCCACTCCCACAGTCGGAGCGTCGGGCGGCGGCGGCCGTCGCCGACGCGTGCCGTGAGGACCTCGTCGAGAGCGAGGTTCATGCGCGGCGAGACCGGCCGCTCGTGCACGATCTCCCAGTCGAAGTCGCGCCATCCCGGGGCGGTCACGAGTGCGCGTCGCACGGCGGTGCCGACGGCCTCGGGTGTGAAGCCGAGCAGCTGGGCGCCCTCGGGGAGGGCCGCGCGCACGGCCGCGGCGATCGCGGTGACGTCGGCTTCGATGGGGAGGCCGTTCACCGCGGCGTCGATGTCGTCGAGGGCCGAGTCGGGCTCGAGGAAGAAGTCGCCCGCGAGGTGGAAGTCGGCGATGCGCCCGTCCCGCTCCTCGAGGTCGACGACGACGAGCTTCCCACCGGGCACCTTGTATTCGCCGTGCATGGCCCCAGCCTATTGGCCCCGTTCCGCCGCAGCATCCGGCATCCGCTCTCCGTTTGTGCGGGCAAATGCGCGCAACACGCCCGGGCTAGGCGTGCGTTCGCCCGCACAAACGGAACCTGCGGGGTGGGGCGGGGCGGGGTGGGGTGCGGGGCGGGGTGGGGGCGGGGCGGGGCGGGGGGCGGCGGCGCCGGGTGGGGGCATCCGGCGCCGCCGCCGGTCTCACGACGTGCAGGCCCTTCCGTTGAGGTGGAACTGCCACGGCTCGACCGCTGGTCCGACGCCCGTGACGACGAGCGCCGTCGTCTTGCCCGGTCGCAGCGCCTTGAGCACCTTCGGGGCCGTCACGGTGACCGTGGCTCCGTCCTGCGCGAACGTGCCGCCGACGACCTTGACCACCTTCTGGTCGCCGTCGAACGTCCACGACAGCGTCCACGGGCTGAGCGTGGTCGTGCCGCCGTTGCGGACGGTCAGTGCAGCGAGGAAGCCCTTGCCGATCTTGGTGCCGACGACCTTGACACGGCAGTCGAGCGGTGCGAGCGGCGGGTCGGCGAGTGCGATGAGCTCGCGCGCCTGCTCGACGAACCACTGCCCGGCTGCCGGATCCTCGATGCCGCGCTCGGGGTCGAGCGGTCCGGCGGTTCCGCGGTAGCACTTGCCGTCCGACTCGCCGGGGACCTTGATCCAGAGGTACGCGTCCACGAGCGCGACACCGGTCTCGGTCGACGGGCGGAGTCCGAGGCCGCGGTCGGGCGGGTTGCACCAGTCCTCGTGCGCCGTGTAGACCCCGTCGGGGTAGTCCCACGGTCCGAGGCCGTTGCGGCTCGTGTCGATCACGAACCGCGTGGTCGGCTCCACGGCGCCGAGGATCGACGCATAGCGCGAGTCGACGCCGTCGGTGTTCAGCGCGAGGTCCGCGTTGCCGGGCGTCCACTCGCCGTACTGCGACATCGCCGTCCCGTTCCAGTTCGTCGCGGGGCCGCCGTTCCAGTACTGGTTGCCGCACGATCCGAAGTCGCCGGGATTGACCTTCGTGACGTACGCGATGCACGACGACACCCACGTGCCGAAGGACGTCGAGTTCGCCGTGAACTGGTAGTTCGAGGCGTTGAGGAAGAACCCGTCGGCCCGCTCCACGCCGCCCTTGATGAGGCGGTCGGAGATCTCGCCGACGTTGAGCCAGCTCGCGCCCGTGCCGTCCAGATAGACCGAGGTCGACGCGAGGGCGCCGAGCGCGTCCACGGCGTAGTTCACCTGGGTGTACCGATCGGCCGCCGCGGTCGCGGCCGGCACCTCGGCCGGCTGACACCACTCGGTCGATCCGTCGAGGGTCTTGTAGTGAGGGATGATGCCGAGACCGTCGGGCTCGAGGATCACCGTCGCGGCACGGTCGCCGATCCCCGCGGCGAAGCCGTCGATCCATGCCCGGTAGGCGGCGGTGTCCAGCGCGCCGCCGGCCGAGTACTGCGCGCAGTCGCGGAAGGGCAGGTTGTACGCCACGAGGATCGGCATCCGGCCCTTCGCGTCGGCGGCGGAGACGACCTCGTCGACCGCAGCCTCCACCTCGGCCGGGGTGCCCTTCGCGAACCAGTCCGCGGAGGGGATGGAGCCGAGCAGCTGGGCATCGGCGCGGGCCTGGCCACTCAGGGACTGCGCGGCCTCGAGGGTCGTGCTCCACGGGTTGAGGTACAGCTCCGAGCCGACGAGGCCCGGGTCGTCGGCGGATGCCGGTGCCGCCGCGATCGGCACGGCCAGGCCGACCGCCAGCGCGGCGGCGGCCGCGAGCGCCAGCGTTCTGCGCCGCGAGGGCGCTGCGCGGTCGGGACGGGGGGAGTCCTGGATCATGGGGGTTCTCCTGGTCTTCGTCGACCACCGGGCGTCATCGCCCGGGGAGCTGCACCGTGCCGGCGTGGGAGCGCTCCCACGATGCACGCTGGGCCCAGGATGGCCCACCTCGCCCGCGCCCGTCAACCAACCCGGCGTCCGTTTGTGCGGGCGAATGTGCGGGCGAGCCATCCGGCGAGCGCACATTCGCCCGCACAAACGGATGAGACGAGGCCGATCAGGTCAGCTTCGAGGCGGGAACCGCTTGTCGAGCCATGCCAGCAGGTCGGCGCGCACCTCGGCCTGGCTGACGTCGTTGAAGATCTCGTGGCGCACGTCGGGGTAGACGAGGGTCGTGACATCGGTGAGGCCGGACCGCGTGCGGTACGCGTCGGCGAGGCGGTGCACGCTCCGCGGTCCGCCGACTGTGTCGTCGCGGCCGACCATGAGGAGGACCGGGATGTCGAACCCGAGGTTCTTGCGCGGCTTGCCGATGAGCCGCAGGGTGTCGACGGGGCCGAAGAGCTTCGCGAGCGGCTCGTCGGTGGTGAGCGGGTCGTCGAGGAACGCGCGGCCCACGCTGAGGTCGGATGCCAGCCACTCGGTGCCCATCGCGTCGGGCGCCTTCCACGGCTTGTTCAGGTCGCCGGAGTTGAGCGACCCGGGCCAGCGCAGCGCTGTGCCGCTGAGCACGACCGCGTCGTAGGCCTCGGGGTGGTCGTCGACGAGGATCTGCGCGAGGAACGACCCCCACGAGTGGCCGAGGATCACGAGCGGCAGACCGGGGTTCTCCTCCCGGATGAGCTCGGTGAACTGCCAGCATCCCGCGATCGCGGCGCGGAGCCCGCCGGGGCCGAGCCGGCCCAGCTTCTCGGCATCGCCGCCGTGGTGACCCATCCCGGTGCGGCCGTGGCCGCGGCGGTCGTCCGCGTAGACGATGAAGCCGTCCGCGGTGAGCGCGTCGATCACGGCGGTGTAGCGCCCAGCGTGCTCGCCCACGCCGTGGAGCAGCTGGACGACCCCTCGAGGCTCGGCCTTCGCGGGATGGACGTCGTAGACGATCGCGATGCCGTGCGCATCGATGAACTCGGGCATGCGCTGAGTCTATGGGAGGGGCGGGAGGCGGCATCCGATTCCTTTAGCATGACTAATGAGCTATGCTAAGGATTCGAATGAGCACCGATACGAAACCGACGCAGACGCCCGCCGACGCACACGACGACCACTCCGCCGCCGCCTCCCGGCTGCGCATCGCCACCTTCCGGCTGGCCCGCCGCATGCGCACGCAGCGCGCCGTCGACTCCATGAGCGACGGCCAGTTCGCGGTGCTCGCGGCCCTCTGGGTCCACGGCCCTCACGCGCTCGGCGATCTCGCCGAGCGCGAGCGCGTGTCCGCCCCGTCGATGAACCGCACGGTCAACTGCCTGCAGGAATCGGGGTACGTCAGCCGATCGGCCGATGAGAACGACGGCCGCAAGGTGGTGATCTCGCTGACCGACGAAGGACAGACGGTCGTCACCGAGACCGCGAGGCGCCGGGATGCGTGGGTCGAGTCCGCGCTCGACGAGCTCACCGCCGCCGAGCGCGATGCCCTGGACCGAGCCGCCGAGATCATGGAGCGGATGGCCGCCCGATGAGCCGGGGCGGAGGATCGGCGATGTTCCGGTCGTTCTCGATCTTCAACTACCGCGTGTGGTTCATCGGCGCCCTCGTCTCGAACGTCGGCGCCTGGATGCAGGCGACGGCGCTCAGCTGGGTCGTGCTCACCGAGCTCACCGACAACGACGCCGCCGCCATGGGCATCACGATGGCGCTGCAGTTCGCGCCCCCCCTCCTCCTCGTCGGGGTCACCGGCTGGGTGGCCGACCGCTTCGACCGCCGCCACCTCCTCGTGGTCACGCAGAGCCTGCTGCTCGTCCTCGGCGTCGCGATCGGCGTGCTGCTGCTCCTGGACGTCATGACGCTGCCTCTCATGTACACGTTCGCGCTCGCGCTCGGGGTGATCGCCGCGTTCGACAACCCCGCGCGGCAGGCGTTCGTGTCCGACCTCGTGTCGCGAGAGATCGCGTCCAACGCCGTCGCCCTCAATGCGGCCTCGTTCAACGGCGCCCGCATGATCGGACCGGCGGTCGCCGGCATCGTCATCGTGGCCGTCGGCACCGGCTGGGTGTTCCTCGTCAACGGGGTCACGTTCCTGGGCATGATCGTCGCGCTGCTGCTCATCCGCACGTCCGAGCTCATCCCCCGCGTGAAGGCCCCCGGCGCGTCTCGTCTGGCCGACGGCTTCCGCTACGTCGGCCGGCGCCCCGACCTCATGGTGACCTTCGCGATGGTCTTCATCGTCGGCGCGTTCGGCATGAACTTCCCGATCTTCGCCTCGACGATGGCGCTCGAGTTCGGGCAGGAGGCCGACGGCTACGGCCTCCTCAGCTCGATCCTCGCGATCGGGTCCCTCGCCGGCGCGCTCCTCGCCGCGCGGCGTGACCGAGCCCGCATCCGCGTGGTGATCGGCGGCACGCTCCTGTTCGCGGCGGCGGCAACGGTCTCGGCGATGATGCCATCGTACTGGGCATATGCCGTCACGCTCATGTTCACGGGATTCGCCGTCGTGACGATGCTGACGACGGCCAACGGCTACGTGCAGACCACGACCGATCCCGCCCTGCGCGGCCGGGTGCTGGCGCTGTACATGGCGATCCTGATGGGCGGGACGCCGATCGGCGCGCCGATCGTCGGATGGGTCGCGTCCGAGTACGGACCGCGCATGGCCATCCTGCTCGGCGCCGGCGCCGCGCTCATCGCCTTCGCGATCGGCGCCACGTGGCTGATCGTGTCGGGCCGGCTGCACCGCAGCGACGAGAAGCGGTTCCTGCTCACGATCGACGAGACCCGACCGCTGTCGGTCGTGCAGCCCGCCCCCGAGGAGTTCAGCGACGAGGTTGCCTCCACCACGCCCGTGCGGCTCCCCGAGAAGGCGATGCCGGCGCGTCACGCCAGCTGAGGCGTCGGACCCCTGCGCCGTGCGCGCTGCAGTTTCCTGTACGCGCGGCGCCGGGCGACGCCGCATCCGGAGGAAACTGCAGCGGATGCCGCGTCCGGGCCGGTCGATAGGTCAACCGGTTCCTCAATCACCGCATCGATCAGTATCATCGGAGCCACGCCGAACAGGGAGCGACGATGCTGGAACGTTGGACGGGACTGCTCACGGAGTACATCCACGAGAGCGCCGAGCAGATGACGCGGGAGCCGGAAGGCATCCTCGCCCACCGCTACACGGTGCCGAGCAGCCCGGACTCGCCGTACTACTCGAAGGCGCTCTGGGACTGGGACTCGTGGACCATCAGCATCGCGCTGGGTCAGGTCGAACTCGACACCGATCGGGCGGGCCGGTTCGGGGACTACGAGCTCGGCAGCATCCTGAACTTCCTCGATCACACCGACGAGGACGGCGTGATGCCGATCCAGCTCAGCCCGGCCGGGAGCCTGCTCCACGGCGACCCCGGCCGCGCCGGCGGCTTCTCGCAGAACATGCACAAGCCGGTCCTCGCTCAGCAGGCGGCGCTGCTCTCCCGTCGCCGCGGCGACGTCGAGTGGCTCCGGCCCCACATGCCGGTGGTCGACCGGTTCGCGCAGCGGTACGTCGACAGCCACCTCCACGCCGAGACCGGGCTCGCCTACTGGCAGACCGACTTCGCGGTCGGCGTCGACAACGATCCCTCGGTCTATTACCGGCCCGACCGCAGCACCGCCGCGATCTACCTCAACAGCCTGCTGTACCGCGAGTTCCTCGCGCTCGGCTACCTGTGGGAGCAGCTCGGCGATCTGGTCGCCGCCAACACGTGGCGCGGCCGCTCGCAGGATCTCGCGGACGCGCTCAACCGCCACGCGTGGGATGAACGCGACGGCACGTTCTACAGCGTCGATCTCGCCCTGCGCGACATCGACCCCGAGGACTGGCTGCACAAGGGCGCCCCCCGGCGGTGGTCGTCGATGATCATGCGCATCGACAACTGGTCGAGCTTCCTCCCGCTGTGGGCGGGCTTCGCGTCGGCCGAGCAGGCCGCGCGCATGGTCGAGCGCTACCGCGATGAGCGCACGTTCCACTCGGCGTACGGCATCCGCACCCTGTCGCGCCTCGAGAAGATGTACGACCTGCGCGCGTCGAACAACCCGTCGAACTGGCTCGGGCCGATCTGGGGGATCAGCAACTACCTGATGTTCCGGGGACTGCTCAAGTACGGCTACGTGGATGACGCGCGCGACCTCGCGGAGAAGACCGTGCGTCTGTTCGGCGCCGACCTCGAGGCCAACGGCTCGCTGCACGAGTACTACCACCCCGACAGCGGCGAGCCGATCATCACGCACGGGTTCCAGAACTGGAACTTCCTCGTGCTGAACATGATCGCGTACCTGGAGGGCCGCCCCGTCAGCTGGGAGTTCTGAGCCGCGGCCGGTTCTCGGTCCGGCTCAGCGCGCCGCGCGCACCCCGACGCGCTCGAGGTGGGAGTTCGAGAAGCGGCCGTCGGGATCGAGCCGCTCGAACACGGCCCGCGCGTCGGCGATCCGCGGATGCACCCGCGAGATCGCGACGGCGTCGAAGGCGTGCGCCTTTCCCCAGTGGGGGCGGGCGCGGAACGGCGCGAGCGCCCCCTCGAGCTGCGGCAGCAGCCGCGCGACGTCGCCGGGGTGCGGCAGCCACGTGAAGTGGATGGCCAGCACGTCCCGCTCGTACGCCGGGCTCAGCCACAGCTCGTCGCGCGCCGCCGTGCGCAGCTCACTCACCGCGAGATGCGGCGCCACGACCGGCGCCAGCTCGCGGACGGCGGCGAGCGCGGCCGGCGCATCCGCGCGATCGACGAAGTACTCCGTCTGGATCTCGGCGCCGAACGAGGGCTCGCGGTCGAGGCGGAAGTGCGGGAGCCGCAGCATCCAGGGCCCGGGAGTGCCGAGTTCCGTGATGTTCTCCCCCGAGCCGAGCGGCGAGCGGTCGAGGGTGAGGTGACCGTCGAGGATGCTGTCGGCGACGGCGTCGTCGTCGGTGCGCAGGCGGGTCTTGGCCCAGACGAATCCGACCTCGTCACCCTCCCACCTCGTGAAGACGGACACGCTGTACGCCGCGGCGGTCACCGCGTCGACGTCGTCGAGGAACGCGTCCCACGTGAGCCGGTCGTAGATGTCCTGCCGCGCCCGGAACGACGGCTGGATGTCGAGCTCCACCTCGACGATGATCCCGAACGCGCCGAGGCCGACGACGAGCGCCGGGAAGTCGGGATCGCCGCGGCGCACCTCGTGCACCTCGGCGTCGGCGCCGACGTAGCGGAGCGCACGGACGGCCGTGGACAGCACGGGGTTCGCGTCGCCCGACCCGTGGGTTCCCGTGGCGGCGGCCCCCGCGACGGAGATGTGGGGCAGCGACCCCATGTTGTGCAGCGCGAAGCCGCTCGCGTGGAGCGCCGACGCGAGCACGCCGTAGCGCGTGCCCGCGGCGACCGTCACCGAGCGGGCGTCCGCGTCGATCGCGACCGCCCCGGCCAGCTTCGACACGTCGATGAGGGTTCCCGTGGTGTCGGGCAGGTCGGTGAAGGAGTGCCGGGTGCCGAGGGCATGCACCCGGCCGGGGCGGGCGACGAGCCGGCGCACGTCGTCGACCGTGGCCGCGATCTCGATCTCCGGTGCGGTGTACTCGTACGACCCGGCCCAGTTGCGTGTCATCAGCCGACGGATGCCTCGGCCGAGAGTCGCTGGGTGGCGGTGGCCATGTGGATCGCCATGGCGGATGCCGCGTCATCCTCTCCCCCGGCTCGCAGCGCCCGGTAGACGGCGTCGTGCTCGTCGAGGGCGACGCGCGCTTCGACCTCGTCGTGGACCGCGCGGTCGGCGTAGACCTGCAGCAGCGACCGCACGACGTGGAGGAGGTCGACCAGCATCGTGTTGCCGGCGGCGCGGCCGAGCGCGTGGTGGAACTCCAGGTCGGCCTTGGCGAAGTCGCCGAGGGCACCCCGCTCGAGGGCGGCGCGCATGCGCTCGAGGTGCCGGCCGACGGCGTCGAGGTCGGAGGGGTCGCCGCGTCCGGCGGCGAGGCGCGCGACGTAGATCTCGAGGCCCGAGCGCAGTTCGAGGAGCTCGGTCGTGTTGCGCTCGCCGATGAGCAGTCCCCACCGGAGGGTCTGCGGCAGCAGCTCGCTGGCCGTTCCGCGCAGGTAGGTCCCTGACCCGGGTCGCACGTCGACGATGCCGAGGATCTCGAGTGCGGCGAGCGCTTCGCGCACCGCCGAGCGGCCGACGCCGAGGGTCGCGGCGAGCTGGCGCTCGGGAGGCAGCCGGGTGCCGGGCGCGAGGGATCCGCCCGTGAAGAGGTCCATGAGCCGACGGGCGACCTCCGAGACGGGCGTGCCGGTGGGGAGAGCGCCGAGGGCGGCGGTGATCTCGGCCGATCGGTCGTCCGGGTAGGCGGGCATGCGAACACCATAACGCGTGATTGTTGCGCCGACCCCTTGCAATTGGTCAACCGGTTTGCCACACTATCGGTCGGGGACAACAGTGTTCCCAGATCGCATCACCCAGGAGTCAACGTGGACCAGACCCCTCCCGACACAGACGTCGCGCGGCGCACGATCAAGAAGGTCGCCTGGCGACTCGTGCCCTTCGTCGCCCTGATGTTCTTCATCAACTACCTCGATCGCACCGCGATCGGCTTCGCCGCACCCAACGGCATGAACGACGACCTCGGCCTCAGCGCGGCCCAGTTCGGCTTCGCCTCGGGTGTGTTCTTCATCGGCTACATCCTTCTCGAAGTGCCCTCCAACCTGGCCCTGCACAAGTTCGGCGCCCGTCGCTGGCTGTCGCGCATCATGGTCTCCTGGGGCATCGTCGCGCTGCTGTTCACGTGGGTGCAGAACTTCGAGCAGCTCGTCGTGCTGCGGTTCCTCCTCGGCGTCGCCGAGGCCGGGTTCTTCCCGGGCGCGATCCTCTTCCTGAGCCTGTGGGTCCCCGCTCAGTACCGCGGTCGCATCCTCATGCTCTTCTACCTGGCGCAGCCGCTCACCACCGTCATCGGCGCACCGCTCGCCGGCTGGCTCATCCAGCAGCACGAGGTGTTCTTCGGCCTCGAGGGCTGGCGCTTCATGTTCTTCGGCGTCGCGATCCCCGCGATCATCGTCGGCGTCATCGCCTGGTTCTACCTCAAGGACAAGCCGACCGACGCCGGGTGGCTCACCAAGGACGAGCAGCTGTGGCTCACCGACGCCCTCCAGAAGGAGACCGCGGCCACGCAGAAGAAGGAGAACGGGCACGTCTCGGCGAAGTACGCCTTCAAGAGCGGGCGCGTGTGGGTGCTGTCCTTCATCTACTTCGGCTTCATCTACGGCCTCTACGCGCTGGCGTTCTTCCTGCCCACGATCATCGAGGGCTTCCAGGCCCAGACCGGGCAGACCTTCGACGTCTTCCAGAAGGGACTGATCACGGCTGTCCCGTACCTGCCCGCCGCGATCATCATGTTCCTGTGGTCGCGGGATGCCTCCAAGCGCGGCCTCAAGACATGGCACATCGCGATCCCGGCCCTGGCCGGTGCGGTCAGCATCCCGCTCGCGCTGTTCGCCGGCTCGCCCGTCGCGACCATCGCCGTCATCACGATCACGGCCTCCGCGATCTTCGCGGCGCTGCCGAACTTCTGGACGCTCCCCACGCGCTTCCTCACGGGAGCCGCCGCGGCGGCGGGTGTCGCACTGATCAACACCATCGGAAACCTGGCCGGATTCTCGGCGCCGTTCATCACCGGCGCCGTGCACGACTTGACTGGCGGCTACGAGATCCCGATGTTCATCGTCGGCTTCGTGATGCTCGTCTCCGCCGTGCTCATGATCCTGCTCGCCCGCAGCAACCGCATCAACCCGGTGACGGTGGGCGAGGCATCCGGTGACGAGGCGGCCGACCAGGCCGTCGTGGACGAGGAGGGCTCGCGGCGATGACCCGCCTGTGGAACGACCCTGCCGCCTTCGCGGACGAGATGATCGACGGCTTCGTGGCGGCCAACGGCCGCTACGTGCGGCGGGTGACCGGCGGGGTGGTGCGCAGCACCGTCAGCCCCGCCGGGCAGGTCGCGGTCGTCGTGGGCGGCGGGTCGGGCCACTACCCCGCGTTCGGCGGGCTCGTCGGGCAGGGTCTCGCGCACGGGGCGGCGATGGGCAACCTGTTCGCGTCCCCGTCGACGCAGCAGGTGCTCGCGGTCGCGAAGGCCGCCGACAACGGTGGCGGCGTGTTCTTCAGCTACGGCAACTACGCCGGCGACGTGCTCAACTTCGACGCGGCGCAGGAACGCCTGCGCGCCGACGGCATCGCGTGCGAGACGGTCGCGGTCACCGACGACATCTTCAGCGCCGGCCGTGACGAGGCGCACAAGCGGCGCGGCATCGCGGGCGATCTCACGGTGTTCCGCATCGCGGCGGCCGCTGCCGAAGCCGGCTACGACCTCGGCGGTGTCACGCGCGTCGCCCGCCTGGCAAACGATCGCACCCGGTCCTTCGGGGTGGCGTTCACGGGCTGCACGCTGCCCGGCGCCGACCACGCGCTGTTCAGCGTGCCCGAGGGGCGGATGGCGATCGGCCTCGGCATCCACGGCGAGCCGGGCATCGACGAGACCGGCATCCCGACCGCCGACGAGCTCGCCGAGCTGCTCGTCGCGAAGCTCCTCGACGAGCGCCCCGCCGGCGCGGACGGCCGCGTCGTGCCGATCCTCAACGGCCTCGGGTCGCTCAAGTACGAGGAGATGTTCGTCGTCTACCGGCGCATCGCCCAGCTGCTCGAGGAGGCCGGGCTCGACGTCGTCGACCCGCACGTCGGGGAGTACTGCACCAGCTTCGACATGGCCGGCACCTCGCTCACCCTGTTCTGGCTCGACGACGAACTCGCCGGGCTGTGGGACACACCCGTCGACACCCCCGCGTACCGTCGCGGATCGGTGACGCGGGCGGAGCGGACGGATGCCGGGGCCGACGCCGCAGCGGCGGAGGACGCCATTCCCCCGGCGGACGCGGCATCCCGAGCCGCAGCCGAGACCGTGCTCGCCGCGGTGCGCACGATCGCGGACACCGTCGACACGCACGTGGACGAGCTCGGCCGCATGGACGCGATCGCCGGCGACGGCGATCACGGCATCGGCATGCAGCGCGGATCGCACGCGGCCCTCGCCGCGGCGACGACCGCGGCCGAAGCCGGCGCCGGAGCCGGCACCGTCCTCGCCCGCGCCGCCGATGCCTGGGCCGACCGGGCCGGCGGCACCTCGGGCGCGCTGTGGGGCGTCATCCTCCACGCGGTCGCCGCGAAGCTCGGCGACGAGGGCGACCCCGGCGCCCCCGCCGTCGCGGCCGGCGTCGCCGCCGGAGCCCAGGGCGTCATGGCCTACGGCAAGGCCGAGGTGGGCGACAAGACCCTCGTCGACGCGCTCGTCCCGTTCAGCTCCACCCTCGCCGGCGCCGTCGACGCCGGCGCCTCGCTCGGAGACGCCTGGCGCACGGCAGCGGATGCCGCCACCCGCGCGGCCGCCGCCACCGCCGATCTTCTCCCCCGCATGGGCCGTGCCCGAACGCACGGTCAGAACAGCGTGGGGACCCCCGACCCGGGCGCGCACTCGCTCGCCCTCATCGTGACCGCCGTGGGCGAGACGCTCGCGGCCCGGAAGGAGCACGCACATGGCTGAGCCCCTGCGCATCGTGATCGGAGCCGACGACGCCGGATTCGACTACAAGGAGATCCTCAAGAAGGACCTCGAGAACCACCCCGGCGTCGCCTCGGTGGTCGACGTGGGCGTGGACGCCGACGGCCACACGCCGTACCCGAAGGTCGCGATCGAGGCCGCCCAGCAGGTCGCCGCGGGCGACGCCGACCGCGCGCTGCTCATCTGCGGCACCGGCCTCGGTGTCGCGATCGCGGCGAACAAGGTGCCCGGCATCCGCGCCGTCACCGCCCACGACAGCTTCTCCGTCGAGCGCGGCGTGCTCTCCAACGACGCCCAGGTGCTCACCATGGGTCAGCGCGTCATCGGCATCGAGCTCGCCCGCCGCCTCGTGCGCGAGTGGCTCGACTACCGCTTCGACCCCACCTCGGCATCCGCTGAGAAGGTCGCCGTCATCGGCGAGTACGAGGCCACCGGAGCCTGCTGATGCCCGCACAGGTCACCGTCGGCGTGAGCCTCAAGATGTACTTCGGTCATCATGAGGCCGTCGACTGGTGCGCGCGGATGGCCGACCGGGTGCGGACGCACACCGCCGTCACCTCGGGCGCCGTGCGCCTGTTCGTCATCCCCACCTACCTGCAGATCGGTCCTGCCGTCGACGCCTTCCGCGGCACGCCGGTGCAGGTCGGGGCGCAGGACGTCTCGCCGTACGACCTCGGCCCGTACACCGGCGAGGTGAGCGCGGCGGAGCTCGCCGAGGTGGGCGCGAGCCTCGCCGAGATCGGCCACGCCGAACGCCGCCGCCTCTTCGGCGAGACCGACGCGATCACCGCTGCAAAGGCCGCCGCGGCCCTGCAGTACGGGATCACCCCGGTGCTGTGCGTCGGCGAGACCGAGCGACGGGACCGGACGGATGCCGCATCCGCCACCGTCGCACAGCTCGGCGCCTGCCTCACCGGCGCCCCCGCAGGCCCGATCATCGTGGCCTACGAGCCGGTGTGGGCGATCGGGGCCCCCGAGCCGGCGCCCGCCGACCACATCTCCGCGGTGACGACCGCGCTCACGGCGTCCCTCGCCGCCGATCCCGCCCGCACGGGCAGCGTCGTGATCTACGGCGGCTCGGCCGGGCCCGGCCTGCTCACCGCGCTCGGCGGCAGCGTCGACGGACTCTTCCTCGGCCGGTTCGCCCACGACCCCGACGCCCTCGTCGCGGTGCTCGACGAGGCATCCGCCCTCGCTGCCTCTCGAGCCGGGGCGGGCGCATGATCGGGCTCGGCACGTACGCGTTCTTCTGGCAGCACGCGGGCCGTGGGACCGAGCCGCTGTCACTGGTCGGCGCGTTCGAGGCCACGAAGGCGCAGGGGGTGGACCTGTTCCAGATCTGCGACTACGCACCGCTCGAGTCGATGGACGACGCGGAGGTGGCGGATGCCGCGGCCGCGGCCCGCGATCTGGGCATCGCGATCGAGCTCGGCACCAAGGGCCTCGAGCCCGACCGGCTCGCACGGTTCCTCGACTTGGCGGGCGCGTTCGACGCCGGCCTCGTGCGCAGCATGCTGTACTCCCCCGATTCGCGACCGACGCTCCCGCAGGCCGAGACGTGGCTCCGGGCCGCACTGCCCGGGTACGAGGCATCCGGGGTCGTCCTCGCCCTCGAGACGTACGAGCAGATCTCGACGGCCCAGCTGGTCGATCTCGTCGCCCGCATCGACAGCCGCAGCCTCGGGATCTGCCTCGACCCCGCGAACGTCGTCGCCCGCCTCGAGCTGCCGCGGGACTGCGTCGACGCGACCGCCGGGCACGTGAGGAACGTGCACGTGAAGGACTTCGCCTTCGCCCGCCAGGACGGCTGGGTCGGCTTCACCTACGGCGGGGCCCCGATGGGCGAGGGACTGCACGACTACCCCCACCTGCTCGCCGCCGTCCGCCCGCGCGAGCGCGGCGTGAACGAGATCGTCGAGCACTGGCTCTCCTGGCAGGGAGACGCCGAGACCACCATCCGAACCGAGCGGGAATGGACCCGCCGCACCGTCGAATATCTGAGGAGCACGACATGAGCACCACCACCACAGTCGCGTACAAGATCGCCGTCATCGGCGCCGGAGGCAAGATGGGCATGCGCGTGTCCGACAACCTCGTGAAGACCGGCCACACCGTCTGGTACGTCGAGAACTCCCCCGCCGGACAGCAGCGCACCCTCGACGCCGGCCGCGAGCTCACCGACGCGGCCGCCGCCGTCGCCGAGGCCGAGATCGTCGTCCTCGCCGTCCCCGACCTGGCGCTCGGCCCCGTCACCGCGGAGCTCGTGCCGCAGCTGCGTCCCGGCGCGATCGTGCTCACGCTCGACCCGGCCGCCGCCTACGCCGGGCTGCTCACCACGCGCGAGGACGTCGTCCAGGCCGTCGCCCACCCGTGCCACCCGTCGATCTTCCTGCAGCGCCAGACCCCGGAGGAGTGGGCCGACACGTTCGGCGGCATCGCCGCCCCCCAGGACGCGATCGCCGCCGTCGAGTCCGACGACCCCACGCACCGGGCGATCGTCGAGGCGACCGTCCGCTCGATCTACGCGCCCGTCATCGACGTGCACTGGGTCACCATCAAGCAGCTCGCCCAGCTCGAGCCCACGCTCGTCGAGACGGTGGCGTGCATGATCGGCGACCTCCTCAACGAGGCCCTCCACGAGACGGTGCACACGATGGGCGTCCCCGAGGCGGCCGCGCGGAGCATCCTGTACGGTCACACCCAGGTGGCGCTCGCCAACGGCCTGCGCGGCGACAACCCCTTCTCGGACGCCTGCCTCATCGCCATGCAGTACGGCCGGGACAGCATCATCAAGGACGACTGGAAGAAGATCTTCCGCGACGACGAGCTCGACAAGAACCTCGCACGGATGCTGCACCTCGACCACATCGAACGCTGAAGGAACGCATGACCTGGTTCGCGGAGCCCCGGCGGTGGGAGAGTGGCCCCTGGTCACTGGAGCTCCGCGACGACGAGCTCGCCGACCTCAGGTTCGACGGCCGGGTGGTGCTCCGCAGCATCCGCTCCGTCGTGCGGGACCGGGACTGGGGCACCGCGCCGCTCGCCGTCGACCGGGTCGTCGAATCCGATGCGACCCTCACCCTTCATGTGCGATCGATCGGGCTGGGCTCGAGCTTCCGCGGCGTCGTGCGCGCGGAGGCCCGGCCGGGGCGTCTCGTCGTGTTCACCGACCTCGAGTCCGACGCCGCGTTCGCCACGAACCGCACCGGCCTGGTCGTGCTGCACCCGCCGTCCGTCGCCGGATCCCGGCTGCGGGTCACGCATCCCGACGGGGCGTCGGAGGCCACCGCGTTCCCCGCTGCGATCAGCCCGCACCAGCCCGTACGCGGGATCGCAGGCCTGGAGTGGGAGCATGACGGCCTCGCCGTCTCGGCCGCCTTCGACGGCGACGTGTTCGAGATGGAGGACCAGCGCAACTGGACCGACGCCTCGTTCAAGACCTACAGCCGACCCCTCTCGCTCCCCTTCCCGTACACGGTCGCCGCGCGCGGACGCGTACGGCAGGCGGTGACGCTGCGGGCCTCGCGAACGAGCCGCGAGCGAGAGGCGGATGCCGCGCTCGCGACGATCTCGCTCTCGCCGGGCGGCACGTTCCCCGCGATCGGGCTGGGCGCCGCGACCGGACCCGATCCCGCGCCGGAGGTTCCGGCGGTGGGCGGCTCGGTGCTCGTCGAGCTCGACCTCGCGAGTCCGAACTGGCGCGCCGCGCTCGCGCGGGCCGGTGCGGCCGGGCTGCCCCTCGACGTGCGCCTGCTCCTGGACGCCGAGCGGCCCGAGGCGCTGGACGACGCGGTCGCGGCGCTCGCTCCCGTGCGCCCGGCGCGTGTCGGAGTCTTCCACCAGATCGGCGAGGCACGCCATGTGTCGGATGCCGCGGCCGTCACCGCGCTTCGCGGCGCGCTCGCCCGTGCCGGCATCGACGTCCCGGTCGTGGGCGGCTCCCGTGCCCACTTCACCGAGCTCAACCGCGAGCGCCACCGGCTGCCGGACGACCTCGACGGCGTCGCGGTGACGCTCACCCCCCTCTTCCACGCGCTCGGCACCGAGCAGCTGGTCGAGTCGATCGCGATGCAGCGGCTGGTCGCCGCGCAGACGGTCGGATTCGCCGGAGCCCTTCCGGTGCACATCGGGCCGATCTCGCTCCGGCCGCGCTACAACGACGTCGCGGCCGAGCCGCAGCCGGGACCGGTTCGCGACGATCTCGCCGACGGGTACGGAGCCGAGTTCACCGGCTCCGACGACCCCCGCCAGTCCGCCCCCGAGCTGGCCGCGTGGACGGTCGCGAGCGCCGCCGCCCTCGCCGTTCCCGGGGTGGCGTCGGTGACGTGGTTCGAAGAGTGGGGGGCACGCGGCATCCGCTCGTCCGACGGCGAACCGTACCCCGTCGCCCATGCGATCGAGGCGCTCAGCCGGCTGGCCGGCGGCGAGCTGCTGACCGGCGACAGCCCCGACGGGGAGCTCTGGGCCCTGGGCGCACGGCGCGACGGGCGCACGACCGTGCTGGTGGCGAACCTCGGCCGCACCGATGCGGATGTCGAGGTCGTGGCCGCCGGCGCGGCGTGGACCGCCGCCGTGCCGGCCGGTTCGTTCGTCGAGTTCCGCGACTGACGCCGGACGCCGCGGCGCTCCCCCGGTGTACCGAACTCAGGATCGGCTGCGTCGAGATGCGCCAGCTCGCGGCTGGGGCGGTGTGCGCGAGGCCGCTCATCCTGAGTTGGGTACACGGCGCAGCGCACACAGGCGCAGCGCACACGGCGCACACGGCCCGGGCGGGGCTCGCCCCGCCCGCGGCCCGTCAGCCCGGCTCAGCCGCCGGTGGAGGCGCGGACGACGAGTTCGGGCTCGAACACCACCTGCTCCGCCGGACGGGAGCGGTCGTCGCTCTCGTCGACGAGGATGCGCAGCGCCGTCTCGCCCATCACGAGGCTCGGCTGGCGCACCGACGTCAGCGGCACGACGGCCGCGGCCGCGAAGTCGATGTCGTCGAAGCCGACGAGCGCGATGTCGTCGGGAACGCGGATGCCGTGCGCGGCGAGCGATTGGAGCACGCCGAGTGCGACCAGGTCGTTCGCGCAGAACACGGCGTCGGGCCGATGCGCGGCGGGCCGCGAGGCGATCTCGTCGCCGGCGACGCGGCCCTCGGCGACCTGGGACGCGGTCGCGGGGAGGATCTCGAGGGAGGCGCCCTCGGTCTCGTCGACGGCGCGGCGCGCCCCCTGCCGTCGGTCGTCGATCTGGCGCATGTCGAGCGGTCCGCCGGTGTAGAGCAGGCGACGGCGCCCGCTGTCGAGCAGGTGGCGCGCCGCGAGGTAGCCGCCGCGCTCGTCATCGACCGAGACGGAGCTGAACCGGTCGTCCTCGCTGCGGCGGTCGACGAGCACGGCCGGCATCCCCCGGTCCCGCAGCTCGCGCAGGCGCGATCCGACCTGCTGGTACGGCGAGATCAGGATGCCGCGCACCCGCTGCTGCTCGAACAGGTCGAGGTAGCGCGCCTCGCGGGCGACGTCCTCGTCGCTGTTGGCGAGGATGACCGAGAGACCGTGCTTGTCGGCCTCTCGCTCGGCCCCGCGGGCGATCTCGGTGAAGAAGGGGTTGCGCACGTCGAGCACGACGAGCCCCACCGTGGTGCTCCGGCCCGCCCGAAGCTGGCGTGCGGCGTCGTTGCGCACGTATCCGAGTGCCGCGATGGCCTCGTTGACGCGGCGCACCGACTCGGGGGCGACGCGTTCACGATGGTTGAGCACGTTCGACACCGTGCCGACCGACACCCCGGCCCTCTCGGCGACGTCGCGGATGCTGGCGCTCATGCGCGCCCGAATCCCGAGGTGCTGGCCCGCGCGACGAGGGAGGGCTCGAACATGCGGTGCGGCTCGTCGATCGTGTTGCCCTCGATCTCGTCGAACAGCAGGTCGACCACGGCAGCGCCGTAGCCGTCGTGGCGGCCCTGCACGCTGGTCAGGGGAATGAGGGATGCCTCGGCGAACTCGTTGTCGTCGTACCCCGCGATCGCCACGTCGCGGGGCACCGAGACTCCGCCGAGCACGAGCGCCTGCATGATGCCGAGCGCGAGCAGATCGTTGACGGCGAAGATGCCCTCGGGTCGCATGTCGGCCGGACGTGCGAGGAGCGCCTCGCCGACCTCGTGCCCGCCGCGCACGGTGCGGTCCGTCTGGTCGATCACCTCGAGCGTCGCGGCGCCGAACGCGCGAACGGCCTCGCTCGCCCCGGTGAGCCGGTCGGCGACCTGGGAGATGCCGAGCGGGCCTCCCACGAACGCCATGCGGCGGCATCCGACCTCGATCAGATGCTGCATCGCCTGCCGCCCGCCCGACACGTCGTCCAGCGACACCGAAGGCTGCGCCAGGCTGCGGGCACGCTGACCGACCAGGACCGACGGGGTGCCGCGTTTGCGCACCTGCTCCAGGCGATCCTCGATCTGCGTGTGCGACGACACCAGAAGGCCCTGCACCTGATGCTGCTCGAACACCTGGAGGTACGAGTCCTCGCGCGCGCGATCGCGATGGGAGTTCGCGAGGAAGACCGTCACGCCGCGCTCGTCGGCCCGGCGCTCGACGCTCTCGGCGATCTCCGCGAAGTACGGGTTGCTGACGTCCGGGGCGATGTAGCCGATGACGCGGCTGACGCCGAGGCGCAGCTGACGTCCGGCGTTGCTGGGCACGAAGCCCAGCGAGTCGATCGCGTAGCGGATGCGCTGCGCTTTGTCGTCCGAGACGCGGTCGGGGTGGTTGAGGTAGTTCGACACGGTCCCCACCGCCACGCCGGCGAGCACGGCGACCTCTCGAATGCCCACCCTGGCCATGCGACTCCCTCGTCTGGATTGAACGCCACTGTACCCGAGCGAAGCATCCCCGCCGTTACGCATGAAAACGTTTCAAACCACGCGACCGTCCGGCTCAGCCGACGCGCGTCCACTCCGGCTCGTCGGCGATGCGGTCCACGGGGGTCGTGCGCCCCGTGAACTCGACGGCCACGGTGGAGCCGGGATCGGCGGCATCCGCGGCGAAGGTGAAGTCCGCGCGTCCGGGTTCCACGATCCGCCGCCCCGCGACGCCGGTGAACGCGAGCGCCGCGGCGGGGATCCGCACCGACCATCGCTGATCCTCGCCCGCGGCCACCCTGACCCGACGGAAGGCGACGAGCTGCCGAACCGGACGCACCACCTGAGCGACCGGGTCGCCGGCGTACACCTGCAGCACGTCGGTCCCGTCGCGGTCGCCGGTGTTGCGCACCGACAGCTCGAGCTCGACGAACCCGTCGACGGGGACGTCGGCGTCGGCGACCGTGAGCGGTCCACGGGCGAACGTCGTGTACGCGAGCCCGAAGCCGAACGGATGCCGCGGCGTGGGGTCCGCGCTGCTCATGTCGGTCGGTCCGCCGAGCCGCGCATGCAGGTATCCCGACGGCTGCGGCGTGCCCGGCCGCGGCAGCTGCACCGGCAGCCGGCCGCCGGGATCGGCCGCCCCGACCAGGACGTCGGCGATCGCGGGCCCGCCCTCCTGCCCGGGGAAGAAGGTCTGCACGACCGCCGCGCAGCGGTCGGCCTCGACGCCGAGCTCGTACGGCCGGCCCGTGATCAGGACGAGAACGACGGGGGTGTCGGTCTCGAGCACCGCGGCGAGCAGCTCGGCCTGCACCCCGGGAAGCGAGAGGTCCGCCCGGTCGCACCCCTCGCCGGAGGTGCCCCGGCCGAACATGCCGGAGTCGTCGCCCAGCACGACCACCGCGGCATCCGCCTCGGCCGCCGCGGCGACCGCGTCCGCGAATCCCGACCGGTCCTCCCCCGTGACCGGGCATCCGGGTGCGGTGCGCACGCTCCCGGGCCAGACGGCGCCGAGCGCCTCGGCCACCGTCGGCGCCTGGATCAGGGGCGCGGTGCCCGCGTGGTGCGGGAGGACGTGCTTGACGTACGAGTAGCAGCCGAACATGGCGTCGAAGCGATCGGCATTCGGGCCGACGACGGCCAGGCGCGGCATCCGCTCTGCCGACAGCGGCAGGATGCCGTCGTTCTGCAGCAGCACGACCGATGCCGTCGCGATCTCGCGGGCGAGGGCGCGATTGCCCTTCGAATCGAGGTCGACCGTGGCATCGCCGTCACTCTCCCCGGCATCGCCGAGGAGCCCGAGCTCGGCCTTCTGGCGCAGCACCCGCTCGAGGGCGCGGTCCACCAGTGCCTCGTCCACGCGCCCGTCGCGAACGGCCTCGACCAGCGGTTCGAGATAGGCGGAGCCGGTGGGCAGTTCGACGTCGATGCCCGCCGCCAGCGCGAGGACGGCGGCTTCGCCGGCGGATGCCGCGATCCCGTGCGTCTTCTCGAGGAAGGCGATGGCGAAGTAGTCGGCCACCACCGTGCCCTCGAAGCCCCACTCATCGCGCAGCACCTCGGTGAGCAGCGAGACGGATGCCGCGGCCGGCACCCCGTCGACGTCGGCGTACGAGTTCATGACAGAGCGTGCTCCGGCACGCACCGCGCGCTCGAACGGCGGCAGGTACACGTCCGCGAGCTCGCGCGGGCCGACGGAGACCGGAGCGTGGTTGCGTCCCGCACGCGAACCGGAGTACCCCGCGAAGTGCTTCAGCGTCGCGACGCGTCCCTCCGCCTCGAGCCCGCGCACGTAGGACGCGCCGACCAGGCCGACGAGGAGCGGATCCTCGGCGATGCACTCCTCGACGCGACCCCACCGCGCGTCGCGCACGACGTCGAGCACGGGGCCGAGCCCCTGGTGCACGCCCAGCGCGCGCAGGTCGGCGCCGATCCGGCGGCCGAGCCGCTCCGCGTACGCGGGTTCGAACGTCGCGCCCCACGCCAGCGGGGTGGGGTACGTCGTCGCCCCCCACGCGAGCACGCCGGTGAGGCACTCCTCGTGGACGACGGCCCCGATGCCGGTGCGGTCCGTCAGTGCGCGCTGACGCCGGGCGAGCTCCGCCAGGCCCTCGGCGACGGGCAGCGGCGTGGTCCCCCAGTGCCGCGTGAACTGGCCGAGCCCGCGGGCTGCGACCTCGTCGACGTGGAGCGCATCGGACACGAGCTGGTCCTGCATGGGCGCGGCGTTGTCACCGCGGCGCGCCCCCGCCCAGAGTCCGACGAGCTGTGCGACCTTCTCCTCGAGCGACAGCCGCGCCATCAGCCCTGCGACGTCGTTATCAACTTGTGACGTTTCAAGTTCCATGCACTCATCATGACGGCACGCCCCGTCCTCGCGGCAAGGCTTTTGTTGCGAACGCCGGAAAAATGCCTTCACAGGTCTTGACACTCCGTTCCCGAGCGACGTAGCATCCCTTTTGAAACGTCTCAAAAGCGAGATGCCACTTTCAAGGAGGAAATGTGTTCACAGCAGAACGTCGGCGTCTTCGCAAGCCGCTTCTCGGCGCTGCGGCACTCGTCAGCGCTGGTGTCCTCGTCCTCGCCGGTTGCTCCGGCGGCGGCGGCGGGAACAACGGCGGCGGCGGCGAAGATCCCGCGACTCTCGAGTTCCTGAAGAACGCCGAGAACACCACCACCCAGCCCGTGCTCGACGCGCTCGCGGCCGGGGCGTGCGAGACCCAGAACGAGGCCATGCCCCTCGAGGTCAACTCGATCCCGCAGGCAGAGCTCGATGCCCAGGTGCAGCTGCTCGCCACGCAGGACGGCCTTCCCCCGATGTTCTCGGCCGGCGGCAACCCTGCCGAAGGCGCGAAGCTCTGGGAGGCCGGATACCTCCTCGACTTCGACGAGGCCCTCACCGAGCTCGGCGTGCGCGACAAGGTCGCCGAGGGTGCGGTGTCGACCATCGAGAAGCTCTACGGCGGCGCTTTCAACTTCCTGCCGTTCCAGTACAACATCGAGGGCATCTTCTACAACAAGACCGTCTTCGAGGAGAACGGCTGGGAGGTGCCGGAGACGTGGGATGACCTGCTCACCGTCGCCGCCGAGGCTCAGGATGCCGGACTCACGCCCTTCGCCGCTTCGGGCGAGCAGGGCTGGCCCCTCACGCGTCTGGTGAGCGGCTACCTCTTCCGCTCGCTCGGGCCCGACGCGCTGCAGAAGGTCGCCGACGGTGACGCCAAGCTGACCGACCCCGAGTACGTCGAGGCTGCGGCCGCGATCGCCGACCTCGGCGAGAAGGGCTACTTCGGCTCGAACGTCGCGTCGCTCGACTACGACGCCGCGTCGAACGAGTTCCTCACCGGCAAGGCCGCGATGATCTACATGGGCAGCTGGCTGCTCGGCAACATCAACGGCGACGGAAACCAGATCGGCGCCGACAACGTCGGGTTCTTCAAGTTCCCGGCCGTCGACGGTGGTGCCGGCTCGATCGACGAGTACCCCTCCAACGTGGGCCTGCCCGCCACCTTCGGCGCGAAGACCTACACCGAGGGTGTCGGCGAGTGGCTCAAGTGCATCACCGCCAACTACGGCAACGAGGCGCTCAAGCAGGGCCAGATCACCGGCTTCATCGCCGATGAGCCGGTCGACCTGCCTCCGATCTCGCAGACCATCGCCGACGAGATCGCCACGGCGACCGACAGCGTGCTGTGGTTCGAGGCGCTCTTCAACGCCAAGGCGAGCAACATCTCGTCCACCAACGCCGCCCTGCTCGTCACGGGGCAGATCACGCCCGAGGAGTTCATGACCCTCGTGCAGGACGCGCTCGACGAAGGCTGATCAGACCCGCCCCGGTGCGTCCGTCCACGTCGGACGCGCCGGGGCGTCATCCTTCTCAGGGCATCCCTCCACACCCGAAAGGCCGCCACAATGAAGTCCGTCCTCGGCGACCGCAAGGCGATCATGCTGCTGCTCACGCCGGCACTGCTCGTCTACACGCTGATCATCCTCATCCCCGTGCTGTGGTCCTTCGGCCTCACCTTCTTCACGGGCAACGTCCTCACCGGGTTCGAGTTCAACGGCATCGAGAACTTCACTCGCCTGCTCACGGACCCCTACGTCCACGACGCGTTCTGGTTCACCCTCAAGTACGCCGTCATCGTGACGCTCTTCCAGGTCGTCCTCGGATACGGCCTCGCGATGCTCTACCAGTTCGTGCTGCGCCGGTCGTCCGTCATCGTGCGCACACTGGTCTTCTTCCCCGTCGTGCTGCCGACCGTCGCGATCGCGATCCTGTACCAGAAGCTGTTCCAGTCGGCGCCGACCGACGGCCTCGTCAACGAGCTGCTGGTGAACGTCGGCCTCTCGTCGGTGGACTGGCTCGGCGCCGGTGACACCGCGTTCATCGTCATCGTCATCATGGACGTCTGGCGCTCGGTCGGCTTCTACGGCGTGCTGATCTTCTCGGGTCTCCTCGACATCCCCGAGGACATCATCGAGTCCGCCCGCATCGACGGCGCCAAGACCTTCAGCCTCTTCCGCTACATCGTGCTGCCCATGTCGCTGCCCATCCTGTTCGCGTCGTTCATCTTCAGCATCAACGGCACGATCAAGGTCTTCGACTCGGTCTTCGCGCTGACCGGCGGCGGGCCGGGCAACTCGACCACTCCGCTGACGCTGTACATGTACCGCACCGCGTTCCAGTTCAGCGACTTCGGGTACGGCTCGACCATCGCGCTGCTGCTGACGGTCATGTGCCTCATCGTCACCCTGTTCATCTTCAAGTCGTCGCGACGCGACAACACGGTCTGAACGGAGCCACGACCATGACCGCGACTCTCGATACGACCGCCGTCCACACTCCGCGCGCCTTCGAACCGCACCGCCGCACGCCCGGCGCGGTCGCACTGCACGTGCTGCGCCGCATCCCCACGTGGCTGACGATCACGTTCCTCATCATCGTGACCGCGTATCCGCTGTTCTGGATGGTCATCAACTCGTTCAAGTCCAACGCCGACTTCCTGTCGAACCCGTCGTACGCGATGCCCGACGAATGGCACTGGGAGAACTACGCCATCGCGTGGGAGACGGGAAACCTCGCCACCACGATCACGAACTCCCTCATCGTGACGGTGCCGTCGCTCGTGTTCATCGTGCTGCTGGGCACCGCCGCCGGGTTCGCCCTCGAGGTGCTCGTCTTCAAGGGGCGCGGCACGATCCTGCTCCTGTTCCTCGCGGGCATCATGATCCCCGGCCAGATGGTGATCCTGCCGCTGTTCAACGCCTTCTTCCAGAGCGGGCTGAACGGAACCTACTGGCCGATGATCCTCATCTACACCGCCGGCGGCCTGCCGCTCACGGTGTTCATGATGGCGACGTACTTCCGGGCGATCCCCCGAGAGATCTTCGAGGCCGCCACGATCGACGGCGCCTCGATGACGCGGGCTTTCTTCTCGATCGGCTTCCCGATGATGCGCAACGCGATCCTGACGGTGGCGATCGTGCAGTTCTTCCTCATCTGGAACGACCTGCTGATCGCGCTGATCTTCGGCGGCAAGAAGAGCCTCAACACGATCCAGGTGGGCCTGCTGAACTTCTCGGGCGAGTACGGCGCGATCAACTACGGTCCGCTGTTCGCGGCGATCTGCATCACCGTGTTCGGAATCCTGGTGCTCTACCTCTTCCTCAACCAGCGCATCATGAAAGGCCTCGCGGCCGGCGCGGTGAAGGGATGAGACCGATGCCGGCGGGTTGCGAGGACGGCACCCGCCGGCATCGCTCAGCGCCAGTCGTGGCGGGCGCGGAAGCCGAGGTGCTCCTGGATCCTGCGCGTGGACATCAGCGACTCGAACTCGCCGAGATCGTCCGCGACGGGAGTGCCGGGGAACCAGCGCTCCGCGAGCTCGCGCGACGGGATCGACGATCCCGACGTCGGCGCGGCGACGTTGTAGATCTCGAAGCCCGGACGCGCCGCGGCGAGCGCGAGCGCGACGGCCTCCGCGCCGTCGCGGGCGTCGACCCACGAGCCGATGAGGTCGCGGCGGTACTCGGGATCGCCGGCCCGCTCGAAGGTGGCGTACGCGTCGGGGGCGACCACGTTGGTGAAGCGGAGTGCGGTGATCGAGGCATCCGGATGCCACCCCACGAGCTGCGCGGCGAGGGCCTCCTCGACGACCTTGCCGAGGCCATAGGTGTTGTTGGCCCTCGTGTAGTCCTCGCCGACGGGCAGCGACGGCGGCGCATCGTCGAACGGGAATCCCATCGCGGTGATGCTCGACGCGAGGACGACGGTGCGGATGCCGGCGCGATGCGCGGCGAAGAGCACGTGGTACGACGCGGCGAGGTTGTTCTCGAACGTCGTGACGTCGGGGATCAGGCCGTTCACGGGCACCGCAGCGAGATGCACGATCGCATCGAGGCCGCCGTGACGGGCGGTCACACCCAGGAACGCGTCGAGGGTCTGGCCGTAGTCGCCGAGATCCACACGCGTGAAGCCTGGTCCTGGGATGCCGGACAGGTCGAATCCGATGACGTCATGCCCGTCGGCGAGGAGTCGTTCGACGGTCGCGCGGCCCAGCGTGCCGCTGCTTCCGGTGACGGCGATGTACATGGCGGTCCCTCCGGGGTCCAGTGTGGCACCGCCTCGGGCACTCGGGCCCGCGCGTCGGTGCGCTATCGTTTGAAACGTCACAATCCTATTCCCCGCATGTCCCCAATGAACAGAAGATTCGGTTCTGAAACGTTTCGAGTAACCTGGAGTGTCCAATGACGGTCACGGTGTCCGCCCCTCGCTTCGAGCACCATCGCGAGGCCCTCGGTATCGGCGAGTCGCGCCCGCGCCTGTCGTGGGTCGTCGAATCGGCCCCCGAGCAGTGGCAGCAGTCCGCCTATCGCGTCGAGGTCGCCTCGCGCGGCGCGACGTCGTCGTTCGAGGTGACGTCGGATGACCAGGTGCTGGTGGAGTGGCCGGCCGAGCCGCTCGTCTCGCGGGAGCGCGCGGCCGTGCGCGTCGCCGTACGCGGCCAGGACGGCACCTGGAGCGCGGCAGGACCCTGGGCGCACGTCGAGGCCGGCCTGCTCGACGCGTCGGACTGGTCCGCCGGGCCGGTCGGCGCCGTGTGGAACGAGAATCCGACGACCGACACCCGGCGCCCCTCTCTCGTGCGCCGGGAGTTCGCGGTGCGGCCGGGCCTCGTTCGTGCCCGCCTGTACGCCACCGCGCACGGCGTGTACCAGGCGGAGCTCAACGGCGTCCGCGTCGGCGACGACGTGCTCTCGCCGGGCTGGACCGTCTACCGCGAACGCCTCCGCTACTACACCTACGACGTCACGGGGATCGTGCGCGAAGGCGCTAACGCCGTCGGCGCGTGGCTCGGCGACGGCTGGTACCGCGGCCGGCTCGGCTGGCGGGGCGGCTTCCGCAACCTCTTCGGCGACGACCTGTCGTTCGTCGGGCAGCTCGAGCTCGAGTACGACGACGGCACGCGCGAGACCGTCGCGACCGACACGTCGTGGAAGGCCGCGCCCAGCCCGATCATCTCCGCGAGCCTCTACGACGGCGAGGTGTACGACGCCCGCGAGGAGTGGGCCGGATGGTCGGCGCCCGGATTCGACGATTCCGGATGGGGCCGGGTCCAGTTGCGCCGCCGCGACCCCGCCACGCTGGTCGCCCCGACCGCGCCGCCCGTGCGCGTGGTCGAGGACGTCGCCGCGGTGGCGGTGCTGACCACGCCGAGCGGACGCCGCATCCTCGACTTCGGCCAGAATCTCGTCGGGTTCGTGCGCCTGCGCGCCACCGCACCCGCCGGCACCACCGTCACCCTCCGCACGGCCGAGGTGCTCCAGAGCGGCGAGCTGTACACGCGGCCGCTGCGCGACGCGCGCTCGACCGACGCGTACATCTTCGCGGGCCGTCCCGACGGCGAGGAGTGGGAGCCGCGGTTCACGTTCCACGGGTTCCGCTACGTCGAGGTCGACGGCTGGCACGGCGACCTCGAGGCGGATGCCGCGTCCGGCGCCCTCGTGGCGCGCGTGATCCACACCGACATGGAGCGCACGGGATGGTTCGCCTCCTCCGATCCTGCGCTCGACCGTCTGCACGAGAACGTGGTGTGGGGCATGCGCGGCAACTTCGTGGACGTGCCCACCGACTGCCCGCAGCGCGACGAGCGCCTGGGCTGGACGGGCGACATCCAGGTGTTCGCACCGACGGCGTCCTACCTCTACGACTGCTCGGGAATGCTGGCCGGCTGGCTGCGCGACCTCGAGGCGGAGCAGCTCCCCGACGGCACCGTGCCCTGGTACGTGCCCGTGATCCCGGCCGACACGATGTGGACGCCGCAGCGGCCGGGGGCCGCGTGGGGCGACGCCGCGACCGTGGTGCCGTGGACCCTCTACGAGCGCTTCGGCGACGAAGGGGTGCTGCGGGCGCAGTTCGAGAGCGCACGCCGCTGGGTCGACCTGCAGGCCGAGATCGCCGGTCCGTCACGCCTGTGGGACTCCGGGTTCCAGCTCGGCGACTGGCTCGATCCGGCCGCGCCGCCGCAGGACCCGGCCGACGCACGCACCGACCGCTACCTCGTCGCGAGCGCCTACTTCGCGCACTCCGCGCGCCTCGTCGCGCGAATGGCCGCCGTGCTCGGCGACGCCGCGGCGGAGTCCGCGTACGCGGCGCTGGCCGACGAAGCGCGTGTCGCCTTCGTCGGGCGCTACGTCGGCGCGGACGGCCGGATGGCCTCCGACGCCCAGACCGCGTATGCGCTGGCGCTCCGGTTCGACCTGCTGCCGGACGACCTGCGCGGAGCCGCCGCGGCGCGCCTGGCCGAGCTCGTGCGCGCCGAAGGCAATCGCATCGCGACCGGGTTCGTCGGAACACCTCTCGTCACCGATGCCCTCAGCGCGAACGGTCACCTCGACGCCGCGTACGACCTGCTCCTGGAGGAGGAGTGCCCGTCGTGGCTGTACCAGGTGGGCATGGGCGCGACGACGATCTGGGAGCGGTGGGACGCGCTCCTGCCCGACGGCACCGTCAACGACGGCACGATGACCTCGTTCAACCACTACGCTCTCGGCGCGGTGGCGGACTGGATGCATCGCGTCGTGGCCGGTCTCGCTCCCGACGCGCCCGGCTACCGCCGGGTGCGGTTCGCCCCGCGTCCCGGCGGCGGACTGACCGAGGCATCCGCTCGCCACATCACGCCCTACGGCGAGGCGTCGATCCGGTGGAGCCTCGACCAAGGAGAGCTGCGCGTGCGTGTCGTCGTCCCGGTCGGCGCGACGGGGGTGATCGATCTCGACGGGCGCGAACCCGAACAGGTCGGGCACGGGGTCCACGAGCGCGTCGTCGCCCTCGCGGCGGAGCTGGAGACGGCATGACCCGCGTCGCCTTCGTCCACACCGGCGCGGTCGTGATCGGCCCGGTCGCCGACCGCGCCCGCGCGGCCCTGCCCGATGCCACCTTCGTCAACTACCTCGACGACCGGATCGTCGCCGATCTGGGCGACGCCGGGCTCGCGGCATCCGTCCCCGACCGCGTGGAGGATCTCGTGCGGGCGGCCCAGAGCGCCGGCGCCGACGTGGTCATGCTCACGTGCTCCTCGATCTCGCACCTGGCCGCTCCGACGGCGGCGAAGGTCGGCATCCCGGTGCTGCGCATCGACGAGGCGATGGCGGATGCCGCGACCGCCGCCGGTTCCCGGATCACCGTGCTCGCGACGCTCGCCACCACGTGCACGCCGACCGTCGGGCTGCTGCGCGAGCGGGCAGCGCTCGCGGGGCGGGATCCGGAGATCGTCGCCCACGTCATCGACGGCGCGTTCGCGGCGGTGGCCTCGGGCGACCGCGACACCCACGACCGGCTCGTCGCCGACGCCATCGAGCGGGCCGCCGCGCACTCCGACGTCGTCGTCCTCGCCCAGGCGTCGATGGCGACGGCGGCGGAGCGCGTGTCCGTCGGCGTTCCCGTGCTCACGAGCATCGCGCCGGGCATCGAGCGGCTCGCCGCCACCGTCGGCGGAGCCGGGCGATGACCACCGTCATGCGGCCGCTCACGGCCGCGGAGGCGCGCTGGGACAGCGGGTTCTGGGGCGGCATCCACCGACGCACCGGCGACACCACGGTGCCGCGCATGTGGGCATCGCTGAGCGATCCCGACATCAGCCCCGGCCTGCGCAACTTCGAGGTCGCCGCAGGGCTCGAGGACGGCGAGCACACCGGTCCGCCGTTCATGGACGGCGACTTCTACAAGTGGCTCGAAGCGGCGATCGCCCGGCTCGAGACCGACCCCGATCCAGAGCTGGCCGCCACCGTCGATGCGGTCGCGCACCTCATCGCCTCCGTGCAGCGCGAGGACGGGTACCTTCACACGCCGACGCTCATCGCGCAGCGCCACCGGTCCGATGCGACCGCGCTCGCGGATCGGTTCCACTTCGAGACCTACAACCTCGGCCACCTCATCACCGCCGGCGTGCGGCACTTCGAGGTCACCGGCGACACGACGCTGCTCGACGTCGCGCGGGGCGCGGCATCCTTCCTCGAAGACCTGGCCACGAACAAACCGCTCGAGCTCGCCCGCAGCGCCATCTGCCCGTCGCACTACATGGCCGTGATCGAGCTCTACCGTGCGACCGGCGAGGCGCAGTACCTGCGGCTCGCCGAGTCGTTCCTGCGGGTGCGGGACGACTTCGAGGGCGGCGACGACAACCAGGACCGCGTCCCGGTGCGCGAGCAGACCGTGGTCGCCGGCCACGCCGTCCGCGCGAACTACCTCTACGCGGGCCTCGCCGATCTCGTCGCCGAGACGGGCGACGACGAGCTCACCGGGGTCCTCGAGGGCCTGTGGCGCGACGTGGTCGACACGAAGCTGTACGTCACCGGCGGCTGCGGCGCCCTCTACGACGGGGCGTCTCCGGACGGGTCGCCGTGGCAGGAGCAGATCAGCCGCGTGCACCAGGCCTACGGTCGCGCGTACCAGCTGCCGCACACGACGGCGCACGGCGAATCGTGCGCGAACATCGGCATGATCCTGTGGAGCGAGCGGATGCTGGCCCTCACGGGAGACGCGCGGTACGCCGATGTCATCGAGCGCATCGCGTTCAACGCCCTGCTGGCCGGCATCAGCCTCTCCGGCTCGGAGTACTTCTACACCAACCCGCTGCGCCAGGTGCGGGAGCTGCCCTTCGCACTCCGCCGCGCGGGCGACACCGGACTGCATCCCGTCCCGGACCCGCCCCCGTCCGACGAGCGCCTGCGCGAGTCGTATCTGAGCTGCTTCTGCTGCCCGCCGAACACGGCCCGCACGCTCGCCCGGTTCCACGAGCGGGCGGCCTCCGCATCCGCCGAGGGCCTCTTCGTGCACCAGTACGGCGGCAGCGCACTGCGGCACACCACGGCGGACGGACGCGTGCTCGCCCTGCGGGAGCACAGCGACTACCCCTGGCAGGGTCGCATCAAGTTCATCGTCGAGGAGGCGGCGGGCGGCGGCATCCCGCTGCACCTGCGCATCCCGGGATGGGCGACGGATGCCGCGCTCACCGTCGACGGCGAGGCCGTGGCGGTGTCGGCGCCCGGCACCTACACCGCGATCGACCGCGAGTGGCGCGGCGGCGAGTCCGTGGTGCTCGACCTGCCGATGCCGGTGCGGGTGCTGCGCGGACACCGGCTGGCCGAGGACCTCGTCAACCAGGTCGCCGTGCAGCGCGGCCCGGTCGTGTACGCCGTCGAGAGCCCGGACCTGCCCGCGGGCGTGCGCCTCGAGCAGGCGGCGCTGCGACGCGGCGGCGCCTTCGCGCCCGTCGAGGTCGAACTCGCCGGCGAGCGGCTCGTCGCCCTCGAGACCGAGCTCGTGGTGCTCCCCGGCGGCGGGGGCGACGAGCTCTACGGCGACCTCGAGGACGCACCCCTCGTGACGGCGACCGCACGGCTGATCCCCTACTTCGCGTGGGGGAACCGCGGGCCCTCCGAGATGTCGGTGTGGCTGCCCCTGATCTGGTGACGACCGGAGGGTGTGAAGGCGACATGACCGAACACGTGATCGCGACGTACGAGATCGAGACGTCGCTGCCGCTCGCTCGTGCGGCGGAGGTGCTCGCGGGAGAGCAGTCGACCGGCACCTTCGTGCGCGTCGAACGCGAGACCGACGATCTGCGCGCGCGCTTCGCGGCGCAGGTCGACGAGCTGATCGAGATGCCGGTGGGCGCGGCATCCGCTCTCCCCGGCACCGTGGGTGATCCGTCGCAGCGGCGGCGAGCGGCGGTGCGGCTGAGGTTCCCGCTCGACAACTTCGGCCCGTCGATCCCGAATCTGCTCGCCGCCGTCGCCGGCAACCTCTTCGAGATCAAGGAGCTCGCGGCGGTGAAGCTCGTCGACCTCGAGCTGCCCGCCCCCTTCGCCGAGCGGTATCGGGGGCCTTCGTTCGGCGTCGCGGGCACGCGGGAGCTCACCGGCCGTGCGTCGGGGGCGATGATCGGCACGATCGTGAAGCCGTCGATCGGCCTCTCGCCCGACGACCTCGCCGCCCTCGTCGGCGACCTCGCGGCGGCGGGCGTCGACTTCATCAAGGACGACGAGCTGCAGGGAAACGGACCCCACGCCCCGCTGGCCGCACGCGTGGCTGCGGTGATGCCCGTGCTCGAGCGCCACGCGGACCGCACCGGCGTCAAGCCGATGTACGCGTTCAACATCACCGACGACCTCGACCGGCTCGAAGCCAACCACGACCTGGTCGTGAACGCGGGTGGGACGTGCGTGATGGTGTGCATCAACGGCGTCGGCCTCGCCGGGCTGGCTGCGGTCAACCGCTTCGCGCGCGTCCCGATCCACGGACATCGGGCCGGGTTCGGCGCGATCAGCCGGTCCCCGCAGGTGGGCATCGCCTTCCGGGCCTGGCAGCAGCTCGCGCGCCTCGGCGGGGCCGATCACCTGCACACCAACGGCATCTCGAACAAGTTCTACGAGTCCGACGCCGAGGTGCTCGACTCGATCGCCGCGGTGCGGGCGCCGCTGCTGGACCTGACTCCGACCGTGCCGGTGCTCTCCTCGGGGCAGTGGGCGGGGCTCGCGCACGCCACCTACGCCGCCGTGGGCACGACCGACCTCCTCGTGCTGGCCGGCGGCGGCATCCACGGCCACCCCGGCGGAGCCGCAGCCGGTGTCGCGAGCATGCGCGACGCGTGGGCATCGGCCGAACGCGGCGAGTCCGTGCACGACGCGCTGCGCAGTTCCGAGGCCCTTCGCCGCGCGACCGAGATCTTCGGAGCCGTCCGTGAGTGACCTGCGCTGCGCCTTCTACGGCGACGACGTCACCGGCAGCGTGGACGCCCTGCTGCAGTTCGCCCGTCACGGCCTGAACGGGCGCCTGTTCATCGGCATGCCCGCCGACGCGGCGTTGCGACATGCCGCATCGGAGTGCGCCGTCGTGGGGATCGCCGGCATCGCGCGCTCGCTGGACACGGACGACCTCGACGCCGAGGTGCGCCCCGCGCTCACGGCGCTCGCGGCGCTGGAGCCCGCGGTCGTGCAGTACAAGGCCTGCTCCACGGTGGACTCGTCGCCCCGCATCGGCAGCCTCGGCCGCGTGCTCGAGATCGGACGAGACATCGTCGGCGCCGGACCCGTGCCGCTGCTCTTCGCGCAGCCGGGGTTCGGTCGCTATACGGCCTTCGGCCACCACTTCGCCGCCGAGGGCGGCGTCGTGCACCGTCTCGACCGACAGCCGACGATGTCGACCCATCCGTCCACTCCGATGACCGAGTCCGACCTCGCGCGGCACCTCGCACGGCAGACCGCGCTGCCGATCGGCGCGATCCCGTTCACGGCGTACACCGACGCCGGCGCACTCGCGGCCCGGATCTCCTCCTCGCCCGATGCGGCCGTCGTGCTCGACGCCCTCGACGACGCGCATCTGCGGCTGATCGGCGCCGCGCTCGGCCGGCTGCCGCGTCCGGTGTTCGCGATCGGCTCCGGCGGGCTCAGCACCGCCCTGGCATCGGACCGGCCCGCCGCAGACCTCCCGCACGCCACGGCGGCGCGCGGTCCGGTCCTCGTCGTGTCGGGAAGCCGGTCGCCGCAGACCCGACGGCAGGCGGATGCCGCGGCCCGCGCCGGCTGGGCGGTCATGCCTCTCGCGCTCGAACCGGCCGCGGTCGCGGCATCCGTCGACGACGCGCTGCGTGCGCTGGCCTCAGGGCGGAGCGTCGCGCTGACCTCCGACGACGTCGCGGCCGATGCCGGCGCCGACGTGCTCGCCGCCGTCGCGGCGAGCGCGGCGGCGCACGTGCGGGCCGCGGCGTCGGCGGGGGCGGCGACGCGGATCGTCGTGTGCGGCGGGGACACCTCGAGCCGCGTGATCCGTCTGCTCGGCGTGGAGTCGCTGTCGATCGCCGCCAACCCCTGGGACAACGTCGTGCTCCTCCGCACGCACGCCGCGGACGCGGCCGTCGACGGGCTGGAGGTGGCGCTGAAGGGAGGTCAGGTGGGCGCGGACGACCTGTTCGAGCAGCTTCGGACGCTCGACCGCTGACGCGCACCATGCGCCATCTTGACGCGCGGGCCGTCGTCGGTTATCGTTCGTTGAAACGATTCATCGGTGCGTTGAGCGCCGGACAAGGAGCACCTCGATGACGAGCACCGCCGCGACGACGCGCGTCTGCTTCGAGCTTCACGTCAAGCCCGAACTGCTCGACGAGTACGTCGCCCGCCACAGCCCCGTACGGGCCGAGATGCTGGCCGAGATCGCGGCATCCGGCCGCCGCAACTACTCCCTCTTCCTCGCCGAGGGCGGACGCCTCATCGGCTACTACGAGACCGACGACGACGCGGCCGCCCAGGCCTACCTCGCCGACTCCGAGATCGCCTCCCGCTGGGAGGCGGAGATGGCCCCCTACTTCGTCGGCCTCGCCGGTCGTCCCGACCAGGCCGCCACCGCACTGACCGAGATCTTCAACCTGCACGACCAGCTCACGGATGCCGCGGCATCCGGAGCGGAAAGCGACGCATCGTGACCACTCTCTCCCCCGACATCCTCGCGCAGCTCGAACGCCAGGGCATCGAGCTGCCCTCGTGGGCATTCGGCAACTCGGGTACACGGTTCCGCGTGTTCACGACCGCCGGCACTCCCCGCGACCCGTTCGAGAAGATTTCGGATGCCGCGAAGGTCAACGAGTTCACGGCGCTCGCCCCGAGCGTCGCGCTGCACATCCCGTGGGACAAGGTCGACTCGTACGACGAACTCCGCCGCCACGCGCAGGGCCTCGGCGTCGAGCTCGGCACGATCAACTCGAACACGTTCCAGGACGAGGACTACAAGTTCGGCGCCCTGACGCACGCCGACGACCGCATCCGCCAGAAGGCCATCGACCACCACTTCGAGTGCATCGACATCATGCACGCGACCGGTTCGCGCGACCTCAAGATCTGGCTCGCCGAGGGCTCGAACTACCCCGGCCAGAACGACATGCGCGCCCGTCAGGACCGCCTCCAGGACTCGCTGCAGCAGATCTACGCGCGCCTCGGCGAGGAGCAGCGCCTCGTGCTGGAGTACAAGTTCTTCGAGCCGGCGTTCTACCACACGGACGTTCCGGACTGGGGCACCTCCTACGCCCAGGTGGCCGCCCTCGGCGACCGGGCGATGGTGTGCCTCGACACCGGGCACCACGCTCCGGGCACGAACATCGAGTTCATCGTGATGCAGCTGCTGCGCCTCGGGAAGCTCGGCTCGTTCGACTTCAATTCGCGCTTCTACGCCGACGACGACCTGATCGTCGGCGCGGCCGACCCGTTCCAGCTGTTCCGGATCCTCTTCGAGGTCATCCGCGGCGGGGGCCTCAACAACCCCGACGTCGCGTTCATGCTCGACCAGTGCCACAACATCGAGGACAAGATCCCCGGTCAGATCCGGTCCGTGCTGAACGTGCAGGAGATGACCGCCCGCGCGCTGCTCGTCGATCGCGACGCCCTCGCCGCCGCGCAGAACGCGAACGACGTCCTCGGTGCGCAGGCCGTGCTCATGGACGCCTTCTACACCGACGTGCGCCCCGCGCTCGCGCAGTGGCGTGAGAGCCGCGGCCTCCCCGCCGATCCGATGGCCGCGTACGCGGCATCCGGCTACCAGCAGCAGATCGCGGCCGACCGCGTCGGCGGCACCCAAGCCGGCTGGGGCGCCTGACCCGCACCACCTCCCCGTTCCGCAGTCAGGAACTGCGGCCGATTGCCACCTGAACACGCAGGAACTGACTGCGCAGCTGGCCGAGAAGGAACAGACACATGACGAATGAGACAGCTCAGGAGCTGATCGAGCGGTCCAACCGCCTCGGCGCCGACCCGAGGAACACGAACTACGCCGGCGGCAACACGTCGGCGAAGGGCACCGAGACCGACCCCGTCACGGGCGAGCCGGTCGAGCTGCTGTGGGTGAAGGGCTCGGGCGGCGACCTGGGCACGCTCACCGAGGCGGGTCTCGCGGTGCTGCGGCTGGACCGGATGCGCGCGCTGGTCGACGTGTATCCGGGGGTTGATCGCGAGGACGAGATGGTCGCCGCGTTCGATTACTGCCTGCACGGCAAGGGCGGCGCGGCGCCGTCGATCGACACGGCGATGCACGGGCTGGTGGATGCCGCGCACGTCGACCACCTGCACCCCGACTCGGGCATCGCCATCGCGACCGCCGCGGACGGCGAGGCGCTGACCGCGAAGATCTTCGGCGACAGGGTCGTGTGGGTGCCGTGGCGGCGCCCCGGGTTCCAGCTGGGCCTCGACATCGCGGCCATCAAGGAGCAGAACCCCCAGGCCATCGGGTGCATCCTCGGCGGCCACGGCATCACCGCGTGGGGTGACACGTCGGCGGAGGCCGAGGCGAACTCGCTCTGGATCATCGAGACCGCCGCCGCCTACATCGCCGAGCACGGCAAGGCCGACCCGTTCGGCGGCGTCCGCTCCGGCTTCGAGGCCCTCCCCGAGGCCGAGCGCCGGGCCAAGGCCGCCGCGCTGGCCGCGACGATCCGCGGCCTCGCGTCGACGGACAAGCCGATGGTGGGCCACTTCACCGACGCCGCGGTCGTCACCGACTTCCTCGCGTCCGAGAAGGCCCCCGCTCTGGCCGCGCTGGGCACGAGCTGCCCCGACCACTTCCTGCGCACCAAGGTCAAGCCGCTGATCCTCGACCTTCCGGCGGACGCATCGGTCGAGGCATCCGTCGCCCGTCTGCAGGAACTGCACGAGGCCTACCGCGCCGACTACCAAGCGTACTACGACGCCCACGCGACCGCCGAGTCGCCCGCGATCCGCGGCGCCGATCCGCTCATCGTGCTGATCCCGGGCGTGGGCATGTTCTCGTACGGCGCGAACAAGCAGACCGCGCGCGTCGCGGGCGAGTTCTACGTCAACGCGATCAACGTCATGCGCGGCGCCGAGTCGCTGTCGACCTACTCCCCGATCTCGGATGCCGAGAAGTTCCGCATCGAGTACTGGGCGCTCGAAGAGGCCAAGCTGCAGCGCATGCCCAAGCCAAAGACGCACCAGGGGCGCATCGCGTTCGTGACGGGCGCGGCATCCGGTATCGGCAAGGCCATCGCGACCCGCCTCGCCGCCGAGGGCGCGTGCGTCGTCGTGGCCGACCTCGACCTCGAGAAGGCGCAGGCCGCTGCCGCCGAACTCGGGAGCACGGATGTCGCCATCGGCGTCGCGGCGAACGTGGCGGATGCCGCGGGCGTGCAGGCCGCGATCGATGCGACGCTCCTCGCGTTCGGCGGCATCGACCTGGTCGTGAACAACGCCGGCCTGTCGCTGTCGAAGCCGCTGCTCGAGACCACCGAGAAGGACTGGGATCTGCAGCACGACGTCATGGCCAAGGGTTCGTTCCTCGTGTCGAAGGCGGCCGCGAAGGCGCTCATCGAGCAGAAGCTGGGCGGCGACGTCATCTACATCTCGTCGAAGAACTCCGTCTTCGCCGGCCCGAACAACATCGCGTACTCGGCCACCAAGGCCGACCAGGCGCACCAGGTGCGCCTCCTCGCGGTCGAGCTCGGCGAGCACGGCGTGCGCGTCAACGGCATCAACCCCGACGGCGTCGTGCGCGGCTCCGGCATCTTCGCCGCCGGCTGGGGCGCCAACCGCGCCGCGACCTACGGCGTCAAGGAAGAGGACCTCGGGCAGTACTACGCCAACCGCACGATCCTCAAGCGCGAGGTCGTGCCCGAGAACGTCGCGGACGCCGTCTACGTGCTGACCGGCCCCGAGCTGAGCCGCACGACGGGCCTGCACATCCCCGTCGACTCCGGCGTCGCCGCCGCCTTCCTGCGATGAGCACGGATCCGGGCACTACTCGCGCGGCCGAATCCGGCATCCGCGCGAGCACCGAACGTGCGCGAACGCAGGATCCGACAGCGCGGGGCGAAGGCTGCACGGAGCGGTCCCGATGACCGAGCCGCACGGCGGGGTGGTCGCGGCCGTCGACCTCGGGGCGACCAGCGGCCGCGTCATGCTCGGCTACGTGGACGACGGGATGCTGCGCCTCGAGGCCGTGTCACGGTTCCCGAACGGGCCGGTGCCCGGTCCCGACGGGCTGCACTGGGACTTCACCGCGCTGTACCGGCACATCCTCGAGGGGCTTCGCGAAGCGGTCGCCCGCGAGCCCGGACTGGCCAGCGCCGGCATCGACTCGTGGGCGGTGGACTACGGACTCGTCGAGGGCGGCGAGGTGCTCGGCGAGCCGTTCCACTACCGCGACGAGCGCGCCGCGCGCGGCGTCGAGCAGGTGCACGCGGTGGTGCCGTTCGCCGACCTGTACCGCCGCAACGGCCTGCAGTTCCTGCCCTTCAACACGCTGTACCAGTACGTCACCGAGCGCAGCCTGGCCGACGCCGATGTCGCGCTCCTCATCCCCGATCTCGTCGCGTACCTCCTCACCGGCGCGCGCGTCGCCGAGCGCACGAACGCCTCGACGACGGGGCTCGTCGACGTGCGCTCCGGGCAGTGGGATCTCGAGCTCGCCGAGCGGCTCGGGATCCCGGCATCCGTGCTCCCTCGCCTCGTCGACCCGGGCGAGCCCCTCGGCGCCCTGCAGGGCGCGGCGCGCGAGCGCGTGGGCACCCCCGTCGAGGTGGTCGCCGTCGGCTCGCACGACACCGCGTCGGCCGTCGTGGCCGTTCCGCTCAGTTCGCCGAACGCGGCGTACATCTCCTGCGGCACGTGGGGGCTCGTGGGCGTCGAGCTCGATGATCCCGTCGTGAGCGACGCCGCGCGCGAGGCGAACTTCACGAACGAGGGCGGAGTGGACGGCCGCGTGCGCTTCCTGCACAACGTCACCGGTCTGTGGCTGCTGAGCGAGTCGGTGCGCGCGTGGGAGGCCGAGGACGGCGCTCCGATCGACCTTCCGGGACTGCTGGATGCCGCGGCATCCGTCGACGGCGACGTCGCCCTCTTCGACGCGAACGACCCGCGGCTGTCGGCCCCGGGCGACATGCCGGCGCGCATCGCCGCAGTGCTCGACGAGGACGGCGCGGCCGTGCCGACCTCGCGCGCGGCCTTCGCGCGCTCGATCGTCGAGAGCATCGCGCAGGCGTTCGCGACCGCCGTCGGCACCGCCGGCCGGCTCACCGACCGCGAGGTCGACGTGATCCACGTGGTCGGCGGCGGGGCCCTCAACCGCCCGCTGTGCCAGGCGACCGCCGACCGCTCGGGGCTCCCCGTTCTCGCCGGACCGGTCGAGGCGACCGCGCTCGGCAATGTGCTCGTGCAGGCGCGTGCGCACGGATGGTTCGGACCGGATGCCTCGCTCGAGACCCTCCGCGAGGCCGTCGCCGCCGCCTTCCCGCCGGTGAGGTACGACCCGCGGGGCTGACGCCGGCCCGGCCGAGCACGGCCGTTCTCGAGAAGCGGATGCCGCGGCATCCGCTTCGCCGTTCGTCAAGCCCTGTCGTCGCGCGGCCGCCCCGGCCTACCGTGTGCGCATGAACGCACAGAGACCCGAGGACGAGCCCGTCGAGCAGGACCACCCGATCGGCGGCGACGAGACCACCGAGAATCAGCTCCAGGCCGACAACCCGGCCGAGGAAGAGACCCTCAAGACCCTCGACCCCGACGCCGCGCCCGCCTGACGGCTGAGGGCTCGAGTCGCGGTCTCACGCTTCGCGTGTGATCGTGACCTTCACGTGCAGGTGGGACTTGAACGGGCCGGCATAGACACCCCGGAGCGGGGGGACGTCGCCGTAGTCGCGGCCGCGGCCGACCAGCACGTGCCGGTCTCCGATCTCGATGTTGTTCGTGGGGTCGAAGCCCTGCCATTCGCCGGCGAACCACTCGACCCACGCGTGCGACTCCCCCGTGACGGCCACGCCGACGTCGGCCGTGGGGCGCGGGTGCAGGTATCCCGAGACGTACCGTGCCGGGATCCCGACCTCGCGCAGGGCGCCGAGCGTGATGTGCGCGATGTCCTGGCACACGCCCTTGCGCGCCTCCCATGCCTCCTGCGCGGTCGAGTGCACGCCGGTGATGCCGTGCATGTACTCGACGGCGTCACCGATGCCGGTCGAGATCGCGTGTGCGGCGCGGCCGGGGTGATCGTGCTGGGCCGCGATGGAGCGGGCGAGCTCGGCGACCTCGGGATGCGGTCGCGTGCGGCCGGTCTGCGTCAGCTGCTCGACGGTCTCGATCGAACGGCCCGCCTCGCGGGCGAGCCCGTGCCACGTCACATCGACGTGCTCGAGGGGTCGGGGACGCACCTCGACGAGCGACTTCGCGGTGATCGTGAGCGCGGCGTGCGGCGAGAGCACGTCGAACGCGGCCACGCGAGTGCCGAAGTAGTCGACGTACTGGTTGACCGACGTCGACGGCTCGATGTCGAGCGACGAATTCAGCACGAACTGGCTGTCCGTCGAGCCGGGCAGCATCCGTGCTTCGTTGTACGACGCCGACACGTCGCCCTGGTAGCTGAACCCGGTCTGGTGTTCGATCCTCAGTCTCTTCATGAGCGCCGCCCCGACCGCTTCGCAGCGCGCCGAGGCGCGGCCGGTTGTTGGGCCCGTCGAAACATCATGAGATCTCCCCGATCCAGCTGGGTTCGGCCTGCGTCGGGAAGAAGCGGCTTCGGATGGCTTCGGATGCCTCGCGCGTGACCTTCTGCACGCGGTCCATGTGCTGGGGCAGTTCGCTGAGGATCTCGCCGACCGGCCGGTACTCGAGGTCATTGCGGATCTGACCCAGCGCCCGCAGCACGGTGTTGGAGTGGCCCACGCGGTCCGCGCGGGGGTCGATCGCGCTCATGCACTCCTCGGCCCGTTGGATCGAGTAGATGATCGACCGGGGGAACAGGCGGTCCAACAGCAGGAACTCGGCCGCATTGCGTGCGCTCGGCATGCCGCGGTAGGTGCGCAGGTACGCCTCGTAGGCGCCGCACGAACGCAGGATGGTGGTCCAGGACGGACCGGATGCCTGGGTCAGCGACCTCGTCGCGAGGAGCCGCGCCGTCATGTCGGTGCGCTCGATGCTGCGCCCCAGGGTGAAGAACTGCCAGGCCTCGTCGCGGCTCGTGGACGAGTCGACGATGCCGACGGCGAGCGCGGCGCGCTCGCGCACCCATTGGAAGAACTCGTGCACGCGGTCGGCCTGGAGGCGCCGCGGCATCCGGGTGTTCGTGGTGTTGAGGGTCTCCCACAGCTCGGTCGAGACGATCTCGCGGGCACGACGGGCGTTCTCGCGAGATGCCGTCAGGGCGTACGCGATGCTCGACGGGTTCATGCGGTCGACCGCGAGGCGCGCGAGCACATCTTCGCGGCGCACGTGCTGCACTCCTTCGGGCGGAAGCGACCCCATGACGCTCAGCAGCGATCGGCACGCGGTGTCCTCGTCGATCCACGGGTCCTCGAGCAGCAGCTGGAGGTGCACGTCGAGGATGCGGGCGGTGCCGTCGCTGCGCTCGATGTAGCGCCCGATCCAGAACAGCGACTCGGCGATGCGGCTCAGCATGTCCGATCACCCCCGTGTGCCGTGTCCCACTCTTCGTCGGCTGCGGGCCGATCAGACGTCGGATTCTGGGACACGATCAAGGGGGGAGCCGCCTGCTGTTGCTGTTGCTGTTGCTGCTGCTCCGACTGCGACGCGTGGGGCATCCCACTCGCGTGCTCCTGCTGCTGCTGCTCGTGCTGGTCGCGGCGGCTGCTGCCGGCGGGATCACGGGGCGAGTGCGCGGGCTCGGGCTGGCCGTCGTAGATGATCGGGATGGATGCCGTCACGGTGGCCGCCTGGTCGGCGACCAGTCCCGAGACGCCGTTGCCCTGGCCGTACTCCACGTGCGACGGTGCGGAGCCGCCGATCACCCACGTGTCCTTCGATCCTCCGCCCTGGCTGGAGTTCACGACGAGCTGGCCCTCCGGGAGCGCGACGCGCGTGAGTCCGCCGGGCAGCACCCAGACGTCCTCGCCGTCGTTGACCGCGAACGGACGCAGGTCGGCATGGCGGGGACGCATGCCGTCCTCGACCAGGGTCGGGATGGTCGACAGCATCACCACCGGCTGCGCGATCCAGCCACGCGGATCGGCCAGGAGTCGCTGCCGGAGCTTCTCGAGCTCGGCGGGCGAGGCATCCGGTCCCACCACGAGGCCCTTGCCGCCCGACCCGTCGACGGGCTTCACCACGAGCTCGTCGAGGCGATCGAGCACCTCTTCGAGAGCATTCGGGTCCTCGAGCCGCCACGTGTCGACGTTCTTGAGGATCGGCTCCTCCGCGAGGTAGTAGCGGATGAGGTCGGGCACGTAGGTGTAGAGCAGCTTGTCGTCGGCCACGCCGTTGCCGACGGCGTTCGCGATCGTGACGTTGCCCAGGCGCGCGGCGAGCATGAGTCCGGGGGCGCCGAGCATGGAATCGGCGCGGAACTGCAGCGGATCGAGGAACTCGTCATCGACTCGGCGGTAGATGACGTCGACCCTCTTGGGGCCGCGCGTGGTGCGCATGAAGACCTTGCCGCCCACGCAGAGCAGGTCGCGTCCCTCGACGAGCTCGACGCCCATCAGCCGGGCGAGCAGCGTGTGCTCGAAGTACGCGGAGTTGTACACGCCGGGCGTGAGCACGACGACGTTCGGGTCATCGATGCCGGCCGGCGCTGAGGCGCGCAGCGCCGCCAGCAGCTTGTTGGGGTAATCGCCCACCGGGCGCACGCGCATCGAGACGAACAGCTCGGGCAGCGTCTGCGCCATGACCCGCCGGTTCGAGATCACGTACGAGACGCCCGACGGCACGCGCACGTTGTCTTCGAGCACACGCATCTCACCGTGCTCGTCGCGGATGAGGTCGATGCCGGAGACCTGGATGCGCACGCCGTTGGCGGAGTGGATGCCGGCAGCCTGCCGGTAGAAGTACTGCGACGACGCGATCAGCCCGGCGGGGAGCACCTCGTCGCGCACGCAGTGCTGGCGACCGTAGGCGTCGTCGAGGAAGGCCTCGAGCGCCTTGACCCGCTGCTTGACCCCGGCCTCCACGCGCGACCATTCGTCGTACGTGATGACGCGCGGCACGGCGTCGAGGGGGAACGGGCGCTCCTCGCCCGCGAAGTCGAACGTGACGCCCTGCGCGAGGTACGAGCTCGCGAGCGAATCGGTGCGCCCGCGCAGCTCTTCCTGCGTCATCTGGGCGAGCGCCTGGTAGAGCTCCCGATAGGCGTGACGGGACTCGGCGAGATCGCCCGGATGCGCCGGACTGCCGAACATCTCGTCGTACGCGGGAACTCCGGATGCCGTCTTGCGCGGCGCCAGAGTGGAGCCGTAGCCGTCGAACAGATCACCCATGCACGAAGCCTAGTCGGGGCCGTGTTGCGGGAGTGTTTCGCCGCCGCGGGGGGAAGGCGGACGCATGGTGCGTGACGAACGCGGGAGAAAGGCCGCCTCCGGCACCGCTCGCGCGTCGCTTCGCGGCGTGTCTCCCGCGGCCTCGACCGACCCCGCCCCCCGCGCGCGGACGTACGCTGTCCTGGTGACGACGTCGCGCGTGGACCGCGGCATCGCGGCGCCCTACGGATGGGCGGCCGGGGTGGGCGCCGTCGCGCTCGGAGCCGGCCTGGGCGAACTCGTCGGCGCGGTCGTCGCGCCGACGTCGGGACCGTTCGTCGTCGTCGGCGGCGCACTGATCGACGCCGCGCCGCCGTGGGCGAAGGATGCCGCGATCGCCCTCTTCGGAACCGCCGACAAGATCGCGCTCCTCATCGGGATCGGCCTCGTCGTGCTCGTGCTCGCGGCACTCGCCGGCTGGCTCGAGCTGCGGCGGCCCCCGTGGGGGCGCGCGGTGGTGGTCGCCTTCGGGGCGGTCGGCGCGATCGCCGCCGTCACCCGCGCGAACGCCGGCGCCCTCGCCTGGCTGCCCGCCGTGGTCGCGGGCATCGTCGGCGCATTCGCCCTGTGGTGGTTGGTGCGGATGCTGGCGCCCGGCGCCGCTGCGCGGGATGCCCGGTCGGGCGAGACATTCCCTCGCGCGCCCTCCGGGCGGGCTCCCGCCAAACCCGTTGCCAGCTCGCCCGACCGGGCATCCCGCTCCGCTGTCACCCCGGACGCCGACGATCCTTCGTCGAAGGAAGCGCTTCCCGGCACGGCGGCACCGTCGCGCCGTTCGTTCCTCGTCTGGTCCGGGGCGGCCGTCGTGGCGGGGGTCGTCGCCGCGGCGGCGGGGACCGCGATGCGCGCGGGAAGCAGCGCCCTCGCCGCCATCAAGGCCGTCGTGCTCCCGGCGCCGGCGGTCGCGGCGCCTCCCGTGCCGGCGGCGGCTGAGCTCGACATCCCGGGGCTCGCCCGTGTCGTGACCCCGAACGACCGGTTCTACCGCATCGACACCGCCCTCATCGTGCCCACCATCGACCCCGCGGACTGGAACCTGCACATCTTCGGCATGGTCGAGGAGGAGGTGAAGCTGACCTGGGACGAGCTGCTCGAACTTCCCCTCGTCGAGGCGCACACCACGCTCGCGTGCGTGTCGAACGAGGTCGGCGGCACCCTCATCGGCAATGCTCTGTGGCTCGGCTATCCGATCCGCGACCTGCTCGCGCGGGCGCGGCCGACAGCCGAGGCCGACATGGTGCTGTCGCGGTCGCGGGACGGGTTCACGGCATCCACTCCGCTCGACGTGCTCACCGACGATCGCGACGCGCTGCTGGCCATCGGGATGAACGGCGAGCCGCTGCCGCCGGAGCACGGGTTCCCGGCGCGCCTCGTGGTGCCGGGTCTGTACGGATACGTCTCGGCGACGAAGTGGGTGAAGGAGCTCGAGGTGACCCGCTTCGACAGGGCGCGCGCCTACTGGACCGACCGCGGCTGGTCGGAGCGCGGGCCGATCAAGCTGCAGTCCCGCATCGACGTGCCGCGGAAGAGCCAGGGACTCACCGCGGGCGACACGGTCATCGCGGGCGTCGCCTGGCAGCAGCACGTCGGCGTCGCGGGCGTCGAGGTGCAGATCGACGAGGGCCCGTGGCAGCCCGCGACGCTCGCGGCAGCGATCTCGACCGACACATGGGTGCAGTGGCACCTGCCGTGGACGGCGGTCGAAGGCGACCACCTCATCCGCTGCCGTGCGATCAGCGCGACGGGCGAGGTGCAGACCTCGGACCGCGCCCACCCCGCACCCGACGGTGCGTCCGGCTGGCACGAGCGGTTCGTCAGCGTCTTCGCGTGAGCGCAGCGCGCGGCAGGCGCGCGGCAGGCGCGCGAGCGCCTCAGCGCGCGAGGACGAACCGCAGCTGCTCCACGGCCCAGTCCAGCTCGGTCGCCCGCACCACGAGCGGCGGTGCGATCCGGATCGTCTGGCCGTGGGTGTCCTTGACGAGCACGCCGCGCGCGATGAGGCGTTCGGCGACCTCGCGCCCCGTGCCGACGGCCGGATCGATGTCGACCCCTGCCCACAGGCCGGCGGTCCGCACCGCGGTGACACCGTGCCCCACGAGCGCGGCCAGCCGCGTCTCGAGGTGCTCGCCGAGCGCCTTGGCCCGCGTCTGGAACTCGCCCGTCTTCAGCATCTCGACCACCCGCAGTCCGACGGCAGCCGCCAGCGGATTGCCGCCGAACGTCGACCCGTGCTCGCCAGGACGGATCACTCCGAGCACTTCGTCGTCAGCCGCGACGGCGGACAGAGGCAGGATGCCGCCGCCCAGCGCCTTGCCGAGCAGGTACACATCGGGGACCACGCCTTCGCGATCGCACGCGAACGTCTCGCCCACGCGGCCGAGGCCCGACTGGATCTCGTCGGCGATGAACAGGACGTTGTTCCTCGTGCACAGATCCCGCACCGCACCCAGGTAGCCCGCCGGGGGGATCACGACGCCCGCCTCGCCCTGGATGGGCTCGATGAGCACCGCGGCGGTGTTCTCGTCGATCGCGGCTTCGATCGCCGCCGCGTCGCCGAACGGCACGTGCACGAACCCGGGCGTGAACGGCCCGAAGCCGTCGCGAGCCTGCGGATCGTCGCTGAACCCGACGATCGTCGTCGTGCGGCCGTGGAAGTTCCCGTTCGCGACCACGACGGTGGCGGCATCCGGAGCAATGCCCTTCACCCGGTAGCCCCACGCGCGCGCCACCTTGATGCCGGTCTCGACGGCCTCCGCGCCGGTGTTCATCGGCAGGACGAGATCCTTCCCGCACAGCTCCGCCAGCGCCTCGGCGAAGGGCCCGAGCCGGTCGTTGTGGTAAGCGCGGCTGGTGAGGGTGAGGCGGTTGAGCTGCTCCTGGGCGGCGGCGAGGAGCGCGGGATGCCCGTGCCCGAAGTTCAGGGCGGAGTACGCCGAGAGCAGGTCGAGGTAGCGCTTGCCCTCGACATCCGTCACCCACGCGCCCTCGCCGCGCGAGATCACGACGGGCAGCGGGTGGTAGTTGTGGGCGACGTGATCGTTCTCGTCGGCGATGATGCGCGCCATCGCGGTGTCGAGGTCGGGCGAGGTGGAGGTCATCGACTCGTCTCCTGACCGTGCCGCAGTTCGAGCGTGCAGCACTTGATGCCGCCGCCGCCGAGCAGCAGCTCGGAGAGGTCGATCAGCACGGGGTTGTAGCCGCGCTCGCGCAGCTGCGCCTCGAAGCCGGTGGCGCGCGGCGAGATGAGGACGTTGAGGCCGTCGCTCGCGGAGTTGAGGCCGAAGACGGCGCCGTCCTCGTCGGTCACGCGGATCGCGTCGGGGAAGCGGTCCTCGAGGATGCCGCGGCTCACGTCGTCGAACGCGGTGGGCAGGTAGGCGATGTTGGCCCTGTCGACACCCCCGGGTCCTTCGACGGGGTCGAGCACCGAGATCGCCGTGTCGAGGTGGTAGAACCGCGGGTCGATGAGCGTGAGGCTCACGACCTCCTTGCCGAACACGTCGCCGAGCTCGCGGTGGCTGTCTCCGGTGGAGCGGAATCCGGTGCCGGCGAGCATCGTGTCGCCGACGAGCAGGAAGTCGCCCTCGCCCTCGTTGACCTCGACCGGCTCGACGACCTCGAAGCCGTTCTCCCGGAACCAGTCCATGAACGCCGGCCCTTCGGGCGCCCGCTCGGCGAAGCGGAACTTCGCGCCGTACGCGACGCCGTCGATCACGAACCCGCCGTTGGCGGTGTAGACCATGTCGGGCAGACCCTCGATGGGGTCGATCAGCCGGACGTCGTGACCGAGCGCGACGTAGGTGTCGTACAGGACCTGCCACTGCGCGACCGCCTTGGCGGTGTCGGTCGGCTTGGCGGGCTCCATCCACGGGTTGATCGTGTAGCTGACGGTGAAGTGCTCGGGACGGCACATCAGGTAGCTGCGGTGCTGCCGGATGCGGGTCGTCGCGGCGGCGGCGCCGGCCGCGACTGCGGTGTGCTGCGTGGACATCTTGCTCCTTGCGAAGGGGCGGCGGACGCTGTCCAGGGGCCCGGCGGAGCTGGGGAAGCCGGCGACTCGGGCACGCCGGGTTCATTCTCTCACTCGCCTCGCCGAGCGTGCACGTTCGGCAGGACGAGGCAGGATCAGGATGCCGTGACGACCACCTTGCCGACGACGTGGCCGTCGTCCACCCGGGCCAGGGCATCGCGGGCTTCGGCGAACGGGTAGCTGCGCTCGATCAGCGGGCGGATCGTGCCCGCCGCTGCGAGCGACAAGAGCTCGGTCAGGATGTCGGCCCTGGCGACGGCGGCGACGGGGCGCAGCCCCCGCTTCGAGCCGACGGAGAGGACGGATGCCGCGAGGATCCGCCCGATCGGACCCAGGACGCGCCCGCCCTCGCCTGAGACGAGTGCGACGGCGCCGCCGTCGCGCACTATGCCCCGCAGCGTGCGCAGCGGGGCCGTGCCCGCGATGTCGATGACAGCGTCGAACTCCCCGCCGAGCTCGTCGGCGCCAGGCTGCACCGACCGGTAGTCGAAGGTGCGCACCGCGCCGAGTTCTTCGACGACGGCGCGGCTGTGCTGACCGCACAGCGCCCACACCGTCGCGCCCCGCTGCGCGGCGAGCTGCACCGCGAACGTTCCGACGCCGCCGGACGCCCCGATCACCAGCACGCGGTGACCGTCGGCGACGCCGGCGCGATCGAGCGCCTGCCACGCCGTTCCCGCCGCCACGGGCAGCGCGGCGGCCGAGACCGGATCGAGGTCTGCGGGCCGCTTCGCAAGCCGCGCCGCCGGAGCGAGCGCGTAGGCCGCGAGCCCTCCGCCGCCCGGCAGCTCGCACACGACTTCGTCGCCCACGGCGAATCCGGTCACGTCGTCGCCCGTCGCGACCACCGTGGCCGCGGCATCCATTCCCCGCACGGGCTGCTTCGGGCGTCGCAGGCCGAAGGCCGTCCGCACCAGGAGCGGCTCGCCGCGCATCACGCGGACGTCGCCGTTGTTGAGGCCGGTGACACGAAGGCGCAGGAGCACGTGTCCGCGACGCGGCGCCGGAACGTCCGAGGTGGCGAGGGCGACGGTCTCGGGACCGCCGTATCGGTCCTGCCGCCATGCGGGCATCGTCGCGGGGAGTGCAGCGGTCATGTCAGGCCTCCGGGTACTGGAAGACGCCGTCGAGCCCCACGCCGAACACGCGGGAGATCTGGAAGGCGAGCTCGAGCGTGGGCGAGTACTTCCCCTGCTCGATCGCGATGAGCGTCTGGCGCGTCACGCCGATCTGCCGGGCGAGGTCTGCCTGCGTGAGGCCGGCCGCTTCGCGCAGGGCACGGATCGAGTTCGTCACGCGGGTGGGCTTGACCATCAGACGAGTCCCCAGCGGTAGGCGATGACGCTGGCGATGCCTCCGACGATCGATGACAGGGCGAAGCCGTAGAACATCGTGTTCGCGATCCAGAACCAGTCGACCTGGAAGGCGCATTCGACGATGACGCCGAGTCCCGCGATGACCAGGAATGCCTGGCCGACGCGCGTGCTCATGTGACTGATGTCGCGGTCGCGCTGATCGGACTTCCCGACGCCGTCGGGGTCGCGCATGCCCGCGAGCATGCCCCACACGATGCTCACCACGATCGCGGCGACGATGCTGGCGCCGATCGTCCAGAGCATCAGCGGCACCCAGTCCACGTCTTCGATCGGGCCGCCCGCCGCCCGCTGCAGCACGAGGATCGTGTAGATCGTCATGCCGATCAGGCTCACGATGAGACTCGACCAGATGTTGCGTTCCTCGTAGACCACGATGCCCTCCGATGTCTAGAATCTTTGACATCCCGAGGCTACGCCGCCCCCGGCATCCATGTCAAGAATCTTTTACATGGCACCCCGCTGGCGGTCCGACGCCCTTCGAGGCGGCAGGGCGGCGGGGCGGGGGCGGGGGCAGGTCGGGCCCTTAGATCACGTCCTCCGACCACCGGTCGGGGTTTCCGAAAAGTTTGGGCTGTGAAGCGTCATTCGGTGTCTATTTCTCCGCGATGGCTCACCCTGGACTGGGTGAATCTTCCGTCTAGAGTTGCGACATGTCCGTGAACGTCGAGTCTCCGCCTGTCGCGAGGCGGCGCGCGGGTGCGCTGTGGGTGATCGGGGTTTCCCTCGCCATCGCCGCCGTCATTTCGCTGTTCGCACTCCTGGCGGTCAGCCCCGATGAAAACGCCACGATGGAGGGGCTCTCGGGAGTGTGGGTCAGCACAAGTGATGAGGCACCCGGCACCCTCATCTTGAATGCAGACGGAACTGCGCGCCTAGAGCATCTGACTGCATTCGACACCTGGGCGGACCCCAAGGAGAAGATCGCTGACAACCTCAGCGCCGACGGGACGTGGAGCCTGCACGGCTACAACTTGCAGGTCCGCCCCGATCCGGCAGGCCCTGGTCCAGAACTCTTCCCGATGATCGTCTACAAATCAGCGATCGTCGGCAACACGATTGAGATGATCGTTGGCGACCCTGACGGTCCCCGCTTCGTCCAGGAATTCAAACGCTCAGACTCCCGCTGACGTCTGGCGCTCGGCGCGGCGAGCGTGTCCGAATAAGCATGACCACTGGCCTCAGATCACATGCTCAAAGGTGCGGTCGGGGTTGCCGAACCGGTGCGCGGTGATCGTGATCGACTGTTCGCGCAGGAAGGGCAGCAGCTCGATCCGGCCCGCCGTCGTCACCTCGTTGTCGTAGACCGCGAGGTCGGGGTCACCCCCGGACGCGACCGCGAGCGCGCGATGCGCCTCGGCCACCGACTCGCGCGGCCCGATGAGCCGCACGCGGGAAGGACGAGGAGCGGATGCCTCATCCGCCGCCGCGGCGACGAAGTCCTCGGTCGGCGAGGCGATGCGCTGCAGCCACTCGTCGTCGGTCTCGACGAACACGGCCACTCCCTGATCGCTCAGCGAGCGGCGGACCGCGGCGGGAAGCCCGGTGGGCGCGCTCAGCGTGAGCGGAGCACCCGCGCGGATCCCGGCGATCACCACGCGCAGCACGGCCTGCCAGGTCGCATCGGCCGTGGCGCGCAGGGCGACGGCCGGCACCGGCCGGTAGCGGAAGAGGTTGCGCTCCACGCCCAGCCCCGACACGTCCCTGACCTGACCGAACTCCCGATCCCACGCGATGGCGTCCGACAGCGCGCCGCGGCGCAGCCACTCGAACGCCTCGTAGTCGAGCGAGGGCTGGGCGGCCTCGATGATCGTGGTGATGCGCGAGTCGAGACCGCGGAGGTGCAGCGTCGCGGAGGCGGCGCTGCCCGATGACGAGCGCCACGAGCCCAGCCCGATGAGGTAGTTCGGGCCGCCGGCCTTCGTGCCGGCGCCGACGGACGAGCGCTTCCAGCCGCCGAACGGCTGCCGCTGCACGATCGCGCCGGTGATGCCCCGGTTGACGTAGAGGTTGCCCGCCTCGACGCGATCCAGCCATACCGCGAGATCGTCGGGGTTCTGGGTGTAGAGCCCGGCCGTGAGGCCGTACGCGACGGCGTTCTGCAGCTCGATCGCGTGCGCGAGCGAGTTCGCGTGCATGACCCCGAGCACGGGCCCGAAGAACTCCTCGTGGTGGAACCGCGACCCGGGCCGCAACCGGTGCGGATGCCGGGGGTCCACATGCGACCCGCGAACTCCGGTCCGGCGTCGACCGGCTTCGGCTCGACGAGCCAGTGCTCGTCGTCGTCGAGGGTGGTGAGTGCCCACTCGAGCTTGCCGCGCGGCGGCTCGACGACCGGGCCGACCTCCGACAGCGGGTCGGACGGCGAACCCACGCGCAGCGATGTCGCCGCGTCGACGAGCTGGCGCGCGAACCGCTTCGAGTGGCCGACGGGTCCGACGAGGATCGCCAGCGACGCCGCGGAGCACTTCTGCCCGGCGTGCCCGAACGCGCTCTTGATGAGATCGGATGCCGCGAGATCGAGGTCCGCCGACGGCATCACGATCATCGCGTTCTTGCCGCTCGTCTCGGCCAGGAGCGGCAGCTCGGGGCGCCAGGAGCGGAACAGCGCGGCGGTCTCGAACGCGCCGGTGAGGATCACGCGGTCGACGGCGGGGTGGGAGATGAGGGCCTGGCCGAGTCCCCCTTCGTCGATGTCGACGAGGGCGAGCACGTCGCGCGGGACTCCGGCCTCCCACAGTGCTTCCGTGAGGACGGCCGCGCAGCGACGCGCCTGGGGCGCGGGCTTGAAGACGACGCCCGAGCCGGCGGCGAGAGCGGCGAGCACGCCGCCCGCCGGGATCGCGACCGGGAAGTTCCACGGCGGGGTGACGAGGGTGAGTCGGGCCGGCTCGAAGACCGCCCCGCTGACCCGGTCGAGCTCCCGCGCGGTGGCGGCGTAGTAGTTGGCGAAGTCGACCGCCTCACTGACCTCGACGTCGGCCTCGGCGAAGATCTTGCCGGTCTCGGATGCCGCGACCTCGATGAGCTCGCCGCGGCGCGCTTCCAGCGCACGGCCGGCGGCGGCGAGCACGGCGCCGCGCTCGGCGGCGGGCAGCGCACCCCACCGGGCCGCGGCATCCGTCACCGTCTTCACGACCGCTTCGAGCGTCTCGGCGTCGTCGATGCGCGCGGCGGCGATGGTGTCGTCGCCGGCGCGCGAGGTGTCGATGCGTCCGAGGATGCGGCGGGCCCACTCCCGGTTGGCGGGGAGTGCGGGGTCGGTGTCGGCCGCGTTGCGGAAGCCGGGGGCGCCGGCGGCGGAACCGGAGGTCTCGCGCGGCGCGTAGATCGCGGTCTCGACGAAGGCGGCCCCGGCGAAGCGCTGCTCTTCGACCGAGGGGGCGAGCGGAGCGGTCTCGGCGGGATCCACGGCGGCCGATCGTGCGATGCCGATCACGGCCTGCGTGAGTCCGGCGTCGCCTGCGATCGGCCCGGTGCCGCGCAGGTGCGCGCGAGTGACCGGCGGCTCCTCAGGGGCGGCGTCCCGGTTCTGCCCGCGGTTCGGACCGGTCGCGAGGGACGGGTCGGCGGCGCGGTCGAGCGATGCGAGGAAGCGATCGCGCTCGCGTTCGAACATCGCGGGCTCGTCGGCGAGCTCGAAGGCGGCGGAGAGGAAGTTGTCGCTCGACGCGTTCTCTTCGAGCCGACGGACGAGGTAGCTGATCGCGACGTCGAACTCGTCGGGACGCACGACGGGCACGTAGAGGAGCACGTGGCCGACCTCCCGCGCCACAGCGGCGACCTGGCCCTGCGCCATGCCGAGCAGCATCTCGAACTCGAGGTCCGCCCGCACGCCGGTCTCGGCGGCGAGCAGCCACGCGTAGGCGATGTCGAACAGGTTGTGCCCCGCGACGCCGATGCGCACGGCCGCGGTGTTCTCGGGCCGGAGCGCCGCCTCCAGGCAGCGCACGTAGTTGGCGTCGGAGTCGACCTTGGTGCCGTAGGTGGCCAGCGACCAGTCGTGCATGACCGCGTCGACGCGCTCCATCGCGAGGTTGGCCCCCTTGACGAGCCGCACCTTGATGCGCGCCCCGCCCGCGGCGACGCGGCCCTGCGCCCACTCCGTGAGCCGTTCGAGCGCCGCGAGGGCGTCGGGCAGATACGCCTGGAGCACGATGCCCGCCTCGAGGTCACGCAGCCGCGCGTCGTCGAGGATGCGCGTGAAGACCGCGATCGTGAGGTCGAGGTCGCGGTACTCCTCCATGTCGAGGTTGATGAAGGTGGGCGAGCCTGCTCGCCCTGGGCCCGCCGAAGGATCGGATGCCGCCGTCAGATAGAGCGGCATGAGGCGGTCGACGACCTTGTCGACGACCTCGTCGAACGCCCACATGGAGATGTGGCTGGCGATCGCGGAGACCTTGACCGACACGTAGTCGACGTCGGGTCGCCGGATCAGGTCATGGATGCCGTCGAGGCGGCGCAGCGCCTCCTGCTCTCCGAGCACGGCCTCGCCGAGGAGGTTGAGGTTCAGTCGCGCCCCCGATTCGCGGATCGCGGCGATCGCCGGCCCGAGCTTGTCGGGCCGCGCGTCCACCACGAGGTGCCCGACCATCTCGCGCAGCACGCGGCGGGCGATCGGCACGACCGGTGAGGGCAGCACCGGCGCGACGGCGCCGCCGACGCGGACGGCACCGCGCAGGTACCAGGGAAGGAACTCCGGTACGAGCGGGGCGACGCGGCTCAGATTGGATGCCGCGGCCGTGAGGCTCTCGGGCCGCATCACACCGTCGACGAAGCCGATCGTGAAGGGGAGTCCGTTGGGGTCTTTGAGAACGCCGGCCAGTCGCTCGGCGGCGGGGTCCACGTCGACCTCTGCGCTCTCGGTGATCCACCGCTGCGCAAGCACCACGGCGCGCGTGGCGAGGTCATCGCCGGATGCCGTGAGGTCGGTGTCCCCCTGGTAAGGGTCGGTCACCATGCGACCAGCCTAAGCTCTGCGCGCCTGTCCGGTTGGCGCACTCGTATGAGAGTCTGGGTGAATGCGAGCGACCCCGGCGAACCGCACGCGCTGGATCGCGGGTGCAGGAGTGCTCGCGCTCGGCATCGGCGTGATCGCACTGTCGGCGCCGGCGATCGCCGCACCGGGCGACACGATCGGACCGTTCAACCCCGTGACCCGGCCCCTGGGACAGCTGATCGACGGGCACGCGGCCAACAGCGAGTTCCTGGTGTTCGTCGAAGGGGACGTGCAGCTCAACGCCGACGAGTCCGAGGGCACGATCGCCCTGGGCGGCGACCTCGCGTTCAACTCGTCGTACAACGTCTTCAGCTCGCGCAGCACGTTCGTCGCTCCGGGCGATGACCGTCCGGTCTTCCTCTACGTCGGGGGCGGCATCCAATGGCCCGCCCAGCCGTACGTGCTCAAGGTGCTGCAGGACGGCTACGCCAAGGTGGCCGACACCAGCACCTACCTGGCACTCAACACCGATCAGAACGGTGCGCTGCGCGACTTCCGCATCGTGCCGCCGGGCGGGAACTACGAGACGAACCCGCACATCGAGGGCACCGAGCCGCAGACCCCCGCGTCGATCGCCGCGCCCGTGCCCGACGACTTCATCGACATCGCGGCCGCGTTCGAGCTCTACCGGCCGACCTCGGCGCTGCTCGGATCGTGCGCGCCGACGCTCGCACTGACCTCGCGCGACGCGCCGTACCCGCCCCTCCCCTCCCCGGCCCCCGTCGGCGGGGCCGGTCGAGTGGAGCTCGTGGCGGGTCGGACGAACGTCCTCGACATCACGACCGAGGACCTCGAGAACCTCGCCGAGATCACCTTCGCCGGGGCAGCGCCGTCCGTGAGCACGCCGCTGCTCGTCAACGTCCACGGAGCATCGTTCGACGGGTCGATCCCCAACACGGCGGGCATCGGCGGGTCGCAGGCACCGTACATCCTCTGGAACTTCGTCGACGCGACGTCGATCGTGGTGACCGGCGGCGACTCCCTCGAGGGCACCCTCTACGCACCGAACGCCGTGCTCAACTGGCGGGTCACGCAGAACATCGAGGGCAACGTGATCGCGGCGGAGTTCATCCACGGCATCCCCGTCGTGGAGCCCGTGGGCACGCCTCGCGAGGTGCACGACTTCCCGTTCTCCGCCGAGATCACCTGCGTCGAGGGCGGCACGCCGACGCCGACGCCCACCGTGACGCCGACGCCGACCCCCACGCCGACTCTGACCCCCACGCCGACGCCGACCCCGACGATCACCCCGACGATCACCCCGACGATCTCGCCGGACGAGCCCGACCTGCCGGCGACGGGCGGGCCCGGCGTCGGCTGGCTTCCCTATGCCGCGGGTCTCGCGCTGGTGACCGGCGGAATGCTGCTCCTCGGCGACGCGCTGCTGCGGCGCCGCCGGACCTGAGCGACCCTGTCGGACGCGGTCGGTGCCGGCAGCGCAGCGCTGCGCCCCTCGCGCGTGCGCTGACGGATGCCGGCGCCCGCGACGGAGGACGCGGCGCGAAGCACCGGTCCAGATCGCGCCACCCCACTTGCCGCCGCACAGCCGCCGCATAGGCTTGAACCTTCTCGCACCCCGGAACCCCCGCCCGGACCGAGTCTCCCCGCCTGAGGAGGCGCGTTGACCCACCCCCTTGCCCGGCCGCACGAAGACGAGCGGTCCCGCGAAGCGGCGGAGGCGCTGCGACTCCAGGAGTGCGCGGCCGAGCCGCTGCGCGCGATCGGACGCATCCAGTCCCACGGCACGCTGCTCGCCGTGGACGCACGAACCGGCGTGGTCGTGATCGCGAGCGAGGATGTCGCGCGCTGGCTCGGCCGCCGCCTCGACGAGGCCGGCAGCGAGAGTCTGACGTGGGCCGTCTCGCACGCCGCCGCGATCGACCCGGTGCGCGCGGAGTTCGAGGGTACGGCGTACGACGTGATCGTGCACCGCGACGTCGATCCGGTCGTCGTCGAGCTCGAGCCGGTGGTCACCGAGCTCGACTACGCCCGCACCGGTGTCGTCGGGGCGATCCAGCACCTCGCGTCCCTCACCGATCCGGACGAGCTGCGCACGCAGGCGGCGGCATCCATCAAGGCCATCACCGGCTTCGACCGGGTGATGTGCTACGAGTTCCACGACGACGGTCACGGCCAGATCGTCGCCGACGAGCGAGAACCCGACATGGAGCCCTACCTCGGGCTGCACTTCCCGGCATCCGACATTCCGTCGCAGGCGCGCGCGCTCTACCTGCGCAAGCGCTCGCGCGTGATCGCGCACACCGAGGACCCCGGACTCGCTCTCACCACTCTGCTGCCCGAGGCCGCCCCGCTCGACCTCACCGAGGCGGAGCTGCGCGCGGTCTCACCGCACCACCTGCAGTTCATGCGCAACATGGGGCAGGTCTCGACCGTCTCGTTCGCGATCGTCGTGGACGACCGGATGGTCGGCATGTTCACGTGCGCCCACCGCTCACCCCGACGGCTTCCCGTGCTGCTGCGCCGCGCACTCGAGGTGCTCAGCGCGCAGGTCGGCGCGCAGCTTTCGGCCGCGCAGCAGATCCGCGAGCTGCGACGCCGGCTCGAGGCGCGCGAGCGTCGCGTCGCGATCGTCGCACCGCTCTACGGCCGCACCGACATCGCGTCCGCGCTGCTCTCCGGCGAGCGCACGGTGCTCGACGTGGTGCCCGCCGACGGAGTGCTGCTGCAGTACGGCGGCGGCGTGCACACGGCGGGCACCGTCCCGTCGCCGATCGCACTGCTCGACGTGGTCGAGGAGCTCGACGCCGGCCGCCTCGCATGGGAGGGATTGCCGATCGAGCGTCCCGAACTGGCCGTCGAGATCCCGGGGGTTGCCGGAATCCTGATCGTGCCGCTCGGCCCCGACGGCGACCGTCTCGTGTTCGTACGGGGAGAGGTCTCGCGCGACATCGACTGGCTGGGCGATCAGGGACCGGGCAACCGCGACCACACCCTCTCGCCGCGCCGCTCCTTCTCGTCGTGGCGTGAGAGCGTCACCGGCCGCAGTCTTCCCTGGGGCGACCACGCGCAGGACGCCCTCGCGCTCGGCGAGGAGATCCGCGCCGCCCTCGTCGCCCGCGGTCAGGCGGAACTCGCCGAACTCGCACTGCGCGACTCTCTCACCGGCCTGCACAACCGGCGCTTCCTCGACGATCGGCTCGACGCCCTTCTCGCCGGCGCGCATCCGAGCCTCGCCGTGATCTTCTTCGACCTCGACGACTTCAAGTCGATCAACGACACGCGGGGCCACGACGTCGGCGATGCCGTGCTCGCTGCCGTCGGCACGCGGCTGGCGGGAGTGGCGCGGGTCTCTGACATGGTCGTCCGGCTCGGCGGCGACGAGTTCGTGATCGTGTGCGTGGGGGCGAACGAGGTCGACGCGCATCACGTCGCCACGCGGGCGGTCGCCGCGGTCTCGCAGCCGATCGCCGTCGACGATGCCGTGCTCCGCATCACGATGAGCGCCGGAGTCGTCGTCGCGAACGGCACCACGACGGCCGCGGGGCTGCTGGCCGCAGCGGATGCCGCGATGTACCGGTCCAAGCGCGCCGGCGGGGATCGCGCCTCGGTCTGAGGCCGCGGCGGGGTGTCAGCTCGCGGCGGGCCGCGCGGGCTCGGGAACCACCCGGAGACCGCCGGAAGAGTTGGCCGTGTCGACGAGCTCCTGCAGCCACTGGCGATTGATCTCGGGCATCGGCGCCTCGTACTCGAACCGCAGCGACGTCACGGGCGAGATCCACACGGACTGACGCACGTCGGTCTTCTCGTCGACGACGGCGAACGCGAAGCTCTCCTGTCGGCGCAGCTTCGCCGTGATGACCAGCTCCAGATGCGCGAGCACCCGGTCGTCGAGTGGGAGGCCGATCGACGGCGCGCCGTAGTGGAGAGTGCCCATCCTCCGATCCTACGGCGGGCCCGGCCACTCTCGGGGCCGCTAGGGTGGGGCGCATGGCTATCGTGAACCGGCTGACCGTGGATGGGCGCGACTACTTCCTCCCCGAGCCGGTGACGGAGCTGAAGAGCGCGATCCTCGAGGCCATCAAGTCCGGCGGCGGGTACGTCAACATCCCGCCGCTGCGCGGAGGGCCCGGCATCGACATCCTCTTCTCCCCCGGCATGCCCGTCACGTGGTCGCAGATCGACGTCGGCGATCCGGCATCCGACGACGCAGGCGAGACCGAGGACGAGTTCCTCTAGAGCTCCCTCGCCGAGAGCAGGCGCTCGAGCTCCGCGACGTCCATCGGCGCACCGAGCAGATAGCCCTGCCCACGGTGGCATCCCCGGGCGATCGCGCGGTCCAGATCGGCGACGGTCTCGATGCCCTCCGCGAGGACGCGCCAGCCGTGGCGGGCGCCACGGTCGACCACGTCCGCGACGAAGTCCGTGGCCGCGGCATCCGCTCTCTGGGTCAGCGACCGATCGATCTTGATCTCGTCGACGGGCAGTGCCTCCACCATCTCGATGGTGGTGTCGCGCGAGCCGAAGTCGTCGATCGAGATCGCCAGGCCCAGCGCGCGCAGACGCTGCAGCGGACCGTCCATGATCGGCAGCAGCTGCGGCGACGGCGACTCGGTGATCTCGATGGTGACGCTGGCCGGGTCGATCGAGAGGTCGTCCAGCCGCGCGATGACCGCGTCGGCGTAGTCGAAGGTGATGTGCGAGGGCGAGGCGTTGGTCGCGAGTCCGACCGGATGCCCCTCCGCCTGCCACGCGGCCACCTGAGCGGCGCCGCGCTCGAGCATCAGCACGTCGATCTCCTCGACCATGTGCGAGTTCTCCGCCAGGGGGATGAAGGTCGACGGAGGCACTTCGCCGTCGGCGCCCCGCGTCCAGCGGCATAGGCCTTCGACGGCGATCGGGGCGCGCGAGACGCCGTCCGGGCCGAGCGCGTACTGCGGCTGATAGGCGATCGACAGCCCGCCCGAGGCCACTGCCTCACGGAGGTCGTCCACCAAAGATGCCGAAGTCGTCACGGGGTCAGCCTCTCCAAGCGGACGATTCACCGCAACACCCGACAAAGCTGGCCGAAAAGCGTATACTCCGCGCCCACCCGTCGCCACGGGGGACGGCGAGGGCGTCCGGCGCGGATATTCTGGCGGGATGGGCACGCTCACCTACGACTCGCGGGTCACCGTTTCGATCGACGATCGCATCCTCGCGCACCTGCAGGTCGTGATCTGGGCGAAGCTGCGGCGCGGCGAGCACTTCCCCTTCACCTGGACCGACCCGACCCGCAACGGGATGGGACGCACGTCGGTATGGCTCAGTCCCCACCAGCCGCTCGTGTTCGAGTACTTCGGCGGCCGTCAGCCCCGTCTGAACCCGGCATGGATCGAGGCGCTCACCAAGTCCGCCAACTCCCCCGCCGGCCTCTCGATGGTCGACGAGCCCGACGAGCCCGCGGCACCGCAGCGCTAGCGGTCAGTTCCAGACGCTCGGCGCCTCGGCGCGCGTTTGCTAGCGTGCGCGGGGCGGCAGCTGCTTGCGTGGAGCTGACCCCCCGTTGTTGCCGTGCATCTCAATGTCGAGGTCGCGCCTCATCGCCGTCGACTCCGCGAGTGAGCCGAGCAAGCCCAGCAGTCCGGCGACGCCCCCTACCGCCATAGCCAGTACAGGAGCTCCCGACTCGATGGCACCGTAGCCGAGCACCCCGCACCCGATGGCGCTCAACACAGCCGCAATGACAACGCCGACCCTTGGCGTCGAGACACGACTCGCGATCTTTACGATCAGCCGTGTCCCACCCCAGACCGCGACGCCGACCAACGCCCCGGTCAGCCCGCCCGCGGGCGCGCCGTAGAGCATGAGACCCCACGGAGTATCACCGGTGCTCCAATTCGCGACAATCACTGCCGCTGCGGCGACCCCGGCCGCAGCGCCGACTGCGATGGCGGTGAGCAAACGCAGCGGGGGCCTTACCGAGATCACGTTCTGACCCTACGCCTTGGCTACAGGGTCTTTTGGCGAATGAGATTCGCAAGAAACGTGTTCCACGTTTCACTCGCAATCCGCTGATTGACTGCGTTGGCCGCTCCGCCATCCCTCATGATGTGGGCGCGGACGCTCAAGTGAAGGAAACCTGATCGGTCGTTGTAGAACGTGAATGAAATGGTCGATCCGGCGCCGTCAAAGTGACCCTTGAGAGCCGTGAACGCAAAGCTCGTTGAAGTCACGTACCGCATTTCGACCGTGGCGTTGATGTATCCGACGTTGATGCAGGTGAACGGACTCGCATTGAGTCGAATATCTTGACCGACAGCGGGGAAGGCTCTCGGTGCCCCCTGGACAGGGAAGCTGCAATTGAAGCAACGGCGAAGCTCTTTCAACACCCGCGCCGGCGTGGCTTTCTCTTTTCCGGTGACCAACTGGAAGACGCCGTGATCCACGCTGTACCCCCAGGACGGGTCTGCCACCACTGGGAAGACTGCGCCCGTGTAATCGATCGTTTGAGTGAGCTTCGAATCCTCGAGCGAGTACGACGTCTCGAGATAGCGGCCTGCAGCATCGACCGCCCAGGGAGCTGCGAGATCGACCACATACCGATCGTTGTGGTCAAGTACTTTGAATGTGCCGTCCTCGAGCTCGACAAGGTAGGGATCGACAACACCGTTGATCACGTACTCAAAGTCAGCCGCTGCGTCCCGATCGCGCACGGTCGTGATGATCCGAGTCTCGCCCGATGCCGTGTCCAAGAACGTCGCCGGCAGGCTGTCATCGCTTAGCTCGAGATCGCCACGATCGCCTTCAGCCAGTCCTGATTCGGGTGCGGTCACTGTGAATGACTGGCCCGTGTCCACCCCCAACTCCGGTGTGATCGCAATCTCTGCTTCTGGACCTTGAATCGGTTCGGGTGCGACGGCGCTTCCTTCGTAGTGATCCGCCATGGCTTCGACGGTGGCGTCCACGATTTGCTCCTCGCTGCCCGTCTCGGCGCCGGAGGCTCCGGTCGTGCCAGCAAGGCTCATGGTCACCGCCACCACTAATGCTGCGAAGCTGGTCGTCACGGGAAGTGATCGAAATGTGTGCACGAGCGTTCTCGTCTCTGTCGCGAGTGGCTCTTCGAGCTGTCGGAGCCGTTTCACTTCTAAGACGGTGGACTTGTTGAGTTATGACGCTCCGCGATCGAAGAGGCGAGATCGCGCTCGAGGCATGTTCGGGCTCATGCGTCGTTATGTGTTGACGCGCTGCGGCGGCGCGACATTGGCCGGCCCCTCGGGCGCTCAGTCGTGATGCCAGAGCGGGATGTGCCTATGCGTCAGTTCCAGACGCTCGGCGCCTCGGCGCGCGTGGGCGGGAGAGCGGATGCCGCGGCCCACTCGTGCACCCACGGGTCGACCTCGGGGATCCCTTCGGGATAGCCGATCGCGCCGAACAACTCCTCGTGCGAGAGCGTGCCGCCGCTGCGCTTCATCATCCGGGCGCGCACGATGACGCGGGCGTAGACCTCGCCGGCGACGACGGCCCGGTGCTCGAGGTAGACCGCCTTGTCGTCGTGGCCGACCATGCGCGACTCGATGTCGAACCGCTGCCAGAGTTCGAGCGACTTGCGGAACGTGACCGTCTCGCTCGAGACGACCGCGTACCAGCCGCGGGTCTTCATGACGTCCCACAGCCCGGTGCGCACGAGCAGGTCCCACCGCCCGAGGTCGAACAGCGACAGGTACCGGCCGTTGTTCATGTGCATCAGCAGGTCGATGTCGGTCGGCATCGTGGTGAGCCGGATGCGGCTGATCCCGGCCGGGCCGAGCCGCCCTTCGCGGCGCACGCGCCGGCGCGCCGTCAGCATCACGAGAATGGTGCGCCAGATCACGTTCACGAGGAGCGATCGTAGCGATCATGCGGCCGGACCCGCATTCGGTTGTGGGTTTCCGACAGCAGGGGATGCGGCATCCGTCCCCCCTCCACCGTGTGGTCCGGTCGATTTCGTGTCGTGCACACCCCGGCGTAGAGTCTGGCCATGGAAGCCGAACTCCAGACCGACATCGTCGTCCGTCCGGTGCGAGACGTCGACGCCGAGGCCCTGGGTCGTGTCCACGCCACCTGCTGGCACGAGACGTACGACCACCTGATCAGCAAGGCCGCGCTCGAAGCCGTCTCTCCCAAGCGCCTCGCCGAGCTGTGGACCCACTGGGCCGTGCAGGGCCCCGAGTTCAAGATGTTCGCGGCCCTCGCCGGCGGCGAGATCGTCGGGTTCGCCGGTTCGGGTCCGGCGCGCGACAAGGACGCCCCCCGCTTCCGCGAGCTGTACTTCATCTACCTGCTCGACGCGTACCACGGCACCGGCATCGGCCAGCGCCTGTTCGACGCCGTCGTGACCGGCGACGAGCCGGTGTACCTGTGGGTCGCCGACGACAACCCGCGCGCGCACCGCTTCTACACGCGCAACGGCTTCGCGCTCGACGGCGCGACCCACACCGAGCCCTTCCTGGGCGAGACCCTCACCGAGGTGCGATTCGTCCGCTGACCCGGGCGCTCGTCCGGTGCGCGATGCTGAAGGGGTGCACTCCTCGACGCGCCCGCTGACCGTCTGGCCCCTCGCCGGGATCCCCGAGATCACGGCGGGCACCGATCTGGCGACGATGATCGCGGATGCCGCGGCCGGCACCCTCGCCGACGGCGACATCCTCGTCGTGACGTCGAAGATCGTGTCGAAGGCCGAGGGGCGCTTCGTGACCGCCGCCGACCGCGAGGACGCGATCACCGCCGAGACCGTCCGGGTCGTCGCGACCCGCGCGTCGCCGAGCGGCCAGGTCACCCGCATCGTCCAGAACCGGCTCGGAATGGTGTCGGCCGCCGCCGGCGTCGACGCCTCGAACACCCCCGAGGGCACGATCCTGCTGCTGCCGGTGGATCCGGATGCCTCCGCTCGCGCCCTCGCCGCCGCACTGCGCGAGCGGCTCGGGGTCGAGGTCGGCGTGCTCGTGTCCGACACGCTCGGCCGCGCGTGGCGCGACGGCCAGACCGATCACGCCATCGGCGCCGCGGGCGTGCATGTCTTCGAGGACCTGCGCGGGGGGACGGATGCCGAGGGCCGGCCCCTGGTCGTCACGATGCCGTGCGTCGCCGACGAGCTTGCCGCGGCGGCCGATCTCGTCAAGGGCAAGGCGTCGCGCCTGCCGGTCGCGGTCGTCCGGGGCCGCGCCGACCTCGTCGGATCCCTCGACCTGCCTGGCGCGCGCTCGATCGTGCGCCCGCTCGAGCGCGACATGTTCCGCCTCGGTGCCGACGAGGCCTACGCCGAGGGTTTCGCCGCGGGCGCGGCATCCGCTCCCCCGTCCTCCTGACCCGTCTTCGCCTTCCGTTTGTGCGGGAGAAAGTGCGCCTGAGGACGCAGGCAAGCGTGCATTCGCCCGCACAAACGGACGCGGGTGGGGGTCAGCGGCCGCTGACTTTGCCGAAGAGGCGGGCGATGGGGGCGAGGATGAGGGGGCGGGCGGCGATCCAGGCGGCGACGATGACGAGCATCGAGACCGAGAAGATCCAGAAGCCGGTCCAGTTCATGCTGTAGGCGTCGGGGTCGACCGAGCCCTGCGCTGCATACATGTGGTTGAGGTTGCGCAGGGCGCCGGTGGCGAAGACGAGCACGACGTGCACGAAGATGAACAGCACGAAGTAGAGCATCACCGGGAAGTGCACCGCGCGGGCCCATTCCACCGGGTAGCCCTTGTTGAGGCCGGGGGCGTTCTTGGGCCAGACCCCGCTCATCCGCACGCCGGTGACGATCGCGAGCGGAGCGGCGATGAAGACGGTCGTGAAGTAGGCCAGCTGCTGCAGCGCGTTGTAGTTGACCCAGCCGTTCTCGGTGGGCCAGTCCAGCGACACGTACTGCAGTGCGGCGGAGATCGCGTTGGGGAACACCTCCCACGAGGTGGGGACGATCCGCATCCACTGCCCCGTGACGAACAGCAGCACCACGAAGATGACGCCGTTGACCAGCCACAGGATGTCGAGCGACTGGTGGAACCACAGGTTCAGGCTGATCTTGCGCTTGCCGTCACCACCGCGACGCGTCCAGAACACCGACGGGCGCTTCTCGGTGCGCACCTGCAATCCGGACCGGATGATCAGCACCATCAGGAACACGTTGAAGAAGTGTTGCCACCCCAGCCACGCCGGGAACCCGACCGGCGCCCCCTCGGGCAGGTGGTACTCGCCCGGGTAGGCGGCGAGGAAGTCCACACCCCACTGGGTGCTGAGCAGCCACCGCACCGCGAACACCGCCATCAGGCCGGCGTAGAGCAGACCGCCACCGCCGACGATCACGGCACCGGCCCACTGCAGCCGGGTGAACGGACCGATCCGCTGCGGCTCGGGCTTCGGCGCCGGACGCGTCCGCGCCGCCTGCCCCGCCCACACCGTCCGCGTGAACGGCAACGGGGTCGAGTAGTCCGCGGCCACGACGGGCGCGGACTGCTCGACCGAGGTCTCGGGCTCGCCGACGGCCGCGGGCGCAAAGACGGAGGTCGTCGCGGAGCCCTCGACCGGTGCGTCGACTGACGGACCATCGGATGCTGCGGCCACGGCGGTTTCGGATGCGGCAGACGTGGCCGGCGCGGCGAACAGGCCTGGCGGGGGCCAGGGTTCGCCTCCCGCGACGCGGGGCAGCCCGCGGCGCAACTGCCGCGCCTCGGCATCCGAGGGATGGGGCGCGGTTCCGACCTGACCGGGCGGGCCGGCCGGCCGGTCGGTCGCACTCGGCGCGCCAGCCCCCACCGCCCCGGGCGGGGGAACGTGCGTCGGAGCGGGCAGCGGGCTCTCCCGGCGCGGCGACGGGGACGGCGCGGTCGCCGCGACCCCCGCGCCCAGGCCGGCCGCCGCGGCGGGCGGCCACGCCTCCCCGCCCGGCACGCGGGGAAGCCCACGCCGAATGCTCCGGCCCGATCGATGCTCCGCAGTCACATCCGGCGCCGATTCGCGCGATTCGCCCACAGAAACTGGCTGCGGAGCATCAAGCGTCTCCGGCGCGGGGGGCCAGGGCTCGCCGCCGGGCTGGCGGGGCAGCCCGCGGCGGATCGCCGGTCCGAAGGTCGCCACGAGCCGGTTACGCCTTCTTCGCCTGCAGCGCCGCGATCAGCTGCGGCACCACGGTGAACAGGTCGCCGACCACGCCGTAATCGGCGATGTCGAAGATCGGAGCATCCGCGTCCTTGTTGATCGCGACGATCGTCTTCGCGGTCTGCATGCCGGCCTTGTGCTGGATCGCGCCGGAGATCCCGAGCGCGACGTACAGCTGCGGCGACACCGACACCCCGGTCTGCCCGACCTGGTACGACTGCGGCACATACCCGGCATCCACCGCCGCACGCGACGCACCCACAGCGGCACCGAGCACGTCGGCGAGCTCGTCCACGAGCGCGAACTTCTCCCCCGACCCGAGTCCGCGGCCACCCGAGACGACCTTCGCGGCACCGCGCAGCTCCGGACGCGACGACGACACGACCGCCTCCTCGACCGACACGACCGTCGCGGCCTTGCGGCCCGACGCCGTCACCGCGAGCGTCTCGACCACCGGCGAGGCGACCGCCTCAGCGCGCGCGTCGACCGCGCCCTGCCGGATCGTGATCACCGGCGCACCCCACGTCACCGCGGAATCGACGTTGTACGCACCGCCGTACACCGAGTGCTGCGCGACCACACCCTCCGCATCGCGCGAGACGCCGACCGCATCCACGCACAGACCCGACCCGGTGCGCGCCGCGAACCGGCCCGCCGCCTCACGGCCCTCGATCGAGTGGGACACCAGCACCGCATCCGGACGCACCAGATCGGATGCCGCCACCAGCGCATCCGCGACCGGAACCACCAGCCCCTCACCGGGAGCGGCGACCAGCACCACCGCCGCACCGAGGGCCGCGGCATCCGCCGCCAGCGCAGCGTCACCCACGATCAACGCGACCGGGGTGCCGACCTGCGCGGCCGCACCCAGCAGGCCCGCGGCGGACTTCGCGAGCGTGCCCGACGGGGTCACGTCCAGCAGGACGAGGATCGAATCATCAGCGAAATCAACCACCACAGACCCCTTACGCCAGCCGGTTCTGAATGAGGAACTCCGCGAGCTTCTGCCCCGCGTCACCCTCGTCGACGATCTTCACGCCCGCCTCACGCGGCGGCTTCTCACTCAACCCGATCACGATCGACCGCGACACATCCGCCCGATGCGCATCGACGTCCAGATCAGCGAGCGACAACGTCTCGAACGGCTTCTTCTTCGCCGCCATGATCCCCTTGAAGTTCGGGAACCGCGCATCCGGCAGCGCCTCGGTGATCGAGATCACCGCGGGCAGCTCCGCCGACACCGCCACGCTCGCGCCATCCGAGCCGCGCACCCCCGACACCTGACCCTCGCCGATCTCCACCGAGTTCAGATACGTCGCGGCGGGCACATCCAGCAACTCTGCGACCATCGATCCGAGCACGCCGCCCGAACCGTCAGTGGACTGATTCCCGGCGATCACCAGATCGAAGCCGACCCGCTTCACCGCCGCCGCGAGCACCTCCGCCGTGAGCCCCAGATCGGCGCCGAGCAGCGCCTCATCCACGACCTGCACCGCAGATGCCGCCCCCATCGCGAGGCCCTTGCGCACCGTCGCCGACGCCGACTCCGGAGCCACCGACAGCACCACGACCTCGGTGCCGGCGTTCTTGTCTGCGTACGACAGCGCCACCTCCAGCGCCCGCTCGCCGATCTCATCCAGCACGGACTCGCTCGCCGCACGGTCCGCCAGACCCGTCTCGAGACTGAGCTTGCGATCTCCGTACGTATCCGGGACTTCCTTGACCAGGACGACGATCTTCATAGCCATCTCCTCACGCTGCGCACGAGTCTAGAGCGCGGTCAGGTGTGCACCCAATCGATAGGAGGCACCCCACAACGCCACTCCACACACCGTCTCGCACCCCGGTCGGTCGCGCGCCAGACGCTACGGTGGGACCAGGAGGTGCCCGTGTCCACCAGCCGACGACTCCCGGTCGACCCGATCGCCGAGGCGAAGCGCCAGTGGGTCGACCACGGCTGGGAGCCCGCCGCCGCCGGCATGACCGCCGTCACCTCGATCATCCGTGCACAGCAGCTCATGTTCGCCCGCATCGACGCGACCCTGAAGCCCTTCGGCCTGTCGTTCGCGCGCTACGAGATGCTGCGACTGCTCGCCTTCACCCGAGCGGGACGGATGCCGATGGCCAGCGCCATCGCACGGCTCCAGGTGCATCCGACGAGCGTCACCAACACGGTCGACCGTCTCGCCCGGGACGGGCTCGTCTCTCGCGAGCCGCATCCCATCGACGGGCGCGCGGCGATGCTCGTGATCACGCCGGACGGCGTCCACCTGGTCGAGGACGCCACCGCGGCGCTCAACACCGAGGTCTTCGAGCAGGTCGGCCTGACCGACGAAGACACGGCGGAGCTGGTGCGGATCATCGCGCGCTTCCGCAAGGACTCCGGCGACTTCACCGACCCGCGGCCGCAGCCCGACCCGCTCTGAGACCCGTCGCGGCGGCGGATCCCGCCGACCCGGCGGCGGGGCGTCAGCGGTTCGTGAAGTCGGGGCGCCGCTTCTCGCGGAAGGCGGCCATGCCCTCCTTCTGGTCCGCCGTGTCGAACAGGCTCGCGAACACGTGGCGCTCGAGCCGCAATCCCTCGGCGAGCGGCACCTCCAGCGCGGCGTCCAGCACGGCCTTCGCCGCGTAGGCCGACGGCAGCGACTTCGCCGCGATGGCGTCCGCGAGCTTCGCCGCCTCGTCGAGCAGGTCTGCGGCGGGCACGACGCGCGAGACGAGCCCGGAGCGTTCGGCCTCCGCGGCATCCATCATCCGACCCGACAGGATCAGATCGGCGGCCTTGTAGTAGCCGACCGCGCGGATGAGCCGCTGCGAACCGCCCATCCCTGGGATGACGCCGAGGTTGATCTCGGGCTGTCCGAAGGTCGCGGTGTCGGCGGCGAGGATGATGTCGCACATCATCGCCAGCTCGCAGCCACCGCCGAGCGCGTAGCCCGAGACGGCGGCGATCACCGGCGTGCGCACCCCGGCGAACTGCGCCCAGCCGCCGAAGTGGTCGGCCATCAGCATCTCGAGGCCCGACTTCGACTCCATCTCCTTGATGTCGGCCCCCGCGGCGAAGGCGCGCGCCGATCCCGTGAGCACGATCGCGCCGATGCCCTCATCGGTGTCGAAGGCGGATGCCGCGGCCACGACGTCCTTCATGGTCTGCGTGTTGAGCGCGTTGAGCGCTTCGGGACGGTTGAGGGTGATCCATCCGACGCGGCCCCGCGTCTCGACGAGGATCGTCTCGTATTCGGTCATGGCCTCTCCCGGCGTTTCGGCGTCATCGCAGCACCTCGATCGTAGGCGGCGGATGCCGCTCGCGGCCGTCGATCGCACATGGGTAATCCTCCCCATGTGCCGTTCGCGAGGATTCGATTAGCGTGAACTCGGCGCCGGAGAACGGCCCGCAACGTTTCGAAGGGGATGGATCATGGCGGATTTCAAGGCTTCATACGGTGAGATGGAAGCGATGTCGGGCAAGCTCGAGAACGGCCGCGAGGAGATCGGCGACATCCTGCGCCGTCTCAAGAGCGACGTGGATCGCCTGCTCGGCGACGACTTCAAGACGCAGCACGCGTCGGGCAAGTTCGGTGAGGGCTACACCGAGCTGACCACCGGTCTGGAGAAGGCCATCGAGGGCATCTCCGACATGGGCGAATCGCTGCGCAAGATGCAGCAGGCGATCAAGGACACCGACCAGGCACTCGCCGGCAACTGACGACGTGCGGTGGGAGGGGGACGGACGTCCTCTTCCCACCGTCCTCTAGAGGGGGAGTGCCATGGCCGACGTGTACATCAAGGTCGACCACTTGAACCGGCTGAACGGGTCGCTCAAGCAGATCATCGTCGAGTTCGAGGATGCCGAGGAGCGCACCGACGACCTCCAGGAACTCATCGGCCGGCCGGACGGCCGCGGCGGGCTGCACAAGCGCACGCACGAGTTCGAGGGCGGCTGGAACGACCGGCGCAAGCAGCTTCTCCAGAAGCTGTCCAACATCCAGGCGGCGGTCGAATCGACGTGCGAAGGGTGGCAGGAGTTCGACCTCGAGCTCTCGCGCGACCTCTCGCTGCGCGAGTCCGACGCCGACAACCTCCCCGTGCGCTGAGCAGGAACGACCGATGACGACGATCTACACCAACAGGCAGCACCGCGTCCACGTGATCGAGGGCGACGCGCAGGGCATCATCGACCGCGGGCGGGAGATCTCCCGTCTCGGACGGCAGATGATCGGCGCCGCCGGCGTGCTCAGCGCGATCGCCGACGGAGCAGGCGAGGAGAAGGGGCGCTCGATCGAGCGCATCAAGGAGGAAGTCGGCGACGCGCACGAGGAACTCGCGCTCGCAGGTGAGCGCTACAAGCCCACCGGCACGGCGATGACGACCTACGGGCACGCCCTCGACAGCGTGCAGAGCAAGCTGCGCCCGCTCGTGCTCGAGATCGAGCAGGCCAAGCGCCAGCTCGAGGCGAAGAAGGCGGCGGCGGAAGACGCGCAGGAGACGGCCGAGGGCTCCTCCGACTACGACCCCACCGACTCCACGGCGCAGGGCGCCCACGACGCTGACCGCTGGCAGGCGCGCGAGGCGGGCATCGCCGCCGGCAACGCCAAGATCTACCTCGACGGGCTGCTCGACGATTTCGACGGCCAGTGGAACGCATGGGACGAGGCGTACGACGCCGCGCTCAACGCGATCGAGGACGCCACCGACGGCAACGTCAGCGACTCCTGGACCGACAACATCGCCGACATCGTGCAGATCATCGTCGACGTGGTCACGGTGATCGGGCTGGTCGTCACGATCGCGGCGCTGATCATCGGCGGCCCGATCCTCGCGCTCATCGCCGTCGCACTCGCGGTGGTCGTGCTGCTGGGAACGCTGATCCTCTACGACGCGGGACGCGCCGACGGCGGCGACCTCGCGTGGGCGATCGTCGGCGTCCTTCCCTTCGGCCGCCTCGGATCGCTCTTCAAGGCGGGCTCGCGTCTGCAGGCGCTCAAGTTCTTCGCAGGGCCGGTCTTCGAGATCGGCGACGCCGTCAGCGACCTGCGCCGGCTGCGCGGCATCCGGACCGCCGTCGAGGCGATGGGCTCGGGCCACGGCCTGGGCAGTGCCGCCCGCGCCGGGCTCGCCTCGCGGATCGCCGACACCTTCTCAGGCCTCCGCTGGGGCGACATCGGGCGCGGCACACTGTGGGCCAACATCAACCGGGGCGGCGGCGCCTGGACCGTGAACATCGCGGAGGAGTTCGCGAGCTACTCGGCCCACCACCAGTCCGCGGTCAACGCGGTGTCGGATGCCGCGGACCTCGTCTCGCGCGGCACCGAGGTCCTCGACCTCCCGCAGCGTCTGCTGAACTACGGCGACTTCGGAGTGAAGGCATGGTCGTTCGGGCGCGACACCGGGGAAGTCGTGGGGAACGTTCAGGAGATGCTGAACCCGTTCGAGCTGCCGGCGGACATCGACACGTGGCGCGAGCAGCTGTCGCGCTAGCCTGATGGAGATGGCCGAGCTCACCAGACCTGTCCCCGACTATCGGCTTCTGCTCCCCGACGGCTGGGAGCAGCTGCCCGCCGACCGAGCGGGCGTCGATGAGCTGATCCGGCGGACGTCGGCCGTCTTCCGGGAGCAGCACCGCCCCGAGCTCGACGTCGAGATGCGCACCATGCTCGAGGTCGCCTACCGCAAGATGCTGCAGGCGAACGCGTTCGCGCTCTACCTGCAGACGGCCGCCGTCGAGTCCCCCCTACCGATGTCGATCGTCGCGTCCGTCGTCGAGGGCCAGCTGGGCGGCACGCTCGATCGCCAGGTCGCGCAGCTGTTCCGCGACAAGGGTGCGGAGTTCCTCACCGATGACCGGTCGATCCTGCGCTGGGAGGCCGACGTGGCTGCGCGCAAGGAGGTCGAGGGCGCCGGGGCCCACGTCGTCGACTATCTGATCCCGGTGCCGGGCACGCAGCGCCGCCGGGCGCTGCAGTTCACGACGACGATCCCCGTGCCGGTCGGGGTCGACGTCGACGTGCAGCCCGTCGTGGACGGGCTGGTCCACCTCAGCGACCTGCTCATCAGCACCTTCACGTGGGAGTCCCCAGCGGCATGATCCCTTACCACCTCGACTACGACGCCGCCGCCTGGGTCCCCGTCCCCGCCGACGATGGCGACGGATGGCCTGAAGCGGTCGTCGACCACTACGCCGCCGAGCTCGGCAGCCTCACTCCGGCGCTCGAGGGCGCACTGCGCCGGGTAGGCGAGACCGCTCTCCGGATGCGCACCGAGCTCACCGGCCATCTCCTCGTGTTCTGCCCGGTGTCCCTTGCGCCGGCGATCGGGTTCATCGGCATTCAGGTGCTCGAGGATGCCGAAACCGAGCTCGACGCCGCGGTAAAGGACGACCCGGCGGCCGTGCTGCTTCCGAACGTCGAGACGATCGACGACGAGTACTGGGGCACCGGACGCCGCGCCGCCGTCGTCACGGGATCATCGCGCGAGGACGCACAGGGCGGGCGATTCAACTACGCCTTCCGCCGTGGGAACTCCCTGCTGGTGGCCACCGCCTTCGCCGACACCATTCCGTACGCCACGGTCATGCAGCCCTACGCCGATCGGCTCGTCCTGTCCGTGCGGATGGAGGACGAGTGACCGAGCTGCGGGACTGTGCTGTAGCGACCGCGCAGACGCTTCCCCTCACGCCCGATGCTGCCCCCCGCGCCGTCGCGCGCGGCCTGCAGGAGTCGCTCCTGACGAGCCTCGAGCTCGGCATCCGGGATCGCCTGGCCACAGTCGACCGCCGCTTCGCTGCCCGCGTCGCGGTCTGGGAGTCGGGCGCGGACAAGGCGCCGCGCGCGCCGCGGATGGTGACCCCGTGGCCCGACTTTCTGGGCTCGCTCGCCGTCGCCGGCGCGATGGCCTCGGCGGCCGGAATGGGGCGGCTGACCGGAGGAACCGAGATGAACAGCCTCCCCGTCGTCGCGCCGACCGTCATCGTGAGCTACGCGGTTGCTTTCGTGCTCTTCGCCGTGGGCGTCGTCTTCGTCCGACGAGAACGCGATGCGCTCCTCGCGGAGTACGAGGACTCGCGAGCCGTGACGCGCGAGACGGTCTTGGGTACGAGCGCCCTCTTCGCAGTGATCTGCCTGATCGCGATGATCGTCCGCCTCTTCACCGACGACGTGTTCCCCGCCGCGATCGCGGCGACCGCCGTGGCAGTTCTGGGTGCGATCGTCACCCTGCTGCTGGCGGTCGGAGCGTGGCGTCTGGCCAAGGCGAGCGCGGCCGGCGGCAAGTGGATCCAGCGCCCCAAAGGGACCGTGCGGGGCCGGCAGCGCAACGAGGCCCTCAGTGCATCCGAGGACGCGCGCGACGAGGCCGCCGCCGTCCTCGAGGACGTCTCTCCGGAGACGCGCGACGAACTGGCCGAGGCGTATGCGGCCGCGGCCGCTGAGATCGCCTCGCGGCGCGTGCTCCCCGCGAAGACCGTCAAACGGCTGGTACCCGGCGACTGGATCGCCGCGCGCTACGACGTCGAGGTGTGACGCTCCGGGTCAGGCGCTCTCGTCGCGGATCGTTTTGATGATGCCCGAGAAGTCCTGCCCCGCTCCGTCGCCGTCCGCGTAGTCGCGGTAGATCTCTCGCGCGAGCATCCCCATGCGCGCCTCGACGCCGGTCGACACGATCGCGTGCTCGGCGAGCCCGAGGTCCTTGTTCATGAGCGCGCCGGCGAAGCCCGGCTGGTAGTCGCGGTTCGCCGGGCTCGTCGGCACCGGCCCCGGGACCGGGCAGTTCGTGGTCAGCGCCCAGCACTGCCCCGACGCGTTCGAGGCGACGTCGAAGAGCGCCTGGTGCGAGAGGCCGAGCCGCTCGCCGAGGACGAACGCCTCCGCGACGGCGATCTGCGACACCGCGAGGATCATGTTGTTGCAGACCTTGGCGGCCTGCCCCAGCCCGGCTCCGCCGCAGTGCACGACGCGGCGACCCATCGCCTCGAGGATCGGGCGCGCGGCCTCGAAGTCGTCGTCCGAGCCGCCGACCATGAACGCGAGCGTCGCGTTCTCGGCGCCGACGACCCCGCCCGAGACGGGCGCATCGAGCGAGCGGTGACCCGCTGCTTCGGCGAGTTCGTGCGCTGCGCGCGCCTCGTCGACGGCGATGGTCGACGAGTCGATGAACAGCGTGCCGGGAGCCGCCGCGGCGAGCAGTCCCTCTCCCCCGTCCGCCCCTCGGTACGCGTCGAGCACCTGCGTGCCCGACTGGAACATCGTGATCACGACGTCAGCGGATGCCGCGCGCACCGCCTCGGCGCCGGAGGGCTGGACGCGCAGACCGGCGGCGGCCGCGGCATCCGTCGCTCCGGAGAAGACGTCGAACCCGACGACGTCGTGGCCCGCGGCGGCGAGGTTGCGGGCCATCGGGAGCCCCATGTGGCCCAGGCCGAGGAAGGCGATGCGCATGTCAGGCCCCCAGCAGCTGGCGGCCGATGATGACGCGCATGATCTCGTTCGTGCCCTCGAGGATCTGGTGCACGCGAAGGTCGCGCACCACCTTCTCGATGCCGTACTCGTGCAGGTAGCCGTATCCACCGTGCAGCTGAAGGGCCTCGTTCGCGACCCGGAACCCCGCGTCGGTGGCGAAGCGCTTGGCCATCGCGCATTGCATCGAGACGTCGGGAGCCTTCGCATCGAGGGCTGCCGCGGCATCCCTCACGAGGGCGCGCGCTGCGCGCAGCTCGGTCGCCATGTCGGCCAGGGTGAAGACGACGGACTGCTTCTCGGCGAGCGCCTCGCCGAACGTGAAGCGCTCCTGCACGTACCGCAGCGCACGGTCGAGGGCCCACTGGGCGCCGCCGAGCGAACATGCGGCGATGTTGATGCGCCCGCCGTCGAGGGCGGACATCGCGATCTTGAAGCCCTGCCCCTCGCTGCCGAGCATGCTCGTCGCGGGCACGCGCACCTCGTCGAGGATGACCTGGCGCGTGGGCTGCGCGTTCCAGCCCATCTTCTTCTCGTTCGCGCCGAAGGACAGGCCCGCGGTGTCGGCGGGCACCAGGAAGGCCGTGATGCCGCGCGCGCCGGGCTCGCCCGTGCGCGCCATGACGATGTAGACGGAGGACGAGCCCGCACCGGAGATGAACTGCTTGACGCCGGTCAGCACGAAGTCGTCGCCGTCGCGGATCGCGGTGGTGGTGATCGCCGCGGCGTCGGATCCGGCGCCCGGCTCGGTGAGGCAGTAGCTGCCGAAGCCCTGCATCGAGGCGAGGATCGGCAGCCATTCGTGACGCTGCACCTCGCTGCCGTAGGTGTCGATCATCCACGCGACCATGTTGTGGATCGTGATGTAGGCCGCGATCGAGGGGTCGCCGGCGGCGAGCTCCTCGAAGATGGCGACGGCGTCGGAGCGCGAGAGGCCGGTGCCGCCGACGTCCTCGCGGACGTAGATGCCGCCGAGGCCCAGCTCGCCCGCGCGGTGGAGGGTGTCGGCGGGGAAGGTCTTGGTCTCGTCCCACTCGAGCGCGTGAGGCGCGAGCTCGGTCTGCGCGAAGTCGCGCACGGCCTCGAGGATCGCGGCGCGCTCGTCGTCGGACAGCGCCGGGACCGGGGTGGTGATCGTCATGGACATCGTTGCTCCTTCAGCCTCACCACGACACCCTCGTGAGGCATCCTGATGAAAGTCACCGTGCCTTCTTCAGCACGTTGCTGATTTTACATGGACTTCCATGTATCTGCGAGGGGTTCGGAGCAATCGTCCCCCGCAGGGGATCAGGATTCGTCGGGCTCGGCGTCATCTCCGGCCCAGACCGCCCCGTCGAGCAGGATGTCGCCGAGGTCGGGTGCGCCCGGCGGTGGTCCCGAGCCGACGGCACGATAGCCCCGCGGAAGGTCGTCGACGAGCTGTCCATCCCTCGGTCCGTCCCGGAGCAGATACGGCATGCACGGCACGCTACGCGGGTGATACCCCTGTACGCAGGACGGTTGCGCGGCGGCGCGATTCGGGATAACGACACGCCTCCAGCGGACCGAGCATGGCCCTCGGCGGGCAAGTGCCGTACGTTTGCGATCGAGGACGACGGCTCGCACGAGGGGAGACCAGATGCCGTTTCGCAGTCTGGAGACTCTGGAGGAGTGGCTGGCGGAGTTCCGCACGCTCGGGTATCCGATCGCCGGTTCGCTCAAAGTGATGCAGCAGGACGCCGACCCCGGCGCCGACACGGGGCTCGTGGGCGTGCGCCTCGCGAACGCGGCGACGGTGACCTACCTCCAGCCGGAGGCGCCCTACTCCCCGAGGTGGGTCGTCACCATGGAGTCCCGCGAGGAGCCGGTGGTGCTCGACTCGGGCGGACTGATGAACCTCGCCGGCGAGCTCGCGATGATCTCGGCGCTGTGCGCGTTCCTGCAGGCGAAGTCCGCCGGCTACCTCGAGCGCGATTCGGTCTGATCCCGCGGGCGCGCCGTCAGCGGCGGCCGCGCTCGACGGTCGCCGAGGTCAGCGACTCGAGCAGCGCGGTGAAGGTGTCCGTCTCGCTCTCTTCGATCTCATCGACACCGAGGTCGAAGTCGTTGTCGAATCGCGACAGCTGCGACCACGGGTCCTCGTCGAGGTCGACGGTGACCGAGATGCGGTTCACGCGGCGGTCGTCGGGGTCGACGTCGCGCCGCACGATTCCTCGTTCGACCAGCCGGTCGATGAGCGCGGTGATCCCCGCGGAGGTGATCCCGAGGTGGTCGCGAAGCTGCGTCGGACGGATGCCGGGATACGCGGCGATGTGCAGGAGGGCCTTGGCGTCGCCATCCCCGAGGCCGAGCTCGCGCCGCGCAGCGCCCATGGCGTCGGCGCGCGCCTGAACGTAGACCTGCAGAGCGGCGCGGACACGGGAAGGACCGGAGCGCATGCGGACCCCCTCTGCTCAGACGCGAACAGGGATAGCATACCCGATAACTAGATGAGTGAATGATTAGATTGTTTACCTAAATGAGTGAAATACCGGTACAGTGGGGCTCACGACGCAACCTTGAAGGAGGGACGCATGGGACAGCTCTACTACGGCGACACCGCGGAGCCGATCGACATCCCCGACCGCCTGCTCGCTCACTTGAAGGTCGTCATCACGACCAAGCTGCGCCGCGCCGAGAGCTTCACGCTCACCTGGCGACACGAAGACGGCACTTCGTCCGGCCGCTCGTCGCTGTGGCTGCAGGAATCCATCCCGCTGCGTTTCGTCTTCGACTCCGCCGAAGCCGAGCAGCTCGACCCTGAAGCGCTGCAGGACATGGCCCACCGCGCGTCCTCCTCGAGCGGGCTCGTCGTCGACTTCGACGACCTCCCCGCCGAGCGCAAGATCGCGACCCTGGTCGCCTGAGCGGTTCACACGACGGAGGGGCCGCGGCGAACGCCGCGGCCCCTCCTCCGTTCATCCGGCTCAGTGCGCCCAGCAGCGCGGCGGCTGCGGCTTGCCCTGCTTCTCGACGAGCACCACGACCGACCGCGCCGGCACCGAGATGGTGCCCGACGACGTGGCCCACGTGGTCTTCTTGACCACGGGGTCCGAGCCCTTCGCCTGTGCGGGCGTGAGCACGAAGCTGCGGCCGGCCAGCTTCGGCACGGTCTGCGTCGTGGCATTCGGCGAGGCGTTGAACACCACGAGCGCACCGGCGAGCGCCGGGTCGACGTTCGGGCCGACCTTGTCATCGATGAGCATCACGATCACGCCGGGCGCGGCATCCGGTCCGCTGTTCGGGAAGGTGACCTTCTGCTCGATGAGCTTCGCCGACCCCAGCTGCAGCAGGCCCACCTCCTCGCGGACGCGGAGCAGATCCAGAGCGGATGCCTCGGCCTTCGCGATGTCGGAGGCGCCGGGCTTGAGCGCCGGGTTCTCGAGAAGCGGCTTCATGAACGACCACTTGTCGGCGTTGTCCGACTCGCGCGGCAGACCCGACCCGAAGGTCGACTCCTTTCCGGTCCAGTCGATGCGGTTGAACCAGTCGCCGGAGTTGTAGCTGTTGCGGTCCAGCGACTTGGAGCGCAGCAGCTCGGTGCCGGCGTGCCAGAACGACGGGGTCTGCGAGAACGTCGTCGTCGCGAGCGACAGCGTGTTCATGCGCACCCGGTCCGCCATCGAGGTGTCGACCGGGAGCTTGAAGACCTGGTGGTCGTACAGCGTCTCGTTGTCGTGGGCGTCGACGTACGTGATGATCTCGTCCGGCTGGTCTGCATAGCCGGCCGATGCGCCGTTGTAGTCGAACTCGTCACCGGCCTTCACGGTGCCGTCCGCTGCCGTCATCGTGAAGTCGCGCAGGTTCCCGGCGAGGCCGAGCTTGACCAGGTCGGTCTTGCGCGCGAGGTCGCCGGCCGCATCGCCCGGCACGCCCGGCCGGTCGTTCGGATCGGTGAAGAGCCCGGTGCCGAAGCCCTGGTAGAAGATCGACGAGCCGTCGACCGGGCTGCCGCCGTGCACGGCGTCGCGCAGCCGGTCGCTGAACGTGCCGATGCCGGTGCCGCCGAGCTGTCCCTGGGTGGCCTGCTCGAAGAGGGAGTTGTTCGCGACCTCGCCGAAGTTCCAGCCCTCGCCGTAGAGATAGATCGCCTTGCCGTTCACGCCGTCCTTCTTGAGGGTCAGCTCGTCGAGCGCCGCCCGGATCTCGAGCATGTTCTGCTTCGAGTGGTGCCCCATGAGGTCGAAGCGGAAGCCGTCGACCTTGTACTCGCTCGCCCAGAGGACGACCGAGTCGACCATGAGCTTCTGTGCGACCTCGTGCTCGGTCGCCACGTTCTGGCAGCACGTCGAGGTCTCGACGTTCCCGGCCAGGTTGAGGCGGTGGTAGTACCCGGGCACGACCTGGTCGAGCACCGACTTGTCACCCTGCCCCGACTGAGCGGTGTGGTTGTAGACCTCGTCGAGCACGACCTGGAGTCCGAGCCCGTGCAGGGCGCCGACCATCTCGCGGAACTCGTGCACCCGCGCGCCGCCCTCGGGGTCGACGGCGTAGGAGCCCTCGGGAGCCGAGTAGTGGTACGGGTCGTAGCCCCAGTTGAAGCCGTCCTCGTCGGCGATCGCTTCGATGCAGGCCTGCTGCTCGGTGGCTCCGGGTCCGTACGAGGCGAGGTCGCAGTCGGGCGTCTTCTGCTTCGTGCGGTCCTCCTCGATCGAGGCGATGTCGAACGTCGGCAGCAGGTGCACGGTGTTGATGCCCGCGTCCGCCAGCTGGCGCAGCTGCTTCGTGCCGGCGCTGTTGCGCGTGAACGCGCGGTAGGTGCCGCGCTCGGCCACGGGGACGCTCTCGTCGGTGATCGAGAAGTCGCGGACGTGCAGCTCGTAGATCGCGCGGTCCACCGAACGCTTCACGATCGGGGCCTTGGTCTTCTCCCACTGCTTCGGCGCCCACGCCTTGTCGTCGAGGTCGATCGCGACCGAGCGCTCGGAGTTCGTCGTCAGCGCGACCGAGTACGGGTCGGTCACGAGGTTCGTCTCGATCTCGCCCGTGGACGGCGCGTACACGACGACCTCCCACAGGTACTCGTCGCCCTTGAGCGAGGTCGCCCCCTTGACCGTCCAGATTCCGGATGCCGCATCCCACGTCGCCTCATGGCGCTGCGGGTCGCCGGCGGCGCCGGCCTCCCACGTGAGAAGCGTCGCGGACTGCGCGGTCGGCGCCCACAGGCGGAACGTCGGCTTCTTCTTCGCGAAGGCCACGCCGAGCGCGGCATCCTCCACCTCATCGGCATACAGGTCGTCGAGAACGCCGGGGACCTGCACGCCGGTGAAGGCGCGGAGGGATCCCGCGGCATCGCGCTGCGACACCTTCAGCTGGCCCTTCAGCAGGGCCGCGGCATCCACCCCCTCGACCCGCAGCGCGGTGAAGCCGGCGAGCGCCGGGAACCGTGCCTTCTGCGCGTCGGTGAGCCCGCCGTCGATGCGGGCCAGATCGTACGCGTCGCCGCCGGTCACCTCGCCGTCGGCCTGAACGAGGGATGCGTCGTCGGAGGCGTGCAGCTGCCACGTCGCGTCAGCGGCGGTCGATCCCAGGTCCTTCGGCCATGCGATCGTCTCGGCGTCGATCCAGTGCGCGCGGAGCTCGCCGGTGCCCGCGAGGGGCGGGTCGGTGGCCGTGACCGTGAGCACGTGCGTCTCCAGGTCGTACCGGAACGTGGTGACCTTGCCCGCGCTGGCGCTGAAGGTGATGTTGGCGCCGCCCGGGGCGCCGCCCGCACCGTAGTTCTCGTCCCACGACAGGTTGTGCGCGACCTTGACGTCGTACGAACCGGTCGGCAGGTCGTCGGTGGTGAACTGGAAGACGCCGTCGCGGTTCTTGTCGAACATCATCGTCGCCAGGCATTCCGGTGCCCAGTCCCCGGCGCAGCCGAGCTCGCTCTGGAGCGAACCGGGCAGGGTGATCACGGGACCGTCGGCCGTCGACCAGATGTTCTTCGTGCGCGGGTCGAAGTAGAACGTGATCGCTCCGCCGTCATGATTGAGCACGATGTCGGAACCTCCCGGCGCGCCGCCGGCGCCGTAGTTCTCGTCCCACGACTTCTCGACGGCGACCTTGTACGCGTAGTCGCCCGCGGCGAGATCGGCGATCTTGAGGCGCCAGATGGTGCTGTCCACGAGCTCCATCTGCACGTTCGCGCAGTCGGGCTGCCAGTCGCCGGGGCACCCGGCCTCGCTGTTGAAGCTGCCCGGAACGCTCACGAACTCGTACTCCGTCGGCTCCTGCGGTTCGGGCTCGGACGGCTCCTCCGGCTCCTCCGGCACGGTGGTGTTCACCCCGTTGCCGACCGAGGCGTAGGTCGATCCGGCCGAGCGGTGGCCCGCGGCATCCGTCGTCACGGCCCGGTACTCGACGAGCGTTCCTGCCGCGAGACCGGTGACGTCGTGGAAGACCCGCGGAGTGGTGTCCTCGGCGGTGCCGAGCGCCTGCCACTCGTCGTCGCCGACCACGCGCCACGCGAAGCTCGTCTCCGACCACGCGTCGTCCGCGACGTCGGCACCGACCGGCGCGACGCCGGTCACGCCGGCTCCGGCCTCGGGCACGGTGACCGTGAGGTCTCCGGCCTCAGCGGGCGCACTGACCTTCTTGTCAGCGGTGAACACGACGGCCGACAGGGCCGGGACCGTCACCGAGCCGACACCGGCGGCGTCGGTCGTGAAGGCCTGACCGCCCCCGTAGAGCGGCGCGAACGAGGCGCCGTTCGTGAGGGTCGGGATCGAGACGGTGCGGGCCGACGTCGCGTTGTTCGTCGCGACGAGATACTCGACCTGGTCGACGCGATCGACGCGGCTGAAGGCGTAGACGCCGGCGGCGGCATCCTCCACGAAGCGCTCGATCTGCGCACCGGTCGCCAGCGCGGGGTGGCTCGAGCGCAGCTCGGCGAGGGCCGCGATGTGCCCGTACAGCGGCGCCGCGGTGTCGTAGCGATCGATCTGGCCGAGCTGGCCGCCGGTGACGAGCGGCTGGTTCGCGTAGTCCGCCGTCTGCGTCGCGAACAGGGTCTGGCGGGCATCCTTGTCGCCGCCGGTGCCCGCGAATCCCTGCTCGTCGCCGTAGTAGACGACCGGCTGGCCGCGCGTCAGGTACATCAGCTCGTGGGCGAGCTCGTCGCGCTGCTGCGCGTCGGCACCGGCGAGGAAGTAGCCGATGCGTCCCATGTCGTGGTTGCCGAGGAAGGTCGGCAGGGCGGTGGCCGACGAGTCCGGCGTCGTGTACATGTCGTCGCCCGCGAACAGCGTGCGCAGGCCGCTGGGCTTCGCCGACGTGCCGGTGCCCTTCGCGTATGCGGTCGCCGCGCTCTGGAACGTGAAGTCGAGCACCGAGCTCATGTCGGAGTTGCGCACGTACGGCGACAGCTTCGCCGGGTCGGCGTCGTAGACCTCGCCGAACATGAAGAAGTCGTCCTTGCCCTGCGCGTGGGCGTAGTCGAGCACCTCGGTCGACCACTTCTCCCAGAACTCGAAGTTGACGTGCTTGGCGGTGTCGATGCGGAATCCGTCGATCCCCAGGTCGACCCAGTCCTGGTACACGTCGACAAAGCCGTCGACGACGGTCGGATGCTCCGTCATGAGGTCGTCCAGACCCACGAAGTCGCCGAAGGTCACCGACTCACCCGCCCAGGTCGAGTCGCCGCGGTTGTGGTACAGCGTCGGGTCGTTCAGCCACGCCGGCACCTTGACGTCCTCGTCGGCCGCGGCGATGAGCGGCGCGTACGGGAAGCTCGTCGCGGGGTCGAGGGCCGGGAAGGTGTCGGTGCCGGCGTAGGTGGCGGGGTCGAACTCCTCGCCCGCGGCATCCGTGTAGGGCCGGGTCTCCTGATCGACGTAGGCGTACTGCCCGCCGTCGTAGGAGATCACGTCGGCCGTGTGGTTCGTGATGATGTCGAAGTAGACCTTGATGTCACGGTCGTGCGCGTCGGCGATGAGCGCCTCGAGCTCGGCGTTCGTGCCGAGGTGCGGGTCGATCTGGGTGAAGTCGGTGATCCAGTACCCGTGGTATCCGGCGCTCGCGTTCGCCCCGGTGCCCTGCACGGGACGGTTCTTGAAGCTCGGCGTCAGCCAGATCGCCGTCGTGCCGAGACCCTCGATGTAGTCGAGCTTCGACCGGAGTCCGGCGAGGTCGCCGCCCTGGTAGAAGCCCTTGTCGGTCGGGTCGAAGCCGTGCGCGAGCCGGTCGCCCGCGATCCCGGCGGTGTCGTTGGACGTGTCGCCGTTGGCGAAGCGGTCGGTCATGACGAAGTAGAACTGCTCGTCGCTGCCGGCCTGGCGCACGGGGTCGGCCACGAGGGCGTCATCGGCCGCCGTGTAGTCGCCGTCGATCGGCACGTCGGTGATCCCCACGCGCTTGGTGTTGTCGTCGAACACGAACCGCAGCTTCGCGGGGCCCGCGATCGTCAGCGGGATGTTGTCGCCGCCGCCGTTGAGTCCGTACGACTCGGTCCACGCGTCGTCCACCGCGACCTTGTACTCGTACGAGCCGGCGGGCACGGTGAACTCCTTCTCGTACACCCCGGCGGTGCCGGTCGCGGCGAGTTCGGTGGCGGCGCACTCCGGCTGCCAGTCCGCGGAGCAGCCCAGCTCGGACTGCAGACTGCCGACCAACGCGAAGGTGCGGTCGGCCGCGGCGGCGGGAGCGACGACGATCACACCCCCGGCGAGGACGACGGCCGCGGCGGTGAGGATGGCGGCGGAACGGCGGACACGTGCGGCTGTCGGCTTCGACAAGGGGACTCCTGGGGAGGAATGGCACGACGACGTGCCGGGGTGCAGTGTGCTGCCGACGCTAGCGCGAGACGGGGCAATCCTGCAAGCGCTTACATGATGAGAGTGCCCTCATTTTCGGATGCCGCCGGCCGCGGCATCCGCTTACCCTCTCGTCTCCCGCAACCGCTTGCAGGCCCGCTCCCATTCCGTTTGTGCGGGAGAATTGCCGCCCGGCACTCTGCTGAGACGCACATTCGCCCGCACAAACGGACGGACGGTCAGCCGCGCTCCCCGGCGGTCGCGTAGGTCGAGCGCTGCTCGATCACGGCGAGGGTGCACCGCGAGATGCACACCAGGCGGCCGGCCTCGTCGGTGATGCGGATCTCCCACACGTGCGAGCGCCGGCCGAGCGCGGCGGGGGTGACGGTGGCGGTGACCCAGCCCGACGACACGGGACGGATGTGGTTGGCGTTGATCTCCTGCCCGACCACGTGGAACTTCTCGCGGTCCACCGCGAGGTAACCGGCCCACGACGCGAGGGTCTCTGCGAGGGCGACGGATGCTCCGCCGTGGAGCACGCCCGCCGGCTGCACGGTCCGCTCATCGACGGGCATCCGTCCGACCAACGCGTCATCGCGCAGCTCGGTCACCTCGATGCCGAGGTTCGCGATCAGCGTGGACTCCGACATCGCGTTGAGCGCGATGTCGGAGACGTCGCCGAACCAGACGCTCACTCCGCGGCCTCCTCCGCACGCTCGGATGCCTCGACGACGGCCGCGTCGGGCACGTAGCCCGCGATGTGGCGCTCGTCGGGGCCGTTGTACTCCGACAGCGGGCGGATCAGCGCGTTCGAGGCCAGCTGCTCCATGACGTGCGCGGTCCAGCCCGTGACCCGCGCGGCGACGAACAGCGGCGTGAAGGTGAGCGTGTCGAATCCGATGAGGTTGTACGCCGGGCCGGACGGGTAGTCCAGGTTCGGGTAGATCCCCTTGCGCTCGACGAACTGCGACTCGAGCGCGTCGTAGAGCGCCGCGACATCCGGCCGGTCGTAGTGCTCGACGAGCGTGTCGAGCGCAGCCTTCATCGTAGGAACGCGCGAGTCGCCGCGCTTGTAGACGCGATGGCCGAAGCCCATGATCTTGCGCTTCGAGGCGAGCGCCTCGTCGAGCCACGGGCCGACGTTCTCAGCCGTGCCGATCTCGTCGAAGATGTGCAGGACGGCCTCGTTGGCACCGCCGTGCAGCGGTCCCTTGAGGGCGCCGATCGCGCCGACGACGGCCGAGTACAGGTCGCTGAGGGTCGACGTGATGACGCGTGCGGTGAACGTCGAGGCGTTGAACGAGTGCTCGGCGTACAGGATCATCGAGCGGTTGAAGGCGTCGACGACCACGTCGTCGGCCTCCTCGCCGAACGTCATCCACAGGAAGTTGGCCGAGTAGTCCAGGTCGTCGCGGGGCGCGATCGGCTGCTGCCCCCGGCGGCGGCGCTGGCCGTACGCCACGATCGCAGGCAGGACGGCGAAGAGGCGGATGCTGCGCGCCAGGTTCTCCTCGGCGCTGCCGCTGGCGTCCAGCACCGACCCGGAACCGGCGAGGTCGCGCGCGCCGATGAGGCTCACGGCGGTGCGCACCTCGTCCATCGGGTGCGCGTCGACCGGGACGAGGTCGATCGCGGCGCGGACGTCGGCGGGCAGGTGGCGGTACGCGCGCTCGGTCGCGCGCAGGTGGGCGAGCTGCACATCGGTCGGCAGTTCGCCGTGCCACAGCAGGTACGCCACCGATTCGAACGGCTGCGTCGCCGCGAGCTCCTGCACCGGATAGCCCCGGTAGAGCAGGGAGTTCGTCTCGGGGTTGACCTTCGAGACCGCCGTGTAATCGACGACGACGCCGGCGAGGCCCTTCTTGATGTCGGGTTCGGTCATGACTGCTCCTTCGCGTCAGCGCTGGATCTGGAAGTTGAAGACGTCCTGGTCGAAGTGGTTGTACTGCTCGTAGTCGATCAGATCGTAGAGGTCGGCGCGATGCTGCATCTCGCCGAGTTTCGAGGTGAGGTGGCCGTCCTCGGTCAGGGTGTCGAGGGCGCGGGATGCCGCCCCCATCGCGATCCGCAGCAGCGAGACCGGCCAGATCACGATGTTGACGCCCACGCTGCGCAGCTGCTCGACGCTGAAGAGGTCGGACTTCCCGAACTCCGTCATGTTCGCGAGGATCGGCACGTCCACGGCCGCGCGGATCGCCGCGAACTCCTCGAGCGTGCGCATCGCCTCGGGGAAGATCGCGTCGGCTCCGGCATCCACCAGCGCCTTCGCCCGGTCGACCGCGGCCTCCATCCCCTCGACGGCCCGGATGTCGGTGCGCGCCATGATCAGGAAGTTCGGGTCGCGGCGCGCGTCGGCGGCCGCACGGATGCGCTTGATCGCGGTGTCCTCGTCGACGACGGACTTGCCGTCGAGGTGGCCGCAGCGCTTGGGGTTGATCTGGTCCTCGATGTGCGTGCCGGCCAGGCCCGCGTCCTCGAGGGTCTGGATCGTGCGGGCCACGTTCATCGGCTCGCCGAACCCGGTGTCGGCGTCGATGATCGCCGGCAGGTCGGTCATGCGCGCGATCTGCTGCCCGCGCGCGGCGACCTCGGTGAGCGTGGTGAGGCCGATGTCGGGCAGACCCAGGTCGGCCGATAGGACCGCGCCCGAGATGTAGACGCCCTCGAAGCCCTTGCGCTCGATCAGCCGCGCCGAGAGCGGGTTGAACGCGCCGGGGAACCGCAGCAGCTCACCCGAGGCGAGCCGCTCGCGGAACAGCCGCCGCTTCTCGTGCGCCGGCACTGTCGAGTACAGCATCAGAACAGGCCCTTCGGGGCGGGAGCGGCGGCGAGGACGCCGAACTCGGCCACGATCGTCAGCTGCTGCACCTCTTCGGGAGTGAGCTCCGGAAGCCGCTCGGCGAGGTCGAGGAAACGGTCGATCTCCTCCGGCGACAGCACCGGCTCGGCCAGGAGGCGGAACTTGCGCACGTAATCCTCGCGGGCGAAAGGCCGCGCGCCCAGCGGGTGGGCGTCGGCGACGGCGATCTCGTCCTCGACGGTCTCGCCGTTCGCGAGACGGATGACCACGCGCCCGCCGAACGCCTTCTCGTTGGGGTCCTCCGAGTGGTAGCGGCGCGTCCACTCGGCATCCTCGGCCGTGGTGATCTTGTGCCACAGCGCGACGGTGTCCTGACGGCCGGCACGCGCGGGGGCGTACGAGTCGACGTGGTGCCACCCGCCGTCCTGCAGCGCCACCGCGAAGATGTACGGGATCGAGTGGTCGAGCGTCTCGCGCGAGGCGGTCGGGTCGTACTTCTGCGGATCGTTCGCACCGGAGCCGATCACGTAGTGGGTGTGGTGCGACGTGTGCAGCACGATCGACTCGACGTTCGCCGGGTCGACGAGCTCGGGGTGCTCGCCGTGGAGCTTGCGGGCGAGGTCGATCCACGCCTGCGCCTGGTACTCGGCCGAGTGCTCCTTCGTGTAGGAGTCCAGGATGCCGCGCTTGGCCTCGCCGGCAGCCGGCAGCGGCACGTCGTACGCGGCATCCGGTCCGTCGAGCATCCACGCGACCACGCCGTCCTCGCCCTCGTAGATGGGGCTCGGCGAGGTCTCGCCGCGCATCGCGCGGTCGACCGCCTCGACGGCCATCTTGCCGGCGAAGGCCGGAGCGTGCGCCTTCCACGTGGAGATCTCGCCCTTGCGGGACTGACGGGTCGCGGTCGTGGTGTGCAGCGCCTGGCCGACGGCCTGGTAGATCGTCTCGACGGGAAGGCCGAGGAGCGTGCCGATGCCGGCGGCCGCCGACGGGCCGAGGTGGGCGACGTGGTCGATCTTGTGCTTGTGGAGGCAGATCGCGCGCACCAGGTCGATCTGGATCTCGTAGCCGGTCGCGAGTCCGCGCACGAGTGCGGCGCCGTCGGATCCGACGTGCTGAGCGACGGCGAGGATCGGCGGGATGTTGTCGCCGGGGTGCGAGTAGTCGGCGGCGAGGAACGTGTCGTGGTAGTCGAGCTCGCGCACCGCGACCCCGTTCGCCCACGCCGCCCATTCCGGCGAGGTGCGGCGGTCGAGGGCGCAGCCGAACACCGTGGCCCCGGCGCCGCCGACGGAGACGGCGTGGTCGAGGGCCTGCTGGCGGGCGGCGCTCACGGGGGCCCGGGTGAGGGATGCTGCGGCCACCGCCGCGTTGTCGATGACGCGGTTGATGATCATGTCGACGACGTCGGCGTCGACCTCAACCGGGTCGGCCGCGACTTCGGCGATGTGCCAGGCGAGCTGGCCCTCGCGCGCGAGGTTCTCGTCGCTGCGGTGGACGCGGAGGTGGTGGGTGACGGTCATGATCGTCCTAACTCAGTGATTCGAGGATGTTCGAGAGCGCGTTGTGGAGGTGCACGTGCGTGGCGTGCGCCGCCAGATCGGCGTCGCGCGCGGCGATGGCCGACGCGATGAGGCGGTGCTCGGCGACGGATGCCGCGAGCCGGTCGGGGTTGTCGCGCGCGAGCCGGCGCACGCGCACGAGGTGGGTGCGGACGGTGCGCAGCGCAGACGTGAGGTAGTCGTTGGAGACGGAGCCGTCGAGCTCGCGGTCGAACCGCGCGATGAGCCCGTAGTAGGCGTCGAGGCCGGCGGTGCCGACGAGGTCGGCCGTCGCGAACTCGCGCTCGAGTTCGGCGAAGGCCGCGGCATCCCCCCGCTCCGCCGCGAGCCGCGCGGCGGACTCCTCGAGCGCGCGGCGCACCTCGAAGATCTCGCGGATGTCGTCGGCGTCGATCGGCGTGACGACGGTCACGCGGGGCGACTGCTGCGCGACGAGCCCGTCGGCGGCGAGCCTGCCGAGTGCTTCGCGCAGCGGGGTGCGGCTCACTCCGAGGCGCGCGGCCTGCTCGACCTCGCCGAGCACGGCGCCCGGTGGGAGCGCGCCGTCCTGGATCTCGTCGAGGAGGGTCGCGTAGGCGCGATCGCTTGCTCGCACGTCAGCACCTCCTCGTTCCGGACCCTGGCCATTGTATACACAAAGGGGAAGCAACGGCACTTGGAGGCCTTCAAGGGTTCCATTCGTATACATAGGGGCTCCGTGCGAGCAGACAGCGTGAGGATTTCGTTCGGATTCTTCAGGAAAACGTGAAATCGGCGTAGCGTCCGGGGCATGACCGCAGTCATCCGCACGAACGGCCTCACCAAGAACTACGGCCGCGTCCACGCGCTGGACGGACTCGACCTCGACGTCGAGCAGGGCCAGATCCACGGATTCCTCGGGCCGAACGGCGCCGGCAAGTCCACCACGATCCGTGTGCTGCTGGGCCTCGCCCGCAAGACCGGGGGCGAGGCATCCGTGTTCGGCAGTGACCCGTGGCGCGATGCCGTCGCCTTGCACCGGCGCATCGCGTACGTTCCCGGCGATGTGAGCGTGTGGCCGAACCTCACGGGCGGCGAGGCGATCGACCTGATGGCGCGGCTGCGCGGCGCCTCCCGGCACGGCGACGCCTACCGGGCCGAGCGGGAGCGCCTGTCGGAGGAGTTCCAGTTCGACCCGCGTAAGAAGGGCCGCGCCTACTCGAAGGGCAACCGGCAGAAGGTCGCGCTCATCGCCGCCTTCGCCGTCCCCGCCGACCTGTACATCCTCGACGAGCCGACGAGCGGGCTCGACCCCCTCATGGAGGTGACGTTCCGCCACGAGATCGCCCGCGTTCGCGAGGCCGGGGCGACCGTGCTGCTGTCGAGCCACATCCTCTCCGAGGTCGAACAGCTGTGCGACCGGGTGTCGATCATCCGCGCGGGCCGCGTCGTCGAGTCGGGCACGCTGGCCGAGCTGCGGCACCTCACGCGCACCGAGATCTCGTTCGAGGGGGCGGATGCCGCAGCCGCGGCCGGTATCGACGGCGCCCACGACGCGGCGGTCGAAGAAGGGCGAGTGCGGTTCACCGTCGACAGCGATGCCGTGGCCGGCATCCTGCCCGAACTCTCCCGCCGCAACGTCGCCGGTCTGCGCATCGCACCGCCCTCGCTCGAGGAGCTGTTCCTGCGCCACTACGGCGACGACCTCGCCGCCATGGCCCCTCGACAGTCTCAGGAACCGGGGAACGGGCGATGAGTCGCTTCCTCGCCCTGCTCGGGCAGCGGCTGCGCCGCGACTGGCTGCAGGTCGCACTCTGGACCGTCGGCACCGCGCTGCTGGCGTACTCGTCGTACATCGGCGTCGCCGACACGTACGGCAGCGAGCAGGACCGCACGTCACTGCTCGCGGCCGCGCTCGCGAACCCGGTGATCCTGCTCTTCCGCGGCCTGCCGTCGGGCGCGGACGAGGGCGCCTTCATGGTGTTCCTCATCTTCCCGTGGCTCGCGATCCTCGCCGCCTTCATGAGCACGTTCCTCGCCGTCCGGCATACGCGCGGCGACGAAGAGGCCGGGCGCGCGGAGCTCATCGCCGCCACGCCCGCCGCGCGCAGCCTGCCGATCATCGCGACGGCCGTGCACGGGGTGCTCGCGAACCTGCTGCTCGCTGCGCTGACCGCCGGCGCGTTCCTCGCGGTCGGCCTCGATGCGGAGGGCTCGCTGCTGGCGGGCTCGGCGGCGGGCGCTGTCGGCGTCGTGTTCCTCGGCGTCGGACTCCTCGCGGCGCAGCTCCTGCGCACATCGCGCGGAGCGAACAGCCTCGCGGTGTGGACCGTCATGGTGACGTTCGTGCTCGCCGGCATCGGCAACGCGATCGGCACGCCGTCGGACGACCTCACCAGCATGGAGAGCTCGTGGCTCGCGTGGCTGTCGCCCTTCGGCTGGGGCGAGAACACGCGTGCGTTCGACGAGAATCTGTGGTGGCCCGCGCTCCTGTGCCTCGGGGTGGGCATCGCGCTCGCGGCGACGTCGATCGCGCTCGCCTCGGTGCGCGACCTCGGCGGCAGCTTCCTCGCGGAGCGTCTTGGGCGGGGCGCGGCATCCGCTGCTCTCTCGACACCGATGGCACTCGTGTGGCGTCTGACTCGCGGGGCGGTGATCGGCTGGGCCGTCGGCGGACTGCTCACCGGCGTGCTGTCGACCTCGCTCGCGTCGATCGTGCAGGACGTGGGCGCGGAGAATCCCGCCGTCGAGGAGATCCTGAAGCAGATCTCGGGCGAGGGCAGCATCGAGCAGGGCACCGTGACGACCTTCTTCACCATGCTCGGTGTGCTCGCCGCGTGCTGCGCCGTGCAGATCGTGTGCCGCGCGCGGCAGGAGGAGGCGCACGGCACGGCCGAACCGCTGCTGGCCGCACCGGTCGGACGCGTGCGCTGGCTCGCCGACTACCTCGTCGTCGGGCTCGTCGGCATCGTGCTCGTGATCGCCGCGGCCATCGGCGGCGCCGCGATCGGCATCGCCGGACAGGACGGCGAATGGGACCTCATGACCACCGTGCTGGTCACCGGCGCCGGGCAGGTCGCCGCGGCATCCGTCTTCCTCGTCGTCACGGCACTCGCCTTCGTGCTCGCCCCGCGCCTCACGATCCCGCTCGGCTGGACGCTCGTGCTCGTCGCGATGGTGCTGGGGCTGTTCGGGCCGCTGTTCCAATTCCCCGACTGGCTCGTGGACCTCTCGCCCATCGCCGTCACGCCGACGGTCGACGGGACCGACGTCGACCTCCGCGGCCTGTGGTGGCTCCTGCTCGCGGTCGGCGCCGGGGCCGCGGCATCCCTCACCCTCATGCGCCGGCGCGAACTCGCGGCGGCGGGGTAGGCGCGGCGATGGCTGCTCACCCCGGCACCGGACCGGCCGAGCAGGCCGCGGCCATGCTCACGGCAGCGGGCATGGCGCGCATGCCGGCGCGGGTGATGATGGCGCTGGTCGGCTCCCCCGACGACGGGTACACCGCCTCCGAGCTCGCCGAACGCCTCGGCGTCTCGCCCGCCGCCGTCTCGGGCGCCGTGCGCTACCTCGTCTCGCTGCGCATGATCCAGCGGGTCTCGACACCCGGCGAGCGCCGAGATCGGTACGACCTCGTCGATGACGCGTGGGCGGGTGTGATCACCGCGAACGCCCCGATGTACGGGGCGCTGGCCGCGGCGATGGACGAGATCGCGGACGAGAACACGGATGCCCCGGCATCCGTGTCCCGCGCGCGAGATGTGGCCGACTTCCTTCGGTACCTCGCCGAGCGGATGCCGCGCCTCGCCGACGAGTGGCGTTCCGAACGCGACGCCGACCGCGGGTAGCCTTGCCCGAGTGACTGACGCCTCCCGCTACACCGTGGCCACCGACGGCGCCTGCAAGGGCAATCCCGGACCGGCGGGCTGGGCGTGGGTCGGCGAGGACGGGCACTGGGCGGCGGGGTCCGTGCCCTCCGGCACGAACAACATCGGCGAGCTGCTGGGGCTGCTCAAGGCCATCGAGGACCACCCGGACGTCGAGCACCTCATCGTCCAGGCAGATTCGAAGTACGCCATCGACACGTACACGAAGTGGATGGACGGGCATCGGCGCCGGGGCTGGAAGACCTCGACCGGCGCCCCGACGAAGAACGTCGACATCCTCGAGCAGCTGATCGCGGCCCGCGATGCGCGGCGCGCGGTCGGGCTGCCGGATGTCGTGCTCGAGCACGTGCGCGGCCACTCCGGCCACGTGCTCAACGCGTGGGCCGACGAGCGGGCGGTGCGCGCGTCGGAGCACGCGGCCAAGGGCGTCGAGAGCGCCTGGTCGTCCCTCGGCTCGCACGACCCCATCGACGTCTCGGCCGCGCCGAAGAACGGCCGCTAACCCGCGTCGGCCTCGGCGTCGGCCTCGGCCTCGGCAAGGCGCTGTTCGAGGGCGTCGAGGGCGGGGCGCTGACCCTTCACGAGCTTGTCGCGCGCGGCGGGGAGCGGCATCCACTCCGCCCGGTCCACCTCCGGGAACGACGCCGTCTTCCCGGACCGCGGCGGCCATTCGAGCTCGAACTCGCCGAACGCGAAGTCCCCCGGGTCGAAGACCGCCCCGTCGACGATGAAGACCGTGATGCGCTTGCCCGACGAATACGCCCACGTGCCGAGCTCGGCGTAGGGCTCGGGCGGCGGGGCGACGCCGAGCTCCTCCTCGAACTCCCGCCGCGCGGCGTCGAGCGCCGACTCGGTGTCGGGGTCGTATTCGCCCTTGGGCACCGACCACGCCGCGTCGTCCTTGGCGGCCCAGTATGGGCCACCCATGTGCGCGATGAACACCTCGGCCGCGGCATCCGTCACCCGATACAGGAGCAGGCCCGCACTGTGCACCGGCATGGAGTCCTCCTTCAGCGAGCCGCTCCGCGATCCCGCGGTACGAGGCTAGGCCGGATCGCCGACGTCGTGCTCGGTGCGAGCGGATGCCGCGGCTCCCGGTCGAGGCATGGCGCGGCCGTGTGCGCGGTGTCATAGTTGCTGCACAGCCGTCGAGACCGTCGAATCCGGCCGATGGCGACTCACAGAGAACCAGCACATGGGAACGCGCGCCACCGCGAGCTTCGTGGGCCGCGGACCGGCCGGGGGTGCCGGGCGGCCCGCACCTCGGCGTGCACGCGCGACCCTCGCGCAGGCGCTGATCGTCGGCGTGATGGCGGCCGGGATCATCGCGCTCCCGGCGCCCGCCGCCCGGGCGGAGGCATCCGGTGTCCCGGGCGTGGAGTACCCCGACGGAGCCGACGTCTACCTCGTCTCGCGCACCGACCGGGGCGAGTCGGGGGATCCGTCGGTCACCCCCGACGGCCAGCGCGTCGCGTACGCGTCGACGGCGGACGACCTCGCGGACGGCACCCGGCCGGATCTGCCGAACATCTTCCTCGCGACCGCCTCGCAGGGGTCGAGCGACCCGTTCTCGGGCCGCCCGCTGCTCGTGAGCCGTCCCGACCGCTCCCTCGTCCAGGGGCCGGCGGACAACCTGAGCGTCGATCCCGTCGTCAGCGCGGACGGCAGGTACGTCGCCTTCGTGAGTCTCGCCGGCAACCTCGCCGCCGGCACCCGGGCCGGTGATCCCGCGAGCATCTTCGTGCGCGACACGGTCGACCGCACCACGATCCGCCTCGACGGCGGCGTGACCCCCGATGGCCCGTCGGTGCGGCCGGACATCAGCGACGACGGACGCTACGTCGTGTTCGAATCGGATGCCGCGAACCTCACGCCTGGCGACGTCAACGACGCGACGGATGCGTTCGTCGCCGACCTCGACGCGAACGGCGACGGCGAGCGGGGAGACGTCGCCGTGACCCGCGTGCTGGCCGGCCGCAGCGTGCCGGGCGGACTCCGCCGTCCGGCGATCAGCGGCGACGGCGAGTGGATCGTGGTCACCGCTTCGGTCGGCGATCCCGCCGCGGCCGCGCCGGGCGCCATGACGGACGACGGTCTCTTCCGGATCCACCGGCGCACCGGGGTCTCGGAGCAGGTCCTGCCCGGCGCGAGCGCCGGCGCGATCGATGCCACCGGCACGGTGATCGCCGCGCGGGCGGAGGACTGCGCCGGAGCGCCGGCGGTCGTCGCCGCCGTGCTCGAGGAGGGCCGGTGGTACGTCATCGGCGTCGGCGCGTCGTCCGGTGCCGCGGACGAGCCCGCACCCGTCGTCTCGGCGGACGGCGCCACCGTCGCGTTCGCGGGTCAGCCCGCATCGACCGACACCGACGGGCCGGTCGTGCGGGTGGCGACCCCGCGCTGGCCGGAAGCCGTCGCAGTGGGGTCGGGATGCGCGCGCGACGCTGCCGACGTGATCGTGGTCGGCCCCGGCCAGACCCCTGCCCTCTCGGCCTCGGGACGGACGGTCGTGCTGGCGGGGGCAGGCGACATGAGCACGGCGGATCGCTCGGTCACCGCGGTCGACCTGCACACCCACGACGGGCTCGCGGTGACCGACACGATGCGACGCGGCGCCGTCGCCCGCTATGTGACCGCGGCCGAGATCGCTGCGGTCCCGGGCTCCGCCCTTCTCGACCAGGCGGATGCGCTCGCACGGCTCGAGCTCGGGAGCATGCAGGATCGGCCGACCGGTCTCGGGCCCGAGGTGGGCGCGCTGCCGCTGGAGCGCCTCGGACTGGGCGCGACCGTCCTGGCCGATCTGCCGCTGGATCTCCCGGACCTTCCCGGCGGCTGGCACGCCCTGCTGCCGGACACCCCGTTCGCCGACGATGTCGCCGAACACGTCACGCTGCAGTCGATCGTCGAATGGGCTGAAGGCCCCGACGGATCGACGTCGGGCGCGCAGGCGGACGCGGCAGCCGCGGTCCGCAGCATCCGGCTCGGCGATCTCGCTCGCCCGGGCACGCCCGCCGGCGAGCTGTCGGCGGCGACGCTCCTCCTGGGTGACGTGCCGCTCGCCGAACTCGCCATCGAGGGATCGGGTGCCCCGCTCGACGTGTGGCGCGCAGCCGTCCGTGCGCAGCGCGTCGACCTCGAGGTCACCGGCGAGACCGTGCTCGCCGAGGCGGACGCGGCGGGCCTCGACCTGGGGGCGATCGGCCTCGAGGACGTGGCGCTCGAGGACGTCCCCTCGTCGAGCGCTCCCCCCGAACCCGGCACCACGGTCGGCGAGGCCCTCTTCTCGCTCGTCGCGCCCGGCGACTACCCGTGGCAGGCCTTCGACCCGGCCGCCCTCCCGTCCGATGCCCCGACCGAGGTCTCCGGCCCCGACGACTGTGCCGGAGCGGCGTGCGGCGGCCGCGCGAGCTTCCGGTTCACGTTCGACCCCGGACCGGGCGAATCGACGCGGTTCGCCGAGGCCGTGGCATCCGTCCGTCTGCCCGCCGCCACCGCACCCGCCGCGATCCTGCTCGGCGAGAGCGGGCCGGTGTCGGTGACCGCCGAGCAGCCGTACCGCGGCACGGTGCGAGTCGACGGCCCCCTCGTCCAGCTGCCCCTGGGCGACGGGGTGGGCGGAACGACCCGCTCGGTCTCCGTCGCCTACACGGCGAGCCGCGGCCTCGGCGAGTGGGTCACGAGCGCCGCACTGTCCTCCGCCGGCCTCGTCGCGCGTGACACCGTCCAACCCCGGGAGTCGACGGCGGATGCCGCAGCCGAAGCGCTCGGGGCCGGCTCCGCGTCCGCCGGTCCCGGCGCCGCGCCGAATCTCGCGGAGTCCACGGTGCGCTACGGCGTCGTGGGGGCGAGCGGCACGGTCGCGAGCGAGCAGTGGTACCGGGTCGCACCGCCGCGGGCCGGCCAGCGTGTCGTCGTGGCCGCGGGCTCCGCCGACCTGGGGCTCGATGTGACGCTGCTGGAGCCGTCCGCCGACACCACGCCTCTCGGGCTCCCGATGCGGCGAGACGCGCCGTCCCGCGCGATCCCGGGCGACCCGGGACTGGCCATCGGCTCGGGCTTCGGGACGACCGTCGACGGCTACGACGTCGTCGATGTCGCCCGGTCGGACGCGGGCGGAAGCGCCGCCGTCGGCGCCCGCTGGACCGCGGTGGACGGCGCCGCACCGTGGCTCGTCCGGGTGACGGCATCCGGTGACGCGGCCGAGGCGGGGTACTACAGCATCCACGTCGGTTACGCCGCCGAGGACCCGCTTCCGCGCTGCACTCCGTGGATCGCACCGCCGGTAACCACGCCGGGAGAGGCGGACGGGTCGGGTGCGCTCGATCCGTTCGATCCCTTCGCCCCGCTCGACCCCGACGACCCGTACGGGTACGTCGACCCGTACGGATCGGTGGATCCGTACGGCTCTGTCGATCCGCTCGATCCCGACGGCGCGCTCGTCGCGCCGGTGCTGCCCGCCAGCGACACGGTGACCGGCGCGACGAACGCCGTCTTCGTCACCGACTTCCGCCGGATGCGGGACCTGCACGGCCAGAGCGGGGTCGACGAGGTGCTCGCGTCGATCCGCGCGCTCGACGGGATCGGCGAGGTCGGCGACGGGACGGTGAAGGGCGCGGTCCTCACCGTCGACGGCGACCCGGGCGTCGCCGCCGCGAGAGCCGTGCTCGACGCGGATCCGTGCTCGATGACGGCGCGCCAGGCCGTCGTGAGGGAGATCAACCGCTACGTCGCCGCCGCGACCGGCTCGCAGCGGGCGCACATCACGGCGATCGTCATCGTCGGAGGCGACGACGTCATCCCGCACGCCCCGCTCGCCCAGGGCAGCGAGACGGTCACCGAGACGGGACACGCGGGCGCGCTGCGCCTGACCGCGAGCGCCGGCACGCCGTGCCCTGCTGTCTCGACGGGAGAGATCGACCCGTGCGCGACACCGCAATCCGCTGCCGCGGCAGGCGGGTTCCTTCTCAGCGACGACCCCTACGCCCTCGCGGACGCCTACCCCTCGCGCGGCGACGTGCTCTACGTGCCGACGGTCGGGATCGGTCGGCTGATCGACACACCCGACGAGATCCGCGCCCAGCTGGATCGCTTCCGCTGGGCCAAGGGAGTGCTCGAGGCCGATTCCCTCCTCGCCGCCGGGTACGGTCCATGGTCCGATCTCCCCGAGGCGCTGAGCGCGGCATTGAGCTGGCGGACCGGCGGGAGCGACGTGATCCTCGAGGCCGGGTGGACGACGGCGGATGCCGAATCCGCGCTGTCCCCGTCAGCGGAGAGCGCCGCTCCCGGGATCATCTCGCTCAACGCCGTCGGCGACGAGTGGCGCATGATCTCGGATGCCGCGGATGCGACGCAGGAGGATGCCGCCCTCGAGGCGGAGGACCACCGTCCATCGCCGCCTCCCGCTGCCGACGAGACCTTCGATCCGGATGCCCCGGCGGAAGACCTCCAGGGAGCGCTCGCGCTGTCGCTCGGATGCCACTCGGGGGTTCACCTGCCGGAGTCGGTCTACGGCGACGAGCCGCACTGGGCCCGCACGTTCACCGCGGCGGGGGCGTTCGTCGGGAGCACCGGATGCGGTCTCGCAGACGAGACCGGGTTCGGGCCGAGTGAGCGCCTGCTCGCGCTCTACGCCGCGTGGATCGGCGTCAGCGGCGAGAAAGGCCCGGTCTCGGCGGGATCGGCGCTCGCGTTCGCGAAGCAGTCCGCCCTCGCGGCGGCCGCGCAGTACGGCGAGGACGATGAGCTCTCTCTCGAGCAGACGATCTTCTACGGCATCCCCCTCTACACGTTCCGCGATTCGACCAAGCCGCCGCCGCTCCCGGAGGCGGCGGCGCTCGCGGACGACGGCACGGGGACGCTCCGGCTCAGCCCCTCGTTGGCGACGGTCACCCTCACCGACGCGGACGGCGCGGCGAAGGTGTTCCTCACCGCGGACGGGCAGAATCCGCTGAGCGTGACCGGGCAGGCGCTGGTCCCGGTCGTCACGCGGGCCGTACCCTCGACCGACGACGACGGCGCGGTGGCTCGCGGTGTGCTCGTCACCGGGCTCAGCTCTCAATGGCGTGACCCGGTCGAGCCCGCGGTCGCCGACCCTCGGTCGAGGACCTCGCGATCGGATGCCGCTCGCACGCCGCCGTCATCGGCGACGGTCCTCGCGACGTTGACGCACCAGGTCGGTCCCGACGGATCGGTCACGGTCGTGGTCGCGACCGCCGCCCGGCTGTCGGCGGACGCCGGCGGCGGCTCGCGCTACGAAGGCTTCCCCGCCGTGGAGCTCGAGGTGGTCTACGGCGACGCCGACGATGCGGTCGCCCCGGTGATCACGACGACCGCCGCGGGTTCGACCTTCCGGGCCGTCGCGGTCGATCCGTCGGCATCCGGGAGCGTGGCGCGCGCACTGCTCCTCGTCGCCACGACCGATTCCGGCGATGCTCTCCAGACATGGCGCGCCGTCGAATTGCGGGCGGAGGACGGCGACGCCTGGTCGGCCGAGATTCCGGCCGAGTTCGGCGCCGACTACCGGTGGATTCTGCAGGTCGTCGACGACGCGGGCAACGTGACCACGGCCCGCGGCGCCGACGAGTGACCCGGGCTCACCGTACCGGCGAGCCCTCCTCCTCCATCTCGTCGAGCTCGTCGAGCTCGGCGGCGCGCTCGAGGGCCCCGAGGACGTCGTCGGGATCGGTCGCGGCCTGCTCGAACTGCGAGTTGTAGAGGCGGAAGTACGCCCCCTTCGCAGCGATGAGCTCGTCGTGGCTGCCCTGCTCGGCGATGCCGCCGTTCTCCATCACCAGGATCAGGTCGGCGTCGCGGATCGTCGACAGGCGGTGCGCGATGACGAACGACGTGCGTCCCTTGCGGAGCGCGGCCATCGCGTGCTGCAGCAGCAGCTCGGTGCGCGTGTCGACCGAGCTGGTCGCCTCGTCGAGGATGAGCACCGACGGCTGGGCGACGAACGCCCGGGCGATGGTGATGAGCTGCTTCTCGCCGGCCGAGATGTTCGACGCCTCCTCGTCGAGGACGGTGTCGTACCCGTCGGGGAGGGAGTGCACGAATCGGTCGACGTAGGTCGCGCGCGCGGCTTCGAGGATGTCGGCGTCGGTCGCGTCGGCCCGCCCGTACCGGATGTTGTCTCGGATCGTGCCGGCGAACAGCCACGGATCCTGCAGCACCATGCCGGTCTTGGCCCGGATGTCGCGACGCGTCAGTTCGGCGATGCTCTGGCCGTTGAGCAGGATGCGCCCGCCCTCCAGCTCGTAGAACCGCATGATGAGGTTGACCAGGGTCGTCTTGCCCGCGCCGGTCGGACCGACGATGGCGACCGTCTGGCCGGGCTCGACCCGGAAGGACAGATCGTGGATGAGCGGACGATCGGCCGAGTACGAGAACGTGACGTCCTGGAACTCGATCGTGCCGTCGCCGTCCACCGGCGCAGGCGCGTCGGCGGCGTCGGGCTCCTCCTCGGTCTCGTCGAGCAGTTCGAAGACCCGCTCCGCGGATGCCGTGCCCGACTGCACCACGGCGGCCATGCCGCCGAGCTCGGACAACGGCTGGGTGAACTGCTGCGAGTACTGGATGAACGCCTGCACGTCGCCGAGCCGCAGCTGGCCGCCCGCAACCATGAGCGCGCCGAAGACGGCGATGCCGACGTAGGTGAGGTTCCCGATGAACATCATCGCGGGCATCATGATGTTCGAGAGGAACTGCGCGGTGAACGATGCCCGGTAGAGCTCTTCGTTCTCGACGCGGAACGCCTCGCGCGACGCCTCCTCACGGCCGAAGACCTTGACGAGCGCGTGACCCGAGAAGGACTCCTCGACGCGCGCGTTGAGGCGTCCGACCTTGCGCCACTGCACCCCGAACGCCTTCTGCGAACGGGGTCCGATGACGCCGAACAGCACGCCCATGAGCGGGAAGCTGATCAGCACGACGAGCGTCAGCTGCCACGAGATCGACAGCATCATGATGAGCACGCCGACGACCGTGAGCACGGCGGTCAGCGCCGAGGACAGCGACTGCTGCATCATCTGCGTGATGTTGTCGATGTCGTTGGTGACGCGGGAGATGAGCTCGCCACGCTGCACGCGATCGAAGTAGCGCAGCGGCAGACGGTTGATCTTCGCCTCGACGTCCTCGCGCAGGCGCCACATCGTGCGCACCATGATCACGTTGATGACGTAGCCCTGGAGCCACATCAGCAGCGAGGACGCGAAGTACAGCGCCAGCACGATCAGGAGGACGCGGCTCAAGGCGATGAAGTCGACACCCGCGCCCGGGACGAAGTGCCGCATGGCGCCGACGATGTTGGCGAGGTCCTGCTGACCCTGCGCCTCGAGGGCGGCGACGACCTGCGCCTGGGTGGCACCGGCCGGGGCCATGCCGGAGATGACGCCTTCGAAGAGGATGTTGGTGGCCTCGCCGAGCACCTTGGGCGAGAGCACCGCGAGCACGACGCCGATCGCCCCGAGGAGGGAGGCGAAGGCGAACGGCACGGCGCTGGGCTTGAGCAGGCCGAGCAGGCGGCGGAACGACGGGCCGAATCGGGCCGCCTTGCCCGGCGCGACAGCACCGGACCAGTCGTCGGCGGCGATGCGCGCCTGCTCGCCCATCTCGATCTCGAGCTTCTCCTCGGCGGAGAGCACCTGCTCGACGGGCTTGCGCGAACGCGCGCGGGTACGCTTCTCGTCGCTCATCGCGCGACCTCCGCTCCGAGCTGGGATTCGACGATCTCGCGGTAGGTCTGACTGGTCTCCAGCAATTCCGCGTGTGTGCCGAGTCCGACGATCCCGCCGTCGTCGAGCACCACGATGCGGTCCGCGTCGGTGATCGTCGAGATGCGCTGCGCGACGACGATCTTGGTCACTTCCGGCAGCTCTCTCCAGAGCGCTTGGCGCAGCCGCGCGTCGGTCGTGAGGTCGAGGGCCGAGAACGAGTCGTCGAACACCAGGATCTGCGGCGCGTGGACGATGGCCCGTGCGATCGCGAGACGCTGTCGCTGGCCGCCCGACACGTTCGTGCCGCCCTGCGCGATCGGGGAGTCGAGTCCTTCGGGCATCTGACTCACGAAGTCGCTCGCCTGCGCGATCTCGAGCGCCCGCCACAGTTCGGCATCCGTGGCGTCTTCTTTGCCGAACCGGAGGTTCGAGGCAATGGTTCCGGTGAAGAGGAAGGGGCGCTGCGGGACGAGGCCGATCGCGGCCCAGAGCGCATCGAGATCCGCCTCGCGCACATCGACTCCCCCGACCCGCACCGCGCCGTCGGTGACGTCGAACAGGCGGGGCAGCAGCGAGATCAGCGTGCTCTTGCCGGCGCCGGTCGATCCGACGATCGCGACCGTCTCCCCCGGCTCTGCGCGGAAGCTGATGCCGGACAGAATCGGATGCTCGGCGCCCGGGTAGGTGTAGGTGACGTCGTCGAACGACACGACGCCGGGCGTCGGGAGCAGCGGCTCGGCATCGGCCGATCGCGTCAGGGTGGACTTCGTCGCCAGAACTTCGCCGATGCGCTCGGCCGACACGGCCGCGCGAGGGATCATGAGCGCCATGAAGCTCGCCATCATGACCCCCGAGAGGATGATCATGATGTACTGCATGAAGGCGAAAAGGGTGCCGATCTGGATGTCGCCGGCGTCCACCTGCATCCCGCCGAACCAGATCACGCCGATCACGGTCACGTTGAGGATGAGCATCACCGCGGGGAAGAGGAGGACGAAGAGCGATCCCACCTTGCGGCCGACGACCATGATGTCGGTGTTGGCCTCACGGAAGCGCTCCTCCTCGATCGGCTCCCGCACGAACGCGCGGATCACCCGGATGCCGGTGAGCTGCTCGCGCATCACCCGGTTCACCCCGTCGAGCTTGCCCTGGTAGCTGCGGAACAGCGGCACCATGCGGACGATCAGCAGTCCGGCGACCACGAGGAGCACGGGCACGGAGACCGCGATGATCCACGCGAGGCTGGGGGCCTGCTCGATCGCGAGCAGCACGCCGCCGATCGCGAGCAGGGGCGCCGACACCAGGAACGTCGCGCCCATCATCGCGAGCATCTGCACCTGCTGCACGTCATTGGTGTTGCGGGTGATGAGCGACCCCGCGCTGAACCCGCTCACCTCGCGCTCGGAGAAGCTCGAGACGCGCTCGAAGATCCCGTCGCGCAGATCGCGCCCCATTCTCATGGCGGCCTTGGCGGCGAAGTACGTCGCGATGATCGCGGCGACGATCTGCGCGAGTGAGACGGTGAGCATCACGAGGCCGGTGCGCCAGATGTACTCGGTGTCGCCCTTCGAGACGCCGTTGTCGATGATGTCGGCATTGAGGCTCGGCAGGTACAGCGAGCCGAGTGCCGACGCGAACTGGAACACCAGTACGCCGAGCATGAGCCAGCCGTACGGCTTCAAATAGCGGACGAGGAGTTTTGCGAGCACGGAGATCTCCAGGACTCTGACGGATGCCGCGGCCGGCGTCCGAAGGATGAGATGCCCCCACCCTGCCACGACCCGCCGACATGGCAGCGCGGTCGTCCACAGGGGCTGAGAGGGAAGGATCGGACGCCGGGCTGCGGCATCCGGCGTTCACCCTAACACGATATATCGCGCTTTGGAGGTGACGCGTTCCCGGGCTTGCGCGCCGTTTACGGCGAGCGCGGTCCGCCTCGACAGGCGCGTCTGCAGGAAACCCGCGCGCGTACCGGCGGCCCTCAGGCCTCGAGCGGGGTGACGGCGGCGACGGCCTCGTCGTCCTCCGTGGCGACCAGCTGACCGCAGGCCCCGTCGATCTCCTTGCCACGCGTGTCGCGAAGGGTCGTCGGAACACCGGCTTCGTTGAGACGGCGCACGAACTCGTTCTGAACGGGGACCTCGGACGCGGTCCAGATCGAACCCGGGGTCGGGTTGAGCGGGATCGGGTTCACGTGCACCCAGCCGCGGCCGCGGGCGTTGAGCTTCTCGGCCAGCAGGTCGGCGCGCCACGCGTGGTCGTTCATGTCCTTGATGAGGGCGTACTCGATCGACACGCGGCGACCCGTCTTGTCGAAGTAGTCGCGCGCGGCATCCAGCGCCTCGTCGACCTTCCACCGGGAGTTCACCGGGATGAGCTCGTCGCGCAGGCGGTCGTCGGGCGCGTGGAGCGACAGGGCGAACGTCACCGGGATGTCCTCGTTCGCGAGCTTGGTGATCGCGGGCACGAGCCCCACCGTCGACACGGTGATCCCGCGGGCGCTCATGCCGAGACCGTGGTCCTTGTCGGTCATGACGCGCACAGCCTGCATCACGCGGGCGTAGTTGGCGAGCGGCTCCCCCATGCCCATGAAGACGATGTTCGAGACACGCTCCGCGGAATGGTCGTCGCGCTTCTTCCCGCCGAGGCCGCCATCGGCGATCAGGCGGTTGGCGCGCACGATCTGCTCCACGATCTCCGCCGCCGACATGTTGCGGGTGAGCCCCGCCTGGCCGGTCGCGCAGAAGGGGCAGTTCATTCCGCAGCCCGCCTGGCTCGAGACGCACAGCGTGATGCGGCCGGGATAGCGCATGAGCACGGACTCGACGAGCGCGCCGTCGTGGAGCTTCCAGAGGAACTTGATCGTGTCGCCGCGGTCGGTCTCGAGACGGCGCACTTCGGTGAGGAGCGGGGGCAGCATCCCGTGCACGAACTCCTCGCGGCCGGCGGCGGGAAGATCCGTCATGGCGGCGGGATCGTGGGTCCAGTGCTGGAAGTAGTGCTTCTCGAGCTGCCTGGCGCGGAATCCGGGGAGTCCGAGCTCCTTGACCTTCTCGACGCGCTGCTCGGGCGTCAGATCGGCCAGGTGCACCGGGGGCTTGCCCCGCTTCGGCGATGCGAACTGCAGGAGAGGACGCCCCTCGGCATCCTTCTGCTGGGTCCAGCCCTCGGTGGCGGGACGCACCTGACGGGGCTTGGTGGTGCGCACGGGGGGCTGGTCGGTCATGCTCCGAGGGTAGGGGACGCACCTGAACGATGCCCGGATCGGGACTACCGTGGTGCTCGTGGACGTCATGGATGCCGCCACCCGCGTCGACGCGACGCACGCGCCGCGTCCCCCGGCGCTGTCCCGCCGGGCGGCGATCACGCTCGCGGCGATCGGCTGCGCCGCGATCCTGGCGATCGGCGGCACCGTGCTGGTGCGCGCCCTGCTTCCGCCCGAGCCCGAGCCGCTCACCCGGGCGCTGCTCGCACCGGCCGTGCGCGACGCACGCGCCGCATACTCCTTCGCGTGGGACGGCGACGCCGTGCCCCTGCTGCACATCCCGCTCGACGGGTCGTTCGGGCGCTACATCGACCTGCCGTCCGCGACGGCGGTGCCGGACTTCCCCAGCACCGGGACGGTCGAGTGGGCCTATCCGCTGGGCACCTATTTCGGCTGGGATGTCTGGATCGCCGGCGCCTCCGTCGACGGCACCGGTCTGCAGCGTGAGCACTGCATCGCGATCGAGCGCAACGGCGAGTCCCGCGTGCGCTGCGTGCCAGCTGCCCTTCGGCAGCAGAGCGCGCTCCTCGTCTCGGTCGCGTACGCGTCGATCACCCCGGAGGACCGTCCCGTCGGCATGAGACCGGACGAGCGCCTCGGCTTCTGGTGGAACCACGACCGCGCGGTCACGGTGATGCTCGGCGACGATCCCTGACCGGGACTATCGTTTCCTCGTGGTCCCTCCCGAGAACCTTCTCGCCTTCACGCTCGCCGCGCTGGTGCTCATCGTGATCCCCGGGCCGAGCGTGCTCTTCACGATCGGCCGGGCGCTCGCACTCGGCCGCATCGGCGGACTGCTGAGCGTCCTCGGCAACGCGCTCGGCCTGCTGCCGGTGATCGGCCTCGTCGCGCTCGGCGTCGGCGGCATCGTCGCCCAGTCGATCGTGCTGTTCACGATCGTCAAGGTCGCGGGCGCCGCGTATCTCATGTACCTCGGCGTGCAGGCGATCCGCCATCGCTACCGCGCCGCCGAGCAGGCCAGCGGCGCACTCCCCCCGCGCTCGGCCTGGCGTCAGCTGGGCGAAGGCTTCGTCGTGGGCATCACGAACCCCAAGACCATCGCGTTCTTCGTCGCGGTGCTGCCGCAGTTCGTCGACCTCTCGGCGGGATCGGTGCCGCTGCAGATGGTCCAGCTCGGCCTGGTCTTCTTCGTCATCGCGCTGCTCTCGGACGGCGCATGGGCGCTCGCCGCCGCCGGCGCGAGGTCCTGGTTCGGCAAGTCGCCGAAGCGCATCGCGCGCCTCTCCGCGACCGGGGGCGGTCTCATGATCGGGCTCGGCGGCATCCTGCTGTTCACCGGCGCGGAGCACTGACCCCGCCGTCCTGGCACTAGGCGCGCCGAGCGCTGCACTTTCCGGCAACCGCTGCGCGGCGCGACGCAGCATTCGCAGCGAACTGCAGCGTTCGCGCCCCGCTCAGTGCGCGGCTGTGGATGCCTCGGCCCCGAGGTTCACGAGATTCCCGTCCGGATCGCGCACCTGCGCGACGCGCTCGCCCCAGGGCGGAGCCTGGGCATCGCGGCCGATTCCGAGCGCGGCCGCGCCACCTTACGCCGTGAACCGATCCGTTTGTGCGGGCGAATGTGCGCCCAGCCTGGCGCCCAGGCGCACATTCGCCCGCACAAACGGAAGGGGAGGGGTGGGGCGGGAGGGGTGGGGCGGGGGCGGGTGGGGGGTGGGGTCGGGTCAGAGGAAGATGTCGGGGAAGAGCTGGTCGTCGGGCGTGCCCGGCACCGCCGCGTAGCCGGAGAAGTCCGTGACGCCGGACTCCCGAAGCACGTCTTCGACGATGAGCGTCTGGCCGGTGTACTCGGCGGCGGGCTTCAGGAAGACCTCGTACGCGGCATCCGCGTAGATCTCCGGCGTGCGGCTCACCTTCATCATCGCGTCGCCGCCGAGGGCGAACTGCACCGCCGCGGTCGCGATCGTGGTCGCCGGCCACAGCGTGTTGGCGGCGATGCCGGCCTTCGCGAACTCCGCCGCCAGGCCGAGGGTCGTCATCGTCATCCCGTACTTCGCGAGCGTGTACCCGGTGTGCGCGCCCAGCCACTTCGGCGCCAGGTTGAGCGGCGGCGAGAGCGACAGGATGTGCGGGTTCGCGGCATCCTTCAGGATCGGCACGGCCGCGCGGCTGAGCATGAACGTGCCGCGCACGTTGACGTCCTGCATGAGGTCGTACTTCTTGGCCGCGAGGTCGAGCGAGCGCGAGAGGTCGATCACCGATGCGTTGTTGACGACGATGTCGATGCCGCCGAACTCGCCCTGCGTCTTGAGCACGGCCTCGGTGACGTCGTCGTCGTTGCGCACGTCGCCGACGATCGGCAGTGCCTGACCGCCGGCCGCGCGGATCTGCTCCGCCGCCGAGTGGACCGTGCCCTCGAGCTTCGGATGTGGCGTGTCGGTCTTGGCCAGCAGGGCGATGTTCGCCCCGTCGCGCGCAGCCCTCAGCGCGATCGCGAGGCCGATGCCGCGGCTGCCGCCCGACATCAGGATCGTCTTGCCGGCGAGGGTGTTCTCACTCATGTCTGGTCTCTCCTTGGTGCATGTCCCGCTTTCGGTCGGCCGAGCGGCCGCCGGGCGACGGAAAGCGGGACATGGGGGCGGGGCGGGTCAGGATCGGGATGCGGCGGACTTGGCGGATGCCGCGGCGAACGCGGCGACGCGGGCGCGCGACTCGTCCGTCTCGAAGCGGGCGCCGATCGAACGGGCCTCGTCGTCGAGGTTCTCGGTGAAGGGGCGGTCGGCGCCCACGCGGACGAGGCGCTTGGCCTGACCGAAGGCGGTGGTGGCGCCGGCGAGCCAGAACTGCGCGATCGCCTCGACGCGGGCGGCGACCTCGTCGCGGGGCAGGACCTCGGCCACGAGTCCCCAGTCCAAGGCGGTCGCGGCGTCGATCGTCGTGTCCTGGAGCAGCAGCTGCAGCGCCCGGCGCTGGCCGATCGCCGCCGGGAGCAGCGTCGAGACCCCGAGGTCGGGGGTGAGGCCGATGTTGGCGTACTTGCTGACGAACCGGGCGGAGTCGGCGGCGACGATGTAGTCGGCGCTCAGCATGAGCCCGAGGCCCCCACCCGCCACGGCGCCCTGCACGGCCGCGACGATCGGCTTGTCGGAGAGCGCGAAAGTGCGGATGCCGTCATGGATGACGTGCGCCGCCGCGGTGACGTCCGACCCGGCAGCGCGCGAGGTCGCCATCGCGACGACGTCGCCGCCCGCGCAGAAGGCCGGGCCGGCGGCATCCAGGATGACCGCGCCCACCGCGGGATCGGTCGTCACCGCGTGAGCGATGTCGCGCCACCGGCCGCCCATCTCGAAGTCCATCGCGTTGAGGAATGCGGGACGGTTGAAGGTGACGCGCGCGAGGCCGTCTTCGACGTGGAGGAGGATCGAGTCGCTCATGGGTGCTCCTTACTTCGGGGCCATGCGGATGGCGCCGTCAAGGCGGATGGTCTCGCCGTTGAGATAGCCGTTGTCGACGATCGCCATCACCAGCCCGGCGTATTCGTCGGGCTTGCCGAGGCGCGGCGGGTACGGCACCTGCTGGCCGAGCGACTCCTGCGCCGCCTCGGGCAGACCCATCAGCATCGGCGTCTCCATGATGCCGGGGGCGATCGTCACCACGCGGATCGCGTACCGGGCGAGCTCGCGCGCGACGGGGAGGGTCATGGCGTGCACCCCGCCCTTGCTCGCGGCGTACGCCGGCTGCCCGATCTGCCCGTCGAAGGCCGCCACGCTCGCGGTGTTGACGATGACGCCGCGGTCGCCGCCGGCGGTGGGCTCGGTCCGCGCCATCGCGGCCGCCGCCTGCGACAGCACGTTGTAGGTGCCGATGAGGTTGACGCGCACGATGCGCTCGAAGGCGTCGAGCGGCGTGGGGGCGCCGTCACGGTCGAGGACCTTCGCGGGCGGTGCGATCCCGGCGCAGTTCACGACCACGCGCAGCGCGCCTGCGTCCGCGGCGACCTCGACGGCGGTCGCGACCTGGGCCGCGTCGGTCACATCGGCGGGCGCGAACGAGCCGCCGAGTTCGGCGGCGACCTCGGCGCCGGCCGAGCCGGGCAGGTCGACGATCGTGACCCTCGAGCCCGCAGCGGCGAGGCGCCGGGCGGTCGCCAGGCCGAGCCCGCTCGCACCCCCGGTGACGAGGGCGGAGGAACCGGTGAGGTCCATGCGTTCTCCTTCGAACTGCCGAGACATTGCATCCCACTGTACGCGGGACTGAGTCTCACGTCGGAACCGGATGCCACGCCCAGCGTAGTCGGCGGGGCATCATGGAGGCATGGCGGTGAGGCTGAAGCGGGTCTACGACGATCCCGCGCCCGACGATGGGTTCCGCGTGCTCGTGGACCGGCTGTGGCCCCGCGGGCTCACGAAAGAGCGCGCGGCCCTCGGACTGTGGGCGAAGGATGCCGCCCCCTCGACCGCGCTGCGCCAGGCGTTCCACCGCGACGGCCTGCCGTGGGACGAGTTCGAGGCCTCGTACCGCGCCGAGCTCGCCGAGAACCCCGCGGTCGGCGCACTGCGAGACGAGCTGGCGCGGCATCCGGTCTCGACCCTTCTGTACGGCGCGCAGGATCCGGAGCGCAATCACGCCGTGGTCCTCCTCGACGTGCTCGAGGCCTGACGGGACTCGCGCGTCAACACCGCGGGAGAATCGCCACGCCAGGCGACCCGCGGGTACCGGGTTCCGGTTTCTCCCGCGTTGTCGACGCCGTCGGGAGATTCTTCGGGAACGGCCCTCGACGCGCGTGGCGATGATCACGACCGGGTGGGACGATGGCACGAACGAGAGGCGCGACATGACCGACCGCACCGACATCACCGGCACCGTGACCGACATCGACGGGCACCCGAACCTCGTGCTCACCCGCACGTTCGCGGCACGCGCGCGCGAAGTGTGGCGCGAGCTGACCGAGTCCGCGCGGCTCGAGCGCTGGATCGGCCGATGGGAAGGTGATCCGTCCACCGGCCACGTCGCCTTCTTCATGACCGCCGAAGACGAGGACGCGCCGCCCGAGGAGTACACGATCCTCGAATGCGACCCGCCCCGCCGCTTCGCGGGCGACACGTCGGCGGGGACCGGCTCGTGGCACCTGTGGTTCGAGCTCATCGAGAAGGGCGAGTCGACGCTGCTCGTGTTCGGCCAGCGCCTCAACCCCGAGGACGAAGTCGGCTCCATCGGACCGGGCTGGGAGTACTACCTCGATCGCCTCATGGCCGTGCACAAGGGACGGGATGCCGCGACCGTGCCGTGGAGCGCATACTTCCCCGCGATGCAGCCGGCCTACCAGCGCCTCGTCGCGGGCTGAGCCAGCGCGCGCGGCGACCGGTCCGCGCGCCCGTTTCCGGCACGCGCAGCCTCTTCCGACGGGCGCGGATGCCGGAAACTGCCGCGCAAGCGCGGCGACCGGCCCGCGCCGCGTCAGACGCCGGGGCCGAGGATGAAGTTCCACGTGCCGGCGGCGAGCGCCGCGGCGGTCGCGATGAGGGCGATCGCGAGACCCACGCCGATGAGCGCCCATTCCGCCGCCCCGAACCGGGAGGCGCGCGCCCACGTGCGGCGGCCGGGTGCGCCGAACGCGCGTGCCTCCATCGCGGTCGCAAGCTTCGCCCCGCGCCGCAGCGACAGCACGAGCAGCGCGAACGCCATGCCGAGGAACCGGCGCAGGCGTCCGCGATCGGCGACGCCGCGCGCGCGGCGGGCGAGTTCGAGCGAGCGCCAGTCGTCGAGGAACAGTCCCACCATGCGCAGTCCCGCGAGCGCACCCAGCACGAACCGCGCGGGAAGTCTCAGCACCTGCCCGAGACCGTCGGCGAGGTCGGTGGGGTCGACGCTCGCGAACAGCACGACCGAGGGCAGCGCGATCGCGAGCACCCGGATCGTCGTCGCCAGCGCCAGCACGAGCGACCCCTCGCTGACGGTGACGAACAGCCAGTCGACGTAGACCTCGCCGCTCGTGCGGCCGTACAGCGCGATCGTGAGACCCGTGAGCGGTGCGAGGGCCCACACGATCCACGTGCGCGCCCAGAACTCGCGCCAGCCCAGTCCGGCGAGCGGCATCAGCAGCAGTTCGAGCACCAGGGCCACGGATGCCGACACCACATCGAGCGTGAGCACCAGCGGGATCGTGATGGCGGCCGCCGCGCCGAGCTTCGCGACGGGGTTGACCCGCGACATCCGGCTCGTGCGCGCGTGGGCGTCGAGGAGGGTCACGACGCGCCCCCCAGTTCATATCGCTCCGCGTGGAGCGCGGCGACGACGTCGAGATCGTGGGTGACGGCGACGATCGCCGACCCGTCATCGCGCAGGCGGGCGAGCAGTGCGACGAGTTCGGCCCACGTGCGTGCGTCCTGCCCGAAGGTCGGCTCGTCGAGGACGAGCACGCGCGGCGCGGTCGCGAGCGCCGCGGCGACGGTGAGCCGGCGCTTCTCCCCGCCCGAGAGCGTGAACGGATTCGCACGGGCGAGCGGGGCCAGCCGGAGCCGCTCGAGCAGCTCCTCCACGCGCGACGCGATCTCGGCCTCGGCGAGGCCGAGCGCACGCGGACCCACCTCGAGCTCCTCCCTCACCGTCTTGGCGAGGAGCTGGTGCTCGGGGTCCTGGAACACGGTGCCGATCCGGGTGAGCAGCTGGCGCGACGTCCATCGGATGGGCGTCGCCGAAGCGCCCGCGGCGAGCGCTCCGTCTGCGACGAGGGAGCCGGATGCCGGTGCCAGCAGGCCCGCGAGCGTCAGGCCGAGCGTCGACTTGCCGGCGCCGTTGGGTCCGGTCACGGCGAGCGCGGCACCCGCGCGCACGTCGAGCTCGATGCCGGACGCCACGGGGTGCCCCTCGACGCGCTGAACGGCGAGCGCCGAGGCCGACAGCATCACGGGACCGGGTGCGTGCGCCGGAGCCGGCGGATGCGCCGGCGGGATGCCGGGGACCCACACGCCGCGCGCCGCGAGCGCGGGCCCCTGCGCACCGAGCACGTCGCCGGGTGCGCCGTCGGCGAGGACGCCGCCGTCGCCGAGCACGATCACACGGTCGACGACCGGCAGCCACACCTCGACGCGGTGCTCGACGACGACGAGTGTCGCGGCGTGCGCATCGAGCAGGCGCGTGACAGCATCCCGCACCTCCCCGACGCCGTGGGGGTCGAGGTTGGCGGTCGGCTCGTCGAGCAGCACGAGGCCGGGACGCATCGCGAGCAGACCCGCGAGCGCGAGCCGCTGCTTCTGGCCGCCCGACAGCGCCTTGGTGGGGCGGTCGAGGGGCACGTCGAGCCCCACGGCGTCGAGCGCGGACCGGACCCGCGGCCAGATCTCGTCGCGCGGGACTCCGAGGTTCTCGCAGCCGAAGGCCACGTCGTCGCCGACGCGGGCGAGGATGACCTGCGCGTCCGGGTCCTGCAGCACCAGACCCGCGCGCCCGCGCACCCGTGCGGCCGGAGCGCCGTCGATGAGGAGCTCGCCGGTCTGCTCGCCCTCCTCGTCCCCGCCGAGCACCCCCGCGAGACCGTGCAGCAGTGTCGACTTGCCGGCTCCCGAGGCGCCGAGCAGCAGCACGCGCTCGCCGGGCTCGATGCGGAACGAGGCATCCGACACCGCCCACGCGTTGCGGGACGCGTGACGCCAGCCCCACCCGCGCGCCTCGACGGCGGCGGGCCGGGGCAGGTCGCCGGTCACGCGACTAGACGCGGGCGCGGGCCTCGCGGCCCGAGGCGAAGCGGTCGAGCGCTCCCGTCGCGGCGAGGCCGCGCGCGAGGAGCCACGAGAGGAGTCCCGCGACGATCGCGCCCGAGATCGAGGTGCTCACGAGGTAGACGAGCACGAATGACAGGTCCGCGCCCGCGTACCAGAGGAGGAGGTTGTTCACGCCTCCTGCGAGCGCTGCGCCGATGCCCGCGAGGATCGCGACGGGCAGCGACCAGCGGCGGTAGAAGAACAGCAGGAAGACCAGCTCGGCGCCGAGACCCTGGATGAGTCCGGCCTCGAGCGTGAGGAAGGCGCCCCACGTGTTGCCGATCAAGGTGAGCGCGGAGACGCCGGCGGCGACGACTTCGGTGAACACCGCCGCCCCCGGCTTGCGGATGATGAGGGCGCCCAGCACGCCGGCGAAGAGCCAGGGGCCGTCGAGCAGGCCCTGCAGGCCCGGCAGCAGGGGCTCGAGCAGGGCGCTCGGGCCCCGGTACGCGACGTTCCACAGCAGGAAGACGAGGCCGGATGCCACACCGATGACGCTGGCGACGACGATGTCGACGACCCGCCAGCGGTATGGGCTCGGTGCCGCCGAGGGGGCCGCCTCGGTGGATGTGGGGGCGGACGCGGATGCGTGCATGTGAACTCCTCCCTGCGCCGGCATGATCCGGATCAGGTTCGACGGTCGAAGCGTGGGTCGCTTCCTCTCAGCCCGGCTCACCGGACTCCCGTGGTTGTGCGAACGAGTATACGCCGCGACCCGTTGTATCTTGAGCGGGTGACTCCCGATGACGCCCTGACCACGACGCGCCGTGCGCGCCGTGCGGCGACCGGCGAGCCCCCCGTCACGCCCACCGGCCCGGAGACTCCCGAGGGCGTGCTGACCCTCGACGCGGACGTCGCACGCGCGGGGGCATCGCGCGGTTCCGTCGCGGCGCCCGCGACGGTCGCCACCGACGTCGCGTCGACGACTCCCGTCGGCCTGAGCCCGCGCTCGACGACCGCAGCCAAGGAGAAGGGCGAGCGCCGCATCGCGCTCGCATGGGTCGACGAGAGCGCCCTCTCGCGACGCTCGGCGCCGATCGGTCTCGACGGCGCGTCCGCCGCGTACATCCCCGTCGGAGCAGACCTCCTCGCCGATCCGCCCCGGCGCTCGCCCCTGCGCTCCGGGGTCGTGATTCCGACGCTCGCGATCGCGGGTGTCCTGGGCGCGTACGCGGCGACGACGATCGCCTGGCCGCTGCACGCCGTCACCCCGACGATCACGGCGGTCGCCGTCCAGCCGGCCGCTGCCCCGGCGGCAGCACCCGCCTGGCCGGCGACGGGAAGCGCGGCGGTGTCGGTCGGCGGAATCGCCGGGACCCTGGCATCCGGCACCGATCCCGACTCCATCGCGAGCATCACGAAGATCGTGACCGCCCTCGTCGTGCTCGATCAGATGCCGCTGTCCGTCGGCGAGCAGGGACCGGAGTTCCGCTTCGGATACTGGGATTCGGCGGCGTACTGGGACTACCGGGCAGCGGGCGAGTCGGCGCTGGACGTGCCCGCGGGCGGCTCGCTGACCGAGTACCAGATGCTCGAGGGCATGCTCATCGGCTCGGCCAACAACTACGCCGACCGCCTCGCCGACAACCTCTTCCCCTCCGACGCGGTGTTCGCGAGCGCGGCGATGTCGTGGCTGCAGACGCACGGAGTGCCCGGCGTCACGATCGTCGAGCCGACCGGGATGGATGCCGGCAACAGCGCGTCGCCGGAGGCCCTGATCACGCTCGCGCAGAAGGCCATGACGCACCCCGTCATCGCGGAGATCGTCGCCAAGAAGTCTGTGGAGCTGCCCGGCGCCGGCCTGGTGGAGAGCACCAACGGCCTGCTCGCCGACCCGGGCGTCGTCGGCATCAAGACGGGCACGCTCGACTCCTCGAATCTGCTGTCGGCCAAGGACGTCGTGATCGGCGACACCACGGTGCGCATGTTCGCCTCGGTGCTCGGCCAGCCCGACGACGCCGCGCGCCTCGCCGCCTCGCGCGCGCTGTACGCGCAGCTCGAGAAGGAGCTGCAGTTGACCCCGTCGGTGACGGCAGGCACCCTCGCCGGGTCGGTCGAGACGGCGTGGGGCGAGGATGTCTCGGTCGTCGCCGGCGACGATGCGGCGGTCGTGCTGTGGAACTCCGGTGCGCCGACGGCGACCACCGCCTACGCGCTGGGCGACCACCGCGAGGAGGGCGACGTCGTCGGCTCCCTCACGGTCACGGGTCCGCTCGATTCCACGACCGTCGACCTGCGCCTCGCCGAAGACATCGAGGGCCCGAGCATCTGGTGGCGCCTGACCCACCCGCTCGAGCTGTTCGGCCTGGCCGACTGACCCTCCTCGCGGGTGTCCGCGGCCGGTGGTAGACCGGGCGCATGCCCACGCACAACCACATCGACCTCATCGAGTTCCCGGCGGCCGATCCCGCAACCCTCGCGGCGGCTCGCGCCTTCTACGAAGACGCCTTCGGCTGGAGCTTCACCGACTACGGCGAGTACTACGACACGGCCGACAGCGGCGTCGTCGCCGGCATCAACGGCATCGCCGACGAACGCCAGCAGAGGATGCCGCTGACCGTGATCTACGTCGCCGACCTCGACGCGGCGCGCGCCGCGGTCGCGGCATCCGGCGGCACCATCGTGCACGAGATCTACGGGTTCCCGGGAGGGCGACGATTCCATTTCGCCGACCCGGCGGGCAACGAGCTGGCGGTGTGGTCCGAGGCGGCGTCCTAGGCGAAGCGCACGGCGTGCTGCAGGCGCGTGCGCACGTCGAACACCTCGTTGCCGCCGATCGGGCGCACACCCGTGATGCCTCGTCGCAGCACCGTCGACAGCGCGCTGCGCGCGACGATCGCCACCGGGGTGCCGCGCACCTTGCCGATCTCGTCGATGACCTGCATGACGTCGTCGTCGGGCAGCACGACGATCGCGCCGCTGAAGCGCACGCCCGCCGCGCGCGCCAGCCCGCGCATGCGCGCGATGAGGGTGCCGACCGGAGCGCCCGTCACGCCGTCGCCGATGAGCTCGCCGCGGCGCATCCGGACCGGACCGCCGAAGTCCTCCGACAGGATGCCGTACAGCCCGCTCGGGCCGAGCACGATGTGATCGATCTTCGCGTCGGGATCGGCATCGCGCCCCGACGCGTCGACGTCGTGCCAGACCGTGTAGCCCATCCCGAGGTCGGCGACGGTGCGCGCCGTCTGCTCCTCGGCGAGCGCGTCGGCGAGCAGCCGGCGCAGCTGCTGCGGGGCGGAGCGCACGAGGGCGGGGTCGTAGGGGTCGTCGAGCACGACGCCGCGCCCTGCCCACTCTCGGATCAGCGTGAGGTAGCGCTCGCGCCGCCAGCCGCCGGGGTGCCCGTAGGAGCGAGCGCGCGGGCGGGTGTCGGTGCGGGCGGCCGGCGCACGCCATCCCGACCATTCCGGCGCTGCCGCCTCGCCGAAGCCGTGCCCGCGATCGTAGGCGGCGCGCGCGTCGGCGGTGCCGACGAGCTCCCACGCGCGCTGCACCTGGATGAACACGGCCGCGTCTCCGCCGGTGTCGGGATGGGTCTGCCGCAGGCGCAGGCGGTAGGCGCGTCGCAGCTCCTCGTCGTCGACTTCGGGGTCGACCCCGAGAACCTCATACGCCGAGGCGGACAGCGGACTGTCGAACACGCACCCTCCCCCGGCCGCGGCTGCGGCGGATCTCAGGGTATGCCACCCAGCAGTCAGGAGACGCGAGGCCGTTCATTGCGCCGGGCGTACGCGGCGGCGCTGCGACTCGACAGTGCCAGGAGGAGAAGGATGTCGACCGCGAGCGAGATGAAGGTCGTGCCGAGCGTGATCTCCTGGCCCTGGGCCCACCAGGCGACGAAGGTGGTGCTGATCCGCAGAACGGCGAAGAGCATCACGATCACCCGGGCCCAGTTGCGGCCGAGGTACACGAACACCGCGAGCACGAGGTCGAAGACCAGCGTGGCTCCGGCGACCGCCAGCACCACGATGAGGCCGGTCGTCCGTCCGTCCGGGGTCGCCTCGAACCCCTCGAGGTCCACGTCGGGGCCGGCGACGAGGGTGTCCCACGTCAGCGCCACGCCGACGAGCACGAGGCATCCGGCGAGCACGCTCAGCAGCACCAGCGCCGTCCCCGCGACGATCGACGCGGGTCGCCGCATGTCCGGGTCGTACCCGGTCGGAGTGAGAAGCCGCGCGGCGGGCTCGAAGGCCGGGCGCTTGCCGGGGCGGGGCGCCGGTGCGCCGGATGCTGTCATCCGTCCACCTCCGCGAGTGCGCGCACGTCCACGATCGGCAGGTCGCCGTCCGTGGTGATGCTGTCGCCGCCGCCGTTGCGCGCGTGATACCCGGTGGCGAAGTCGACGATCACGTCGACGGACACGCGCGGCTCGGCATCCCGCAGCGTCGCGACGATGTGGTCCCGCTCGATGTCGGTCTCGGCGTCGATGCGGTGGGTCACCTGGAGCGTGAACAGCGAGAGCCCGACACTCGTGTCGAAAGTGCCGGCCGCGAGCCAGTCGACGCGACGCCCACCGGGCAGGAGCCAGTCCTCGGGGCAGCGCCAGCACCGCACGTGGTGCCGCTGGGCGGGGTTGCCGTCGACCTCCTGCTGGTACGCGAAGTCCTGCTGGCGGCCGAACAGGAACAGCGGGCTCACCGGGGCGTCGTGATAGCTGCGCCGCGTGAGGGTCGAGACGATGATGCGCCACGAGGAGGCGAAGGTCACCGGATCCGCCTTCGTCCAGCCCGCGGCCCGCAGCGCGCGCTCGATCTGCGGACCGTCGCCGAGGAAGGCGAGGTTCACCGGGTCGCCCAGCAGTCCGTCGCTCGTCCGCGTGCGGCCGATGAAGTAGTCGGGCACGTAGACCGTGGTCAGGATGCGGTGAAGGCGCGGCAGCACGAGGTAGGCCAGGAGCACCCAGAAGAGAACCGCGAACGGGATCCCCCACCACCCCACGCGGAACGTCTCCGTGAAGCTGAGATAGGCGAGCCAGATCGCGGCGAGCCCCGCGAACACGAAGAAGAACCAGTCGATCGCGATGCCGATCGAGTAGCTTCTCCGCCCGGTCATGTCATCCCCAGAGCGGTATCTCGGGCTCGAAGGCGAGAGCGGATGCCGCCGTCCCGGCCGGCAGGTCGGCCAGGGTCGCCGGCTGCCACCGCGGCGAGCGGTCCTTGTCGATCACCTGCGCTCGGATGCCTTCGGGAAGATCGGACTGCGTGGTCGCGAACCACATCACGAGCCCGTACTCCTGCTCGAGTGCATCTCGCAGGCCGGGAAGCTCCCGCGATCGACGGACCGATTCGAGCGTCACGGCGAGCCCGGTGGGCGAGAGCTCCTCGAGCAGGTCGGCCGTGGCGGATGCCTTCGCCTCCGGTCGCGCGCGGAGGCGCTCGATGATCTCGGCCACCGTGTCGGCGGCGAAGGCGTCGTCGACCCACTCGCGCGCCCGCTCGAGCTTCGATCCGTCGGGCGTCTCGTCGAACAGCAGCACGAGCTCCGTCGGGCTGGACGGGTCGGCCCGCGTCTCGAGCGCGTCGCGCAGACCGTCGAGGCGATCGGCCGGCACGAAGTGGTCGGCGAATCCCGCATAGATCGCGTCGGAGGCATCCATCACCGCGCCGGTGAGCCCGAGGTACTCGCCGAGACGCCCGGGGGCGTGCGCGAGCAGCCACGTGCCGCCGACGTCGGGTGTGAAGCCGATGCGCGTCTCCGGCATTGCGAGCTGCGAGCGCTCGGTGACGATGCGCACGGCCGCATGGCCCGCGACGCCGATGCCGCCCCCCATCGTCACGCCGTCGGCGAGCGCGACGAAGGTCTTGGGGTATTCGGCGATGCGCGCGTTCAGGGCGTACTCGTCGCGGAAGAAGTGCGCGGTCTCGGCGGCCTGCCCGCCGGTGACCCGCTCCGCGAGCCCGCGCACGTCACCACCGGCGCACAGGCCGCGATCGCCGGCGCCGTCCAGCAGGACCACATCGACCTCGCTGTCGTGCTCCCACGCATCGAGGGCCGCATGCAGCTGGTGGATCATGCCGAGATCCAGCGCGTTGATCGCGCGCGGCCGGTTGAGAGTGAGTCTCCCGAGTCCCCCGGCGGTGCGGGCGAGGACGGTGGGCGCGGAGTCGTCGGTCACGTCCGCCACGTTACTCGCGGCGGTCGTCGCATCAGGCTCGCATGCCCGGCCACCGGGACGCGCCGGTGGATTATTCCTCACGTCGAGGTGCAGTTTCCGCAAAGATATGGGGAATAGCTCCCGACGACGAGAGGTTCGGCATGCCCGAAGGACAGCTGCTGGAATTCTCAGGCGCGACGAAACGCTTCGGCGCCGTCACCGCGGTCTCGGATTTCACAGCACGCGTCGAACCCGGGGTCGTGACCGGATTCCTCGGCCCGAACGGCGCCGGCAAGACGACCTCGCTGCGCATGCTCCTCGGGCTGGTCCGGCCGACCGCCGGCACCGTCACGATCGACGGCGTGCGGTACGCGAAGCTGAAGCATCCGCTGCAGACCGTCGGCGCCGTGCTCGAGGCATCCAGCTTCCATCCCGGACGCACCGGCGCCGGGCACCTCACCGTCTACGCGAACGCGGCGCGCATCCCCACGTCCCGCGTCGACGAGGTGCTGGGCCTGGTCGGACTCGCGGATGCCGCAGGCCGCAAGGTCGGCGGATACTCGCTCGGCATGCGGCAGCGCCTCGGCCTGGCGTATGCGCTGCTGGGCGATCCGGGCGTGCTCGTCCTCGACGAGCCGACCAACGGGCTCGATCCCGAAGGCATCCGGTGGATCCGCGGGTTCCTGCGTCAGCTCGCCCGCGAGGGGCGGACCGTGCTGGTCTCGTCGCACCTGCTCACCGAGGTGCAGCAGACCGTGGACGCGCTCCTCATCATCTCCGCCGGGCGCCTGGTGTTCCAGGGCGGGCTCGACGAGCTCTCCGACCCGGCCGAGCAGGCCACGATCGTCGACTCGGCCGACCGCGCGGCGCTCGCCGACGCGCTGCGCGCGGCCGGCATCCCGTTCGAGGTGCTCCGGTCGGGCCTGACCGTGCGGGGCATCGAGCCGGTGTCGGTGGGTCTCGCGGCAGCCGCCGCCGGCGTGCCGCTGTCGTCGCTGCACAAGCGCGGACCGGCGCTCGAGGAGGTCTTCCTCGACCTGGTCAACGGCACGCGCGTGCACGCGAGCGCGTCGGGCACGCTGCCGGACGACGTGATCCCCGCGATCGAGTCGGGCGCGATCCCGCTCGTGGAGACCGCGGACGAGGGGCCGGATGCCGCGCCCGAAGCCGCTGACGACGTCGACGAGTCCGCGATCGAGACCGAGGCGCCGGTCGACGAGGTCGAGTCCGATGAGCTGCCCGAAGCCGCACCCGCGGATGTCGAGTCCGTCGCCGAGGAGCTCGACGCCGCCGGCATGGGCGCTGCGCCGGCCGCCGCGATGAGCGCCGCCGCGGGCATGGCGTGGGCGCACGCCGACGAGGACGAGACGGACGACGAGGCGGCGGAGGCCGGCGAGGCGGTGGAGGCCGAGGCCGACGAGCCGGACGAGGCCGCGACGCCCCACGAGCCGAGCACGCGCACCGCCTCGTTCGCCGTTGCGAGCACGGGCGTCATCGACGTCATCACCGTCGAGGACCCGGATGCCGCGCCCGCCGAGCCTGAGGAGGCCGCGGAGTCCGAGCCGGCCCGAGCGGACGATGAGCCCGAGTCGTCCGAGGACGACGAGGCCGAGGAGGCCGAGGAGGCCGAGCCGGCCGAGGCTGACGAGACCGGGCCGCTCGAGGACGACGGGCCGACGGACGACGCGGCCGACGAGGAGCGCCCCGACGACGCCGACCGGGCGTGGGATGAGTACGTCAGGACCGATGCCGACGAGCAGGCCGACCGCTTCTTCGCCGCATTCGATGCCGAGGGCGAGCCGGGCGCGAGCGAGAGCGCCGAGGTCGCGGCATCCGACGTCCTCGACGACCAGGAGGAATCGCCCCCACCATCCGACGAAGGCGAGCACCACGACCACGACGGGGGTGAGCACCGATGAGCCTCACCGCAGCGACCCGCTCCGAGGCGACCAAGCAGTTCACCACCGCGATGTGGTGGATCCTCGCGCTCGTGCTGGCCGTGTACGTCGCCTTCACCGCCGCCGTGCTCGGCTTCGTCTTCGCGGCGGCCGCGACCGGTTCGCTCCCGGGTGACGCGCCGCCGCTCCCCGAGGACGGGCTGGCCTCGACGCTCTACAGCACGGCGACGTCGGTCGGCTACGTCTTCCCGCTGCTCATCGGCACCCTGATGGTCACCTCGGAGTTCCGCCACAAGACGCTGACCCCGACCTTCCTCGCCACCCCGAGGCGTGGCCTCGTGCTGTGGGCGAAGGTGTTCGTCGGCGTGCTGCTGGGCGTTCTCTACGGCGTGGTCGGGATCGCGGCATCCGTCGGCGCCTCCGCGGGTTTCCTCGCCGGCTACGACCTCGACACCGAACTGACCGCGCCCGACATCTGGGCGCAATTCGGACGGATGCTGCTCGCCTACGTGCTCTGGGTGCTCATCGGCATCGGGGTCGGCGCGCTCGTGCGCAACCAGGTCGGCGCGATCGTCGGCGTGCTCGTGTTCACGCAGTTCCTCGAACCGGTCGGACGCGCTGCGGCATCGTTCGTCGACGGGCTCGCCGACTACACGCAGTACCTGCCCGGCGCGGCGAGCGACGCGCTCGTCGGCGCGAGCGTCTTCGCCATGAGCGTGCCCGGCGCCGAGGCGCCCACGTCGCTCGAATGGTGGGCGGGCGGAGCCGTGCTGCTCGGTTACGCGGTCGTGCTCGTCCTGCTGGGCCACCTGCTCAGCTGGCGCCGCGACGTGAGCTGACGTCGTCGAGCATGCACGCCGGAGGACAGGGCGCGCGAGCCGGGGGCTAGACGGCGGGCGACGGCGCCGGCGCCTTGCGGGTGCGCGGCTTGCGGGGGACGACGGGCATCGCCCCGGTCTCGGCGGCGATGTCGACGACGTCGGTGGGCTCCTCTGCGACCTCGACCCGAAGGGCCTGCACGAGGGCGAGCCCATGCCGGGTCGTCAGGATCAGTCGCTGGTACTCGGGGTCGCCCTCGAGATCGATGACCACTCCCGGCCGGTGCCGGCGGATCACGGCGAAGTCGTCGCCGCCCGCGGACTTCCACGTGCCGATCGCGACGATGCCGCGCAGGTGCGTGCCGGGGCTCGGAACCCCGCGGAGCCACGTCCACGTGTCATCGGTGAGCTGGACCTTGGCGATGGTCCACCGCTCGACGGCCACATTCCCCTTGCGGAATGCCATCGCTCGCTCGGCTCCCGACAGCACGACCTCGAGCCGCGTCGAGTCGAGGAGCAGCGTCACCATGTGTCTAGTCTGCCAGCGGCCCCGTCCGCCCGCCGGGACATTTGCTCACAGGAGGGCAACGATCGGAAGACCCGGTGCGCCGCGCACGGTGCAAGACTTGACCGGTGACCTTCGTGGCCTCCCCCGTCGTCTCGCCTCCGGAGACCGTCCTCGCGCTCGACCGCGCGGCCGCCGGCGAGCGCCTCGACGCCGCAGACGCGGCGGCACTGCTGGGCGCGACCGGCGCCGAGTTCGAACGGCTGCTCCACCTGGCCGGTGCTGCGCGGGACGCCGGGCTCGCGGCATCCGGTCGTCCTGGCGTCATCACGTACTCGCGCAAGGTGTTCGTCCCGCTCACCACGCTCTGCCGCGATCGCTGCCACTACTGCGTGTTCGTCGACACGCCGGGACAGCTGCTGAAGAAGAACAAGCCGGCGTTCATGTCGCCCGAGCAGGTGCTCGCCGTCGTGCGGCAGGGGCGGGCGATGGGCTGCAAGGAAGTCCTGCTCACACTCGGCGACCGTCCGGAGGACCGCTGGCCCGAGGCGCGCGCCTGGCTCGACGAGCACGGCTTCGCGTCCACTCTCGACTACGTCGGTCACATCGCCCGGCTCGTCACCGCGGAGACCGGCATGCTCGCGCACCTCAACCCCGGCGTCATGTCGGCGGAGGAGCTGCGGATGCTGCGCCCCACCGCCCCCTCGATGGGGATGATGCTCGAGACGACGTCCCGCCGGCTGTTCGAGGAGCCGGGGCAGGTGCACTACGGGTCGCCCGACAAGGACCCCGCCCTGCGCCTGACCGTCATCGAGGACGCCGGTCGCGAGCGGATCCCGTTCACCACCGGCATCCTGGTGGGGATCGGCGAGACGCTGCACGACCGCGCGGAGTCGATCATCGCGATCCGCGACGCGCACGAGCGGCACATGGTCGACGGCCCCACCGGCCGGCAGGGGCACGTGCAGGAGGTGATCGTGCAGAACTTCCGCGCGAAGCCCCGCACCGCGATGCAGGGCGCGCCCGATGCCGAGCTGATCGAGTACGTCGCCGCCGTCGCGGTCGCGCGGCTGGTGATGGGTCCGAGGATGCGCATCCAGGTGCCGCCGAACCTCTCCGACACCGCCGAGTTCGACCTGCTCGTGCGCGCGGGCGCCGACGACTGGGGCGGCGTCTCGCCCCTCACCGCCGACCACGTCAACCCCGAGCGCCCGTGGCCGCACCTCGACGACCTCGCCGCCCGCACCGCCGAACTCGGCTACGAGCTGCGGGAGCGCCTCACCGCGCACCCCGAGTTCGTGCGCGATCCCGAGACGTGGCTCGACCCCGCCATGCGGGGTCCGATCGCCGCGCTCGCGGATCCCGTGACCGGGCTGGCGACGAGGGACGCCGTGAGCAACGCGGGAGAGACCGGGGTCGGCAGCAGCCCCGACCGACTCGCGGACACGTTTCTCCCGAGTTCTTCGCCGAGCGGCTCGGCGAGCGGCATCCGGCGGATCGCCGAGACCGCGGCATCCGACCCCCTCGCCCTCGACGATGCCGAATGGGTGTCGCTGCTCGAGGCCACCGGCGCCGACCTCGACGCGCTCACAGCGACCGCGGACGACGTGCGCCGCTACACCGTCGGCGAGGCCGTCAGCCTCGTCGTGAACCGGAACCTGACCTCGTCGGGCCTGCGCCGCACCGCCACGGACGACCCGGCCGCCTTCACGCTCGACGATGCCGCGGCCATCGCCCTCGACGCCGCCGATCTCGGCGCGACCGAGGTGTGCGTGCAGGGGCTGCTCCCGGCGTCGGAGGACCCGTCCGGCTACCTCGACCTCGCGCGCGTCGTGAAGTCCGCGACGCCGGGTGTCCACCTCCACGCCTATCGCCCGCAGGACGTGCGCGACCTGGCCGATCGCAGCGGCCTCGGCCTCGACGGAGCGCTCGCGGCGATGCGGGATGCCGGCGTCGACACCGTGCCCGGCACCGGCGTGAAGGTCCTCAGCGAGCGCGTGCGCGCGCTCGTCGCGCCCGGCGACCTCGCCGTCGACCGGTGGGTGGAGGGCATCACGGCCGCGCATCGTGCCGGCTTCCGGTCGACGAGCGTGATCTTCTACGGACACGTCGAGACGGCCGCCGAGCGCATCGTGCATCTTCGCGCGCTGCGCGCGATCCAGGACGAGACGCGCGGATTCACCGAGTTCGTGCCGATCCCCCTCCCCGGTCCGGTCGGAGGAGTGCCGCTGGTGCCCGGACGCTCGCCGCTGGACGAGCACCGCGCGATGGTCGCCGTGTCGCGGCTGGCGCTGTCGGGCAGCATCCCGCACGTGCAGATCCCGTGGACGCGCGTCGGGCGCGCGGCATCCGCTGTCCTGCTGCAGTCCGGAGGCGACGACCTCGGCGGCACCCTGCTCGATGGCCGCGTGAAGCCCGAGGCGGGCATCGAGCACGGGCTGGAGCTTCCCGTGGCGGATGCCGCGGCCATCGCCGCACGCCTGTTCCGCCCCTTCCGGCTCCGGACGACCGACTACCGCACGCTGCGGACCAGCCCCGCGGGGGCGGCACCGTGACGCGGGTCGAGGTCGCGATCGTCGGGGCCGGATTCGCCGGCATCGGCGTCGCCATCGCGCTGCAGCGAGCCGGACGCCACGACATCGTCCTGCTCGAGCGCGGGGGCTCGGTCGGGGGCACGTGGCGCGACAACACCTACCCCGGCATCGCGTGCGATGTGCCTGCGCACCTGTACGGCTTCGCGACCCATCCGAACCCGGCGTGGTCGGGCACGTTCGCGACCGGCGCCGAGATCCACGGGTACCTCGACCGCGTCGTCGATGCGGAGGGCCTGCGCGACCGCCTGCGGCTGAACACCCGCATGCACACCGCCGCCTGGGATGCCGCGCGCGAGGTCTGGCGCATCGAGGCCGGCTCCTCGCGGGGCTCGCAGGGCTCGGCGGGCGAGGAGGGCGACGCGGGCGACGTGATCGAGGCCGACGTGCTCGTCCTGGCGTGCGGGCGGCTCACCGAGCCGGCGATCCCGCGGCTGCCGGGACTGGAGCACTTCCCCGGGCCGGTGTTCCACTCGGCGCGCTGGGATCACTCCGCCGACCTCGCCGGCGCCCGCGTCGGCGTGGTGGGCACCGGGGCGAGCGCGGTGCAGATCGTTCCCCAACTGGCTCGTACGGCGGCACAGGTGACCCTGTTCCAGCGCACACCGGCGTGGATCGTGCCCCGCGGCGGGGAGGCGTACTCCGACGACGACCGCACGCGCTTCGCCGCGGATCCCGCATCGCTCGAAGCCCTCCGTGCCGACCTGTACGCCGAGGGCGAGGAGCGCTTCGCCTCCCGCTCGGGCGACTCCGCCGCCGCGGCCGCCGCGGAGGCGGTCGCGCGCGCTCACCTCGAGCGCCAGGTCGCCGACCCCGCGCTGCGCGCGGCGCTCACGCCGGACTACGCGTTCGGGTGCAAGCGAGTGCTGCTGTCGGATGACTTCTACCCGGCCGTGGCGTCCGGCGCGGTGTCGCTCGTGTCCGCCGCACTCAGTGCGGTCGAGGGCTCGACGCTCGTCGCGTCCGACGGCTCGCGCCACGACGTGGATGCGCTCGTGCTCGCGACCGGCTTCGCGTCGACGCGTCAGCCGTATGCCGAGCTCGTCGTCGGAGAGCAGGGCCGATCGCTCGCCGAGCACTGGTCCGGCGGGATGACGGCGTTCGCGTCGACGGTCGTATCGGGCTTCCCGAACCTGTTCGTGCTCAACGGCCCGAATGCGTCGCTCGGCCACTCCTCGTCGGTGCTCATGATCGAGGAGCAGGCCGGCTATGTGGCGCGCACCCTCGACGACCGCGCCGGCCGCACCCTCCGCGTCGATCCCGGGGCCGAACGCGCGTACACCGACGAGATCGCGCAGGCCGCGGCATCCACCCGATGGATGACGGGCGGATGCCGCAACTGGTACGTCGACGAGCGCTCGGGGCGGCTGACGCTGCTGTGGCCCGGTACCGTCGACGCCTTCCGCGCGCGGCTCGCCCGCGCCGACGGATCCGAGTTCCTCCCGTCCTCCGAACCTGCTCTCGAAGGGAGCACCGCATGACACTCCCCCTGCGCTTCGGCTACAAGGCCTCGGCCGAGCAGTTCGGCCCCAACGAGCTGCTCGACTACGCGGTGCTCGCCGAGGAGGTCGGCTTCGACTCGGTGTTCGTCTCCGACCACCTGCAGCCGTGGCTGCACGAGGGCGGCCACGCCCCGGCATCCGTTCCGTGGCTCGGTGCGCTCGGTGCGAAGACGTCCCGCGTGCTCATCGGCACGTCGGTGCTCACGCCCACGTTCCGGTACAACCCCACCGTCGTCGCGCAGGACTTCGCGACGCTCGGCGTGATGTACCCGGGACGCGTGATCCTCGGGGTCGGCACCGGCGAGGCCCTCAACGAGGCGAACCTCGGGATCGCGTGGCCCGACCCGCCCGAGCGATTCCAGCGGCTGAAGGAGGCGATCGGCCTCATCCGCCGCCTGTGGTCCGAGGACCGCGTGAACTTCGACGGCACGTACTACTCCGCCCGCAACATCACGATCTACGACAAGCTCCCCGAACCGGTGCCGATCTACATCGGCGCGGCCGGCCCCGCCGCCACCCGCCTCGCGGGCCGCATCGCGGACGGCTTCATCACCACGAGCGGCAAGAAGCGCGAGCTCTACACCGACACCCTGCTGCCCGCGCTGCAGGAGGGACTCGAGAAGGCCGGACGCGCGCCCGACGCGATCGACACTCTCATGGAGATCAAGGTCTCGCTCGACACGTCGATCGAAGCCGCGAAGGAGAAGACGCGGTTCTGGGCCCCCCTTGCCCTCACCCCCGACGAGAAGATGGGCGTCGACGATCCGATCGAGATGCAGCGCCTCGGGGAGGAGCTGCCGATCGAGCGGGCCGCGTCGCGGTTCATCGTGTCGGACGACCCCGACGAGCACGTCGAGCGCATCTCCTGGTACATCGACCTCGGCTTCCGCCACCTGGTGTTCCACGACCCGGGGCACGACCAGGAGGCCTTCCTGCGCCGCTATGGCGACGAGATCCTGCCGCGCCTGCGGGCGAAGTACGGCGTGTGAGCCCGCTGTTCGGGCGACGCCGCGCGCGGCGCGCGCAGCCCATGCGTGCCGTAACTCAGGACGAACCGGGCCGGGCACGATCGGAAGCCGGCGTGCCGGCGCCAGCGAGCACCGCTGACCCTGAGATCGGTACGCGCAGCGCGCGCTGGGTCGTCGTCGTGCCGGTCAAGCCCTCCGCCCGGGCGAAGTCGCGGCTCGACGTCGACGGTGTCGGCCGCGCCGAGCTCGCCCGGGCCATCGCGCTCGACACCCTCGCCGCGGCGACCGCGTGCGACCTCGTCGCGCAGGTCGTCGTGGTGACCGACGACGCCGCGCTCGCCCGCGACGCCGCGACGATCCCCGCGCTGCGGTTCGTGCCCGAGGGCGACGCGTCCGGTCTCGACGCCGCCGTCGCCGCGGGCGTGGCGGCGGTCGATCCGGGGGGACGGATGCCGCGCGCCGCCCTGCTCGGCGACCTCCCCGCGCTGCGACCCGCCGACCTGTCCGCCGCGCTGCGGGCTGCGGCATCCGTCGACCGCGGCGTGGTGCCCGACGCCGAGGACGCCGGATCGACGCTCGTCACGGCGAACGCCGGCGTGGGGTGGGTGACGTCCTTCGGCGAGGACTCGCTCGCGAGGCACGTCGCGCTCGGGTGCGCCGTTCTTCCGATTCCGGATGCCACGTCCCTGCGCCGCGACGTCGACACCGCCGCGCAGCTCGAGTCCGCGCGCATGCTCGGGCTCGGTCCCCGCACGTCCGCACTGCTCGGCTGAGGCATCCGCGCACCACCTCTCCGGCGAACGGCCGACGGTAGCCTGACCCCATGAGCGACTACCAGGTGCTGGAGATCGGCGGCCTCGACGAGTGGCGGGAGCACTACGGCGGCTTCCGTCCGGAGAGTTCGCGCGACGGCCGCCGAGTGGTCGACCACGACCTCACGATGCAGTACATCGGCATGACGGCGAACGCGCTCGAGCCCGGCGAGGAGGCCGGCTACTGGCACGCGCACGCGCGCATCGAGGAGCTCTACGTGTTCCTCGGCGGCAGCGGCCAGATGGGGCTCGACGACGACGTGGTCGACGTGGAGCCCGGCACCGTCGTGCGCGTGGGTCAGGGCGTGTGGCGCACGTGGCGCGCCCGGCCGGACTCCCCCGAGCAGCTGCGCTGGCTCTGCATCCGCGCGGGCGGTTCCGAACTCCCCCATTTCCCCGACGACAGTACGCGCGACAACGACCGCGCCGCACCCTGGGCCTGACGCGTCGTCCCCTCGACCTGACGCGTCGTCCCCTTCTGCAGGAGATCTCGCATCGCGCAGGACCATTCCGTGCGGCATCTTCCTGCACAAGGGGTGATCTCCTGCCCGGGTCAGGCGACGAGGAGGTACACCGCTCCGACGATCGTGAAGACGATCACCAGGCGCTCGAACACGCTCTGATCGATGCGCGAGGCGATCCACCGACCGCAGATCGCACCCACGACGACGGCGGGGACCAGGACCAGGTCCAGCACCAGGCTGGACGGCGTGATGATGCCGATGCCGATCGAGAACGGCACCTTGAACACGTTGATGATCGCGAAGAACCAGGCCGCCGTGCCGAGGAACTCCTTCACCGGGAACCGGCGAGCGAGGAAGTACATCGACATGACCGGGCCCGCGGCGTTCGCGACCATCGTCGTGAAGCCGGCGAGCGTGCCGTACGTGACGGCGGCGGCGGTGTGCGGTCGTCGGGCGTCGACGGTCGCGGTCATCCGCCGCCGGAACAGGGTGATCGCGACCACCACGAGCAGGATCACCCCGATCGTGCGCTTGACCCACGCGTCGTCGGCGAACGCGAGGAACACGACGCCGAGCGCCACGCCGGCGACGACGGCGGGCATGAGGCGCCACAGCTCACGCCAGTTCGCGTGCCGCCGGTACATCAGCACCGCGAACACGTCGGCGACGATCAGCAGCAGGAGCAGCGCGCCGGTGGACTGCTTCGCCGGCAGCACCGCCGCGAAGATCGCGACCGCGATCGTTCCGGCGCCGGGGATCGCGGTCTTCGACAGCCCGACGATCACGGCCGCGACGGCGAGCAGGCTCCAGCCGAACCAGGCGAGTTCGGGCACGTCACACTCCCGCCGCGACGAGCGCCGTCTCGGCGATCGCGGCGGAGGCAGCGGCATCCGTCATCCACAGCGGCGTGACGAGAGAGCGGATGCCGCCCCCCGCCACCTCTGGTGCGAGGGCGTCGTCCTCCTCGGCGAGAAGCCACGCGTCGAGCACGCCGCCCGTCTCGCGCGAGCCGTAGTGCGCCGCGACCGCCGCCGCGGATGTCTCCACGCCGATCGCGGTGAGGCACACGTCCGCCATGCCGCGCACGACCTTCCCGCCGATGATCGGCGAGATCCCCACGACCGGCGCGGCGGTGGTGGCGACGACGTCGCGGATGACGGGCACGGCGAGGACCGGGCCGATCGAGACGACCGGGTTCGAGGGGGCGATCAGCACGACGTCCGCCGACGCGATGGCCTCGACGACGCCTGGTGCGGGTGCGGCGACCTCGATGCCCGGATTCTCGAACCGGGCCGGAGCGAGGGCGGCGCGGTGGCGGGTCCACCACTCCTGGAAGTGGAGGCGCGAGCCGTCTTCGAGCACGACGACTGTGTCGACCTCGGCGTCGGTCATCGGCAGGAGGCGCGCACCGAGCGGCCAGCGCTGCGACATCCGCTCGAGCACCTGCGTCGGCGAGAGGCCGTCGCGCAGCCACCCGGTGCGCGCGAGGTGCGTGCCCAGGTCGAGGTCGCCGAGCGTGAACCACGGCCAGCCGGCGCCCCACTCCTGGAGCTCGTGGTTCACGCGCTCGGAATCGCCGTCACGACCCCAGCCGCGCGCGGTGTCGTTGACGCCGGCGAGGGCGTAGGTGATCGAGTCGACGTCGGGCTGCAGCCGCACGCCGGAGAGCCAGATGTCGTCGCCCGTGTTGACGACGACGGTGAGGGCGGCCGCGGTGTCGTCCATGCCCCGCCGCCGCAGCGCTTCGCGCACGCCGAGCACGAACTTGGATCCTCCGACACCGCCCGCGAGCACGACGACGCGGGGCGAGACGCGCACCACCGGGTCAGTCCTGGTGCGGAAGCGGGAGAGCTCCCGTGCGCGGGGCGAACTCGTCGGCGGCATGCGGGAGCGAGAAACGCGCCACCGCGTCGATGAGCGCGTCGACGGTCTGCGTTTCGGCGACGACGTCGACCGGGAGCCCGGCGCGGCGGGCGTCCTTCGCCGTGCGGGGTCCGATCGCGGCGATCAGGGTGGTGGAGGGGACGTGCGGGAACTGCGCGTGGACCTGCTCGGCGACCGATCCGCTCGTGACGAGGATCGCGTTGATGCGGCCCGAGCGCACGTCCTCGGCGATGCGATCCGTCACCGGAACGCCGACGGTGCGGTACGCGACGACACTGCGAACGCGATGCCCGGCCTCGGACAGCATGTTGGTGAGCACCGGCTTCGCGATCTCGCTGCGGAGGGTGAGGATGTCGCGCGGCTCCGGTTCGAGCCCGATGAGCTGCTCGGCCATGCCGGCGGCGGAGTTGTCGTCGTCGGGGACGAGATCGACGCGGTAGCCGACGGCGAGGAGCGCAGCCGCCGTCGTCTCGCCGACGGCCGCGATCTTCGTGGAGGCCGGCACGATCGCACGGTAGGCGTAGAGCACGTCGACGGTGGTCGCGCTCGTGACCGTGAGCCAGTCGAAGGCGCCGGCGGCGAGATCGGCGAGCGAGCGCTCGAGTGCCGCCTGGTCGTTCGTCGGCGCGAAGTTGATGAGCGGAGCGATCACGGGGGTGGCGCCCTGGCGTCGCAGGCTCGCCGCTACTCCGTCGCCCCAGGGGCCGCCGCGGGGCACGAGGACGCGCCATCCCGCGAGGGGCTTGGCGGGTACGTGCTGGGACGCTGTGTTCATGGGGGTCGACTCTCGTGGTGCTTCAGCCGGCCGCCCCAGACGTCGAGCGGCCGATGCGCGAATCGAATCGGGCTCGCGCGTCGGCAGCATCCGCACCATTGCACTGCCTCATCCCGAGCATACCCCTCCGCCCGCATCCCGCGGCCTGCCGGGTCCCGGTGGGGGCGTGACGGGTGTCAGCGGCTGTACGAACGGGCGAAAGCCCAGACCCCGGCACCGATCGCCGCCGCCGCCGCGACGACGGCCGCCGCCGCGAGGACCGGATTGCGCTTCGAGAACTTCTGCGCCTTGTCGACCGAGTCGTCGATCCTGACCGCGAGGCGCCTCGGAAGGTTGCCCTTCACCTCGATGGCCGCCAGTGCCGCCTTGAGCTCGGCGCGGGCCTTCTCCACCGGATCGGTGATGCCGAGCGGGACGGCGGTGCGTGGCATGGGCACGGGCACGGGCGCGTCAGAACTCATCGCGCACCTCCTTCACATCCTGGGCGATCGACTGCACGGGGTTCTGGCTCGCGCCGATCCTGCGGAATCGCAGGATGCCGAGCAGCGCCAGGATCGCCGTCACGATCAGCATCGCGAAGAAGACGACGAGTGCCGACAGCCACACCGGCCACCACGACGACAGTCCGGCGATCACGAACGTGCCGAGCACGGGCACCGACCAGAACAGCACGAAGAGCGCGGCGAACATCCACAGCGCTCCCCACCCGCCCTCCTTCGCGGTGCGCGCGGCCCACTTCTTCGCCGCCTCGATCTCGGCGGTGACGAGGTTGCGGACGAGCTCGGGGACATCGCCGAGCAGCGTCAGGAGGCTGTCGTCGGCGCGGTCGCGGAAGCCACGCGGCGAACTCATGTCACGCTCCGCCGCGCCCGGCGGCCGGGGTGTCGTCGGTCTTCTCGTCGATCAGGTCTTCGACGGCATCCTTCGCGGCCTTGGCCGTGGTCTTCGCGGCCTTGGCCGAACTCTTCGCGGCGCGCTCCACGTCGTCGGCCTGGTCCTTGCCGGTCTGCAGCGCGGCGTCGAGGCGCTCGCCGGGCGTGCCCTTCGTCGTCGCCGCCTTCGTGACCTTGACGGCCGAGTCCCACAGCGTGCTGGGGAGAGCCATGGCGCTGGACTTGGCGAAGTCCTTCACCTTGCCGACCTGCTCCTGCACCGGGTCGAGGTGCCAGACCTTGAGCCACTGGGTCTTGATCTGCTCGTAGCGCTCTCGTCCCGCTCGGGTGCCGAGCACGTAGCCCACGGCAAGTCCGACGACGAGTCCTGCTTTGCCCCTCATGGGGTCTCCTCACGCTCGGTAGTGCGCTGATGACCATCCCAGGGTAGCCCTGTATGCCGATTCCGGCATCCACCCTTGACAACGGCCGTCACGACGTCTTCAATCGGACGCCGGAGACGCCCACAGCGCCGCGCGACGCACGCGCTCGGCCTCGTTCCGGGCGTCCGCGACGACCTGCGCCAGACCGCTCCCCGCGAGCCACGCGCCCACGGCCGCGAGGCCGGGGAGCGCCGCCACGGCCTCCCGCACGGCCGCCGCGTGATCGTCGTGACCGAGCGCCGAGGCGGGCAGCGGCAGAGCGAATCCGGTGCGTCTCCAGTCGCGCACGACGTCGGCGTCGAGGGGCACGCCCAGGAGAGCGGATGCCTCCGCCCGGGCCGTCGCGACGGCTTCGGCGTCGGGCAGCGCGGCTTCGGTAGGCGCGGTGTCGGTCGGTGCTATGCCGCTCGAATCGCCGGCCGGCCGGTCGAACGCGACCTGGAGCACGTGCACTCCCGGCCCGGAGGCCTCGGCCAGCCAGCCCCAGCGGGCCGTCGCGTGGACGACGCCCGAGGCGCGACCCGAGCCTGGCACGGCGTAGACCTGCCCGCCGCGCGGCGCCCCGTCGAGGCGGGGCGCGTCGACGACGAGCGTCACGATCTCGCGGCGGGACGCGGCTGTCGTCATCTGCCGCACCGCGGACCCCGCGTGCGGCGCGAGCAGCCCCGCGGCGCCCTGCGGCCCCGCCGCGACGACGACGATCTCACCCTCGAACTCTCCGCCACCCTCGAGGTCGGGGATCACACGCCAGCGGTCGTCGGGGGTGCGCTCGATCGCGTCGATGCGGACGCCGGTGACGAGCTCGGCGCCGAGGCCGCGCAGGCGGGCGACGAGGGCGTCGACCAGCGGGGCGAGGCCCCCGTCCAGCGACTCGACCGCCGGACCGTCGCGCCCCACCAGCAGATCGGCCACGGCGCCGCCGAGCGACCCGGTGCGCGTGAGCGCCGAACTGAGGCCGGGGGCCGCCGACGCGACGTCGACCCGGTCGGGGGTGATCCCGAAGCGCCCCACGCTCAGCGGCGCGACCATCCGGTCGAGCACGGCCTCGCCCATGCGTGTGCGCACGAGGCGGGCGAGACTGCGCTCCTTGCCGATCGTGAGGGGCGGACGCAGGCGGTCGAGGTACGCACGCCACACACCGCCCCAGCCGATGAACCTCCGGACCGACTCGTCCCACGGGTTCGCCGGGATGCCGAGAACCGACTCCTGCGGAACCGGCGCCGCCGCACCCTTCGGCAGGCCGGCGATCCACGTCCGATCGTCGGCCGGCGTCACGACGAGGTCGCCCAGCCCGAGCTCCTCGACGAGCTCGCGCACGACCCCGCCTGCCGTCCAGCACGAGGCCCCGGTGTCGATGCGGATCCCGTCGACCTCGGCAGACGAGATCGTGCCGCCGAACGCGTCCGATGCCTCGAGCACGGTCACCGGCATCCCGACCTTGGCGCATTCCCACGCGGCGAGCAGCCCGGCGATGCCGCCGCCGACGACCACCACCCGTGTCTCGCGCGCGTGGTGCATGAGCTCGTCGAACGGTTCGGGGGCAGCGGGCATGGTGCCATCCTCGCATCCGGACGCATCGTGAACCTGGTCGCACCGGCTGCGGGACCAGTGCGAGACTGGCGTCATGACGCTCCACATCACGGGGGACGAGACCGCCGACCGTCTGCTCACCGACGACCCGCTCGCTCTGCTGATCGGCATGCTGCTCGACCAGCAGGTCGCGATGGAGACCGCCTTCGCGGGCCCGCTCAAGATCGCGGAGCGCGCAGGGACCCTGGATGCCGCGGCCCTCGCGACCTTCGATCCGGAAGCCTTCACCGACCTCTTCAAGGCGACGCCCGCCGTCCACCGCTTCCCCGGGTCGATGGCCGCGCGCGTGCAGTCGCTGTGCGCGGCGGTCGAGCAGGACTGGGGCGGGAATGCGTCGGCGATCTGGACCCAGGGCGATCCTGACGGCGCCGCGGTCCTGGCGCGACTGAAGCGACTGCCGGGGTTCGGCGAGCAGAAGGCGAAGATCTTCCTCGCCCTGCTCGGCAAACAGTACGGCTACAACGGGACCGGCTGGCGCGAAGCATCCGCCCCCTACGGTGAGGACGGCAGCTTCCGCAGCGTGGCCGACATCGTCTCGGCGGACTCACTGACCAAGGTGCGCGAGCACAAGCGCGCGATGAAGGCCGCGGCCAAGAGCGGCGGCGGAGGCGTCTGATGAAGAAGACCGGCGGCAGCGTCGCCGCGTTCATCGCCGGGGTCACCCCTGCGAAGCGCCGGCGCGACGCCGAGACGATGGTCGCGCTCCTGGAGGAGGTGACCGGGCGCGAGCCCGAGCTGTGGGGCACGATCGTCGGCTTCGGTGCGTGCCACTACCGCTACCCGACGCGTACCGAGGGCGACGTTCCCCTCGCGGCGTTCGCCCCCCGCAAGCAGGCGACGACGGTGTACCTGCTCAGCACGGCCGAGTATCCCGACGAGCTCGCGCGGCTGGGCCCCCACGACGTCGGTGTCGGATGCCTGTACATGAAGGACCTCGAGCAGGTCGATGCCGACGTGCTGCGCGGGATCATCGCCGAGGACTACCGGCGCCTCCTCGCCGGCGAGACCGGCTCAGCGGAGTTCACGGTCACCGACTGAGCTCGCCCGTCGCCCCTTCTTGGTCGATTCGGGCTGCTCGCTCTGGTGCATGTCCGACTCTTCGTCGGCTGAGCGTCGCTCAGGCGACAGCAACGGGGACGGATGCTGCGCCCCGCCTCGCCGCGAAGCCCGGCGGCCGGCCCTACGCCCCGCCTCGCCGCGGCACCCGCCTCGCCGCGGCACCCCGCCTCGCCGCGGCACCCGCCCCGCCGCGAAGCCCGGCGGCCGGTGCTACTGCAGCACGCGGCCGGTCAGCTCGAGCGTGAGCCGACGCGGCATCACGCGTGAGGCCCACGCCGTGACGGCATTCGTGCGACCGACGACGACACTGGCACGCGGGCGACGCCTGTCGAGCTCGCCGAGCGCGCGCGCCACCACCCGCGCCGGGGTCTTGAAACGACCCACCGCCGCGTCGGGCGTTCCGACGACCTCGAAGAATTCCGTGCGGGTCGCGCCGGGGCTGAGGGCGAGCACCCCGAGTCCCGAGCCCTTCGTCTCGTAGGCGAGCGCCTCGGTGAAGCTGAGGACGAACGCCTTCGTCGCCCCGTACACGGCCATGTTCGGGCACGGCTGGTACGCGCCGGTGCTCGCGACGTTCACCAGCACTCCGCGGCCGTCGGCCAGCATCCCGGGCAGGAACTCCCGAGTGATCGACACCAGCGCGCCCACGTTGACCCGCACCATCTCGTCGATGCGGTCGGTACCGGCGACGGCGAAGTCGCCCTTCATGCCGAAGCCGGCGTTCCCGATGAGGGTGTGGATCCGGATGCCGCGCTCGTCGATCTCGCGGCGGAGGGTGGCCGCGGCATCCGCTCGGGACACATCGAGCGCGATCGGGGTGGCGGTGATCCCGTGCTCGCGGGCGAGCCGGTCGGCCAGTTCGCGCAGCCGGTCCTCGCGGCGGGCGACGAGCACGAGGTCGGCACCGCGGCTCGCGAGCTGGGCCGCGAACTCGGCGCCGATCCCCGCGCTCGCGCCGGTGATGAGTGCGGTCGTACCGCGGTGGTCTCTGGTCATCCTGCAACGCTAGACGCGGGCGAGACCGTGACGGAGGGGGTTGCGGCCATGTCGCACGACGTGCGGGTCCACGGCTCCAGTACCCGCCGATCCCGTGACAGCCGAGCGCCCGCACCGCGCCATCGCACCCCACCGCGCCACCGCACCCGCCGCACCATCCGGTTCCACGCGCGCCATCCGGTTCCACGCGCACCATCCGGTTCCACGCGCACCATCCGGTTCCACGCGCGCCATCCGTGCGGCAGGAGATATCCGCTGCACAGGCCGATTCGGCCCCGAAACATCCTGCAGCACAGATTTCTCCTGCGCACCGTAGACGACGAACCGGAGACCGCGCCCCGGGCCAGGAGAACGACGGATGCCCCGACCCGGCGGGGCCGCACCATCCGGTTCCCGCCGCGCCATCCGGTTCCACGCGCACCATCCGGTTCCACGCGCGCCATCCGTGCGGCAGGAGATATCCGCTGCACAGGCCGATTCGGCCCCGAAGCATCCTGCAGCACAGATTTCTCCTGCGCACCGTAGACGACGAAGCGGAGACCGCGGCCCGGGCCGGGAGAATGACGGATGCCCCGACCCGGCGGGGTCGGGGCATCCGGTGTCGTCGGGTCAGGCGCCGCGGAGGCGCTCCGCCAGATAGGCGTGGAGGGTCTCGAGGGGCACGCGCTCCTGGCTCATCGTGTCGCGGTCGCGCACGGTGACGGCGCGGTCCTCGAGCGAGTCGAAGTCGACCGTGACGCAGAAGGGCGTGCCGATCTCGTCCTGCCGGCGGTACCGGCGGCCGATCGCGCCGGCGTCGTCGAAGTCGACGTTCCACTCGCCGCGGAGGTCCTCGGCCACCTCGCGCGCGATCGGCGAGAGCTGCTCGTTGCGCGACAGCGGCAGGATGGCCGCCTTCACCGGCGCCAGGCGCGGGTCGAGCTTGAGCACCGTGCGGGTGTCGGTGCCGCCCTTCGCGTTCGGCGCCTCCTCCTCGTGGTACGCGTCGACGAGGAACGCCATCATCGCGCGAGTGAGTCCGAACGAGGGCTCGATCACGTACGGCGTGTACTTCTCGCCCGAAGCCTGGTCGAAGTAGGTCAGCGACTGCCCCGACGCCTCGGTGTGGCTGCTGAGGTCGTAGTCGGTGCGGTTCGCGACGCCCATGAGCTCGCCCCACTCCTTGCCGGCGAAGCCGAAGCGGTACTCGACGTCGATGGTGCCGGCCGAGTAGTGCGCGCGGTCGTCTGCTGGCACGTCGAACTGCCGCATGTTCTCGGGGTCGATGCCGAGGTCGACGAACCAGTTCCAGCACGCCTCGACCCAGTGGTCGAACCACTCGCCGGCCTCGGCGGGCGGGGTGAAGAACTCGATCTCCATCTGCTCGAACTCGCGCGTGCGGAAGATGAAGTTTCCGGGCGTGATCTCGTTGCGGAACGCCTTGCCCACCTGGCCGATGCCGAACGGCGGCTTCTTGCGGCTCGCGGTGAGCACGTTCGAGAAGTTCACGAAGATGCCCTGCGCCGTCTCGGGGCGCAGGAAGTGCAGGCCGGACTCGTCGTCGACGACGCCGAGGTAGGTCTTCACGAGGCCCGAGAACGCCTTGGGCTCGGTGTACTGGCCCTTGGTGCCGCAGTTCGGGCACGGCACGTCGGCGAGCCCGTTCTCGGCCTTGCGGCCCTTGCGCGCCTCGAAGTCCTCGATCAGGTTGTCGGCGCGGAACCGCTTGTGGCACTGCAGGCACTCGACCAGCGGGTCGGTGAAGGTGGCGACGTGACCGGATGCCTCCCACACGCGCTTGGGCAGGATGATCGACGAATCGAGGCCGACCATGTCGCCGCGTCCGCGCACGAACGTCTGCCACCACTGGCGGCGGATGTTCTCCTTGAGCTCCGTGCCGAGGGGGCCGTAATCCCACGCCGACCGGGATCCGCCGTAGATCTCACCCGCTTGGAACACGAACCCGCGGTGGCGGGCGAGGGCGATGACTTTGTCGAGGCGGGACTGCTCGGCCACGGTGGCTCCAATGGTCGGGAGAGGGGAGTGCGGAGTCGCTGCGCCGCAGAGCGCGGCATCCGTCGATTCTAGTCGCCCGGCCCGCGCGGCTTCGCGGCGCTCGAACCCGGCCCGGAGCTCAGCTCACGAGACGAAGCGGATCGCGAGCGGGTACTGGTACCACTCGCCGCGGCCGGCCTTCACGGCCGCGACGATCGAGCACACGATGTTCAGCACCGCGACGGCGAAGAGGATCACGAACCCGACGAGCACGATGGTGAGCACTCCGCCGACGATCGAATAGATCAGCAGGCTCAGCTGGAAGTTCAGGGCGGCGGCCGTGTGGGAGCGGACGAACGGCCCCCGGTCCTTGAGGATGAGGAACCCGATGAGCGGCACGAGGAAGCTGAAGAAGAGCGACCCGAGGTGCACGAGCGTCGCCCACGTCTTCTCGTCGGACGGGCTCATCGGCTGCGGCGGCTGGGCGTAGCCGTACGGCGCCTGGGGTGAGGGGGGAGGGTAGGTCACCCCGCCACTCTACGGAGCCGTCGGGCACGAACGCACGGGGGCAGTCCCCCGGAATCGCGCGGAGCTACCCTGGGGATGCCGGATCGGAGGCTCTCATGGTCGAGCGCGGGGCGGGACGCCACCTGCGCACGTCATTCGTCGCGACGCTGCTGAGCGCCGCCGTCCTCGCGGGGTGCGCGAGCCCGTCGCCCCACGGCGACGAGCTCTATCGTTCCGCGCGCGAGGCGAACCTGCAGTTCAAGGGGACGGTCGCCGGCGTCCTCCGCCACCTCTCGAACGCGTCCTGGCAGGTGCAGGAGTACGGGGACTCACCCCTCGACTGCGCGGACGGGTACGGGTTCTCGCTGCACCGCACGACGTACGAAGGGTGGATGCTGCGCACCGACGCCCTCACCACCGTGGAGGAGGCCGCGGCGTGGCTCGCCGCGCGCGGCTGGACCACGAGCGCGCCGACGGTCGGCGGCGGCGGCGCGGTGGTCGAGGCATCCGATCCCTCTCGATCGATCGCGGCACTCGTCATCGAGGTGCACGACGGCGAGGGCACGGCCGACGCGATCGGCGTCGGCGCGACCTCGGGCTGTTTCGAGGGGGACGCGGAGGAGCTGAAGGCGCTGCTCTACCCGGGCTACCCCGACCGCCTCTCCGTGCACGAGCCTCTGCCCCTCGTCGAGCAGCCCGACGATGCGCCCGTCTTCGGCTTCACCCGGGACGGCCGCCCGCGCTGACTCCGGCTCAGGCCTCGCGCAGCGCGTCGCGGCCGACTTCGCCGATCGCGGTGCGGCCGGACAGTCCCAGCGTGATGTCGAGCTCGGCGAGCACGTTGCGCACCACCTCGCGCACGCCCTCCTCGCCCGCGATGCCGAGCCCGTACGCGTACGGCCGGCCGAGAGCGACGACCGTCGCACCGAGGGCGAGGGCGATGAAGGCATCCGATCCCTGCCGCACGCCGGAGTCGAAGACGACGGGCACGCGTCCGCCGACCCGATCGACGACAGCGGGCAGGGCCTCGAGGGTCGGGACGGACTGGTCGATCTGCCGACCGCCGTGATTGGACACCCAGACCCCGTCGACGCCCGCATCGAGGGCGCGCGCCGCGTCGTCGGGATGCACGATGCCCTTGAGCAGGATCGGCAGGCTGGTCCACTCGCGGGCCTTCGCGAGGTCGCCCCACGTGAGCGCGGGCGTCGAGAACACGTCCAGGAAGGTCTCCACGGCCGCGCGCGGCAGGGGCGAGCGCAGGTTCTCGCGCAGTCCGGCGCCGGTGAGCGCGGCGCCCTTGCGCGCGATCTTCACTCCCGCCGCCACGGTCTTCGGCGTCATCCGCACGGCCGGAGCGGCCGGGGCCGCGGCATCCGGTCCCTTCCTCACACGCTCGCGCACGAGCTGCTGGAACACGGGATCGCTCGTGTACTGCGCGATCCCCATCCCCCGCGTGAACGGCAGGTACGCGAGGTCGAGATCGCGCGTGCGCCAGCCGAGCAGGTGGGTGTCGAGCGTCACGACGATGGCATCGCAGCCGGATGCTTCGGCCCGCCGCAGCAGCGAGGCGTTGAGGTCGTCGTCGGCCGACCAGTAGAGCTGGAACAGCCGCGAGCCGCCCGGCGCTGCATCCGCCACCTCCTCCATCGGGAAGGACGCCTGGTTGGACAGCGTGTACGGCACGCCGAGGGATGCCGCGGCCCGCGCCACCGCGAGGTCGGCGTCGTCGTGCGCCATCTCCATCACGCCGAGCGGCGCGAGAAGCAGCGGCGTCGGGCGCCGCCGTCCGAGGAACTCGACGGAGAGGTCGCGCGTCGACACGTCCCGCAGGGGCCGCGGCCACACCTGCCAGCGCTCGAACGCGGTGGCGTTGGCGCGCATCGTCCGCTCGGCCCCGGCACCGCCCGCGATGTAGGCGAACGCCTCGGCGCTCAGCGCTTTGCGCGCAGCTCGCTCGAGTTCTGCCTGATCGACCGGCACCCGCGGACGAGTGCCGCTGATGCCCGCGCGGTAGATCTCCGACTGGGTGCGGCGGGAGATGCCGCGCGCTGCTGCGGGATCGTTGGGAGCGACGCTGCTGACCATGCCCCCACTTTAGGCGGGGGCATGGCAGCAGCCAGGTCGGATCAGGTCTGGCGGCGGATGAAGCGCATGAGCCACGCGATCACGGCGATGATGATGATCACAAGGCCGATCCACAGCAGGAACTTCGCGGCCTCGATGAAGACACCGAGGAGCAGCAGCACGACGCCGACGATGAGGAGGATGACTGCGAGAGAGGTCATGTCACCACTCTGGCGACGACCCGGCTCGCGTTGCAGGGTCTTGACAAGCGGCATCCGCCCGCGCTCGCGCCCGGCCTAGGAGCCGAACCCGCACCAGTTCGCGACCCACGTGAGGATCTCCCCGCGCATGTCCTCCGACGCGGCGAGCTCGATCTCGCCGGGCTCGCCGTCGATCTCGACCTGGAGGTCGAAGATCGTGCCGCGTTTGTCCTCCTGCACCGCGTGCGGGTCGCACCGCAGCGGCACGAGCGGCAGGGGCAGGACCACGGGCTCGGTCGCGCCGGGTTCGAGCTCGACGTCGATCGCGTGCGCGTCGGCGGTGTCGCCGGCGGGCGCGGCGAACGTGAGCAGGTTGGTCGTCTGGATCGAGCGGATGCCGGCACCGCCCGCCCCCGTGGGCGTCACGGTGAGCTCGAGCACCGCCGGCTCGCCGGCCGGCGACGGCTCGAACGCCGTGAAGGCGACGTCGGCCGCGGCCGAGAGCAGCACGACCCGGCACTCGCGCTCGTGCAGCGGCGCGACAAAGTCGAGCGGATCGTCGATCGGGACCGACGCCTCTCCGCCGCTGTCGCCGAGCGTGTAGGTGAGGTCGACCGTGGCGGTGACGGCCTCGGGGATGTCATCGCACGCGACCGGAGGCAGCTGCACGCGGATGCCGACGCTCCGGCCCGGCGCGATGGTGCTGTCGCGCGCGGCGACGCGTGCGATCGCGCCGTCGAACCGCGGGTCGTCGATCGCGACATCGCCGACCACGAGCTCCTCGTCGGTGTCGTTGGTGACGACGACCTGCGCCTGGCGCGCAGCCACGTCGGACCGCAGCTGCTGCAGCTCGACGGTGACGCCGGCGGGAAGGCCCGCGGACGCGCTCGGCGCGGGCGATCCGGCCGGTGCGCACGCGGCCAGCCCGAACAGCGCCGCCGAGATCACGGCGGCGCGGAGAGCCCTGCCCCGGCGCGACGCGGTCACCGCGTGAGCGTCTCTCGGGCCACGGTGAAATCCTCGAGCGCGATCGGATCGATCTCGACCCCCAGTCCGTGCCCGGTCGGCACGCGCACGTGACCGTCCTCGAGCACGGCGGGCTCGGTGACGATGTCGCGCGTGTAGAACCGGCTCGACGCCGAGACGTCGCCGGGCAGCGTGAAGCCCGGCATCGCCGCCAGCGCGGCGTTGGCGGCGCGGCCGATCCCGGTCTCGAGCATGCCTCCGCACCACACCGGGATCGCGGCATCCCGGCACAGGTCGTGGATCGCGACGGCCTCCAGGTAGCCGCCGACCCGGCCCGCCTTGATGTTGATGACGGATGCCGCCCCCAGCGCCAGCGCGTCGGCGGCGGCCTTGGCCGACACGATCGACTCGTCCAGGCACACCGGCGTGCGCAGGCGCCGGGCGAGCGTCGCATGATCGACGAGGTCGTCCTCCTGCAGCGGCTGTTCGATGAGCAGGAGGTCGAAGCGGTCGAGCTCGGCGAGGGTGTCGACGTCGGCGAGCGTGTAGGCCGAGTTCGCGTCGACCTGCAGCGTGATCCCGCCGAACGCGTCGCGCACGGCGGCCGTGTCGGCGATGTCGCGGCCGGGCTTGATCTTGATCTTGATGCGCGCGTAGCCCTCGTCGAGGTAGCCGCCGACCGCGTCGACGAGCGCGGCAGGGTCGCGCTGGATGCCGACCGACACCCCGCTCGGCACGCGATCGCGCACCGCGCCGAGGTACTCGCCCAGCGCACGGCCCTCGCTGCGCAGCGCCGCGTCGAGCACGGCGAGCTCGAGACCGGCCTTCACCATCCGGTGGCCGACGAACGGCGCCAGCACGGTCGCGACCTCCTCGGGGGCCAGGCGCCCCCGATCGAGCAGCGCCGGTGCGAGCCAGCGGAGCGCGACATCCCACGCGCTCTGCGTGTACTCGCTCGAGTACAGCGGCGCCGCCATCGTGACGATCTCTCCCCAGCCGTCGCCGTCGGAGGTCAGCGCGCGTACGACGATCACCTCGCGCACCGTCTCGGTACCGAACGACGTGGTGAACGGGGAGACCAGCGGAAGGTGCAGCACCCTCAGCTCGAACCCCTCGAGGGCGACGGATGCCGCGGCAGAGGCGATGGGCATGCGCTCAGATTACGCCCGCCCGCGGCGCGGACGCGGGCGTCAGTGGGCCACGCGCAGGACGGGCAGCGGCCGCGCCGCCCGAAGCTCCGGCAGGACCGGCACGTACGTGCCGCGGGACCGTCGCGGTCCGTGCGTGCGCCCCGGCCGGCGGCGGTCGCGGTGCAGCGCGCCGGCCAGTGCGGCCATCAGGATCTCGATGTGCTCGTGCATGGTCGTCCCCTCGCGTGCGTGTTGCAAGAGAGGAGCACCGCGGCCCGCGCCAGATACCTCGAGCCGTCGGCTTCAGTCCCCCGGGCGCATAACTCCTGCACTTCGGCGAGCGCGGCGGGCGAGAATGCCGTGATTCCGGGCACGCGACCCGCGAGCGATGGAGATCTGCAGGAGTTATGCGCCGCGCGGCCGGCTCAGTCGAGGACTTCGGCGAACGCGCGCACCGGGAAGGTCCCGAACCCCTCGACGGCCGGAGGAGCGGCCGTGAACCGGGCGCCGCGCGGCGGCAGCTCGCCCAGGTTCGTCAGGTGCTCGACGACGTGCACGCCCGCGCCGAGCAGCAGGGTGTGCGCCGGGCGCTCACCCCCTGATTCGGTGTCGTCGATGTTGAGCGAGTCGATGCCGACGAGCGTCGCACCGGCGTCGATGAGCCACTGCGCTCCCTCGCCGGTGAGGAACGGCGCGCCGGAGCCGTACTCCGGCCGGCCGAACCACCGGTCCCAGCCGGTGTGGAGCAGCACCGCCGCGCCCCGCACGTCGCGATCGGCGAGGGTCTCGGGACGGATGCCGCGACGTTCCGGCGTCCAGGCATCCTCGAGATGGAACACCTCGGCGCGCAGACCGACCAGCGACGACAGCTCCAGGCCGGCGAGGTCGGAGCCTTCCGCGTAGCGGTGGAACGGGCTGTCGAGGTAGGTGCCGGTGTTGCCGATCATCGTGAGGATGTCCATCGCGAACTCGGTGCCCGGCGCGTACTTGGCCCGCGAGTCCTCGCGCGTCAGGTGCGGTGCGATGCTCGGCACGGGCAGCCCGGGGTAGGTCACGAGCCCGGCGCGGATCGGATGGCTGAGGTCGACGATGCGGGTGCTCGCGGCGACGCCGGGCGCGGCCGCCACCCCGCGGCTGCCGCGGTGCGGCTCCTCGACGATCCGCAGCCCGCGCAGATCGACCTCGTCGACCAGCGCGAGCCCGAGGTGCTGCACGAGCAGCCGGCCGATCTCGGCCTCCGGCAGATCGCGGCCAGGCAGGTCGAGGCGGAAGCCGGTGCCGGAGAGGTCTCCGCCGTTGGCGAAGCGGATGTCGAAGTCGAAGTGGGCGCGGTAGTCGGGCATGACGCGAGCCTAGGGATGTCCGGCCCGCGATGAGCGGAGGAGAAGTGACGAGCGGAGGAGGATTCCTGCCGGAACGGTCCTCCTTTCGCGACATCTCCTCCCTTCGCGACGGGGACGAGGCTCAGGCCGGGCGCACGAAGAGGTAGCCGCGCTCGTCGTCGAAGCCCCCGATGACGAGGCCCTCGGCAAGCCGGGCGAGGATGTCGTCGCGCACGCGCGCACGCCAGACCGCGGCATCCACCGGGGTCTCCCGGCGCAGGGTCTCGATGTCGTGGGGCACCGCGACCGACGCCACCACCTGCTCCGCGCCGGGAGTGGGCACGGGGGGCGCGGCGAGCGCCCACGACACCATGATGCGGTCGGTCTCGTCGCCGCGGTTGATGCCGTCGTCCATCGGGCCGTAATGGTTGACGAGGTATTCGGTGACGCGCGTTCCGAGTGTGCGCAGGTTGAAGTGGGCGTTGCGGGCGACGAGCGGGTCGAAGGTCCACGTGATGTGCCCGACGTCGCGCGCGAGCGCCCATTCACGCTGGTGCTGCTTGAGCACGCGTCCGAGGCCCCGGCTCTGCAGATCGGGCAGCACCCCGGTGATGTGGCTGTGCATCGAGCGCGCCGCAGGGGCAGAGAAGAACGCGACGGATGCTCCCACCATGCGATCCCCGTCATACAGGCCGACCGCGTAGTTGCCGGAGTGCGCCAGGGCGCGCAGCAGGTTCGGCGGCATGCCTCCGGTGTCGCCGCCCCACACGTCGGCGAGGACTCGCGAGGCCCGGTGGACCTCCTCGACGGTGTCGAGCGGGCGGATGTCGATGCCCGGCGGCGTTTCGGTCTCGGCCATGCGTCCAGTGTGGCACTCGGCACGGGCGGACGCGGAGCCCGTCGCCCCGCACGCGGATAGCCTTGTCCGATGGGCAGACCGGACGAGGACGCGAGAAGACGACTCACCCGGATGCCCCGTCAGGGCGCGATCGTCGCGGTGCTGGCGATCGCGGGCCTGGCGTCGTCGTTCATGTTCACGCTGGTCGTCCCGATCCAGTCGAAGCTGCCCGAGCTCCTCGACGCGAGCCGCGAGGACACCGCGTGGGTCGTGACCTCGACCCTGCTCGCCGCGGCCATCGTCACGCCGATCTCGGGACGCCTCGGCGACATGTACGGCAAGCGGCGCATCGTGCTCGTGCTGCTCGCCGTGCTGGTGCTGGGGTCGGTCATCGCGGCGCTGTCCCCCGGCATCGTGGGGATCATCGTCGGACGCACGCTCCAGGGTGCCGTGGTGGGCGTGGTGCCGCTCGGGATCTCGATCCTGCGCGACGTGCTGCACGAGAACCGGGTCGACACCGCCATCGCGCTCATCAGCGCGACGCTGGGCGTGGGCGGCGCACTCGGCCTGCCGATCAGCGCGCTGATCACCGAGCGCGCCGACTGGCACCTGCTCTTCTGGGTGGCCGCGGGGCTCGGGGTCGTGGTCTTCGGGCTCGTGCTGTGGATCGTGCCGGTGAGCGTGCTGCGCACCGCCGGCCGATTCGACTACGTCGGAGCGGCGGGGCTGAGCGTCGGCCTGCTCGGCATCCTGCTCGCGGTCTCGCGCGGCAACGCGTGGGGCTGGACCGCTCCGCCCACGCTGGCGCTGGGGGTCGGCGGCGTCGTGGTGTTGCTGGTGTGGGGCTGGTACGAGCTGCGGATCGCCGAGCCCCTGCTCGACCTGCGCGTCGCGGCGCGGCGGCCGGTGCTGCTCACGAACATCGCCTCGATCGCGATGGGGTTCTCCCTCTTCGCGTCGAACGTCGTGTATCCGCAGATGCTCGAGCTGCCGGTCGCGACGGGAGGCTTCGGGCTCTCGCTACTGGCGGCCAGCTTCGTGGTCATGCCGGCGGGCGTCGTGATGATGGTGCTGTCCCCGTTCTCGGGGCGGCTCGCCCGCGCCTTCGGGCCGAAGCTGCTGCTCGTGATGGGTGCGATCTCGCTGATCTTCGCGTATGGGTTCACGCTGTTGTTCTCGAGCGAGGTGTGGCAGCTCGTCGTGGCGAACTTCCTCATCGGCGCCGGCATCGGGTTCGGCTACGCCGCCATGCCGATGCTCATCATGCGCTCCGTGCCGCAGTCCGAGACGGGCGCCTCGAACGGCCTCAACGCCCTCTTCCGCTCCCTCGGCACGAGCACCGCGGCCGCCGTGATCGGCGCCGTCCTCGCGACCTACACGATCGACGCCGGAGGGATGCCGGTGCCGACGTCCACCGCGTTCCAGCTGTCGTTCGTGCTCGGCGGTGCCGCCGCCGTCGTGGCCCTCGTCGTGGCGCTGTTCATCCCCCGTCGGCACTCGGCCGAGGAGCGGCATCCGTCACTTCCGGAGTGAGACGCCCGTCTCGCGGGCCGGGGCTACCGCGTGCAGCATCCCCATCGCTAGCCTGACCTCATCCACGGCGGCGACGGGAGCGGGCATGGATCAGCGCGACGATCACGAGGCCGAGCAGATTCCGGTCGGCCCGCCCGACGGTGCCACCGCGGCAGCCGATGCCACGACCCGCCGGGGCGGCAGGGCGGCCACGGCCGCCGAGGCGAGCGGATCGGATGCCGCCGCGACCGCCGCATCCAGTGAAGGCGGCGACCACGACACCAGGTTCTTCGGGCAGCCGTGGGCGCTCGCTCATGTCTTCTTCGTCGAGATGTGGGAGCGGTTCAGCTTCTACGGCATGCAGGGGATCCTGCTGCTCTACATGTACTTCTCCGTCACGCAGGGCGGTCTCGGGATGCCGGAGGCCGTGGCCGCCGGCATCGTCGGCGCCTACGGGGGCACCGTCTACCTCTCGACGATCGTCGGCGCATGGCTCGCGGACCGCGTGCTCGGATCCGAGCGGGTGCTGTTCTACAGCGCGATCGTCATCATGGCCGGCCACATCGCGCTCGCGCTGCTGCCGGGATACTGGGGCCTCGGGTTCGGTCTCATCCTCGTCGCCTTCGGGTCGGGCGGGCTCAAGGCGAACGCGACGGCCGTCGTCGGAACCCTCTACGCGCCGGAGGATGTGCGGCGTGACGCGGGCTTCTCGCTCTTCTATCTCGGCATCAACCTGGGTGCGTTCCTCGGGCCGATCCTGACCGGGTGGGCGCAGGCGACGTGGGGGTTCCACGCCGGGTTCCTTCTCGCCGCCATCGGCATGGCGATCGGTCTCGTGCAGTATTCGTTCGGGCGGCGCGGGCTCCCCGCCGAGGCTCGCGTGATCGCCAATCCGCTGCCCCGGAACCGGTACGGGCTGTGGATCGGAATCGCCGTCGGAGCGGTCGTCGTGCTCGCGGTCCTGGTGCTGGTCCAGGTGATCCGGGCCGACAACCTCGCCCAGGTCGTCATCGTCATCACCGTGCTCGCGGCGGTGGGCTACTTCGTCATCATCCTGACCTCTCGCGCGATCACCGCCGTCGAGCGGTCACGGGTGTTCGGGTTCATCCCGCTGTTCCTCGTGAGCGTCGCCTTCTGGTCGCTCTACCAGCAGCAGTTCACCGTGCTGACGATCTACTCCGACAAGCAGCTGGACCGCCACGTCTTCGGGTTGGAGCTCCCCATTCCGGTGGTGCAGTCGATCAACCCGGTCTTCATCATCATCCTGTCGGGCGTGTTCGCGGCCCTGTGGACGAAGCTCGGCACCCGGCAGCCGTCGACGCCGGTGAAGTTCGGTCTCGCGTCGATCATCATGGGCATCGCCTTCCTGCTCTTCCTCCCGTTCGCAGGCGGAGCGCCCAACTCGACGCCCTTCATCGCGATCGTCGGCATCCTTTTCGTCTTCACGATCGCCGAGCTGCTCCTGTCGCCGATCGGACTGTCGGTGACGACGAAGCTCGCGCCGGCGCGATTCCACACGCAGATGGTGGCGCTGTTCTTCCTTTCGGTCGCGCTCGGCACGTCGATCGCGGGCTGGCTCGCCGGGTTCTACGACCCCGAGAACGACCCGCAGGGCGAGGTCCCCTACTTCCTCTCTCTGGGCCTCATCGCGATCGCCGTGGGTGCGGCGATGCTGCTGTTCGTGAAGCCGGTACTGAAGCTCATGCGCGGGGTGCGGTAGCGGGCGGATGCCGCGGACAGGGCAGAATCGACGCATGGCCGCTTCCCCGCACCTCTCCGCCGACCACGCCTGCCTGATCGTCCACGGCAGCGACCGGCCCGGGATCGTGGCGGCGGTGTCGGCCCTCATCACGCGCAACGACGGCAACATCGTGGCGTTCGACCAGTACTCCGACGATCCGATCGGCGGCGCGTACTTCCAGCGTGTCGTGTTCCATCGTGCGGGCCTGACGGCGGCGCTCCCCGAGATCGAGGCCGACCTCGCCCGCACGCTCGGCGACGGTTTCGATCTGCAGTGGTCGATCACGGACCAGTCCGTGCCGAAGCGCATGGCGATCCTGGCGTCGAAGCAGGACCACTGTCTGCTCGACCTGCTGTGGCGTCACCGCCGCGGCGACCTGCCGGTCACGATCCCGATGGTGATCTCGAACCACACCACCGCGGCCGACGACGTGCGCTCGTTCGGGGTGCCGTTCTTCCACGTGCCGTCGGTCGCGGGGCCGGACAAGTCCGCGTCCGAAGCCGAGATCGTGAAGCTCCTCGCCGGCAACGTCGACTTCATCGTGCTCGCGCGCTACATGCAGATCCTCTCGGCGGACTTCCTCGAGCAGGTGGGGGTGCCCGTCATCAACATCCACCACTCGTTCCTGCCCGCCTTCATCGGCGCCGAGCCGTACAAGAAGGCGAAGGAGCGGGGTGTGAAGCTCATCGGCGCGACCTCGCACTACGTCACCGACGATCTCGACGAGGGCCCGATCATCGAGCAGGACACCGTGCGCGTGACCCACGGCGACAGTGTCGAGGAGCTCGTACGCCGCGGCTCGGACGTCGAGCGTCAGGTGCTCTCCCGCGCGGTGCTGTGGCACGCGCAGGACCGCGTCATCCGCCACGGCAACCACACGATCGTGTTCTGACGCGCGGCCCGCCCCCTGAAATCGAGTCGCCAAGACACGCCGCATGGGCGTACTCGCGGCCGGCGTGTCTTGGCGACTCGAGCACTGACCGAGCACTGACCGAGCACTGGCCGAGCGGTGCCGCACGACCAATACCGGCGTCAGTCGCTGAAGGCGGCGACGAAGCGGTCGCGGAAGGCGTCCATGCGCCACACCGGGGCGGCGGGTGACGGATGCACGCCGTCCTCCCAGCCCCAGGAGGCGATCGCGTCGAAGACCGCGGGGTCCTGGGCGATGATCGTGACGGGAACGTCGTGCCCGGCATCCTCCCCGCTCACGATCTGCCACGGCTGGTGGTCGCCGACGAGCACGAGCACCAGGTCGGGCTGGGCGAACGTCTCGAGGTACGAGAACGTCGCGCCGAGCGTATAGGCCACCGACTCGCCGTACAGCTTCTGCACCCGTTCGCGGTCGCCCCACACGTCGGACGCGGACTCCCCGGATGCCGCCTGCCCCGCGAACACGCGTCCGTCGCCCAGCTGCGACCAGGGGACGAGCTGGGGCAGCGGCGTCCACGGCGTGTGCGACGACACCAGGTCGACCTCCGCCATCATCGGGCCGTCGATGTCGGAGCGACGGGAGCGGAACACGCTCCACGTGAACTGGTCGGGCATGTGCGCGTAGCCGAAGTGCGGGCCCCGATAGCCCATGTTCCGCTCGTCGAGCATGGTGTCGAAACCGTAGAAGTCCCGGCCGGCCTCCCAGGGGCGCTCGTTCGACGGAACGACCGACATCGTGTGCCACCCCGCCGTACCGAACAGCTCGCTGAGGCTGCGGCGGTCGCTGTCGAGAAGACGCGTGTACTTCAGGGGCGAGTCGGCCCACGCGCCGCTCTGCAGCGTGGAGTGCGCGAGCCAGCTGACCCCTCCGAACGTCGGCGAGGTGAGGAACGCACTCCGGGCGGAGAACCCGGCGCCCGCAAGGGCGTCACCACCGTCCGAGAGCGCGCGCTCGACCGGGGCCGTGAACGAGGCCGGCTCGAGCGCGACGCGTCCGTAGGCCTCGACGAACACCATGAGGACGTCCTTGCCGCGCAGCGCCGTGAACAGCTCGTCGGCGGGCTTCGCGGCGAGCGGATCGACCGCGATCGCCCGGTCGAACGCCTGCAGCTCCTGCACGCTCGTGACGGCCCGCTCGGTCGTCGTGACGAGCTCGTCAGCGGAGCGGGATGCCGCCACCGGCACGTCGGGCGTGATCCGGGCGCCGGCGAGCGCGAGCACGATCCACCCCGCCGCGATGCCGGCGACCAGCATCCGTCCGCGTGGCCCGCCGCCGACCGCACCGCCGACCCTCATCGCCGCCATCGAGACGCCCGCGACGACGGCGACGGCCACCAGCGCGACGGCGACGACGGCCGAGGCCGCGCCGACCTGTCCCATCGCGTCGGCGACGACACCGTACCCGTCGGCGATCGCCTTGCCGCCGTCGACCGGGTTGAAGGGCCGGTCGATCGTCAGCCGGAAGGCGAGGTCGAGCGCCGCGATCAGGATCGCGAGGACCACCACCACGCCGAATCCGAGCGCCACCGCGATCCGCAGCGGCCTGCGGACGGCGAGGAGGAGCACGAGCACCACGACGATCGACTCCCCCGGGATCCCCGCGAGCGCCGCAGCGCCCTCGCCGCCGAGCACACCGGGCACGAGGGGGACCAGCACCAGCGTCGCGACCGCCAGCGCGGTGAGCACGGCCGCCCGACGCGAGCCGCGCGCGCCCGCGAACCCGGGGTCAGACCGGCCGTTCACCGTCGGGGGGTCCTTGCGGCTCGTCGCCCGGACCGCGTTCCGCATCGAAGCGGTGCGAGAGCGCGTACCGCAACAGCACGACGTCGGCGATGGGCCGCGTCTCGGTGAGCCGTGCGCGCCTCGACGCGTTCCACGGGAAGCGACCCTCGCCGACGAAGCGCGGTGCCTGCGACTCCCCCACGAAGAACGGGGCGATCACGAGCTGCAGCTCGTCGGCGACGTCCTCCACGAGGAACTGCGTGTGCATGCGCCCGCCGCCTTCGACCATGAGGCGGCGGATGCCGCGCTCAGCGAGATCGTCGGCGACGGCCGCCATCGTGACCTGGTCGCCGAGGGCGGTGACGGTGGCGACCGACCCGAGCGCGCGGCTGATCCTCGCGGAATCGCCGCGAGGGCAGTACACGATCTTCTCGACGTCGCCCTGCGTGAAGAAGGCGGATTCGGGCGACAGGTCGCCGCTCGCCGTGACCGTGACCTTCACGGGGGTCTCCGCGCGACCAGCGGCGCGGCGCAGCATCCGCCGCCGTTCACTGCGCACGAGCAGGCGCGGGTTGTCGCGTCGCACCGTCGAGGCGCCGACCATGATCGCGTCGCTGTCGGCGCGCAGCTGGTCGACGCGGTCGAAGTCCTCGGCGTTGGACATCGCCAGCCGGCGGGGCGCCTCGGTGTCGAGGTACCCGTCGAGCGACATCGCGCAGCTCAGCGTGATGTACGGCCGGGTCATGCGCGGGCCCTCCCGCTGCGACGGCGGATGGCGGATGCCGCGACCACGGCCGCTCCCGGAGCGACGGCGATCATGGCGAGCACGCCGTACGCGGTGGAGGCGGCGATGCCCGCGGCGGCACCGAGCCCCGCGACGCCGAACGCCCAGGCCGCCGCCCCCTCGCGCGGACCCCACCCGCCCAGGCTGAGCGGGATCGACGAGGCCAGCACCGCCACGAGCGCCGCCGCCGCGACGCGTTCCGGCGAGGCATCCACTCCGACGGCGACGCACGCGACGAGGAACGTCGCGACGTGCGCGCCGAGGACGACGACGGATGCCGCCACGACGCGCACCACCGTCCCGGCCGACGCGAAGGCCGACCGCAGCACCGCTCCTTCGTGCGCGAAGAAGGCCCGGACGCGCCGGCTCGCCGCGGCGACGATCGCGAGCACGGCGACCATCGCGACGACGACGAGGAGCACGGCCACGGCCGACGCGGCCGCCGCCGCACCGACGATCGCGAGGACGACGAGAGCGAGGCAGAGCTGCACCGCCTGTCCTGCGGCGCGCTCGGCCGCCACTGCGCGCGTGGCCTGCGCGACCTGGTCGACGCTGCGGCCGTGCGACACGGCACGGTGGACGTCGCCGACGACGCCGCCCGGCAGCACCGTGTTGAGGAACTGCGATCGGTAGTACGCGGCCACCGACTCGCCCCAGCCCAGGCGCAGACCCATCCGCGTCGCGAGCGTGCGCCACCGCCACGCCGCCGCGCACGTCGCCGCCGCGGCGAGCACGACGGCCGCGGCGATCGCGGCCGGCGACACCGCCGCGAGGCCCCGCACGAACGGCTCGGCGCCCGCGACCGCCACGATCCCCACGAGGATCGCCGCACCGGCCGCCGCGCGCAGCCAGGCCTGCCACCGCCCGCTGCGGCTCGCCGAGAGGGCGCGAACGGCGCTCATGACGGCCACGCGAGGAGATCGCGGTGGTGGACGACCACGTGGAGTGCGCCGGCGGCGAGCTGGGCGCGTCGCGTGCGCAGGTACTCGCCCGCCCATTCGGTGAGCGCCGGACGCTCCTCGACGGCGGCGGCGAGCCAGCCCTCCAGCCACTCGGCCACGAGTGCGGGCTCGCGGTCGCCGAGCCGCCAGGGCGAGGCATCCGTCCGCACGGACCATCCGGCCGCGCGGAACAGCCCGGCGGCGAGTGCGACCGCGTCCGGTCCGAGCAGGCGGCGGTCCTCGGCGATCCGGCGCTGGTGGTCGTTGAACGCGGCCGCGAAGACGCGGTCGCCGGGGTCGACCGGGTCGAGCGAGACCCGCCCGTCGACGGTGAGTGCGAACAGGCCCGGTGCGCCGACTCCGATGCAGGCCGCGACGATCGCCTCGACCTCCGGCGCCGACAGCACGTCGAGGAGGGCCGACGTCACGACCAGCGAGGCCCCGGCCAGGTCCTCCGCCCGCAGATGCTCCAGGTGTCCCACGCGCGGTTGCACCGCGGTCACGGGCTCCGGCGGTGCGGCGGCCGCGTGCTCGAGGAGTGCGGCGTTCCAGTCGTGCAGCACCCACGTCTGAGGCGCGGGGAGGCGAGGCGCGAGCCAGCGCATCATCGACCCGGTGCCGCTGCCGAGGTCGTGCACCGTCACCGGCGCGTGCACCAGGCGCGACGCGCGGCGCGCCAGCGGGCGGGACCGGGCCGCGGCATCCGCCTGCTCGCGCAGCGTGAGCCAATCGGCGGACACCGGGATGACGACGCTCACGGCAGGCTCCGCAGCGCTCGGTCGACGGCGCCGGCCGTCTCGATCCAGCCGCGGCGGCGCGGACCCTCGTCCCGTGCCCGGGCGGTGAGGTCCGCGCGCAGAGCGGGGTCCGCCATCCACCGCCGGAGGGCATCGCCCAGGGCGGCCGGCCGATCCGGCGGCACCAGGATCGCGGCCCGGCCCGGCTGGACGGCCTCCGGGATCCCCCCGACACGGGTGGCGACGACGGGGATGCCGCGCCGCAGCGCATCGCCGACGGCCATGCCGTAGCTCTCGGTGCGCGAGGGTGCGACGAGCAGGTCGGCTCGCGCGTAGAGCGCGTCCAGGGCGCGCCCGTGCACGACCCCCGCCCACGTGATGCGCTCGGCGAGACCGGCCTCCGCCGCGTGCGCCGCGATCCGCCGCACGAACCCGGGGTCGGCGGCGACGGACCCGGCGATCGTGCAGGTCCAGCCGGGTCCGAGCGCGGCGAGCGCGTCGACGAGCAGATCCTGCCCCTTGTGCGGGGCGACGACGCCCACGCACAGCAGCGACCCGCCCGTCGCCGTGCCGATCGACAGCGGTGCGGCATCCGATCCCGGAGTCGCGACCACGACCCGGTCGGGTGCCACGAGCGCGCGAGAGACGAGCTCGTCCCGCGTCCATGCGCTCGTGGCGACGACGAGGTTCACGCTCGCCAGCATCCGCCGCTCGTTCTCGAGCTCGGCGGGGTCGGCGTCGTCGAATGCGGCGGTCACCATGTGCACGAGGACCGCCAGACGCAGGCGCCCGGCCGCCGCCGCGAGCGCGGCGACCGCGCCCCGGGCGACGAGGCCGTCGACCAGCACCAGACCGCCGGTGGGCACGCGTCCGAGCGCGGCGCGGGACGCGGCATCCGGTCCTGCCACCACCCACCGCACGTCCCAGCCCAGCCGGCGCAGTCCCTCTGCGACCCGGGCATCGAAGACGTTTCCGCCGCTCACGCGCGCCGGATCGTCGATCCCCTCGGGAACCACGAACCACAGCCGGCGTCCGGTCACAGCTCCACCTCGTACGACGCCCACGCGACGTGCGACTCGTGCAGCGTGACGCCGATCCCCGTGAGGCGCACCTCGCCGAGGGCGCCGTCCCGCACCGCGGCGACGAGCTTGCCGGCGATGGCGCCGCACAGCCGCTCGGTGGTCGTGTTGACCCCGGCGAACTCCGGCTCCTCATCGAGGTTGCGGTACGAGAGGAGCGACAGGATGCCGCGCAGCACCTCGCCCGCCCGCCCGATGTCGACGACCACGCCGTCGTCGCCGAGCGCCGAGGTCCGAAACGTCGCGTCCACGACGTACGTCGCTCCGTGCAGCCGCTGCGCCGGGCCGAAGGCCTCGCCGGTGAGGCTGTGGGCGATCATGATGTGGTCGCGCACCGTCAGGGAGTAGGTCATGCGTCGCTCCAGTCGATCGTGTGGCACAGCCCCGGGGCGGAGCCGTCGGAGATCGCCGCCATCACCGTGGGCAGCTCCCGCCACGACGACTCGCCCGTCAGCAGGAGGTCGAAGACGGGATCGCGCAGCAGCTCGAGGGCGAACGCGAGGCGATCGCGGGTCGTGCGGGTGCCGCGCCGTCGCGGCGACACCATCCCGACCTGGCTCGACCGCAGCGTGAGGCGCCGGGAGTGGAACGCACCGCCGAGGTGCAGGCTCACCGGGCGATCGCCGAACCAGCTCGCCTCGATCACCTCGCCCTCGGTCGCCACGCTGTCGATCGCGAGCTGCAGACCCTCACCGGATCCACTCGTGTGGATCACGAGGTCGCGGTCGCTCGGTGCGCCATCGGGCGGGGCGAACGCGACCCCGAGACCCTCCGCCACCTCGGCCTTCGCGGGATCGACGTCGACGAGCACGACGTCCGCGCCTGGGATGCCGGCAGCCAGGCGCGCGACCGCACAGCCGATCATCCCCGCGCCGACGACGCTGACACGGTCGCCCACGAGCGGCGCGGCATCCCACAGGATGTTCACCGCCGTCTCGACCGCGCCCGCGAGGACGGCGCGACGGGGCGGCACCGCGTCGGGCACGACCGACACCTCCGATGCCGGCACGACGAACCGCGACTGGTGCGGGAAGAGGGTGAAGACCGTGCGGCCGGCGAGCCCGGCCGGCCCGCTCTCCACGACCCCGACATTGAGATAGCCGTAGACGACCGGGCCGGGGAGGTCGCCCGCCTGGAAGGGCGCGCGCATGCGGTCGCGCTCCGTCGCCGGAACCTCGCCCCGGAACACGATCGATTCGGTTCCCCGGCTGATGCCCGTCACGAGGGTGCGCACGACCGCGTCACCGGATCGGGGCTCGCTCAGTGCGACCTCGCGCAGCGACCCCTGCGACGGACCGTCGACCCAGAACGCGGTCGCGGGCATCAGCGCAGCATCCTGCCCGATTGAACCGAACCCCACCCCGGTTCCGTGTCACCGGTGATATCCATGACGGAGAAACGGTGCTCCCCATGCCGAAGGTTCATCTCGCTCCGCTCGCGTCGCTCCTCGCGGGAGTCGCCGGCCTGATCCTGGTCGCGCTCGTCTCCCCGCTGTCGGCGGCCGGATGGACCACCGGACTCGCCTACCTTCTCGCCTCGAACGCCCTGCTCGCCAGGGGGTTGCATCGCCGGGCGATGTGGTCGTTCGGCCCGGCGAACGCGGCCACCGCGACCCGATCGACCCTCGTCGCGCTCGTCACGGCGCTCATCGCGACGAGCTTCACCGCCGCCGTGCCGGTGCCGCTGCTCATCGTGCTGGCGAGCACCGCCCTCGCGCTCGACGCCGTCGACGGCTGGCTGGCGCGCCGCACCCACTCCGAGAGCGAGCTGGGCGCCCGGTTCGACATGGAGGTCGACGCGTTCCTGCTGCTCGTGCTCAGCGCGTATGTCGCGCAGACCCTGGGCGGATGGGTGCTGGTGATCGGCCTGCTGCGCTACGCGTTCGTCGCGGCCGGGTGGGTGCTGCCCTGGATGCGCGCGACGCTGCCGCCGAGGTACTGGCGCAAAGTCGTGACCGCCGTGTCGGGCATCGCCCTCATCGCCGCGGCATCCGGTCTTCTCCCCTCCCCTGCGAGCCTGGCCGTGACGCTCCTCGCCCTCGCCCTGCTGCTCGAGTCGTTCGGCCGCGACGTCGTCTGGCTCGCCGCCCACCGGCTCACCCCGGCCATCCCCGCACACGCGGACCACCCAAGGAATGTGAGGTCGACGACATGAACGACGGCAACCAGAGGGTCCTGTGGGCCCTGCGCATCCTCAGCGCACTGTTCCTGCTCGCCGCGGGCGGCATCCACCTGTACCTCGTCTTCAACGGCGTCGGCGGCATCCTGGGCGTGATGTTCGTGCTCAACGCCGTCGCCGGACTGGTGCTGGCGATCGCGATGGTCGTGCTCAAGGGAAGGATGCTGCAGCTCGCCACCGTGCTGAGCCTGCTGTTCCTCATCGCGACGCTGCTCGCGCTCGTGCTGGCTCTGACGGTCGGCCTGTTCGGCATCCACGAGACGTGGGACTTCATGCTCGTCCCCGAGACCGTGATCGTGGAGTCGATCGGGATCGTGGTGCTCGCGATCACCACCTACACGGTGTTCCGGATGCCCCTCGCCGCCCCCGCGCGACGGTCGGCCGCCTAGAACACGTACTCCATGAGCTCCATGCCGAGCGTGCGGAAGGCCTCGTGCGCGCGCATGCGGTGCATGATCGACAGGTCGTCGAAGCACACGATGAGCGCATAGGACACGCCGGCACGCGGACCCGCCAGCACACCGGCTTCGACGCGGATGCCGGCATCCCGGCCCGTCTTGTTGATGAAGAGCATGCCGTGCTCGTCGTTGTCGTGCGAGAACGGGTCGAGCCCGGTCGCCGAGGCGACGAGCGACAGGTCGTGGTTGCGGCTCAGCCACTCCGCGACCTGCGCACTCACGCCGGGTGAGACGACCTGGGAGTTCACGAGCGCCGCGAAGACCTCGGCGAGCTCGCGCGCCGAGCCCAGCGCGAAGTGCGGTGCGTCATCGGGGCCGCGGACGTCGCGGAAGCGGTCGAGCATCGCCGACCTCGTGAGCCCGAGCTGCTCGATCCGTGCGCGCACCGCGGGGAGACCGACGCGCGACAGCAGCGCATTGGCGGCGAGCGCATCCCCGGTCGATGCGGTGAGCACCGCGAGATCCGACAGCGGCAGTGCCGGCGCCACGAGGTGCTGCCACACGCCGCCGACCGTGACCGTCTCTACGCTCGAGCGATCGATGATCTCGAGCGGATCGAGCGTGCCGGACTCGAAGCCCGCGGCGACCTCGATCAGCAGCGGCACGACGCCGAGACCGGCCACCGGGAGCGTCACGAAGTCGTCGCCGGAGAGCACCGCGTTTCCGCGATCCAGGTCGGTGATGCGCACCGAGATCCTGGTGCCCGACGCGGCGAGATCGTCGAGCGCCTTCAGCGTCGACGTGAACGATCGGCGTCCGGCGGCCGCCCGCCTCGGCGCTCGCCTGCTGGTGCCTCGCCGCGACCCCCGCTGCGACTCGGCATCCTTTCTGGGCTCGGTGCCCACGGTTTCCTTCCGGTGGATTCGGGTGGGAGCGCACGCATCCCCAGGACGCGTGCGGGTGACGCTCACCAGATGGTGACGCGCTGCTCCTTGTCGAGCCACAGCGCGTCGGACTCCGACACGTCGAACGCGTCGTAGAACGCGTCGATGTTGCGGACGATCTGGTTGCAGCGGAACTCGTTCGGCGAGTGCGGGTCGATCGTCAGCAGACGGATGGTCTCGGCATCCCGGCCCTTCTGCTGCCAGATCTGACCCCAGCTCAGCAGCAGCCGCTGCACGCCGGTGTAGCCATCGAGCACCGGTGCCTCGGCACCGCCCAGCGAGATCTCGTAGGCCTTCAGCGCGATGCCGAGGCCGCCGAGGTCGCCGATGTTCTCGCCGATCGTGAGCGCGCCGTTGACCTTGTAGTCCTCGCCGAGGCCCTCGGGCGTGAGCGTGTCGTACTGGGCGATGAGGTTCTTCGTGCGCTCCTCGAACGCGGCACGGTCGTCGTCGGTCCACCAGTCGCGCAGCGAGCCGTCGCCGTCGAAGCGGCTCCCCTGGTCGTCGAATCCGTGGCCGATCTCGTGCCCGATCACCGCGCCGATGCCGCCGTAGTTGGCGGCCGCGTCGCGATCGGCCTCGAAGAAGGGGTACTGCAGGATCGCCGCGGGGAACACGATCTCGTTCATGAGGGGGTTGTAGTACGCGTTGACCGTCTGCGGCGTCATGTACCACTCGTCGCGGTCGATCGGCTGACCGACCTTGGCGAGCTGCCGGTCGTGCTCCCACACGTGCGCACGGTGGACGTTGCCGACCAGGTCGGCCGGGTCGACCTCGAGCGTGCCGTAGTCCTTCCACCGGACGGGGTAGCCGATCTTCGGCGTGAACGCGTCGAGCTTGGCGAGCGCGCGCTCGCGGGTCTCGGGGCTCATCCACTCCAGGTCGGTGATGGACTGCCGGTACGCCTCGATGAGGTTCGCGACGAGCTCGTCCATCGCGTCCTTCGCCGCCGGCGGGAAGTGGCGCTCGACGTACACCCGCCCGATCGCCTCGCCCATCGCGGCCTCGGCGAGGCCGACGCCCCGCTTCCACCGCTCGCGGTTCACCGGGACGCCGGTGAGCTGCGTGCCGTAGAAGGCGAAGTTCTCGTCGACGAAGTCGTCGGAGAGGAAGGCCGCGGCGCCGTGGACGATCGACCAGCGCAGCCACGCCTTCCAGTCCTCGAGGCGCTCCTCCGTGAGCAGCGACCCGAGGCCCTCGACGAAGCTCGGCTGGTAGACGTTGACCTCGGCGAACGCGTCGCCGTGCTCGGGCGCGACGCCGGCGACCCAGGGGCCGAGGTCGACGCCGACGAGCTCCTGCACCTCGGACCACGGCTTCAGGTTGTACGTCGCGACCGCGTCGCGGCTCTTCACGTTGTCCCAGTGGTGGGTGGCGAGCTCGGTCTCGAGCGCGAAGATGCGATCGGCGGATGCCGCGGCCTCGGCCACGCCCGCCAGCTCGAGCATCTTCTGCACGTGCGCGCGGTACGCGATGCGCGTGGCCTCGAAGTTCTCGAGACGGTAGTAGCTCTCATCGGGGAGCGACAGCCCGCCCTGGATGAAGAAGGGCACGTAGCGCTGCGGGTTGCCGGGGTCGGGCTCGATGTAGACGTGCACCAGTCCCGCCACGCCGTCGCGCTCGAGCTCGCCGACCGTGCGCAGGAACGACGGGATGTCGCTCACGGCGTCGACGCGGGCGAGGTGATCGGCCAGCGGCGCGGCGCCCAGCTCGGAGATGCGCGCCGTGTCCATGAAGCTCGTGTAGAGGTCTCCGATCTTGCGGGCCTCGGTGCCCGCCTCGGCGGCCTGCGACTCCTCGACGATCGCGTGGACGTCCTTCTCGGCCTGCTCGGCGATGAGGTGGAACGACCCCCACCTCGCCTTGTCGTCGGGGATGTCGGTACGGTCCAGCCACGCGCCGTTGACGTGACGGAACAGGTCGTCCTGCGGGCGGATCTCGTCGCTGAGCTCGTCGAGCGCGAGACCGGTACGGGGGGCGTCGGTCATGGGTCCAGGATATGTGCCTCCTCCGACCCGAGGGCAAGCCGTGAGGGTGCCCCCGCCTAGGCTCGGACCGTGACGAGCCACCCGCAGACGCTGAACCGCGACATCCTCCGGCTCGCCGTCCCCGCGCTCGGCGCGCTGATCGCGGAGCCGCTGTTCCTCATCGTGGACTCGGCCCTCGTGGGTCACCTGGGCGTCGTGCCGCTGGCCGGCCTCGGCATCGCGTCCGCCGTGCTCCAGACGATCGTCGGGCTCATGGTGTTCCTCGCGTACTCGACGACCCCGGCCGTCGCGCGGCGATTCGGCGCGGGCGATCCGACCCGGGCCGTGTCGGTCGGCATCGACGGCCTGTGGCTCGCGCTGGGGCTGGGCACCGTCCTCGCCCTCGTCGGATGGTTCGCGACGCCGTTCCTCGTCGGCCTGTTCGGGGCGACGCCCGTCGTGACGGACCAGGCCGAGATCTATCTCGGCATCTCGATGTGGGGACTGCCCGCGATGCTGATCGTGTTCGCCGCGACGGGGCTCCTGCGCGGCATGCAGGACACCGTGACGCCGCTGTGGATCGCCGGCATCGGCTTCGGCGCCAACGCACTGCTCAACTGGCTCTTCATCTACGGGTTCGGCTGGGGCATCGCCGGCTCCGCCGTCGGCACCGTCGCCGCGCAGTGGGGCATGGTCGCCGCGTACGTGCTCGTCATCGGTCGCCTCGCGCGCCGGCACGCGGCATCCGTCCGCCCTCATCGGGACGGCGTGCGGGGCTCGGCGCGCTCCGGCGGGTGGCTCTTCCTGCGCACGGTGTCGCTGCGCGTCGCCCTGCTCGCGACGGTGGCCGTGGCGACCGCGCTCGGCACCGACGAGCTCGCCGGCTGGCAGGTCGCGTTCACCATCTTCTCGACGGCGGCCTTCGCGCTCGACGCTCTCGCGATCGCCGCACAGGCGCTCATCGGCAAGGGCCTCGGCGCCGACGACCTGCCGCTCGTGAAACGCGTGCTCGGCCGGACCCTGGCGTGGGGCGCGTGGTTCGGGGTGATCGTGGGCGTCGTGATCGGCGTGTTCTCGGGCGGCATCGGACTGCTCTTCACCGGGGATCCGGCGATCGCGGCCCTCGTGCAGCCGGCGCTGATCGTGCTCGCGATCGCGCAGCCGCTGTGCGGAGTGGTGTTCGTCCTCGACGGAGTGCTCATCGGCGCGGGAGACGCCAAGTATCTCGCCGTCGCGGGCCTGCTCAACCTCGTGCCGTACATTCCCGCGCTCGTGCTCGTGGCGGCGATCCATCCGAGCGGCGCCGCCGGCCTGGCCTGGCTGGCGGTGGCGTTCTTCGGCGTCTACATGCTGGCGCGGCTGGCGACGCTCGGCTGGCGCGTGCGCGGCACGGCCTGGACGACCATCCCCGCTTAGCCGCTTCTCCCCACCCCTCGATCGCCCGCGGTCATCCACAGATCCCGGGCCGGGCCGTCGCGATCAGGTCGTGCGTGACATCGTCGGAGGACGACGCCATCATGAAGGAGTGCTGACCGTGACCGAGCCCCAGGTGTGGACCCTGATCGGCGTCTTCGCCGCGGCGATGCTCGGCGTCCTGACCCTCGTTTCGACGCTCTTCATCAACGTCGTCCGCAGCGAGATCGGCGGTCTGCGCAGCGAGTTCCGCAGCGAATTCCGCCGCTTCGAAGACAAGCTCGACAACCTCGATCGCGATGTCCAGGCGCTGATGCGCCACACCTTCGGCATCGACCGGGACTGACGACTCACGCCCAGCGGCGGCACCACTCGTACATCACGACGGCACCGGCGGCGCTCGCGTTGATGGAGCGGGTGGAGCCGTACTGGGTGATCTCGATGACGGCGGATGCTGCGGCCAGTGCCTCCGGCGAGAGTCCCGGCCCCTCCTGCCCGAAGAGCAGCACGCACCGCTCGGGGAGGTCGGCGCGGTCGAGCGCGACCGAGCCGTCGACGTTGTCGATCGCGAGGATGGGGAGGGACGCGGCATCCGCCCATTCCTGGAATGCGGCGAGGGTCTCGTGGTGGCGTACGTGCTGGTACCGGTCGGTCACCATCGCGCCGCGGCGGTTCCAGCGGCGGTTTCCGATGATGTGCACCTCGGCGGCGAGGAACGCGTTGGCGCTGCGCACGATCGAGCCGATGTTCATGTCGTGCTGCCAGTTCTCGATGGCGACATGGAACCCGTGGCGGTGGGCGTCGAGGTCGGCGACGATCGCGTCCATCGTCCAGTAGCGGAAGGCGTCGACGACGTTGCGGGTGTCGCCGTGCGCGAGGAGCTCGCGGTCGTAGCGCGGGTCGTCGGGCCAGGCATCCGGACCGCCGGGCCAGGGTCCGACCCCGTGGGGCAGCGTGGGCTCGTCGGGGGTCGGCTCGGTCACCGGCTCAGGCTATCCCGAGCCGGTTCATCCCGGATCCTCGACAGCGACGGGACTTTTCGGCGGACCGAAATCTCGGTAGAGTTTCGGTGTGCCGAAAAGTTCCACCGCCGTCGACGTCGCGGCGAGCGCCCGCTCGACCTCTGTTCCGCGTGCGGCGTGGCTGATCGGGCCTGCGCTCGTCGCGGGTGTCGCGTACCTCGACCCGGGCAACGTCGCCAGCAACATGACCGCCGGAGCGGTGTACGGCTACCTCCTGGTGTGGGTGGTGGTGCTCGGCAACGTGATGGCGTGGCTGATCCAGTACCTCTCCGCGAAGCTCGGGATCGTCACCGGCCGCAGCCTGCCGGAGACGCTCGGCACCCGGATCCGCAATCGCTGGGGCCGCCGCGCGTACTGGCTGCAGGCCGAGCTCGTCGCGATGGCGACCGACATCGCCGAGGTCATCGGAGGGGCGGTCGCCCTCAACCTGCTGTTCGGCGTGCCGCTGCTGTGGGGCGGGCTGATCACGGGCACCGTGTCGATCATCCTCCTGCTCGTGCAGTCGCGCCGCGGGGCGAAGACGTTCGAGTTCGTCGTCATCGGACTCGTCGTGATCATCGCGATCGGCTTCACGTACGGCGTCTTCGTCGCGCCGCCCGACCCGGCCGGCGTCGTGGGCGGTCTGGTGCCGCGCTTCGAGGATTCCGGCTCGGTGCTGCTCGCGGCATCCATCCTCGGCGCCACGATCATGCCGCACGCCATCTATGCGCACAGTGCGCTGGCACGAGACCGCTTCGCGCCCGCCGCGGCGTCCGCGGCGGACCGCCCCGTGCGCGGGACGGCGCCGGAGTTCGGCGACGAGGGACCGGGCGCCCGGGTTCCCGCGCCGCTCGAGGAGCTGCGCGGCATCCCGACCGCCCGGCTGCTGCGAGCGACGAAATGGGACGTGACGATCGCGATGCTCATCGCGGGCACGGTGAACCTCTGCATCCTGCTACTCGCGGCGGCCAACCTCGCCGGCGTTCCCGGCACCGACACCCTCGAGGGCGCCTACGCGGCGCTGTACGCGGGTCTCGGACCCGCGGTCGCGACCCTCTTCGCCGTGGGACTGCTCGCGAGCGGCCTGGCATCCACGTCGGTCGGCGCGTACGCGGGCGCCGAGATCATGCACGGACTGCTGCACATCCGCGTGCCCCTCATCGCCCGTCGCCTGGTCACGCTGATCCCGGCGCTCGTGATCCTCGGCATCGGCGTCGACCCGACCCTCGCGCTGGTGCTCAGCCAGGTGGTGCTGTCATTCGGCATCCCGTTCGCCCTCATCCCGCTCGTCGCGCTGACCGCGAAGGCCGATGTGCTCGGCCGGTTCCGCAACCGCGCGCTCACGACGGTCGCGGGGGTCGCGGCATCCGTGTTCCTCATCGCCCTGAACGCGATCCTGCTGTGGCTGGTGCTGACGGGCTCGTGAGCGCCGCGAGTAGCCTGGGACGGTGCCCTCGCCCGCGATCGACGACTACCTGAAGACCATCTACCACCACACCGAGTGGCAGAGCGCGCGCATCACGCCGTCGCAGCTGGCCGCCGAGCTCGGGCTCGCACCGTCGAGCGTCACCGAGATGGTGCAGAAGCTCGCGGCGCAGGGCCTCGTCACCCACCGCCCCTACGGTCCCATCGCGCTCAGCGACGCCGGCGAGAAGCGGGCGGCGGCGATCATCCGACGCCACCGGCTCATCGAGACGTGGCTCGTGAGCGAGTTCGGGTACGCGTGGGACGAGGTGCACGACGAGGCCGAGGTGCTCGAGCACGCGATCAGCGACCGGCTCCTCGAGGGCATCGACGAACGGCTCGGAAGGCCCCGGTTCGATCCTCACGGCGATGCGATCCCGGATGCCTCCGGGCATGTCGAGCGCGCGCCGTTCGTGCTGCTCTCGGAGGCGTCGGCGGGGCACGCCGGACGCGTCCTGCGGGTGAGCGACCGCGACCCCGAGCTGCTCCGCGCCGTCGAGGCGGCCGGCGTCTCCGTGGGGGCGGCCGTGTCGGTGACGGATGCCGCGACCCTGCGCCTCGGAGACGTCGAGGTCGAGCTCCCGGACGCCGCGGGCCACGCCGTGTGGCTCAGCGCCTGACGGCGGACCGTCCGAGAGTCAGAAGAACGCGAGGCCGGCGAGGTAGCTCACGGTCATCGTTCCGAGGCCGACGATGAGGCTGCGGCGCAGCATCCGGAGCGCGGAGAGCCTGCCCAGTCCCGCCGCCACCAGCGACGTGAGGGTGAGCGAGACGACGACGGCGATGAGGATGACCCAGCTCTCGATCGCGACCGGCGCGAAGTAGGTGATGAGCAGCGGCACGGCCGCGCCGATCATGAAGGCGAGGGCGGCCTCGACCCCCGCCCACCACGGCGCCGAACGGGACATGATCTCCTCGACCCCGTAGTCCGCGTCGAGCTGGGCGGCGACCGGATCGTGGGCCATCAGCTGCTCGGCCACCGCCTGGGCCGTCGTAGCGTCGAGTCCCCGCTCGCGCCAGTGGGAAGCGAGAGCCGCGAGTTCGCCGTCGGGGTCGCGCGCCACCTGGTCGGCCTCGTGCTGCGCCATCTCCAGCTGCGTCTCGCGCTCGGCCGCGACCTCGGCCCACTTCGCGCCGCCGGCGCTGAGTCCGCCCGCGAGCAGGGTCGCGCTCGCGGTGAAGAGGAGGAGGCGATCGCCCGCGCCCGCACCCGCGAAGCCCAGCAGCACGCCCGCGGTCGAGATGATGCCGTCGTTGGCGTCGATCGCCCACGACGACTCCCGCACGCGTGTGCGGAAGCGCGACCACAGCGACACGTCCGGCGACGTCATGCGACCTCCCACCCGCAGTCTGCCAGCACTCGGCGTGGCTCGATGCCGGGGTGCGGGGGCATGATCAATGCCGGCTGGCGGCTGCCGCCTTCGCGAAGGGCCAGCGGACGCCGGTCGCGTGCTCGGCCGCCTTCCACAGGCGGACGGCGACCTCGTCGTCGCGCGTGATCCTCGACGCCGTCTGGCGGCGCGGCACGCCGCGGGCGACCGTTCGCGGACCCCAGAACTCACCGCCCTCGATGTCGGGATCGACCAGTGCCCGCACGAGCGACCAGGCGCCCTTCTCCTTCGACTGCGCGATGGCGGCCTGGAGGTTGTCGCGGAACCGCTTCGCGCGGGTCGGGGAATTCACGCCCGCGATCCCGGGTGTGCGGCCGCTCGTGGAGTAGCCGGGGTGCGCGACGACGCTGTCGACGGGAACTCCGGCATCGCGCAGGCGGCGGTCGGCCTCGAACCCGAGCGCCGTCGTCGCGATCTTGGACTGCACGTACGCGCGCCACGCCGTGTAGCCCTCGGTCAGCTGCGGGTCGACCGGATCGTACGGGGTGAGCGAGGTCGACATGCTCCCGAGCCACACCATGCGGCCCTCGCGGGCGGCGAGCGAGGTGAGCAGTTCGCCGGCCAGGGCGAAATGGCCGAGCGCGTTCGTCGCGAACACGACCTCGTGGCCATCCACCGTCGTCTCGCGCGTCTTCGGCGGGTGCACGATCCCCGCGTTGAGCAGCACGCCGTCGAGGCCGCCGCGACCGCGCACGCTGGCGGCCGCCGAGCGGACCGATCCCAGGTTGCTGGTGTCGAGGACGAGCGTCTCCGCGGCGTCGGGCGCAGCATCCGGAACCCTGCGGCGGATCGCGGCGCGTGCCGCCGACAGCCGGTTCGGGTTGCGACCGGTCATGTAGACGCGGGCGCCGGCGCGCACGAGCTGCTCCGACGCGAAGTAGCCGAGGCCCTTGTTCGACCCCGTCACGAGGTAGGCGCGACCGGACAGGTCGGGGAGGCTGCGGGGATCCCAGGTCGACGCCACGACTCCGACCATAACCCCCGCGGCCATAGGCTGGGCGCATGCGGACCCGCGCCGAGATCGAATGCTGGCTGACCGACATGGACGGCGTGCTCGTCCATGAGAACACCCCGATCCCGGGGGCCTCCGAGGTGCTCGAGCAGTGGCGCGAATCCGGCACCCCGTTCCTCGTGCTGACGAACAACTCGATCTTCACGCCGCGGGACCTCTCGGCGCGGCTGCGGGCGTCGGGGCTCATCGTGCCGGAGGAGTCGATCTGGACCTCCGCGCTGGCGACGGCGGACTTCCTGAAGTCGCAGATGCCGGGCGGATCGGCGTTCGTGATCGGCGAGGCGGGTCTCACGACCGCGCTCCACGAGGCGGGCTTCATCATGACCGAGACCGACCCCGACTACGTCGTCGTCGGCGAGACCCGCAACTACTCGTTCGAGGCGATCACGAAGGCGATCCGCTTCCTCGGCGCGGGTGCCCGGTTCATCGCGACGAACCCCGATGCCACGGGCCCGTCGACCGAAGGCGTGCTGCCCGCAACCGGTGCGATCTCGGCGCTCATCACGAAGGCGACCGGCATGGAGCCGTACGTCGTCGGCAAGCCGAACCCGATGATGTTCCGGTCGGCGCTCAACCGCATCGGCGCGCATTCCGAGAACACCGGAATGATCGGCGACCGCATGGACACGGATGTCGTCGCCGGCATCGAGGCGGGACTGCACACCGTGCTCGTGCTGACGGGGATCAGCGATCCCGCCGAGATCCAGCGGTATCCGTTCCGCCCGGACGAGGTGCTGAACTCGGTCGCCGACCTGCTGTCGCGGGATCCGGTCGAGTCGGAGCTTCCCGAGGGGATCTAGCCGCGCCGATTCGCGGACAGGATGCGTCCGCGGTCGCCGGTAGGGTCGCGGCATGGGTGCGCTCGACGACGGTGAACGAGTAGAGGCAGCGGATGCCGCGGCCTGGCGCGACTGGTTGCAGGCCAACCACGGCACGTCGAAGGGCGCGTGGCTCGTGCGGGCACGGCGCGACTCGGGACTCACGTTCGTCGATTACGAGGACGCGATCCGGCACGCGCTGTGCTTCGGCTGGATCGACGGTCCGGTGCGCACGTTCGACGAGGCGCGCGGCGGGCTGTGGTTCGCGCCCCGGCGGCCGTCCAGCGGCTGGGCGGCCACGAACAAGGCGAGGCTCATCGAGCTCGAAGCGGCGGGACTGATGACCGAGGCGGGCACGCGGGCGGTCGAGGTCGCCAAGGCCAACGGCGCGTGGACGGTGCTCGACAACGCCGAAGCCGGCGTCGAGCCCGACGACCTCGCGGCGGCGCTCGACGCCGTGCCGGCCGCCCGGATCGCGTGGGATACTTTCCCCCCGTCGGCGAAGAAGCTCGGAATCTCGACCGTCGACATGGCGCGCCGGCCCGAGACGCGTGCGGCGCGCGTCGCGAAGATCGTGGCGGATGCCGCGGAGGGGAAGCGACCCGCATGACCGGCTTCGAGCAGAACCTGCTGTTCGGCGCGACCGCGATCGTGCTCGTCGGCACGCTCATCGTGTTCGTGTGGCAATGGCGGCGCAACCGTCGCGACGACGACTGAGCGGTTGTCGCGTTCGGGTTCCGGCGCGTTGCGGTTGTCGCGCGCGCGGGGCCTTGGGGTGCTCGGTCGGCGGCCGCGTGCTGAGCCGGCGGCGGCGGGGTGCGTTACTGCGGGGTGAGGCCGAGGTCGTCGAGGTCGATGGCGGCGAGCCACTGCAGACCCTCGGCCTCGACCGCGGCCTGGGCGCCGGTCCTGCGGTCGACGATCACCGCGACGGCGACGGGCTCCGCACCTTCACGTCGGAGTGCCTCGACGGCCTTGAGCGCGGACTGGCCGGTGGTCGAGGTGTCTTCGAGTACGACGACACGCTTGCCGGCGACATCCGCTCCTTCGACCTGCCGTCCGCGACCGTGATCCTTGGGCTCCTTGCGGACGACGAAGGCGTCGAGCGGACGCGGAGTGCGCGCGGACTCATGCATGACGGCGTTCGCGATCGGGTCGGCGCCGAGGGTGAGTCCGCCGACCGCGACGATGCCGTCGACGTCGCGCACGAGATCGAGCATGATGCGGCCGATCGCCGGCGCCGCGCGGTGGTCGAGGGTGAGCTTGCGCATGTCGACGTAGTACGTCGCCTTCTTGCCGCTCGACAGCGTGAAGTCGCCGTGGAAGACCGCCTCGTCCTGGATCAGCGCGATGAGGTACTGGCGGTCGGCTTCGAGCTCGGGCGTGGAGGCGGCGGTCATGGGTCAGAGTCTACGGATGCCGCGCACGCGACGACGCCGATGCGACCGCGTGGTCGCACCGGCGTCGCGCGCGTGGTCAGTCGAGGAAAGTGCTCACCCAGGCGAGGTCGTCGGCGCGATCGACGCGATACACGCCGCCGGTGCCTGCGCACGTCGAGTTCTTGCCGAAGGAGGTCACTCCGCCGATGACATTCGATGAGCCGATGAAGTTCGGCCCGCCGGAGTCGCCGGAGCAGGTGCCGCCGGTGTGGGCGTTGTTGGACAGGATCATCGAGCCGTCGCCCGTGTACCCGGTGTTGATCGAGATGAGCTTCGGCGTCGACACCATGCGGGTCTTGAGGGCCTGATCCTTCCACGCCGCAGCGTCGGGGAAGCTCTTCTGCAGGCCGTAGCCGACAGCCGTGAACCACGCCGACTTCTTCGCACTCTTCGCGTAGGTGTCGAGCTGGTTCAGCCCTGGCAGCTGTGCGTACGCGACACCGGTCACCGGCGTATCGAGCACCACGACGCCGAGATCGTAGAGGTAGAACGCGTTGTCGTCGTACTGCGGATGCGTGTACGGCGTTCCGCTCACCTGCCCGCTGAACGGATAGCCGAAGGCGGCCGGGGTGGGTTCGAGATTGCTCTGGAACCAGATCTCCACGTGTTCGGCGCCGAAGGTGCAATGGCCCGCCGTGATGTACACGGTCGGTGAGATCAGCGTGCCGCTGCATCTCCACAGCGGATCGCCGTCGGCGGTCTGAGCCACCATGAGCCCGACGTTCGGATGAGCGTTTCCGTCCGGAACGCCGTCCGTGATCGCTTGAGCCGGCGACGAGCTGAGTCCGATCAAAAGCAGGGCCGCAGCTACGGCGGCGAGCGCTTTGTGGCGCATGTTCCTACCCCTCTCCCTGGTTGTGTCGCTGAGCCTGGCACCGAGTCGAGTGGTCGGCAAGTACCCCGGCGGTGGGACTACCGCGCGAATCGCTCGACGAGGCGCACGAGCGTCGACAGTCCGCGCGAGGTCGCCGGGCCTCCCGTGAGGTGCTCCACCACCGGCGTGGCGTTCGATTCGCGATCGCGCTCGTTCGACGCGAGCGTCCACCCCGGGCCGCAAGCGAGCAGTCGGCACCGGCGCCGGGCGGCTTCCGTGACGACCGACGGGTCGCCGATGTCGACGACACCGCCGCGGTGCAGGGTCAGCTCGCGTCGTGCCGCATCATCGGCGAGCGAGTACGCGGCGACGATGTCGACGATCTCTTGGAGAAGCATCACGAACACCTCGCGCTCGATGCCCGTTCGTGCGTTCAGCGCGTTGCGCACGTCTGACACGGCACGCGGGTCGACCGCAGCACGCGGGTCGGCCGGGTCGGCTGCGGCATCGCGCGCGGCGGCCGAGTAGCGCAGGCCGGCCGAGTCGCTCGAGACGGCTGGGTCGCCCGGGTTGGCCGGGTCGGCCGGGTCGGCTGCGGCATCGCGCGCGGCCCGTTCGAGCGTGACGGCACTGCTCGGCGCGGCATCCGAGAACACCACCGTGCCATTGCTCTGAAAGGTGACGGCCTCGGTGAACCCGGCATCAGCGAGGGCGCCGAGCAGGTCGGCGGTGGTGGGGTGACCTCGTTGACCCTGATTGACGTTGCGGAAGAACGCGACGAACCCGTTGGTCGCGCTGTCTTCCCTTCGGCGCTCACTCACTCCGGCTCGCCGCGCAGCTCGCTGAGCCTCTCGACCTGCCACCGGTGCACGTCGGGCAGCCAGTCCAGAGGGGCGGTCGGACCCACGCGTGGATCGTCCGGCTCATCGCCGTCGCGCAGTGCTCGCACGTAGGCGAGGTCGAGATCGATCCTCGCGCGCAGCTGGGCGGCGTCGCCGACCGCCCCGTGGCCGGGGACCACCACATCTGCTCGGTCGGCCACACTGTCGAAAAGCTGGAGTGCCGAGAGATAGTCCTCGATCGGGTGCTGCGCCTGGAGGTCGAGGAACGGCATGAGGATGTCGGACAGCATGTCGCCGACGATGAGCACACGACTGTCCTCGACCAGCAGCGCCGCGTGGCCCTCCGAGTGACCCCGATGCTCGAGCACCATCACCCTTGGTCCGTCCCACGGGATCTCGGTCGCTTCCGGAGGCAGGCCCACGATGCCGCCGAGCAACTCCATGGGGATCTCATCGGCATGCTCCGGAGGAAGTCCCTCGGCGATGTCGTCGACCCAATCCGGCTGCGCGAGGAACGCACTCATGATCGAGGCGGCGGAGGCCGTTCCATAGCGCGGCCCGTCGCCGAACTCCCGGTGCCAGAGGACGTGGTCCCAGTGCGGATGGGTCGAGAATCCCGCGACGACGCGCTGACCCATGCGCCGAAGGTCTGCGGAGATGTCGTCCAGTTCGCCCGTCGTGATGCCGGGGTCGATGAGGAGCACCCCCTCGCGTCCCTGCACGACGACCGTGTTGCTCTCGATGAATTCGCTCTCGTGGACCCAGACGCCGGCCGCGATCTGCTGCAGCATGAGAACCTCCGCTTGCGGCCCCGTGCCGCTTGACCGCGACGCTACTCTGTCGGGCGGACATTCGTTTTTGTTATCCACAGTCACGGATCACATCACACTCTAGTTTCGTATCTATGTTCTAGTCTCGAGCTATGAGAGTTGATCGAGTCGAGGGGTCGGCGCCGAAGTCCGAAGACCTCCAGCCGCGTCGCGCACGCGATGGCGAGGCGACAGCGAACGCAGACGACTCCCCGACCTGCGATCTGCCGGATGCGCCGCCGGATCCGGAGGGGTGGGGGTGTGTGCCGGATGCTGCGGAGCTGGCGGGGTGGGTGCCGCCGGTCCCCGATGATGTGGAGCTGGTGACCGAGGTCGCGGGAATGATGGCGGTGTTCGCCGCGGAACAGTTCGCCCGGGTGGACGGGTTGCGTCGCACTGCGCTCGCTGATGCGGGCCGGTACGGCGACGGGGTGGCCGGGATCGCGGAGCGGTCGGTGCGGTTGGAGTTGGCAGCGGCGTTGCGGACCACCGAGCACGCTGCTGGGATGCTGCTGGCCCGTGCCGAAGCGCTGGTGCACCGATATCCGGCCGCGTTGGACTCGTTGGGGCGGGCGGGCATCACGGAGCGGCACGCGCAGGTGCTGGTGGAGCTGCTCGATGCCGCCACGCCCGTGGTGCGGGAACGGCTGGTGCCGCGTGCGGTGGAACTGGCGGAAGAGCTGCCGGTGGGCTCGTTCCGGCGGGCGCTGCGACGCCTGATCGAGACCGAGCAGTCCGCGACTCTCACCCAACGCCACGAGCACGCGCTCACACAGCGACGGATCGCGGTCGAGCCCGCCGGAGACGGCATGGCCTGGTTGCATGCCTTCCTGCCCGCGGTGGAAGCCCACGCGATCCACTCCCGGCTCACCGCAATGGCCAAGACCATCACCGGCCGACACGCCACCGCCAACGGCGACAGCGTCAGCGGTACCGACGCGACCCTCGGCGCGGACGGGGATGCGCTCGGTGCGCCTTCGGACAGCGGGCCGGCCGAGTCGCGGACGTTGGATCAGGTGCGGGCCGACATCCTCGGCGACCTGCTCATCGAGGGTGCCATGGCCGCCCACCCCGCCGAAATGTCTCGGATCCGCGCCACCGTGGCCGTCACCGTTCCCGCCCTCGCCCTGCTGGCCGAGGACGACAGCGACCGGCACGCGCAGGGCCACGCGCCCGCCACCGTCGAAGGCATCGGCCCCGTCCCCCTCCCGGTCGCAAAAGCCCTGTGCGGCGGCGACCCGTCCTGGATGCGGGTCCTCACCCACCCCGAAACCGGCATCGTGCTCTCCGTCGGCCGCACCCAATACCGACCCCCGGCCCCCTTGCGGAGACTGATCCGCTGGCGTGCCGAACGGTGCATGGCCCCCGGCTGCACCATCCCCGCCCACCGCTGCGAGATCGACCACAACATCGCCTGGGAACACGGCGGCCACACCGCCCTCACCAACCACGCTCCCCTCTGCACCGGCCACCACACCCTCAAACACCATGGCGGCTGGATCGTCGAGCACCTCCCCGACCGCGGCGGCGCCCTTCAATGGACATCCCCCACCGGCAGGCAATACATCGTCACACCCGAACGACCGACCCCCACCTTCCAACCCACCAAGAGCGCCTGGCACGCCGGCCACACCGACGCGCCGTTCTAGGACACGCCAACCAGGCGTCTCCCCTCGAACACACACCCGAGGCACCCGCGAAAACCAACCCGCCCACCTGAGACCCCGGTTCGGGCGCGCCCCCAGAACCAGCAGCGCCCCCGGGCCCTCGAGCGGTGCGCGACGTCCGAGCCCCCGCCTAGGCTGGAGACCATGCGCCTGGCCACATGGAACGTCAACTCCATCCGTGCGCGGGTCGACCGCATCGTCGACTTCGCGGTGCGCGAGCACATCGACGTGCTCGCCATGCAGGAGATCAAGTGCAAGGTCGAGCAGTTCCCGTTCGACCGTTTCGAAGAGGCCGGGTTCCACGTCGAAGCGCACGGCTTCTCGCAGTGGAACGGCGTCGCGATCGCCAGTCGTGAACCCCTCAGCGATGTGCGCGCCGCGTTCCCCGGCATGCCCGGGTTCGAGAAGGGGCACAACGGTCCCGACGCACCGCAGGAAGCGCGCGCCATCGGAGCGACCGTCGGCGGGGTCGAAGTGTGGAGCCTCTACGTCCCCAACGGACGTTCGCTCGGCGATCCTCACTATTTCTACAAGCTCGAGTGGCTCGCCGCGCTCGAGCAGTACACACGCACCTCCCTCGTCGCGAATCCCGACCTGGCGCTCGCGCTCGTCGGCGACTTCAACATCGCGCCGACGGATGCCGACAACGGCGACCCCACGGTGGTGCAGGGCTTCGCGACCCACGTCTCCCCGCCCGAACGCGAGGCCTTCGCGGCCCTCGAGGCGGCCGGTCTGCACGACGTCGTACGCCCGCTCATTCCCACCGGGTTCACCTACTGGGACTACAAGCAGCTCCGCTTCCCCCGCAACGAGGGAATGCGCATCGACTTCATCCTCGGCTCCCACGCCATCGCCGATGCCGTCGCGGGCGCGCGTATCCATCGCGACGAGCGCAAGGGCGAGGCCCCCAGCGATCACGTGCCCGTCGTCGTCGATCTCGACCTCAACGGTCCCGACGACGACGACCGCCCGATGATCTTCTGACCTGGCTCCGTCAGGCGGTGACCGTCGCGGCACGCGACTCGCGCTCGCGCACCGCGCCCGCGTCTCCGACATCGCGCGGCAGCACTACCCACACGCTCGCGCCGCCCAGCGGGGACTCCCCGATGCCGATTCGAGCGTGGTGCGCCTCGGCGATACGTCGGCAGGTCGTGAGGCCGATGCCGAGGCCCGGCACCTCGCCCGAGCCGCTCCGCGCCATCAGTTCGAACACGCGCTCGCGCTCGTCCGATGCCACGCCGGGCCCGTTGTCGTCGACCGAGATGCGCCAGGCGCCCGCCAGCCGCATCGCCCTGATCTCGATCCGAGGGACGGCGCCCGTTGCCCGCGTGAACTTCAGCGCGTTCGCGACGAGGTTCTGCACGAGCACCCCGAGGAGGGTCGCGTCGCCGACGACCCGCACATCGGCGTCGACAACGACTCGCGCCCCGTCGATCAGAGGGTGAAGGTCGTCGAGCACACCGCGTACGACGTCCGCGAGGTCGACCTCGTCGCGCCGGGGCGTCGAGCCGCCGAGCCGGGCATAGTCGAGCAGGTCGGAGATCATCGTGCTCATGCGCAGCGCCGCCGACTCGGCTCGGGCGAGCGCGTCCGCGGCACGGGGAGCCCGTTCCAACTCGGGGCTCACGGAGGCGAGATCGATGTAGGCGGTGAGCGCGGTGAGCGGCGCGGTGAGGTCGTGGCTGACCTGCCGCGCGAAGTGCTCGAGCCGGCGATTGGACTCGCCGAGCTCGCGCGTGAGGCGCCGCAGCTCGAGGACGTCGACCACCTGGTGCGCGAGGAGCGCGAGAGCGCGGCTTCGCGTCTCGTCGAGGTCTCCCGCCTCCTCGTCGAAGACGCAGAGGGTCCCGATCGCGATCCCCGACGGCGTGACCAGCGGACTCGACGCGTAGAACCGCACGCTCGCAACCGCCCCGGTGACGAAGGGATTCCGCGCGAAGCGCTCGTCCTCGCGGGCATCGGGCACGACCACATGACCGGGGTCCTGGAACACCTGTGCGCACATCGAGTCCTCGCGGGCGCACACCGCCGCGGTGAATCCGACCGCCGCGATCTGGTGCTGGAAGCGGTCGTCGATGATGTTGATCACCGCGGTCGGCACGTCGCACACGGTCGCCGCGAGCTGGACGAGCCCCTCGAGGTCGGGCTCGGGCGCGAGTCCGATCACGCGGTAGTCGGCGATCGTGTCGCGGCGCGTGGCATCCTGCGCTGTGATCACGCCGCTCCTGTCCGTCTGCCCCGACCTCGACGTCGGGCGCGACGACAGCTTACCGGCGCCCCGCACGCCTGCCGCGGCGGCCCGGTCGCCGCCGCACCGCCCGAGCGCCTCAGTCGTCCGACGGGGGCTCCATCTCGCCGGTGCGCGGAAGCCCGTCGGGCGCGTAACGCAGCTGCACGACTGTGCCGCCCGTGAGCGGAGGCTCGATCAGCCGCAGGTTCGCGGGCGCAGCCCCGTCGGGGAACACCTTCTTCCCGCGCCCGAGCACCACGGGGTGCACCCAGAGTTTGAGCTCGTCGTACGCACCGGCCGCGAGGAGGGTCTGCACGAAGTCGATGCTGCCGATCACGTGGATGTCGTCGTGCGTGTCTCGCAGCGCCGCCACGGCGGCCGCGGCATCCCCCTTCAGCTGCGTGGTGCCCTCCCAGGTGAGTTCGAGCGGCGACCGCGAGGCGACGTACTTCGGAATCTCGGCGAACCGCCGGCCGATGGGGTTGTCCACGTGCTTCGGCCAGTACGACGCGAAGATGTCGTAGGTGCGCCGACCGAGCACGAGCGCGTCCATCGCGGCGATCCCGTCGCCGACCGCCCGGCCGACGACATCGTCCGGCAGCGGCGCCTGCCAGCCGCCGTACGGGAACCCGTTCGAGGGGTCCTCGTCGGGGCCTCCCGGCGCCTGCGCGACGCCGTCGAGCGTGGTGAAGAGGTCGATCGTGATCCGTCCGGTCATGGCCGGTCCTTTCAGGCGGCGACCACCGTGGTCGCGTGAATCGAGAACACCGCGGCGAACCGCTCGAGCAGTGTCGCGTCGCCGGAGACGACGGCGATCACGTCGAGGTCGATCGCCTCGGCGGGCGTGAGCTCGCCCGAGATGAGCCGCCGGATGCCCGGACCCGCCGCGAACACGAGTTCGGGCTCGCCTCCCGGCGCCCGGCCGGCGACGGGCGGGGCCGGCGGCGCGAGCTGCGCGATGCGCAGGTCGGCACCGTCGACCTGCACGCGCAGCGCGACATCGGCGACATGCACTTCGTAGTCGGCAGCCGGTACGGATGCCGCGATCCCCGGCTGGAACGCCGTCCGCAGCGCCATCGTCAGCGAGTCGGCGGTGACGACATCCTCGGGGCCCGGTTCGCCCATCTGCGCGAACCCCCACCGGCCGAGCGCGAGCACGATCGGCTCGAGCTCGCGACCGTAGGGGGTGAGCTCATAGACCAGCCCGCAGTTCGCGAGCGGCACACGACGCACCACCCCACCCTCCTGCAGCTCCTTGAGCCGCGTGGAGAGGATGTTGGTGGGAATCCTGGGCAGCCCCTGCTTGAGGTCGGTGTATCGACGCGGGCCGACGAGCAGATCGCGGACGATGAGCATCGCCCACCGCTCCCCGACCAGCTCGACAGCCGTCGTGACCCCGCAGTACTGCCCGTAGCTGCGGGAGGCCACCTACGCCTGCGCCTGCTCCGCCAGGTAGGCGTCGGGACCCTGCTCGGCAGCCTGGGGCTCCATGAACAGGAAGGCGAGGCCGTTGCCGTCCGGGTCGTCGAGGTCGCGGCTGTACATGAAGCCGTAGTCCTGAGCGGGACGGGGCTCGGATCCGCCGTTGGCGAGCCCCGCCTCGAGCACGCGGTCGACCTCTTCGCGCGAATCGCGGCTGAACGCGATCTGCACCTGCGCGTGCGTACGTGGGTCGATGATCTGCTTGTCGGTGAACGTGCCGAGGTACTCGGTCGTGAGGACCATCATCTGGATGTTGTCCCCCCACACGATGCACGCCGCGTTCTCGTCGGTGAACAGCGGATTGATCTCGGCGCCGAGCGCCGTGTAGAACGCCTTCGACTTCTCGAGGTCGTTCGTCGGAACGTTCACGAAGATGTGCGTCATTGCCCTGCTCCTTGCCGGTCGTCCGCCGAAGTTCCTCGGCGATGGAACCGATACTTGCAAAAAGCAACCAAACTTGTCAATAGCAAGTAGAGAGTCGATACCGCGCGTCGTTGCCGGGTCTCCGTCGCGCGGGGGATGCCGCGCCCCACGCTCCCCCGTACCGTGGAGGAATGTCCGACACCTCGTCCGCCCGGCGCCGGAGCCCGGCGACCGCCGCCGACCTGCGCAACGACGTGTGGCTCGCCGCCGGGCTGCTCCTCGGCGCCGTCCTCAGCTCGGCGCTCGGCTCGGTCGCGGGCGTCTACGGCACGGACTCCGCGCAGGGCATGCAGTGGGGCCTCCTCTACGCGGTCGGGCTGACCGCGCCGCTGACGCTCCGCCGCCGCTTCCCCGAGGTCGTGGCCGTGCTCGTCGCGCTCGTGTTCTTCGTCGGAGTCTCGTTCCGCATCCCGGAGATCTACGTCGGGAACATCGCCCTGTTCATCGCGATCTACACCGTCGGCGCGTGGGTCGACGACCGTCGCCGTGCGTTCTTCGTGCGCGTCGCGATCATCGTCGGCATGTTCGTGTGGCTGCTCGTCACGACGTTCCAGTCGGCGACGGCGCCCACCGAGGAGGGCCTTTCCCGCGAAGGCCTGTTCTCACCCTTCGTCGCCTTCATGCTCATCCAGTTCCTCGTGAACGCCGCGTTCTTCGGCGGCGCGTACTACATGGGCGATCGCGCCTACGCGTCGGCGCTCGAGCGCGCGGCGCTCCAGGACCGCACGCGTGAGCTCGAGGCCGCACGCGAGGTGACGGCCGCCCAGGCGGTCGCTCTCGACCGCGTCCGCATCGCCCGCGAGCTGCACGACGTCGTCGCCCACCACGTCTCGGCGATGGGCGTCCAGGCCGGCGCCGCGCGGGCTGTGATGGACCGCGACCCCGACGCGGCCCGTGCCGCGCTCACCGGCGTCGAGCAGTCCGCACGCTCCGCCCTCGACGAGCTGCGCCACCTGCTCGAGACCCTGCGCACACCGAACGGCGACGCCCCGAACGGCGATGCCCCGAACGCCTCCACCGTCAGCCTCGCGGGACTCCCCGCCCTCATCGAGCACGCCACCGAGAACGGCCTGCCCACGACCCTCACGATCATCGGCGACGAAGTCGCTCTGTCCGACGTCGCGCAGGTCAACATCTACCGCGTCGCCCAGGAGGCGCTCACGAACGCGCGCCGGCACGGCGGGACGGATGCCGCGGCCGACGTCCGCCTGCGCTTCGGCACCGACGCGGTGGAACTCGAGATCACCAACACCGGACGCTCCGCCGGTCCCGTCCGCCCGGGCCTGGGCATCGTCGGCATGCGCGAGCGCGCGGCCGCGTCGGGAGGCACGCTCGAGGCGACGCCCCGGGCCCGCGGCGGCTTCCTCGTTCGCCTGCGCGTCCCGCGGCACGAGCGGGTCGTCGCGTGAGCCCCACACCGATCCGCGTCCTGCTGGTCGACGATCACGCCGTGATGCGCGCGGGGTTCCGCATGATCCTCGAGGCGACCGACGACATCGTCGTGGTGGGCGAGTCGGCGAACGGCGTCGACGGCGTGGCAGCGGCATCCGCTCTGCACCCCGACGTCGTGTGCATGGACGTGCAGATGCCCGACATGGACGGTCTCGAGGCGACACGGCGCATCGTCGCCGACGAGACGGTGTCCGCGGCGGTCGTCATCGTGACGACGTTCGACCGCGACGACTATCTGTTCGCGTCGCTCTCGGCAGGGGCGAGCGGATTCCTTCTCAAGAACGCCGGGCCGGAGGAGCTCGTGAACGCCGTCCGGGTCGCCGCGGCGGGCGACGCCCTGCTCGCCCCCGAGGTCACCCGGCGCGTGATCGCCCGATTCGCGGACGACCCCGCCGCCGTCGCGACCCCGGGCCCGGGCGGGGCGCTCGCCGCACCACCGGGCGTCCCGCCGGCCACCGCGACGCCCGCCACCGCATCGCTCACCACGCCCGCCACGCCGCACGTGATCGAGCTCACCGACCGGGAGGACGAGGTGCTGCGGCTCGTCGCGCAGGCGCTCAGCAACGCCGAGATCGCCCAGCGCCTGTACATCGGCGAGGCGACGGTGAAGACGCACGTGTCGAACGTGCTCCAGAAGCTCGGAGCGCGCGACCGCGTCGCCGCCGTCGTCTACGCGCACCGGCACGGCCTCGCCTGACCGCGGGACGCACGAGTCGCCAGGACACGCGGGCGCCGGCGAAGGCCGGGCGGCGTGTCCTGGCGACTCGAGGCAGGAGGGTCAGGCGGCGACGGGCACCAGCGCGTAGCGGTCGACCAGCGCGCCGAACGCCTCGAGGTACCCGACGAGGAACTCCGCGGTCTGGTCGTTCGCGACCTCGCCCGAGTCGGAGAACAGGCCCGGCGTCGACTGCACGTAGCCCTCGGGCTGGCCGAGCGTCGGCGCGTTGTAGTGACTGAGCACGGCCTTGAGGTGCTGCTGTGCGGCGGCGGTGCCGATGGGTCCGCCCGAGGTGCCGATGACGGCGGTGGGCTTGCCGTTGAACGAGCCCTGGCCCCACGGGCGCGCGGCCCAGTCGAGCGCGTTCTTGAGCACGCCGGGGATCGAGCGGCTGTACTCGGGGGTCACGATGATGACGCCGTCGACGTCGTCGATCGCCTGCTTGAAGTCACGCGCCACCTGCGGGTAGTCGGCGTCGAAGTCGGGAGAGTAGAACGGGAGGTCCTTGATCGGGATCTCGACGAGCGTCGTGCCCGCGGGCGCGAGCCGCTCGAGCGCCTTCGCCAGGCGACGGTTAATCGAGGTCGACGAGATGCTGCCGACGATGTAGCCGATGGTCCGCTCGGACATGGGGATGTTCCTCCGTTAACAGAAAGGGGTCCCCGGCGGGGACCACCGTGGACGTTCCATTCACGTGAAAGCAAGCCTTCGAGCGATCTATTCCCGCGCATGGAATGTGACGCGAGATGACGACTCCCCCGCTCGGCGGGGTCGCGATGTCCGCCTGACGGGGGATGCCGCACGCGCACCGGGTCCGTAGCGTGAGGCGTACGGGAAATCCGCGACGAGGAGGAGCGCATGCTGCAGCTGACAGGGATCGCCAAGAGCTACGGGGGGAGACGAGCGCTCGACGACGTCTCGTTCGACGTCCGCCCGGGACGACTGACCGGCTTCGTCGGCGGCAACGGCGCCGGCAAGACCACGACCATGCGGATCGTGCTCGGCGTGCTCGCCAAGGACGGTGGCACCGTGACACTCGACGGCACCGAGGTGACGGCATCCGATCGCCGCCGCTTCGGCTACATGCCCGAGGAGCGCGGGCTCTACCCGAAGATGAAGGTGCTCGAGCACATCACGTACCTCGCGCGCCTGCACGGCTTCTCGAAGACGGATGCCGCGGCCCGCGCGACCGCCCTCCTCGAGCAGCTCGGACTCGGCGAGCGCCTGAACGACAACGTCGAGACGCTCTCGCTCGGCAACCAGCAGCGGGCGCAGATCGCCGCCGCCCTCGTCCACGACCCCCAGGTGCTCATCCTCGACGAGCCCTTCTCGGGCCTCGACCCGCTCGCGGTCGACGTCGTGGCGGCCGCCCTGCAGGAGCGCGCCGCGGCCGGTGCCGCCGTGCTGTTCTCGTCGCACCAGCTCGACGTCGTCGAGCGCCTGTGCGACGACCTCGTCATCATCGCGAACGGCACCATCCGCGCCGCAGGCGCCCGCGACGAACTGCGCGCCGCGCACTCCACCCGGCGTTTCGAGCTGGTCTCGGCGGGCGACGCCGGCTGGCTGAGGTCCGAAGCGGGCGTCGAGGTGCTCGACTTCGACGGCGGATACGCCGTGTTCGACGTCGACAGCGACGAGACGGCCCAGCGCGTGCTGCGCCAGGCCGTCGCGCAGGGGGACGTCGCGAGCTTCTCGCCGCAGCATCCGACCCTCGCCCAGATCTTCAAGGAGGTCATCCAGTGAGCACCGCCACCCGCACCACCGCCGGCCGCGGCCTGAGCACCCCGCAGGGTGTGTGGCTCGTCGCCGAGCGCGAGATCGGCTCGAAGCTGCGCAGCAAGGCCTTCGTCATCTCGACGGCGATCCTGCTGCTGGGGGCGCTGGCCCTCGTGATCTGGGGCGGGTTCGCCGCCTCGAACGACACCGGCACGCCGGTCGCCGTGACGACGGATGCCTCGTCCGCCGTCTCCGGGATCGAGGGCCTCGACGTCACCGAGGTCGACGGCCGCGCGGAGGCGGAGGAGCTCGTCAAGAGCGGTGACGTGGATGCCGCCATCGTCGCCGACGCGGAGTCGCCGGTCGGCCTGGCCGTGATCGCGGAGTCCAGCCCGCCGTCCCAGCTCCTGCTGCAGCTCGCGCAGACCCCGACGGTCGTGCTGCTCGACCCCGATGCGGACGCCGGCGCGCTCGGCTACGTCGTCGCCATCGGCTTCGGCATCGTGTTCCTCTTCGCCGCGTCGATGTTCGGCGGCACGATCGCGCAGAGCGTCGTGGAGGAGAAGCAGACGCGCGTCGTCGAGCTGCTCATCTCGGCCATCCCGGTGCGCTCGCTCCTGGCGGGCAAGGTCATCGGCAACACGATCCTCGCGATGGGGCAGATCCTCATCCTCGCGGCCATCGCCATCGTCGGGCTCACGATCACCGACCAGACGGCGCTGCTGCAGGGCCTGGGCGGACCCATCGCCTGGTTCGCGGTGTTCTTCCTGTTCGGCTTCATCCTGCTCGCTTCGCTGTTCGCGGCCGCGGCGTCGATGGTGTCGCGCATGGAGGACATCGGGTCGACCACGACGCCGCTGACGATGCTCGTCATGGCGCCGTACTTCCTGGTGATCTTCTTCTTCGACAACCCGGTCGTGCTGGGGATCATGTCGTACGTGCCGTTCTCGGCGCCCGTCGGCATGCCGATGCGACTGTTCCTCGGCGAGGCGCAGTGGTGGGAGCCGCTGCTGTCGCTCGCGATCCTGATCGCGACCTGCGTCGCCGCGATCGTGATCGGCGCGAGGATCTACGAGAACTCGCTGCTGCGCATGGGCGGACGCGTCAAGCTCTCCGAGGCCCTCGCGGGCTGACGTCGATCCCGGATGCCCGTCGCCGTGTCGCACGCGGGGCGGGCATCCGGTGTTCTCGGGTCAGCTCGCCTTCAGCACCGACAGCACGTTGCCGGATGGGTCGCGGAACCACGCGATCTCCGGGCCCATGTCGCGCGAGATCCCCTTGTCGTCGGTCGGGAAGTCGGCGTCGTCGTAGATCTTGGTCGCCACGCCGCGTGCATTGAGGTCGTCGACGGCGGCTTCGACATCGTCGACGTCGAAGTTCATGATCGTGAACACGGCCGGCTCGTGGTCGGGCTTGGGGTAAACCATCACCTTCGCCCCGGAGCCCAGGGTCAGCTCGAGGATGCCCATCTCCATGAGCTGGACCGGGATGCCGAGGGTGTCGCCGTAGAAGGCCCTGGCCTCGTCGATGTCTTTCACGGCGAATCCGCTGAATGCGCGCTCGGATGTGAACATGGTGTCTCCCTGGGTCGTGGCCGGCACTCGGCTCTCGCCAGCCTCCGCCTTGGATCCCGCCATGTCCAGGGGTCCGGCGGATGCGGCGGTCAGAGTCTCTCGACCACGGTCGCCACGCCCATTCCGCCGCCGATGCACAGCGTGGCCAGGCCGAACCGACCACCGGTGCGCTCGAGCTCGTCGATGAGCGTGCCGAGGATCATCGCTCCGGTCGCGCCGAGCGGGTGGCCCATCGCGATGGCGCCGCCGTTGACGTTCGTGCGCTCGTGGGGGAAGTCGTCGAGATCCCGCATGAGCCGCAGCGCCACCGACGCGAAGGCCTCGTTGATCTCGATCAGGTCGATGTCGTGGATCGAGAGCCCGGCACGCTCGATCGCCAGGCGTGAGGCGGGGCCGGGGCCCGTGAGCATGATGGTGGGCTCGGTGCTCACCACGGCGGCCGAGCGGATGCGGGCACGCGGCGTGAGCCCGTGGCGCACCCCCGCGGCCTCGCTGCCGACGATCACGAGCGCCGCGCCGTCGACGATGCCCGACGAGTTTCCCGCGTGGTGCACGTGGTCGATCGCCCCCGCCTCGGGGTAGGTCCGCAGCGCCAGGTCGTCGAAGCCGGATCGCCCGAGGTCGGCGAACGCGGGAGGCAGTGCGGCCAGGGTCTCGACCGTCGTTCCCGGCCGGATCGTCTCGTCGCGCTCCAACAGCAGGCGGCCCTCGGCATCCGTCACCGGCACCACGGAGCGGTCGAAGCGCCCCTCCTCCCATGCCCGCGCGGCGCGCGCGTGGGACTCGGCGGCGAATCGGTCGACGTCGTCGCGCGTGTATCCCTCGAGCGTCGCGATCAGGTCGGCGCTGATCCCCTGCGGCACGGAGTCGGGGGCCACCGCCGCCGCGGCATCCTTCGAGAACGGGCTGCCGTCGCTGCCCATGCGCACGCGGCTCATCGATTCGACGCCACCCGCGAGGAAGAGGTCCTCCCAGCCGGACCGCACGCGCGCGGCGGCCTGGTTGACCGCCTCGAGCCCCGACCCGCAGAAGCGGTTGAGCTGCACACCCGGAACCGTGTCGGGAAGGCCCGCGGCGAGCGCCGCGATCTTCGCGATGTCCGAGCCCTGATCGCCGATCGGCGTGACGCACCCGAGCACGAGGTCGTCGATGGCGGCGGGGTCGAGGCCCGGATGCCGGTCGCGCAGCGCGTCGATGAGGCCGACGACGAGCTCGTGCGGGGCGACGCCGTGGAGCGAGCCGGTCGCCTTCCCGCGGCCGCGCGGCGTGCGCACGGCGTCGTAGACGAAGGCCTCGGTCATGGCGTCTCCCTCGATCGCTCCTGGATCCATCGTGCCACCGGACGCCACCGGGGCGGCGGTGCGATGAAAGGAGGAGATGTGACGAGCGGAGGAGCCGACGGTCGCGACGACTCCTCCGTTCGTGACATCTCCTCCGTTCGTGACATCGCCCACGCCGGAGCCGGGTGCGAATCCTGCCTACGTATCGGCTGGTCCGCGTGGATTGAGGTCGGGATGGAAGGCGGTGAACACCGAGTACGCCTCGCCGTCGGCATCCGCCTCCCGCTCCTTGAACTCCACGAGGAGCTCATGGAGCCGGCGCTGGAACTCCCGCCGGTGCTCGTCGTTGAGTCTGAGCCCGAGCCAGGATGTGTCGAGGTCGCCCGGGTCGACGCGCTCGATCTGCTGCAGGAAGACCTCGATGAGCACGCGGCTGCGGTCGGGTAGCGGCATCCGCCACGACAGTCCGGTCGCGCGGTAGGGCACCTCGCGCGCTCCCTGCGCTCCCGAACGTGCCGGCTCGGCGCGGAGGAACCCCGTCTGCGTGAGCGTGCGCACGTGATGCAGCATCGTGCCCGGGTTGACCCCGAGGAGCCCTGCCAGCTCCTTGTTGGTCCGCGACTCGAACGCGCACAGCCTCAGCACCCGCAGGCGCAGCGGTGAGCTGATCGCGCGCAGTCGCGCCTCATCCTCCGGATTGCCGGGCGTGAGCTCGATGCGGTCCTCCACAGCCTCAGGCTAGACGACCGATTGACAACTCTCAATCGGTCGCTCAGACTGATTGGCATGTCCCAATCACTTCCCGGCGACGACGCCGTCGAGGTCGACGCCGACGACCTCGCCGAGGCGCGGGCCGAGGCATCCGGTGTCTCTGTCGCGGCGAGAGCGGATGCCGCGGCCGACGCCGACGTCGCCGACGAGCCCCCTGCCGGCCCCGGTACCGCGCCCAGCGGCACCTCCGCACCGGGGACGGCGCCGAAGGGGTCGCTGTGGCGCGACCGCAACTTCCTCACGATGTGGGGCGGGCAGACGCTCGCGCAGTTCGGGGCGCAGATCAGCGAGCTCGCGGTCCCCGTGCTCGCCGTGCTGCTGCTCGATGCGAGCGAGTTCGAGGTCGGGGTGCTCACCGCGGCCAACGTCGCGGCGTTCCTGATCGTCGGTCTCCCCGCCGGCGCCTGGATCGACCGCATGCGCAAGCGCCACGTGATGATCGCCGCCGACGCGGTACGCGCGCTCGCGCTCGCGACGGTGCCGGTGCTGTGGGCGATGGGCGTGCTCCAGATCTGGCACCTCGTCGCCGTCGCGCTCGTGCTCGGCGTGGCAACGGTGTTCTTCGACGTGTCCTACCAGAGCATCATTCCGTCGCTGGTGAGGCCGGCGCAGATCGGCGAGGCCAATGGCAAGCTGCAGTCGACGTACGAGCTGGCCAACATCGCCGGGCCGGGTTTCGCCGGCTGGCTCATCGGCGTGCTCAGCGCACCGTTCGCGATGCTGGCGACATCCGGCACCTACATCGTCTCGGCGATCGCCCTCGCCCTCACGAGAGATCACGAGGAGCGTCGCCCGCGGGAGGACCACGGGCCGCTGCTGCGCGAGATCTGGGAGGGTCTGCACTTCGTCTTCACCGAGAAGCTGCTGCGCCGCATCGTCGGAACGACCGGCGTCTCGAACTTCTTCAGCACGATGTCGTGGACGCTCATCCCGATCTTCCTCCTGCGCGAACTGGGCTTCTCGCCCACCTCGATGGGCGTCATCCTCTCGCTCGGCGCCGTCGGGGGCCTGCTCGGCGCGATCGCGACACCGCGGATCATCGCGCGCATCGGCGAGGCCCGGGCGATCCCCGTCAGCGCTCTCGGCTTCAGCGTGATCGCGCTGCTGCTGCCGGTGGCCGCCGCGGTGCCCGCCGTCGCGTTCCCGCTGATGGTCGCGCAGTTCTTCGTGAGCAGCTTCACGGTGCTGCTCTACAACATCACGCAGGTCACGTTCCGGCAGCGCATCACGCCGCCTCGGCTGCTCGGGCGCATGAACGCCTCCGTGCGGTTCGTCGTGTGGGGCGTCATGCCGATCTCGGCGCTGCTCGCCGGCGGTCTCGGCACGTGGCTCGGCGTCGTCCCGACGATGTGGATCGCAGCGGTCGGGCAGCTGTTCTCCGCCGCGTTCGTCGTGCTCGGCCCGTTCTGGACGATGCGCGAGCTTCCCGACGCGCACACCAACGCGGCATCCTCCGCCGACTGACGCACATCGAGTCGCCAGAACACGCCGCTCAGCCGACGCGACACCGGCGTGTGTCTTGGCGACTCGACCGTGGCAGCGTCAGCGCGCCGACCGGTGAGAGTGGGCGATGCCCATGATCGCGGTGACGAACGCCGCCACGTACGACAGGCCGATCATGCCGGCGGCGAGCGCGAAGATCGCTGCGGACGTCTCGGGCGAGATGCCGAACCACGCCATGAACACGGTGTCGAGTGATCCGCTGTCGCCGGCGTCGGGCACCGTCATGCTCCCGAGCAGGAATCCGAGCCACAGCACGGCCGACGCGATGTCGTACCAGAGCCGCGTCGCGCGCTCGCGCCGCACCTCGCGGTCGAACAGCGTCAGCGCCGGCGGCACGAGCAGCACCGCGATCACGATGAGGCCGTAGACGAGGCCGAAGAACCCGAGCCATCCGACCTCGGCGCCCACGCTGCCACGGCCGATGAAGAAGAACACCGGCAGGAACACGGCGACCGGCCACTGGGCGTAGAACACGAACCGGCCGGTGCCCTCGATGTGCATGTCTCGACCGTACTGCGCAAGACGGCCCCATCACGGCCCCCGTCGTGCTTAGGTGTGAGCATGAGCGCGCGCATCGTGTCGATCGGAACGGCGGTGCCGCCGACGTGCGTGCCGCAGGAACGGGCTCGTGCGATCTTCGCCGGCCAGCCCGGAGCCGACCGGCTCACCCAGCGGCTCATCCACGCCGCCTTCGAGGCATCGGCGATCGAGCGCCGGCACACGGTGCTCACGGAGTTCGGCGACGACCTCCCTCCGCGCGAGGTCGTACCGGAGGGCCGCGCCCGTTTCGCCGACGACGAGGGACGGATGCTGCGCCCCTCCACCGGCTCGCGCAACGACCTCTACCTCGCCGCAGCCCCCGAGCTCAACGCCCGCGCGGCGCGCGCCGCGCTCGCGGATGCCGGGATCGCGGCATCCGCCATCACCCATGTCGTCACCGTCTCGTGCACCGGCTTCTTCGCGCCCGGGCCGGACTACCGCCTCGTCCGCGACCTGGGCCTCGACGCGACCGTCGAGCGGTACCACCTCGGCTTCATCGGCTGCGCGGCCGCGATGCCCGGCCTCCGGCTCGCCTCGCGGATCACCGCGGCCCAGCCCGACGCGGTCGTGCTCGTCGTGTGCCTGGAGCTGTGCACGCTGCACATCCGGCCTTCGGCCGACCCGCAGCAGATCGTCGCCGCGTCCGTCTTCGCCGATGGTGCCGCCGCCGCGATCGTGACCGCCGACGCATCCGTCGGCCGCGCGGGGGGCCTCGAGCTCGACCGCTTCTCCACGGCCCTCACCTCGGAGGGCGAGGCCGACATGGTCTGGACGATCGGCGACGACGGCTTCGAGATGACCCTGTCGGCCGAGGTTCCCCGGATCGTGGGGCGCGAGATCCGCGGCGCGGTGGATGCGTTCCTCTCCGGCGAGCCGATGCCCGACGCGTGGGCGGTGCATCCGGGTGGCCGCAGCGTGCTCGATCGCGTCGAAGCAGGGCTCGGGCTCGAGCCGGCGGCGCTCGACACCTCGCGCGAGGTGCTGCGCGACTACGGCAACATGTCGAGCGCGACGATCCTCTTCATTCTGCGGCGGATGCTCGACGACGACCGTCTCGCGGATGGGGCGCGGCTGGGCACGCTCGCGTTCGGACCCGGACTCACGGTCGAGTCGGCGATGCTCGTCAAGCGCGGGGCCATGGGCGCGACCGCCGACGCGGTGTCCGCCGCCGAGGCGGTGTCGGCCGCAGACGCGGCGCCCGTCGAGGCCGTCGTCGGCGCATGAGCCTGAGCGTCCGCGACGCCGAGCTCGAGGAGCTCATGGACGACCCGGCGTGCGATCCCCGGCGTCTGAAGGCGACCCTCCGGCGGTTCGCGACGGTCAATCGGCTCTTCTCGGGGTGGGGCGCCACCTATCGCGACCGTCTGCGCCCCGCGCTCACGGCACTCGGCCGGCCCGCGCGTGTGCTCGACCTCGGCTCGGGCGGCGGTGATCTCGTCGTGCGGCTGGCCGCCCTGGCGCGGCGCGACGGCCTCGACGTGACCTGGGTCGGCGCGGACCCCGACCCCCGATCGCTCGAGATCGCCGGAGAGCGCGCGTCGGCGGGCATCGACTTCCGGGTGACGGATGCCGCGGCCCTCCGCCGCGCGGGTGAGACGTTCGACGCCGTGGTGTCGAACCACGTGATCCACCATCTCGCCCCCGCCGAGCTGCGCGCGTTCGCGGCGGACTCGCTCGCGCTGAGCCGCGGTCCGGTGATCCACTCCGACATCCGCCGCAGCGCCGCGGCCTATGGAATGTACGCCGTGGCGATCACGCCCTTCGCCCCGGGAACCTTCCTGCGCACCGACGGACTGCGCTCGATCCGCCGCAGCTACCTGCCCGACGAGCTCGGCGGCGCGCTCGGCGCACGCTGGCGGGTCGAGACCGGGTCGCCGTTCCGCGTGCTGGCGCTGGCGCACGGCGATGCCTGACGTCGTCGTCGTCGGGGCGGGTCCTGTCGGCACCCTGCTGTCGTCCGAACTGGCGCGACGCGGCGTGGCCGTGACCGTCCTCGAGCGCCGCACCGAGCCCGGTGGGGGGTCGCGCGCCATCGGGGTCCATTCCCCGGTGCTGGCCGCGCTCGAGGCATCCGGCATCACCGAGCGTCTGCTCGCGAGGGCCGTGCGCGTGTCGCGCGGGGAGGCGCGCTCGGGCGGACGCACCCTGGGAGTCGTCCGCTTCGACCGGCTCGATCGACGGTACCCGTTCGTGGCGACGCTCCCGCAGCACGAGACCGAGGCCGCCCTCGCGGACGGCGCACCCGCCCCTCGCCGTGGCGCGATGGTCACCGGCGTGCGACCGGTGGGACGCGGCATCCGGATCTCGCTCGAAGACGGGGACGACGTCACGGCCCCGCTCGTCGTCGTGGCGGGAGGCTGGCGGGCGCGCGACCTCGTCTATCGCCCCGGCGGCGTGCACGTGCGGCCGTACGCGGACAGGTACCTCATGGCGGATGTCGCGGCCGGCGATGGCGGCGATGTCGCGGTCATCGGCATCGATCGCGACGGCGTGCTCGAGTCCTTCCCTCTCACCGGCGGGCGCCGGCGGTACGTGGCGTGGGACGCCGGCGCTCCCGGAGCGGACCGCGCCGACCGGCTGCGTGCCGCCCTGCACGACCGCGGCGAGCACGCGGCGGCCGAGCGGATCGAGACCGCGACCGCGTTCGAGGTGCGCCGGGCCGTCGCGCCCGCGCTGCGCCGCGATCGCCTGTTCGTGGTCGGCGACACCGCCCACGAGGTCAGTCCGATCGGCGGGCAGGGGATGAATCTCGGGCTGCTGGATGCCGCGACCCTTGCGCCGCTGCTCGCCGCGTGGGTGCGCGCCGGCGTGGCGCCCGACGCCGAACTGGCGCGCTGGGAGCGGCGACGCCTCGCCTCGGCGCGCACGGCCGCCCGGCTCGCGAGCGTGAACACGTCGCTCGGCCGGCCGCTCGGCCCGTTCGCGAACGCCGTGCGACGGGAAGGGCTGCGGCTCGCGCTCCTGCCTCCCGGCGAGCGGATGCTGGCCCACGCGTACTCGATGGGGTTCGACCGCGACGCGTGACGCTCCCTTCCTGCGGTTCGGCACTCAGCTTGGACGCGCGTACCAGATCTGAGTTCCACTGCAACCCCCCGTGTTTCGAGGGAACGCAGTCATGATTCTGACGCCGGTCTCGCCCAGCGCGACCTGAACGATCATCGTGCTTCGGATCGTCCCGTTCTGGTCGGCGAGCCAGAACTTCCGCTGATAGCAGTACCTAGCGGTCTGCGCGGTCGCGCGATCGGGGTCTTTCACCGTGAACGAGATGGCCCACGCGGCCAGGTCATGCCAATGGCGGTTGATGTACGCGGCCTTGTTCTTCCAGTCCAGTTCGTGGCCGAGCTTCATGTGCCGGTACCCGAATGCGCTCGTCGAACCCTCAGTAGTGGGGATTCCGCAATAGAGGCGAGCGTAGGTTCCACTCATCGTCGATCGAGCGCGCAACCGCGTGTAGTCCTTCATCACCCTGAACTTGTCGTCGAACACCCCGCATCCGGGCCAACCCGCGCTCGGAATGCCTGTGGCGACCGCGGGTCCGATGGTCGAGACTGGTTCTCTGCTCGGGGACCCCGGCGCGCCGGTGAGCCAAACAAGTGCGGTGGCCGACGGGTCCGGGGGTGTCGCGCCGTCCTCACCAGTGTCGTCGCGGTTTGGCGAACCTGAAGCTCCACCCGCCGACGGTGACGGCACCATCGCGGGAGCCTGCTCAACAGCGGTTTCCACATCCGGCCGCGACCCGGTGATCGAGCCGGCAGCCGACGGCGACGGAGACGGATTGAACGTCGGCACCACTTCGCGAGGCGACGTCTCGTCGGCAACCGCTACTGGCGGAACGCCCAGGATTGTTAGCAGAATCGCCGCTACGGCAGCCGTCCGACAATGGTTTCCGAGTTTCATTCGTCCTCCTAGGTGTGGGTTATCCCCGGCGTTACTCTGTGTGGAACTCTCGAGGAGGCGTCAATGCCGAGAATCCGATTCCTGGTCGAGGACTTCGTTGAGTTCCCGATCTGGCCGAACGACCCCGGTGACGACCGGGATCCTCTCGAGCTGCGCGAACAGTTGCCGCTCTCCGAACCGTTGCTTCAGCGACTCTTCGAGGTGAGCCGGGAATACAATCAGCGCGACCTCGCGAGCCTCCCGGCCGATGCACAGGCATCCTGGTACCTCGATTTCGATCGACGGGCTCATAAGCTCGCTCTCGCTGTGGAGAACGAGCTCGGGGAATCCTTCGAAGTCACGTTCATTCCCATCACCGCGGAGTACTCCTCGTCCATTTAGCGTTGCGCGATGCAAGCCCGCGCCGGCTTGTTTGGCAGCCTCGCCGTCTTTCCCAGTTCGCCTCTTCTCATTAGTAGGACGCTCACGGAGCCGAACGATGATGCGGCGCGAGACGAAGCACGCCCCTACCCCGGCGAGCCGGGATCAGGCGGCGATCGCGCCGCCGGTCGCGACGAGCTGCGCCGACAGGAGCAGCGCAGCCAGCATCACGAGCCGGAACAGCGTGCGCGTCGGCGGCCGCACGACGGCGAGCACCGCGGTGACGGCGGCGACCGTCACGACCGCGGCGAAGAACACCCAGCCGAGCACGCCCACGGCGCCAAGATCGCCCCCGGCGGCCCCGACGAGCACCGCGACGGCGCCTACGACGATGCCCACGGCCGCGACGATCGCCGACGCGCGGGCGCCGATCCGGTGGGGCAGGCCGCGCACGCCGGTCGCCCGGTCGTCCTCGAGGTCGGGGAGGACGTTGGTGAGGTGCACGGCCGCGCCGAGCGCCGCGCCCGCGACCCAGCCCCACGGGGCGGCGAGGCGCGGGTCGGGTGCGGCGAGAGTCGCGAGGGACGGGAAGATGCCGAAGCTGACGACGAACGGCACGATCGAAAACGGCGTGGACTTCAGCCCCGCGTTGTACGACCAGGCCGACGCCAGGAAGATCGCGTGGGCGGCCAGCATCCCGAACCCGAGCGGAGCCGAGAGCACGAGCGCGACGGCCACCGCGCCGATCGCCGCCGTCCACGCCGCCCGTTCGGAGACATCGCCGCGCGCGATGGGCTTGTCGGTGCGGCCGACGGCCCGGTCGCGCGGCGCGTCGATCGCGTCGTTGGAGAGCCCGATCGAGAGCTGCCCCGCGAAGACCGCGAGCACGAGCAGCACGAGACGCCACGGCTCGAGCCCGACCGCGACGCCGAGCGCGAGCGCGAGCCCGGTGACGACGAGGGTCGGACCGGGATGCGTCGATCCCCACAGAGCCCGGACTATGCGCACGGTCGATGTTCTCACGTGCCGCGCGCACCGGTCCGAGCCTGAGCGTCAGCCGACGGAAGGCCCCTCGCTCGCGAGCGACAGACCGGATCCGTCGACCGCGACATCCACCCTCACCACGTCGCCGTCGTGCACCCCGCCGCCGAGGATCGCCATCGCGAGGCGGTCCTGGATCTCGGACTGGATGAGCCGGCGCAGCGGACGGGCACCGAACGCCGGGTCGTAGCCGCGCTCGGCGAGCCACGTGCGCGCCTCGGGCGTGACCGCGAGCATGAGCCGACGATCACGCAGTCGGCGCTGCAGCGCGTCGACGGCGAGCTCGACGATCTGCGCGAGGTCGTCCTGCGTGAGCGCCTGGAAGATCACGATGTCGTCGAGGCGGTTCACGAACTCGGGCTTGAAGGCCTGGCGGACGAGGCCCTGCACCTGCTCGCGCTTCTGCTCGATCGACAGCGTCGGATCGATCAGGATCGGCGAACCGAGGTTCGACGTCAGGATCAGGATCACGTTCTTGAAGTCGACCGTGCGGCCCTGGCCGTCGGTGAGGCGTCCGTCGTCCATCACCTGCAGGAGCACGTCGAAGACCTCGGGATGCGCCTTCTCGACCTCGTCGAGCAGCACGACCGAGTAGGGCCGGCGGCGCACCGCCTCGGTCAGCTGACCCCCCTGCTCGTAGCCGACGTAGCCGGGAGGGGCGCCGACCAGGCGCGAAACGGAGTGCTTCTCGCCGTACTCCGACATGTCGATGCGCACCATCGCGTGCTCGTCGTCGAAGAGGAACGCGGCGAGCGCCTTCGCGAGCTCGGTCTTGCCCACGCCCGTCGGGCCGAGGAACAGGAACGAGCCCGTCGGCCGGCCGGGGTCGCTGATGCCCGCGCGTGAACGCCGCACCGCGTCGGACACGGCCTTGACCGCCTCTTTCTGCCCGATGAGCCGCTTGCCGAGCTCGGCCTCGAGGTGCAGCAGCTTCTCGGTCTCGCCCTGCAGCAGCCGCCCGACCGGGATGCCCGTCCACGCCGCGATGACGGCGGCGATGTCTTCGTCGGTGACCTGGTCGTTGACCATGCGGTCGCCGGCCGGCTCGTCGCGTTCGGCCTCCACGAGCTGCCGCTCGAGCGCGGGGATCTCGGCGTACAGCAGACGGGACGCCTTCTCGAGGTTGCCCTCGCGCTGCGCGCGCTCGGCGTCCATGCGGGCGGCGTCGAGCTTGGTCTTGAGGTCGCCGACGCGGTTCAGCGATGCGCGCTCGCGCTCCCACCGTCCCTGCAGATCGGCGAGCCTGGCCTGCTCGACGGCGAGCGTCTCGCGCAGCGTCGCCAGACGCTCCTTGGACGCGTCGTCCTTCTCCTTCTTGAGGGCGAGCTCCTCGAGCTTGAGGCGATCGACGTGCCGGCGCAGCTCGTCGATCTCGAGCGGCGCGGAGTCGATCTCCATGCGCAGCCGGGACGCGGCCTCGTCGATCAGGTCGATGGCCTTGTCGGGCAGCTGCCGGCTCGGGATGTAGCGGTGGCTGAGGGATGCCGCGGCGACGAGCGCGGCATCCGCGATCGCCACCTTGTGGTGGGCCTCGTAGCGCTCCTTGAGCCCGCGCAGGATCGCGACGGTGTCCTCGACCGTCGGCTCGCCGACGTAGACCTGCTGGAAGCGGCGCTCGAGCGCGGCATCCTTCTCGATGAACTCGCGGTACTCGTTGAGCGTCGTCGCCCCGATGAGGCGCAGCTCGCCGCGGGCGAGCATGGGCTTGAGCATGTTGGATGCCGCGACCGACCCCTCGCCGCCGCCGGCGCCCATGAGCACGTGCAGCTCGTCGATGAACGTGATGATGCGCCCGTCGGACTCGGTGATCTCCTTCAGGACGCTCTTGAGGCGCTCCTCGAACTGTCCGCGGTACATCGCACCGGCCACCAGCGCCGAGATGTCGAGCGTGACGAGCTCCTTGTCTTTGAGCGACTCGGCGACATCGCCGGCGACGATGCGCTGCGCGAGGCCCTCGACGACGGCGGTCTTGCCGACGCCGGGCTCGCCGATGAGGACGGGATTGTTCTTGGTGCGGCGGGTCAGCACCTGGCTGACGCGGCGGATCTCGCTGTCGCGCCCGATGACGGGGTCGAGCTTGCCCTGGCGCGCGCGGTCGGTGAGGTTGATCCCGAACTGCTCGAGGGCGCTCTGCGACTCCTCCTGCCCGGGGTTCTGTGTGGCGTTCATGTGTCTCCTGAAATCTGCGGGTCCGGCAAAAAGTTGAGCCGTGACGACTCAAGTTTAGCATCGGCGCGTGGTGGCAGGCAAGTGAACGGATGCCGCGACCGCTGTCTGTGCCGGAGGACCGCGGATAGGTTGGAGTCACGCCCGCTCGACGACCGCTGGGAGCCCCCGCCATGACCCCTGACGCACACCTCGACCCGAAGCCGGCGAGCCCTCACACCGCACAGGCCAACGCGGCCGCCGCGGCCGGGCTCCCCCTGTCGGACCGACGCGACTACGACGACGCGAAGCGCGGTTTCATCGCCACCCTCGACGACCCGGTGATCCGCCGTGCCGACGGCTTCCCGGTGAACGACATCACCAGCCACGACTTCGTCCTGAGCTCGGACCAGGCGCCCGAGAGCGTCCACCCGAGCCTCTGGCGCCACGCCCAGGTCAATCAGAACCACGGCCTCTTCGAGGTGACCGACGGCATCTACCAGCTGCGCGGCATCGACCTCTCCAACATGACGATCATCGAAGGCGACGAGGGGATCATCGTCATCGACCCGCTCATCTACCGCGAGACGGCGGCCGCCGGCCTGGCCCTCTACCGTGCGCACCGCGGGGATCGCCCCGTGAAGGCGCTGATCTACACGCACAGCCACGCCGACCACTACGGCGGCTCGAAGGCGATCGTCAGCAGAGACGACGTCGACTCCGGCCGGGCGGTCGTGATCGCTCCGGAGGGCTTCCTCTACGAGGCGGTCGCCGAGAACATCTACGCCGGCACCGCGATGTCGCGACGGGCGATCTACATGTACGGCCCGATGATCCCGGCAGGGCCGCTCGGACACGTCAACGCCGGCCTCGCCAACACGATGGCGAACCTGGGCGAGTCGACGCTCGTCGCGCCCACCGACCTCATCACGCAGACCGGCGAGACGCGCACCGTCGACGGCGTCGAGATGGTCTTCCAGATGGCGCCGGGCACCGAGGCGCCGGCCGAGATGCTCATCCACTTCCCGAAGCACCGCGCGCTGTGCGCCGCCGAGGACGCGACCCACACGCTGCACAACCTGTACACGCTGCGCGGAGCGCAGGTGCGCGACGCCGCGACGTGGTGGAAGACCCTCAACGAGACGATCCAGCTCTTCGGCGCCGACACCGATGTCATCTTCGCCCAGCACCACTGGCCGCGTTGGGGCACCGACGACATCGTCGCCTTCCTCGAGAACCAGCGCGATCTCTACAAGTACCTGCACGATCAGGTGCTGCACCTCGCGAACAAAGGCGAGACGATGCTCGAGATCGCCGAGCAGCTGCGACTCCCCGACGGGATCGCCGGACAGTGGTACAACCGCGACTACTACGGCTCGGTGAACCACAACGCCAAGGCCGTGTACCAGCGGTACCTCGGGTGGTACGACTCGAACCCGGCGCACCTGCACACCCTGCCGCCGGCCGAAGCCGGTGCACGGTACGTCGACCTGGCGGGAGGAGCGGACGCCGTGATCGCGAAGGCCCGCGCATCGTTCGACGCCGGCGAGTACCGCTGGACAGCCGAGCTGCTCTCGCACCTCGTCTTCGCCGATCCGGGCAACCGGGAAGCCGTGCTGCTGCAGGCCGACACGCTCGAGCAGCTGGGCTACCAGTGCGAGAACCCGACGTGGCGCAACGAGTACCTCATGGGCGCGCAGGAGCTGCGCGGCGGCGTGAAGGACCTCGGCTCCATCGTCCTCGCCACGCTCGACGTGCTCGAGGCGATGCCGCCGGAGATGATCTTCGACTTCATGGGCATCAAGCTCGACGGGCCGCGCGCCGCGGCGACGGCCGCGACGATCCAGTGGTCGATGACGGATGCCGCGGACGACGCCGCATCCACCTACGCCCTCGAACTGCGCAACGGATGCCTCATCTACACGCCCGGCAAGACGCTCGACGAGCCGGGCGCCACGGTGTCGTCGACGAAGACCGCGCTCGCGGCGGCGGCGTTCGGCGCATCGAGCATCGACGACGCGATCGCGAACGGGTCGCTCGCGGTCACCGGCGACGCCGCCGCTGTGTCAGCGCTTTTCGGCCTGATGGAGGACTTCCCGTTCTGGTTCCCGATCGTGCAGCCCTGACCGGCTTCCGGAGGCGGTGACGACGGCTGTCAGCCCCGCGCGATCTCGTCCTGTGCGTCGGCGTACGCACGGCGCAGGGCTTCACCGATCCACTCGGTGCCCTTGTAGACGTTCTGGGCGCCGATGTCGGCGGTGAGGCCGCCCGCGTCGAGCTGCGCGATCACCCGCTCCTCGGTCGCCACCACCTTGAGCGATGAGCCGACCTCGCCCAGCTGCTCGGCGAAGCGGCGCAGCACGTCGACGAGCGACAGCCCGATCTGATCGGTTCCACGCAGGCGGACGATCACGACCGATCCGCTCGAGTGCGCCTCGACCTCGGGCAGCTGGCGCTGGAACACGGGTGCGCTTGCGAAGAACAGGCTGCCGTAGGGCTGCAGCACCAGGACCTCGCCGCCGGGAACGACGGCGGGCGGATCCGTCTCGCGCATGCGGCCGTCCGGCACGACCTCCAGGCGCCGCACCCGCACCCGGTTCGACTGCTCCGCCACGTACAGGATCACGCCGAGCCCGACGCCGACCAGCACCGCGAACTGCAGCGGGATCAGGAGGGTGAGGCCGAAGGTCACCGCCATGATCGCGGTCGGCAGCGGCCCGGTCTTGATCACCGAGTACACGCGGCTGGGCTTCACCGCCCGCCAGCCGACGACCATCAGCAGGCCGGCCAGCGCCGGCATCGCCACGAACGACACGAGGTCCGACGCGACGAACAGCAGGACCGCCATGACCGCGCCCGCGACGAACATCGACAGGCGCGTGCGCGCACCCGCCTGCACGATGAGTGACGAGCCCGACATCGAGCCGCCCACCGGCATCCCCTGGAAGATGCCAGACACCAGATTCCCGATCCCCTGCCCGATGAAGTCGCGGTTCGGGTCGGCGGGGCGACCGTCCTTGGTGGGGATGCCGGCGCTCACCGCCGCGCCCTGCACCAGACCGATGAACGCCAGCGAGAGCGCGGGGATGATCAGCGCGGGCATGTCGGCGACGCTCGGCAGCACAGGCACCGGCAGGCCCCGCGGGACCTCGACGATGTCCCGCAGCAGCACGACGGGATCGGCGACCCACAGGTTGAGCACCACCGCGACGATCGAGCCGCTCACCACTGCGACGACGAGACCCATGCTCCCGAGGCGGGTGGGCAGCAGCACCACGATGATCAGGATCGCGATCGTCCCCACCACGACCGAGGCGATGCTCCACTGCCCGATGTGGAGCAGCACGTCGAAGGTCTTCAGCAGGCGATTGGGCCCGCGCGCCTGGTAGCCGGTGAAGTTCGAGAGCTGACCGAGCACGATGTTGACGCCGATCGCGGTCACGAACCCGGTCATGACCGCCGTCGGGACGAAGCTCACCAGACGGCCGCCGCGCAGCAGTCCCGCGAGCGCCATGACGATGCCGGTGAGCACCGCGAGCGTGAACAGGGCTCGGTCGGGATCCGGGAACTGGCCGAGCCCGGCATCCGACACGACCAGCGCCATCGCGCTCGTCGCCTGCACCGCCAGGAAGGCGCTGCTCGTCGCGAGCGCCGCGCCGACCATGCCGAACAGGTACGCGTACAGCCCCGCGAGAGGATTCACGCCCGCGAGCAGTCCCGCGGCCAGGCCGTCGGGCACCGCCTCGATCCCGAGCACCAGGCCCGCCGCGGCATCCTTCCCGACGGTCTTGCGGGAGAACCACCGCCTCGGATCGATGCGCACGGCTACACCGTAGCGACCGGGCGCGGCGGGCCGCCTCGCCCGGCGCGGGTGGTTACGCGACGGGTTCCAGCAGCGCCGCCTCGACTGGCCGGTCGACGCCGGCCGCCTCGCGCGCCTCGCGCGTGCAGCAGAACCGGGCGCGGTAGGCGGTCGGGGTCGTGTCGAGCACGCGCGCGAAGTTCTGGCGCAGCACGGCCGCCGAGCCGAATCCGCTCTCGTACGCGATGCGGTCGAGTCCGAGGTCGGTCTTCTCGAGCAGACGCTGCGCGTGGATGATGCGCTGGCGCGCGACCCACGCGGCCGGCGTCGCACCGTAGTCGGCCTTGAAGCGGCGCGCGAACGTGCGCGGCGACATGTGCGCCTTCGACGCGAGCTGGTCGACCGTGAGGTCGAGGCGCAGGTTCTCGAGCATCCAGTCGGTGACGGGGGCGAGCGACAGCGACGCGACCTCGGGAAGAGGCTTGTCGATGAACTGCGCCTGCCCGCCGTCGCGCTGCGGCGGCACGACCATGCGGCGCGCGATCTTGTTGGTCAGCTCGGCGCCGAGCTCCTGGCGCAGCAGGTGCAGGCACGCGTCGAGCCCGGCGGCGGTGCCGGCGCTCGTGATGATGCGGCCGTCCTGCACGTAGAGCACGTCCGGATCGACGTCGACCTCGGGGTACAGCGCGGCCATCTCGTCGGCGTACATCCAGTGGGTGGTGGCCTTGCGGCCGTCGAGGACACCGGATGCCGCGACCACGAACGATCCGCTGCACACGCTCAGTACCCAGGCGTTGCGCGCGACGGCTTTGCGGACCACGTCGAGCACCCGCTCGTCGGAGGCGCTGCGCGCCCAGAACTGGCGCGGGGTCGGCGAGACGACGACGAGGTCGGCCTCGTACGCGAACGACAGGTCGAGATCGACGTTGATGGAGAAGCCCATCTTCGACGTCACCGCACCCGGGTCGGGCGTCACGATGCGGAAGTCGAAGTTCGGGATGCCGTCGTCGGTGCGGTCGAGGCCGAACGCCTCGCAGGCGACTCCGAATTCGAACGGCGCGAAGCCGTCCTGGACGATCACGGCGACGCTGTGCATGTCGTACCTCAGTTCATCGAGGGGTGGCAGTTTTCCTGCGTTGTGTGTCCATCCTGCCACTGTTGGCAGTCATGACGCAAGCGTAGCGTTACTGCCATGTTCATGGTGATTCTTCTCGCAGCACTGTCCGCTGTCGCGATCGCCTCGACGATCACGGCACTCCGCAACGACGGCTACCACCGTCTCCCCACCGATCCCGCCCGGCTCCCCTGAGCCCCTCATCGTCCGTTTGTGCGGGCGAATGGACGCCTGGCCCACCGGGCACACGGCAATTCGCCCGCACAAACGGAACGGCTCAGGAGCCGACGACCCGCTCGTAGATCTCGATCATCGCCGCTGTGCGGGACGACTGACGGAACCGCTCGCGGATCGTCGGGTCGACCGCCACGGGCGTCCCGGCCTCGATGTCGGCAGCTGCCGCCCGCAGAGCCGCTGCGAGCGCGGCCGTCGACGCGGCAGCCGTCGCGTCGGCGGCGACCGGCCAGAATCCCGAGCCCAGCTCGGCGGCCAGGTCGGGGTCGCTGACGATCGACGGCGTTCCGAGGGACGCCGCCTCGAAGATCGTCATGCCCTGCGTCTCGAAGCCGATCGACGTCTGCACGACCGCGTCCGCGTCGGCGATGCGCTCGAGCACCCGCGCGTACGGGAGCTTGCCCGCGAAGACGACGGATGCCGCGGGCCGCAGTCTCTCCACGAGACGCTGCGCCGCGCGCAGCTGCCCGCCGCCGCCGATCACCTCGACCTCGGCGCGCACGCCCGACGCGGCGAGCGCCTCGAGGAAGGGCAGCAGGCGCTTCTCGGGACTCATCCTCCCCAGCCAGACGAACCGGGGCGGCCCGGGACGGCGATCGGACCCGGCCGACGCGAGCACCGAATCGAGCACGCCGTCGTCGATGCCGTTCCACACCACGTCCACCCGCGGGACCGCATCGCGGGGCACGACCCCGTGCTCCTCGAGCCGCCGGGCGAAGTGCGTCGACGGCGCCGTCACGGCGTCGGACTTCGCGGCGAGCCCGCGCAGATACGCCCACCCGTCCCGGCGCTTTCCGTGCGGTGCGAGCGCCCACGACTGCCAGCCGTTCAGCACGCGCAGCACCGTCTTCGGAAAGGGCGTGGTCGCCTCGATGCCGACGTCGACGCGATTGTGCATCGTGTGGACCACGGGCAGCTGATGGCGGGCGGCGAAGCGGTGTCCGATGAACGCGCCCCAGAAGTCGGCCTGGACGTGGACGACGTCGACGGCCGGCCGGCCGGCGAGCGCGGCATCCACCCATCTGTCCGTCCGCCGTCCCGGCCACGACATCGAGTACTCGCGGTCGGGGGTGATCGGGATCGACGGGATGTCGAGGTACGCGGCATCCGGAGAGAACGACCGCCCCCGCGGCCCGTGCACGCGGGGCGCGACGACGGTCACGGTGTGGCCGGCCTTCTCGAGGAACCGGCGCTGCAGCCGCATCGAGACCTGAGCTCCGCCGAGGGTCTCGACGTGCTGGTCGCCGAACATCACGACGTGCACGGTGCGCTACTCCGGCAGCGGTTCGTCGCGGTAGAGCGCCTCGAACGTGTCGAGCGTGCGCTTCATGTCGTGCACCTTGACGCCCTCGAGCGACGCCTGCTGCATGCGCAGGCGCTCCTCGGGGCTCTGGGTGAGCACGGTCGTGAGCTTCGCGACGAGGTCGTCGACGTTCCCGGGCTCGAAGAGGTAGCCGTTCTCGCCGTCGTGCACGAGATGCGGGAGCGCGACGGCGTCGGCGGCGACGATCGGCAGACCCGATGCCATCGCCTCCATCGTCGCGATCGACTGCAGCTCGGCGATCGACGCGATCACGAACAGCGACGCGTTCGTGAGCAGCGCCCGCAGTTCCTCGTCGGTGGTGTGGCCGTGGAAGTGCACGCGGTCCGACAGCCCGAGCTGGAGCATGAGCTCTTCGAGGTTGCGGCGCTGGTCGCCCTTGCCGACGATGTCGAACCGCACGTCGAGCGCGGGATCGAGGCGCGCGACGGCGCGCAGCACGACATCGATCTGCTTCTCGGTGGTGAGGCGGCCGACGAAGACGAGGCGGTGCGCGTCACGCGGCGTGAGATCGGCCGTGTAGTTGGATGCCTCGATCCCGCAGCTCACCGGGATCACGTTGTCGATCTCGATCGTGCGCTCGAGGAACTCGGCCGCCTTGCGGGTCGGCGTCGTCACGGCACGGGTCAGGTCGAAGGTGCGCTTGGCGTCCTCCCACGCGAGCTTGATCGCGTACCGGGTCCACGAGGCAGGCAGCACGGTGAAGTCGAGGACGTTCTCGGCCATCACGTGGTTGGTCGCCACGATCGGGATGCCGCGCTGCGTGGCGATGCGCGACAGGCCGCGTCCGATGACGATGTGCGACTGGATGTGGACGATGTCGGGCTGCACCTCGGCGAGGACCCGCCGCGAGTAGTACTTGGACCGGAACGGCATGACGAAGGTCAGCCAGTCGTGCGGGTACCAGCGCCATGACGGGATGCGGTGCATCGTCATCGGCTGCCCCTCGATCACTTCGGTGAACCGGCCGTGCGTGCGGTGGGTCGCGCTCGGCGCCATCACGTGCACCTCGTGACCGCGGGCGACGAGCCCTGCGGCGAGGCGCTCGGCGAAGCGGGCCGCCCCGTTCACGTGCGGGAGGAAGGTGTCCGCGCCGATCAGGATCTTCAGGGGAGCCTTCGGAGCGTCGGGCCGCGCCTCGGCGGAATGGTCGTGGGGCGTCGCGGACTCGGTCACGGGGATCGGGGGCCTGTCTGTGCGGCGGACGCGCGGCGGAAGAGATGGGTGCGCGCGCCTTCCACTGTACCCGAGGGCCCTCCGACACCCCCGTACGCTGGAGGCATGCCCCGACTTCAGGCGGACGCCGACACCACCCTCTGGGTGCCGGTCACCGAGTCCCTCGGCTTCACGGGCCGCCGCCACAGGAAAGCTGCGATCCGGATGCTGCTCTCCCAGGCGAACACCGCGATGGGATCCGCCGAGCGGCCCGGCAGCGGGGTCGCCGCGTGGGCGATGAGCCAGGCCGCACCGTTCCTCATGCGCCGCGCGGCCGGCCGCGTGCTGGTGTGGGTGTGGAAGGCGGATGCCGAGCTCGTGGTCGTGATGGCGCAGGTGCGGGAGGCGACAACCCAGCTGCGCGCCGCCCGCGCCATGATGCCGATGGAGTACGACGACACCGAGAGCTTCCGCAGCCCCTACCTGGGCGTGGGAGAGAAGCTCGAGATGTCGCTGCCCGCCGACCAGCGCACTCCGCCGTTCGCCACCTACACGTGGGACACCGGCACGCACTTCGTCACGGTGACGGCGGTGTGCTCCGACCGCGAGCGCTTCGGCACCGTCATCCGGTCGGTCGACGACCTCGCCCGCACCGTGCGCGTGATCGACGACCTCGCCGTGGGCGAGGCGCCGGGCGTGCTGCGCATCGAGCCCGGCGGTGGTCCGAAGTGACCGGGCATCGCGGCATCCGGTCGCACACTGCGGCGCGCCGCGTGAACGGGATCTGAACGGAATCATCCCCCGCGGGTGACGGCACCGGGCCGCTCTCTGCCCCAACCTGGCAGAGTCCGATTCCCCTCCGTGGCGCAGGAAGGATGCCGTGTCCTCGCACGTTGTCGAAGTCGTCATCACCGGCCATCTCGGGCCGACTCTCGCCTGCGCGCTCGATCGCTACGATGTGGCGGACCGGGACGACGGGACAACGAGCATCACGGGACTTCTCGAGGACCGCTCCGAGCTGCGAGGCCTGCTCGGCGTCCTGGACGACCTCGACATCGAAGTCGTCTCCGTCAACCGAGTCACTCCCGCCTGAAAGAGGAACCGAATGTTCAGCATGCTCGACGCGGGACCCGTATGGCCGATCGTGGTCGTCGTCGTCATCGTCATCGACCTCATCGCCCTGATGGTGATCCCGCGGGGCCGCAAGCCCACGGCGGCGATGGCGTGGCTGCTGCTGATCTTCCTGCTGCCGTTCATCGGCATCCTGCTGTTCCTCCTCATCGGCAGCTTCCGCCTGCCCGAGAAGCGCCGCGCCGAGCAGACGCGCATCGACGGCCTCATCCGCAGCGGCGTCGACCGCGACCGGCTGAGCACCGAGGAGCCCGACTGGCCGCGCTGGTTCCAGCGCGTGGTCGAGCAGAACGAGAACCTGACGGCGCTTCCCGCCAGCGAGGGGAACGAGGCATCCCTCTACCCCGACTACCAAGGATCGATCGACGCGATGGCCGAGGCCATCGACACCGCGGAGCACTTCGTGCACGTCGAGTTCTTCATCGTCGCGTGGGACGACACCACGCGCGGATTCTTCGCCGCGATGGAGCGCGCCGTCGCCCGGGGCGTCACCGTGCGTCTGCTCGCCGACTACGTCGCGACGCGCCGCCTGGGCAACTGCAAGGCGACTCTCGCCGAACTCGACCGCATCGGCGTGAAGTGGGCGTGGATGCTGCCCGTGATGCCCCTCAAGGGCAAGTACCAGCGGCCCGACCTGCGCAACCACCGCAAGATCGTCGTCGTCGACGGCCGCATCGGCTTCATGGGATCGCAGAACCTCATCGACCGCAGCTACGACTCCCCCAAGAACCTCAAGCGCGGCCTCAAGTGGCAGGAGCTCATGACCCGCCTCACCGGCCCGGTCGTCGCGGCGGTGAACGTCGTGTTCCTGTCGGACTGGCTGATCGAGACCGGTGAGGAGCTCACCGCGACCGAGCATGTGCCCGCGACGGCTCTGGAGCGATCGTCGTCCCCCGACGCGCTGCTGTGCCAGGTCGTGCCGAGCGGGCCCGGATACGCGACCGAGAACAATCTGCGGCTTTTCCTGTCGCTCATCTACGGGGCGACCGAGAAGGTCATCCTGACCAGCCCCTACTTCGTCCCCGACGAGGCGATGGTCTACGCCATCACGACGGCGTGCCAGCGCGGTCTCGAGGTGCAGCTGTTCGTGTCGGAGATCGGGGACCAGGGGCTGGTGTACCACGCGCAGCGGTCCTACTACTCGGCCCTGCTCGAGGCAGGTGTGCGGATCTTCCTCTACCCCGCGCCGTTCATCCTGCACTCCAAGCACTTCTCGATCGACGACGACATCGCCGTCATCGGGTCGAGCAACATGGACATCCGCTCGTTCAGCCTCAACATGGAGGTGTCCCTCCTGGTGCGCGGCGAGTCGTTCGTCGCAGGGATGCGCGAGGTCGAGCAGGCGTACCGCGACGCCGGCCGCGAGCTCACTCTCGAGGAGTGGAACAACCAGCCCGGCAAGGCGACGTTCCTCGACGGTCTCGCCCGCCTCACCTCCGCGCTGAACTGACCGCCGGGGAACCCCGGCGTGTCACCCCGGTCGTATCACCGGGCCGTGTCACCGGGCCGTGTCACCGGGCCGTGTCACACGAACGGTCGGCTTACCGGTCGAGGACCCGCCGATCCTGTGACATGCCCCCTGTCGTGTCACACAAACGGCCGCCCAGCCCGTCGGAGAGCCGCCTACCGTGTGACATGACCCAGCGGGCGGATGCCGCTGCCCGGCCAGCCGGCCGCGCCGAGGGCGGTCATGACCTTTCGCACCGCTACCCGAGGATCCGGCCGCACGTGGTGGGACAGGATGCGGACGTGCTGCCAGCCCGCGGCGCGGATGTCGTCCCAGCGGTCCGCGTCGCGCCGGAACTGCCGATCGTTCTCCGCGTGGATCCTCCCGTCGTACTCGATCGCGACTCGGTACTCGACGTAGGCGAGGTCCAGTCGCGCGATGAAACGCCCTGATGAGGCGCGGAGGTCGACGTTGATCGCCGGTTCGGGAAGCCCTGCGCGGATGAGGAGGAGGCGAAGGGCTGTCTCTTCCGGCGACTCGGAGCCGACCCTGACGAGCGCAAGGCTCTGCGTGAGCAGGCCGCCGCCGACGTCGCCCATCGCCTCGACCTCGGCGGCCAGTTCCTCGATCGTCGCCAGCCCGCGGCGCGGATGAACGAGGAACTCCGCGGCGGCGATGAGGTCATCCAACCCCCAGTGCGCGGCAGCCTGTCGCCACGCGCGGACGGGACTCTCCGCGGGGACGCCGCCGACCATCCGCACCGCCGACGGTCGCGCCTGCAGCCGGTGGCCGGTCCATTCCTTCCGCCGCGGCGACCCGGCGGGTCGATGAGCCGACACGTGGAGCCGCGGCTGGTAGGGCCATCGAGGAAGAGGACACCCGGCGAGGACGAGGCTCGTCTCGTGGCTGAAGAACTGCGAGGGCAGTAGTGCGGGGGCAGTCTCGTGCGCCCGCACCCGCATCTCGGCCCCGCACCGATCCTCGCGCCGGGGATCGGTCGGATCTTCTGTCGGAGCCACGACCGCACGGACGCCGTGCGTCGGCATCCGAAGATCGAGTGCTCGCAGTCGCGAGCGCGAGACTCCCAGGACGCGGGCTTCACGAACGGCGAACGCATCGTCCAGACCGGGGGGAAGTGGTTCTGGTCTGCTCACACACCGATAGAGCCGCGATCTCCGTCCTGGCGGGGCGGCGCAATCGTCTTCGGTGGAACGCCGTGCCATCACCGCTGCTGTGGAGGAACCCGCCCCGACCCGCAGCGATGTCACACGGTCGGCGGCTTCGCATCGCATGCACCCGCCGTTCGCGTGACATGCCCACACTCGATGTCACTCGATCGGCGGCTTCGCATCGCATGCACCCACCGTTCGCGTGACATGCCTCGGGCGCGAGTGGGCCGGGCGCGAGGGGGCCGGGCCCGAGCAGGCCGGGGCCGGGCGAGCACCGAGCAGGACACGACCCGGCCGCCGGCCGGCCGTCAGACCTTGAGGTCCTGCTTCGGCACGACGACCTCGCGGATGATGAGCAGGATCGACGCCATGACGGGCAGCGCGACCAGCACGCCGATCACGCCCATCAGCGCGCCGCCGACCATGGCTCCGATCAGCACGAGCGCCGCCGGGATCGCGATGGCCTTGTTCATGACCCGGGGGCTGATCACATACGACTCGAGCTGGATGTAGACCAGGTACGCGACGAAGAAGATGAGCGCCTGCGTCGGGCTCGTGAAGAGCGCCACACCGGTGCCGAGCACGAGGAAGATCACCGAGCCGAACAGCGGGATGAGCGTGATCACGAACGCGATGACGGCCATGAGCGCCGGGAACGGCAAGTCGATGAGGATGTGAAGCAGGAACACGACGGCCGCGTTGAGCGACGAGAGCGTCACCGACCCGATCAGCGCCCCGCCCACCGACGCGGTGATGCGCTCGGTGAGGTTCTCGAGGCGCGCGCGGTTGCGCGCGGGCGCCAGCGCATAGAACGCCTTCTTCATCGACGAGAGCGACGACAGGAAGTAGAGGGTGAGGGCGACGACGATGAACGACGCCGAGATCCCGCTCACGAACGCCACACCCACCGCGAGGAGGCCGCCGCCCAGAGCACCGAGGGTCGAGGGACTGGACACCCACTGCGCGAGCTCTTCGAGGGCGGCGAGGATCGCCACCTGCACGTCGCCATCCAGCGACTGGAACCAGGCCGTCTCCGGCACACCGGCGATCGTGGCGGGAATCGCGACGATGAACTCGCCGATCTGCGCGACGACCGGGGGAAGCACCCAGATGAGGAACGCGGCGAACAGGAGGGCGAAGGCGCCGAAGACGATGGCGATCGCCCCACCGCGCTTCACCCGGTGCCGTTCAAGCATCCGCACGATCGGGTCGAGCCCGAGGGCGAGGAACATCGCCAGCACGATGTAGACGAGGATCGTCGAGATCGAGCCCAGCGCGCTGCCGAGCACCAGCGCGCCGAGCACGCCCAGGGTCGTGACGAATCCGAGCACGAGGGGCCGGTCGAGCGCGGCCAGCACGCCGGCGAACCGCTTGGGGCGCTCCGGCGCGGCCATCACGTCGATCAGCGCCGGGTCGTCGTGGTGATGCGCCTCGTCGACGGGGTCGACCGCGCCCGGGGGGTTCGCGTCCATGCGCACATCATGGCGGCGCACCCCGGCGTCGTCGTCATCCCACGCGGGCGATCTCACGGGCGTCGATCAGGCCGAGGTCGACGGCGCGCTCGATCGCGGCATCCCGTCCCGACACCCCGAGCTTGCGGTAGATGTGCCCGAGGTGCGTCTTGATCGTGTTCGTCGACACGAAGCAGCGCGCGGCGATGTCGGCGATCGTGAGCCGGCTCGGGAGGAACGCGAGCAGCTCCAGCTCGCGGGGGGTGAGGTCATCGGCCAGCGCACGCCGGCCGCCGCCGCTCATCGTGCGCGCACGCGCGATGACCGTGCGCAGGAAGTCGGTCTTGGCGGGGAACAGCTCCTCGAGCAGTTCGGCCACCGGCGGCCCGACCCGGATGAACGGGTCGACGAGCCACTCCCGCTCAGCCACGGCGATCGCCGCCGACAGGCGCTCGCGCGCCTGCGGACGGCGACCCTCGAGAGCCCGCGTCCACGCCTGCAGCAGCTCGAACTCGACGGCCGAGAGCGGAGCCCGCGCGTCGGGCTCGAAGCGCAGCTGCGCGAGGCGCCCGTGCGCGGCGCCCGACTGCCCCTCCGCGAGCAGCCCGGCGATCTCCTCGAACGCGACGGCCGACCACGCCGGAACCGGGCTCGGCGGAGCCGTCGCCACGCCCTGCATGCGGGCACGGCGCATCGCCACGCCGATCAGCACCTGGCGCACGAGCGACGAGGGCGGTCCCGGCGGCTCGGTTCCCGCCAGCTGCTCGCTGGACGGGTCGATGAGCATGCTCACGACGTGGGCCACCCACATCAGCTGTGTGCGTTGATTGGCGGCCGCGCGGATGCCGCCCTCGGCGAGCGCGAGGGCTCCGACGTCGGGCTCGCCCCGCTGGATCGCGATGATCGCGCGCGCGATGTACGCGTCGGCCGGCGCCGGATGGGCCAGCAGTCCGAACTCGCGGGCGGTGGCCAGCGCCTCGTCGGACTGCTCCGCCGCCAGGACGAGGTTGCCCTCGACGGCGTTGACCAGCGCGAGCGTGCCGAGCAGGTGCACGCGGTAGGGCGCGTAGGCGTACCCGACGGTGTCGACGGCGTCCTCGAGCGTGCGCCGCGCCGGTCCGAGCTCGCCCAGGAACAGGTGGGCGCGTCCGAGCGAAGCCTGGGCGATGAACCGGAGGAGCGGCCGCGTGGTGAGGCCGAGCAGATCGGGAAGCGGAGCCTCGGGGTCGCCGTCGAGGAGCGCGAGCGCCTCGCGGGCCGCGTCGACGAAGAGCTCGGCGTGCGGGTGGAACTGCACCCCGGCGGCGAGGTAGGCGAGAGCGACCTGGCGCTGACCGGTGGTGAGATCCTCGGTCGCCAGCAGACTCCGCATGGCGTCGACCGCGACGAGCCCGCGCCCGCTCATGCCCTCGGAGATCGCGAACAGCAGCTCGGCGTCGATGTGGTCGGCGCGGACGTCGGCGGGCACCCGCCGCAGCCAGCTCGACACCGTCGCCGTGCGGACGTCCTCGAAGACGTCCCGCCCCGTGGCGAGCACCCGGTCGAGCACGCGATCCCAGCGCCGCGCGCGCAGGAGGTATTCGATCGCGACCTCGTTGCCGCCCTCGCCGAGATACCAGTCGGCAGCGGCCTCCTGCAGTCCGGCCTCGGCGCTTCCGTCCTGCGCGCGCAGGCGATAGAGGAGAAGGTCGCGGAAGAGCCGGTGGAACCGGTACCAGCCGGCCCGACCCGCCACCGGCACGATGAACATGGAGTCGCGTTCGAGATCGGCGAGGAAGCGCGCCCCGTCCACCTCGGCGAGGGCCTGCGCGAGGCCGGCGCTCACCTCGTCGACGACGGCGATCCGCATGAGCGCGTCGCGTCGCGCGGGCTCGATGGCGTCGAGCACCTCTTCGCTGAGGTAGTCGACCACGAGCCGGTCGGTGTCGGCGAGCGCGTCGACCACTCGGTCGGGATCGTCGGAGAACCGCAGGCTGAGCGCCGTCATCTGCACGCCGACCGCCCACCCTTCGGTGCGCGCGGTGACCGCGGCGACCGCTTCGTCCGACACCGGCTTGCCGGCGATGCGCGAGAGCACGCGGGCCGTGGTCGCATCATCGAAGGCGAGCTGACGCTGGCGGATCTCGACGAGCCCGTGCTCCAGCCGATGCCGGCTCCAGCCGAGCTGCAGGTCGACGCGTGAGGCGAAGACGGCGTGCGCGTTCGGCGGCAGGAGGTCGACCATGCGCCACAGGTCGGCGAGAACCGCGGTGCCCGAGAGCCGATCGAGGTCGTCGAAGACGAGCACGATGTCGCCCGCTTCCGCCAGCGAACCGGTGAAATCCTCGAGGAAGGCCTCACCCAGACGGTCCTCGGATGCCTCGACCGGCGCAGCCGGAACGGTCAGGCGCGGCACCACGGCGGTCACGCCGGCGATGAGACGGCGCGCGAAACCGGCGGGCGCGTTGTCGGCGGCGGTGATGTCGAACCAGGCCACTGCGACGTCTGGGCGCGAGTGCGCCCACTGCGACAGAAGGACCGTCTTGCCGGCGCCCGCGGGCGCGACGATGAGAGACAGCGGCGCATTCACCCCAGCGTCGAGCTGCCTTCGCAGTGCAGGCCGATCGACGGCGTGCGCTGGGATTCGACGTACTTCGTTCACGAGCGTGCCTCCCCTGGCGAGTGGGCGCGTGAGCTCGTGGGAATCATCCCACACGGGTGACGTAGGCGCGACCGGACAGACCGGACAATGACACGCATCACGACGACCCCGTGGCTCACGCCCCGTCCACCAGGAGGCCCGATGCACGGATCGCAGGTGGTGGAGATCGTCGTCCGGGGCAAGCTGGGCCCCGAACTCGTGGCCGCCCTCGACGATTTCGCCGTCGTCGACGCGCCCGACGGATGCACGCGCCTCGTCGGCACGATCCCCGACCAGGCGCGGCTGATCGGCCTGCTCGAGATGCTGGACCAGCTCCACATCGAGGTCGTCTCGGTCAACCCGGTCCCGGCACGCGAAGCGCTCTGACTTCTCACCCCGCGCGGGTGACGCCCCACCCCTCACGCGAACGTAGTTTTCGGAGTGCGGCGAGCGCGAGGCTCGCCCATCGACGATTGGCTGTGCAAATGGATCTCTGGAGCCTGGTTCTCTGGTTCTTCTGGGTCTTCGTGTTCGTGGCGTACCTGATGGTGCTGTTCTCGATCCTTGGCGATCTCTTCCGCGACCACACCCTCAGCGGGTGGTGGAAGGCCGTCTGGATCATCTTCCTGATCTTCGTGCCGTTCCTGACCGCGCTGATCTACCTCATCGCGCGCGGCCGCGGCATGACGGAGCGCTCGATCGCCCAGGCACAGGAGCTTCGCTCGCAGCAGGATGCCTACATCCGCGCGACCGCCGGTGGCTCCAGCGCCGCCGACGACATCGCGAAGGCGAAGTCGCTGCTCGACTCCGGAGCGATCTCGCAGTCCGAGTTCGATTCACTCAAGGCGAAGGCACTCGCGGGCTGAGGCCCGCAGGAGGAGGATGACGTCATGACGACTTTCGATTACGGCCCGATCGAGTTCTACGCGATCGCGTTCGACGGTGACAAGCCCGGCCCCGGAGTCCTGCAGGCGATCGACGACCTCGTCGCCGCCGGCACCGTGAACGTGCTCGACCTGGTCTACGCGACCCGTTCGCCCGACGGCGAGCTCACCGTGGTGGAGCTCTCCGACACGACCGATGACGCCGGAGTGCCGGCGCTCGACCTCGCCGGCCTCGCCGGCCTCGAAGACATCGAGGCGCTCGCCGCCGAGGTGCCGCCGGGATCCTCCGCCGCGATCCTCGTGGTCGAGCTGCTGTGGGCGAAGGCCTTCGCCGGCGCGCTGTTCGACGCGGGCGGCGCGGTGATCGCCCGCGAGGGCATCCCCGCCCCCATCGTCAACGCGTTCCTCGCCGAGAACGTCGAGTAAGGAGAACTGTCATGATGCGCAGAGTGGGCCGTCCCGGCCTCGTCGGAATGGCGGCACGCACGGCCGTGGTCGCGGGCACCGCGACCGCAGTGTCGGGGAGCGTGGCACGCCACCAGCAGAACAAGGCCAACGAGCAGTACCAGCAGGACGCGTACGCCGCCCAGCAGCAGCAGGCCGCGATGGACGCGGCGGCCGCTCAGGCCGTCGCGAACGCCCAGGCCGCCGCTCCGGCGCCGGCCGCGCCCGCTGCCGGTGACGACATGATGGCCAAGCTCCAGCAGCTGGCCGCCCTGCACGCGCAGGGCATCCTGTCGGACGAGGAGTTCGCGGCCGCGAAGGCCAAGCTCCTGTCCTGAACGGACCAGCACGACGAAGGGCCGCACCTCTCAGGGCGCGGCCCTTCTTCGTACGCCCGGGGGCGAGGAGTCAGTCCCGGGGATCGTCCGCGTCGCGCGGCCGGCTCCCGCCGAGTGCGTCGACCTTCGCCATCAGCTGCCGCATCTGGGAGCGGGTCGCCGGCTCGGCGTCGTCGTTGTTCCGCGACGCGCGCTCCAGAATCCACGACGCGAGCGCCGCGGTGATGATGCCCGCGAGGGCGACACCGCTGAACATCACCCCAACCCCGATCAGGCGCCCGGGCGCGGTCACCGGGTAGAAGTCGCCGTACCCCGTCGTGGTGATCGTCACGCAGGCCCACCAGATGGCCTCGAAGAAGTTCTCGATGTTGCCGTCGGGCGCCTGCCGCTCCACCTCGAGGACGGCGAGGGACGACACGTAGATGAGCAGGATGCCGGCACCGGCGCCGTAGACCATGATCTGCGAGCGCAGCTTCGCCCCCGCCGAAGGGCGCATCCCCGGCAGGTGCGTCAGCGCCTGCAGCAGCAGCACGAGGCGGAACACCGGGATCACCGCGATGGCGAGCGTGCCCAGGTGCGAGCGGAACCATGACGAGCGATTGCGCGCGAGCGACAGCCGCACGAGGTAGTCGACCACGAAGACCGCCCACGTCGCGCCGATCACCAGTGTCGCGACCACGTACGCCGTCCCGGTGAGCCCGCCGATCACCCGCCACGAGTAGGCGACGAGGTACACGAACGACGCGACCATGAGCAGCACCTGGGTATGGCGATGCCACGTGTTCTCATCCACACGCGCATCATCCCGCAGCGGCGCGGCGGTGCCGGTCAGGCGCTCCGGGCGTCCTGTTCCAGGGCGGCCGCGTTGCGGATGAACAGGATGATCCAGGTGAAGACGAGGATGCCGGCGACGAGCTCGACCGCCGTGAGCGTGTAGTAGCCGATGAGGAAGAACACCGCGAGCACGAGCGTGACCCCGAGGAACAGCCACCCGAGAAGAACGAAGGGGCGCGGCATCCCGGGGATCCACCTCGGCAGGCCGATGACGAGCACGCCGTAGGCGACGACCATTCCGGAGGCGACGCCGGTGTGGACGGCGAAGAAGAGGTTCACCGGGAACACGCCCACGAGCGCGAGGAAGACGCCGACGACGATCAGGCACACGCGCACCCTGGCGACCCCGACGGGGTTGGACGTCGGGATGCCGCGCGTGGCGTAGCGAGCGAGAGTCGTCACGAGGAACCCGGCGACGATGAGTGTGAGGTTGAACGCGAGCGCCGACACGTTCGTCGTCATGCCGAGGGCGCTCAGGTTGTCCTTCCACCAGTTCGGGTCGCTCGCGGTGAGCATGCTCGAGAGCACGCCGAGCACGAGGAACACCGCCAGCACCATGGCGAGCAGCTGCAGGTCCATATGGGTCGCGGAGTAGAACGCGACGTAGGCGGTCATGCCGGCCGTGGCACCCGCGAGGAGCAGCACCGGGAGCGCGAAGACCTCGGCGCCGATGAACGCCTGCTCGAGGATGACGGCCATCAGCGTCCATCCGAGGAGCGCGATGACGGCGTGCGCGATCGCGAGCGCGAGGATGTCGAAGTGGTCGAGCACGCGCAGGCGGCCCTGAGAGCCTCGCTCGTGGAGCAGGTAGCGGCCGCCGAGAACGGCGGCGAAGGCGACGACCGCCGAGGCGATCGCCGCGAATTGACCGACCGATCCCGGACCGGCGATGGGCGCGGCCTGGAAGCCGAACGCGATGAGCGCCACGAGGGCGACGATCACGAAGGCGACGGCGGCGATGCCCAGGGCGAGCGTCTCGAGCGAGCGCTCGCTGCCGCCCTCGGAGATGCGGGCGAGGGCGCGCTCACGGCGCGTCCCGGTGTCGGCGTGGGCGGTCTGGGTCATGGCCGTCTCCTGGGAGGCGAGGTGGAGGGGTCGGGCGGCGGCACGGCCGTGCGATCGCCCGAGAGCCATCGCAGCCAGTGGCTGTGCGGGTCGCCTTCGAGCACGAGCGTGCGCGCGAAGAGCGTGAGGGGGATCGAGAGGATCGCGCCCAGCGGCCCGATCACGAACGTCCAGAAGATGACCGAGAAGAAGCTCAGCGTGAGGCTCAGGTCCACCGCGTCGCTGACGAACTTCGGCTGCACGAGAACCTGGAGCACCACGTTCACCACGCAGTAGATCGCGATGACGGCCAGCAGCATCGGCCAGCCCCCGACGACGAAGGCGAGCACGGCGGGCGGGATCAGGCCGAGCACGAACCCGATGTTGGGCACGAAGTTCGTGACGAACGCGAGGATCGCCCACACCAGCGGTGCGGGCACGCCGAGCCACAGCAGTGCGAACCCGTCGATGATCGCCACGATCGCCCCGAAGGTCGCGTTGACGACGTAGTAGCGACGGACTCCCGAGTTGAGGTGCCGGATGCGGGCCAGCGCGGGCTTCTTCGACGGGCCGAAGACCCGTCCCGCGTCGCGGTACCGCCCGGCGTCCGCGGCCATGAAGATGATGTACGCGAAGACGAAGAACAGGGCGGTGGCGATGCCCAGGAGGGTTCCGCCGAGACTCGAGGCCAGCCCGAGGAGCGTCTGAGGATCGAGGACGGATGCCGCGGCATCCGCTGCCTGATCGTCCAGGCCCACGGAGGTCAGCCACGCGAGCAGTCCCTGCACGCTGTCCTGCAGCTGGTCGGCGAACTCCCCGACCAGCTTCGCGAACTGCGTGCCGGCGAGCCACAGGAGGGCGCCCATCGCGACCAGCACGAGGTAGGCGACCACGATGACCGCCGTCGTCCCGGTCCAGCGGGGCCAGCCGCGGCTCTCGAACGGGCGGCGCACGGGCTCGCAGATCACGACCAGCACGATCGCCAGCGCGAGCGGGCCCACCAGTTCCCGCGCGAAGAACACTCCGGCGAGCACGACCACCGCCGCGGCGAGCGCGAGGAGGGTCCGCAGGCTCGGCGACAGCGCCGGAGGTGCGGGCGGCGGTACGGCTCGGGTCACGCCGCCAGGGTATCGACGCCGCACGCCGCGACCCCGGATTTCATCCCGAAGTCACCCCCCGCGCGCCGCCGCGCAGTGCCACACTGGGCCCATGTCAACGAATGACGTCAGCCCGCTGGCGGATTCCTGGTCGGCACCGCCCAGCCTCGAGGACCACCTCGAGGACGGGCGGGCAGCACGTTCGTTCGCGCCGCGCGAAGACCTCGCGATCCTCCCCGACGGAGAGCGCGACCCGATGGGCATCCTCGACGCGCAAGACGCGGTGCGTGTGCCGGAGCTCGTGCCGATCCGCACGCAGCGCATGGCGGAGAGCGCCTTCGCCTTCTATCGAGGCACCGCCGCGCTCATGGCCGCCGACCTCGCGCGGTCACCCGGCAGCGGGCTCACGGTCGGGTCGTGCGGCGATGCGCACGTGTCGAACTTCGGCCTGTTCGCCTCGCCGCAGCGCACGCTCGTGTTCGACCTGAACGACTTCGACGAGTCGGCGTGGGCGCCGTGGGAGTGGGACGTCAAGCGCCTCGTCACCAGCATCGTGATCGCCGGCCAGTCGACCGACCGCGACAAGGGCGTGGTGAAGGATGCCGCGCTCGGCGCCGTCCGCACGTACGCGCGTGCCCTGATGAACGGGGCGAAGCGCAGCCCCCTCAAGCGGTACTACGACCACTTCGATGCCACCGCGGCAGAAGACGCCCTCGACGACGAGTCGGCCCAGGCGCTGCGTCAGGCGGTGAAGGATGCCGAGAAGCGCACGGCGAACCGCGCGGTGCGCAAGCTCACCACGCGCGAGGAGTCCGGCCGGCTCGTGTTCACCGAGCTGGCGCCGACGATGACGCACGTCGACTCGGCCATCGAGGATCGGATCAACGAGTACGTCGCGATCTACCAGCAGTCCGCGAACATCGACATCCGCGTGCTGCTGCAGAAGTATCACGTCTCCGACATGGCCCGGCGCGTGGTCGGCGTCGGCAGCGTGGGAACGCGGTGCTACCTCATCGCACTGACCGACGGCGACGAGAACGCCCTGCTGCTGCAGGCGAAGGAGGCCGGCCAGAGCGTGCTCATCGAGTACGGCGGCGTCGAGCAGCCGGAGGCCGTCAGCCGCTTCATCGCGAGCAACGGCGAGGGTGGCCGCGTCGTCGCGATGCAGCGCATCCTGCAGGCGGTGTCCGATCCCTTCCTGGGCCACCTCACGGGGCAGCCCGCGGAAGGCGGAGCCGACCGCTCCTTCTATGTGCGGCAGTTCCACGACAAGAAGGGCGGGTTCGACATGGACACGCTCGAGGACTCGGCGTTCCGGTGGTACGCGGATGCCTGTGCCACGACACTCGCGCGCGCCCACGGGCAGTCGCCCAACGCGGCGGTCGTCGCCGGCTACATCGGGGGCGGCCGCGTCGCGGGCGAGGCGATCCTGGAGTGGTCGTACGCGTACGCCGACCTGTCTCGCGCCGACTGGCAGCTGTTCCGCCGCCACCGCGGGGTCGACGCGGCCTGACGCATCGAGTCGCCAGAACACGCCGCGTGTCGTGACGTGTCGTCAGCGTGTCTTGGCGACTCGAAGCGTGCGGGTCAGGAGCGCGCGTCGAGCCAGGCGCGCGAGACGCGCCGCGGCGCGCGCAGCAGCCAGGCGTCGGTGACGATCTCGCGGAGGTGTCCGACCTCGATCTCGTCGAGACGCACGAGCACGGCCGGATAGCCGTCGAAGTGCGGGATCGTGAAGAACGTGCCGGGGAACGTCTCGAGGAGGGCCTGCTTCTCGTCGGGTCCGTCGGTGCGCACACCGATGACCACGCCGTCCGGCCACGACCGGCCGAGCTTCTCGAGGGCGACGAGGTCGGGCTTGCTCGGCCCGCGTTCCCAGACGAATGCCCCGGCGTCGGTGCGCCACGTCGCTCCGCCGCGGTGGCCGTCGACCCGCTCCTGCACGCCGGGCAGCGCGAGCGCGAGCTCTCTCACGTCGTCGAGCGTCGCCATGCGTTCATCGTGGCGCGGCGACGCGGCATCCGCCACCCCTGCGCGGACGGAGCGACGGATGCTGCGCTGCTACCGCTCGCGAGCGCCGCCGGGCGCGGCATCCGCGTCGTCTTCGCCCTGTTCGAGCTGGTGACGCGGTCGCCACACCACGAGCTCGGTCGCCCGGCGCACGCGTGTGCCGCTGCGGAGGGTCACGACGGCGCCGGTCGCGCCGGCCGCGAAGACGCGCGCGCCCGGGCGTCGTTCGAGCTCGGCCCGCACGCGGTCCTCGAGGTCGCGCACGCGGCCGTGGAGCTCGCGCACGCGGTCCTCCAGTTCGAGGATGCGCACGATCGCCGGGAGGCCGATGCCCTCGGCCGACATGCGGGCCACTTCACGCAGCTGCGCGACGTGGCGCAGCGAGTACCGGCGCGAACCACCCGGTGTGCGCGCGGGCACGACGAGCCCGAGGCGGTCGTACTGGCGCAGCGTCTGCGGGTGCATGCCGGAGAGCTCGGCGGCGACGGCGATCGCGAAGATCGGCGCGTCGTCGTCGATGTCGTGCTGCTCTCCCATGCCGCTCATATCCTCTAGCCCCGCGCCCTCGACATGAGGTCGGCGCGCGGATTCTCCTTGGGTTCGAGCTCGTGATAGCGCACGAGCGCCTCACGGGCGGCGTCGTCGAGGTGCGACGGCACCGCCACCTGCACCTCGGCGAGGAGGTCGCCGGTGCCCTTCGCGGTCTCGACGCCACGACCCTTCACCCGCAGCACGCGGCCGGACGGAGTGCCCGGGGCCACGCGCAGCTTGACGGGGTCGCCACCCAGCGTGGGCACCTCGATCGTCGCACCGAGTGCGGCCTCGGTGAAGGTGACCGGCACGGTGACGCGCAGGTTCAGCCCGTCACGCGTGAAGACCGGGTGCGGCCGCACGGTGACCTGAACGACGATGTCACCCGTCTCGCCGCCGTCCGGCGACGGCCGGCCGCGGCCACGGAGCCGGATCTTCTGCCCGTCGGACACGCCGGCCGGGATCTTCACCTTGAAGGGACGTCCGTCCTCGCCCTGCAGCGAGATCGTCTCGCCCTTGGTCGCGGTGACGAAGTCGATCGTCGTGCGCGCGGTGACGTCCGCGCCCTTCGTAGGCCCGCCGTACCCGCGGTACCCGCCGGTCGACTGACCGAACCGTCCCGTGCCGAACCCGCCGCCCTGCTGCTGGTTGAACATCGCGAAGATGTCGTCGAAGTCTTCCGACTGGTACCGCGTGCTTCCGCCGCGGCCCTGGTTGAACATGCTGAAGACGTCTTCGAACCCGCCGCCTGCTGCCTGCCCGCCCGAGGTGAAGCGAGCGCCTGAGCCCATCGCCCGGATCTGGTCGTACTCCTTGCGCTGCTCGGCGTCGGAGAGCACCGAGTACGCCTCGCTGACCTCCTTGAACTTCGCCTCCGCGGCCGCGTCACCGGCGTTGGAGTCGGGGTGGTACTTTCGCGCGAGCTTGCGGTAGGTCTTCTTGAGGTCGGCGTCGGCGACGTCCTTGGACACCCCGAGGATCTTGTAGAAGTCCTTGTCGAACCAGTCCTGACTGGCCATGGATGCTCCTCCCCGGCCTACTCGGCCGGCACCGCGACGACGACCTTCGCCGGGCGGAGCTCGACCGAGCCCAGGCGGTAGCCCGTCTCGACCACCTCGAGGATCGTCGGAGTCTCGACCCCGGGGGTCGGCGCCTGGAAGATCGCCTCGTGCTGCTGCGGGTCGAAGACCTCGCCGGCCGCGCCGTAGGTGACCAGGCCGATGCGCTCGGCGACGCCACGGAGCTTCTCGGCGATCGCCCAGAACGGCGTGCCCTCGTCGAGGTCGCCGTGCTTGTCGGCACGGTCGAGGTCGTCGAGCACGGGGAGGAGGCCCTTGGCCACCGCGCCCTTGGCGCGCTCGATCTCCACCTCGCGCTGCTCCTCGGTGCGCCGGCGGTAGTTCGCGTACTCGGCTTGCAGACGCTTGAGGTCGTTCAGCAGCTGCGACTCGAGGTCGGCGATGACGGCGTCCTCGGCCGCGGCATCCGGATTCTGAGCCGCGCCCAGGATGTCGTCGACCGTGAGCTCGTCGTCGCCGTTCGCGGCGTCCTGGCCCTCCTGCGGGTCGGACCCGGAAGCCTGCGCTTCCGGGTCCTCGCCACCGGGGACCTCGGGGTTGTCGAAGTCCTTGTCGGTCATGGCTACTTCTTGTCTTCCTCGTCGTCGATGACCTCGGCGTCGACGACGTCCTCGTCGGAGTCGGTCGCACCGCTGTCGCCGGCAGCCTCGTCAGCGGGGGCGTCGGCCTCCTGCTGAGCGGCCTGGCTCGAGGCGTAGATCGCCTCGCCCAGCTTGCCCTGGCTCTGGTTGAGCTTGTCGAACGCGGCCTTCACGGCGTCGTCGTCCTCGCCCGCCAGCGCCGACTTGAGCGCGTCGACATCGCCCTGGACCTCGGACTTGACGTCCTCGGGGAGCTTGTCGTCGTTCTCCTTGATGAGCTTCTCGATCGAGTACGACAGGGTCTCGGCCTGGTTGCGCACCTCGGCGGCCTCGCGACGCTTCTTGTCGTCGGCGGCGTGCTCCTCGGCCTCGCGCACCATGCGCTCGATGTCGTCCTTGGGCAGCGACGAGCCGCCGGTGATCGTCATCGACTGCTCCTTGCCGGTGCCCTTGTCCTTCGCCGAGACGTGCACGATGCCGTTCGCGTCGATGTCGAAGGTGACCTCGACCTGCGGGATGCCGCGCGGAGCCGGCGCGATGCCGGTGAGCTCGAACGTGCCCAGCGGCTTGTTGTCGCGTGTGAACTCGCGCTCGCCCTGGAAGACCTGGATCGCGACCGACGGCTGGTTGTCGTCGGCGGTCGTGAAGGTCTCGCTGCGCTTGGTCGGGATGGCGGTGTTGCGCTCGATGAGCTTCGTCATGATGCCGCCCTTGGTCTCGATGCCGAGGCTCAGGGGGGTCACGTCGATGAGCAGGACGTCCTTGCGCTCGCCCTTGAGGACACCGGCCTGGAGGGCGGCGCCGACGGCGACGACCTCATCCGGGTTGACGCCCTTGTTGGGCTCCTTGCCGGCCTCGCGCTGCACGAGCTCGCTCACGGCGGGCATGCGGGTCGAGCCGCCGACGAGCACGACATGGTCGATGTCGGCGACCTTGATGCCGGCCTCGCGGATGACGTCCTCGAACGGCTTCTTGGTGCGGTCGAGGAGGTCCTTGGTGAGGTCCTCGAACTTGGCGCGGGTGATCGTCTCGGAGAGGGAGACGGGGCCGGAGTCGGTGAGCGACAGGTACGGCAGGTTCACCGACGTGCTCGTCGACGAGGAGAGCTCCTTCTTCGCCTGCTCTGCGGCCTCCTTCAGGCGCTGCAGCGCGATCTTGTCGCCCGAGACGTCGACGCCCGTGGTGTCCTTGAACTGCTTGATGAAGTAGTCGACGAGACGCTGGTCCCAGTCGTCGCCGCCGAGGCGGTTGTCACCGGCGGTCGAGCGCACCTGGATGGTCGAGAAGTCGTCGTCCTTGCCCACCTCGAGCAGCGAGACGTCGAAGGTGCCGCCACCGAGGTCGAAGACGAGGATGAGCTCGTCCTCCTTGCCGCGGTCGAGCCCGTAGGCCAGCGCGGCCGCGGTGGGCTCGTTGATGATGCGCAGGACGTTGAGGCCCGCGATCTCGCCGGCCTCTTTGGTCGCCTGACGCTCGGCGTCGTTGAAGTACGCGGGAACCGTGATGACGGCATCCGTCACCGTGTCGCCCAGGTACTGCTCGGCGTCGCGCTTGAGCTTCTGCAGGATGCGGGCCGAGATCTCCTGCGGCGTCCACTTCTTGCCGTCGACGTCGAAGCTCCAGTCGGTGCCGACGTGACGCTTCACCGACGAGACGGTGCGGTCGACGTTGGTGACGGCCTGGCGCTTCGCGGTCTCGCCGACGAGCACCTCGCCGTCCTTCGTGAACGCGACGACCGACGGGGTCGTGCGGAAGCCCTCGGCGTTGGCGATGACCTTGGGCTCGCCGCCCTCGAGGACGCTGACGACCGAGTTGGTCGTACCGAGATCGATTCCGACAGCACGTGCCATGTGTATCTCTCCTTCGTGTGGCCGGGGACGGATGCCTCGGCCTGTGGTTGTTGGGGGAAGTCAGGTGCGGCATCCGCTCGATGAACGAGTTGAGCCGCGATGACTCAAGGCTACTCCCGCGTCATCGACGTGTCAAATGAAGTTGATACGTCTCGACTCAAGTTTGGATGCGACAGACTCATGAGATGCCCGTCTTCGACCACCTCGGCGTGAGCGTCGACGATGTGCCCTCGGCCATCGCGCAATTCGATCCCGTCTTCACCGCCCTCGGATTCACCCGGTACGACGCCGACGGCTCGGTCTCGTGGCACACCGAGGGCGAGACCGAGTTCATCCTCCTGCCCGCGCGGGAGCCGGGATCAGGACCGCATCGGCACGGTCGCGTCGGATGGCAGCACCTCGCATTCGCGGTCGACTCCCGCGCCGACGTGGACCGGCTCCACGCCGTCGCCGTGGACGCGGGCTGGACCGTCGTGCGCGACCCGAAGCTCTACCCGCGCTTCAACGAGCGGTACTACGCCTCGTTCGTCGAGGACGGCAACGGCATCCGCATCGAATTCATGCACAACCCGCCGCGGGAGTCCACGGAGTCCTGAGACGCGGGATCGATGACCGCGGGGTCGGATGCCTCAGCCGAGCAGCGTCTCCGACGACGACGCCTTCGGGTCGGGCAGCCGGCGCATCCGGAACGCGTTGAGAGCCCCGAGGGCCGCCGCGAGGATCGGGATGAGCAGCGCGACCTGAAGGGCGATGTGCCGGGCCTCGGTGTTGATGCGGATCACCTCGGCGGACGCCGCCGGCGGCTCGTCGGCCAGCAGCTGCTCGAGACCGGTGTTGGACATGAGCTCCGCGTCCTCCTCGAGCACCGTCGACACCTGCTGCTGCTGCTCGGCGGTGAGCACGTCGCTCGACGCAGCGAGCGACGTGAACGAGGCGGCGAGCGTCGCGAGCATGATCGCTCCGGCGAAGGCCAGGCCGAAGGAGAGGCCGAACGAGCCGGCGGCCGAGTTGACGCCGGCGGCCTCGCTGACACGCTCATCGGAGATCGGCGACAGCGTGTAGTTGTTGAGCTGCGAGACGAGCAGACCGAGGCCCGAGCCGGCGACGATGAGCGGGAGCGTGAGGTACCAGCCGCTGTCGGCGATCGGCACGAGCGGCACGATCGCGAGAAGTCCGACGAAGGCGAGCACGAAGCCGGTCAGGATCAGGTTCGCGGGGCGCCCTTTCGCTCGGCGACCGGCCCAGATGGCGACGGCGAACATGCTCAGCGACAGCGGAGCGATCGACAGACCCGCCTGGAGGGCGTTGTACTCGAGCACCATCTGCAGGTACAGCGGAAGCACGATCATGGTGCCGCCGAGCGCGATCTGCTGAAGGAGCTGCCCGCTCACGCCCGTGCGAAACGGCTTCGACGCGAACAGCGCGGGATCGAGGAGCACCGGCTTGCCCCGCTTCTTGCGCGCGTTCAGCCACCACGCGAGCCCGCCGAGCGCGACCACGCCGAGGCCGATGATGACGCCGACGTAGCCGCCGCCCTCCTGCCACACCAGGATGCCGAGCACGACACCGCCCATGCCGATCACCGACAGGCCGGCGCCGACGAGGTCGATCGATCGGTCGCCGGTGTACTTCACGTCCTTCACGAGGCCCGCGCCCAGCAGCACGACCGCGATGATCACGGCCTCCAGCGCGAACGCCACGCGGTACGACCAGAACGTGGTGATGAAGCCGCCGAGGAGCGGGCCGACCGCCGCCGCGATCGCCGCCGACGCGCCGACCAGCGCGTAGACGCGCTTCTGGTGGGCGCCGGCGAAGTTGCCGTGGATGAGCGACTGCATCGACGGCAGCAGGAGGGAGGCGCCGATTCCGCCGATGATCGCCCAGAAGATGATGACGGCGGTCAGACTCTGCGCGAACGTCATCGCGACGGCGCCGATCGCGTAGCCGATCAGTCCCAGGATGTACGCGAGTTTGCGGCCGATCAGGTCGCCGGTCTTGCCGCCGATGAGGATGAACGCCGCCGAGACGAGCGCCTCGAGCGCGATCGCGCCCTGCACGCCGCTCGCGGTGGTGCCGAGCTCCTGCACCACAGCCGAGATCGACACGTTCATGATCGACGTGTCGACGACGAGCACGAACATCGCCATGGCGAGAAGCAGCGCCAGGCGTCCGTTGAACGCGGTGGGCGCGGGCTGCGGGTCGGTCATAGCGAAGTGAAGCACAGCGGATGCCGCGGCATCCAGGGGTCCCGTCGGGAATCACCCCGTCGGGGAGCCGAATCACCCGTGCTCGGGGCGGCTCGGTCAGAGCATCCTTCGATGCGGTCAAGCGTCGTGCGATCGGCCACGCTTCTTCCGCGCGCGAAGCCACACCCCCAGCCCTACGATTGCCGCCACCAGCACGACAGTCGAGACGACCATGTACGCATTCCAGAGCACGAGAGAGTCCATCATCTTCCTTCCAGCCAATTCCCGATCAGTTGTAGTTGTGGGTGGCGCGATTACCCCCGACGTGAAGGTATGAAGGGAAGTTCACCGTGAAGCCCGTTCCACACATCGTGGCTTGGGCCGTCAATCCTGCGACTGCCTTTCCCGTAGAGGACTCGTACTTCTTGACGATGCGCGCTTCGGGAACCGTCTGACCGCATGCGCCACCGGCGAACAGAGTGCCTCCCCAGGCGCTGGTGATCTTGTCGTAGGCACCTTTCGCAATGGTGAAGTCCGCATAGAACCCCATCTGCGCGACTCCGACCCAGTAGTAGATGTGACAGCCGGAGAAGTTTCCATACCGCCCTGCGACGTAGTTGCAGCCGTTGACACCGAGTTGACTGATCCCGCGCGCGGAACCGGTGTCTGACCCAATGCCTTCGGCCTTTACCGAACCGTCCGGATAGGTGCTGACGCTCCAGCTGACGCCATCCAGGTTGCGGACGGTCGTAGATCTTGCAACGGACGTGGGGCTCATGCTGTCCCACTGCCCACCGCTCTCGAACTCTGCGATGAGCCGATCCTGGGTCGTCAGACCGACGCCGAACTTATCGAAGAAGCTTCGAACTGCTTTCTCGTCTGCAGCAGAGAGGTTCGCTGGAGCGTCCATCGGCACGGCCGCCGATGGGGTCGCAGCCACTGCGAGTGGCACGAGCGCCATGACGACGGCCACGCTGCTGAGTGTTGTGAGGTGGCGGAAAAGGCGAAGCATGTGGTCTCCAGCGGAAATTCATTGGTGTTTTTTCTCAACCATACGAATGGCTTCCGAGGAGCGCTGTAGGACTTTCGGGGGACATCTGAAGTCGGCGCAACTCGGTCGAGATCTCACGCGCGACATTCGACGCCACCAGCGGGCATGACACCACGTAGCCTGATCGCGCGGGGCGACGAGGCTCCGCGGCATCCGGAATCGCGCTCGCACCGCGCCGCTGCACCGCATGTTCACCGAAGGGCCCTACCGTGACGAGCATGGGACCCGAGAACTCCTCCGAGGAGCCGATCTTCCGCACCCCGGCGCCGCCCGCCGCGGCCAACACGGGCGCGATCCGGCCGTTCGCCGACGTCTTCCAGGACGCCGGGTCCGAGGCGCCGATCCCCCGCAAGCGGGTCTTCTCGTGGGCGCTGTGGGACTGGGCGACCCAGCCGTTCAACTCCGTGCTCCTCACGTTCGTGTGGGTCCCGAGCTTCCTCGTGTCGCCGTTCTTCCTCGACAAGGCCGTCGCCGCGAGCGGGATCGTGAACGGAGAGGAGATCGACTGCGACACCGCCGCGAACGCCCTCACCGAGTACTGCCGTGCGCTGGGAGCCCTCGACGCGAACCTCGGCTGGGGCATCATGGTCGCCGGCATCCTTATCGCCCTGCTCGCCCCGGTGCTCGGTCAGCGCGCCGACGCCACCGGTCGCCGCAAGCTCATGCTCGGCATCTTCACGGGGCTGCTGATCGCGTGCCAGCTGGCGATGGCCTTCGTCACGGGCACCCCGACGCTGTTCTGGTTCGGCGTCGCGATGATCGCGTTCGGCAGCGTCGTCGGCGAGATCGCCGGCGCGAACTACAACGCGCTGCTCGTGTCGGTCTCGACGCCGAAGACCGTCGGCCGGGTGTCCGGGCTGGGCTGGGGCTTCGGCTACTTGGGCGGGATCGTCGCGCTCGTGATCGTCGTCGGGCTGATCCTCAGCGGCGTGCTCGACGGCACCCAGGCGATCACGTTCCAGCTCATCGCGGCCGGGGCGACGCTGTGGACGATCATCTTCTGCATCCCGATCTTCCGGAACGTGCCCGAGCCGCCGCCGTCGAGCTCCGCGAAGCGCGTCGGGTTCTTCGCGGGGTACGTGGAGCTCCTCCGCTCGGTGGCGCGGCTGTGGCGCGAGCACCGTCCGACGCTGTGGTTCCTGCTCGCGTCGGCGGTCTACCGCGACGGGCTCGCGGCCGTGTTCACGTTCGGCACCGTCATCGCCGCCCGCGTGTTCGGGTTCGGCTTCACCGACCTCGTCATCTTCGGCATCGTCCTCAACCTGGTCGCGGGCATCTCGACGATCCTCGCTGGGCGCCTCGACGATCGCTTCGGGCCGAAGGCGGTGATCCTGTTCGCGATCGGCGGGATCATCGCGTGCTGCGTCGCGGTGTTCATCGGAGCGGGTGCCGGCAAGGGACTGTTCTGGGCGGCCGGCATCGTGCTGGCCGCGCTCGTCGGCCCGGCGCAGGCGGCGTCGCGATCCTTCCTCGCGCGGGTCACGCCCGTCGGACAGGAGGGCGAGATCTTCGGCCTCTACGCCACCACCGGACGGGCGGCCAGCTGGATGGCCGCGCTGCTGTGGGGACTGTTCATCGCACTCGCCGGGAACCAGACGCTGTACGGCATCCTCGGCATCGCCCTCATCCTGGCGATCGGTTTCGTGCTGCTTCTCTTCGTGAAGGCGCCGCCTCGCGTCGAGCGGGCCTGACGCGCGACCGACACCCAGCGCCGAGTCGCCAGAACACGCCGGCGCCGCGTGCGCGCTCACGGCGTGTCTTGGCGACTCGGCCGGGATCAGGCGCCGGGATCAGGCCCCGGGCCAGGCGTCGGCGAGCTTCGTCAGCAGCCGTGCGAGGTCGGCGCGCTCGGCGTCGCTGAAGTCCGCCAGCGCCGTGTCGACGGCCTCGCGCCGCTCGCCGCGGAACCCGCGCACGAGGGCGGCTCCGGCATCCGTCAGCGCCACCCGCGTGCGGCGCGCGTCGTCAGGGTCGGCCTCGCGCCGGACCAGATCGAGCTCGAACGCCTGCTGCACGAGGCGCGAGGCGCGGGGCTGATCGACTCCGACGGCGTCGGCGATCTCGCCGACGGACAGGGGGTGGGATGCCGCGGCCAGCGCCTCGAGGAGCCTCATGCGCGCCGGTCCGCCGATGCGGGCGCCGCCGCCCCACGGTCCGGGGCCTCCCCACGGTCCGGGGCCGCCGCCGCGGCCGTGGTGGCCGCCGCCCCTGCCCCACTGCTGCTGGGCGGAATGGCCATGGTGCATCGGTCCGTGCCCGTGCGGACCCGGGCCGCCTTCCCACGGGGGGCGGGGCCCTCGCCGGCCGCGCAGCCGGGCGAGCGCGGCGGCGATGACGTCGGCGGGGTCGGTCGGTTTCTGCGGCATCCTTCCAATTTACATGCGACTTGACATGCATTGCGAACGCATGTCACACTACATATGCATGTATGAGGACATGCACTTCGCGACCTCAGGTCGCCGGAAAGGACTTCTCATGAACAACGACTTCGAACACGAAGACTCCGCCCCCGACGAGCAGACCGGTGCGCAGCGCCCGCTGGGCTACTGGCTCCGCCTCGTCGACGGGCTCATCTCCCGCGAGTTCGCCACCGCCTTCGAGGGCGAGGGCGTCACCCGCCGGGACTGGATGCTGCTGAACGCGCTCTCGGGCGACGTCGACGCACCCGGGCTCTCCGAGCGCCTCGCCCGCAAGGGCGGCAAGCGCCTGCGCCGCCTCGGCCAGCTCGGCTGGGCCGAGGAGCAGGGCGACGGCACCTGGGTGCTCACCGACGCCGGCCGCGAGGCCAAGGACCGTCTCGGCGAGGCCGTGAGCGGCATCCGCTCGCGCGTCGCCGACGCCGTCTCGCCCGAGGACTACGCCACGATGACCGCCTCGCTCGAGGCCATCGCGGCAGGCCTCGGATGGGACGAGACGCAGCCGTTCCCCCGCAGACGCGGCTTCGGCCCCGGGCGCTTCGGCGGACGCGGCTTCGGTCCGCGGCCGTTCCGTCCCGGCTTCGGTCCCGGGTTCGGTCCCGGGTTCGGTCCCGGGTTCGGTCCCGGCTTCGGTCCCGGGTTCGGTCCCGGGTTCGGCCCCGGACGCTCCCGCCACGCCGAGCCCGGCGACGCCTGGGGCGACGACGCGCACGCGGGTGAAGGATGGCACGGCCACGCCATGCACGAGCACTGGCACCACGGGCACGGGCACTTCACCCACGAGGGCGTGCACGGGCACCGCGGCCACGCGGGTCACCCCCACGGTCACCGGCACCACGAGCACGGCCACCGCGGGCACGGCGCCCGCAAGGCCGAGCGCGCGTACGAACGCGGCTTCGCGGCCGGGTTCGCCGCGCAGTCGGGACCCGAGGCCTCGGCCGACCCCGCCGCCTGACCCGCGTTCAGCTCGCGATCCTGTCAAGAACTCGGGAGAGATCGAGCCCACCACCGTCGACGCACCGACGCGGGGCCGATCTCTCCCGGGTTCTCGACGCGAGGTCACACGCCCGTCACACACCCGCGCCACAATGGACGCGATGACCACGCCCGCGCTCCTCGCGATCTCGCACGGCACCGCCTCGCCCGACGGGCAGGCCGCCGTCGCGGCGCTCGTCGCCGCGGTCGCCGCACGCCTGCCCGACGTCACGGTGCGCCTCGGTCACGTCGATGTGCAGCAGCCGGATGTCGCGGCATCCCTCGACGCCCTCCCGGCCGACCAGCCGGTGATCGTGGTGCCGCTGCTGCTCTCGGCCGGCTACCACGTGCGCGTCGACCTCAAGGAGCAGACCGCCGGTCGCGCGGGGGTGACGATCGCGTCGGCGCTCGGACCCGACCCGCGACTCGTCGACGCGCTGCTCGCGCGACTCGCGCCGCTCGAGGTCACCCCCCATGACGCCGTCGTCCTCGCCGTCGCCGGATCGAGCGACGACCGCGCGAACGAGGACTGCCGGCGGATCGGCGCGATGCTCGGCGACCGGCTCGGGCGCGAGGTCCCCGTCGGGTTCCTCGCCGCCGCCGACCCGCGACTCGGCGCCGCCGTCGCGACCACCCGTGAAGCGACCGCGCGCGAGTCCGCCGCGCGCGAGTCCGCCGCGGGCCGCGTCGTCGTCGCGGACTACCTTCTCGCGCCCGGCTACTTCCACGACCTCGCCGTGCGCCTCGCCGACGGCTCCCCCGTCGCACGCCCACTGCTCGACGACGACGAGCCGCCGGCATCCGTCGTCGACATCGTCCTCGACCGGTACCGCTCTGCGCTCTGACACTCGGGCCCATGACTTGGTGAACCGGGTCCGAAAATGCGCGCTGCAACCTCTGTGACGCCCCGTTACGCACGGTGACGCCCCTTGACGCTCGGATAGGCCGCCGCGGACACCGCTCCTACTCTCGCGGCATGGGCTCGATAGAGTCCGCCCCGGGGACGCCCGGGTCATCCGGAGGCCACCGTGACCATCAGCGACACCGACCCGCGCGCCGCAGCGACGCCCGCCGCGCGTGCCGCCGCGCGCCCCCCGCGACCGTCGTCCAAGCCCAACGGGCAGTGGAAGATCGACGGCACCGCTCCCCTCAACGGCAACGAGGAGTGGAAGCAGGTCGACAACGGCCTGAGCGTCCGCGGGCGCATCGAGGAGATCTACTCGAAGGGCGGCTTCGCCTCGATCGACCCGACCGATCTGCACGGCCGCTTCCGCGTATGGGGTCTCTACACCCAGCGCAAGCCCGGCATCGACGGCGGACGCACGGCGACCCTCGAACCCCACGAGCTCGAGGACGAGTTCTTCATGCTGCGCGTGCGCATCGACGGCGGTCAGCTCACCACGGAGCAGCTGCGCGTGATCGCCGGCATCTCGGTCGAGTTCGGTCGTGACACCGCCGACCTCACCGACCGGCAGAACGTGCAGCTGCACTGGATCCGCGTCGAGGACGTGCCCGAGATCTGGCGCCGCCTCGAAGCCGTCGGCCTGCAGACGACCGAGGCCTGCGGCGACGTCCCCCGCGTGGTGCTCGGCTCGCCCGTCGCGGGCATCGCCGCCGACGAGCTCATCGACCCGACGCCGCAGATCGACGAGATCACGTCGCGATTCATCGGCGACGAGTCGCTCGCGAATCTGCCGCGCAAGTTCAAGTCGGCCGTGACGGGGCATCCGAGCCAGGACGTCGTGCACGAGATCAACGACGTCGCCTTCGTGGCCGTCGAGCACCCCGAACTCGGCATCGGCTACGACCTGTGGGTCGGCGGCGGCCTCTCGACCACCCCGCGTCTCGCAGAGCGGCTCGGCGTCTTCGTCTCCCCGGAACGGGTGGCGGATGCCTGGCACGGCGTCGCGCAGATCTTCCGCGACTACGGCTACCGGCGGCTGCGCAACAAGGCGCGCCTGAAGTTCCTGCTCGCCGAGTGGGGCGCCGAGAAGTTCCGGCAGGTGCTGCAGGACGAGTACCTCGGGTACGCGCTGCCCGACGGCCCGGCCGCGCCGAAGCCGCTGACGCAGGGCGACCACGTCGGCGTGCACCGCCAGAAGGACGGCCGCTTCTACGTCGGCGCGACGCCGATCGTGGGCCGCGTCTCGGGTCCGAACCTCGCGAAGCTCGCCGACCTGATCGAAGCGCACGGGTCCACGCGGCTGCGCACGACCCCGCACCAGAAGGTCGTGATCCTCGACATCCCCGAGGATCGTGTCGAGTCGCTCATCGCCGGCCTCGACGAGCTCGGGCTCCAGGCGCGGCCGAGCCTCATCCGGCGCGGCACGATCGCGTGCACGGGCATCGAGTTCTGCAAGCTGGCGATCGTCGAGACCAAGGCCTTCGCGACCGCAGCCGTGCTCGACCTCGAGGAGCGTCTCGACCGGTTCGAGCTGCCGCATCCCATCTCGCTCCACGTGAACGGGTGCCCCAACTCGTGCGCGCGCATCCAGACGGCCGACATCGGACTGAAGGGCCAGCTCGTCACGATCGACGGCGAGCAGGTGCCGGGCTACCAGGTGCACCTCGGCGGCGGCCTCGCGAACGCCGATCGCGAAGACCCGGGTCTCGGGCGCACGGTGCGCGGACTCAAGGTCGCCGCCGACGGCATCGCGGACTACACCGAGCGGGTCGTGAAGCGGTTCCTCGAGGATCGGGATGCCGCGGCCGACGAGACCTTCGCGCAGTGGGCGCATCGCGCCGACGAGGAGGCCCTGCAGTGAGCGTCGCCCTCGCCCCCCGCATCCTCGAGAAGCGCTCGGCCGAGGAGCTTCGTGCGCTCGCGGAGCGCGGGAACGCCGAGCTCGGCAGCCTGACCGACCACGAGGCATCCGCTGCCGACGTCGTCGCGTGGGTCGCCCGCAACTTCTCGATGGGCTCGGCCGCGGTGGCGTGCTCGATGGCCGACGCGGCACTCCCCCACCTGGTGGCGGAGCAGCTGCCCGGCGTGGACGTGCTGTTCCTCGACACGGGCTATCACTTCACCGAGACGTACGCGACCCGCGACGAGGTCGATCGCGCGCTCGACGTGCGGATCGTGGACGTGCTCCCCGAGCAGACGGTCGCCGAGCAGGATGCCGAGTTCGGCGCCAGGCTGCACGAGCGCGACCCCGCGCTGTGCTGCGCCCGGCGCAAGGTCGCCCCGCTGCAGGACGCCCTGGGCGGGTACGAGGTGTGGTTCACGGGCGTGCGCCGGGACGAGGCGCCCACCCGCACGAACACGCCGCTGGTGACCTGGGACGAGCGCAACGGACTCGTCAAGGTGAACCCGGTCGCGGCGTGGAGCTTCGACGACGTCCTCGCCCACGCGGCCACGCACAAGGTGCCGGTGAACCTGCTCGTCGGCTTCGGGTACCCGTCGATCGGATGCGCGCCGTGCACCCAGCCGGTGGCCGCCGGCGAAGACCCCCGATCCGGCCGCTGGGCCGGACTCGCCAAGACGGAATGCGGGCTCCACGAATGACCGACACGATCCTGTCGACCCTCGACCTGCTCGAGGCGGAGGCGATCCACGTGATCCGCGAGGTCGTCGCCGAGTTCGAGCGCCCCGTGCTGCTGTTCTCCGGCGGAAAGGACTCCGTCGTCGTGCTGCACCTTGCGACGAAGGCGTTCGCGCCCGGCAAAGTCCCCTTCCCCGTGCTGCACGTCGACACGGGTCACAACTTCCCCGAGGTGCTGGCGTTCCGCGACGAGACGGTCGATCGCCTCGGCATCCGCCTCGAGGTCGCCCGCGTTCAGGACTACATCGACGACGGCCGGCTCACCGAGCGCTCCGACGGCACGCGCAACCCGCTGCAGACGCTGCCGCTGCTCGACGCGATCGCCGCGGGACGCCACGACGCCGTCTTCGGCGGCGCGCGCCGGGACGAGGACAAGGCGCGCGCCAAGGAGCGCATCATCTCGCTGCGCGACGAGTTCGGCCAGTGGGACCCGCGCAACCAGCGACCCGAGCTGTGGAGCCTGTACAACGGCCGTCACACCCCCGGCCAGCACGTGCGCGCCTTCCCGATCTCGAACTGGACCGAACTCGACGTCTGGCGCTACATCGAGCGCGAGGGCATCGCGCTCCCGCCGCTGTACTTCGCACACGAGCGGGAGGTGTATTCCCGCGACGGCATGTGGCGTCCGGTCGGCGAGTTCTCGCCGCCGCGCGCCGGCGAGACCGTCGAGGTGCGCACGGTGCGATACCGCACCGTCGGAGACATGAGCTGCACCGGCGCCGTGGAATCGGATGCCGCGGACCTCACCGCGATCGTCGCCGAGGTCGCGGTCTCGACCCTCACGGAGCGCGGCGCCACGCGCGCCGACGACCGTCTCAGTGAGGCCGCCATGGAGGACCGCAAGAAGGACGGGTACTTCTGATGACCGCGACATCCGCATCTCTCACCCACGACCCTTCCGCAGTCACTTTCGGCGGATCTGCGGCGCCGAATGCCGCCATTTCTGACCGCGGAGCGCGGGGGCAACAGACGGGGACGCTGTTCCGGTTCGCCACGGCGGGCTCGGTCGACGACGGCAAGTCCACGCTCGTCGGACGGCTGCTGCACGACTCGAAGGCGATCCTCGCCGACCAGCTCGAGCAGGTGCAGCGCACGTCGGCCGAGCGCGGGTTCGCGCACGGAGACTTCGACTTCGCCCTGCTGACCGACGGACTCCGTGCCGAGCGCGAGCAGGGCATCACGATCGACGTCGCCTACCGGTACTTCTCGACCGGCGCGCGCTCGTTCGTGCTGGCCGACTGCCCCGGGCACGTGCAGTACACGCGCAACATGGTCACGGGCGCGACGACCGCCGATGCCGTCGTCGTCCTCGTCGACGGGCGCAAAGGCGTGCTGGAGCAGACACGGCGCCACCTCGCCGTCATCGCGCTGCTGCGCGTGCCGCACGTCATCGTCGCGGTCAACAAGATCGATCTGATCGGGTTCTCCGCCGACGCGTTCGCGGCGGTCGCCGACCAGGCCCGCGCCGTCGCGGCCGAGCTCGGCATCCGCGACCTCCACGTGCTCCCGGTGTCGGCCCTCGAGGGCGACAACATCGTCGCGCGGTCGGACCGCACGCCCTGGTACGACGGCCCGGCGCTGCTCGAGCTGCTCGAGACGCTGCCCGGCGCCGACGAGGTCGACAGCAGCCTCGAGCCGCTCCGGCTGCCGGTGCAGCTCGTGCTGCGGCCGCAGGGCGGCCTCGCTCCGGATCTCGCGTCCGACCCGGCCGCGGCGGAACGGCTGCGCGACTACCGCGCCGTCGCCGGGCGCATCTCGTCGGGCACCGTGCGCGTCGGTGATCGTGTGGAGATCTTCCCGTCCGGCATCCAGACCACGGTCACCGGCATCCGCTCCGCGGGCTCGCCCGTCGACGAGGCCGTCGCGCCGCAGTCGGTGTCGCTGGAGTTCGACGGCGACATCGACACCGCCCGCGGGGCGCTCGTGGTCGCCGCCGGCACACTGCCCGCGGCGCGCCGCGAGGTGGCCGCCGAGCTGTTCCAGCTCGACGCGCGCCCGCTCACCCCCGGCAGCCGCGTGCTCGTGAAGCACGGCACGACCACGGTCCAGGCGATCGTCGCGCAGATCGAGTCGCGCTACGACCTCGGCACCCTCACCCATGAGCCCACTCAGACGCTGCAGACCAACGACATCGGCAGGGTCCGCCTGCGTCTGGCCGCCGATCTGCCGATCGAGTCCTACGAGTCGAGCCGTCACGGCGGTTCGTTCCTCGTCATCCATCCGTCCGACGGCGCAACGCTGGCCGCCGGCATCGCGCGCGACTGACGCGCACCGCTCCACCATCCGAAGAACCGCCGAACGAAGGAGGCGAACTGTGAACACCATCCGCACTGCGACGACGATCACCACCCTGGGACTTGTGGCTGCCATGATGGCGGGCTGCGCCTCGGCTGCGGCGAACCCCGGCGACGGGTCCGACGGGAGCAGCGTGCCGTCGGTGACCGAGCTGCGTCTGGGCTACTTCGCGAACGTGACGCACGCTCCCGCGCTCGTCGGCCTCCAGGAGGGGCTGTTCGAGGATGCGCTGGGCGATGTCGACGTGACCACGTCGGTCTTCAACGCGGGTCCTGCCGCGATCGAGGCGCTGACGGCCGGAGCGATCGATGCGACCTACATCGGCCCGAACCCGTCGATCAACACGTTCATCCAGTCCGGCGGCGCGTCCGCACGCATCGTGGCCGGCGCGGCCACGGGCGGTGCGGCCCTCGTCGTCGCCGACGGCATCGACAGCCCCGACGACCTCGCCGGCACCACGCTCGCCTCGCCGCAGCTGGGCAACACGCAGGATGTCGCGCTGCGCGTGTGGCTGGCCGACCAGGGCTACGAGACCGACACCTCCGGCGGCGGCGACGTCGCGGTCACCCCGACCGAGAACGCGCAGACCCTGACGCTCTTCCAGGACGGCCAGCTCGACGGCGCGTGGGTCCCCGAGCCGTGGGTGTCGCGGCTGGTGATCGACGAGGGCGCGCACGTGCTCGTCGACGAGGCCGACCTGTGGCCCGACGGAGAGTTCCCCACGACGGTGCTCCTCGTGCGCGCGGAGTTCCTCGAGCAGCATCCCGACGTCGTCGAGGACCTCCTCGAAGGGCACGTCGCCGCCGTGCAGTGGATCGCCGACCACCCCGACGAGACGCCCGGAGTGATCAACGCCGCGCTCGAGGCGGAGACCGGGAAGACGCTGTCGGATGCCGTCATCCAGCGCGCGCTCGAGCACGTCACGTTCTCGGTCGACCCGCACGCCGACACGTTCGAGACGCTCGTCGCCAACGGCCTCGAGGCCGGCACGCAGAAGGACGGCTCGATCGACGGGCTCTTCGACCTGCGCGTGCTCAACGGCCTGCTCGAAGCATCCGGAGCCGACCCGGTCTCGGCAGCAGGGCTCGGAGAGGACTGATCGTGACCTCGGCCTCCCGCCGCGCGACCGGCGTCGTGTCACCCTCGGGTGACGCGGCGCCGGGCCGCGGCGCCCCGAACCTGCTCGGCCCGAGCTTCGACGGCGTCGCGCCGGTGCTGCAGGCGGCCCCCGCCGCCGCCCCCGCCGTGCGCATCGACGGGGTGTCCAAGCGCTTCGGCGACGGCCCCGTCGTGCTCGACGATGTCGCGCTCGACATCGCGCCCGGCGAGTTCGTGTGCCTGCTGGGGGCGTCAGGCTGCGGAAAGTCGACCCTGCTGAACCTGATCGCGGGCCTCGACCGCCCCACGTCCGGCACGATCGAGACGCCGGCGGCCGGCGTCGCGGTGATGTTCCAGGAATCCGCCCTCATGCCGTGGCTCACCGCGCGGCGCAACGTCGAACTCGCCCTGCGCCTCCGCGGGGTTCCCCGCGGCGAGCGCCGCGAGAAGGCGCTGTCGCTGCTGGATGCCGTGAACCTGACGGATGCCGCGGAGAAGCGTCCGCACGAGCTCTCCGGCGGCATGCGCCAGCGCGTCGCGCTCGCGCGCGCCCTCGCCCAGGACCGGCCGGTGCTCCTCATGGACGAGCCGTTCGCCGCGCTGGACGCCATCACCCGCGACCTGCTCCACGAGGAGCTGGAGCGCGTGTGGCGCGCCACCGGCCGCACCATCGTCTTCGTCACCCACAACGTGCGCGAAGCCGCTCGCCTCGGCCAGCGGGTCGTGCTCATGGGCAGCCGGCCCGGGCGGATCGTGCAGGAGTGGACCATCGCGAAGACCCGCGGCCGCCGCATCGAGTCCCCCGAGGTCGCCGCCCTCTCGGTGGAGATCACCGAGCAGCTGCGGAAGGAGATCCGCCGCAATGCCGCCTGAGAGCACCGTCGAAGACGTGCGGTCGCCGGGCGCAGCATCCGGTCACGACGACCTCCGTTCGCTGGAAGCCGGACTCGACCGGCTGCAGACCGACGCCGCGCACGCGCCGGGACGCTGGCGGAGGTTCGCGTCGAGCGTCGTGCCGCCGCTCGCCTTCGTGCTGCTGCTGATCGTCGTGTGGCAGCTGTACGTGGTGATCGCGCAGCCGCGCCCCGACCGCGTGCCGAGCCCGGTCGACGTGTGGAACGCGCTCGGGCTCGCGTGGGAGTCCGGACGCCTGCAGGAGGCCGTCGCGACGAGCCTCGAGCGCGGCATCGTGGGCTTCCTCATCGCGATCGTCGTCGGCACGCCCATCGGCCTGCTCCTCGCCGAGGTGCGGCCGATCCGCCGCGCGGTCGGCCCCATCATCTCGGGTCTCCAGGTGCTGCCGTCCGTCGCCTGGGTGCCGGCCGCCATCATCTGGTTCGGCCTCTCCGACGCGACGGTGTACTTCGTGATCCTCATGGGCGCGATCCCGTCGATCGTGAACGGGCTCATCGCCGGCATCGACCAGGTGCCACCGCAGCTGCGGCGCGTCGGCACGGTGCTCGGCGCATCCCGTTGGCAGCTCGCCACCGCGGTGATCCTCCCCGCCGCGCTCCCCGGCTACCTCGCCGGACTCAAGCAGGGCTGGGCGTTCTCGTGGCGCTCGCTGATGGCCGCCGAGATCATCGCGATGGGCGGCACCATCGGCTTCGGCCTCGGCTCGATGCTCCAGCAGTCCCGCGAGCTCGCCGACATGGCCGGCGTGCTCGGCACGATCATCGTCATCCTCGTGATCGGCGTCGTGATCGAGCTCGTCTTCTTCGGGCCTCTGGAGCGGCGGATGCTGCGCCGCCGCGGTCTGCTCAACGCGGGGGGTGCGCGATGACCGGCCGACGGGCTCACGACGGAGCTGCCGGCAAGGTGTGGCTCGTGGGAGCCGGTCCCGGCGATCCGGGACTGCTCACCGTGCGGGGCCTCCGCGCGCTCGAGCGCGCGGACGTGATCGTCGCCGACCGGCTGGGCGCGCGCGCCGTGCTCGACGGGCTCGCCGCCGACGGGGTCGCGCTCACGGCCGAGGTCATCGACGTCGGCAAGCGGCCCGGGCACCACGCGGTGCCGCAGGACGCGATCAACGCGCTGCTCGTGCAGCTCGGCCGCGCCGGCAAGAGCGTCGTGCGCCTCAAGGGCGGCGACCCCTACGTCTTCGGCCGCGGCGGCGAGGAGCTCGTCGCATGCCGCGACGGGGGCGTCGAGGTCGAGGTCGTCTCGGGCATCACCAGCGCGATCTCGGTCCCGGCGATCGCCGGCATCCCCCTCACCCACCGCGGCGTGGCGACGGCGTTCACCGTCGCGACCGGCCACGACCAGATCCGGGACCTCGGCGGCGGACGCGACCACACGGTCGTGCTGCTGATGGGCGTCGGGACGCTCGCGCACTCCGCCCTCGTCCTCGCGCGCGGCGAGCGCGGAGCCGACTGTCCCGTCGCGATCGTCGAGGACGGGTTCGGCGAAGGCCAGCGCGTCACCGTGGGCACGCTCGGCACGATCGCCGAGCAGGCTGCCGTGCGCGGCATCCGCTCCCCCGCCGTCGTCGTCGTCGGCGACGTCGTGCGTCTCAGCCCCTATGCGCCCGAGGCGCTCGCCACCCTCGATCTCACGACCTTCGATCCGCTCGCGATCCCCGCCGAGCGCCCGACCGGAAAGACTCTCGCCACGTGACCTCTTCGTCCCTCTCCCACCTGCGCGTCGCGATCGTCGGCGCAGGGCCCGCCGGAATCTACGCAGGCAACATCCTCGCGAACTCGGTCTCGCAGGCCGGCGGCACCGTCGCGATCGACCTCTTCGAGTCGCTGCCCGCGCCGTACGGCCTGATCCGCTACGGCGTCGCGCCCGACCACCCGCGCATCAAGGGCATCGTCACCTCGCTGCACGAGATGCTCGCCGCGGGCACGATCCGCTTCATCGGCAACGTCGAGATCGGCCGCGATGTCGCGCTCGAGGAGCTCCACGAGCGCTACGACGCGGTGATCCTCGCGACGGGCGCGATCCGCGACGCCGCGCTGGACATCCCCGGCATCGACCTGCCCGGATCGTTCGGCGCCGCGGACTTCGTCGCCTGGTACGACGGTCACCCCGACGTCCCGACCGAGTGGCCGCTCGACGGCGCCGAGGTCGCCGTGATCGGCAACGGCAACGTCGCACTCGATGTCGCACGCGTGCTCGCCAAGCACGCCGTCGATCTGCGCCCGACCGAGATCCCCGACAACGTCCTCGCCGGCCTCGAATCCTCGGCCGTCACCGACGTGCACGTGTTCGGACGTCGCGGTCCCGGCGACATCAAGTTCACGCCGATCGAGCTGCGCGAGCTCGGCGAGGTGCCGAACGTCGACATCGTCGTGCACGACGAGGACTTCGCCGACGCCGACCCGGCTACCGCGCCGAACAACCAGCTCAAGGTCATGCTGCGGGTCCTGAACAGCTGGCGCACGAGGGAGTCGACGGGCGCCTCGCGCCGTCTGCACCTGCACTTCTACCACTCGCCGGTCGAGGTGCTGGGCGATCGGCGCGTCGAGGGCCTGCGCTTCGAGCGCACCGAACCCGTCGGCGACGGCACCGTGCGCGGCACCGGCGAGTTCCGCGAGATCGCGGTGCAGCAGGTGTACCGCGCGGTCGGCTACTACGGCACGCCCGTGGTCGATGCCCCCTTCGACGCGCGCGCGGGCGTCGTGTCGAACGTCGAAGGACGCGTCGTGGATGCCGCGGCCACGGGTGACCCGGAGGCACCGGTCGTCCGCGGGCTCTACGCCACCGGCTGGATCAAGCGCGGACCCGTCGGGCTCATCGGTCACACGAAGTCGGACGCGATGGAGACCGTCGCGCATCTCGTGGCGGATGCCGCGGCCGGCGTCCTCCGGGCACCCGCGGTCGACGTCGACGTTCTGGAGCTCCTGGACGATCGCGACGTCGCCTACACGACGTGGGACGGCTGGCTCGCCCTGGACGCCCACGAGCGGGAGCTCGGCGAGAGCCACGTCCACGCGCGCGAGCGCGTCAAGGTCGTGCCCCGCGCCGAGCAGGTGGCCGTGTCGCGGTCCGGAGCGCTGATCGGGTCGTGACCTACGTCATCGCGCTGCCGTGCGTGGACGTCAAGGACCGCGCCTGTATCGACGAGTGCCCGGTCGACTGCATCTACGAGGGCGAGCGCTCGCTGTACATCCACCCCGACGAGTGTGTGGACTGCGGCGCGTGCGAGCCGGTGTGCCCGGTGGAAGCCATCTACTACGAGGACGACTTGCCCGACGAGTGGCAGGACTACTACAAGGCCAACGTCGAGTTCTTCGATGACGTGGGCTCGCCCGGCGGTGCCGCAAAGGTGGGTGTGATCGACTTCGACCACCCCGTCATCGCCGCACTCCCGCCGCAAGGAGAGGCACATGACTGAGTCGGCATACATCCCGCCGGCACCCTCCGTGGAGGTCGATGTCGTGGTCATCGGCGGGGGACCCGCGGGGCTCTCGGCCGCTCTCAACCTGGGACGCGCACGCACCTCGGTCGTCGTGGTCGACGCGGGACGGCCGCGCAACGCCGCGACCCTTCGCTCCCACGGCTTCCTCACCCGTGACGGGGTGTCGCCGCTCGAGCTGCGCAAGCTCGCGCGTGCCGAGCTCGGCGCCTACCCCGCCGTCTCGGTGTACGACCGCGCCGTCGTCACCGGCCTGCTTCCGACGGATGCCGCGAACGGCATGCGGTTCATCGCCCCGCTCCAGGGCAGGGCGGAGCGCACGCCGCCGGCGGTCGCCGCGCGCTCGGTCCTCATCGCCACCGGCCTGCGCGAGACGCTCCCCCGCGTCGCGAGCCTGCGCGCGTACTACGGCATGACGATCTTCAGCTGCGCCGCCTGCGATGCGTGGGAGCTGCAGGATCGCCGGCTCGCGCTCATCGGTGAGACGCCCGACCTCGCCGCGCGCGCACGCCTCCTCGCGCGCTGGACGGACCGGCTCACCGTGTTCACGAACGGCGCCGACGTCGTCGACACCGTCGAGGAGGCCGAGCTCGCGGCATCCGGGATCGTCGTCGAGCGCCGGGCGATCGACGACCTCGAGGGCGACCGCGGGATCGTGTCGGCCGTCCGCCTCGTCGGCGGGACGCGCATCGAGATCGACGGCGGGTTCGTCAGGCCGCAGTGGGCGCCGGCGCTCGACTTCCTGGGCGGCCTCGACGTCGCGCGCGACGCCGACGGCACCCTCGTCGTCGACCGGTCCGGACGCACGTCGGTGCCGGGGGTCTACGCGGCCGGCGATGCCGCGTCGCCCGGTCCGCAGCAGCTCATCGTCGCGGCCGGCCAGGGTGCGCGCGCCGCCGCCGTCCTCGTCCAGGACCTCGTCGGCGTGAGCACCGCCCACTGACGCGGTCTCTTTCCGTTTGTGCGGGCGAATGCACGCTACACGCCCGGGAAAGCGGGCATTTCCCCGCACAAACGGAAGGGAGGTCAGCGCCTGGTCTGCTCCGAGCCCGACAGGCGCTGCGCGAGATAGATCGGGATGATCGAGATCAGCACCAGCACGACGGCGATCACCGACACCACGGGCGCCTGGTTGGGCCGGAACATGTTGTTGAGGATGTAAATCGGCAGCGTCGTCACCGAGCCGGCGGTGAAGGTCGTGACGATGATCTCGTCGAAGCTCAGCGCGAAGGCCAGCATGCCGCCTGCGAGGAGCGCCGATCGCAGCTGCGGGAACGTCACCAGGCGGAACGTCGTCCACACGCCCGCGCCGAGATCGGCGGAGGCCTCCTCGAGGTTCGTGCCGGTGCGACGAAGCCGCGCGATGACGTTGTTGAAGACCGTCACGATGCAGAACGTCGCGTGCGCGATGACCACGGTCCAGATCGACAGCGGGACGCCCAGGATCGTGCGGAAGAAGTTGTTCAGCGCGATGCCCGTGATGATGCCCGGCAGTGCGATCGGGAGGATGATCAGCAGCGAGATCGACTCGCGGCCGAAGAACTCGAAACGCTGCAGCGCGAACGAGATCAGCGTGCCGAGCACCAGCGCGATCACCGTCGCGATGATCGCGACCTGCACGCTCGTGAGCACCGCCTCGATGGCCCCCGCGCTCTGGAACGCCTTGCCCCACCACTCCAGGGTGAAGCCCGGCGGCGGCCAGGTTAGCGATGTCGATGTCGAGAACGAGTTCACGAGCACGACGAACAGCGGCAGGTAGACGACGAGCAGGATGACGCCCGTCACGATCCCGAGGATCGCCCGCGCCGGCGTGGAGAGTCGCATGCTGCGTCCTAGAGGTTGTTCAGGGCACCCGTGCGCCGCACGAGAGCCAGGTAGCCGAAGATGATGACGATCGGGATCAGCGCGATCGCCGCCGCGAGCGGCAGGTTGCCCGCCGCACCGATGTTCGCGTAGATGAGGTTGCCGAGCATCTGGTTCGTGCCGCCCACGATGTTCACGGTGATGTAGTCGCCCAGCGACAGCGCGAACGCGAAGATCGTGCCCGCGATGATCGCCGGGAAGGCCATCGGGAGCACCACGTGCCCGAGCGTTCGCCACGTCTTTCCGCCGAGATCCGCGGATGCCTCCAGCAGCGAGTCAGGCACGCGCTCGAGCCCCGCATAGATCGGGAGGATCACGTAGGGGAGCCACAGATACGACAGCGTGATCACCGTGGCCGGAAGTCCGTAGCCGGGCGTATGAAGGCCGAAGGGGGCCAGCATCCATTCCAGGATCCCCTCCTGCGACAGCACCGAGCGCCACGCATACGCCTTCACGAGATAGCTCGCCCACAGCGGCATGAGCACGGCGATCACCAGGATGCGCTGCATCCGCGGCGACGCCACCTTCGCCATGTAGAACGCGATCGGCAGCGCGATGGCGACGTCGATGAGCGTGACGAGGAGCGCCACGCCCAGTGTCCGCAGCGTCACCGTCTGGTAGAGCGTGCCCGTCACGACGGTGATGATGTTGTCGAGCGTCCACTCGATGACGATCTCGTTGGTGAACGGATCGACGCGCCAGAACGCCGTGACCAGCAGCAGCACCAGCGCCACGATGTAGACCACCACGAGCCAGAACAGCGGGGCCGCCAGAAGCAGCGACAGGCGCGTGCGCGGGTGCGTGGTGAGGAACGACGACATCCGGCGTGCCGGCGTGGTCCCGGTCGTCGGAGCGTCGCTGCGGAGGGTGTCGGTCGTCACGGATTCCTCATGTCTGCGGAAGGACCGGGGGCGACGCGGCTTCGCATCGCCGCCCCCGGCCGGTCGGGTGTCAGCCCTTGATCTCGGTCCAGGCCTCGGTCCACTTCGAGTAGTCGACGCACTCGACATCGGTGCGGCCGTCGACGCAGTCCGCGATGGGCGTGGTCCAGTACCAGATCTGCGACGCGTACTCCTCGTCACCGGCGTGGTAGGCCTCGCAGTCGTCGCGGTAGTCGCACGCCTCCTGGCTCGACGGCGCCTCGCCGAAGTAGGCGGTCGCCTGGGCGTTCGTCTCGGGGCTCGCGATCCAGTCGAGCCACGCGTACGCGCAGTTCGGGCTCTTCGCCTCGGACGCGATCATCCAGGTGTCGGACCAGCCGGTCGCACCCTCTTCCGGCAGCACCACCTCGGTGGTCGCGTCGCCCGCGGCGAGGGCGTTCTGGATGACCTGCCAGGTCGTGCCGGCGACCGAGTCACCGGTCTCGAACGCCTGGATCTCCTTGAGGTAGTCCGACCAGTATTCGCCGACGTGCGCGCGCTGGGCCTTGAGCAGGTCGACGGCCGCCGCGAACTGCTCCTCGTCGAGGGCGTACGGGTTCTGGATGCCGAGATCCGGCTGGTGCGCCATGAGGTACACCGCGGCATCCGCGATGTAGATCGGCGAGTCGTACGCCGTGATCTTGCCCGTGTACTCGCTCGCACCGTCGAACACGATGTCCCACGACGTGGGCGCCGGGGAGACGACATCCGTGTTGTACAGGAGCAGGTTGGCGCCGTAGCCGTGCGGCACGCCGTACGACTGTCCGTCGACCGAGTTCCACTCCTTCTCCTTGAGGAAGTCGTAGATCCCCTCGTAGCTCGGGATGAGGTCGGTGTTCACCGGGGCGACATCGCCGGCGGCGATGAGCCGCAGGGTCGCGTCACCCGACGCGGCGATCACGTCGTAGTCGCCCGTCTTCATGAGGTTGACGGCCTCGTCGGACGTGCCGTAGGTCTTCGAGGTGACCTCGCAGCCGGTCTCCTCCTCGAAACCGGAGACCCAGTCGACGGCCGGGTCGTTGCTGCCGTCTTCGACGTAGCCGGGCCACGCCAGGATCGAGACCGATCCCTCGTACTCGCCGAGCTCGTCGGCCGCTTCGGACGGGGCGGCGCTGCCGCCGCCGGACGTGCCGCAGCCCGCCAGGACGGCGATCGCTCCGATCGCCAGCGCGGTGCCGGCGATGCGGCGGCCGCGTGATGAGTGCATCATGGGTGTTCCTCTCTCGGTGTGCGGGAATTGCTGTGTTCTCCGGGGGCGAGGGCCCGCGGTCTGAGCCGGCTCACGTGCCGGGCGGAATCAGCGACACGACGTCGGAGTCGTGCCAGGTCACGTGCACGCGGTCGCCGCGATCGTCGACGGTGCGCGAGCGGTCGTTGGGCTCGAGCACGGTCACGCGCATCCCGGCATCGAGGTCGATGACGCGACGGATGCCGCTGCCGACATAGATCGACTCGATGAGCGTGCCCGGGGCCGAGCGCTCGCCCTCGCCCGTCGCGGCCTCTGCGCGCAGGGTGAGCTTCTCGGGGCGGATGGAGTGCTCGCCGGCGCGCCCAATGAGTGACGCCGAGCGGTCGTGGTCGAACAGGTTCGACGTGCCGACGAAGTCCGCGACGAACCGCGACGCCGGCTGCTCGTACAGCTCCCACGGCGTGCCGAGCTGCTCGATGCGGCCGTCGTGGAACACCGCGACCCGGTCGGAGAGCGTCAGCGCCTCCTCTTGATCGTGGGTGACGAAGATGAACGTGATGCCGAGGTCGCGCTGGATCTGCTTCAACTCGACCTGCATCTGCTCGCGCAGCTTGAGGTCGAGCGCGCCGAGCGGCTCGTCCAGAAGGAGCACCTTCGGCTGCACGACGGTGGCGCGGGCGAGCGCCACCCGCTGCCGCTGTCCGCCGGAGAGCTGGGCGGGCTTGCGCGAGGCCATCTGCTCCAGCCGCACCGCCTCGAGCGCCTTCATCGCGCGCGTCCGCCGCTCCGTGCGTCCGACGCCGCGGACGCGCAGGCCGTAGGCGACGTTGTCGAGCACCGACATGTGCGGGAACAGCGCGTAGTCCTGGAACACCGTGTTGACGTCGCGGTCGAACGGCGCTTTCTTCGTGACGTCCTGGCCGAAGAGCTCGATGGTGCCTTCCGTCGGCTGCTCGAAGCCCGCGATGAGCCGCAGCACGGTGGTCTTCCCCGATCCGGACGGCCCGAGCATCGAGAAGAACTCACCCGCGCCGATCTCGAGGTCGACATGATCGACCGCGGTGACGGCGCCGAACTCCTTCGTGAGTCCGGTCAGCCGGATGGCGGGCTGCTGCTCGGTCATTGACCTCTCCTTCGATGTCGGTGCAACTAAATCATATGGATCCATATGTCAAAAGATCACCGCGCGTGTTACGGTCATGTCACGGTTGGAGAGGACGGGCTTTCCGCACCGGGAGGAGCCTGATGCCGCACGCCACGGGACACGTCGACGCCGCGCGGGCGGTCGTCTTCGCGGCGCTGGACGGCACCGGGCGCGCTGAGCTCGTCGAGCAGCGGCTGACCGACGCGATCGTGAGCGGCGTCCTGCACGACGGCGAGCGCCTGCCGAACGAATCCGACCTGTCCAAGAGCCTCGGGGTGGCGCTCGTCACCGCGCGCGAGGCCCTCGAGGGCTTGCGCGACAAGGGATTCGTCCGCACGCGCCGCGGCCGCGACGGGGGCAGCTTCGTCACGTTCGACCGTGAGACGGCGGCGCTGATGGTGTCGCGGCGCCTGCTCGACACCAGCCGCATCGAACTGCGGGACCTCGCCCTCCACGTGTCCGCCATCGCCGGTGCCGCCGCGGAGACCGCTGCGACCCGGGCGAGCGAGGACGACGTCGAGAGCCTCGCGCGACTGGCCGCAGGCGCCGACCTCGATTCCGCCGGCGGAGCGCGGCGCGCCGTCAGCCGCTTCCAGCTCGAGGTCGCCGCGATCAGCCAGTCGCCGCGCCTCGTTCACGAGGAGATGCGCTTGCAGAGCGAGGCGGCACCGCTCCTCTGGATGTGCCTGCGCGAACAGGAGTACCGTGACCGCAGCGCTCTCGCGCGCACCCGGGTCATCGCCGCCATCCAGGACGTCGCACCGGAGGCGGCCCGCGCAGCGACGATCGCGCACATCGACAGCGCCTTCGAGTGGCTGATCGACGAACGAGCACGGATCGACGCGGGAGGCGCACCATGACCACGATCACGACACGGTCGCATGCGGATGTCGCCGCACACGTCGCCACGACGATCGACGGCATCTTCGCGATGATCGACGCGTGGCGCGACCATCTCGAAGCAGAGCTGCAGACGGATGCCGCGCTCACCGCCGCACGGATCGACCCGCTCATCGAGGCATTCGCCGTCCCGGCCGTGTCCGGCGAGACGCTCCTCACCGGTGCGGGGTTCGTCGCGGCACCGGGCGTGCTGGCAGACGCGGAGTGGCACCTCGCGTGGTGGCTCGGCGGAACCGGCAGGCCGCTGCGCCGCCTCGCGACGATCGACGATCCGTCGCACGATCAGTTCCGCGACTACACCGCGCTCGAGTGGTGGCGCGTGCCCACGACGACGGGCGGCCGGCACCTGACCGGCCCCTACGTCGACTACCTGTGCACCGACGACTACACCGTCACCGTCACAACGCCCGTGCGGGTGCGGGGCGAGATCGTCGGCGTCGTGGGCGCCGACGCGCTGGTGGACCGGCTGGAGCGCGAGCTGCTCCCCGCGATGCGGACCGGTGCGACGCCCGCGACCCTCGTGAACGCGTCGGGCCGGGTCGTCACCTCGACGGACGCGCGCCGCGAACCCGGCTCGATCCTGCGCACCGAGGGCCTGGTCGACGCCATCCGCCGTGCGACCGTGGAGCCGGTCCCCCTCGACGGGGGTGCCGTCCTCGCGTGCGGCGACACCTCGCTCGCGCTCCTCGTGGAGGTGTGAGCGGTCTACGGCGTGCGCGTGTAGACGTGGACCTCGTCGCCCTCGATCGCGAAGCGCACACCGGTGCCGTCGGGGAAGCGGTCGCGGAGCGCTTCGGGTGACCCCTCGTCGACGTCGAGCGACGCTGACGGTGCGAAGGCGGTGCCGCCGCACCCCGTGGTGAGGATCTCGTTCACCGCGGGTGCGCCGTCCGGCCCCTCCGCGGGCACGACGAACAGGCAGACGATCTCGGAACCCGGGCCGCCCCACGCGTTGGGGACTACCAGCGCGCGGGTGCCCTCGAACACCTCGAAGACGCGCGCGCCCTCCTGGGGATCTCCGAAGACGCTGGTCGGCCACTCCGTGACCTCGACCTCGGGGAGGACCGCCACCTGGTTTCCGCCCGACGATGATGTCGTCATCGTGATCCCGGCCCCCGCGACGAGGGCGAGAGCGACGGATGCCGCCCACAGCCAGATCGTGCGGCGCGACAGCGTTCCGCGGCGAGCGGGAGCGTCGTCGCGCGGGTCTGTGCTCGCGGCGGGCGGAGTGCCCTCGGCCGAGCCCGGTGCCGGCGGCGCCGGGTCCGCGTCGAACGCGTCGGCGTCGAACGGGTCCGCGTCGAGAGGGTCCGCGTCGAACGGCTGTCCGTCGAGCGGTTCTTCGCGCCTCGCGGTGGAAGGGTCGTCGCGCATCGGCGTGAGTGCCGGAGGCGCCGAGGGGGCGGCATCCGTCGCCGTCACCACCGACTCGAGCTCTCGCAGCCGCGCCAGGGCGACCGGATCGAGGTGGATGTCGGCATCCGGTCCGTACGCGCGCTCACGGAGCACGCGGAGTTCTTCATCGCCGCGGACGTCCATGCTCACACCCCCGCGTGGGGCGCCGACAGCCCCGGAATGAGGTGCTCGGGCGTCGTCAGCTCAGCGTGTGGCACAGCATCCTCCGTCCCGAAAAACGATAGTCGACGTGGGGCCTGCGGATCCCTATACTGCAAAATGCAGTAGCCATCGGGTTGATCGCGGCCGCATCGTGTGGGGACACGGGCCGCGGACTGGGGTAAGCGCGACCGGTGGTCGGCTTGCGCCCGATGATGCTGGGGCAGCCATCGGGGTGGCTCCGCCACCTCGGCGAAGCCACCCCGATCGCATCCCCGCCGTGCGCTGCCATGAGACCCTGCCCCGGGGCTTCAACGCGACCTCGCCGTGCTCAGCCGCCGAGGGAACCCGCCTCGGTCGACCCGACATCCGTGCGGTGGAAGTTCTGGAACGAACGCGACGCGGTCGGACCGCGCTGGCCCTGATACCGGTTGCCGTACGGCCCGCTGCCGTAGGGGTTCTCGGCGGGCGACGTGAGGCGGAAGTAGCAGACCTGGCCGATCTTCATGCCGGGCCAGAGCTTGATGGGCAAGGTCGCGACATTGGACAGTTCGAGCGTCACGTGACCGGAGAAGCCGGGGTCGATGAAGCCGGCGGTGGAGTGGGTGAGCAGACCGAGTCGCCCGAGCGACGACTTGCCCTCGAGCCGGGCGGCGACATCATCGGGGAGAGTGATCTGCTCGAACGTCGACCCGAGCGCGAACTCCCCCGGATGCAGGATGAACGGCTCATCCGGGTCGACCTCGATGAGGCGCGTCAGCTCGGGCTGGTCCTCGGCCGGGTCGATGAACGGGTACTTGTGGTTGTCGAACAGCCGGAAGTAGCGATCGAGCCGCACATCCACGCTCGACGGCTGGACCATCGCGGGATCCCAGGGGTCGAGCCCGATGCGCCCCGCGTCGATTTCCAGCCTGATGTCGCGATCACTGAGCAGCACGTGGCCAGCCTACTGGGGGAGTGTCGGGCGGCTCTGGAGATGACGGATGCCGCGGAGTGCGCTGCCGGCGAGCGACGGGGCGGGTGTTTGCGATCCCGGTGCGGGTGCGGGGTCGGGTGCGGGGTTGGGGGGGTTGGGTGGGGGGTTGCTTCCTCCACAGGGCCGGGTGGCGCCTCCTCCACAGGGCGGGCGGCGGTTCCTCCACAGGGCGGGCGGCGGTTCCTCCACAGGTCGAGCGGCGGTTCCTCCACAGGTGAGAGTTTTCCACAGTCTGACCTGGCCTTTTCCGGCGCGAATGTCGGAGGCCGTCAGCAGAATGAGTGCATGGCCACCGCACCGTCGATCGAGGAGCGCGAGCTCGCCGTGCTCGATGGTCTGGTGACCAGCATCGGCGAGACGCGCGCCGCGATCGCGTCGTTCCAGGCGCTCGAGGTCACCCTGCTCGCGGCGGCGGAAGCCCTCGCCGAGGAGCAGACCTCACGCCTCGTCTCGGCCGGCAGTCGCGAGCGGGAACTGCCGCGGCGGTCCATCGCGGCCGAGATCGGCGCCGCAACGCGCATCAGCGACCGCACCGTGCAACGGCGGATGAGCGAAGCCGCCGCCCTCACCCGCGACTTCCCCGCGACCACCCGCGCGCTGGGCGCCGGAATCATCGACCGCGCCCACGTCACCGTGATCGTCGACACCGGCGCGGCCATCACGGATGCCGCCGCCCGCGCCGACTTCGAGACCGCCGCGATCGCCCTCGCACAACGCGAGACCCCTGGCCGGCTCCGGCCGCTGCTGCGCACTCTCGCCGCCCGCCTCGACCCGGCATCCATCGACACCCGCCATGCCACCGCCGTGGAGCAGCGCGGGGTCTGGATCACCGACCTCGACGACGGCATGGCGCAACTGGTCGCCACCCTCCCTGCTGCGATCGCCCACGCGATCCGCGATCGCCTCACCCGCTTCGCGCACACCATCATCGACGCCCACCCACCCGCAGGCGCCGACACGGACCCGGCCGCCGAACCCGCCACCGGCGCCGACACGGTCGCCGTAGGTGCCGCCGAACCCGCGACCGGCGCCGAGCGAACTGCGCACGCCGAACCGGCCACCGGTGCGGCGCCGGCGGCCGACCGGCGCACCATGGAGCAGCTGCGCGCCGACGTGCTCGCCGACCTGCTGCTCACCACCGACCCGACCGCCGCACCGCGCTCGGCCGAACCGATCGTCGCGACCGTGCAGGTGATCGTGCCCGCCCTCACCCTCCTCGGCGAGAGCGCCACCCCCACCGACCCCGCCGAACTCGTCGGCCACACCCCCATCGACACCGCCACCGCCCGCCACCTCGCCGGCACCGCACCGGGATGGGACCGCCTCCTCACCCACCCCATCACGGGCAGCATCCTGACCGTCGACCGCTACCGACCCAGCCAGGATCAACGCCGGCATCTGCGCGCCCGAGACGAGCACTGCCGCTTCCCCGGATGCCGCATGCCCGTCCACCGCTGCGACATCGACCACACCATCGACGCCGCCCACGGCGGACCCACCTCCACCTGCAACCTCGCCCACCTCTGCCGCCGGCACCACACCCCTCAAGCACCACACCGACTGGACCCTCACCCAGCACCCCGACGGCACCCTCGAATGGACCAGTCCCACCGGCCGCACCCACCACGACCACCCACCCAACGCCGTCCGTTTCCGTGTCAGCACCGACCCACCACCCTTCTAGCCGAACGCACGACCGGGACGGTTGGACGGCAGGGCGCGGCGCACGACGACAGCGCACGGCAGAGCGCGGCAGAGCGCGGCATCCGCTCTGTTATCCTGGCCAGACGCCGAAAGGCCTGCCGGGGATGTAGTTCAATGGCAGAACTTCAGCTTCCCAAGCTGATAGCGCGGGTTCGATTCCCGTCATCCCCTCTTAAGAGAAAACCCCAGATAGATCAGGGTTTTTGCTTCCCGCGGACTGTTGAGTTCAGACCCTTTCACGGCACCGATGCGCACTCCTGCGCACTCGTCGCCTGACTGGAGCACCTGAACCATGACCACCACTCGCACCGCTCAGCGGGCCCGCCCGAACGTCCTCGGCACCGTTCGCCGGGAGAAGTCCGGTCGCTTTCGCGCCTGTATCGCACGTTTCGCGGCGGTGAGCATGTCCTTGACTGTCCCCACGGCGTTATACGGGGCGGAGGCGACCACACCGCGGCCGCATGCATTGGCAGCCCGCCGACGACCCGCTACTGCTCCGCACTGTAACCGGCGCGGCCGCTCAGGAGATCGCTCCTGGCCGCGCGGCAGGCAGCCCGGTCTTGGCGCCTCGGCGTTCGCTGACGATGAAAACGACCAGCAGAATCGCACCGGCGAGGATCACAAGGTACGTGCCCAGCGTCGGCAGGATGCCGATGAGGCTGTTCGACGGGTATTCACCGTGCAGGAAGATCGTCGGGTCCGTGCTGGCGTGCACCAGGATCGGGGCGATCAGGGTGCGGGTGACGCGGAGGATCAGGTACATGCAGATGCCGAAGAAGAATGTGTAGACGATCTGCAGCAGCGTGACCCCGAGCCCCTGAGTGGAGGTGAACAGGTTGGTGAAGTGCAGTGCCGCGAAGATCCCGGCGGAGGCGAGAGCGACCGCGATCTCGCCATGGCCCCCCTTGCGCATCAGGTTCACCACGAACCCGCGGGTGACCAGCTCCTCCACGAACCCGACGAACAGACCGGCCAGCAGCCAGGTGAACACGAGTTGCAACCCGGCCTCTTCGTAGTCGATGCTGAACAGCGCCGCCACGTTGATGGCCAGCACGACGATCAGCGCGATCCACATCCACCGGCGGCCGGGCAGCGTCTGCCGGGCGAACAGTTCCCGCAGCCAGCCCACCGACGCCGCGAAGGCGATCAGCAGGACGCTGGTGATGATGATCGGCAGCGCGGTCGCGAAGAACACGTACGACGCGCTGCCCTCCTCGCCGCGCAGGTCTTCATCGACGAGTCCGAGCAGGAACCCGAGCAGTTCGTACACGCCAAGGTAGACCGCGGCGAGCAGCAGCGCCCGCCAGAATCCTCCCCGATTCCAGAACCGTCTCCATGCTGAGGACTGCTCGACCATGACTGCTCCGTTCCGGGACGCGATTTTTCGGCACGGCATCAGCCTCGCGTTCGATGCCAATACTGGCAGTCACACCCGCCGCCGCGTGCACTCTGCGAGTCGTCCATGCGCACTCATGCGTGCACATGCCAGCGGAAACAGGCACTCTCAGGCAACGTCTGGCGGCCGCGCTCTAGAACAAGGATGCGGGTGAGAGGGTCGAATCCCCTGCATGGGGCGGCACTCGATATGGCCGGGCATGAGTTTCCCAAGCTGATAGCGCGGGTTCGATTCCCGTCATCCCCTCCATAGAGCGGTTCCGTTCGCACACGCCTCAGGCCAGCGGCTCGGCCGCCTCGCGAGCTGCCCGGGCCGACGATCGGACCGCGCCGATGCTCGCAACGATCACCAGGGCGATGCCGACCATCTCGAGCCACGACAGGTGCTGGCCGAGGAACAGGAAGCCGGCGAGCGCCGCCGTGGCGGGCGCGAGACTCATGAGGATCGCGAAAGCCGCCGCGGGCAGCCGCCGCAGTGCGATGAGCTCGAACGCGTACGGGATCGTCGACGACAGCACGGCGACGGCCGCGCCGAGGGCGATGATGTCCCAGCGCAGCAGCGCGGATCCGGCGTCGGCGATGCCGAAGGGCAGTGCGATCACCGCCCCGACGGCCATCGCGAGCGCGAGACCGTCGAGCTTGGGGAACTCGCGCCCGACGCGCGCGGAGGCGAGGATGTAGAACGCCCAGCTGGCCGCGGCCCCCAGTGCGTACAGGACCCCGAGCGGGTCGAGCCGGTCCCACCCGCCGCCGCCGAGCGCCACCACCCCCGCGAACGCGACGACCGCCCACAGCCACGCGGACGCGCGACGTGCCGCCACGATCGACAGGACGAGCGGCCCGAGCACCTCGATCGTCACGGTGACCCCGAGGGGCAGTCGTTCGAGGGCGAGGTAGAACAGGCCGTTCATCGTCGCCAGCACGAGACCGAACAGCGCGACGCTGGTCCACGCCGAACGCGAGTGCCCGCGGAGCGCCGGACGTGCGATGAGAAGCAGTACGACCGCGGAGAAGACGAGGCGCAGCATCACCATGCCGAGGGGTCCGACGCTCGGGAAGAGCAGGACCGCGATCGCCGCACCCACCTCCTGGCACGCGAGGCCCGCGACGACGAGGAGGATCGCCGGAGTGCTGATACCGGAGGGAGCCCGAGCGCTCACGCCGCGGGAGCGCAGATCGCGCGCTTGACGATCTCCGCGTGGTACTGCTCGGCCGTCCACGGGAGTCCGGCCTCGGGGGCGGCCTCACCCGCGGCGGCCGGGGCCTTCGACGCGATGGCGGCCAACTCCCACGCCAGATAGGCGCCGAAGCCGGCGCCGCCCGCCGAATTGTTGAGCACCACGGCGATCGTCAGCCCGGTGCCGGGGTCGGAGAACGCCGCCGTCGTGTAGCCCGGCACCGCGCCGAACTGGCCGATGAGCGACCCCGCTTGCACGGCCCCGCCGGCCACCGTGTTCCAGGACGGCGCACTCGCGCCCGCCGGAGCCGGGTCGGCGAACCGGTCATCGACGCCGGGCTGCAGTGCCCCCGTCGCGAGCGCCTGGGCATAGCGGCCCAGGTCATCGATGTCGCTCACGACGCCGCTGTCGGTGTAGGCGCTCGACGGGGAGACGTCCGTGACATCCAGCGGCTCGACGCAGTTGCGCTTGCCGCCCTCGACCGGCGGCGAGAAGAGTCCCTCGAGCACCGTGTCTCCGGTGAGCCCGCCGAGGTGCGTCTGCTCCAGCCCGAGCGGCTGCGCCACATACTCCTCGATGAGCTCGGCGGCCGGCGCATCGAGAGCGTTCTCGAGGGCGAGGCCCAGCAGCACATAGCCGGCGTCGGAGTCGCGGTAGGCGACCCCCGGCTTCGTCGTGCGCGCCTCGCCGAGTCCGAAGCTCGCGAGCTCGCGCGGACTCCACGTGCGCTCGGGGTTCGAGAGCCACATCGGCAGGAGGTGGGGTGCGTACGCTCCGATGCCCGACGTGCTGTCGCACAGCTGCTCGAGAGTCACGTCCTCGAGGACGGGGACGCTCGCCACCCACTCCGACACCGGATCGTCGAGCTTCACCTTCCCCTCGGCCACCGCGGCGTAGAGGACGTCGCAGATCATCGGGCGCGTGATCCGGCTCGCGCGGAACTGCATGTCGGCGGCGACCTCGGCGGCTCCGTCGGCGGGGCTCTGCGCACCCAGTCCGGCCACCCAGCTGCCGCTCCAGGGTGCCCACACCCCGACGATGGCCCCGGATGCCCCGGCGGAGACCATCGCGTTCTCGACGGCGGCCTGCAGCTGCTCGACCGTGGCGTCGGGCAGCGCGGTCGCCGACTGCGGCGGAAGCTCCAGCTCGAGATCCGGCGTGGGCGAGCACGCGGCGAGCGCGAGACCGACGGCGAGCACGGCAGACACCGCCATGACAGCTCGGCGCGTCCTTGGTTGGGTCCTCATGCTCACCCCCCGATGATCTGCATAGATTCAAACACACCCGCGCGGCGCCGACCGCACCCGCCTCCTAGGCTGGGAGGATGACCCATCAGTTCGACGAAGCGGCGCGTTCCGGCGTGCTCGGCCATATGAACGGCGACCACGGCGACGACAACCTCCTCATCGCCCGCGCGTTCGGCCGTGACGACGTCGTCGCCGCGCGGATGACGGGGTTCGACGGCGACGGCGGAACCTGGGTGGCGACCCTGCCCGACGGCGGGGAACTCGACGTGCGTGCCGCATGGCCGGGCGGAGCGATCTCCGAGCGTCCCGAGGTGCGGCGCGAGATCGTCGCACTGTACGACGAGGCGTGCCGCGTCCTGGGAGTCGTGCCGCGACCGCACGCGTAACCCGCAGATCCGCGTAGGTTAGGGCACCCTAAATCTCCTACAATGGGCGCATGAGCGACCCGATCCCGTTCTCCACCGCCCTGCGAGAGCGTTCCAGCCGCGCCCACTCCTCGAGCGAGCACTCGGGCTTCATGGCCGACCTCATGAAGGGGGAGGGGACGCGCGAGGACTATGTCGCCCTCGTCGCCCAGCACTGGTTCGTCTACGAGGCGCTCGAGCGCACGGCCGACCAGATGCGCAACGATCCCGTCGCGGCCGTGTTCATCAGCGACAAGCTCACCCGTCTTCCCGCGCTCGAGGCGGACCTCGAGTTCCTGGTCGGGCCCGAGTGGCGCGACACGATCACGCCGCTTCCGACGACCCGGCGCTACGTCGACCGCATCAACGAGGTCGGCGCGACGTGGGCGGGCGGCTTCGTCGCTCACCACTACACGCGCTATCTCGGCGACCTGTCCGGCGGGCAGTTCATCGGCCGGCTGATGGCGCGCCGCTTCGGCTTCGAGACCAACGGGATCGGGTTCTACCTGTTCGACGACATCGCCGACCCCAAGGCGTTCAAGGACGTCTACCGTGACCAGTTGGATGCCGCCCCGTGGGATGCCGCGGAGCAGGAGCGCGTCATCGACGAGGTGCTCCTCGCCTACCGTTTCAACACGGAGCTGTTCGACGATCTCGCGGCGGCCAAGGCGACGCAGGTCGCCTGACCCGCGCGCCTAGGCCTGCGCCGCCTGACCGGCGCGCACACCGGCCATGAACCGCTGCACGTCGGGATCGACGCGGATGTCGGACGGTCGCAGCGGGCGGGAGAGGTAGAGCCCGTCGAGCGACGTCAGTCGTGACAGTGCGACGTAGGTCTGCCCGGGCGCGAACGCTCCCGATCCCAGGTCGACGATGGCGCGATCGTACGTCTTGCCCTGGGACTTGTGGATCGTGACGGCCCACGCCAGGCGCAGCGGGAACTGCGTGAACTCCGCCACGATCTCGCGGGACAGCGACTTCGACCCCGCGTCGTAGGCGTATCGGAACCTCTCCCAGACCGCGGGCTCGACGTCGAACTCCTGACCGTCGACCTCGACCCGCACACTGCCGCCCGCGATGCGCGTCACCGTGCCGATGGTGCCGTTCACCCACCGCGGCGGCTCGCCGTAGGACTGGGTGTCGTTGCGCAGGAACATGACCTGGGCCCCGACCTTGAGCTTGAGTTCGACATCGGCCGGGTACGCGGCATCCCCCCGCCCGAAATCGCCGCTGATGTCGGCGACCGCGGTCTGCTCGCGGCCCACGAGCTCGGTGAGATGGCGGCGGTTGATGCTGTTGACGATGTCGTTGCGCGTCGCGAGCGTGATGATCGGATGCTCGCCGTCGTTCGGGTCGGGAGGCGTGCGCGCACCGGTGTCGTTGAGGATCTGGGCGATGTCGGCGGTCACGCGCCCGTACCGCACCGCGTTGAGCATCGCCTTGAACGCCGGGTCGGACTGCCGGTGGATGTCGACCAGCTCGCGGATGTGGAGATCGGCGCCGTACGAGCCGATGTCGATGATGCCGTCGCCCGCCGCCTCTCCGACCCACACCTTCGCGTCGAAGAACCAGAACGACCGGTAGTGGTCGCGGATGTACCGCAGCTCGTCGCCCCGCGGCGGCACCGGCGCCAGCTGATACGGATCGCCGAACATCACGATCTGCACGCCGCCGAAGGGCTCCGCGCGGCGCCCCCGTGCCTGTCGGAGCGACCGATCGATCGCGTCCATGAGGTCGGCGTTGACCATCGAGATCTCGTCGATCACGAGGGTGTCGATCGCGTTGAGGATCTTGCGCGCGGCATCCGACTGGTCGATCTCACCCTTCGCGATGAGCCCGATCGGAAGGCGGAAGAGCGAGTGGATCGTCTGCCCCTCGACGTTGAGAGCGGCCACGCCGGTGGGTGCGCACACCGCGATCTGCTTCGACGTGTTCCACGCCAGGTGCTGGAGGAGCGTGGACTTGCCGGTGCCCGCACGGCCGGTCACGAACACGTGCTCGTGCGTGTCTTCGATGAGCCGGAACAGCGCCTCCTGCTCGGCTGACAACGGGGGCGTGTTCACCGATTCATGGTAGCCAGCGGATGCCGCCTCCCGGCCCCGCACCGCAGATCGGTGGACGATCCGTGACGGCGGGTTCGGGCATGAGACGACAAGTTCCTAGACTGGGGACGTGGACGAGGAGGCGGTGAAGCGCGGTGGCCGTCGCGGCCTGGCCTTCGACCTCACCGTGCTGGCGATCGTCGGCGTGCTGCTGATCGCCGCCGTGCTCGCGGCCGCCGGAGCCGTGCAGCAGCAGTTCTACAGTCCCGCCGCGTTCGTCGAGCGCTACCTGTCGACGCTGGCGGCAGGACGCGCCGCCGAGGCGCTCGCGCTTCCCGGCGTCGCGGTCGACTCCGCCGAACTCGAGGCGGCAGGGCTCCCGGCGACCGCGTCCGAGGCCCTCCTGCGCGCTGCCGCGCTCGCTCCGCTGAAGGACGCGCGCGTCGTGTCGGAGCAGGTCGACGGCGCGGTGACCCACGTCACCGTCGACTACCAGGCCGGCGGGCACGGCGGCACCACCACGTTCGACATCGAGCGCGAGGGCTCGATCGGTCTCGCGCCGACCTGGCGGTTCGCCACGAGCCCGCTCGCCGTGATGGACCTCGAGGTGCGCGGGTCGATGCAGTTCTCGGTGAACGGGTTCGAGGTCGACAAACGGCAGGTGTCGCCCGACGGGGCGGAGGCCGACCCGCTCGCGCCGCTGCCGATGCTCGTGTTCTCGCCCGGACTGTACGCCGTGTCGGTCGACACCGCGATCTCGGCGACGCCGGGAGTCGCCGTGCTGTCCGACAGCCCGTTCCACAGCTTCCCCGTCGAGGTGCAGGCCGAGGCCACCGACGAGTTCATCGCCGTCGTGCAGGACAAGGTGGAGGAGTTCCTCACGTCGTGCGCGACCCAGGAGGTCCTCCAGCCCACGGCGTGCCCGTTCGGGTACTACGTCCAGGACCGCATCGATTCGCTGCCGGCCTGGTCGATCGCGCAGCAGCCGACGGTGCGGGTCGAGCCCGACGGCGCGGGCTGGAAGATCGTCCCGAGCCAGGCCGTCGCGCACATCGAGGTCGACATCCGCTCCCTGTTCGACGGATCGATCACGCACGTCAGCGAGGACGTCCCCTTCATCGTCGACGGCGAGATCGAGGTCCAGCCCGACGGGACCGCGTCGATCACCGTCGGCGGACCCGAGACGCCGTAGTCCTCAGCGCGCGCTGCGGGCGTCGCGCTCGGCCAGCTCCGCGAGGTGCGCGTTGTACGCCTCGAGCTCGGCGTCGCCGGTGCGGTCGGCGTGGCGATCCCGGCGCTTCTGATCGCGCGCATCCGTGCGGCTCCACTGGATCGCCACGACGATCGCGAGGATGAGCGTGGGGATCTCGCCGATCGACCAGGCGACACCGCCGCCGAAGTACTGGTCGTCGAGGGGCAGCATCCCCCAGGTCCGTCCCATCGATCCGAACCACTCGGCCACCATCAGACCGCTCTGCATCATGATCGCGATGCCGAAGAAGGCGTGCATCGCCATGACGCCGATGAGCAGCACAAGTCGACCGGGGTACGGCAGCCGATACGGCACCGGGTCGATGCCGATCAGGGTGAGCGCGAAGAGGTAGCCGGTCACCAGGAAGTGGGCCACCATCCACTCGTGACCGAGGTGATCGTAGAGCGACCACCGGAACAGGTCGGTGTAGTAGAACACCCACAGCGAGCCGATGAACAGTCCCGCCGCGACGAACGGGTTCGTGAGCACGCGCGACACGGGCGAGTGCACCGCCCACAGGATCCATTCGCGGCCGCCGCGCGTGTCGTCGTCGCGCTTGCGGATCGCGCGCGCGGCCAGGGTCACCGGCGCCCCGGCCACCAGAAGCACCGGAATCGCCATCGTCAGCAGCATGTGCCCGACCATGTGCACGCTGAACAGGTAGTCCTGGTAGACGTTGATCACGCCGCCGGTCACCCACACCAGCAATGCCATGCCGGCGACCCACATGATCGTGCGGTACAGCGGCCACTCGTCGCCGCGCCGGCGCAGGCGCCACACTCCGGCCAGGTAGAAGAAGACCGCGAAACCGGCGATCACCGCCCACAGCAGGTCGACGTTCCACGCGGTCAGCCAGCGATCCGTGGTCAGCTCGGGCGGGAGCGGAGCGCCGGTGAGCACCTCGGCGGGCGTGCGCGCTGCGGGCGGCTCCGACGGAACCGGCGGGGGCGTGCGGGCGAGCGCCGCCGCCGCACCGCTGGCCGCGCCCATGAGCACGAGCTCGCCGACGACGAGGGTCCAGAAGGTGCGGGATGCCGCGTCCTCCCGGAGCCGTCCGATCAGCCGGAGTCGGTACCAGGCTCCGAGGAAGCCGAGCACCACCAGTGCCACGACCTTCACCATGAGGATCGCACCGTACGGCGAGAACAGGGCGGACCAGTCACGCAGGCCGATCGCCGCGCGCACCGTTCCGGAGACGGCGACGACGATGAACGCGGCCAGCGCGATGCTCGAGTACCGCGCGAGGACGGTGGCGAGCCGGTCGCGGCCGAGGAGCGGACGCACGAGCACCATGAGGAGCAGGCCGCCGAGCCAGACGGCCGCGGCGATGATGTGGAGGATCAGCGCCGTCATCGCCTCGTGGTGGTTCGCCTCCTCACCGGAGTGGCCCTGCGTGCCCATCGGAACGAGAGCCGCCAGCGCGAGGATCGCGACGAAGAAGGTCGCCGTCCACGACCGCACGGCGAAGGTCAGCACGGTCAGCGCGGCACCGGCGACCGTGGTGATGAGCCACGTGCGGCCGACCTCGGTCTCCACGAGGAATCGCCCGAGCTGCGCGCCGAACTCCGGACCGGCGTCGATCGCAGGGTTGAACGCGTCGATGAAGGTGAGGAACCCGGTCGCGGCCGCGGACACGGTGAAGACGGCGGCCGACACGGATGCCGTGTCGAGCGCGATGTCGAACTCGCGTTCGCCCGACTTCAGGGCGAACAGCGCGACGACCAGCGCGCCGGCCATGCCCGCCGCAGAGAGGTTGACGAAGAGCTTGACGACGGGAAGTCCCCAGCGGGCGACCGGTCCCGGATCGCCGATCGCGAGGGGAGCGGCGCCGCCGCCGAACACGAGAGCCCACACCAGCACCACGAGCGCCGAGGCGACGAGGATGACGGGCCCTGCGGCCCGCAGGGCGCGGGGACTCATATGGTCAAGCCTACGTCGACACGCAGGAGGGGGATGCCGCTCGCGCGGCATCCCCCTCCTTGTGTGGTCGTTATCCGGTTTCGATACGGTCGCTGCGCGGCCTACTCAACCTGACCCGAGTCGCATCAACGCCGCTCCGCAGCATTGATCCGACCTCGCGTCACTTGACGGCGGCCTTCAGCTTCGAGCCGGCGGTGACCTTGACGCGCTGGCCGGCGGGGATCTTGATCTCCGCACCGGTCTGCGGGTTGCGGCCCGTGCGAGCCGAGGTCTCGACGCGCTCGAACGAGATCCAGCCGGGGATCGAGACCTTGCTGCCCTTGGCGACCGCCTCGGAGACGGTGGAGAAGAGGGAGTCGAGCACGCCCGACACGGCGGACTGGCTCTGTCCGGTCGCGCTGGCGATGCTCGCGACGAGTTCGGTCTTGGTGATGGACTTGTCGGCCATGGGGATTGTCCTCCGAGAGCGGCGGAGTCGCCGCTCGTTCATTGCTCGGACCGGATGGCAGTTCGCCCCCCGGCTGGTCGGTTCGACCGCCTTGAATGTACCCGACATCCCGGCCGCATCCGCGTATTTCCGGGGTTTTCTGACGTTCTGGACGGCGTGTCGGGTACGAATGTGGCCCATGTGACGCCTGTGACGGCCTTTCGGAGCGGAATCGAGCCGCTTCCGCACCGTCCCATTCAGGTCCGGTGCGAGGCGATCACGCCGCGCGCGGTGCGTGCGAACGCGGGTCCGACGCGGTCCTGTCCGTCGAGGTAGCCGCCCACGAGCGCGGCGTCGCGCAGCAGCACGAGCGACGCGGCGACGTCGGCGGGATCGGTGAGTCCGGCGGCACGGGCGAGGTGCTCGAGCGTCGCCCGGAACCACTCGCGGTGATCGGAGATGAGCTCGCGCACAGGCCCGGCGGCGGGATACTCGGCGGCGGCGTTGATGAACGGGCACCCGCGCGTGTGACGCTCGCGGACGTCCTGCTCGATGCCGGCGATGACCAGGTCGAGCAGCACCTCGGGGTCGTCCGAGACGGAGCCCGCCTGTGCGAAGAGCTCGCGGAGGCGCGCGTCCTCACCCTGGAGGTAGGCGAGGACGAGCCCCTCCTTGCCCTCGAACTGCTTGTACATCGTCGCCCGGGTCACCCCGGACTCCTCGATGATCCTGTCGACGCCGACGGAGTGGATGCCCTCGCGATAGAAGAGATCCGTCGCGGCATCGAGCAGCCGCTGGCGTGCAGGGGAGGGGCGGGTGTTCGCGGCCGGCGCGGGGGTGGTGCTCATGTTTCCTCCGGGATCCATCGTGCCATCTCGGCATCCGAAAAATTCTTTTGGGAATAGTCTTGCGTAGATAGAACGTTCGGTCTACTATCGGTTTCATCACCGCAACACCCACCGCCACACCACCACCCAGGAGATTGACATGAACGAGAACACCACGACCAAGACCCCCATCGTCCTCATCCACGGCCTCTGGATGACCCCCAAGAGCTGGGACACGTGGGCCGAGCGCTTCCGCGCCGCCGGTCACCAGGTCATCGTCCCCGGCTGGCCCGGCATCGACGACCGCACCGTCGAGGACATCCGCTCCAACCCCGCCGCCCTCAAGGGGATCGGCCTGAAGCAGATCGCCGACAACTACGAGCGCATCATCCGCGAGCTCCCCGTGAAGCCGATCATCATCGGCCACTCGTTCGGCGGAGTGCTCACGCAGATGCTCGCCGACCGCGGCCTCGGCGTCGCGTACGTCGGCGTCGCACCCGGGCAGACCGCCGGCGTGACGGCACTCCCGCTCTCCACCCTCTGGACCGGCACGCCGATCCTCTCGAACCCGTTCGGCAAGAACGGCGCCAAGCCGCTGTCCAAGCGCCACTTCCACTTCACGTTCGGCAACGACCTGCCCCGCAGCGAGTCCGACAAGCTGTGGGAGGAGTACGCGGTCAACTCGTACAACCGTGTCTTCTTCGAGGGCGTCACGTCGGTGCTCAACGAGAAGGGCGGCGTCACCCACGTCGACTACAGCCGCGCCGATCGCGCTCCGTTCCTCGTGATCACCGGCGAGATCGACCACGTCGTGCCGCCGGCCATCGGCAAGGCCATCGTGAAGAAGTACACCCGGTCCGGCAGCCCCGCCGTCGTCGAGTACAAGGAGTACGCCGGCCGCACGCACCGCCTGGTCAGCCAGGACGGCTGGGAAGAGATCGCCGACTACGCCCTCGAGTGGGCGACCGCCCACCAGGTGCGCGAGACCGAGGCGGCGAAGTAGTCGGATGCCCCTCCCCGGCGCCGCCGGGGAACCACTCCACCGTCGAAGCACCAGCCCGCCTGGTGCCTCGACGGTCGGGTGGTTCCCGGTCGGTGTCCGCGGTGGGACACGGGGGCCCGGGGTTCGAAAGATCCCCGGGCCTCAGCCGTGCCGTGACAGTCACCCGTGCAGGGACAGTCAGGCGTGCAGGCGGCGGAGGGCCGCGACGACGTCGTCGTGCCACCGGCGCGCGGCGGGCAGCACGCCGGTGAAGATCGGGGTGTCGTGGGTGACCCCGAGGTAGCGCACGGCGCTCGCCTCGACGCCTGCGCGCCGCAGCGCCGCCGCGTAGGCATCCCCGTCACCGCGGAGCGGGTCGTACTCGGCCGTCAGGATCACGGCCGGCGGCAGGTCGGCGTGGGACGCCGCGCGCAGCGGGGACGCGTAGGGCTCGCGCGCTGATCGGCGGCTCGGAAGGTAGGTGCGCGCCACCGAGCGCAGCTCGCGCAGAACGAGAGGACGCGGGATGCCGAGCGCCCGCGTCGCCGCGAGGTCCAGGCTTCGTCCGGTGAGGTCGACGACGGGCACCTCGAGCACCTGCAGCCGCAGCGGCAGGCGCGCGCGATCGCGGTTGACGAGCGTGACCGCGGCGGCGAGGCCGCCGCCCGCCGACGTGCCCAGCAGACCGATCCGCTCGGGATCCACGCCCAGCTCGGCGGCGTGCGTGAAGAGCCACACGAGCGCGGCGTACCCCTGTTCGACCTGCGCGGGGTAGCGGTGCTCCGGGGCGAGGGCGTAGTCCACGGCGACCACCGCGACGTCGGCGTCGACGGCCCGGCGGCGGAAGGCGGCATCCGTCGTGGGATAGTCGATCCCGCCGATGCGGAACGCGCCCCCGAAGAACGCCACCACGGCGGGCACGGGCGATCCCGCCTCCGCTGCCGGATGATAGATCCGCACGCGTACGTCGGGATAGCCGTCGACGGCGACCGTGTGCTCCGAGATGCGGACGTCCGGACCCGGCGTGCCCACGCTCTCGAGCTCGCTGCGGTCCCATGCGAGAGCCGCCCGCCGGTGCTTCACCCGTGCCCGGGCGTGGGGACCGGCCGCCGACGCCTTCTCACTGCGCGCATCCCCCGCGGCGCGGGACGCGCTCTTCGCCGCAGGCGGCGCACCGTCGCGGCCGAGCGGCCACAGCGCGGCGAGCCTGGTGCGCACCGATCCGATCGCCTGATCGAGCAGGTACTTGCGGTGCACGCGCAGGCGCTCTTCGAAGAACGGGTCGAGCGGCATGCGTCCATCCTCTCCCGCCGGGAATGCAGAAGGCCCGGAGTTCCGTAGAACTCCGGGCCTTCTGGAAGCGGGTGCTTACCAGCTCGACTTGGTCACGCCGGGCAGCTCGCCACGGTGCGCCATGTCACGGAAGCGGACACGCGAGATGCCGAACTTCGTGAGGACACCGCGGGGGCGGCCGTCGATGACGTCGCGCGAGCGGACGCGCACGGGCGACGCGTTCTTCGGCAGCTTCTGCAGGCCGACGCGGGCGGCTTCGCGCTGCTCGTCGGTGGAATCGGGCGAAACGAGCGCCTTCTTCAGCTCGGCGCGCTTGGCGGCGTAGCGATCGACGATCACCTGACGCTGCTCGTTGCGCGCGATCTTGCTCTTCTTAGCCATGGATCAACGCTCCTCTCGGAATTCGACGTGCTTGCGGATGACCGGGTCGTACTTCTTGAGCACGATGCGGTCGGGGTTGTTGCGACGGTTCTTGCGCGTCACGTAGGTGTACCCCGTGCCGGCGGTCGAACGCAGCTTGATGATCGGACGGACGTCCTGAGCCTTCTTCGCCATTAGAGCTTCACACCCTTCGCGAGGAGGTCCTTGACGACGGACTCGATGCCGCGTGCGTCAATCACCTTGATGCCCTTCGCCGAAACGTTGAGCTTGATGTTGCGACCCAGCGACGGAACGAAGTAGGTCTTCTTCTGCACGTTCGGGTCGAAGCGGCGCTTCGTCCGGCGGTGCGAGTGCGAGATGTTGTGACCGAAGCCGGGAACAGCTCCAGTCACCTGGCACACTGCTGCCATAGTGATGTCTCCTTAGTACCGTGAGGCCGGACGGCCCCACCCAAGATCCCTTGTCTGCACCCCGTGACTCACCGGACCGCTCGCGGCCTGGAAGAGGTGTGGGATACGAACTGCGTGCTGGAGTGCGCGCAGACAAAGAGTCAGTCTAGCACGGAGGGCGTGTCGCGCTTGACAGCGGCGGCGACCGGGGCCGCGGCCTCCGCGGCGCCTCGACCCCACCGGAACGCCGAGACCGTCGGGTCGCCCGCGACCCAGAACCGCCACGGGAACAGCGCCGTGCCGGCCTCGCCCGCGACCCCCACCCGGGGTCCGGTCGCGACACCGGTCAGCGGCCGGGCGCGCAGGTCGAGACGTGCGACGGCGCCGTGGAGCGGCCGGCCGGTGATCGCGTCGATGCCGTCGTGGACCGGATGCCGCAGCCCCACCGCGTCTCCGAGGCGACCGGGACCGCGCGCCAGGTCGCGGACGGTGCGAGCCGCCGGCCGGCGGGCGGCCGCGGCATCCGCCCCTTCCACGATCTCGGCGCCGCGCAGCAGGATTCCTCCCGCGACGCCCTCGGGACCGCACACGACGTTGACGCACGAGTGGATGCCGTGGCTGAGATAGACGTAGAGGTGGCCGGGCTCGCCCCACATGGTGGCGTTGCGCGCCGTGCGGCCCATGCGGGCGTGCGATCCGAGGTCGGCGACGGGGCCTGTGCCGAGACCGTGATAGGCCTCGACCTCGGTGAGTCGCGCGACGACGACCTGGCCGTCGACGACGGTCGTCAGGTGGGCGCCGAGCAGGCGGGGGGCGACGTCGGCGGGAAGGCCCGTCAGGTCCTCGCGACGAGCGGGTCTCAGCTCGGCATCGGACATGCGGGGAGTCTACGCACGCGAGACTCACCCCCGCGAGGCGATCCGCCCCGCCCCGTCGCGCCGATAGCATTCGCGCATGAAGCGGTGGTTCGTGCTCATCATCCTGGGCGTCTCTCAGTTCGTCATGGTGCTCGACAGCACCGTCATGAACGTCTCCATCTCGACCGTGGCGGAGGACCTGGGCACCGACATCGGCGGCATGCAGGCGGCGATCACGTTCTATGCGCTCACGATGGCGGCGTTCATGCTCACGGGCGGAAAGCTCGGCGACAAATGGGGCCGCAGCGCCGCCTTCCGCATCGGATCCATCGTCTACGGACTCGGCTCCCTCACGACGGCCCTCGCGCCGAACCTCGAGATCCTGATGCTGGGCTGGTCGCTCGTCGAGGGCCTCGGCGCGGTCCTCGTCATCCCCGCCATCGCCGCGCTCGCCGCGATCAACTACACCGGTCGCGATCGCGTGATCGCGTTCTCGGCGCTCGGTGCGATCACGGGATTCGCCGCGGCCGCAGGACCGCTCATCGGCGGGCTCATGACGACGTACGCCTCGTGGCGGTACGTGTTCGTCGGCGAGGTGATCATCATGATCCTGGTGCTGATCGTCTCGGGGCGGATCAAGGACACCCCCGGCGACCGCACGCTCCGGATCGATCTCCTCAGCGTCGTGCTGTCGGCTGCGGGAATGGCGATCCTCGTCTTCGCGGTGCTGCAGAGCAAGACGTGGGGGTGGCTGGTGCCCCTCGACCCGCCGGAGGTCGGCGGCGTGACGATCGCCCCCTTCGGCATCTCGCCCGTCGCGTATCTGATCGTGATCGCGTTCCTCGTGCTGTGGTGGTTCGTCCGCCGCCAGCAGCAGCTCGAGCGCGACGGCCGCATCCCGCTCCTCAAGGTGAGCATGCTCCGCATTCCGGCCCTGCGCAGCGGGCTGACGATGTTCCTCGCCCAGTACTTCGCGATCGCCGCGCTGTTCTTCGTCGTCCCCGTCTACCTGCAGACGATCCTCGGCTACGACGCGCTCGAGACCGGACTCAAGATCCTGCCGCTGTCCGTCGGGCTCATCCTGTTCTCGGTCGTCGGATCGCGCATGTCCACGGTCCGCTCCGCCCGCAACATCGCCCGCATCGGCCAGTTCACCCTCGGCATCGGACTCTTCTTCGTCTTCGCGGCCGTGCAGCCGGAGCTCACCGACCTGCTGTTCGGCGCCGGGATGTTCGTCGTCGGCGCGGGCTTCGGCCTCCTGGCATCGCAGCTGGGCAACGTGAACATGTCGGCCGTGTCGAAGGAGGACACCTCCGAGGTCGGCGGACTGCAGGGCACGTTCCAGAACCTCGGCTCGTCGTTCGGCACCGCCATCGTCGGATCCGTGTTCATCCTGCTGCTCACCGGCGGCTTCGGTGCGGCCATCGATGCGAGCACCACGCTCAGCGACGACGTCAAGCAGCAGGTCGCCGAAGGCACCGCCAGCGGAGCGCCGATCGTCTCGCAGGAGCAGGCGGAGCAGGCGGTGCTCGATGCCGGGGGCAGCCAGGAGGCGGCCACCGAGATCGCGCAGACCTATGCGGACACCCAGGTTCAGTCGTTGCGTCAGGCGCTGTTCCTCGTCTTCGCGCTCACGCTGATCGGCATCGTCCTCGCACGAGGTCTGCCGGCGACGATCCCGGTGCCCGCGGCGGCGGGCGAGCGGGACGAAGCGGAGCCGGCTCAGCCCGGCGGCACCTGACACCACGAGATCGCGGCCCCGCTGAGCGCGACGACCTCGGTGCCGTCTGCGATCTCGAGCACGCGCGTCTCCGGCCGCTCCGGCAGGGGCAGCTGGTACGTGTCGTAGGGGTTCGCCACCGCGTCGGGCGCGACCAGCACCGCCGCATACCGCGCGCTCGGCGACACGCACACCTGGAGCACGGCATCCGTCTCCGGCACCTCGGTGAGCACGCGGGTCTCCCCGTCCACGGCCACCAGCGCGATGGTGGTGCGCCCCGTCGGCGTGCCGTCGGGCTCGAGCACCGCGGCCGAGCGGATCGTCGAGCCGTCGGGCAGCGGGGTGACGGTGGTCACCGGGCCGATGTCGTCCGCCGCGGCGACGAGAGGCGCTTCGGTCGCATCCGTGAGGTCGATGGAGGCCATGCCGTCGACCCGCTCCACGACGGCCTCGGACGATCCTCGGGCGACGCCCTCGATCGTGATCGCCGTCCCGATGGGCGTCGCCCCCTCGCCCGCAGGACCTGTCAGCAGCAGCGACCCGTCGAACGGGAGGAGCAGGATCGTGTCGGTGTCGGGCACGAAGCGCCAGTCGGCGATGCTCGGATCGGTGCCGTCGACGGCGACCGGCTGCGGGGCGGCATCCGGATCCTTCAGCGACACCGTGAACAGCTCGCTCTCGCGCCCGCCGTCCGCCCCGAGACCGGCGTCCGTGAAGGTGTAGCCCACGACGTCGCCCCGGTCGGCGCTCTGCAGGTTCGACACGTACCCGTCGCCGGGGAGCGGGAGGTCGTGCGGGTTCGAGCCGTCGAGATCGGTCATGATGAGGCCGGCGCGGTCGTCCTCGGTGCGCACCGACACCACGAGGTGCGTGGCGGTCGCCCGGAAGTCCTCGATGTGGGGATGCGTGTAGACGGGGACGGCGTTCTCGCCCGTCAGGTCGGTGCGGAAGATCGTGTCGCCGTCGGGTCCGCGCTGCAGCAGCTCGACCTGCACGGGCGGCGTGCGGAACGTCTCGGTGATCGTGGCCGCCGGGCCGCCGCCGAGTCCCTCGACGTCGGTGAGGACGACCGTGTACTCGGTGTCGTCCCACAGCGGCAGCGCGAACCGCACGCCGACGCTGCGTCCGGCGGTGTCCACCGCGAACGGCGTCGCGGGCGTGACCGTCACCTGCGACGCTTCGACCTCGGCGAGGGACTGGGTCGTGGTGACGATGAGGCGCGATCCGGATGCCGCGACCGCAGCATCCGGATCGACCTGCACGTCCGTCGCACGGGGGCCCTGGGCGACGCTCGCCGCCGCTCCGGCCAGCCCCAGCGCCACCAGCACGCCGACCACGAGCGCGAAGGCGCCCGCGAAGGCGCGGCCGCGCCGTCGACGACCCTGCGCGCGACGGGTCGCCGGCTCAGTACTCATACGGATCCTCGGGCTCGTCGATGGGCTCGACGGTGTCGGCGTCGATCTCGAGCCTCCCGTCCGAGGTCGAGCGCACGGTGCCCGTCACGGTGACCCACTGCCCCGTCTCGGGGATGCCCTGCCCACCCACCGGGATGCTGGCAGGCTGCGCATCGATCACGCAGTGCGTGATCACCAGGCGGGTCAGGTCGAACGCATCGCCCTCTCCCGGTGTGACGAACCCGGTGAGCTCGATCGGATCGCCGTCGAACGCGTCGGGATTCGTGGCCGTCGCGAACACCGTCGCCCATTCGCCGACCCCGAACGACGATGTGTCTCCGGTGGCGGCGAGGGTCACGGCATCCGCTCCCGCGAACAGCGGCGTCGCGCCGACGTCGCGCGACATCGCCAGCTCGGCGGACAGCGACGCGGGCGGGAGCACGAGGGTGAGGACGACGACGCCGGATGCCGCCACCCCGCCCACCACGGTGGCCGCGACCGACGCCGGGTGACGGACGTGATGGCCGGCATCGTCGTCGTGCGCGCCGTGGTGGTCGTCGTGCGCGCCGTGATCGCCGTGGTCGTGGCCGTGGTCCGCCTCGGCGCCCAGCGGGAGGGCGAAGGAGGCGATGGCGCCGACGAGGGCCACGACCGACATCGACACCGCGAACCAGGTCGAATCCGGGTTGATGTACAACGCGAGGCGCCCGGTCAGCGCCAGGGTGATCGTCACCACCGCCAGGACGGCGGCCAGCCCGACGCCGAGCCACCGCGTTCCGAACCACTGCGCCCTACGCAAGGAGGTTCACCAGCGTTCCGATGAAGAAGGCGCTGACGATCACCACGACCACGATCCCGGCGATCGTCCGCGTGGTGAAGGTCGTGCGCATGAGAGCGAGCATCTTGACGTCGACCAGCGGACCGACGAGGAGGAACGCGACGATCGCGCCGGGCGTGAAGGTCGATGCGAAAGAAAGCGCGAAGAACGCGTCGACGTTCGAGCAGATCGCGACGACCATCGCCAGCGCCATCATGGCGACGATCGAGAGCGCCGGGTTGGAGCCGATCGCGACGAGGGTCTCGCGCGGGATCAGCACCTGCACCGCGCCTGCGAGCGCCGAGCCGATCACGAGCGCCGGCATCACCGCGCGCAGCTCGACCACGAACTGCGCGAGCGTGCGGCGGCCCTTTCCGCCCGGCTCGTTCACGACGAGCTCGCACGTGTCGCGGAACCGGTCGGTGAGCAGCGCGTCGGGTGAGGGGTGGCGGCTGTAGAGCCAGCCGATGAGGTTGGCGATGAGGTATCCGCCCACCAGACGCGCGATCAGGATGCCGTCGCTGAAGCCGAACGCCTGATGCGTCGTGATGATCACGATCGGGTTCACGATGGGCGCCGCGATCAGGAACGTCATCGTCTCGGGCACCGAGAATCCGCGCATGAGCAGACCGCGCGCGAACGGGACGTTGCCGCACTCGCACACCGGCACCACCATGCCGAGCAGCGAGAGCACCGCACGGCGCGCCCACGCGCGGCGCGGCATCCACCGTTCGATCACCCCCGGCGGCACCCACACCTGCACCACGATCGACAGCACGACGCCGAGGATCACGAACGGCAGGGACTCGATGAGCACGCTGATCGCGAGCGTCAGACCGTCCTGCGCACGCGTGGGGAGCGAGGCGGGGAAGAAGGCCGGGGCGAACGCGTCGATCAGGAACAGCGCCGCGACGACCGCCGCGCCGATCCCGAGCGCGGCGAGGGTGCGTGGCGCGCGGGACGGTGCCGCAGCGAGGCGGGTGTCAGCTCGCGTCACGCTCGTCCCGGGCCCGGGCGCACGTCGCACACAGCCCGAAGATGTCGACGATGTGCTCGGCGTCGCGGAAGCCGTGGCTCTCGGCCGTGCGGCGCGCCCACTGCTCGACGTCCGTCGCCTCGATCTCGACGGTCAGTCCGCAGCTGCGGCAGATCAGATGGTGGTGGTGCCCGGTGCTGGTGCATGCGCGGTAGAGCGCTTCGCCCTCGGGGCTCTGCAGCGAATCGGCGTCGCCCTGTGCGGCGAGACCGGCCAGCGCGCGGTACACGGTCGCCAGGCCGATGCCCGTGTTCTCCTCGCGGAGCGTCGCGTGAAGCGACTGAGCGCTCACGAATCCTCCGGCATCGCCGAGCGCCTCGCGCACGCGTTCGCGCTGCCACGTGTTGCGCTGGGCCATGCCCGGAAGTCTACCGGCGGCCCCTGGACGTCGCCCCGGTGCCGCCTGTGCGCCGGTCATGCGCGGGCGAGCGCGGGCTCTCGCGTGACCCGGCCGCGGCGCGCGCCGACGCCGCGGCACACCAGGTAGATGACGAACGAGATCGTCGTGATGTACGGGCTCACCGGCAGGGTCCCCATGATCGCGAGCAGGATGCCCCCCACGGCCGACACGAACCCGAAGACCGCCGCGAGCACGGGCACCGACAGCGGTCCGGTGGCGATCCGCATGGCCGCGGCGGCAGGAGTGACGAGCAGCGCCATCACCAGCAGCGCGCCGATGATGTGCACCGCGACCGCGACGATCAGGCCGAGCAGGAGCATGAACGCCAGCGACACCGCCGTCGTCGGCACGCCTCGCGCGGCGGCGGACTGCGGGTCGAGCGAGTCGAAGCGCAGCGGCCGCCAGATCGAGAGCAGCCCGAGAAGCACGACCGCGCTGATCACCACGAGCCAGCCCAGCTGATCGGACTGGACCGACACGATCTGCCCCGTGAGCAGGCTGAACCGGTTGGCGCTGCGGCCGTCGTAGAGCGAGAGGAACAGGATGCCGAGCCCCAGGCCGAACGGCATGAGCACGCCGATGATCGAGTTGCGATCGCGCGCGCGGGCGCCGAGCCACCCGATGATCGCGGCGGCGATGAGCGATCCGACGATGGATCCGGTGACGACATCCCACCCGATCAGCAGCGCGGCAGCAGCGCCCGCGAACGACAGCTCGCTGATGCCGTGCACCGCGAACGCCATGTCGCGCTGCATCACGAGCACGCCGATCAGACCGCCGACGAGTCCGAGCACCGCGCCCGCCCACACCGAGTTCGAGACGAGCGCGAGGATGTCGCCGTAGACGGGCAGGCCGCCGAACATCGCGTCCGCGACGTCGTCCCAGTTCATGCGTGGTCCTCGTCGTGGTGGTGGTGGTGGGATGCCTCGGCGTCCGGTGCCCCCACGACCACGAGCCGATCGCCGGCGCGCAGCACGAAGACCGGTGCGCCGTAGAGGTCGGTGAGCGTCTTCGAGGTGAGCACCTCGTCGGGAGTGCCGAGCGTGAACTTCCCGTTCGCGAGATAGAGGATGCGGTCGACCTTGCCCAGCACGGGGTTGATGTCGTGGGTGACCAGCAGCACCGCGGCATCCTTCTCGCGTCGATGCCGGTCGATGAGTCCGATCACCGCCTGCTGGTTCGCGAGGTCGAGGCTCGTGAGCGGCTCGTCGCACAGCAGCAGTCCGGGATCGTCAGCCAGCGCCTGGCCCGCGCGCAGCCTTTGCTGCTCCCCGCCCGACAGCTCTCCCACCGGCCGGTCGGCGAACCCCCGCGCTCCTACCGCGTCGATCAGTGCGTCGGCGCGCGCCGCGTCGCCCCGGCGCGGGACCGGCGGGCCGAAGCGGTGGCCGGAGACTCCGAGAGTCACCAGGTCGCGGCCCCGCAGGGCCGTGTCGGGCGGCAGCGGACGCGACTGCGGCAGGTAGCCCACCCGGCGATTGCCCCGCGCGCGGACCGGCTCGCCGAGCACCTCGATGGACCCGCCGCTCAGGGGCTCGAGGCCCAGGATCGCGCGCAGCAGCGTCGTCTTGCCCGAGCCGCTCGGGCCGAGCACGGCGACCAGCTCGCCGGGGCTGACGGTGAGGTCGAGCCCCGACCACAGCTCGAGATCACCGCGACGCAGCGAGGCGTCGCGGATCTCGAGGGCGGGGGCGGCGCTCACGCGTCGAGCGCGTCCTTCAGCGCTTCGATGTTCGCCTGCATCCACGAGAGGTAAGTCTGGTCCTCGGGCAGCGTTTCCGAAAACGCGACGGTCGGGATGCCGCGCCCGTCGGCCTCGCCCACGATCTGCGCGGTCTCGGCGCCGGCGGTCTGCGCGTTCGTGATGACGACGCGCACCTCGCCGCTGTCGATGACCTTCAGCGACTCGAGCAGCGTCGCCGGGGGCACGTCCTGGCCCTCCTCGACGGCCTCGCTGAACGCCGCGGGCGTCACGTCCTCGAGGCCTGCCGCCGCGAGAAGGTACCCCGGCACGGGCTCCGTCGCGAACGCCTGCGCGCCGCCGTGCGCGGCGGCGACGTCGGCCAGGCTCGACTCGAGCTCCTCGATCCCCGCGGCGAAGGTCTCGACGTTGGCGGCGTAGGTCGCGGCGTTGCCGGGGTCGAGCTCGGACAGCTCCTCGGCGATCTCCTCGGCGACGTGCACGATGGTGTGCGGGTCGTACCAGACGTGCTCGTTGAACCCCTCGACGTGGTCGTGATCGTGATCGTGATCGGCGCCGTCCTCGTGGGCGTCGTCGTCTTTGGTGTCGTCGTGGGTGTCGTCGTGGGTGTCGTCGTCCGCCGACTCCTCCGCGTGGCCGTCGTTCTCCGGCCAGTCGTGCGAGTGCTCGACCGCGGTGATGACGGGAGCCTCGCTCCCGCTGGACTCGATCAGCGCATCGACGAACGCGTCGTAGCCGCCGCCGTTCTCGATGATGAGATCGGCCTTCGAGATCGTCAGCTGGTCGCGGGCCGACGCCTCGAACGAGTGCGGGTCCTGCGATTCGTTGGTGACGATCGACGTGACCTCGACGAGGCCGCCCCCGATCTCCTCGGCGATCTGCCCGTACACGTTCGTGGACGCGACCACCGAGAGCTTTCCCTCGTCACCCGCGGCGCTCCCGCTCGCGCACCCCGCGAGGACGAGGGCGGATGCTGCGGCCAGGCCGAGCAGCGGAAGGGAACGACGAATCGGGGTCATGAGACAACCGTATCGCTATTGATAATCGTTCTCAAATCGCGGAGCGCTCGAGACAAGTCCGTCGGCTACAGGTGTGAGGGCGGTGCGTCAAGCCCGGCGCGGGGACGGGAACACGCGCCTACGGTTGCGCTCGATGCTCCTGCCCGCCCTGACCGCCACGCCGACCGCGACGCCGAGCCTGCCCGCGCGCCGGCAGCTCGCGGTCACGTGGGGGATCCCGCAGGAGTACGGCGGCATGACCGCGGCCCTGCTGCATCGTTCGCGCACACTTGTCGAGGTCGCCGGCGCCGACGTGGAGATCGTGACGTTCGACCCCGCGCCCGAGTTCTCGCTGACCCGCGCGCGGCTGGCCGATCGGGGAGAGCTCGTTCCCGGGATGTCTCTGCGCAACGTGTACGAGGACCTTCGCACCGTCCATCGGCCGGCGGCGACCGTCGCGGTGGTCCCTGCTCCCGCGGAGCGTCCGCACGACGAGGAGCTCGTCGGTCCCGACGGCGCGATCCGCCACTGGCACCGCGGCTCCGACCTCGAGCGCGTCGAGCATCTGCGTTCCGACGGCACGCTCGCGCTCCTCGACGACCGGGCGTCGAATGCCCCGCGTCGGCTGACCGCGTTCGATGAGGCCGGTTTGCCGACGGGCCAGTGGGACACGGCATCCGCTCTGTACTTCGACTGGCTCGACGAGCTGATCGCCGGCGACGCGGTCGTGGCGATCGTCGACAGCAAGGCGGTCGCGCGCCTCATGCAGCGGTATCGCCGGCCGCGCGTGACCCTCGTCTACGTCGTGCACGGGTCGCATCTGGCGGGCCAGGATGTGCGGAGTCTCGACGACACGCGGCGCGGCGTCTTCGACAACCTCCACCGCTGGGACGCCGTCGTGCTGCAGACCGAACGGCAACGGACCGACGTGATCGACCTGCTCGGAGACACCGGCAATCTCGAGGTGGTGCCGAACCCGCTCGCCGTTCCCGCAGCGATCCGCCGGCTTCCGCCGGACCGGCTCCGCGGGGTGATCGTGTCGCGATTGAGCGCCCTCAAGCGCCTGGACCACGCGTTGCGCGTGGTCGCAGGGGTGCGAGCGATGGGCCTCCCGGTCACGCTCGACATCATCGGCGACGGCCGGCAGCGGACGCGCCTGGAACGCGTGGCCGCCGACCTGGGCATCAGCGAAGCCGTGCGCTTCAGCGGCTACGACCCCGACGGCGCGGCGCATTTCGCCGAAGCCGCCTGGACGCTGCTGACGAGTCGGTCCGAGGGCGGATCGCTCGTGCTGCTCGAGGCGATGGCCGCCGGATGCCTCCCCATCGTCTACGACATCCGCTACGGCACGGATGTCGTCCAGACCCGCCGGAACGGCTGGCGCGTGCCCGACGGCGACGTCGAAGCGGCCGTGCGCGCGCTCGCCGAGGCGTGCGTGCTCGACGACGACGACCTCGCCATGATGCGGCGCAACGCCCATCGCACGGCGCAGGCGCGTGATGGGGCCGCGGTGGTCGCGCAGTGGGGCGACGTGCAGCGTCGTGCCGGCGCGCGGCACGAGCAGGCAGCGAACGGCGAGACCGTGCTCCACCGAATCCGCGTGCGGCGGCTGGGCGGGCGCCACGTGGTCACTGCCATCGTCGCCGCGCCGCATGCGGCCTCGGCATCCGTGGAGGTGCGGCTCCGCGCGCGCGACGGCCGCGGCGCGGCGACCCGCAGCCGCATGCGTTCCGTCGGACCCCTGCGCTTCACGCGCCTCGCGCGGGGCAGCTCCGAGAGCCTCGGCGACGGGCCCGTACGCACCCGCTTCGCCATCACCACGGCGGACGACGTACGGGTCGTGGACGCCGGGGTGCGGCATCCGGACCCTCGTTCGCTGGCGCGCAGAATCGCGGACCGCGCGCGGCGACTGGTGCACAGGGCATAGCGCGCCGGATCACGCACGCGTGCAGGATCACGGATGCCGCAGCCCGGCCTGTCCGGTACCCGGCAGCGACCGTCGCGCGAAGCGAACTGTGGCTGTATCGAACCCAACCGTCAGGATTCACCGTCTCAGTCGTCTTAGTAAGTGCATGGCGCGCGGCGTCACGGTCGAGATCATCAAGCGAAAGGATCCGCATGATGCGCCCACATGGCGAGGTCGCCGGCGCTCGATGGCAGGCATACAGTCTGGCCTTCAAAGGAACGAGGAGCCCGCATGGGTCGACGGGAGAACCGCGGGATGTCGACATTCGGCAAAGCGACAACACTGGCTTTGCTGGTGGCAGCGGCAGGCGGTTTGGCATCGTGCAGTTCGCAACCACCAGACCGCGTTGAGGAGGTGACTCTCGCATCTGGTTCGGTGTGCACCGTCGAGTGGACGCTGGAACCTCGGGCAAATGCTGGCCGAGCAACGGAGGTCGCCCAGCAGGCGCTGGCTGGGGCGACAATCAAAGAACAGGACCTGCGGAACTGGGAGGCGACGCTTCGCGAAGAGTACGTCGCGGAGTTCGGCGATCCGGACTCGGCGAAGGAGGCCGAGTTCGAGCGCCTCGCGCCCGTGGAGGTCGTGAGGGAGCAGGTGCGGGAGGCATTGGCCGCGCACGGTTTCCCGGACAGCCCCGAGCGGCTCGTGGACGTTCGCGGATCAACGGACTGCGGGTAGTCGTGACCGGCCAGCGGCTTGGGTGCACGATCCTGTGGAGTTGTCGGCGATGAGTACTGGCCAGGCGCAACTCAGTCCAGCAGCAGGGCCGGCTCCTCGAGGATCGATGCGACGTCGGCGATGAAGCGCGACATCCCGTCTCCGTCGACGACACGGTGATCGAACGAGCCGGCGACGGTGGTCACCCAGCGTGGCCGCACCTCGCCGTCCACGACCCACGGCTTCTGGCGGATCGTGCCGAGCGCGACGATGCCCGCCTCGCCGGGGTTGATGATCGGGGTGCCGGCATCCATCCCGAACACACCGATGTTGGTGATGGTGATGGTGCCGTGCAGCTGGTCGGCCGGCGTCGTCTTTCCTTCGCGCGCCGTCAGCGTGAGCTTCTCGAGCGCACGGGCGAGCTCCCGCATCGAGAGGTCCTGCGCGTCCTTGATGTTCGGCACCAGCAGGCCGCGGGGGGTCGCCGCCGCGATCCCGAGGTTCACGTAGCGGCGCACGCGGATCTCGGCGCCGCCGTCGGCATCCACCCACGCGGCGTTCACCATCGGGGTGCGCCGGGCTGCCCAGATGACGGCCCGGGCCATGATCAGCAGCGGCGACACCTTGACGTCGGCGAAGTCCGGCGACGCCTTCAGGCGCTTGACGAGCTCCATCGTGCGGGACGCGTCGACATCGGTCCAGACCGTCACATGCGGTGCGCTGTACGCCGACTGCACCATCGCCGACGACGTGGCCTTGCGCACGCCCTTGACGGCGATCGTCTCCTCGCGCGCGTCAGGCACGGGCGCCGCGGAGGGAACGGATGCCGCCGCCGCGCCGGCCCCGACGGGGATCGTCTCCTCGCGCACGTCGCCCCACTCGGGCGTCTCGATGTTGCGGAAGACGCTGGCCTGCGACGCCTGCTTCACGACGTCGTCCCGGGTGACCTCGCCGGCGGGACCGCTCGGTGCGACGCTCGCCAGGTCGACCCCGAGGTCCCGCGCGAGCTTGCGGATCGGTGGCTTGGCGATCACGCCCACGGACGCCTCGACCCGCTCCTGCGGCGTCGCGGCGGGCTTGCGGCGGCGGGACTGCACCGGACCTCCCGTGCCGTAGCCGACCAGGACGGCACCCTCGCCTTCGGCGGCCGGAGCGTCGACGGGCGCGCCGTGCTCGGTCTGTCCGACGGTGGCGGGGCCCGAGGCATCCGCTCCCGACGCGATCGTGATGATCGGCGAGCCGACGTTCACCGTCTCACCCTCGGCGGCGAGCAGGTCGCCCACGGTGCCGGCGAACGGCGAGGGCAGCTCGACGAGGGATTTGGCGGTCTCGATCTCGACGAGGACGTCGTTGACGGCGACGGTGTCGCCGGGGGCGACGTGCCACGACACGATCTCGGCCTCGGTGAGACCCTCGCCCACATCGGGCAGGACGAACGTCTGCGTGATCATAGGTCTCCTTGGTCAGTAGGCGAGGGCGCGGTCGACGGCCTCGAGAATGCGGTCGGCGTCGGGGAGGAATGCGCCCTCGAGCTTCGCCGGAGGGAAGGGCAGGTCGAACCCGGAGACCCGCAGCACGGGCGCTTCGAGTGCGTAGAACGCTTTCTCCATGACGGTCGCGGCGACCTCGCTGCCGACGCTCGTGAAGCCCGCCGCCTCCTGTGCGTAGACCATGCGGCCGGTGCGGCGGACGGAGTCGAGGATCGGCCCGTAATCGATCGGGGACAGCGAGCGCACGTCGACCACCTCGCAGCTGGTGCCCTCGGACTCGGCGAGCGCGGCGGCCTGCAGCAGCGTCGTGACCATCGCGCCGTGCCCGACGAGGGTGATGTCGGTGCCGCGGCGCACGACGCGGCTCGCGTGCAGCGGAAGCGCACGGGCGGAGGTGTCGACCTCGCCCTTCTGCCAGTACTTGGCCTTGGGTTCGAGGAAGATCACCGGATCGGCGGAGGCGATCGCGTCCTGGATCATCCAGTACGCGTCGTTCGCGGTCGACGGGCTCACCACCCGCAGCCCGGGCGTGTGGGCGAAATAGGCCTCGGGGCTCTCCTGGTGATGCTCGACCGCACCGATGTGCCCGCCGTACGGGATGCGGATCACGATCGGCATCTGCAGGGCGCCCTCGTGGCGGTTCGTGATCTTCGCCAGCTGCGTCGTGATCTGGTCGAACGCCGGGAAGACGAAGCCGTCGAACTGGATCTCGATGACGGGCCGGAATCCGGCCATCGCGAGACCGATGGCGGTGCCCACGATGCCCGACTCCGCGAGCGGGGTGTCGAGCACCCGGCGGTCGCCGAACTCGGCCTGCAGCCCCTCGGTCACGCGGAACACACCGCCGAGCTTGCCGATGTCCTCGCCCATCAGCAGCACGTGGTCGTCCGCGGCGAGCGCGGCGCGCAGCCCGGCGTTGAGCGCGCGGCTGATCGGCATCGTGACGGGGACGGCGGAGTCCTCGGTCGCCTCTTCCGTGCTGGTGGTGGTGCTCACGCGCCGCCTCCTTCGAAGGATGCCTCGTAGTCGGCGAGCCAGCGCCGCTGCTCGTCGACGAGCGGATGCTGCTCGGAGTAGACATGGTCGAACATGAGGTCGGTGCCGATTCCGCCGAGCTCATTCGTGCGGGTGCGCACGTCGTCGGCCACGGCGCGGGACTCGGCCTCGACGTCGGCGAAGAAGGCGTCCGACGCGCCCTTGCCGCGCAGGAACGCCTCCATCCGCGCGATCGGGTCGCGGCGTCGCCACGACTCCTCCTCGTCGGAGGTGCGGTACTTCGTGGGGTCGTCGCTGGTCGTGTGGGCGCCCATGCGGTACGTCATCGCCTCGATCGCGCGGGGCCCGAGCCCCGAGCGGGCTTCGTCGAGCGCGACCCGGGTGACGGCCCAGCTCGCCACGACGTCGTTGCCGTCGACCGCGATGCTCGGCATCCCGTAACCCTCGCCCCGCTTGTACAGGGGCGCACGGGACTGCGTGGCGACGGGGACCGAGATCGCCCACTGGTTGTTCTGCAGGAAGAACACCTCCGGGGTGCGGTAGCTCGCTGCGAACACCATCGCCTCGTGCACGTCGCCCTGGCTCGAGGCGCCGTCGCCGTAGTAGACGATGACCGCCTCATCGCGGTCCGGGTCGCCGGTGCCGCAGCGCCCGTCGAAGACGAGCCCCATGCCGAACCCGGTCGCGTGCAGCGTCTGGGCGCCGAGCACCAGCGTGTAGAGGTGCGTGTTGCCGTTCTTGGGGTCGAACGGGTTCCAGCCACCGTGCGTGAGCCCGCGCATGAGGCGGATGATGTCCACCGGGTCGACGCCGCGGATGCGCGTGACGACGTGCTCGCGATACGAGGGGAACAGGTGGTCCTGGGCCCGGGCGGCGCGCGCGGATCCGACCTGCGCCGCCTCCTGGCCGAAGCTCGGCGGCCACAGCGCGAGCTGTCCCTGCCGCTGCAGGTTGGTGGCCTGCACGTCGAACGCGCGGATCACCGCCATGTCGCGGTAGAACTCCTCGAGCGTCTCGTCGGAGAGTCCGTCGACGAGCTCGCGGTAGGGCTCGGCCGCGGCAGAGGGCGCGAACGTCCCGTCGGCGGCGAGGAAGCGGACTGTCGTGTCGTCCTCGGGCGTGGTCATGCGTCACCGCCGTCGCGGACGCCGCGATGCCCCGCGGGGAGGCCCCGGGCGACGGATGCCGCGATCTCGAGCACCTTCTCGACGGACTCCTCCTCGCCGATGGAGATCCGGATGCCGTCACCGGCGAACGGTCGCACGATGAGCCCGCCCGCGTCGAAGGCCTCCGCGATCGCGACGGTCTCGTCGTGGGCGGGGAGCCAGACGAAGTTGCCCTGGGCATCGGGCACGCGCCATCCGGCGTCGCGGAGTCCGGCCACGACGCGGTCGCGGCGCTCGGCGATGGACCGCACGCGCTCGAGGAGCTCCTCCTCGGCGTCGAGGCTCGCGAGCGCGGCCTCTTCCGCCTGGGCGGTGACCGAGAGCGGGATCGTGGTGCTGCGTGCGGCGTCGAGGATGCGCGAGTGGCCGATCGCGTAGCCGACGCGGAGCCCGGCGAGCCCGAACGCTTTCGAGAACGTGCGCAGCACGACGACGTTGGGGTGGCGGGCGGCGGAGAGCACGCGCGTGCCGTCGACGGCGGACGGGTCGGTGACGAACTCCGAGTACGCCTCGTCGAGCACGATGAGCACGTCGGCGGGCACGGTGTCGGCGAAGGCGTCGAACTCGTCCTGCGTGACGATCGGCCCCGTGGGGTTGTTCGGGCTGCACACGATCACCACGCGCGTGCGGTCGGTCACGGCCGCGGCCATCGCCGGGAGGTCGTGCCGGGCATCGGCGGTCAGCGGCACCTGCACCGCCGTCGCGCCAGCCACGACGGCCAGCCACGGGTACGCCTCGAACGACCGCCACGCGTAAATGACCTCGTCGCCGGGCGCGCACGTGGCCTGCACGAGCTGGGCGAGGATCGAGACGCTGCCCGCCCCGACGTGGACGTCATCGACGGCGACGGCGTAGCGCTCGGCCAGCCGTGCGCGAAGGCGGGCCGCCGAGGCATCCGGGTACCGGTTCACCGCGGTGGCGGCCTGCACCGCCTCGATCACTCCGGGCAGCGGATCGAACGGGTTCTCGTTGCTCGACAGCTTGAAGGACTCTGCCCCCGCCTGGCGGCCCTGCTTGTAGGGGGGCAGCGCGGCGATCTCGGGGCGGACGCGGATGGGGATGTCGGAGGCGTCGGTCACCCTGCCGAGTCTACGAGCGGGGCGGCGGCGCGCGGGAGGATGCGTGGACGTCCGAACACACGCCCCGTCGTCCTCGCACCCGCACCGGGGCCGTGCCAGACTGCGGATCATGGGATTCCTCATCCGCGTCGTCGTCAACGCGTTCGCGATCTGGGTGGTCACCCTGATCACGGCGCTTCAGGTCACGATCGTCCCGTTCCCCCCGGGCGAAACGCTCCAGCTCGTGCTCACCCTGCTGATCGTCGCGGCGATCTTCGCACTCGTGAACACGCTCATCGGCACCGTGATCAAGGTGCTCGCCTTTCCCCTGTACATCCTCACGCTCGGGCTGATCGGCCTGCTGATCAACGCGTTCCTGCTGTGGTTCACGGCGTGGATCACGAGCTTCTGGAGCTGGGGTCTTCGCGTCGAGGACTTCTGGCTGGGGCTCGTCGCGGCGATCATCATCTCGCTGATCAACTGGGTGTTCGGCATCATCCTGCGGCCGAAGACGAAGGACTGACACGTCACCCGCCGTCGCCTCGCGCGACGGCGTACTCGACGACGTCCACCTCGACGGCGCCCGAGAGGTCGGCGAAGACCGCCTGCACGTTCGCGACGCGCGGGTCGCCTGAGGCGTCGGCCAGGGCCGCCGTCTCGGCGTACGCCGCCATGCGGTGCGGGGCGACCGCGAGGTCGTGGGCGCCGGACTCCGGGTCGAACTCCCGCTCGACCACGAAACTGCCCGGAGAGCCGACCGGGGCGACGTCCCCGCCGCCGGCGAGCGCGACGACCGGGTCGTCGGTGTGCCGCACCGCCACGCTCAGCGTGCCGGAGCCGACGTCGGCTTCGACCGGCGACCCGAACGACACGAGGGTGCGGGTGTCGTATCCGCCTTCGAGCGCCAGGTGGGCCGTGATCATCGCGCCCTGTGAGTGGCCGAACGCGTGAAGGACATCGCCGGGGCGCGCACCTGCGGCGGCGAGCGCGGCCTCGGTCGCCTCGTACGATGCGGAAGCGCGTCCGGCGTACAGCTCGGCGTTGGACAGGTTGTCCCAGGCATCGGCGCCGCCCACGGCGGAGGAGCGGGTGCCCGCGACGTACACGGCGAACTGGCGCGAGCCGTCGGGCATCGTGTAGCGCTCGACCCGCACGCGCGCTTCGCCGTCTCCCGGCATCCGCTGCGCGACCGATCGCAACCCGGTCGGCGCCACCGTCGACGTGGCGGCCGACGCGACCGGCCTCAGCGTCACCGGCTCCCCCCGATGCGTGAGGCGGACGCCGGGCGCCAGCCGACCCTGGCCGCCGATCCCGGCGAGCGCGCCCGCGGCGAGCGTGAGCCCGCCGAGCGCGACGCCGCCGACGACCGCCGCCGGGAACCCGAAGAGGTCACCGGCCGCGTACCCGAGCTCGGTGGCCTGCCGCTGCAGGTCGGAAGGCCACATCACGGTGCGCTCCAGCTCGGTGCCGACCGCGGCCGCGAACGCGTCGGGATGCCGGGCCATGAGCGCATCGCGGACGACGTCGATCCGGGAGACCGCGTCGCGGTCACCCGCCAGCACGGCGGCGCGGTGCTCGGCGTTGAGCTCGACGAGCTCGTAGATCGCCGCGGCCTCCCGCAGTGCGGCCGCGATGCGCTGCGCGCCGTCGAAGGTCTCAGCGAGGCGGTTGCCGAGAACGGATGCCGCGCTCGCCGCCTCACCGGCGACCACGGGCTCGCCGAACAGCATGTTCTGCAGGGCGCCGAGCCGGTGGCGCACGTCTTCGAGTTCGTTTCCCGCGGCGAGGAAGCGCCCGGCGGTCTCACGGAGGGTCACGGTGTCGACGGCGACCGCACCGCCACCGATGATCTCGAGGTCGGACCCCATCAGGAGCCCTCACCCATCGGCCACACCGCGGCATCCCTCGCCCGTACAGCACTCACGCGCGCCGTCTCTGCAAGGCAGACGAGCCCGGAAACCTCTCCGGCCCACTGTGTGGCGAGCCGGTGGAAGGCCTCAGCGGCCCTCGCTCGCCAGTCGGTGGCCGCGGCGAGGCCGCGCGCGCCGGTCGCAGCGACGGACAGCCGCTCGGACAGTGTCGCGAGTTCGCGCGCGACGATCTCGAGTCGGGAGGCGGTCGAGGAGTGGGTGAGAAGGTCGGTCATCCAGCCATGTTCAGGCCCCTCCCGCCGTCACGAGGGCCGGTGCGCCGCTCCTGTGCAACGGCGTCTGGGCGGGCGGCGCTGTGCAGGAACGGATGCCGCGACCCATCACACGCGGGAGTGTCTACCGGCGAGGATGAACGGAAACCACCTGCTCCCACACCTGATGTAGGGGAAGACCTCCAGGTCGAGGGATCAAGCGCCCGATATCAACCCGGGACGGCACTCGTACCACGGGCGGACGCCGCCTCCCGAGGGGAGGCGGCGTCCGTGTCGCGCGCAGATCAGAGGCCGAGCAGGCCCTTGATGCCGACCACGACGTAGGCGGTGTCCGTCGCGGTGTTGCCCGCGGCATCCGTCGCCGTATAGGTGAACCGATAGACCGCGCCGTTCACCGCGGTCACCGAGAAGGTGCGCTCGTCGATCTGCGTGACCTTCGCGCGCGCCTTGCCGTTCGTCTGCACCTTCGTGAGCTCGACCGTCACCTCGCCGCGATCGTCGTCGGCGTCGATGTACACGCGGACGGTGCGCTCCTTGTTGTTCGGGATCAGGATGAAAGAGGGCCACGCGATGGCCTCGATCGTCGGCGCGGTCGTGTCGGGCGGGGTGAGGTCCAGACCGACGAGCACCGGGTCGTGATCGCTCGAGCGATAGGGGTCGGCTGCGAACAGCGCGTCCTGGGCAGGCAGCTTGAACGACATGTCGTAGTCGATCAGGCTCGGCTCGTCGGCGTTGATGTTCCACGGCGAGGCGCCGCGCACGTCCGCGACAAGCCCGGGGCCCGCGAGCGCGTGGTCGAGATACCCCTGCTGGCCGTCGAACACGTAGCTGTAGGCATCCTCGCCCTGGTACTTCCGGTTGAGGTCGATGAACCCCTTCGCCGTCAGCGCGGTGATCGGGTCCTCCTTGTCGTACGCGTTGAGGTCGCCGATGATGAGTTCGCGGCCGACGGTGCCCTGACCCGTGGGGTCGGTGGCGAGCCAGTCCGCGAGCGCGTTGGCGGCGTTCGTGCGGACGAGGTTGCAGTTGCCCTGCAGCGGATCCTCCGCCTCGCCCGTGCACGCCGAGCCCTTCGACTTCAGGTGGTTGACGACCACGGTGAAGGTCGCGCCGTCGGCATCCTCGAAGGTCTGCGTGAGACCCGGGCGGTTGCGGTTGTCGAGCCAGCGGGGGTCCTTCGACTGGTCCATGAGCTGGAAGTCGCCCACCGGGGTCACCGACGCCGGCTTGTACATGAGCGCCGTCGTGATGACGTCCGTGCCGATCTTGCCGGTCTCGAGGTAGTCGTACACGTCGGAGCCGAGCCGCTCGTTGAGTGCGGCCGTCAGCGTGGCGAGGGCCTGGCTGTCAGCGTTGTTCTCGATCTCGATGAGGCCGAACACATCGGCGTCGATCTCGGCGAGTGCCGACACGATCTTCGCCTCCTGGCGGTCGAACTCCTCGGCAGTGTTGGCGCCGCGGGCGATGTCGTCGTCGGCGGTCGTGTTCGGGTCGTCCAGCGTCGTGAAGTAGTTCAGGACGTTGAAGCTCGACACGACGAGGTCGCCGCCGACCTCCGGCACCGCCGGCCGCGGGTTGGCCGCGGTGTACTCGGCCCCTTCGGTCGGCTGGATCGCGTAGGTGCCGAAGCGCTGGTCGAAGATGCCTGTGACGTCGGTGACGAGATCGCCGCCGCGGAAGGAGTTCGACAGCGTGAACTCCGCCCCGTTGGGGTGGATCGCCGGGTCGGGATTCTGGGCGCTGCGCCCGTCGTCGATCGTGATGCGCTCGGCGAGGTTCGCGGCGGCGAGCGCCGTCGCGGCCGGGTCGGTGGGCAGATACCGCGCGGTCGGGGTCGACTGCCGCGTCACGCCGACGTCGATGGTGCCGAACCGCGCGAACTCGAAGTACTCGAGGATCGCGAGGTCCTGGGGCAGCGTGACGTACATGCCCTCGAGCGCCTCCCGCTGCTCGGGTGTCGCCGGGAGCGTGAATGCCACGGGCTCGGGCAGCGCCGTGCCGGTCGCGCACACCTCGACGTCGGCGGCATCGATCTCGGTGAGGTCCTCGAACTCCTTCACCTCGCCCGCGACGCTCACGACGTCGCCGACCGAGACCGGGTCGCCGCCCGGGGCGTAGACGAAGACGCCGTCGGATGTGGCGGGGTCGCCGTCACCGGCATCCTGCACGAAGTAGCCGTTGAAGCCGCCGACCTGGAAGTCGCCGACGACGGTGCCCTCGATCAGCACGAGCTCGCCCACCTTCGGCGAGGCCGCCCCCGATCCCTGGACAGATCCGATCGAGACGCTCTCGAGGTCGCAGCCGGCCTCGCCGGGGGGCGGACCGACCGGCGGCACGGTCAGCGAGTTCGCCGCGCCGGGCGTGTTGGCCGCCTCGCCCGTCACCAGAGTCCCGGGGAAGCCCGTGATGCCGGCGCGGTCGAAGTCGTTGCGCACCCAGTCGGCGGGTGCGCCGGTGTCGGTGCCGTCGGGGATGCGCGATGCGCCGCCCGGCGCGAACGCGAGGCCGTCGTAGGCGACGCCGAGCGTGGTGCCGCCGTACGTGCGGTCGGATGCTCCGCCGTCGTGGACCGCGATGGCGTCGACGACGTCGAACCCGAGGCCCTCGTCGATCACGCCGTCATCGTTCGCGTCGATGTCGCTGCCGAGAGCGGGGATCGTGCCGGTCACGAGCAGCAGGCTCAGCGAGCCGTTCTCGAGCGCGCCGTTCGCGAGTGAGGCGAGGCTCCGGCCCGACGCGTCGGCCGCGGGGAACGAGATCACCTCGTCGACCGTGCCGAACGCGGGCGTGGTGGTGGCGTCGCCCTCGATCTCGAGCACGCGGTATCCCGACAGGCCGGTGCCCGGCGTGGCGAGCAGCTCGACGTACTCGACGTCGTCGCCGGCCGTGCTGGCCGAGAACTCGTTGATGACGATCGACGGGACTTCGGCCGCCATCGCGGAAGGTGCGATCAGCCCGGTCAGGGCGATGGCACCGGATGCGACGACGGCGACGGTTGCACGATGTGAACGACGCACAGATCCTCCTGGACATGAAGAAAGGCCGGGTGGGCCTTCCGCGCCAGGCTAGGCGAGCGCTTCCCCTCGGCGCGAGGCTCCGTCGAGGAGAGTTCGTTAATGTTCGGTGACCACGAGGGTCCGATCGTGCGCGTCGACACTTGGGTGGCGCGACCGCCGGGGCCAGAATGGAGCGCATGGCTGCGAGCACGGGCGACCCCTTTCGCGTCGTCTTCGTCTGCACCGGCAACATCTGCCGCTCACCGATGGCAGACGTCGTCTTCCGTGGATTCGCGGATGCCGCGGGCCTCGGTGGCCGCGTCGCCTCGACGAGCGCCGGCACCGGCGACTGGCACGTCGGGGAGCGCGCGGACCAGCGCACGCTGGATGCCCTCGAGCGCGCGGGCTACGACGGCACCCGCCACCGGGCGCGCCAGTTCACTCACGCGGACTTCGCGCGCTCCGACCTCGTCGTCGCGCTCGATCGCAGTCATGAGCGCATCCTGCGCGGGTGGGCGCGCACGGAGACCGATTCCGACAAGATCGCGCTGCTCCTGTCGTTCGACCCCGTCGCCCGCTCCCTCGACGTGCCCGACCCGTACTATGCCGGGCCCGGAATGTTCGACGAGGTGCTCGGTATGATCGAGAGTGCGAGCCGGGCGCTCTTCCGGCAGCTCGAACCCGCGATCCGCCCGGCGAAATGACGCCGGGTCCGCCTTGCGTTCCGACGGGAGCACCGTGACTTCTCTCCACTCCGCCGCACTACCGTGGCAGCCGCTGAGTCCCCTCGACGGCCGCTACCGCGCGGCGGTCGCGGGCCTGGGCGACTATCTCTCCGAGGCGGGCCTGAACCGTGCGCGGGTCGAGGTCGAGGTGGAGTGGCTGATCGCCCTCACCGACCGCTCCCTGGTCGGCACGTCGCCGCTCGCCGACGACGACAAGGCCCGCCTGCGCGCCCTCTACCTCGAGTTCGGCCAGGCCGAGATCGACTGGCTCGCCGAGAAGGAGGCGGTCACACGCCACGACGTGAAGGCCGTCGAGTACCTCGTGCGCGACCGGCTGTCGACGCTCGGGCTCGACGCGATCGCCGAGCTCACCCACTTCGCCTGCACGAGCGAGGACATCAACTCGACCTCGTACGCCCTCACGGTGCGCCGCGCGGTCGAGCGCGTGTGGCTGCCGAAGCTGCGGTCCGTGATCGCCGCGCTCGCCGAGCTGGCCGTCGAGCACCGCGACGCCGCGATGCTCTCACGCACCCACGGGCAGCCGGCCACGCCCTCGACGATGGGCAAGGAGCTCGGCGTCTTCGCGTGGCGTCTGGCGCGCGTGGCCGACCAGATCGAGGCGGGCGACTACCTCGCCAAGTTCTCGGGCGCGACCGGCACGTGGTCGGCCCACCTCGCCGCCGAGCCCGACGTCGACTGGCCCGAGCTCAGCCGCGGCTTCGTCGAGGGTCTCGGACTCGACTTCAACGTGCTGACCACGCAGATCGAGTCCCACGACTGGCAGGTCGAGCTGTACGACCGCGTGCGGCATGCCGGCGGCATCCTGCACAACCTGGCGACCGACATCTGGACCTACATCTCCATCGGCTACTTCACGCAGATCCCGGTCGCCGGTGCCACCGGCTCGTCGACGATGCCGCACAAGATCAACCCGATCCGGTTCGAGAACGCCGAGGCGAACTTCGAGATCTCGGCCGGACTGCTCGCGACGCTGTCGCAGACGCTCGTCACGAGCCGTCTGCAGCGCGACCTCACCGACTCCACCACGCAGCGCAACATCGGCGTCGCCTTCGGGCACTCGCTCCTGGCGCTCGACAACCTGCAGCGCGGGCTCAAGGAGATCTCCCTCGCCGAAGACGTGCTCCTCGCCGATCTCGACACGAACTGGGAGGTCCTCGCCGAGGCGATCCAGACCGTGGTCCGCGCCGAGATCGCCGCCGGACGCTCGCAGATCAGCGACCCCTACGCCCTGCTCAAGGACCTCACGCGCGGCCGCCGCGTCGGCGCGGCCGAGCTGGCCGAGTTCGTGCGGGGCCTCGACATCGGCGACGCCGCGAAGGAGCGCCTGCTCGCGCTCACTCCCGCGACGTACGACGGACTCGCGTCGAAGCTGGTCGACGAGCTCGGCTGAGCGGGCCGGCGCGGATGCTCGACGCGGGTCAGGCCTTCGGGTCGCCGCCGGTGGCGGCATCCGGCTCGTCGGGCTCCTCGTCGGGGAGCAGCACGGGCTTGTCGACCTGCTTGGTGACCTGAGCGGGATCGACCGCCAGCAGCAGCAGCGACACGATCAGCAGCACGGCGATGAACGTCACGCCGGCGATGATCAGCGCGAGCACGATCGCCGACTGCGCCTTGCCGTCGCCGCCCTGCTGGAAGAAGCCCATCGACACGAGCGTCACGATGCCCGCGAACAGCGCGGCGCCGAACGCGAGCCCGAGCAGCTGCACGGGCTTCATCAGGTCGCGGCGGGTGGGGCGGTCGTCGCTCACGCGGGATCCTTCGGTTCGGCGGGAACGGATGCCGGTGCCTCGGCCGTGGCCGTGACCGGAGCGTCCTTGCGCGGCGAGAAGCCGGCGATCCCGAGGTAGACGGCGACGATCGCGGCGTAGGCGCCGAACAGGCCGACGCCGATCGTGATGCCGGTGAGCGTGAGGGTCTGGTGGGCCTCTTCGATCGTGTACTGCAGCGAGTAGCCCGCCGGTACGAGTGCGAGCCCCACGCCGAGCAGGAGTCCGACGGCTCCGACGACGACGGCGTCACGGCTGTCCGAGCGCGGTCCCGGGTCCACGACAGGTCGTGCGTCGACGATCCCGGGGGCGATCTCGCGACGCGCACGGATGCCGCGCAGCCCGCGCACCCCGGCCAGAAGCTCGATGAGCCCGCTCACGACGGCCCACGCGATCACCACGGCGAAGAAGCCGCTCACGGTGCGCACGGGGTTGAGGCCGCTCACCATGCCGGCCACGATCGTCACGCCGCCGAGTGCGGCCGACGGCCATCGCCGGCCGGCCGGGTAGACGATCCACACGGCGAGCAGCAGCACGAGGCCGGTCGCGATCGCGAAGCCGCTGAAGACCGCCATGCCCACGACCGCAGAGTGGTCGGGGGAGAACGTGATCATGATCGCGGCGAGCGCCGCGAACGCCGCGCGCGCGAGCTGCACGTGGCGCACGTCGAACGTGCGGGCGGAAGAAGCTGAGGTCACGACGGATTCCTGGCGGAGCGGGAGGGACGCCCCCAGTCTAGTTCGGCCCGCCGGGCGCAGCCGCCGGGCACCGGTCCGGGCGCAGGCGCCGGGCGCAGCCGCCGGGCACGGGCCGTGCACGCCGGTGGTCTACCGCGACCGTCCGGAGGGGCGTATCTTCCGCGTGGGACGCGCCTCCTTCACCCGGGGACGAGGCCGGCCGTGGGAGCCGGCGACCGCCCGTCGACGACGGGCCGCCCCGGAGAGGCCATCATGACCGCGTTCCTGTCCTTGAGCTTCACATCCGCCGGTGCCGTCTCGACCGGCACTTCTGCACCCGAGGTGCGGCCGAGCGGCGTGCCGGTCACGGCGCTCGCGTCGCCCGTGCAGCCGCCCGGCTTCGACGCCGCCCTCACGCACGGGTGGACTCCGACCGGCGGCGACGGCCTCGCGCTGACGGTGGATGCCCCGTTCTTCGGCGAGTTCGCCCTGGAACTGGTGCTGGTCGGCGTCGATGCGACCACCGCCCTCGGGCTGCAGGGCGCCGGCTCGCCGGCCGCACTCTCGCTCGCGCCGTCGGGCGCGGGCGGGGCCCTGCTGCTGAGCGCCGTCGTGCCCACCTCGAGCGGCCCGGTGGCGCTGTCGGCGCCGGTGGTGCCGCCGGCGCCGGGCGAGGTCTGCGTCCCCGCCGTGTGGGGGGCGGGCTCCGAGGTCGTCCTCGTCTGGGGAGGGATGCCGGTCGCCCGGCGCCGCTTCACCGGATCGCTCGCCGACCCGGCCGGTGACGTGGTGATCGGCGGGGGCACTGCAGCGGGGACGGCGATGATCGCCGGGGTGCGGCTGAGGGACAGCCTCACCACCGACGAGGACGCCGCGTTCGCCGCCGCCGGCGCGCAGGGGCTGGGCGAGATCGACTCGCTCGTGCTCTCGGGCGCGGAGGGGTATCTGGGGGCGCCGACCGCCGCCGAGACGGTCTCTGGCCGACTCCGCTGGCGGCCGTTCGAGAACGGCGTGGTCTATTGGTCCGCGGCCACCGGAGCGCATGCGGTCAAAGGCGACTTCCTCACCGGGCACAACAACCGCGGCGGCCCCGCCGGGCGGCTCGGCCTGCCGACCACCGCCGAGCTCGGGCTGGCCCAGCTCGCGGCGCTCCTGCGCCTCCCGCGCGCGAAGGGCTTCCGCGGTCTGCGCCTCTCGGATGTCGTGACGAAGGCGGGGGCCCTCTCCGCCGACGACCTCGTCCTCGACGCCAGGGAAGCGCCGGCGAAGCCGACGGGCCCGGGCCCGCGGGTGAAGGGCACGTGGGAGTCCTTCCGGCGTCGGGGCGACGAACTCGACCTCGGCGTGTTCACCGGCACCGACGCGGGCGCGGTCGTGTCCATCGCGGGAGGGGCGCCGGACGAGGGGGCCATTCTGCGCGCTGCCGCGGTGCTCCGTGCGAGCGGTGTCGCGACCGCCGCGGAAGGCACGGCGTCGCCGCTGCGCGATCTGCTCGATGCGCCGGCGGCCGAGGCGGCCGCACTGAGCGCGCAGCTGGATCAGGTGTACGCGCAATCGTTCATTGAGACGGCGGGCGGACGCGCATTCGGGCGCATCGCCGCACAGGAGGGCGTGTTCCTGCGGCGCGGCGGACGGGGTGAGGATCTGCCGGGAGTGCTCCGGCGGCACGGCCAAGCGGGCGCTCGCCGGCAGCGGCGCGGGGTCGACGAGCCGATTCCGGTCGACGAGCCGACGCCGGATGCGGCGGCCGCCGCGGCTGCGGGCGTGCAGGACCGCGTCCTCTCCTCGGTGAGGGAGGGCCTCGCGGGAGGCACGATGAGCGTGCTCGAGGCGAGCGTGCTCGCCCCGTCGGCGCTGCTGGACGTTCCCGCACTCACGGCCGCGCTGAGCCCCGGTGCCGAGTGGGACACGGTGACGCTGACGGATGCTGCGCCCGACTTCCTCGCTCTCGTCGAGGAGTCGAGCAGGCTCGGCGTCGAGGTGAAGGTGATCTCGGACGGCGCCAAGTACGCGATCCGCGGACCGCGCGCGCAGATGTTCCAGAACGGGCTCCTGCTCCACACCGGCAGCGGCAGCGGCGGGATCATGGACCTCTACGACGAGATCCTCGCCCATTGGCTGCTCCTCGGAGCAGCGGACGGCTTCCTCGGTCTCCCTCGCTACAGCCAGACCTCGATCGTCGGCGGCGCCTACGCCGAGTTCGCGGGAGGACGCATCTACTGGTCGGCCGCCACGGGCGCGCACGAGGTGCACGGCGCGATCCTCGAGCGCGCGCTGCGCAACTTCCCCACCGGCGCCACCCCCTGGGGCTTCCCGACCAGCGACGAGTCCGACGTGCAGGGTCACGCCGGGGCTCGGGTGTCGTTCTTCGAGTACGGGGCCGTCTACTGGCGCGGCGACATCGGAGCCGTGGCCATCTCGGGCGACTTCCTCGCCCATTGGACGACCAACGGCGGGATCGGACGGTACGGCATGCCGACCAGCGAGGTGCAGTCCGGCGGCGGGCGCGGCCTGGAGTGGCAGCCGTTCACCGCCGGCGTGCTGGCGAGGACCCCTCAGACCGGGATCTTCGAGCAGTTCCAGGCATCCATCACCCGGGTGTCGGCGCAGAACATCGACGACGGCGTCGAGTTCACACCGCTGCCGCGCAGCGACACGACAGCCGAGCTCTTCGTGAAGGGCTGGGTGTGGGTCGACGGGGTCGAGGTGCTCAGCCGCCAGAGCCCCCGCCAGACGACCGCCGTCGACCTGGACTGGACCACCGCTCCCTTCACCCTGCGCCCCGACACGACGGTCCGCGTGCGCATCGAGGCATACGACTACGACAGCCTCAGCAAGAACGACCACCTGGCCACCCTCGACCGCACCTGGACCTATGGCGACGGATTCTGGGGCTTCGCCGACACGTTCGGACCGCACCTCGAGGAGGGGCCGACCGAGTGGACGCCGAGCAACGCCGACCAGGGCGACGTGAAGTTCTCGTACGCGATCACCCTGCCCAGCACGAAGGACCAGGCGCGGATGCGCGAGCAGCACTTCTGGCGGTTCCGCAACGCCGGCCGCGACCACCTGCCCTGGACGATGTACAAGGAGACCTTCGTCGACATCGACGGCGACGACGTGAACTACTTCACCGACCCGTTCGACAGCTGGTACTACGACGCCGAGTACGAGGACGTCGCCGACGGGGGCAACTGCTTCGGCTTCTCGGTGTCGGCGCAGCGGGCGTTCAACGGACTCGGCCAGATCCCGCAGCCCCTGTCTCTGCAGACCAGCGATCAGCGCGACGACGGCGTCTGGCGCGTGATCAACCGTGCGCAGGGCACGCAGAAGGCGTCGAGCGTGGTCCTGTGGAAGATCGCCGCCAAGCTCTCCGCCGACTACTGCGACCCCCGCAACGTGTGGTCGCGGGTGAAGAGCAGCACCGACCGCGGGCTTCCGGTCATCCTGTCGTTCCGGAAGAAGGATGCCGGGCACGCGGTCCTCGTGTACCACTGCGATCAGCAGCCCGACGGCATCCGTCGCATGTACATCGCCGACTCGAACGTGCCGTGGACGGCGGGCAGCACGAACGACGCCTCGATGTTCGAGGTCCACCCGGACGGCTCGTACACGATCAAGCCCGACGGCATGTACGACGACTGGGAGGCCGGCCGCTGGGAGCGCGGGTCGATCGGCGAGCGCTACATGATGGACATCCCCGAGCAGACCGTCATGTCGCCCCTGCGCACACCCAACTTCGACATGGTCACGCAGCTGGCCTGTCTCGTGGGCGGGATCATGACGAGCGACGGCGCCGCGATCTCGCAGGTCGAGAGCGGGGGGCGCAAGCTCGTCGGCGACCAGCGCCGCGAGCTGCTCGACGAGTGGCGCGGTCAGGCGGTGCTCAGCGCCGCGGCCGCGAGGGCGGGCATCGCCGAGAAGCGGGAACCGGATGCCGCGGCATCCGAGAACCCCTGGATCGACGTGCTGCGCGGGCAGGAGCGGCTGGCCGCGCAGGCCTCGCTCCTGACCGGGCTGGTGTCCGGTCAGGCGCTGGACATCGAGCGCGCCACCACCGCACTGCAGTCCGCGGCCGTCCTGCCCGGCTGGGCGACGGCGAAGGACTCCTGGGGGCCGATCGCCTTCGAGGCGGGCGACTGGGCGGATCAGCTCGAGACGGACCTCCGCCTCCGGCCGAGCATCGACCTCGACACCATCATCACGGTGGGGGCGCTTCCCCACGCGGCGTTCATCCACGCCGAGGACGACAGGGTGGGCGGGCCGGACGTCGTCGCGTTCCGCGGCCCCGTCCCCGACGATCTTCGGGTGACGCTGCGGGGCCGGGGTGGGCAGTACCGTCATGCGATCGTCGCGCGCGGCGGCCTGGTGCGGCTCTCGTCGGCGCTCGCGTCGGGCACCGTCGACACCGTGACGGCGCTCCGGATGGCGGGGGACCGTCCGTCGCTGAGCATGACGACCTCAGGTCTGGAGAAGACCGTGTCGGCATCGCTCTCGGTCGCCTCGGCGGCCGGGAGCCTGGGCTGGACGCTCCCACTGGGCGTCGCGTCAGGGGTGCAAGCCGAGGTGCGCTGGATGCCGGGACGCCCGGGCATCGCCGTGCGCCACGGGGCGGCCGTCGCCGAAGGCGAGTTCCGGTGGAACACGACCTCCGAGGCCGTCTACGCCGCCCCCGCCGCGCAGGCGGGCGAGACGGTCAGGATCGTGCCGGCCGACGCGGCATCCCCCCTCGGCGCGATGCGCCTCCAGCGCGAGTCGGTGCTCGGCGACCTGATCGCGAGTGAGGTGATCGACCCACGGTGACCCCGAGTCGCCCACGATCGAGTCGCCAGGGTTTGAGGGCGGGTCAGCTGAGCGAGTCCAGGATGTCGACGAGCAGCTCGTAGGTCGTCAGCGGGCTGATGATCGCGAACCGCAGCACCGGCTCGCCGGCGTGCGAGCTCGGCACGACGAAGGCGCGCTGCTCCTCGAGAAGGCGGTCCGACCAGGCCTGGTAGTCGGCGGCCGTCCATCCCTCGCGCCGGAACACCACGACGGACAGCTGCGGTTCGCGCACGAGCGAGACGCCGTCTCGGCGCTCGATCTCGTCGGCGATCCGACGCGCGAGGTCGATACCGTACTGGACGGTGGCGCGGTACTGATCGGTGCCGTGGGTCGCGAGCGAGAACCACAGCGGCAGCCCGCGCGAACGGCGCGTGAGCTGCACGGCGAGATCGGACGGGTTCCAGTCGGGGGAGTCGGTCAGCGTGTCGAGATATTCGGCCTTCTGCGTGTGCGCCTGCAGCGCGAGCGACGGCTCACGGTAGATCAGCGCGCAGGCGTCGAACGGCGCGAACAGCCACTTGTGCGGATCGACGATCACCGAATCCGCCCGCTCGACACCGGCGAACACGGGACGCATCTCGGGCACGAGCATCGCGGCGAGCCCGTAGGCGCCGTCGATGTGCAGCCACACGCCGCGCTCCTTCGTGGCGGCCGCGACGCCGGCGATGTCATCGACGATCCCGAAGTTCGTGGTGCCGCCGGTGGCGACGACGGCGAACACCGCGCCGCCGTGCTCGTCGAGCACCCGAGCGACCGCGTCGCCGTGCAGGCGCCCCTGCGCATCGGGTGCGGCCGTGATCACGTCGACGTCCATCACCGCGGCGGCAGAGGCGATCGACGAGTGCGCCTCGGCGCTGCACACGACCGCCCACCGGGCGGGATCCGTATGGCCGGCCTCGCGGTTGCGGCGGCGCGCGGCATCCCGTGCCGTCACGAGCGCCGAGAGGTTGCCGATCGTGCCGCCCTGCACGAACACCCCGCCGGCCGTTGCGGGCAGACCGAACTCGCGCGCGAGCCAGTGCAGCACCTCGTTCTCGGCGAAGACGGCGCCGGCGCCTTCCATCCACGAGCCGCCGTAGATGGCGGATGCCGACACCACGACGTCGAACGCGAGCGAGGCCTTGCTCGGCGCGGAGGGGATGAAGGAGAGGTACCCGGGGTGGTCCGTCGAGATGCACGCCGGCGCGAGCACGTTCTCGAACAGTGCGATGGCGCGGCGCGCGCCGATCCCCTCGTCGGTGATCGAGCCCGATGCGAGACGCGCCAGATCGTTCGGCCGCATCGGCTTGTCGAGGGGGATGTCCTCGTACAGCGCGCGGCGTCGCGCGTACCCGAGGACGTCGTCCACGGTGTGACGGGTGTCCTCCGAGATGGCGTGCATCTGATCGGGCTGCGAGGTCATGTGTGCTCCACGGGTCGGTCGACACCTCACGCTAGGCCGCGCGGCCGGTGACGACAAGCCGAGCGGATGCCGCCCCCGCGGCCCCGGGGACGTGCGGGGCCGCCACATAGGATGGGTGGATGCCCTCCTCGGTCGACCGGCTCTTCCGCCGCGCGCGCTTCTTCGTGCGCCGCGTGGTCTCGTTCGACTTCGATCGGGTGAATCAGTTCGCCGCGCAGTCGGCCAAGCTGACCCGCGCTCCGCGCTGGTGGGTCGTGCTCGACATGGCCTGGTGCGCGGTGCGCTACGAGACCACGTTCGAGAACTACTCGGAGTGGGACTTCCGCATCCTCAAGGGGCGCGAGCGCAAGACGTACATGACCGATCCGCGGTCGTTCCACCTGTCGCGGCGCTTCAACGACGACAGCCAGCGGGGGATCTTCGACGACAAGCTGCAGTTCGCACGCCGTTTCGGCGACGAGCTCGGCCGGGAGTGGCTCGACGTCGAGGAGGTCGACGCGGCCGCGCTCGGCGCGTTCCTGCGGCGGCACGATCGCGTCATCACCAAGAACCCGCGCGGTGTGGGCGGCAACGGCATCACGGTGCGCGAGACCGCCGGCATCACCGACCCCGCGGCACTGCGCGACGAGTTGATCGCGTCAGGAGAGACGCTCATCGAGGAGCTGCTGACGCAGCATCCCGAGATGGCACGCCTCTACCCGGGCAGCGTCAACTCGCTGCGGGTCGTCAGCTACCTCGATCCCGACGGCGAGGTCCACGTGCTCGCCTCCGTGCTCAAGATCGGCAACGGCGGGGTGATCGACAACTTCTCGAGCGGCGGCATGTACACGATGCTCGGAGACGACGGTCGCGCCCTCCACGCCGCCGCCGACGAGGAGGCGCACGCGTACGCGACGCATCCGATCACCGGTGTCGAGATCACCGGGTTCCAGGTGCCGCTCTACGACGAGATCCTCGCGCTGGTCGATCGGGTCGCCCGCCGCGTTCCCGCCCTCCCCTACATCGGGTGGGACATCGCGATCACGCCCGAGGCTCCCGTCGTGATCGAGGGCAACCACAACAGCGGCGTGTTCCAGTCCAAGCCGACCGTGTCGGGCATCCGCCGGGGGCTGCTCCCGCGCTATCGTGCCGCGATGCGATTCTGAAGCCCGCAGGAAGGTTCGCGACATGAGTGCAGGGAGTGCCCGGGTGGGGTATCTGCTCAACCGCGCGCGCAGACTGCGCCCGAGCAACCTGATCGAGTTCGGCCGGCAGGTGCAGAAGGTCTCCAAGGCGCCGCTGCCCGTGATCATCGCCGACATGCTGTGGTGCTCGGTGCGCTACGACATGGGGTTCCGCGACTACGCGGTGTGGGACATCCGGCTCCTCAACGCCCGCGAGCGCAAGACGTGGATGACCCACCCGAAGTCGAACAGCATCACGAAGCTCTACAACGACCCCGCCGCATATCACCGGTTCGAGGACAAGATCAGCTTCTACGGCGAGTTCGCCGACGTCATCCACCGCGAGTGGATCGACGCGCGCACCGCCACCGACGACGAGGTCGGCGCGTTCGTCGCGAAGCACGGGCGCGTCATCGCCAAGCCCGCGGCGTCCGAGGGCGGCTCCGGCATCTCGGTGTACCCGGCGAGTGAGGCGACGGATGCCGCGGCCTTCCGCGCCCGGCTCATCGAGGCCGACCAGACGCTCGTCGAGGAGCTGCTCGTGCAGCACGAGGCGATGTCGTCGCTCTACCCCGACAGCGTGAACACGCTGCGCATGATCACGTACTACGACCCGGATGCCGACACCCTGCATCTGCTCGCCGCGGTGCTGCGCATCGGCAACGGCGCCTCGATCGACAACTTCGCCTCGGGCGGCATGTTCACGCTTCTCGACGAGCACGGCGTCGCGCTCTACCCCGGCGTCGACAAGAACAGCAACGTCTATGCGACGCACCCCAAGACCGGTACGTCGATCGTCGGGTTCGCGGTGCCGGAGTACGACGAGGTGCTCGTGCTGCTCGAGGACATCGTGCGCCGCATCCCCCAGATCCGCTACGTCGGATGGGACATCGCGATCACCCCCGACGGCCCCGCCGTCATCGAGGGCAACCACAACTCGAGCGTGTTCCAGCCGAAGCCTTCGGCATCGGGCGTGCGCACCGGCCTGCTGCCCGTCTACAAGGCCGCCATCGGGTTCTGACCCGACCGTCCATTCCGCGAGTCACCAAAACACGCCGGAGTTCTGCCGCGTGGACGGCGTGTCCTGGCGACTCGACGCCCGTCAGCGCGCCGCGGCGCGAGGGCGAGGTCAGCGCGCCGCGGCGCGGGGTCGAGGTCAGCGTGCGCTCTTGGCGCGAGGTCAGCGCGCGCTCGTGAACTGGGGCGAGCCGAGGACGCGGTCGACCGTCAGCTCGAGGACGACCCGGTCGGGGTTCACCCGCGGCTGACGGTAGCGGCCGGCGTAGAGCGCGACGGCGTGGGCGACGGCATCCGGCTCATCCTTCACGACCGCAGGACCCTCGAAGCTGATCCACCGCGCGCGGTCCACCGAGCACACGGCGGCGCGCCCGCTGCGCTGGGCGTTGAGGAACTTCTGCGACCCGCGGGTGCCGATCACCCGCACGATTCCGTCCTCGAAGGTGAAGCCCACCGGCACCGCGTGGACGCGGTCACGGCGTCCGAGGGTCGACAGGGTCGCGAGGTGGTACTCCGCGAGGAACTCGAGGGCGGCATCGGTCAGCACCCCTCCAGCCTCGCAGACCCATCGAGTCGCCAAGACACGCCGGAGCGAAGACACTGCGCACGGCGTGTCTTGGCGAGTCCCCATTCGGAGGGTCGAGAGGCATCGGTCAGGATCGGAGAAGCACGGCTCGCCCACCCCGCGTAGCGTGGCCGGCACGGGTCGCCGAAGCGACCGGGATTCGTGAAGGAGACCACCATGGCCGAGAAGACCACATCCGAGGGACTGTCCGCCGACGAGCGCGCCGCCGTCAAGGAGCGCGCGAAGGAGCTGCGCGCCCAGGAGAAGGCGGGCAAGAGCCGCGAGGCCGGCCTGAAGTCCGTGCTCGACGCGATCGCCAAGCTCGAGCCCGAGGACAAGCCGCTCGCCGAGGGCCTGCACGAGGTCGTCACGGAGGTCGCGCCCGACCTCGTGCCGAAGACCTACTACGGGATGCCCGGCTACGCGAACGCCGAGGGCAAGATCGTCGTGTTCCTCCAGCCGGCGAAGAAGTTCAAGACGCGGTACGCCACCATCGGCTTCGAGGACCGCGCGAACCTCGACGACGGCGACTTCTGGCCCATCGGCTTCGCCGTCCGCGCCTGGACCCCGGCAGTCGAGAAGAGGGTCACCGAACTGGTGCGCGCAGCCGTCTCCTAGCCATCGCGCAGCCGTCGCGCGGCTGCGGAGGCTACGCCCCCGATCCGTGAAATGCAACCGTGTGCGACCGCCGCGGGTGCGGTCGTAGCGTCGAAGCACGAGCCGACCACGTCGGCCCGATCGGCCACCGGACCACGAGTCCGCAACGGAAAGGGGATCGCCATGGGTATGGGCGACGACATCAAGCACAACATGGAAGACATGAAGGGCAAGGCCAAGGAGGCCGTCGGCGACGCGACCGACAACGAGCGCCTCGAAGCCGAGGGCAAGGCCGACCAGACCAAGGCCAACCTGAAGAAGGCCGGCGACGACGTCAAGGACGCCTTCAGCAGCTGAGTCCCCCGACGAGTTCGATGGCCCCGGTCCACTGCGGACCGGGGCCATCGGCGTGTCAGGGACTCAGGGCAGGATCGTCGGCACCAGGCCTCCGTCGACGCCCAGTGCACGGCCCGTCGTCGCGGACGAGTAGTCGGATGCCACATACGTGACGAGGTGCGCGATCTCCTCCGGACGGATGACGCGCCCGAGGAGCGACCCGGCGACCCGCCCGTCGGCGATGAACTGCGCCTCCTGGGCCGCGCGATCGAGGCCGGGGTAGAGGTCGTCCCACATCGCGAGCACTCCATCGCTCATGGTGGGGCCGGCGAGAACGCTGTTCACGGTGACGCCCGTGCCGGCGAGCGCCTGGGCGTAACCGCGCGAGACGGCGAGCTGGGCGGTCTTCGTCATCCCGTAGTGCACCATGTTCGTCGGCGGCTGCACGCCCGCCTCGCTCGAGACGAAGACGATGCGGCCGAGTCCGCGCTCCGCCATCCGCGGGCCGTAGTGGCGCGTGAGTCGCACCCCCGACAGCACATTGGTCTCGAACAGGTCGCGCCATTCGGCATCCTCGATGTCGAAGACCGGCCGCGCCGGGAAGGCGCCGGTGTTGTTCACCAGGATGTCGACATCGGGCAGCTGCGCGAACAGCTGCTGTGCGCCGTCCGCGGTGCTGACGTCTGCGGCGATGCCGCGCGCGCCGAGCTCGGCGGCGACCTCTGCGACGCGCGCGGAGTTGCGCCCGTTCACGACGACGTCCGCGCCAGCCCGGGCGAGCGATTCCGCGATCGCCCGCCCGATGCCCGCACTGGATCCGGTGACGAGGGCGACTCGCCCACTCAGGTCGATTCTCATGGCCTGATCCTTCCGGTGTCGGAGCGCTGAGCGCTAGTTCCCGAGCGCCGTGAGCGCCTCGCCGATGAACGCGGCGACCTCGGCCGGACGCGCGACGAAGGCCGTGTGGCTGCCGTCGATCTCGCGCGTGGTCGCGCCCATGCGCTCGGCCATGAACCGCTGCGCCTCGGGGGCGATCGCGCGATCGCGGCTCGAGACCAGGTACCAGGTGGGGTGCGCGTCCCAGCCGGCGTGCGTCAGCGGCTCGCCCGCGGCCGCCGCGGCGAGCGGGCGCTGCGATGCCGCCATGACATCGACGAGATCGACGGCCACGTCGGCGGCGAAGGTCTCGCGGAACCGGGCCCGGTCGATGACGAGGTCCGGACCGCCGACAGCGCCGACAGCGTCGTACGGGGTCGGGCGCACGGTGCTTGCGAGAAGCGGGGCCGGGAACGGCTCCTGCACGCTGCCCACGCTCTCGCCGACGGCGGGGGCGAAGGCGGCCAGGTAGACGAGGCCCTTCAGGTTGTCGAGGCCCTCGGCCGCCTGGGTGATCACTGCGCCGCCGTACGAGTGGCCGACGAGGACGACGGGTCCGTCGACGGCGGCGGCCGCTCCGCGAATCGCGGCCGCGTCGTGCGCGACTCCGCGGAGCGGGTTCGCGGGCGCGACGACGTCGTACCCCTGCGCGACGAGTTCGCGGATGATGCCGGCGAAGCCCGACGCATCCGCGAATGCGCCGTGTACGAGAACGGCAGTGGGAGTGGTGGTGTTCATGATGTTCCTTTCGGTGGACTTGACGGCGTCAAGTGGTGATGGAAAGAATGTTGACACAGGTACTTGACAGTGTCAAGTACCTGCGCCATCATCGAGTCAACCACCCGCTTGACAATGTCAAGCCCTCTCGAAAGGAACGGCCATGAACACCACCGCCCACACCCTGAATCTGCACCGGACGAACGACCGGTCGCTGCTGTCCTCGCTGTCTTCGCGCTCGTACGCGTCGGTGCTCAGCTGGTCCTCGATCCTCAGCGCCGTATCGGCCGCGTCGATCGCATCGACCGCCTCCTTCGCGTCGATCCTGTCGATCGGCTCTGTCGGCTCGCTCGCCTCCATCGGCTCCGCCGGTTCGGTCCTGTCGATCGGCTCCGCCGGACAGTTCGGCGCCATCGCCGACACCCCCGTGATCGAGCCGGTCCTCCGCGCCCTGGGCCTGATCTCATGACCACGCAGCTGCCCACCGTCGATCGGGCCGTCGCCGAGACAGGGGACGCCCCGTCGCGGCATCCGCTGCGCAGCCTCCGCACCTGGCTCATGCCGGTCGCGCTCATCGTCGGCGTCGCCGCCGCTCTGCCGGCGATCTATCTCTCGGCGACCTCGGACCCATCGGGCACGGTGTCGGGGCTGCCGGTCGGTCTGGTGGTCGAGAGTCCGGCGGCAGCCGGATCCCCGGCCGCGACGCTGGCGGATGCGATCACGTCCGCCGTGGACGAGTCGGTCGCGCTGACCCGGATGACGCCCCAGGAGCTCGAGGTCGCGATGCACGAGGATCGTGTGGCCGGCGCGGTCGTGATCCCCGCCGACTTCGACGCGTCCCTCGCCACGCTCCTCCCCGGCGCCGACCGGGTCACCGTTCCGACCGTGCGGATCGAAACCAACGCCGGTGACGGCGGACTGAGCAGCGGGCTGGTCATCTCCAGCCTCACGCCGGTGCTGCACGGCGTCGCGGCGACAGTCGGCGGTGAGCTCACCGACACGGCCGGCCCGGCGCTTCCCGCCGCGAACGCGGCTCTTCTCTCCGCGCCGTTCCACGTCGCGACGGCGCCATACGAGCCGCTCCCCTCACACTCCGGGCTCGGTACGAGCGCGTTCTACTTCGCTCTCGCCCTCGTGCTCATCGCGTTCATCGGCGCCTCTCTCATCGGTCCGATCGTCGACGGCGCGCTCGGCTTCATTCCGGCCGAACTCGGACCACTCGTCGCACGCAGCCGCTACACGCACGTGTCGCGCCGCCGCACGTTCGTCGTGAAGGCCGGCATCCTCACCGCCGCTGCACCGCCGGCGGCACTCGTAGTGCAGCTCGTGGCGGCAGGATCCGGGGTCGCGGTCGACGCGCCGTTCAGCCTGTGGCTCTTCGCCACGGCCGCGATCGCCGCGATCGGCACGAGTGCGCTCGCTGTCTTCGCCCTTCTCGGGCCCGGCATCGGAGCCCTCGTCAACACGCTGTTCTTCGTCGCGCTGGCGATGGTGTCATCCGGAGGGATCGTGCCGCTCGAGGCCACCCCGCCGTTCTTCCGAGCGGTTTCGGCGTTCGCGCCGTTCCGCTTCGTCATCGACGGCACGCGGTCGCTGTTCTACTTCGACGGCGCGCCCGCTGCCGGGCTCGGCGGCGCCTGGATCGGAATCATCGTGATCGGCGCGATCGGCATCGCCGGCGGACTCGTGGCCACCACGGCCTACGACCGCGTTCGGACCTTCAGCCGGGCGCCTCGTCCGCAGCTGTGACCGATCCCGTCAGCCCGCGGTGTGCGTGGGGCGGTACCTCATGGCGACCGCACCGGACCGAAACTCTCGCCGATTCACGAGTTCGAGCTGGATGCGCTCGCGCAGACCGGCGAGCAGGGTCGGTCCGTGTCCGGCCAGGACCGGCTGCACAACGAACTCGTACTCGTCGATCAGTCCCAGATCCGCCAACGCCAGCGGAAGGGTCACGCCGCCCACCCACAGGCCTTCGCCGGGCTCCTGCTTGAGCCGCCGGACGGCTTCACCGAGGTCGCCTCGCACCAGCTCGGCATTCCAGTCGACGCCGTCGAGCGTGCTCGACACGACGTACTTCCTCGTCTCGTCGATGGCCTCGGCGAAGGGAAGCTCCCACTCGCGCATCCAGTCCGGCCACGTTCCCGTGGCCGGCCGCCGCCACGCCGACGCCATCATCTCGTAGGTCATCCGGCCGAACAGCAGCGCGTCGGCTCGTTCCATCTCGTCGGTCCAGAAGCGCATCGACTCCTCGTCGGGTGGGAGTCCTGCCTCGTGATGGCAGCATCCGTCGAGCGTGACGTTGATGGAGTATCGGAGCGGTCTCATCGCGGTGCTCTCCCTCGAGCTTCGCCCTACTGGAAATCTCCGCCGGGTGCCATGTCGGTGAAGCGCGAGAAGTGCCCCTGGAAGGCGACGGTGATGGTGTCGGTCGGGCCGTTGCGGTGCTTGGCGACGATGAGGTCGGCCTCGCCCGCGCGCGGGCTGTCCTTCTCGTACGCTGCTTCGCGGTGCAGCAGCACCACCATGTCGGCATCCTGCTCGATCGAGCCCGACTCGCGCAGATCGGAGAGCGCGGGCTTCTTGTCGGAGCGCTGCTCGGCGCCACGGTTCAGCTGCGACAGCGCGACGACGGGAACGCCGAGCTCCTTAGCGAGGAGCTTGAGCGCACGCGAGAACTCCGAGACCTCCTGCTGGCGCGACTCGACGCGCTTGCCGCTCGTCATGAGCTGCAGGTAGTCGATGACCACCATCTTGAGGCCCGCCTTCTGCTTGAGCCGACGGCACTTCGCGCGGATCTCGACGAGGGTCATGTTGGGGCTGTCGTCGATGTACAGCGGAGCGTCGTTGATCCGCCCGCGCGTGGCGGCGATCGTCGTCCAGTCCCGCGAGTCGAGCGTGCCCTTGCGCATCGCCTGCAGGGGGATCGACCCCTCAGCGCTCATGAGTCGCATCGCGATCTCGCTGCGGCCCATTTCGAGCGAGAAGAAGATGGTCGGCATGTCGTGCTTGATCGCGGCGACGCGCGCGAAGTCGAGCGCGAGGGTCGACTTACCCATCGCCGGTCGCGCGGCGATGATGATCATCTGACCGGGGTGGAGACCGTTGGTGAGCTGGTCGAGACCTGAGAAGCCGGTCGGGATGCCGGTCATCTGACCGTCGCGCCCGCGGGCGGCCTCGATCTCCTCGACGGCCGCGTCGACCGCGACCGTGAGGGGCACGTAGTCCTCGGCGGCCTCCGTGCCGGTGACGGAGTAGATCTCCGCCTGCGCCGTGTTGACGAGGTCCAGCGCCTCGCCCTGACCGGAGTAGCCCATCTGCACGATGCGTGTGCCGGCGTCGACGAGGCGGCGCAGCAGCGCACGCTCCGACACGATCGACGCGTAGTAGCCGGCGTTCGCCGCCGTCGGCACGATCGAGGTGAGCGTGTGCAGGTAGTCCGCGCCGCCGGCGCGCTGCAGCTCACCGGTCTTGATGAGCTCGTCGGTGACCGCGACGACATCCGTCGGCTCGCCGTGGGAGTACAGCGTGAGGATCGCCTCGAAGATCAGCTCGTGCTTCGGGATGTAGAAGTCGACGCCGCGAAGCGTCTCGATGACGTCGGCCACGGCATCCTTCGACAGCAGCATGCCTCCGAGGGCGCTCTGCTCGGCGAGAAGATCGTGCGGGGGCGTGCGCTCGAACTCGCGCGGCGGACCCATGCGCTCTTCGGAGATGTCGGCGATCGACATAGGTGCAGGATCCTCCAGAGTGCATTCGGGTGACGCGGGGGCAGGGCGGGCTGTGGGCACGCTCGAGACTCGATGGCGGATGCTTCGACTGAAGCACCGCCGACATGGTCAAGCGGACCACGAACCACCGACATCGCCACGCTGCGACACCGGTCACACCTCGCCCCGTTGGGCCGCACCCCACGCTAAGGACGCCATCCCACGTCCGCAACAGCACCTGTGGATAACTGTGTGGAGAGTCTGCGTGAAACGCCGTAAGACCTGTGAACAACGGGTGTGGAGAACTCCCGGTCTCGGCGATCACCCCCCAATGAAAATCTACATTGATCAGGCATTACCTGATTCACAACCTGTGGAGGAGGATGTGGTTGAAGTATGCCTTGAAGGTTCGGTCTGCAAGTCGGTCGGTTGTGCACAATTCCGCCGCGCCGAGCTTCCGATGTCCAGGTTGCGAAGAATTCGGAACACCCCTGGACACCGCCCGGGGTGCGGGTCTAGCCTGTGGAGTCCAGGCACCCTCAGCACGTTCCGTTCGGATCGTGTGGCGTTACTCGTCGTGGGAGGTGAACGTGGATATCGCAACTTCGCAGTCGCTGCCGAGGCTTTGGCGATCAGCCCTTGTCGGGACCTTCACCGCGTTCGCCTGGATCCTGCTCTCGCTGCTCCTCGGGCTCGGCTCGGGCGACGCGCACGCGGAGGAATCCGACGATGACAGCCTGCTGGGTGCCGTCACCTCTCTCGTCGACACGACCGCGTCGACCGTCACGGACACGGTTTCGACCGTCACCGGCAGTGTCACCCGAGTGGTGAACACCGTCGTCGACGTCGCGCCCGCTCCGGTGGCGCAGCCGGTTCGCGACGTCGTCGCCTCCGTCGGCTCCGTCGTCTCGACGGCGACCCGGCCGGTGACCGATGTCGTCTCCGCCGGCGTGGTCGGATCGGTCGCCCGGCCCGTCGTCGACGCCGTCGCCGACGTTCCCGTGGTCGGCGACCTCGTGTCGGGCCTCGGCCTGGACGACGCCGTGACCGATCTCGGACATACGGTCGACCACACCGTGGGCGATCTGCTCGTGGTCGTCACCGACACGGGCGCCGGGCTCGGACTCCCGCCCATCGCGGTGCCCGGACTTCCGGGTTCTCCGGGCGGTCCTTCGATTCCCGTCGGGGGCCACCCGCTGCCCGCCCTCGACGTGGTCCTGCTCTCCGGCGCCCCGCACGCGGGCGTGCCGGGCGCGGCATCCGCTCTCTCGGCCTACCCGAACGCATACGAGACGGGCACCACGGCCACCGCGAGCGCCACAGCTGCGTCCACGGCGTCGTCGGGCGCACGCGGTCTTCTCACTCCGACGGGAGCGCTCTGCCCGCCGTCGACTTCCTCCTCGGGACCCGGTGGTGCGGGTTCCGGCGCCTGGGCGCTCGTCGCCCTCGGTCCTCTCGTCGCTCTCCGTGCCTGGGTGCGTCGCGCTGGACCCGAGGACGAGCACGCGCCGGCAGCGCCTGCAGGATCCACCGACGTCTCCCCCGACTGATCCGCTCATCGCCGCCTTCTCCGGCGGCTGAGCAACGGCGCGCTCTCCCGCGCTTCGACATGAATCAGTCAGACCAAAGGGGAAACATCATGCGTACTTTCATCACGCGCGCCCTCCTGGGCACGCTCCTCGCCGGCGGCGTCACGCTGCTCGGCGCAACGGTCGCCAACGCGGCCGAGACGACAGGGGATGACGGGCTGCTCTCGGGCACCCAGGCCGTCCTCGACGTCACCCTCCCCGTGACCGTCGGCGGCACCTCGCTCTCGGTCCTCGGTGACTCCCACAGCGGACAGGCCTCGACGGCTGCTCCCGCCCCCGCCTCGTCGCCGACCGCCACGACCGGCGGAGCGGGCGGCACGGCCTCCGGCACGCAGGCCCTGATCACCGTGGCCGTTCCGGTCGCCGTCTCCGGCAACTCCGTGTCGGTCGTCGGTGACAGTTCGTCGACGGATGCCGCGACCGCGGCCCCTGCGCCGGCGAGCGGTTCATCCGGCACGGCATCGACCTCCGGCTCCGACGGGCTGCTCTCGGGCACCCAGGGGCTCGTCTCCGTCGCCGTCCCGATCACGGTGAGCGGCAACGCCATCTCGGTCGTCGACGACTCCGAGAGTTCGAACGCTCAGACGGCGCCGGGCACGAACGGCGGCTCCACCGGCACCGCCACCACCGGCGGCACCGACTCCATCGCCGGCGGCACGCAGGTGGTCGCTCCGGTGCAGGCGCCGGTCACCGTCGGCGGCAACGCCATCTCGGTGCTCGGTGACTCCACGAGCGACGGCGCGACCACCGGCCCCGGCACCGCGGGCTCGACCGGCGGCATCACCGGCGGCACGACCGACGGCACCGACTCCATCGCCGGCGGCACCCAGGTGATCGCGCCCGTGACGGCGCCGATCACCGCATCCGGCAACGCCATCTCGGTGCTCGGCGACAGCGCGTCGACGGGCTCGACGACGGTGCCCGCCACCGGCGGCACCGGCGGCAACGGCACCACCAGCGGCAGCGACGGGATCCTCGGCGGCACTCAGGTGCTGGCGCCGATCTCCGCGCCGATCACCGTGGGCGGCAACGCCGTCTCGGTGGTCGGCGACACCACCACCGAGTCGCCGGTCGTCGTCCCGACGGACCCGACCGACCCGACCGACCCCACGGACCCGACCGACCCCACCGGGCCTACCGGGCCGGCCGGGCCCGGATCGGACTCGGACGGTGACGTGGTCAACGGCGCGGTCGCCGGTGACACGGCCGGTGCCATCGCCCTCGCCGCGACGGGAGGGATGAGCGCACTCCCCGTGCTGCTGCTGAGCATGGTGCTGCTCGCCGTCGGCGCGCTGACGCTCATGTCGCGGCGGCGCTCGGCGTAGCACTCCGGCCGGAGGCATCCCCAGTGTCTCCGGCGGCTCACCGAGCGCGGCGGGAGGGTCGCTCCCCAGAGGACTCTCCCGCCACACTCATCGCCCATCGTTCGTGGGGCGGCCGCCATGCCTGGATCGGTCGCCCCGCAACGGTGGGCTATGAGACAAGGCGGATGCTGCGACCCGGGGGGCTCGCAGCATCCGTCTCCGCCCCGACGACCGCGCACTGCGGCGGGGACGGAAAAGACGGATGCCGCGGACCCGAAGGTCCGCGGCATCCGTTCTGTGCATCGCGCCTTACTTGGCGGCGACCACCTGCAGGGTGATCACGGCGGTGAGGTCGTCGCGAAGACGGACCGTCGCCTCGTGCTCGCCCACCGACTTGATCGGCGAGGTGATGTGGATCTTGCGCTTGTCGAGCTCGCCGAGACCGGCGGCCTTGACGGCGTCGGCCACGGCCTCGGTCTTCACCGAGCCGAACAGACGGCCCTCGGCGCCGGCCTTGACGGTCAGGCGCACCTTGTTGGACTCGAGGGAGTTCTTGAGCGCCACAGCCTCTTCGTGGTCGTGGATCGCGCGAGCGTCGCGGGCGGCGCGAATCGACGCCACCTGCTTCTCGCCACCACGGGTCCACGTGACCGCGAAGCCCTGAGGGATGAGGTAGTTGCGGGCGAACCCGTTCTTGACCTCGACAACGTCACCGGCGCTTCCGAGCCCGGCGACCTCGTTCGTGAGAATCAGCTTTGCCATCGGGTGCTCCTTAGCGGCCAGCGCCGGCGTAGGGCAGGAGCGCCATTTCGCGCGCGTTCTTGATCGCCTTGGCGATCAGACGCTGCTCCTGCACCGAGACACCGGTGATACGACGGGCGCGGATCTTCCCGCGCTCCGAGATGAACTTGCGAAGCGTCGCGACGTCCTTGTAGTCGATGAGACCGACACGGATCGCCTTCGCGGGGGCTGCGTTCTTCGCGCCCTTCCGCGGCTTCCGGCGATCGCCGGTTGCCTTTCCAGCCATGGGTGTTTCCTTACTGAGAGATGGGATTCAACGGATGCCGGAGCATCCGGATGTCGTTAGAACGGGGTGTCGTCGCCGTAGGCGCCGGGGGCGGCCCACGCGTCTCCACCACCGGCGTTGCCGGCGTTGCCGCCCGCGTTCGCCGATCCGGGAGTCGACCACGGCTCGTCGGCGACCTGCGCCTGACCGCCACGGGACTGACCTCCGCCGCCGGCCGCACGCGTGACCTGAGCGGTCGCGTAGCGGAGCGAGGGGCCGATCTCGTCGATCTCGAGCTCGATGGACGTGCGCTTCTCGCCTTCCTTCGTCTCGTAGGAGCGCTGCTTGAGGCGACCCGTCGCGATGACGCGCGAGCCCTTCGTGAGCGAACCTGCGACGTGCTCGGCGAACTCGCGCCACACGCTCGCGCGGAGGAACAGCGCTTCGCCGTCCTTCCACTCGCTCGTGGCACGGTCGAAGTTGCGCGGCGTCGACGCGATCGTGAAGTTCGCGACGGGGAGACCGTTCTGCGTGTAACGCAGTTCGGGATCAGCCGTGAGGTTGCCCACGACGGTGATGATCGTCTCGCCGGCCATCGTCGTTACGCGTCCTGCTTGACGGGCTTCGCGGGGCGGGCGGCCTTGCGGGCAGCCTTCTCCTCGGCACGCTGCTTCTCGGAGGCGATCATCGCGATCGCCTCTTCGGCGCGGAGCACCTTGGTGCGCATGACCAGCTCGCTGAGGTTCAGCTGGCGGTCGAGCTCCTGCGTGGTCGCACTGGTCGCCGTGAAGTTGACGACGGCGTAGATGCCCTCGGTCTTCTTCTGGATCTCGTAAGACAGGCGACGGCGACCCCAGATGTCGATGTTCTCAATCGAGCCACCATCGTTGGTGATGACCTTGAGGAACTTATCGAGGTTCGGGGCGACCTGGCGCTCATCGATCTCGGGGCTCAGGATGACCATGAGTTCGTACTGGTGCGTCACTAACCCACCTCCTTCGGACTTGAACGGCTGTCGGGCATTTCCCGGCAGCAGGAGGGTGTGTAGCACGTCATCCGACTGAATGCGCATCGAGCGCGTGCGGACAACCCTCCTATGGTACCGGATGCCCCGGCCACCGCCGAATCAGGCCCGACCCGGCGCATAACTCCTGCACTTTGCGCCCGGGCGCCGGCGTCCTGCCGCGTGTCGCGGCCGAGGCTTCCGGTTCTGCAGGAGTTATGCGCCGAGGAAGCCGAGCACCCACGCGCGATCGGCGTCAGGCGACGGCGGCGCGAACGGGTACGCGGCCGGCGTGCGGTCGAGGGAAATCGGATGCCGCACGCCGGCCACGCCCTCGGGTCCGGCGTGGACGACGGGGTCGAGGCCGAGCGCGCGCGCCCGGTCGAAGGCGGCGCCGATGTCGAGGACCGGCCCGCACGGCACGCCGGCCTCCGCGAGCAGCAGCTCCCACTCCTCGGCGGACCGGCCCGCGAGCGCCGCCTCCAGGACGGGTCGGAGCTCGTCCCTCGTCGTGCTGCGATCGGCCGCGCGGGCGAAGCGGGCGTCGGCTGCGGCATCCGCGATGCCGAGCACCCGGCACAGTCGCGCGAACTGCGCGTCGTTCCCGATCGCGAGGACCAGGTCTCCGTCGGCGGTGGGGAGGGGCCCGTACGGGTAGATGCTCGGGTGATCGTTGCCGAGGCGGGTAGGCACGACCCCGGTGAGCGCGTGCGCACCCGACTGGTTCACGAGTGCGGAGAGCGCCGACGACAGGAGGTTCACCGCGATGCGCTGACCCTCGCCGGTGACGTCGCGGTGCCGCAGTGCGGCGAGGGCTCCGATCCCGGCGTGGAGTCCGGTGACGACGTCGACGATCGCGACTCCCGCCTTGGTGGGCGGCCCGTCGGGCGCGCCGGTGATGCTCATGAGTCCGGACAGCGCCTGGGCGAGCACGTCGTAGCCGGGCAGGGCGGCGTCGGGTCCGAACCCGCTGATCGACACGTAGACCACGCGCGGGTTCGCCTCGCGCACCGCGTCGTAGCCGAGCCCGAATCGATCGAGCCCGTGCGGCTTGAAGTTCTCGATGACCACGTCGGCGCGGGCAGCGAGCGCACGGGCGACCGCGAGGTCCTCGGGATCGGCGAAGTCGAGCGTGATCGCACGCTTTCCGCGGTTCACCGACAGGTAGTAGGTGGCCTCGCCGTCGTGCGTGGGCGGCATCCAATGACGGGTCTCATCACCCGCGGGCCCCTCGACCTTGATGACGGTCGCACCGAGATCGGCGAGCAGCATCGTGCAGTAGGGCCCCGCGAGCACCCGCGAGAAGTCCGCGACGACCAGACCCGCGAGCGGGCCGTGCGCGGCATCCGGGTCCGTCTCGGATCCGATCAACGGAAGGCCCCGATACCGGTCAGGTGCTGGCCGAGGATCAGCGTGTGCACCTCGTCGGTGCCCTCGTAGGTGCGCACCGACTCGAGATTGGCGGAGTGGCGGATCGGGGAGTTCTCGAGCAGCACGCCGTCCCCGCCGAGGATCGTGCGCGCCTCGCGCGCGATCGCGATCGCCTCGCGCACGTTGTTGAGCTTGCCCAGCGACACCTGCTCGGGGCGCAGGGTCCCGGCATCCTTCGCGCGCCCGATCTGGAGGGCGACCAGCGCGCCCTTCTGCAGCTCGAGGACCATGTCGACGAGCTTCTGCTGCGTCAGCTGGAACCCGGCGATCGGCTGCCCGAACTGCTCGCGGCGCAGCGCGTGCCGCAGCGCGGCCTCGTAGCTGTCGCGACCCGCACCGAGCGCGCCCCATACGATGCCGTAACGCGCTTCGTTGAGCGCCGAGAACGGCCCCCGCAGCCCGCGCGCGCCCTCGAGCACCGCCTCCGCGGGGAGCCGGACCTCATCGAACGTCAGCTCGGTCTGGATGGATGCCCGCATCGACCCCTTCGGCTCGAGCACGCGCACGTCGAAGCCGTCGGCGCCGGTGGGGACGATGAATCCGCGCACGCCGTCGTCGGTCTGCGCCCACACGACCACGAGCTGCGCGATCGAGGCGAGACCGATCCAGCGCTTCGCGCCCGACAGCACCCAGTCCGTCCCGTCGCGCCGCGCGAAGGTCTTCATGCTCGACGGGTCGGAGCCCGCCGTGGGCTCGGTGAGGCCGAACGCACCGATGACCTCGCCCGCGGCCATGCGCGGGAGCCACTCCTGCTTCTGCTCCTCGGACCCCCAGCGATGGATCGACCCCATCGCGAGCGAGCCCTGCACCGACACGAACGTACGGATGCCGGAGTCCCCGGCCTCGAGCTCGAGTGCGGCCAGACCGTACTCGACGGCGCTGCGGCCGGGGCACCCGTACCCCTCCAGCGTCATGCCGAGCACCCCGAGCTCGCCGAACGCCGGCGCGAGTTCGGCGGGGAAGTGCGCGCGATCGAACCAGTCTGCGATGTACGGCCGGATCTCGGCGTCGACGAACGCCCGCACCCGGTCTCGCGTCGCCCGCTCCTCCGGCGTGAGCAGGGCATCGAGGCCCAGGACATCGGATGCCGCGCGCAGCGCATCGAGGTCGTCGGGGTTCCTGGGCTCCATCGCCGCCTCCTCGGGGTCGTCCCTGCCATTCTGCCCGCGTGCGCGCGTGCACACTGTCGGCGATTCGGCCCCGTGCCGGAGGGAGAGTCCGGTTCCGTTCCCGGCATGGCCCGGATCGCCGTCGTCGTGCGCTCCGGGCCCGCCGGTAGCGTGGCCCCATGACGACCCCTTTCGACGCCCGGCCGCTCGTCGAGCCCCTCGAGGCCGGGGCCGCCCGCGCGTTCGTCCGACAGCTGCGACAGAGCGGGCGGCTGCCGCAGCTGTTCACAGGGTCGAACGCGGTCTTCGCGATCATCGTCGTCGTCATGGTGATCCTGTTCGGATCGATGTTCCTCACGGTGTTCGCCGCCATCGCCTCCTCCTTCGGCGACGGCGCGGTCGCGCTCACCCTGATCCCGTTCGTGGTCTTCGGACTCGCCATCGCCGGGGTGGTCGTCGCCGTCGGCGCCTCCCAGCGCACCGGTGCCGAGCGGATGCTGCGCCTCGACCGGTTCGCCCGCGCGAACGGGATGTCGTACCTCCCCGCCCTCGCCGCGCCGGGTCTGCCGGGCATGATCTTCGGGCTCGGCCATCAGCGTGCCGCGACGGACCTCGTCCGCGGCGAGCGCCCGCGTTTCGTCGAGTTCGCGAACTACCGGTACACGACGGGCTCCGGCAAGAACAAGTCGACCCACCGGTGGGGGTACGTCGCCGTGAAGCTCGACGTGCCCCTGCCCCACATCGTGCTCGACGCCACCGGCAACAACGCCCTGTTCGGCTCGAACCTGCCGGCGAGCTTCGATCGAGACCAGCGGCTGAGTCTGGAGGGCGACTTCGACCGCCATTTCGCGCTGTACTGCCCGGAGGGCTACGAGCGCGACGCGCTCTACCTCTTCACGCCCGACATCATGGCGCGGTTCATCGACAACGCCGCCGCGCTCGACGTCGAGATCGTCGACGACTGGATGTTCCTCTACGCCAAGCGCGACTTCTCGACGGTCGACCCGGCAACGTGGGCGTGGCTCTTCTCCGTCGTCGGCGCACTGCTCGACAAGTTCGCGCAGTGGTCGCGGTGGCGCGACGACCGCCTGGCGGAGACCGCGATGGCGGATCCGGATGCCGCGGCGCACGCCAGTGTGGGGAGCGCCGTCGGCACGGGAAGCGCCGTCGGCGCGGCATCCGCGGTCCCTTTCGCCGTCCCGGTCACCGTACTGCGCCCGCCGCCCGGTGTGGCGCCGCACGGCCGGCGATTGCAGAGGGGCATCCCGTGGGTGTCGTTCGTGCTCGTCGGCGGCGTCGTGCTGTTCTGGATCCTCACCAATACCGGGGTGTTCGGGCTGTTCTTCCGCTGAGGCGGTCGACCCCGGGCTCCGCGAGCGTAGGCTGTCGGGCGTGCATTCCACGTTCATGACGCCCGCGCGGCGTGAGGGGGTCTTCGGCGCCGCTCGCGCCGAGCGGAGGTAGCGGCGCGCGTCGCCGGGTGAGCCCACCGCGACGCAGCCGAGTCTCCGCGGGCCACATGGTCCGCGGCTTCCCTTCTTCGTCGCCCCGGCGACGACCCTTCGTGAACTGTGCCGAGGAGAATCATGCACGCACTCACCGAGAAGGACATCCGCGCGTCCTTCGTCAACACGTCCCTGCGCGAGCGCAACAGCCTCGTGGTCCCCGACCTGGCCCACGTCGCGTGGGAGCAGCTCGACTACTTCGGGTGGCGCGATCCCAAGCAGCCGCTCGCCGGTTTCGTCGTCGTCCCCGTCGACGGTCAGCCGGTCGGCATCCTGCTGCGCCAGACCGAGCAGCGCACGCGTCATCGCGCGCAGTGCTCCTGGTGCGAGGACGTCACCCTGCCCAACGACGTCGTCATGTTCGTGGCGAAGCGGGCCGGGAAGGCCGGACGCAACGGAGACACCGTCGGCACGCTCGTGTGCGAGAACTTCGAATGCTCCGTCAACGCGCGCCGGCCGATGCCGCCGGCCTACCTCGGCTTCGACGTCTCCGCCGCGCGAGAACGGCGCATCGAGTCACTGCGAACCCACGCGCACGGATTCGCGCGCGACATCCGCGACAGCGTCTGACCCCCGGCGTGCCGCGAGCGGGCGAGGCGTGTCAGCCGGCGCGGTTCTCCGCTTCCCATGCGGCACGGCGCGCGGCCTGCTCGACGGGGTCGGGCACCGGCAGCGATGCGATGAGGCGCCGGGTGTACGGGTCGGACGGATTGCCGAGCACCTCGGCCGTCGGACCCGCCTCGGCCACCTCGCCGCGATGCAGGACGACGACCTTGTGCGCGAGCAGGTCCACCACGGCGAGATCGTGCGTGATGAAGAGCGTCGCGAACCCGAAGCGCTCCTGGAGTTCGGCGAAGAGCTCGAGCACGCGTGCCTGGACCGACACATCGAGCGCGCTCGTCGGCTCGTCGGCGATGAGCAGCTTCGGGTCGAGCGCGATCGCCCGGGCGAGCGACGCGCGCTGGCGCTGACCGCCCGACAGCTCGTGCGGGAACCGGTCGCCGAACTCCTTCGGAAGCTGGACCGCCTCGAGCAGCTCGTCGACTTTCGGCCGGGCCTCGGCCGCGTTGCGCATCCCTCCGTGAACGATGAGCGGCTCGGCGACATTGTCGGCGATGGTGAGGAGCGGGTTGAAGCTCGTCGCGGGGTCCTGGAAGACGAAGCCGAGCTCGTGGCGGCGCTTGCGGAACTCGCGCTCCTTGACGCCGAGCATCTCGGTGCCGAGAACCTTCAGCGATCCCCCGGCGACGGGGGTGAGTCCGGCGATGGCGCGACCGATGGTCGTCTTGCCGGATCCGCTCTCGCCGACCAGACCCAGCACCTCGCCAGGCGCGATCGAGAAGCTCACGCGGTCGACCGCTCGGAACGCCGAGCGCCCGAAGCGGCCGGCGTACTCGATGACGAGCTCGTCCGCTTCGACGACCGGGGCGACCGGCGTCTCGGGCACGGCGAACTGCCGGTCGGTGATCACCAGCCGGGGGACCGCGGCGAGCAGCTTGCGCGTGTACTCGTGCTTCGGCGCCGCGAACAGGTCGGCCGCCGTCGCGGTCTCCACGATCTCGCCGTTGTACATCACGGCCACGCGATCGGCGAGGTCGGCGACCACGCCCATGTTGTGGGTGATGAGCACGATCGCCGTGCCGTCCTCATCGCGGAGGCGGCGCAGCAGTTCGAGGATCTCGGCCTGCACCGTCACGTCGAGCGCGGTCGTGGGCTCGTCGGCGACGATGACCGTCGGGTCGAGGGCGAGCGCCATGGCGATGACCACGCGCTGCTTCTGGCCGCCCGAGAACTGGTGCGGGTAGTCGTCGACGCGCCGCTCCGGCTCGGGGATGCCGACGCGCCCGAGCATCTCGACGGCTTTCGCCTTCGCTTCGGCCTTCGAGTACTTGCCGTGGGCACGCAGCCCCTCGGCGAGCTGCCACCCGACCGTGAAGACCGGGTTGAGGGCGGTCGAGGGCTCCTGGAAGATCATGGCGGCCTTGGTGCCGCGGATGGCGCGGAGACCGCTCTTGTCCAGCCCCACGATGTCGGTGCCGTCGAGGACGACGGTGCCTTCCGTGCGTGCCGACTCGGGGAGCAGCCCGAGGATCGTGCGGGAGGTCACGGTCTTGCCGCTGCCCGACTCGCCCACGATCGCGAGCACCTCGCCGCGGCGGACGTCGAGCGTCACGCCGCGGACCGCGTGCACGTCGCCGCCGTCGGTCGCGAACGAGACGTTGAGGTCGTCGATCTCGACGGCCAGGGGCTCGGTCGGGATCGACATCACTCCACCTCTCCCATGAACTCGCGCGACACCGGCTGGGTCGCGGCCACCGCATCCGCCGGCGTCTGCGTCTTGCTGGCGCGCCGCCGCGCGCGCAGGCGCGGGTCGGCGAGGTCGTTGAGGCTCTCGCCGATGAGGGTCACGCCGAGGATCGTCAGGAGGATCGCGATGCCCGGGGGGATCGCGGTCCACCAGATGCCGGCCGACACATCGCCGATCGACTCCTTGAGGTCGTACCCCCACTCGGCGGCGGCGGTCGGCTGGATTCCGAAGCCGAGGAAGCCGAGCGCGGCGAGCGTGGCGATCGCCTCCGACGCGTTCAGCGTCACGATCAGGGGAAGGGAGCGGGTCGCGTTGCGGAACACGTGACGGAACATGATGCGCGGGGTCGAGGCGCCGATCACCTTCGCGGACTCGATGAACGCCTCGGACTTCACCCGGACGACCTCGGCGCGCACGACGCGGAAGTACTGGGGGATGAAGACGACCGTGATCGAGATCGCCGCGGCCATGATGCCCGGCCAGAGACCGGACTGACCGCCGCTGATGGCGATCGCGGCGACGATCGCCAGCAGCAGCGACGGGAACGCGTAGATCGCGTCGGCGACCACGACGAGGACGCGGTCCACCCAGCCGCCGAGATACCCCGACACCAGACCGATGAAGATGCCGAGGAAGACCGAAAGCAGGATCGCGGCCACGATCACCATGAGCGCGGTCTGCGCGCCCCAGATGGCTCGCGAGAGCACGTCGTAACCGCCGACGGTGGTGCCGAGGAGGTTGACGGGATTCGGCGGCACCTGCGAGCCGAACAGGCCGTCGGGTCCGCGCAGCTGGCTGAAGCCGTACGGCGCGATCCACGGCGCGAGGAGCGCGACGAGGAGGAAGGCCGCCGACAGCACGAGGCCGCCGACGAGCATCCCCCGCTGCAGACCGACGCTCTGACGCAGCTGGTGGACGACGGGCAGGCGGTCGAGGATGTGGCGCTTGGCCATGTCAGTACCTCACCCTCGGGTCGATGAAGGCCGCGATGATGTCGACCGCGAAGTTCGTCAGGGCGACGATGATCGCGATGACGGCGACGATGCCCTGGATCGCCACGAAGTCGCGGGCGAGCAGGTACTTCACGAGCTGGAAGCCCAGACCCTGCCACTCGAACGTCGTCTCGGTCAGCACGGCCCCGCCCAGCGCGAGGGCGATCTGCAGTCCGATGACCGTGATGATCGGGATGAGAGCCGGCTTGTACGCGTGCCTGCGGACGAGCCGGTACTCGCTCACGCCGCGCGAGCGAGCGGCGTCGATGTACTGCATGTTGTGCGTCGCGATGACGTTGGTGCGCACCAGACGCAGGAAGATCCCCGCCGTGACGAGGCCGAGCACCATCGCCGGCAGGAACGCGTGCTGGAGGACGTCCTGCACGTACGCGGGATTTCCCGAGCGGATGGCGTCGACGAGATAGAGGCCGGTGGCCCCGTCCTCGCGCGTGAGGGCGAGCTCGGTGCGGACGCTTGCTCGCCCGCTCACCGGGAACCATCCGAGCCAGACCGAGAAGATGAGCTTGGCGACGAGGCCGGCGAAGAAGACGGGCGTCGCGTAGAAGAGGATGGCGCTCACGCGCAGCACCGCGTCGGGGGCGCGGTCGCGCATGGCCGCGGCGATGAGGCCGAGCGGGATTCCGACGATGAAGGCCACGATCATCGCGTAGAACACGAGCTCGAACGTCGCGAGACCGTAGTTGACGAGGATCTCGGTGATCGGCTGGCGGTCGGTGATGGTGGTTCCGAAGTTGCCCGTCGCGATCTGCCCGAGGTACTCGAGGTACTGCACGATGATCGGTCGGTCGAACCCTGCCTCGTGGATGCGCTCCTGCAGCTGATCGGCCGGGAGGCGGCCGCCGAGCGAGGCGGTGATCGGGTCGCCCGTGAGCCGGATGAGGAAGAACACGACCGAGACGAGGATGAAGATCGTCGGGAAGATGAGGAGGAACCGGATCAGGATGAACCGGCCCAGAGTGCCGCCCGACTTCGGACGGGGCCGGGCGAGGAACGCCGGCGGTTCGTCTATGGGCGACAGATCTTTTCCGCCGCCGGGAGCGCTCGCGGCGAGCCCTGCGTCAGCCATTGGGGGAGCCTAACTTGTAAAGACGGGCGAATCGAGGCGAATCGTGCCGATGGGGCGGCCCGGTGTGCGGACCGCCCCATCGACCGTTCGATCGGCTACTTCGTCAGCGGCGCGAAGCGGAACTTGAACGACGCGTCGAGGACGACCCCGTCCACGGCCGTTCCGGCCACGGCGACCTGCGCGCCCTGGAGGAGCGGCACGGTCGACAGGTCGCCCGCGACGAGCTCCTGGATCTGCTCGATGTCCGCGGTGCGGGTCGCGGCATCCGGCTCGACGGCCTGCTTCAGGATGAGGTCGTTGACCTCCGCGTTGACGTAGTGGTTCCCGAGGAAGTTGTTCTCCAGGAAGAACGGCGTCAGGTAGTTGTCGGCGTCGGAGTAGTCCGGGAACCAGCCGAGCTGGTACGCCGGGTACACGTCGGCCGTGCGGTCCTCGGAGTACTGCACCCATTCGGTCGACTTGAGGTCGACGGTGAACAGGCCGCTCTCCTCGAGCTGCGTTTTGACCAGGGCGTACTCGTCACCCGACGAGGGGCCGTAGTGGTCGGGGCTGTACTGCAGGCTGAGCGCGACGGGCGTCTCGACACCGGCGGCCTCGAGGGTCGCGGCTGCCTTGTCGGCATCCGGACCGCCCTCGCCGTCACCGTAGAGGCCCTTGAGCGCCTCGGTGGCGCCGGCGAAGCCCTCGGGAACGTACGAGTACAGCGGGGTGTAGGTGCCCTTGTAGACCTGCTCCGAGATCTCGTCGCGGTCGACGAGGTCGGCCACGGCCTGACGGACGGCGAGCGCCTTGGCCTCGTCGGCCTCGGGCGTGGTGGCGCCGTACGGCTGCGTGTTGAAGTTGAACACGATGTAGCGGATCTCGCCGCCGGGGCCGTCGATGACCTGCACGTTGTCGTTGCCGCTCAGGTCGTCGACATCGGTCGCGGACAGGCTGCGGTAGGCCACGTCGACCTCACCCTCCTGCACGGCGAGCTTGAGGTTCGACGACTCGGTGAAGTACGACAGGATGACGCCCGCGTTGACCGGAGCGTCGAGCAGGCCCTCGTAGTTCTCGTTCGGGGTGAACTCGACGGTCTTGTTGAAGTCCCACGCGGTGATCGCGTACGGACCGCCGAAGGCGTTCGCGTCGACGATCTCGTCGTCGGGCGTCAGAGCGTCGGCGGCGAAGACCTCGTCATCGACGATGGCGCCGGGGAAGCTCGTGAGGATGAACGGGAAGACCTGGTCGTTCGCCGTCTTGAGCTTGAAGACGACCGTGGTGTCATCAGGCGTCTCGACGCTGTCGAGGTTGTAGAGCAGGCTCGACGCGCCATTGGGGTCGGCGATCGCGATGTTGCGGTCGAACGAGAACTTCACGTCGGCCGAGGTGAGGTCGTTGCCGTTGGCCCACTTGAGGCCGGCCGGAAGGGTCACCGTGTACTCGGTCGGCGAGGTGAACTCTGCCGACTCGGCGAGGTCGGGAACGACCTCGGTGCTGTTGTAGTCGGTGTTGACGAGGTACGGGAAGACCTGCGTCTGGACCGCGAGCGATCCGTTGTCGTACGAACCGGCGGGGTCGAGGGTCGTGACCTTGTCGGTGGTGCCGACGATGATCGGCTCGCCCGACGCGTCGCCGCCGTCGTCGTTCCCGCCGCCGCTCGCGCATCCGGCGAGGAGGATGGCCGAGACTCCGAAGGCCCCGATCGCGAGGCCGACACGGCCGCGCTTGCTGTGGTGCAGTGACATAGTGCTACCTCTGCTGAGTGAAGACAGCCACGCCAGAGAAGGCGCGGCCCGCAGGCTATCTTCACCCCGAAGGCGGCGGACGGCAATCGAGTGAACGTTTCGTAACCAGACCGAAACCCGCACGCCATGAAGCCGGATGCCGCATCCTCGCCCCTTCAGCTGGGCGATGTGCCCCGTGAAACGGCCGGGCCGAGGCCGAAATGCGAGAGGGCCGCATCGTCGATGCATGCGTGAACGGACGATGAACCGACTACCGGTCGGCCCTTCGACGCTGAACCCGGCGCCGCGCCCGCTCGCCGGTGCGTCTGCGCAGGAGAAATCCGCTGCGCAGGACGATTCGGGGTGCCGGCGTCCTGCGTAGGCGAGAACTCCTGCGCGGCAGGCGCTCGGCAGGGCCCGGGTCTCAGCCCCGAACGGGCTCTCCGCCGGGCGGTCTCAGCCGCGGGCGGCCCACCACTCGCGCAGGCGCCGCTCCGCGTCATCCTCGCTCAGGATGCCCTCGTCGAGCCGAAGGTCGAGGAGGAACCGGTACGCCTCTCCCACCTCACGGCCGGGCGGAATCCCCAGCACCTCCTGGATGCGGTTGCCGTCGAGCGCGGGACGCATCGCGTCGAGCTGCTCCTGGTCCGCGAGCTCGCTGATGCGCCGCTCGATGTCGTCGTAGGCACGGGCGAGGCGCCCGGCCTTCTTCGCGTTGCGGGTGGTGACGTCGGCACGCGTGAGGATGTGCAGCCGCTCCAGCTCGTCGCCGGCATCGCGGACGTACCGGCGCACGGCGGAGTCCGTCCATGTCCCTTCGGAGTACCCGAAGAACCGCAGATGCAGCTCGATCAGGCGCGCCACCACCGTCATGGTGTCGACGTCGAACCGCAGCGCCTGCAGCCGCTTGCGCGCCAGCCTCGCGCCCTTGATGTCGTGGTGGTAGAACGTCACGCCGCCGTTGGGCTCCAGCCGGCGGGTCGCGGGCTTGCCGATGTCGTGCAGCAGCGCGGCCAGGCGCAGCGGCACGTCGGGGGCGGCATCCGGATTCCGCGCCTGCTCGAGATCGATCGCCTGCCGGAGCACGGTGAGCGAGTGCTCGTACACGTCCTTGTGGTGGTGGTGCTCGTCGACCTCGAGGCGCAGCGCCGGCACCTCCGGGAGGAACTCGTCGATCAGCCCGGTCTCGACGAGCAGACGGATGCCGCGCACCGGGTCGTCGGTCTGGAGCAGCCGCACCAGCTCCCCCTGGATGCGCTCGGGACTGACGATCGACAGCGTCGCGCGCAGCTCCGCCATCGCCGCCACCGTGGCCGGGTCGACGTCGAATTCGAGCTGGGACGAGAAGCGGGCGGCGCGCAGCATCCGCAGCGGGTCGTCGCCGAAGCTGATCGCAGGATCGGCCGGGGTGCGCAGGCGACGGGCGACGAGGTCCTCGACGCCGCCGGTCGGGTCGACGAGCGTGCGGCCGGGCACGCGCAGCGCCATCGCGTTGACGGTGAAGTCACGGCGCACCAGGTCGGCCTCGAGCGTGTCGCCGAACTCGACGGTGGGCTTGCGGGTGACGCCGTCGTAGCTGTCGGCCCGGTAGGTCGTGATCTCGACCTGGGCCCCCCCGCCCCGAGGCTCGCGGGATCGCGCACGCGATCCCGGGAGAGGACGTGGGGACTCGCCGGCGACCTTCGCGCCGATGGTGCCGAAGGCCCGGCCGATGTCCCACTGGGCGGTGCTGATGGGCTTCACGATCCGCAGGATGTCGTCGGGCCGCGCGTCGGTCGTGAAGTCGAGGTCGTTGGTCGCCCGGCCGAGGAGAGCGTCGCGCACGGGGCCGCCGACGATCGCCAGATCGAACCCGGCGTCGGCGAACGCGCGCGCGAGCGTGTCGACGACGGGAGACTCGGCGAGCGCGCCGAGGCGCACGATGCCCTCGGCCATGTTGAGCATGCATCGAGCCTACCGAGCGATCGTGGGGGCACGTGTTTCCAGCGGCGGCGGTGGCTATCGCGGGAGAGACGTCGCGGTCCGGGCCTGGTGGGAGCCGTGTGCCGCGGTTTCCCCCGCGCTTTTCACGCGAACCGGAGGAAGCCGGTGAACGCCAGCTCGCGCACACGCGGAAGCAGATCGGCGCGGAGGGACGCGGCATCCACCCCCATCAGCTGGGCGATCGCGTCGATGAGCACTCCCGCCGGCAGGTCGCCGTCGCAGGCGCCGACGAGCGCCGCCAGTCCGGGATCGACCCCCAGCGCGCGACCGAAGCCGCCGCCCTGCCGCAGCTCGATGACGGTCGGGTCCTCCTGTCCGGGGACGTGATGGCGCGCCTCGGTCACATCGGGGGCGACGACGAACACGGATGCCGCCACCCCGGCCTGGTCGAGCCGGACGAGCCGGTCGTGGGCGGCGAGCGCCTCGGCGAGGTGCGTGCCCAGACTGTCGCCGGACAGCGACTGATGCAGCTTCTCGAACCGCGCCAGCGTGGGCGCACCCGCGGCGGGGCGGCGCAGCAGCAGGTAGCCGAAGCCGACCTCCGTCACCTCTCGCGCCGCGAAATCGTCGAGCCAGGCGTCGACGAGGCGCGCGAAGCCGCTGGTGCCCGGCAGCGTGCCTCCGTCGCGCACCCACAGCTCGGCGTACGACAGCGGATCGAGGCTCTCGCGCTCGACGACCCATGCGTCCAGCGGCGCGGGCGACTCCGCCACCCACGCGCGCACGCGTTCGAGGCCGTCGATCCCCGCCCGGGTCTCCCAGTTGCCCAGCAGCTGCGCGACACCCCCCGGCGCGAGATGGGCACCCACGCCGCGCACGAACGCCGCGACGACGTCGTCGCCCTCCATGCCGCCGTCGCGGTACTCGTACGCAGGCACGTCCTCCACCCGCGGCGTGATGACGAAGGGAGGGTTCGACACGATGCGGTCGAACTCCTCCCCGGCGACGGGCTCGAACAGGCTGCCCCGGCGCACTTCGATGGCGTCGACCCCGTTGAGCAGCGCGTTGAGCCGGGTGAAGGCGAGCGCTCGCGCCGAGATGTCGGTCGCGACGACACGGGCGACGCTCCGCCTGGCACGCAGAGCCTGGATGCCGCATCCCGCGCCGATGTCGAGTCCCCGCTCTGCCGGCGTCGGCAGCTGCAGCGAAGCGAGGGTGAGCGAGGCCCCGCCCACGCCGAGCACGTGGTCCTCGGGGAGCGGCCCGCCCAGCGCGGCCTCGTCGAGGTCGCTGGCGATCCACCACTGACCCGTGCCGTCCGCGTCGGCGTAGGACTGCGGGCGCACGACCGCGAGCGGACGCACCTGGTCGCCGATCGAGGCGAGCCCCAGCGCCGCGAGGCCCGTCGCGCCGGCACGCGGAAGGGCGCGCGTGACGGATTCCTCGGGCTGCGGCATCCCGAGCACGAGCAGTCTGGCCAGCACGGCGAGCGCGTCGGTGCGTGCCTCCAGCGCACGATCGGCCGGTGCGCGCAGGCCGCGCGCGATCGCGTCGTCCGCGGCATCTCCGAACGCGGATCGCAGCGCCTCGGCGGTGAATCCTGCCTCGCGCAGGTCGTCGGCGAGAGCGCGGCACAGGGAGGGATCGGGTTCGGGGAGCACGCTCCCATTCAACCGTGCGTCGCCGCGCGGCGCCGGGGTGCCGGAACCTCGGAGGGTCGAACCGTAGAATCGCAGACGATCGTGCGGTCCGGACATCGCACAGGAGCGAACCACACAGTATGACCCTGATCCCCTCGGGAAAGCCCGCCCGGCGCCGCGCCTCACGCGTCGCCGCGGTCGTGCTGGCGATCCTGACGGCGCTCGCGGCCCCGGTGGTTCCGGCGTTCGCCGGCACGGCGACGCCGACCCCGACGCCCACGCCGCCGATCCCGGCGGGAACGACCGCGTTCACCCTGGCTCCGATCTCGAACGGGATCGTGACCCCGGGTGAGGCGCTCGCGGTCTCGCTGATCCTGCAGAACGAGACGGATGCCGCGACCGTCCCCGCGGTCGCGACGGTGTCCCTCGGTCGCACCGCGCTGGCGAATCGGGCCGCGCTCACCGCGTGGCTCGAGGGCACGACGAGCGGCGCGCGCACCGAGGAGGTCGCGACCGTAACCCTGGAGTCCGTCCCGGCACGATCGCAGGCCGTGACCGCCGCGCGCGTCGAGGCGGACGATCCGACGCTGGCGGGGCTCGGCCCCGGGGTCTACCCGCTGCTGGCGACGTACGAGTCGCCGGCGGGAGCAGTCTCGTCGACGAGCGCGGTCATCGTCCCCGAGCCCGACCCCGGCGAGATCGGACTCGGGGTGATCGTGCCCATCACCGCGGGGCCGCTGTCCGAGGGCCTTCTCACCGCGGACGAACTCACGGCGCTCACCGCCCCGGACGGCGCGTTGACGGCGCAGCTCGACGGCGTCGAAGGAACCCCGGCGATCCTCGCGGTGGATCCCGCACTGCCCGCGGCCATCCGCGTGCTCGGCTCGTCGGCTCCGGCCACCGCGACGGCGTGGCTCACGCGCCTGGAGACCCTGGTGAACTCGCGCTTCGCGCTGCAGTTCGGGGATGCCGACATCGCCGCGCAGCTCGAGACGGGCCTCGCGGCACCGCTGCGGCCGACCTCGCTCACGGCGTACATGGACCCGGCGAACTTCATTCCCGAGCCCGAGACCGAACCCGGCACCGGGCCGACGCCCACACCGGGAGCGGACCCGGACGTCCCCGTGATGCCGACCCTGCCGGAGCTGCTGGCGATCGGACCGAACACCCGGGAGGGCGTGTTCTGGCCGACCGCGGGCAGCGCGGGACCCGCCGTCGTGGAGCAGTTGGGTGGCCTTGCGGTCGACGACCAGACCGCTCAGACCATCGTCCCGTCCGCCACGACGTCGCAAGGGGCGGGCGGGGAGACGGTCCGCGCGCACGGCCTCGCGGGCGAAGCATCCGCCCTGGTGTACGACTCGGCGATCTCCTCCGCGCTCGAGAAGGCCTCGGCCCTCGACGACAACTCGCTGCGCGGTGCGGCGCTCACGCAGGCGACCGCGTATCTCGCCTTCGCCACGGCGCAGACCGACGGGGCTCCGCTGCTCGTCTCGCTCGGACGAAACCCCGACCGTTCGCGCGTCGGACTCGCCGCCACCATCGGCGCCGCGCTCGACGCCCCCGGGGTCACCCCGTTCACGATCGGCGGGCTCGCCAACTCCGCAACCGTCGAGATCGAGATCGAGGACGTACCGGAGCAGCCCGCGCGGGCGGCCGCGGCATCCGCTCTGCTCACCGCCGAGGGGGAGCTCGCGCGGTTCTCGACGATCCTCGATGACACGAGCCTGCTCACCGGCCCCGAACGTGCCGAGGTCCTGCAGCTGCTCGGCAACGGCTGGCTGCCGGAGGACCTCGCATGGGCGGAGGCGGTGGCCACGCATCGGGAAGCGACCGCGACGACGCTCGACTCCGTCGGGCTCGTTCCCACCGCTCCGATCAACCTCTTCGGCTCGAACGTCGGCCTGCGGTTCTGGGTGCGCAACGACCTGCCCTACCCGGCCAATCTCGTGCTCTACGTCACCCCCGACGACCTGCGACTCGATGTGCAGCGCGCCAACCCCGTGATCGCGCAGCCGAGCAGCAATACGCGCGTCGAGGTCCCCGTCCAGGCGCGTGTCGGAAACGGCGACGTGACCCTCGACCTCCAGCTGCGCAGTCGCGCGAGCGTCGCGATCGGCGAACCCGAGTCCGTCGAGGTGAGCGTGCGCGCCGAATGGGAGACGTTCGGCATCGCCGCGCTCGGCGTCGTGGTGGGCGGGTTGCTGCTGTTCGGCGTCGTGCGCACCGTGCGGCGGTTCCGTGCGCGCAGACGGGGGAAGGATGCCGCCCCCGGCGGCGGCCCGGATGACGGGGCGCCCGCGGACGAGGCCACCGGCACCGAGTCCGAGGGCGACGCATGAGCCTCGGGCGCGCGAGCGTCCTGATCGGCGCGGGGACGATCGTCTCGCGCCTGACCGGGTTCGTCCGCACCGTCGTGCTGGTCACCGCGATCGGCTCGGTGAACAGCCGTGCCGCCGACGCGTTCACCGTCGCCAACCAGCTGCCGAACAACATCTACGCGATCATCTCGACCGGCATCCTCACCGCCGTGATCGTCCCGCAGATCGTCAAGGCGAGCACCGATCCCGACGGCGGCCGGCGCTTCATCTCGAAGCTGTTCACCCTGGGCACCGTGGTCATGGTCGTCACCACCGCGATCGCGGTGGTCGCCGCGCCCTGGCTGGTGCAGCTCTACGCGAAGAACTTCACGGCCGATCAGCTCGCTCTGGCAACCGCCTTCGCGTACTGGTGCCTTCCGCAGCTCTTCTTCTACGGCCTGTACGCACTGGTCGGCGAGACGCAGAACGCCCGTCGCATCTTCGGGCCGTACACGTGGGCTCCGATCGTGAACAACGTGATCTCGATCGCCGGGTTCCTGATCTTCATCGCGCTGTTCGGCGGAGACATCACGGGCGTCGAGGAGTGGACGCCGCAGATGATCGCCGTGCTCGGCGGCACCGCCACGCTGGGCATCATCGTGCAGTCGGGCGTGCTCCTCGCGTTCTGGCGGCGCACCGGCATCCGGCTCCGCCCCGACTTCCACTGGCGAGGCATCGGCCTGCGACACATCGGCCGCCTGGCGGGGTGGACGTTCCTGATGGTGCTCGCCGGCCAGCTCGCGGGCCTCGTGCAGACGCAGATCGTCTCGGCCGCCTCGGGCGACGGTGCCTCGATCGCGGTGATCGCCAACGCGTGGCTGATCTTCATGCTTCCGTATTCGATCATCGTGCTCTCGATAGGCACCCCCTATTACACCGAGCTCAGCGCCCACGCCCACGCGGGCCGCGACGACGACGTCCGGGCGGACATCGGGCGCAGCATCCGCACCCTCGGCCTGTTCATCATCGTGGCGGCGGCCGCACTGGCTGTGGCAGCAGTGCCCGCATCGCGCATCTTCACCAACTCGGCCGAGGACGCCATCGCCGCGGCAGGCGTGCTGCTGTGCTTCCTGGTCGGGTTGATCCCCCTCGCCCTGCTCTTCGTCATCCAGCGAACCTTCTACGCGTACAACGACGTCGTGCGCCCGTTCGCGTTCACCCTGGTGCAGTGCGTGCTCGTCGTCATCACCGCACTCGTCGCATCCTGGGCCGTGGCCGCGGATCTGCTGCCGCTCTCGCAGCTCGCCGCCGCCACGGCGCTCGGCCAGTCCCTCGCCGGCATCATCCAGCTGATCGTGGCGGCCTGGCTGCTGCAGCGACGCCTCGGTGGACTGGCATACGGGTCGTGGATGCTGTCGCTCGGGCGGTTCGCACTCGCCGCGATCCCCGCGGCGGGTGTCGGCTGGCTCACGTTCCAGCTCCTCGGCGGGGTCGACGGCTGGACCGTCTCCGACAAGTTCCTCGGCGCTCTCGGGGCCGCGGTCATCGGCGTCGTCGTGCTGGTCGTCTACGCGGGTTTCCTCGCGCTGCTGCGGGCACCGGAGCTCGATACCGCGATGCGGCTCGTGCGACGATTCCTCCCCGGACGCGGCTGAGCGGCGAAGACCTCGCGGCAGGCCGACACCGACCCGCCCGACGGAATGCGGCGCGGCTACCATGTGTTGAGATATCCGGGGTCTTCCGACCCCGAAACAGAAGGGGGCGCAGGTGCGTCACGTCATCATCATCGGTTCGGGCCCGGCGGGGTACACGGCGGCGATCTACGCCGCACGTGCCAATCTGGAGCCCCTCGTGGTCGCGAGTTCGGTCGAGGCCGGCGGCGACCTGATGACCACCACCGACGTCGAGAACTTCCCCGGCTTCCCCGAGGGCATCCAGGGTCCTGACCTGATGACGAAGATGCAGGAGCAGGCGGAGCGCTTCGGCACCGAGGTGCTCTATGACGACGTCGTCTCCCTCGAGCTCGAGGGCGACGTCAAGAAGCTCACCCTCGGCAGCGGCAAGGAGTACGAGGCCCGCTCGATCGTCTACGCGACGGGCTCCGCACACCGCAAGATCGGCATCGAGGGCGAGGAGCGGCTGTCGGGTCGCGGCGTCTCGTACTGCGCCACGTGCGACGGGTTCTTCTTCCGCGAGCGCGTGATCGCGGTCGTCGGCGGCGGCGACTCCGCGATGGAGGAGGCCACCTTTCTCACCAAGTTCGCGTCGAAGGTGTACGTCATCCACCGCCGCGACGAGCTGCGCGCGTCGAAGATCATGCAGGAGCGGGCGTTCGCGAACGAGAAGATCGAGTTCGTGTGGAACAGCGAGGTCGTCGACGTGCTCGGCGACGACGCCGTGACCGGACTCGTGCTCGAGAACACGGTCGACGGCACCCGCAGCGATCTCGCGATCGACGGCCTGTTCGTCGCGATCGGCAACGACCCCCGCACGCACCTCGTGCACGGCAAGCTCGACCTCACCCCCGAAGGCACCATCTGGGTCGACGGCCGCTCGTCGCGCACCTCCATCCCGGGTGTCTTCGCCGCCGGCGACGTCATCGACCCCACCTACCGTCAGGCCGTGACGGCCGCGGGCAGTGGCACAGTCGCCGCACTCGACGTCGAGCACTACCTCGCCGCACTCGGCGAGGCCGGAGCGCCCGACGCCGCAGGCGATCAGATCGAGGGCCTCCCCGAGGCCGACGCCGCCTGAGCATGGGCTGTGCGGCGGAATGATTCCGCCGCGGTCCGCGTTCGATACGACGACAGCATCCAGCTAAGGAGAAATGATGACCGCCAAGGCGACGACGTCCGCCACGTGGGAGCAGGACGTGCTCCAGGCCGAGGGCCCCGTTCTCGTGGACTTCTGGGCAGCATGGTGCGGACCGTGCCGCATGGTCGCCCCCGTGCTCGACGAGATCCAGTCCGAGCACCCCGGGAAGATCACGATCCTCAAGCTCAACGTCGACGAGAACCCCGATCTCGCCATGAAGTACCAGATCACGTCGATCCCGGCGATGAAGGTCTTCAACAAGGGCGAGGTCGAGACGACCATCATCGGCGCGAAGCCGAAGTTCGCTCTCGAGAAGGACCTCGCGGCGTACATCGGCTGAGTACACTTTCACAACCCCCTGACCCGGTTTCCACCAGGTCAGGGGGTTTTTCTATTGCATGCCCCCGGAGACATGCGATCGACGAGCCGAAGAATTTCGGGGAGGATGTCGATCTCGGGCGTTCTCGTTCGACGCACGAAGTGAAGGCGGCCGATCGGCCCCACGGGCCACCGGCTCGGAACGAGAGGAGAACGACATGCGTTACATGCTCATCATGCAGGTGGAGCCCGAGGCTGCGGCACGCGCGGCGGAGGAGCTCGACATGATGGCCGTCATCGCGGCCATGGGCGCTTACAACGAAGAGCTCCAGAAGGCGGGCGTGTTCCTCTCGGCGGAAGGACTGTCGGATGCGAGCGAGGGCTTCCGCGTCGACTTCGCGTCGGTGCCCCCCGTCGTCACCGACGGCCCCTACGCCGAGGCGCGCGAGGTGTTCACCGGATTCTGGATCCTCGAGGTCGCGAGCCGTGAAGAGGCCGAGCACTGGGCCCGCAAGTGCCCGCTCGGACCGGGAACCGCCCTCGAGGTGCGCCGCGTCAACGAGCTGTCCGACTTCGACATGCCCGACAACGAGTGGATCTCGAAGGAGCAGGAGTGGCGCGCGACCAGTTCATAGGTCGCGCATGACCTCACGAAGCGTCTGCACGCACCGTCGCATCCCAGCGGCGGTGCGTGTTCGCGTCTCCGAGCAGGCGCCACACCGCGCGCGTGAGCTGCGGGTAGTCGAGCGCGATCTGGCGAAGGACGCGGTAGTGCCGTGCCGCATTCGGTCGCGCTCCGCCGTTCTCGGCGATGTTCTCGGCTCGGAGGGTGAACACGACCAGCTCGTCGACCGTCGGCAGGTCTTCCATGAACTCCCACGGGTCTTCGCCACCGCGCAGCCGCTCGGCGATGACCACCGCCAGCTCGTCGGAAGCCTCGGCGCGCAGAAGCTCGAGACTGGCCCGGCGTCGCGGGGTCTGGTCGTCGTGCGGCACTCATCCAGGGTACGACGACCCGCCGACCTCCGGCCCCGACTCGGCCGTGTTCCGGCGCCTACGCTGGCCTCATGAACGACGTCGACGTCCACGCCCGCCGCGCGGTGGAAGCCGTGTGGCGCGAGGAGTCCGCGCGGATCGTCGCGGCACTCACGCGGCACACGGGCGACTTCGGGTGGGCGGAGGATCTCGCCCAGGACGCCCTGCTCGAGGCACTGGCGAAGTGGCCGGGGAGCGGCATCCCGGACAATCCGGGTGCCTGGCTGCTCACCGTCGCCAAGCGACGCGCGATCGACGGGTGGCGGCGACGCGAACGCCTCGCCGCGCGGGAGCCGCTGCTTGGAACGGACGTGCTCGAGGCGGAACGCAGCGATGACGTTCCGGAGCTCGGTGATCCTGACCGCATCGACGACGACGTGCTGCGCCTCGTCTTCGTCGCGTGCCATCCGGTCCTCACGCCGCAGGCGCGGCTCGCCCTGACCCTGCGGACCGTAGCGGGCCTCACGACGGAGCAGATCGGCCGGGCGCTGCTCATGTCCGTGCCGACCGTCCAGCAGCGGATCGTGCGCGCGAAGAAGCTGCTCGCCGAGGCATCCGTGCCTTTCGAAGTCCCGGGCCGCGCAGAGCGCCCCACACGGCTCGCCAGCGTGCTGCAGGTGATCTACCTGCTGTTCACGGAGGGCTACGCCGCGGCGGCGGGGGAGCAGCAGATTCGACCTGATGTCGCACGCGAAGCGGTGCGTCTCGCGCGTCAGCTGCGGGCCCTGATGCCCCGTGAGACCGAGATCGACGCGCTCATCGCGCTCATGGAGTTCCAGTCCTCCCGCTTTGCGACCCGCGCCGACGCCGACGGGTTGCCGCGGACCCTCGCGGAGCAGGATCGTCGTCGCTGGGACCGCTCCGCCATCGCTCGCGGTCGGGAGCACATGGAGCGGGTGGATGCCGCGCCCCGCGGCCTCGGGTACTACGGTCTGCAGGCGGCGATCGCCGAGTGCCATGCGGTCGCTCCCGCTTTCGACGAGACCGACTGGAATCGCATCGTGCGTCTCTACGACGCGCTCGACGAGCTCGCGCCGTCGTCCGTGGTGCGACTCAATCGTGCGGTTGCCGTGTCGATGGCGGACGGTCCCGCGACGGCTCTCGCCGACGTGGACGCGCTGCGGCCCGAGCTGGCCGACTTCCGGCCGTTCCACGCGGTGCGTGCGGAGCTGCTCGAACGGCTGGGAGACAGGGATGCCGCCGCGGCGGCCTTCATCGCCGCTGCGGAACTCCCGGGGAACGATCCGGAAGGCGCGCTTCTCCGGCGGAGGGCCGCTGCTCTCGGGTCAGGCTGAGCCGTAGCCGCTCTCGCCGATCTCCTCGAGGATGCGGTTCAAATCCTGAATGCTCGCGAAATCAATGCTGACCTGGCCTTTTCTCGCGGTGAGAGAGATGCGCACCCGCGTGTTGAGGCGATCGCCGAGGCGCTCGGCGACCTCGTCGAGGTGAGCGCGTCGTGCGCCCGCCTGGGGTTTCGGGGATCGGGCGGATGCCGCATCCGGCCCCTTCGCGGCGGCTTCGGCCGCGCGGACGGAGAGATCCTCGTTGACGATCTTGTCGGCGAGACGCTGCATCGCCTCGGGGGTGTCGAGCGACAGGATCGCGCGCGCGTGGCCGGCCGTGAGGACCCCGGCGGCGACGCGCTGCTGCACGGGAAGGGGCAGCTTGAGCAGGCGGATGGTGTTGCTGATCTGCGGGCGTGACCGTCCGATGCGACTCGCGAGTTCCTCCTGCGTGATGCCGAAGTCTTCGAGCAGCTGCTGGTACGCGGATGCCTCTTCGAGCGGGTTGAGCTCGGAACGGTGAAGGTTCTCGAGAAGAGCGTCGCGCAGGAGGTGCTCGTCGGCGGTCTCGCGGATGACGGCGGGGATCGAGGTGAGACCGGCTTCGCGCGCGGCGCGCGTGCGTCGCTCCCCCATGATGAGCTCGTACTGCCCGTCCTCGTTGGCGCGCACGACGACGGGCTGCAGCACGCCGAACTCACGGACGCTGTGAACCAGCTCGGCGAGATCCTCGGGATTGAAGTGCGTTCGCGGCTGCCGGGGGTTCGGGACGATCGAGTGGGGGTCGACGTGCGCGAGGCGCGCGCCGGGAACCTGCACCAGCGCCTCGACCGCCTGCGCAGCGCTGTCGTCGGCCGCCGCATCGGCGGTCGCGACGGACCGGGGGAAGAAGACATCGGACGGGCGGTCCTCCGCAGCTTCCGTCGTGGGGATCAGCGCCCCGATTCCGCGGCCGAGGCCTGTGCGCTTGGCCATCAGGCGCTCCCTTCGATGTTCGAGTCGACGTGTGCGGCGACGGAGGTTTCGCGACGGATGAGTTCTACCGCGGCTTCGCGGTACGCGACGGCGCCGGCGGAGTGCCCGTCATAGGCGATCACGGTCTGACCGAAGCTCGGTGCCTCGGACACGCGCACCGAACGCGGGATGACCGTGTCGAGGACCTCGCGGGGGAAGTGCTCGCGGACCTCGTCGGCGACCTGCTGCGCCAGTCGGGTGCGCCCGTCGTACATGGTGAGCAGGATCGTCGAGAGTGTGAGATTCGGGTTGAGGTGCTTCTGGATCATGCGCACGGTGCCGAGGAGCTGGCTCAGCCCCTCGAGCGCGTAGTACTCGCACTGGATGGGGATGAGCAGCTCGCTCGCCGCAGTGAACGCGTTGATCGTGAGCAGGCCCAGCGACGGCGGGCAGTCGATCAGGACGAAGTCCAGCTTGTGCTCGGCGCTCGCAAGGTACTCATCGAGCGCCGTGCGCAGGCGATGTTCGCGAGCCACCTGTGAAACCAGCTCGATCTCGGCGCCGGCGAGATGGATGGTGCTCGGCGCGCAGAAGAGGTTGGGGGACTCTGGGCTGGTCTGGACGATGTCGGCGATGGGAAACTCGTCGATCAGCACGTCGTAGATGCTGGGAATGTCGGCGGTGTGGGGCACGCCGAGCGCCGTCGAGGCGTTGCCCTGGGGGTCGAGGTCGATGACCAGAACACGGGCGCCGACCGCAGCGAGCGCGGCGGCGACGTTCACCGTGGTGGTGGTCTTGCCAACGCCGCCCTTCTGGTTCGACACCGTCAGGACCCGCGTACGCCCGGAAAGCTGGACATCCGCGCTCTCGAGGGCGCGGCGGCGAGCGGAAAGGTCGGCCAGTTCACGCGCGAGTGGGGTGTCGTCGAACGAGAAGGACGCCGCGGCTCCGCTCTCGTCGGGCTGTTTCACGTGAAACACTCTCCCTTTCGCGAGCCGATCAACAACGTCCCCTACTCTATCCCGCCCCGCCCCCACGCCCTTCCGCATCCGACGATGAGGTGACCCCCGGATCTTGATAACCCGCTGCGCGGGCACTCGATCTGCGCCCTCCCGCCGGCCGCGGAGGCCGCGGAGGCCGCGGAGGCCGCGAAGGCCGCGAAGGCCGCGAAGCAGCCGTATCGAGACCCCAACGCCGCCGAACCCGCTCCACCCGCTACGCAGGCACGCGATCTGCGCCCTCCCGCCGGTCGGGGAGGCCGCGAAGCGGCCGTATCGAGACCCCAACCCCGCCGAACCCGCTCCACCCGCGCTGCATCCGCCACCATCCGCCGGTCGGGGACGCCGCGAAGCGGCCGTATCGAGACCCCAACGCGCCTGCTCCACCGCCACTGCGTCCGCGGCACGTTTCACGTGAAACATCCCGCCCCGAACCGCAGCACCCGTGCGGCATCCCGCCGGTCGGGGACGCCGCGAAGCGGCCTTATCAAGACTCTTCGCCCACCAACGCGTCGGCTACTAGCCCACGGAGGGCGTCTCGCTCCTGGCCTCGGTCCTCGCGGACTCCACGTCGCGCCGGAACTTCTTCCGGCTCAACGCAGGGAGCTTCTCAAGCTGGCCCTTCACCAACGCCAATCGTTTCGCACGACTCCAGCCTTGTACCTGCTTCTCTCTGCGGTATGCGTCATCCACGGGGTCGAAGGTCTCGAAGTACAACAGCCGCACGGGCAGCCGGGTGCGGATGTACGCGGATCCTTCACCGTCACCGTGCTGGGCGAGTCGATGTTCCAGGCTTCGGGTGCTTCCGACGTAGAGGGACCGATCCGAGCACTCGAGGATGTACATGTACGGCATCCGGCAAGAGTGACGCATCGACGCAGCGCGTACTGCCAAACGCGGACGCTCTGGGGATGAGACGGCGCTTGCGCGCGCGGTGGAGGATCCGAGGACATCACCAAGGGATCTCGATACGCCCTCCGGGCTACTCGATCGGCGGAAGCGGCCGGGTTCGTCGATCGGCGGAACCAGGCGGGGGCGCGAAGTTGGCGATGTGTTTCACGTGAAACATCCGCACTCAACCAACCCGGGGGATCTCGATACGCCCTCCGGGCTACTCGATCGGCGGAAGCGGGCGTGCACCTCGATCGGCGGAAGCGGCCGGGTTCGTCGATCGGCGGAACCAGGCGGGGGCGCGAAGTTGGCGATGTGTTTCACGTGAAACATCCGCACGGAACCACCCCCGGGGGATCTCGATACGCCCTCCGGGCTCCTCGATCGGCGGAAGCGGCCGTGCTCGTCGATCGGTGGAACCGGGCGGGCGGGGGATCCTCGATCGGTGGGCATGAACTGGGCCACTCGATCGGGAGGGACGCCGCCGGGCACACGGGTCGGCGAGAAGCGCGGTAAAAACCCCGGGCTAGCGGACGGTCGCGCGAATCACACGGGAAGGTTCGGCGAGAACTCCCTCGCCGACGACCTCGACCCGAGCATTCGTCACACGGAACTTGCGGAGCTGCTTGTCTGCCGCGTCGATCTCGTTGGCGGCACTCGCGCCCTTCAGCAGGATCAGCTCACCGCCGTTACGCACGAGGGGAGCGGTCAACGGCACCAGTGTGCGCAAGGCGCTCACCGCTCGGGCGGTCACGGCATCGAGAGTCGGCCCGCCCTTCCATTCCTCGGCGCGAGCGCGAACGACCTCCACATTGTCCAGCGCGAGTGCTTCGACCTGCTCATTGAGCCACACAACGCGGCGCTCCATCGGTTCGATGAGCACCCACTGCACATCGGGCCGAGCGATCGCGAGCACCAGACCGGGCAGGCCGGCACCCGACCCGACGTCACCGACGCGACCGGGGGAGAACAGGGGAGCGATGATCGCACTGTTCAGAATGTGGCGCGACCACAGACGCGGCGGCTCCAGCGGCCCGATGAGCCCGCGCTCTTCGCCGTGCTCGCCCAGCGCGGCCGCGAACTGGCGGGCGCCCTCGATACGGTCACCGAACACGTCGGCTGCGACAGCCGGTTCAGACTCGATCTCGATCATCGATGTTTCACGTGAAACGTCACGTCACGCGCGACGGATCACCGTGTGCCGATCGGCACCCTCGCCGTACGACTCCGACACGAAGCCACGGTCCGACACGATGTCGTGCACGAGCTTGCGCTCATAGCTCGACATCGCGGGCAGCGAAGCCTGCGATGCACCGCCCTCGAGCCGGTCGATCGCACGATCCACGAGCGTTGCGAGCTGCTGCTGGCGGGTGTCGCGCGATCCGCCGACATCGAGGATGAGTCGAGAGAACCGTCCCGTGCCGTTCTGCACCGCGATGCGCGTCAGCTCCTGAAGGGCCTGCACCGTGTCGGGATCCGCGATCAGCGACACGGAACCACCCTCGGGTGCCTCGACGGAGACATAGGCGCGCCCGCCCTTCACGTCGAGGTCGAGATCACCGTCGATATCGGCGATGTCGAGCAGACCCTCGAGGAAGTCGGCGGCGATGTCGCCTTCCTGCTCGAGCTGCTCGACGGTCGCCGGCTCGCGCTCGGTTCGCACGTCGGTAGGGGCGTACTCAGGGGTGCTGGTCATGGTGTCCTCGGGTCGATCGACGCTGCGTGAAGGGATCAGGATGCCGTGCCGCCACCGGCACCGGACTGATCGGCACCGCCCGGCTTGGGGTTGGGCTTCTGACCCTGCTTCTTGGCGCGCTGCTTACTCACCGGCTGCTGGCGCTTCGGCGCGGCCGCCCGGGCCTGCTCAGCCTCTTCGTACAGGCGCTGCTGCTCGGCGACGTACTTCTCCATCGGAACGACCTTGCCGTTCGCGTCGATCGCCTTGCCCTTGCGAGCGAGGCGCTCCTCGCGCTCCTTTGCCGCCTCCGAGCCCGGTGTGGGCATCTCTCGGATGACGAGGAACTGCTGACCCATCGTCCACAGGTTCGAGACGAACCAGTAGATAACGACGCCGAGCGGGAAGAAGACGCCCGAGAAGACGAAGGCGAAGGGGAGCACCCAGAGCATGATCTTCTGCATCTGGTACGCCTGACCGGTCTTGGCCTCGGGAGAGAGGTTCTTCGAGATGATCTGCAGCTGGGTGAAGAACTGCGACGCGATCATCAGCACGACCAGGGTCGCCAGGATCGCGATGGCCGCGGTGTTGCCCGTGTTGACGGCGTCGATCAGCGTCTCGTGAAGCGATGCCACTCCGAAGAGCTTCGCGTTGTAGAACTCCGCGGTGAGCTCCGCGTTCAGCAGACCGACACCGCCGATGCCGGCGTTGTAGTGCTTGGTGACGTCGTTCAGCACGCTGAAGAGCGCGAAGAAGATCGGCATCTGCACCAGGAGCGGAAGACAGCTCGACACCGGCGTGGTGCCGTGCTTCTTGTACAGCGCCATGGTCTCGCGGCTCATCGCCTCACGAGAGAGCTGATCGCGCTTGCCCTTGTACTTCTCCTGAACTTTTCGCAGTTCAGGGGCAATTTCCATCATCTTGCGCTGGCTCTTGATCTGCCGCACGAAGAGCGGAATCAGAGCCGATCGCACAACGACGACGAGGCCGACGATCGAGAGCACCCACGTGATGCCGTCTGCGGGCGGAAGGCCGATCGCGGTGAACAGCCAGTGCCACGCGACGAGCACGGCCTCGACGGCCCACTTGAGCGGCCACAGGATGATCCCGATGAGATCGAAGCCACCGCCCGTGGTTGGCGCGGGGGTGGGGGTGGAGGCCAGCAGAAGATCCATGCGGAGGATCAGTCCTTTCCAGTGGGGGCGGGCACGACGAACCCGTGAGGGGTCAGTGCGTGCCGGAAGTGCGAGTGCGGCGGAACGTCGTCGACGCCGCCGACGGCCCAGGGGTGGCAGCGGGCCAGGCGGGCTGCGGTGAGTGCCGCGCCCTTGACGGCGCCGTGCTGCTGAACCGCGCCGACGGCGTAGGCCGAGCACGACGGGTAGTACTTGCAGACGTCGCCGTACGTGTGGGAGATCGTCGCGCGGTATCCGTGCAGAAGAGCGAGCACCGCGTTGCGGGGAACCAGCGGAACGGTGCGCAGGAGATCGGATGCCGCGAGCCCCGCGTCTCCGATGGCGTAGGCGGGCAGGACGCTCATGTGGCTCTCCGGGCCAGGCACCGCACGACTTCGTCGCGCAGTTCCCCGAACGGCACGGATGCTGCGCTCGGCAGGGCGCGGATCACGATGTCATTGCCCTCGGCGACGGTCGGCAGAGCCTCGGCGCACAGCGCCTTGAGCCGACGACGGACGGTGTTGCGAACGACAGCGCCGCCGACCTGGCGGCTGACGATGAAACCGAAACGCGCCGGGCCTTCGGCCACGGCGGGTTTCACATAGGTCACGGTGTGCGTCCCGGCACAACGACGACCCCGGCGGACGACGGCCTTGTACTCCGCGCCGCGGGTGAGTCGGTTCGGCCTCGCCAGCACCGCTCGGGGTCAGGCCGAGAGCTCGGTGCGGCCCTTGCCGCGACGAGCCGAGAGGATGGCGCGGCCGGCGCGGGTGCGCATGCGGGCACGGAAGCCGTGCTTCTTCGCGCGACGGCGGTTGTTGGGCTGGAAGGTGCGCTTGGTCATGGGATCACTTCCGGATCAGGTGTCACCGGGACTCTGATACCGGGGACGCTACGTACAAAGGGACTGCCGAATGGGCAGAAGTCAACCGATTTAGGGTACGCCGAGCCGCCTGAGAACTCAAACCGAGAACACTGTGACCGGCATTATGCCGGGGACGCGGCATCCGCCCTGGCAACGACACACCCGCTCGATCTACAGTGGAGTTTGCTCATGAGGCGCCCGCTGACCTAGCGTGTCTCCGGCACTTATCCACAGGCTCCGCGTGATCTTTCCGCGGATTCTGGCGGAATGATCAACAACCCGGGGGACCGATGTCACCGCACGAAATTCCAGATGTCCCGGTCTGGACGAGCGTGCTCGGCGAGCTCACGCGCGACGACCGCATCACGCCTCAGCTGCAGGGATTCCTGAACCTGGCTGTGCCGCAGGGCGTCATGGGCGGCACGCTCTACCTCGATGTGCCCAACGACCTCACCGCCGCGCAGTTCACCAAGCGCATGCGCACTCCGATCATGGAGGCGCTCGGTCGCGTCGAGCAGGAATCTCCTCAGCCGACGAGCACCTTCCGGGTCGTCGTCAACCCCGAACTCGCCGACGCCCACTTGACGGCACCCGCCTCGCTGCAGCCCGGTGCCCCCACGGCCCCGGCGCCGGCGCCGATCGCACGCTCTCCGCTGGACGACGCACCGGATGCCGCACCCTCCGTCTCGCGCAGCGACACCCGCCTGAACCCGAAGTACACCTTCGACAACTTCGTCATCGGCCAGTCGAACCGTTTCGCCCACGCGGCGGCGGTCGCTGTCGCTGAGGCACCGGCCAAGGCCTACAACCCGCTGTTCATCTACGGCGACTCGGGTCTCGGGAAGACGCACCTCCTCCACGCCATCGGCGACTACGCGATGAGCCTGTACTCCGGCATCCGCGTCCGCTACGTGTCGAGCGAGGAGTTCACCAACGACTTCATCAACTCGATCGCCAACAACCGCGGTTCGGCGTTCCAGGCGCGCTACCGCGATGTCGACATCCTTCTGATCGACGACATCCAGTTCCTCCAGGGACGTGCCGAGACGCAGGAGGCGTTCTTCCACACCTTCAACACGCTGCACGATCACGACAAGCAGGTCGTGATCACGAGCGATGTTCCGCCGAAGCATCTGACCGGCTTCGAGGACCGGATGCGCAGCCGGTTCGAGTGGGGCCTCATCACCGATGTGCAGGCGCCCGACCTCGAGACCCGCATCGCGATCCTCCGCAAGAAGGCGCAGTCCGAGCGCCTCCACATCCCCGACGAGGTGCTGGAGTACATCGCGACCGTCGTCTCGAGCAACATCCGCGAACTCGAAGGCGCGCTCATCCGAGTGTCGGCGTTCGCGAGCCTGAACCGCTCGACCCTCGACATCTCGCTCGCCCAGACGGTGCTGCGGGACATCATCGATCAGGACGACGCCAACGTCATCTCGCCGACCGACATCATCACGGCGACCGCTGCCTACTTCAAGCTGACGGTCGACGACCTCTACGGCTCGAGCCGGTCGCAGTCCGTCGCCACCGCCCGACAGATCGCGATGTATCTCTGTCGCGAGCGCACCAGCCTGTCCCTGCCCAAGATCGGCCAGCTCTTCGGAAATCGCGATCACACGACCGTGATGTACGCGTACAAGAAGATCAGCGACCTCATGAAAGAGCGCCGTTCGATCTACAACCAGGTGACCGAGATCACCACGCAGCTCGGCCGAAACGGGCGTTGAAACTCGTCGCGGTGATATACCGCGAAAAGTTCTTGACAGCCGAAGATGAGAACGCCATCATTTACGTTCTTCACAGTGTGGAAAACCTGTGGATAACTCGCCGGCACTGCGGACAGCCTGTGGGTGCCGCGTCACAGCCTGTGGATGAGTGGGGAAGATTCGCGAGGCGCGGAATCTCCCTCCGCACGACGTTCCGCAGCCGCTCCACATCTCACACGCGTGTAGTTCCCATGTCTTGATTGGGATCGGCTGAGTTGTCCACAGTTTCCACAGCGGTTAACACCATGACAAGAAGTATTTGATGAAGAAGGATCCGATCACCTCGAAGGTGGAGAGAACGGTGGACGGATGCTGCGGGCCCCGGGCACTAGCATCGGTACGGCCTGGCACTAGCATGAGAACCCCCAGCCAGCACTCGAGGGAGCATTCGTGAAGTTCCACGTCAATCGCGATGTGTTCAGCGAAGCAGTGTCGTTCGTCGTCAAGCTCCTGCCGCAGCGCAACCCGCAGCCGATCCTCGCGGGCGTGCTGATCGAGGCATCCGATGCCGGTCTCTCGCTCGCCGCCTTCGACTACGAGGCATCCGCTCGTACGACGATCGAGGCGACGGTCGACGACCCGGGCACGATCCTCGTGCACGGCCGACTGCTGTCCGAGATCGCGAGCCGTCTGCCGAACGCCCCGATCGAGGTCGAGGTCGACGAGGACGGCGGCATCCTTCTCACGTGCGGCTCCGCACGGTTCACCCTCGCGTCGATGCCGGTGCAGGAGTACCCGGCCATTCCCGAGGTCACGGGCGACTCCGGTCTCGTCCCGTCCGAGGAATTCGCCACCGCCATCGCGCAGGTCGCGTTCGCCGCATCCCGTGACGACGTCACCCCCGTGCTCACCGGCGTGCAGCTGGAGGTCACCGGGAACGCGCTCAGCCTCGTCGCCACCGACCGCTATCGCGTCGCACTCCGCGAGATCCCGTGGGACGGCGGCGGCGTCGCATCCGACGAGTCGACGACCGCGCTCGTGCCGGCTCGCACGCTCACCGAGGTCGGCAAAACGTTCGCCCACGGCGGCGACATCTCGATCGCCTTCTCCGGGTCGGGCGACCGCGAGATCATCGCCTTCACCGCCGGCAACAAGACCGTCACCTCGCTGCTCATCAAGGGCAACTTCCCGCCGGTGCGTCGCCTGTTCCCCGAGGCCACCGAGCATCACGCCGTCGTCAACACCGCCGATCTCGTCGAAGCGGTTCGCCGGGTGTCGCTCGTGCTCGACCGCTCCGCCCCGCTGCGGTTCACGTTCACGACCGACAGCGTGTCGATGGACGCCTCCGGCACCGAGCAGGCGCGTGCGACCGAGTCGGTCGACGCGAACCTCGTCGGTGAGGATGTCACGCTCGGCCTCAACCCGCAGTACCTGCTGGAGTCGCTCAGCGCGGTCAAGAGCGAGTTCGTGCGCATCACGTTCACCTCGAGCGAGAACGCGAACAAGCTGAGCCCCGTGCTCGTCACCCCGCAGACCTCGGTGGACAAGGCGGGCGCTGACTCGTTCCGCTACCTGCTGCAGCCGAACCTCCTGCTCCGCTGACGTCGTCGCCGATCATTAGGCTTGTCCGGTGATCGTGGAGCAGCTGAGTCTCGTCGACTTCCGCAACTACGCGGTCGCCGATGTCACGCTCGGTCCCGGTCCGAACGTCTTCGTCGGCCGCAACGGTCAGGGCAAGACGAATCTCGCCGAAGCGATCGGCTTCTTCGCGACCCTCGGGTCTCATCGCGTGTCGAACGACGCGCCGATGGTCCGTGACGGAGCGGATGCCGCGATCATCCGCGCACGTCTCGCCCACGGTGAGCGGCACGTCCTGCTCGAGGCGCAGCTGAATCGCCAGGGTTCCAACAAGGCGCGGGTGAACGGTGCGCCGGTCAAGCCGGCGGAGCTGCCGCGCTACGCCCAGGTCGTGCTCTTCGCTCCCGAGGACCTCCAGATCGTCCGTGGCGATCCGTCGTCGCGCCGCCGGTTCGCCGACCAGCTGCTCGTGCAGCGCGCGCCGCGCATGGCCGGTGTGCTCGCCGACTACGACCGCGTGCTCAAGCAGCGCACGGCGCTCCTCAAGTCCGCGAAGGCGCGCGGCATCCGAGGCGACGCCCTCACCACGCTGGATGTGTGGGACGACAAGCTCGTCGCGCTCGGCACGGAGGTCATCGAGGCACGTCTCCAACTAGCGACCGACCTCGCAGCTCCTCTCGCGGCTGCCTACTCCGCCATCGCCGGGGCCGATCACCGTCCGGAGGCGGAGTGGATGCTGTCCGTCGCAGGAGCCGACCCCGATCTCGACGCATCCTCTGGACGGGATTCCGCCTCGGCCCGCGCGGCTGACGGGGCGGGTTCGGCCGGGGCATCCGGCCTCCCCATCGCGGATCTCTTCCGTCAGGCGCTCGCCGAGCGCAGGAACGCCGAGCTGGATCGTGGTCTCACCCTGGTCGGCCCGCACCGCGACGACCTCGTGCTCCGGGTGCGCGGACTCCCGGTCAAGGGATACGCGTCCCACGGTGAATCGTGGTCGGTCGCGCTTGCGCTGCGACTCGCGTCGGCCGAACTCCTGCGGGCGGAATCTCGGCTGGGCGACCCCGTGCTGATCCTCGACGACGTCTTCGCCGAGCTCGACACCGATCGTCGCGCACGGCTGGCGCTTCTCGCCGGCGACTACGAGCAGGTGGTGGTGACCGCGGCTGTGGAGGAGGATGTCCCCGCCGCGCTGCGCGCACGCGTCGTGCGTGTCGAGGCCGGCACGATCCTGGAGGCGACGGATGCCTGATCCCGGCACGTCGGCAGAGGGCGCGGCATCCGATTCCGGCGTCGCCCGCGCGGCCATACCCGAGACCGTCGCGACGTACCTGCGGCTGCGCGGGCTGGAGCCGCCCGCGCGAGCGTTCCGCAAGCGACGCAAGCGCACCGCGGACGACGAGAACCTGCCTTTCACCGCCGGCCGCGATCCCCGGGGCATGGGCGACGTCCTGGCCCAGCTCACGCGGGAAGCCGGGTGGGACAAGGATCTCGCCCGCGAAGACGTGGTCCGTGCGTGGTCGGATGTCGCCGGCGAAGACACTGCGGGGCACACCCGGCCGGTGGCTTTCTCGCAGGGCACGCTCACCGTGCAGGCCGACTCGACGGCCTGGGCGAAGCAGCTCCAGCTCATGCGCGCGCACATCCTCTCGGAGATCGTCCGGCGGTTCCCCGACGCGGGTGTCGACGCGATCCGTTTCATCGGGCCGGACGTCCCCTCCTGGAAATGGGGTCCCAGAACGATTCCAGGGCGTGGTCCGCGCGATACCTACGGCTGAGCCACGTCAGATATCGTCCGGAACGATTTCCGTCCTCCACAGAGGCGTATAAGCCCGCTAAGCAAGGGCAGACTTGGTAGACTGTCAGGGCACCCGCCGAACGATCTGGAGCGCCCTGACTTATGACGTCCGTGAACCCCGACAACGTTCCCGAGGAACCCGAAGCCCGATCCGCTGAGACGGTTCCGAACGAGTACGGGGCCGACGAAATCCAGGTGCTCGAAGGCCTCGAGGCGGTGCGCAAGCGCCCCGGCATGTACATCGGCTCCACCGGCGCCCGTGGACTCCACCACCTGGTGCAGGAGATCGTCGACAACTCCGTCGACGAGGCGCTCGCCGGCTACTGCGACACCATCGATGTGACGATCCTCGCGGACGGTGCGGTGCGCGTGATCGACAACGGCCGCGGCATCCCGGTCGACATGCACAAGACCGAGGGCAAGTCGACGGTCGAGGTCGTGCTCACGGTGCTGCACGCCGGAGGAAAGTTCGGCGGCGGCGGCTACGCGGTGTCGGGCGGACTGCACGGCGTCGGCTCGTCGGTGGTCAACGCCCTCTCGACGCGCCTCGAGGTCGAAGTCCGGCGTCAGGGCCACGTGTGGCGGCAGTCGTACCGCGACGGCGGTCAGCCGGTCGCACCCCTCGCCCAGGGCGAGGAGAGTAGCGAGACGGGCACGATCATCACGTTCTGGCCCGACGACTCGATCTTCGACACCGTCGACTTCGACTACGACACCCTCCGGACGCGCTTCCAGCAGATGGCGTTCCTCAACAAGGGCCTGCGGATCAGCCTCCGCGACGAGCGACCCGAAGGTCTTGTCGAGCCCGGTGAGCCGGGCGAGGACGACCTGATGCCCCGGCACGACAGCTTCCTCTACGAGCGTGGACTCGTCGACTACGTCGAGCACCTCAACAAGGTGCGCCACGCGGATGTCGTCAACGACGAGATCATCGACTTCGAGTCCGAGGACACCGAGCGCAAGATCGCTCTCGAACTCGCGATGCAGTGGACGACGAGCTACACCGAGAACGTCTTCACGTATGCGAACACGATCAACACCCACGAGGGCGGAACGCACGAAGAGGGGTTCCGCGCGGCGCTGACGACGCTCGTCAACCGATACGCCCGCGCGAACAACCTCCTCAAGGAGAAGGACGACAACCTCACCGGCGAAGACATCCGTGAAGGGCTCACCGCCGTCATCTCGGTGAAGCTCTCCGAACCGCAGTTCGAGGGACAGACCAAGACCAAGCTCGGCAACACCGAGGCGAAGGCGTTCGTGCAGAAGGTCGTCGGCGATCAGCTCGGCGACTGGTTCGACCGCAACCCGGTGCAGGCGAAGAACGTGATCCGCAAGGCGATCGATGCCGCGACCGCGCGCCTCGCCGCACGCAAGGCGCGCGAGACCGCACGGCGCAAGAGCGTGTTCGAGTCCGCGGCGATGCCCGACAAGCTCAAGGACTGCACCAGCAAGGATCCGTCGATCAGCGAGATCTTCCTCGTCGAGGGCGACTCGGCCGGCGGCTCGGCGGTGCAGGGTCGCGACCCCCACACCCAGGCGATCCTGGCGCTGCGCGGCAAGATCCTCAACGTCGAGCGCGCGCGCCTCGACCGTGCCCTGGGCAACAAAGAGGTCCAGGCGATGATCCAGGCCTTCGGCACGGGCATCGGCGAGGACTTCGACATCGAGAAGGCGCGGTACCACAAGATCGTCCTGATGGCCGATGCCGACGTCGATGGTCAGCACATCACGACCCTGCTGCTCACGCTGCTCTTCCGCTACATGCGCGGACTCATCGAGGCAGGGTTCGTGTACCTCGCCCAGCCGCCGCTGTACCGGCTGAAGTGGTCGAACTCCCCCCACGAATACGTCTACAGCGATCGCGAGCGCGACGCGCTGCTCACCGATGGCGTCGCCGGGGGCAAGCGCATCCCGAAGGACAACGGCATCCAGCGCTACAAGGGTCTGGGCGAGATGAACGACAAGGAGCTCTGGGAGACCACCATGGACCCGGAGACCCGCACGCTCAGGCAGGTGACGATCGACGACGCGGCCTCGGCCGACGAGATCTTCACGATCCTCATGGGCGAAGACGTCGAGTCCCGCCGCGGATTCATCCAGCGCAACGCCAAGGACGTCCGCTTCCTCGACATCTGATCGACGAAGCGAACTGAGAATACGGAAACACATGACTGACGAAGAACGCCCTGAGGCTCCCGCGCACAACCACGGTCACATCGACCAGGTCGACCTGCAGGCCGAGATGCAGCGCAGCTACCTCGACTACGCGATGAGCGTGATCGTCGGTCGCGCACTCCCACGCGTCGAGGACGGCCTCAAGCCCGTGCATCGCCGCGTGATCTACGGCATGTACGACGGCGGTTTCCGTCCCGACAAGTCGTTCTCCAAGTGCGCCCGCGTCGTCGGCGAGGTGATGGGCCACTACCACCCTCACGGCGACGCGCCGATCTACGACGCCCTCGTGCGCCTCGTGCAGCCGTGGTCGCTGCGGTATCCGCTGGCGCAGGGCCAGGGAAACTTCGGATCGCCCGGCAACCAGGGCGCCGCCGCGCCGCGCTACACCGAGACGAAGATGGCCCAGCTCGCGCTCGAGATGGTGCGCGACATCGAAGAAGACACCGTCGACTTCCAGGACAACTACGACGGCCAGACTCAGGAGCCCGTCGTCCTGCCGGCGCGCTTCCCGAACCTGCTGGTCAACGGCTCCGTCGGCATCGCGGTCGGCATGGCGACCAACATCCCGCCGCACAACCTCCGCGAGGTCTCCGACGGCGCGCTGTGGGCACTGGAGCACCCGGATGCCACGCGCGAAGAGCTGCTCGAGGCGCTCATGGAGCGCATTCCCGGCCCGGACTTCCCGACCTATGCGCAGATCCTCGGCACCAAGGGCATCAAGGACGCCTATCGCACCGGTCGCGGGTCGATCACGATGCGCGCCGTCGTCAACGTCGAGGAGATCCAGGGCCGTACGTGCCTCGTGATCACGGAGCTGCCGTACCAGGTCAACCCCGACAACGTCGCCGTCAAGATCAGCGACCTCGCCCGCGAGGGCAAGATCACCGGGATCGCCGACATCCGCGACGAGTCCTCGGGACGTACGGGTCAGCGCCTGGTCATCGTGCTGAAGCGGGATGCCGTCGCCAAGGTCGTGCTGAACAACCTGTACAAGCACACGCAGCTGCAGGAGAACTTCGGCGCGAACATGCTCGCGATCGTCGACGGTGTGCCGCGCACGCTGCCGCTGGACGGATTCATCTCGCACTGGATCGAGCACCAGATCGAGGTGATCGTCCGCCGCACACGGTTCCGGCTCGCGAAGGCCGAGCGCCGCATGCACATCCTGCGCGGCTACCTCAAAGCGCTCGACGCCCTCGACGATGTCATCGCGCTCATTCGCCGCTCGCCCACGGTCGAGGAAGCCCGCGAGGGTCTGAAGGCCCTGCTCGAGATCGACGACGACCAGGCGCAGGCGATCCTCGACATGCAGCTGCGGCGCCTCGCCGCACTCGAGCGTCAGAAGATCATCGACGAGGCCGCCGACCTCGAGACGCAGATCGCCGACTTCAACGACATCCTCGCGAAGCCGGAGCGCCAGCGCACGATCATCCGCGACGAGCTGACCGAGATCGTCGCAAAGTTCGGCGACGACCGCCGCACCGAGATCCTCCACGGATACGAGGGCGGCATGACGAACGAAGACCTGATCCCCGAAGAGGAGATGGTCCTCACGGTCACCCGCGACGGGTACATCAAGCGCACGCGGAGCGACAACTATCGTTCACAGCACCGCGGCGGCAAGGGCGTCAAGGGTGCGCAGCTGCGCGCCGACGACGTGGTCGAGCACTTCTTCGTCACGACGACGCACCACTGGCTGCTCTTCTTCACCACGAAGGGACGCGTCTACCGCGCAAAGGCATACGAGGTCCCCGAGGCCGGCCGTGACGCGAAGGGTCAGCACGTCGCGAATCTGCTCGCGCTCCAGCCGGGCGAGGAGATCGCGCAGATCCTCGACATCCGCGACTACGGCGTCGCCACCTACCTGGTGCTCGCCACGCGCGGCGGTCTGGTCAAGAAGACCCGACTCACCGAGTACGACACCAACCGTCAGGGCGGGATCATCGCGATCAAGCTCCGCGGACAGGTGCCCGACGAGGGAGACGACGCTGAGGGCGAGGGCGACGACGAGCTCGTGAGCGCACTGCTCGTCGACGAGGGCGACGACATCCTGCTCATCAGCCGCCACGGCATGTCGCTGCGCTTCTCGGCGACCGACGCGGCGCTGCGGCCGATGGGTCGTTCGACCTCGGGCGTGAAGGGAATGGACTTCCGCACCGACGACAGCCTGCTGTCGGCGTCGGTCGCTCAGGACGATGAGTACGTGTTCGTCGTCACCGAGGGCGGGTATGCGAAGCGCACCGCCGTCGACCAGTACCGCGTGCAGAATCGCGGCGGACTGGGCATCAAGGTGGCCAAGCTGAACGAGGATCGGGGCGATCTCGCGGGCGGTCTCATCGTCTCCGAGGACGACGAGGTCTTGGTGGTTCTTGCCAGCGGCAAGGTGGTACGCTCTGCCGTGGCCGAGGTCCCAGCCAAGGGCCGCGACACCATGGGTGTCGTGTTCGCCCGCGCCGCCGACGAGGATCGCATCATCGCGATCGCACGGAACGGTGAGCGGGGCCTGGCAGAAACCGCAGAAGCCGCCGACCCCGATTCGGCCACCCCCCCGGCTTCTCCCGATACCCCCGAAGAGAGTGTTGACGCATGAGCACGGTAGCCGACAAGCTCGCCAAGAAGTCCAGCCATAAGACATCCGCCAAGCAGGTGCGCCTGCGCCTGGTCTACGTCGACTTCTGGTCGGCCGTGAAGCTGTCGTTCCTCGCGGCCATCGCGCTCGCTGTGGTGACCGTCGTGTCGTTCGTCCTCGTCTTCCTGGTCGTGCAGACCACGGGCCTCATCGCGCGCGCGGACGAGTTCTTCGGAAACTTCACCGACGGCACCATCCTGCTGTCGCAGTTCGTCAGCCTGCCGCAGGTGCTCGCGTTCTCGGCGGTCGTCGCGATCCTCAACCTCGTGGTCGTGACGGTCCTCGGCGCGGTGCTGGCCGGCATCTACAACCTCGCCGTCAAGGTCACCGGCGGCCTTCTGGTCGGCTTCACCTCGAACTGACCGCGGATGCCGGCTGCCGGCCGGCGCGTCACACCACGGTTGTTCCCAGCAGTGTGCCGATGAGCCAGGTCGCTCCGAGGGCGAGCGCGCCTCCGAGGACGAGGCGCAGGACGGCCCGGCCCTTGGACGAGCCACCCAGCTGAGCTGAGATGCTGCCGGTGATCGCGAGCGCGATGAGCACCGCGGCGAACGTGACCGGGACTCGCCATTCAGGTGGTGGGAGAAGGATGGCGAGCAGCGGCAGCAGCGCCCCGAGTGTGAAGGCGACGGCGGACGACAGCGCGGCATGCCAGGGGTTGACGAGGTCGTGCTGATCGATGTGCAGCTCGACCTCGAGGTGCGCCGACAGTGCGTCGTGGGCGGTCAGCTCCTCGGCGACGCGACGGGCCGTGTCTTCCGTGAGGCCGCGGTCGCGGTAGAGCTGAGTCAGCTCCTCGAGCTCTTCCGCAGGCATGTCGCGCAGCTCGCGCGACTCCTTCGCGATGAGCGCGCGCTCACTGTCGCGTTGGCTGCTGACGGAGACGTACTCGCCGAGAGCCATCGAGATCGCACCGCCGACGAGACCGGCGATGCCCGCCAGGAACAGAGCGGGGGCATCCGTGGTCGCACCCGCGACGCCCACCACGAGCGCCGCGACCGACACGATGCCGTCGTTCGCACCGAGCACGCCGGCCCGCAGCCAGTTCAGTCGCTGGCCCAGTCCGGACCCGTGGGGTTCGCCTTCGTGTGAGGTCGCCGCCATGGAGACAGTCAATCGCGGCTCCCGGCGTGCGGGCGTCAGGCGCGTCGCGCTCTGCCTCGGCCGGCGACGCGGCATCCGCTCCGATTCGTGAAAACGGCGGGCGTCGGGTAAAGTCTTGGAGGTTGATCGGCTCGAAAACGCCGGTCCAGACGGGGCTATAGCTCAGGCGGTTAGAGCGCTTCACTGATAATGAAGAGGTCCCAGGTTCAAGTCCTGGTAGCCCCACCGTCATCTCAAGAGGGGCCTTAGCTCAGTTGGTAGAGCGCCTGCTTTGCAAGCAGGATGTCAGGAGTTCGAATCTCCTAGGCTCCACAATCGAGAAGCGCCGTCCCGAAGGGGCGGCGCTTCTCAGTTATCCGGACCTGCGATACGAGGCGACGGAGTCTCCTAGGCTCCACAACGATCGCCCGTCGCCCGTGGCTCAGTCACCGAATGTGGCGTGCCCAGAACTCGTCGTCGGCCCAGTTCTTGGGTATCCCCATGCCAGCCAGGTTCATGGGTGGGCGGGTGCTCACGAGGTCGTGAAGTCGCCGCGCCCATGTGCTGCGTGGCGACACCACATCGAGCACAGACTGCAGTGACACGAGTACCGGATAGAGCCGCTTCTCTGAGCGACGTGGCAGTGCAGCGTCTCCCTTCAACCACGAGATCGCGGGTGAGCTAGGGATCGCCGGATACACGCCGATGCCGACGTTCCACAGCCGGCCATGGTGTGCGCAGACGTTCCGAACGCGCACGTATGTGCGCAGCCATGACATGAGCACCGGCTCGCTCAGACCGATGCGCTGAGCTATAGCCGTCCTGTCGGAGCGGCGCCGCAGGTTGTCGACCACGTTGTTCAGCTGACCGAGAGTGAGCGTCTCAACCATCAGCCACGAGGGCGGCAGCTCGGGTGAGCCGTACGTCATCAGGTAGTGCTCGAGCGCAGACCGATAGACGACGCCGGCGTCCTCATTCGACGAGAACGTCCGCCCCGCTGGCTCTGCCGTCCCAAGTAGCCTGGTGTCCGAAGTCTCCTGAATCATCCTCAGCAGTCCGGTGTGCTTGCCGCGATTCACGAAGTGCGATGCATCGACATACCAGTGAGGGTCCTCGTATGTGGTCGACATGTGATCTGTCAGCGCTGCGCGCACCGCGACCTCGACGCGCTCCAATGCATCCATGACGAGTAGACGGAGGGCCCGGTCGAAGACGTAGATGCCCAACACATCGTCGAACTCCACGTCCTCGCGAAAGAGGTGATCGGGTTGTCCCTGCTGGAAGGGGATCGTGTACGGCGAGAGCCGGAAGTAGCCGATGTGCTTCAGATACCGTGTTGCCCGCTCGCGATTCGGGATCACCAGTCCTCGCTCCGCGAGACGATCGACCAGCTCGTCCAGTCTCAACGCCTGCTTGTCGTAGTGGAGTGCGCCGCGAGACCTAGGAACGCGAGGTTGTCGGGGCATCGGTGCTCTTCCGGGGCAGAGAAAACCCCCCAAGTGCGCTTCTACGAGAGGCGTGGGGGGTGTGGTGGTACGAATGTAGCACGCACGGCTGACAGAGTCCCGGAATCGCAGCCGTAGCGCTGGCAGGAGCCGAAACGCCTGCTTTGCAGGCAGGATGTCAGGAGTTCGAATCTCCTAGGCTCTTCGCGTTAACGAAGGTTCTGCGATTCGACGGCTCTCCGCTTCTCAGGAGATCGACCGAAGTCAGGACCAGCCCCCACGATCCATCCCGGGCCGTGAGTCCTCCGGCCGGAGCGACGCTTTCCCGCGCGGATGCAAGCGTTTGTGCAATTCGTCCCCCAAGTGGGGGACAGTGTGTAGATCTCACACAAAGGAGCGCGTTTGCCGGGTCGATTTCCTCTTGTAGCGGTGACAGGAATCGCGCCTTCGATGTCCGTGCGGCGATAAACCTTGCTCACCAACGCAAACGTCGTTGATCAACTGGGGAGGAACATCATGCACTGGTCATGGATGCGACTCGCAGCTGCCGGCATGGGGGTGTCGGCGGTTGCGGCGGGCTACATCGTGAATGTGGACCGCGCGACACGGCAGGGGCAGAGTCTCGCGCTCGTGCTCGCGAACTACTTCAGCATGTTCACGATCGTGTCGACGCTGCTCAGCGCCGGGGCGCTCGCGGCCGCGGCCACCTGGACGCGGATGCACCCGGAGCGGACTCGGGAACCGCTCGGGGTCGCGCTGGCGCTCGCCATCACGACCGGGCCGGTGCTGTTGCTGGGGGTCGTCTACAACGTGCTGCTGCGCGGGGTGCCGTCCGAGGTCGCGGCTGCGGACTCGGCGGGCATCGCGATGCTCGACACCTACGCGGTCGAGGTGCTGCACGTCATCATCCCGCTGTACCTGCTGGTGGACCTGCTGTTCGCCCGGCGGCGGCGAGGACTGCCGTGGTGGAGCCTGCCGGTGCTCACGGTGTACCCGCTGACATGGCTGCTGTACACGATGGTCCGCGGCGAGCTCGTGGTCGACCCGTCGGGGGCGGCGGCCTGGTGGTACCCCTATCCGTTCCTGGACCCGCACGGCGCCGGAGGCTGGGGCTCGGTGCTGATCTACATCGGGGGGATCTTCGCGGCATTCGTCGCGATCGGGGCGGGGATCATCGCGATCGGACGCTATCGGGAGCGTCGCGCGATGCGTCACGAGGTAGTCGTCGAAGCAGGGGTGCTTCACGGCTGAGCTCGTCACGCGCGTCGGCCCGTCCCCTCATGGGGGCGGGCCGTCGCGCTGCGCGGCGCAGCCGGCAGAGGCATCCTTCGCCGGCGTCGCACGGTTAGGGTGAAGCATGGACCTCCGCGTCGCGGCCTACGCCGTCGTCATCGACGCCGAGGATCGCCTCCTTCTCGCCCACTGGAACGAGGGCCGCCGTGCGGCATGGACCATGCCCGGTGGCGGACTGGAGCCCGGCGAGGATCCCGAGCGTGCCGCGCGGCGTGAAGTGCGGGAAGAGACCGGGTACAAGGTCGAGATCGACGAGCTTCTCGGCATTCATTCCCGCGTGATCCCCCCGGGTCGACGCCTCACACCGGGGGTCACCGAGCCGCTTCACACGCTGCGCATCCTGTACCGCGCTCACATCATCGGCGGGAAGCTCCGCAACGAGAAGGACGGCTCCACGGACCGGGCGGAGTGGTTCCCGCTCGACGAGGTCAGCGCGCTGCAGCGCGTGAAGCTCGTCGACATCGCGCTCGAGATGGCGAACAAGAACTAGAGTGGATGCCGCTACCCGGCCGGCTGCGAGATGTCGGCCACCGTCGCACCGTACGCGGCGATGAGGTCGTCCGCCTCGACGAACAGGCTGTACCCGTGGGCGCCCGCCCCCATCGCGATGCGCTGCCCGACGATCTGCTCATCGGCGTAGATGGGCCAGTCGGTCGAGCTGCCGATGGGGACGATCGTGCCCCGCTCGTAGCCGGTCGCCTCGAGCGCACGCTGAGGATCGGGGAGCTGCAGCTTGTTCACCCCGACGACCGCCCGCAGCTTGGGCCACGAGATCGCGCGGTCGCCCGGAACCAGCGCGAACAGGAACGTGTCGTCGCTGCGCTTCACGACCAGGGTCTTCACGATGCCCGCCGGCGCGATGCCGAGGATCTCGGCGGCTTCCGCGAGGCTGTTCGCTACGGGTCGCTCGCGGATCTCGATCGCGAGGGAGCGAGCGGATGCCGCGTCCGTGACCCGATCGAGTCCGGCGACGGCGTCGCTCACGGTCAGGCGTCCGGTGCGCGCAGCGGGTCGTCGGCCACCCAGAGCTCATCGTCGGCGCGAAGCGTCTGCCAGGCGGCGTAGAGCACGCCGATCGCGGCCGCGACGCCGAGGATGATCGCGATGACCCCGCCGGCACCGATCCCGGACTTCACCGGAGCGGGCTGTGCCTTGCGCCAGCTGGCGGGAAGATCGATGCCGCGACCCGACGCGAGGCGGGACCGAGTGTCGTTGGCGGCATCCCATACCGAGAGCGCGGAGCCGACGACGGCGCCTGCCGCGGGGATGACGGTGTCGTTGACGACCCGCTTGCCCTTGTCGACATACGGGGCGGCGTAGGTCTCGTAGCCCGCCGCGACACGCGGGCGAACCTCTTCGCGGTGCAGGTGGCCCAACTGGCGCCCTGCCTCGCGCGCGACGTTCGCAGCCTCGCCCACGAGGACCTGCTGCGTCTCCCACAGGCTGTTCGCCTGGGTCTGGAGCTTGCGGAGTTCCTTCTTGCGCTTGCGGCTGAGGCTCACGATCTGCCCTCCTGATCGAACCGGGATCTGGTTCGACCCATCTTGCCAGACCTGCGCCGAGGCGGGAGGGCTTGCACAGAACTCTGGAAGAATGTAGCAATGCCGATTCACACCGCTGTCGCCACATTCCACACCAACCACGGCGACATCGTCGTCAACCTCTTCGGGGATCACGCGCCCCGCACCGTCCAGAACTTCACCGGTCTCGCCGACGGCACCGGTTCGTGGACCGACCCCGCCACCGGCAAGCCGGGCGAAGGGCCGCTCTACACGGACGTCGTCTTCCACCGCATCATCTCGGGCTTCATGATCCAGGGCGGCGACCCGCTCGGTCAGGGCGTCGGCGGTCCGGGCTACACCTTCAACGACGAGATCAGCCCCGAGCTCACCTTCACCGAGCCCTACAAGCTCGCGATGGCCAACGCCGGCCTGCGCCGCAACGCGATCACCGGTCAGGCTGAGGGCACCAACGGCTCGCAGTTCTTCATCACGGTTCCCGGCCAGGGCGGCCGCGGTCCCGAGTGGCTGCAGGGCAAGCACACCATCTTCGGCGAGGTCGCCGACGACGCCTCGAAGGCTGTCGTCGACGCGATCAGCGAGGTCCCGACGGCTGCGGGCGACCGTCCGATCGAGCCGGTCGTGCTGCAGTCGATCGACATCGTCGCGGCCTAGGCGCTCCGCCCGCCGTGACCGCCGACGACCTCGCGCGCAATCGCGACAACTTCTGCTACCGGCATCCGGACCGGCAGAGCTTCGTGCTCTGCCAGCGATGCCTGCGCACCATCTGCCCCGAGTGCCAGACACCCGCCGCTGTCGGCGTGATCTGCCCGGAGTGCCTGCGCGACCAGCAGAAGGCGGCGTCGCCCGCTCAGCGCAAGGCCGAGCGTCGGTGGTCACGGCCGCGGGCGATGACGGTGGCCGACTCCCGGCCGATCGTCACGTACGCGATCATCGGGATCACGGTCTTCACCTACCTGCTCACGCTGATCCCGGACATCGGGACGAGCATCCAGGACTCCCTGGCTTTCATCGCGCCGACGCTGTACCCGGAGCTCACCGGTCGCTTCGAACCGTGGCGGCTCTTCACCGCAGCCCTCGTCCACGGCGGGCCCATGCACATCGCGCTCAATATGCTCGCGCTGTGGATGATCGGTCGCAGCCTCGAGCCTCTGCTCGGTCGGTGGCGCTTCCTCACGCTGTACGTGCTGAGCGCCCTGGGCGGCTCGGTCGCCGTCGCGCTGCTGTCGTTCCTGACCCCGGTGGTCGGAGCATCCGGGGCGATCTTCGGGCTCTTCGGGGCGCTGCTGGTCATCGGACGCCACATCGGCGCGAACATCGGCGGCATCGCCCTTGTGCTCGGCATCAACCTCGTGATCGGGTTCGTCCCCGGCTTCAACGTCTCGTGGCAGGCGCATGTCGGCGGACTGGTCGTCGGCCTGCTCGTCGGGCTGATCTTCACGCGCACGCGATCACCCCGTCAGCGCGGGCTTCAGATCGCGCTGCTCGTCGCGGTGGCCGCCGTCCTCGTCGCGTTGCTCTTCGTGCCGGCGGTGGCGCCGGGGCTCGTCCTCCGCTGAAGTTATCCACAGGTTCATCCACACATGGGGATGAATCACACGCGTGTAATTCACACCTGTTAACAGGCCTGTTAACAACTCCGGATAACACGAAAGCCCCGGTCGGACCGGGGCTTTCGGAAGAGTCGGATGCTGCGCTCAGCGCCAGCGGGTGGTCATGAGGAAGCCGAGGAAGGCGATGCCGAAGCCGATCACCAGGTTCCAGCCGGCGATACCGGGAATCGGGTAGGCCATACCGCTGAGGTAGAACACCAGGACCCAGACGAGTCCGATCAGCATGAGGCTGATCATGATCGGCTTGAACCACACCGGGTTGGGTGCAGCCTCGCCTTCTGCGCGCTCGATGAGCGGGTCGTCTTCTTTGCCGGGTCGTGCCATGCACAGAAGTCTAACTGCCAGCCGCCCCACAGCGTGCGACGACTACACTTCCGCTGTGGAACAAGCGCTTGCCGGCCCCGATGGGGGGCCTCGTGCCGGGGGTGCGACTCCTTCCCGACGCTCCCGCACCTCGGTGATCGGCGTGCTCGGCGAGATCCTGATCACGGCCGGCGTCATCGTCCTGCTGTACGTCGCGTGGCAGCTCTACATCGGCGACATGATCTACGGCGCTGAGCGCAACGCGCAGGGCCAGGAGCTCTCGCAGGAATGGGCGGGCGCCTACGGGACCACCAACGACGGGGGCGAGGCTCCCGTCACCGCCGAGCCGATCGTCCGCGCCGAACCCGCGGACGGCGAGAAGTTCGGCGTCATGCACATCCCTCGGTTCGGCGCCGACTACGCGATGCCCATGGCCGGAGGCGTGACGCGCGAGCGCACCCTCAACCCCATCGGCATCGGTCACTACATGGGAACGCAGATGCCCGGCGAGGTCGGCAACTTCGCCCTCGCCGCTCACCGCACGTCCTGGGGCGAGCCCTTCCGGAAGATCGCCGACCTCCGCATCGGCGACCCGATCGTCGTCGAGACCGCGGACGGCTGGTACACCTACCGCTTCCGCACTCTCCAGTACGTCGAGCCCTCGCAGGTCGACGTGCTCCTGCCCGTTCCGCAGGCGCCCGATGTGCCCGCGGGCACGCGGTACATCACCCTGACCAGCTGCAGCCCGATCCACTGGATGTGGGAGCGGATCATCGCGTACGGCGTGTTCGAGTCGTTCACCCCGCGAGGAGCCGAGCCTCCGGCATCCCTGACGGAGGCGGGGGCCTGATGTACGCCGCACTCTGGCGCGTGCTCCCCGGCCCGTGGTGGGTCCGCGCCCTCATCCTCGCGGTGCTCGCCGCCGCGGTCGTCTACGGACTCATCTTCTACGTGTTCCCCTGGGTCAGCGAGATCATCAACCCGCTCGACGGCACCGTCGAGTGACCCTGAGACGGTGAGCGCCGCATCCGTCCTGGTCGTCGACAACCACGACAGCTTCGTCCACACGCTCGTCGGCTACCTCCACGAGCTCGGAGCGACGACTGATCTGGTCGAGGCCGACGCCGTCGACGACCCGCGTGGACTGCTTGCGCGCTATCGTGCCGTGCTCGTGTCGCCGGGGCCGGGAGCACCGGGCGACGCCGGGGCATCCGTCGCCGTCGTGCGCGCAGCCGCGGCCGAGCGGATGCCGCTCCTCGGCGTCTGTCTCGGACATCAGGCGATCGGCGAGGCGTTCGGCGCGACGGTCGCGACCGCTCCCGAGCTCATGCACGGCATGACCTCGCTCGTGCACCACGACGGCAGCGACCTCTACGCCGGTCTGCCCGATCCGTTCACGGCGACGCGGTACCACTCGCTCGCGATCGTCCCCGAGACCCTCCCCGGCGAGCTGGTCGTCACCAGCCGCACCGCCGAGGGCGTGATCATGGGCGTCGCCCACCGCGAGCTGCCGATCAGCGGCGTGCAGTTCCATCCGGAGAGCGTGCTGACCGAGGGCGGCCATCGCCTGCTGGGCAACTGGCTCGCGTCGGCAGGGTACTCGGATGCCGCATCCCTCGGCGCGGACCTCAGTCCGCGCCGCTGACTCGGGCGATCAGCTCCCCGAGCAGTATCCGAGCACGATCGGCGAGTGGATGGGCACGTCGCCCGGAGCGAGCGACTGCGTCGCCACCGTCGGAGGCGAGGACCCGGCGCACGAGGAGTCCTCCTGCGTCGACACCTCGAGGCCGACCTCTTCGAGCTCTCGCTGCGCCGCCTCCACCGTGTAGCCGCGTACGTCGTTGATCGTGACCTTGCCCGACGCGACGACGAGATTGACGACCGTTCCCTCGGGGACGCTGGCGCCTTCCGTCTGATCTGCGGAGATCACGGTTCCCGCAGCGAGCTCGGCGTCGTTGCGCTGCGTCACCGTTCCGAGCGCGAGCCCGGCGGCGTCGAGTGCGGCGGCCGCGGCATCCCGCCCGAGCCCCTCCAGCGGGGGCACCGTCGCCATCGACTGACCGAGAGAGACGTAGACGCGGACCTCCTGGTTCACGTTCACCGACTCCCCCGCCGCGGGGTCGGTGCGGATGACGATGCCCTCCGCGACATCCGGATTCTCCTCTTCGACCTGGATGGCGATGAGGTCGGTGTCGAGGAGCTCCTGGTTCGCGCGGTCGTAGGTCATGCCCGACACGTTCGGCACGATGCGCGCGCTCGAGGGCACATTGTCTTCGGGGTTGATCGAGAGCACCCAGAACAGCACCGAGATCAGCAGCACCGCGAGCACGCCGAGCCCGGCCCAGATCCACGCGACGGGCGGACCCGCCTGCGTGCGCTTCATCGTGGTGTCGGTGCTCAGCTGGCGGAGCGAGCGGGCCGTCTCGGCAGCCTGCTTCGGATTGGGGCCGTAGAGCTCGCTCGTGAGCGCGCCCACCTGACGCTTGGACGGCGAGCGGCCGTCGATCGTCGCATCGAGGGATTCGCGGAAGCTCGCGGCATCCTGGTAGCGCTGGAAGGGATCCTTCGCCAGGGCGCGCAGCGCCACAGCGTCGAGAGAGCGCGGCACGGTCTCGTTGATCTCGGACGGCGGGAGCGGCGCCTCGCTCACATGCTGGTACGCCACGGCGACGGGAGACTCGCCGCGGAACGGCGGACGCCCGGCGAGGAGCTCGTAGAGCACGACACCGGCCGAGTACAGGTCGGCACGGGCGTCGACCGGCTCGCCTTTGGCCTGCTCGGGAGAGAAGTATGCGGCAGTGCCCAGGATCGCCGTGGTCTCGGCCACCGTCGACGAGCTGTCGGAGACCGCGCGTGCGATGCCGAAGTCCATCACCTTGACCTGGCCCGCCTCGGTGACCATCACGTTGCCCGGCTTGATGTCGCGGTGGACGACGCCGGCGCGGTGCGAGTACTCCAGAGCCTCGAGGATGCCGTCGACGTAGCGGACGGCATCGGTCACCGGGACGGGCCCCTCGGCGATGATGTCCTTCAGCAGGGCGCCCGTGACGAGCTCCATGATGATGAAGGGGACGGGACGCACGCGACCGTCGGGGTCGGTGGAGGTGTCCTCACCCGCGTCGTAGACCCGCACGATCGTCGGGTGCGCCATGCGAGAGGCGGCCTGAGCCTCGAGCCGGAACCGCGTGCGGAACGCGTTGTCGCCGGCGAGCTCGCGATCGAGGATCTTGATGGCGACCGAGCGACCGAGCGTCAGGTCGTAGCCGCGATAGACGCTGGCCATGCCGCCGCGTCCGATGGGCTCGTCGATGCGATAGCGCCCGGAAAGCACTCGCGGCTCAGCTGTCACAGTCTCTCCTGGAATGGAACAACTGCCAGACTAGCCGAGCGGGGACGAGTGACAGGCAACCTGCCGACTCATCCCCGCTCGTGCTGTCGGGAACCGTGTTCAGCCGTCGGTGTCGTCGGCCGCCTGGATCGGCACGGTCGCCTCGGGCGATGCGCCGGACGTGCGATCGCCGGACGGGCCGCCCGTGCAGGTCACCGTGTAGCTCACGACGACATTCCCGGTCGCCGTGCTCGGCACCGTGACCTGTGCCGACCGGTCGCCCTGCGCGAACGCGGCGGTGGACTGGCCGTTGGCGAAAGTGCCGTTGGTCGCGGTCAGGTTGTACGCGCTGACCGAGCCCTCGCCGGCGGGGCAGGTGTAGGTGCCCCAGTTGACCTGGATCGTTCCGCCCGGTGCCACGGTCGCGTCGGTGAAGGTCGGCGCGGTCGGTGCGGGCATGGCCACCTGCGGTCCGTAGTACGTGAGGTTGATCGTGGTTCCGAGGGGAACACGGCCGGTGGGGTTCACGTCGTAGACGAGGTCCTGCTCTCCTGCCGTCGGGGCCGCGTTTCCCGCGACGCAGTTCGCCACGAGATCGGCGCCCTCGACGAGCGCGCGTGCGTCGGCACACGTCTTTCCGGTGAGGCCGAGTGCGGTGACGTCGACGCGCTCCTCGGTGGTCTCGGTGGGCGACGGCGTGTTCGACGGCGTGGGCGACGCGGACGTCGTGCTGGTGGACGGCTTCGGATCGCCCCCGTCCTGATTCGCGATGAGCGCCCAGATCGTTCCGCCGAGAACGAGCACGAGCAGCACGATGAGCGCGATGAGCGGCCACGTCCACGGACTGCGCTTCTTCTTCTCGGCCCCGTCCCCGTCGACGACCTCCTCGCCGGCAGCGCCGGCTGCGGGCAGCACGCGTGTGGCGGCCGAGGTGTCTGCGCCGGACGTGAGCAGCTGCGTCATGTCGTCGCCGGCGGCGGCACCGCCGGCGATCGCGGGAACGGCTGCCGCGGCGGCCGCGACATCGCCGCGCCGCAGAGCCGTCGCCGCCCGCGCGACCGCGGCGGCAGAGGCCGGGCGCTCCTCGGGCTTCTTCGCGATCATCGCCATGACGAGGTTCTGCACGGGAACGGCGACCGTGGGCGGCAGGGGAGGCGGCTGCTCGTTGATCTGCGCCATCGCGATCGCGACCTGCGATTCGCCCGTGAACGGGCGCTTCCCGGCGAGCGATTCGTACGCCACGATGCCCAGCGAGTAGGTGTCGGTCGCGGGGGATGCCGGGTGCCCGGACGCCTGCTCGGGCGACAGGTACTGCACGGTGCCCATGACCTGACCGGTTGCCGTCAGCGGCACCTGGTCGGCGATGCGCGCGATGCCGAAGTCGGTGATCTTCACGCGACCGTCGGGGGTGATCAGCAGATTGCCCGGCTTGATGTCACGGTGGACCAGCCCTGCGGCATGCGCCGCCTGGAGGGCGGCCGAGGTCTGGGCGACGATGTCGAGGGTCTTGTCGGTCGACAGAGCACCGTCGCGCTCGAGGATCGTTGAGAGCGCCTCGCCGGGCACGAGCTCCATGACGAGGAACGCGCTGCCGTTCTCCTCGCCGTAGTCGAAGACGCTCGCGATGCCCTCGTGGTTGACGAGTGCTGCGTGCCGGGCCTCTGCGCGGAAGCGCTCCAGGAACCCGGGGTCTCCCATGTACTCGTCTTTGAGGATCTTGATCGCGACCGTTCGTCCGATGACGTGATCGGTCGCTTCCCACACCTCGCCCATGCCGCCGATCGCGATCCGCGAATCAAGCTCGTAGCGGCCGCCGAAGGTCACACCCTGCGTCGGTCTCATCTGCCCAGCACCGCCTCCATGACCTTCTTTGCGATGGGAGCAGCGATGACATTGCTGCTGCCCGACTGCCCTTGCCCGCCGCCGTCCTCCACGACGACGGCGACGGCGACCTGTGGGTTGTCCGCGGGCGCGAACCCGGTGAACCACAGCGTGTACGGCTGGTTGGGACCGTTCTCCGCAGTACCGGTCTTCCCGGCCACGTCGACGCCGTCTATTCTTGCACCCGTCGCGATGCCCTCACTGACATTCGCGACCATCATCGCGACCATCTGGTCGGCGAGTTCCTGGTCGAGGGCCCGCCGGAATTCGACATCCTCGAAGACCTCCTGCACCGACAGGTCCGGACCGATCACGCGGTCGACCATCCGCGGGCTCATCACCACTCCGCCGTTCGCGATCCCCGCCGACACCATCGCCATCTGCAGGGGCGTGGCGATCACCTGGCCCTGACCGAACCCGGTCAGAGCGGTCTGCGCGTCGTCGAGTGCGCGCGGGTAGCTCGACGGCGTCGAGACCAGCGGCATCTCGAAGGAGGAGTTGAAGCCGTACTTCTCCGCCTCCTCGCGGATCGCGGTGTCGCCCAGCTCCACGGCGAGCTGAGCCATCGGGATGTTGCAGCTCAGTCGCAGTGCGTCGGCGATCGTGACGGTCGCACCGGGGCCGCACGTGCCGCGGGTGTCGTTGTAGATGACCGCGCTGGAGCCGGGGAGCGTGTAACTCGCCGGGTTCGGGATCGTCGACTCGGGCGTGTAGTCGCCCGACGCGAGAGCGGCCGAGGCGACGACGAGCTTGAAGGTCGAGCCGGGCGGGTTCAGATCGCCCGCGATGGCGCGGTTCGACAGCGGCTTGCCCGGGTCGGCCACGAGCGTGTCGTAGGCGGCGTTCACCTCTTCGGTGTTGTGCGAGGCGAGCAGGTTCGTGTCGTAGCTCGGACTCGTCACCATCGCGAGCACGCGGCCGGTCGACGGCTCGATCGCGATCACCCCGCCCTGCAGGTCGCCGAGAGCCTCGTACGCGGCGCGCTGCACCGTGGCATCCAGGGTCAGCACGACGTTGGAGCCTCGCGGAGGCTGGCCCGTGAAGATGCGCTCGATGCGCGACAGGAACTGCGACCCGGCGAAGCCGCTGAGGTACGAGTTCATCGCCTGCTCGATGCCGGTTCCCGCTTCACGGCCGAGGGCCGGATTGATGTAGCCGGTCACGGGTGCCCACATGTCGGGCTCGGTGTAGACCCGCTGCCAGCTGTAGACGTCGTTCGACGGCACGGATGAGGCGATGGCCGTGCCGCTCGCGATGATCGAGCCGCGCTGAACCTCGAACGAGTCGTAGAGCGCTCGCGTATTGCGGGGGTTCTCCGCGAGCTCCTCGGCGTTGACCACCTGGATCCAGCTCGTCGAGCCGAACAGCGCGAGGAACATCACCAGCATCAGGATGCTGAGGCGCCTGAGTTCTTTCGTCATGACGCGCACCTCCCCACGGCGTCGGGTGAGGCGGTTCCTGAGCAGGCGGCGCAGCGGCGGTATCGGAGGGCCTTCGTCATGTCAGCCGATCACCACCCGGGGGCGGCTGCGTACGGCATCCGAGATCCGCAGCAGCAGAGCGACGATGATCCAGTTCGCGACCAGCGACGATCCGCCGGCAGCGAGGAACGGTGTCGTGAGGCCCGTGAGGGGGATGATGCGCGTGACGCCGCCGACCATGATGAACACCTGCAGGGCGATCGTGAACGAGAGGCCGGTGGCGAGCAGCTTGCCGAAGTCGTCCTGGCCGGCGAGGCCGATGCGGATGCCGCGGCTCGTGAAGACCATGTAGAGGCACAGGATCGCGAAGACGCCGATCAAGCCGAGCTCCTCGCCGAGCGCGGGCAGGATGTAGTCGCTCTCCGAGACGGGCGTCAGGTACGGACGGCCTTGGCCGAGGCCGGTGCCGATCAGCCCGCCCTGCGCGAGGCCGAAGATGCCCTGCACGAGTTGATAGCTGCCGCCGTTGGCGTCGATGACGGCCGGATTGAAGGCATCCAGCCAGTTCGTGAACCGTCCGTTGACGTACGACAGCACCTGCGACGCGATGAGGGCTCCGGCGGCCGCGAGAGTCACGCCGATGAGCACCCAGCTCGTCTTGCCGGTGGCGACGTAGAGCATCGCGACGAACATGCCGAAGATGAGCAGGCCGGTGCCGAGATCGCGTTGCATCACGATGATGCCGAGCGAGATGAGCCAGAGCACGAGCAGCGGGCCGAGCTCGCGCGCGCGCGGCCACGTGACCCCGAGGAACCGGGTGCCGACGGAGCTGAGGCTCTCCCGCGTGCGCACCAGATAGCCGGCGAAGAAGATCGCGAGTGAGATCTTGGCGAGCTCGCCGGGCTGGAAGCTGAAGAAGCCGAGCGACACCCACACGTCGGCATTCGCGTCGGTCCCCAGTCCGGGGACGATCGGGAGGACCAGGAGCGCGATGCCGATGAACCCGAAGATGTACGTGTAGCGGAACAGCACCCGGTAGTTGCGCAGCAGCAGGACGACCGCGATCGCGAGGACCAGCGCGATCGCCGCCCAGGCGAGCTGCCGGGTGGAGAAGGCCTCCCAGCCGTGCCGCTCGCGGGCGATGTCGATGCGGTAGATCATCGCGAGGCCCAGACCGGTCAGCAGCGTGGCGATCGGCACGACGAAGGGGTCGGCGTCGCGCGCTCGCAGGCGCAGAACGATGTGAAGGGCGACCACCAGGGCGGTCAGCCCGCCGCAGTAGACGAGGAACGTCCAGTCGATCGCGCCGAGCGCCCCGAGCTGGACGAGCGCCACCGCCGACCCGTTGATCGCGAAGGCGAAGACCAGCAGCCCGAGTTCGCGGTTGCGCTGCGTCTGCGGCACGCGGATGCGCCGCAGCGCACGCAGCACTGCGGTGTCGGTGGAGACGGGCTCGGTCGCCGTGCTCGTGGGGCCGCTCATCCGCCTCCTCCCGAGGTCTCGACGATGGTCGCGACGATACGGCGGGCGTCTGAGAGGGAGCTTGCAGAGATGGTGCCCTCGACGGTCGCCCGCGCGAACTCGGGCAGCGAGTCGAGGGGGATCTCGGTGTCCTCGTACGGGGTCGAGAGCGAGATCGGGCCGATGTTCTGCTGCACGCCCTGGAAGATCACCACCGTGTCTTCGTCGGCGCCCACGTAGTAGCGGGTCTGGGTCCACTGGTACCCGACCCACAGCGCACCGGCGAGGATCGCGAGCACCAGCACGACACCCGCGATCCAGCCGATGCGGCGGCGACGCACACGGCGGCGGTCCTCCTCGATGAGCTCCTCGAGGAACTCGGCGGCCGGCTCGAAATGCGTCGGCTCGTTCGCGGCCTGACGGTTGGGGTGGAGCCAGCTCGTGCGCCCCGGGCGCGCGGCCGGGACCTCGATTCCGATCGGGTTGGAGGCCGAGCCGACCACGGTGGGCGTGCCCGAGAAGATCGGATGCTGTCCTCCGACGTCGACCAGGACGATCGTGACGTTGTCGGGGGCGCCGCCGTCCAGCGCCTGCTTGAGCAGGATGTCGGCGGTGCGGCCGGGTGCCAGGCCGAGCGCGAGCGCCTTGGCCGTGTGCGGGTCGTCGACGACCCCGGAGAGCCCGTCCGAGCAGAGCAGCCACCGGTCGCCCGGCTGCGTCGGCATGATGAACGTGTCGAGCTCGGGATCGGGGTCCATGTCGCCGAGCACGCGCATCAGCACGGACCGGCGCGGGTGGTACCTGGCTTCCTCGGGCGTGATGCGGCCGGAGTCGACCAGGCGCTGCACGAACGTGTGGTCGGTCGTGATCTGGGTGAGGGCGCCGTCGCGGAAGAGGTAGATGCGCGAGTCGCCGATGTGGGCGATCACCGCGTAGTCGTCGACCATGATCAGCGCGCTCACGGTCGTGCCCATGCCCGCCAGCTCCGGGCGGTCGTCGACCGTGTCGATCAGTTGGGTGGCGGCATCCGCTATCGCGTCGCGAAGCTCCCGCTCGGCCGCCGCCGTCGACTCGTACGGTCGGTCGAGACTCTGCAGTCGGGCGATCGCCAGACTCGACGCGACGTCGCCGCCGGCGTGGCCGCCCATGCCGTCGGCCACGACGAACAGGTTCGATCCGGCGTAACCGGAGTCCTGGTTGTTGGAGCGCACCTTGCCGGTGTGCGAGATGGCGACGCTCGAGCCCTGGAAGACCATAGGTGGTGGGTCCGCCCGCTACTTCCGCAGCTCGAAGGTCGTGGCGCCGACCTTGATCGGGGCACCGATCGTCACGGGGGCCGGAGCGGTCACACGGGAGCCGTCGTGCCAGGTGCCGTTGGTGGAGTCGAGGTCCTGGATCATCCACTGGTCGCCCCACAGCACGAGGCGGGCATGGTGGCTCGAGGTGTAGTCGTCGCGGATGACGAGCGCGGACTCGCTCGAGCGGCCGATCGTGAGGGGCTCGGTGCCGAGCGGCAGCTCGATGCCGGCCTTCGGTCCGCTCGTGATCACGATGCGCGAGACCGCGTCGGCGGTGGCCGGTCCGCCCTTCGGTCCTGCCGCCGGGGCGGGGGCCGCCGCGGGTGCGACGGGTGCGGTGGCGCCGGCGCGTGAGGCCGCCGCGGATGCCGCGGGTGCGGCCGCCGCGGGTGCGGCCTCCGGCATCCGGCGCACCTTCACGCCGAACAGGTCCGCCCGCAACGAGTAGACGACGGCGAACACGAACGCCCACATCAGGACGAGGAAGCCGATGCGCAGGAGGAGCAGGGTGAGTTCGCTCATGCCAGAGGACCTCCGTCGCGCAGGTCGTAGGCTCGCGTGGCGTCCTGGGCCGACATCGTCGGGCGCGGCGGCGTCGCAGCCTGCGCGACCACGTGGAACACGATGTCGGTGCGGCCGATGGTCACCGTGGAGTCGGGCGGAAGCACCGCCTCTCCCACCTTGCGGCCGTCGAGCATCGTGCCGTTCGTCGACTTCAGGTCGCGGACCATCGCGCGCTCGCCGTCCCACAGGATCTCGACGTGCCGGCGGCTGGTGCCGGCATCCGAGATCGTGATGTCCGCATCGCTGCCGCGGCCGATGACCGTGCGGCCCTTGACCAGCGGATGCCGCTTGCCCTCGATGTCGACGACGCCCCGCCACGACACCCGGCCGCCCTGCGCGGTCGAGGAGTCCACCCGGAGGGTGCCGGTCGAAACCTGCTCGTCCCGCTGCAGCGCGATCGTGACCGGCCCGGCGAACGAGTAGCCCTGCTTCTTGGCGTGCTTGTGCACCAGCGTGTCGAGCTCGTCGATCAGCGCATCGCCGATCGCGGCCATCTTCTCGTCGTCGGCAGGCGACAGGCGCACGACGAACGTATTCGGCGTGAGGATGCGGTCGCGGCTCACCACGGCAGCCTTCTTGTCGAGCTCGCTGCGCAGGGCGGAGGCGATCTCGACGGGTTGGATGCCGCTGCGGAAGGTCTTCGCGAACGCGCTGTTCACTGCGCGCTCGAGACCTTTCTCGAAGCTGTCAAGTAGTCCCACTGGGCTCCTCGGACGGGGGGTGCCGGTTGGTACATGCTAATTGCACAGTCTGTAATGCCGGTGGACCGCTTTCCGAAGTCGGCCGCCCGGCATCCCCGTTGCACAGGAGTTCCGGGGTTGTGCAGGAGAATTCGGCACGGTCTCGTCCTGTGGAAGCCGCGATCTCCTGGGTTCGGACGGCGGCGCGGCGCGAGGGCACAGTCCGCTCGGCAGGAGATCTCCGGTGCGCAGGAGGTTTCGGCCGGCATCCGTCCTGCGCACCGGATATCTCCTGCGTTCGGGTGCTCGCGCGGCGCGTGATATCCTCGGCAAGTTGAGTTTCGCGGTGTTTTCGGATGCCGCGGCTCGCGCGAGTGGCGGAATAGGCAGACGCGCTGGCTTCAGGTGCCAGTGCCCGAAAGGGCGTGGGGGTTCAACTCCCCCCTCGCGCACAGCGCGGAAGAAGGCCCCCGGAAGGGGGCCTTCTTCTTTTCACGCCCCGTCGAGCGCGGGAAGCAGCACGAAGACTCCTTCTTCGACCTCGCGGCCGAGGCCCGGGGCGTACGCGACGTTGCGGGAGACCTCGGTGAACCCGGAGTGCCGCAGCACCGCCACCGATGCGAGGTTGTGCTCGGCGGCCCGCGCGAACAGCGGGCGCACCGCCTCGCGCGACACGAGCAGACGCAGCGCGGCGGTGGCGACGCCGCGGTTCCAGGCGTGGCGGGCGATCCAGAAGCTGACCTCGCGGTCCCCGTCGATCGTGAAGACGGCGGCCGTGCCGGCGAAGCCCCCGTTCTCCGTCACCACCTGGTAGAGCACGTCGTCGTCGCCGCGCTGCCGTGTGATCCACGCGTCGAACGCGTGACGGTCGTCCGGGTCCTCGGCGGTGAAAGCAGCCATCGCGACGCCCTCGGGGTCGCGCATCATCTCGAAGATCGCGTCGAGGTCGTCGTCGTCCAGATCGCGCAGCTCGATGTGGTTCACACGAACACCGTAGCGAGCGCGTGCGCCACCGAACGAGGGGTCCCCGTCAGGTGAGCCCGTGGAGCTGCCGCAGGAGCGCCTCGGCGCGCACCCCGTCGCGCTCGCGCATCGCCTCGCGGAAGCCCTCATAGGCGGTGGTGCGCCCGACGGGGCACTCGATGATCGGACGCCACGTCGAGATGTTGCGGCGGATCGCGAGCTCGGCCTCTCGCATGAAACGCAGGATCGCCACGTTCCCCGTCGCCCGGGTGAGCTTCGCGAAGAAGATGTGGCTCGTGCGCAGCATCTCGGCGTAGTCGTCGAAGCGGGATGCCGCGATCACCGCGTCGAGCTCGCGGATCGCGTCCTCGAGCACCTCATCGGTGGCGTTCGTGCTCGCCATGCGCGCGGCGTTGCCCATGAGATAGGCGACGAACTCGAGGGTGTCGGCCTGGGCCTTGTCGTTCGGCGTCGACACGCGCGTGTAGCGATGCGGCGACACTTCGACGAGGCCCACGCGTTCCAGGCGCTGCAGCGCTTCGCGCACGGGGGTGCGCGATACGCCGAGCCATTCGGCGAGCTCGTGATCGCGCAGTCGTTCGCCCGGGGCGAGGGTGCCGTCGAGGATCGCCTCGCCCAGTCGGGCGTAGACCTCGTCGCCGAGCACCGCACCGCTGGGGACGAGGGGAGCGAGGGGGGTCGTCATGAGTGCGACCAGTGTACGTCGGCCGATTCAGCCGCATACACCTTTCTCATCTTCGTCGGACATTCGTGTCCGGATGCCGCGCGCCCGCGACGCGAAACGGGGGATCCTCCTTCTCGCCGCACCGCTGATATATCGGTAGCATGAGCGTGTCACGCTTACGCGTGGCCTATCCGGGGGGATCCGTCGACGCCCGGGCTTCGAGCCTCGCTCAGCCCGGGCGTCCGATGGTTTCCGGGGCGCGGCATCCGCTCGGAATGCAACATTTCCGTCACCATCCGAAACCACCCTCGCCGTATCGCCTTCCAACCGTTACGTTGTACTGGACTCGTGGCATGAGCGCGGGCACCCAGAAAGAACGGCAAGTAATGAGCACGCAGGGCACCGTCAAGTGGTTCAACTCGGAGAAGGGCTTCGGCTTCATCGCTCCCGATGAGGGCGGCGCAGACGTCTTCGCGCACTACACCGCGATCACCGCAAGCGGATACCGCTCCCTCGAGGAGAACCAGCGGGTCGAGTTCGAGATCGCCCAGGGCCCCAAGGGCCTGCAGGCGGAGAACATCCGCCCCATCTAAGCCATGAGGGCCTTCGGGCCCCATCAAGCGAAAGCTGCGCCGCGGCTGACCCGCTTCCGCCGACAAAGTCGGAAGCGAACGCCGCGGCCCAGTCGCGCCCGGTGCCTCGCACCGGGCGCTTTTCCGTTCAGTCGCCGGATCCTCGCACGAGCTCGAGTCCGGCGCCGGCGAACTGCCGCAGCGTCGCGTCGGGAAGGAACGCGCGCGTGAGCCCCGCGCCGATGCGGGTGAGGTCGCTCTCGTCGCGGAAGAGCAGGTACATCGTCTCGTAGCGCGGGTGGAACTTCTCCTTGAAGCGATGCAGCGACTGGAAGCCGTAGACCGGCTCGAGCATGCCGGCGAGCCAATCCGACAGCGCAGCGATGGCTCCGGCATCCGGCGGATACTCGTGGGCGAGCGGCGCACCCGACAGCGACAGGATCTCGGCGCCCTCGTCGGAGAAGTGCCGCGCCGACGATCCGATCAGGAACTCCATCACCGGTCCGAACCCGCCGTCGCGGCGGCGCATCAGGTCGAGGGTCCAGCCGCGCACCTTCCCGTCGTCGCCGAAGACGGGCAGCCACGACAGGAAGCCGTCGACGTCACCGGACGGCGAGACGGCCAACGCCATCCGCACCTCGGGATCCTCGGCCTGATCGAGGGTGCCGAGGGTGAACCCCATCTCGGGGAGACCCTTGTCGCCGACCCACATCTCGGAGATCGCGCGGAGCTGCTGCTTGACGCCCCACGGCTCGTCGGCGAGCCGCGTCATGCGGAACGTCATCTCCTCGCGCCCCGCACGGTTCATCGACGTGCGCACGGCGTTCCACCGCTTGCCGGTGAACTCCAGACCGGGCAGGTCGACGATGGTGTCGTCGGCGACGACGATGCTGCGCCATCCGGAGGGCACGGCGGCCCGCGTCTCGTCGCTCGAGCTGAAGAAGCACGGGATCAGGCCGGCGTGCTCGGCCGAGGCGATGAACTCGGCGACGGAGGCGGCACGGGATGCCTCGGGCCCGAGAGGATCCGCGAGCGCGATGGCCACGCCCGCGCGGCGCTGGTAGGCGACGATGCCACCCGCTGCGGTGCGGGCGTAGTCGTTGCCGTCCCACGTCGTCATCCACGAGAGCGTCCCGCCGCCGTGTGCGTGGAGCGCGGCCTTGACGTCGGCCACGGTGGGGACGGGTGCCACTCCGATGAGCGACTTCCGACGTGCGCGGAACGCGCGACGAACCCACACGAGGTAGATGAGCAGCAGCATCCACATCCCGGCCTGCGCGAGCTGCACGGTGAAGTCGCCGATCCGGTCGTCGACGGCGCTCGGCCCGACGATCACCACGAGGACCACGAGGAGCACGCCCGTGAGCACGTTCACCGTCGCGAGGACGATGGTCCAGATCCAGGCCCAGCGCCGCCCGCGGCGGAGCCCGGTCGCGAGAGCCGCGATCACGACCACGTCGACCGCGACGTCGAGGAAGGAGCCGCCCGTGGCCTCGGTCTGGCCGAAGGGGCCGTCGGTCGCCACGAGGAGCGTCAGCAGCTCGACCGCCAGGATCACGATGGCGGCGATGAAGGCGATCAGCCGCTGCTCGCGCACGGTCGTGCGCTGTACGCGCAGCGACCGGTCCACGAACAGCACGAGCAGCACCGCGAACGCGTGCTCGAGGTCGGCGAGCGAGCCCCAGAAGAAGAGCGTCACGAACGCGAAGCCCAGCACGATGAGCCACGCCCGCACGCGCCACGGGGACGCGAGGAGCCCGACGGCGGCGGCGATGCCGGCCATCGTGCCACCGGAGGGTCCGACGTCGAGCACCGTCGCCTCGACCTGCGCCCACGGCCACGGCAGCATCGTCGCGAGCCACAGGAACAGGGCGCTCGCGAAGATCGCGAACAGCTGGCCGATGCCGAAATACGCCAGCGCGACGACGGATCCGCGGCGATGCTCGAGGTACGCGAGTCCGGCGAAGCTCGCGATCACGAACGGGTAGACGATCGGGTGGTCGACGAAGAACGTGCCCGTCACCGGCGTCCACCAGCGGCCCTCGACGAGAGCCGGAAGCCCGTACGCGACGGACTCGAAGAGCGGGTTCTTGGCGAACGGACTCCACAGCCCGCCCCAGATCACGCCGATCGCCAGCAGGGCGGCGATGAGCGCGAGCGTCGCGGGTATCCGCGTCACGACGGAGACGAGGGGATGGCGCGAGCGCTGCACGGCGTCGGTCATGGGCTCACCCTACCGACGCCCCGCCCGTCACGTCCCGCCGGTGCGGGCGTAGTCGGCGAGAGCCTTCGCGTCCTCGGCGTCGCGCAGCGCGCGTCGCGCGGCGTCGAGCGCAGCGACCGGGTCGGGCGCCTGCCGCGCGGCGGCGAGTTCGCGCTGTGAGGAGATGAGGCGCGCCCGCGCGTCTGCGCCGGCGCGCGCGTGGACGACGGATGCCTCGGCCTGCGCGATCGCGGCTCGGGCGGCCGCGAGCGTTCCCGGGAGTGCGGTGCGGGCGCCGCGAAGGCGCTGCTGCGCGGTGCGCGCGTCGCCGAGTGCGAGGTCGAGGCGATCGCGCAGTCGCGCGATCCGGTCGACCGTGCGGGAGGGCCGGCGGGCGGCATCCGCTTCGATGCTCTCGAGCTCCGCGTGGAGGGCGTGGAGCTCCGCGCCGAGGCGCGCAGCGTCGGGTGCGTCGAGATGCTCCCGGGTCACGCCGGCCTGCCGCAGCGCGGTGCGGGCGGCGTCGATCTCCCCGGGCACGGCCTGCGCGGCCTGCAGCACGAGGCGGTGCGTCTCTTCGAGGATGCGCGCGTCGGCTTCTGCCTGACGGAGCGCACGCTCGGCGGCGCCCAGCTCGGCCAGCGCGCTGCGCGACGGATCCGTCGCGAGCGCCTGCGCGGCGTCGAGGTGGCGCTGCGCTTCCGCCGCCTCGGCGAGGGCGTCGTGCGCGGCGCGGGACGCATCCGCCCACTCGTCCTCGGCGAACCTCGCGGACAGTTCGGCGACGAGGGCGGCGGGGTCGCCCATTCCTTCCCGCAGTTGGTCGAGACGGCGTTGCGCGGCGGAGACCTGGCTCGCGGCCGAGACGTTCGCGAGCACCCAGGCCGAGTGCTCCGATCTGGCCGAGGCGATCGCTCGGAGCGCCTCGTTCGCGCGGCGCTCGATGCGCGTCGCCGAGCGCCGGATGTCGTCGGGCAGCACGTCGGGCGCGCTGATGCGGCGATACTCGTCGAACGATTCGTCGCGCACGTGCTGAGCGGTCAACCGCGCTCGCCGCAGCGACGTGGGGGCGCCGCCGCCGTAGAGGGCGCCGGACAGTCCGACCTCGAGGTCGAGCTCGCCCACCTCGTCGTCGAGACGAACGAGCGCTGCGCCCGCGCGGACGCGATCCTGGTTTGCCGCAGCGCGTGCCCGAGGGGAGCGCCGTGCGCGCCGCACGGCCCACGCGATGAGGGCGAGCGCGATCGCCGCCACGCCGAACACGATCACCGCGGGGACGAGCCACGCGAGGATCGAGCCGACGATCTCAGGCATCGGTGTCCTCGAACAGCAGGAGCCTGCGGAGCTGGTCGACGTCGTCGACCGCGGCCTGCGCGCCGTCCGCCTCGTGCGGCCAGCTGAACCCCCAGCGCACGAAGATCACCGGCACGCCGTGCGCGGCGCCGCCTTCGACATCGTGGTGGCGGTCGCCGACGAGGACGGGTCTGCTCGTGTCGACGCCCGCGGCCTGCAGGCGGCGCAGCGCTTCGGCGACGATGTCGGCCTTGGCGCTGAGAGTCTTCTCGTCGGGCGTCGCGCCGACGATGGCGGTGAGCGACGACGAGAGGTCGAAGTGGTCCATGAGCGCAGCGACCTGGATCTCGGGCTTCGAGCTCGCTGTCGCCTCCGGGATCCCGGAGGCGGCGACATCCCGGATCAGTTCGCCGACGCCGTCGAACAGCCGCGCCCCGGTCGTGTAGCCGTCCTGCTTGCCGAGCACGCGGTAGAACGCGACCGCTTCTGATGCCTCGTCCGGCGACATGCCGACGTTGACCTGGAACGAGTCGTACATCGGCGGACCGATCCAGTGCACGAGCTCGGCGCGGGTCGGCGGGCGCCTGCCGAAGTGGTCGAGCGTGATCGTGAGCCGTCGCAGGATGCCGTCGGACGCGTCGACGATGGTGCCGTCGACGTCCCACAGCACGCAGGTCCAGGGCGATCGTCTCGGCATGGGATCCAGCCTACGGGGAGGGGATGGTGGGGGCCTCTCCTGCGGTGTATCGCGTCACGCGCGGGCGGGCGGGCTGGCGAGCGAGCGGGCGAGAGAGCGGGCGGGCCGGCGGGCGAGCGGGCGCGCGGGCGAGAGAGCGGGCGGGCGAGCTGGCGAGCGTACGTCTTCGATTCGGCATGTGAGTTCGGGTTCACACAGGGTTCGTGCGGTGCCGGCGGGTGCGTGAGCACGAACTCACATACGCGATCGGGGGTACGCGTTCGGGTTCGCCGGGGCATTCGGGCCATGTGAGTTCGGGTTCACACAGGGTCCGTGCGGTGCCGGCGGGCGCGTGAGCACGAACTCACATACGCGATCGGGAGGTACGACAGCCCCGACGCAGCCGACGCAGCCGACGCAGCCGACGGGGCCGACGGGGCCGACGGGGCCGACGCGGCCGACGCCGCGGCCGCAAGCCGGCGCCGCCGCCGCGACCGCGTCGCCCCGATGTCAGAACAGACGGGGTGCGCCGGACTCGATGCCCTTCATGCCCTCGTAGTCGAGCGTCACGCACCGGATGCCGCGATCGGCGGCCAGCACCTTCGCCTGCGGCTTGATCTCCTGGGCGGCGAAGACTCCCGTGACCGGCGCGAGGTGCGGGTCGCGCCCGAGCAGCTCGAGGTAGCGGGTCAGCTGCTCGACGCCGTCGATGTCTCCGCGCCGCTTGACCTCGACCGCGATGGTGCCGCCGGCGGGGTCGCGCAGCAGCAGGTCCACCGGCCCGATCGCGGTGGGGAACTCGCGCCGCACAAGGGTCAGTCCGTCGCCGATGACGTCGACCTGCTCCGCGAGGAGGCGCTGCAGGTCGGCCTCCACGCCGTCCTTCTGCAGCCCCGGATCGATCCCGAGCTCGTGGGACGAATCGTGGAGCACCTTATAGATGCGCACGAGAAGGGCATCGCCCGTCTTCGCGTGCGTCACCCGCCAGTACTCGAGCGCGCCGGCGGCGGCGGACTCGGCATCCGGCTCCTCCACGTCCAGGCGGCACGGCGGGCTCATCCAGTTCAGCGGCTTGTAAGAGCCGCCGTCGGAGTGCACGAGCAGGCTGCCGTCGCCCTTGTGGACGAGGAGGCGCGTGGCCAGCGGGAGGTGCGCGGTGAGCCGTCCGGTGTAATCGACGGAGCAGCGGGCGATGACGAGACGCACCCGAGAAGCCTAGCCCTGCATCAGTGGTGGGCGTGTCCGGCGCCGACCTTCGAGCCGGCGATGGGCTTCGCCGCACCCGACGCGAGGCCCGACAGCGCGATGAGGCCGACGATGATCCACAGCGTCGGGAGGATGCCGATCTCATGGCTGATCCAGCCCAGGATCGGCGGTCCGCACAGGAACGCCAGGTACCCGATGGTCGCGGCGGCGGAGACGGATGCCGCGGCTTTCGCCGGGTCGTCGGCCGCGGCCGACATTCCCAACGGGAAGCCGAGCGATGCGCCGGCGCCCCACAGCGCGATGCCGATGAAGGCGATCGGCAGGTTCGGCGCGAGGATGAACATGATGAGCCCGACGCCCGCGGCGATCGCGAGCACGCGGAGGGTCCACACGCGGCCGATGCGGTCGACGATCGGGCCGCCGAGGACGCGGAACACCGTCATCGACACCGAGAACACGGTGAGCGCGATCGCGCCGACCGCCTCGGTCTGGTCGTGCCCGTCGACCATCGCGATCGTGAGCCAGTCGTTCGCGCTGCCTTCGGCGAACGCCATGCCGAGCATGATCGCGCCGATCGCGTAGGTGCGCGGATCGCGCCACACCGCAAGGGTTTCGGCGAAGCGCTCGCGGCGGTTCGAGGGGGTCGCCGGATCGTCGTGCATGGTCTCGCGCACAGGCACGGCGCGCAGTGCGAAGAGCCCGGCGGCGAGGACGATCAGCGCGACCGCCCACAGGTGCCAGGCGACGCCCACGTTCCAGGCCGCCATCAGCACGCCGAGCCCCGCACCGCCGACCGTGCCGAGGCTGAAGAAGGCGTGGAACAGAGGCATGAGGGTCTTCTCGAACGCCTGCTCGACCGCGGCGGCCTCGACGTTCATCATGACGTCCGTCGCGCTCATGCCCATGCCCATCAAGGCGAGGCCGATCGCCGTCACGGCGTATGACTCGAGGAACTGCACCCCCAGGCCGACGATGGCCACGCCGATCGAGAACGTGATGATCGTGGCGAGCATGCCCCGGCGTGCACCCCACCGCACGACGAGCACGTTCGCGATCGAGAGGCCGACGATGGCGGCCGCTCCCGAGAGGAACAGCAGGATGCCGATCTGCAGGTCGTTGATCCCGAGGTCCCGCTTGACCGCGGGGAGGCGCGCCGCCCACGACGCGAAGCCGAGGCCCGTGACGAAGAAGATCGTGAAGACCGCGGTGCGCCAATTGACGAGCTGAGAGCGGGTGAGGGGCGTATCCACCCGACCACGGTAGCCCTTCGGGCGCGAGCTGTCGAATCGATTCGACGGCGAGGATGCCGCGGGGTAGCATCGTGCCCATGAGCACGCGCAGGGCCACCATCGCCGACGTCGCGCGCGAGGCAGGAGTCTCGCCGTCGACGGCTTCCGTCGTGTTCAGCGGCAAGACCCCGGTCTCGGACGCCACGCGCCGACGCGTGCTCGACGCCGCCTCGGCGCTCGGCTACACCGGCCCCGACCCGCGCGCGGCCTCGCTGCGCCGCGGCCGGTCGGGAATCGTCGGCGTCGTCTTCGAGGAGCATCTCGGCACCGCGTTCCTCGACCCGGTAAAGACCCTCATGATGGACGGTCTCACCGACGGGGTCGCCCCGCTCGGCGCCGGTCTCCTCCTGCTGCGCGACCACGATCCCACCGAGAGCGGGACCGCCGCGTCGCTCATGACCGCGCCGCTGGACGCCGCCGTCCTCGTCGGCTGCAGCGGGCACCTGCGCGAGTCGCTCGACGCCGTCAAGGCGCGCGGCATCCCGGTGGTCGTCATCGAGGGCGACGCGGGCGAGGACGTGCCCCGCATCGGCCTCGACAACCGCGAGGCGCAGCGTCAGGCCGCGAGCCACCTGCGTGCGCTCGGCCATCGTCGCGTGGCCGTCGTCACCCTTCCCGCGCGCGGCGGGTGGGAGGCCGGCTGGCTCCTCGACGGCACCGCGATCACGATCGACGTCACGCGCGAGCGTCTCGCGGGTGCGCTCGAGGTGTATCCGGATGCCCCTGCCTACGCCGCCGCCGGGAGCTTCATCGACGAAGGGCTCGCCGCCGGCCGCGTCATCCTCGCCGATCCGGCGACCCGGCCGACCGCGGTCATCGCGCAGAGCGACCTCCTCGCGGCGGGCGTGATCCGCGCGGTCGAAGAGGCCGGCCTGCGGGTTCCCGAAGACGTCAGCGTGACCGGCTTCGACGGGATCGTCGTCGACGGCCTCGCGCCCTACGAGCTCACGACCCTCGTGCAGCCGGCGACCGACAAGGGCCGCGCTGCCGGCCACGCCGTCGCGGCGATGCTCGACGGCGGCGAGGCCGCATCGATCCGCTTCACGTGCGAGTTCCGCGAGGGCAACACGTCCGCCCCGCCCCCCGCCGACTAGGACCGCTGCGGACCCAGCCGCAGGGGGCGATCGCCGAAATCGACGATCGTGTACCGACCGCAGTCGATGAGCGCCGCGGCATCCGCCTCGGTCACTCCGCCCGGGAGCGCGAAAGGCACGCTCTCGTCGTCGCGCACGAGGAACGTCACCTCCCCCACCGCGAAGTCGTCGCGATTCACGAGCCACGCATAGCCGTGCAGCTCATGGTCGACCTGCACGAGCGAGCGCTGGTCGGCCGCATGCGCCTTGGGCAGCCGCACCGTCCAGAACTGCCCTGCACCGGTGCGTCCCGACGCGTCCGTCCACGCGACGACGCACGCGAGATCGGGATCGGGCGCGCTCGCCGCGGCGACGAGCCGCGGGATGCCGAACCCCGCCGCAAGCACGAGCGCGACGACCGACGCGGCGGCGAGCACCAGCCGGCCGAGGTGCAGGCGCTGCGGCGCGAGATCGGGAACCACCACCAGACCGAGGATCGGAGCGAACGCCAGCGGCTGCACGTACCGTGCGGCGTGCGTGCCCAGCGCGATCGCGCCGACCACGACGAGCACGGGGACGAGCCATCCGCACGCGGCGATGACGGCGGCGCCGACGCGTGCGCGCCGGGCCAGCAGGACCATCGCGACCACGCACCACGTCCACAGCGCGGCGATGAGGAGCCCGGCGACCGCGCCCCCGGGCTCGGCGAGCCGGTCGGCCGCGAGGCCGGCGTAGTACGCCAGCGACTCCGCCCACCGGGAGGGGGCGGCGTACCCGGCACCGGTGTTCGCGATGAGGTGCGCGAGCGGAAGGCGCGCGAGGAACCCCACGGCCGAGCCGGCCACCACGGCGAGCAGGAGGCTCCACGCCGCCGGTCCGGCCGGCGCGAAGGTCGTTCGTCGTGCGCGCAGGCCGATGACGGTCAGCACGACCGCGAGCGGCACCGTGACCCAGGCCGCGAACAGCGGATTGGTGAGCACGGATGCCGCAGCCACACCCCCGAGCACCCACGCGTGCACGCGCCGCTCCGGCGCATCCAGACCGCGACGGGCGAGGCCGAAGGCGACGACCGCCGCGAGCACGGTGGCGCTGTAGTACGTCGTCGTGAGCAGGAGTGAGGCGGGCTCGAGCGCGTCGCGATCGGCCGACGCCTCGGTGACGGCGAGCAGGGCGAAGGCGATGAGGGCGAGCAGGGATGCCGCGACCGGCGCGCTGTCCGGCCGACGTGCTCCCGCTGCGACGCGCAGCGCGCCGTAGAGCGCGACGAGGTTGACGACGCCGGCGAGAAGGAGGGTGCCCTCGACGCCGAGTCCCCCGAGCGAGAGGATGCCGAGCGCCGCCGTCTCCGGCAGGAACAGCACCGATGACATCGCCCAGTCCTGCGGCTGCCCGGCGGCGAGCGACTGCACGACGAGGGTCGTGACGAGCGAGTCGCCGTCACGGAGCAGGAGCTCGGCGCGGGGCGTGGAGGCGACGACCGCGAGCGTCGCGATCGACACCGCCAGCGCGGCCACGGCACCCAGCACCTCGCGCGCCCAGCTCGGCGTGCGGAGATCGGCGGGATCGGCGGCCACGGGCTCCACTCTGGCATGCGCGCGGCCGGGCGGCCGGGCGTCCCGGTAGACTGGACGCGACACCCTGATCGCCCGAGCCGCGCGCGTGAGCCCCCGGCCGACGACCACGAGGAGGCCGCCAATGCTGGTCCTCCTCGGCGCGTTCGCAATCGTTCCGCTGGTGCTGCCGTGGCTCGTCAGGCGCATCGGCGCGCGCGCGTTCTACCTCGCCGCTCTGCTGCCGATCATCGCGTTCGCGCAGGCGGCCGCGGCCACCCCCGCGGTGCTCGCCGGCGATGACCCCTTCGAGTCCTACGACTGGATCCCGTCGCTCGGCATCGAGCTCTCGATGCGCATGAACACGCTGTCGTGGCTCATGACGCTGATCGTGACCGGGGTCGGCGCGCTCGTCATGATCTACTGCCGCTGGTACTTCCGCGGCAAGAACGAGGGGCTCGGCCAGTTCTCCGCCGTGCTGCTCGCCTTCGCCGGAGCGATGTACGGCCTCGTGCTCACCGACGACCTCGTCGTGCTCGTGATGTTCTGGGAGATCACGAGCGTGCTGTCGTACCTGCTGATCGGGTACTACAACCGCCGTGCTGCGAGCCGGCGCGCGGCGCTCCAGGCGCTGCTCGTCACGACCCTCGGCGGGCTCGTCATGCTCATCGGCGTGGTGCTGCTCGTCGTCGACGCCGGCACGTCGAGCATCTCGACGATCCTCGCCGCGGCACCCACCGGGCCGATCGTCGACGCCGCGCTCGTGCTGTTGCTCGTCGGTGCGCTGAGCAAGTCCGCCATCTTCCCGTTCCACTTCTGGCTGCCGGGGGCGATGGCGGCGCCCACCCCGGTGAGCGCGTACCTGCACGCCGCGGCGATGGTGAAGGCGGGCATCTACCTCATCGCCCTCCTCGCGCCCGTGTTCGCGGCGGCGCCGACCTGGCGTCCGATCATCGTGATCCTCGGCGTCTTCACGATGCTGCTCGGCGGCTACCAGGCTCTTCGTGAGACCGACCTCAAGCGCATCCTCGCGTTCGGCACGGTGAGCCAGCTCGGACTGCTCGCGGTCGTGCTCGGCTACGGCACGCGCGATGCCGCGCTCGCCGGCGCGGCGCTGCTGTTGAGCCATGCGCTGTTCAAGTCCGCCCTGTTCCTCGTGGTGGGCGTCATCGACCGCCAGCTGTCCACGCGCGACATCGCCGAGCTCAGCGGGGTCGGTCGCCAGGCACCCGTCATGGCGACGTTCTCGTTCATCGCCGTCGCCTCGATGGTGGGTGTCTTCCCGACGATCGGCTTCGTCGCGAAAGAAGGAGCGCTGACCGCACTCCTCGACGAAGCGGCGGCGGGTTCCCCGTGGGGTCTCGTCGCGTTCGGCGGAGTGGTGCTGGGGTCCGTGCTCACGGCGGCTTACGGCATCCGGTTCCTGTGGGGTGCCTTCTGGACGAAGAAGGATGCCGCGCGCCGGCCGCTTCCCGCGACCGAGTGGCCGGACCCTCCCATCGGGTTCCTCGCGGCGCCCGTCCTGCTGTCTGGGCTCACCGTCGTCGCGGGTCTCGCGGCGCCGGCGTTGGATGTCGCGCTCGCCGGATACGCCGACGAAGCCCCGCCCGGGGCATCCGAGCATCCGGCGCACCTCGCGCTGTGGCACGGGCTCGAGCCCGCGCTGTGGATCTCGCTCGCGACGATCGTCGTCGGCGCCGCGGTCTTCTGGCTCACCGCCCGCGCCGGCTGGTCGAAGCGGCTGCTGCCGTTCACGGCCGCCGGCGCATACAACGGCACGCTGCGCGTGATCGCGCGGCTGTCTGTCGTCACGACGGGCTTCACCCAGCGCGGTTCCCTGCCCGTGTACGTCGGGACGATCTTCGTGGTCTTCGTCGCCGCCGAGGGCACGGCGCTGCTGGCCTCCCCGGAGTGGCAGGCCCAGCTCGCCGCCTTCCAGACGCCGATGCAGCTCGTGGTCGCGCCGATCATGATCGTGGCCGGGCTCATCGCGGTCCGCGCCCGCAAGCGCTACACCGGCGTCGTGCTCGTGTCGGTCACCGGTCTCGGCATGGTGGTGCTGTTCGCGACGAGCGGTGCTCCCGATCTCGCCCTCACCCAGATCCTGGTCGAGACGGTGACCCTCGTCGCGTTCGCGCTCGTGCTGCGGCGCATCCCGTCGCGCATGGGCGAGCACAACGAGTCGGTGTGGCCGGTCGCGCGCGCCGTGCTCGGCGCGGCGGTCGGCGCGACGATGGCGGCGGTCGCGCTCGTCGCCACGTCGGCGCGAAGCACCCAGCCGATCTCGGACCGCTTCCTCGACCTCGCCTATCACCTCGGACACGGCAAGAACGTGGTCAATGTGGCGCTGGTCGACCTGCGCGGCTGGGACACGATGGGCGAGCTGTCGGTGCTCGTCCTCGCGGCGACGGGCGTGGCATCGCTCGTGTTCGTCACGCATCGCGCCGACACGCTCTCGCGCTTCATCGCCCCCCTTCCCGCCGAAGCGGCGCGCACCCGCCGCCCCCTCGTCGAGACCTCGGAGGGCGTGCGGCCGCGCGGCGAGGCCGCGGGGCGCATGGCCTGGCTGGTCGGGGGGCAGCGCGTGCGGCCCGAGAACCGCTCGATCATGCTGGAGGTGATCGTGCGGATCCTCTTCCACACGATCATCATCGTGTCGCTGTACCTGCTGTTCGCCGGCCACAACCTGCCGGGTGGCGGGTTCGCGGGCGGACTGGTCGCCGGCATGGCACTGGTCATGCGCTACGTCGCCGGGGGTCGCTACGAGCTCGGCGCCGCCGCGCCGACCGACGCGGGACGACTGCTCGGCGTCGGCATGTCGATCGCGGTCGCCTGCGCCATCGTGCCCCTCTTCTTCGGCGCACCGCCGCTCACCAGCACGTGGTTCGAGGCGGAGCTGCCCGTGATCGGGCACATCGAGTTCGTCACCTCGACCCTCTTCGACGTCGGCGTGTACCTCGTGGTGATCGGCCTCGTGCTCGATGTGCTGCGCAGCCTCGGCGCCGAGGTCGACCGGCAGGCACAGGAGGCCCGAGAGGGCCACCCGCAGGGGGTGAGCGTGTCGTGACCGTTTCGACCGTGCTCATCGTCGTCATGGCCGTGCTCTTCGCGTGCGGCGTCTACGCGATGCTCGAGCGCAGCCTCACCCGGGTGCTGATCGGGTTCCTGCTGCTGGGCAACGCGACCAATCTCCTGCTGCTCATCGTGATGGGTCAGCCGGGCGTCGCGCCGTTCTTCGGAGCGGCGGCGTCGCCGGACGAGATGTCCGACCCGCTGCCTCAGGCACTGACGCTCACTGCCATCGTCATCACCTTCGCGGTATCGGCGTTCCTGCTCGCGCTCATCTACCGGTCGTGGCAGCTGGGCCAGGCCGACACCGTTGAGGACGACGAGGCCGACCGCGCCATCCGCGAGGGCACCGCCGACATCGACGAGACGATGGACGACGAGATCCAGATCGAAGACGAGGACGACGACGCGACCACCGACTTCGTCGGCCTCGACACCTCGCCCATCACCGTGCTGCGCAACGCCGACTTCGCGCGGCTGCGTGACGACGCCCCGACGGACTCGCCCGCCGAACGACCGGGGAAGGGCGGTGACGACGAATGATCGAGTTCGCTCCGGCCCTCGTGCCGCTGCTCGTGACGCTCCCCTTGCTCGGCGCCGCGATCGCCCTCATCGCCGGCCGCCACCGCCGCACCCAGGTGGTCGTATCGGTGAGCACGCTGTCGGTCGTGCTCGTGATCTCGGCGATCCTCCTGTACGTGGTCGACACGGGCGACCAGGCGATCGCGGTGTCCGTCGGCGGGTGGCCGATCCCGTTCGGCATCGTGCTGTACGTCGACCGGCTGGCGGCCCTGCTCGTGCTGGTGTCGAGCCTCGTGCTGCTCGCGGTCCTGCTGTTCTCGGTCGGTCAGGGTGCTGCCGACGGCGATGACGAGACCCCGGTCACGATCTTCCACCCCTCGTACCTGATCCTCGCGGCGGGGATCTTCAACGCCTTCATCGCGGGCGATCTGTTCAACCTCTACGTCGGCTTCGAGATCCTGCTCGTCGCGTCGTACGTGCTCATCACCCTCGGCTCGACCGAGTCCCGCATCCGCACCGGTGTCGTCTACATCGTCGTCTCGTTGGTGTCGTCGATTCTCTTCCTGGCCGCGATCGCGATGATCTACGGCGCACTGGGCACCGTCAACATGGTGCAGATCTCGCAGCGCATGGGCGAGCTGCCGCAGGAGACCCAGCTCGTCCTGCACCTGATGCTGCTGCTCGCCTTCAGCATCAAGGCGGCGGTCTTCCCGCTCTCGTTCTGGCTGCCCGACTCCTATCCGACCGCACCGGCCCCGGTCACCGCGGTGTTCGCCGGCCTGCTGACGAAGGTCGGCGTGTACGCGATCATCCGCACCGAGACGCAGCTGTTCATCGACAACGACGTCAACTTCCTCCTGATGCTCGTCGCGTTGGCGACGATGATCGTCGGCGTGCTCGGTGCGGTCGCGCAGGCGGAGCTCAAACGCATCCTGTCGTTCACGCTGGTGAGCCATATCGGCTACATGATCTTCGGCCTCGCGATCGCGACTCCGGCGGCGATCGGCGCGACGATCTATTACATGGTCCACCACATCGTGGTGCAGACGACCCTGTTCCTCGCCGTCGGACTCGTCGAGCGCCGCGCCGGCAGCACCTCGATCCTGCGGGTCAAGGGACTCATGCGCGCCGCACCGGTGATCGCGGTGCTCTACTTCATCCCGGCCGTGAACCTGGGCGGACTCCCCCCGTTCTCGGGGTTCATCGGCAAGTTCGCGCTGTTCGACGCTGCCGCCGAGGTCGGCACGCCGATCATGATGGTGCTCATCGTCGGCGGCATCGTGACGAGCCTCCTCACCCTGTACGCGCTCATGCGCGCATGGAACCTCGCGTTCTGGCGCGAGGAGGACGACTCGGCCGAGACCGAGGCGCGCATCTCGTACCTCGGCGCCGCGCCGGGCGGGGTCGACACCGAGCGCCGCGTCATCCCGAAGATCATGACCGCCTCGACCGCCGGGATGGTCGCGGTGACGGTCGCGCTGACGATCTTCGCCGGCCCGCTCTACGACGTGTGCGCGCGCATCGGCGCGTCCCTGCTCGAACCGGTGACGCTCGTCCAGCTCCAGGAGGATCTGGGTTCGGACGTCGTCAAGGGCGAGCCGGACTCCGCGGACCTCGAAGAGGAGGTGCAGCCGTGACCGCCGTCCACGACAGCGCATCGGGTGGGACCGCGCGCGGTGAGAAGAAGGCGCTCCTCACGCTGCTCTGGCGTCAGCTGCCGTTCTTCGTGTGGCTGATCGCGCTGTGGATGATGCTGTGGGGCCAGTTCACCTGGATGTCGTTCCTCACGGGCCTCGTCGTCGCGCTGTTCGTGACGCGCGTCTTCCGGCTGCCGCCCGTGGAGCTCTCGGGCCGCGTGAACGTCTGGTTCGGCGCCGGGTTCGTGATCGAGTTCCTCGCCGCGCTGGTGTGGGGATCGCTCACGGTCGCGGCGCAGGTGCTGGACTTCCGCCGACAGCCCGGAACGGCGATCATCGCGGTCCCCCTCGTCACCGACGACGACCTGATCATGACGCACACGGCGGTGACGGCATCCCTCATCCCGGGTTCTCTCATCGTCGACACCGACCGCGACCGCCGGATCCTCTACCTGCACGTCATCGGCGTGCGGTCGGAGGCCGACGTCGTTCGTCAGCGCGAGAGCGTGCAGCGGTGGGAGCGGCGCATCGTGATGGCGGTCGGCTCGCGCGCGCAGGTGGCGGCGGTACGAGTGGATGCCGCGGCCCGCCGTCCGGGAGGTGGCTCGTGAACGCGCTGCTCATCGCGATCTACGCCGTCTTCGGCGTTGCGGCGCTCATCACGGTGTTCCGCATCATCAGAGGACCATCGATCCTCGACCGTGCCGTGGCATCCGATGTGCTCCTCACCGAGGTGATGTGCGTGCTGGGTGCCGAGATGGCGATCAATCACCACACCCGGTCGCTGCCGGTGCTGCTGATCATCGCCGCCGTCGGAGTGTTCGGCTCGATCTCGATCGCCCGGTTCGTCGCACGAAGGGACAACACGGAGCAATGACCCTCGACGAGTGGCTCGACCTCGCGGTGCTGATCCTGATCCTGATCGGCGCTCTGCTGTGCCTCACGGCGGCGATCGGCCTGCTGCGCTTCCGTGACGTGCCCTCGCGCCTCCACGCCGCGACCAAGCCCCAGGTGCTCGGCGTGATCCTGATCTGCCTGGCGGTGGCGCTGTCGCTGCGGTCGTGGCCGGTCGTCGCGTTCCTCGTGCCGATCGTGCTGATGCAGCTGGCGACGGCGCCGCTCTCCGCGCACATCGTGGGGCGGCAGGCGTACCGAAACGGCACCATCGACGAGACCGGCCTGTTCGTCGACGACCTCGCCGAGTCGCGTCGGACCCCGCCCGCGTCCGGCGGCTAGGAGCCGGGGACGATGCTGTGTTCGGCGGGTCCTTCGCCGACATGCGGGGACTGCGTGATCTTGGCGCCGAGCATGACCACGAACATCCATCCCCACAGCAGGAGCGGGGTGGATTCGGCCAGTCCCTGCACGAGGACGATCGCGCCGACGAGCGTGGGGAGCAGGGTGATCGCGGAGTAGGGGCGGTCGTCGCGGAGGTCCCACCGGGGGCGGTCGACGGCGAAGAACCAGGACCGCCACACGAACGCGAGGTAGACCAGTGCGGTGATGACGACGCCGACGATGCCGAGTTGCATGCGGATGTCGACCCACATGTTGTGCGCCTGCAGCACGGTCTGACCGTGGTCGGGGATCCAGCCGTCGAAGGCCGGGTCCCAGGGCACCCAAGGGGTGGCGTAGCCCCAGCCGAACCACGGGCGCTCGGCGGCGCGGGTGAGGACGGCCTTCCAGATCGCCTCACGTCCGGTGAGGTCGGCGCTGCGTCCGAGCGCGGTGAAGATGATGATCCCCTGCAGCCGGCCCCCGTCGAACAGATTGTTGCGGGACCAGTACTCGATCGGATCGTCGGCGGGTGCGACCTCGAACCCGGGGAGGATCGGCGCCTGCACGAACACCGACACCCACAGTTCGAACAGGATCGACAGCGCGATCACCCACTTCAGAGCGGATGCCGCCGCCCGCACCAGTTCGCGCCAGGTCAGCACGCTGCCGACGAACAGCGCCTGCGTCGTGGTGATCCACAGCAGCAGCAGCGTCAGGGCCGTCGTCTGCGGCCACGCCGACCACAGCAGCGACAGCGTCGCCAACGCGACGAACGCGACGACGAACCACGGCAGACGCCGCCACGCCACCGGCGGGCGGATCAGGATCCAGAGGATCACCGACAGGATGCCGCCGGCGATCGTGACCACGGCGGCCGTCAGCTCGCCGAATGCGTGCACCCAGGCCGTGCCCGACAGTGCCATGAACATCACGAAGATGCACCAGCCGCGCAGCATCAGATGGCCCGTCTTCTCACGGACCGGGGGCGCGGGCGGCGCCGACGCCGGATGCTTCGAATGGACGCCATCCCGCTCGTGGCTATCGATCGCCGTTTCTGACTATGCGTGGTATCCGCGCACGAGCTTGTTCCGCGTGATTCTCATTGCTCTCCTCTGGGCCGCGTCCGGCACTTACGTGCACTCTCATGACGCGCCCACCGCCGCGGTTATGACGCGACGAGTCGCGGTTCGCGCCGGCCTGGTCGAAGAAGGGTCGCTGAAGCCGCAGGAACCGCCCCGGAGTCAGGACGCGGGGACGAGGGTCAGGGTGTTGGTCGTCGCGTCGTCGACGGCGCCGCGCGAGTATGCCCACGGCGTCAGGCGGACGGCCTGCCACGTCGCGGTCTGGTCGATGTAGTTCGGGTGGAACGCGTGGCCGCTGGTGCCGGTCAGGTGATTCCAGCCACTCGCGTCGAAGTCGGAGAGGTCCACGACCATGCGCATCGACGGCACGGTCACGGTCGAGAAGCCTTCGCCCATCACCCATCCGGTCGCGTTCACCACGGATGAGCCGCCGCCGGTCGCGAACGGCCCGCGGTTGAACATCCACTCGATCGGGGCGATGCCCGACGCGCCGAACGTGTCGCTCGTGAGCGGAAGAGCGTGCAGGGATCCCCAGTTCCACTTGGCGGGGTTCTCGCCCTGCAGCTTCGCGAGCCGTGCATAGGCGTCGGTCGCGGAGCGCTCCAGCATCTCCTGCTGCCCCGACACCCCGAGCGACTCGTTGGTCCACCACTCCGAGCCGGGGTCGCCCAGCAGCTCGTCGACCACCAGGAAGAGACGCGCCTGATCCGTCAGCGGCACCGGATGCTCCCGCCCGTCGACGAAGAGGTTGTCGGCGAGTTCGTCCCACAGCACGTTCGCGTACGCCGCCGCGGATGAGCTGGCGGTGCTCTGGGCGTCCCACGTGCGCAGCAGGTCGAGCGCGGCATCCGTCCCCTCATGCCCTGTCTGCAGCTCCATGTACGCGGCGGACAGGCGCATGCCCAGGAAGAACTCGTCGTCCGCCTGGATCGCGAGCATGTCGGCGGCCGTCAGCGGAGCGTTCGCGGACTTGCGCTCGATGAGGTCGACGATGCGCGCGGCGCGCCAGCCGTAGTCCCAGTCCCGCGTGAGGAAGTAGGGGTAGTCCTCGCCGACGATGGCGTTGTTCGCCGTGACGATGTAGCCCTCGTCGGGGTTGTAGACGACGGGGAGCTCCTCGAAGGGGATGAATCCCTTCCAGTCGTAGGCGGAGTCCCATCCCGGCTGCGGCATCGATCCGTCGCCGTCGCCGCGGATGGGCAGCGATCCCGGGGTCTGATACCCGATGTTGCCGTCCACGTCGGCGTAGATGAGGTTCTGGGCGGGCACCGCGAACTGCTGGGCGGCCTCCCGGAAGTCGTCGAAGTCGCGAGCGAGATTGAGGGTGAAGATCGCTGTCGCCGTCGTCGCCGGGGCGAGCGCCGTCCACTTCAGGCTGACGGCGTACTCGCCCTCGGGGACATCGGCGGGCTCCTCGACGCTGCCGCCCGAACCGGTCCACGGGTCTTCCGCGATCGCGGTGTAGTCGTCGGTCAGTCCGGAGATGATCGGGCCGTGGACGGTGGAGCGGATCACGAGCTTCTCGTCGTCGCCGCCCGCGACCTTCAACGTCTCGGTGCGGATGTCGAGCGGGAAGAGTTCACCGTCGCGCCAGAAGTCGTCGCCCTCGATCTTCTCGAGGTACAGATCGGTCACGTCCGTCGTCAGGTTCGTGAAGCCCCACGCGACGCGGTCGTTGTGCCCGATGATGACGCCGGGAACACCCGAGAAGCCGAAGCCCGCGACGTCGAAGGCGCACGCCTCGGTGACGGCCCGGCACTTCAGGCCGACCTGGTGCCACACGCTGGGCAGCGAGGCGCCGAGGTGAGGATCGTTGGCAAGCAGCGGCATCCCGGTGTCGGTCAGGTGTCCCGACACGACCCAGGAATTCGATCCGATGCCCTCGCCGATGCCGCCCACGAGTGCGCTGACCGCCTCGACGACACCGTCGACCTCGGACCACTCGATCGACGCCGTCGCGGCATCCGCCGCACCGTCGCCGATGAGGTCGGCTGCCGTTCCGACAGCGGGCACGGTCGAGATCGACGGCACGATGACCGGATTGCGGTCGTAGGGATACTCGGGATAGAGCTCGTCCATCTGCTCTTGCGTGAAGTCGGACGCGATCACCGCGCGCTCGGTCTCCTCCTCGATGTTGGACCGGAGGTCCCAGGCCATCGCCTTGAGCCAGGCGACCGAATCGGCGGGGCTCCACGGCTCGATCTCGTAGTCGCTGTTCTGAAGCCCGAGCACCGCGTACTCGAAGGATGCGTCGGCGCCCTGGTGGTCGGCCAGATACGCGTTGACGCCGTCCGCGTACGCCTCGTAGTACGAGCGGGTGGCGTCGTCGAGCGCCTCGACCTCCTGCTCGGCGATCTCACGCCAGCCGAGCGTGCGCAGGAACCGGTCGGTCGGCAGCTGTGACTCGCCGAAGAGCTCGGACAGGCGGCCGCTGGTCACGTGCCGGCGGAAGTCCATCTCCCAGAAGCGGTCCTGCGCGTGGACGTATCCCTGCGCGAAGAAGAGGTCGTCGGTCGTGGCCGCGGTGATCGTCGGGATGCCCAGCGCGTCGCGCTGCACGGTGACCTTCTCGCTCAGTCCGGCGACGGCGACTTCGCCGTCGAGCTGGGGGAACGAGCGCTGCACCGTGTAGGCGACGAGGGCGACAGCGACGAGCGCGAGGGCGACGACGCCGGCGACGACGCTGAAAAGGATGATGCCGATCCTCCTGCCCACCGATCGGCGGCGCGGGGGCGCCTCGATGGTCTCGACGGGCGCGGTGGATGTCTTCAGCATCGAAGGTCTTTCAGGATCTGCGAGGGGTGAAACGCGGTGTCGTGCACCACGGACCCCGGTTCCGCGATTTCGGGTCGCGCGCAACCGAGTGGAATCGTATCCCGGGCCGGCCCGGGCGGCGACTCCCCGTGCGGTCTTCTGTGGAAACGCTCTCACCGCTGTCGGCGGGGGAGGACGCGGTAACGAACGGGCACGCATCGGCAGGCATTGACGCAATGCGCTCCCTGGTTTCGTTCAGCGGACAGGTCTAGCCTCTTTCCGGGCGCGGATGGGACTGGGGGTTCCATGGGGGGCGCCCGTGGAGAGCACCATGACCACAGTCACAGTCGGGCACGCATCGGACCTGTCGGATGCCGCGCTCGTCGACGCGACGCGAGCCGGCGACAACAGCGCCTATGCCGAGCTCTGGGCGCGCCATTCCGGCGCAGCCCGCCGGGCCGCCCGGGCGATCACCGGCTCGATCGACCCTGACGATCTCGTCAGCGAGGCGTTCACGAACACGTACAGCGCGATCAGGAACGGTGCCGGACCCCGCGACGGGTTCCGTCCGTACCTGTATGCCGCGGTCCGCAATGCCGCGGCGACATGGGGCGGCAGGCAGAAGGACATCCCGATCGACTTCATCGAGGACCTGCCCAACGAAGGGCCGGACCACGAGGAGCAGCTGTCGGACCGGACGCTGCTCATCAGCGCGTTCCGCGCCCTGCCTGATAGCCACCGGACGGTGCTGTGGTACCTCGAGGTCGAGGGGATGAAGCCGCGCGAGATCGCCCCGCTGCTGGGCCTGAGCGCGAACGGCGTGTCCGCGCTCGCCGTGCGCGCGCGCGACGGCTTCCGGCACGCGTGGCTCGACGCGCACATCGCCGACCCTGGTCGTCCCGCGGACTGCCGCTGGGTGTGCGAGAAGCTCGTGCGCCGGAAGCGCCGCCCCGTGAGCCGGCCGGACAGGCCGCGCTTCGACGAGCACCTGCGCCGCTGTCCCGGCTGCGCGATCGTCGCGCGCGAGGTCGACCACGCCTCATCGAAGCTGCGCGCGGTGCTTCTTCCGCTGGTGCTCGGCGGTGCGGGCGCCGCCGCATTCACGACGCTCGACGGCGGCACCGGTGCCAGCGCCGCGTTGCTCTCGGCCAAGGCGCCGCCGAGCGCCGTCGGGATCGGTCTGGCGACAGTGGGCGGGCTGTCCTTGGTCTTGGGGGCGATCATCGCGGTGAGCGCTCCCTGGGAGGCGGCGCCGATCGCGGCACCCGGTGCCGTCGTCGAGGCCGTTCGGCCCCCCGCAGCCGAGACGCCCGCGTCGGTGGATCCCGTACGCGATGTGGAAGAGGAGCGGGCAGCCCCGGTTCCGCTGCCCGAGGTCGTGCCCGCGCCGATGCCCGAGGTGCAGGAGCCGACTCCCTCCGTCCCCGCGCCACCGGCGGGCTCGCCGCGCTCGGAGCGTCCGCCCGCTGACCCCGACCCCCAGCCCGAGCCGGAGCCGGAGCCGGAGTTCGTGTTCGACGTCGGAACGCCCGACACGAGCAACCCTGCGCGGATGGCCCTCGCTGGCACGGGAGACCCCGGCGGCACCGTCACTCTGTTCGACGAGCTCGGCACTGTCCTGGGGGAGGCGACGGTGGGTGAGGACGGAACGTTCGCGCTCGCGGTCCTGGGCGACCAGCTGCACCAGGGCATGCGCATCACCGCACAGCACACAGATTCCGGAGGAGCAGTCGAGTCGAGCGACCCGATCGGGCCGCTCACTTTCCCCGTTCCGATCATCACCACCGACCACCTCCTGATCTGGCTGGAGCAGGTCGACGCGGACGGCGACGCGGAGACGGACGATACGTTCCCCGTGCTCGAAGGCGTGAGCGGCGGACTCGTCCAGGTCGCCGTCGACGGGGTCGTCCGCGATCACCTCATCACGCTCGACGGGACCGGCGCCGACGACTACATCACGGACTGCCCGCTCGGCTGGCGCGAGATCACACTGCGGTACGTCGACGCGGAGACCGGCATCCCCGGCCCGGCAGCGACCTACGGCGCGATCGTCTGGTCATCGGGATCCGAAGGTGGTGGCATCCAGCCCTGACAGGGTCCGGATGCGTCGGTGGAACCCTCGAAAGGGTCGCATGCGTCACGATCCGGACGATTGAGCGTCTTGTATTGGTGGCGCCGGATCCCCAATCCGCTGGCGCCGCCTATGCGCGTGACTCGAGGTCACCGTGCAAGGGTGCGGGGTCTGACTCCCAACAGGCTCCGCACCCGCTCTCGATCCGGTAAGCAACCCATCGCAGCCGACAGTGATCCTCGGACTTTTCGCGGGGTGCGCGATCGCGCTCTACCTCATCGAGGTGTGGGCCCGAACGGGTAGGATTCGCTAGCCGGGCCCGTGCGGCTCAGTCGGTGCCGGCGTCGTACATCGCGGATTCGGATGCTGCTTCGATGGCGTCGTCGAGGGCCTCGGTCGCGGCATCCGGTGTCACGGCACGTTCGGTGATCTCGTCGGACTCGCCCGCGGTCACCCGGCCGACGAGCTCGCCGGCGGCCCCGCCGATGATGCCGGCGGCGGCGTAGTGCTCGAGGCGGGCGCGCGAGTCGGCGATGTCGAGGTTGCGCATCGTGAGCCGATCCCGGTGAGCTCAACCAGCCCTCCAGAGCGCCACTCTTCCCAGAAAGGAAAGAGCGCGCAGATATTTCCTAACATTCTGCTATCGTCGCAGAAGTCCGACGTCGAACAATGTGTCCGACGTGGTGGGACGTAAACAGATGAGGGAGCGCGCGTGGAGACGCCTCGTACAGCGGACCCGGTCGCGGATCAAGGCCCGGTCGTCCTTGTAGTATCCGCCGATGCGCTCGTGAGTTCTGCGCTGGCGAGGCTTGTGAGCGAGGAACCAGGGTTGGACGTCATCGAGCACTGCCCAGCGAGCGATGCAGGGATCGCTCGCGCCTGCCGAGACAGCCGCGCACGGGTGGTGATCATCGACGTGGGGGCTGACGCAACGGCAACTCAGGCGGCCATCAGTGTCCTGCGGTCGGAGGCACGCGCGCGCGGTGTTGTTGCCGTCGCAGGATCGGGCTCGGCCGAAATGATCGTGCACCTCTTCGCTTCCGGTGTACGCGGTGTCGTCGCGCGGGACGCCGCGCCCGCCGAACTCTTGACCGCCGTCCGTGAAGTCTCCGCTGGAAACCTGTTCGCCTCACGGACCGCTATGCGGCTCGTGCTGGAGCACCTTGTCCTTCCCGACGCATGGGCGCCGCGTCGCCGCCTGCTCGATCACGAGCAGCTCTCGGAGCGCGAACGCGATGCCGTCGGCCTTCTCGTACAAGGCATGTCGAACCAGGAGATTGCGCGGCAGATGTTCGTCTCCGCGGCGACTGTGAAAGTGCATCTGAGCCGGGCCATGTCGAAGTGGGGTGTGCGTGATCGCGTGCAACTCGTCATCCGAGCGCTCAGTACGGACTTTGCGCATCAAGACGATTCGATTTGAGCGCAGTCGCTCGATCCGTCGGGGCCGTCACGATGGCGCTGCCGTGCATCGAGAGACCTCGCCGAACGGCTAACGATTGGTCACCTATAGGTGGATGTCATTCATGTGATCCGATTCCTAGCCTGATTTCTCACCACGCCCCGTGTCGGGTGCGATGACCACGGACGGCGCTGGAGATCAGGGAGCGAAAATGAGAAGCAGATCGAGATACATGCTCGGGGCCTCGGGGCTCGCGATGCTGATGTCGGTCGCATCAATCGCACCGGCTTACGCGGCGGACGACACCGATAACGTCTCCGCGGCCGAAGTCGAGAACGCGCTTGCGGACGTCAGCCCACATCTTCTCGAGGAGGCGGCCAGCGCGTCTGCGACGGCGGATGCGGCCGCGGTGGTGGTGACCGGCGAGACGGCAGCGAGTGTCCCTCGCGACCCGGCCGACGGGGTAGACCTCAACTTCGACGGATCGTCGCTTTCAATCGGACTACCGGCGCTCGATGGCACCGCCACGGCGGTGACGCTCGACTCGGGTGCGATCACCTACCCGTCGCGGAATGGCGTAGCGAACACAGTTGTCCCGCTCTCGGATGGCGTACAGATGCTGACCACGGTCGCCTCACCCGACGCGTCGACGTCATTCTCCTATCCGATCGAGATGCCGATCGGCGGATCGATCGCGCTCGCAGCCGACGGGTCGGCGATCGTCACCGATGCGGCCGGTGACCCCCTGGTTACGACGGGCGCTCCGTGGGCGGTCGACGCTCGGGGTGTCGCCGTCCCGACGCACTACGAGGTGGCCGGAACCACCCTGATCCAGGTGGTGGATCATGACGCAGGGGAATTCTCTTACCCGATCGTCGCAGACCCCAAGTTCACGTATTGGTGGGGCGGGAAAGAATGGTGGCCCGCCAGCCGTGTCAACGTTTCGCTTATCGCAACCGCGGTTGCCGGATACTTGGGGATGCCGGGCGCGGCACTCATCGTGGGCTCTGCAATCGCGCTTTGCAATCAGGCCGGTCGGGGCATCTGGGTGTACTGGACCTGGGCCGGGCAGGTCTGGTGCACGGGACCGTGATTGGAGGAGGCGGCATGTCAGACGATCAGAGCATGAGCCAGCCCGCTGGGAGGCGGGACACGATTCGACAACGCGCGACCCGAGTCATACTTCTCCTCCTCGTCGGCGGGACGATCGCCTCCGCCTTCCTGCTGCAGGGCAACCCATCGCAGCCGACAGTGATCCTCGGACTTTTCGCGGGGTGCGCGATCGCGCTCTACCTCATCGAGGTCTGGGCCCGAACGGGCAGGATTCGCTAGCCGGGCCCGTGCGGCTCAGTCGGTGCCGGCGTCGTACATCGCGGATTCGGATGCTGCTTCGATGGCCTCGTCGAGGGCCTCGGTCGCGGCATCCGGTGTCACGGCACGTTCGGTGATCTCGTCGGACTCGCCCGCGGTCACCCGGCCGACGAGCTCGCCGGCGGCCCCGCCGATGATGCCGGCGGCGGCGTAGTGCTCGAGGCGGGCGCGCGAGTCGGCGATGTCGAGGTTGCGCATCGTGAGCTGCCCGATGCGGTCGGTGGGTCCGAACGCGGCGTCGCCGACGCGCTCCATCGACAGCTTCTCGGGGTGGTACGACAGGCTGGGGCCGCTCGTGTCGAGGATCGTGTAGTCCTCGCCGCGACGCAGGCGCAGGGTGACCGAGCCGGTGATCGTCGAACCCACCCACTTCTGGATCGACTCGCGCAGCATGAGCGACTGCGGCTCGAGCCAGCGGCCCTCGTACATGAGACGCCCGAGGCGGCGGCCCTGCTCGTGGTACGTGGCGAGGGTGTCTTCGTTGAGGATGCCGTTGACCAGGCGCTCGTAGGCGGTGAAGAGGAGCGCCATGCCGGGCGCCTCGTAGATGCCGCGCGACTTGGCCTCGATGATGCGGTTCTCGATCTGGTCGCTCATGCCCAGGCCGTGGCGACCGCTGATGCGGTTCGCCTCGAAGACCAGCTCGACCGGGTCGGAGAACTCGACGCCGTTGAGCGCCACCGGGCGACCGGCCTCGAACGTGACGGTGACGTCTTCGGCCTCGATCTCGACCGTCGGGTCCCAGAAGCGCACACCCATGATCGGCTCGACGGTCTCGAGCGAGACGTTCAGGTGCTCGAGGGTCTTGGCCTCGTGCGTGGCGCCCCAGATGTTCGCGTCGGTCGAGTACGCCTTCTCGGCCGAGTCGCGGTAGGGGAACCCGTGCTCGACGAGCCACTCGCTCATCTCCTTGCGGCCGCCGAGCTCGGTCACGAAGTCGGCGTCGAGCCACGGCTTGTAGATGCGCAGGGCGGGGTTGGCCAGCAGGCCGTAGCGATAGAACCGCTCGATGTCGTTGCCCTTGTAGGTGGAGCCGTCGCCCCAGATGTCGACGCCGTCCTCCTTCATGGCGCGCACGAGGAGCGTTCCGGTGACCGCACGTCCGAGCGGCGTCGTGTTGAAGTAGGTGCGGCCGCCCGAGCGGATGTGGAAGGCGCCGCACGCGAGGGCGCCGAACCCCTCCTCGACGAGGGCGGGCTTGCAGTCGACGATGCGCGCGATCTCGGCGCCGTACCGCAGGGCGCGGTCGGGGATCGCGTCGATGTCGTCTTCGTCGGGCTGGCCGAGGTCGCCCGTGTACGTGCAGGGGACCGCGCCCTTGTCGCGCATCCACGCCACGGCGACCGATGTGTCGAGTCCTCCGGAGAAGGCGATGCCGACGCGCTCGCCGATGGGCAGGGACTGAAGGACCTTCGACATGCTCCCAGTCTATTCAGCGCTCCCACCGCGCGTTCGGGTGTGACGTGTCCGAATGGCGCGCGAGGCGGCGCGTGGGCCAGAGTGTACGCATGAGCATTCACGTGAACGCCGACAACTTCGTGCGCGCGGAGACGGATCGCATGTTCGCGGACATCCAGCGCGACGCGGGCGGCGTGAACACCTTCCGCCACAATCGCGAGCCCGCGGCGATCGAGGCGCAGACGGTGATCCGGCTCAACCGCGACACCCTCTACAGCTTCGCGGTGGTGGACGTCTCGGAGGGCGCGACCCTCGTCGTTCCCGATGCCGGGGAGCGCTACCTCTCCGTCATGCTCCTCGACCAGGGGCATTTCGTCCGCGCGGTGCTCCACGGCGGCGGAAGCCATGATCTCGCGGCGCTGGCGCCCGGCGCCGGGTACCTCCTGGTCGCCGCTCGCACGCTCGTGGACCCGACCGACCCGGACGACATCGCCGAGGTCGCGCGCCTGCAGGATCTGCTCGCGCTGGACGCGGCATCCGCTCGCCCGTACGAGATGCCCGACTACGACATCGCGTCGCTCGACGCCACCCGCACGGCACTGCTCGGCCTCGCCGCCGGACTTCGCGGCTTCGATCGCACCTTCGGCGCTCCGGACGAGGTCGACGAGGTGCGCCACCTCATCGGCACCGCCGCCGGATGGGGAGGACTGCCGATGACCGAGGCGTCGTACGTCGGCGTCGACCCGCAGCAGCCCGTCGGCTTCTACGACCTCACCATGAAGGACGTCCCGGTCGACGCCTTCTGGTCCGTCTCGGTGTACAACGCCGCGGGGTACTTCGAGCCCAACGCAGAGAACCGCTACACCGTCAACAGCGTCACCGGCGTGCGCGACGAGGACGGCTCGATCACGGTCCACTTCACGCCGGCGGGTGAGGCGACGCTGCCCAACAGCATCCCCGTGCCCGAGGGCTGGAACTACCTCGTGCGCCTCTACCGTCCGCGCCCCGAGTTCCTCGACGGCTCGTGGCAGGTGCCCGACCTCATCCGGCGCACCGATCTGCGCGCCGAGAACCACGTCGCCGCGCCGGCGGAGGCGACTCCGGATGCTGCACCCGACGAGTCCGCGCAGACTGATGCCCCTGCGGTCGACGAGCCCGCGACGGATGCTGTGACCGACGAGCCTGCTCAGGGTGAGGACGACGCCGCTCAGGCCGACGAGCCGGAATCCGAGGACGCCGGCGCCGAGGCATCCGATCCGTCCCCGTGGGCGCCGCCGGCGGCGACCGATCGCCCGGCCTGAGTCTCAGCGCTCGTCGGCCTCGGCCTCGCGCGCCTCTTCCCACTCGTCCTCGACGTGGTCGCCGGTGATGTGATCGAGCTCGCGCTCGGCACCGACCCGGCGGCCCCACCACACGACGAGCGCGGCGACCACGAGGAACGTGACCGCGATGACGACGATCCAGAAGATCACCGCGCCCCAGCCGCCGGGATTGTTCGGGTTGAGGAACGGGTACGGGTACCAGAACAGGTCGCCTGAGATCGGGTTCGTGACGAAGGGCCCGCGCAGCATCGTGTAGAGGACCCAGAGGATCGGGAAGGCGATGACCGCCCACACCGCGCGCCACGGGAGCGCCCGTCGGAGCGGACCCACGAAGAGGTCGGCGAGCAGGAAGAGCGGCCCGATGAGGTGCAGCGTCTCGTTCGACCACGGGATTGGCTCGCTCCCCTGCGGGAGCTCGATGCCGCGCAGCAGCGCGTTGTAGACGATGCCCGTGATGACCATGTAGGTCGTCACGCACGCCAGCGACAGCGCGAGCGCCGGCGGTTCGGCAGCGGCGTGGCGGCCACGGGTGAAGAACCACAGCGCGGCCCACGCCAGCACGACGGCCGTCAGCGCGTTGGAGAGGATCGTGAAGAAGCTGAAGAAGTTGACGAACGTGGTTCCCACGTCGCGGCCGAGGTCGGCCGCGGTAGTGAGGGATGCCGTCAGTTGCGCCACGATCGCGGCGACGATGAGCGCCGCCATCGCGAGGCGCATGATCGACCAGGTGCGTGCCCATGCCTTCGTCTGCATGGGGCCCACCATATCGGCGGTGTGGGGCGCCGCGTCGATAGAATGGGGCGTAGCTGTGTGAATCGTACGAGCATGGCCGATAACGGGGGAGTAGCCCATGCCAGGCATCGTGATCGTCGGAGTCCAGTGGGGAGACGAGGGCAAGGGCAAGGCCACCGATCTTCTGGGTGAGCGCACCGACTGGGTCGTCAAGTTCAACGGCGGCAACAACGCGGGCCACACCGTCGTGATCGGCGACGAGAAGTACGCGCTGCACCTGCTGCCCTCCGGCATCCTGTCGCCCGGCGTCAACGCGGTCATCGGCAACGGCGTGGTCGTCGATCTCGAGGTGCTCTTCTACGAGCTCGAGGCCCTCCACGCCCGCGGCGTCGACACCTCGCGCCTCAAGATCAGCGCCAACGCGCACATCATCACGCAATACCACCGCACGCTCGACAAGGTCACCGAGCGCTTCCTCGGCAAGCGCATGATCGGCACCACCGGTCGCGGCATCGGCCCGGCCTACGCCGACAAGATCAACCGCGTCGGCATCCGCGTGCAGGACATCTTCGACGAGAACATCCTGCGTCAGAAGGTCGAAGGCGCCCTCGACCAGAAGAACCACCTCCTCGTGAAGGTGTTCAACCGCCGTGCGATCACGTGCGACGAGATCGTCGAGGATCTCCTCTCATACGCCGACCGGCTGCGCCCGATGGTCGCCGACACCGGACTGCTCCTCAACAACGCGCTCGACGCCGGGGAGGTCGTCGTCTTCGAGGGCGGCCAGGCGACGATGCTCGACGTCGATCACGGCACCTACCCGTTCGTGACGTCGTCGTCGGCGACGGCCGGCGGCGCCGCGACCGGCGCCGGCGTCGGACCGAACCGCCTCGACCGCATCGTCGGCATCGTGAAGGCCTACACGACGCGCGTCGGATCCGGCCCGTTCCCGACCGAGCTCTTCGACGAGAATGGCGAGTTCCTGCGCTCCCGCGGCTTCGAGTTCGGCACGACGACCGGACGGCCGCGTCGCGTCGGCTGGTACGACGCGCCGATCACGCGCTACGCCACGCGCATCAACGGCATCACCGACCTCGTGCTGACCAAGCTCGACATCCTCACCGGCCTGGACCAGATCCCGGTGTGCGTCGCGTACGACGTCGACGGCGAGCGGTTCGACGAGGTGCCGGTGAACCAGTCGGACTTCCACCACGCCAAGCCGATCCTCGAGTACTTCCCCGGCTGGAAGCAGGACATCTCGACGGCGCGCACCTTCGACGAGCTCCCGATCGAGGCCCAGGACTACGTCCTGGCGCTCGAGGCGATCAGCGGCACGCGCATCTCGGTCATCGGCGTGGGCGCATCCCGCGACGCCGTGATCGCGCGGCACGACCTCGTCGACTGACGTGCGCTTCCTGCTGGGCGGGTACACCGCCGACATGGAGGGCTCCGCGAGCGGGATCGGGATGCTGCACGCCGGCCCCGCCGACGACGGTTCGGCAGGAGGCGCGCTCGGGTTCGCCGGGACGGTCGCCGCTGCACCTTCGCCGTCGTGGATCGCGCGGCATCCGACCCTCGACGTCGTCTACGCGACGCTGGAGCAGCGCGGCGCCGTGCAGGCGTTCGGCCGGACGGGAGATGCCTCCTTCGTCCCGCTCGGCGATGCCGTCGAAGCCGGTGAGGCGGTCTGCCACGCGGCGGTCGCGCCCGACGGCGGGTCGCTCATCGCCGCGTGCTGGGGCGATGGCCGAGTGGTGCGGATGTCGCTCGATCCCGCGGGCCGCCCGTCTGCGCCGGTGATCGCTCCGGCCTCGGCCGACCCGTACGGACCGGATGCCGCGGCATCCGTCGCCGGCGATCTCGACCTCGCCGCCGCCGCTCGGGCACTGCGCGCCGCCGCGGGCGAGGAGTACGCGCACCTCGTGCCCGATCACGACCCGGTCGACGAGGGGCCGGGCGAAGCATCCGCCCGTCCGTCGCGCGCACATCAGACGCAGTTCCTGCCGGGCGGTGTCGTGGCCACCACCGACCTCGGGCACGACGTCGTGCGGTTCTGGCGCGCCGCGCCGGGAGGGCTGCGCGCACTGCAGCAGGTGCCGCTGCCCGAGGGCAGCGGGCCACGTCACATGGTGTGGCACCCGAGCGGTCACCTGTACGTCGTGACGGAGTACTCGTGCGAGGTCTTCGCGCTCGCGGCGTCGGCCGACGGCACGTGGCGGGTCGTCGGAGGAACGACGCTCGGCGCGCTTCCCGGCGACTCGGCAGCCGAGCTCGCTCCGTCGCGGGACGGCGAGTTCCTCTACGCCGGGGTGCGGGGAAGCAACACCGTCGCCACCGTGCGCGTGCGCGGCGCCGGCGAGTCCCTCGCCCTCGCCGCCCTCGCCGACGCCGGCGTGGACTGGCCGCGGCACCACGTGGTGGTGCGCGACACCCTGCTCGTCGCCGGACAGCGCTCCGACGAGGTCGTCTCGCTCACGCTCGACCTGCGCACCGGTGTGCCCGGTCGCGTGCGGCACCGCACCGCGGCGCCGTCACCGACCTGCCTCATGCCGCTCAGCTGACCCTCGCCCCTTCCGGCTGACCCTCGCCCCTTCCGTTTGTGCGGGCGAATTGCCGCCACGGAGGGCGCGCAGGCGCACATTCGCCCGCACAAACGGACCCCCGGGGGCTGGGAGCGGGCGGCTAGACCTTCGCGTCCTGCTTCTTGAAGAAGACCTGTTTGATGATCAGCAGGATCGAGGCCGTCACCGGGATGGCGACGAGCGCTCCGATGAAGCCGAGCAGCGTGCCGCCGATGAGGGCGCCGATCACCACGAGGGAGCCGGGGATCTCGATCGCCCGGTTCATCACCTTCGGGGTGAGCACGTAGGCCTCGATCTGGATGTAGATCAGGTAGCAGATCGCGAAGATCAGCGCCGAGATCGGACTCGTGAACAGGGCGATCACGGTGGCCGTGATCCAGTACAGGACGGGTCCGACGAGCGGGATGATCGTGATGAGGAACGCGAGCACGCCCATGAGCAGCGGATACGGCAGCTGCAGCACCGCGTGCAGGAGCGTCGCGACGACGGAGTTGAAGAACGCCAGGACGACCATCCCCATGAGGTAGCCGCCGACCGAGTCGGTGATCTGGTCGGTCATCGCCCGCACGCTGGGGCGCTTGCGAGCCGGTGCGAACTGCATCAGCGAGTCCTTGATGGCGGGCAGCGACGCCACGAAGTACAGGGTGAGCACGACGATGATCAGTCCGCCCGAGATGGCGGCGGCGATGCCGGCGCCGACCTTCAGCAGACCGCCGGAGATGGCCGCGATGTTCGACGGGTTGGTGATGAACTTCTCGATCTCGTCGACCAGCGTCGTGAGCCCGGTTCCGAAGATCCCCTCCAGCCAGTGGTAGAAGTCCGACTTCTCGAAGTTCGCGATCGTGGAGGGGATGCCGCTGACGAACTGCCCGATCTGCTCGATCAGTGTCGGGACGACCAGCCACAGGACGCCGACGGCGATGATGGCGCCCGTGAGGAAGATGATGGCGATCGCCCAGCCGCGCTTGACGCCGTGCTTTCCGAGCCACTTGATCACGGGGTCGAGTCCCAGTGCCGCGAAGGCCGCGAGTCCGATGTAGACGAGGATCGTCGCGATGTTGGTCAGCGCGATCCCGAGGAGCAGCGCGACCAATCCGCCGAGCGTGAGCAGCAGGCCGACGGTGAACGGATGATTGAGGTTCGTCCAGAAGGTCTTCGACGCCGGCGCCTCCCCCGAGAGGGCGGCGACCTCGTCGGGCACGGCGCCTCGCGGGGCGGGCGCAGCATCCGTTCCGGCGACCGGGTCGACCGCCAGCGAGGCGACCGCCTCGGAGTCGGTGGGGCCCTGCGGAGTGGTGGCGTCGGTCATGCGTCACACTCTAGAACCGCGCCCGCGGCGGCGACGAGGGCGCGCGGCCGAATTCACCCGTTGCGGGCGATAACCCGGGCGAGCGGCGTCCTGCGGGCGCTCGGGTATCGTCGGAGGCCGAGGAGGTTGCCATGACCGAGGACCCGACCACGACGCTGACCCGTCTGCGCAGCAGCATCGACAACATCGACGCGTCGCTCGTGTACCTCCTCGCGGAGCGCTTCAAGGCCACCAAGCAGGTCGGTCACCTCAAAGCAGAGCACGGGATGCCGGCCTCCGACCCCGCTCGCGAGGAGCAGCAGGTCGCGCGGCTGCGCCGCCTCGCGGAAGAAGCCGACCTCGACCCCGCGTTCGCCGAGAAGTGGTTCAACTTCGTCGTCGCCGAGGTCATCCGGCATCACACCGAGGCCGCCGACAGCCGCTGACCGGAACGCCGAATGCCCCGGCCCCGCGCCGAGGCGCCGGACGAGGCATCCGTCCTGCCTTCTCAGGGCGTGGTGCGCCGCAGGGTGAGGTACGAGATCCCGGCGAGCACGGCAGCCACCACGGCCCCCCACAGGGTGAGCCCGAGGGTGCCGTTGGTGTCGATCCACTCCCCGACCGCGCCCCATGCGTCGAGGCGCCCGACGAGCCACATCGCGCCGACGAGCAGGACGCCGAGGCCGACCAGGATGGTGACGAGCCAGACCGTGCCGAACCGCTTGTACAGGATCGCGCACCACATGCCGAGGATGAACAGCAGCATCGCGAGCACGAAGTAGCTCAGTCCGGCGACGGCCGCGCCCTGATCCCACACCCATGGGAGATAGAAGAACATCCCGTTGATCCCCCACCCGTCGGTGGCGAGTTCGATCAGCCCGCCGACGACGAAGATCGCCGCCAGGATGCCGCTCGTCAGCGCCGCGGTGAGCAGTGTGCCGAGGAAGTACTCGCGCCGGGTGACGCTCATCGCCTGCGAGAACGGGAACGTGTAGGCGAAGGCCATGACGCCGACGGCGACGAAGTACCACAGCGGCCCCTGCGAGCCGCCGCTGTACTTGATCGCACCCGGCGGCAGCATCGCCCAGATCAGCAGTGTGACGAGGAACGCGCCGCCCAGGATGATGAGCGGGATCCAGATGAAGGTCTGCCGGTTCACCAGCTGCATGCGGACGACGTTGAGCGTGCGGCTCATCGCAGGGCTCCTTCCTCGAGCGGGGACGCATCGGAGGCCCCTCCGGCGTGCTGGGTGGTGCGGACGATGAGCTGTTGCAGCGACACCGGCCCGGCCTCGAGGCCGGCCTCCCGCAGCTGCTCGCGGTCTGCGGGCGTGAGGGCCCCGACGATCGTGACGGAGGAGACGCGCCCGAGGCTCTCGCGATGGATCACGTCGCGGCCGGCCGTGAAGGCCTCGACAGCGGCGGTGTCGCCGACGATGTTCGCGGCGCGGTCGCGCACGACATCGGTGTCCTCGTCCATGATGATGCGGCCGCGGTCGATCACGAGGACGCGCTCGATGAGGTTCGAGACCTCGTCGATCAGGTGGCTCGAGAGGATGATCGTGCGCGGATGCTCGGTGTAGTCCTCGAGGAGCCGGTCGTAGAAGATCTGCCGCGCGACGGCATCCAGGCCGAGGTACGGCTCGTCGAAGAACGTGATCTCGGCTCGGGACGCGAGCCCGATGATCACGCCGACCGCCGAGAGCTGGCCGCGCGAGAGCTTCTTGATGCGCCGGTTCATCGGCAGCTGGAAGTCCGCGATGAGCCGCTCGGCGATCGTCTGGTCCCAGCGGGGGAAGAAGAGCCGCGCGATCTTGAAGGCGTGACCGGGCTTGGCGTCGTCGGGGTACTTCTGGCTCTCGCGCACGAAGCACATGCGCCCGAGCACCTTGGCGTTCTCGTACGGGTGCTCGCCGAACACGCGGACGTCGCCGCGGGTGGCGAAGTTCTGGGCGGTGAGGATGGACATCACGGTCGTCTTTCCGGCACCGTTGCGGCCGAGCAGTCCGTAGATGGTGTCCTTCTCGATGGTGAAGCTCACATCGTCCACGGCGACGGTCTCGCGGTAGCGCTTGGTGAGCCCCTGGACCTCGATCACGGCGGTCATCGGGCGTCTCCTTCGGTGGTGGGCGCGACGGGGGCCGATGCCCGGTCGCGGATGAGTTCGGACAGGTCCTCCGCGCCGAGGCCGAGCGTGCGCGCCTCGGCCAGGAGGGGGTCGATGTATCGATCGGCGAAGGCGGCGCGGCGCTCGGTGAGCAGCCGCTGGCGTGCACCCGGTGCGACGAACATGCCGATGCCGCGCCGCTTGTAGAGCACGTCCTTGTCGACGAGCATGGCGACCCCCTTCGCAGCGGTGGCGGGGTTGATGCGGTAGAAGGCGGCGAGCTCATTGGTGGACGGCGCCTGGCTCTCCTCGGCCAGACTGCCGTCGACGATCGAGTCCTCCACGCTCTCGGCGATCTGGAGGAACAGCGCCCTGCCTTCTTCGATCACATCGGCCCGCTTCCTTGGTTACTTACTTGACTAAGTAACCATAGAACCGGATGCCGCGCAAGACCCGATTCGGAACAGACTGGTGCGCGGCGCGCCGACCCCGCGAAGATGAGTCGACGAGAGGAGGTGCGGGTGGAGCATCCGATCGCCTTCGTGCTCGGCGGCGGCGGCGTGCGCGGTGCCGTGGAGATCGGCATGCTGCAGGCGCTGCTGGAGCGCGGCATCCGTCCCGACCTCGTCGTCGGCACGTCGATCGGCGCCATCAACGGCGCCCTCGTCGCCCACGACCCGACGACTCGTGTGATCGCCGCGCTCGAAGACGCGTGGATGTCACCGGAGGCGAACGAGGTCTACGGCGACTCGATCGCCGCGCAGCTGACGCGCCTGGCGAAGACGAAGACGCACCTCAACTCCCCGGCGCCGCTGCGCCGGGTGCTGGAGCGCGCGCTCGGCGCCGACACCCGCTTCGAAGACCTCGCGGTGCCGCTGCGCGTGGTGGCGGCGAGCATCGAGCGCGCCGCTGAGCGGGTGTTCGACTCCGGTCCGCTCATCCCGGCGATCCTCGCGTCGGCCTCGGTGCCCGGACTGCTGCCGCCGACCCGCATCGACGGGGAGCACTACATCGACGGCGGCATCGTGAACTCGATCCCGATCGAGCAGGCGATCGCCGCCGGTGCCCGCACGGTGTTCGTGCTGCAGGTCGGGCGCATCGAGTCGCCGCTCGTCGCACCGCGCACGGCGGTCGAGACCGCGCGCGTCGCCTTCGAGGTCGCCCGGCGCCATCGCTTCGCGCGCGACGTCGAGACTCTTCCCGAGGGCGTTGCGCTGCACGTGCTGCCCAGCGGGGGCGCGCTCGCCGGGGACGACTCGCTGCGGTCGTACCGCCGCCTGGACACCGTCCGCACGCGCATCGCGCAGGCGCATGACGCGAGTGCCGCCTTCCTCGGCGACCGGGGGATCGGAGGCGACGCGTGAGACTTCCGCCGACCTGGGTGCGCCGGGTCCTGCTCGCGCCGCTGGTCATCGTGGCCGCGCTGGCCATGCTCGCTCTCGCACCCCTGTGGCTGCTGGTCGCCCTCGCGCTCACGTCGCTCGTGCCCGGCCGGTTCCGCCTGCCGCGCGTGCTGTGGCTGATCACGGTGTACCTGCTGTGGGATGCCGCGCTCGTCATCGTGCTGTTCGCGATGTGGCTCGCGTCGGGCTTCGGGTGGGCGCTGCGCACGCCGTCGTTCGTGCGCGCGCACTACCGGGTCGGGGCGCATGCGCTGCGCCTCCTGTTCTGGGTGTTCGGCGCGGTGCTGCGGCTCGAGATCGTCACGACCGCCGGCGAGGGCGAATCGTTCGAGCGGATGCTGGCCCCCGGCATCCCTCTTGTCGTGGCGTCGCGGCACGGCGGCCCCGGGGACTCGTTCATCCTCATCCACACCCTGCTCAACAGCACCCACCGCGAACCTCGGATCGTGCTCAAGGACACCCTGCAGTGGGACCCCGCGATCGACGTGCTCCTGCACCGCATCCCGACGAGGTTCATCACCCCGACCGGGTTCGGCAAGAAGGCCGCGGGTGGCGGCTCGCGCGTCGAGCAGACCATCGCGGCGCTCGCCGAGGGGCTCGACTCCGACGACGCGCTGGTGATCTTCCCGGAGGGCGGACAGGTGTCGGCCCGGCGACGCCAGTCGCGCATCGAGCGCTTCCGCGCCGTCGGCCGTGAGGACCTCGCCGAGCGCGCCGAGGGGCTGCGGCACGTCATGCCGCCTCAGCCCGGAGGCGTGCACGCGGCGCTGGAGACGGCCGCTGACGCCGACATCGTCTTCATCGGGCACACCGGGCTCGATCAGCTCATCACGATCGGCGACATCTGGCGCGAGCTGCCGATGGACAAGCGCATCACCATGCGCGCCTGGCGGGTGCCGGCTGACGGCATCCCCCGGGATCGGGACGCACAGGCCGACTGGCTGTTCTCGTGGTTCGAGCGCATCGACGCCTGGATCGGCGAGCACTCTCAGCCCTGAGTCGCCAAGACACGCCGCTCTCGTGCGCGTCACACCGGCGGGTTTTGGCGAGTCGGGTTTGTGAGGTGGCTACCGGTCAGGGGTGCGACTTCGGGCGGATGACGCGGCCCGGCGCGGGGTCGGCCTGCGGACGCGCGGGGATCGGCCACGGCGCGGGCGCGGGATGGGCGGGATCGGCCCCCGACGCCGCGGGCGCGGCCGGCGGCGTCGTGGAGATGCGCGGGGGCGCGGCATCCGGAGTCTTCACGGCAGGAGCGGGAGCGGGAGCGCTCGACGGGAGCTCGAGGGCGACCTTCGTCTCGAGCACCTCGATCGCCTCATCGGAGAGCGAGATGAGACCGTCGAGCTCCTGGCGCACGCGGCGGTAGGCGAGCTGGCGCTCAGCGGGCGTCGCCGCCTGGTCGATCGCGACGGACAGCAGCTGCTTCGCGGTGTCGAGGCGCTTTCGCTCGATCTCGGAGAACGACGAGTCCTTGATGCGGCGCGCATCGCGCTCGGCGACGTCGAAGGCGACCTCGTAGTCGGCGACCGCGTTGCGGTACTCGGCGAGCTGGTCCTTCGACAGACGGGCCTTCGCCGATGCGGGCCGCAGCCCGTCGGCGATGCGCTTCGCCCGCAGGAACGCGGCGGTGAGCGGCTGACGGCCGTCGCTCATCGCGGGGAACGCGATGATCTTCGCGACGTCGAGTTCGTAGTCGAGCCAGCGCGCGGTGACGGCATCGTGCGCGGCGAACAGGCGCTCGAGCTGCGTCCCGGTGGGAACCGGCGCCGTCTTCGGTGCCACGGCGGGCTGCTGACCGGTCGCACTGCCTGCGATCGGCACCGGCGCCGTGCCGCGGGCAGCGGCCTTGAGCTCCGCCTTGGCGTGCAGCACTTCGAGCCGACGCTTGTGACGTCGGCGCGCGCCCTGCTCCCACGCCCGACCGGCGGCGCCCATCACCCCGAGGAGGGGGAAGATCAGCCACCAGTACTGGCCCAGGAACGTGAAGATCGGTTCCACCCTGTCATGCTAACCGTCGCGCGGGAGCCGATGTCGGGCTCGCGGCGGGCTGTCAGCGTGGGCTGCTCAGCGGGTGGCGGAATCCGGGGGCTTCGGTGTGAACCGGCGCGGCAGGACGATGGCGGTGCGCAGACCCTCGATCACCGGGATCGCCGCGTCGATCGCGTCGGCCACCGAGCCCAGCACGCCGGCGACCCCGCCCTGCGGCGTACGCGGGGCGCCCGGCACTCCGGCCTGCCGTTCGGCCTCGGCCAGCGCCGCGTCGAGGTCGGCCACCGCCGTGCGGTACGCGACGAACTGCGCGGGGGCCACGCGGCGTCCTGCGGTGGGTCGTACGAACTGCGCCTCGCGCTGCGCGCGCAGGAACGCGACGGTCGCCGGATGCCGCGGATCGGTCACTTCGGGATAGGCCAGCGCCTTGTCGATGTCGGTCTCGTACGACAGCCACCGGGCGTTCACGGCGTCGTGCGCCGCGTACAGGCGCTCGATCGGCAGCGGCTCGGCCGTCGACTGCGCGCGGTACTGGGAGTACGACGCCTTCACGCGCGCTCGGCTCGCGCGGAGTGCGAACGACGCCGACTTCTCGGCCTCGCGGGCCGCGTGCAGTGCGCGCTTGGTCTGGATCGGCGAGGCCGAGACACCCGACCGTGCGCGCGCGGCGAGCACGTCCGCCTGTGCCGCACGCACCTGCGCTTTCGCGGTGACGAGGGCGCGGTACGCCTGACTCTCCTCGTGGCGCGCGGCGTCGAGCTCGAGTCGTCGCGCGCGGCGACGGCCGGTGGTCAGTGCGCCGTACGCGCCCGCCCCGGCCGCGACGGTGGCCGGAGCGACCCACCACCAGCCCCCGATGATCAGGAGAATCGGCTCCACCCTGTCATGGTAGCCGCGGCGCGCGGCGCCGGCACGAGGTCGGGGTGAACGCTCAGCCGGATCGAGTGCGACGACGAGCGAAGCCCGCCGCCGTGTATCGAGATCCGCCGGATCGAGTGCGACGACGAGCGGAGCCCGCCGCCGTGCAACGAACGCCTAGCCGAAGATGAGGGCGAAGACGGTGGCGCCGCCGCCGACGAGGATCAGCGCGACGATGGTCACCCAGGCGACCACCTTGATGCGCTTCTGACGCGTCTCGTTCATCCCGCTGTACTCGTCGTCCTCGGCCGCCATGCTTCGATCCTAGGCCGTGTGCTCGGCGATGACGGGGCCGAAGGCGGCGGGCAGCGTCGAGGTCGACAGGTCGCGCAGCTCGGTGAGCGGCAGGGTGAACAGGCCCTGCACCTCGAGCGCGGCGCCCTCGGTGGCGACATCCGTCACACCGATGCGCAGCACGGGGTACCCGCGGCCTTCGCAGAGGCCCCGGAACTTCACGTCGTCCTCACGGGGGACCGAGACGATGACGCGGCCCGTGGACTCCGAGAACAGGGCCGTGGCGGCATCCACTCCGTCACGCTCCTGGATCTCGTTCAGCCACACGCGCGCACCCACGCCGAAGCGCATGACGCTCTCGGCGAGGGCCTGCGCGAGGCCGCCCGAGGAGAGATCGTGCGCGGACGAGATGAGCGACTGCTGCGAACCGGCATGGATGAGCTCGGCGAGCTTGCGCTCCTGACCGAGGTCGACCGCCGGCGGGCGTCCGCCGAGGTGGCCGTGGATCGTGCCCGCCCACTGCGAGCCGCTGAGCTCCGTCGATGTCACGCCGAGGAGGTAGATGTTCTCGCCCGCGTCCTGCCACCCGGAAGGGATGCGGCGCGCGACGTCGTCGATGATCCCGAGCACGCCGACCACCGGCGTCGGGAAGATCGGCTGGTCGCCGGTCTGGTTGTAGAACGAGACGTTGCCGCCGGTGACGGGGACGCCGAGTTCGAGGCATCCGTCCGACAGGCCGTCCACGGTCTGCGAGAACTGCCACATGACCTCGGGGTTCTCGGGCGAGCCGAAGTTGAGGCAGTCGGTGACCGCGGTCGGCACCGCGCCGGTGACGGCGACGTTGCGGTAGGCCTCGGCGAGGGCGAGCTTGGCGCCCTGGTAGGGGTCGAGCTGGCAGTAGCGGCCGTTGCAGTCGGTGGCGATCGCGAAACCGAGTCCCGACTGCTCGTCGACGCGGATCATGCCGGCGTCGTCGGGGAACGACAGGGCGGTGTTGCCCATGACGTAGTAGTCGTACTGGTTCGTGACCCATGACGTGTCGGCCAGGTTCGGGCTCGCGACGAGCTGCGTGAACTGGCGGCGCAGCGTGTCGGGGTCGGTCTCGCGCGGGAGCGCCGAGGCCGAGTCGTCGCGGAGCGCGTCGATCCAGGTCGGGTAGGCGACGGGCCGCTCGTACACCGGGCCGTCGACGGCGACCGTCGAAGGGTCGACGTTCACGATCTCCTCGCCGTGCCAGAAGATCTGCAGGCGGCCGTCGCCGGTCACCTCGCCGAGGACGCTGGTCTCGACATCCCACTTGCCGACGACAGCGAGGAACGCGTCGAGCTTCTCGGGAGCCACGATCGCCATCATGCGCTCCTGGCTCTCGCTCATGAGGATCTCCTCAGGCGTGAGCGTGGGGTCGCGCAGCAGCACGTTCTCGAGGTCGACGCGCATGCCCGATCCGCCGTTCGCGGCGAGCTCGCTGGTCGCGCACGAGATTCCGGCGGCGCCGAGGTCCTGGATCGCCTCGACGAGCTCGTCCCGGTAGAGCTCGAGGCAGCACTCGATGAGCACCTTCTCGGCGAACGGGTCGCCGACCTGCACGGCGGGGCGCTTGGTCGGGCCGCCGTCGGCGAACGTGTCGGACGCGAGGATGGATGCTCCGCCGATGCCGTCGCCGCCCGTGCGGGCGCCGAACAGCACGACCTTGTTGCCGGCGCCGGTGGCGTTGGCGAGCTTGAGGTCCTCGTGGCGCAGCACGCCGACCGCGAGGGCGTTGACGAGCGGATTGCCCTGGTAGACCGCGTCGAACACGGTCTCGCCGCCGATGTTCGGAAGGCCGAGGCAGTTGCCGTAGAACGAGATGCCGCTCACGACGCCGTGCACGACGCGGGCGGTGTCGGGGTTGTCGATGGCGCCGAAGCGCAGCTGGTCCATGACCGCGACCGGACGCGCGCCCATCGAGATGATGTCGCGCACGATGCCGCCGACGCCGGTCGCGGCGCCCTGGAACGGCTCGATGTAGCTGGGGTGGTTGTGGGATTCGACCTTGAACGTGACGGCCCAGCCCTCGCCGATGTCGACGACGCCGGCGTTCTGGCCCATGCCGACCATGAGCCGTTCCTTCATCTCGTCGGAGACCTTCTCGCCGAACTTGCGGAGGTAGATCTTCGACGACTTGTACGAGCAGTGCTCCGACCACATGACGGAGTACATCGCCAGCTCGCCCGAGGTGGGGCGGCGGCCGAGGATCTCGCGGATCCGGTCGTACTCGTCGGGCTTGAGTCCGAGCGCCGCGTACGGCTGCTCCTTCTCAGGCGTGGCCTCGGCGTTCGAGACGGTGTCGGCCAGGGCCTTCGGGGAGGGGGTGGTCACGCGGCTCAGCTCCAGGATTTCGAGGGACGCCGGACCTGCCCAGTCTAGTTGGGCCGCGGCATCCGCTATCGCGACTCGAATGAAGGGGTTGACGGATGCCGCGACCGGGCGTAACGTACAACCAAATGGTTGTACGAAATGAGTTGAGCGATGAGCAGATCGATCGCGTGTTCCACGCCCTCGCGGCGGCCACGCGGCGAGACATCCTGCGCCGTGCCATCGAGGACGAGCACTCGGTCTCGACACTGGCCCGCGACTACGAGATGTCCTTCGCCGCGGTGCAGAAGCACGTCGCCGTGCTCGAGGCCGCGGGGCTCATCATCAAGCGCGCCGAGGGGCGCGAGCGCCTCGTCCGAGCGGACCCGGCGATGATCGCCCGGGCCCGCGCGCTGCTCGCACGCTACGAGGAGCTGTGGCGCTCCCGCATCGACCGCCTCGACGCGCTCCTCGCCGAGCCCGCCGGAACCACCGACATCCCGACCACCGAAGAACCGAAGAACGATCGCACCACGAACGAAGGAGAATGACGATGCCCGTCACCGACGTCGCCACCGACCCCGAAGCCCTCACCTTCACGCTGACGGCGGAGTTCGCCGCTCCGGTGGAGCGCCTGTGGCAGGCCTTCACCGAGCCGCGGCAGCTCGAGCGATTTTGGGGCCCTCCCGGGTACCCCGCGACCTTCACCGAGTTCGACCTGACGGCCGGCGGCCGGGCGAGGTACCACATGACCGGCCCGAAGGGCGAGGAGTTCCACGGGGTGTGGGAGTTCCTCGAGATCGACGGCCCGCGCAGCTTCAGCGCGCTCGACTCGTTCGCCGACCAGGACGGCGAAGTGGTCGCCGACCTTCCCACCTCGCGCATGGTGTTCGCCTTCGACGAGACCCCCACCGGGTCGCGTCTGGTCAACACGACCTACTTCGAGACGGCCGAGGCTCTCGAGAAGGTCGTGGCGATGGGCATGGTCGAGGGCTCGACCATGGCGATCAACCAGCTCGACCGCGTGCTCGCCGGCCTTCGCGAGTACTCCGCCGGCAAGGGCACCGAGACCGAGATCCTCGACGACACGCACGTGCGCATCACGCGGCTCGTGGAGGGACCGATCGAGCTCGTGTGGCGTGCCCACCAGGAGCCCGAGCTGCTCAAGAAGTGGCTGCTCGGACCCGACGGCTGGCGTCTCGCCGTCGCCGAGGTCGACCCTGCTGTGGGCGGTCGCTACCGCTACCGGTGGGAGCCGGTCGGCGGCACGGAGGGCCAGGCCTTCGGATTCGACGGCGAGACCCTGCTGTCGGAGGCGCCCCGCCGGGCCGTGACGACCGAGCACATGACGGGCACCGACTTCCCGTCCACGCTCAACGACCTCAACCTCGAGGAGGAGGACGGCGCCACCCTCATCACGCTTCTCATCGAGTACCCCGACAAGGAGACGCGCGACATGGTGCTCGCAACCGGCATGACGGACGGCATGGAAGCCAGCTACGCGCGGCTCGAGCGGACGCTGGTGTCGGCATGACCGGGAGCACCGCCGAGCGCACGCGGACCACCCACGTCGTGGGCCAAGGCGACGACGCGATCACCTACGACGTCTACGGCGACCCCGCCACGGCGACCGCCGAGAGGCCGGCGCTGTTCCTGTTCGCCGCGCCCATGGATGCGACGGGGCTCGCGACGCTGGCCGGCTTGATCGACGACCGTCCCGTCGTGACCTACGACCCGCGCGGAGCCGGTCGCAACCCCCTCGGGACGAGCGACATCACCGTCGAGCAGCATGCCGACGATCTGCACCGGGTGATCCAGGCGGTCGGCGCCGGGCCGGTGGACGCCTTCGGGTCGAGCGGCGGGGCGGTCAACCTGCTCGGCCTGCTCGCGGCCCATCCGGACGACGTGCGGATCGCGGTGGTGCACGAGCCGCCGCTCGCCGCCGGCCTCCCCGATCGCGACGCGGTGCTCGCCGTGGTCACCGACATGAAGCGCACGTACGCGGAGCAGGGCGATGGTGCCGCGATGGCGAAGTTCATCCCGTTCGTGATGCTCGACGGGCTCGTGCCCGACGACTACCTCGAGCAGCCCGCGCCCGACCCGGCCATGTTCGGGATGTCGGCTGCCGACGACGGCACGCGGACGAATCCGCTGCTGCGCAACATGCCCGCGATCATCGAGTACGCCATCGATGTCGAGTCCCTGCGCAGTCTCGGGGATCGACTCGTCGTCGCCGCGGGAGTCGAGTCGGGTGACACGTTCGCGGCGCGCGGCGCCCGCGCCGTCGCCGCGCATCTGGGCGTCCGGGTGACCGACTTCCCGAGCCATCACGGCGGCTTCACGGAGCAGCCCGGGTACCCGAGCGATCCGGTGGGCTTCGCCGCCCGCCTCCGCGACGTCCTCGGCTGATCGCCGAGGCCTGCGAGGTCAGGCCTGGCGGAAGCGGTTCACCATCGGGCAGTCGAACGGGTCGCGCGCGGCCAGGCCGACGCGGTTCAGGTAGGCGATGACGATCCCGTACGACTGGATCAGGCTCGTCTCGGTGTAGGGCACGCCACGGGTGCGGCACTGCTCCATCACGATCTCGCGCGTCTTGGCGAGGTACGGGCGCGCCATGCTCGGGAAGAGGTGGTGCTCGACCTGGTAGTTGAGGCCGCCCATGAGCGTGGTGGCCCACCAGCCGCCACGGATGTTGCGCGAGGTCCGCACCTGCTTCGAGAAGAAGTCGAGCTTGGCGTCGGGGGCGATGATCGGCATGCCCTTGTGGTTCGGCGCGAACGACGCCCCCATGTAGACGCCGAACACGGCCAGCTGCACGCCCAGGAAGGCGAACGCCATGCCGACGGGCAGGAACAGGAAGATGGGCGTGAGGTAGAGCGAGAACCGCATCGCGATGAGGCCGAGCTCGATCCAGCGGCCCTTCACCTCGCCGCGGGAGAAGAGGTGCTTGAGGCCGAGCGCGTGCAGGTTCGCACCCTCGAGCGTGAGGAGCGGGAAGAACAGCCATCCCTGCTTGCGGGTGATCAGCGCGCCGAGGCGGCTCACCTTCGCGGCATCCTCCTCGAGGAATCGGATCGTGTCGACCTCGATGTCGGGGTCCTTGCCCACCCGGTTGGGGTTGGCGTGGTGGCGGTTGTGCTTGTTGTTCCACCAGGAGAGGCTGATGCCGACGACGCCGGCGGCGAGGATCCGGCCCAGCCGGTCGTTCGCGGGTCCCGACACGAGGATCTGCCGGTGCGCGGCCTCGTGCGCGAGGAACGCGACCTGCGTGAAGATCAGGCCGAGGGCGCCGGCAATGAGCAGCTGGTACCAGGTGTCGCCGAGCAGGATGAATCCGGTGACCGCGCCGCCGAAGGCGAGGATGAGCGCGACGCCCACGAGCGCGTAGAACCAGCGGGCCCGCTGCAGCAGCCCCGTCTCGCGCACGACCTGCGAGACCTCGGTGTACGCACGGGCGACGGGCGGGAACGTCTCCGCTCCGGCATACGTCTGGCGCACGGCGCCGAGACGGGCTTCGGTCGGTGCGACTGCGGTGATGGTGGCGATGATGCACCTGCTCTGGTTCGGATGCCGACATCTGGTCGACGCGGAGCCACAGGCGGATGCCGATCGCTGAGGCTCACACTACGCGGGTGAGTATGGCCGGACCGGCATGCGGTGGTGATCGTCAGCATGCTCCGGGCGCACCCCCAGGCGGAGGCCCTTGACAATGCGACTCCGCTGGGGTGCGGCATCCGTCCCCGTACGATGGCTCCGTGGACTTCTCCCTCGAATTCACCCCGGACCTGGTCGCCGTCTTCCTCACGCTCTTCGTGCTCGAGGTGGTGCTCGGCGTCGACAACGTGATCTTCATCTCGATCCTCGCGTCGAAGCTCCCCAAGGAGCAGCAGGCCAGGGCCCGCAACCTGGGCCTGACCCTCGCGATGGTGATGCGCGTGATCCTGGTGCTGTTCGCCGGTTGGATCATCACGCTGAAGGAGGACGTCTTCTTCATCGGCGAGATGGGCTTCTCGTGGAAGGACCTGATCCTCATCGCGGGCGGTCTGTTCCTCGTCTACAAGGCCGTCACCGAGATCCACCACAAGCTCGAGGGTGCCGAGGACGAGCACGGCGGCGTCGGGCGCAAGACGGTCACGTTCGGATCGGTGCTCATCCAGATCCTGCTGCTCGACCTGGTGTTCTCGCTCGACTCGGTCATCACGGCGGTCGGCATGACCGAGAGCCTCGTGGTCATCATCACCGTCGTCGTGCTGTCGTTCGGCATCATGCTCTTCGCGTCGCGCTACATCTTCGCGTTCGTGAACAAGCACCCCACGGTGAAGATGCTGGCGCTGTCGTTCCTCCTGCTCATCGGTGTCTTCCTCGTCGCCGAGGGCTTCGAGATCAAGATCGACAAGGCGTTCATCTACGGGCCGATGGCGTTCGCGATCTTCGTCGAGGCGCTCAACCTCGCCGCCTCGGCCCGCAAGGCCAAGCGCGAGCAGAAGCGCCACCACGCCGTGCAGCTGCGCCCGCAGTACCCCGACGTCGACGAGTCGGTCGCGGTTTCCGCCGCGCTCTCGGGCGGAGCGTCGGGCGGATCGGTGGGCCTGTCGAGCAAGCCCGTGGCGGGGGATGCCGCATCCGCCGTCGACGAGGAGCGCCAGGGCCTGGGCTGACGCAGGCCGCTACCCTGACCGTCAGGAGGTGGTCCCCATCGTGAACCTCGAGTACGGCCGCGATCTCGTGATGATCGCCGTCATCTTCAGTGGTGCCGCGTTCGTGTGGGCCGGATGGGCGCAGGAGCGGCCGCCGAAGGGCGTCCTGTGGCGGATCGTCCTCGTGCTGCTGCAGCTCATCGGCCTCGCGATCCTGGCCTTCGGCATCCCGATCGCCGTGCAGAACTGGGAGACCCCCACCGCCCTGGCCACCGCCAGCGCCGCCCTCGTCTGGTACATCGTTGTGTTCTGGCTCGAGGTGGTCGCGATCGTCGGCTTCTCGATCTACTTCGTGAAGACCGGGCGAGGTGCCCTGATCGCACCGCTCGTGCTCACCGTCGTCGGGCTCCACTTCGTGCCGCTCGCATTCGTCTTCGCGCAGTGGATCCTGCTGATCGCCGCTGTCCTGCTGACGGCGGGCGGCGTAGCCGCGGCGTTCCTGCCGCAGCGCATCGCCGCGCCGAGCTTCTGGTCGGGCATCCTCGCGGCCCCGATCCTGCTGGTGCTCGCGGGAGTCAGCCTCGCCGCCGGCATCTCCGCCTTCGGCTGACCCGCGCGCGGGACGCTCCGCGCTGCGCAGGGATCAGGCGGGGTCGAGCACCAGGCGGTAGCCCATGCCCGACTCCGTCAAGAGGTGGCGGGGGCGGCCGGGGTCGGTCTCGAGCTTCTTCCGCAGCTGGGACAGGTACAGCCGCAGGTAACCCGTGTCGGTGACCTGCTCGGTGCCCCAGATGTCCTTCAGCAGAGCCTGGCGCGTCACCAGGGCGCCGGCGTTGCGGGCGAGGAACTCGAGGATGCGCCACTCGGTCGGCGTCAGATGCACGGGCGACCCGCCGCGGGTGACGAGCTTCGCCGCGAGGTCGACGCGGACGTCGCCGAACGACACCACGGGCTCGTTGGCGCTCGCCGCGGTGCGCCGGGAGAGCGCCCGCAGGCGGGCCAGCAGCTCATCGATCTGGAACGGCTTGGTGACGTAGTCGTCTGCGCCGGCGTCCAGAGCCTCCACCTTGTCGGCCGAGCCCGTGCGGCCGGACACGACGATGATCGGCACCGAGGTCCACCCGCGCAGGGCCTCGATCACGCGCACCCCGTCGAGGCGCGGCATCCCGAGGTCCACCATCACGATGTCGGGGTGCTCCTTCGCCGCGAGGGCGATGGCGGCCTGGCCATCCGGGGCGGCGACGACGTCGTACGCGTGGGCGGCGAGCGTGATGCGCAGCGCGCGCACGAGCTGCGGGTCGTCGTCGGCGATCAGGACCTTCACGACACTCCTTCGCGATCGGCGACCGCGACCGGGAGCGCGATCACCATGGTGAGGCCCCCGCCGGGGGTGTCCTCGGGGGTCAGGGCTCCGCCCATGCCTTCGGTGAAACCCCTCGACAGGGCGAGACCGAGGCCCAGACCCGTGGTGTTGTCCACGTCGCCGAGGCGCTGGAACGGAGCGAACATGTCCTCACGGCGCTCGGCCGCGATGCCCGGACCGTGATCGACGATGCGAACCTCGGCGGTACCGCCCAGCTGGCTCGTCGCGACGCGCACGCGCGCGCCCTGGGGCGAGTGGCGGAGCGCGTTCGCGAGCACATTCACGAACACCCGCTGCAGGAGCACCGGGTCGGCGTCGACGGGCGGGAGCGCGGGGTCGAGGGCGAGCTCGACGCTGGCAGGCCCGGCGCCCAGCTCGTCCAGCGCGGCCATGACGACTTCGGCCGTATCGACCGAGGCGAGGGACACCGCGAGCACTCCCGCCTGCACCCTGCTCACGTCGAGGAGGTCGGTCACGAGGGCCGACAGCGTGCCGAGCGACTCGTCGGCGGTCGCCAGCAGCTCTTCCCGGTCGGCGACGGACAATCCCGGACCGGCTGCACGGATGCCGCCGATCGCGGCGACCGCGGCAGCGAGCGGGCGACGCAGGTCGTGACTGACCGCGGAGAGGAGGGCCGAGCGCACCTGATCGGTCTCGGCGAGGATGCTCGCTTCGCGGGCCGTCTCGGCGAGGTCGGAGTGCTCGAGCGCCGCGGAGAGCTGCGCGACGATCGCGTCGACGAGTCGCCGCTCCGACGAGTCCAGCGTGTTTCCGTGGAGCTCGAGGGTCGCGCGCGGACCGCCGCCGCTCAGCCAGCCGACGGGCACCGCCTCGTAGCGCCCGTCGCGCACGGGTTCGCCGTCGGTGGCGAGCACGCGCCCGTCGGCGGCGATGAGTCGCACCCCGGCGAGGCCGAGGGACTCGCGCGTGCGGCTGACCATCGCCGGCACGGCGCTCTGGCCGCGCAGCACGCTGCCCGCGACGGTGGCGAGGAGCTCGGACTCTGCAGCCGAGCGACGAGCGGCGCGCGCCGCGCGAGCGGCGCGGTCGACGATGAAGCTCACGAGCACGGCGATGACGACGTACAGCGCGAGGGCCCACGCGTTGCGCGGATCGGCGATCGAGACGGTGTGGAACGGCTCGACGAAGAAGTAGTTGAGCGTGAGTCCCGACATGACGGCGGCGAACACCGCCGGCCAGATCCCGCCGACGAGGGCGACGATCACGACGAGCAGCTGGTAGGCGAGGACGTCGCTGGTGATCGTCTCCTCGGTGCGCGTCGCCACGAGGAGCCAGGTCAGCAGCGGTCCGCCGACGAGGGCGACCGTGAAGCCGAGCACGCGTCGCTTCACGCTCAGCGCGCCGCCGCTGAGGCGCGGCAGCAGGTACCTGCGCGCCGCAGCCGCGTGGGTCACCATGTGCACGTCGATGTCGCCCGATTCGCGGATCACCGTCGCGCCGATTCCGGGTCCGGTGAGGGCGGCGGCGACCCGGCCGCGGCGGCTGGCTCCCATCACGAGCTGCGTCGCGTCGACCGAGCGGGCGAACTCCACGAGCGTGCGCGGGATGTCGTCACCGACCACCTGGTGGTAGCTGCCGCCGAGCGACTCGACGAGTGCCCGCTGCTCGGCGAGCGCACCCGGGTCGCCGCGGCGCAGACCGTCCTGCCCCGACACGTGCACCGCCAGCAGCTGCCCGCCGGCCGAGCGCGCGGCGATGCGTGCCCCGCGCCGGAGGAGGGTCTCACCCTCGTCTCCGCCGGTGAGGGCGACGACGACCCGTTCGCGAGCCTGCCAGGTCCCGTCGATCCCGTGCTCGGCGCGATAGGACCGCAAGGCGCTGTCGACCTCGTCGGCGAGCCAGAGCAGCGCCAGTTCGCGCAGAGCGGTGAGGTTGCCGAGGCGGAAGTAGTTCGACAGTGCTGCGTCGATGCGCTCCGCCGGGTAGACGAGCCCGCCGGAGAGGCGGTCGCGCAGCGACTGAGGGGCGAGGTCGACGAGTTCGATCTGATCGGCGCCGCGCACCACGGCATCCGGTATCGTCTCGCGCTGCGTGACGCCGGTGATCTGCTCGACGACACCGTTCAGGGACTCGATGTGCTGGACGTTGACGGTCGTGATCACGTCGATGCCGGCGTCGAGGATCCGATCGACGTCCTGCCATCGCTTGGCGTGGGCTGAACCGGGGGCGTTGCTGTGGGCGAGCTCGTCGACGAGAGCGACATCCGGATGCCTCGTCACCACTGCGTCGACGTCGAGCTCGGGCAGCTCCACCCCGCGGTGCGACACGAGCGCCCGCGGCACGAGCTCGAGCCCGTCGGCCTGCTCGGCGGTGGCCGCGCGCCCGTGGGTCTCGACGAAGCCGATGACGACATCGCGACCTTCGGCCGAGAGCCTGCGACCCTCCTCGAGCATCTCGAAGGTCTTGCCGACGCCGGGGGCGGCGCCGAGCAGGACCCTGAGCTTCCCGCGCTTCACGTGATCACCCTACGACCCGCTCGAGCGTCACCGGACGAGCCCGTCGAGGGCGAGGTTCAGTGCGAGCACGTTCACCCGGGGCTCGCCGAGGAACCCGAGGTCGCGGCCCGCGGTGTGCTGCGCCACCAGGTCGCGCACGGCGGACTCATCGAGGCCGCGCTCCGCCGCGATGCGCGGGACCTGCAGCTGCGCGTACGCGGGGCTGATGTGCGGGTCGAGGCCGGAGCCCGAGGCCGTGACCGCGTCGGCCGGGATCTCCGACACGTCGACCCGCTCGAGCTCGGCGATCGCGGCCAGGCGGTCCTCGATGGCGGTGACGAGGTCGCTGTTCTCCGGACCCAGGTTCGAGCCGCTCGAGGCGCCGCCGTCGTAGCCGTCGCCGGCCGCGGACGGGCGGGACTGGAAGTACTCGGGGAGCGGAGCCCCGTCGGCATCCGTGAAGGACTGGCCGATGAGGGCCGACCCGACCGTCTCGCCGTCGGCGTCGCGCACGAGCGACCCGTTCGCCTGCCACGGGAGGGCGAACTGGCCGATGCCCGTGATCAGGAGCGCGTAGCCGAGGCCGAGCACGACGGTGAAGACGAGCATCGCGCGGACGGCGACGCCGGCGGTGCGGACGGTGGTGCGGGTGGTGGTGGACATGTGCGTCTCCGATCCGGGCTCAGAAGCCGGGGATGAGGCTCACGACGAGGTCGATGAGCTTGATGCCGACGAAGGGGGCGATGATCCCGCCGAGTCCGTAGATCAGCAGGTTGCGGCTGAGCGTGCTCGACGCACTCGCCGCGCGGTACTTCACACCCCGGAGCGCCAGCGGGATGAGTGCGACGATGACGACCGCGTTGAAGATGATCGCGCTCGTCACCGCCGATGCGGGCGAGCTCAGCTGCATGATGTTGAGCGCCGCGAGTCCCGGGAAGATCCCCATGAACATCGCCGGGATGATCGCGAAGTACTTCGCGATGTCGTTCGCGAGGGAGAACGTCGTGAGGGCGCCGCGCGTGATGAGCAGCTGCTTCCCGATCCGCACGATGTCGATGAGCTTGGTCGGGTCGCTGTCGAGGTCGACCATGTTCCCGGCCTCTTTCGCAGCCGAGGTGCCGGTGTTCATCGCCACTCCGACATCCGCCTGCGCGAGTGCCGGGGCGTCGTTCGTGCCGTCACCGGTCATCGCGACGAGGTTTCCGCCCGCCTGCTCCCGCCGGATGAGCGCCAGCTTGTCTTCGGGGGTCGCTTCGGCGAGGTAGTCGTCGACACCGGCCTCCTTCGCGATCGCGGCGGCCGTCAGCGGGTTGTCGCCGGTGATCATGACCGTGCGGATGCCCATCTCACGCAGCTCCGCGAACCGCGTGCGCAGACCGTCCTTGACGATGTCCTTGAGGTGCACGACGCCGAGGGGGCGTCCGGTTCCGGTGGCGTCGATCGTCGCGACGACGAGCGGCGTGCCGCCGGATTGAGCGATGGCATCCGTCTCGCTGACGAGCAGGGAGCGCGCGGACGGCGAGACGGGGGAACCGGATGCCTCGAGCCAGGCGAGCACGGCCGATCCGGCGCCCTTGCGCACCTGCGTGCCGTCGGCGAGGTCGACGCCGCTCATGCGCGTCTGCGCGGTGAAGGGCACGCTCGTCGCGCCATCGGGAGCCGTCACACGGATGCCGCGGATCGCCGCCAGCTCGACCACGGAGACACCCTCGGGCGTCGGGTCGGCGAGAGACGAGAGGGCGGCGGCCGTTGCGAGCTCGCCGTCGGTCGCGCCCGGGAGCGTGACGAAGTCCGATGCGCGGCGGTTGCCGTAGGTGATCGTCCCGGTCTTGTCGAGCAGCAGCGTGGTGACATCGCCCGCGGCCTCGACGGCGCGGCCCGACATCGCCAGCACGTTGCGCTGCACGAGGCGGTCCATTCCCGCGATCCCGATGGCGGACAGCAGGGCCCCGATCGTGGTCGGGATGAGGCAGATCAGCAGCGCGACGAGCACGGGAACGCTCACCGGCGACGCCGCGTACGACGCGATGGGGTTGAGGGTGAGGACGACGATCACGAACACGATCGACAGGCTGGCCAGCAGGATGTTCAGCGCGATCTCGTTCGGCGTCTTCTGCCGGCTCGCCCCCTCGACGAGCGCGATCATGCGGTCGACGAACGTCTCGCCGGGCTTCGAGGTGATGCGGACGACGATGCGGTCGGACAGCACTCGCGTCCCGCCGGTGACGGCCGAGCGGTCTCCGCCGGATTCGCGCACCACCGGCGCGGACTCACCCGTGATCGCCGACTCGTCGACGGTCGCGATGCCGTCGACGATGTCACCGTCGCCGGGGATGAGCTCGCCGGCCGTGACGACGACGACGTCCCCGAGCCTGAGCTCGGACGAGGGGACGTCGACGGACTCGGCGAGCTCGGCGGAGGGATCCGCCGTCGCGTCGTATCCGGCGAGCCGTCGCGCCATCGTGGAGGTCCGCGTCGCCCGGAGCGTCGCCGCCTGCGCCTTGCCGCGGCCCTCGGCCACCGACTCCGCGAGGTTCGCGAAGAGCACGGTCAGCCAGAGCCAGATCGCTATCCCCCAGGTGAATCCGAACGGCACCTCGGTGCCGCCCGAGGACTCGGGGCCGCCGACGAAGGGCTCGGCGATCGCGATGACGGTGGTCAGCGCGGCGCCGACCCAGACGAGGAACATCACGGGATTGCGCCACAGCGCAGCCGGGTTCAGCTTGCGCAGCGCCCCCGGGAGCGCGGCCCACAGCTGGGCAGCGCTGAACGCGCGCGACGAGGACCGGGCAGGAGTGACCGTCGCCGAGCCCGAGACGGGCCCATCGGTCGGTACGAGAGTGAAGGTGGACATGTGTCAGACGAGCCCTTCCGCCAGGGGACCCAGCGTGAGAACGGGGAAGTAGGTGAGTGCGGTGATGACGACTGCGACGACGGCGAGCAGGCCGACGAACTGCGGGCGATAGGTGGGAAGCGTGCCCGAGGTCGACGGCACGGACTGCTGCGCGGCGAGCGATCCCGCGAGGGCGAGCACGAGCACGATCGGGATGAACCGGCCGAGCAGCATCGCGGCACCGAGCGCCGTGTTGAACCACGGGGTGTTCGCGGTGAGACCGGCGAACGCCGACCCGTTGTTGTTCGCCGCGGAGGTGAAGGCGTAGAGCACCTCGCCGAGTCCGTGCACGCCGGGGTTCCAGATCGACGTCGATTCGACGTCGGCGCGGATCGCCGGGATCGCGAAGCTCAGCGCAGTTCCCGCCAGAACGAGCGCCGGCGTCACCAGGATGTACAGGCTCGCGAGCTTGATCTGCGTGGGTCCGATCTTCTTGCCCAGGTACTCGGGCGTGCGTCCCACGAGCAGACCGCCGACGAAGACCGCGATGACGGCGAGCACGAGCATTCCGTACAGGCCCGAGCCCACACCGCCCGGAGCGATCTCGCCGAGCATCATGTCGACCATCGGGATCATGCCGCCGAGCGCGGTGTAGGAGTCGTGCATCGAGTTGACCGCACCGGTCGAGGTGAGCGTGGTCGCCCCCGCGAACAGGGTGGAGCCGAAGATGCCGTAGCGGACCTCCTTGCCCTCCATCGCGGAGCCTGCCAGCTGCGGCGCGGTGCCGAGCCCGAGCGACTCGAGCCACGTCACGGCGGCGATCGAGACGATCGCGATCGAGGCCATCGCCGCCAGGATCGCGTAGCCCTGGCGGTTGTCGCCGACCATCCGGCCGAAGGCGCGCGGAAGGGCGACGGGAATCGCGAGCAGCAGCAGGATCTCGAGGACGTTCGACCATGGCGTGGGGTTCTCGAAGGGGTGGGCCGAGTTCGCGTTCGCGAACCCGCCGCCGTTGGTGCCGAGCAGCTTGATGGCCTCCTGCGACGCCATCGGACCGCCGGGGATCGTCTGCGTCCCGCCGCTGATCGTGTCGACGCCGACGAAGCCGTTGACGTTCTGCACGACGCCGGCGACCATCAGGGCCACCGCCGAGACGATGGCGAGGGGGATCAGCACCCGGGTGAGTCCGCGTGTGAGATCGACCCAGAAGTTCCCGATCGTCGGTGCGCCGCGCCGCGCGAAGGCCCGCACCAGGGCGACGGCCACGGCGATGCCGACCGCGGCCGAGACGAAGTTCTGCACCGCGAGGCCGGCGAGCTGGACGGTGTAGCCCAGCGTGAGTTCGGGCGAGTACGACTGCCAGTTCGTGTTGGTGACGAACGACACCGCGGTGTTGAAGGCGAGCCCCTCGGGCACGGCCGGCAGCCCCATCGAGTACGGGAGCACGCTCTGCAGCCGCTGCAGGGCGTAGACGAAGAGCACCCCCACGACTGAGAAGGCCAGCACGCCGCGCGTGTAGGCCTGCCACGTCTGCTCGGAGCCCGAGTCCACGCCGACGAGGCGGTACATGCCCCGCTCGACGCGCCAGTCCGCGCCGCCGCTGAAGGTGCGGGCGATCCAGTCGCCGAGCGGGCGATAGATCAGGGCGAGGACGAGCAGGACGGTGGCGATCTGAAGGATGCCGGTCCACACTGTCGCGGCATCCATCAGAACTTCTCCGGCTTCACGAGAGCGATCACGAGATAGACGATCGCCGCGACGCCGAGTGCGGCGCCGGCGAGCGAGAAGACGATCACGGGCGATCCTCCGATCTCGACGCGGGTGCGCCGTCGTCGGCGACGAGCCGTTCGGCGCCCTTCGCGATCAGGCCGACGAGTGCGAAGAGCACGAACGTCGCGACGAGGTAGATGACATCGAGCACGGAGGACTCCAGGGGGACGCGGCCCGCGCGGCAGTGGCCGCACGGTCGTCCGCGGTGGCGCGGACACGTCTCCGATGCAACACCGGGGCCGATGCCGCCCGGTGCGCACTCACGGGATCCATGCGGCCGTCGAGGCCGCCCTCACGGGACGCTCACGCCGCCCTCACGCCGTGCCTACGACATCCCGCGTCTCGAGCGGAGGCCTCGGCCCGCCGCTCGCGCCTCGCGCGCACGGTTCCTGCATCCGCGTGTCCGCGCAACATACGCGGATGCCGGAATCGACCGCGCGAACGGGGTCAGACCAGGTCGGCGAGACCTCCGCCGAACACGAGCACCGCAGCGGCGAGCGTGACGAGCGCGGCGAGGCCGAGGATCGCGACGACCAGCACATTCCCGGCGATCGCGAGGAGTGCCGCGCCTACTGCGGACGCCCGCGGCGCCCGACCGCGTGAGAGGGCCGTGGTCGCGGTCGAGTGCATCATGCTTCGACGCTACGAAGTCGCGCGGGCGGCGGCATCCGTCCCCGGACGCATGCGGGTCCATCGGAAGGATGATCCTCGCGGCACGCGCCGCGGCGGTTCAGGGGATCAGGCGCGGGCGAGGTCGTCCTCGAGCGCGACCCACGCGAGCATCGCGCACTTCACGCGCGCGACGTACTTCGAGACGCCCGACAGCGCGGCGGCGTCGAGGTACACGTCCTCGTCGAGCTCCATCGTGCCGCGGGAGCGCAGGGCCTCGCGGAAGCCGTCGATGAGAGCGGATGCCTCGCCCCGCGGCATCCCCTCGACCAGCTCCGTCATCATCGAGGCGGATGCCTGCGAGATCGAGCAGCCGTTGCCCTCCCACGTGACGTCGCGCACCGTCTCCCCGTCGTCGGAGAGCCTCAGCCGGAGCGTGATCTCGTCGCCGCACAGCGGGTTGTGCTGGTGCGAGGTCGCGGAGCGCCCCTCCTCGTCGGCCAGTCCGAAGCCGACGCGGCGCTTCGAGTGGTCGAGGATGAGCTCCTGGTACAGCGACTCGAGCCCGCTCATGCGCCCGCTCCGAAGAACGAGCGCACGCCCGCGACGGCGTCGAGGAACACGTCGACCTCGTCGGGGGTGTTGTACAGCGCCGCCGACGCGCGCACCGAGGCGGTCAGGCCGAAGCGGCGGTGCAGCGGCTGGGCGCAGTGGTGCCCGACGCGCACGGCGATCCCGCGCGAGTCGAGGAACTGGCCCACGTCGTGCGCGTGCACGCCGTCGACGTCGAACGCCCACAGCCCCACCCGCTCCACACCCTCGGCGTCGCCGAGCAGGCGGATGCCCGGGATGCCGCGCAGGCCCTCGCCCATGCGCTCTTCGAGTGCGCGCTCGTGCGCATGGACGGCCGCCATGTCGACGCCGTCGAGGTAGCGGACCGCCGCGGCGAGGCCGATCGCCTGCGACACCGGCTGCGTGCCGGCCTCGAACCGCTGCGGCGGCGGCAGGTAGGACGCCTCGTCGAGCGTCACGGTGGTGATCATCGAGCCGCCGGTGAGGAACGGCGGAAGCGCCTCGAGCACCTCGGTGCGTCCGTACAGGCCGCCGATCGCGTAGGGGCCGAGCATCTTGTGACCCGAGAACACCGCGAGATCCACGCCGAGCGCGGGCAGGTCGAGAGGCAGGTGCGGGGCCGACTGGCACGCGTCGAGCACGGTGAGGGCGTCGGCCTCGCGGGCGAGCGCGACGAGCTGCTCCACCGGGTTGACGATGCCCAGCACGTTCGAGACGTGCGGAAAGGCGACGAGTCGGGTGCGGTCCGAGATGACGGATGCCGCGGCATCCGTATCGATCGTCCCGTCGTCGCGGACCGGGATATGACGAAGCACCGCGCCGGTGCGCGCGGCGAGCTCCTGCCACGGGATGAGGTTGGCGTGGTGCTCGCTCTCGGTGACGACGAGCTCGTCGCCGGGACGCAGGGCGAACCGCCTGCTCGCGGGTGCTCCCCGGCCGAGCGTCGCATTGCCGATCGCGTATGCGACGAGGTTCAGTCCGGCCGTGGCGCCGCTCGTCCAGACCAGCTGCTCGGGCTGCGCTCCGACGAAGCCGGCGACGGTCGCCCGGGCGTCCTCGAACAGCTCGGTGGCCTCCGCCGCGAGGGTGTGCGCCCCGCGGTGCACCGCGGCGTTGGAGCGGGTCAGGAACGACACCTCCGCGTCGATGACGGCCTGCGGCTTCTGGCTCGTGGCCGCGGAGTCGAGGTACACGAGGGGGCCGTCGCCGACGCGCTCGCCGAGGAGCGGGAAGTCGGCGCGGATGGCCGCGAGGTCGAGCACGGGCGCGGGAGATGTCACCCTTCCAGGCTACGCCGTGCCGCCCGCCCGCGGGCTGCCGCAGTCCTCGGTCATGCCCCGGAGACGGGCTCCTTCTCTGGGAGCGGGGGACCCGCGGGCCGAGTCGCCCGCCGGCCGGCACGATGGATCTCGGGTGTCGACGGGCGTCCCGCGCGATCCTCGCCGGGCAGCGGGCGCGAGCGGCGGCCGTAGATGAGCTCGGACGAGTCGAGCAGCCACGGCACGAGCGTGATGCTCACGCCGTGCACCAGCATCAGCTGCTGCGCGATGCGGCGGGAGCGGCGGTTGTGCAGCAGCGACTCCCACCAGTGGCCGACGATGTACTGCGGCAGGTAGACGGTGACCACCGACGAGCCGTGCGACTCCCGGTACTTCTTGATGAACTTCGCGATCGGCGCCGCGTACGAGCGGTACGGCGACTCGATGATGACCAGCTTCATCGGGATGCGGTGCTCGTCCCACTGCCGCTGCAGCGCGGCCGACTCCTCGGCGCTCACGGCCACGTGAACCGCGAAGGTGTTCTCGTGCTTGGCGGCCAGGGCGTAGTCGATCGCCTTGATCACCGGCTTCTGCAGCCTGTTCACGAGGACGAGCGCGACGTCGCCCTCCGCGCCGAAGTGCGTGCTGTCGTCGACCTCGATCTCGTGCTCGACGTCGCGGTAGTACCGGTTCACGCCGACCATGAGGATCGCGAGGATCGGGATCGCGATGAACACCAGCCAGGCGCCGTGCGTGAACTTGGTGATGGTCACGATCAGCAGCACCGAGATGGTCATCGCCGCCCCGATGCCGTTGATGACGAGCCCGGTGTACGCGGCACGGCGCGTGGCCGCCGCGGACTCCTGGGACGCAGCATCCGGCGGCAGCGCCGCAAGCTCGCGCAGCGACCTGCGCCAGTGCCGCACCATGCCGATCTGTCCGAGCGAGAACGACACGAAGACGCCGATGATGTACAGCTGGATGAGAGTGGTCAGGTTGGCCTGATAGATCACGAGCACCGCGATCGCCGCGATGCCGAGGATGATCATGCCGTTCGAGTACACGAGCCGGTCGCCGCGGGTGTTGAGCGCCTTGGGCGCGTAGCCGTCGCGGGCGAGCACCGACCCGAGCAGCGGGAACCCGTTGAAGGCGGTGTTCGCGGCGAGAAGCAGCACGCACGCCGTGGCCGCCTGGATGACGTAGAACGGGATCGAGCCCATGCCGAACGTTCCGGCGGCGATCTGCGCCATGAGGCTGGGCTGCACCTGCGTCGCGCAGTCGAACCCGATGAGGTGACAGGGATTCTCCGCGTAGTGCACGCCCGAGATGAGACCCAGAGCCGTGAGGCCCGCGAAGAGCACGATCGCGATGCTGCCCATGAGCACGAGCGTCATCTGCGCGTTGCCCACCTTGGGGCGGCGGAACGCGGGCACGCCGTTCGACACCGCCTCGACGCCGGTGAGGGCGGAGCATCCCGAAGAGAACGCACGAAGCACCAGCAGGATCATCGCCGCCTGCGTCAGCTCCTCGCCGTGGACGGCGAACTCCGCGCTGGATGCCACGGGCGGGTCGCCGAGCGCCGTGCGGGCGAGTCCGACGACGATCATCACCGCGACGGAGCCGATGAACACGTATGTGGGGATCGCGAACGCGAACGAGGCCTCGCGCACCCCACGGAGGTTCACGATGACGATGAGGATGACGAATCCGACGGCGAGTTCGATGCGCCCCGGATCGAGTTCGGGGATCGCTGAGATGATGTTGTCGACGCCGGATGCCACCGACACGGCGACGGTGAGCACGTAGTCCACGAGCAGCGCGGCGGCGACGACCACACCCGACTTCTCGCCGAGGTTCTTGCGGGCGACCTCGTAGTCGCCACCGCCCGACGGATACGCCTTGATGAGCTGGCGATAGCTGAGCACGACGACGATGAGGAGCACGACGACCGCCGTCGCGACCCACGGTGCGAACGCGAGGAACGCGGTCCCGCCGATGAGCAGGATCATGAGCAGCTCCTGCGGGGCGTAGGCCACGGAGCTCAGCGCGTCGGATGCGAAGATCGGCAGCGCGCGGCGCTTGGGCAGCAGCTGGTCGTCGAGCTTCTCGGAGGTGAGGGGGTCGCCGAGGATCAGGCGTTTCGCGCGCGGCGGCTCTTCCGTCGGCTCGCGGTTTTCGATCGTCACGGCGGGCGATGTTACTCGCATGGATTCCGTGAGGATCCATCGAGACGGCCATCCTCACGGAATCCATGCGGGCGGAATTTTGGGAGGATCTGACCGTGGACGATCGGCTCCTGCTGGGAGGGTTCGCGATCGCGCTCGGCTTCGCGGCGGGCGTGATCCTCTTCGTCCCCTTCGTCGCCGTCAGCTATCGCCGGCGCGGCGGTCTCACCTTCGGCCGGTTCACCCTGTGGGCCGCGGCCCTCGTGTACTTCATGGCGATCTGGACGCACACGCTCCTCCCCCTCCCCGATCCCCAGGCGATGGTGTGTGCGGGGACGAACACGGAACTGTTCGCCTTCGTCGACGATCTGCGCGGTGTCGCGTCGCGACCCACGACCGCACTCACCGACCCGGCCGCTCTGCAGCTTCTGCTCAACGTGCTGCTGTTCGTCCCGCTCGGCTTCTTTGTCCGGGTCCTCGGTGGCCGTGGCGTGGTGGTCGCCACCCTCACCGGCCTCGGTGTCTCGGGGTTCGTCGAGTTCACGCAGCTGACCGGGGTGTGGGGGCTGTACCCGTGCGCCTATCGCGTGTTCGACGTCGACGACCTCCTCACCAACACGATCGGCGCCGTGGTCGGCTCTCTCCTCGGCCTGGCCGTGCCGCGTCGTCACCGAGGCATGGTCCGGTCTCCCGACGCGTACCTGCCGCGTCCCGTGACCCGGTCGCGCCGGCTGCTGGTGATGGTGTGCGACGCCGTCGGCGCGTGGCTCGTCTCGCTCGCGGTCGGGGTCGCTTTCCAGATCGCTCTGGCGGCGCTCGGCGCCGACGTCGAGGTCCGTGACGGCAGCGCCGCCACGACGGTCGCGTCGACGGCGGGCATCGCGGTGTGGTTCGTGGTGGTCCTCGTCACCGGACGCACCGTCGGCGATCTCGCCGTCCAGCTGCGGTACGAGGGAGGCGTCCTCCCCGAGGGTCTGGCGCGCACGCTCCGCTTCGCCGGTGGCATCGGCGGCTTCCTGGTGCTGTTCGCCCTGCCCGGCGCATGGGATCTCATCGGCTGGCTCTACGCCGTGGCCTCGATCGTGCTGGTCTTCACGACCCGCGATGCCCGCGGCCTGCCCGGGCTGGTGTCGGGGCAGCGCGTCGTCGACGCACGCGAGCCGATCGACCCCGACACGCCGCCGCGCCGCCCGGCTGCGCACTGGCGATGACGAGCGGATGCCTCGTGCCGACGCATCCGGAATCTCACTCGGCGGCGGCGGACCCGAGGACAGGCTGGCTCATCCGACCCACTCATGGATGGATCGCTCGTGTCCACCGAAGATGGGACACGAGCACGACGTCATGAACGAGGGTGTCTCGCCGTCTCTTTGTGTGGAGGCGTGGTTCGAGGGTTTTGCTTACGTGGAGGCTAGGTTTGACGGTCGTCGGCTAGGAGGACGAGGTTGCTGATGAATCGGATGGATGATGGGTCAGTTGCGACGGAGGATTGGTGTAAGCGGTTTCTCGCTCAGGTGCAGAGCCGCTCGACGAGTACCGTCCTGCCGTTCGTCTGGGTCGCGGGCGCGGTGTTCGATGGAACGCACGCGGTGGTGATCTACCGGGAAGAGGGGCCCAGCGCGCCACTAGTTGGTCGCGTTTATGAAGCTGCGGATCAGATTCGGTCGTTCTTTCCCTCTTCGCCAGAAGATATCGCCGACACCGCCGTCGCAGGCGACCTTACTGACCCATCCGGGCCGGGCAGCCGACACTCCTGGCCTTGGGCGCAAGAACTCGCTGGAACCGATGAGCCAATCGGTTGGCATGGACCACTCCCCATCGACCGATGGGAGATTGGATGACACAGATGGACACGACGACACGAGTTCGTCCCTTCGCGCGCAAGAGCCTGCTCACCATGATGCTCGCCACGCTCTTGGTGGTTTTGATTCCGGCAGGAGCCGCCGTGGCGGCAGGAAACACCGTGGCGTCAGCGTGGAAGGACTCCAAGGGTCGAAACGTCGTCTTGTACCAGGGGACATACAACACTTCGACGAAGGCGGGCTTTGGCTGGGCGAAGATCAAGGGCAAGCACGCGATTACGAAGTACAACACCGTGAAGTTTCCCACTCTCAATCCCGACGGCGGAACGGCTCAGGGAACACAACGTCTCTACAAGGCGTGGGCGCAAAAATGGCAGGTCATCAACGGGCGGTGGACAATCACCGCCGAAGTCGAGGTGAGAACGGTCGTCGAAACCGCTACGAAGTCGCTGTACTACAACGTCCGCCTCAACGCGTCGCCAGGAGTGCTCACGACCTACTGTGTCAATGCCAACAAGGCTGACGCATGCCCGTGGTGGGTTGACACCGCCTTCGCAAATGGGAATCGCCCTCCCGGCTCGGCCGCAGCACGAAGCTCCCAGTCCACGGCCACATCGACCGGCTACACGGCGGGATACGGATCGACGATCACGCAGCCAGCGAGCGACATGATCATCGACGAATAGGAGGCCGCCACTAACAGAGATCGGTGGGATGGTCTGTCAAGTGATCCGGACCGTCTCACCGGGCTTCAAGCGCCGTGCTGATTGAGGCACCGGAGGCGGCTCCAGTCTCGGTACCTCGTCTGGCTTCCGAAGGGGTGCGGGGTCCGAACCCCGCACTGTCGTCGCGACGCGGCGCTCGCGATGACGAGCGGATGCCTCGTGCCGAAGCATCCGGGATCTCACTCGCCGGCGGCAGATCCCAGGAACTCGCGCGCGGCGACCACGAGGTTGCGCACGCCGTTGTCGAGCGTCGGCTGGAGAACCGGCGCGAAGAACGGCGAGTGATTGGTGGGGATGTCGCGCTCGACCGTGCCGGCCGCCGTCGCCGCCGCGTAGGCGGCCGGGTCGACGCCGCCCCAGAACCAAAAGACGAGAGGCACCCCGGACTCGCGCGCGAACCACGACACGTCCTCGCTGCCCGTGAACATGCCGGGGTCGATCACGGTGCCCTCGCCGAAGGCCCTGTCGAACGCGAGGCGCAGGCGCGCGGTGGCGTCGACGTCGTTGATCGTCGGCGGCAGGGAGTGGTCGATCTCGATCACGGGCGGCTCCTCGGCACCGGATGCCTGCGCTTCGGCGCGCACGACGCGCTCCACCTTCTCGAGGATGCGGGCTCGCGCCTCGTCGTCGGGATAGCGCAGGCTCAGCTCGAGCCTCGCCTCCGCCGGGATGATGTTGTTCTTGAGGCCCGCGTGGATCGAGCCGACCGTGACCACGGCCACGTCCCGCGGATCGACCTCGCGCGACACGACGGTCTGCAGGCGCATGACCGTCGCGGCCGCCATCACCACCGGGTCGATGGTCGAGTGGGGGCGCGACCCGTGTCCGCCGCGACCGAGCAGGGTCACGGTGAGTCCGTCGGATGCCGCCATCTGGGTTCCGCTGCGCACGCCGATCGTGCCGGCGGGGAGCGGGGTGACGTGCTGCCCGAGCACGATGTCGGGCTTCGGGAACCGGTCGAGCACGCCGTCGGCGATCATCGCCTGAGACCCGGCGCCGTACTCCTCGGCGGGCTGGAAGACGGCCACGATCGTGCCGCTCCATTCGTCCTTCGTCGCGACGAGCTGCTCGAGGGCGCCGAGCAGCGCCGAGACGTGCATGTCGTGGCCGCACGCGTGCATGACGGGGACGTCGGTGCCCGCGGGGTCCGTGCCGCGCGCGGTGCTCGCGTATTCGAGACCGGTCTGCTCCGGCACGGGGAGCGCGTCCATGTCGGCTCGCAGCCACACGACCGGGCCGTCGCCGTTTCGCAGCACCGCGGCCACGCCGGTCTTGCCGATTCCCTCCTCGAACTCGAGGCCGAGTTCCTCGAGGTGCTTCGCGACGACCCCCGCCGTGCGGGTCTCCTGGAACGAGAGCTCCGGATGCCGGTGCAGGTCGATGTACAGGGCCTCGAGGTCGATCGTCATGTGTCCGAGCCTAACCGGGGCCTGTCGGCCGGCGAGTCGGGCCGATGTACCCAACTCAGGATGGCGGCGGCCGGTGACCACGCACATCGCCGCCCAGCTCCGTCGGGGCGCCATTCGTCCTGAGTTCGGTACGCGCGGAGTTCGGTACGCGCGGAGTTCGGTACGCGCGGAGTTCGGTACGCGCGGGTCTCGGCGCGGGCGTGGGATCCGCGGACTCGGTCGGTCAGCCGGACAGGCGGGCGGTCGAGCCGCGCACGATCAGTTCGTACGGAAGCTCGCCGGGCTGGTGCACCGGGGCCGCGGCACCCTTCGACTCCAGCTCGGCGAGGATCGCGTCGGCGGCCCGCTCGCCCTGGCCGAGCGGGAACTGGTCGACCGTCGTCAGACGGAAGAACTCGCCGAGCTCGTGACCGTCGATGCCGACGACCGAGAGGTCCTCGGGCACGCGGTACCCCAGCTCGCGTGCGGCCAGCAGCGCGCCGATGGCCATCTCGTCGGATGCCGCGAAGATCGCCGTCGGCCGTCCGCCCGGCTGGCCGAGGAGCTGCTTCGCGGCGCGGAACCCGCCCTCGATCGTGAAGTCGGCGGGCTCGAACAGCGACGGCTTCACCGGGATGCCGGCATCCGCCAGTGCGAGCTCGAAGCCCTGCCGGCGATGCGTGGGGATGTGGAAGTCGATGTCGAACTCGGGGCTGGCGCCGATGTGCGCGATCTCGCGGTGACCGAGCGCGAGCAGGTGCTCGGTGGCCAGCCGTGCGACGGCGACGTCGTCGACCGTCAGGGTCGTGAGCCTCGGGTTGGGTCCGCCGATCGCGATCACGGGGAGGTCGAGCTCGATCAGCTGGCGGGTCTCCTCCTCGCCGAGCTCGATCGAGATCGCGATCACGCCGTCCACCCGCTGACGGCGCAGGAACGTGTCGAACACGTCTCGGCGCTCGCCGCGGTCGGCGGTGAGCGCATACAGGGTGATGTCGTACCCGCGACGCATGAGAGCGGACGCGATGCCCGAGAGCACGGTCGAGAAGAACCAGCGATCGAGGAAGGGCACGAGCACCCCGATGTTGCGGGTGCGGCCGGAGGCGAGACTCGATGCGGATGCCGAGACGACGTAGCCGAGACTCTTGGCCGCCGCCTCCACGCGCGCCTTGGTCGCATCGGAGACGTGGCCGCGACCGCTCAGGGCGCGCGAGACGGTCGCCGTCGAGACGCCGGCATGCCGCGCCACCTCGTCGATGCTGACCACGTCGCCCTCACCTCTCGCTCCGGCCCGCAGCCGGTCGCCTGTCAGTCGTTCGCGAGCCAGACCGTCGTGTCGGCCGGCAGTTCACCGCCGTCGATCGGGCCGCTCGCCGCGATCACGATACCGTCCGGCAGGGGGATCGGCGTGGCACCGGTGTTGCCGACGACGGTCACGTTCCCGTTGCGGAAGGCGACAGCATCCGTTCCGAAGCCCTTCAGCCACTCGAGCGTGCCGTCACCGAGACCGCGCGCGCGGCGCGCTGCGATGAGCGAACGGTACAGCGACAGCGTCGATCCGGGGTCGCCCGCCTGGGCGTCGCGGGCGAGCGTCGCCCACTCAGCGGGCTGGGGAAGCCACGCCGCGCCGTTCGGGCTGAAGCCGTACGCGGGCGCGTCGGCCGACCACGGGATCGGCACGCGGCAGCCGTCACGGCCGTAGCGCTCGCCGTTCGTGCGGAACCAGGTCGGGTCCTGACGGGCGTCGCCGGGGATGTCGATGACCTCGGGAAGGCCGAGCTCCTCGCCCTGGTAGAGGTAGGCGGAGCCGGGCAGCGCGAGCATGAGCGTCGTCGCGGCGCGGGCGCGGCGCAGACCGACCTCGGGGATCGGCTTGCCGGGGGAGTCGGGGCCGATGCCGTGACCCTGCGGGTTCTCGGCGGTGAGGGCGAGGCGGGAGGCGTGGCGCACGACGTCGTGGTTCGAGAGCACCCACGTGCTCGGCGCGCCGACGGCCGCGTAGGCGGCGATCGACTCGGCGATCACGGCACGGAGGGCGGGGGCCTCCCACGTCGTCTCGAGGTAGGCGAAGTTGAACGCCTGGTGCATCTCGTCGGGGCGCACCCACAGCGCGGTCTTCTCAGGCGTGGGCAGCCACGCCTCGGCGCACAGGGCGCGGTCGCCGTCGTACTCGGCGAGCAGGTTGTGCCAGTCGCGGTACACCTCGTGCACGCCGTCCTGGCCCCAGTAGGGCACGTTCGCCTCTTCGCCGCCCATCGAGCCGGACTCGGGGTCGGGCGTGTAGTCGGGGAGGCCCGCAGCCTTCACCAGGCCGTGTGCGACATCGACGCGGAAGCCGTCGACACCGCGGTCGAGCCAGAACCGCAGGATGCGGCGGAACTCCTCGCGCACCTCTTCGTTGGACCAGTCGAAGTCGGGCTGCGACGAGTCGAACAGGTGCAGGTACCACTGGCCCGCGGTGCCGTCGGGCTCGACCACCCGGGTCCACGCGGGGCCGCCGAACACGGACTCCCAGTTGTTCGGCGGGAGCTCGCCCTCGACGCCTCGGCCGTCGCGGAACATGTAGCGCGCGCGCTCGACGCTTCCGGGCGCCGCGGCCAGCGCCTGCTGGAACCACACGTGCTGGTCGGACGAGTGGTTCGGAACCAGGTCGACGATGAGGCGGATGCTGCGCGCGTGCGCCTGCGCGAGCATCTCGTCGAAGTCGGCGAGCGTGCCGAAGAGCGGGTCGACGTCGCAGTAATCGGCGACGTCGTAGCCGGCGTCCTTCTGCGGGGAGCGCTGGAACGGGCTCAGCCACAGTGCGTCGACGCCGAGGTCGCGCAGATCGTCGAGCCGCGACGTGATGCCGGGCAGGTCGCCGACGCCGTCGCCCGTGCTGTCGGAGAACGACCGGGGGTAGATCTGGTAGATGACGGCGGTGCGCCACCACTCGCGGCCGGCTGCGGTGGACGGCGCATCGACGCGCTCGGCGGTCTGCGGGGAAGTCATCGGGCCAGTGTACTGCAAGCGCTTACATCGGCCCATGCCCGCACACCGGCAGATCACCGGATGCCGCCGGGCGGGTATCAGCGGTGACCCCGCACGCCTCTCTTCCTGCATCGGGGTCTGTCGTCCCGCCGGATCGGCGGGCGTCACGCGGAGCATCGATCCGCGGGAACGCTCATCCGCCGATCCGCCACTCATCCATCGATCCGAGGTGCAGCCATGAGCTCTCCCGACCTGCCGGGTTCGCCCGGCGACGACGACGAGACGCGGGGCGCCGCCCTCCGTCTCATCTACGAGTACGAAGACGGCGAGGTGCGCCTCGTCAGTCAGCAGCGCGTCGACGTCGCGGTGCCGGGGTTCGACCTCGACGAAGCGCCGAGCGTCGACCACGTCGAGGTGCGGGATGCCGAAGGCGTCGCCCTCTCACGCGTCCGCGTGCGGGATGCGCTCCCCGACTCCGTCGAGGTCTTCGGCGAACCGGGCGAGGCGATCTCGCGCGTCCCCGATCCGATGCGCCGCGGCGCGTTCACCGTCGTGGTGCCCGCACCGCGCACGGCCGCGCGCGTGGTGCTCCAGCGTCCGCTCTCGCCGGATGCCGCACCCCCGCCCGGCGAGCGGGCGTTCCGTGCACCCGGTCCGATCGTCCTCTCGGATGACGCGATCGACGAGGTGGAGTCATGACCACCGCAGACGGTGCCGTCATCGGCACGACGCAGATCCACGGGAACGCCCCGCGGAACAAGGCGTTCAACATCGTCCTGCTCGGCGACGGGTTCACCGCGGCGCAGCAGGGGGCGTTCGACACGGCGGCGACGGACTTCGTCACCGCGCTGCTCGCGACGGACCCGTTCGGGCAGCTCCGGTCGGTCATCAACGTCTTCCGGGTGAACGTCCGCTCCACCGACAGCGGTGCCGACGATCCGGTCGGGCCTGGAGGAACCGGGGCCACAGCCCGCACGTTCTTCGATGCGACCTTCGGCGGTGGCGGCATCCGTCGTCTCCTTCTCGCCGACACCACGACGGTGCTGACGACCGCGGCCGCGCAGGTCCCCGAGTTCACGCTCGCGCTCCTGGTGGTGAACTCGACCGTCTACGGCGGCGCGGGCGGCGCGATCGGCACCTACTCGCTCGCGGGAGGCGCAACCGAGATCGCGATCCACGAGGCCGTCCACACGGCGTTCGGACTGGCGGACGAGTACCCCTACTGGGCGGGCGGCAACGAGGCGGACCGTCAGCAGCATCCCGCCGTCGAGCCCGGCGAGCCGAACGTGACGATCAACACCGACCGCAACACGCTCAAGTGGCGCTGGGCGGTGGCGGCGAACACGCCCATCCCCACGCAGACCAACCCGAATCCGGCCGTCGAGGACTATTCGGCGAGCCCGGTTCCGGCCGGGACGGTCGGGACGTTCGAGGGCGCGCACTACTACCACGCCGGCGCATACCGGCCCGAGTGGAACTGCAAGATGCGCAACCTCGGCGTCGAGTTCTGCGCCATCTGCAAGGCCGTGATCTGGAACCGGTTCCGACCGCTCATGACACAGCCGGTCCGAGCGAGCGCGGTCATGTCGGTCGTGGCACGCTACCCCGAGCACCTCGACGTGTTCGCGGTGGCGCCGGACGGCCGCTGCGTGTCGGACTGGTGGGATGCCGGATCCGGCTGGGCGGGATGGTTCTCGCTCATGGGCGGCGTCGCCGCTCCCGGCGGTGCGGGCTCGCCGATCACGGCGATCTCGCGATACGACCGCCACCTCGACCTGTTCACGGTCGGCACCGACAACCGCGTCTACTCGGCGTGGTGGGATGCCTCCGCCGGCTGGTCGAACTGGTTCCCGCTGGGCAGCATCCGGTGCCGCCCCGGGTCGGTCGTCACCGCCCTCGCCCGCTACACCGATCAGATCGACCTCTTCACGACCGACCAGAACGGCCGCACGATGACGATCTGGTGGAACGGCGGAGGAGGCTGGGCGAACGACTGGGTGCACATCGGCGGCGGCGTCGCGGCGAACGGGGCGCCCGTGACGGCCGTAGCCCGTCGTCCGCACCACCTCGACATCTTCACCGTCGGCACCGACAACCGGGTCTACTCGGCGTGGTGGGACCAGCGGTCGGGGTGGTCGGGATGGTTCCCGATCAACGGCATCACGTGCCGGCCGGACTCCACGGTGACCGTCGTGGCGCGGCATCCGGATCAGCTGGATCTGTTCACCACCGACAGCAGCGGGCGCATCATGTCGACCTGGTGGAACTCGACCGGAGGCTGGGCTCAGGGCTGGTTCCAGGTGTCGGGCGGCGTCGCCTCGCCGGGCTCGGACGTCACGGCGATCGCGCGGTACTCGGGTCACCTCGACCTGTTCGTCATCGGCACCGACAACCGCGTGTACTCGACGTGGTGGCACGAGGGCGGCAACTGGGCGGGCTGGTTCAACGTGTCGGGCGGCGTCGGGAAGCCCGGCGGACAGGTGGCGGCCATCAGTCGCGTCGCCGAGCAGATCGACGTCTTCGTGACCGGCACCGACGATCTCGCCTACAGCACGTGGTGGAACGCGGCCGGCGGCTGGGCCGGATGGTTCCAGCTCGGGATCACCTGAGCGCTGCGCAGGGAGACGCCGCCGATGGGGGTTCGGCGGCGTCTCCGCGCGTGGGCGCCGGTGCGGCGGACTATCGTGGGCGCGTGCCGTCCGAAGCCCTGATCCGCGCCGAGTCCCTCATCCGCACCATCCCGGACTACCCCGAAGCGGGGGTGATGTTCCGCGACATCACGCCGCTGCTGGCGGATGCTTCGGCCCTCCGCACGGTGATCCACGCCATGATCGCCCCGTTCGAGGGCGACTTCGACGTCGTGGCCGGTGTCGAGGCGCGCGGCTTCCTGCTGGCGGGGGCGGCCGCGATGGAGTCCGGCACCGGGCTGGTGCCGATCCGCAAGGCGGGCAAGCTGCCCCGGCCCGCGGCATCCGTCGACTACGCCCTCGAGTACGGGACGGCGACGATCGAGGCCCACGACGACATCACGGACGGCACCCGCGTGCTGCTCGTGGACGACGTGCTCGCCACCGGAGGCACGCTCGCGGCCGCCCGCAGTCTGGTGGAGACCCTCGGCGGAACCGTGGTCGGCACGGCCGTGCTGATGGAGCTCGAGGCCCTCGGCGGCCGCGCCGTCGTCGGCGACGTGCACACGGTCTTCACGGCCTGAACCCACCAGTCGCCAAGACACGCCGGCGGCGGTGAGCGGCGTTCGGCGTGTTCTGGCGACTCAGTCCGAGGAGCCGCCGAGCACGACGTTGACCGGCGCCTCGCCGCGCGCCATGCGCTCGATCTGCGTGCGCACCAGCTTCGCGATGCGCGGGGCCATCGCGCTCGAGTCGCCGCCCACGTGCGGCGTCACGAGCACGCCGGGGAGCGCCCACAGCGGGTGGCCGGCCGGGAGCGGCTCGGGCTCCGTCACGTCGAGCGCCGCGCGGATGCGTCCGCGCCGCACGTGCGCGACGAGCGCGTCCGTGTCGACGAGCGATCCGCGGCCCACGTTCACCAGCAGCGCGCCGTCGGGAAGGGCCGACAGGAACGCGTCGTCCACGATGTGCCGGGTCTCGGCGCCGCCGGGAAGGGTCACGATGACGATCTCGGCCTCGCCCAGGAGCTCGGGGAGCTCGTCGACGCCGTGCACCGGCATCCCTTCCTCGACGCGCGGGCGCCGGGCGACGGCGGTCAGCTGCACCTCGAACGGGGCCAGCCGCGCCGCCACGGCCTTGCCGACGCCTCCGTAGCCGAGAAGCAGCACGCGGCGGTCGGCGAGGCTCTGCGTGAACTGCGCAGCCCATCGGCCGTCGGCGGTGTCGCGTGCGAACACGTCGATGCGACGTTGTGCCGCGATCGCGAGGCCGACGGCGAGCTCGGCGGTCGAGGTCTCGTGCACGCTCGCGGCGTTCGCGAAGACCAGGCCGTCGGGAAGGATGTCGGCGACGCCGTCGTACCCGATCGACTGCCCCTGCACGAGCCCGACCTCCACCCCCTCGAGCCGCGCGAGCACGCGCGCCATCGACATGTACGGCGGCACGACGATGTCGAATCGCTCGCGGGGCGCGGGTCCGTCCATCGGCCAGACGACCAGCTCGACGCCGTCGGGGAGAGTCCCCACATCGGCGGCGAGATCCTCGGTCGGCACGCTCACGATCAGATTCCGGATGCCTCGGCTCACCCTTCTACGCTATCGGCGCGGTGCCGGTCGGGCGTCGGACCCCGGCGATACGCTCGCGACGAGCGGCGATGTGCCCGTGCCGCCCCGACGAGGAGGTGCGGGATGGTTCCCGAGATCAACTACTGGGCGGTGCTGCTCGCGACCCTGTCGAGCATGGCCGTCGGCGCGATCTGGTACTCGATGAAGGTGTTCGGCAAGCGCTGGGCGAAGCTCGCGCGGGTCGACATGGACCGTGGCGGCAGCGCCGTGGTGCCGATCCTGGTCACACTGCTGGTGAGCTTCATCACCGCGTGGGTGCTGGCCGGTTCGACGTATCTCGCGTGGGATTTCTACGGCGGCGGCTATCTGCTCGCCGCGGTCGGCACCGGCGTGATCCTGTGGGCCGGATTCACCGCGGCGCGCTTCATCACCCACGACGCCTTCGAGGGCCGGCCGTCGTCGCTGACGGTGCTCAACATCGCGCACGAGCTGGTGACGATCGTGATCATGGCGATCATCATCGGGGTGTGGCCCCCCATCGGCACCGTCTGAGCGGTGCCCGGATACCGCGTCTCAGGCCGCGGCGGCGACCACGGCGGCGATCGCCGAGGTGAAGAACGGCAGACCGTCCACGCCCGACCGCATGGCGGCGGAGGTGTCGGGACCGAAGCCGGCCTCGACGGCGTGCTCGGGGTGCGGCATGAGGCCGACGACGTTGCCGCGCTCGTTGGTGAGGCCGGCGATGTCGCGCAGCGACCCGTTCGGGTTCACACCGAGGTAGCGGAACGCCACGAGGCCCTCGCCCTCGAGACGGTCGAGCTCGGACTCCGAGGCGACGTACCCGCCGTCCGCGTTCTTGAGGGGGATGACGATCTCCTGGCCGGAGGCGAAGTCGCTCGTCCAGGCGGTGTCGTTGTTCTCCACGCGCAGGCGCTGGTCGCGGCGGATGAACTGCTGGTGGGCGTTGCGGATCAGGCCCCCCGGGAGCAGGTGCGCCTCGACGAGCATCTGGAAGCCGTTGCAGATGCCGAGGATCGGCATGCCCTGGGCTGCGGCATCCTTCACCTCCGCCATGATCGGCGCGAGAGCGGCGATCGCGCCGGCGCGCAGGTAATCGCCGTAGCTGAACCCTCCGGGCAGCACGAGGGCGTCCACGCCCTCGAGGTCGTGCGATCCGTGCCACAGCGCGACGGGCTCGGCGCCCGCGACGGCGATGGCGCGCTGCGCGTCGCGGTCGTCCAGCGAGCCGGGGAACGTGATGACCCCGATGCGGGTGGTCACTGCACCACCTCGACGGCGACGACGTCCTCGATCACGGAGTTGGAGAGGATCTCGTCCGCGACCTGACGCGCGGTGGCGAGCACCTCGTCGGTGACCTGGCCCTCGACGGTGAGCTCGAAGCGCTTTCCGATGCGCACGGAGGTGAAGGCCTCCTGGCCCAGGCGCGCGAGTGCGCCGGACACGGCCTTCCCCTGCGGGTCGAGCAGCTCGGCCTTGGGCATGACGTCGACGACGATGGTGGGCATGTGTGGTCCTCCAGGCGACCGCGGGCGGGGGTCTCCTCCAGTCTACGGGCCGCGCGCGCTGGGCGAAGTCGCGTGTCCATGACGCGGCATCCAGCAGTCGTGACGAAACCGTGACCCGCTCATGGGAGCGCTCCCTTGACTTCGTGGGAGCGATCCCATAGCGTCGGGTTCCGTCCGATGGGAACGCTCCCACGGGCGCCGCAGCCCGGAACCCGTCCCGGGACGCACACCCCCTGCAACACACATCGATCTGACAACACAAAGGAGTGACAGTGAACTCACGTGCCTTCCGCCGAAGCGCCGTAGCGGTCGCCGCATTCTCGGCTTCCGCCATCGTCCTCGCCGGCTGCGCCGGTGGAGGCGGCGGTCAGCCTTCGGCCGACCCCGACGAGCCCATCACGCTCACCATCGCCACGTTCAACGACTTCGGCTACACCGACGAGCTCCTTCAGGAGTACATGGACGAGCACCCGAACGTGACCATCGTCCACAACCGCGCCGCCGAGTCCGGCGACGCGCGTGCCAACTACTTCCAGAAGCTGGGCAAGGAGGGTCTCGCCGACATCGAAGCAGTCGAGATCGACTGGTTCGCCGAGGCGATGCAGTACTCCGACCTCCTCGCCGAGGCGCCCGACAGCGTCAAGGGTCGCTGGCTCGACTGGAAGGAAGCCGCCGCCACCGACGGCGACGGCCGTCTGGTCGGCTTCGGAACCGACATCGGCCCGCAGGGCATCTGCTACCGCGCCGACCTGTTCGAGGCCGCGGGTCTGCCCAGCGACCGCGAAGGCGTCGCCGATCTGTTCAACGGCGACTGGGAGAACTTCCTGGATGTCGCGGACCAGTACAAGGAAGCAACCGGCAAGCCGATGATCGACTCGGCCAACTCGGTGCTCCAGGGCATCGTGAACCAGATCGAGTACACCTACACCGAGCCCGACGGCACCGTCATCGCGACCGACAACCCCGAGATCCAGGCAGCGTACGAGCTCGTCACCGAGCGCGCCGTCCCGAACTCGGCTTACGCCGGCCAGTGGTCGGACGACTGGTTCGCCTCGATGGCCAACGGCGAGTTCGCCACCATGCTGTGCCCGGGCTGGATGCTCGGCGTGATCTCGGGCAACGCGCCCGACGTCACCGGCTGGGACATCGCGAACGTCTTCCCGAACGGCGGCGGCAACTGGGGCGGGTCGTACCTGACCGTCCCCAAGAACGGCGCCAACGTCGACGCGGCGCTCGCGCTCGCCGACTGGCTCACCGCTCCGGAGCAGCAGGTCAAGGCCTTCACCAACGCCGGCACGTTCCCGAGCCAGCTGAAGGCGTACGAGGACCCGACGCTCACCGACGCCACCAACGAGTACTTCAACGACGCTCCGACCGGCGAGATCCTCAGCGAGCGCGCTGAGGCCGTGACGGTCGCTCCCTACAAGGACGCGAGCTACTTCAAGTACCACGACGCGCTCCAGAACGCGGTCACGCGCGTCTTCGACGGTGTCGAGGACGAGCAGACCTCGTGGGACACCTGGGTCGCGGAGGTCCAGGCCTTCTGATAGGCCAGCAGTGACAGCTTCGACCGCTCGCCCGGTCGAGGCCTGAGAGGAGGAGTGTGTGCGGGTCTTCCGCCCGCGCACACTCCTCCACCCCCCTCGAACCTCGACACCGAATCGGAGCCACCGGTGACCTCGACCGCAACCCGCCCCGCGGCATCCGGGCCGGCCGACCGGCCATCTCCCGAACGCCAGCCGCGCGTGATCTCCTTCTCCCACCGGGTGAGCAAGTGGGATCTGAAGTTCTCGCCCTACCTCTACATCTCGCCGTTCTTCATCGTCTTCGCGATCGTGGGTCTCTTCCCCATCGCCTACACCGCGGTGATCTCGTTCCAGAACTGGGACCTCGTGCGCAACTCCGGCGAATTCGTCGGATTCGACCAGTACATCTGGATCCTCCAGAACCCGCAGTTCTGGACCGCCCTGCGCAACACGTTCAGCATCTTCCTGCTCTCGACGGTGCCGCAGCTGATCCTCGCGGTCTTCATCGCCGCGATGCTCGACCGCAACATCCGCTCCAAGACCTTCTGGCGAATGGGCGTGCTGCTGCCCTACGTGATGGCGCCCGTCGCCGTCGCGCTGATCTTCAGCAACATGTTCGGCGACAACCACGGTCTGGTGAACAACATCCTCACCGACATCGGTCTGCAGCCCATCCCCTGGCACAAGGACCCGTTCTGGAGCCACGTCGCCATCGCGACCATGGTGAACTTCCGCTGGACGGGCTACAACGCGCTGATCCTCCTCGCCGCGATGCAGGCGATCCCGCGGGACTACTACGAAGCCGCGACCGTCGACGGCGCCGGCGCGTTCCGCCAGTTCACCGCGATCACCGTGCCGTCGCTGCGGCCGACCCTCATCTTCGTGATCATCACGTCGACCATCGGCGGCCTGCAGATCTTCGACGAGCCGCGCATGTACGACAACACCGGTGAGGGCGGGGCCGCGCAGCAGTGGCTGACGATCACGCTCTTCCTCTACAACATCGGCTGGCGCGAGTGGAACTTCGGCCGCGCCGCCGCACTGGCCTGGATCCTCTTCCTCATCATCCTCGTCATCGGCCTGATCAGCCTCGCCGTCACCCGCCGGCTCGTCCGGGACGAGGGTGGCAGAGGGGTCACCGCACCGCGCAGAAAGGGGTTCCGCCGATGAGCACGACTCCTCCCATCGCGATGGTCGAGCAGACCGTCGCCACCGCAGGCATCGCCGAAGGCCGTGGCCGCAACCGCACGACGAAGATCCGCGGTCACCGCGCCGGCTTCTGGGTCTACATCGGACTCGGCGTCGTCATCGTGTCGGCCGTGTTCCCCTATTACTGGTCGTTCCTGATCGGCTCGGGCGACTCGACGACGATCAACGACCCGAACATGTCGTGGATCCCCGGCGGCAACTTCATCGCCAACGCACTCTCGGTCGTGAACGACCCGGCCGTGAACTTCTGGCCGGCGCTGTGGAACTCGATCTACAGCTCCACGCTCATCGCCGCCGCCGTCGTCGTCACATCGACCCTGGCCGGGTGGGCGTTCGCGAAGCTCCGCTTCCGCGGCAGCAAGGCGCTGCTCATCTTCGTCGTCGCGACGATGGCCGTGCCGATGCAGCTCGGCGTCGTGCCGCTGTACATCCTGTTCGCCGACCTCGGCTGGACGGGTCAGATCGGCGCCATCATCATCCCGGCGCTCACCAGCGCGTTCGGCGTGTTCTGGATGACGCAGTACCTGCAGCAGTCCGTTCCCGACGAGCTCATCGAGGCCGCCCGCGTCGACGGCGCGTCGATGATGCGCACGTTCTGGGTGGTCGGCGTGACCGCCGCCCGCCCCGCTGCCGCGATGCTGTTCCTGTTCACGTTCGTCGGCGCGTGGAACAACTTCTTCTGGCCGTTCATCGTGCTCGACCGTCAGAGCCCCACCCTCCCGGTCGCGCTCTCGCTGCTGCAGTCGAACTACTTCGTCGACTACTCGATCGTGCTGGCGGGCGTGCTCCTGTCGACGATCCCGCTCCTCATCCTCTTCGCCTTCGCCGGCAAGCAGCTCGTGAGCGGGATCATGGCCGGCGCGGTCAAGGGCTGAGCGCGGCATCCGACCGCTTTTCGAACACCACCATCCCAGAGAGGACGCTGTCCGCATGACCGCGACCACCGCGCGCGCCTTCCCGTCGAACTTCCTGTTCGGCGCGGCCACCGCCGCCTTCCAGATCGAGGGCGCCGCACACGAAGGCGGACGCCGCGACTCGATCTGGGATGCGTTCTGCCGGGTTCCGGGGGCCGTCATCAACGCCGACAACGGCGATGTGGCGTGCGATCACTACCACCGGTACGGCGATGACGTCGCGCTGATGAAGTCGATGGGTCTGCAGACCTACCGCTTCTCGACCTCGTGGTCGCGCGTTCGCCCCGACGGCGGTGCGCTCAACCTCCAGGGCGTGGACTTCTACAAGCGTCTCGTGGACGAGCTGCTGGATGCCGGCATCCTGCCGTGGCTCACGCTGTACCACTGGGATCTGCCGCAGGCGCTGCAGGACAAGGGCGGCTGGGCGAACCGCGACACGGCCGACCTGTTCACCGAGTATGCGCTCGACATGCACGACGCCCTCGGCGATCGCGTGAACGTGTGGACGACCCTCAACGAGCCGTGGTGCTCGTCGTTCCTCAGCTACACCGCCGGACTCCACGCCCCCGGCCACTACAGCGTGACCGAAGGCGTGCTCGCCGCGCACCACCTGATGCTCGGCCACGGTCAGGCGGTCCGCGAGCTGCGGGCGCGGGATGCTTCGCTCAACCTCGGGATCACGCTGAACCTCACGGTCGCCGACCCGGTGGACGAGAACGATCCCGCCGACCTCGACGCGGCCCGCCGCATCGACGGCCAGTTCAACCGCTGGTTCCTCGACCCGATCTTCCGCGGCGGATACCCGGCGGACGTGGTCGAAGACATCCGCGCCGTCGACGCCGGCGCGATCGACGCGTTCGAGGCGGCAGTGCGACCGGGCGACCTCGAGGTCATCTCGACCCCGATCGACACCCTCGGTGTGAACTACTACCACGGCGAGTTCGTCGGAGGCCATGCACCGGCGGTCCCCCCGGCCGGCGGCGACGCCCCCACCGACCGACCCGGCCACTCGCCCTTCCCCTCGCACGAGGGCATCCACTGGCACGAGCGCGGGCTGCCCCGCACCCCGATGCACTGGGAAGTGCAGCCCGAGGGGCTCACCCGCCTGCTGACCCGGGTGTGGGACGAGTACGCCCAGCCCGCCGGCACGACGCTCTTCGTCACCGAGAACGGCGCCGCCTACGACGACGAGCGCGTCGTCGAGGACGGCGAGGTGCGCGTGCACGACGCCGAGCGTGCGGACTTCGTGTCCGCGCATCTCGGCGCGATCCTCGATGCGGTGGATGCCGGCGCCGATGTGCGGGGATACTTCTATTGGTCGCTGCTCGACAACTTCGAGTGGGCGTGGGGCTACGAGAAGCGGTTCGGGATCGTGCGGGTCGACTACGACACGCAGTTGCGGACCGTGAAGGACAGTGGCCGCGAGTACAGCCGGATCATCGCCGCGCGGGCGCTCGAGCGGGATACGGCGGCCGTTCGGTCGTAGCATCCACAGGGTGCCGGAGCATCCGGAAGGGAAGCAGGGGAGATGACGACGGACGCGCTGCGCGGGACGGTCACGATCGAGGAGGTCGCCGCTGCCGCGGGGGTCTCGCGGTCGACGGTCTCGCGTGTCGTGAACGGCTCCACTGCGGTCAGCCCCGAGGCGCTCGAAGCGGTCACGAAGGCGATCGCAGACCTCAACTACGTGCCGAACCGGGCGGCGCGCTCGCTCGCAAGCCGGCAGACGCACGCGATCGCCCTCGTCGTGCCCGAGGACACCACCCGATTCTTCGGCGACCCCTTCTTCGCCGCGATCGTGTCGGGCATCAACGCGCGACTGAGCCGCTCGGACTACGTGCTCAACCTCTTCATCGCGAACGACGACCCGGGCGACAAGACCACCAGCTACGTGCGCAGCGGCGCCGTCGACGGCGCGATCATCGTGTCGCACCACACCAGCGACCTCTTCATCGACCGCATCGCGAACGCCGTGCCGGTGGTCTACGGCGGCCGCCCGGTGCGCGAGCGCGAGCGGGACTACTACGTCGACGTCGACAACGTGCGCGGCGGCCACGACGCGACCACGTACCTGATCGAGCGCGGGCACCGGAACATCGCCAGCATCACCGGCCCGCTCACGATGCCCGCCGGCGTCGACCGCCTGCAGGGCTACCGCGATGCCCTGCGCGCGTGGGACCTGCACGAGGGCGTGATCGCCGACGGCAACTTCACCGCCGACGGCGGCGCGGACGCGATGCGCCGCATCCTCGAAGCCGGCGAGCGGCCCGACGCGGTCTTCGTCGCGAGCGACCTCATGGCACGCGGCGCGCTGACCGTCATCGCCGCCGCCGGTCTTCGCGTGCCCGAGGACATCGCGATCATGGGCTTCGACGACTCACCGGTCGCGACGTCGGTCGAGCCGCTGCTCACCACGATGCGGCAGCCGTCGTTCGCCCAGGGTGAGCGCATGGCGACCGTGCTCCTCGACCTGCTCGCAGGGCGGCATCCGCGTCACGTGACGATCCTCGAGACCGAGCTCGTCGTCCGCGAATCGGTCTGACGCGCGTCAGGCCCGGCCGGGCGCCGTCGCCTGGAGGACGTTCGCCCAGGGGTCGTCGAATCGCAGGGCGCGTCCGTCGTCGCGCACCTCGACGCCGCGATGGCGGAGGCGCTCGGTGAGCGAGCCGAGGGCGTCCTCGTCGGGCAGGGCGAGGTCGACGCGGCCGAGGCCGAGTGCCGGCATCCGGGGTCCGGCCCCTCGTGAGTTCCAGACGTTCATCGCCATGTGGTGGTGGTAGCCGCCGGCGCTCACGAACACGGCCTGGTTGCCGAGCGCCGCCGTCTCGTCGAATCCGAGGGCGTCGACGTAGAACGCGCGAGCGGTCGCGACATCCCCCACCGACAGGTGGACGTGACCGACGGATGCCGCCTCCCCGGCGGTCGCGCCGAGCGCCGCCTCCTCGGTGAGGTGCTCGCCGAGGAATCCGTTCGGGTCCAGGTACAGCGTTCCCATCTCGATGCTGCCGTGCGTCCACGACCACTCGGTGCGCGCGCGGTCCCAGTACAGCTCGATGCCGTTGCCCTCGGGATCGGTGAAGTAGAACGCCTGACTGACGAGGTGGTCGGCCGACCCGGTGAACGTGCCCGGGGCGTTCCGGGCGACGCTGTAGAGGGCGGCGGCGAGGGCGGCCTGCGTCTCGAAGAGGATCGCGGTGTGGAAGAGTCCCGCTGAGCCCGGCGTCGCATGGCGCAGCGCGGGCTCGTGCCGGAGCACGACGATCGGCCGGTTCGCGCGGCCGAGCGTGACGGTGTCGCCGTCGGCCGCGAGCACCTGCAGGGTGACGACGTCGCGGTAGTACGCCGTCATGGCGTCCAGATCGCCGACGAGCAGCGTCACCGGCCCCATGCCCGTGTCGGCCGCGAGTTTCTCATTCATGCGAATAGACAACCCGAGGCATCCGCCTTTGATTCCCGCGGCGCGCCTGGGCGCGGTGATTGCCCTCGAGGCCCCCTGTCGGAGAGGCTGGACCCGCGCTCTCGGTCTCGACGGGCGATCGACGTGATCGAGCAGACGGAGCCCGTGTGACCGAACCACTCCCTCCCGTGGGACCCCCCGCCGCGGAGCCGCCACCCGCGGCACTCGAGCTGCGGCAGCTGCACAAGCGCTTCGGCGACAAGGTCGCCGTCGACGGGATCAGCCTGACCGTTCCGACCGGATCGTTCTACGGGCTCGTCGGACCCAACGGCGCGGGCAAGACGACGACGCTCTCGATGGCGACGGGTCTGCTGATGCCCGACGCGGGGAGTGCCTTCGTGCACGGCACGGACGTGTGGCGTGACCCGGTCGCCGCGAAGGCGAAAGTGGGCAACCTCGCCGACGGTGTCAAGCTCTTCGACCGGCTGACGGGCGAGCAGCTCGTCACCTACACGGGGCTGCTGTTCGGTCTGCGCCACGACGAGATCGCCCACCGCACGGCCGATCTGCTCGCGATGATGGACATGACGGATGCCGCGGGCACGCTGGTCATCGACTACTCGGCCGGCATGACCAAGAAGATCGCGCTCGCGTGCGCGCTGGTCCACGCTCCGGAACTGCTCATCCTCGACGAGCCGTTCGAGTCCGTCGACCCGGTGTCGTCGGCGAACATCCAGGACATCCTCGCGGGCTACGTGGACGGCGGCGGGACCGTCATCGTGTCGAGCCACTCCATGGACCTCGTGCAGCGCATGTGCGACCACGTCGCGATCGTGTCGGGGGGCAGGCTGCTCGTGGCGGGCTCGGTCGACGACGTGCGCGCCGGGCAGTCGCTGCAGGACCGCTTCGTCGACCTCGTCGGCGGCCGCCACCGCTCGGAGGGTCCGGCATGGTTGCGATCCTCCTGAGGCTGCGCTTCCGCGTCCTCGGCAACCAGCTGGCCCGCCACCCCGCGCAGCTCGTCGGCTTCGTCGCGGGCGCGGCGTACGGCGTCGCCCTGCTGATCGGCGCGGTCATCGGCCTCGTGGCGCTCGGGTTCGGCGACCTGCCGACAGCGGCCGTCGTGATCACGGGCATCGGCTGCCTGATCACCATCGGGTGGGTCGTAGGACCTCTCCTGGCGTTCGGGGTGGACGCCACGCTGGACCCGGAGCGGCTCGTCGTCTTCCCCATGACGCTGCGGCGCATGATGATCGCGCTCGGCCTCGCGGGAGTCACCGGCGTCCCCGGCATCATCACCTCCCTCACGGCGCTCGCCACGGTAGCCACGTGGGTGCACTGGCCCGCCGCGCTTCCGGCATGGCTGATCTGCGCGCCGCTGGCCGCGGTCACCGCTGTCGTCGCATCGCGGGCGATGGCTGCGCTCGCCGCGAGGATGAGCAGCGGGCGGCGGCTGCGCGAAGCATCCGGAATCCTCGTCTTCATCCCGCTGATCCTGGCCGGACCCATCCTCGCCGGGATCACGGCCGGGTTCGCGCTGAACGTGGACTCGCTGCGCAGCGTCGTCAGCGCACTGGGCTGGACGCCGCTGGGGGCGGCCTGGGCGGTGCCCGCAGATGCGGCGGCGGGCGATTGGCTCAGCGCTCTCGGAAAGCTCGCGATCGCCGTCGGGACGCTGGCGGCGCTGTGGGCGCTGTGGCGGTGGTCGCTGGGTCGAGCGCTCGTGCGCCCGAAGCAGCGCACCGGTGGCAGCCTCGCGGCGGGGCGCATCGGCTGGTTCGGACGGGTGCCGGCGAACGCCACCGGGGCGATCTTCGCGCGGGCGCTCACGTACTGGACGCGCGATCCGCGCTATCTGCGCCAGCTCGTCGTCGTGCCCCTGGTCGCGGTGATGCTGTGGCTGTACGCGCGGGACGGCGACGTCGTCGTCGCGCTGGGCTTCGCGGCACCGCTGATCGCCCTCGTCCTCGGCATGGTCTCGTATGCCGACATCTCGTACGACGGCACGGCGTTCGGCCTGCAGCTCGCCGCGGGCGCTCCGGGCCGGGCGGACCGCGCGGGCCGCGCGCTGGCCGCCGGGGCGGTCGCGCTCCCGGCGCTCCTCATCGGCGCGGCGCTCCCCCTCGCGCTGTCCGGTGACGGCGCCCAGGTGCCGGGAATCCTCGGGATGTCGGTGGGGATCCTGCTGACCTGCTACGGCGTCTGCGCCGTCACCTCGGCGGTGCTCGTCGTGCCGGTCCCGGGCTCCGACGACAATCCGTTCAAGCGCGTTCCCGGCACGACGTTCGTGCAGGGACTCGTCTTCCTCGGCGTCTCGCTGTGCGCCCTCGTGCTGGCGTCGCCGGCGATCGTCGTCGGGTCGATCGCGATCGTGACCGAGGATGCCGCGCTCGGCGCGGTCGGAGGGCTCATCGGCATCGTGATGGGCGCCGCGGTCCTCGTCGCCGGAATCGCGGTGGGCGGCCGCACGCTCGACCGCACCGGGCCGGTTCTCCTCGCGCGCCTGCGCGCGATGAAGAACGCCTGAACCGGCCGGGCCTCGCGGGGAAGGGGTCCGGCGGCGGAGAGGGTCAGGCGGCGGAGAGGCGCTCGAGCAGCTCGCGGTAGCGCGCGGCGGTGCGCTCGACGATCTCGGCGGGAAGAGCGGGCGGCTCGCCCTGCTTGTCCCAGTTCGCGGCCAGCCAGTCGCGCACGATCTGCTTGTCGAAGCTGGCCATGCGCTCCTCGGGGGTGGTGCCCGCCGCCCACGCCGCGGCATCCCAGTACCTCGACGAGTCGCTCGTGAGCACCTCGTCGGCCAGCGTCATGACGCCCTCGTCGTCGAGGCCGAACTCGAACTTCGTGTCGGCGAGGATCACGCCGTGCTTCTCGGCCGTGCGCGCCGCGCGCGCGTAGATCTCGAGGGACAGGTCGCGCAGCTCGGCCGCGCGTTCCGCTCCCACCAGCTCGACCGTGCGCTCGTACGAGATGTTCTCGTCGTGCTCGCCCATCGGCGCTTTCCACGCGGGCGTGTAGAGCGGCTCGGGAAGCCGGTCGCCGTTGGACAGACCGGAGGGGAGCGGGATTGCGCACACCGTCCCGCTCTCGCGGTACTCGGCCCAGCCCGACCCGGTGAGGTAGCCGCGCACGACGCACTCGATCGGCTGCATGTCGAGGCTTTTCACGACCATCGCCCGGCCGGTGACGGCATCCGGAATCAACGACCGCAGGTCGTCCGCGGTGTTCGCCTCGCCGTCGTCGCCGACGGTGAGCACGTGGGACGCGGCCAGGTGGTTCGGGATGCTGCGCCCCCCGTCCGCGCCGGCGAGCCGGTCGAACCACCACAGGCTGAGGGTCGTCAGCAGCACGCCCTTGTCGGTGATGCCGGGCTCGAGCACATGGTCGAACGCGCTGACCCTGTCGCTGGCGACGACCAGCATGCGCGCCGGCCTCCCCCCCTCGGGAGTGTCGGCGGGCACGTAGAGGTCGCGCACCTTGCCGGAGTAGACATGGCGCCAGCCGGGGAGTTCGAGGGGGGTCGTCACCCGCCCATTATCCCGGCCGCTCAGGGTGTGATCGAGTCGACGAAGGCGAACGCCTCGGCGAGGAGGGGATCCCAGCGGTCGCCGGCGGACGCCGGGACCAGCATCCACTCCCTCATCGCCCGCTCGCGCATCACCATGCGCTCCATGCCGTCGGTGCCGTCGAGGGCGTCGACGCGCTCGGCCGGGAGCTTCACGACCAGCGCGCCGCGGTAGCCGACGAAGCCGAAGACCTTGCCGCGGATGCGCAGGCCCTCGCTTCCGAACATCGGCCCGATGTCGACGCCGTCGCGCTCGAGGTAAGCCGCGGCGATCGGGTCGAAGATCGCGTGGGCGGCCGCGGCATCCGTCATGCGCCCACGCTACCCCCGGCGTCCGCCCCTGGGTTCGTCTGTATGAAACCGACGTTCGCGATGCCCGCGAAGGTCGATTTCGCACAGACGAACCCGATACGTCATCCGGCGAGGTATAGTCCATGTGGACTAATCGACACGGAGGATCATGAAGGACGCCATCGACCGCCTCACGCCCCTCGGGCTGATGGTGATCGCGCTGCTCGGCGAAGGCGACATGCACCCGTACGAGATGATCCGCCTGATGCGCATGCGCCGCGACGATCGCCTGGTCGCGATCACCAACGGCACGGTCTACCACACGGTCGGCCGGCTCGAACGGGCCGGTCTCGTCGCCGAGGTCGGCGTCGACCGCGAGGGCAACCGCCCCGAGCGCACCACCTACACGGTGACGGATGCCGGAGCCCGCACTGTCGGCGAATGGGTCCGCCGCGAGCTTCCCCGCATCGATCGCCCGGCCGAGTTCCGCGTGGCTCTCGCCGAGGCGCACAACCTCGAGCGCGACGAGGTCGTCGCCCTGCTCATGACGCGGCGCGACGCGCTCGAGACGGCGCAGGCGGCGCTCGCGGACGGGCATCGCTTCGCGCAGCACAAGGGCGTCCCCGAGCAGTATCTGCTCGAGGTCGACCGCGACGAGGCGATGCTCGCCGCAGACCTCGCCTGGCTCGACGGGCTGCTCGCCCGTCTCGCCGACCCCGAATTCTCGTGGGGGCTCGATCCCGAGCCCTCGGAACGCTATCTCGCACAGAGGAAGGCCGCACGGCTATGACCGAACCGAAGACGCAGGCGGAGGCATCCGGACCCGCCGCCCGCGCATCCGCGCACCCCATCACCGGCGCCTATGCCGTCGGACACAAGCCCCGCAGCCCGTGGCCCGCCCTGTGGGCGCTGGTGATCGGGTTCTTCATGATCCTGGTCGACACGACGATCGTCTCGGTGGCGAACCCGGCCATCAAGGCCGCGCTCGACCCCGAGACGAACAACCTCGACAACGTCGTGTGGGTCACCTCGGCCTACCTGCTGGCGTACGCGGTGCCGCTGCTCATCACGGGCCGCCTGGGCGACCGTTTCGGGCCGAAGAACATCTACCTGATCGGCCTCGCGGTCTTCACCCTCGCCTCCCTCGCGTGCGGCCTGTCGCCCACGCTCGGGGCGCTCATCGCCTTCCGCGCGGTGCAGGGCCTCGGTGCCGCGCTGATGACGCCGCAGACGATGGCCGTCATCACGCGCACGTTCCCGCCGAACCAGCGCGGAGCGGCCATGGGCCTGTGGGGCGCGACCTCGGGCGTCGCGATGCTCGTCGGCCCGCTGCTCGGCGGTCTGCTCGTCGACGGCTTCGGGTGGGAATGGATCTTCTTCATCAACCTCCCCGTCGGAGTCGTCGGCTTCGTGCTCGCGTGGATCCTCGTCCCCAAGCTCGAGACGCACCCGCACAAGTTCGACCTCGTCGGGGTGTTCCTCAGCGCGATCGCCCTCTTCCTCATCGTGTTCGGCCTGCAGGAGGGCGAGACGTACGACTGGGGCGTCATCTGGGGCCCCATCACCGTGTGGGGACTGATCATCACGGGCGTCGTCGTGCTGGGCCTGTTCATCTGGCAGCAGGCGAAGACGAAGAGCGAGGCGCTCGTGCCGCTCGAGCTGTTCCGCGACCGAAACTTCTCGATCGCGAACCTCGGCATCGCGACCGTCGGCTTCACCGTCACGAGCATGTCGCTGCCGCTGATGTTCTTCATCCAGCTGGGTCGCGGACTGACCCCGACCGAGTCGGCGCTGCTGCTCGTGCCGATGGCGATCGCCGCCGGCGTCCTCTCGCCGCTCGCCGGCCGGTGGCTCGACCGCACCGACCCCCGGGTGCTGCTCGTTCCCGGCCTGCTGCTCGTGACGATCTCGCTGGTGCTCTACTCGTTCCTCATGAACCTCGACACCCCGATCTGGATGTTCCTGATCCCGTCGTTCATCATGGGCGTCGGCAACGCCGGCATGTGGGGCCCGCTCGCCACGACGGCGACGCGCAACCTGGCGCCGCGTCAGGCGGGTGCCGGTGCCGGCATCTACAACACGACTCGCACCATCGGCTCGGTGCTGGGCTCGGCCGCGATCGCCGTGTTCATGCAGTCACGACTCGAGGCGAACATCCCCGGCGCGTCCGAGGCGTCCGGCGGGTTCGCGGGCGGCACACTGCCGCCGCAGATCGCCGAGCCGTTCTCGGTGGCGATGTCGCAGGCGATCCTGCTGCCCGCAGCCGTCATGCTCGTCGGCGTCGTGGCGGTGCTGTTCCTCCGCCGTCCCGTTCCCACGCCGACCGCCGAGTGGCAGGCCGCCGAGGACGCGGTCTAGCCCGGATTCACCGAGTCGCCAAGACACGCCGGTTCCGCGCCTCGGCGGCCGGCGTGTTTTGGCGACTCGATCGCTCGACGGGGCGCGAGCGGGCGGGAGGGTGGTCAGGCCTCGACGACGCGTGCGGCGATGTCGGTGCGGTGCTGGCTGCCCTCGAGGCCGATCTCGGAGACGGCGCGGTACACGCGGTCCCGGGCCTCGGCGAAGGTCGAGCCGAGCCCGACCACGCTGAGCACACGGCCGCCCGTGGCGACGAGGCCGTCGGCGGATTCGGCCGTGGCCGCGTGGGCGAGGTGCACGCCGTCGACGGCGGCTGCGGCATCCGTCCCCGAGAGCGCGCGCCCGGTCACCGGAGCCTGCGGGTATCCCTCGCTGGCGATGACGACGGTGACGGCGACCGCGTCGGCGAACGCCGGGCGCGGGTGCGATTCGAGATTGCCGGATGCCGCGGCCAGCAGCAGCTCGGAGAGCGGGTCCACGAGCCGGGGCAGCACCACCTGCGTCTCGGGGTCGCCGAAGCGCGCGTTGAACTCGATCACCTTGACCCCCGCGTCGGTGAGGATGAGGCCGGCATAGAGCAGCCCGATGAAGGGCGTGCCCTCGGCGTCGAGGCGGCGGATCACCGGCTCGGCGACCTCGCGGGTGACGAGGTCGACGAACTCGTCCTCGCCGCCGAAGCGCTCGGCCAGCCAGGGCAGCGGCGAGTAGGCGCCCATGCCGCCGGTGTTCGGACCGGCATCGCCGTCGAGGAGGCGCTTGAAATCCTGCGCAGGGCTGAGGGGGACGACGTGATCGCCGTCGCTGAGGAAGAAGAGCGACACCTCGGGGCCGGCGAGGAACTCCTCGACGAGCACGGGTCCGGACGGCAGGTACGTCGCCGCGTGGGCGATCGCGTCGGCGCGGTCCTCGGTGACGATGACGCCCTTGCCCGCGGCGAGTCCGTCGGCCTTGACGACGTAGGGGGAGCCGAGATCGTCGAGCGCGGCCTCGAGCTCGGCGAGGGTGGAAGCGCGCACGGCCCGCCCGGTGGGCACCCCCGCGGCATCCATTATCCGCTTCGCGAAGGCCTTCGAACCTTCGAGCTGGGCGGCCGCCTTGCCGGGTCCGAACACCGGGATGCCGCGTTCGCGCAGCGCGTCGGCGACGCCCGCGACGAGCGGGGCCTCGGGGCCGATCACGACGAGGTCGATCGCGTTCTCGTTCGCGAAGACGGTGACCGCAGAGGGGTCGTTCGCGTCGAGGTCGACGAGGGTCGCGTCCTGCCCGATGCCGGCGTTGCCGGGTGCCGCGAAGACCTCGTGGGCGGCATCCTCCGACCGCAGCGCGAGGATGATGGCGTGCTCGCGCGCGCCGGAGCCGAGAACGAGGATCTTCACCCGACCAGCCTACCGAGGGTGATCCGGCGCATTTCGGCGCTCGTCCCGGGTGGTGGGCGCGGTGGTGGGCGCCCATCCCCGGCGCATAACTCCTGCACCTTGCGGGATGCGCCGACGCATTCGGGCCTGAGGACGCAGGTCTGCGCGAAGTTGCAGGAGTTATGCGCCGGGCGCCGTTGGCACGTGCCCCGCCGGCCCCGCGCTGCGCCCGCCGCGGGCTGCGCCGGGGGCGGGCGGGGCGAATGCCGCCGCACCCGCCGCGGGCTGCGCCGGGGGCGGGCCGGGCGAATGCCGCCGCACCCGCCGCCGGGCCGGGCGAATGCCGCCGCGGGCTGCGCCGGGGGCGGGCCGGGCGAATGCCGCCGCGCCGGGGCGCACGGAGCCGGGCCACCCGGCGCGGCGTAGCGTGAGAGCATGCCCCGGAGAATCAGCACCGACGAAGGCCGCGCGGCCCTCGAAGCGGTGCGGGCCGCGGGCGACGCGTCCCTTCCCTCGCGTACCGATCTCGCGACGGCGGTGCGCTACCTGCTCCAGCTCCTCGTCGAGAAGGCGCCCGGCAACTCCGTCGAGGTGCGGATTCCGCCGTTCGGCGCGGTGCAGGTGATCGAAGGCCCCCGGCACACGCGGGGCACGCCCCCGAACGTGGTCGAGACCGACGCGGCGACTTGGGTCGCCCTCGCGACGGGCACGGAGACGTGGGCGGATGCCGCCGCACAGGGCCGCATCGCGGCATCCGGCATTCGCGCCGATATCTCCGACCTGCTCCCCCTCCGCCCCTGACCCCTCCGGCTCCTCCGTTTGTGCGGGCGAAAGTGCGCACGACGCCCCGGCGGAGCGGGCATTCTCCCGCACAAACGGACGGGGCGCGGGGTGGGTTCAGCGGCGAGGCGTCACCACGGGAGTGCCGGAGACAGGGTGCGGGAAGACGTCGACGGGCTGCCCGTACACCTCCTCGATCGCCGCGGCGGTGAGCACATCGGCCGGGGCGCCGGTGGCGACGACCCGGCCGCGCGAGAGGAGCGTGACCCGATCGGCGACGCCGAGCGCGGCGTTGAGGTCGTGCAGCACCACCGCGACGGCGGATCCTTCGCGCGCCTGATCGCGGGCGATGCGCAGCACGTCCTCCTGATGCTTCAGGTCGAGGGCTGCCGTGGGTTCGTCGAGCAGCAGGATGCCGGCATCCTGCGCCAGCACGCGCGCCAGCGCCGCCCGGGCCCGCTCTCCGCCCGACAACGAGGTCACCCTACGACGCGCGAGTCCGGTCATGTCGGTCAGCGTCAGCGCGCGCGCGACGGCGGCATCGTCGTCCTCCTCGGCCGGAGTGCGCGCCCACGGCGCGCGGCCCATCCGCACGACCTGCTCCACCGTGAAGGAGAACGAGACGGCGTTCTGCTGCAGCAGCACCGCGCGCAGGCGCGCGAGCTCGCGCGGGGGGATGCCGCCCAGCGGCCTTCCGTCGAGGCTCACCGAGCCCCCGCTCGGCACGACGTCGCCGGCGAGCACCGCGAACAGCGTGGACTTGCCGGCGCCGTTCGGTCCGACGAGGGCGTGGAGCTCCCCGGCGCGGATCTCGATCGAGGCATCCGTCAGCACCGGCGAGGGCGCGCCGTCGGGGGTCACGGTCACCGTCTCGGCGACGAGGCGGGCGGTCATCCCCAGCCTCCTGCCTGGCGGCGGGCGCGCACGAGGAGCCACAGGAAGAACGGCCCGCCCACGAGCGCGGTGATCATGCCGATCGGCAGGTCCGCCAGTGGCACCGCCGTGCGGGCGACGAGGTCGGCGATCGCGATGAGGAGCGCGCCGCCGAGGGCGCTGGTCACGACGAGCGGCAGGTGGGCCGGGCCGATCGCCATCCGCATGAGGTGCGGAACGACGAGCCCCACAAAGCCGATGATGCCCGCGAACGCGACCGCCGCGCAGACGAGAAGCGCGACCATCACGATCACGGTCACGCGCAGCAGCTCGACGCGGACGCCGAGGTGCCGCGCCGTGCGCTCGCCGAGGGCGAAGAGATCGAGCCGGCCGGCGACGAACAGCGCGGCGAGCACGCCGACCATCACGAGCGGTGCGACGAGCGCGATGTTCTGCCAGAGGGCGCCGTTGAGACTGCCGAGCTGCCAGAACACGATCTGCTCGCGTGTCGACGTGGTGCCGGCGAACGCGAGGAACGCCAGGCCCGCCCCCGCGATCGCGTTCACCGCGATGCCCGTGAGCAGCAGCGTCACGACCTCGGTGCGTCCGCCGGAACGGCTGATGCCGTACACGGCGAAGACGGCGGCGAGCCCTCCCACGAACGCGAACGCCGGCGTCGTCCACAGCCCGAGCACGCTGAGGCCGAACGTGAGGCTCGCGGCGGCGCCGAGAGCCGCACCGGACGAGACGCCGACGACCGCCGCATCGGCGAGCGGGTTGCCGAAAATCGCCTGCATGAGCACACCCGACACGGCGAGCGCGGCTCCGACGAGCAGGCCGAGCACGATGCGCGGCAGCCGGATGTCGAGGATCACGCCCGCCGCTGCGGTGGCATCCGGTGCCCAGGCCGAGGGGATCCCGACGGATTGCAGCAGCACGCCGACGACGTCGGCGGGAGACAGCGCGTACTGACCCAGGCCGAGGGAGACGACGACCACCACGATCAGACCGAGCGACAGCGCCACGATCATCGCCGCGTACCGCGAGACCCGGTGCGCCGCGGGTACCCGGGTGACGACCTCGGAGGTCACGTCGCAGGGGTGGGAGTCGGTGCGGGCGGCGGGGCGTAGAGGGCGCGGGCGAGCGCCCGGATCACGTCCGCCGTGCGGGGCCCGAAGCTCAGGATCTCGGCGTCGGCCATGTCGATCACGCGGCGGCGCTCGCCGGCGGGGGTCTGCGCGAGAGCAGGCACGCGCTCGATCAGGCCGTCGACGCCTCCGACCGATGCCAGACCGTCGGTCATCATGACCAGAACGTCGGGCTGAGCCGCGACCAGCGCCTCCGCCGTCATCGGCTTCATGCCCTCCCAGCCGATCTCGCCGGCGACGTCGACGCCGCCGACGGCCTCGATCAGCGAATCCGCGCCGGAGTCGCGTCCGAAGATGTAGTAGACGTTCGCGCTGCCCCGCACGTACAGGAAGAGCATGCGCGGACGATCGGATGCCGCGCTCGGCGCGATCGCGGCGACCTCGCCGGCGGCCGCGGCGATGTCGGCGGTCAGCCGATCCGCGAGTTCGTCGCCGCGCTCGGGCACGCCGAGCGCCGCTGCGATCTCGGTGACGAGGTCGGCGACGGTGTCGGCACGCCGCTCGCTGGAGATCACCACCACGGCGATGCCGGCGTCGCGCAGCTGCTGGCGCACCTCCTTGGGACCGATCGTGGTGTCGGTCAGCATGACGGTGGGGGCGAGCTCGAGGATCGCCTCGGCGTTGAGCGTGTGACCGGACTTCGTGACGACCGGCAGGTCTTCGGTCCCGGCGAAGCTCGTGGAGGAGTCGCGGCCGACGACGTCGTCGCCGAGGCCGAGTCCGAACACGGTGGCGGCGATCGTGCCCGAGATGTCGACCGGGAGGATGCGACTCGCATCGGCCACCTCGACCTCGTGGCCCTCGGCATCGACCACCGTGACGGGGAGGGCGGGCGCGGCATCCGTCGTCACCGGCTCGATCGCGTCGGACGACAGGCACGCGGTCGACGGACCCTCCGCGGTGCGCGCGTCGGCGGCGAGGGAGAGTTCCGCGAGAGGGACGGATGCTTCGACGCATGTCTCGGGAGCATCGGCGGATGCCGCGGCGCAGCCCGACAGAGCGAGGGCAGCCGCGACGAGCAGAGCGCCGAAAGGAAGGGGTTTCATAGGTAAGCCTTACCTTAGACTTGACGCCGGCTGAGAATGTGCCGTACGGTCTCGAACGAGCTTAGGTGAGGCTAACCTCACCTCTCAAATCCCACCCGATCGCACTGACGCACCGGAACCGTGCGCCTCGGCGCGCGCCCGGGCACCCGGAGACCCACACGTGTTCACGCAGCCCGTCCTCGACCGTGGCAGAGCCGCCGTCGCGACCGTTCTCGCCCTGCTCCTCATCGTCGCCGGAGCCGTCACCGCCCCGCCGGCGCTCGCCGCGGGGCCGGCCATCACCGCAGAGGTGACGGCGGCCGCGGCCCCCGGCCTCACGGTGCGCGCGAGCGCGTCCGAGCTCGGCGCGGTGCCCGGCGCCTACGTCGCGGTCATCCCCGCGGGAGCGGAAGGCACCGTCACGGCCAGCAGCGGCTTCGCGGCGATGCAGTACGTGCGGTCGCTGACCGACGGGGCGTTCTCCGTCGACCTCACCGCGCCCGCGGCATCCCTCGACCGCACCCTGTCGTACGAGGTCATCGCGTGGCAGCAGCACACGCTGCCGACGGCCGCCACGATCTACGCCCGGGCCGCCGTCACCGTGAGCTCCGCGCAGTGGGATGCCGTCTTCCCGCCCGCCGAGCCGGAACCCGAGCCGCAGCCCGAACCCGAGCCGCAGCCCGAACCCGAGCCGGAGCCTGAGCCGGAGCCCGAACCCGAGCCGACCTTCACGCCGACGCTCGAGGTGTTCGCCGCAGACGGCGTGACGCCGATCGGTCAGACCGCGGTGAAGGCGGGCGACGTCGTCGTCGTCGAGGGCTCGGGCTACGACCCGGCAGCCAACGTCGGCGGACGCGGAGTGCCGATCCCGAACACCCTGCCCCAGGGCACGTACGTCGTCTTCGGATCCTTCGGCGCCGCATGGCAGCCCTCCGCCGGCGCGGCCTCGTCGCAGCGGGCGGTCGGCGCGCAGCAGTGGGCGCTCGCAGCATCCGTCCTCGCGCAGGTGCCCTCGCAGTACCAGGGCGCGATCCGGGCACAGTGGGTCGAGCTCGAGACCGATGGCACGTTCACCGCACGGCTGACGCTGAAGGATGCCGCGACCCCGCCCGCGGGCGGCACGTACGGCATCTACACGTACGGCGCCGGCGGTGTGAGCAACGCCGCGCAGGAGAAGAGCGTCGCCCTCGCCTACACGCCGGCCGCGAAGGTCTCGGCGACCGCCGTCACCGCGACCGACGCCGGTCTCACCGTGCGCGTCGCAGGCAGCCAGTTCGGCACCGCCACGGGCGAGTACGTCGCGCTGATCGAGAAGGGCACCGAGGCAGCCGTCACGGCCGGCGGCGGGTACGCGGCCATGCAGTACGTGCGCGGCATCGCGGGCGGCGCCTTCGCCGTCGACCTCGTCGCCCCCGCCGCGAAGCTCGACCGCACCACCCAGTACGAGGTGATCGCGTGGCAGCAGCACACGCTCCCGACCGCCGTCACGATCCACGCGCGTGCCGATGTCACGATCAGCGACGCGCAGTGGAACGCCGTGTTCCCGCCGGCCGTTCCCGCGCTGACGCTGTCGGTGTCGGACGTCTCCCAGACCGCCGGCGCGACGGTCGACATCGTCGGGTCGGGCTTCGGATCGGTCACGGGCGCCTACGCGGCCATCATCGAGAAGGGGACCGAGGCGCACGTCGACGCCGGCGGCGGTTACGTCGCGTTCGGCTACTGGATGACGCCAGGAGCCATCGTCGGCGGCGGCTTCGCCAAGACCCTCGTCGCGCCGACCGCCCACCTCGACCCGGCCAAGACGTACGAGGTCATCGTGTGGCAGGGGCACACCGCCCCCGGCGCCTCGACGATCTATGCGCGCGCCGACGTGCCGCTCACGGCCGATCACTGGAAGGTGCTCTTCCCCGGCACGACGCCGCCCGTCGACCCCGAGCCGCCGGTCGACCCGAAGCCGCCGGTCGCGCCGCCGACCGCGCCCGCCGGTGCGGGCTCGCTGAAGTGGGCGATCTCGTCGAGCTTCGCCTCATACGTCACCGGCGACATCGCGCACGGCGCGATCGCGGTGTCCGGCGGCGCCACCCGCGCCAACGGGCTCTTCCAGTTCGGTCAGTCGGCCGCCTCCACCTACAGTGCCGCGACCGGCACCGGCACCGTGTCGTACGCGGGCGCGGTGCGGTTCACGGGCCACGGTGGCGTGCTCGACGTGACCGTCGCGAACCCGCAGGTGCGCATCACCTCGGCGTCGTCCGCGACGCTGTCCGTGACCAGCGGCGGATCGCAGGTCGCATTCGCGACCCTCGACCTCGCCTCGGCGACCCGCATCACGGCGAGCGGGGCCGTCACCTACCGCAGCGTCCCCGCGACATTGACCGCGGAAGGCCGCAGCCGGGTGTTCCAGGGCTTCACCACGACCCTCGACCCGGTGACCTTCACGATCGGCGTCGCCGCGCCCGCTCCCGCGGGCAGCACCGGCACCGTCGCGACCGCCGCACCGAAGGCGCCCGTCGCGAGCATCCCGTCGACGCCCCCGGCGACGTCCGGGATCGAGCTCGACGACGACACTCTCGCCGCGCTCGCATCGGGCAGGACCGCCACGGTCTCGGTGCCGGGCTTCGCGCCGAACGAGTCCGGCATCTCGGTCGTGGTCTATTCGACGCCCACGCTGCTGGGCGAAGTGACCGCGGATGCCTCGGGCACGGCCACCTGGACGGGCGCCCTCCCTGCGACGCTGCCCGACGGGGAGCACACGCTCACCTTCCAGGGGTCCGTGGACCGAGGCATCCGCTTCACCCTCGCGCGCGCCGCGGCCGAGACCGACGGCTGCGTCGTCGCGGACGCGACGCTGCGCTGGGGGTTCAAGAAGAGCTTCCGCACGTACATCGAGGGCATCGCCGCGGGTGGCTGGGAGCTCGTCGACGTGGTGTACGAGTACCCGGAGTTCGTGTGGAGCTCGGGTACCGGCACGACGGATGCCGCGTCCCGCACCGGGCTCGTGACGTTCGGCGGCAGCATCCGCTTCACCGGTCACGGCGGCGCGCTCGACACGACTCTCGCGAACGCGCGGATCGAACTCGCCGGCGACGTGGGATACCTCGTGTTCGACGTGTCGGGCACGACCCAGGAGGGCGCCGCGGTCGAGCAGGCCGGGGTCCGTCTGGCGGAGTTCGCTCTGCCCGACCTGGAGCTGACCGACGAGGGCCTCGTGCTCGACGCGCTCCCGGCAACGCTCACCGACGCCGGCGCGGCAGCGTTCGGCACGTACGCCGCGGGCGAAGCGCTCGACCCGATCTCGGCCGTGCTGCCGGTCCCGGCGGACTGCGGAGCGGCCCCGGTCGCCGCGCCCGTGGACGAGGTGCCGGTCGCCGAGGCCGGCGCCGACGACACCGAAGCCGCGTCGGGTGAAGACGCGGCGCCGGTGTGGCCCTGGGCCGTGGGCGGTCTCGCCCTGGCGCTCGGGATCGGCGTCGCGGTCTGGATCGTGACCTCCCGCCGCCGTGCGACGGCCGGCGACAGCGGAGGCACCGACGCCGACTGACCCCCGGCGTTCTCGGACGGCGCCCCGCTCGGCTTCGCGGGGCGCCGTCCCCTTCCCGGTGCCCGCTCGGAGCGCCGAGTCGCCAGAACACGCCGCTCTCGCGTGCGCAGGGTCGGCGCGTCTTGGCGACTCGCGCCTGCGGGGACGGATGCCGCGGGGAGTGGGACAATGGAAGCATGACCGAGCACGTCGAGGACCACATCGAGACCGTGCGCGTGCGCCGCGCCCCGAAGTTCTCGGTCTTCCTGCTGGTCGGCGCCGCGCTGGGGATCCTCGTCGCGATGATCCTGACCTTCGCGTTCGACGGCACCGAGGACGTCAGCCCCAACACCGGGCTCGTGTACTCGCAGGGTCAGGTGTTCGGGTTCCTCGCCCTCGTGTGCGTGCCGGTGGGCCTGGCGCTCGCCGCCGTCGTCGCGCTGCTGCTCGACCGCCGTTCGCGCAGCCACACGCACAGCGTGACGGTCGACCGCGAATCGGTCCAGGTCGACGAGACCCCTTAGCGCTACGCCAGTTCGGCGATGATCGGATGGATCGCGGCGTCGAAGGCCGCGACATCCCCCCGCAATCCGTCGGTGACGGCGATCGTGAGCGATCCGATCCACCACACGCCCCGCTGCGCGAGCGGCAGCACCTGCACGTTCAGCTCGAACGAGTGCGCACGGCGACCCACCTGGCGCTCGTGCTCCGCGATCGCGCTCGCATACGCGCGATAGGCCGTACCGGTCCCCGGGCTGGCGTCACGCCGGTACCGCGCGTGCGCGGACTGCGCGAACGCGAGCGCTTCGGCGGCATGCGGCGTGGCGGCGGCCCGCAGCACCTCGGCGCCCTCGGACGCCAGCGCGAGCATGGTGTCGAACCCCTCGACGAGGTCGAGCGGCACGGGTGACGGATGGGCCTGCGGCTCGACCGTCATGGCCCAGTACTCGCGCCACTGCCGCTCGAGCAGCGCCTGGGTCTCGTCGTCGCGGTCGTTGACCCGCGGAGGGATGCCGCGCAGCTGCGGGAGCTCCTCCGGGGAGCGGATCCCGAGCACCTGCCGCAGGTAGAGGGCGAGCAGAACCGGCTGACCCGCGTCCTCGCGGATCAGCCACTCCGGAGCCCCGGTGCCGCCCATGCCGACATTGTAGGTCCGCCTCGCCCCGCCCCGCCCCGCCGGGCCGCGCACCCGTCACGCGGCATCCGTACGGGCGCGCCGGTCCGGTTCGCCGGCCGGTTCGCGCGCCGGTGATCAAGAGAGGAGATGTGACCAAAGGAGGACGGCGGGCGCGGCATCCGTCCTCCTTTCGTCACATCTCCTCCGCTCGTGACGGGCGATCGCGGCGGGGAGGGACGATCGCGGTTGAGATGACGAGCGCGGCAGAGACCGGGAGCAGTCAAGGGCGACGGATGCCGGGTGCTCGGCACCCGTCACGCGGCATCCGTGCGGGCGCGCCGCCGGTAGGCTGGAGTCGTGGCCTCCACTTCCCCCGATGCCGTCAACCCGTACACCGCAGCGGGCGTCGACACGGCCGCCGGTGATCTCGCCGTCGAGCTGATGAAGTCGGCCGTGCGCCGCACCCACGGACCCGAGGTCCTGGGCGGAGTCGGCGGGTTCGCGGGGCTCTTCGACGCGAGCGCGCTTCGCGCCTACGCGAAGCCCCTCCTCGCGTCGAGCACCGACGGGGTGGGCACCAAGGTCGCGATCGCGCAGGCCATCGACAAGCACGACACGATCGGCCTCGACCTGGTCGGCATGGTCGTCGACGACATCGTGGTGGTCGGCGCGAAGCCGCTCTTCATGACCGACTACATCGCGTGCGGCAAGGTCTTCCCGGAGCGCATCGCCGATATCGTGCGGGGCATCGCGCAGGGCGCGGCCGAGACCGGAACCGCCCTCGTCGGCGGCGAGACCGCCGAGCACCCCGGCCTGCTCGGCATCAACGACTACGACGTCGCGGGCGCCGCCACCGGCGTCGTCGAGGCGGACCGGCTCCTCGGGGCCGACCGCGTGCGCGACGGGGACGTCGTCCTCGCGCTCGCGAGCTCGGGGCTGCACTCGAACGGCTACTCGCTCGTCCGACACATCGTCGCCGGTGCCGGCATCCAGTACGGCGACCGTGCACCGGACCTCGGCGCGCACGGCACCACCTGGGGCGAGGCGCTGCTCGAGCCGACGCGCCTGTACACCCGGCCGCTCCTGCGTCTCATCGCCGAGACCGACGACGCGGTCCACGCTCTCAGCCACGTCACCGGCGGCGGCATCGCGGCGAACCTCGCCCGCGTGCTGCCCCAGGGAACCTGGGTGGAGGTCGACCGCGCGACGTGGTCGCCGCCTCCGGTGTTCCGCGTCCTCGCCGACCTCGGCGACCTGGAGCTCCAGGCGACGGAGGGCACGTGGAATCTCGGCATCGGGTTCCTGGCGGTCGTGGCCGCGGACAAGGCGGGGGCAGCGGCATCCGCCCTCACCGCCGAAGGCATCGCGACCTGGCAGGTCGGAGTCGTCCGCACCGGAGAGCGCCCGGCGGGCGAGTTCGAGCAGGGTGCGAAGGGGGTCGACGGCGGCGCAGTGCGCCTCGTCGGCGCCTACAGCGAGAACAACGGAGCGAAGTAACACCCCATGTGCGGAATCGTCGGGATGGTCGGCCGCGGAGCGGTGAACCAGGAGATCTACGACTCACTCCTCCTGCTGCAGCATCGCGGTCAGGATTCGACGGGCATCGCGACCGCCGAGACCAACGGCGTCTTCCACGTGCACAAAGAGAAGGGGCAGGTGCGCGAGGCGTTCCGCACGCGCGACATGCGCGCCCTCCTCGGCAACCTCGGACTGGGGCACGTGCGCTACGCGACCAAGGGCACCGCCTCGAGTGAAGAGGAGGCGCAGCCGTTCTACGTGAACGCGCCCTACGGCATCGTCCTCGTGCACAACGGCAACCTCACCAACACGCGTGAGCTCACCGACGAGCTCTTCCACAAGGACCGCCGTCACCTCAACACCTCCAGTGACACGGAACTGCTGGTCAACGTCCTGGCGAACGAGCTGCAGGCCTCCATCTCGGGCGTGGATCTCGAGCCCGAGGAGATCTTCCAGGCGGTCACGCGCGTGCACGAGCGCGTCGAGGGCTCGTACGCGGCGATCGCGCTCATCGCCGGACACGGCCTGCTGGCCTTCCGCGACCCGTACGGCATCCGTCCGCTCATCCTCGGCACGCGCAAGAACGCCGACGGCAGTTACGAATGGGTCGTCACGAGCGAGTCGCTCGTGCTCGAGAACGGCGAGTTCGAGGTCGTCCGCGACGTGGACCCCGGCGAGGCCGTGTTCGTCGACCTCGACGGGCACCTGCACACGCATCAGTGCGCCGTCGACGCCCAGCTCGTCCCGTGCTCGTTCGAGTACGTCTACCTCGCCCGGCCCGACTCGATCATGAACGGCATCTCGGTCTACGAGGCGCGGCTCCGCATGGGCGAGCGCCTCGCCGACACGATCGCGAAGTACACCCCCGCCGGCACGATCGACGTCGTCATGCCCATTCCCGACTCGTCGCGTCCCGCCGCGATGCAGGTCGCGCGGAAGCTCGGCATCGAATACCGCGAGGGCTTCTACAAGAACCGCTACGTCGGCCGGACGTTCATCATGCCCGGACAGGCCGCCCGCAAGAAGAGCGTGCGCCAGAAGCTCAATGCGATGTCGAGCGAGTTCAAGGGCAAGAACGTGCTCCTCATCGACGACTCGATCGTGCGCGGCACGACGTCGAAGCAGATCATCCAGATGGCGAGGGATGCCGGAGCCAAGACGGTCACGTTCGCCTCGGCCGCGCCGCCGGTGCGTTTCCCCCACGTCTACGGCATCAACATGCCCTCGCGCCACGAGCTCGTCGCGCACGGTCGCACCATCCCCGAGATCGCCGAAGAGCTGGGCGCCGACTACATGGTGTACCAGGAGGTCGAGGACCTGAAGGCGGCGATCCTCGAGGGCTCCGACGTCGAGGACCTCGACATGAGCTGCTTCGACGGCCGCTACATCACCGGAACGGTGACCGAGGAGTACCTGGCCTGGGTCGAGGGGTCCCAGGAGTCTTGACCTCGCTGCCCGCGCGCCCGCTCTGGCAGGGGCGCGCGCTCGCCGTGATCGGCATCGTCCTCTTCGCGTTCTCGCTGCGGACCGCCGTCGCCTCGCTCTCGCCCGTGCTCGCCTTCATCGGCGCCGACTTCGCCGTGACGCCGGCGGTCGCCGGTCTCATCGGCACGGCACCCCCGGTCTGCTATGCCGTGTTCGGCATCCTCACTCCGCAGCTGGAGCGACGGTTCGGTCTGGAACGGCTGGCGGTGGCTGCGATGGTCGTCGCCGTCGCAGGCATGACGTGGCGCGCGCTCGCCGTCGACGCGACGACGCTGCTCGCCTCGACCGCACTGATCTTCGCGGCTGTCGGAGTGGGGAACATCCTTCTGCCGCCGCTCGTGAAGAAGTACTTCCCCGATCGCATCGGGCTCATGACGACGATCTACTCGACCACGATGGCGGTGGCGACGTTCACGCCGCCGCTGGTGGCGGTGCCGATCGCGGATGCCGCGGACTGGCGGCTCTCGCTGGGACTGTGGGCTCTGTTCGCGCTCGTCGCGTGCATCCCGTGGATCGCGCTCTCGATCCGCGCGAGGTCGACGCAGGCATCCGACGTCGACATCGAGGCGGCGAGCCCGCAGGCCTTCCGGCGCATGTGGCGTCTGCCGCTTGCGTGGGCGCTCGTCGTCGGATTCACGGTATCGGGGGTGCTCGCCTACACGTCGTTCGCGTGGCTGCCCACCCTGCTGCAGGATGTCGCCGGTGTGACGCCGGCCGCCGCCGGCGCCCTCCTCTCGCTGTTCGCGGCGATGGGGCTGCCGTGCTCGCTGCTCGTGCCCGTGCTCGTCGTGCGATTCAACGCGACGCGGGCGCTGTTCGGGGTGGCGGTCGTCGCGGGGCTGTCGGGCATCGCCGGTCTGCTGTTCGCCCCGCAGGCCGCGCCGTGGCTGTGGGTGGTGCTGCTCGGGCTCGCTCCGCTCCTCTTCCCGCTCACGCTCGTGCTGCTCGGACTGCGCACCCGCACGCATGAGACGGCGGTCGCGCTCAGCGCGTTCGTTCAGAGCATCGGGTATGCGATCGTCGCGCTGTTCCCGTTCGGGATCGGCCTGATCCACGGGTGGACCGACTCCTGGACGATTCCGCTGCTGATCCTCGCGTGCGTGGTCGCCGCCGCGATTCCCGCGGGAGCGGTGGCGGCGCGCAGGCACACCATCGAGGACGACTGGGAACGTCGTCACGGCGCGTGGTGAGGCGACCGCTCAGGCGGCGCGAGAGCGCGGAGAGACTACTGGGCCTTCTCGTCTTCGTACTCGCCCGAGTACTGATCCGCCCACTTGTCGACGTATGCGTCGTCAGAGGGGTGCCCGAGCTCGCGTTCCAGCGCCCCATAGTTGACGCTGTGAACGTCGTACTTGAGTTCGCGGGCGATCTTGGTGTGCTTCGCCTTTTGACGGCCACGCCCCATGCGAGACCCCCTCATATGTGAGTCGCGGGCTTCTGGATGCCCGCCGCAACGACGCCGGCTCGAGGCCGGTAAGAGTAGCATTCAGGATAACACGGAGCCTCCGCACCACGGCGGGCTCCTCCTTGGTTGTGGCATCGACGCATGAGGAGCGCGGACGCATGACGGACGAGGCATCTGACCCGGCTGACGCCCTCACGAAGGCGGCGGACGTGCGCGGGGCGGTGATCGTCGGGGTGATTCCCGATCAGTCCACCCGCGTTCTCGCCGAGGGCGCCCGGTACGCGAAGCTCCTCGGTGCGCCGCTCGTCGTCGTCCACGTCGACGTGACGCGGTTCGTCACCTACGAAGATCCCGACGGCTACGTGCACTCGGCGCCGATCGATCTCAACATCGCGGCGGGCGAGGGCGAGCTCGCCAGGGTCAAGGCCACGGCATCCGCGTTCCTCGAAGGACACGACGTGAACTGGAGCGTGCAGCAGCTCGTCGGCGACCCGGCGATGGCCATCAAGCACCTGGCGGAGCAGATCGACGCGAAGCTCCTGGTCGTCGGCACGCGCAAGCGGGGGATCGGCGAGTCGATCCGCGAGTTCTTCACGGGCTCGGTCGCCGCGCGCCTCGCGCACCGTCAGCACCGGTCGCTGCTCGTGGTCCCGCTCGGCGAGCCGGTCGCCGACGACGAGGAGATCTGGCCCTCCTGACGTGACGAAGGGGCCGGCTCCGGCATCCGGAACCAGCCCCCTTCTCATCGGTGTCAGCCGCGCAGCGTGCGCGTGACCTCACGCGCGATGCGGTCGAGGTCCGCCGTGAGCTCGTCGATCATGGATGCCGCGAGCTCGCCACCGCGGGCGACATGGCCGCGCAGATCGGTGCGCAGACGCACCCGGAAGTCGTTGATCGCGGCATCCGCGCGGTGCAGCTGCTCCCGGCTCTGGATGCGCGGGTCGTCCGACGCAGCCTGCGCCGTCGCGGCCCCGCGCTCCTCGCTTCGGGCGGCGGCGAGGTCGGCGCGGAGGCTCCGCATCGCCTCGCGCACGCTGCCTCGCACCTCGTCCGCGATCAGGCGCACGGAGTCGGCGAGGCCGGCTTCGATGCCCTCGAGCTCACCGGCGCGGGACTGGACCTCGGCATGTCCGGCCTCGGTGATCGCGTAGACGGTCTTGCGACCGTCGATCGACTTGGTCACGAGTCCCTCCTCTTCGAGCTTGGCCAGCCGCGGGTAGATGGTGCCGGCACTCGGCGTGTACGTGCCGCCGGTGCGGTCGGAGAGCGCCTGCATGATGTCGTAGCCGTGCCGCGGCCCCTCGTCGAGGAGGTTCAGCAGGTACAGGCGCAGGTCGCCGTGGGAGAAGACAGGACTCATCACCATTCCCCCTCGCCGGCGGCGGAAGCGCCATCGGCGGGATTTCCCTCGACCGGAGCATCCGGCGCCGCGACCGGTCGGCGCAGCACGGTGACGTCGCCCGACACGCTGTTGGCGCGCACGTCGGCGAAGCTGCCGCTGAGCTCGCCGACCGAGCCGGTGAAGTTCGTGGTGGGCCCGGTGCCGTTCCCGGAGCGCATGACCCCGTCGACCTGCACCTTGCCGCTCACGCTGCGCACGACGTAGTTGGAGGGGTGGCCGTCGTCCACGCGCACGGTGACCGCGCCGCTGACGGTGTTGACGTTCACGGTCTGCAGGTCGCCGGCCGAGTCGATCAGCGCGGAGCCGGAGACGGTATCGATCGTCGCCTTGGCGAGGGTGCCGGTGGCGGTGACATCGCCCGACACGCTGTTGGCGTTGAGCGAGCCGACCAGGTCGCGCACCTGCACGTCGCCCGACACGGCGTTGACGGTGAGGTCGCCCGTGAGGCCGTCGACCATGATGTCGCCCGACACGGTGTTGAGCTTGGCGTCGTACTGCAGCCCGGCGACGAGGGCGCTGGCGCTGACGACGCCGAGGTTGAGGGCGACGGAGCGAGGCACGGCGACGCTGATCTCGGCCTTCGGCCCGCTCGCGGTGAAGTTGCGGAACACCTCGAGGAAGTTGTCCCATCGCAGCTGCGGGTGATCGATCTCGACGGTGTCGCCGACGACCTCGATGCGGAGGTCCTTGACGGTGACGCCGTGCACCTCGATGCGGGCGCTCGGCTCGTCGTGGGCGATGACGTCGATCTGACCGCCGATGAGGCCGACTTTGAGCGACCGCACCGTCTCGATGTCGATGACGCGCGTCTCGCCCGGGTGGATGATCCACTTCTCCAGGGTCATGGTGTTCTCCAGGGGTTGGGGTGTGTTCACGATATATCGCGTGCCCCGAGAATAACACGATATATCGCGTTCCTGTCAATCGGATGCTGCGAGCAGCTTGACCTTGACGCAACGTCAACCTCTAACGTCGTACTCATGACCGAAACCGAGTGGTCGATCCAGCAGATCGGCAAGATCGCCGGCACGACGAGCCGCACCCTTCGCCATTACGGCGACATCGGACTGCTCGTGCCGTCGAGGGTCGGCCACAACGGCTACCGGTACTACGACCAGACCGCTCTCGTGCGGCTGCAGCGAATCCTGCTGCTGCGCGACCTCGGACTGGGACTGCCGCAGATCGCGGAGGTCATCGAGCGCGAGGCATCCGAGATCCCCGCACTCGAGACCCACCTCGCGTGGCTGAGGCAGGAGCAGGACCGGCTGATGCGCCAAGTCGCATCGGTCGAGAACACCATCACCGCACTGAGAGGAGGTGAACGACTGATGGCAGAGAACATGTTCGACGGTTTCGACCACACGCAGTACAAGGATGAGGTCGAGGAGCGCTGGGGCGAGAAGGCCTACGCCGACAGCGACCGCTGGTGGCGCTCGATGAGCGCCGAGGAGAAGGCGGCCTGGCAGCAGCAGGTGTCCGATCTCGGGCGCGACTGGATCGCCGCCGCCGAGAGCGGAATCGCTCCCGGTTCCGACGAGGCCCAGGCGCTCGCGAAGCGCCACGTGGACTGGCTGACCGGCATTCCGGGCACGCCCGCCGCGGTGCCCGGCGGCGACGTGAAGGCGTACGTCATCGGGCTCGGCGAGATGTACGTGGCCGACCCTCGCTTCGGTCGCAACTACGCGACGGGCGCGGGCGGCACGGAAGGCGCCGAGTTCGTCCGCGACGCGCTGGGCGTCTACGCCGAGGGCAACCTCTGAGCCTCGACGCACGGATGCCGCGACCCGTCGGGTCGCGGCATCCGTCCTATCGGGAGGAAACCCGAGAGCGCTGGTTCGTCAGGCGCGTCGGCTTCCGGTGATGACGCGGAAGAGGAACGCGATGAGTGCGATGACACCCACGATGAGCGCCACCCACAGCAGCCAGCTGAGGGCGCTGTTGAGTCCGCCGACGATGGCGAGCACGACGGCCACGACGATGATGATGATCAGGGCGAGGTTCATGGAGGTTCTCCTTCTCCTTCATCGGTACGCGGGGTGACATACCGGGTGTCTCGTGGACACGCATCAACGCTGGCATCGCTGCCCGGCGGCGGGGAGGGGCTTGACGACCCCGGATTTCCGGGTGTAGTCGCATACGCGCGGCGCCCGGAGCACCACGCGTGCCGCTGTCAAGCCCCCCATTCCGGCGCGAGCCCGGATCTAGCGTGAAGGCAGCCTGAACGACTTCGAGGGGGGCGGATGCCGAAGCTCGCACGAGTCCGTCCGTTCGACGACCCCGGGCACCGACGGGTGCGTGCAGGGTCCGGATTCCGGTACGTCGACGCGAAGGGCGCCGCTGTCTCGGACGCCGACGTCGAGCGCATTCGCGCCCTGGTGATCCCTCCGGCGTGGGAGGACGTCTGGATCAGCGTGCGTCCCGACGGCCACATCCAGGCCGTGGGCACCGACGACGCCGGCCGCAAGCAGTACCTGTACCACCCGGAGTGGTCCGTCGGACGCGACCGCCGCAAGTACGCCCGCGCGCTTCGTCTCGCCCAGACGCTGCCGCGCGCCCGCGGGCGGGTCACCACATCGCTCCGCCGCAGCGATCTCGATCGCGAGCGGGTGCTGGCGACGGCGTTCCGGCTGCTCGACCAGGCGGCACCGCGCATCGGCTCCGAACGCTACCTCGCGGCGCACGGAAGCCGCGGGCTGACGACGCTGCAGCGACGGGACGCGTCGGTGGCGGCATCCGTCGTCACGCTCGCGTTCCCGGGGAAGAGCGGCAAGCGCCAGCTCCTCGAGGTCGACGACGCCGATCTGGCGGGCGTCGTCGAGCTGCTCGCCGCGGGGCGCCCGCGCTCGGCGCTGCTCGCGTGGGATCGCGGGCGGCGACGGGTGCCGCTCACGCCGGCCGAGGTGAACGCGTACGTGCGTTCGCTGACCGGTGAGAAGTTCACCGCGAAGGACTTCCGCACGCTGCGGGGCACGATCCTCGCCGCAGAGGCTCTCGCCCGCATCGGCGCCGTCGACACCGCGAAAGACCGCAAGCGCGCCGAGCTGCTCGCCGTGCGTGCGACCGCCGAGGCTCTCGGCAACACGCCGGCCGTCGCGCGCGGCTCGTACATCGACCCCCGCGTGTTCACCCGCTACCGCGACGGCGAGACGCTCGACCTCTCGATCTCGGCCGAGTCCGCGATCCTCGGCCTGATCCGCCCGCGCCGCTGACCCCGCGCCGCTGACCCCGCTTCTCGCGTCCGTCCGTTCGTGCGGGCGAATGTGCGTCAACACGCCCGGGCGTCCGCACATTCGCCCGCACAAACGGATGGGGGACGGGGGCGCGGGTAGCGTGAGGGGATGCCCCAGCCGGTCGACGTGCGAACGCTCGGCCTGGTCGTCGCCGGGGGCGCCGCGGGGGTCCTCGCCCGGGCCGCTCTGCTCGCACCGGTGAGCGATCCCGGTGCGGTGCCGTGGGTCACGCTCGGCATCAACGCCGTCGGCAGCCTCCTGCTCGGAGTGGTCGTCGGCATGCTCGACGGCCGCCGTCCGCGCCTCCGGGCCTTCCTCGGAACCGGCGTGCTCGGCGGCTTCACCACGTACAGCGCGTTCGCCGTCGACGCGGCCGTGTGGCTGTCGACGCCGTCGCTCGCGGGCGGGCTGGCGGCGGCATCCGTCTTCGCCGGCGTCGCGGGGGCCGTCGTGGGGCTCGCGATCGGACGCCGGGCGAGCGGAGAGCCGCGCACGGCCGTGGAGCCGGAGGTCGCCGAATGAACCTCCTCGTCGTCCTGGGACTCGCGGTCGCGGGCGGCGCCGGTGCAGGCCTGCGCTACGTCGTCGACCGCCTCATCCGGACGCGCGACGGCTTCCCCTTCGGCATCCTCGTGGTCAATGTGAGCGGGTCGTTCGTGCTCGGCGTCATCACCGGACTCGGCACCGCGCTGGCGCCGGAGACGGCGCTCGTCCTCGGTGTCGGACTGCTCGGCGGCTACACGACGTTCAGCACGGTCTCGGTCGAGACGGTGCTGCTGGCCGAGCGCCGGCGATGGACGGATGCCGCGGCCAACCTGCTCGGGACGCTCGTCTTCGCGGCCGCTGCGGCAGCCGGTGGGATCGCGCTCGGATCGGTTCTCGCGGGCCCGTGGGCGTGAACGCCCCCACAGGCGGAGATCCGCGCACCGGATGAGATACTGAACCCGATACATCTCCGTATCGGCGCGCCGCTCCGCGTGCAGCCGACCGCCCCATTCCTTCGAAGGCATCTGTGTCGAACCTCGCCGTCCTCAGCCTCAAGAACCGCGCGCTGATCGCGCTCATCACGATCGTCGCCGCGATCTTCGGCGGGCTCGCTCTCACGAACCTCAAGCAGGAGCTCATCCCGTCGATCGAGTTCCCGACGCTCATCGTCGTCTCGACGTACCCGGGAGCCTCGCCCGAGGTCGTGAGCAACGACGTGTCGGTGCCGATCGAGACAGCGATCCAGGGCGTGCCCGGTCTCGAGTCGACCACGGCCACCAGCACCACGAACGCCTCGATCGTGCAGGCGTCGTTCACGTACGGCACCGACCTCGCGACCGCCGAGCAGAAGATGACGCAGGCGATCAACCGCATCTCGTCGCAGCTGCCCGACGGCGTCGAGCCGAACGTCATCTCCGCGAGCATCGACGACTTCCCGGTGATCCAACTGGCCGTGACCGGTTTCGACGACCAGGAGACGATCCAGGCTCAGCTCGAGGCATCCGTCATTCCGGATCTCGAGGACGTCGCGGGCGTCAACGCGGCGCAGATCGTCGGCGGTGTCGGCCAACGGGTCACCATCACGCCCGACCAGGAGGCCCTCGCGGCGGCTGGCTTCACGCAGCAGGCCATCCGCGACGCGCTCGACCAGAACGGCGTGCTGTTCCCCGGTGGCGAGATCACCGAGGGCGATGAGACCCTCACGGTGCAGACCGGGTCGAAGATCGCATCGGTCGACGAGATCGGGGCGCTGCCGCTCGTCCCGTCGACGGCCGATCAGTTCGCCGCAGGACCGAAGACGATCGCGGATGTCGCCACCGTCGCCGAAGAGCCGGACCCGATCACCACGATCTCGCGCGTCAACGGCGAGCCGGCGCTGACGATCGCGGTCACCAAGCTTCCCGCAGCCAACACGGTGGACGTCTCGCGCGGCGTGCTCGAGACGCTGCCCGACCTCGAGCAGTCCCTCGACGGCGCGGAGTTCACGGTTGTGTTCGATCAGGCCCCGTACATCCAGGAGTCGATCGACACCCTGGCGAAGGAGGGCCTGCTCGGGCTCCTCTTCGCCGTGCTGGTGATCTTCGCGTTCCTGCTGTCGGTGCGCTCGACGCTGGTCGCGGCGATCTCGATCCCGACGAGCATCCTCATCACCTTCATCGGCCTGCAGGTCTTCGGCTACTCGCTCAACATCCTCACCCTGGGTGCGATCACGATCGCGATCGGGCGCGTGGTCGACGACTCCATCGTCGTCATCGAGAACATCAAGCGGCACTACGTCGGCGACGCCGACAAGAAGACGGCGATCCTCCGCGGTGTGCGCGAGGTCGCCTCGGCGATCACCTCGTCGACCATCGTCACGGTCGCGGTGTTCCTGCCGATCGCGTTCGTCGGCGACGTCACGGGCGAGCTGTTCCGCCCGTTCGCGCTGACCGTGACGATCGCCATGACGGCGTCGCTGTTCGTCGCACTCACGATCGTGCCGGTCCTCGCGTACTGGTTCCTCAAGCCCGGCAAGCAGATCCTCGACGCCGCGGGCGCCGCGATCGATCCCGAGGATGCGTCCGCGCCGCCGAGCCGCCTGCAGAAGTCCTACCTGCCGATCGTGCGCTGGACCCTCAAGCACTCGTGGACCACGGTGTGCTTGGCGGTGTTCGTTCTCGTGGGCACGGTAGTGCTGGCCTGGGCGGGCATCAACCAGGGCTTCCTGAAGACCAACTTCCTGGGCGACTCGGGTCAGAACACGTTCACGATGACGCAGGACATCGGGCCGGCTCCGTCGCTCGACGCCGAGAGCGCCGCGGCGGAGGAGGTCGAGGAGGTGCTGCTCGGCATCGACGGAATCGAGACCGTGCAGGTGTCGATCGGCTCGAGCGGATCCGCGCTGCGCGACGCCTTCTCGGGCGGTGGCAGCGGCATCACGTACTCGATCACGACCGACCCGGGCGTCGACCAGGTCGCCCTGCGGGAAGAGGTGCAGGCGGCCGTCGGCGAGCTCGACGACGCCGGCGAGATCTCGGTGGCCGCCGGTGGCGGAGGCTTCGGGTCGACCGACATCGCCATCGACGTCACGGCGCCGGACTCCGACACGCTGCAGACCGCGACGGATGCCGTCATCGCGGCCGTCGAGGGCGCCGAAGGGGTCGGTCAGGTCACGAGCAACCTGTCGGCGTCGCTGCCGTACATCGCGGTGACGGTGGACCGTGACAAGGCCGCGGAACTGGGTCTGTCGGAGGTCGCGGTCGGCGCGCTGGTGTCGAACACCATGCAGCCCCAGTCGATCGGCTCCGTCGAGATCGACGACACATCCCTCACCGTGTACCTTGCGGCGTCGGAGACGCCGGCGTCGCTCGACGAGCTGCGCCAGCTGCAGGTGCCGAGCGCCGCAGGCCCGATCGCCCTCGAGGACGTCGCGACGGTCGAGCAGAGCGAAGGCCCCACCTCGATCACCACCGAGGGCGGCCAGCGCACGTCGACCGTCACGGTGTCCCCGTCGACCGACAACCTCCAGACCGCGACGGCCTCGGTCACGACGGCTCTCGCCGACGCCGACCTGCCCGCGTCCGCCGACGCCGCGCTGGGCGGCGTCGTGACGCAGCAGCAGGACGCCTTCTCGCAGCTCGGCCTCGCTCTGCTCGCGGCGATCCTCATCGTCTACATCGTCATGGTCGCGACCTTCAAGTCGCTGCGACAGCCCCTTCTGCTCCTGATCTCGGTGCCGTTCGCGGCGACCGGCGCGATCCTGCTGCAGATCATCACGGGCGTGCCGCTCGGTGTCGCGTCGCTCATCGGCGTGCTGATGCTGATCGGCATCGTGGTGACGAACGCGATCGTGCTCGTCGACCTCGTGAACCAGTACCGCGAGAAGGGTCTGTCGGCGCACGACGCGACGGTGGCGGGTGGCTCACGCCGACTCCGTCCGATCCTGATGACGGCGCTCGCGACGATCTTCGCGCTGACGCCCATGGCGCTCGGCATCACCGGTCAGGGCGGCTTCATCTCGCAGCCGCTCGCGATCGTCGTCATCGGCGGCCTGGTGTCTTCGACGGTGCTGACGCTCCTCGTCCTGCCCACCCTCTACAACCTCGTCGAGGGTGCCAAGGAGCGCCGGATCGCCCGGCGCCACGGCGACGGCGGTGCCGTGCTGGCCGGCGGCCCCGCGCCCGACGCGCCCGAGCCCGCGCTCGCCGTCGCCGCGCCGGTCCTGAGTCGTCGTGAGCGCCGCCTGCTCGAGTCCGGCGGCACCGCCGTCGCGGTGGCCGAGGTCGACGTGCCGGCGATCGACGAGGGTCCCGATATCGAAGTGGCTGAGTCGGTGACGGAAGCGGATGCCGCGCCCGTCGAGGTCGAGACCGAGGCCGTCGCCGCGGTCGAGGCCGAGGTGCCGGCGATCGAGGAAGGTCCCGATATCGAGGTGGCTGAGACGGATGCCGCGCCCGCCGTCGAGCTCGAGGATGCGCCTGCGATCGACGAGGGTCCCGACATCGAGGTGTCGGACACGGTGGCCGACTCCGAGGTTGCCCCGAACGACTCCGAGGTTGCCGCGGACGAGCCGGCAGATCCGGAGGCCGAGGTCACGGTGCCGGTGGTCGACGAGGGCCCCGACATCGAGGTGGCGGAGACGGATGCCGCGCCGCTCGAGGGCGAGCCGGCAGATCCGGAGGCCGACGCCGAGGCCGACGCCGAGGCATCCGACCACGACCCGGACGACCACCGAGAGTGACCGCTCGCCTTTCGTGCAGATGAATCCCGCCGCCGCGACGAGGACGTCGGCGGCGAGGGGCGGTGGGGGTCAGTCGGTGCGGCCGGACGCCTCGAGGAACCGGATGAACACGGCGATCCAGCCGAAGATCAGCGCGAACACGATGATCTCGAACGCGGTGAGCGAGAAGTAGCCGACCGCGGGGATGAAGAGGATCACCGACGCGATGGTCGCAGCGAAGAACGACCAGGACGCGACGAAGTAGGAGCGCGGCATCCCCCGCAGCAGGGTGGGGCCGCTCACGAGCAGCACGATGAACATCGCGGCCATGCCCGACGCCGAGATGTTGTGGAGGGCGAGGTTCACGTCGACGGGGAAGATCCCGACGCACGCGAGCATGATGCCCATCACGACGAACAGCACGGGCACGACGCGGGCGCCGCGCGGGTTCGTGAGCACACCCGCCTCGACGCGCTGGTCCATGTCGTTCGCGATATACACCGCGAACGTCGTGACGAGCAGGCCGCCCGCGATGAGGGTGCCGTTGAAGACCCAGCTCGACAGCGCGTCGAAGGAGCCGAGATGGCTGAAGTGGACCTTCCACCATTCCGGGTCGGGCGTCGTCACCATCGCCGTGAGCGTGCCGATGACGATGAACGCCATCAGCAGCGACGACATCCGCTGCGTCGTCATGCTCGACGCCGACAGGTACACGATGTAGGTGGACAGGCCGAGCGTGACAGCCATCAGCACGACCGCCCAGAAGGGGATCACCGGGAGCCCGATGAAGCCCAGCCCCAGCACCCGGTAGAGCGCGTACGTGGCCAGGAAGGCGAGCGCCGTGTGCACGATGACGACCGAGATCGTGTTGACCGTGAATTTCCAGGGCGCCAGGGTGCGGCGCCACTCCTGGCCGGGACGGCCACGCGCGCGCCAGTATCCGACGGTGGATGCCACGGCCGCGACCACGGCTGCGCCGAGCGCCGCCCACAGCGCGAACGGGTTCTCGTCGGTGAGGGTGAGGGTCGCCGTGACGAGCGCCACGATGAGGCCGTAGAGCGCGCCGAGGGCGCCGCCGGCGAAGGCGAGATACACCGCCTCGGACTCGACGCGGCGCGTCGGCGCCGGAGTTCCGTCGGGCAGGGTCCCAGCGCTGGGCGAGGTCATGGCGCCAGTGTAGGACCGGCGGATGCCGCGTCCGCGCGACGCGCTCACCGGGAGGCCGTCAGGGCGTGCGCTGGAGCCAGGGGCGCAGCATCCGTGTCACCCACGGGAGCACCAGATAGGTCATGACCGGCGTCAGGAGGACTGTCGCGAGAAGGACGCGGAGAACGAGCGGCCACTCGGTGAAACCCGGGACGAAGCCGAGAAGCCACGACGCGAGGAGATTCGTGGGGAAGAAGCCGAGCCAGATCGTGACGGCCTGCTTCCAGCGGGGCGGCGCTGCGGGAATCGGCTGCTGAATCGGACCGGTCGGGGTTGCGGCATCCGCTTGTCCGAGGGGGCGAGTCTCGACGTGTGTCGCGAAGGGAGCGTCGAACCAGCCTTCGATGCCGGTGCGGCGCTCGACGCGGACTTCGCTCGCGAAGGCACGCCCCGAGTCGAGCCACCACGACCGCTGGGGCGATTGCTCCCACGCTTCGAGGGTCGGGATGTCGCTGAACCGGTAGAGCATGTACCAGAGGTCGCTGCCTTCGCCGGCGCGGACCCAGCCCGAGCCGAGGAAACCCGCGAAGCCGGTCGCGAGATCTGTGCCGGCCTGCATCCAACTGGTCGCCTCGACGGTGCGATCCGGGTCGATGCGTCGTTCGATCGCAACGGTGATGGGGTGGGCCACGGGTTCTGCCATGACATCCATTCCACACGATCGACGTTGCGATCGGTGGCGGCCGCCTCTTCGGAGCGATGGTGAGCGGGTGAATCGGGGCAGGCGGCGAGGGTGCGGGGGAGCACGCTCAGCCAGGCGCCGACCGACGCGAAGCCGAAGAACTCGAAGCACGCGAGCGTGATGAAGCCGGCCGTGAGCAGGACCATGCCCGTCGCGAGCAGGACGACGCACAGCGCCGACGCCGCCCGGAATCGCTTGCTGAAGCCGGGGATCCCGAGGCTCGTCGCGACGATCGCGAGCAGCGACAGGCCGAGCCCGGCGGCCGCGATATCGTGCATGACGGTGCTCACCGGGATGGGAATGAGGCCGACGACGGTCAGATGCAGACCGGCGGATACGACCGACACGCGGAAGGCGCGCGCGGTGCGGCGTCCGGTTGTCGTGGGGAGTACGGTGACGGCGAGAACACCGTACGTAGCGAGCAGAAAACCCGATACGATCGCCGTGCCGTTGAAGACGTGTCCGGACAGATCGTCGAAGCTCCCGAGCCGGGAGAAGTGCAACTGCCACCACAGCGGGTCTCGTGTCGTGAGGATCGCGATGATCACCCCGGCGGCAAGCGCGGCCATCGCCCCGTGGCTGAAGTGATGGGCGTGGTGCCTCGTGCGGTGGGCATGGTGACGAGCCCGATGTCGCGGCTCGGACGCGGGGGCGTTCGGGGTGACGCTCGGGCGTTCGGGAGGGGCGAGGAGGGTCAACGGACTCACGTTCTTCAGGTGCGGCGAACCCCGAAGTCGCCGACCCCCCTCGTCGATTACTTCGGGAATCGTCGAGCTCTTTGCGGACGCGATCCCCAGATCAGCGGTATTGCCGCTGCCAGCATGATAACGCGCCAATGATGTAAACACCCAGGGCGTATCCGAAATCAGGCATGAGCCGGTTCACAGGATGCCCCGCTATTGTTGACGCGTCGGCTCTGGACACCGCGCTGCGCGGATGGGTTTGTGAGTCCAAGGGGCCGATGGTGGAGACGCATCCGTCTCGACGACCATCATCTGAATGGCCCCCGGCCGACGATAGTCCGGGTCTCTCCCTTGCCGCTTACGCGCGGCGTCGCATGCGTGCGATCGCGGAGCGCTGTTCTCACGAGAACAACCCAGAAGGACACACACCGTGCCCAAGAACAAGAAGCCCGCCGGCGGTCGTCCCGCCAAGAACTTCGATCCCCGTTACGGCGCCAAGACGAACTTCCAGGACCGCAAGCGCCGTCCGGGCGAATCGTCCGCCGGCACGCCCGGCAGCAAGAGCGCCGGTCACCGCGGTCACCGCCCCGAGTCGACGGATGCCGCCCCCAAGCGACGCTGGACGGCGCAGGAGCGCGTCGGCCGCGACGAGTCGCGTGGCATCCGCGCCCACGGCCAGGGCCGCGACGACCGCCGTTCGTTCGATGACCGGCCGCGTCGGGATGACCGTCCCGCGCGTTCGTTTGATGACCGGCCGCGTCGGGATGACCGGCCGGCGCGTTCGTTCGATGACCGTCCCCGTCGGGATGACCGTCCGGCGCGTTCGTTCGATGACCGTCCGCGTCGGGATGACCGTCCGGCGCGTTCGTTTGAAGACCGTCCGCGTCGGGATGACCGTCCGGCCCGATCGCAGGACGACCGGGCCGGTCGCTCGTACGGGGACCGCCCCGCCCGTCCCGCACATCTCGATCGCGTCGATCGCGACGACCGCCGCTCGTTCGGTGACGCCCGCCCGTCGTACCGTCGCGACGAGCGTCCGGCGCGTTCGTTCGATGACCGTCCCCGTCGGGATGACCGTCCGGCGCGTTCGTTCGATGACCGTCCCCGTCGGGATGACCGTCCGGCGCGTTCCTTCGATGACCGCCCCCGGCGTGATGACCGTCCTGCACGTTCCTTCGATGACCGCCCCCGGCGTGATGACCGCCCGCGTCGCGACGATCGTCCCCGCCGCGATGACCGGCCCGCGCGCTCGGACGGGAACGCCCCCGCGCGGTCGGCAGCGCACGAGGCGCACGTCGACGTCGTCCACGAGCGTCTGCAGGCCGAGGCCGTGCAGGCCGGCGAGGTCGCGAATGTGACCTTCGCCGACCTCGGACTGGGCGAGAACATCGTCCGCACGCTCGCCGAGCTCGGTGCGGCGACGCCGTTCCCGATCCAGGCGGCGACCATCCCCCCGATCCTCGAGGGCAAGGACGTGCTGGCGCGCGGTCGCACCGGTTCGGGCAAGACGATCGCGTTCGGCGCCCCTCTCGTCGAGAGCATCCTGCAGTCGCAGGCGGGCCAGCGTCGTGAGTTCGCCCGTGCGCCGAAGGCACTCATCCTCGCGCCGACCCGGGAACTCGCGCTGCAGATCGACCGCACGATCCAGCCGATCGCCCGCAGTGTCGGCCTGTTCACCACCCAGATCTACGGCGGCGTGCCGCAGGGTCGTCAGGTGGGCGCGCTCCGCAAGGGCGTCGACATCATCATCGGCACTCCTGGCCGCATCGAGGACCTCGTCAAGCAGGGCAAGCTCGACCTCTCCCAGATCCGCATCGCGGTACTGGACGAGGCCGACCACATGTGCGAGCTGGGGTTCCTCGAGCCCGTGCAGCGGATCCTCCGCCTGACGGCCGAGGGCAGCCAGAAGCTCCTGTTCTCCGCGACGCTCGACCGCGAGGTCGCCGCGCTCGTGGACGAGTTCCTCGTCGACCCGTCCGTGTACGAGGTCGCCGGTGAAGACCAGGACTCGGGCACGATCGATCACCGCGTGCTGGTCATCGAGCACCGCGACAAGGCCGAGATCCTGACGTCGCTGGTCGACCGCGACGGCAAGACGCTCGTGTTCGCCCGCACCCGCGCGTATGCCGAGATGCTCGCCGAGCAGTTCGACGACGCCGGAATCTCGGCACTCGCGCTCCACGGTGACCTCAACCAGGCCAAGCGCACGCGCAACCTCGAGAAGATGACCTCCGGCCGGGTGCACGTGCTGGTGGCGACGGACGTCGCCGCGCGCGGCATCCACGTCGACGACATCGATCTGGTGGTGCAGGCCGACGCGCCCGATGAGTACAAGACGTACCTCCACCGCTCGGGCCGCACCGGCCGCGCCGGGCGCTCGGGCACGGTGGTGACGCTCATCACCCGCCAGCGTCGCCGCCGCATGACGGAGCTGCTGGACCGTGCCGAGATCGACGCGCCGTTCGAGGATGCCGCGCCGGGCGACGACGTGATCGAGGAGCTGACCGGGCGTCAGCTCGCGAACGTCGACGCCTGACGTCTCTCCCGCAACGGCCGCCCGCGATCCTCGGATCGCCGGCGGCCGTTTCGAGTGGTGTCCGACAGCGACGCCGGACAACGACATGGGCACCATCCAGACTTCCGAGGACGGCGACCCACACGATGCTTGCCGCGCGACCGAATCGACGATCCCGCGCCAGCTCCCTTGCGCGAACGTCGACGCCTCACAGGTGGGGCACTTCGGCGTGAGTGCCACCGATCCGAGAGACCGCGTCGGCATCGGCGCCGAGCGACAGCAGTCGGGCGCGCAGCGCCGTCGCGGCGCGGTCGTACGGCTCGGCGCTGCCGTGGAGGAGCGATCGCGTGTTCGCCGCCTCGAGGAACGAGACGATCTCGAACGTGAGCTGCCGAGCGTCATCCAGACCGGGGAGCTCGCCGGCGGCCATCGCGTGCTCGATCGAGGCGGTCAGGTAGTCCTCCCAGGCGGTCGAGGCGGCCATGACGGCATCGCGCACCGGGCCGGGCCGTGAGTCGAACTCGACCGACGTCGCCGCGAAGAAGCATCCACCGCGGAAGACACGCCCGGAGGAGTACGCGAGCCACGACGAGATGAGTGCGCAGACGCGGCTCAGACCCCGTTCGGATTCGGCGCGGGCCGGTGCGACGACGCGTTCGACGAATACGTCGCGCGCGGCGGCGACCGTCGCGAGCTGCAGCTGCTCCTTCGAGCCGAACAGGGTCGCCACTCCGCTTTTGCTGTGCCCCGCGGCATCCGCCAGCCGCCCGATCGTGAGCCCCTCGAGTCCGTCGACCGAGGCGGCGTCGATCGCGTGGGCCAGGATCACGCGGCGCGATTCGTCGCCACGGGCGCGGCGGCCGTCGCGGAGCTCTTGCGTCATGGGACGAGGTTACCGTACGATCGTTCGTATTAAAACGAACGATCGTACGTAAACCTTGCATCGGAGCCGTCATGGATCTCGTTCTCGCCACCGCCGGACAGATGGTTCGCACCGCCGGGCGGCTGTCGCCTCGCTGGGGCGCGGCCCTCGCGCTGCCGCTCTTCGCGCACGTCGCGCGTCCGCGTCCGGTGCATCCGGACGACCGCTCGACGATGGAGGTGGCGCGGCGGTCGGCGATCCGCATCCCCGGCGTGGATCGGCGCGGCGTCGACCTCGCCGTCTACGAATGGGGGCACGGGACGAACCTCGTCGTGCTCGCCCACGGCTGGAACGGCCGCGCCTCGCAGTTCGCGACGCTCGTGCGCGAACTGGTGTCGGACGGCTGGCACGTCGTGGCGTTCGACGCGCCCGCACACGGCGAGTCGGACGGCCGCGGGACGTATCTCGTGGACTGGATCGACGCGCTCGCTGCGCTGCAGCGCAGCCACGGGCGGATCCACTCGGTGATCGGCCACTCCTTCGGCGGGCTGGCGACCCTCGTCGCGATCGCGGAGGGCGTGCAGGCCGACCGGGTGGTGACGATCGCCGCGCCCGGTGACGCCGATCTGCTGCTGGCGCAGTTTCGGACGATGCTCGGGTACGACGAGCGCACCTCCGCCGCACTCCGCGAGCGGTTCGCCGCACGCTACTTCCCCGGTGAGAGCGATCCTTTCGCGCGGTTGTCGCCGCTGCGGCGAGCACTTCCGCCGTCGATGCCGCTGCTCGCGGTGCACGACGAGGGCGATCGCATCGTGCCGTTCGGCGAACTCGCGCGCATCGCCGCCGCCCAGCCGACGGCCCGCACCGTGACGACGAGGGGGTTCGGGCACAACCTGGTGCTGACCGCCGATCCGGTGCTCGACGCGATCGTGGCATTCGTCGGGGAGCGGTCGACGATCCTGCAGCCGCACACCGTGCGCGCGGCGAACTGATCCGTTCAGAACAGCCGTGGCTCACCGGATGCCGCAGCTCGGCCGCGTGAGGTCGTGACGACACCCGCAGCCCGGGCATCCGCGCGCGCGGCGAGTCCGGACACCGGAGTACCCCGCGGGTGATCGTCTTCGGCGCGGCCGTCGAGACCGTGGACGCGCAGCAGCGGCCGCACGCGCTTGGCGAGCCACGCCCGGTAGGCCTTCGGCGCCGTGGTCGACGCGCCGGGGTAGAGGCCGAGGTACGACGACATGAGTTCCGGATGCTCCCTCGCGAGCCACTCCATGAACCACTGCTTCGCGCCGGGACGCAGGTGCAGCGCCCCGTAGACCACCCGCACCGCGCCGGCGGCTCTGATGCGGGTGAGCGCCTCGTCGATCGCCGCGATCGAGTCGGTGAGGTGCGGAATGATCGGCATGAGGAAGACCGTGACGCGGAATCCTGCTTCGGTCGCCGCGCGCACTGTGTCGAGCCGGGCGGCCGCCGTCGGCGTGCCCGGCTCGATCAGGTGCTGGAGGGTCTCGTCGAACACCGCGATCGACATCGCGAGCGACACGTCGACGTGGTGCGCGGCGTCCGTCAGCAGCCGCAGATCGCGCCGCAGCAGCGTGCCCTTCGTGAGGATCGAGAACGGCGTGCCCGACTCGGTCAGGGCGCCGATGATGCCGGGCATGAGCTTGTAGCGGCCCTCAGCGCGCTGGTACGGATCGGTGTTCGTGCCGAGCATGACCGGCTGCCGCGTCCAGGTGCCGCGCCGGAGTTCCCGCCCCAGCACGTCGGCCACGTTGATCTTGACGACGACCTGTGAGTCGAAGTCGCGCCCTGCGTCGAGTTCGAGGTACTCGTGCGTTCCCCGGGCGAAGCAGTTGTGACTGATCACCCCGTTCGCCACGAAGTCGCCCGTCGATGTCGTGATGTCGATCATGTCGATGGTCGCGCCGAGCTCCTCGATCGCAATGACGTGCAGCGGGGTCGTGGTCTTCACCGCCGCGCCGATCATGTCGAGCGTGCGTGTGATGGCGGGCTGGGTCAGGTCGAAGAATCGACGCCTCGCCGACAGCCCCCCTGTGAGCCGGATGCTGACGACCCCGTTCTCACGCGCCGGCTCAGTGGCGAACTCGAACCCGTGCGCGCGGAAGGCCGCGGTGATGGCGAGAAGCACCCGCGGGCTCTTGTTCGAGATGCGGAGGATGCCGCGACTGCAACTGCCCTCCGCATCGAAGACGCCGGCCAGGAATCCGCGTGACCACTCCAGCGAGGGCGTGGTCGGCCACTCCACGATCGAGGTGATGAGCTCGTGGTCGGCTCGCCGTGACGACAGAATCGCGTCCATCGCGCGCCGGGTGGGCGTCGCGGCGGCGAACGAGTGCGATCGCAGTGTGACCCCGGCGGCCGTCAGGTAGGCGTGCGATCGGTCGAGCGCCTCACGATCGGCGAGCGCGAGGCGGAACATGTACGCCGTGTAGCTCCCGCCGTTCGTTCGCGGGTAGTCCCGGCGGAGCATCATGCCGTCGCCGCGGACCATGCCGCACAGATAACCGGTGCGGTAGTCCGATGTCTCCGCCGGCGCAGTCGGCGCACCTCCCGTGCCGAACCCGAGCAGACGGTTGTTCAACGTCAGGAAGGGGCGCTGACCGCTCTGAGCCGGCTGGACGTACTTCCACCCGCGATCGGTCAGGAAGCGATGGTCGCCGCTGGCAACGATCTCGGTCCCGTCGCTGAGGGTGACGCGATACGCGGGCTTGCGCGTTCCCCACTTCGCCGCCACGACCGAGGGCGTGTAGCGCCGGTATGCGCCGTCGCGACGGGTGCCGACGACCACATCGCCCACGCTGATCTCGCGGAGGAGCTTCGTGCGTCCGTCGGCCATCAGGATCGCGGTGTCGGGATGCAGGCAATAAACGCAGGCATGACTGCAGCCGCGGTAGGGGTTCACGGTCCAGTCGAACGGCATCGCGGAGGCGCCGGGAACGTGGTTGAGCGCGGACTTGCACAGCACCTCATGGAACGTGACGCCCGCGAAGTCGGGCGTGGTCACCGATCGGACGAGACCGTTGAGGTGCTCGAGACCGGGCAGGGCCGCGGCATCCGCCACCCCCAGTTCCTGCCCCTGCCACCGCATGACTCTATGGGAACAGATGTTCGATACTCTGTCAACCACGAGAGTCGGAGAGTAGGAAAAACGATGAGGGATGCCGCGCCATTCGGCGTCTCGCCGGTGCAGGGTCCAGAATGTGACCTGTGACGGCCCCCGGACCGCCCGACTCCCCCCTGTCTCGTCGCGCCGCGAGAGCCCTGCGCGACGAGGGTGATCGGCGTGCCCGCACGACGGATTCGACGTCGTTCTCCCCGTTCGTGCTTCCCGACGATCTCGTCGGCGCGGATGCTGCGGCCACGTCGCGGGCGCGAGGTGCGACGCCCGCACCGGGGGAAGCGGACGGCCCGACCCGGCACGCCCGCCCGCGCAGGATCGCTCGCGTCGGCGTGATCGCCGCTGTCGTCGCCGCCGGCGCGCTGCTCGTCGGCGCGGCCGCGGCCGTCACGGGCATGGTGTCCGGCGCAGCGCCCGATGACTCCGCCGCGGCCGCCGCGCACGTGGCCGCCGCTCCGCCGCCCGTGTCGGAGCTTCCCGTCCCGACCGTCGAGCAGACGCCGGTGTCGACGGACATCTGCGCCGATCCGGCCGTGATCGCCGCTCTCGAGGCGAGCGACGACGCCGGTGCGATCGAGGCGGCCGGCGGTGCCGAGTGGTTCCGCATCGCCGTTGCCGGAGGCGCTGCGCCCTGCGTCGACCTCACCGACCCGACACGGCTCTGGGTCGTCATCAACAAGACCCTCCAGTTCGACCCCGTGGACTACTGGCCGGCCGACATGATGTTCCCCGAGGGCGTGCGCAGCCTCGAGGGCGGATCACTGCGGGCGGATGCCTCGGGCGCCCTCACCGCGATGGTGACCGGCGCGCGCGAGGCCGGCGTCGGCGAGATCGCCCTCCTGAGCGGCTTCCGGTCCTTCAACTCGCAGATGGCGACCTACGGCCGCCACGTCGATGCGCGCGGCGTGGAGGGCGCCGATCTCGTCAGCGCCCGACCCGGGTACAGCGAGCACCAGTCCGGATTGAGCGGAGACGTCGTGCCCTGCGCCGGACCGTGCGGAACCCTCGACGACCTCGCGGGCTCCGCGCAGGGGGAGTGGGTCGAGGCGCACTCGTGGGAGTACGGCTGGATCGTCCGCTACGTCGACGGCGCGACGGACGTGACCGGGTACCTGCCCGAGCCGTGGCATCTGCGCTACATCGGACCGGAGCTCGCCCGTGCCTACCACGACGGCGGCTGGACCTCGCTCGAGGAGTTCTTCGGCCTTCCGCCCGCGCCCGCCTACGTCGGCTGAGTGCGCGGATGCCCGGCTGGAGGCATCCGACAAATCGCGGTACTGAGTTCCAGGGACTTTAGGATCCGATCCCACATCGCGGCCGGCGAAGTCGGACCTCACCCTTAGGATTCGAGGAGGGGTCGCCCGTGTCCACGCCGTATCGACGGCGCGGGCGTCCGCTCGAAGACGAGAGGGAGGCGCACATGGAGCGCGACATCTACGACGAGGACCACGAGGCGTTCCGCGACGTCGTCAAGGAGTTCATCAAGCGCTACGCGACCGACGAGAAGCGCAGGCAGTGGGACGCCGACGGCGAAGTCGACCGGGCCACGATGCTCGCGGCCGGCGAGGCCGGCATCATCGGCCTGTCGGTGCCCGAGGAGTTCGGCGGCGCCGGCATGCTGCAGGACTACCGCTTCCGCTCGGTCGTGCTCGAGGAGACCATCGGCGCGGGACTCGGCTCTCTCGCCGGCGCGCTCGGCATCCAGGACGACCTCGCCGTGCCCTACATCGTGCACATGGGCACGCAGGAGCAGAAGGAGAAGTGGCTCCCCGGGATGGCGACCGGCGAGGTCCTCGGCGCGCTCGCGATGACCGAGCCCGGTGCGGGCTCCGACCTGCGCGGCATCAAGACCACCGCCAAGAAGGTCGACGGCGGCTACATCGTCAACGGTGCGAAGACCTTCATCTCGTCGGGCAAGACCGCCGACATCGTGGTGACGTTCGTGAAGACCGGTGAGGGAAATCGGCCGGATGCCTTCAGCCTGCTGATCCTCGAAGACGGCATGGAGGGCTTCGACCACAGCAAGAAGCTCGAGAAGATGGGCTTCCACGGCTGGGACACCGCCGAGCTCTCGTTCGTCGACGTCTTCGTTCCCGACGCGAACCTCATCGGCGGCAAGGAGGGTCTCGGCTTCATCCAGCTCATGATGAACCTGCCCCTCGAGCGTCTGTCGATCGGCGTCGCGGCGGCGGCCGCGTGCGAGGCCGCCTTCGTATGGACGCGCGACTACGTGCTCAGCCGCGAGGCCTTCGGCCAGCGCATCGCCGACTTCCAGAACACGCGCTTCCAGCTCGCCGACATGGCGACGACGGTCGACGTCGTCTGGGCGTACAACGACCGCGCGATGATGCTCTACAAAGACGAGAAGCTCACGGCCGAGGAGGCCGCGAAGGTCAAGTTCTGGTCGACCGACCGCGAGGCGGAGCTGCTCGATGTCGGTGTGCAGCTGCACGGCGGCTACGGCTACATCACCGAGTACCCGATCGCCCGCGCGTACCTCGACGCGCGCGTGCACCGCATCTACGGCGGCACGAACGAGATCATGCGCGATCTCGTGAGCCGTCAGATCGTCGGCAAGAAGTAGTCAGCACCCGCGCGGGTCCGGATGCCGCGACCCCGCCCCTCCGAGGGCGCGGGGTCGCGGCTCGGCCCACGCGCCCCGAGGCTCCGGGCGACGCGCCAGCGGCGTCTGGAGGGGGCGTGGGGACCGTCGTTCGGGGCTGTTCGCGACGCGAGCGCTGCTGTTACCTGCGACTGCGGCGTGTATCTGCGCAGCGCTCGCAGGAAGAGGCAGCGCGAGCCGATCTGCAACCGTCGTCTTCAGCGCCCGGGTCAGTGCTGGCCGGACGGACCCGCACCGGCACCGAGGCCGCGCGAAGCGAGCCCGCGCCGACGCGCGAGGCGCGCGACGCCGGCACGCTTGAGCTGATCGGCGATCAGGATGCCGAGAGCGACGCCCACGAGGCATCCGACGATCGTCAGCGCGAAGAACGCGACCACCGCCCAGGCCGGCATCGTCCACAGGTCGAACGACACGGCGGCGGCGATCGGGTACACGATGCCCACGAACACGGCGCCGGCGTAGAACTGCCAGGTGCGCCACGAGCGGTAGATCGCGAGCATGAACGGGATCTCGGCGAACAGCGCCCACCACACCGCGGCTCCGAAGAACGGGAAGGCGACGAGTCCCGAGATCACGCCCACCAGGATGCCGGCGAGCGGCCGCTCGAGAAGGCGCAGGGCGACCGTGGCCGGCAGCAGCCACAGCCCGGCGAGCGCCACGGAGGCGAACGGCACGGTCGCGAACAGCACGGTCGAGAGCCATCCGGCCGCCCACAGCAGCACGCCGCCGGCCACCCCGATCGCGGCGCACGTCAGCAGGTACGACGTCGCGACCCGGCTCACGAGTGCACCTCGGTCGCGGCGAGCTGCGACTTCGGAGTGGGGGACGCGGTGCCGACGCGCCAGTAGCCGCAGAAGCTCACCAGCTCCTTCGGGACGCCCCGCTCGTTCACCAGCAGGCGGCGGCCCTCGGTCGGCAGCGACTGCTCGCCGACCAGGTATGCGTGGAACGGGGCATCCGGAAGCGAAGCCTCCCCCAGCGCCTTCAGGGCGAGTGCGCCTGGCTTGACGCCGTGGTCGCGCACGATCCACCGCACGTGCACATCGGCCGGATGCGCGAACTCGAGCGCGTCTTCGGCGGACGGCACCTCGATCACGGCCAGCCCCGACGCGTGCGACGGGAGCGACGCGCAGATCCCGGCGATGGCGGGAAGGCCGGTCTCGTCGGCGACGAGAACGACGCGGTCCGTGCCGCGCTCCGGGTTGAAGGCGAGGCCCTCGTCGATCACGACGACGCTCTCGCCCGGCTCGCACGTCTGCGCCCAGCGGGACGCGGGGCCCGCGGTGCCGTCCTCCGCGGATCCGTGCAGCACGAAGTCGACGTCGATCTCCGGGCCGCGCTCGTCCGTCGCGGACCGGTACTCCCGCACGGTGTAGTTGCGCATGACGGGACGCACGCCGTCGGGGATCCGCAGGTAGCGCAGATAGCCGAACATCTTGTTGGCCTTGGCGGGCAGACGGTCGAGCCCCTCGTCGCCGCCGAGAGGCAGGAACAGCCGGAACCACTGGTCGTAGCCCATCGCACGGAAGCTCTCGATCTCGGCACCACCGAGGGTCACGCGCATCCAATGCGGCGAGAGCTGTTCGCGCCGCAGCACGGTGAGGTGCACCAGCCCCTGTGTCTCGGGCTTCACGAGTCTGCTGGCCAGTGCCATGGATCCTCCGTCGGGGTAGGGGAGTCGGATGCTGCGGCCCGGCCTACGCCGGAACCCAGGGGTGGGCGTGCGTCAGCAAGCCGGGGGTTTGGGGCGGAGCCCCGTGGAGTGCTGCCCAGAAGATCGCCGCCGACGCCGCCCACAGCAGCACGATGAAGACGACGTCGCGGGCGCGGAACGGGACAAGGTGGCGCTCGGTGCGGTCGGGGTGGGCGCCGAAGGCGCGCGCATCCATCGCGAGAGCGACCCGCTCGGCGTGCCGGATCGCGCCCGCCATGAGCGGCACGATGTAGCCGAACCAGCGCGCCACCGCGGCGAACGGACCGCGTCCCCCGTGCGCCCCGCGCACGCGGTGGGCCTGGCGGATCACCTCGAGCTCGTGGCCGAACCTCGGCACGAAGCGGAACGCCGCGAGCGCGGTGTAGCCGATCCGGTACGGCACACGCAGCTGCTGCACCGTCGCGCGCACGAAGTCCGGACCGGTCGTGGACAGACCCGCGATGAGTGTGAGCGCGACGATCGCCGCGAGACGCAGACCGGTCGCCAGGCCCACCTCGAGCGCGCCGCCGTAGAGCGTCCAGCCGCCGAGCTGCAGCACGACGACGGACTGGTCGACGCGGGACGGGTCCGTCCACAGCGAGAATCCGACGCCGATCACCGCGGCGGCGACGGGCAGCGCCACGAGCGCGGCGGCGAGCCGCGCTGTGAAGCGCACGCCGACGAGCAGGATCGCGTAGCTCAGCGCGAGGAAGGCGATCGGCGTGGCGACGTCGCGCACGAAGACGAGCAGCACCATCGCGGGAAGGGGCGCGCCGAGCTTCGCGAGCGGATTGAGCGCGTAGAGGAAGCGCACCGGCGCGGCGGGCGTCTGGGCGGCGTAGGGGTCGACGGGTGCGCGCCGTGCGGTGGCGGACGCGGAGGTCATGCGGGCGCCTCCGTTCCGTCCGGAAGGTCGGCGAGCCGGGCGACCGAGGCGAGCTCCGGATGCCGCGCCAGGTCGTGCAGCGCGCGCCGCAGCGGCGGCAGCCGCAGGCCCGCGCGCTCGATCAGGTCGACGTCGCCGAAGATGTCCGCAGTCTCGCCCGCCGCGGCGACGCGTCCGTTCTCGAGCACGACAGTGCGGTGCGCGTACTCGGTCACCAGCTGCATGTCGTGCGTGACCACGATCACCGTGGTGCCCTCGGCGTTGAGCTCGCCGAGGAGTCCGAGCAGTTCGTCGGCACGTGCGCGGTCCTGCCCGAACGTCGGCTCGTCGAGCACGAGCACGGGTGCTCCGGCGACGAGCGCGGTTCCGACCGAGAGCCGGCGCTTCTGCCCGCCCGAGAGCAGGAACGGGTGCGCATCGGCGCGTCCTTCCAGCCCGAAGCGGCGCAGCAGCGCGATCGTGCGCTCACGCACCTCCGCTTCGGAGAGATGCTGCAGCCGCAGGCCGTGCGCGACCTCGTCGAACACCGAGTGCGCGATGAACTGGTGCTCCGGATTCTGGAAGACGAACCCGATGCGCGAGGAGAGCGTGCGGGCGTCCGACCGGCCGACGTCGAGTCCGCCGACGTGCACGGTGCCGCGGGGCGGCGGGATCACGCCGGCCAGCGCCTGGATGAGCGTGGTCTTGCCCGCGCCGTTCGCTCCCACGACCGCGACGAACTCGCCGGCCGCGACGTCGAGGTCGACGCCGTGCAGCACGTCGGTGCGTCCCCGGTGCACGGTGAGCCCGCGCACGGAGATGAGCGGAGCGGATGCCGCGCCCGTACCGTGCTCAGGATCGACGGTCTCCGCGGAGGGATTCTCGCCCGATCTCGCCCCGAGACCGCGATCGGTCCTGAGAACGGTACGGGCGGGCTGGGCCTCGAGCGCGGCGTGCAGCTCGACCGGTGTGAGCGGGAGGGGCTCGAGCACGTATCCCGCGCGGCGAAGGCGCAGGGCGGCGATCGTCGACACCGGCAGCCACACGCCCATCGCGTGGAGGTCGTCGGCACGGCCGCGGAGCACGTCGTCGACCGAGCCGTCGGCGGCCAGGTGCCCGTCGTGGTCGAGCACGACGACGCGATCGACGAAGCCGACGGCGGCGTCGAGGTTGTGCTCGACGAGGAGGATCGCCCGATCGCCGGAGGCGACGAGGTCGGCGAGCGCGGCGTAGACCTCTTCGATGCCCTGCGGGTCGAGGTTCGCGGTCGGCTCGTCCAGCACGAGCAGCGGGGATCCCATCGCGAGGGCGCACGCGATCGCCAGGCGCTGGCGACCTCCGCCGGACAGGCGGTCGGGATTCTCGGTGCGGCGCTCCCATAGACCGACGCGGCGCAGGGCGGCCTCGGCCCGCGAGAGGACTTCGGCCACCGGCATCCGCAGGTTCTCCGGCCCGAACGCGACCTCATCCAGGAGCGTGCCGGTCACGAGCTGCGCGTCGGGATCCTGGAACACCATCGCGACGCGCGTGCTCAGCTCGGCCACGGTCGAGGTCGCGGTGTCGAGGCCGTCGACCTCGACGGAGCCGACGACCGCCGCGGGGACGGCATGGGGGATGAGGCCGTTGAGCGCGAGGGTGAGCGTGGACTTGCCCGAGCCGCTCGGCCCGAGCAGGAGCACGACCTCGCCCGGTGCGATGTCGAACGTCACGGATGCCGGAGCCGCGACCGATTCGCCGTCGTGCGTCACTCCGAGTCCGCGCACCCGCACGAGGGGCGCCGCGGTGTCCGCCGCGAGCGCGGCGGAAGGGTCGCGCTCGGGTGCGGTCACGGGACTTCCAGGTGAGGCGGCTACTAAGTCTCTCCTAACTTAGTAGACCCTTACCGCGTCGAGAAGCCGAGTCAGGTGCGACTGCGGCGCGGAACACCCGCGCGGCGGAGCGCTCGGCCGATCGCGAGGCCGACGGCCGTCCAGGCCACCGGTCCCAGGAGCGACAGGACGAGATAGAGGATCTGCGCCCAGAGCGGCATCGCGCCGAGGTGGGCGGCGAAGAACACCGCCATCGCGACCACGATTCCGATGACGAACGCCGAGACGAAGAAGCGCCAGGGTGCCCACGAGCGGTATCGCACGAGCGCGGCCACCAGTTCCTGGATCCCTCCGAACAGCAGTGCCGTGCCGAAGAACTGGCCCGCATAGATCGGCGCCATCGCCGTCGCGACGAGCGCCGCGATCCCGTGCGTGATCAGCGCGACCCACGGCAGGCGCAGCGCCTCCTGCGCGATGATGCCGGGAAGCACATGGACCCCGAGCACGAATCCGTACAGCACCGGCACCGCCGCGAGGAGCGGCAGTGTGATCCATCCGGCCAGGCCCCCGAGAACCCCCGTCGCGACCCCGATTGCGGCGCAGGTGAGCAGAACGCTCGTCGAGAGTCGGGAGGGGTTGGCCACCTGTTCAGCGTAGTGTCCGCCGGGTGATCCTTTCTCATGTGTTCGTTATCTGGGTTGGGCAGATTCACAGCTACCTTTGAGCCTGTTGCGCCACGACGGCGTGGCGCAACGCACTCCGCACACGACATGGAGGACTCAATGGGTCGCACCTCCGCGAGAGCAGCAGCGGTCATCACAATCGCCGCACTGTTCACCGGCACAACAGCTACCGCCAGTTTCGGAGCAGCGCCGGAGGAGGTGAATGCCCCGATCCCCATCGATCTGCCGGCCGGACGCTACATCGTCCTCCTCGACGAGGCCCCTGTCGCCACGTACGACGGCGGCGAGCCCGGCCTCGCGCCCACGGCTCCCGAGGACGGTGCGAAGCTCGACGCCTCGTCGAAGGCCGTCAAGCAGTACTCGGCCTTCCTGCAGGACCGGCAGAAGGACGTCGCGGCCGAGGCGGGCGTGACCCCCGATGGAAACCTGACCATCACCCTCAACGCCTTCACCGCCAACCTCACCGCGGGGCAGGCCGCCAAGCTCGCGGGCAACCGCGGTGTGCAGTCCGTCGTCCCGGATGAGATCCTCCACCCCGACGCCGTGTCATCGACCGAGTTCCTCGGTCTCGAGGGCGCCGGCGGCGTGTGGGAAGCGGTCGGCGGAATCGGCGCGGCAGGAGCGGGCACCGTCGTCGGCGTCGTCGACACCGGCATCGCACCCGAGAACCCCTCGTTCGCCGGCTCGCCCCTCGGCACGACCGTCGGAGCGGAGCCCTACCTCGTCGGCAACACCGTCACCTTCAACAAGGCGGACGGCGGAGTCTTCAAGAGCGCCCGCGTGACCGGCGAGCAGTGGAGCGCCGACGACTACTCGACGAAGCTGATCGGTGCGAAGTACTTCAGCGCCGGTGCCGCGGCATCCGGCTTCGACTTCGGCCCCGACTACCTGTCGCCGCGTGACGCCGACGGGCACGGGTCGCACACGGCCAGCACCGCCGCGGGCAACCACGGCGTCGCTGCCGCGGTCGAGGGAATCGACTTCGGCACGATCTCGGGTGTCGCGCCGGCCGCCAAGGTCGCCGCGTACAAGGCCTGCTTCGTCGGACCCGACGAGCTCGTCACGACCGACGACATCTGCGCCCTGAGCGACCTGATGGCCGCCATCAACGCCGCCGCAGGCGACGGTGTCGACGTCATCAACTACTCGATCGGCGGCGGCGCCGCCACGACGACGTTCGCCACCGAGGACACCGCGTTCTTCAACGCGGCGGCCGCGGGCATCTTCGTCGCGGTCAGCGCGGGCAACGACGGCCCCGGCGCATCCACGGCCGACCACGCGTCGCCCTGGTACACCACCGTCGCCGCCTCGACCATCCCCACCTACGAGGGCACCGTCCAGCTGCCCAACGGGTTCGAGGTGGCGGGAGCATCGATCTCCGTGCCGTTCGGCGAGACGGTCACCGCGCCGGTGGTCTACTCCGGTGATGTCGCCAAGGCCGGGGCCGCCCCGGCCGAGGCCGCGCTGTGCTTCCTCGGCACGCTCGACCCCGCGAAGGTCGCGGGCAAGATCGTCGTCTGCGACCGCGGCACGAACGCGCGCGTGGAGAAGTCGCAGGAGGTCGCCGCTGCGGGCGGCGTCGGAATGATCCTCGTCAACGTCACGGCGGGTTCGCTCGACAACGACTTCCACTCGGTGCCGACCGTTCACATCGACGCGCAGCACCGCACGGCGCTCCTGAACTACGTGCGCAACACTGCGGGTGCCACGGCGACGCTGGTCGGCGCGAACGTGACCGGCGAGGAGACCCCCACCCCGGTGGTCGCCGGGTTCTCGAGCCGCGGACCGATGCTGGCCGACGGCAGCGACATCCTCAAGCCGGATGTCTCGGCGCCCGGTGTCGCGATCCTCGCGGCCGAGCACAACGCCGAAGGCGAGGCGCCGACGTTCGGCTTCAAGTCCGGCACGTCGATGTCGTCGCCGCAGGTGGCGGGACTCGCCGCGCTGTACCTCGGCGAGCGTCCGCTGGCCACTCCCGGTGAGATCAAGTCGGCCATGATGACGACCGCGTACGACACGGTCGACGCCGCCGGAGCGGCCGACGCCGACCCGTTCGCGCAGGGCGCGGGTCACGTCGACCCGACGCGCTTCTTCGACGCCGGTCTGATCTACGACAACGGCCCCGTCCAGTGGCTCCAGTACCTGCAGGGCAAGGGTCTGTACGACTCCGGGTCCGAACCGATCGACGGCAGCGACCTGAACCTCGCCTCCATCGCCATCGGCTCGCTCTCGGGCCCGCAGACGGTGACGCGCACGGTGCGTGCGACCACTGCCGGCACCTACACCGCGACAGCTTCGGTCCCGGGTCTCACGGCGGTCGTCCAGCCCGCTTCGCTGACCCTCGCCGAGGGCCAGACCGGAACCTTCACGGTGACGTTCACGAAGACGACCGCGGAGGCCGAGCAGTGGGCGACGGGCTTCCTGACGTGGACCGGTCCCGAGACGGTGCGCTCGCCGATCGCCGTCTACCCGGTGACCGCCGACGCGCCGGAGAACGCCAGCGGCACGGGCATCACCGGAAGCACGGACGTGACCATCACGCCCGGCATCTCGGGGCAGCTCGCGCTGAACCTCGGCGGCCTCGCTCCGGCGACCCTGCAGACGGAGCCGCTGTTCCCGAACGGCGACCCGGTCCCGGGTCACACCGGCAACGAGAACACGGGTGACGAGGACGGCTACTCGTACTACATCGTCGATGTGCCGGCGGACTCGAAGCTCGCACGCTTCGACCTCGACTCGTCGGACGATGAGGGCTCGGACCTCGACCTCTTCGTGTACCGGGTGGTCTCGCCGACCGACCTGCGCTACTACGAGACGTGGTCGTCGGCCTCCGGCTCGGCGGACGAGTCCGTCGTTCTCGACGACCCCACCGAGGGCTTCTACCTGGTCGAGGCGCACGTGTACAACCACACGGCCCCGTTCACGTGGGACCTCACCACGGCGGTCGTCGGCACCGGGGGCGAGGGAGCGCTCACGGCGACTCCGAACCCGCTCCCGGTCACCGAGAGCACGCCGACGAAGTACAAGCTGTCGTGGACCGGTCTGAAGGCGGAGACCCGCTACTACGGCGTCGTGCAGTACGGCGACTCGGCGGTGCGGACCATCCTGACGGTGGACTCGGGTGCCCCGGCTCCGGTGAACACCGCGCTGCCGAAGATCACCGGATCGCCCAAGGTGGGCTCCACGCTGAAGGCGACGGCGGGCTCCTGGACGCCGAAGGACGTGGCGATCACGTACCAGTGGCTGCGTGACGGTGCGGCGATCGCGGGTGCCACGGCGACGTCGTACAAGGTGACCAAGACGGATGCCGGGACGACGCTGTCGGTCCGGGTCACCGCGACGCAGGCGGGCAACGCGAACGTGGGCACGGCCGACAGTGCCGGTGTCTTCGTGAAGTTCACGTCGAAGACCAGCGTGACGATGAATCGCTACGTGGGCACTTCGGCTCAGGACTACAAGGTGACCGTCAAGGTGACGCCCTCGGGCGGGGCCGCAGCGGCAGGCACGGTGACAGTGTGGGTGAACGCCAAGAAGTACTCGGGCACGCTCGCCGGCGGGACGGTGACGATCACGCTGCCGAAGCAGAGCAAGGGCATCCGCGTCGTCACGGCCGCGTACCCGGGTTCCGCCACGGTCGAGGCCTCGGCCGGGCTGTCGGGCTTCCTCGTCACCCGCTGAGTGCACGCGGAGGCGTCCGGGCTTCGGCCCGGGCGCCTTCGCCGTGCGTGCGGCGCTGATGCGCCGCGGCTAGACCCGCCGGCGTCGGCGCGTGAGCCGCACGGCGGGGAGCGGCGGGGCGGGGATGCGTTCGTCGCCGTGGTCGATGACTCTCCCGAAGCGGGCATCGCGTGACTCCCACGCGTCGCGGGCCGCCACGATCTCCTCGTGGGTGCGGCCGACGAAGTTCCACCACATCACGATGTCGTCCTCGAAGGGCTCGCCGCCCAGCAGGAAGAGCGTCGCGCCGGTGACGCTCGACACGTCGACCGACGAACGGCGGATGCCGAGATACAGCAGGTGCGCGTCGTCGACGCCGGTCGATCCGGCATCGGGTGCGGCGTGCACCGCGGCATCCCCCGCCACACCGATCAGCGCGTGCTCCCACGCGGGGTCGAGCGGCAGGGAGACGCGGGACCCGGCGGGCACGCGGATCTCGGCGCCCACGATCGGCGTGTACGTCGTGGCGGGCGAGCTCGCGCCGGCGAAGGCTCCCAGCACGACCGTCGCCGACCCGGCGTCGCCCTGCACGGCGTCGAGCGGGACCTCGGGCAGCACGGCGTGCTGCTCGAAGGCGGGCGCACCGTGGCGACGGGACTCGGGAAGAGCGACCCACAGCTGCAGGGCGTCGAGGGGCGCGGCATCCGCTCCCACGGAGTACTCCGAATGGGAGATGCCGTCGCCACTGGTCATGAGGTTCAGCGCGCCGCGCCGGACGGTGACGTCGCTGCCGACGGAGTCGCGGTGCCGCACCTCGCCGACGAGGGGCCAGGTCACCGTCTGCAGCCCGATGTGCGGGTGCGGTTCGACGCGCATGCGCGTGACCTGCGGCCCGAAACGGTCGAGGAAGCACCATGCGCCGACGAGCGGCAGGTCGCGCTGAGGCAGCGCGCGGCGCACGCTCATCGCCCGGACGCCGCCCAGCGGGACCTCCCGCGCCTCGAGGAGCAGCGCGCGGGGACCGTCGCACGCGGCGGGGGCCTCCGTGATGGGGGCGTCGTCGGTGTCGAGTCGCGTCATGTCAGCGCGTCACTCGGGGTGGGCGTGGGCCGGCCACTCCACGGTCAGACCGGGGACCTCGTGCTCGCGGAGGTACTTCGCCACGACCGGGCAGTGCGGGATGACGGTCTCGCCGCGGCGGGCGGCATCGGCCATCGCCTCGGCCACGACGGTCTGGGCGAGACCGCGACCGCGGAAGGCGGGGTCCACCTCGGTGTGCGGGAAGCGCAGGCGCCCCTGCGCGTCGGGCCGGAAGGTCGTGAACCCGGCGAGGACATCGCCGACATGGATCTCGTAGCGGCGTTCCTCGTCGTTGCGTGCGACGGTGGTCTCATCGGTGGAGGCGGGCATCGGCATCCTTTCGTCGTCCGCTTCAACGTACGGCCGGCGGCGGGTGTTCCGCCAGCGCGCCGCACCTCGCACGCGGGGCGGGCCGAGGCATCCGTCGCGTTCTTGCTGGCAGACTCGGGAGCATGCTCTCGCTCCTCGACGCCGTGCCGCGCGGCGCCGACGACGACAGCGCGTACCTGGGCTTCGTCGAGTGGGCCGCCGATCGTGGGCTGACGCTGTACCCGGCGCAGGACGAGGCCGTCATCGAGATCGTGTCGGGATCGAATGTGATCCTGTCCACCCCGACGGGGACGGGCAAGTCGCTCGTCGCCGTCGCGGCCCACGCCGCCGCACTCGCACGCGGCGGCCGCACGTACTACACGGCGCCGATCAAGGCACTGGTGAGCGAGAAATTCTTCTCCCTCGTCGAGATCTTCGGCGCGGCCCACGTCGGGATGGTCACGGGCGATTCGTCGGTCAACCCCGACGCGCCGATCGTGTGCTGCACCGCCGAGATCCTCGCGAACCTCGCGCTGCGGCGAGGGGCCGACGCAGCGGTCGACCAGGTCGTCATGGACGAATTCCACTACTACGGCGACCCCGATCGAGGGTGGGCGTGGCAGGTGCCGCTGCTCCTGCTCCCGCGTGCCCAGTTCATCCTGATGTCGGCGACGCTCGGGGACGTCACGACGATCGCCGACGACCTGTCGCGCCGCACCGGCCGCCCGACTGCGCGCATCACCGGCGTCGAGCGGCCCGTGCCGCTGTTCTTCTCGTACGCCCGCACGCCCGTCCATGAGACCGTCGAGGACCTGCTGCAGACCGGGCAGTCGCCGGTGTACGTCGTGCACTTCTCGCAGGCCGCCGCCATGGAGCGCGCGCAGGCGCTGTCGTCGATCCGGGTCGTCTCGCGCGAGCAGCGCGACGCGATCGCGGAGGCGATCGGCGGATTCCGCTTCACGACGGCGTTCGGCCGCACGCTGTCACGCTACGTCCGCGCCGGCATCGGCGTGCACCACGCCGGGATGCTCCCGCGCTACCGCCGCCTCGTCGAGACGCTCGCCCAGCGGGGCCTGCTGCGCGTGATCTGCGGCACCGACACCCTCGGCGTGGGCATCAACGTGCCGATCCGCACCGTGCTCGTGACCGCTCTCGCGAAGTACGACGGACAGCGGATGCGGCAGCTCAGCGCCCGCGAATTCCACCAGATCGCCGGCCGCGCGGGACGAGCCGGCTACGACACCGCGGGAACCGTCGTCGTGATGGCGCCGGATCACGAGGTCGAGAACGCGGTCGCCCTCGCCAAGGCCGGCGACGACCCCAAGAAGCTCAAGAAGGTCGTGCGCAAGAAGGCGCCGCAGGGGTTCGTGAACTGGAGCGAGGCATCCTACGACCGGCTCATCGCGGCGGAGCCCGAGCCGCTGGTGCCGCAGCTGCAGCTGACGGCCGCGATGCTCATCAACGTCATCGCGCGCGGCGGCGACGTGTTCGCGAACGTGCGCGCGCTCGTCCGCGACAACCACGAGCCGCGGGCGCGCCAGTTCGAACTCGCACGCCGGGCGCTGGCGATCTTCCGCACGCTGCTGGCGGCCGACGTCGTCGAGGTCGACCGGTCGACGGGGGCCATCCGCCTCACCGTCGATCTGCAGCCGAACTTCGCACTCAACCAGCCGCTGTCCCCGTTCGCGCTCGCCGCGATCGGCCTGCTCGACCCTGAAGAGGAGGACCGGGCGCCGCACGTGCGCGGGCAGAACTCCACGGAAGCGGCCGGCCCGGCCGCGGTGGACGCGGATGGCGGCTCCGAGGTCGCGAATCCGTCGAGTTCTGTACGGCGATCCGCCGGCACCGGGCACTACGCGCTCGACGTCGTGAGCGTGATCGAGGCGACGCTCGACGATCCGCGTCCCGTGCTCTCGCAGCAGCAATTCCAGGCGCGCGGTGAGGCGGTCGCGGCGATGAAGCGCGAGGGGATCGAGTACGACGAGCGCATGGAGCTGCTCGAGGAGGTCTCGTACCCGAAGCCGCTGGAGGAGCTCCTGGCCCAGTCGTTCGAGGTGTTCGCGTCGAGCCAGCCCTGGGTGCGCGACTTCGAGCTGTCTCCGAAATCGGTCGTGCGCGACATGTTCGAGCGGGCGTTCTCCTTCGCCGAGCTGATCAACCACTACCAGCTCGCCCGCAGCGAGGGGCTCGTGCTGCGGTACCTCTCCGACGCCTACCGTGCGATCCGCCAGACCGTGCCCGCCGAGGCGCAGACCGAGTCGCTGCACGACCTCGTCGCGTGGCTCGGCGAGCTCGTGCGCCAGGTCGACTCGAGCCTCGTGGACGAGTGGGAGGCGCTGATCAACCCCGCCGCCGATCCGGACGCGCCGGTCGTGCCGCCCGCGCCCCCGTCGGTGCTCACCAATCGCCGCGCATTCCTCGTGCTCGTGCGCAACGAGCTGTTCCGGCGTGTGCAGCTCGCGGCGCTGCAGCGCGACGACGACCTCGTGGAGCTCGATCCCGATGTGGACTGGCCTGCCGCGCTCGACGCCTACTTCGACGAGCACGACGAGCTGCTGACGGGCGGCCCGGCCCGGTCGCCGAAACTCGTGACCATCGACGAGGCGGATGCCGCGGCATCCGGTCTCTGGCGCGTCGAGCAGACGATCGACGATCCGGAGGGCAATCACGACTGGCGCATCCGCGGCGAGGTCGACCTCCCGGCATCCGAAGAGGCCGGCACCGCCGTGGTGCGCATCACCGAGGTCGTGCGGCTCTAGCCCGCCCCGCTTCCGAACCTGGGGTCCGTTTGTGCGGGCGAATGGCCGCTTGCCGCGCCGCGCGGGCGCACATTCGCCCGCACAAACGGAAGAAGGCCAGGCGGGCTCAGCCGAGGGAGAAACCGCCGTCGGAGGAGAGGACCTGGCCGATGACCCACGCGCCCTCGTCGGTCGCGAGCCAGGCGATCAGCCGGGCGGGGTCGTCGGGGCGCCCGACGCGGCCGAACGGGGTCGTGCGGATCCACTCCTGGAGTTCGTCGAGCGGCCGGTCGGTCGTCTCCGGGTCGAGGTAGCCGGTGTTCACCGGGCCGGGGTCGATGGTGTTGAGGATGATCCCGAGGTCGAGCAGCTCCGCCGCGACCGTCGGGGTGATGCCCGCGAGCGCCGCCTTGCTCGTCGCGTAAGCCACTTCGCCGCGCATGGGTCCGTGGATCTGGCCCGACGTCATCCAGAACACGCGGCCGACCGGTGCCGCGAAGGGCTCGGTCCGAGCGATGCGCTCGCCGGGCCGAGCTCCCGGGGCGCTCTCCGCGTGGAGCGCCGCGAACGCGCGGGTGAGCAGCAGCGTCGAGCGTGCGTTGGCCGTCCAGAACGCGTCGAGGCGATCGGCGGTCATGTCGAGCAGGGCGCCGTCGCCGCCGGACTGCGCGTGGTTGCACACGAGGATGTCGAGCCGGCCGGTCAGTGCGCGCGCCGCGTCGATGACCCGGTCGATGGCGGCGGGGTCGCGCAGGTCGGCGTCGACGTCGCCGAGAACCGCGCCGTCGGTGAGCGCGGTGCGCAGCTCCGAGCGCACGAGGTCGAGGTCGTCGCCGCCCCACGGCTGCGGGGTGTCGTGCGCCGAGAAGTGGTGGATGAAGACGTCGGCGCCCAGCGCGGCGAAGCGGCGGGCGACGGCGAACCCGATGCCGCGCCGGCGCGAGACGCCGGTCACGAGCGCGGTGCGCCCTCGGAGGGGGAGGGGGTCTGAGGAGAACATGCGATGCCTTTCGGATGCCGTGCGTCACGTGCTGCGAGCGTGCGGCGTGAGTGCTGCGGGAGCGGGGGGCGTTCATCGGCATTGCATGGCGCCGACGATACCGCAGCCCCTCCGCCGGATCGCCAGGGCCCCGAGTCGCCAGAACACGCCGGCAGCGGGCGCGATGCCGGCGTGTCTTGGCGACTCGAGGTTCCTCCCCAGCGGGCGAGGTCGCCGGGGCTCCACGGAGGGCGGCTCGGCCGGGTTCGGCGTCGGAGGACGCGGCTACCCTGGAGGGGATGAGCACTCCGCAGGGCGACCCGTACGCCGACCTCGAGTGGGATCCCGACGAGTTCGCGCCGCCGCCCGAGTTCGACGAGCCTCCCTACGTCGAGCAGTCGCGGTTCGGCGGGCCGACGCCGGGACTCGGTGCACCCGAGCCGGCGTTCGCGTCGGCGCCCCGCCGCGACTTCGTCGGCGCCGATCCCCGCGCCGTGCTGCACGAGGTCTACGGCTACGATGCGTTCCGCGGAGAGCAGGGCGCGATCGTCGAGCACGTCGTCGCCGGCGGCGACGCGGTCGTGCTGATGCCGACCGGCGGCGGCAAGAGCGTCTGCTACCAGGTGCCCGCGCTCATCCGACCGGGCACGGGCCTGGTGGTGAGTCCGCTCATCGCGCTCATGCACGACCAGGTCGACGCGCTCCTCGCCAACGGCGTGCGCGCCGCCTACCTCAACTCCACGCAGGCGCCGCACGAGCGCGCGGCGGTCGAGCAGGCCTACCTCGCGGGCGACCTCGACCTGCTCTACGTCGCGCCTGAGCGACTCACCACCGAGGCGACGCTGCGGTTCCTCGCCCGCGGATCGCTCAGCGTCATCGCGATCGATGAAGCCCATTGCGTATCGCAGTGGGGCCACGACTTCCGTCCCGACTACCTCGCGCTCGGCGAGCTCGCCGAGCGCTTCCCGGGCGTCCCGCGGCTCGCACTCACCGCCACGGCGACCCCGGCGACCCATCGAGAGCTCACCGAGCGGCTCCGCCTCCCCGGAGCGCGGCACTTCGTGTCGAGCTTCGACCGCCCCAACATCCAGTACCGCATCGACGCGAAGACCGACCCGCGCCGGCAGCTCGCCGCCTTCATCCGCTCTCAGCCCGAGAGCTCCGCCGGCATCGTCTACGCGCTCAGTCGCAAGTCCGTCGAGCAGACGGCCGAGTTCCTGCGCACGCAGGGCTTCGACGCGCTCCCGTACCACGCCGGGCTCGAGGCATCCACACGTGCCGCGAACCAGTCGCGGTTCCTTCGCGACGAGGGCGTCGTCATGGTCGCGACCATCGCGTTCGGCATGGGCATCGACAAGCCCGACGTGCGCTTCGTCGCCCATATCGACCTGCCCAAATCGGTCGAGGGGTACTACCAGGAGACCGGTCGCGCGGGCCGTGACGGCGACCCCGCCGTCGTCTGGATGGCGTACGGCCTCGGCGACGTGGTGCAGCAGCGCCGCATGATCGACCAGAGCCCCGGCGATCGCGCGTTCAAGAACCGTCTCGGTCAGCACCTCGACGCCATGCTGGCGCTGTGCGAGACGATCGGATGCCGCCGCCAGAACCTCCTCGGATACTTCGGCGAGCCCGCCGGACGGTGCGGGAACTGCGACACCTGCCTCGAGGCGCCCGAGACCTGGGACGGCCTCGTCCCTGCGCAGAAGCTGCTTTCGACCATCGTGCGGCTGCAGCGCGAACGCGGCCAGGCGTTCGGCGCCGGGCACCTCATCGACATCCTGCGGGGGTCTTCGACCGAGCGCATCCGGCAGCAGGGCCACGACTCGCTCTCGACCTACGGCCTCGGCGCCGATCTGTCGGAGCAGGACTGGCGCAGCGTCATCCGACAGCTGCTGGCGAGGGGCATCCTGGTCTCGCGCGGTGAGTACGGCACCCTCGCGCTGGGCGAACCCGCCGCCGGCGTTCTGAAGGGCGAGTCGGCCGTGCCGTTGCGTCGCGACGTGCTCGGGCGCGCCGGCGGCGCCGCTCGCGTGCGCAAGGTGTCGGCGTCCGACACGCTCGCCGAGCGCGACCGGCCGCTGTTCGAGGCCCTGCGCGAGTGGCGCGCCGGCGTCGCGCGCGAGCTCGGCGTGCCCGCCTACATCGTGTTCGGCGATGCGACACTCCGCGCGCTCGCCGAGACGCGCCCCGAGAGCCTCGCGGGCCTGGACGGCGTCACCGGCATCGGCGCGAAGAAGCGCGAGGCCTACGGCGAGGCCGTCCTCGACGTCATCCGCGCCGCCTGACGCAGCCACGTCGGTCGTCGTTCGGGTGATTCGCGCGCTCGCCCGCACGCCGCCTCTCCCGCGGGGCCTGATCCCGGCAGGGCCGGGCTCACACCGACGGGAACGTGCGCGCCCGCTCCACCCGGAGCACGTGGGGGAGCGCCGAGAGGTCGCGCGTGCCGTCCGCGCGCGGGAACTCGTAGACCTCGAGCATGAACTGCATCGGGTAGTCGAGCGACTGGACGGATGTCTTCACCCAGCGGCCGTCGATGAAGAAGCGCACGCGCTCGGGCGTCCACTCCACGGCGTAGTCGTGCATCGCGGTGAGATCGCCGTCGATCCGGATCTTCTCGAAGTCCTCACGCAGCCGGGGATCGTTCTGCGGCTTCACGCCGACGCCGACCCAGCCGCCCTCGTCGTCGAGCTCGCTCCCGAAGATCTCGGCGATGCACAGCTCGCCGCAGTCGTCGGGCTGCTCCTCGAAGCCGATGGGCCAGCATGCGACCATCGCGTCGTCGTGGCGGATCGCGGCCAGCCGGACTTCGATCACACCGTGCCGGACGAGCCAGCCGCGGTGCTGGGGCTGCTCCTCGCGCACGACGAGTCCCGGCCGGAACCGGTGCTGTCCGACGAGACTCCCTACGGGTCCCGAGAACTGACCCGACTGCAGGTGGGACACCCGCAGCTCACCGTCGAGGTCGGGCGCCCACGGCGCGGTGTCCTCATCGATGCGGAGCCGCAGTCCGCCGGGGCCGACCGACCAGCGCGCGGCGGCGGCCTCCCTCGATGACCAGTGCGGCGTGTAGAACGGCCACCAGCGTGACTCGTCGAGCGAGGCGCCGACGAAGCGCTCGTCGATCTCTGCCGTCCGCCCGGAGAGGTCGAGCGGCGACACGTCCAGGGTCCAGACCCGGAACGTCAGTTCACTGCCGCGCCACGGCATGGTGGAGGTGACGCCGGCCTCGAATCCGAGGCTGCGGCAGAGCGCGTTCGATGCGACGTTGTCGACGCCCGGATACGCGACCAAGAGCCCGCGGCGCCCGTCGGCCGCAACGAGACGCGTCAGCTGACGCAGCGCCTCACGGGCGACGCCGCGGCCCTGGAACTGCGGCTCGACGCCCCACCCGGCCTCGAAGGCGGGCGCGCCGTCGTGGTCGGTGGCCCAGTATCCGATGCCGCCGGCGGGCACCCCGTCGACGTCGATGCGCAGCATCCGGGCCTCGCCCGACGCGTTGAGCCGCAGGTAGCGCTCGTGCCTCTCGCGCACCTGCTCGTCGGATTCGGGTCCGCCCAGGTGCGCCGTCATCTCGGGAGAGTTCGCGCGCTCGAGCACGGGCAGGTCGCCCTCGCTCCACGGGTGCAGTCCGACCCTCATCGCTCCGCCTCTCGTCGGTATCCCATTCTCCGGATCGCCCCCGACACCGCCGGCCCGGTCAGCCGGGCCGGATGACCCACACGGTCACGCTCACCGGCGGATCGCCGGGGAACACCCCGGTGCCCTCCGGCGTGAACCCCGCGCGGCGGCAGAGGGCGTGGGATGCCTCGTTCTCGGCGTGGGCGTAGCCGACGAGCGGCCGTCCGCCGCCTGCCGCGAGTGCACCCCGCACGACCTCGGCGAGCGCCGCCGACGCAACGCCGAGGCCCTGCCATTCCGGCGCGACCACGCAGCCCACCTCGTAGGCGGGTGCTCCGTCGTGGTCCTGCTCCCACCAGCCCGCGTATCCCGCGGTCGCGCCGTCGGCGACGATGCGGAACATCCGCACGGCGTCTCCGCCGGAGAGGTATTCGGCGTGGCGCGCGAGCAGGGCCGCTTCGGTCTCGGGCCCACCGAGGTACTCGGTCAGCTCGGCGGTGTTGGCCCTCCGGAGGATGACGAGATCGGCATCCGTCCACGGCTCGAGCTCTACCTGCACCGTCTCATCCTCCCCGAACCGGTCCGTTTGTGCGGGCGAATGTGCGCCTCCCTCGCCCGGGAGGCGGCCAAACGCCCGCACAAACGGACCGGGTAGAGAGGAGGGGGTGTGGGGTGGGCACAAGGTGGGGGCGACCCGTCTCGCAGGGTGATTGTGGAAGGGCTCCAAGCGGTTTGAACCTGCGTTGTGGGAGTCCTACCGTCGGAAGTGAGTTTTCCATCTCCGAACCGAGAGGTGACGCATGGCCGACGCCGCCGTCCGCTCCCCCAAGCCCGCCACGAGCAAGCGCACGCCCGCCGGCGGTGCGCCGACCGCCGCGCACACGCCGGAGGAGGCATCCGAGCCCCGTATCGACGTGGATGCCGTGACCGACCTTCTTCTCGGAACCTGGGGCGACACCCGCCGCGAAGCGCGCGAGATGATCAAGGACCCGGCGTTCTGGCGCATCGAGGGCCAGCCCATGGCCGACCACCGCGAGCGCGTGCTGACCCAGCTGCATCTGCTGGTGGAGCACGGCGGATCGCGCCGCGCGCTCCCCGAGGAGTTCGGTGGGCTCAACGACAACGGCGCGAACCTCGCCGGCTTCCAGGAGCTCGTGCTCGCCGACCCCAGCCTGCAGATCAAGTCCGGCGTCCAATGGGGCCTGTTCGGGTCGGCGATCTTCCAGCTCGGCACGAAGGAGCACCACGAGAAGTGGATGCGCGGCGTCGCCGACCTCAGCATCCCGGGCGCGTTCGCGATGACCGAGACCGGGCACGGCTCCGACGTCGCCGCGATCGGAACCACCGCCACGTACGACCCGGAGACCGAGGAGTTCGTGATCCACACGCCGTTCCGCGGCGCCTGGAAGGACTACCTCGGCAACGCGGCGCTGCACGGCAAGGCGGCGACGGTGTTCGCCCAGCTCATCACCGGCGGCGTCAACTACGGCGTGCACTGCTTCTTCGTGCCGCTGCGCGACGAGGCTGGCGACTTCCTCCCGGGAATCGGCGGCGAGGACGACGGCGTCAAGGGCGGGCTCAACGGCATCGACAACGGCCGGCTGCACTTCGACCACGTGCGCATCCCCCGCACGAACCTGCTCAACCGGTACGGAGACGTCGCCGCCGACGGCACGTACAGCTCCGACATCCCGAGCCCCGGTCGCCGCTTCTTCACGATGCTCGGCGCGCTCGTGCAGGGCCGCGTCTCTCTCGACGGCGCCGCCACGACGGGCACCGCGCTCGCGCTGCACATCGCGCTGACCTACGCGGGGCAGCGTCGCCAGTTCGACTCGGGCGCGGGTACCGCCGAGGTCGTGCTGCTCGACTACGGCAAGCACCAGCGGCGCCTGCTCCCGCTCCTCGCCCAGAACTACGCCCAGTTCTTCGCCCACGACGAGCTGCTCAAGAAGTTCGACGGCGTCTTCTCGGGCCGGGCCGACACCCCCGAAGAGCGGGAGGACCTCGAGACGCTCGCCGCAGCGCTCAAGCCCCTCAGCACCTGGAACGCGCTCGACACGATCCAGGAGGCGCGCGAGGCGTGCGGCGGATCCGGCTTCCTCGCCGAGAACCGCATGGTGGGCCTCCACCAGGACCTCGACGTGTACGTCACCTTCGAGGGCGACAACAACGTCCTCCTGCAGCTGGTGGGCAAGCGTCTGCTGGCCGACTACGCGAAGCAGTTCAAGGGGGCGGATGCTGCCAGGCTCGCCCGCTTCGCCGTGGGCCAGACCGCCGGCAAGCTCTTCCACGGCGCGGGGCTGCGCCAGCTCGGCCAGTCGGTCGCCGATCTCGGTTCGACGGCGCGCTCCGTCGAACTCGGTCTGCGTGAGGACCAGCAGCACGACCTGCTCGCGGGTCGCGTGCAGCAGATGGTGTCGGATGTCGCCGGAGCCCTGCGTCCCGCATCCAAGCTCTCGCCCGCCGAGGCCGCTGCCGTCTTCAACAGCCACCAGGCCGAGCTCATCGAGGCGGCCCGTGCGCACGCCGAGCTGCTGCAGTGGGAGGCGTTCACCGACGGCATCCACCGCATCGAGGATGACGGCACCCGCCGGGTGCTGATGTGGCTGCGCGACCTGTTCGGGCTGCACCTCATCGAGAAGCACCTGGCCTGGTACCTGATCAACGGGCGGCTGTCGGCGCAGCGCGCGGCATCCGTGTCCCGCTACATCGACCGTCTGACCGCCCGCCTGCGCCCGCACGCGCAGGACCTCGTCGATGCCTACGGCTTCGCGCCCGAGCACGTGCGTGCGCCGATCGCGTCGGGTGCCGAGCGTGCGCGGCAGGACGAGGCGCGCGAGTACTACGCCGCGCTCGCCGCGTCGGGTGAGGCGCCCGTCAGCGAGAAGTCGCTGAAGAAGAAGTAGCGGGAGTCTCGCGGCGCGGCGCGGCGCGGCGCGGCGCGGCGCGGCGGGATTCCGGGATCGATGCACCGTCCACCTCGTATGTGAGTTCGGGCTCACACAGGTTCGTCGCGACCTTTGCAGCTATGTGAGCATCAACTCACATACGAGAACCGGACACTGTCGATTCCGCAGCAGGGCGCGGATCGGGTGCGCAGATTTCGTTCGACGATGTGTGACGTCTACCCGGGGTGCGCCACGCAGGCGGCCGGCGGCCATTCTCCGGTCAGCCAGACGTTCGTCACCGCGGTCCGCCGTCGGGGGGACCGGGTAGGGTCGCGGCGTGACCACCGACACCCGACTCGGCCCCGACGGCATCGCCCGCTGCGCGTGGGTCGGCGACGACTCCGAGTACCGCCGCTATCACGACGAGGAGTGGGGCTTCCCGCTGCACGGCGACCGCCCGCTCTTCGAGAAGATGAGCCTCGAGGGATTTCAGGCGGGGCTGTCGTGGATCACGATCCTGCGCAAGCGTCCGCGGTTCCGCGAGGTGTTCGCCGGGTTCGACCCTGCGGTGGTCGCGGGTTTCGGCGAGGCAGACGTCGAACGGCTCATGGGCGACGCGGGAATCATCCGCAACCGGGCGAAGATCCTCGCGACGATCTCGAACGCGCAGCTCATGCTCGAGCTCGACCAGGGCGAGCTCGATGCCTTCCTGTGGTCGTTCGCACCCGCCGCCCGGCCGCGCCCGGCATCCTTCGCCGACGTGCCGGCGACAACGCCCGAGTCCGATGCGATGAGCAAGGCGCTGCGCAAGCGCGGGTTCCGTTTCGTCGGCTCGACGACGATGTACGCGCTGATGCAGTCGTCGGGCATGGTCGACGATCACGTCGACGGATGCTGGCGCGCGTCATGACCGCGGCTGACCCGCGTCTTGCACAGTGGGGATTTGTCCCCATCGGATGACGCTTGCCCGAGCCATAGGCTGACTCCGGATGCTGCGGCGGGAGGGATGGATCGTGGGCGATATCGAGCTCGACCTCGACGCACTGCGCACGGCGAAGAGCCGGGTCAGCGCTGCGCTCGAGACATTCCGCAGCGCCGACCGGGTCGGTGACGACCTGGCCGATCTCACCGGCGAGCACCGGCTCGCCGCCAAGGTGCGCGACTTCGCGGGCAACTGGGACCACAACCGGGGCAAGCTCGAGGAGCAGCTCGTCGCCGTGCGGGACTGGCTCGAGGCGATCGACGAGACCATGACGGAGCTCGACCGCTCGATGGGCGACGGCGTCGACACCGACGAGGACGCCCCGTGAGCTCCGGCTTGGCGGTCGAGTTCGAGGACGTCTTCGAGGGCCGCCCCGCCGAGCTCGAGAGTCGCGCGCGGCGTCTGCAGACCACCGCCGAGGCGATCGCGCGCGCGGCCGACGCCCTTCGCGACCTCGTCGACGACCAGCGCAGCCGCGCGACGGATGCTCTCGAGGAGTCGGCGGCCGAGGCATCCGCTGGTCTTCGTCGCGCCCGCCGGCGCTACGGCGGCACCGCGACCGCCCTCACGACGTACGCGGTCGAGCTCGCGCCGATCCAGGCGACGGCGCGCGCGGCTGTCGAGGACGCCGACTTCCATCAGGCGCGCACCTATCGACTGCGGGACGACGTCCACGACCTGAACAACGACATCACGCTCGCCGAGGCCCAGGGTGACCCGACCGACGCGCTGTACGAGGAGCTGTGGTCGAAGCAGGACGGCGCCGCCTACTCCGCGGGTCAGGTCGAGGATGCCCGGCGCACCCTGAACCAGGCGCGGCAGGACATCTGGGATGCCGCCGACCGGGCGATCCATGCGATCGAGACCGCGATCGAGCACGGGGCCGACTCGTGGGGCGACAACTGGGACCAGTTCTGGGAGGGCGTCGGCGACTTCTTCGAGATGGTCGGCGAGTGGGCGTCGCAGGTGCTCTCGGTCGTCGTCGCCGTCCTGCAGGAGCTGCTCAGCGCTCTCGTGTCCGCGCTGGTCGTGGCCCTGCTGCTCGTCGTGGGGCTGCTCGTGGTGGGGCTGATCTTCGTGCTGTTCGGCGTGGTCGGGCTGCTCGTACTCGCCGCGGTGCTCGCGATCGCGCTGCTCGCCCTCGCGATCGGCGAGGTGATCGCGAAGCCGCAGCAGGTGTCGGGCGGTCATCGTGAGCCGAAGCCGGGCGATGACGCGCTCGAGGCACGGGACTACGAGGGCCTCATGACCGACCTGGCCGAGCAGGACGAAGAGGGCGGAGAGAGTCTCACGCAGATCCGCGTGGTAGCCATCCGCGACGCCCAGGGCAACGTGATCTCGTGGCGCGTGCAGCTGCCGAGCACGCAGAACTGGAATCCGCTCAACTCCGACGGCGCCCTCAACGACGCCCGCGCCGACGCGATGCTCTCGATGTTCCCGGGCGTGCCCACGCAGTACGAGCAGGCCGTGTGGGACGCGATGACCGAGGCCGGCGTCTTCGAGAGCGACGCTCCGATCATGTTCACCGGCTGGTCGCTCGGCGGCATGATGGCGGGCGAGCTCGCGACGAACCCTCGGGTCGCGGACCGTGTCGCGTCGGTGTTCACAGCGGGCTCCGCGATCGACAAGCACTACAGCGACATGCCGCCCGATGTGCGGGTGACGCAGATCAACAACGGCATCGATCCCGTCCATACGCTGGAGTTCCTGGGGCTCGACCCCATCGACTACGTGCGCTTCGACGCCGACTGGCAGACCTACCGGCCGCTCACGTGGCCCATGCATGACGCCGGAATGTATGGTGCTGAGGCGGAGCGCTATCTGCCCGAACCGCGGCCCGGCGACGAGATCTTCTTCGCCGAGGAGGGCGCGGGCAGCTACGAAGACGTCTACGTCGCCGAGTACACGAGAGGTTCCTGAACCCCATGAAGCGCATTCGCACCGCACTTGTGATCGCCGCCGCGATCGGCACGCTGACGCTATCGGGCTGCGCCTCGAACCCCGACGTGACGGGGCTCGAGCAGAGTCTCTCCGAGATCGACGGCGTCAACGGCTCCCTGGCCTACACGACGCATTCAGGCGCGCCGTGGAACACCCAGGTGGTCGTGCTGCTGTTCGTCGACGACCCGACGGAGGAGGGAGTCGTCGCCACCACACGGGCTGCGGCTCCCGTGCTGGCCGAGGACCCCGCGTCTGCCGGACGCGAGGTGAGCGTGTACTTCATCGACGGCGAGCGAGCCGACTACGCCGGCCGGTCGGAGGCGTTCCGAGACAGCGTCGTCATCACGCCGGAGCTCGCGCAGTCGCTCGGCGTCGAGCTGTCCGGTGGGAGTGAGCGTCTGCCGCTCTCCCCCGACGACGTGCGCCGCATCGCCGACGGCTCGTGAGCGTCGCCGATGCGTCGCCGCGCACCGCGCCGCGACTGACCTTCCAGCTGCCGGGCCGCTGGCTCGCCGTCGATCCGCGCGATCCCGAGACCGCGTCGGCCGAGGTCGATGCCGCGGTCCGCGAGCTCGTCGGCCCTGCCGATGACGCCGCGATCGCCCGGCGCCGCCTGCGGGCGGGCTTCCAGCGTGCGGTCGATGCCGCCCGGGATGCCGCCGCCCACGCGCTCTTCCTGTGCATCGAGATCGTGCCCGACGTCGCCACACCCGCATCGCTCACGGTTCATGCCCCCGAGGGCATGCGCATGAGCCCGGCGATCGGCACCTCGGCCGATGCGGTGCTCGGCGTGCTCGCCGAGAGCTTCCGCGTGCTCGCGGTGCCCGGCGTCGAGACGGCCCAGCGGCTCGACGGGCCGCGCGCCAGCATCCTGAGACTCGATCGCCTGCACACGGAGACCGTCGAGGAGGACGGCGTCACCGCCGTCGCGACGCGGCTCGAGGCCGAGTACTGGTTCGCCGTGCCCGGTTCGAAGCAGGTGGTGCTGGCGAGCTTCGCGACGCCGCTCGGCGAGCTCCGCAACGCGATGCTGAATCTCTTCGACTCGATCGCCCTCGCCGCATCCGTGGAATGATCGGCCTCCCGAGGGCGTTCGACGACTCGGAGGATCTACATGGATTACGGCCACGCGATCGAGTTCGGCGCGTTCATCACCCCGACCGCCGGCGCACCAGACGCTCCCGTCCGACTGTCGCAGGCGGCCGAGGCATCCGGTCTCGACCTCGTCACGTTCCAGGACCACCCGTACCAGACCGCGTTCCTCGACACGTGGACCCTGATGTCGTTCGTCGCCGCCCGCACCGAGCGCATCCGCATCGCGCCGAACGTGCTCAACGTGCCGCTGCGTCCGCCCGCCGTCACGGCGCGCGCGGCCGCGAGCCTCGACCTGCTCTCGGGTGGCCGCTTCGATCTCGGGCTCGGGGCCGGCGGCTTCTGGGACGCGATCGAGGCGATGGGCGGCGGCCGGCTCACACCCGGCCAGGCCGTGACCGCGCTCGAGGAGGCGATCGACCTCATGCGCGAGCTGTGGGACACGAGCGAGCGGCGTGGCGCCTTCACCGAGGGCCGGTATCACCGCGTGCACGGCGCCAAGCGGGGGCCGCGTCCGGCGCACGACATCCCGATCTGGATCGGCGCGTACAAGCCGCGGATGCTCGCGCTCACCGGTCGCAAGGGCGACGGCTGGCTGCCCTCGCTCGGGTACATGCAGCCGGGCGATCTCGCGAAGGGCAACCTCGCGATCGACGAGGCCGCCGAGGGCGCAGGCCGGGATCCCCGCGAGATCCGGCGCCTGCTCAACGTCGGGCGGCTCGCGGCCGACCCGCAGGAGTTCGCCGAGCGGCTCGCGAAGCTCGCGCTCGAGGACGGCATCGGCACGTTCATCCTGGCCGGTGACGACCCGCGCCTCCTGCAGGAATTCGGCGAGGACGTCGCCCCCGCGGTGCGCGAGCTCGTCGCCCGCGAGCGCGGCGACCGCGGCACGTCCGAGGCGCCGGTGCGGTCGGCGGCCGCCCTGGTCGCACGTCGCGACGGCATCGCCTACGACGCCGTGCCCGAGGGACTGCGCGCGATCGAGCCCGGCCACTTCGAGTACGGCGACGTGCGCGCGACCTACATGCGCGGCGGCGCTCCCGGCATCGTCCTGCAGCCCGACTCCGCCGAGCAGGTCGCCGCGGCGGTCGGCTTCGCGCGACAGCATCCGGATCTCCCGCTCGCGGTGCGCAGCGGCGGTCACGGCATCAGCGGCCGCAGCACGAACGACGGTGGCATCGTGATCGACCTGCGGAGGCTCGACGGCATCGAGGTGCTCGACGCCGAGCGCCGACTCGTGCGCATCGGCCCGGGGGCGCGCTGGACGCACGTCGCCGCCGCGCTCGGCGAGCGCGGCTGGGCGCTCACGTCGGGCGACTACGGCGGCGTCGGCGTCGGGGGTCTCGCGACGGCGGGCGGGATCGGGCTGCTCGCGCGCGAGCACGGCCTCACGATCGACCATCTGCGCGCCGCGGAGGTCGTGCTCGCCGACGGGTCGATCGTGCGGACGGATGCCGCGACCCGCCCCGAGCTCTTCTGGGCGATCCGCGGGGCCGGCGCGAATGTCGGCATCGTGACGTCGTTCGAATTCGAGGTCGACGAGGTGGGAGAGGTCGGGTACGCACAGCTCGCATTCCAGGTCGACGACCTTGCCGGGTTCCTCGAAGGCTACGGCCGCATCGTCGAGGCGTCGCCGCGCGACCTCACGCTCTTCCTGCTGACGGGCGCGGCGAGCCCCGGCCAGCCGCAGATCGTGCAGCTCTACGGGATCGCCGACTCGTCCGACCCCGACACGATCATCGCGCGCCCGCAGCCGTTCGCCGAGCTCGCCCCGCTCGTGCAGCAGTCGGTGCAGCTGACGACCTACGCCCAGGTCATGGCAGGCGCCGACCTCGGGCCCCAGCACGGAGCCGGTGAGCCGCACTCGCGCTCGGGACTGATCGAGCACGTGACGCCGGCGTTCGCCGCGGCGGCGGAGCGGATGCTGGCCTCCGGCGCCGTCCCGTTCTTCCAGCTCCGCGCGGTCGGCGGGGCGGTGGCCGACGTCGCCGAGGACGCGACGGCGTACGCGCATCGCTCGGCGAACTTCTCGGTCGTGGCGCTCGGCTCCCACCCGGATCGCCTCGATGCGCAGTGGCGCACCCTCGCCGAGCACGTCGACGGCATGTACCTGAGCTTCGACTCCTCGCTGCGCCCCGAGCGCATCGCCGAGGCGTTCCCGCCCGCGACCCTCGCGCGCCTGCGTGCGGTGAAGGCGGAGTACGACCCGAACTGCCTCTTCCGCGACAATTTCGCGATCGAGCCGCTCGCCGCGGCCGACGCAGCCTGACCAACCCCGCCCGCGTCCTGAAACGAGGACATGTGACGAAGGGAGGACCTGTGCGCGCGAACACGTCCTCCTTTCGTGACATCTCCTCCGTTCGTCACCGCCGCAAGCCCGGCACGGCGGGCGCGACGAACGACGATCGAGCAGGATTCAGGAAGCGGGGTGTCCTCGATGGTCGGCAGAATGTAGCGTCGCCTTCGATCGAGAGGAACCCATGACCGAGCCCCACATCGCCGATTCGCACGAGGTCATCCGTGTCGTCGGTGCTCGCGAGAACAACCTCAAGAACGTGGACGTCGAGATCCCCAAGCGCCGGTTGAGCGTCTTCACGGGGGTGAGCGGTTCGGGCAAGTCGTCACTCGTGTTCGGCACGATCGCCAACGAGTCGCAGCGACTGATCAATGAGACCTATCCCACGTTCGTGCAGCAGTTCATGGGGCAGCTCAACCGCCCCGAGGTCGACGCGCTCGAGAACGTGAGCCCGGCGATCATCGTCGACCAGGAGCGCATGGGCGCGAATTCGCGCTCGACGGTCGGCACGGCCACCGATGCGCACGCGATGCTGCGCATCCTGTTCAGCCGCATCGGTCAGCCGCACGTCGGGTCGCCGCAGGCCTTCTCGTTCAACATCCCGTCCGTCAAGGGCGCCGGCGCGGTGACGTTCGAGAAGGGCGGCCAGAAGGTCAAGGAGCGCCGCAGCTTCGAGATCACCGGCGGCATGTGCCCGCAGTGCGAGGGTCTGGGCGAGGCGAGCGACGTCGACCTCGACGAGCTGTACGACAAGACGAAGTCGCTCGCGGGAGGAGCGCTCACCATCCCCGGCTACAACGTGGACGGCTGGATGGTGAAGGGGTTCACCGAGTCCGGCTTCTTCGACCCCGACAAGCCGATCCAGGACTACACCGACCAGGAGCGCGACGACTTCCTCTACAAGGAGCCCACGAAGGTCAAGATCAACGGGATCAACATGACCTACGAGGGTCTCGTCCCCAAGATCACGAAGTCGATGCTCCAGAAGGATCGCGACGCCCTGCAGCCCCACATCCGCGCGTTCGTCGAGCGGGCGGTGAAGTTCATGCCCTGCCCCAGCTGCGGTGGCACGCGGCTGAACGAGGGCGCGCGGTCCTCGAAGATCAAGGGCGTCAACATCGCGGATGCCGCCGCCATGCAGATCTCCGACCTGGCGGCGTGGCTCGACACGGTCGACGACCCCGCGGTCGCTCCGCTCATGATCGGTCTGCGTCAGACGATCGGCTCGTTCGTGGACATCGGCCTCGGCTACCTGTCCCTCGATCGCGCCTCCGGGACGCTGTCGGGCGGCGAGGCGCAGCGCACGAAGATGATCCGCCACGTCGGATCGGCGCTCACCGACATCACCTACGTGTTCGACGAGCCGACCGCGGGCCTGCACCCCCACGACATCCAGCGCATGAACCGCCTGCTCAAGCAGCTGCGCGACAAGGGGAACACCGTGCTCGTGGTCGAGCACAAGCCCGAGGTGATCGAGATCGCCGACCACGTCGTCGACCTCGGTCCGGGCGCCGGGCGCAACGGCGGCGAGATCCAGTACACCGGAGACGTCGACGGCCTGCGCGCGTCCGGAACGATCACCGGCCGTCACCTCGGCGATCGCGCCCGGCTCAAGTCCGAGACCCGCACCGCGAAGGGCGCTCTCGAGATCCGCGGGGCGACGCAGCACAACCTCAAGAAGGTCGACGTCGACATCCCCCTCGGCATCCTGACCGTGGTCACCGGCGTCGCCGGGTCGGGCAAGTCCTCGCTCATCCACGGGAACGTGCCGTCGTTCGACGACGTCGTCGTCGTCGACCAGTCCGCCATCAAGGGCTCCCGGCGGAGCAGCCCGGCGACGTACACCGGCATCCTCGACGCGATCCGCGCGGCGTTCGCGAAGGCCAACGGCGTGAAGCCGGCACTGTTCAGCGCGAACTCGGAGGGCGCGTGCATCGCGTGCAAGGGGCTCGGTGTGATCATCACGACGCTCGGCTTCACGCAGACCGTCGAGACGCTGTGCGAGACGTGCGATGGCTCGGGTTTCAGCGACGAGGTGCTGGAGTACACCCTCGACGGGAAGAACATCGCCGAAGTGCTCGCGATGTCGGCGGGCGAGGCATCCGAGTTCTTCACGAAGGGCCCGGCGCACACCACGCTGCTGCGCATGATCGACGTCGGACTGGGCTACATCACCCTCGGTCAGGCGCTCAACACCCTCTCGGGCGGCGAGCGGCAGCGGCTCAAGCTGGCGATCTCGATGGCCAAGAAGGGGGCCGTGTACGTACTCGACGAGCCCACGACGGGCCTCCACCTGGCCGACGTCGACAACATGCTCGGGATGCTGGACCGCCTCGTCGACGCCGGCAACAGCGTCATCGTCATCGAGCACCACCAGGCCGTGATGGCGCACGCCGACTGGATCATCGATCTCGGCCCGGGTGCCGGTCACGACGGCGGCACGATCGTGTTCGAGGGCACTCCCGCCGATCTCGTCGCCGGTGGGAGCTCGCTCACCGCGGAGCACCTGCGCGCATACGTCGCCGGCTGAGCCTCCGGCCCGCCCACATGGGTCTTTGTCCCCATACGCGGCGAGAGCCGTTCGGAATACGATCTCCGAGGGGGCGGATCACGATGAGACTTCAGGTCCAACCGGGTTAGGGTTGACCGTCCCCTTGCCACTGCGCTCGCCACGCAAGCACCGACCGCCGGAGGAGGCCGAGGTTCGATGACGTCATTCGCGTGGCTTCGCGCGCGCCCGCGGGCGCTTGCTTCCGCAGGGGTGGTCACGGTTGCGGCGGTCGCCATCACGACCATGGCGTTCGTGTACCAGGGCAACCCGACGACCGAGGTCGATCTGAACGACGGCGGCGTCTGGGTGACCAAGCGGTCGTCCCTCCTCGTGGGGCATTTCAACCACGAGTCGCAGGTGCTCGACGGCGGACTGCGCACCTCGAGCGGCGAGTACGACATCCTCCAGGCCGGCCAGAACGTCCTCGTGGTCGATGAGAGCGACTCGAGCGTGACCGCCGTCGACCCGGCGATGGTGACGCTGACCGAGTCGTCCGACATCCCCGCCGGCGCGAAGGTCGTGCTCGGCGGCACCACGGTCGGCATCCTCGACCGAGAGTCCGGAGACCTGTGGGTCGTCCCCGCGCAGGCCGTGGGGTCCTTCGCGGTCGAGGCGACCGAGCCGCTCGTCACGCTGGGCGAGGGGGCGGATGTCGCTGCCGGCCTCGACGGCACCGTCTACGCCGTCTCGCCGGAGGACTCCGAGCTCGTCACCGTGCGAACCGACGCGGAGGGAGCGCCGTCCGAGCCCGAGCGCGCGAGGGTCGACGGACTCGAGGCGGAAGCGCCCACGAGCATCACCGCGGTCGGTGACAGGCCCGCGATCCTCGACGCCGACAGCGGCACCGTCATCGTGGACGGACACCGCACGCAGATCGAGGGCGGGCAGACGGCCGTGCTGCAGCAGCCCTCGGCGCAGAACGACTCGGTGACGCTCGCGACCGCGTCCTCCCTCGTGCACGTTCCGCTCGACGGCTCCGAGCCCGTCGCCGAGAGCACCGGGGCGCAGGGCGAGCCGGCCGCGCCGGTCTTCCTCGAGGGATGCTCCTACTCGGCGTGGAACGGCTCGGCGAAGTTCGTCCGCGACTGCGTGGGCGACGCCGACGACTTCGCGACCGACATCGACGGTCTCGACCCGACCTCCGTGCTCCGCTTCCGGGTGAACCGCGACGTGGTCGTGCTCAACGACGTCATCGGCGGCGCCGCCTGGATGGCCAGCGACAGCATGCAGCGCGTCGACAACTGGAACGACATCACTCCGCCCGAGGGCGAGGCCGAAGAGGACGAGCAGACCACCGAGGAGACGGTGGAGACGACGCTGCCCGAGCGGTCCGACAAGAACACCCCGCCGATCGCGACCGACGACGACTTCGGCGTCCGCCCCGGCCGCACGACCCTCCTCCCCGTGCTCGACAACGACAGCGACGCCGACGGTGACGTGCTCATCGCGTCGGTCGCCGACGGCGGACCCTCGTTCGGCGAGGTGACCGCGATCAACGACGGCGCCGCCCTCCAGATCGCCGTACCCGAGAACGCGTCGGGCACGACATCCTTCGCATACGGCGTCGACGACGGCCGCAAGGGCACCGACACCGGCACGGTCACACTGAGCGTCCACGACTGGAGCGTCAACGCGGCACCCGTGCAGAAGCGGGTGACCACCGTCGTGGTCGAGGCCGGCGGTGTGGTCTCGTACAACGTGCTGCCCGACTGGCAGGACCCCGACGGCGACGACGTGTTCCTCCAGTCGGTCACGCCGGCACCGGGCGACGAGGCCGACTTCACGTCGGACGGTCGCATCACCTACCGCGCCGTCGGCGGCACCCAGGGCCGCAAGGACGTCCAGATCGTCGTCTCGGACGGCAACGACGAGGCGGCCGGCGTCGTGCGGTTCGACGTGCGGCCGGTCGGCTCGACCGACCCCGTGACCAACGCCGATCGCGTCGTGGTGCAGGCCGGTCAGGTCGCCACGGTGGCGCCCCTCGCGAACGACACCAGCTCGGGGCGCGAGCCGCTGCGACTCGTGCGCGTCGACGAGGTTCCCGGTGCCACGATCACGCCCGACTTCGCGAACAAGACCTTCGCGTTCCGCTCGGATGCGCCCGGCACGTACTACGTGCAGTACCTGGTCGCCGCGGGGTCGAAGAACGCGGAGGGCCTCGTGCGCGTGGACGTGCTGGCGGAGGCCGACACGACGCTCCCGCCGGTCGCCGTGCGCGACGTCGCGCTCCTGCCCAGCGGCGGTGAAGTGCTCGCGAACGTGCTCACGAACGACTCCGACCCGGCGGGCGGCATCCTCGTCGTGCAGTCCGTCACCGTCGAGCCCAACTCCGGCATCTCGGTGGCGGTCCTCAACCACGAGACGCTGCGCATCAGCGATCAGGCGGCGCTCGGCACGCAGGTGCGCATCTCGTACCGCGTGTCGAACGGACTGCGCTCGGCCGAAGGCGAGGTCATCGTCATCCCGATCCCGGCGCCCGCGCAGCTGCGGCCTCCGGTCGCGAACGACGATCAGGTCGTCGTGCGCGCGGGCGACGTCGTGAACATCCCCGTGCTCGAGAACGACTACCACCCCAACGGCGATGCGATCCATGTCGCGCCCGACCTCGTGCCCCCGCTCATCGAGCCCGAGGACGGCGAGATGTTCGTCTCGCAGGACCTGCTGCGCTTCCGTGCCTCCGACGAGCCCGGCACCGTCTACGCGACCTACGAGGTCATCGACAGCAGCGGGCAGAAGGATGCCGGGTACGTGACCATCCAGGTCCTCCCGGTCAATGCCGAGACCAACGCCGCGCCCCGCCCGCGCGACATCGTCGCCCGCGCGCTCGCCGGCAGCGAGGTGCGGATCGCGGTGCCGCTGGACGGCATCGACGCCGACGGCGACTCGGTGCGCCTCGAGGGACTCGCCTCGCCGCCCGGCAAGGGCCGCGTGGTCGAGGTCGGCTCGAACTACATCGTCTACGAGGCATTTGACGACGCCGGCGGCGCCGACGCGTTCACGTACCGCGTTCGCGACCGTCTGGGCGCCGAGGCCACGGGCTCGATCCGCGTCGGCGTCGCTCCCGCCGAGAGCGCCAACCAGGCTCCCTACGCCGCGAAGGACGCGGTCGTGATGCGTCCAGGGCGTACCGTCGCGGTGCCGGTCACGGCGAACGACTCCGACCCCGACGGCGATCTCTTCTCCCTCCTGCGCGACGGTCTGATCCTTCCCGAGGTCGACGGGCTCGAGGCCCGCGTGTCGGGCGATCGGGTGCTCGTGACCGCGCCCGACGAGGAGATCGAGACGTCGCTGCAGTACACGATCCGCGACGAGCGGGGCGCGAAGGCCACCGCCGTGCTGCAGATCACGGTGTCGGAGGACGTGCCGCTCCTGCGTCCCATCGCGCGCGACGACTACGTGCGAGCCGTCGACGTCGAGGGGACCTCGGTCGACATCGAGGTGCTCGCGAACGACGAGGACCCCGACGGCACGATCGAGGACCTCGCGGTGTCGGTCGCGGGCTCGGGCGCGCGCGTCCTCGGCGACGGCACGGTGCGGATCGAGCTCGACGACACCGACCGCATCATCATGTACACGATCACCGACCGCGACGGGTCCGAGGCATCCGCCTTCATCCACGTCCCCTCGCTGTCGTCGCTGCCGCCGACGCTCATCTCGACGGACGCGATCGAGGTCGCCAGCGGCGAGACCATCGAGCTCCCGCTCGAGGAGCACGTGCGCGCCGCGGGCGGCGGCCGCGTCGTCATCACCGAGGCGGCGAAGGTGAGCGCCGTGAACTCCGACGGCTCGAACCTCGTCAAGGATCAGACGACGCTCGTCTACACGTCGAAGAAGGGCTACTTCGGCCAGGACGCGCTGACCTTCGAGGTCACGACCGGGTCGGGTCCCGACGACCCCGACGGGCGCAAGGCGACGCTGACCATGCCGATCACGGTGCTCCCGCCCGAGAACCAGCAGCCGACGTTCGTGGACGGGCAGATGGATGTCGCGCCCGGCGAGGACCCGACCACGCTCGACCTCCTCGCCCTGACGACCGATCCCGACCCCGAGGACGCCGACGGCATGCGGTACGAGATCGTGGGCGGCGTGCCCGGCGGCCTCTCGGCATCCGTCGCCGATCAGGAACTCCGCGTGAGCGCCGACTCGGATGCCCCGAAGGGCACGATCGAGCGCCTCACGATCCGCGTGTCCGACGGTGAGACCGACCCCGTCGAGGGCACGGTGACCGTTCGGGTGACGGCATCCACCCGCGAACTCGCCACCGCGAACGACGACATCGTCGACGAGGCCCACCAGGGCGACACCGTGACGGTGCCGGTGCTGCGCAACGACGTGAACCCCTTCCCGGACACGCCGCTGAAGCTCGTGACGGTCATCCCCGAGACCGGACGCGGGGTGGCCGAGGTCTCCGGCGACCAGGTGCGCGTCACGCCTGCGGCGGACTTCTTCGGCACCATGGTCGTGCGTTACCGAGTATCGGATGCCACGAACGACCCCGATCGCGAGGTCGAGGGCCGCATCCGCCTCACCGTGCAGGGCAAGCCCGACGCGCCCGGCACCCCGGTGGTCTCCAGCGTGCAGGACCGCACGGTGGTGCTCTCGTGGACGCCGCCGGCCAACAACGGCGCCGAGATCACCCACTACGAGGTGTCGTCGACCGCGCGCGGCTTCTCTCAGCGCTGCGAGGCGACCACCTGCACCCTGACGAACCTGACGAACAACGTCGAGTACAACTTCACCGTCGTCGCGGTCAACCGCGTGGGTCCGTCCGACCCGTCGGCGCCGTCCGAGACCGCCCGTCCCGACGCGCGGCCCGACACCCCGAACCCGCCGACTCTGGTCTTCGGCGACCGGAGCCTGCAGGTGGCGTGGGTCACACCCTCGACCCCCGGCTCGCCCGTCGAGACGTTCACGCTCGAGATCTCGCCGGCCCCGCCGTCGGGCATCGTGCAGAAGACCGCCCTCACCGGCAACAGCACGGTCTGGGACGGCCTCGAGAACGGCGTCGCGTACCAGGTGCGCGTCCAGGCCCACAACCGCGCACCCGAGCCGTCGAGCTGGAGCGCATGGTCGGCGACCGAGGTCCCCGCGAGGGCTCCGGATGCCGCAGCCGCCCCGTCGACGGAGCGCCTCGACCCGGTCGGCAGCCAGGCGCAGATGCGCGTCTCGTGGGGTGCGCCGGCCAACAACGGCGATGCGATCGCCGAATACCGGCTGAACGTCCTGCGCGGTGGAGCGGTCGTCAACACGCTGAGCGTGCCGGGCGGTCAGACGTCGCAGGCTCTCGCGATCGATGCGTCCACGAGCGACTACACGTTCACCGTCGCCGCGCGGAACAAGGCCGGCTGGGGCGCCGACAGCGCGCCGTCCGCGCCGCGCCGCGCGTTCGTCGCACCCGGAGCGCCCACGAATGTGCAGGCCACGACCCCGAGCGGCAACTCCGCGATCGTCGTGACCTACAACGGGGCGCCGGGCAACGGTGCCAACGCGTCCGAGCTGCGCTACGAGTTCTCCCTCAACGGCAACGCGTGGCGTGCGGACTGGGACGGTCGCACGATCGGCGGCCTCTCCAACGGCCAGACCTACACCGTGCGTGTGCGCGCCTACACCGCGCTGGACGGCGTGCGCTACGACGGCGCCCCCTCCGCCGCCTCGAACCAGGCGATCCCCTACGGTCCGGTGGCCAACCCCTCGGTGACGGCGACGCGGAGCGGCGACGGCCGCGACATCACCTTCACGTGGAATGCCCCCGCACCCAACGGCCGGACGATCTCGCAGGTGCAGATCCGCATCGACGGCGGGGGCTGGCAGAACGTCGCCAACAACGGGTCGCGGACGAATCGCTACGGCTACAGCGAGCGTCACACCATCGAGGCGCGAGCGCAGGATGCCGCGGGCCAGTGGTCCGGCATCCCGTCCGACGCCGCGACCACCGTCGACCCGCCCCAGCCGCGCGCGTACGTGTCCCGCGGGGCGAGCGCGGTCGGGCAGCCGAACTGCTCGCACTCGTCGTGTGCATTCTTCGTGGTCAACACGCAGGACTTCGCGGCCGGCAGCTACCGATACGAGTGCTGGGCGAACGGGAGCCAGTTCAACAGCTGGGAGGGTCCGGTGAACTTCCCCGCGAACGGCAGGACCCAGCTGCAGTGCTACTACGGGACGCCCGGGGCGAATGTCTGGGTGGTCCTCAACGGCACGAGATACGAGACGACGCAATGGTGACGCGCGAGCGCGCCGCCGAGAGAAGGAAGACACCACGATGACGATGACCCCCGAACAGGCCGCCTGGTTCCAGGGGACCTTCACGCGCCTCGTCGACAACGTCGACCGTGCGCTGCTCGGCAAACGCGAGGTGGTGGGCCTGGTGCTGTCGGCGATGCTCGCCGAGGGTCATGTACTGCTCGAGGACGCTCCGGGAACCGGCAAGACGAGCCTCGCGAAGGCGCTCGCCGCCACCGTGCAGGGCACGAGCAGCCGCATCCAGTTCACGCCCGACCTGCTGCCCTCCGACGTGACCGGCGTGACGATCTACGACCAGACGTCGCACCGGTTCGAGTTCCACAAGGGACCGGTCTTCGCCTCGATCGTGCTCGCCGACGAGATCAACCGCGCCTCGCCGAAGACGCAGTCGGCACTCCTCGAGGTCATGGAGGAGTCGCGCGTCACCGTCGACGGCGTGACCCACGAGGCGGGCCGCCCGTTCCTCGTGATCGCGACGCAGAACCCGATCGAGCAGGCGGGCACGTACAAGCTGCCCGAGGCGCAGCTCGACCGCTTCCTGGTGCGCACGTCGATCGGCTATCCCGATCTCGCCGCGGCGGAGCGCATCCTCGCCGGTGCCGCGGACCGCAACCCGTCGGCGAGCCTCTCGGCGATCATCACGACCGGCGCCGTCGCCGACATGGCGGACCTCGCCGCCACCGTCCACACCGAGGCCGCGGTGCTCCGGTACACGGCTCAGCTCTCCGAGGCGACCAGAGCGGATGCCGCCACCCGCCTCGGCGTGTCGGTGCGCGGTTCGCTCGCCATGATCCGCATCGCGAAGGTGTGGGCCGCAGCCCAGGGGCGCCACTTCGTCACGCCCGACGACATCAAGACGCTCGCGGCCCCCGTGTGGACGCACCGCCTCGTGCTCGACCCCGAGGCCGAGTTCGCCGGTACGACGGCCGACACCGTGATCGCGCGCGTGCTCGAGGACGTCCCCGCTCCGCAGGCGAGGTCCGCCGCCTGATGACGACGGAAGCACTCGGACAGGCGGTTCCCGCGGGGGACCGCCGGGAATGGTGGGGCGAGCTCGCCGCGCGCGTCTGGCGACGCCTGCGCGCCGTGCTGGCCGTCGTCCGCCCCGCTGCCTGGGTGCTCATCGCCGGCGCCGCTGTGCTGTGGATCGCGGGTGCCTCGCTCGGCTGGTGGGAGCTCACGGTCGCGGCGATCATCCTCACGGTGCTGCTCGCGCTGTGCGCGCTGTTCCTGATCGGCCGCACGGCGTACGACGTGACGCTCGACCTGACGCGCACGCGCGTGGTGGTGGGCGAGCGTGCGGTCGGCGCGCTCACCCTCTCGAACTCGGGCGGGCGCGCCATCCTGCCCTCCCGCGTCGTGCTGCCCGTCGGTGCGGGGCGCGGCGAGTTCCAGGTGTCCCGCCTCGCTCCGGGCGCAGCCGCGGAGGAGCTCTTCGCGATCCCGACGACGCGCCGTGCCGTCGTCGCGGTCGGACCGGTGAGCGTCGTGCGCGGCGATCCCCTGGGCCTTTTCGAGAGAGTGCACCGCAAGGACGAGCCGGTCGACCTGTTCGTGCATCCGCGCACCGTGCTGTTCGACGGCCAGTCGCTCGGCTTCCTCCGCGACCTCGAGGGTCTGCCGGCGACCGATCTGTCGCGTGACGACGTCTCGTTCCACGCCCTGCGCGAGTATCAGCCCGGCGACGACCTGCGTCACGTGCACTGGAAGTCGACCGCCCGCACGGGCAGCGTCATGGTGCGTCAGTACGAGGAGACCCGTCGCTCGCACTTCGTGATCGGGCTGTCGACGCATCCGGGCGAGTACCGCGACGATGACGAGTTCGAGCTGGCGGTCTCGGCTGCGGGATCGCTCGGCCTGCGCGCACTGCGCGACTCGCAGCGCGTCGAGGTGCGCGTGCAGGAGCGCTCGCTCCCCTCGGGGACCGGAAAGCAGTTCCTCGACTCGCTGAGCGGCATCGTGCACTCGCGTCCGCGCGCGGGCGGCGTCGTCGACCTCGCGGGCGTCATCGCCGCAACGCTGCCGCTGGCGAGCGTGGTCGTGCTGGTCTGCGGAAGCGGTGTCGAGGCCAACAGCCTCCGCGCGGCGTGCGCGCGTCTGCCGTTCGGAGCCCGCACCCTCGCGGTCGTCGCCGACTCGTCCGCGGACGCCCCCACGCTTCGCCGCATCGCCGACGCCGACGTGGTGACGGTGGCATCGCTCGAGCAGCTCCCGGCAGCGCTGCGGAAGGTGCTCGCATGAGCGGCGCGACCGCCGCCCTGTCCACGCGGCGCTGGATCCTCGACCTCGGCGCCGTGGCCGCGCTACTCGCCGTTCCCATCGTGGGCTTCTGGCCGACCTTCGGCGGCCCGGTCTATCTCGCCGCGGCCGTCGGCGGCGCTCTGCTCGGCATGGGGCTCGCCGCCCTCTGCACGTGGCTGCGCTGGGGCATCCTCCCGCTCGCCGGCCTCACGGTGCTGACCTACTTCCTCTTCGGCGGTGCTCTCGCGCTGCCGCACACGACCGTCCTCGGATTCGTTCCCACCCTCGACACGCTCGCCAGGCTGGCGACGGGGATCGTCACGTCGTGGAAGCAGCTGCTCACCACCGTGGCGCCGGTGGCGGCATCCGACGGTCACCTCCTCGTGCCGTTCGCGCTCGCCCTCGTCGCCGGTGTGCTGACGACCTCGCTCGCGCTGCGGCTGCGCACGCCGGCATGGGCGCTGATCCCGGCAGCGGCGTTCCTCGCCGTGCAGATCGCCCTCGGCACGTCGCAGCCGGCGGTGCCGGTCGTGCAGGGCGTCGTGTTCGCGCTGGTCGCCGCCGTCTGGCTGGCAGTGCGGCAGAGCTGGGAGCACGGCACCGGGGCGATCGCGCTCGGCGCGGACGAGACTCCGGCACGCGGCATCGCGATGCGCCGGATCCTGCTGGGGGGCGCCGTGGTCGTCGTCGCCACGCTGATCGGCGTCGGCGCGAGCGCGTTCGCCGCTCCGCAGAGCCCGCGGTACGTGCTGCGCGACGTCGTCATCCCGCCGTTCGACGTGCGCGAGTACCCCAGCCCGCTCCAGTCCTTCCGCGCGTATGTGCGCGACTTCCCCGACGAGCCGCTGTTCACCGCCACGGGCCTGCCGAAGGAGGCGCGCGTGCGCCTCGCGACGATGGACGCCTACGACGGCACCGTCTACAACGTGTCGGATGCCGGTGCGGGAACCTCGAGCGCGTTCGGGCCGGTGCGGGGAAACATGTCGGCCGAGGCGGAGGGCACGCCCGCGACCGTGCGGGTCGAGGTCGGTGCGCTGGAGGGGGTGTGGATGCCGGAGGTCGGCGCCGTCCGCAGCATCGCCTTCGACGGGGATCGCGCCGAAGACCTGCGGCGTTCCGCGTACTACAACGAGGGCACCGAGACGGCCGTCGTGACCCAGCGCCTGGGCGCGGGCGACGCGTACACGCTCGAGACCGTCATCCCCGCCTCTCCGAGCGATGACGCGCTCGCCGACGACGACTTCGCACCCGTCTCGCTGCCCGACCAGGCCGGAGTGCCGCAGGACCTCGTCGAGATCGCATCGCAGGCCGTCGCCGAGGCGACCACGCCGGTCGAGCAGGTGCGCGCGCTGCAGACGATGCTCGCGGAGGGCGGATTCTTCAGCCACGGACTCGAGGGCGAGGTCCTCTCGCGGGCCGGTCACGGCGCCGAGCGCATCTCGACGCTGCTGGGCAGCGACCAGATGGTCGGCGACGACGAGCAGTACGCGACGGCGATGGCGCTGCTCGCCCGCGAGCTCGGCATCCCCGCCCGCGTCGTGATGGGGTTCTACCCCGACGAGGACCTGGCGGGCCAGGGCGTGTTCACCGCGACGGGCGACACGCTGCACGCGTGGGTCGAGGTGGCCTTCGCGGAGCACGGCTGGGTGACCTTCGATCCGACTCCGCCCGACGACAAGGTCCCCAACGACCAGACCACGAAGCCGAGAGCCGACCCGAAGCCGCAGGTGCTCCAGCCTCCTCCGCCGCCGCAGGAGCCGGTCGATCTTCCGCCGACGGTGCCCGACGACCGCGAGTCCGAGGACGAGAGCGGCTTCGATGCCGCACTCCTGGGACTCATCGTCGTGATCGTCGTCGGTGTCGCGGGTCTGCTCGCACTGCTCGCCGCACCCTTCATCGTGATCGGCGCGCTCAAGGCGTCCCGCCGCCGCAAGCGGCGCGACGCCGAGCGTGCGGCGGATCGCATCAGCGGCGGATGGAACGAGCTGATCGACCGGGCCACCGACTACGGCACGCCGGTTCGGCCCGGCGGCACCCGGCGCGAGGACGCCGGCGTCGTCGGCACGGCGTTCGCCGAGCCCCGGGTCGCGACCCTGGCCGACAGGGCCGACTTCGAGGTGTTCGGTCCGACCGAGCCGACGGCCGACGACGTGACGGAGTTCTGGCGCCAGGTCGACGAGATCGTCGGCGGCATGGGTGACGGCCGCTCCGTATGGGCTCGCCTCGCGGCGCGGCTGAACGTGCGCTCCCTGCTCGTGGGCACGCGATTCGCCCTGCCGGACCGCACGCCCCGTGAGCCGCGCCCTCCCCGTGAGCCGCGCCCGCCGCGCGCATCCCGCTCCGCTCGCTCGTCGCGCACCGAGGCGCCCGAGTCCGACCCTCGCCCCCAGGAGACCGAATGAGCGCCCGAACGCTCTTGCTGACCGTCGTCGTCGCCGTCACTCGGCGCGTCGGTTCGACGGCCCGCCCGACCGAGGCCGCGGCATCCGCTCGTGTGCCCTTCCCCCCGCTCGTCGAGAGCGCACGGACGACCGCCTGGCGGCCCGCGCACCCGTCGTCCGCGCTCGCTCGGCACGCCGACTCGCGGATGGACGTCACCCGCACCCTCCCGCCGATGCTGGCGGTGCTCACGTGGGACGACGGATCGCGCATGGCCGTCTACGGCCGCACCCTCTACGGGCGCAACCCCGCGGCCGAGTCCGGCACCTCGAGCGTGCCCGTGCGCGACGAGACGCTCTCGCTGTCGAAGACCCACTTCGAGATCGGCGGTGACGCCACCGGCGCATGGATCGCCGACCGCTCCTCGACCAACGGAACCGTCCTCGTGCGCGACGGCGGACGGCATCCGCTCGTCGCCGGACTGCCCACGATGCTGCGCGCCGGCGACCGGCTCGAGCTGGGCGATCGCACGGCTGTCGTGGGGATCCGGTCATGACCTCGCCCATGACGGTGGTGTACGGGGCGGCGACGGACCCGGGTCTGCGGCGCCGCATCAACGAGGACTCGCACATCGCGGAGCCGCCCCTGTTCCTGGTCGCGGACGGCATGGGCGGCCATCACGCGGGCGAGGTCGCCAGCGCCACGGTCATCGAGGAGTTCTCCGCCTTCGCCGGCCGGCCGAGCCTCGGGATCGACGACGTGCGCGGCGCGCTCGCGACCGCGCGTCGTCGCGTGGAGGCGCTCCCGCTGGGCGAGGGCACCGGTGCGGGGGCCGGTACGACGCTCACGGGCGTCGTGATCGCCGACGTCCACGGCGAGGGCTACTGGCTCGCGATCAACCTGGGCGACTCGCGCACCTACCGTCTGAACGATGGCGAGCTCGAGCAGGTGAGCGTCGATCACTCCGTCGTCCAGGAGCTGATCGATGCGGGCCAGCTCGACCCGGTCGCCGCGGCGCGCGACAACCGGCGCAACGTGATCACCCGGGCGATCGGCGCCGGGAGCGACGGAGACGCCGATTACTGGCTGATTCCCGCCGAGGCCGGCGACCGCATCCTGGTGTGCTCCGACGGGCTCTCGAGCGAGCTCGACGACGACACGATCCGCGCGATCCTCCTGGCCGAGAGCGACCCTCAATCCGCCGCGACCCGCCTCGTGCACGAGGCGATGCTGCGCGGCGGACGCGATAACATCACGGCTCTGGTGGTGGACGCGACGACGGTGAGCTCACGCGCGAACCACCCGGGCGATGACACGGCTCCGTCGATGTCGTTCGCCGACGAGATCGACGGCGACACGCTGCCCCGTGCCGTCGCCGCAGGGGGGTTCTGATGTCGGTCCACTATTCGCCGGGTGCGCACCCGGTCGCCGTGACTCCGCACGGCTTCGCGGTGCTGGCCGGCGACACGTCCCCCGCGCTCGCCGCGCGCATCCACGCACTCCTCGCCGACGGCCGCGGACTCGGCGGCGTGCTCGAGGCGCTCACCGGCGCCTACGGCACGTCGCTCTCCGCGGTGCCGCCGTTCGCGGTCGTCCTTGCGGAGCGCGACGCCGTGCGCCTCGCGGTGCGCGGGTCGTTCGCGCTGGAGGTGACGGCCGGGACCTCCGAACGGATCTCAGGCGAGGGCGTGACCACCTGGACCGAGCGCGTGATCGCCGACGTCAGCCGAGTCGAGCTCGTCGGAGTGCCGGATGCCGCGCCCGCAGAGCTGCCCGTGGGCGACGGCGTCGTGCTCGCCGACGCCCTCGCCTGGGCTCCGTCGGGAGCGAGCGCCGTTGCGCCCGTTGCGCCCGCGGCGCCCGCGGCGCCCGCGAAGCCCCGGCCCGCGGCGAGCGCCGCGCCGGCGGCCGAGCCCGCGCCCGCCGAACCTGCCGAACCTGAGCCCGAGCCAGAGCCCGACGCCCAGCCTGAGGCCGAGCCTGAGGCCGTGCCCGAGCCCGAGGTCGCTCCCGAGGTCGACCCCGAGCCCGAGGCCGAGCCCTCCGATGCCACGCCCACGCCGGCGCGAGGGGTCGCGGCATCCGCTCCTCCCGCCAGGGTCGCCGTCGTCCCGCCGGCCGTCGTTCCCGCGCCGGCTGCGGCGCCGGTCGCGACCCCCGGCCTGATCGACTCCGCGGCGGTGCTGTCCGTGGCGGACACGCTGCTTCCGGCCGAGTCGACGCTGATCCCCTCTCACGAGCGGGAGGCCGGGCCCGGGGCATCCGAGGACGCCGCCGGCCTGCTCGACGCGGAAGACGGCGTCGACGCGACGGTCGCGCGCCCGACGCCTGCGGCCGTTCCCCTCGGGGACCACGACGGCGAGACCGTGTCGGTCGCCGAGGCTCGGGCGATGCGCACCGGGGACTCCGCGCCGCCGCCGCTCGCACCCCCGCGCCCGCCGGCTCCGGGGCGCGTCCGCGTCTCGACGGGGCAGGTGCTGCTGCTCGACCGCACGGTCGTGATCGGCCGCCGCCCGCGCTCGACGCGGGTGTCGGGCACCGACCTGCCGCACCTGGTCGCGGTCGACAGCCCGCTGCAGGACATCTCGCGCAGCCATGTCGAGCTGCGCGTCGAGGGCGACAGCATCCTGGCGACGGATCTCAACACGACGAACGGCACGACGCTGCTGCGACCCGGCGTGGACCCGGTGCGTCTGCATCCCGGGGAGGGCACGGTCGTCGTCCCCGGCGACGTGATCGACCTCGGCGACGGCATCACGGTCGCGATCGAGGAGCTGTCGTGAGCACCAGACGCACGCCGATGGCCCCGCCGGACCTGCCGGGCTTCACGTACGTCGACGTGCTCGGATCCGGCGGGTTCGCCGACGTGTTCCTCTACGAGCAGGCGCTGCCCAAGCGCCGGGTCGCGGTGAAGGTGCTGCTCACCGAGCGCATGTCGAGCGGTTCCGTCGCCGAGTTCACGGCCGAGGCCAACGTCATGGCGATGCTGTCGACGCACCCGGCCATCGTCACGATCTACCAGGCCGGGGTGGCGCGCGACGGACGCCCGTACCTCGTGATGGAGTACTGCCCCAAGCCCAACCTGCAGGTGCGCTATCGCCGCGAGCCGTTCTCGGTGGCGGAGTCCCTGCGTGTCGGCGTGCAGGTCGCGGCGGCCGTGGAGACCGCGCACCGCGCCGGCGTGCTGCACCGCGACATCAAGCCGGCCAACATCCTCGTGACCGAGTACAACCGGCCGGCGCTGACCGACTTCGGCATCGCGTCGACGACGAGCGCTGCGGCGGAGTCCGCGGGTCTGTCGATCCCGTGGTCGCCGCCCGAGTCGTTCGCCGACGTGCCGCGCTCGGATCCCCGCTCCGACGTGTACGCACTGGGCGCGACGGTTTACACGCTCCTCGCGGGCCGGTCGCCGTTCGAGCTCCCGGGTCAGCGCAACAGCGCGGCCGATCTGATCCAGCGGATCGAGACGGCGGCGCTCCCGCCGCTGGAGAGGCCGGATGCTCCGGCATCCCTCGAGCGCGTGCTCGAGCGTGCGCTGGCGAGGACCTCGAGCGACCGGTACGAGTCGGCGATCGCCTTCGCGCGTGCCCTGCAAAAGGTGCAGATCGAGCTGTCGCACTCGGTGACCCCGATCGACATCCTCGACGACGGCGTGGCCGAGGATGTCGTGGAGGACGAGGACGAGGGCCTCACCCGCGTGCGCGGCGTGGTGAGCATCGACCCCCAGACGACCCCCGCCGCCGGGGCGACGCGCCCCTCGGCCGTGACCGCCGCTCGACCGCCCGCGACTCCCCCCGTCTACGAGCCCGCCGAGGACCACACGGTGCTGCGCGGATCCGTGCCGCCCGCAGCGGCGGCGGAGACGCGGGTGCGCGGCCCCGTCGAGGTGCCGGCCGCCGGCGACCGGACGATCGCTCGTGCCCCGGCATCCCTCTCCGCGGAGCCCGCGGCCCCGGCGGCAGCGCCGGCGTCGGAGGTGTCGAGTCCGAAGCGCGGTCGCACCGGTCTGTGGATCGGCCTCGGTGCCGCCGCTCTCGTCGTGGTCGTCGCGATCATCGTCGGGGTGTCGCTGCCGGGCATCCTCGGCGGTGCGAACGCGGTACCGACCCCCGCCGCCTCGTCGGACCCGAAGGACCCGGTGTCGGCCGTCGTTCCGGAGCCCGAGGATCTGGCCGGCGCCGCTGTCACCGGGGGCGTGCGGTTCACGTGGACGAACCCCGATCCGCAGGAGGGCGACCGTTACCTCGTCGGCGTCGTCACGCGTTCCGATGAGGAGCCGGAGTTCGAGCCGATCACCGAGACCGAGGTCACGGTGCCTGCCGACGCGTCGGGGACGACGTGCGTCGAGGTGCTGCTCGTGAGACAGAACGGCCAGTCGTCCGATCCTGTGAGGGGGTGCACGCCGTGACCGCCAGCGTGACCGACGAGCTCACCGTCGAATTCGCGGGGGAGGCGTTCACCGTCGAACCGGGGTCGATGTTCACGGTGGGACGCGAGGGCGATCTCGCGATCGACGACAACCTGTTCCTGCACCGCCACTTCCTCACGATCGAGAACGTCGGCGGTCTGTGGCTGCTCTCCAATGTCGGCAGCCGCCTGTCGGCCACGGTGACCGACACCGGCGGACGCGTCCAGGCGTGGCTCGCCCCCGGCGCACGCCTCCCCCTCGTCTTCGCGGCCACGGCGGTGATCTTCAGCGCTGGACCGACGACGTACGAGCTGACCATTCACGTGGCCGAGCCGGCGTTCCGCGAGACGCAGTCCTTCGGTGACGACGACGGTCTCAGCACGATCGGCGACGTGCCGCTCACGCAGTCCCAGCGGGTCATGATCCTGGCACTGGCCGAGCCGGTGCTGCGGCGCGAGGGCACCGGGATGAGCGAGCTCCCCACGTCGGCGCAGGCGGCCGAGCGTCTGGGCTGGACGCTCACACGCTTCAACCGCAAGCTCGACAACGTGTGCGACAAGCTCGACCGCATCGGCGTTCCCGGTATGCGCGGCGGAGTCCGCTCGTACGCCACGAACCGGCGGGTGCGACTGGTCGAGCACGCGATCGCCGCGCGCCTGGTCACTCGCGAGGACCTGCCCCTGCTCGACCTCGAGCGCGAGTCCAGCGCCGACGACGACGCCTGAACCACGCGACGCGCGCCATCGACGGCGCGTTGTGGCCCGCTCGCCGGATCGACACCTTCTCAGAAACGCATGTGAGTTCGTGCTCACACGCCCCGCCACGCCACGCCCCGCCACGCCCTGCCCCGGCCCACGTCCGGCGTATCGCCATGTGAGCGCGAAGTCACATGCGAAATCGACAAGGTATCGACGCGGGCAGGCGCCTCAATCCGGTCAGCGACCGGCGTCGAAGAGGTGCCGTGCCCCGTGGCTGAGCACCTTCACCACGACGCCGCGGCGGTGCAGCTCCGCGACGGTGCGCGTCTCCTCGTCGATGTCGCGACCGAGGGCGTGCACGTTGGTCACCACGAGCACATCGCCGCGGCCGAGTGTGCCGAACAGGCGCACCAGGCGTTCCTCCCACGACTCGAGGGTCTCGGGAGCCGGATGCCGGAACCCATCGATCGGCACACCGAACCGGGTCAGGTCGCCGCGCTGCTCCACGACCGACGGCATGTCTTCACGAGAGACGACCAGCCCGACGAGCCGGGCACCGGCGGGGCGCGCCAGCCACCAGTCACGATCGCGCTGCAGCTCGGTGAAGCATTTCGGGCATTCCGCTGCCGCGTGCGGCAGGTGCAGGGGGCTCGTCTGACCGGATGCGGCGTCAGGTGCCCGCACCGTCGCCGACGGCTCCGCACGCCCGCCCGTACCGCTCATTCCACGCCCCTTCGCTGAGCCCATTCTCACACGGCCACGAGTCGCTGAAACCCGCGGATGACCGGCTCAGGCTTCGTCGTCGAGCCGGAGCTCGAGGCTGAGCTGGTCGGCGTCGAGCTCGGCCAGCGCGTGGCGCAGCGCCGCGGTGCTGAACGCGCCGCCCGACGAGAGCTCGTTGAGCCGCCGGCGCATCGCCTCGATGAGCACCAGCCGCAGCTCGAGCGCATCGCGGGCTGCGGCCGTCGTCTCGTCGTCGGGCGGGTCGAGCAGCTTCGTTCCCACGAACTCCACCAGCTCCTCGGGGAACGGGCGGCCGTCGCGGCGTCGCAGACCCGGGTCGGCCAGAGCGGATGCCGCCGCCTCCCGAAGCCGCTCGTCGAGATCGGTCTGCTCCGCGCGATCGAGCGGGCTGTCGCCGGCCGGCTTCAGGCGCAGCATCCGCACCAGCCACGGAAGCGTGAACCCCTGGAGCATGAGGCTGCCGACCGCGACGGCGAACGCGACGAAGACGAGGAGGCCGCGCTCGGGCGTGTTCGAGGGCAGCGTCTGGGCGGCGGCGAGGGTGACGACGCCGCGCATGCCCGCCCAGACGATCACCGCGCCGTGCTTCCATCCGAGGGGCGACGCCTGGTAGTAGTTCAGGTCGCGCAGCGCGCGGGCGACACGGCTGCGCCCCGACGCGATCACGCGCTGCGACCGCGGGTCGTCGGTCGAGAGCTCGCGGCCACGGCCCCCCCGGCGGCCGCGACGCCGCTCCGGCATCGTGTCGCCGGCGGCCATCTGGTCGATGCGCTCGCCGATCTGCTCGAGGCGCTTGCGCTGGCGATCGCGCGCCCGCCTGCTCTGCGCCCACACGAGCACGGCCACGTACGCAGCGCGCACCACCAGGAGGATGCCGAGCGCGCCCGCGGCGACTCCGATGCCCGTGCCGAGTCCGTTGTGCTCCTCGATGTTGCTCGTGACGATCTCCTTGAGCTCGAGTCCCATGAGGAGGAAGACGGCACCCTCGAGCATCACTTCGATCGTGCGCCAGTTGTGCTCGTCCGACATCCGCTGCTCCGGCGTGAACCAGCGCGCGGAACCCTGTCCGGTCACGATTCCGGCGACGACCGCGGCGACCAGGCCCGAGCCGCCCAGCTCCTCCGTGGGCACGTAGGCGACGAACGGGATCACGAATCCGATTGCGGTGTTCGCGGCGGAGTGGCCGATGAGCGAGCGCAGCCGCAGATTGAGGTACCCGACGATCGCACCGACGACGACGGCGACCAGCACGCCCCACGCGAACGCCGGCAGGAACCCCACGCCGACCTCGGCATCCTCCGTCGCAGATCCGGCGGTGGCGATCGCCGCGGTGGCGACCATCGTGCGCAGCAGCACGAGCGCGGTGGCGTCGTTGAGCAGGCTCTCGCCTTCGAGCATCGTCACGACGCGGCCCGAGACCCCGAGGCGCTTGACGATCGACGTGGCCACGGCGTCGGTGGGGCTGAGGATCGCGCCCACCGCGACGGCGATCGCCGGGTTCAGCCCGGGGATCATGAGAATCAGGAACCCCGCGATCACGATCGAGCTGATGATCACGAGCAGGAAGGACAGCCCCGCGATGGGGCCGAAGTCGCGGCGGAACTCGATCGCGGGCAGGGCGACGGCGGCCGAGTAGAGCAGCGGCGGAAGCACACCCACGAGGATGAAGTCGGGGTTCACCTGCGGCACGCTCACGAACGGGAGCAGGCCCACGCCGATCCCGATCAGCACCAGGATCAGCGGCCCGGCGATGTTGATCTTCGGCGCGACCGCCGTCGCCAGGGCGATCACGACAATGCCCAGGATGGCGAGGACCAGCATCTCCATGACGGCTACAGCACCCCGAGCGCGTCGACCGCCTCGCGTTCCGCGACGAGCTCGGCGACGGATGCCGCGAACCGCGCGCGTCCGCGGTCGTCGAGGTCGAGCCCTTCGACGACGCGGTACCCGTCGCCGTCCGACACCACGGGGAACGAGCACACGAGGCCCTCGGGAACGCCGTACTCGCCGCGCGAGACCACCGCGGCGGATGTCGCCTTCCCGCCCGTGCCGAGCTGCTCGTCGCGGACGTGCTCGATGGCCGCGTTCGCGGCGGAGGCAACCGACGAAGACCCGCGCACCTCGATGATCTCCGCACCGCGCTTCGCGACCCGAGGGATGAAGACGCCGTCGAGCCAGACCTGCGCCTGCTCGACGCCGCCCAGGCGTGCGGCGAGGGCGTCGATCACCGGCTCGCCGCGGACCGTCGCGTGCGCGGCATCCGGGAACTGCGTCGCGGAATGGTTGCCCCAGATCACGACACCGGCGAGGTCGCCGGGCTGGGCGTCGAGGGCCTCGGCGAGCTGACCGACGGCGCGGTTGTGGTCGAGGCGCGTGAGCGCGGTGAAGCGGTCGGCGGGAACGCCGGGCGACGCGGCGGATGCGGCGATCAGTGCGTTCGTGTTCGCCGGGTTGCCCACGACGACGACGCGCACATCATCCGCCGCGACCTCGCCGATGGCCGCGCCCTGCGGTCCGAAGATGCCGGCGTTCGCGGCGAGCAGGTCGGCGCGCTCCATTCCGGGACCACGGGGCCGTGCGCCGACGAGGAGCGCGATGTCCGCACCCGCGAACGCGACCCGCGGGTCGTCTGCCAGTTCCACCCCGCGCAGCAGCGGGAACGCGCAGTCCTGCAGCTCGAGCGCCGCACCCTCGGCGGCCCGCATGCCCTGCGGGATCTCGAGCAGGCGCAGGCGCACGGGCCGGTCCGCTCCGAGCATGTCGCCGGCCGCGATGCGGAAGAGGAGCGCGTAGCCGATCTGTCCGCCGGCGCCGGTGATCGTGACGGTGGTGGGTTCGCTCGTCATGCCCAGAGCCTATTGCCGTGTCAAGGCTCCTCGCCCGCAATGGTGGCCCGGGGTACCGTGAGCGCATGACGTTCAACGACAACGCCAGCGTCGGGGGGAACACGGCGCGTCGACGCGGTGGCGGAGCAGCCATCGCCGGAGGCGGGATCGCCGGCCTCGGCGCGCTGGCGGTGCTGCTGTTCCAGCTGTTCACCGGCACCGACATCTCCGGCCTCGTCGGCGGAGGCGGCGGTGCCCCCGCGGGCGGCGACGACTCCGGCACGGCGATCGAGAACTGCCAGACCGGGGCCGACGCCAACGCGCGCGACGACTGCCGCCTCGCCGCGGCATCCCTCGCCCTCGACGACTTCTGGGAAGGCGAGGTGCAGGGCTACCAGGCGCCGCAGCTGATCATCGTCGACGGCTCGACCGGCACGCAGTGCGGGACGGCCTCGAACCAGACCGGCCCGTTCTACTGCCCGCCGGAGCAGAACGTCTACGTCGACCCCACGTTCTTCGCGCTGCTGCGGCAGCAGTTCGACGCCACGGCGGGACCGCTCGCGCAGCTGTACGTCCTCGCTCACGAGTACGGGCATCACATCCAGAACCTCGCCGGCATCATGCAGGAGAACCCGAGCAACGGCACGGGACCGGACAGCAACGGCGTGCGCCTCGAGCTGCAGGCCGACTGCTTCGCCGGCGCCTGGGTGGGCGCGATGACCGAACAGGTCGACGAGAACGGGGTACCCTTCCTCGAGGCGCCCACGCAGCAGCAGATCGCCGACGCGATCAACGCCGCGCAGACCGTCGGCGACGACCACATCCAGCAGGAGTCGGGCGGCGTCGTGAATCCGGACAGCTGGACCCACGGGTCGAGCGAGCAGCGGCAGCGGTGGTTCGAGACCGGCTATCGGAGCGGGGTGAGCGCCTGCCAGACTTTCGGGATTCCGGGGGGAAGCCTATGAACGAACACCTCGACGAGATCCTCTATCCGCCGATCGAGCCGTACGAGACCGGAGAGCTGATCGTCGGAGACGGCAACCGGGTCTACTGGGAGCAGAGCGGCAATCCCGACGGCAAGCCCGTCGTGTTCCTCCACGGCGGCCCCGGCGGGGGCACATCGTCCTGGCATCGACGCTTCTTCGATCCCGAGCGGTACCGCATCGTGCTGTTCGATCAGCGCGGATGCGGCCGGTCGACCCCCCACGCGAGCACGCCGGGAGCCGACCTGCGCCACAACACGACGTGGCACCTCGTCGCCGACATCGAGCTCCTGCGCCGCAACCTCGGCATCGCGCAGTGGCAGGTGTTCGGCGGGTCATGGGGGAGCGCGCTCGCGCTCGCGTACGCGCAGGCGCATCCGCAGGCCGTCACCGAGCTCGTGCTGCGCGGCATCTTCACCCTCCGCCGTCACGAGCTGGAGTGGTTCTACGAAGGCGGCGCCGCGGCGGTGTTCCCCGACCTGTGGGAGGACTTCATCGCGCCGATCCCCGTGCTCGAGCGCTCGCGCCTGATCGAGGCGTATCACCGGCGGCTCTTCGATCCCGATCCTGCCGTGCACACCCCCGCCGGCGTGGCCTGGTCGCAGTGGGAGGCATCCACCCTCACGCTCCTGCCCGACCCCGCACTCGTCGACACCATGACCGAGCCCGCCGCCGCGACCGCGTTCGCCCGGATCGAGAACCACTACTTCCTGCACGGAGGCTGGTTCGACGAGGGGCAGCTCATCGCCGGCGTCGACGCCATCCGCGGCATCCCCGCCGTGATCGTCCAGGGCCGCTTCGACATGTGCACGCCGCCGATGACCGCATGGGATCTGCACCGCGCCTGGCCGGAGGCGGAGCTCGTGATGGTTCCGGATGCCGCGCACTCGGCCTCCGAACCCGGGATCGCCCGCGCGCTCCGCGCCGCCACCGACCGCTTCGCCGCGACCGACGTTCAGGAAGCGCACGACACGCACTGATAGGGTGGAAGCACTTGCAGCGCATTCGCGCTTCTTGCGTCGTAGAACGCTTCCCTCGCCGCCGTCACCCGGGCACCCGTCCCGCGCAGACGCCGTCGGCTGAAAACTTTCGTACGGCGACCCGTGGGCGAGATCCGCCACCGGCCACCGACCAGGGCGCGTCCTCGCGCCCGGAGACATCCGATCCATGACTGACGTCACCTTCGGCACGCTCGGCGTGCCCCAGCCCCTCGTCGCCGCCCTCGCGGCCGAAGGCAAGACCACTGCGTTCCCGATCCAGGTCGACACGCTTCCCGACACCCTCGCCGGGCGCGACGTGCTCGGCCGCGGCAAGACCGGCTCGGGCAAGACCCTCGCCTTCTCGATCCCGATGATCGCCCGCCTCGGCGGCGCGCTCGCCGGCGGCTCGCGCCGCAAGGGACGCCCGCTCGGCCTCGTGCTCGCCCCGACGCGCGAGCTCGCGACGCAGATCGACGCGGTCCTCGCGCCGCTCGCCCGCGCGTACGGCCTGAAGACCACCACGATCTTCGGCGGTGTGAACCAGAACCGCCAGGTGCAGGCGCTCAACGCCGGCGTCGACATCATCGTCGCGTGCCCCGGCCGCCTCGAAGACCTCATGAAGCAGGGCTACGCCCACCTCGACGCGATCGAGATCACCGTCATCGACGAGGCCGACCACATGGCCGACCTCGGCTTCCTGCCGGTCGTCACGCGCATCCTCAACGCGACGCCGTCCGGCGGTCAGCGCCTGCTGTTCAGCGCGACGCTCGACAACGGCGTGGACAAGCTCGTGAACCGCTTCCTGCAGAACGAGGTGCTCCACTCCGTCGACGAGGCCCACTCGCCCGTCGCCGCGATGACGCACCACGTCTTCACGATGACCGACACCGACTCCAAGAAGGACGTCGTCACCGCCCTCGCCTCGGGCATGGGCCGCCGCATCCTGTTCATGCGCACCAAGCACCACGCGAAGAAGCTCGCCAGGCAGCTGACCTCGCAGGGCATCCCGGCGGTGGACCTGCACGGCAACCTGTCGCAGCCGCAGCGCGACCGCAACCTCGCGGCGTTCTCGGCCGGCACCGCCAAGGTGCTGGTGGCCACGGATGTCGCCGCGCGCGGCGTGCACGTCGACGACGTCGAGCTCGTGATCCACGTCGACCCGCCGACCGAGCACAAGGCGTACCTGCACCGATCCGGCCGTACGGCCCGCGCCGGCGCAGAAGGCGCCGTCGTGACGCTCGTGCTGCCCGGCCAGGAGAAGGACGTCAAGGACCTCCTCCGGAAGGCGGCCATCACGGTCGCGCCGGTCGCCGTGACCGCCGAGTCGGCGCAGGTCGCCGCGCTCGTCGGCGAGGTCGCGCCGTACGTCAAGCCCGAGCCGGTGCAGCAGCCCGTCCAGGGCGGCGGACGCAGCCAGGGTGCCAACGCGCAGCGCAAGCGCGCCGCGCGCGAGCAGAACGGCGGCGGCGAGCGTCGCGGCGGTCAGCGCCGGGGAGCGGATGCTTCGTCCCGCTCGCAGGGCGAGGGCTCCGGTCGCGGTCGCGGCCAGGGCGGTCGTCCGCAGGGCGCGGACCGCGCGCAGTCCGGCCACCAGCGCTCAGACCAGAGCGCCGGTCACTCGCGTTCTTCGCAGCCCGCGCAGGGCAACCCGCGCACGCCCGGCCGCCGCGCCTCCTCCGGGGGCACCGGCAAGCTGATGGTCGGCTCGGTCGTGCGTCAGAACGGCGGGAACCGCCGCACGGGTCGCTGACGGTTTTCCACCGCGGCGTCATCATCGGGGGGTCGGGAGCGTCTATGAGGCTGTGGGGTGCAGAAGGCACCCCGTAGAAGGGCCTTCATGTCTTCCCTAGTACGCCGCGGGACCGCCGCGGCATTGGCGGCGCTCCTGGGCTTCGCCGCAGCAGTGGCCGGAGCCGGCGCGGCGCAGGCCGCGCCACCGTACGCGACGGAGGCGACTATCACGTCGATGGCGTTCGCGCAGTCCACGGTGCAATCCGGGTCGCTCGCCGAACTCCAGGGCACGTGGTCGCTTCCCGACGATCCGGAGACGCCCGCCGGGTTCGTCGTCCCGTTGCCGGAAGGACTCCAGGGGAATGCGGATGCGTTCTCCCTGCTGGCGCCCGACGGGGTGACCGAGATGGGGCACTGCACGGTCACCGAGACGCAGATCGTCTGCGACTTCGATGCCGCCTACCTGGCGGAGCACCCCCGCGGCCTCTCCGGCACGTTCGACTTCTGGGCGAGGGTGACCACCACGGTCACCCAGGCGACCGAGGTGACGTACGACCTCGACGGAGTCTCCGCCGCGATCACCGTCACTCCCGCCGCGTGCCCGGACTGCGTCTTCAACGGCAGCAGTAACAACAAGCGCGGCGTCTACAACCGCGACAGCGACACCATCACCTGGACGGTCGGCATCAAGGCGCCGGCGACCGGCATGGTGGGCGGCGAGACGGTCACGGTGGTCGATCGGCCCGGCCCGGGCATCGAGATCCTCCCGGGCACGATCGTCCGGCACACCGACCAGACGGGCCGGCTGCCCGTCGGGGAGGTGCAGCCGATCGGATGGCGCAACAAGCCTGCGGGCGAATACTCGGTCTCCGCCGACAACGCCACGGTCACCTTCGAGAGCCAGCCCGGGTACTTCTACCGCGTCATCTACACGACGCGCATCACCGACGGCGGGGCGGCACACACCTACACCAACGATGCCGACATCACGATCGAGGGGCAGCGCACCGTGACGGTGACGGGGTCGACGACGCGCACGGGCGGCGGCGGCACCGGCAGCGGTGACCGCGTCGGTCGCTTCGACATCACGAAGGACGTGCTGTGGCCGGCCGATCCGGTTCCCGGACTCGTCTTCGAGGGGTCGTTCACCGTGACGGCGCCCGATGGAGCGGTGAGCAGCGGCACGTTCACCGTCGGCGACGGCTCAACGTGGACCAGCCCGTCCTACCCTGAGGGTTCGATCGTCCATCTCGAGGAGTTCACCCCGACGCAGCCGGCCGGCATGGACTGGGCGACACCGGTCTTCTCGGCCAATGATTTCGCCATCTCCGCCAGCGGCGTCACCGCCGTGACGCTGACGAACGAGGCCGTCCTCGCGACGGGGGTCTTCTCGGCATCCAAGGTGCTCGAGGGCACCGGCGCGGATCTGGTTCCCGACGACGCGGAGTTCACCCTGTCGTACACCTACCCGGCCGGCGAGGGCTTCCCCGCGGGCAGCGGCGAGCTCACCCTCCCCGCGGACGGAACCGTCGTGGAGTCGGATCCCCTCCCGGTCGGTGCGATCCTCACGCTGGCCGAGGTCGCCCCGGAGTTCATCACCGGGGCCGTCTGGGGAACACCCCGGCTGTCGACCAGCACGGTCACTATCGGGCGCGACACGCAGGTCGAGGTGACTCTCACCAATCCGATCACCGCCACCCCGCCCGTCGTGAAGACGGAGGGGCAGCCGACCCTGGCGAACACCGGTCTCGGCATGCCGGTCGCCCCGTTCGCGGCGCTGGCCGTGCTGCTCGGCGTCGTGGGGATCTCCCTGCTGCAGCGCACGCGGGCCCGCAACGCGGAGTGACCCGTCCGGCCGCACCCGGGACTCTGGCACCCGGGCGCGGCCGACGGGCGCGGATCAGCGGCAGCGGCTCAGCGGGCGCGGATCAGCTCCGCGGCGACTTCGCCGATGACGATCGTGGGGGCGTTCGTATGGCCGCGGATCACGGTCGGCATGACGGACGCGTCGGCCACGCGCAGTCCGCTGACGCCGCGCACTCGCAGCTCGGGGTCGACGGGGGACGTCGCATCCGTTCCCATACGCGCGGTGCCCACCGGGTGGTAGAGCGTGTGGGAGTAGCGGCGGAGCGAGAGCTCGGCGCGCTCCGTCGGCGACATCCTCTCGCCGCCTTCGGGCTGGATCCAGCCGCCGGTCGTCAGCGCGCGCAGCGCGTCGGTCGCGATGAGTCGTTCGCATTCGGCGAGGCCGGCCAGCATCGTCGCTTCGTCGAGGCCGTCCGGATCGGTGAGATAGCCGGGATCGATCACCGCCTTCTCGGCCGGATCGGCCGACGCGAGACGGATCGTGCCGCGACTCTTCGGGCGCAGCAGGATCGCGCCGACCGTGATGCCCTCGGCCGGGGTCGGCACGAGTCCTTCGCCGACATATGGGACGGGCGCGAAGATGATCTCGATGTCGGGGAGGACGCCGGGCACGCCGGCACGGTCCGCGACCTCGGTGCGCAGGAACCCGCACGCCTCGCCGACGTTCGAGGTCAGCATGCCCTTGCGCGCAGCGAGGTAGCGGCCCAGCTGGGCGACACTCTCGGCGCCGTACAGGGTGCCGCCGCGCGCTTCGGGGGCGAGACCCGCGACGAGGTGGTCCTGCAGGTTCTCGCCGACCTCGGGCGCGTCCACCACGACGTCGATGCCGTGCTCGGCGAGATGACCGGCCGGGCCGATGCCGCTGAGCATGAGCAGCTGCGGGGTGTTGATGGCGCCGCCCGACAGGATCACCTCACGGCGCGCCGTCGCCTGGCGGGTGACGCCGGCGATGTCGACGTAGACCCCGGATGCGCGCGGCTGGTCGTCGCCGGGTACGAACGTCACGCGGCGCACGAGCGCGTTCGTGACGACGCGCAGGTTGCGTCGCCGGCGCGCCGGCTTGAGGTACGCGTCAGCCGTCGAAGCGCGGGCGCCTCGGTGCTGCGACACCATCGTCTGGCTGAAGCCCTGACCTTCCGCAAGATTGGCGGGGGTGATCGGATGCCCCGCCTCACGAGCAGCCTCGAGGAATGCCGCTGTGTGGGGCCGGGGGTCGCGCTGGTGCTCGACGGCCTGAGGTCCTGCGGTGCCGTGGTCGTCGTCAGCCGGACCCTCCGTGCGCTCGACGCGGCGGAAGCGGGGGAGCAGCGCCTGCCACGACCACGTCGGACCCGCTGTCTCGGCCCATTCGTCGTAGTCGGCGGCGAAGCCCCGCACCCACATCATCGCGTTGAGGGACGACGAGCCGCCGAGCGTCTTGCCCCGCGGCCAGAACACGGTGCGACCCTCCAGGCGCTCCTGGGGCACCGTGTCGTAGCCCCAGTCGTAGGGTCCGCGGAACAGCTTGGAGAAGGCCGCAGGGACGTGCAGCTCGAGCGCGGAGTCGGGTCCGCCCGCTTCGAACAGCAGCACCGAGACCGCGGGGTCCTCGCTGAGGCGTGCGGCCAGCGCCGCCCCGGAGGATCCCGCGCCGACGACGATGTAGTCCGCGACCAGCTCGGCGGACCGGCGCGGGCTCATGCCCGGAACGCCTGCGCGAGCGTGCCGGCGAGCTTCGCGTAGTTCCCGTCGATGCGGAAGCGCGTGAATCCCTCCGACACCGCGGCACCGGTGCGCGAGGTGACGAACCACGGGGGCTTCGGCAGCACCGAGAACGCCCGGCCGCGCGAGCGGTTCAGCGCCCTCGGCGCGAGCGACCGCGGGAACGGACGGAACGGCCCACGCGTGACGGCTCGCTCGATGTGGTCGAGCAGCAGCGCGTTGTGGACGACGCCCAGGCCGCTCTGCACGTCCTGCAGGGTGGCGCCGGGGAACCCGCCCCACGGCAGCGTGGGCGTGAGGAAGCCGAAGGCGGTCCAGGAGTTGATCGAGATCGTGCCGTAGCGCAGGTCGGACATGGCCCGCTCGAAGCCGTCGCCGAGGGCGGCCTGCGTCACCGGGTCGATCAGCACGTTCGCGCCGAGGGTGCCGACGAGCTCGTCGTTCGCGTGGGCGACCGCGCGATCCAGGAACTCCTGGCCGTTGCCGCGCAGCGCCACGACACCGAGAACCGGGGCGAAGTACTCGGTGGTCTCGATGGCCGTCGCCGCCTCGCCGGGCTCGGTCTCGACGAGTGCGCGCGTGCCGTCTGCGCACCACGTCGCGTCGGGATAATCGGATGCCGCGGCCGCCAGCTTCGCGGCGCTCCGCGGGTACCAGACCGGCCGGGCGGGCGCCGCGTCGAGGGCTGTGCGCAGCGCCGCGAGGAAGGCCTCGCGCTGCGGCCAGTCGGCGCTGAGCAGCACGACCTGGCCCGCGATGCAGTTGTGCCCGGAGTTGTAAAGCCGCATCGTCGCGACGTGCTCGGCCTGGAACACGAGGTCGGCGTCGCTCCATTCGCCCGGAACGATGATGATGGGCGAGACGCCGCCGAGCTCGGCCGTGATCGGCTTCTTGAGCCTCGGACGGTCCTCGCGCCGGCGACGGGTCGTCGCCGCGGCGCCCGGACCCGAGGACGGACCCCACACGATCGCGTCGAAGGTGGGCGCTGCGCCGGTGATGTGCACGTGGGCGATGCCGCGGTGCTCGGCGAGGTAGGCGCCGACGTCGCCGCCGCCGCGCACGATGCGCACGAAGCCGGGTTCGATGAGCGGCGCGAGCGCCCGCTCGAAGACGGGCACCAGGGGGTCCTGCGTCGGGTTGACCTTGAGGATCGCGACCCGGTTGTGGGCGAGCAGCTCGTACATCACGTCGAGCACCGGGATCGAGGTGACGTTCCCCGCGCCCAGCACCAGGCCGACTCCGCCGGATTCGGTCGGGGTGAGCTGGGCGAGTCCGGCATCGCGCCGCACCGCGGCCTCCGTCACGCCGGGCTGGAACCACACCTCGCCGGTGTAGCCCGACAGCAGCATGCCGTCGATCGCGGTCAGCGGGAACACCTGCGCGCGGAGGCGGCCGCCGGGCGCGGCATCCGTCTTCACGCTCTTCATCGGGCTCTCGCCCTTGGCCAGCGCCGCGAGCGCATCGCGGTAGGCGTCGAGGGCGACGAGCGTCGCGTACGGTCCCGAGAGCCATTCCTCGCCGGCGAGCGGATGCCCCGGCTCGAGCCCCTTCGACGATGCGGCGACGTCGGCCCACTCCTCGGCGACGACGGCGACCGACGCGCGGACGCGGCCGATCAGGCGAGCGCGCTGGTCGAGCGTCAGGTGGGACCACGTGCGGGAGCCGGTCTCGAGCTCGGCGATCGCGGCATCGAGGGCCGTGGACTCCTCGTCGGGCAGAGCGGACGTGCGGGCGGACGATTTCGCAGGGGCGGCCTGGGGCACGAGCGCTCTCCTTCGGGCGGGGGGTCTCAGTCTACGTCGGCGTTGCTGGAACGCGATCTCATGCCTGCTGCGACTGGATGTCGCCGCGACGCAGCGGGTACCGGCGCAGGGCGAGCAGGCTGATCGCGATGAGCACGGCGGGAGCCAGGCTAAAGCTCACGACGATGCCGGTGATCGCGGCATCCGGCTGCACCACCGTCTCACCGGCCGTGGATGAGACGTACCCCGTCGCCGCGAGGATGAGAGACAGCGTCGTGGCGCCGAGCGCGAAGCCGACCGTCTCGCCCGCCGTCCACACGCCGCTGAACGCTCCCGCCCGACCGGGGCCGTTCGTGCGCTCGTCGTGCGAGATGACGTCGGGCAGCATCGCCATCGGCAGCGACTGCATGCCCGCGTACGCGATGCCCGCGACGGCGACCGGCGCGTAGATCCAGTCGCCGGGCGCCCACAGCACCCCGAGGATCGACAGCGCCGCGAGGCCGAAGACGACGCTCGCGATCGCGAAGGCGCGCTCCTTGCCGATGCGGCGGGCGACGACGCCCCACGCGGGCGCCGCGAACAGGGCGGGGGCGATCAGCGCGACGAACAGCAGCTCGACGGCGGCCTCGGAGTGCAGCACCCACGTCGCGACGTACTGCGCGCCCGCGAGCATGAGGCCGGTCGCGAGGGCCTGGAGCACGAACGTCGACAGCAGCGCCCGGAACGGCGCGCTGCGCCGGAGCGAGCGGATGCCTTCGCTGAAGTGCTCGCGGATCGACGGCGTCGCCTCGGGGGAATCGGTCCGTGCGGTTGCGCGGGCGCGCCGCGCGACGGTAGTCGCGACGAGCATCCCGAGCGCGATCACGACTCCCGCGACCACCCCCATGACGAGGTAGCCGGTGACGGGGTCGTCGCTCGTGCGCCGCAGCGCCGGACCGCCGGCGCCGAAGAGGAGGATCGCGAGCGTCAGCACGACCACCCGCCAGGTCAGCAGGCGCGTGCGCTCGTCGTAGTCGGGGGTGAGCTCGGCGGGGAGCGCGATGTACGGCACCTGGAAGAGGCTGAACGCCGTCGCAGTGAGTGTGAACGCGAGGAAGACCCAGATCGCGGCGACGGCCGGTCCGACGGCGGGCGGCACCGCGAACGTGAGGGCGAAGAGCACGGGCAGGCTGCACGCGCCGACGAGCATCAGACGGCGGCGGGTGCCGTGGCGCGCGAGGTCGCGGTCGGTCAGGGCGCCGATGACCGGGTCGATCACGACGTCCCACACCTTGGCGAGGACGATCACGAGACCGGCCGCGAGGGCGGCGACGCCCAGCGAGTCCGTCAGGTAGTAGGTCAGCACCAGCCCCGGCAGCGTGGCGAATCCGCCCGTGCCGAGGGATCCGGTGGCGTAACGGGCGATCGTGCCGCGGGAGAGCCGGGCAGGGGCGAGGGATGCTGCGGCCTCGGGCAGGCCGGGAGCCTCATTGCTCATCGCGCCAGTGTACGGCCGGCGCGGCATCCGTCACTCCCCCTGTGAACGAAGCCGTTTGTGCGGGCGAATGTGCGCCAACACGCTGACCTGAGCGCGCATTTGCCCGCACAAACGGACCGAGCCAGAGGCTCAGGCCACGAGGCGGACGGCCTCCTCGACGGCACGCAGGCCCGACAGGGTCTCGGCGAAGCGCGTCGACAGCGGCGAGAGGCCGATCCGCAGCCCGCCCGGGTCGCGGTAGTCCGGGATGACGTCGTCGCGCCACAGCCGTGCGGTCACCGCGCGCATCGCCGGGTGCGACAGCGTCACGTGCCCGCCGCGCGCTCCGGCATCGCGAGGCGAGGCCACCTCGACGCCGAGCGGGGCGAGCAGCACGTCCGACACGCGCACGGCGAAGTCGGTGAGCGCGACGGACTTCGCGCGGATCGCGTCGATCCCGGCATCCTCGATCAGCGCGAGCGTGTCCTGCATCGCGAGCATCCCGACGATCGGCGGTGTGCCGGAGAGGAACCGCCGCATCCCGTCGGCGGGCCGGTACTCCGGCCCCATCGTGAACACGTCGGCCGTGCCCATCCAGCCCTGGATCGGCTGAGCGAGCGCCTCCTGATGCCGGGTGGCGACGTAGGCGAACGCGGGGGAGCCGGGACCGCCGTTGAGGTACTTGTACGTGCAGCCGACGGCGAGGTCGAAGCGCCACTCGTCCGCCCGCACCGGCACCGACCCGGCCGAGTGGCACAGGTCCCACACGACGAGCGCTCCGGCCTCGTGGGCGATCTCGGTGAAGGCCGCGGCATCCGCCAGATATCCCGACCGGTACGCGACGTGACTGAGCAGCACGACCGCGGTCGCAGGCCCGACCGCCGCGCGCAGCGCGTCGGCCGTGACGCCCGACGAGAGGTCGACGTCGATCCACCGCACGCGCCCGCCGCGCTCGCGGGCGATGCCGTCGACGAGGTAGCGGTCGGTGGGGAAGTTGTCGCGGTCGACGACGATCTCCACGCGGGCCGGATCGGCGGCGTGCTGCGCGTCGAAGGCCGCTCGCACCAGCTTGTACAGCAGCACCGTCGTGGAGTCGCCGACCACGGTCTGGCCGGGCGCGGCGCCGATCACCGCGCGGCCGATCGTGTCGCCGATCTCGAACGGGAGCTGCATCCACGACTCGTCCCATCCGCGGATGAGGCGGCCGCCCCACTCCTGCGTCGCGAACCGCGAGAGCCGCTCGACGCTGGCGCGCGGCGGACGTCCGAGCGAGTTGCCGTCGAAGTAGACGAGAGACGTCTCGGCGCCGACGAACGCGTCGCGGTGATGCCGCAGCGGGTCGGCGGCGTCGAGGGCGGATGCCTCGGACTCGAGCTGCGCTCCGACGGCGGCGTGCGGGTCAGTGGTCGTCATGGATGAGCTCCTCGGAGGGGACGACGGTCGCGCCGCCGAGCCACGCGGCGACATCGTCGAGCGAGGCGGGCGGCGGGCCGGGGATGAAGGTGGCGACTCCGGTGATCGAAGCCCCCGGCCACGGGTCGCACAGCGCGGCGACAAGTGCGGCTCCGCGGACACCCGCGCGGTCCAGCGCCGCCAGCTCGCCGGCCAGGACCCCGACCCGGCGGTCGCCGTTGCCGAGGTCGGTGCCGTAGAGCACCGATCCTCCGGCGGCGACGAAGGCGGCGAGGTTCGAGGACGCCGTGCGGGCGCCCACGGGATCCCCGCCGTGGATGTCGAGCGTCGAGATCCACCGCTGACCGGATGCCGCCGCCCGCGCGATGACCGAGGCGTCGAGCACTTCGCTGAACGGCGTGTGCGCCAGCACGTCCACCCCGGCCTCGAGCGCGAGCGCGGTCATTCCCGGGCCCTCGACGTGGGCGACGACCGGCATGCCGTGCACGCGCGCGGCGGCCACGATCGCGTCGAGCGTCTCCGGGTCGAACACCGGGCCGACCGCCGCGTTGAGCGCGACCTTCACGACGGATGCTCCGAACGAGGCCTGCTCGTCGACGGCGGTGGCGGCGCCGCCGGGCACGCCAGGATGCTGCGACGGGTCGGTCACGGTGCGCACGATGGCGTCGGGCGCCCAGCCGCGCCCCGACGGGTACCCACCGACGCGTGTGAGGAACGCCCCGGCGTAGGCGACGTGCGGGATCCCGTCGCCCCGTCGCGCCAGCTCGACCGGATCGCCCCCGAGGTCGACCACGCCCGCGAGCCCGCCATCGGCGAGCCGGTGCTCGTCGATGAGATGCAGGTGCACGTGATGGTCGGTGAACGGCGGCAGCGACACCCCGGATTCGCCGGTGAGGGCGCCGCGGCACACCTGCGCCGCAGGGCCGAGGAGGTCCCGCAAGGCGAACGGGTCGGCGTGCACGTCAGCGACCGATCTCGGTGCGCACCGCGTGTCTCGATACGCGCCTGGCGGCGCTCCTCGACAACCGCCTCGGACTGACCCCGATCATGCGATCTCCGTTCTCACCGCGAACAGCTCCGGGAAGAAGGTGAGCTGCAGCGCACGCTGCAGGAACGGCACGCCGCTCGAGCCGCCGGTACCGGTCTTGAAGCCGATGATCCGCTCGACCGTCTTCAAGTGCCGGAAGCGCCACAGCTGGAAGTTGTCCTCCAGGTCGACGAGCTCCTCGCACGTCTCGTAGGCGGCCCAGTGCGCCTGCGGATCGGCGTAGATGTCGGCGAACAGCGGCACGAGCCCGGGGGTGAACGTCCACGCCGTCGTGACGTCGCGCTCGAGCACCTCGGTCGGGATGGGATATCCCGACCGTGCCAGCATCCGGAGGAACTCGTCGTAGAGGCTCGGCGCCTCGAGCGCCTGCTTCACCAGCGCGTGGGCGGCCGGGTCGGATTCGAACACGCGCAGCATGGCGGCGTTCTTGTTGCCGAGGGTGAACTCGACAGCGCGGTACTGCGCCGACTGGAAGCCGCTGGCGTTGCCCAGCACGCCGCGGAACTGCGCATATTCGGCGGGGGTGAGCGTCGCGAGCACCGACCACTGCTCGGTCAGCGTCTTCTGGATGTGCTTCACGCGCGCGATGCACTTGAGCGCGGGCGCGAGCTGGTCGGAGCGCAGCAGCCGGCACGCGGCGGAGAGCTCGTGGAGCACCAGCTTCAGCCACAGCTCCGTGGTCTGGTGCTGGATGATGAACAGCAGCTCGTCGTGGTGTTCGGGATCGCTGAGCGGATGCTGCGCCGCGAGCAGCGTGTCGAGCTCGAGATAGCCCCCGTAGCTCATGCGGCCTTGGAAGTCGGTGACGACCGAGCCTTCGATCGTGCGGGTGTTGCCTTCGACGCCTTCGCTCACGCCGTCAGCCTAACGACAGCGGATGCCGCTTCGTCAGGCCCCGGAGAGATGTGCGAGGTCTCGATTCCGTAGCGTCGCGACCACGCGCTCGCGACCCGCGACGGGTCAGATGAGGGCGAGCTCGCGGAGCTTGGCCTCGACGTCGTCGTTCGACGGCTCGACGTGGTGCGAGGCATCCGGATAGACGACCACGGGGATGTTCGTGCGGCCGGAGATCTCGCGCGCGACGTCAGCGGCTGCGGGGTCGGTGACCAGGTCCACGTACGTGTAGTGGATGCCGAGCGAGTCGAGCTGACGCTTCGTGCGGACGCAGTCGCGGCACCAGTCGGCACCGAACATCGTGATCGTCGAGGGGGAGGACATGCTTCCATTCTCCCGGATGCAACCTGGGTGAGGGCCGGACGCCGGATGCCGCACGCGGCGAGGAATTCGCACTCCGGTCCCGCCGTGCGACGATGGAACGCAGTGCAGCTTTCGATCATCGTTCCCACGTACAACGAGGCTCCCAACGTCGCGGAGCTGATCCGTCGTGTCTCGGCGGCGGTCGTGGGCATCGACGCGGAGGTCGTGTTCGTGGACGACAGCACCGATGAGACTCCCGACGTGATCCGCGAGGTCGCGGCATCCGCTTCCCTTCCCGTGCGCCTCGTGCACCGGTCCTCGCGCGCGGGCGGGCTCGGCGGCGCCGTCGTCGAGGGGTTCGCGCTCGCGGAGTCCGACACCTGCCTCGTGATCGACGGCGATCTGCAGCATCCGCCGGAGGACATCCCGCTGCTGTTCGAGCGGTTCCAGCGCGGCGATGCCGACGTCGTGATCGCGTCGCGCTACATCGGCGGCGGCACTGCCACGGGCCTCGCCGACCGCTCCCGCGTCCTCGTGTCGAAGGCGGCCACGGCAGTGACCCGCTCGATGTTCCCGATCCGGCTGCGCGACGTCTCCGACCCCATGACCGGGTTCTTCATCGTCGACCGCCGGGCGATCGACGCCGCGACGCTGCGGCCGCGGGGCTTCAAGATCCTGCTCGAGATCCTCGCGCGCAAGAACCTGCGTGTCGCCGAGGTGCCGTTCGATTTCGCGGGCCGGCACGCGGGCGAATCGAAGGCCTCCGTGCACCAGGGGCTGCACTTCATCACGCAGCTCACCGCGCTGCGCTTCGGGAAGATGTCGCTCTTCGCGCTCATCGGCGGCCTCGGCGCCGTGGTCAACCTCGCGATCGTCTGGGCGCTGACGATGATGGGCGTCGACTACATCGTGGCCGCGATCATCGCCGCAGAAGTCACCATCGTCGGCAACTTCCTGCTGCTGGAGCGCTTCGTCTTCCACGACATGCGCGAGGCGGCGTCGAGCGTCTGGGTGCGATTCGCGAAGTCCTTCGGCTTCAACAACGCCGAGGCGCTCATCCGCATCCCGATCATGGCGCTCCTCGTCGAGACGTGGCACATCTCCGCGGTCGTCGCGACCGGCCTCACGCTCATCGTCGCGTTCTTCGTGCGGTTCGTCTTCCACTCGCTGGTGGTCTACGCCCCGCGCCGACCGGGCGTCGAGCCCACGCGGACGCGCCGCATCGTCGAAGAGCTCGACGCGCAGGCGATGTCACCGGGCGAGTTGTAGCCGCGCGGATGCCTCGTGGAGGCATCCGCACGGCTGGCGCGCCGTCGCGCGCCGGAGGACGGCCCCACCCCTGATGGGGGTATCTGCCACACGCGCTCGGGGTCGACGTGCTGGCATCGGGGTGGAGCCGCCCGGGCGTGAACGCCGTCTCGAAGAGACTCGCGCCACGGGCTTTCCGCAATGCGGACTATCGGTGTCCGGCCACGGTCGCGAACTCCCCGCGTTCGGACCCGGACAGGGAGTCGAGCGCGCGCCGCAGGGCCGTGCTCGACGTGTGGACGGTGTACGGGAAGTACACGACCTCCACGCCCACTTCTGCGAACTCGCGCTCGAGCCGGTCGCCCTTCTCGGTGCCGCGCCAGTCGTCGCCCTTGAAGAAGTGGGTGAAGCCCACCTCTCGCCAGACGTCGATCTTGTCGGGCACCGTCTCGACGTGCACGCGGTCGACGAAGCGGACGTGCCGCACGATCTCCGCGCGCTCGAGGGTCGGGATGACCGGGTCGATGCCCTTCACCGCTCGCAACATCTCATCGCTGACGACACCGGCGATGAGAACGTCGCACTGCTCCTTCGCATGTCGAAGGATGTTGAGGTGCCCGACGTGAAAAAGGTCGAAAGCACCGGCTGCATAACCAATACGCTGCGCCATACGTGTGAGCCCCCAGAACTCAAGTCGGCGATCCCCATCGCCGTATTTCCCCAGAACACCGCAGTCCCCACCGCGGCTGCCCCCTAGCTTAGCGGGTGCGTGCGCCCTCCCGCCAGCATGATCCCGACACTTCCCTCCGCCGCTGCGCTCACGGAAGCGCCGCGGCCGTGAGATCGTCGAACGACACGATCACCGGGCCGTTCGACGCGGAGGAGCTCAGGTAGGCGGACAGTCGCAGCGACCCCGCGGTCTGCAGTTCTGCGGCGGCGTCCGTGCCGGAGAGCTGCCACGTCGCCGGCTCGGCGGTGCCGTCGAGCCAGACCCTGGCTCGGATCGTCGTGGGCGACGTTCCCTCCACCTGGACGCGGACCTTCACCTTCGCGCCCGCCGCGACGACGAGCCCGCCCCCGGTCGATGTGCCCGGGAGGGCTGTGGAGCCTCGCACGTTCTGCAGCACGACGCTCCCGTTGGGATTCACGCGGACCCTCGTGCCGTAGAACGAGGTCCCGACCACGCGCGGCAGCACCGCGATGTCGAGGTACTGGTTCGGAAGCCGGTCCAGCGACAGGGTGACGGTGGTGTCGAGTCTCGACGAGCTGACTCCCCCGAGCGTGGCCGTGAGCGTCGAGCCGGCATTGGCCGACACCCGCCCGGTTCCGCCGCTCACCGACAGCTTCGCGGTGGAGTTGACCGTCCAGGCGCCGCCTGTGTCGGCGGTGCCCCACCCCGCGGCGACGGTCCGCCCGAACTGGTCGGCTCCGAGCGCCCCCGGCGGTGTCGGTGCGGTGACGGTGACGTTCTTGGTGACGGTGCCGGTGGCGCCGTCGTCGTCGGTGACGGTGAGGGTGACGGGGTAGGTTCCGGATGCCGCGAACGCGTAGGTCGCGGTGGTTCCCGTCGCGGGTGCTCCGGCGAACGACCACGTGCGTGCGGTGATGGTGCCGTCGGTGTCGGTGGAGCCGGCGGAGTTCGCCGTGACGCTGAGCCCGTCGGCCTGCCACGTGAAGTCCGCGGTCGGCGGCGTGTTCGGCGGTGGCGGTGCGGTGACGGTGACGTTCTTGGTGACGGTGCCGGTGGCGCCGTCGTCGTCGGTGACGGTGAGGGTGACGGGGTAGGTTCCGGATGCCGCGAACGCGTAGGTCGCGGTGGTTCCCGTCGCGGGTGCTCCGGCGAACGACCAGGTGCGTGCCGTGATGGTGCCGTCGGTGTCGGTGGAGCCGGCGGAGTTCGCCGTGACGCTGAGCCCGTCGGCCTGCCACGTGAAGTCCGCGGTCGGCGGCGTGTTCGGCGGCGGCGCGACGCCCATCCGGTTCACCGAGACGTCATCGACTGAGACGATGACCGGGCCGTTCGTCGCCGACGAGCTCAGGTAGCTCGTGAACCGCACGCCGCCGGGCTGCTGGAGCGCCGCGGTCGAGTCGGTGGCTGTGGCCGCCCACGAGGTCGGCTCCGTCGCGCCGTCGAGCCACGCCCGTGCCCGGAGGGTGGTGGGGCTCGTCCCCTCGACCTGCATGCGGATGCGGAGCTTCGCCCCCGGCGTCAGCGTCGAGCCGACGACGGTGCCGCCGGCGAGCGCGGTGCCGTCGCGCATCGCGTGGAGCGTGAAGGTGCCGTTCGGATTGGTCACGATGCGCGCCGCATACGCGGCGGAGCCGACCTGACGCGCTGCCGTCGTGAAGGTCAGGGATCGATCGGGAACACGGTCGAAGGCGACCGTCACCCGCGCGTCCACCGAGGCGGTGTCGACGACCGGAAGGGTGGCCGTGAGGGTCGACCCGCCGTTGGACGAGATGCGTCCGACGCCCGAGGCCACCGACAGCTTCGCGGTCGAGTTGACCGACCACGCGCCGCCGGTCTCCGCGGTCCCCCACCCCGCCGCGACCGAGCGGGTGAAGGTGTCGGCCGCGAGCGGTGCCGCCGCGGGAGCCTGGACCGTCGTGGACCAGGTCGGACCCCGCGTGACGCTCGTGCCGTCGCCGACCGTCGCGTACCAGTCCAGCACCGTGCCGACCGGGACGTCGGGCAGGGGGACGGACGAGACAGCGCCCGCGGTCACGGTCTGCTGACCGACGACCGGCAGGTCCGCCGGCGGGGCCATGTCGTAGTTCCAGCTGAACGCGCTGTCCGCGTCGGTCTCGTACTGGTTCAGCGTCGGCGAGTAGGTGGTCGCGGTGACCGTGCCGGCCGACGGGGTGAACGTGTACCAGCGCAGCCAGCCGTCGCCGCCGTTGGGCCGGCCCTGGAAGTCGCTGAGCGCAGACTGGACGGGGTTGCCGCAGTCGTTGAGGTCGGAGCGGTTCGCCTCGCCGTCGAGTCCGTCGGTGAAGTGGCCGTTCACCACGAGGAAGATGTTGCAGTTGGACCGGACGAGCTTCTGCCAGATCTGCGCGCCGCTGTTGCCGACGACATCCGTGCGCAGCTGCTGGCCGCTGAGGCTTCCGGTCACGGTGAGGTAGCTGTGCGTGCTGACGATCGCCCGTCGGTCCGGGTACGCGTTGAGGACTCGCTGCGCCCACGCGAGCACATCGTCGGGCGGGTTGAGCTCGAGGTTCAGCGTGAGGAACTGCATGCCGCCCGCCTGGAACAGCGCGTAGTTGTTCATGTTCTGCCGGTCGGCGGCATCCGGCCCGAACTGGTTCTGCCCGTAGTAGCCGCCGTAGGAGGCGTTCGCCGAGTTCCACGACGCGTCGCGGTAGCGGCTCACCGGGAAGTACTGGTTGTACTTCGCGTAGTCGCCGGTCGCCAGATCGTAATCGTGGTTGCCCGGGATGACCGAATGAGGGATGCCGGCGTCGTCGAGGATCGCCATGCTGGTGGTGGCCCGGGCCCATTGGGCATCGGACGTGCGGTTGTCGACGATGTCGCCGAGTCCGGCGGCGAAGGCGAGATTGAGCGTGGAGCGGTTGTCGACGATCCACTGCAACTGCGACTGCAGGAGCGGAGTGTTCGCGGCCGTGAGCACGTAGTTCTGGGTATCGGGGATCACGAGGAACGTGAAGGGCGCCCCGCCGGCGCCCGGCTCGACGCTGCCTCGCGGGGCCGCGTGGAACGTCACCTGCAGCGATGCGTCGTCGGGATCGTTCGCCCGCACGCTGAGCGACGTGCCGGTGGCGGCGGTGCCGCCGTTGGCCGGGGCGACGAGAGACGGCGCGGCGGGCGGTGCGCCGCTCGCCTGCGCCACGGTGGGCACGGCGATGATCGCCACGCACAGAGCGAGGGTCCCCAGGACTCCCACCGCACGGTCACGCCACTTGCGATGCGTTCGCATCGACCCACCTCCCCAGGGTGATCGGATGCCGGTTGGCTCAACGTAGCACCGGCCGAACGGGCCGCCAAGGGGGGGCGCTCGCACACGCGGCGCGACGCGCCGTGACGCTACTTGACAATGAGATTCCTCTCAGATAATGGAAAAATAGTCACGATTCAGTTACGCTTTCCGGACCCGAACAACACGTGAGGTCTGCCCCCCAGGCAGTACCTAAGCCCCGCGTGTACTGACACTCCCCAGGTGGCCTGTGCATACTCGAACGTCCCTTCGCAAACTCGAAAAGAAGACCAGAAGAAAGTCCCGCGTTCTCGCCCTCCTCACTGCCGTCGCACTCGCGGCGGGCGGTGTGTTCGGCATCTCGAGCGTGGCGACTGCCAACACGTCCCTCACGCTGAAGCCCGGGTCGACGCAGGTCGTCTCCATCGGGGGCAACGGCACGGTGGGTACGGCGTCGATGACCTACGTCCTCCCGAAGCTCCCGTCCTCCGGCAGTGGGACCTACACCGCGCTCCGGCTCCGGTCGAACGCGGCCGGTGCCTACGTCCTGCAGTCGCGGGTCTTCCCGACCGGAGTCGTCCAGGTCTCGCTCAAGAAGTCCACGCGCGACGGCAAGGTCGAGACGCTCACGCAGCTCGGCACCACCAAGGTGGCCCCCGCCAAGCTCGCGGCCGGCAAGCCCATCGGGCTCTCGTTCCGCATCTCGGGATCGTTCACGACGGTGCTCACCGGAACGGTCACGGTCGGCGGCCAGGCGGTCTCGGTCGCGTACTCCGACTCGAGCCGTCCGCTCACGACGGCCGGTGCAGCTGACTACAGCTTCTACATCTCGTCGGCCACGCCCGGAATGTCGGCGACCGTGACCCAGCGCGCGGCGACGCTCTCCACGCCCGTCACGACCACGAAGCCGGTGGCACCCGCACCTGCGCCGGCACCGTCCAACCCCGCGCCCGTCCCGGCGCCCACCCCGACGCCGACTCCGGAGCCGACGACCCCCGCGAAGCCGGCCCCCGCGCCGACTCCCACGCCGACTCCGACGCCGACGCCGACTCCGACGCCGACTCCCACCCCGACTCCCACGCCGACGCCGACTCCCACGCCGACGCCGACTCCGTCGACCGGGTATCCGGATGCGTCCAACACCGGCGTTCCCGCCGGCGTGGTCCTCAAGGTGCACAACGGTGACATCACCATCGACGAGCCCAACACGGTGATCGACGGACTCGAGGTGCGAGGGATCATCACGGTCAACGCTCCCGGCGCGGTCATCAAGAACTCGAAGATCGTCGGCACCTCGACCGCGCGCTCCGTCGGTCTGGTGAACAACGTCGTCTCGGGCGCATCGTTCACGATCGTCGACTCCGAGATCGCCGCGGCGGTGGAGAGCACCACGTGGAACGGAATCTTCGGCAGCAACTTCACCGCGCTGCGCGTCGAGGTGCACCGCGTCGTCGACCCGATCCGTGTCCTGGGCAGCAATGTCACGGTCAAGGACTCGTGGCTGCACGACACGACGTACTCCGCGACCGATCCGCTGCGCGACGGCACGCCGACGCACGACGACTCGGTGCAGATCCAGGCCGGCACGAACATCGTGCTCGAGGGCAACCGCATGGAGGACGCCCACAACGCGGGGATCATGATCTCGCAGGACACCTCGCGCACGAAGCTCGGCACCATCCGCATCACGGGCAACTACCTGCAGGGCGGCGCGTGCACCGTGAACATCGCACCGACCCCCAGCGTCGTCGCTCCGGCGCTGACGGGGAACGTCTTCGGACCCGAGCGCCAGCACAAGGCGTGCGCGGTCATCGCCCCGGCGGCGAACGCGCCCGTGCTCAAGGCGAATGTCTGGGGCGCGACCGGTCTCGCGATGTCGACCTACACCCTGGTGAAGTAGCCGCATCCACCGCAGAAGGCCCCCGCTCTCCGAGAGCGGGGGCCTTCTGCGTATCCGAGATCAGGCGGATGCTCGGCGGCGGCCGTACTCGTCGTGCGCGTATCCGATCGCCGCTCCGATCATCCCCGCCCCGCGGTACGCGGTGCGAAGGCCTCTCGCTCTGTGCCTCAGCGAGCGCGAGAGCGTCCCCCACAGCCAGCGCACGAGACCCCCCGCGACGCGTGCCCCGCCGCGCACGCACATCCGGACGCGCGCCATCAGCCGCCCCGAGGAGGATCCTGCGAGCGCGATGCTCACACGCGCCGCGGTGTTGCCGAACCGGAAGGTGCGCATCAGCACCCAGGCACGGGTGAAGCGCGCCGCATCCTCCTGTTCGACGACGACGGCGTCCTGCGCCCACCGGATCGTCCCGCCGCGGGCGACCAGCAGGCGCGTGTACATGCTGTCGCTGCCGCCGGTGAGTCCGAACCGCTCGTCGAACCGGAGCCCGAGCGGTCGAATGCGGGCGAGGTCCAGCAGAAGGTTGTTCGTCGCCGCCTCGGTCATGACCTGACGGTCGGTGCGCACCGGACGGATGAACGCGCCGCTGGCGCGCACCCACTCCTCGACGTCGTCCGGGAACCGTGTCACGACGCGCCCCGCGACGGCGTGCGCGCCGGTCTCCGCGTGCGCGCTCAGGAGATTGCGCAGCCATGACTGCTCGGGCACCTCGTCGTCGTCGATGAAGATGACCGCATCCGCGTCGGAGGAATCGTCGATGGCGCGATTGCGCACCGCGGCGATCCCCGGGCTGGGCTCGACGGAGTACGACACGTCGAACGCCTCCGCCACCGCGCGCCCGGTGGCGTTCGCGTCGTTGTCGACGACCAGGACGCGAACCGTCACACGGTCGTCGGACACCGCGCGCGCCTGGGCGGTGACCGTGGCGAGTGCTGTCTCGAGAGCGGCGGGGCGCTTGAAGGTCGGGATCGCGACGACGACGAGCATCAGGTTCCTTCCGGATCAGGCAGTGCGCTGCGACGTCGGCGCACAGCCCCGAGCGCGTCACGGTAGGCATCGGCGTGTGCGGCGCCCGCGGCATCCCACTCCCTCGCCGACAGGTCGGGACGGCCGCTCATGCCGCCGGCCGTCGCATCGGCCAGGCGGGCCAGCGCGCCGGCCGTGAGCTCGTCGCCGAAGAAGTGGACCCACTCGGTTCCGACCTCGGCGGCCAGCAGGCGCGTGGTCTCGTTGTCGGGAACGAGGATGGGTCGATCCAGCGACAGCGCCGCGAGCGCGGAACCGGAGTTGTGCATGTGGCGGTACGGCAGGACGACCGCGGACGCGGCCGAGACGATCGCGACGAACTCCTCTTCGGAGAGGTAGCGGAGGTCGGCCTCGAGCGCGGGCAGACGGTCCGCCGCCTCGGTGATCGTCCGAGCGAGATCGGGGTCGGAGGCGCGCCCCGCGACCGTCAGCCGGATCTCCCCGCGATCGGCCGACAGCTCCTCGAACGCGACCAGCAGCTGCTCCACGCCCTTGTAGGGCTTGATGAGGCCGACGTACGCCAGGCGATCCGGCGTGGCGGCGCTCTTGCTCATCGGGGCGAACCAGTCGCGGTAGTGGCCGTGCAGGATCAACGCGGAACGGATGCCGGCGACCTCAGGGGTCGTCGGCGACAACCGGATGCGCAGCGTCGTGAGCCGCTCCAGCGCGGTCAGCAGCGTCACGTCGATCCGGCCGCCTTCGGGCGGCGTGATGTTGTGGACCGTGCGCACGACGGGAGTCCTGGTGAGGGCGAGGCGGGCGAGCAGCACGGCCATCGCCGCGCGCTTGCCGGCACGCGTGCGACGGCTGCCGGCCGCCAGGAGCGTGTCGCCCCAGTGCACGTGGAAGACGTCGTAGCGTCCGAAGATCGCGGTGCGCCACGAGAACGGAAGATGCTCGACGTCGGGTGTCCGTCGCAGCGCATCCTGCAGCATGACGATGTACGGATTCGTGGTGGGACGGGGTGCGCCGAACGACTGCATGACCCTGATCCGCCGCATCCGCACCACCCCCGCCCAAATCTAGCGGTGACGCGAGGTCATGCGCGCGACAGGCATACTGGCACGATAGAACGCCCGTCATCTTCGGGGAGGTACCGGGTGGAATCGATCTCACAGACGTACTCGCGCTTGCGGCTTGCACAGAAGGGTCGGGCGCGGGGCGCGCCGGCGTACTCGGTGTTCGTGAACAGGCCGGTCGGGAGGATGCTGGCAGCCGTCGCCTACCGCATCGGGCTCACACCGAATCAGGTCACCCTGATCAGCGCGGTCTTCACGTTCACGGCGATCGCGCTGATCGCGATCGTTCCCGCGTCCGCCGTGATCGGAGTGGTCATCTGGCTGCTGCTCGCCCTCGGCTACGCGTGGGACTCCGCCGACGGCCAGGTGGCGCGTCTGCGGGGCGGTGGTTCGCTCGCGGGCGAATGGCTCGACCACTTCGTCGATGCCGCCAAGATCACCTCGTTGCACCTCGCCGTGCTGGTGGGCCTGAGCAGATCGACCGACATCCCGCAGGCGTGGCTCCTGGTGCCCATCCTCTTCACGATCGTCGGCAGCACGACGTTCTTCGCGATGATCCTCAACGATCTGCTGAAGGGCAAGCGCGGTGTCGCCTCGGCGCACAGCACGGGCGGTGGCGGCATCCTGCGTTCATTGCTGCTGCTGCCGACCGACTACGGCGTCCTGATGCTCACGTTCGTCCTGTGGGGCTGGCCCCTCCTCTTCTTCGGGATCTACTCGCTGCTGTTCCTCGCGTGCGCGGCGTTCCTCGTGGCAGCCGCGATCACCTGGTTCCGCCAGATGGTTCGACTCGACCGCGAGACCATCGCCTCGTGAACGGCGGACGGACCGCCGTGCTGGTGGTGAGCTACGGCTCGTCGGCGATGGTGGCGGAGAACCTGCGTCGCACCGCGCTGCCGGAGGGGGCGATCGTGGTCGTCGTCGACAACTTCACGACCGAGGGCGAGCGGGCCGCCATCCGCGCGATCGCCGCGCGGGAGGGCTGGCAGCTCGTGTGTCCCGATCAGAACCTCGGGTTCGGTGCGGGCATGAACGCCGCGGCGGAGAGAGCGGCGGAATCGGATGCCGAGACCTATGTCCTCCTGAATCCCGACGCCTTCCTCGAGGAGGACGGGGTCGCGCGGCTCTCGGACGCCGTCCTCGCCGACCCGGAGTCCGTGATCGCGCCCCTGGTGGTCCGTCCCGACGGACGCCACTTCGCCTCAGAGATGGAGCTCGATCTCGACTCCGGCTCCGTGCGCCGCGTGCGTGAGGGCCGGCGCTACCCGGACTCCGCGCTGTGGCTGAGCGGGGCATGCCTGGCGATCAACCGGCGGATGTGGGAGCGCGTCGGCGGCTTCGACGACGACTACTTCCTCTACTGGGAGGACATCGATCTGTCCGTTCGCGCCGCGCACGCCGGCGCCACGCTGCGGGTCGATCATGAGGCGCGCGCGGTGCACAGCGCCGGCGGGACCCAGACCCACGACGGCGAGACCGAGGGGAAGTCCGCCGTGTACTACTTCTACAACGTGCGCAACCGTCTCGTCTTCGCCGCGCAGCATCTCGATCGCCGCCGGCAGCGCCGGTGGTCGAGGCGGAGCGTCCCGGCCGCATGGGACATTCTGATGCGGGGCGGCCGGCGCCAGCTGCTCCACCCGACGCGCACGATCGTCCCCGCCGTTCGAGGAACGCTGTCGGGACTCGCCTACCTGCGGCGGCGTCGGCGCGCCGCGGCGGAGACACCATGAGCGAGGGAACGGTGATCGCCGTCACCAAGAAGCTCCACGGCCTCGGCAACCGCCTCCGGGTGACGCTCGGCTCCCGTTCGCTCGCTCGGTGGGCATCGCGCGACTTCGCCTACACCTGGCCGACCGGTGCGGCCTTCGGGGCGACCTTCAACGAACTGTGGCAGTTCGGCGAGAAGCGGATCAGCACCGCGCGTTCGCGAGCTCTCGCGCTGCGGCATCCGTATCGCCGGCATGACCTCGAGTGGCTCGACAGCGCCCGCGATGACCGCATCTGGCAGGTGCGCACCGCTCATGCACTGCACCTCCCACCCGGCGCGACGCCGTGGGGCGAGGAGCTGCAGTCGCTGGCACCGGTTCCCGCGATCGCCGGGCGCGTGGAGTCCTTCTTCTCGCAGCACCTCGCGGAGCAGCCGTACATCGGAGTGATGGTGCGTGCGCACGCGATCTCGAATACCGAGACGCTGCGGCACTCTCCCGTCAGCTGGTACATCGAGCGGATGAGAGAGGTCGGCGCGGAGCATCCCGGCATGCGGTTCTTCCTCTCGGCAGACACCGCGCAGGCGCAGGCCGAGGTGATCGACGCGGTCCCCGGCACCGTCGCGCTCGACGACAAGGGCGGCTACAACACCAAGGCGGCGCTCGTCTCCTCCGTCGTGGACCTCTACCTCCTTGCGGGGAGCACGCATCTGCTCGCGCCGCACTACTCGAGCTTCCCCGAGATCGCGCAGCAGCTCGCCGGTCCGTCACTGCGCCTCGAGACCTCGATGACGCAGCCGCACACGCGGTTCGGCGCCGACGACCGGCCGAGCCTGGTCTCGGATCCGCTCCGTCCGTCCATCCGCGCGAGGGGCTGACCGCCGATTCCTTGAGCAAACCCTGAGGTTCGCGGGGTGTCACCCGCTGATAGAGTCAACGCGGGGTTATATCGGCGGACGCCAGTTTGGGAACTGGCTTCTGCGTCACATCTGGGATTCGCCGCGTGCGTTGGGTGCGTTTGCGGTGAAGGTGCACATCTGGGGGATGAGCGTGGGGAACCAAGCGACGCTGAGGCGTCTTTCTATTCGTTTGAGTGCCGTGGTCGCGGGGGCCGCACTGTGCGCACTCGCGATCAGCGGATGCGCGCCGGAGCCGACGCCCGGCAGCCAGAACTCCGATCCTCTTCCGAGCGCGACGGTGCCTGCGCCCAACGGCGGATCCATCGACGAGACGGTCGCGCCGGTCGCGCCCGGCGAGACGCTCGAGGCGAAGCTGGGCGACACCGCCGAGCTCGAGGGCGGCGTCAACGTCACGGTCTCCGAGGTCGAGCAGCTCGACGTGAAGGCGACCACGCCCGGCGAGATCGCCGGGCCCGCGGTCGCGCTCACGCTGACGGTCGAGAACGGCTCCGACGAGCCGGTCGACCTCAGCACGGCGATGGTGTCGGTGACGGGTTCGAAGAACTCCTTCGGACAGCCGACCACGTCCGAGCCGTACAGCCCGTTCCTCGGCACCGTCGAGCCGGGCAAGACGATTTCCGGGATCTATGTGTTCCGGCTTCCCGCTGAAGAGCGGGATTCTCTGCAGGTCACCGTCGAATACGTTGCGGGAGCGCCGATCGCGCTCTTCACGGGCAACGTGTAGGCGAAGAAGCTTCCACACTGGGGTGAGGGGAATGAAGATGAACGCTGGGGCGTGGAATCTGCGCAAGTTCGTCGTAGGGGTGACGGTTTCGGCCGTCGTGGCCGCCGGTGCCGTGGTGGGGATCACGGCACCTGCGTCCGCCGTATCGACCACCGGGCCGGCACCGATCGAGCAGCGAAGTGCGTCGACGGTGTCGAGCGACCCGTTGCCGACCGTCCAGATCGACGCGGGTGTCGTGTGGGCGCAGGTGATCGCGGGTGACACGGTGTTCGCCGGAGGTAGCTTCACCAACGCGCGTCCCGCCGGCGCGGGTCAGGGCACCAACCTGATGCCGCGCAGCAACATCCTCGCGTACAACATCAACACCGGCGTCGCGACATCGTTCGCGCCCGTCATCAACGGCACCGTCAAGGCGCTCGCCGTCTCGCCGGACGGCAGCACGCTCTACGTCGGCGGCTCGTTCAGCCAGGTCGACGGACAGGCTCGGTTCAACGTCGCCGCCTTCAACACGGCGACCGGAGCCCTGCTCACCACCTTCAAGCCCGCGATCGGCGGCTCGTACGTCAACGCCATCGTCGCGACCAACTCGACCGTGTACTTCGGCGGTTTGATCGGAGCCGCCGGCGGCATCACCCGCAAGAACCTCGCGGCGGTCCAGGCGTCCAACGGCGCTGTGCTGTCGTGGGCTCCGACGACCGATCTGCAGGTCGATGCGATGGTGGTCAACGCCTCGGGCTCCAAGATCATCGCCGCGGGTCGCTTCGAGACCGTGAACGGCACGACCTCGCGCGGCATGGCTGCTCTCGACCCGACCAGCGGCGCCCTTGTGCCGTGGGCCGCGAACGCGACCATCAAGAACGGCCTCGCGACCGGCTCGCTCGCCGGACGGGCGGGCATCTACTCCATCTCCACCGACACTGCCGGCGGCGTGTACGGCACGGCGTGGGTGTACTCGAACGTGAGCGTCGGCAACCTCGAGGGTCTGTTCGCGCTCGATGGCGAGACCGGCGCAGTCCGCTGGATCGCGGACTGCCACGGCGACCACTACGGCATCTTCTCCGACGGCACGAACGTCTACAGCACCGGTCACGAGCACGACTGCCAGACCGCGAACGGCCTCCCGCAGGCCAGCGGAAACCCCGGCAACATGCGCAACGCCACGGCCTACACCGCCGCCGCGAAGGGCACGCTCACGCGTTCGCCGTCCACCGGCTCCATCTACTCCGACTGGAACGGCTACCCCGCGCCCGCCGCGATCAACTGGTACCCGGACTGGATGACCGGCGTCGCGACAGGACAGGGTCAGGCCGGCTGGACCGCGACCGGAAACAGCGACTACCTCCTCATCGGCGGCGAGTTCCCGCTGGTGAACAACATCCGCAGCCAGGGCATCGCGCGCTTCTCCGCGCACCCGGCCGGCGGGGCGAAGATGGGACCCGTGCTCAGCGGTGTCGACTGGACGCCGACCGCCAAGTCGATCGAGTCCGGCTCGGCCCGCGTGCAGTTCCCGGCCAACTGGGACCGCGACGACCTCGACCTCACCTACGAGATGTGGGTCCAGGGCGGCACGCAGCCGCTGGCCACCAGCACGGCGCAGGCGCCGTTCTGGAACCGTCCCATCCAGGCGCTGTCGGCCGGCGGCTTCACCCCCGGTTCGACGCAGACGTTCTACGTCATCGCCAAGGACGGCGACGGCAACTCCGCCCGGAGCGCCGACGTGTCGCTGACGATCAGCGGTGCCGCGGCATCCGTCTACGCCAAGACCGTGCTCGACGACAACGCGAGCCTGTACTGGCGCCTCGGCGGCAGCAACGCCACCGGCGGAGCCGACATCGCGGGCAGCAACAACGCCGTGATGAGCGGCGGCGTCGGCACCAACTCCGACGACGCACTGGCCAGCGAGGCCAACGGATCTGCGACCTTCAACGGCAGCTCCAACGGCCTCGCGCGCTCGGCGGCCACTCCGCTGGGCGGGTCGTTCGCGACGGAGCTCTGGTTCAAGACCTCGACGTCGAGCGGCGGAAAGCTCGTCGGTTACGGCAGCGCCGCGTCCGGCAGCTCGTCGAATCCCGATCGCCACCTCTACATGCGCAACAACGGCGCGCTCGTGTTCGGCGTCTGGCAGGGCAGCAACAGGACCATCGAGTCGCCGGCGACCTACCGCGACAACCAGTGGCACCACGCCGTCGCGCAGCTGAGCCCGACCGCCGGCATGCAGCTGTTCGTCGACGGCGCCCTGGTCGCGTCGGACAACACCACGACGGCGACCGCTCGTTCGCTCACGGGCTACTGGCGAGTCGGCGGCGACACCGTCAGCGGCTGGCCGAGCGCACCGAGCTCGAGCTACTTCAACGGCCGCATCGACGAGTTCGCGGTGTACCCCGGAACTCTGACGGCCGCGCAGGTCTCCGAGCACTACGCCCTCGGCGCCGGCCTCGCGATGCCGACGGCGGCGTTCACGACGACCGGCAACGAGATGGCCAAGGCGTTCGACGCGAGCACGAGCACCGCGCCCGCCGGCCGCACCATCTCGTCCTACACGTGGAACTTCGGCGACGGCGCGACAGCGACCGGTGTCACCGCGAACCACACCTACGCGACCCCCGGCACCTACACGGTGACCCTCACGGTCAAGGACAGCGCGAACTTCACCGCGACCACGACGCAGGCTGTGACGGCGTCGCCGCCGCACCAGGCTCCGACGGCCGCGTTCACGCCGAACGTCGCGGGACTCTCCGCAACCTTCGACTCCTCCGCGTCGGCGGCGTCGGGCGGCGCGTCGATCACCGGCTACGCGTGGACGTTCGGCGACGGCTCGACCTCGACCGAGGCCACGCCGACGCACGCCTACGCGGCGGCCGGAACGTACACCGCGACGCTCACCGTGACCGACAACATCGGTGCGACCAGCACGCTCGTGAGCCACGACGTGACGGTGAGCCACGCCGCGCCGGTGGCCGCGTTCACCACGTCGACCGCAGGCTTGACCGTCTCGTTCGATGCGGCGACCTCGTCGGCATCCGACGGGGCGAGCCTGCAGTACTCCTGGAACTGGGGTGACGGAACGCCCGCGGACTCGGGTGTCAGCCCGTCCCACACGTATGCGGCGAACGGCATCTATCAGGTCGTCCTCACGCTCACCGACAGCCTCGGCGCGACAGCGACCAAGAGCCTCAACGTGTCGGTCGCATCGCAGGTCTTCGCAGCGCGCGACGACTTCGAGCGCACCGTCGCCACCGGATGGGGCGCGGCGCAGACCGGCGGGGCATGGAACGGGACGACGGGCTTCTCGGTCTCGGGCGGCGCCGGCAAGATCGCGCTCAACGCCGGCCAGACCCGGACGAGCACCCTCACCGGCGTGTCCGTCCGCGACATCGACGCCACGGCGACGGTGTCGGCCGACAAGCTCGCGAACGGCGGGGGTCTGCACTTCAACATGACGGCGCACAAGTCGACCGCCGGCGAGTACCGCCTCAAGGTGCGCACGCTGTCGACCGGAGTCGTGTCCGCCAGCCTCACGAAGCTCGTGGGCACCACCGAGACGACGCTGGTGACGAAGAACCTCACCGGGTTCACCTACACCGACGGCGCCAAGCTCCGCCTCCACTGGACCGTGTCGACGACCGGCGGGACGACCTCGCTCAAGGCGAACGTCTGGTCGGACGGCGCCACGGAGCCGGCCGGATGGTTCGTGTCGACCTCCGACAGCCAGGCTGAACTGCAGAGCGCCGGGCAGGTCGGAGCCCTGTCCTACCTCTCCGGCTCGACGACGAACGTGCCGGTCACGGTCTCGCTCGACGACCTGGTCATCGTCGACACCCTGGCCTCGGCCACTCCGGTGCACGCCGACCCGGTCGCCTCGTTCACCGCGACGCCGAACGAGCTCGCCGTCGCGGCGGACGCCTCGGCATCCACGGCATCCGACGGCGCCACGCTGACGTACGCGTGGAACTGGGGCGACGGGGCATCGAGCACGGGGGTCTCGCCTTCGCACACCTATGCGGCCGCGGGCACGTACACGATCACGCTGACCCTCACGGACAGCCTGGGCGGAACGGCCACCAAGACGCAGTCCGTGACCGTGAACGAGCACGTGCACCCGAATCCGACGGCATCGTTCACCGCAACGACGAGCAACCTCGCCGTGAACGTCGACGGCTCCGGTTCCACTCCTTCGGAGGGCGCCGCGCTGACCTACTCGTGGAACTGGGGTGACGGGACGGCTGCCGGATCCGGTGCGACTGCTTCGCACACCTACGCGACGGCGGGCGACTACACCGTGACGCTGAACCTGACCGACGCGCTGGGCGGGACCTCCTCGAGCGCGCAGCAGGTCACCGTGACCGCTCCGCCGGAGGTGTTCATCGCGAAGGACGACTTCGAGCGCATCGTCGCGACCGGCTGGGGAACGGCCGTGACGGGCGGCGCCTGGGGCACGACCACGGGCTTCTCGGTGGCGGACGGCGTCGGCAAGGTCACGCTCAACCCGGGCCAGACCAGGACGAACCTGCTGACCACGGTGTCGGCGCAGGATGTCGATGCGCGGCTCGTCTTCAGCTCGGACGTCGTCGCCAACGGCGGCGGTCTCCACATGAACTACCTCGTGCACAAGACCGCGGCCGGCGACTACCGGCTCAAGCTGCGGATCTCCGCCACAGGCGTCGTCACGGTGTCGCTCGCGAAGGTCGTGGGCACCACCGAGACGCTGATCGTGAACCGGACGCTCAGCGGCTACACGCACACCGCGGGCGCCAAGGTGCAGCTGAGGATTCAGGCGGTCACCTCGGGTGGCACCACCGCACTGAAGGGCAAGGTGTGGGCCGACGGCACCACCGAGCCGACGGACTGGTTCGTCTCGACGACGGACGCGCAGGCGGAGCTGCAGGGCGCCGGCCAGGTCGGGGTTCTGACGTACCTGTCGGGCTCGGCGACCAACGTGCCGGTGACGGTGAACGTGGACAACCTCGAAGTGAAGTAAACGAGCACGAGGCGGACCGCCGAGCCGATCTCGGCGGTCCGTCTCTGCCGCAAGCACGACTTAGCAGTCTTGGGATATGGGCGTCTGGGGAGACGTCCCGAGGAATTTGGGAGCAGTCACATGGGTGGGAAGACGTTTGCCTCGACCTGGGGATCGAGACTTCGCAGCACCGTCGCGGGGGTGACGGTTTCGGCTGTCGTCGTCGCCGGACTCGCGATCGGCGCTGCCGCGCCCGCGGCGGCGGCGGGTCCCATTCCGGGGATCGCGCCGATCGAGCAGCGGAGCGCCGCCACCGTCACCGCCGATCCGCTTCCCACCGTGCAGATCGACTCGGGCATCGTATGGGCGCAGGTGATCGCCGGTCGCACCGTGTTCGCGGGCGGCAGCTTCTCCAACGCCCGCCCCGCCGGCGCGAGCCCTGGCCAGGGCCTCATGCCGCGGAGCAACATCCTCGCGTACGACATCGAGACCGGCGTGGCGACGTCCTTCGCGCCCACGATCAACGGCACGGTCAAGGCGCTCGCCGTCTCGCCTGACGGAAAGACGCTCTACGTCGGCGGCTCGTTCAACCAGGTCAACGGGCAGAGCCGCTTCAACGTCGCGGCGTTCGACGTCGCCAGCGGAGCGCTGCTCACCACGTTCCGTCCCGCGATCGGCGGCTCGTACGTCAACGCGATCGTGGCGACCGGCTCCACGGTCTACTTCGGCGGGCTCATCGGAGCCGCCGGCGGCAACACCCGCAAGAACCTCGCCGCGGCCAACGCCTCCAACGGCGCGGTCGTCGCGTGGGCTCCCACGGCCGACCTCCAGGTCGACACCATGGTCCTGGAGCCGGGCGGCGCGAAGCTCATCGTGGGCGGCCGGTTCGGCCAGGTCAACGGTGCGAACCAGCGCGGCCTCGCGGCCCTCGACCTCAACGACGGCACCGTTCTGCCCTGGGCGGCCCCGGCCACCGTGCAGAACGGCGTTCCCGCCACCGACGGCAACGCGGGCAAGGCGGGCATCTGGGCGCTGAACGCCGACGAGAACGCGGTCTACGGCACCGGCTGGGTGTTCGCCAACAAGTGGGTCGGAAACCTCGAGGGCATGTTCGCCGCCGAGGCGGGCAGCGGCGACATCCGCTGGGTGGCGGACTGCCACGGCGACCACTACGGCGTCTACTCCGACGGCACCAACGTCTACACCACCGGTCACGAGCACGACTGCCAGACCGCCGGCGGACTTCCGCAGGCTTACCCGGCACCGGGCAACATCCGTCACGCGACGGCCTACACGGCCGCCGCGAAAGGCACGCTCACGACGTCGCCCTCGGTGAACGACATCTACGCGGACTGGGGCGGCTACCCCGCTCCGGCAGCCGTGAACTGGTTCCCGGACTGGACCACCGGCACCGCATCGGGCTCCGGCCAGGCCGGCTGGACCGCGACCGGAAACGGCAAGTACCTTCTCGTCGGCGGCGAGCAGACCTTCGTCAACGGGCAGCGCAGCCAGGGCATCACGCGATTCTCGACCACGCCCGCTGGCGGCCCCAAGTCGGCTCCCCGTCTCTCCGGCGTGAACTGGACGCCGTCGGCGCGCTCGGTGAGCGCGGGCACGGCTCGCATCGCGATCCCCGCCAACTGGGATCGCGACGACCTGAACCTCACGTACGAGCTGTACGAGCAGGGCAAGGCCGCACCGGTCGCGACGACCACGAAGAAGTCGACGTTCTGGGACACCCCGAACGTCGTCCTCACCGCGACCGGCCTTCCCGCCGGCGCCACCAAGACGTACCGTGTCGTCGCGAAGGACGGCGACGGCAACACGGCCAACAGCGCATGGGTGACCGTCACGGTCAGCTCGGCTGATGCATCCGCCTACGCCAACGCCGTGCTCGACGACGGCGCCTCGCTCCTGTGGCGCCTGGGCGGCACCGACGGCGGCGCGGACTGGGCCGGCACCAACGACGCCCAGTTCAAGAACGGCGTCGGGACGACGACGGACACCGCGATCGTCGGCGAGACCGGTGGTTCGGCCACCACGCCGGGCGGCAACGGCTTCGCGACGACCACCAGCGCGTCTGCGGTGGGCTCGGCCTTCGCAGCGGAGCTGTGGTTCAAGACCGACACGACCTCGGGCGGCAAGATCGTCGGCTACGGCGACAACCCGAACGACTACTCGAGCAGCTACGACCGCCACGTCTACATGAAGAACAACGGTCAGCTCATCTTCGGCACCTACCCCGGCTGGGCCGCCACGGTGCAGAGCACGAAGTCGTACAACGACAACAAGTGGCACCACCTGGTCGCTCAGCAGAGCGCTGACGGACAGGCCCTCTATGTGGACGGTCAGCTCGTCGGGTCGTCGAACGTGACGGGCGCCCAGGGCTACACCGGCTACTGGAAGCTGGGCGGGGACAACCTCAACGGGTGGCCCGACCAGCCCGCGTCGTTCAACTTCCGCGGCTCGATCGACGAGTTCGCCGTGTACGGCTCCGCCCTGACGGCGGCGCAGGTCGCGAACCACTACGAGATCGGCAAGGGGCCGCACCTGCCGCCCGTCGCCGTGATCGACCAGGTGGCCGCGGGCCAGACGGTGACGTTCACGGGTGCGGGATCGACCTCCTCGGGTGACGCGGATGTCGCGTCGTACGCCTGGAGCTTCGGCGACGGCGCGACCTCGACGGAGACGACACCGACGCACACCTACCCGAGCGCAGGCGACTACACCGTGACCCTCACGGTGACGGACTCGCAGGGCTCGGTGAGCGCGGTGACCACCAAGCAGCTCGCGATCGCCGCTCCGGCGACGGCCGCCGCGAAGTACACGCAGCGCGTGCTCGACGACGGCGCCCAGGTCTACTGGGGTCTGGGCGGCCCCGTCGGCAACGTCGACTGGGTGAGCGACCGCGACATGGTCGGCACCGCCGGTGTCGGCTCGTCGGCGGACTCCGTCACGACGGGCGGCTCGGCGACCTTCGACGGCGGATCGGCATTCGGCCGGACGTCGCGCACCATCTCGGCGAGCACGCCGTTCGCGGCGGAGGTCTGGTTCAAGACCACCACCACCAACGGCGGCAAGATCTTCGGCTACGGCGGATCCTCCGAGGGCAACTCCGGCAACTACGACCGTCACCTCTACATGACGAACGACGGGCGACTGGTGTTCGGCGTGTGGCTCGGCTGGGCGGCGATCGTCGAGACGAGCACCTCGTTCAACGACGGCCAGTGGCACCACGTCGTGGCACAGGTCGGCCCGGACGGCGGCGAGCGCCTGTTCGTCGACGGTGCGCTCGCGGCATCCGACGGCGGCATCCAGGGCGCCCAGGAGTACGACGGCTACTGGCGCCTCGGCGGTGACAACATCGGCGGATGGCCGGGTCAGCCGAACTCGTACTACTTCAACGGTCAGCTCGACGACTTCGCCGCCTACAGCCGCACGCTGTCGGCGAACGAGGTCGACGACCACTACCGCCTCGCCAAGGGCCTTGCCACCACGCAGGCGCAGTTCTCGGTGACCGGCACCGGACCGTCACGCACGTTCGACGGCACGGCCTCCACGCCGACGCCGGGACGCACCATCACGGGTTACGCGTGGAACTTCGGCGACGGCACCACGGGCACGGGCGCGACCGCGTCGCACACGTACGACCTGCCGGGCACCTACACGGCGACCCTCACGGTCACCGACTCGGCGGGCCGCACCGGAATCTCGACGTCCAGCGTCGTGATCCTGCCGCCGCACGCTGCGCCGGTCGCGAAGATCGGATCCGACGTCCACGGCCTCACCGTCGACTTCGACTCCGACGACTCGACGGCGTCGGGCGGCGCGACCATCACGGACTACGCGTGGAACTTCGGCGACGGCACGACGTCGACGCAGGCGGACCCCACCCATGTCTACGGCGTGCCCGGCACCTTCACCGTGTCGCTGACCGTGACGGACTCGGAGGGCGCCACCAGCACGGTGGCGACGGCCGAGGTCACGGTGGAGCACGCCGCTCCGACCGCGTCCTTCACCGCCGACGCCTCGGGCCTCTCGGTGTCGGTGGATGCCTCGGCATCCGCGGCTTCGGACGGCGCGACGCTGACCTACGCGTGGAACTGGGGCGACGGATCGGCTGCCGGCACCGGCAAGACGGCGACGCACCGCTACGACACGGCAGGAGTGCGGACCGTCACCCTCACGGTGACGGACAGCCTCGGCGCGACGACGACGAAGACCGCCTCGGTCACGGCGACCCACGCCGACCCGACGGCCTCCTTCACGGCTCAGACGAGCATGCTGGATGTCGCAGTGGATGCCTCGGCGTCCGCCGCTGCAGACGACGCGACGCTCGCGTACTCGTGGAACTGGGGTGACGGTACGACCGCGGGAGCAGGCAAGACGGCGACCCACGCGTACACCGCCGGGGGCACGTTCGAGATCACGCTGACCATCACGGACAGCCTCGGCGGCACCGCCACGACGTCGAAGACCGTCACCGTGGCGTCGCAGACCGTCGTCGCGAGCGATGACTTCACCCGGACGATCGGGTCCGGCTGGGGCAGCGCGACCGTCGGTGGCGCGTGGACGTCGCTGACGTCGACGTCGGTCGCGGACGGCGTGGGGCGCATCAGCCTCGTCGCCGGCCAGACGCGCGCTCCGGCGCTCGCGGCCACCTCGGCCGACGACCTCTCCGCGAGCCTCGTCTTCTCCGCCGACAAGGTGGCGAACGGCGGCGGACTGCACTTCAGCTACGTCGTGCACAAGTCCGCGGCGGGCGAGTATCGCCTCAAGGTGCGCACGCTCGCGACGGGAGCCGTCCAGGTCAGCATGACCAAGCTGGTCGGCACGACCGAGACCACGTTCGCCACGCAGAACCTCAACGGGTACACCTACACCGCCGGCGCGAAGCTCCGGGTCCGCCTCGAGACCGAGGGGGGCGCGGGCGCCAGCACGACGCTGCGCGGCAAGGTCTGGGCAGACGGCACCGCTGAGCCCGCGGCGTGGACGGTGACGGGTTCCGACTCGGTCGCCTCGCTGCAGGGCGCTGGTCAGATCGGGGTGGTGGCCTACGCCACCGGCACGGTGACGAACGGGCCCGTGGTGGTCTCGGTCGACGAGATCCGGGTGACCTCGCTCGGCGCGGGTCAGCCGCACCAGGCTCCGGTCGCGGTGATCGGCGCGAGCTCGACCGGTCTGACGACCGCGTTCGATGGCACCGGATCGACGGCGTCCGGCGGCGCGACGATCACCGGCTACGCGTGGGACTTCGGCGACGGGACGACCTCGACCGAGGCCAAGCCGACGCACACCTACGCAGCCGGCAACTACACCGCGAAGCTCGTCGTGACCGACAGCACGGGGGCATCGTCGGCGGCTAAGACCGCTGCCGTCAGCGCCAGCCACGCGAACCCGGTGGCCGCCTTCACCGCCTCGGGCTCGGGCCTCACGGTGTCGGTCAACGGTTCCGGCTCGCAGGCGTCCGACGGCGCGACGCTGTCCCACTCCTGGAACTGGGGCGACGGGACCGCCGCAGGCACCGGCGCGACCGCGTCGCACGCCTACGGCGCCGCGGGCACCTACACGGTGACCCTCACGGTGACCGACAGCCTCGGCGCCGTCGCCACCACGTCGCAGTCCGTCACGGTGAGCGCGGAGACCTTCATCGCGAAGGACGACTTCGAGCGCACGGTGGCGGCAGGCTGGGGCGCGGCGGTCACCGGGGGCACCTGGGGCACGGCCGCCGGGTTCTCGGTCGCCGACGGCGCCGGCAAGGTGTCGCTGGCGGCAGGCCAGACCCGCACGAACCTCCTCACCGGAGTGAACGCGCAGAACGTCGACGCGCGGCTCGTGGTCTCGTCCGACAAGGTCGCGAACGGCGGCGGGCTGCACCTGAACTACCTCGTGCACAAGACCGCAGCGGGCGACTACCGCCTGAAGCTGCGGATCTCGGCGACGGGTGTCGTGCAGGTGTCGGTCTCGAAGGTCGTCGGCACGACCGAGACGATCATCTCGAACAAGACCCTGACCGGCTACACGCAGACCGCAGGGTCGAAGCTGCGGCTGCGCTTCCAGGCCACGACCGCCGGCGGCTCCACGACGCTCAACGCCAAGGTGTGGGCAGACGGTTCCGCCGAGCCGGCCGACTGGTTCGTGACGGCGACGGATGCGCAGGCCGAACTGCAGGGCGCAGGACAGATCGGCGTCCTCGCCTACCTGTCCGGTTCCGCGACGAACGCTCCCCTCGTGGTGAGCGTCGATGACCTCGAGGTGCGCTGACCCCCCATAGCGCGCATCGAGCACCCAGGCACCCGCCTCCGTCCCACGCCGGAGGCGGGTGTCTTATTCCCTGGCGGGAATACGCCGCCTTCGCACTGACCCCCTCGCGCACGGCACGGTCCGGTGCTAGCCTCGGCCCGAAGAGCGTCGCGGTATTTCTGGGAGGATCCGCGACTCTTGAGCTAGCGAGCAGTCTGGGGTTGCCGCTGCGTGCGGCACCGGAACTAGGGGAGTTCCTGATGCAGAACGCAGTATCGACGACGTCTTCGCGGCCGCGCAGTCGGGTGGCGAGCTTTCTCGCCGTCGGCGTGCTCATCGCAGCAGGGTTGGTGGCGACGGTGGCCGATCCGGCCGCAGCAGCCCCGGGGCCGGGACCGATCGAACAGCGCAGCGCGCAGACCGTGACGGCGGATCCGCTGCCGACGGTGCAGATCGATTCGGGAATCGTGTGGGCGCAGGTCGTCGCGGGGAACACCGTCTTCGCCGGTGGCAGCTTCTCGAATGCGCGTCCCGCCGGGACCAGCGCCGGGCAGAGCCTCATGCCGCGCAGCAACATCCTCGCGTACAACATCACGACGGGCGTCGCGACGTCCTTCGCCCCGACCATCAACGGAACCGTCAAAGCGCTGGCCGTCTCGCCCGACGGAACCCGCCTCTACGTCGGCGGCTCCTTCAACAACGTCAACGGCCTGACGCGGTGGAACTTCGCCGTCTTCGACACCTCCACCGGAGCCCTGCTCGAGAGCGTCAAGCCGGCCATCGGCGGCTCGTACATCAACGCCATCGTGGCGACGAGCAGCACCGTCTACGTCGGCGGTCTGATCGGCGCGGCCGGCGGCGTGACCCGCAAGAACCTCGCCGCCGTCAACGCCTCCAACGGCGCGGTACTGGGCTGGGCTCCGACGCCGGACCTGCAGGTCGATTCCATGGTCCTGGCCCCGGGCGGCGGAAAGCTCATCGTCGCCGGTCGCTTCGAGACGATCAACGGCACGTCCTCCCGCGGTCTGGGTGCGCTCGACCTCACCTCGGGTGCGCTCCTTCCCTGGGCGGTCACCTCCGTCGTGAAGAACGGCATGGCCACCGGCTCGCTCGCCGGGCGCGCGGGCATCTGGGCGCTGGCCGCCGACAGCTCGAAGGTCTACGGCACGGGATGGGTGTACTCGAACAAGACGATCGGCAACCTCGAGGGTCTGTTCGCCGCCGACGGCCAGACCGGCGACGTCAGCTGGATCGCCGACTGCCACGGCGACCACTACGGGGTCTTCTCCGACGGCACGAACGTGTACTCGACCGGACACGAGCACGACTGCCAGACGGCCGGTGGGATGCCGCAGGCCTACCCGTCGCCGGGGAACATGCGGAACTCGAGCGTGTACACGGCGGCCGCGAAGGGCACGCTCACGCGCAGCCCGTACGTCAACAGCATCTATTCCGATTGGACCGGCTATCCCGCGCCTGCCGCGGTGAACTGGTACCCGGACTGGACGACGGGCACGGCATCCGGATCCGGGCAGGCGGCGTGGACCGTCACCGGCAACAGCCAGTACGTCGTGTTCGGCGGCGAGTTCCCCCTCGTGAACGGACAGCGCAACCAGGGGATCGCCCGATTCGCCCGTACCCCTTCGACAGGGGCGAACCAGGGGCCGCGGCTCTCCGGCGCGAACTGGACTCCCACGGCGCGCTCGGTGAGCACCGGAACCGCGCACGTGCAGATCCCGGCGAACTGGGACCGCGACGACCTCGACCTGACGTACGAGCTGTGGGCGCAGGGCGGCGCGGCGCCGATCGCGACGAAGACGGTGCAGTCGACCTACTGGTTCACGCCGGTCGTCACACTCGTCGCGGAGGGGATCCCGGCAGGCTCCAGCCGCACCTATCGCGTCATCGCCCGTGACGGCGACGGCAACAGCGCGACGAGCGCGAACGTCACGCTCACCGTCAACGGAAGCTCGTCGTCGTCCTACGCCGACACCGTTCTCGACGACGGCGCGACCACGTACTGGCGTCTCGGACCGTCCGGCGGGGGAACGGACCTCGCCGGCAACAACAACCTCGTCTCGTTCGGCGGAGCAGGCACGACCTCCGACGATGCGCTCGGCGCCGAGGCCAACGGCTCCTCGACCTTCAACGGGTCCACGAGCGGATTCGCCCGCGCGACCGACACCACCGTCGTCGAGGAAGCGTTCGCGCTCGAGCTCTGGTTCAAGACCTCGACCACGACCGGCGGGAAGCTCATCGGGTACGGCAACGGGGCGTCCGGAAACTCGAGCACCTACGACCGGCATCTCTACATGCGCAATGACGGATCCCTGGCGTTCGGCGTGAATCCTGGCGCCCAGCGGGTGATCACGTCGCCGGCGACCTATCGCGACAACCAGTGGCACCACGCCGTCGCGCAGCTGAACCCGTGGTCGGGCATCCAGCTCTACGTCGACGGCACTCTCGTGGCCACCGATCCGTCGGGGACCGCGGGGCAGCTGTTCTCCGGCTTCTGGAGGATCGGCGGTGACAACCTCAACAGCTGGCCCAACCGGCCCACGTCGAACATGTTCAACGGCGCGCTCGACGAGGTGGCGATCTACCCGCACATCCTGACGGCCTCGCAGATCTCGACCCACTATGCGATCGGGCGCGGCCAGAGCCTGCCGACCGCGTCGTTCACGACATCCGGTTCCGATCTGTCCTGGTCGTTCAACGCCGGTGCGTCCAGCGCTCCGAGCGGGCGGACGATCACGTCCTACGCCTGGAACTTCGGCGACGGATCCACCGGGACCGGCGTCACGGCGAACAGGACGTACGCCGCGCCGGGCACGTACACGGTCACCCTGACGGTGACCGACAGCGCCGGCATGACGGGCTCGACCACCCGAACGGTGAACGCGTCGGGTCCGCATCAGGCTCCGGTCGCGGTGATCGGGGCGAGCGCCTCCGGGCTGACCGTCAACTACACGGGCACGGGCTCCTCCGCCTCCGGTGGCGCGACCGTGACCGGGTACGCGTGGAACTTCGGCGACGGGACGACGTCCACACAGGCGAATCCCGTGAAGACCTACGGCGCAGCCGGCACATACACGGCCACGCTGACGGTGACCGACAGCATGGGGTCCACGAGCGGTCCTGCCACGCAGACCGTTACGGTGTCTCCGCAGACCTTCGTCGCCCAGGACGCGTTCGCCCGCACGGTGGCGAACGGATGGGGATCGGCGACCGTCGGCGGAGCGTGGACCGTGAACAGCGCCCCGGCCTTCTCGGTCGACGGCAGCACCGGGCTCATCTCGCTGGGCGCCGGGCAGACGCGCAACGCGACGCTGGCGGGCGTGTCCGCTCAGGATGTCGACGCGCGCGCTCTCTTCAGCACCGCCAGCGTCGCCAACGGCGGCGGAGTGCACTTCAACTATCAGGTGCACAAGACGGCGGCCGGCGACTATCGGCTCAAGCTGCGGGTCGCGGCCAGCGGCGTGGTGACGGTCTCTCTGGCGAAACTGGTCGGCACGACCGAGACCCTGCTCGTGAGCCGGACCCTCGGCGGGTACACGCACACCGCGGGCGGCAAGCTCCAGCTGCACCTGGTCACGTCGACCGTCGGCGGTGTCACGACCCTCAACGCGAACGTGTGGCCGGACGGCGCGACGGAGCCTGCCGGCTGGTTCGTGACGACCACCGACTCCCAGGCCGAGCTGCAGGCCGCGGGGCAGGTCGGGGTGCTCTCGTACCTGTCCGGGTCCACGACGAACGTCCCGGTGATCGTGAGCGTGGACGCCCTGGAAGTCCGCTGACCCGTCAGGTGCGCGGACGGCGCTTGACCATGAGACGAGCGAACGCCGTGAGGTTGCGCGCGTCGCGGCGGTAGATCGGGATGACCAGGGCGGATGCCGCGGCGGCGAGGCCGGCCGCGACCCCGGCGACGAGCATCGCCCACGTGCCCCACGGCGCGACCAGGAGGGACACTCCCCACGCCGCGGCGCAGGTCCAGGCGCACACGGCCAGGATGCGTCCGGCTCCCGCGTAGAGGCGGGCGGTCGGCATGGGGGTGATGCGCGAGAGCCAGAACAGCGACAGGGGCCACGAGATGGCGGGCGCGATGGTGAAGCCGACGGCCACGCCGAGCACCCCGTAGAACGAGCCGACGACGATGCAGGTGATCTTGATGGTGGTCGTGACGATCGTGTACAGGAAGAGCTGCCTGCCGAGCCCGCGCGAGAGGTACACCCAGTAGCCCACGAACGCGAGCGTCGTGAGGAGTCCCGCCACCGCGAACAGTGCGACGATCGGGATGGCGTCGAGCCACTTCGGTCCGAGCATGATGCGGACGATGGGGTCCGCCAGCGCCGTGACGAGGATCAGCGGGATGCCGAGCCCGTAGCCCAGCATCAGCTGCGCCGACGTCAGGTAGTTGTTGAAGCGCGGGGGATCCTCCTGCACGCGCGCCAGGACCGGCAGGGCGACGTTCTTCGTGGGGGAGCGCACCTGGCTGAGCGGGGTCATGACGAGCTGATAGGCGCGGTTGTACAGGCCGAGCGGCGTCGTGCCGAACTTGAGCCCCACCAGGATGGTGTCGATCTGCGAGCCGGCGTAGACGAGCAGGTTCGTGGCGACGATGTTCCAGCCGAAGTTGATGAGCTGGCGTACGGAGTCGGCCCGCGAGTACCAGCGCGGAAGCCAGCGACCGGCGATCACGCAGCCCACCAGGACCACGATGCCGCTCGCGAGCTGCTGCAGGACGAGCGCCCAGTACTCGGCGCCCGCGAGTGCCGCGACCACCGCGACGGCCAGCGCCACGGCGGCCGCGGTGATGTCGATCGCCGCCAGCGCTTTGAACTTGAGCTCGCGTGCGAGGTTCGCGCGGTGCTGGGTCGCGAGCCCGTTGAGCAGGAACAGCAGTGAGAGCCAGTGGACCATGCCGACGATCTCGGGCTCATCGACGACGGCCTCGATGGGCCACGCGAGCAGGAACATCACTCCCGTGAGGACCACGCCGATCGCCGAGTTGATCCAGAAGAGGTTGTCGCGCTGCCCCGTGGTCAGAACAGGAGCCTGGATGGATGCCGTCGTCAGGCCGAAGTCGCGGAAGATCTCGCCGATGCCGACCACGACGAGGACGATCGCCAGCAGACCGTAGTCGTGCGGCGTGAGCAGGCGCGCCAGGATGACGACCGACAGCAGCTGCAGCACCAGCTTGGCGATCTGGGCCGCGAGGGTGAAGAAGACCCCTCGTGCCGCGGAGTGTGCGAGGTCGGAGGTCATCGGCGCCGTCCGCGAGCGGCCCTGACCCGGCGCGCCGTGCCCCGCAGCACCTGCACGAAGCGCCGCGGGTGAACGAGGCCCAGGCGCGCCAGCCCGAAGCCCCGATAGCGTGGCGGCGTGCGGCCCGCGAGCGTCGATCCCCACAGCCGCGCGAGCAGGTAGCGGCGCCGGGCCGTCTGCAGGGGCTGCGCACTCGCGAGCCCGTCCATCGAGAGCGGGCGGACCTCGATGACGCCTTCGGCGATGGCAGCCTCGATCACCTCGAGCCCGCGCGGCGTCCTCGCGATGAGGGCGCTCACTCCTGCTCCCTCGGCGAACTGCGGGTACCCGCGCTCGTCGGTGGCCCAGGAGTCGGCGGCGACGATGTCGGCCGACTCCCCGACGCCGTCGGGGCAGACCTTGCAGCGCCACTGCGTGGTGGGTCCGAGCGTGCTGCCCCAGGACTCCTCGTAGTCGGCGCTCACCTCGGTGTCTCCGGCGCGCGCCGCGAAGCGGCCCGGCCAGCCGTTGCCCCGGTAGCGCATCGCGTCGACCGTGCGGTCGGGGCCGATCCCGAGGCCTTCGAGCAGAGCATCCGTCGCTCCCTGGCTCGGCGTGCCGGCGCAGAAGAACGACAGCAGCAGGGGGGCTTCGCCGCCGGGTTCCAGGCCGGAGGCCCGCAGCGCGGCGATCTCACAGGGCTTGGCCGTGACGGCGCTCCCGGCGGCGAAGGCATCCGGGTTGGTGAGCGCGGCGACGGGGGCGTACCGCGAGCCCGCAGCGGCGAGCGCCTGCTCACGCGTCGTGATCGTGACCGGGATGCTGCGCCGCGGCTCGCTCGGGTCGACGGCCGCGCCGGCGATCCTGGCCGCCCGTCCGCTGCTGACGAGCCACGCGTGCAGCGCCGTGAGGACGCCGCCGCTGCTTCCGGCCAGGCGGATCTCGGGGTCGGTCGCCCAGGCCTCCCACGCGGCGAAGTACGAACCGAGCAGAGGGTGGCGGCGCGAGCCGGCCGGATCCTGCGCGGAGATGCGCACGCCGGGGCACGAGCGCGCGAAGACGCGCGCGGCATCCGGCGTCTCGTCGGGCGCCCCGATCTCGACCGGTCGCGCGTATCCGCCGGCGTCGAGGCGCATCTGCAATCCGCGGTCGAGCTGGGCGCACAGGCCGCATCCGGAGCAGGCGTCTCGCGCGAGAACGTCCTGGACCCGGTCGCGCAGCTCGGTCACACCACGCTCCCGACGAGGTCGCCCACCGGAGCGAGCAGCTCCTGGCCCCGCGACATCGCGCTGCGCGCCCGATCGGCGAGCGCGGGTGCGTCCACCGCGCGGAGGACGTCGGATGCGGCATCCGGCGACTCCGCCAGCGACACGACGTGCGGCCAGTCGAGCTCGGCCATGAGCGGCTGGAACTTGCGCGAGTACGCCATGGCGATCGCCGGAGTACCGGTCGACAGCGCATTGAGGCACGCGTGCATGCGCGCCCCGATGACGAGCTGGGCGCCGGCGATCACCGATCGCGCATCATCGAGATCGAGCGGCACGTGCACGCCGATGCGACCGTCGTACTCGTCCTGGAGCGCGTGCGAGACGGGGACGTCGTTGTCGGCGTCGTGGCTGTCCAGCACATGCGGCAGCAGCGTGACCCTGCGGCCGTCGGCCAGGAGGCGCGAGATGATCGTCCGCACCGCCGTGCGGTACGAGCCGTGATCGACATGGTCGCTGGTCTTCCACAGGAGTCCCGACACGTTCATCAGCACGTCGTGGTCGCCGGACGGCGTGGGCTGGGAGATGCCGAACACGAGATCGGTCGTGGTGCGGTCCGCCGGGCGGCCGAGTCCTTCTGCGGCTCGTGCGCTGGCGGGGTCGCGCGCGAAGACCAGCGTCGAGCGTCGAAGATTGCGCTGCGCGAGGAGACGCCCGCGCGCCGTGCCGAACGGGCCGATCGTCTGAGGGGCGAGCACGGCTGTCGCACCCGCCTGGACGGCGAACTCGTGGACGAGCGACATCTTGGCGTGGCGCTGGATGCCGTAGATGTCGGCGAAGCTGTCGCCCGAGCGCGTGTCCCAGTAGAGGTCGAACTGGCTGAGCCACTCCATCATCCCGGCGCGGCCCGTGAAGCGCTCTCGCACCAGGGACCGGGGACGACCCCAGGGAAGCGCCTCCGGGCGGGCGCCGAAGTCCATGAACTCGATGCGGGCATCGGGCAGCGTCGCGCTCAGAAGATCGGCCGATCCGCGGCCGAGCACACGGACGCCGAGATTCGGAGACGAATCCCCCGCCCAGCCGACGAGTACGCGCACTCGATCGATCCCCCTTCGCCCGGTCCACCCGAGCCCTACCCCCCTTCATCCTATGGGAGCGCGTCTCACTCCCTCGCGAAGCTCGTCCACGCGTAGAATCGGGCGACGGACTTCAGGGGGCCCGGCGTGGGATCGAATCCGATACAGCTCGTGGCGCTCGCCGCAGCGGCGATGGTCGCCGTGCTCGGACTCGTGCTCCTGATCCGGCGGCACCCGCGGTGGGGCATGGCCCTGTGGACGCTCGCCTTCTTCTTCACGCCCATCTGGCTCGGTGCCGGCGCGATGGGAGTGTTCGTCAGCGCTCTGACCGCGATGACGGTGATCGCGATCATCTCGGGATTCAGTCCGAACCTGCGGTGGTCGAACGTCGACACCGTCATGGCGGTCCTGCTCCTGGTGATCCTCCTCGCGTACGCCGTCGGCGGATCGATCCAGGGCCATGTGCAGGACAGCGTCGTGATGTGGTTCCTGCCGTACGTCTGGGGCCGCATGGTCCTCGCGCGGGTGACCGAGGACTGGGTCGCCGCGTGCATCGCGACGGCCGCCGTCGGCGCCTCGCTCCTGGGACTCCTCGAGTTCGTCACGAGCCAGAACCTCTTCCTCCTCACGCCCGGGGCGTCATCGTCCACCTGGGGAAACCTGCAGGAGCGAGGAGGCCTGCTCCGGGTGGAGGGGGCGTTCGGACACTCGATCGCGCTCGGCGGGGCGCTGGCGATCTCGGCCGCCTTCCTCCTCACGGTGCGGTGGCGTCCCTGGCTGCGTGCCACGGCGCTGGTGGTCGTGGGCGCCGCCACGGTGGTCACGTTCAGTCGCCTGGGCATCATCGGCTTCGCGCTCACGCTCGTGCTCGGCGTCATCTTCCTCGGGGCCTACGTCGGGCGAGGACTCCGAATAGCCGTGCTGTCCATCCTCCTGGTGGGAGCAGCAGCGGTCGTGCCGACGATCCTCGATGTGTTCGGGGAAGCAGGTTCAGAGGCGGAGGGGAGCGCCAACTATCGCGTCGACCTTCTCGGGCTCACGAACTCGATGGTGCTGCTCGGCGTCTCACCCGAACGCGAGGTGCTGCCGACGGGCGAAGACTACTGGGCGGGATTCCGCTCGATCGACAGCGCGCTCATCCTGATCGGGCTGCGGTTCGGGCTGCTTCCGCTCGGCGTGGTGCTGGTCCTCCTGGCGATCCTCATCGGCAGCGTCGTGATCGGACGCGCCACGCCGGCCAGCGTCGCGCTGGTGGCGCAGATCCCCGCGTTCGCGACGGTCGCGCTCATCACCCAGTACGCCGCGTTCGTGTGGTTCGCGGCGGGACTCGCAGTCAGCGCCTACGCGCTGCGGTACGGGCGCGACGCCGATCAGCTCGCGGCCGCCGTCGCGCGGACGGCACCCCCGCCCGGGATGCGCGGCGATCGGCTGACGGCGGGAATGGCGCGATGAGAGCAAGAATCGCCGGAGTCGGTACCCTGTATCTCAATGAAGAGGCGATGTTGCGTCGCCGGATCGGTTCGCGTACTCGAGAGACGCGTGGAATGAGCGGGAGCGAGTGGCCGACATCAGATCTCAGGTGACCCCGGGGCGCATCCTCGGGGTGCTCCTCCGTGCGTGGTGGGTGATCCTGCTGGCGGCCCTTGTGGGCGGACTCGCCGCGTTCGGCTACTCGAGCACGCTGTCGCCCATCTATCAGTCCACCGCGTCGACCTACTTCTCGATGCGATCGGCGAGCAGCGGCTCGGACATCAACCAGGGCTCCGCCTACACGCAGAGCCAGATGCTGTCGTTCGCACAGCTCGCGATGTCGTCCGTCGTGCTCGACGCCGTGCGCGACGACCTCGACGTCGACCTCACGAACTCCCAGATCCGCAACATGACGACGGTGACGATCCCGCAGAACACCGTCATCCTCGACGTCACGGCCGGGTCGACCGATCCCGAGTTCGCGGCCGAACTGGCGAACAGCGTCGCCGAGAACCTCGCGCAGGTCGTCGACGAGATCTCACCCAAGGACGACGCCGGCAACGCCACCGTCGTGGCGCGTGTCATCGAGCCGGCGACGCCCGCCGCCTTCCAGTCCTCGCCGAACAAGCAGCGCGACGCCGTCCTCGGTGCCTTCGCGGGCGCGCTCCTCGCGGTTCTGGCGATCGTGGTCTGGACGCTGCTCGACACACGCGTGCGGTCGGAGGATGCGCTCCGGCGCATCACCGACCTCCCGGTGCTCGGCGGCATCCCTCGTCGCAAGGACGCCCAGCGGCGGGCGCTCGTCGTCTCCGAGCCCAACAGCACGAGCGCCGAGGCGTACCGGCGTGTGCGATCGAGTCTGCGTTTCGCCGCCGTCGAGCACGACATCCGGGCGATCGCCGTCACCTCGTCGATTCCCGGGGAGGGCAAGACCTCCACCGCGGTGAACCTGGCGCTCACTTACGCCGAGGCAGGGCTCCGAGTGCTTCTCGTCGACGCCGATCTGCGTCGTCCGATGGTGGCGGAGACCCTGGGGCTCGAGAACTCGGTCGGTCTGACGACGATGCTCGTCGGTGCGGTCGACTTCGAGGAGGCGAGCCTTCCGTGGGGCGACACGTCGCTGTGGGTGCTCCCCGCTGGCGAGGTTCCCCCGAATCCTGCCGAGCTGCTGGCGTCGGCACGCATGACGGAGCTGCTCCGGGAGCTGCGCACGAAGTTCGACGTGATGGTGGTCGACACCGCCCCGCTGCTGAGCGTGTCGGATGCCACGATCATCGCGCAGAGCGTCGACACCACCATCGTCGTCGCCGATGTGAGCAAGGTTCACCTGGCCCAGCTCGCCAAGTCCCTCGAGGCCCTCGACCGGGCTCGCGCGCAGGTCGCCGGCATCCTGTTCAGCCGGGTCAAGCGGCAGCGCGGCGACGACTACAACTACTACTACGGTCCCTCGGGCGGCAAGCGTCAGCGGACGGGTACTCCCCTCACGCGACGCGAGCGTCGGGTCTCGGTCACGCCCACCTCGGTCCCTCTCGACATCGCGCCCGTCGGGGACGCGCCTGCGCCCGCGAAGAGCACGCCCTCTGTCGTCACCGAGGTCGAGGTCGCCGAGCTGGGCGTCGAGGAGGCATCACCCGTCGAGCGGGCGGTCGTCGACTCGAAAGCGGACGCGTCGAGCGACCGTCGCGAGGTCGAGCGCGAGCCCGAGGTCGACGACAACGCCCTCGACCTCAGCCGAGTCGAAGACGACGAGCGGATCAGCGCCGACCGGTCGGATTCGTGACGAGCTCGGCCACCCTGGTCTGGTATCGCTGCGGCGAATGCCGTTCGGCGGCGATGCTGCGCGACTCCTCGACCTGACCCCGCACGTCCGGCCACCGTTCGGCGACGTCGACCAGCGCGTCCGCGATCGCGGACGCGGAGTCGGGCGTGACACGCCAGGCCGTGCGGATGCCGTCGGTCGCCTCCCGCAGCCCCGACGTGTCGCTGGCGATCACGGGGCGTGCCGCGAGGATGCCTTCGACGGCGGTGTTGCCGAACGGCTCGTCCAAACGGGACGGCACCACGAGCACATCGGCGCGGTCCAGGAAGCCCCAGATGTCCGTCTGGAACCCGTGGAGCGTGACCCGGTCACCGAGCCCCGACGACTCGATCGCCTCGCGCAGCGACTCCTCGTAGGGCTCGTAGCCTTCGAACGTCGACCCGACGATGTCGAGCGTCGTGCGGATGCCGCGCTCGTCCAGGAGCCGCACGGCCTCGACCGCGAGGTCGGCGCCCTTGCGGGGCGACAGTCGGCCGACGAAGAGCACGCGCAGCCCGTCGGAGATCTCCTCGCGCGGCGCGGAGGGCGACGGGGGCCCGGGAACCGCGTTGAGGACGACCTCCGCCCGCGAGCCGAGCCGTCCGTACGTCGAGGTCATCACGGCGGAACTGAAGGAGCTGTTCACGAGAATGCGATTCGCAGCCAGTGCGGGCGCGTACAGCACGGCCTTCGTGAGGCGGCCGGCAGATGCCTCCCCTTCGTGCACGTGCAGCACGACCGGCACGCGGCGCAGCCTGCCCAGCAGCGGCCACAGGGGCAGCGTGATCGTGCTGACGTACAGGGTCGCCGGGCGCGTGCCGCTGAGCAGGGTCCAGGCCGCGCGCGCCCCGTTCCAGCCCGTGCGCACCAGCTCCCCCCATCCGGCGGGCCGCATCAGGCGCTTGCGCAGGACGAACGCCGGAGCGACGACCACCTCGGCGCCGGCGGCGTGCAGCGCATCCTGGAGGGGACCCCCCTCCGGAAGGGTGACCACGACGCGCTCCCCGGAGTGGACGAGGCCGATCACGCTGTCGAGCAGGACGCGGTCGGATCCATAGAGTTCGGACCCCGGATGGGCGACGAGCACGGTGGACGACGTCATCGATTCAGTGTGACAGAGCATCGGCGTCCGGCCGACCAGCCGGTACGGTGGGCGTCATACATCGTGGAGGAGGAAGATGTCGAACCGGGTGCTCTTCGTTTGCGCGGCCAACGTCTGCCGATCACCGTTCATGGCGGCGACCTTCACCGAAGCGGCGGTTCGCAGGGGCGACGGCATCGAGTGGGATGTCGTCAGCCGGGGCATCTCGGTCGTGCGCGAGCATCCGATGTGCCGATTGGCCGTGTCGCTGCTCGACCCCGGCACGCAGGACGCGTCATCGGCGGCGAGCCACGTGTCGACGCAGATCGCCCAGGTCGAGCTGGACGAGCACGATCTGATCATCGCCGCCTCTCGGGAGGAGCGTGCGCGTCTTGCGCGCATGCAGCCGAGCACGCGCCGACGCACCTTCACGCTGAAGGAGGCGGTCGCCCTGGGCGCTCCGCCCCTCGACGCCGGCGAGCGCAGCCGCGGCCTCGCCGAGGCGTCACCCACCCTCGCGGGCTACGCGGAGTTCCTCGATCAGCGCCGGGGACGCATCCGGGTGCCGCAGCAGACGGGCCTCCGCCTCCCGTGGTCCGCGCACGACGATCCGAGGGACGTCCCCGACGTGCACCACGACTCGACCCGCCGCCACACGCGGATCCTCAAGGAGTCGCGCGAGCTCGTCCGCGACCTGCACTCGCAGGTGAGTCACTACCTCGTCGCCGCGGAGTGAGGCCTCCCGCCCTGTCAGGAACGTGAAGGCCGCAGCCGCGAAGCCAAACGGGCTCGGAGGATCTCCGCGCCGTACTGCCGCTCGAACGTGCGGCGCAGACGGCGGAACTCCGCGGGTCCCGAGACGAGCCGGCGTTCGCTGAGGAACGCGGCCAGGGCGTCGAGGCCGTCACCCCCGAGACGATGCAGAGCCCGGCGGTGCACGCCGAATGCGGGAGCATCCGATTCCTCCGCCTGCTCGATCGCCCGGTCGACGCCGCTGCGGCTGGCGTTGCCTCCCCAGACCGTCGGCGCCTGGATGGCGTCGTCGACGTAGGTCGCGTCCCAGCTGCCGTCCCGGCGGAGGAGCCAGGCCGAGTAGAGCGGGAACTCCGTGAGGTCGGCCTCGACGAACTCGACGGCGAACGGCCGTCCGGACGACTTCTCGATGTCGTCGATGAGCGCCGCGGCCACCTCACGATGCGCCACGAACGGCGTGGACGTCGGGGGGAAATGATCGGCCGCGGCCTGATCGAGTCCGAGGTAGTCCAGCACCCGACGCAGGCGAGGAAGCAGGGGGTGGCTGAGGTAGCTCTGGAAGCCGGTGCGTGCGCGCCCGTCGGCCGCGAGGAAGTCGCTGACCGAGACCGGGCGGATCAGGTGGTTCTTGGCGTCGAGCAGCACGTACGTCGGCGTCTGGACGAGTCGGTGCGCGGCGAGCTTCATGACCTGCTGGCTCATCCATCCCGACGCCGCCACGTCGCTGCCCAGCTCGGACCGGCGGACGATTCGCACGCGATCGGCGAGGGGCCCGTAGGCGTCGAGCAGACGGCGTCGGGTGCGGCGCGACATCCGCGGGCTTCCGTTGTCGATGACGATGACGGACGCCACGTCGTCGGGCCGGGCGTAGAGCGCGAGGGATCGCGCCTGAAGCAGAAGGAGAGTGTCCTCCGCGCGGTAGGTGATGGTGACGAACGTGAGTGGCTTCCGCCCCTCGCTGTCGGTCTGCATGACGCGTGCCACTCCTTCTTCCGCGAGTCCGCGACCCGCCGCGCTCCGAGCCTAGGGGTACAGCTCCACTCGATCAGGCAAGCCGGGCGTGCCCCGCTGAGGAGCGGATGCCGCCGACCGGCGTCGCCCGGGTCGTCAGCTCGCCGTCACGGGCGCCCGCACGCCGAAGTCCCACTCCTCGGCGCGGCGGGTCGCGCGACGCGCGGTGCGGTGCACCGACTCGCCGGCGGCCAGGCGGCGCGCGAGGTCTTCGTAGGCGCTCGCCACGTCGTCCCAGCGGAAGCTGTCGCGTGCGCGCACGCGGGCCTTGTCTGCGAGCGACGCGACGCGCGAGGCATCCGACTCCACCGCGGCGAAATGGATGGCGATGTCGCGTTCGTTCTCGAAGAACCACGCGTCGTCGGCCAGCACCTCGCGGTTGAAGGGCACGTCGTACGCGATGGTCGCCGTTCCGGCGCCCATCGCGCGCAGGAGAGACGGGTTGGTGCCGCCCACCGAGTGGCCGTGCACATAGGTCATCGCGTGGAAATAGAGCGCATCGAGAAGGTCCTGGTCGTAGACCCCGCCGAGGAAGCGGATGCGCTCGTCGGTGCCCGCCGCGTCGCGTATCGCCTGCGTGTAGCCGGCGCTGTAGGGCGCGGAGCCGACCACGACGAGCGGCTTCTGCGCGTCGCTCTGGCGATAGCCCTCGACGATCTCGAGCACGTGATTCTCGGGTTCGAAGCGTGCGACGACCAGGTGGTAGCCGTTCGATTCCAGTCCGAGCTCGTGGATGCCGTCGGTCGGCGCGGCGTCGAGGATCGGCGCACCGTACCGGATGAGCTCGGTCGGGACTCCGAACTGGTCGGCGTAGTAGTCGGAGATCCCGGGGGCGTCCGCGATCAGCGCATCGGCCTTTCGCACGCCGAACTGCTCCGCCCAGCGGTAGTAGGCCTTGCCGCGCGCACCCCATTTCGACCGTCGCCACTCGAGTCCGTCCATGTGGAGCGCCGTGGGGATGCCGCGTGCCCGGAGCACCGGCAGGAACGGCGCGTTCGCCGCATTGAAGACGAAGGCCGCATCGGGACGGCGATTGACCGTCGCGTGGAGCGTCGAGAAGCCGGTGTGACTGAGAGTCTCGAGCTGCTTCTGCGACAGGGCAGGCAGATGTACCACGCGCATGCCGAGGTACTCCGGCTCGCGGGACTCCGATCCCCGCGTGTAGACGATCACCCGGTGGCCGCGTTCGACGAGCCGGCGTCCCACTTCCTCGACGGCCGTCTCGAAGCCGCCGTATGCGGCGGGCACGCCGCGGGTCCCGATCATGGCGATCGTCAGCGAGGATTCCTCAGAGTCGGTGTGAAGCCCCGTCTTCTCCGACTCCATTGGTCAATACGCTCCATTCGGATGGACCATGACGTGCGCGGTGCGGAACATGATCATGAGGTCGTTCATCGCGGACCAGTTCTCGACGTACCGCAGGTCGAGCCGGACGCTCTCCTCCCATGACAGGTCGCTGCGTCCGCTGACCTGCCAGAGGCCGGTGATCCCGGGCTTGATGTACAGGCGCCGGGAGACGGTCCCATCGTACGCCCGCACCTCTCGCGGCAGCGGGGGACGAGGTCCGACGATGCTCATGTCGCCGATCAGCACGTTCCAGAACTGGGGAACCTCGTCGAGCGAGAACTTGCGGAGGATCCGTCCGACGCGGGTGACCCGCGGGTCGTCCTTCATCTTGAAGAGCGGACCGGCGCCCTCGTTCGCATCCAGCAGCGCCGTGAGACGCTGCTCGGCGTCGGTGCGCATCGAGCGGAACTTGAGGATGCGGAACTCGCGACCGTCCCGGCCCACGCGCGACTGCGAGAAGAAGACCGGACCGCGGTCCTCGAGGAGGATCGCCGCGGCGATGATCAGCGCGAACGGTGCGAAGAGGGTCAGCGCGAGCGCTGCGGCCGCGATGTCCATCGTGCGCTTGAGTGCGAGCTTGCCGCCTTCGAACCGCGGGATCTTCACGTGGATGAGCGGCAGGCCGTCGACGGGTCGCAGGGAGATGCGCGGGCCCGCGACATCCGCCAGCCGGCTCGACAGGATGAGCTCTGCCGCCGTGCCCTCGATCTCCCAGCTGAGTCGCTTGATGTACTCCGGGTCGGCGTCGGGCCGGCTCGCGATGATGATCGTGTCGGCACCGAGTGCGTTCGCCGTGTGCGCGACGCTGTTGAGACTGCCGACGGCGTCGTAGGACATGTCGCCCACCGTGATCGAGCGCTCGGGCGAATCGGCGATGGTCGCTCCGACCACGAGGTAGCCGAGCTGACCGTCGCGCTGCAGCGTGCGGATGACGTAGTCCACGTCGTCGCGACCACCGACCACGAGGGTGCGCGACGCGTAGTGACCGAAGCGGCGCTGCCGGTGCAGCCAGCGGCGCCATGACCACCGCCCGATCAGCAGCGCGAGCAGTCCGATCGGCGCCGCGATGATGAGCTGGGCGCGGATGCCCTGCCACTGGAAGACGACGAACGCGATCGCGAGGATGCCGAACGTCAGGCCCGACGCGTGCGCGACTCGCTTGTACTCGGTGGCACCCGAGCCCGTGATCTCGCGGTCACGCGTGTGGAACGCGGCGAGCACGAACAGCCAGAACACCGCCGTCACCGCAGGGATGCGGGCCACGATCCACGGGTCGCTGACGAGCAGACCCGGCGCGACCAGCAGGAGTTGGAAGACAGGTGTGAGCGCCGTCGCGAGCACCACGATCGCGGCGTCCGTGAATCGCAGACGTCGTACGTAGCGGCGCTCCCACAGCAGCCGTCGCTCGAGCGTCGGAGTCGACCGCGGTGATACGCGGGCATCCGTGAGCTCTCGAACGAGCGGAAGCGGCGGCGCGACGGCGGTCAGCGTGGGCACCGGAAGCGCCCGCAATGCCGTCGGCAGAGCGCTCTCGACGGCGCTCACAGCCTGCCCTCATTGTGCAAATGCGCAAAGCGCAACCATCGAATCATCGATGCATCCCCAGAATGTTTTTCCCCAGTAGTTCGTAGGCCCCCCTACGAACTACGTTCTCTGAGCCCATCGGTTGCGACGGTGATACATCAGTGCGTCATTCGGCCCCAAGTCGAATAACGCGCAACCATGAACGATCAGTGAACGTGAGTCGATTCTAGCCAGAGAAACCGATATGCCGGAAGAGGCAATCGGCGGGCGGCGCGTCCGCGGCCGTTGCTAGGCTCGCGCCGTGCTTCCCGCCGACTGGATAGAACACCGCCGCCCCGACGGCGAGGTGCTCGGATGGATGCTGGCCGACGGCGAAGGCTTCCGCGTCTTCGACCTGCTCGGTCGCGAGCGCACGGACGCGCCCGTCGACTGGCTCGACGCCGAAGAGCTGCTCGACCGGCTCGGCATCGGCTACCTCGCCGACCGCTGGACGATGCGCTTCGCCGACGGGACGGAGCGGCCTGTGCGCATCACCGAGGCGAGCGCGCGTGGCATCACCGTCGTCGGCGACGAGTTCGGTGCCGCGTCGGCGGTCGGCGCGGTGCTCGACACGTTCCGGCTGCCGTTCCCCGCGCCGGAGGAGCTTCGACCGCGGGCCTGACCGCGGCGCGCGCCTGTCGCTACGCTGTGCCGCATGACTACTCTCGTGCTCACCGTGGTCGGAAGCGACCGCTCCGGGATCGTCGCGGCGGTCGCCGACGTCGTCGCCGCGCACGGCGGCAACTGGGAGACAAGCGAGCTGGCGGAGCTCGCCGGTGCGTTCGCAGGAATCGTCGAGGTGTCGGTGCCCGCCGACCGGGCCGACGCTCTGCGCGCCGCGCTGTCGGGCCTCGAGGGACTGCACACGGTCGCGGTGCAGGCGGGGGTGGAGGTCTCCGCGTCGCCTCGACAGTCTCTGGTGCTGCGTGTGCTGGGCAATGATCACCCGGGCATCGTGCGCGAGCTGTCCGCAGCGCTGAGTGCGCACGGAGTGAGCATCGATCGCATGACAACCGAGACGCGGGATGCCGCGATGGCCGGCGGTCGTCTCTTCGAGGCGACGGTCGTGGCGGCGGCGCCCGTCGATGTCGATGTCGCAGCGGTCGCGGCGGAGATCGAGCGCCTGGCCGCGGAGATCCAGGTCGACATCACCCTCGGCTGAAAAAGGTGTCGGCCCCCTCGGAGGCCGGTCGTTTCCGAGCCCTCGAGGGGGCCGTCCGCATCCCCATGCGGAAAGTCGCGCGGCCCCAGACCGCGTTCCCCCTTTTTAATGCGAATCTCGGGCCGACTCCCCAGAAGTCATGTCCCCAGATGCCCGGGATTCGCATCAAGGACAATGTACCTTGTCCCCCATATGGGGGACACCCCAAATCCAAAGAATTTCAGCATTTCTTGAGGTTCCCGAGTCGCTGCTAGAACGCGTCGACCCGGGGTGCAGGCTCCGGCCGCCGCGCCCTGAGCCTCATCGCGGGCTTCTCGACCAAGAACCACGAGGCAATCGCGAGGGGGAACGTCAGGAGAGTCGCCAATACGGCCATGAGCGCGACCTGATCCACCCCCGCGTATGCGACGACCTGCTGTGCCGGAAACGCATAGATGTACACGCCGTACGACACGTCGTTGCGCAGCGCGAGTCGCGGCGTCCGGATGTTGGCGCCGGCGACCATGACGAGGAACGCCACGGGAAGTGCGGCGAGCAGTCGATAGTTCGGGATCAGCAAGGAACCCATGAGCACCACGGCGGCGCCGACGACCGTCCACGCGTTGACGAGGACGCGGTCCTTCCACTGCCACACCATCGCCCCCGCCAGGAACATCAGACCGAACCTCGCCCCCTGTGCGGCATACCAGTTGTCCACCACGCCCGCAGTGGTGGCTGCTGCTGCGGCGAGCGCTATTCCGAAGAGGACCGTCGTCGTCCAACGCCATCTCAGCATCCCGAACAGTCCCAGAGTCATCACGCCGAGGTAGCAGAGGAACTCCCACCAGAGCGTCCAGAGCGACCCGTTCCACACGCCCTCGTAGGGGACTCCGAGCGGAGTCCCGGCGATGTCCTCCTGGAAGATCCGCAGTCCCGCGTTGTACACGACGTAGGTGATGTTGTCTCCACCGAGCACGCCGGCCACGAGTGGCGCGATCACAAAGGCCGTGACCAGCAGGCAGACCCAGAATGCCGGCAGTATTCGCAGAGCGCGGGCGCGGAGGTAGCGCGCCCAGTTCGGATCGCGGACCCACGAAGAGACGATCAGGAACCCGCTGATCGCGAAGAACCCGTCCACACCGATCTCGCCGACGAGTTGCCGGAGCGGCGCGTACTCGATGTCGTGTCCGGTGAGGGGAAAGCTGTGCCACCCGATCACCGTGACGGCGAGCAGGAGGCGCACGAAATTGAGCCCGTTGCGCTTCGGGTCGAACGTGGCCCCCAGTGACCGCATGTGATCCCCCAGATCGAATGCCTCACGCTACACCCGATCAAAGGGGGTTCATCACACGCAGATGCGGCCGTTCGGAGCGGCCGGCGGAGCGGGGGAGGGAACGAAGAAACCCCCTCCATGTAGAAGCTAGGAGAGGGTTTCAGTGGCTCCGACCGGCATCGATCCGGTGACCTTTCGATTTTCAGTCGAACGCTCTACCAACTGAGCTACAGAGCCGCACGGCATGAATCTCGATCGCCGTGTCCGAGACGAAAGGCCCTTCGAAAAGGGCCCGTCGCTGTGGAGCGACCCTGACGGGACTTGAACCCGCGACCTCCGCCGTGACAGGGCGGCACGCTAACCAACTGCGCTACAGGGCCATGCTGTTAAGTTGTGTGGTTCGGAGTGACCCCAACGGGATTCGAACCCGTGCTACCGCCGTGAAAGGGCGGCGTCCTAGGCCGCTAAACGATGGGGCCGGGTGAACCCAGAGGCTCACGCTTACCGAGGGTCAAGCATACGCAATGGATCTCGAATGCGCCAATCGAGGGCGTGGTGTGCTTGTGCGGCCGCCGGTCCCGGATGACACTGGCTGAGTGACCGCGCTGCCGACGCCGCGACACGCATGACCGCGAGTCGGTTGCGAATGTGACTGATGTTGCTAATGTGAACGACGTCGACGTCACGAGGGGAGGTCCGGTGGAAACCGATGACGCCTTCGACGAGTGCGGCTGCGCACCGTCCCCGCGTGAACGCCGACAGCTCTGGCCTCAGTTGAGCCGCCGTGGTGCGCTCGGCCTCGGCGCGATCGGCATCGCCACGCTGGGTGCGTTGGGCGGGCCGCTCATCGCCCCCGCCTTCGCGGTCGACTACCCGTCCTGGGACGACGTGGTGCGCGCCAAGTCGAACGAGTCGGCGAAGAAGGCGCAGGTCGCGAGGATTCAAGGCCTGATCGCCGCCCTCGCCGATGACGTCGCTGCCAAGCAGGCGCTCGCCGAGCAGGCCGCGAACGAGTTCTTCGTCGCGCAGGAGGAGTTCTTCGACGCGGCCTACCGGGCTGAGCAGCTCCAGCTGCAGGCCGACGAGCAGGCCCAGACCGCCGTGGACGCGGCGAACAAGGCCGGACGCGTCGCCGCGCAGCTGTATCGCAACGGAGGCGACGACACGTCGCTGCAGCTCTTCTTCGCCGGATCCGCTGCGAGCGCCGACGACCTGCTGGCCCGCCTCGGCACGATGGACAAGCTGGTCGAACGCAATCAGGCGGTCTACGCCGACGCGGTGACGGCACGCGACTCCGCCCAGAGCCTCTCCGATCAGGCCGAGGTGCAGCGCGCCGAGCGCGACCGACTCCAGACCATCGCGCAGGACAAGATGGTCGCCGCTCAGCGCGCGGCCGAGGCGGCTCAGGCGGCGCTCGAGACGCAGCAGAGCAAGCAGGTCGAGCTCGAGGCGCAGCTCGCCGCACTCAGCGACACCACCCGCCGCACGGTCGCCCAGTACCAGGCAGGCGTTCGCGCCCGCGAGGAAGCCGCGCGCAAGGCACGTGAAGAGGCCGAGCGCCGTGCCCGCGAGGAGGCCGAGAAGCTCAACCAGGGCGGCGGAGGCGGTGGCGGCGGGGTCGGCGGCTCCGGCTGGGCGCGTCCGAGCGCCGGTTGGCAGAGCTCCGGCTACGGGCCCCGCGCCGTCATCTGCGGCAACGGCCAGTGCACATCGGGCTTCCATCGCGGCGTGGACCTCGCGCCCGGCTGCGGCGCGGGCATCTACGCGGCCAGCGCCGGCAGGGTGCAGTACGCGGGATGGAACGCCGGCGGGTACGGCAACTACATCCGGATCGACCACGGCGGCGGAATCGGCACCGGCTACGCGCACATCCGACCCGGCGGGATCTTCGTCGGCCCCGGCCAGTCCGTCCGCGCCGGCCAGCTCATCGCCAGCGTCGGCAACACCGGAGCCTCAGCCGGCTGCCACCTTCACTTCGAGGTGTACAGCAACGGCTACGCGATCAACCCGGTCCCGTTCATGTCGGCACGGGGCATCTCGGTCTGACGCCACGACCTGAAACGTGAGAAGAGCGGATGCCGCGGCATCCGCTCTTCTCGCGTTCTGACTAGTCGAGCGTGTTGGGGGCGATGCCCTCGCCCTGGGTGGCGGTCTGGCCCTCGTGCTGCTGGAAGCGCTCGAACGCCTCGCCGACGAGGCGCTCGGCCTCGGCGGCATCCGCCCACTCGTCGACCTTGACCCACTTGTTCGGCTCGAGGTCCTTGTAGTGCTCGAAGAAGTGCGCGATCTCCTTCTGGAGGTACTCGGAGATGTCGCCGACGTCCTGGATGTGCGCCCAGCGCGGATCCTTGGCCAGCACCGCCACGACCTTGTCGTCGCCGCCGGCCTCGTCGCTCATCTTCAGGACGCCGACGGGGCGCACGCTCGCGAGGATGCCGGGCGCGAGGTCGACGTCGAGGATGACCAGCACGTCGAGCGGGTCGCCGTCCTCGCCGAGGGTGTTCTCGAAGAATCCGTAGTTGGTGGGGTAGCCCATCGGCGTGTACAGGATGCGGTCGAGGAACACGCGGCCGGTGCCGTGGTCGACCTCGTACTTCACGCGGCTGCCCCGCGGGATCTCGATGACGGCGTCGTACGCGCCCATGTTGGTGCTCCTTCGGAAAACGGTGGGATGCCGCCGACCAGCCTAGTCGCGGCGGCAGGGCGCATAACTCCTGCAGAATTGTCGGCTCCCGGCCGTACCGGGCCTGATTCGCCGGGATCTGCGCGAACCTGCAGGAGTTATGCGCCGCGCCTCGCCGGTACGGTGGGCGCATGGACGACCGCCGACCCGGACTCGACCCCGCCGTCGCCGAGGTGCGCCTCGCCGTGCGGGCGGCGCTCGCCGGACTCGCCGAAGGCTCGACGGTCGTCGTGGCACTGTCGGGCGGAGCCGATTCGCTCGCGCTCACCGCAGCGACCGCGTTCGAGGCTCCGAAGCGCGGCGTCGCCGTCGCGTCGGTGACGGTGGACCACGGTCTGCAGGAGGGATCCGCGGATGCGGCCGCCGCCGCCGCCGCGCAGGCCCGGCATCTCGGGATCGAGGCGAAGGTCGTCCGGGTCGAGGTCGGTGCGGACGGCGGTCCCGAGGCCGCGGCGCGCTCGGCGCGGTACCCCGCGCTCCGTGACGCGGCATCCGCTCTCGGCGCCGCTGCGATCATGACCGGTCACACGCTCGACGACCAGGCCGAGACCGTCCTCCTCGGCCTGGCGCGGGGCGCCGGCGCCGCCAGTCTGCAGGGCATGTCCCCCGCGGGCGAACTCGACGGCGTCGCGCTGGTGCGGCCGCTCCTCGGCGTGCGTCGCCCGACCACGCGCGCCGCGTGCGCGGCGGAGGGTCTCGTGCCGTGGGACGATCCGCACAATTCCGAGCTCCGGTTCGCCCGCGTGCGCGTGCGCGAGGCGGTGCTGCCCGTCCTCGAGGCGGAGCTCGGCCCGGGCATCGCCGAGGCGCTCGCGCGCACGGCGGCCCAGCTGCGGGAGGACGCCGAGGCCTTCGACGAGATGATCGAAGAGACGATCGAGGACATCGTCGAGCACGTCGAGGCGGGCATCTCGGTGTCGGTCGGCGCGCTCGCGGCGAACCCCGCGGCGCTGCGTCACCGGATCATCCGGCACGTCGTCGCGAGCGAGTTCCACGAGAGCCTGAGCCGCACGCAGACGCTCGAGGTCGCGCGCCTGGTGACCGACTGGTCGGGGCAGGGACCCATCGACCTGCCCGGATGCCGCGCGCGACGCGTCGGCGGGCGCGTCGAGTTCACCGCCCGGCGAGTGGACGGCTGACGGCGCGTCTGCGCGATCCGCCTAGACTCTCCCCATGCGTGCGGCCGACATCCAGAGCGAACTGACCGAGATCCTCGTCACCGAGGAGCAGATCCTGGCGAAGCTCGAGGAGATCGGTGCACGCGTCGCGGTCGACTACGAGGGCAAGGACCTCCTGCTCGTGGGGGTGCTCAAGGGCGCGATCATGGTGATGGCCGACTTCTCGCGCGCACTTCCGAAGAGCGCCCCGATGGACTGGATGGCCGTCTCGTCGTACGGCGCCGGCACGAAGTCGAGCGGCGTCGTGCAGATCCGCAAGGACCTCGACACCGACCTCCACGACAAGCACGTGCTGATCGTCGAGGACATCATCGACTCCGGCCTCACCCTCAGCTGGCTGCTCGAGAACTTCGAGTCGCGCGGCGCCGCATCGATCGAGGTCTTCGCACTTCTGCGCAAGCCGGATGCCGCCAAGGTCGAGGTGGACTGCAAGTACGTCGGGTTCGACATCCCGAACGAGTTCGTCGTCGGCTACGGCCTCGACTACGACGAGAAGTACCGCAACCTGCGCGACGTCGCCGTCCTCGCCCCCCACGTCTACTCGTGACGCGGTCGACCTACACTCGTGGAGTGTCTCTGATCCGACCTGCCGCCGTCGTCCTCGCACTCACGCTCGCGGTGGGGCTGGTCGCATGCACGGCCGCGCCCGAGCTGTCGCCAGCCGCGGAGACGCCCTCCAGCACGCCGACGCAGACCTCGACGCCCAGTCCCACGCCGACGCCGAGCGCCATGGCGACGCCAATCGCCACGCCGACGCCTGCGCCGGCGCCGACGAAAGCCCCGGCGCCGTCTCCGACGAAAGCCCCGGCGCCGATCCCGACACCGATCGTCACCCCGGCCTTCAACGCCGATGACCTCATCAACACCTGTCTGTACAACGCCAGTCGGCCGCGGAACAAGCCGCGACCGGATCTGTACGACCAGCTCATGCGGTCCGACGTCCCCCGCGAAGAGGCCAGGCTCGCGTTCCGCCCCGATGGCGAGTGGTACGTGGTCATCCCGATCGTGGATCCCTTCATGAGCGTGCCCTGGGAGTTGAATTGCACGACGAGGCCGGATCGGTGGGTCACGTTCGTCGCATCTCGGCCGTCCCCCAAGATCGATGACTTCGACCGGTGGGCGTCGGGCGAGCTCCCCGGGAGCGGCGGCTTGTGAGCAGCGACGCTTACGCCGTCGGCGAATGCACAGTCAGCGCCTAGGGACGCCGCGATACCCTGAATCCACCGTCGCCGAGGCATCCGTCCGTCTCGACGCGGGTTCGTCGACGAAAGGGACCGGGCGCGCGCCCGCACCATGGACTTCAAGAAGATCACCCGCAACCCGCTCTTCTACGTCCTCCTGATCGGGGTCTTTCTCATCGTGGGGTTCTCGCTCATCTCGAGCCTGAACGGCGCGAAGCAGATCTCGACGCAGGAGGGTCTCGAGCTGCTCGCCGGCGACACGGTCGTCGAGGTGCTGAACACCGACGGCGACCAGCGCGTCGACATGAAGCTGTCCGCCGAGCACGATGGCGCGAAGGACGTGCAGTTCTACTACGTGCAGGCGCGAGCCGACGAGGTGGTCCAGGCGATCGACGCCGCCGATCCGAAGGACGGCTTCGACGACGCCGTTCCGCGCGCGAGCTGGTTCGACGGCTTCATCTCCCTTCTTCTGCCGATCCTGCTGCTGGGTCTGCTGTTCTGGTTCCTGCTGTCGTCCGCCCAGGGCGGCGGGAGCAAGGTCATGCAGTTCGGCAAGTCCCGCGCGAAGCTCGTGACGAAGGAGATGCCTCAGGTGACTTTCGGCGATGTCGCCGGCGCCGACGAGGCCATCGAGGAGCTCGAGGAGATCAAGGACTTCCTGAAGGATCCGGCCAAGTTCCAGGCCGTGGGCGCCCGCATCCCGAAGGGCGTGCTGCTGTACGGCCCTCCCGGAACCGGCAAGACGCTCCTCGCCCGCGCAGTCGCCGGTGAGGCGGGCGTGCCCTTCTACTCGATCTCGGGCTCGGACTTCGTCGAGATGTTCGTCGGCGTCGGCGCGAGCCGCGTGCGCGACCTGTTCAACCAGGCGAAGGAGACGTCGCCCGCGATCATCTTCATCGACGAGATCGACGCGGTCGGCCGTCACCGGGGCGCCGGCATGGGCGGCGGCCACGACGAGCGCGAGCAGACGCTGAACCAGATGCTCGTCGAGATGGACGGCTTCGACCCGAAGGCGAACGTCATCGTGATCGCGGCGACGAACCGCCCCGACATCCTCGACCCGGCGCTGCTGCGCCCTGGCCGCTTCGACCGCCAGATCGGCGTCGACGCGCCCGATCTGCGCGGCCGCCAGCACATCCTCGAGGTGCACGGTCGCGGCAAGCCGCTCGCCGACGGTGTCGACCTCGAGGTCGTCGCCCGCAAGACGCCCGGGTTCACCGGCGCGGATCTCGCGAACGTCCTCAACGAGGCCGCCCTGCTGACCGCCCGGTCGAACGCGCAGCTGATCGACAACCGCGCCCTCGACGAAGCGATCGACCGCGTGATCGCGGGTCCGCAGCGCCGCACGCGGGTGATGAAGGACAAGGAGAAGCTCATCACCGCGTACCACGAGGGCGGGCACGCCCTGGTCGCGGCCGCGATGAACCACAGCGATCCGGTGACGAAGATCACGATCCTTCCGCGCGGCAAGGCGCTCGGCTACACGATGGTGATGCCGCTCGACGACAAGTACTCGATCACCCGCAACGAGCTGCAGGATCAGCTCGCGTGGGCGATGGGCGGCCGTGTCGCGGAAGAGATCGTGTTCCACGACCCGACGACGGGCGCCTCGAACGACATCGAGAAGGCGACGAGCATCGCGCGGCGCATGGTGACCGAGTACGGCATGACCACCGAGGTCGGGCCGGTCAAGCTCGGCCAGTCCTCGGGCGAGGTCTTCATGGGCCGCGACATGGGTCACGGCCGCGACTTCTCGGAGCGCGTGGCCGAGCGCGTCGACACGCAGGTGCGCGCACTCCTGGAGCAGGCGCACAACGAGGCGTACCACGTGCTCAACGAGAACCGCGAGGTCCTCGATCGGCTCGCTCTCGAGCTGCTCGAGAAGGAGACGCTGGACCACCTCGAGATCGCCCAGATCTTCGAGGACGTCAAGCGACTCCCCCCTCGTCCGCAGTGGCTCTCGAGCGAGCAGCGTCCGGTCTCGGTCCTGCCTCCCGTCCAGGTTCCGGTGCGCGGCGAGCCCGTCGGCGCGGTGGCGCAGGCCGAGGCCGAGCAGCCGGCCGCCGAGAAGGCCGCCAAGCGCCGCCCGACCGGTCAGGCGCGTCCCGCGACCGCGTAGGCTCGGCCCGTGGCCGTCGATCGTGAGCGCGTCGCCGCGCTCGTGCGTGAACTGCTCGAGGCGATCGGAGAGGACCCCGACCGTCCCGGACTCCGTCTGACGCCCGAGCGCGTTGCCGACGCCTACGCCGAGTTCTTCTCGGGTGTGGGAGCGGATGCCTCGGCTCCGCTCGCGCACACCATCTCGGTGACGCGCGGCCCGGCCCCCGACACGCTGCCGTCCGGGGCGGTCATGCTGCGCGACATCCGCTTTCGCTCTGTGTGCGAGCACCACCTGCTCCCGTTCCGCGGGCACGCGCACATCGCGTACCTTCCGGGCGAGCAGGTCGTCGGTCTTGGCGCGCTGCCGAAGGTCGTCGACGTGCTCTCGTCGCGCCCGCAAGTGCAAGAGCGACTCGGCGAGCAGATCGCGGATGCGATCGCGGCATCCCTCGACACCCGTGGCGTCCTCGTGGTGCTCGACGCGTCGCACGAGTGCGTGACGATGCGCAGCGGGCAGCAGTCGGATGCCTCGACCGTGACGATCGCGGCGCGGGGCGAGCTCGCGGACCCGGTGGCGCGTGCCGAATTGATCGCCCTGCTGTCGGCGGGCCACGGGGGGCGCGAATGACCCTCGTGATGGGCATCGTCAACGTCACGCCCGACTCGTTCAGTGATGGCGGACGGTACCTGGATGCCGAGGCCGCGATCGCGCAGGGGCTGTCGCTGCGCGCGCAGGGCGCCGACATCCTCGACGTGGGCGGCGAGTCGACGCGTCCTGGCGCGGAGCGTGTCGAGCCCGCGGTCGAGCAGGATCGCGTGCTGCCCGTCGTGCGCGCCCTCGCCGCTGCGGGGAGCGTCGTCAGCATCGACACGATGAACGCAGCGACGGCGCTCGCGGCGGTCGAGGCCGGGGCGCGCATCGTGAACGACGTCTCCGGCGGGATGGCCGACCCCGGGCTGCTGGCGGCCGTCGCGCCGACCGGCGCCGACGTGATTCTCGGCCACTGGCGTGGGCCCTCTGCCGACATGTACGCGAAGGCCGAGTACGGCGACGTGGTCGCCGAGGTGCTCGGCGAGCTCGCGCGGCGGATGGATGCCGCTGCGGCGGCGGGCATCGCACCGTCGCGGGTGATCCTCGACCCGGGGATCGGGTTCGGCAAGCGGGGCGACCAGAACTGGGCCGCGCTGCGGGGCACGAGGCGTCTGGCGGGCCTGGGCCCGCGGGTGCTGATCGGCACGAGCCGCAAGCGCTTCCTCGCCGAGACGCTGGCCGCGCAGAGCGGCGGCGAGCGTGCGGAGGTCGGCGAGGGCCGACTCGATGTCGGCACGGCGGTCACGAGTGTTCTCGCGGCACAGGCCGGCGCGTGGGGAGTTCGCGTGCACGACGTCGCCTCGACGGTGGACGCGCTCCGGGTCGCGCGGGCATGGGAGGGGGAGGGCCGATGGACGTCGCCGACGAGATCACCCTGACCGGGTTGCGCGTGTTCGGCCGCCACGGCGTCTACGACGACGAGCGTCGCGACGGGCAGGACTTCGTCGTGGACGTGACGCTCCGCCTCGACACCCGCCGGGCGGCTGCGAGCGACGACGTCGCCGACACGGTCCACTACGGCGAGATGGCCGAGCAGATCGCAGCCATCGTCGGTGGTGAGCCGGTCGATCTGCTCGAGACCCTCGCCGCGCGCATCGCCGATCACCTGCTCGGGTTCGAGCTCGTCGATGGCGTGCGCGTCACGGTGCACAAGCCTCAGGCGCCGATCCCGCTGTCGTTCGCCGATGTGTCCGTGACGATCGACCGCCGGCGAGGTGTCCGATGAACCGGCGTCTCGCACAGGGCTTCCACGGCGACGCGGAGCACACGCATCACGCTCCGGTCGACGCCGTCGTGGCGCTCGGGGCCAACCTCGGAGACCGCGCCGAGACGATGGCGGCGGCGATCGACGATCTGCGCCGGCTGCCGCTGGTCGACGAGGTGCGGGCGTCGGAGCCGGTCGAGTCGATCGCGGTGACGCTCGAGGGTCCGGATGCTTCCGCCCCGGCCTACCTCAATGCGGTCGCGATCGTCACGACCCGGCTCGCGCCGTCGGTGCTGCTCGGGTACCTCCACGCGATCGAGGAGCGCCACGGTCGCGAACGTCGCGTGCGGTGGGGCGACCGCACGCTCGACCTCGACCTCATCGCGTACGCCGATCTCACGAGTGACGCGCCGACGCTGCTGCTGCCCCACCCGCGTGCCGCCGAGCGCGATTTCGTGCTGGCGCCGTGGCTGTCGCTCGATCCCGATGCGACCCTTCCCGGCGTGGGGCGCGTGGATGGCGCACTCGCCCGGTTGAAGGACGCCGGATGAGGCGCACCGGTGCGGGAGTCCTCGTCGTCGCCGCGGTGCTGGGCGTGGCCGCCGGCTTCCTGATCGACCAGATGCTGACCGCCGCCGGTCGCCCGACCTTCACCCCCGCGGTCACGCTGCCGATCCTCCTCGTGCTCCTCGGCGGGGTGGTCGTCGCGCTGGCCGTGCCGATCCGGCGCGCTACCCGCGGTCGCGGCGGGTCGCCCGTCAACCCGTTCCGCGCGATCAGGGTCGCGATGCTCGCGAAGGCGTCGAGCATCCTGGGCGCCGCGTTCGGCGGTCTCGCGGTCGGGCTGCTCGTCTTCCTCGCGACCCGTCCGGTCACACCCTCGCTAGGCTCGATGGGGACGGTGATCGCGACCGCCGTGTGCGCTGCGCTGCTGGTGGCAGCGGGTCTCGTCGCGGAGCACCTGTGCACGATCCGGAAGGACGACGATGACGAACAGCCCGGAGGCGACCCCGGACTCGAGCCCCGCATCCACGGCCACTGAGCCGGCGGGGTCCACGTACGAGCGCCTCGCCGAGCCGCGCTCGGACAACCGCCTCGTGCTCGAGGCGGGCGTGTGGCATCAGATCTCGCCGAAGTATGTGCGGGTGCAATTCATCTCCACGGGATCGTTCCTGCTGCTGATCGTGGCCGCCACGCTCGTCCTGGCGCTCGCGTTCCATCAGGTCTGGGCGTGGATCCCCGGCGGCATCCTCACCGTGATCATGGTCTGGACCCTGGCGATCCTGCCGCGGCAGGCTCGCTCGATCGGGTACCAGCTGCGCGACGACGACCTCGTGTTCCGTCGCGGCATCCTGTGGCAGCGTTTCGTCGCGGTGCCGTACGGGCGCATGCAGCTCGTCGACATCACCCACGGCCCGCTCGACCGCGGTTTCGGGATCGCGCAGCTCAAGTTCGTGACGGCCGCGGCCTCCACCGGCGTCGTCATCCCCGGTCTCGAGCAGCAGACGGCCGAGACTCTGCGCGACCACCTCGTCGCGGTCGCCGAGAGCCGGCGCACGGGCCTATGACCGATCCCGTTCCTTCGCCCGATGCTCCGCCCCGTGGGCTCGTCCGCTCGCCGCTCAGCGACGGAGTCTGGCATCGCCTGCACCCGCTGACGCCGCTGCTGCGCGGCGGACTGTTCCTCATCGTCATCGTCGGCATCGTCGTCGCGAACCTGAGGGACCGGCTGCTCGTGATCTTCCTGCCATGGCTCGCACCCGACCTCGGGGGCGATCTCGACGAGGACCTGTCCGAGTGGGAGGGCTCCGGCGGCGACCCGATCGACTTCATCATCGCGAACAACCTGTACCTCGTCGCGGTGCTCGCGGTGCTCGGTGTGCTCATCGTCCTCATCGCGGTGTTCTACATGTCGTGGCGGTTCCACACGTTCCGGATCACGGATGACGACGTCGAGGTGCGCAGCGGGATCCTGTTCCGCACGCAGCGCCGTGCCCCGCTCGATCGCGTGCAGGGTGTCAACCTCACGCGGCCGATGATCGCGCGCCTGCTCGGCATGGCCAAGCTCGAGGTCGTCGGTGCGGGTGCCGACGCGAACGTGAAGCTCGAGTACCTGTCGACGTCCAACGCCGAGGCGGTGCGTGCCGACATCCTGCGGCTCGCGTCGGGCAGGCGACTGGCGGATGCCGCGGCCAAGGCCCCTCAGAGCAGTGACCCGTCGCTGCGGCCCGACGGCCGCCTGGCGGCGCTCGGTCACACCGTCGGGCGCGAGATCACCGGCCTCATCGAAGGCCCGGAGGCGCCCGTCGACGTGCCGGAGTCCGTCGTCAACATCCCGGTCGGCCGGCTCGTGGCATCCCACGTCGTCAGCCTGTCGACGATCGCGCTCATCGCAGCCGCGGTCGCGGTCGGGATCGGCGTCTCGATGGGCGTGACGTGGCTGCTGTTCGCGATGGTGCCGACCCTCATCGGTTTCGGCGCGTACTGGGTGCGCTCGATCGTGCGGTCGCTGCGGTACTCGATCGCGCCGACACCCGACGGGGTCCGCATCACGTTCGGCCTGCTCACGACCGTGACCGAGATCGTCCCTCCGGGCCGCGTGCACGCCGTCGAGGTGACCCAGCCCATCCTGTGGCGCCCCGCCGGCTGGTGGATGATCCGGATCAACCGCCTCACCGGCCGCAGCGCCGGCGACACCACGACCGATCAGTTCACGACGGTGCTGCCCGTCGGCACCGCGGCCGATGTCGAGCGGGTGCTGCGCCTCCTGCAGCCGCACGTCCCCGAGTCCGAGTGGCCGCTCATCCTCCGTGAGGGCGTACTGGGTCCCGGAGAAGCAGATACCTTCACGAACACTCCACGCAGGGCGTGGTGGATCCGGCCGCTGTCGTACCGCCGCAACGGCTTCCGCCTCACCCCCGATCTGCTGTTGCTGCGGCGCGGTCTCATCTGGCGCAAGCTCGCGCTCCTCCCGCTCGCCCGGCTGCAGAGCCTCGGTCTCCACCAGGGCCCGTTGGACCGGATGTCGCGGGTCGCGACGCTCCGCGCGCACGTCGTCACCGGCCCGGTCTACGCCAACCTCTCCGCGATCGACCGCGACAGCGCGCTCGCGCTCTTCGCCGATGCGTCCGCTGCGGCCGTGCTCGCAGCATCCGGCGACCGCACGCATCGATGGGCCGAGGACGGGTCCGTGGACGGGGAGCGCACTTCGGACTCCCGGCCCGCGGAGGAGGGCGCGGATGCTGGGCCCGAGCCCGAAGCGTCCGTGCCGGCGGAAGCGGCCCGCTACCCCGCTGCACCTGAGGAGCGCGGATGAACCGGGACGGCCGTCTCGGCATCGGGATCATCGGCGCCGGCAAGGTCGGTCCGGTCGTCGGAGCGGCGCTGGGCGGCGCGGGCCATGCGGTCGTGGGCATCACCGCGGGGTCCGACCCGGAGCGGGTCGAGGCGGTGCTCCCCGGTGTGCCCACTCTCGAGCCGGCCGAGGTGGTGCGGCGCAGTGAGCTCGTGATCGTCGCCGTGCCGCACGACCAGCTCGAAGGGCTGGTCGCCGGGCTGGCCGCGCTGGATGCGTGGCAGCCGGGCCAGCTGGTGCTGCACACCGATCCGGCCTTCGGTACGGGCGTGCTCGCACCCGCGGTGGCCCAGGGCGCGATTCCCCTGGCCGTGCATCCCGCTCTCGTGTTCACGGGCACGTCGATGGACCTCCGCCAGCTCGCAACGGCGTACGCCGCGGTCACGGCGCCGGGTCCCGTTCTTCCGATCGCCCAGGCGCTCGCCGTCGAGCTGGGCTGCGAGCCCGTGGTCATCGCCGAAGCGGACCGCCCGGTGTACGCCGAGGGCGTCGGCGCGGCGACGGAGTTCTCGCGCTCGATCGTGCGCCAGTCGGCGGGTCTGCTGGCCGAGGCGGGCGTGCCGAATCCGGGGGCGTATCTGTCGGCGCTGGTGCACTCGACGATCGACCATGCGCTCGCCGAAGCGGGTTCCGGTGCACCGGGCGACCCCACCGCTACGATCGACGGATGATCAGCACCGTCGTCGAGCTGCGCACCCGTCTGGCCGAGGCCAGAGCCGCCGCTCCGGATGGAGCCAGGATTGCGCTCATCTCGACGATCGGCGCACTCCACGACGGCCACATCGACCTCGTCCACCGCGCACGTGAGGTGGCCGACCTCGTCGTCGTCTCGGTGTTCGTCAACCCGCTGCGCTTCGCCACCACAGCGGAGTTCGCCGCCTACCCGCGGACGCCGGACGATGATCGGCGACTGCTCGAATCCCTCGGTGTGGATCTCGTGTTCGCCCCCGGCGCGGCGGAACTGCTCCCCGACGGAACCGCGACCACGAAGGTGAGTGCGGGAGACCTCGGCCTCCGCTACGAGGGCCGCATGCGTCCCTTCTACTTCGACGGGCTGCTCACGGTCGAGGCGAAGCTGCTGAATCTGGTGAGACCGGATGTCGCGATCTACGGCGAACGCGATCCGCAGCGGGTCTTCCTCGTCCGCCGCATGATCCGCGACCTGTTCTTCGACGTCGAGGTCGCGACGGTCGAGACGGTCCGTGGCGACGACGGTCTTCCGGTGTCGACGCGCGTCGGCATGCTGGAGGACCGCGACCTCGCAGCAGCCGGCATGCTTCCCGCCGCGCTCGACGCCGCCGCCTCGAACGCCGATCGAGGCGTCGATGCGTGCATCGCGGCCGCGCAGTCGGCGCTCATGGGCGAACCGCGCATCCGACTCGAGTACCTCAGCGTCGTGGATCCGACGACCTTCCTTCCTGTCGACGAGGGTCATCAGGGCCCCGCACTCGCACTCATCGCGGCGAGCGTCGCCGGCCACCGCTTCATCGACAACGCGCTGATCTACATCAGCTGACACGCGGCGGCGGCGATGAAGGTCACACGGATCGGCGGACCGACGGTCCTCGTGGAGTGGGAGGGGTGGCGCATCCTCACGGATCCCACGTTCGATCCGCCGGGGCGCACCTACTCTTTCGGGTTCGGCACGACCTCGACCAAGACCGCCGGGCCGGCGGTCGCGCTCGAGGATCTCGGCCGGATCGATGCGGTCCTGCTCAGCCACCACCAGCACGCCGACAACCTCGACGACGCCGGCGCGGAGGTGCTCGGCCGCGCCGCAACGGTTCTGACGACGCGCGCCGGCGCGAAGGCGATCACTCATCCCGACATCCGAGGGCTCGCGGCCGGCGAGAGCACGACGCTGCAGGCGCCCGGGAGGCCCGCGCTGCGCGTGACGGCCACGCCGGGTCGTCACGGCGCTCCGCTCACGCGGCCGATCGTCGGCCCGGCGGTCGGATTCGCACTGACGCGGGAGGGCGCGGAGCGGCCCGGTCTGTGGATGACCGGCGACACCGTGCTCTACGGCGCGCTCCGCGCCGCGGTCACGGGGATGCGGCCGGATGTCATGCTCGTGCACGTCGGCGCCGTGAAGTTCCCGATCTCGGGCCCGCTCGCGTACACGATGAACGCCCGCGATGCGGTCGAGCTGATCGGGCTCGTCCAGCCGGGAGTCGCCGTGCCGGCCCACGTCGAAGGCTGGAGCCACTTCTCCGAGCAGGAGGAGGCGGCCGCGCGCATCTTCGACGCGGCGGAACCGCCCGTTCGCGATCGAGTGAGGTGGGCGCCGCTCGGCGAAGCGGTGGACCTGGGCTGAGGTCACCCGGGCCACACCCGGGCGGCCCGTGGATCCGGCCAGGGGTCGACCGTCGGGCAGCCTGCGGCGGCGGCCGATCGGCGGCACTCGGTCGTGGCCGACCGCGTCGGTAGACTTGAGGGTCCGCGTTCTGCGGAGATCACCCCACCGAGGAGCACCCCCGTGAGCGACGCGACCGCGCCCGAGCCGACCGAAGAGGACATCTTCGAGCAGAAGGCCGTGCGCCTGGCCAAGCGTGAGCGACTCATCGCCGAGCGAGCGGATGCCGCATCCGGCCCGTACCCGGTCAGCCTGCCGATCACCGACACGATCCCCGCCCTGCGTGAGCGATTCGGCGACCTCGAGGCCGGCGCGGAGACCGGTGTGACCGCGGGCGTGGCGGGCCGCGTCGTCTTCAGCCGCAACACCGGCAAGCTCTGCTTCGCCACCCTGCAGTCCGGTGACGGGAGCCGCATCCAGGCGATGGTGTCGCTCGCTGCGGTGGGCGAGGAGTCCCTGCAGGCGTACAAGGAGCTCGTCGACCTCGGAGACCACCTGTTCGTGAAGGGCGAGGTCATCTCGAGCCGTCGCGGCGAGCTGTCGATCATGGTGTCTGAGTGGACGATCGCTGCGAAGGCGATCCTGCCGCTCCCGAACATGTACTCCGAGCTCAGCGAGGAGAGCCGGGTGCGCAGCCGGTACCTCGACCTGATCGTCCGCGATCGTGCGCGCGAGACCGTCATCGCCCGCGCGAAAGCGAACGCGAGCCTGCGCGAGACCTTCGCGAGCCATGACTTCCTCGAGGTGGAGACGCCGATGCTGCAGGTGCAGCACGGCGGAGCATCCGCCCGGCCGTTCATCACCAACTCGAACGCCTTCGACGCGGACCTCTACCTGCGCATCGCACCGGAGCTGTTCCTCAAGCGCGCCGTGGTCGGCGGCATCGACCGGGTCTTCGAGATCAACCGCAACTTCCGCAACGAGGGCGCGGACTCCACGCACAGCCCCGAGTTCGCGATGCTCGAGGCCTACCAGGCGTACTCGGACTACAACGGCATCGCCGACCTGACGCAGGAGCTGATCCAGAACGCCGCTCGCGCGATCGCCGGATCGACCACGGTCACGTGGGCGGACGGCACCGAGTACGACCTCGGCGGACAGTGGGAGCGCCTGTCGATGTACGGCTCGCTGTCGGAGGCATCCGGTCGACAGATCACCCCCGAGACCGCGCTCGACGAGCTCGTCGCCTTCGCGAACGAGGTCGGCGCGGATGTTCCGCCGCACGCGACCCACGGCAAGCTGGTCGAGGAACTCTGGGAGCACTTCGTGAAGCCGGGCCTCACCCGACCCACGTTCGTGATGGACTTCCCGGTCGACACGAGTCCCCTCGTGCGCGAGCACCGCACCATCGCAGGGGTCGTCGAGAAGTGGGACCTCTACGTCCGCGGCTTCGAACTGGCCACTGGCTACTCCGAGCTCGTCGACCCGGTCATCCAGCGTGACCGCTTCGTGGAGCAGGCCAAGCTCGCCGCCCGCGGCGACCTCGAGGCCATGCGCATCGACGAGGAGTTCCTTCGCGCGCTCGAGCACGGGATGCCGCCGACCGGCGGTATGGGCATGGGGATCGACCGACTGCTGATGGCGATCACCGGACTCGGCATCCGCGAGACGATCCTCTTCCCGCTGGTCAAGTAGCGCGATCATCGCGCCGGAGCCGGTCGCCGGAACGCCCAGTCGGGCAGGTGGCCCGCCTGCACGAACGACCGCACGATCTCGCTGAGACCATGCTCGGGCTCGATGGCGCATGCCTCGCGGGCATAGCTGTCAGCGTGCGTCGAGAGGCCGAGTCCCCATGCGAGCCACGCGCACATCGCGAGCGCGCCCGGCCGTGACTCGCGCGGTGCGAGAGCCGCGATGCGTCGTGTGAGAGCGAGCGCGCGCTCGAGGCGGTCGGGGTCGGGCCGGTCGCCTTCGCCCCACATGCGCATGGCGAGCTGCGCGGGGTACTCCTCGCCCGACTCCCAGCGCAGCTGCGCGTCGAGAGCGCGGTCGCCGTCGTCGAACGTGCCGCTCCACTGCACCAGGGCGACATCTCGCAGCGAGGGTCGCGCCAAACACCACACCATCGCGGCGGCGTCGTACGGCACGATGTCGTCCACCCGCCATTCGAGGGCGTCTTCGAAGAAGCCGGGCAGGTCCTCCAATCCGCACACCGCGGCCAGCGCCTGCGGATCGACTCGCGCGTCGTCGACGGAATCGGAAGGTTCGGCTGTCGAGATGTCGTCCCCGCACAGCACCTCCGCGGCCCGCGCGAAGGCGAGGAGCGCCCGCCCGACGCGCTCGGTCTCGACGAGCCCTGGCGCGGGGAGCTCCGCGCCACTGGACTGATCGCCGTCGACGTCGTCGATGTCTTCCGCGCCCGGCGGCGCGACCTCGAGCTCCGCGAGCGGTCGTCCTCCGCGCGGAAGGCCCGGGTCGAACATCGACCCCCACCCGTCGGCCGCGACGCACAGCGCATCGGTCATGCGCAGCCCCGACGCATCCGCGCGACGCTCGAGCGCCTCGAAGAGGGCGGGATGCGGCATCCGCTCACCGTCGAAACGCGCGTCGGTGTACGCGACCGCCGCGACGGCGTCGGCGTCGGGAAGGCGGCACACCAGTCCGATCGCGCTGCTCGCGAAGGCGTCGATATCGGCGTCGGCCGGGAGATCGAATCGCATCGCCCCGAGGCTGCGGGACCGGGCGAAGGGGATCATCACGAGGCTGCGCGCGGGAACGTACCCGAGCATGCGCGGGACGAGGGACAGGAACTCTGCGGCATCCGCCGCTTTGACGATCGTGCTCATGTCGATCGACTCTGCGGGGTCGGCCATCGCGGTGGGGTCGCCGCCGGCGATCTGGGAGTCACCGGTGGCAGACCTTGCTTGTGGAGAAGGCGGCGCGGATGCCCCCGGGAACCCACGTATCCTGGACGTATGGACGATTACTGGGTCGCCGTCCTCTGGACGCTGCTTCCGACGATCGTCGTGAGCGCGATCTTCTTCTTCGTGCTGCGCAGCGTCATCCGCGCGGACCGCACCGAGCGCCGCGAGTACGCCCGCATCGAGGCCGAGGAGCGCGCCAAGCGCGGACTCCCGCCGGCCGCGGCATCCACCGAGAAGTCCCCGGTCGCCGAGCACTGACCCCGGCCCCCACTACGCTGGGCACACGCCGTCCGGGGAACGCGAGGAGCAAGGGTGATCAGCATCACGTTCGACGCGACGTGGTGGCTGGTGCTCGTCTTCGTGGTCGACCTGGCGATCCGCATCGCCGCGATCATCATCGTGCCGCGCAATCGGCGTCCGACGGCCGCCATGGCCTGGCTCCTGGCGATCTACTTCATCCCGCTCGTCGGCGTCTTCCTCTTCCTGCTGATCGGAAACCCGCGCCTGCCCCGCAAGCGCCGCCGCAAGCAGGAGGACATCAACGAGTACATCCACGACACCTCGGCGTCCCTCGACTTCGGCACGCTGCGCCCGCACGCGCCCGACTGGTTCACCTCGCTCGTGACGCTCAACCGCAATCTCGGCGCCATGCCGCTGGCCGGCGACAACTCCGCGCACATCATCGGCGGCTACCAGGAGAGCCTCGACGCGATGGCGGACGCCATCCGCAAGGCCGACCGCTATGTGCACGTCGAGTTCTACATCTTCCAGACGGATGCTGCGACCGACAACTTCTTCACGGCGCTCGAGGAGGTCTGCGCCCGCGGGGTCACGGTGCGTGTGCTGCTGGACCACTGGGCCAATCGCGGCAAGCCGTTCTACAAGGCCACGCTCAAGCGCCTCGACGCGATGGGCGCGCAGTGGCACCTGATGCTCCCGGTGCAGCCGCTGAAGGGCAAGTATCAGCGGCCCGATCTGCGCAACCACCGCAAGCTCCTCGTCGTCGACGGCCGCGTGGCCTACACCGGCTCGCAGAACGTCACCGACTCGACGTACAACCTGAAGAAGAACATCCGCCGCGGCCTGCACTGGGTCGACCTGATGGTCCGCATCGAGGGTCCCGTCGTGGCATCCGTCAACGCCGTCTTCCTGTCGGACTGGTACAGCGAGACCGATGAGGTGCTCACCGATGAGATCGACCTCTTCGACGTGACGTCCGGCCCGGGTGACCTCGACTGCCAGATCATCCCCTCGGGACCGGGCTTCGAGTTCCAGAACAACCTCAAGCTCTTCGCCGCGCTGCTCTATTCGGCGCAACGCAAGATCATCGTCGTGAGCCCGTACTTCGTGCCCGACGAAGCGCTCCTGCTCGCGATCACGACGGCGTGCCAGCGCGGCATCCACGTCGAGCTGTTCGTCTCGGAAGAGGGCGATCAGGCGCTCGTCTACCACGCGCAGCGCAGCTACTACGAGGCGCTGCTTCGCGCGGGAGTGAAGATCTGGATGTACCAGCGGCCCTTCATCCTGCACTCGAAGTCCATGACCATCGACGACGAGGTCGCCATCGTCGGGTCGAGCAACATGGACATGCGCTCGTTCGGTCTCAACATGGAGATCTCGATGCTCGTGCGCGGTGAGGAGTTCGTCCGCGAGATGCGTGCCGTCGAGGACGGCTACCGCTCCCTCAGCCGCGAACTGACCCTCGACGAGTGGGAGCAGCAGCCGCTGCGGTCGACGGTTCTCGACAATCTCGCGCGGCTGACCTCCGCTCTGCAGTAGGTGATCTTGCAGGTGATTGTGACCCGACCGTGATCGGTGTCCCTGAGATTCCCGGGGGGATGGGGACACCATAGTGACGACGGATGCCGCGGCCTCGGCGTCCGCCCCGTTCACAGAAGGGTCTCCCATGGCACCTCGCACCCGCACCACCCTCGCCGGACTCGGTCTGGCTGTTCTTCTCACCGGTGTCCTCACCGCGTGCGCCACCGGCAGCGGCGGCACCCCGACGACGGCGGGAACGCCGTCCGACGACGACGGCGGCGAGTCGCAGGAGGTCGGCGCCGCGTGGCTCGACGGCGGTCGCATGATCGGCATCGTCACGCAGGGCAGCTCGACGTGCATCCCCACGGCGGAGGCGACCTACGCGAACGACGTCTTGACGGTGACGCTCACCGAGGCCGAGGGTGACACCGCCTGCACACGCGACCTCGTCCCGCGCGTCTCGCTCGTGGCGACGCCCGAGGGTGTCGACCCTGCGGCGGGCGTCGAGATCGAGGTGACCGGTGACGGCTGGAGCGGCGACACCGATCTCGAGGGCGTTCCCGGCCTGGCCGTCGGAGGCGAGACCGACTACCTGCCGAGCGCCGGCTGGACCGACGTCGACGGCCAGTTCGTGATCCTCACGTGGGGATCGTCGTCGTGCGTCCCCGTGGTCGAGAACACCGAGGCCACGAGCGCCACCGAGATCACGGTGACCTTCGCGACGCCCCCGGCCGACCAGGTCTGCACGATGGACATGGCACCGCGCGGCACCGTCGCGGCCGTGCTCGAGGTCGAGGACGAAGACGCAGAGGTCTTCGCGATCCTCACGGGCGCCGAGTTCGACAACATCCGGATCCCGATCTACCCCAACTGACGCCGAGCTGACGGATGCCTCGCCCCCGAGGCATCCGTCCCTCGCGCCCCGCGCCCCTCTGTGTTCCGCAGTCACCTTCCGCGTGTTCTGCGTCGGCGAATCGGCGTGTCCTGACTGCGGACCTGCGTGTGCGGGGTTCTCCACACCGGCGGCGATGGAGCTCGCTGTGCACAGATTGTTGCGCGCACCTGAGCATGGTCGCGGGTGGAGTCAGGGTCGAGGGATGCCGCGCGACCCGCTTCCCCCGAACCTCGGGCCGGTTTTCAGCGTGGGCGGTGCGCGGGCCGCCGGCGTCTCGCCGTCGCGCCTGCGAGCGAGCGATCTGATCGCGCCGTACCGGGGGGCCCGCGTCACGAAGGACGCTGCGCTCGCCGGAGTCGATCTCGCGGCGGGCACGACGGAGGGCGTCGTGCGGGCTCGAGCGGTTGCGATCGGGCCGACTCTGCCGGCGAACCAGTTCTTCAGCCACCTGACCGCTGCGGTGCTGTGGGGTCTTCCAGTGCCCGCTTCGTTGCTCGTGGATCACGGGCGTGGTCCCCGTGATCTGGACATCGGCGTCTACGCTCCGCTTCGGCACCCGCGCCACGTCGGGGTGAAGGGGCACCAGGTGCGGCCAGACGGCCTCCGGGTCGTCTCGCACCCGGTTCTCGGGGTGCGGGTCACGTCGCCGGCGAGCACGTGGGCGCTGCTGGGGAGCCACGTCCGGGACCCGTACGACCTGGTCGCGCTCGGCGATGCCCTCGTTCGAGAGCAGATGTTCGCGAACGATCCCCCGCCCCTCGCGACGCTCCCCGACCTCCGCGAAGCGATGGATGCGGCGCGGCGGGTGGGCGGCCCTGCGCTCCGCCGCGCGTGCGAGAGGATCCGGACACGCTCGGCGTCCCGCATGGAGACGCGTTCACGTCTCATTCTCGTGGATGCGGGCCTGCCCGAGCCGGAGCTCAATCACATGATCCGTGACCGGACGGGCGCCGTCGTCGCGTGCGTCGACCTCGCCTACCCTGAGCAGCGCGTCGCGATGGAGTACGAGGGAGAGCACCATCTGACCGATCCGCGGCAGTGGTCCCGTGACATCCGGCGCTATGAGACTCTCGCGGCGATGGGCTGGTTCGTCGTGCGCATCACGAAGACCGACGTCTTCGACGGCCGCGCGGAGTTCGTCCGTCGCGTGCGTCGCGCTCTCACCCGGTGACGCGATCCGTCCGCAGTCACTTTCGGCGCGCGCCCGCTCCCACCACCGGCGTGTTGTGACTGCGGATCGTCGAGCGGGCCGAGGGGGCGAGGGGCGAGGGGCGAGGGGCGAGCGGGGTCAGTCGGCGCGGGTGAGCAGGTCGCCGATCTCGCAGTCCAGCGCGCGGCAGATCGCCGACAGCGTCGAGTAGCGGATGGCGCGGGCGCGGTCGTTCTTGAGGATCGACAGGTTCACCACGGACACGCCGACGAGCTCCGACAGGCGCGTGAGCGTCATGCCGCGATCCTCGAGCAGCTCGTCGAGGCGGCAGTGGACCCCGGACGGACCTTCGTCCTCCGCGGGGGTCATACCAGGCCCGCCGTCTCGCGCTGCAGAGCCTCCATGCGACGGAACAGAAACGCGAGAGCGACGACGCCGAGGCCGACGATCGGGATCGCGAAGCCCCACGACGTCACGCCGAATCCGACCAGCAGGATCCCGTCGACGGCATCGCCCAGCTCGATCGCCGCCTGCATCGAGGCGAATCCGCTCAGCGCCGTCGCCAGCAGCGGCCCGAGGACGAGCGCGAGCCCCGCGACGAGACTGAACCGGAAGAGCGCAGGACCGAAAGGACGCCCGCTCGCGGCGGCGAGCACGAGCCACGCCAACGCGAGACCGACGATCAGCGCGGTGATGCCGAGCAGCACGGCCGCGCTGGCGAAGAGGCCGCGCGGGACCCCGGTCAGCGCGTCGGTCGTGATCGTGACCGTCTCGATCGACGCCACGCTGACGCCCTCGCCTGCCGCCGGGAGCGGGGCGTCGGCGAGGAGCGAGAGCGTGACGGACTCCGCCCAGATGAAGTTCGCGGCGAGGACCGCCTGACCCACTGCCAGCGCGAGGGCCATCGCGACCACGAGTCCGCCGATCACCCGCATCGTGATGCGGTCGGCGTGGGAGGGGAGGGCATCGACGGGGTGGACGATCATGTGCGACTCCTTCGCTGCATATCGATAAACGTTGTTATCGAAAAACGATAAACCGAGCGGATGCCGCAGCGCAAGCATCCGTCGCACTATGCCCCTGGCGAACACGGGCATGCGGCCATCGTCGCGTCGTTACCCTCGTTGTAAGGCGCAATGGGTGAACGGACCCGAGGCGCCCCGGAGGAGTGAACGATGTTCGAGAGATTCACCGATCGTGCCCGTCGTGTGGTCGTCCTCGCCCAGGAAGAGGCGAAGATGCTCAACCACAACTACATCGGCACGGAGCACATCCTGCTCGGTCTCATCCACGAGGGCGAGGGTGTCGCAGCCAAGGCCCTCGAGAGCCTGGGCATCTCGCTCGACGCCGTGCGCGAGCAGGTGCAGGACATCATCGGGCAGGGTCAGCAGCAGCCGACCGGCCACATCCCCTTCACTCCGCGTGCCAAGAAGGTGCTCGAGCTGTCCCTGCGCGAGGCGCTGCAGCTCGGCCACAACTACATCGGCACCGAGCACATCCTCCTCGGTCTCATCCGTGAGGGCGAGGGCGTCGCCGCCCAGGTGCTGGTCAAGCTCGGCGCCGACCTCAACAAGGTGCGCCAGCAGGTCATCCAGCTGCTCTCGGGCTACCAGGGCAAGGAGCCCGCGGGTGTCGCCAGCGGCGCCGGCGAGCAGACCCAGGGCACCACCCAGGGCGGGTCGCAGGTGCTCGACCAGTTCGGCCGCAACCTGACGCAGGCCGCGCGCGACAACAAGCTCGACCCGGTGATCGGGCGCGAGAAGGAGATCGAGCGGGTCATGCAGATCCTGTCTCGCCGCTCCAAGAACAACCCCGTCCTCATCGGCGAGCCCGGTGTCGGCAAGACCGCCGTCGTCGAGGGGCTCGCGCAGGCCATCGTCAAGGGCGATGTGCCCGAGACGCTGAAGGACAAGCAGCTCTACTCGCTCGACCTCGGTTCGCTCATCGCCGGCTCCCGCTACCGCGGAGACTTCGAGGAGCGCCTCAAGAAGGTCACCAAGGAGATCCGCACGCGCGGCGACATCATCGTCTTCATCGACGAGATCCACACCCTGGTGGGTGCGGGTGCTGCCGAGGGAGCCATCGACGCGGCATCCATCCTCAAGCCGCTGCTCGCTCGCGGCGAGCTGCAGACGATCGGTGCGACGACGCTCGACGAGTACCGCAAGCACTTCGAGAAGGATGCTGCGCTCGAGCGCCGCTTCCAGCCGATCCAGGTCGCGGAGCCGAGCCTGCCCCACGCGATCAACATCCTGAAGGGGCTGCGCGACCGCTACGAGGCGCACCACAAGGTGCAGATCACCGACGGCGCCATCGTCGCCGCCGCGAACCTCGCCGACCGCTACATCTCCGACCGCTTCCTGCCCGACAAGGCGATCGACCTGATCGACGAGGCCGGCGCCCGCCTGCGTCTGTCGATCCTGTCGAGCCCGCCCGAGCTGCGCGAGTTCGACGAGAAGATCGCCAGCGTGCGCGAGCAGAAGGAAGTCGCCTCCGAGGAGCAGGACTTCGAGAAGGCCGCATCCCTGCGCGACGAGGAGAAGTCCCTCCTCGCCGAGCGGCTGCGTCTCGAGAAGCAGTGGCGCTCCGGCGACGTCGCCACCCACGCCGTGGTCGACGAGGGCCTGATCGCCGAGGTCCTGGCCCAGGCCACCGGCATCCCGGTGTTCAAGCTCACCGAGGAGGAGTCCAGCCGGCTCGTCTTCATGGAGAAGGCGCTGCACCAGCGCGTCATCGGCCAGGAAGAGGCGATCGCCGCCCTCTCGAAGACGATCCGCCGTCAGCGTGCAGGCCTCAAGGACCCCAAGCGCCCCTCCGGCTCGTTCATCTTCGCCGGCCCGACCGGCGTCGGAAAGACCGAGCTGGCCAAGGCGCTCGCCGAGTTCCTCTTCGACGACGAGCACGCGCTCATCTCGCTCGACATGTCGGAGTTCGGTGAGAAGCACACCGTCTCGCGTCTGTTCGGCGCCCCTCCCGGATTCGTCGGATTCGAAGAGGGCGGCCAGCTCACCGAGAAGGTGCGGCGCAAGCCGTTCTCGGTCGTGCTCTTCGACGAGATCGAGAAGGCGCACCCCGACATCTTCAACTCGCTGCTGCAGATCCTCGAAGAGGGTCGCCTGACCGACGGTCAGGGTCGCGTCATCGACTTCAAGAACACGGTGATCATCATGACGACGAACCTCGGTTCGTCGGCGATCGCCGGCGGCCCCGTGGGCTTCCAGGTCGAGGGCAACAGCGGCACGACGTACGAGCGCATGAAGGGCAAGGTCAACGAAGAGCTCAAGCGCAACTTCAAGCCCGAGTTCCTGAACCGCGTCGACGACATCATCGTCTTCCCGCAGCTCGACAAGGACGAGCTGCGCCAGATCGTGGGTCTGTTCACCAAGCGCCTCGGTGAGCGTCTGCTCGACCGCGACATGACGGTGGAGCTGTCGGATGCCGCGAAGGACAAGCTCATCGACATCGGGTTCGACCCGGCGCTCGGCGCCCGGCCGCTGCGTCGTGCCATGCAGCGCGAGGTCGAGGACCGCCTGTCGGAGAAGATCCTGCACGGCGAGCTCAACCCCGGCGACCACGTGAAGGTCGATGTCGAGAACGGCGAGTTCGCGTTCGAGCACGGCCCGCGCGGCGAGAAGGTCGCGGTGGGCGTCGTCCACGGCGGCGAGATCACCGCGACGCCCGACCTCGCGGCGAACGCGTAACGACCCAACGATCGAAGACCGGATGCCGCGCGGCATCCGGTCTTCGTCGTTTCCGGGTGCACACGCACCGAGTCGCCAAGACACGCCGCTGCGCGTGCTTCCCGTCCGGCGTGTCTTGGCGACTCGGTTGGGGCCCTACCCTGGACGGATGAGCGAGTTCACGGTGCGGCCGGCGACGACGCGCGATGTGCGCGGCATCCAGGCGATGCTGGAGCCGTTCGTGCAGCGGCGCATCCTGCTCGGCAAGGACCTCGTCGTGCTGTTCGAGGCGACGCAGCAGTTCGTCGTCGCCGAGAATGCCGACGGCGAGCTCGTCGGGTGCGGCGCGCTCCACGTCATGTGGGAGGACCTCGGCGAGATCCGCACGCTCATCGTCGTCGACGAATGGCTGCACCACGGCGTCGGCCGCGGCATCGTCGAGACCCTCGAAGAGAACGCGCGTCGTCTCGGTCTCACCCGCCTGTTCTGCCTCACGTTCGAGGTCGAGTTCTTCACCCGCAGAGGGTTCTCGCCAATCGGAGAACAGGTCGTCGATCCCGACGTCTACTCGCAGCTGATCCGCTCCCCGGACGAGGGCGTGGCCGAGTTCCTCGACCTCGCACACGTGAAGCCGAACACGCTCGGCAACACCCGCATGCTGAAGGTCCTCGAGTGAGGCCGGGGGTCTGGTCGTACGTCTTCGGTTCCCTCGGTCTGATCGCGTTCCTCGCGACCGTGCCGCTCTACGTCAGTGCGGCGAACATGCTTCCCCCGTGGTGCCTGATCATCCTGGCGCTCGCGTGGCTCGGGCTCCTGGCGTTCGCGATCTGGCTGATGCGGATGTCGCCCGCCTGGGTGCTGGCGATGCCGGTGCTGTCCGTGATCGCCCTGGCAATGGTTTCGGGAGTCCTCGAATTCGTCATCGTCCTGGCCATCGCATAGCCGGAGGTCGAGCGGGCGGGCGCGCCGGGCGGGCGGGACGGATGCCGCAACCTACCCTGGAAGCATGACCGGCTCGTCCCCCCGCAGGCGGCAGTCCCCGGCGGTGTATCGGCGCCGGCGTCTGCTCCTGCTCATCGCCCTCCTCGTGGCGGTGGCCGTGGTCGTGTGGCTTCTCGTGGCGCAGCCCTGGCGGGGCGCGGCATCCGAATCCTCCGCGCCCGAGGTGTCGCAGACGCCGGCCACCTCGACGCTCCCGGTCCCGACACCCGGCGCAACACCCGGCGCCACGCCGACCGGCGACGCTTCGGCGGACGACGGTGCCACCCCGAGCCCCTCGGGTACCCCGGGCACGACCGTCGCGGCGTGCTCGGCGAGCGATGTGACCGTCGAGGCGGTCACCGACAAGACCTCGTACGCGTCGGACCAGCAACCCGCCTTCACGATCCGGCTGACGAACAACGGCGGCTCGGACTGCACGCTCAATGTCGGCACGAGCAGCCAGGTCTACACGGTGACGAGCGGCAGCGACACGTGGTGGCGCTCCACCGACTGTCAGAGCAAGCCCAGCGACATGATCGTGACGCTCGAGGCGGGCCAGACCGTCTCGAGTGCCGCCCCGCTGATATGGGATCGCACGCGTTCGGCTGTCGCGACCTGCGGAGATGACTCGCGACCGCGCGCCGCGGGCGGGGGAGCGTCGTACCACCTGTCGGTGTCGATCGGCGGGATCGAGTCCGCGCAGACGACGCAGTTCCTGCTGTACTGACGCCGCGAGGCGGGGCAGATTCCCCGGCCACGAACTCCGGGCACGGAAAAGGCCCCCGGGGTTGGGGACTCCCGGGGGCCTGCCATCGTCGATGTAAGACTGCGCCCCCAAGGCGCTGATCTTCGACAATGCTTGAGAAGGTGCTGGGGACACCACTCTCTGAGGTGCTGGGGACACCTCGCGTACAACGTTACGTTCCAACTCCTGACTTGTCTGTCCCCACTTTGGTGGACAAATTGCTCAGGATTGCCGCAGGTTCTTGCAAAGCTGTCCCCCAAACGGGGGACAGAACCGTAGATACGCTCGGGCGTACTCTGAAGTCAGCTCCCTCTTCGGGTTTGGCGGCTGTCCCCAGCAGCAGTCTCGATCCCCTACGAGCAGTCGGGCCTTATGGGAGCAGAGGGCCCTCTCGAGTCGGTTGATGTCATCACCACACGAGGGGGCCGCTTGACGCCCGCGACGCTCTGCAGGAGAAATCCTCCCTGCAGGATGCTTCTGCGCCGATTCGTCCTGTGGAGCGGATTTCGCCTGCCCAGCGGAGGGGTCGGCGGGCGGCATCCGGACCTGGGCAGATCGACCGGAGCCGATGCACTCGCGCCCGCACAAGAGTGCGGGGCCGAAGCGTCCCCCCGGACCGCCCCGACCCCGCTGGGCCCCCTTGCTAGGGCTTGTCGCCGCCGAACACGTCGGACTCCATGGCGTCGTATCCCTCAGCCTGCGGATCGCGGTGCTCGCCGCCCGAGATCGCGTACTCCTCTTCCGGCGAGAGGACGAGGCGGTGGCGGAAGAACACGGCGAACCCGATCAGGATGATCGCGTACACGACGCCGATCGCGATGATGGCCGGCTGGAAGGTCGGGTTCAGCAGGAACCCGAGGAAGATGAGCGCGGAGATCGCCGCCGCGATCACTGCACCCGGGATGCCCCAGCGGCTGCGGTACGGACGCTTGGCGTCGGGGAACTTCCTCCGCAGGATGACGAACGACACCATCTGCAGGAAGTAGGCGAGCACCGCGCCCCAGACCGCGATGTTGAGGACGATCGCACCGGCGAGGGCGCTCGCGTCCTCGTTGAGGCCGGCGAGCACGTCGAGCACAACGAGCGCGAGGAAGCCGATCACCGCACCCACGACCAGGGCCACCCACGGGGTCTGCCGCTTGCCCGTCAGGGACAGGAACCGCGGGTAGTAGCCGGCGCGGGACAGTGAGTACATGTTGCGTCCGTACGCGAACATGATCCCCTGCAGCGACGCGAGCAGACCGATGAGCGCGAACAGCGCGAGCACCGCGGCCGCCTGGTCGCCGACCATCGCGCGGAACCCGTTGAGGAGCGGCTCGCCCTGCGTGGCGGCGCCGGTCTCCTCCGCGCCGAGGAGTGCGGTGTTGAAGAACAGCACGAGGAGTCCCGTGACGATGAGCGTGCCGCGTGCCCAGAAGCCGGCGCGCGGGATGTCGCGCACCGGGTCGTGCGACTCCTCCGCGGCGAGCGGCAGCTCCTCGATGCCGAGGAAGAACCACATCGCGAACGGCAGGGCGAAGAGGATCGGGAGCACGCCGTGGGGCAGGAATTCGTTCCAGCCGGGATCGGCGGGGATGTTCCACAGCGAGCTCCAGTCGAGCGCGGGGGAGAACAGCGCCATCGCGCTGAAGACGAGCAGGATGCCGATCGAGATGATCGAGACCACGATCGCGAACTTGAACGAGATGGCGGCTCCGGCGGCGTTCAGGCCGATGAACACGAGGTACAGGATGATGTACAGCACCCACCCGGGAAGCGTGACGCCCAGCAGCGGATCGAGGATGCCGTTGACGTACTGGGCGGAGAAGAACACGATCACCGCCGTGGTGGCCACGTACTCGATCGTCTCCGCGGCACCGGTGATGAGGCCGCCCCATGGACCCATGGCCGACCGGGCGAACGAGTAGGCGCCCCCGGTGTGCGGCATGGCGGCTGCCATCTCGCCGATCGAGAAGATCATGCCGTAGTACATGACCACGAGGATCGCGAAGGCGATCAGCATCCCTCCGAAGCCGGCGAACCCGATGCCGAAGTTCCAGCCCGAGAAGTCGCCGGAGATGACGGCGGCGACGGCGAGTCCCCACAATCCCCACACGCCGGCCGATCGCTTCAGCGTCCGCTTCTGGAAGTACTCCTGACCGGCTCGCGTATAGGTCGCGCCGGCGACCTTCGCGGAACTCTCGCTCGATTGCGACATCGATCCTCCGTGCACTCGGGTGGGACGCGGGGGGTGCGTCTTGCGCATGATTGTGGCGCTTATTGGTGGGCTGTGTCTACCTTTGGGTGAGAAATTCTCGTTACAGTGGAGCGGAGCGTGGTCGGTCCGACCGCGCTCGCGCCGCGCCGGTCAGGAGGATGCACGCATGCCGGGAAATCTCACCTTTGCGCAACTGGATGCCGCGATCGCTGCCGGCGAGATCGACACCGTCATCGTCGCCTTCGCCGATGCCCAGGGCCGGCTCGTCGGCAAGCGCGTCTCGGCGCGGCTCTTCCAGGAGGAGGTGCGCGACCACGGGGCCGAGGCGTGCAACTACCTCCTCTCGGTCGACGTCGACATGAACACGGTCGACGGCTACGCCATGTCGAGCTGGGAGAAGGGCTACGGCGACATGGTGCTCCTGTCCGACCCGACGACGCTCCGCCGCGTGCCGTGGGTCCCCGGCAGCGCGCTGATCATGGCGGACCTCGGGTGGGAGAACGGCGACCCGGTCGTGCAGTCGCCGCGCGACATCCTGAAGCAGCAGCGGACGCGCCTCGCCGACCGCGGGCTCGTCGCCTACTCGGGCACGGAGCTGGAGTTCATCGTCTTCGACGACACGTACCGGGATGCCTGGGCCAAGGGCTACCGCGACCTCACGCCGTCGACCGACTACAACGTCGACTACGACCTGCTCGCGTCGGGTCGCCTCGAGCCGCTGCTGCGCGACATCCGCCTCAGCATGGACGGCGCGGGCCTTTACACCGAGGGCGTGAAGGGGGAGTGCAACCTCGGTCAGCAGGAGATCGCCTTCCGTTACGCGGAGGTGCTCGAGACGGCCGACCAGCACACGATCTACAAGAGCGGCGCGAAGGCGATCGCCGACGCCCACGGCAAGTCGATCACGTTCATGTCGAAGTTCAACGAGCGCGAGGGGAACAGCTGTCACATCCACCTGTCGGTGCGCGGCGAGGACGGCTCACCGGTCATGGCGGGCGACGGCGCCCACGGGTTCAGCCCCTTCATGGAGCACTGGATCGCGGGCATCCTCGCCACCCTGCGCGAGTTCACGCTGCTCTATGCGCCGACGATCAACTCCTACAAGCGCTACGCGAAGGGCTCGTTCGCGCCGACCGGAGTGGCCTGGGGTCTCGACAACCGGACCTGTGCGCTGCGCGTGATCGGTCACGGGCACTCGCTGCGCCCCGAGAACCGGGTGCCGGGCGGCGACGTGAATCCGTATCTGGCCACGGCGGCCATCATCGCGGGCGGACTCTACGGCGTCGAGAACGAGCTGCCGATGCCGGACCCGCTCGCGGGCAACGCGTATTCGTCGGAGGTCGACCACCTGCCGACCACCCTGCGCGAGGCGGCGCTCCTCTTCGACCAGTCCGCGATCGCGCGCGCCGCGTTCGGCGACGACGTCGTCGACCACTATCTGAACCAGGCGCGCATCGAGGTCGAGGCCTACGACGCCGCCGTGACCGATTGGGAGAGGGTGCGCGGTTTTGAGCGGCTCTAGTATGCGTGGCGGGAGGCCGGTCATCGGCCTGACGACCTACCTCGAGCAGGCGAAGCAGGGGGTGTGGGACGTCCGTGCGGCGTTCCTGCCGCAGCAGTACTTCGATGCCGTGACGGCGTCGGGCGGCATCGCCGTGCTGCTCCCGCCGCAGCCGGAGGCGGATGCCGCCGCCCCGGCCGTGCTCGAAGGCCTCGACGGACTCATCCTGACCGGCGGGCTCGACGTGCAGCCCGAGCTGTACGGCGCGCAGCGGCATCCGCTCACCGATCCCGCACGTCCCGACCGGGACGCGTGGGAGCTCGCGCTGTTCCGAGGGGCAGAAGAGCGACGGATGCCGGTGCTCGCCATCTGCCGCGGATTGCAGCTCGTGAACGTGGCCAAGGGCGGGACGCTGCACCAGCACCTGCCCGACGCGCTCGGCACCGAGCGGTACCGCATCGGCGGCGGCGTCTTCGCGACGAACGAGGTCACCGTCGACGACGATTCGCGACTCGCGGCCCTCGTCGGAGCTGGCGCGCTGGACGTGTACAGCTACCACCATCAGGGCATCGACCGGCTCGGCGACGGCCTCGTCGTGAGCGCGCGCACCGACGACGGACTGGTGCAGGCGTTCGAGTCCGACGGCGAGCAGTACCTCGTGGGCGTGCAGTGGCACCCCGAGGAGAACGCCGAGGACCGCCGCCTCTTCGCGGGAATCGTGGGCGAGGCATCCGCGTTCCGGGCCGCCCGTCACCGCAGCGAGGTGCACGCATGAGTGCGACGTTCACCCTGACCGACCCGTCGACGGGTCGCGGATTCCGGGACATGCCGCGCGCGACGGCCTCGGAGGTGGATGCCGTCATCGCCCGTGCCGTCGAGGTGCAGCGTGCCTGGGCCGGCGCCGCTCCCCTCGTCCGCGCCGATGCGCTGCGCCGGTTCGCCCGCGTGGTCGAGGACCATGTCGAGGAGCTCGCGCAGCTGGAGGTGCTCAACTCGGGGCATCCGATCGAGTCTGCGCGGTGGGAGGCTTCGCACGTCGCGCAGGTGCTGAACTTCTACGCCGGTGCGCCTGAGCGCCTGAGCGGGCAGCAGATCCCGGTCGCGGGCGGGCTGGACGTGACGTTCCACGAGCCGTACGGCGTCGTCGGGATCATCGTGCCGTGGAACTTCCCCATGACGATCGCGTCGTGGGGCTTCGCGCCGGCGCTCGCCGCGGGCAACGCCGTCGTGCTGAAGCCCGCCGAGCTCACGCCGCTGACGGCGGTGCGGATCGGTGAACTCGCCGTCGAGGCGGGACTCCCCGAAGGTCTGTTCGCCGTGGTGACCGGATCGGGTTCGGTCGTCGGGCAGCGCTTCGTCGAGCACCCGGACGTGCGCAAGGTCGTGTTCACCGGGTCGACCGAGGTCGGGGTCGAGGTCGCCGCAGGCTGCGCGCGCGGGCTGAAGCCGGTCACGCTCGAGCTCGGCGGCAAGAGCGCGAACATCGTGTTCGACGACGCCGACCTCGAGAAGGCCGCCGCCGCTGCGCCGGGTGCCGTGTTCGACAATGCGGGGCAGGACTGCTGCGCCCGCAGCCGCATCCTCGTGCAGCGGTCGGTGTACGACCGGTTCCTCGAACTGCTCGAGCCCGCCGTGCGGGACTGGCGCGTGGGCGAGCCCACGCTCGAGACGACCCAGATGGGTCCGCTGATCTCGGCGGCGCACCGCGACACCGTCGCAGGGTTCCTCGACGGTGCCGACGTGGCATTCCGCGGCACGGCGCCCGAGGGTGACGGCTTCTGGTTCGCGCCCGCCGTGGTGCTCGCTGAGCCGGGCGACCGCATCGCGCAGGACGAGATATTCGGCCCCGTCGTGGCGGTGCTGCCGTTCGACGACGAGGAGGACGGCATCCGACTCGCCAACGACACCGTCTACGGACTCGCGGGCTCGATCTGGACCGAGAACCTCGGCCGCGCGATGCGCGTCTCGCGTGCCGTGAAGAGCGGTGTGCTGTCGGTCAACTCGCACTCGTCCGTGCGCTACTGGACCCCGTTCGGCGGCATGAAGGCCTCCGGCCTCGGCCGCGAGCTCGGGCCCGATGCCGCCGAGCACTTCACCGAGACCAAGAACGTCTTCTTCGCGACGGATGCCTCGTGAGCGCGCCTGCTCACACGTCCGCCGACCGGATTCGGGACATGCACCAGAAAGGAATCACAGCATGGATCTGACGCAGCGCCTGAAGGACCGGGTCGCCATCATCACCGGAGGAGCATCGGGCATCGGCCTGGCGACCGCGCGCCGGTTCGCCGCCGAGGGTGCTCGCGTGGTGATCGCCGACCTCGACCCGACCAGCGGCGAGGCGGCCGCCGCTGAGGTGGGCGGCGTCTACCGTCACGTGAACGTGGCGGACGAGGCATCCGTCGACGCGCTCTTCGATGGCGTCGCCGCGGACCTCGGCAGCGTCGACATCGCCTTCAACAACGCCGGGATCTCGCCCGCCGACGACGACTCGATCGAGACGACCGAACTGCCGGCGTGGGACCGCGTGCAGGACGTGAATCTCAAGAGCGTCTACCTCTGCTCGCGCGCGGCGCTGCGGCACATGGTCCCGGCGGGCAGGGGCTCGATCATCAACACGGCGTCGTTCGTGGCGCTGCTCGGTTCGGCGACGTCGCAGATCTCGTACACGGCCTCCAAGGGCGGCGTGCTCGCGATGACGCGCGAGCTCGGCGTGCAGTTCGCGCGGCAGGGGATCCGCGTCAACGCACTGTGCCCCGGACCGGTCAACACGCCACTGTTGCAGGAGCTGTTCGCGAAGGACCCGGAGCGCGCGCAGCGACGCCTCGTGCACGTGCCGGTCGGACGCTTCGCCGAACCCGAGGAGATGGCGGCCGCCGTCGCGTTCCTCGCCTCGGACGACGCCTCGTTCATCACCGCGACCGCGTTCGTCGTCGACGGTGGCATCACCAACGCCTACGTGACCCCGCTCTGACCATGACCGAGACGTCGCTGCGGGAAGTGCGCCGGGCCGTGTACCGGCCGGTGCGCGGGGGCAATGCGCTCGAAGACACCGTCGCCCGTCTCGTGCAGACGATCCGACTCGGCGTCGTCGCACCGGGGGAGTCGCTGCCGCCCGAGCGCGAACTGGCGACCCTGTACGCGGTCAGCCGAGACACAGTGCGGGAGGCGATCCGCGAGCTCGCCGACACCGGCTACCTCGTGCGCCGCCGCGGACGGTACGGAGGCACCTTCGTCGCGGATCCGCTGCCTCAGCCGCCGCATCCCGGAGAGGTCGACCCCGCCGAGCTCGCCGACGTCCTCGGACTGCGTCGCGTGCTCGAAGCCGGTGCCGCCCGCGCCGCCGCATCGCGGACGCTCGATCCGTCGCAGCGCGACGAGCTGTGGGCGCGATACGAGGCCGTGACCGCGGCATCCGAGCCCGACTACCGCCGGCTCGACACGCTTCTGCACCTTGCGATCGCCGAGGTCGCCGGCATCCCGTCGCTCGTCGCGCTCGCCGCCGAGAACCGCGCGCAGGTGAACGCGTGGCTCGACACCTTCCCGCTGCTGCCGCGCAACATAGAGCACTCGAACGCGCAGCACGAGTCCATCGTCACCGCGATCCTGGCAGGGCGAGCGGATGCCGCCGAAGCGGCGATCCTCGACCATATGGCCGGGTCGGAGGCCCTGCTGCGCGGCTTCCTGCTCTGACGGGGGCGGGCTGCTCGGTTCCGGCGGTGCCTGCCGTCGATACCTTGTCGATTTTGCATGTGACTTCGCGCTCACATACCGATGGGCCGATCGCGGAGGCCCTGGGGGCCGCGGACGCCGCGGGGGGGCGAGTGAGCCTGAATTCACATGCGTTTCGACAGACTTCTGCAACCGCTGCGGCTGCCGGTGCAGCGCTCGCGAGAACGCTGCGGCGCACGGTCGCGGCAGACGTCTACGCTGGAGCGATGGCCGGCAAGAAGCGCGCGAAGAAGGAGCTCGAGTTCCGCAACACGCAGCTCGCGGACGCCCTGCAGACGCAGGACATGGCCGCCGTCGCGTTCGCGCTGCGGCACGGACCGACCGTCGTGCCGCTGGTCCGCGTCGGGCAGCGCGACAACCCGCTCGACGTGGGCGAGGTGTGGACGTACCGCGATCCGCGCAACGGCGACATCGCGCTCCTGCTCTTCAGCGACGCCGCCAACAAGCCCGAGACGCTTCCCCCGGGTGTCGCGCTGCAGTCGCCGGCGTGGCTGCGCTCGTTCCTCGGTGCGCACGAAGACGAGATCACGACCGTCTTCTTCGACCTCGCCGGTCCGCATCCGCTACAGGCGACGCCCGCTGACCTGATCGCCGCGCTCGACGCCTGAGGCGGCGTGTGCGCCGGCCGATCGGCGGGCGTCGCGGGTACCAGTGGACCCGCGAGCGTCGCGCGAATCTCGGAAGATCGGCGCCACAGCTCCGGGAATCGACGGATCCTCCGAGACCGGTGCGGCGGCCGCCGCTACGCTCGGGCCATGCGCCGTGCTCTCCTCGTCGCCGTGCTCGCGGGCGTGACGCTCGTGCTGGCGGGGTGCGTGCCGACCGGGGGGCCGCTCGCGATGCAGCCCCGCGCGGAGGCGTGGCACGATGCGCTGCTCACGGGCACGCTGCACATCGATGATGACTGCGTGTGGGTGGAGACGCCGGATGCCGCCTATGTGCCGGTCTTCCCGGTGGGCTCGGCCCGGATGGAGGCGGGAAAGCTCGTGTACGGCCACCACTGGTCGGACGGCGACGCCATCGACATCGGGGGCGGTGAGGCGCCGAAGGCCGGCGCGGACTGGTACGTCCCCGGCGGCTGCCCCGACGCTGTGCTGTGGGGTGCCGCTCCGCCCCCGGAGGGGTGACCAGTCCGCGTACGAGCGGTGCTCGGACGGACCGGGTGCGTCGGGACCGGGGAAACCGGCCTCAGAACTCCGGGATGTCGTCGCCCCGGCCCGGACGGATGCGCGTGCGGACATCGCCCAGCGCTCCCCGGAGCGTGCCCGAGCGGTTGTCGATGACGTCGGTGTAGCCGAGACGCGCGGCCTCGGAGCGACGCTGCGACGCCTGCGCCACGGGTCGCACTTCGCCGGCCAGGCTCAGCTCGCCCACGGCCGCGAGCGTCTTGGGCGTCGACTCGTTGTTCACCGCGCCCGCGACGGCGATGGCGATCGCGAGGTCGGCGGCCGGCTCGGTGAAGCGCACGCCACCGACGGTCGAGACGTACACGTCCTTGTCGCTCGTCTTGATGCCGCCGCGCTTCTCGAGCACGGCCAGCACCATCGCGACGCGGGCCGCATCGACCCCGTTCACGATACGGCGCGGGTTGGGGCTCGTTGCGGCGATCGTGAGCGCCTGCACCTCGACCGGCATCGCGCGACGACCCTCGAGCGCGATGGCCACGCACGTGCCCGGCTCAGGTGAGCCGTGGCCGAGGAACAGGGCGCTCGGATCGGGGACTTCGGAGATGCCGGCGCCGGTCATGTCGAAGCATCCGACCTCGTCCGTCGGTCCGAAGCGGTTCTTGAGCGCCCGGACGAACCGCAGCGACGTCTGCCGGTCGCCTTCGAAGTGGCACACGACGTCGACCAGGTGCTCGAGGATGCGCGGGCCGGCGATCGACCCGTCCTTCGTGACGTGCCCGACGATGATGACGGGGAGCCCGCGGTCCTTCGCGACGCGGATGAGCGTCGATGCGACCTCGCGCACCTGGGACGGATGCCCCGCCATGCCCTCCGACAGAGATGACGCCACCGTCTGCACGGAGTCGACGATCAGCAGATCGGGCTTCACTTCGTCGACGTGGCCGAGGATCGTCGCCAGGTCGGTCTCGCTCGCGAGGTAGAGCTCGTCGTGGAGCGCGCCGGTGCGCTCGGCGCGCAGTCGCACCTGCGCCGTGGACTCCTCGGCCGAGGCGTAGAGCACGCGGCGCCCCGCCTTCGCCGACTGCGCAGCGACCTCGAGCAGGAGCGTCGACTTGCCGACCCCCGGCTCGCCCGACAGCAGGATCGCCGCACCCGGCACGACACCCCCGCCGAGCACGCGGTCGAACTCGCCGACCCCGCTCGTGCGTCGCGGGGCGTCGGTCGTGTCGATGCTGGTGATGGGGCGGGCCGCACGGCCTGCGCCGGGCGCGACGGGGGTGACCGACCGCACCAGTCCGGTGGACTCGGATGCCTCGACCACGGTGCCCCACTGCTGGCACTCGCCGCAGCGGCCGACCCACTTGATCGTCGTCCAGCCGCACTCGGTGCACCGGTACGGCGCGGTCTGCGTGGGTCGTCGGGTGGCGGCCATGCGATCAGCGTACGTCGAGCCCGCGACATCGCCCTGCGGCGCGGCGTAGCCTGACGGCATGCGCGTGGACGCGGCATCCCGATTCATCGCGGCGGAGCCCGACGACGTCTTCCGGGCGTTCGTCGATCCGGGGCTCCTGCTCGCATGGATGCCGCCCGCAGGCATGTCGGGCCGGTTCGAGCACTTCGATGCCGGCACCGGCTACCGCATGGTGCTGCGCTACCTCGAGCCGCCGGCAGGGGGCGGCAAGGCATCCGCAGACGAGGACCTCGCGGTGGTGCGCCGCGTGCGCGTCGAGGCGCCGGAGGCGATCGTCGAGGAGGTCGACTTCCCCTCGGACGATCCCGCGTACTCGGGCACGATGACGATGACGTGGGTCTTCACCGAGGGCGACGGCGGCACCTACGTCGACGTCGAGGCGATGAACGTGCCGCCCGGCATCGACCCTCGCGACCACGCGGCCGGCATGGCGTCGTCGCTCGCGAACCTCGCGCGGCTCGTCGAGGGCGGGTGAGACATCGGGCCATCGTTCGATCCCGAACGGCCCGGCGCATGACTCCTGCACTTCCTGCCGGGACGGCGCGGCGCATAACTCCTGCACTTCCTGCCGAAACGGCCACGAAAGGGGCCGGCGGGCGGCGCGACCGACGATTCTGCAGGAGTTATGCGACGCCCGGCGCGAGCTACCCTCAGCGCAGCGAGTCGGCGACCTCGCGCAGCGCGTCGGCGGAACGGTGGAAGAGCTCGAGCTCGTTCGCGGCGAAGGGCGTCTCGCGGATCGGCACCGCACCCGCCGCGCTCACCACCGCCGGCACCGACAGCGCCACGCCGTCGACGCCGTGGAAGTCCCGCAGCACGGGCGACACCGGCATGACCGCGCGCTCGTCGCGCAGGATCGCCTCGATGATGCGGGCGCTCGAGAGCCCGATCGCGTAGTTCGTCGCGCCCTTCCCCTGGATCACCTTGTAGGCGGCGTCACGCACGTCGATCGCGATCTGGTCGAGCTCCTCGACGGTCATCCGGTCGCCCGCAGGGGTCACCCACTCCAGGATCGGCACCGCCCCGATGGTCGCGGCGGACCACAGCGGGAACTCGGTGTCGCCGTGCTCGCCCACGATGTAGGCGTGAACGCTCGAGGTCGAGACGCCGGCGCGCTCCGCGAGCTTCCACCGCAGGCGCGACGTGTCGAGCACGGTGCCCGAGGCGAAGATGCGCTCGGGGGGCAGGCCGGTCTCCTCCTGCGCGAGCACGGTCAGCACATCGCACGGGTTCGTGACGATGACGTAGATCGCGTCGGGGGCGACGCTCAGCAGCTGCGGCATCATCTTCTTCATGATCCCCGCGTTGACGCCGGCGAGCTCGATGCGCGTCTGGCCGGGGTTCTGCTTCGCGCCGGCGGTGATCACGACCACGTGCGAGCCCTCGACGACCGACAGGTCGCTGCCGCCGACGATGTCGCTCGTGCCGGTGAACTGCGTGCCGTGCGCGAGGTCGAGCACCTCGGCCTCGGCCTTCTCGGTCGCGATGTCGTAGAGGGCGACGTGCCGCGCCGAGCCGCGGATCAACGCCGCGTATGCGGCGCTGGATCCGACGCTCCCCGCGCCGACGATGGTGACTTTCGAGTTCTCGATGACGGCCATGCCGCCAGTCTTGCAGTGAGCGGATGCCTCGGGCCAGGCATCCGACCGTGACAATCACCCCGAAGGGGCCATGCGCTCGCCGCAGGCGCAGCCCTACGATGACGGCAGTCGCGACCGCTGCGGAAGGACGGACCATGTGCCGATGGCTGGCGTACACGGGCGAGGCGCTGCAGCCGTCGACCCTCATTCTCGATCCGCAGCACTCGGTCGTGGCGATGTCGCTGAACTCGCCGCTGGGTGCCGAGACGGTCAACGGGGACGGCTTCGGTCTGGGGTGGTATCCGGATGCCGCGCCCGGCGTCGAGCCGGCGGTGTTCCGGTCGATCGAACCCGCGTGGCACGACCAGAACCTGCGCGAGCTCAGTCGCGCGGTGCGCACGCCGCTGTTCTTCACGCACGTGCGGGCGGCGGCGGGGCCGCCGATCCAGCAGACCAACTGCCATCCGTTCCGCCACGACCGCTGGCTCTTCATGCACAACGGGTCGATCTCGGGATTCTCGTCGTACAAGCGGGACCTGGTGCTCGACGTGGACCCGGAGCTGTACCCGTCGATCCAGGGGACGACGGACTCCGAGGTGCTGTTCCACCTCGCGCTCACCTACGGGCTCATGGACGATCCGGTGGCCGCGGTCGGTGCGGCGATCCGCCGGGTCGAAGAGGCCGGGCACGCGGCGGGGGTGCAGTTCCCGATGCAGGGGACCGTCGCGGTCACCGACGGGGCGACCGTGTGGGCGATCCGGTACTCGACGCAGGGCCGATCGCGCACGCTGTTCCACTCGGCCGACGTGCCGACGCTGCGGAAGATGTATCCGGATGCCGCGCGCCTCGACTCCTTCGGAGACCGGGCGCAGGTCGTCGTGTCGGAGCCCCTCAACGACCTGCCGGGCGTGTTCCTCGAGGTGCCCGAATCGACGGTCGCCGTGCTCGATCCGGACGGGTACCACCACCGGGAGTTCCTGCCGGCGTGATGCGGCCCGGGCCGCGGCCGCCGGGTGTCCGCTCGATTGGCGGGTTCGACCGGCGTGACGTAAACTCTTCGGCGGTGACGTGTCCGAGCGGCCGAAGGTGCAACTCTCGAAAAGTTGTGTAGGGTAACCCCCTACCGTGGGTTCAAATCCCACCGTCACCGCCACGTTAAATACCTGATCAGCGCTACTCGCGAGTGGCGCTGATCGGTGTTTCGGGCCAGAAACGGGAACACTTCTGTCCCGTTCTGTTCCCGCTTGGTCGTTTCGAGGCTCGCACTCTCGCGGAAATCGGCCGCGACTTACCGTGGGTTGGAGCACCATCCTAGGTGCCGCGCCGCCGGAGTCAGCTGCAGCCGAACAGGCGAGGCGGATCGTTCCGGCATTGCGCTGCGCGTTGTCGCCTTCGTCGTATTCGAGGATGACGTCAGTTGGCAGCGACTGGTTGGATTGAGCGAAGTCCCGGACTAACCGAAACAGACTGCCGCTCGCCCGTACCGTTCGGCCGTGATGCGCTTGACAGACCCGATGGCATCGACAAGATCTGCGCGGACGATCTGCTCGCCCGCCAGTGCAACCATCTGGCCCCACTGCGCGGACGCGGCAGCGTCGACGGCAGCCGCCCCGAACCGGGCGGCGAGGACCCTGTCGTATGCGGTGGGTGTCCCGCCGCGCTGAATGTGGCCCAGGGTGGTGGCGCGGGTCTCGATACCTGTGCGCGCCTCGACCAGTGGTGCGAGCCGCTCGCCGATGCCACCTAGCCGTGGCCGTCCGGATGCTTCCGCGCCACGTGGGTTGTACACCTCGCCGTCGTCGAGCGGGAAGCCCTCGGCTACCACCACGAGAGGTGGCTGGTTTCGGTCCCTGGCGGACTCCACCCACTCGACGACCTGGTCCAGCGACACCGGATGCTCCGGGATGAGCACGGCGTGGGCGCCGGTAGCGATGCCGGAGTGCAATGCGATCCATCCGGAGTTTCGTCCCATCACCTCCGCGATCATGCAGCGTCCGTGGGACGCGCCCGTGGTCAGCAGCCTGTCCATGGCATCCGTGGCGATCTGCACGGCCGTGTCGAAGCCGAAGCTGTAGTCGGTGCCATTGAGGTCGTTGTCGATCGTCTTCGGAACGCCGACCACCTTGATGCCGGCGCAGCTGAGCGCATGAGCGGCGCTGAGCGAGCCCTCACCGCCGATGGCGATGACCCCGTCCAAATCGTTCGCCTCAATCGCATGCCAGACACGCTCGAGCGCATCCTCGCCCTCGGTCGGGTTCGTGCGTGAGGTGCCGAGGATCGTGCCCCCCTGCCCGGCGACGCCGCGCGTCATGTCTTCGGTGACTTCAACAACGTCGTTGTCCAGCACGCCGCGCCATCCGTTTCGGAAGCCTACGAGACTGCCGCCGTACTCGCGGGTGACACGGATATACGCGCTGCGAATGACGGCGTTGAGGCCCGGGCAGTCCCCGCCACTCGTGAGAATCCCAAACCGAGGCATCATTGCTCCAACCATAAAATGGACGTTGTGTCCGAAAATAGTGTAGCGTGGTGGACCTGGGTCCGGAAGATCCGCATCTAGGGACTGATTGTGCCCCCGACGACCGTGAAGTGGAGCGATGGTGCCAATCGCGAAAGTGGTGAGACTGCGCGTCGAGGTAGATAACGCCCACGCGCTAGACCGGGTTCTGCACCGTGCGCGTGAGGCGTTCCATGCCGAGGCGGGAACCCTGCACTGGGACGTCTACGACTCCGACGGCCCTGGAGAACGAACCGTGGTGGAGCTGTTCGCTGATCCGGACGCGGTGCGGCAGCACGATGATTCTCCGGCGGTGGCGACGCTGCTTGCAGACCTTGAGGCGCTCGGCGTCGACGTGGTCGCCGTCGACCAGTTCTCGCAGACCTCGGCTCAGGCCAAAGAGCCACTCATCAACAAGGAACACTGACATGACCAAGCACATCTTCATCACCGGCGCATCCGGCTATCTGGGGCAGGCCATCGCGCAGCGACTGTTGCGGGCTGGTCACCGTGTCTCCGGGCTGGTCCGCTCCGACGCAGCCGCGAAGTCGGTCACCGCGCAGGGCATCACCCCGGTCATCGGCGGCCTCGACGACGTCGCGAGCCTGGACCTGTCCGGCTACGACGCCATCGTGGACACGGCCACCGCAGACCACGCCCCGTCCACGGCGGCGTTCATCGCGGCACTCGCCGGCACCGACCGCACCTTCGTCCGCACCAGCGGCACCGGCGTGTACACCGATCTCGCCGGAGGCGTTGCCTCGGAGGTCGTCTACCGCGAGGACGACGAGTTCACCCCCGCAGAGGTCGTCGCTGCCCGGTACCGCTCGGATGAACTGGTGCTCGCCGCCAAGAACGATGGTGTGCGCACCGTCGTCATCCGCCCCGCGATGGTCTACGGCGACGGCGCCTCAGAGCAGCTCCCGCTGCTGCTGCGCCAAGCGCTCAGCTCCGGCCGGTCCATCTTCGCCGAGACCGGCGAGAACCGGTGGGGGAACGTGTACCTCTACGACCTCGCCGAGCTGTACCTGCTGGCGCTGGAGAAGGCGCCGGCCGGTTCGGTCTACAACATCGCGTCCGGCGAGTGCGAGCTGCGTGAGATCGCCGACGGCATCGCGCAGGTGCTGGGACAGGGTGCCGGGGTGAGCGTGTCGCTGGACACCGCCCGCGAGACCCTCGGTGCGCGGTGGGTCGATGTCGCCCTGGCCAGCAACAGCCGCGTGGATTCCACGCTTGCGCGCACCGAGCTTGGCTGGAATCCTGTGGGGCCGACCCTGCTGGAGGACCTTGTCCACGGCTCGTACAAGCGGATCTGGGCCAGCAAGGGCGACCCACACGACCACGTCGCGAAGCACTGACGGTGATCAGCCTCGACCTGAGCGGCAAGCGCGCCCTGGTCACAGGAGACACCCGCGGTCTCGGCTACGCCATGGCCGTCCGGCTTGCCCAAGCCGGGGCTGTCGTCGGCGTCAGCGGCCGCTCCCAGGCGTCGGTCGCGACGGCGGTGACCGGCCTCCGGGGCGAGGTCGCCGACGGCACGTTCGTGGGCGTCGTCCCCGATGTGGGCACCGATGACGGCGCCCAGTCTGCTCTCGACCAGTTCCCGGGGGTGGACATCCTGGTCAACAACATCGGCATCTACCAGTCCGGCAATGTTCTCAGCACGCCCGAGAACGTGTGGGCGGAGCACTACGACGCCAATGTCCTCACGGGGGTCCGTCTGACCAGGCGGGCACTCCCCGGGATGCTCGGACGCAAGTGGGGACGGTGCTGTTTATCGCCAGTGATGCCGCGGTAGCCATCCCCAGCGGCTCATCCGGCCGGAGGAGGTGGCGAACATGGTCGTCTATCTCAGCTCGGAGCTGTCGTCTGCGACCACGGGAGGCGCGTTGCGCGTCGACGGCGGTTACGTGGACGCGATCCTCCCCTAACTGTCGGTGGGCCGCCGAGCCATGATTCAGACCTCGGCGGTATCACCGATCTTCGCCGCGGTCGTCTGCACCTGCCGGGCCAGGTCCTTCTCGCGGCCCACGATGTCATCGCGGCGGCCGGCGATGGACAGCGCCGCGAGGAACTGGCCATCGGGAGTCAGCACGGGCGCGGCCACGGCGCCGACTCCGACGGTGACGTCCTCGTCGGAGATGCAGTAGTGACGCTCCCGGCTGAGGGCGACATCGTCCAGGATGGCCTTCCGGGTCTCGAGTGAGCGCGGAGTGAAGCGTTCGGGGTGGTGGGCGGCCAGGTACTCTTCCGGTTCCTCGTCCCCGAAGGCCAGCGTGATGCGGCCTACGCCACCCAGGTGCAACGGCAGGCTGCCGCCGGGGTGGAGGACGAGGACCTGGACGCCTTGACCGTGCAGACGCCGCACGCAGACGGTGCGCTGCGGACGCGGCACGCTCAGGTAGACGGTGAGGCGGGAACTGTCCCGCAGCGAGCGGAGCAGCTCTTCATGGTGAAACCACGGCGTCGCGGTGGCCAGTGCCTGGTCGCCGAAGTGCAACCACTTCGTGCTCAGGGATACCGCCCCGTCGGGCTGTTGCGTCGCCAACCCGTCCTGGATGAGCGCACCCATCAGCCGGTACGCGCTCGGACGGGGGATGCCGATCTCTTTGGCCAGCTCCGGGGCGGTGAGCGGGCCGGATCGGGCGAGAGTCTCCACTGCGGTGCGAAGTGAGGTGAGTACGCGGCTCGGCTTGTCAGTGGTCGGCATCGTGATGTCCCAGCGTGGTCGAAATGGCCGCGGCCTCCCGGCGCACCAGTTGAACGAACTCTCGATGGCGCGCGTCGTCTCTCGCGTTGAGCGCGCTGAGGGTGATGGAGGCGATCACCTGGCCACGGTGGTCCACGACAGGCGCAGCGACACTGAACACCCCTGGGGTGATGTCCCCGTCGGACTGCACGGCGCCGGCTTCCCGGATGGCGTCCAACTCCCGTTCGAGCTTGACCGCCTCGGGCTCGGTGATGGGGTTGGACTGCGACCCGCGCAACGCGCGCAGATAGTTGTCGCGAACGTCCGCGGGCGAGAACGCCAGGATCGCTTTCGGGCCCGCGCCCTGGTGCAGTGGCAGGGAGCCGCCGATTGTCAGTTCTGCGGTGCGGGTGTACTTGCCGTCCACCCGCTCGATGCACACGCCGCGCTGCCCGTCCGGCACGCAGAGATAGGCCGTCTCCGCTGTCTCCTCGGCGAGCCGCGCCAGTGACAGCCGCGCGGCTGCTCGCAGGTCGAGCGAAGTCTCAACGGCGTGACCGAGCGCGACCAGATCGATCCCCAGCCGCACGGGCGCCCCCTTGCGTTCGCCTCGCTCGACCCAGCCGATGGATTCGAGGTTTCCGAGCATCCGATACACCGTGGTGATGGGCTCGCCGAGGTTCGCTGCAAGCTCCGCTGCGGTGAGCTCACCGGCCTCCGCCAGGCACTCGAGGACACGGGTCGCCTTTGTTACCGCGCTCATTCCCGAGCCGTCGGCGTCTGTCATTGGCTGCATCACTGCATCCTCCCGTTTTCTGGACAGACTCTACAGAAGGTGGCAGACACTTGCTAGCCACTAGATGAAACGGTCTAATCGCATTTTGCGAACATCTTGTCCGTAGAACTAGACAAGAACGAAGCGCTGGGCGTATATTGGCGAGTCAAATACCCGTTATGCGTACAGCGGCTCTTCCACTCGGGCACTTTACGCGTCGCAAGGAAGCGAGAACGCGATGGTGCCTGAGACGCCGCCGGCCGCAGGGAGGTCCGTATTCTCGCTGACGGGCGAGGTCGCCATCGTCACCGGCGGTGGCTCCGGGATCGGACGCGCCATCGCCCTGGGACTCGCCGAGTGCGGTGCCCGCGTGGGCATCGCCGACGCGTCTGCCGAGGGCGCAGAGCAGACGGCTGTGGCGATCCGCGCTGCCGGCGGCGAAGCGGTCGCCATCGAAACGGATGTCACCAGCGAAGACGGCATGACCGACGCTGTGGCAGCTGTCGAGGCCACCCTCGGTGGTCTCTCGCTCGCGGTGAACGCCGCCGGCATCGCCGACGCGGTCCCGGCGCTCGAGCTGACGACCGATCAGTTCGAGCGGATGTACCGCATCAACGTCACCGGGCTCTTCCGCAGCTGTCAGGCGGAGGCCCGCGCGATGATCCGCACGGGACGCGGTTCGATCCTGAACCTCGCCTCCATCAGCGGACTCGTCTCCCACCGGGAGATGCTCCAGGCCCACTACAACAGCGCCAAGGCCGCCGTGGCTCACCTCACCCGGTCATTGGCCACCGAGTGGGCACCCCACGCCATCCGCGTGAACTCGCTCGCCCCCGGGTTCACACTCACGCCGATGAACGCGCGCGAAGAGGTTGCCTCGATGCGCGCCGACATCAGCCGCCAGATTCCGCTGGAGCGTTTCGCTGAGCCGGAGGAGATGGTAGGCCCCGCCGTCTTCCTCCTCTCAGGCGCGGGCTCCTACTGCACCGGTGTGGACCTCGTCGTGGACGGCGGGTTCACACTCCTCTGATTTGGACGCGCCACGCGTCCGCACAAGCTCACCACTACGGTGAGGTCCCTTACCAAGGAAGGTAGAGAGTCGATGTCGATTCAGATCACAACCAAGCGGCGTCGCGCGGCCGCCGCGGCTGTCGGCGCACTCGTAACGGCAACGGCGCTGATGCTCGCCGGATGCTCCAGCGGCAACGCAGACGCTGGCAACGGTGGCGACAGCGGCGACGGCGAGAAGAAGACCATCGGGGTGTCGATGTCCTTCGTCAACCAGTTCTACGCCGCCGTGCAGGAAGGCATGGAAGACGAGGCGGAGAAGCAGGGCTATGAGCTGGTCATCCTGAACGCTCAGGGCAACAGCTCGACACAGGTCAACCAGGTCCAGAACCTGGTCAGCCAGGGCGTCGGCTCGCTCATCTTCATCCAGCTGGACGCAGCATCCGGCGGAGCGTCGGTCGGCCAGGCGAACACCGCCAACATCCCCGTCATCGCGGTGGACCAGCTGCCTGCCGGCGGCGACTACGTGACGTTCATCGGAAGCGACAACGTGGCGATGGGTGAGCAGGCGTGTGGCTACCTCGCCGAACTCCTCGGCGGAGAGGGCAACATCGCCCTCGTCGAGGGCATCCCGGCCTCGTCCACGCAGATGCAGCGCACCGAGGGCTGCCAGACCTCGCTGGACGCGAACCCCGACCTCAACGTCGTCAGCACCACCAGCGCCGACTGGGATCAGAACAAGGCGGTCAGCGTGTTCGCTAACGTCCTCACCGCCAACGAAGACTTGCAGGGCGTGTTCGCCCAGAACGACGACATGGCCCTCGGTGTTGCCAGCGCCGCTGAGACCGCCGGTCGCAGCGGACTGGCCATCGTCACCATCGACGGGTTCCCGGCCGCCTACGACGCCATTGAGAAAGGGCAGATCTCCGCGACCATCAGCCAGCAGCCGTACCTCGAGGGCCAGCTCGCCGTGCAGAACGCCATCAAGGCGATGAACGGCGAGGAGTCGGAGATCCCGAAGGACCAGATCCAGGAGTCGATCCTGGTCACGAAGGACAACCTCGAGGAAGCACGAGCTGCGAAGTACTTCGGCTCACAGGGCTGACGCCCCCATCCCATCAATGGCTTGCCGGCTCCGGGTCTCCTGCCGGGGACGGCAAGCCAGAGGAGTAGAAACTCATGAGCGAACCGACGAACAAACGAGTTCTCACAGCAACCGGCATCACCAAGCGGTACGGCGACAACACAGTCCTGCACGGCATCGACTTCTCGATTGAGGCAGGCTCCGTTGTCGGACTGATTGGAGAGAACGGCGCCGGCAAGTCCACGCTCAGCTCCATCATCGCGGGCATCAAGCGGCCCGACGGCGGGTCGATGACCATCGACGGTGAGCCGTACGCGCCAGCTGGTCCGCTCGAAGCACTGAACTCCGGGGTGGCCATCATCCACCAGGAGATCAAGATGATCCCTGAGCTGTCGGTCGCCGAGAACATGTTCCTGGGACGCCTGCCCACCCGCGGTGGCCGGGTGGCGACACGGCAGATGGTCGCCGGGGCCCGCGCCGTCCTCAAGGACCTGGGCGTGACCCTCGACCCGCGCAGGCCTGTCGCCGGGCTGTCCACCGCGACGCAGCAGGAGATCGAAATCGCGCGCGCCATCCTGCGCCAGCCCTCGTTCGTCATCTTCGACGAGCCGTCCGCCTCCCTCGGTCAGGACGAGACGAAGCGTGTCCTCGAGCAGATCGAAGTGCTCCGCTCCCGCGGCACCGGCGTGGTCTACATCAGCCACCGCCTCGACGAGATCTCCGCCATCGCCGACCGGGTGTTCTGCCTGCGCGACGGCCACAAAGTCGGCGAGTGGCCCGCGAAGGACATCGACCGCAACGGCATGATCCGCGCCATGGTCGGCCGTGAGCTCTCGCAGCGCGACGTTCCCCCGCCGGACCACGACGACGAGGTGGTCGCCACCGTCGACGCACTCTGCTCCGACCGCTTCGAGAACATCTCCTTCGAGCTGCGTCGCGGCGAGATCTTCGGGATGTCGGGCCTGGTCGGCGCAGGACGGACCGAGATCGTCCGATCCCTCGCGGGCGCCGACCGATCCATGTCGGGGAAGGTGACCGTCGACGGCCGCCTGGTGAAGATCCGTTCCGTGCCCGACGCGGTGGCTGCGGGCATCTACATGGTGCCGGAGGACCGCAAAACCCAGGGCCTGAACCTCAACCGCACCAGTGCGGAGAACATGGCCCTGCCGTGGGAGTCCCGGCTGGTTCCCCGCGGGTTTGTCACCGTCCGGTTCCTCAACCGGCTCAAGAAGCGGATGACGAAGGAACTCGACATCCGCGGCAACCTCGACAAGCCCGTCGGGCTGCTCTCCGGCGGCAACCAGCAGAAGGTGCTGCTAGCGAAGTGGCTGGTCCGCACCCCGAAGGTCCTCATCCTGGACGAACCCACCCGCGGTGTAGACGTCGGCGCCAAGGAAGCGATCTACGAGATCATCCGCGACCTCGCCTCCCAGGGCGTGGCCGTCATCGTCGTCTCCTCCGAACTGGAGGAAGTCCTGATGCTGTCCCACCGCGTGATGGTGGTGGCCGGAGGGCGCCAGCGGGCGGTGCTGTCACGCGAAGAAGCAACCCCTGAGCGCGTCATGCAGCTGTCAGTGTCGTGACCCGCCTCAACAACATTCCTCAAGGAGAACTCATGTCCACCCCAGTCACGGATACTGCGGCCACCAAGCCCACTACCGCAAGCCTGGCAACCACCTCAGCGATTCGTGTCGCCCAGGTCAAGAACCGTCTGAAGATCCTCTCGGGACCGCTCATCGGACTGATCCTGCTCATTATCGTGATGTCGTTGCTGTCGCCGGTGTTCCTCACCCCGAACAACCTCGTCAACATCATGGTGCAGGTGTCCTACATCGGCATCATGGCGGCGGGGGCGACGCTGGTCATCATCCTCGGCGGCATCGACCTGTCCGTGGCTGCTGTCCTCGGATTCAGCTTCATGGTGGTCGCTGTCACCTACCAGAACCTCGGCTGGCCGTTCTGGCTGTCCATCATCGTCGGTCTTGCCGTCGGCGCTGGCATCGGACTGCTCAACGGTGTGCTCATCGCATTCGGCAACATCCAGCCGTTCATCGCAACGCTGGCCACCATGTTCGCTGCGACCGGCCTGTCGCTGTACCTCACCAACGGCACGCCCATCCTCGGCCTGCCCGACTGGTTCCAGGGACTCTCGCAGATCCGTCTCGCCGGGATCTCCCTGCAGGTCTACCTGATGCTCGCTGTCTTCATCGTGGCCGGCCTGTGGCTCCGTTACCGTCCGGCGGGGCGCTCGCTGTACGCCATCGGCAGCAACGAGGAGGTCGCTCGACTCTCCGGCATCCGAGTGAAGGCCATGCAGCTGCGCGTCTACGCGCTTGCCGGATTCCTCGCCGCAGTCGCCGGCCTCGTCGTCGGTGCTCGCCTCAACGCCGCTCAGCCCGGCGCCGGCAACTCCAGCGACCTGCTCAGCGTCATCGCCGCGGTCGTCATCGGTGGCGCCAGCCTGGCGGGCGGCATCGGGTCGATGTGGGGAACCTTTGTCGGCCTGCTCATCATCGGCGTCCTCAACAATGGGCTGACGCTGCTGAACGTCTCCCCTCACCTGCAGCCGGTCGTCATCGGCGCGGTCATCATCCTCGCGGTGCTCAGCGACGGTCGCCTGTTCGCGATGATCCGCTCCCGCGGCCGCTCCGCACACTGACCGGGAAGGAAGGAACGACGAGCCATGTGGGCATCTGACCTCTTCGACGGGAAGGTCGTCGCCGTCACCGGCGCCGCCTCCGGCATCGGCGCCGCCATCACCCGCCGCTTCCTGGAAGCGGGCGCCACGGTCGCAGCCGGCGACCTGCAGACGGAGCTGTTCACAGGATTGCAGAACGAGCTCGGCTCCGAGCTCAGTCGCCGACTGGTGCCGCTGGCTGTGGACGTGTCGGATTCGCAGTCTGCCGACGCGTACATCTCGGCCGTCGCCGGAAAGCTCGGACGACTGGATGTGCTCGTCAACAACGCCGGCATCGCCCCGGTCGGCTCGGTCACTGCGACCACCGACGAGCTGTGGCGGAAGGTGATGTCGGTGGATGTAGACGGAGTGTTCTACGTCTCCCGGGCCGCCCTGCCGCATCTGACAGCGTCCGGCGGCAACGTCATCAACACCGCGTCGGTGTCCGGGGTGCGTGCGGATTTCAACTACGCGGCGTACAACGCCGCGAAGGGCGCCATCGTCAACTTCACCCGCAGCATGGCCATCGACTACGGCAAAGCCGGTGTCCGCGTGAACGCCATCGCCCCCGGACCCGTGCGCACCCCGCTGCTGGTGAAGAACCTTGAGGCGCTCCCGGGGCTCGAGGACGCGTTCGGGAAGTTCATTCCGCTGGGCCGTATTGCCGACCCCGCTGAAGTCGCCGATGCGACGGTGTTCCTCGCGTCGCCTGGTGCTTCGTTCATCACCGGTGCCATCGTGCCCGTTGACGGCGGAGTGACGGCTTGGAATGGTCAACCCAACGGCGACTTCGTTCAGTGATTCGCAGGTGAAGAGGAGAGACAGATGAAAGACGGAATGTTCGTGTTCGACTGCGTCGTGCACACCCAGGACTTCACGGAACGGCAGGTTGCCCCGGGAACGGACGGCCGCAACGTCACGGCGCACCGGGAGAACCAGGCCTCTTTCAACAAGCTGATGGCCAGCAAGGGCGGACCCACCGACAAGCCCGACTTCTACGACCCGGTGGACCCGGAGTGGGCCAACGCGCAGCTGTTCGAACGCTCCGACACCGACATCGCCATGGTCCAGACCGTTCCGCTGTTCGGACCGTGGAAGGACTCACTGGGTCCGGCGCAGCTGTGCTACGACCTCACCCGCGTGAACCCGGACCGGTTGATCTTCTGCGGCGGCGTCGACCCGAGCTGGCAGGGAGTGGACTTCGCGCTGCGCGAGATGGAACGGCAGGTGCACGAGTGGGGAGCGAAGAGCTTCAAGTTCTACACCTACCAGGACCGCAACCACTCCTGGGCTGCCGATGACCGCGAGATCGCCTACCCGCTGTATGAGAAGGCGCTCGAACTGGGCATCAAGATGATCCAGTTCCACAAGGGCTACCCGTTGGGCATGCACCCCGTGGAGGCTTTCAAGCCGAACGACCTGCAGATGGCGGCGTACGACTTCCCGGAGCTCAACTTCGGCATCCACCACATGGGCGACCCGTACGTGGACGAGACGATCTCCATCGTCGGCCGGTTCCCGAACATGCACCTGATGCTGCCGCTGTGGTTCAACCAGTACTTCCTGCAGCCCTACCCGATGCTGCACCGCATCGGTCAGGCGCTGCTGTTCATCGGCCCGGACCGTCTCGCGTACGGCTCCGAGGGCTTCATCTGGCCGGACATCCAGGCCTACATCGACATGTGGGCAAACCTCGAGATGCCCGAGGAGCTGCAGGACCGGTACGGGTACCCGGAGCTCACCCGCGAGATCAAGGAGAAGGTGTTCGGCCTGAACTTCGCCCGCGCCCTCGGCTACGACATCCCCTCGCAGTACACGGGAGGCGAAGGGTCATGACCGTCGATCCGGAGCGACTGCAGCAGGCGCTGCAGTTCGTGCGGCCGCGGCTGCGCGGCCACGCCGGCGACATGACCGCGACTGTCAGTGACGAAGGCGACGTCGTCATCGAGTTCCACGGCGCTTGCGAGAACTGCCCGTCCATGGCGGTCACTTACGCGGGGCTGGTGCAGACGTACGTCGAAGCCGTTCCCGGGGTGCGTTCGGTCACTGCCCCGCAGATCCATGCCTCACCGCAGACCCTCGCCAGCATTCGCCGGCGGCTCGGGGTGAGGGCGGGGTCGGTTCCGCTGGGTCTTCCGACTATCGGGCATCCGCCGGCAGGAGTGTGCGCATGAGTGAGAACAAGTACCTCGTTGTGGGCGCGAGCGGTGTCACGGGTGGCGCCGTCGCACGCCACCTGGCAAGCCGAGGGCTGGCGGTCACGGCGCTCTCACGCAGCGGCCCGCGGCGTGTTGATACCTCCGACCAGCAGGTCCTCCGTGGCGACCTGTCCGTCGCTGGCGGGATTGCCGAGGGGGCGCTCGCCGGCGTGACCCATGTCGTGTACGCCGGGTACGTCGAGGGCGCCTCCCACGCGGAGACCACCGCCCTCAACGCCGAGATGGTGGTCCACCTGTTGGACGCATTGGACCGCGACGGTGCCGAGGTCGAGCACTTCCAGCTCATCGGCGGTGGCAAGTCCTATGGCGAGCACCTCGGCCCGTACCGCACACCCGCGAAGGAGACCGACCGCAGACTGCTGGGACCCATCCTCTACAACCCCCAGGAGGACGCGATCTGGGAGTGGGCAGCCCGCCGGGACGCCGTGTGGACGATTCTGCGGCCGGACGGCGTCATCGGCTTCGGCGCCCGGTCACCGATGAACATCCTCTCCGGCGTTGCCGCGTACGCGATGCTCAGCAAACGGGAGAACGCGCCGTTGCGCTTCCCGGGATCGTGGGGAGCGTGGCGGGCACTGCACCAGGCGACCGATGCCCGCATTCTCGCCCGGGCCGTCGAATGGGCCTACGGCGCGCAGACAGCCCGCAACCAAGTCTTCAACGTCACCAACGGCGACCACTTCCGTTGGGTCCATCTGTGGCCGGTCATCGCCGAGTTCTTCGACATGCCCTTCGACGAACCGCAGCCGATGGAGCTTGAGGCGCACATGCTCGGGCGGGATGCGGACTGGGCCGATCTCGTCCTCGAGCGCGGACTTCGCCAGCCTGCCTTCGATCAGTTCGTGTCGTGGCCGTTCGTGCAGGGGTGGTGGCGGACGGACTACGACATGGTGCAGAGCACCATCAAGATCCGGCAGGCCGGGTTCGCGGACTGCATCGACTCTCATCAGAGCTTCATCGACCACCTCACCGCCCTCCGAGACGACCGGTTCATCAACTGACCGCCGCCGTCTGAACGCTTGAGCCGCATCCAGCGGTTCTGCGCTCCCAAAAAACGTACATAAAATGGACAATCTGTCCGTAAATAGGTAGGATTCTCTCATGAGCGAAGACGCCTGGCCCGGTCTGGACACCCCGTCCGGCACGACGCAACAGCACGCGGAGCTAGCGCGGCTGTCGCGCCTGGTGCGCTGGCACATCGTCAACACCGTCGCGCAGAGCAAGGCCGGACACATCGGCGGACCGCTGTCGATGACCGATCTTCTGGTGGCGCTGTACTTCCAGCAGCTGCGCATCGACCCGGAGAACCCCCAGGACCCGAGTCGCGACCGGTTCGTGCTCTCCAAGGGCCACTCCGCCATCGGTCTCTACAGTGTGCTGGCACTGCGGGGATATTTCCCTGTGGACGAGCTGGCCACCTTCGATCACGGCGACTCCCGTCTGCAGGGGCACCCCGACATGAAGCTCACTCCGGGGATCGACGTGTCCACGGGCTCCCTCGGCCAAGGCCTGTCGGCCGGTGTCGGCATCGCGCTGGGTGCGAAGAAGATCCGCGCGGACTACCGCACCTGGGTGATGCTCGGCGACGGGGAGCTTCAGGAAGGCATGGTCTGGGAGGCGTTCAACTCCGCCAGCCGTTACGGGCTGAGCAATCTCATCGCCATCATCGACCTCAACGGCCTCCAGCAGTTCGGCTGGCCCGCCGTCCCCAATCGCGACCGGTTCGACCGCAGCGAACCGTGGGCACACGTCGACCTGCGCGCGATCCTCAGCGGGTTCGGCTGGAACGTGCTCGAAGTCGACGGGCACGACTTCGACGACATCCTCACCGCGTACGGCGCGGCGGAGAAGAACGCTGCGGCCACCGACCGGCCCACCGTCATCCTCGCGCACACCGCCAAGGGGCAGGGTGTGTCCTTCACCCGCGGGACCTACAAGTGGCACAACGGCGTGGCCACGGATGAGCAGCTCGCCATCGCCCGCCGTGAACTGGCAATCGAGGAGGCCGTGCTGTGAAAGCGCAACGAGATGTCTGGGGCGACACCCTGGTGGAGATCGGGGCAGAGGACCCGAGCATCGTCGTCGTCGACGGTGATCTGGCCAACTCCACCAAGGCCGACAAGTTCGCCGAGGCGTTCCCGGACCGGTTCGTGGAAGTGGGTATCGCCGAGCAGAACATGGTCGGCATCGCCTTCGGACTGACCACCGCCGGGTTCCGTCCCTGGCTGTCCACCTTCGGGGTGTTCCTCACCCACCGCGCCCTTGACCCGATCCGCATGCTCGTCTCGCAGACTCACGCGCCGGTCCGGATCGCCGGCTCCTACAGCGGCCTCCTCAACGGAAGCTCCGGAAAGACCCACCAGGACATCGAGGACCTCGCCATCATGCGGGCGATGCCCAACATGACCGTGCTCGCGCCGGCCGATGAGGTGGAGATCGCTGAGATGACCCGGTGGGCGTCAGCGCACGACGGTCCCGTCTATGTCCGAATTGCCCGGGATGCTGTCCCCGCCGTCCTTCCCGAGAACTACCAATTCCGCCTCGGCGAGGTGGTCACGTTGCATCCGGGTGGTGTGGTGGCGCTGGTATCCACCGGCGTGCAGAGCTCACGGGTGAACGAGGCCGCGGCCATTCTCAGCGAGTCGGGCATCCACGTGCGAGTCATCCACGTACCCACGATCAAGCCGCTGGACGTGCACTCCTTGCTGGCCGCCGTTGACGGCGCTCGCCTGGTCATCACCATCGAGGAGCACACGACCATCGGTGGTCTCGGCGGGCTGATCAGCGAAACCCTCAGCGAACTGGAGGGTGCTCCCCGGGTGGCACGGCTGGGCCTGGAAGATCAGTGGTCAGAGTCCGGTCCGAACGACTTCCTGCTCGACAAGTACGGGCTCTCGCCGGAGCGTGTCGCGGAGCAGGTCCGTGGCTATCTCAACTCCCCGGTGACGCTGGTCGCGGGAGGCAGAGCATGAGTGCGCTCCCTGGCCTGCCATTGCAGCTGTTCATCGACGGGCAGTGGCGGGACTCCGCCGACGGCACAACCTTCCCTGTGCACGACCCCGCCTTCGACCGAGTCCTCACCGAGATCGCCGACGCCACCCCGGCTGATGCGCTGCGGGCGCTGGACGCGGCGTCTGCGGCAGCAGATGCGTGGGCGAAGACACCAGCCCGGGTGCGCAGCGGGATCCTGCTTCGCACGTTCGAACTGGTCGTCGAGCACGCGGACGACATCGCCCGGCTCATCACCCTCGAGATGGGCAAGCCGCTCAGCGAGTCGGCGGCCGAAGTCCGTTACGGCGGGGAGTTCCTCCGCTGGTTCGCGGAAGAAGCCGTTCGCGCCGGCGGGCGGACCGGCAGCACCCCGGAGGGAACGGGCGCGATGCTGGTCACCCACCGACCGGTAGGCCCGTGCTACCTCATCACTCCCTGGAACTTCCCGCTGGCAATGGCGACCCGCAAGATCGGACCGGCCCTGGCAGCAGGCTGCACAGCGGTGATCAAACCGGCCGCGCTCACCCCGCTGACGACGCTCTATTTGGTGTCGCTGTTCGAACAGGCCGGGCTCCCTGAGGGCGTCCTCAACGCGATCCCCTCCACTCGCTCCGCGGCCGTCTCCGACGCGCTCATGCGGGACCCTCGGCTGCGCAAGGTGAGCTTCACCGGCTCGACGGGGGTGGGGCGCACCCTGCTCAAGCAGGCCGCGGACAACATCCTGCGTACGTCTATGGAGCTCGGTGGCAACGCCCCGTTCCTGGTGTTCGACGACGCGGACCTGGACGCCGCCGTCGATGGGGCGATGATTGCGAAGTTCCGCAATGTCGGTCAGGCGTGCACTGCCGCGAACCGGTTCCTCGTGCAGGAAGACATCCACGACCGTTTCGTGGAGCGGCTCGCCGAGCGCGTGCACGCGTTGAGGGTCGGTCCCGGCCTGGATGCGGGAGTGGACATCGGGCCACTCATCAACCGTGACGCCGCGATCCGCATTGGAGGGCTCGTCGATGAGGCCGTCGCCGCCGGTGGGTACGAGATCGTCGGGGGCCCGCGCGCGGAAGACGGGGCGTTCTTCCCGCCGACCATCGTCACCGACGTGCCCACCGACTCGCGGCTGTACCGCGAGGAGATCTTCGGTCCCGTGGTGTCCATCACGAAGTTCACAACCGAAGCTGAAGCGGTCGATCTCGCCAACAGCACCGAGTACGGGCTCGCCGCGTACGCGTACACAGCGGACCTTGCACGCGGGCATCGGCTGATGGCGTCCATCGACGCGGGCATGCTCGGGGTGAACTCCGGCGCCATCTCCAATCCCGCCGCCCCGTTCGGCGGGACGAAGCAGTCCGGCCTCGGCCGAGAGGGCGGCAACGAGGGCATCCACGAGTACCTGGACACCAAGTACGCCTTCGTCCCTGGCAGCTGAGCTGTCTCCCCAGACCGCTGCGACCTCTACTCCTCGCGCATCGGGACCGGGCGGGAGAGTGTCACCGATTGCCCTTGTCGCGTCCGTCGGCAACGATCTCGCGCACCGCCGTGTCCAGCACTCCCACTAGTAGCTGCACATGCGGTCGACCGGCGCTGGCTGGCCGACGCAGCAAGTGCAGAGTGTTCGTGGGTGAAGTCACGTGCGGTGCGAGGTCGACCAGTGCTCCTGTGTCGAGTTCTCGGCGACACAGGTAGCTCGGGAGCACGGTCGCGCCAGCTCCGGCCGCCGCAGCATCGCGCAGCGCCCGCAGGTCGGGAAAGACGAGGGCCGGCTCACGCTCGAGCCGGGTACTGAACACTTGCCTCCAATACCGCCGGAGCACGGGCACATCGCTCGCGTACGCGAGCAGGGGAATGCGCTCGAGTGCGGATGCGCCCGCTGCCTCCACAGTGCGGGGCAAGGAGGTCGCGATCTCAGGGTTCGCGGTGAGGATGAAGGTTTCATCGACGAGTGGCTCCGCGGTCAGCGCTCGGCCACGGGGGCGCTCGGACGCGATGACCACGTCGAGAGTCCCGGAGCGCAGCGCGTCGAACAATTCGTTCGGCAACCCGGGAACCACATGGACCCGCACTCCGTCTGCAATCAACGGAGCAAGTGCGGGAGTGACCACTTCGGCGAGCAACTCGGCAGCTCCTCCGAGCCGTACCGGCGGCTGCGGCGCCGAGTCCGCTGAGCCTGCGAGCGCTCGCGATATCGCCTCGAATGGCGAGGAGAGCCGTGCCGCCAAGTCATCGGCCGTGGCGGTGGCAACGACACCGCGAGCGGTCCGCATGAAAAGCCTTTCGCCCACGAGCCGCTCGAGGGAGTTCAGCTGGGCGGACACGGCCGGTTGGGTCAGGCCGACGATTCGCGCGGCGGAAGAAAGCGAACCGGACTCGTACACGGCGAGAAACGTTCGCCACAACTGGAGGTGCGCCAGACCATCAAAATCCTGATACCCCACATCATGAAGCTATCGGAAGAGTGCCGAGCCTGACCCGGTTTGAACCGATGTCGCGCATTCGCGAGAGAAGGAGATTTCATGTCAACCGTCCTGTTCGTCGTTTCCGCCGCCCGCACATGGACCCTGTCCGACGGCACCGCTCACAGAACCGGCTACTGGGCTGAGGAGCTGCTCACCCCCTACCGCCTCCTGAGCGAGGCCGGGCACACGGTCGAGTTCGCGACCCCCGGCGGCATCGCCCCGCTCGCAGACGAGGCCTCGTTCGGCGACAACGGCGAGGCGGAGCGTGCGCAGCTCGGCGCCATCGCGGGTCTTGGCGCTCCGCTGACCCTGGACGAGGTTGGCCTGTCGGGGTACGACGCCGTGTACTACCCCGGCGGTCACGGCCCCATGCAGGACCTGTCTCACGACGCCGCCTCCGGCGCCCTCCTCACTTCGGCGCTTGCTTCGCCGAAGCCCGTCGCCCTCGTGTGCCACGGTGTCGCCGCGCTCCTCGCAGCAATCCGCGAAGACGGCACGCTCGTCGCCGCCGGCCGCACCGTAACCTCGTTCACAGACGAGGAGGAGACGCAGGCAGGTCTTGCTACCCGCGCGCCGTTCCTCCTCGAGTCCTCTCTTCGTGAGCGCGGAGTCGTACTCGACAACGCGAGCCCGTGGGCGGACCACGTTGTCGTTGACGGTAATCTCATCACCGGTCAGAACCCTCAGTCGTCGGCGTCGGTCGCTCGGGCGCTTCTCGCGCAGCTCGGCTGACCGACACGGGGCGGGGTTCGACCATGTGCCCCGCCTGTCCGTGGGCGCGCAGGCCAGACCCTGGTCAAGTCGCGGTCGAGACCATCCACCACATCGTCGAGTCAGCGATCTCCCCGCTGCGGTGATCCTTGGCGCGATGGACTCGTTCCCACGGTCTCCTAGTGGGAACAGAAGCGGGAACAGACGCAATGAAACGAGTGTGACTCGATGCAGCGCATGAGAACCCAGATCGTTGATTTCACGCGTTCCCGAGACCTCATGTGATCCCTGTGACCTCATCCGGTATGGGTTCAAATCCCACCGTCACCGCCACGTCGAAGCCCCGCGAACCCTTGGAAACAGGGGGATCGCGGGGCTCTCTTCTTGCCGAGAAACGCCAGGTCGGTCCCGCCTCCTCGGCCGTGAGCGAATCCGACCTTGCCCCGAGCGCGGTGCGAGAGTCCGAATGCGGCTGCCTCGACGTCGATTCCGCGCGCCGGTCGACGCGTGCACAGAATGGCGGCCCCGCGCATCTATGCGCACGCAGCGTACGACTGCCTGCGACACGGTGACGAGGGCTGACCGCCAGACCGGCCCAAGAGAGTTGAGAATGCAGCACCGAGCGAGAGCTGGCCGAAGGCGATGTCCGCCGCCCAGGTCGCGAAGCGCGTCTTCGCACAATGGGGCCCATCCAATCGATGAGCACCGAGAGGACGGCTATCGGTGTAATGACAGTCACTCCCTTCCCTGCGGTACCGCCCGTAACGTCGATGGCATGACGAACACCCTCACGCTGAACAACGGCGTCGACATCCCCGCCCTCGGCTTCGGCGTCTTCCAGACCCCGCCCGCTGAGACGGCCGAGGCGGTTGCGGCTGCTCTCTCGACGGGCTACCGTCTGATCGACACGGCGGCCGCGTACGCCAACGAGCGCGGCGTCGGAGATGCGCTGAAGGCATCCGGTTCTGCTCGCGACGACGTGTTCATCGAGTCGAAGGTCTGGATCAGCGACTACGGCTACGACGAGACGCTTCATGCGTTCGAGAAGAGCTCGCGGAAGCTGCATGTCGACGTCATCGACCTGTTCATCCTTCATCAGGCGCTTCCGGGAGCGTTCGACAAGACCATCGCCGCGTACAAGGCGCTCGAGACGCTGCTCGCTGACGGCAAGGTGCGAGCCATCGGTGTGAGCAACTTCATGATCGATCACCTCACGACCCTTCTCGACGAGACCGATGTGGTCCCTGCCGTGAACCAGATCGAGGTCCACCCCTACTTTCAGCAGCGCGACCTGCAGGACTTCGGCACGCGGCACGGCATCCTCACGCAGGCGTGGTCTCCGATCGGCGGCATCACCTCGTACCGGGGCGACGACTCGAAGAGCACGTTCAACGACCCGGTCATCGTCGAGATCGCCCAGGCGCACGAGAAGAGCGCTGCGCAGGTCATGCTCCGGTGGCACATCCAGCACGGCGTCCAGGCCATCCCGAAGTCCGTCAAGCCCGCTCGCATCGCCGAGAACTTCGACGTGTTCGACTTCGAGCTCACCCCCGACGAGATCGCCCGCATCGACGCGCTCGACACCGGCGTGCGAGGCGGACCCGAGCCCGAGGTCGTCACCCTCGAGACGTTCGGCCGCGACATCCCAGAGGACTGACGTGCTCTATCGACAACGCCGCGAAGGGGCCTAGCGTGACGGGCATGGACCAGCAGGCAGAGGTGCGGGAGTTCCTCCTCACCCGCCGAGCACGACTGACGCCCGACCGGGCCGGCATCATCGGCGGAGGCCGCCGCCGCGTCGAAGGGCTGCGCCGCGAGGAAGTCGCGATGCTCGCGGGAATGAGCGTCGACTACTACGCGCGCATGGAGCGCGGCAACCTCGCCGGCGTCTCCCCCGAGGTGCTCGACGCCCTCGCCCGTGCGCTGCAGCTCGACGAGGCCGAGACCGCACACCTCCACGACCTCGCACACGCTGCGGCTCCCGCCGGCCCGAGGCGAAAGCGTCCGCGCGCGGGAAACGTCACGATCCGTCCCGAGCTGCAGCGACTGCTCGACGCGATCACCGCGCCGGCGTACATCGCCAACACCCGCAAGGACTTCCTCGCCACCAACGACATCGGGCATGCGGTGTTCTCGCCGATCATCGACGACCCGGCCAACGGGCGGAACAACGCGCGCTTCACCTTCCTCAACCCCGCCGCTCGAACCTTCTACACCGACTGGGAGGCGGGGGCGAACAGCATCGTCGCGTCCCTCCGCGTGGAGGCCGGCCGCAACCCTCATGACAAGCCGCTCACCGACCTCATCGGCGAACTCGTCACCCGCAGCGACGTCTTCCGGGCCCGCTGGGCGGCACACGACGTCCGCTTCCACCGCACCGGGAGCAAGCGCCTCCACCACCCCGATGTCGGCGACCTGGCGTTCGACTACGAAGCCCTCGAGCTTCCCGCCGACAACGGGCTGATCATGTTCACCATGACTCCTGCCGTCGACACCCCGACCGAGGAGCGACTGCGCCTTCTCGGAAGCCTGGCCGCCACCCGCGCAGGGAGCAGAGCCGCGGACTCAGCGCCGATCCGGGCAGGGAACCCGTCGTGGCAGGCCGCGCGCGCCGGCTATCGCGATGTCGTTTGAATCGAAGGGAATCGAATCATGGAGTACCGTCCGCTGGGCCGCACAGGGGTGAAAGTCAGCCCGCTCTGCGTGGGCACGATGATGTTCGGCCCCTGGGGTAACCAGGACGAGGCGGACAGCATCCGCATCACTCACGCCGCACTGGATGCCGGGATCAACGTCGTCGACACCGCCGACGTCTACTCGGCCGGGGTGTCGGAGGAGATCACCGGCAAAGCGTTGAAGGGACGCCGCGACGAGGTCGTGCTGGCGACGAAGTTCTTCATGCCGATGGATCCGGACGACCCGAACCAGCGCGGCGGGTCTCGCAGATGGATCATCCGCGCGGTCGAGGACTCGCTCCGGCGCCTGGATACCGACTACATCGACCTCTACCAGGTGCACCGCCCGAGCCCGGATACCGACGTCGAGGAGACTCTCGGCGCCCTGTCCGACCTCGTCCACCAGGGCAAGATCCGCTACATCGGGAGCTCATCGTATTCGGGGTCGCAGATCGTGGAGGCGCAGTGGGCGTCGCAGCAGCGGAACCTCGAGCGATTCGTCACCGAGCAGCCCCCGTACTCGATCCTGGTGAGGGGGATCGAGGACGACGTGCTCCCCACGGCCCGGCGTCACGGGATGGGCACGCTCACGTACAGCCCGCTCGCGGGGGGATGGCTCACCGGGCGGTGGCGGAAGGACTCCCCGTCGGCGCCGACCTCGAGCGCTCGACCGTCCGCGCGATTCGACATGACCTCGCCCGCGAACCAACGCAAGCTCGACATCGTCGAGGACCTCGCCGCGGTCGCCGACGAGGCGGGTCTGTCGATGATCGAGCTCGCGATCGCTTTCGTGATCAACCACCCGGGGGTCACCGCTGCCATCGTCGGGCCCCGCACGATGGAGCAGCTCGAGTCGTACCTGCCGGCGGCCGGTGTCGTGCTGAGCCCGGCCGTCCTGGACCGGATCGACGGGATCGTCGCGCCGGGCGTCACCATCAACCCCGACGACAACAGCTACGGCGCGCACGAGCTGCTCCCGGCTGCACGGCGACGCGGCAGCATCCGATGACCCGCTGACGTAAGGAAGAGGATCCGATGAACATCGAACCCGTGGCGCCCACAGTGAAGAACCCGCCGGACAAGTTCGCTGGAGACGTGTGGCTCGACCCGATCGCCACCCCGCATGAAGCGGATCAGCGGATGACGGTGGCGACGGTGCGGTTCGCGCCCGGCGGCCGCACCGCTTGGCACTCTCACGCCCGCGGCCAGTACGTGCGCGTCACCCAGGGCGTCGCGCGCTTCGGGCACCGCGACGGCACGATCATCGACGTGCCGGCCGGCCAGACTCTGTACACCCCGCCGGGGGAGGACCACTGGCATGCCGCTGCGCCCGGATGCTTCATGGAGCACATCGCGATGCTCGAAGCGGGCGATGACCCGGCGACGACCACGATCTGGAAAGAGCACATCACCGACGCCGAGTACCGCGGCACGGCGAGCGAAGGAGCCGACGATGACCGGATGGACTGACGCCGAGCTGCGAGAACTGCACCGCGCCGGTGAGGTGAGAGTCGCGGGACGCCGTGCCGACGGCTCGAGTCGCACCCTCACCATCGTGTGGCACGTCGTCGTCGACGGCGACCTCTACCTGCGGTCGGTCAAGGGGCCGGACGGCGCGTGGTTCAAAGGTGTCGCCCGCCACTTCGAGGGCTTCCTCCGCTGGGACGGCACCACCCGGGCTGTCGCGTACACGCTCGACGTGTCGCACGATGACGCGATCGACGCGGCCTACTTCGCCAAGTACGGCCAGGGATCGGCCACCCGTTCGATCACCACCTCGCTTGCCCGGCAGACCACGCTGCGCGTCGACCCGCGCTGACCGAGGCGGGGCGGATATCCTGAACTGGGTTCTTACGCACGACGATAGCCGAGCGCGGTGAACTACATGGGGAACCGATCCCACGGCGGCGGGCGACATCGCGTCTCATCGGATCTCACGGACCCATTTCCGCCACAGGGTGCTCAGCTCCCTGCGCACCTCGATCGCCGATGATCGGGCCCCGTTCAGCTCACGGCAGCCCATCGAGAACCATTCGCTGAACAGGCCGCTCGTCTCGTTCTCCGTCTGGCGCAGTCTGCAGCCACGACCGAGCCGACGGAGTTCGCAGCACATTCTGGGGCAACACGTTCAGCGACGTGATCGCACGGCGGGCGATCGCTGGGTTCGGGGGGCGGGGGTACCGCCTCGGTGGCTTCGGACGCTCGGCCGAGATCATCTCCCGTGAGCCCCGCAGGATGCGCCGGCCTGGCGCGCCGGCTCACCCGGAGAGACAATGGCTCATGGCTGTGGACGTGCCTGTCGACCCTTCCGCCGACGAGACCCCGGCCGCGCCGGACGCGGCGGAGTCTGACGCGGTGCTCGCACGGCGCGCGCAGATGCTCGCAACGGAGCACTGGGGACTGCTCGCGGCCCGCGGCACGGCGCAGGGCGAGGTGCTCACCCGGATCACGATCTTCCTGACGCTCGTGTCCGCCGGCCTGGTGACGATCGGGCTGCTCGGGCAGGCGACCCGGTTCGACGGGTGGTTCGCCGGTGCGGCGCTGGTGATTCTCGGGTTCCTCGCGGTACTGGGACTGATGACCCAGGCGCGTGTGTTCAATGTGGCCGAAGAGGACCTCATGTACGTCGTGGCGATGAACCGGCTGCGCGGGGCATACGTCGACATGGACCCGCCCATTGAGAAGTACTTCCTCGCGGCTACAGCAGACGACATGGCGGGTTCGCAGCTCACCTATTCGTTCCTGCGCCGACGAAGCTTCAGTCACCTGTTCGGGAGCTCATTCATGCTGATCATCGTCGTCAATGCCTGCGTCGTCGGCCTGCTCGCGGGCGGCATCATCGTCGCGCTGGGCGGAGGTATCGGCTGGGCGATCGTCGTCGGACTGCTGGTCGGACTCGTGATCATGGCAGGCTTCGCGCGCTACGGCTTCTGGACATATCAGCAGGCGTGGCGCAACCACCGGCCGCTGCGATCTACACCGACGTGACCCGTGGTCTCGCGCCCAAACTCATCGCGAAGCATTCACGCGGGTGCGCCCCGTTCGTCGATCAGGTCACGCGGAACGCGGTGTACCGCACGGTCGCCGCGTGCCTGATGCAGGATGCCACGAACACCGCGTGCTCGAGTGACGCCAGAGCAGGTGCCGATGTCTCGATCCGCAACGCCGTTCTGAAGTAGTACTCGGTCGGCGCCACGTCCTCCCCGGCGAGCAATGCTGCGAGAACGTCGGGGGGCCCGCTGCGAACGCCGGACACCTGCAGAAACAGGAGGTCGTCGTCGGCCGTGCGGGCCGAGTAGCGGCCGTCGATCTCGAGCGCGCCGTCGGTGCGTACGAGCTGCCAGTCGGCTCCACCGGGCAGGATCGTCGCCTCGATCGCCCCGCTGATCTCACCGCCCACGATCGGAATGACTCGCCGATGTCCGGCCCGGGTGGCGCCGTGATCCTCGACGGGTCCCAGCCTGACGGTGACGTCGAAAGCCCGAACGAGCTCGGGAACGATCGGCTCGCTCACCTCACCCACCGCTGAGGTCGGGGATGGGTGGCCGATCCGTCGACACCGATCAGGATTCGCATAAGACGACCTCTCGCGCGCGTGGCTCTTCGATTCGAGCGCCGACTCAGGAACATACACGCCGGAGGCGTGCGCTGGTGGCGGCGTCAGGTCGCAGCGGGATCCGCCGCGCACTCGCTGTCGTCACGGGATGCACTTGTGTTCTGAGAGGCGCGGTCGACCGCTTCGCCCCCGGGCGCGCTCACGGCCAGCCGTCGGTCGGGATCGAGCTTGTCGAGGATGGCGAACGAGATGCCGGCCAGTTGCTGCACCCCGTCACCGTCGAGCCCGTCCAAGATCGTCTCCCGCACGGCCCGCTCGTACAGCGGCGCAGCCTCGGAGTAGACGGCCTCGCCGGCATCCGTCAGAACGGCGTTCGTGGCGCGGCCGTCTTCCTCGCACGCGGCGCGCGTGACCAACCCCTTACGTTCGAGTCCCGTGACGACTCGGGAGAGCCGGGGGAGGGTGGCATTGGTGCGGGCGGCCAGGGCTGTCAGCCGAAGTCGCCGCAGCTCCGCTTCGTGCAGCGCCTCCAAGAGCGTGAACTCGAAGGAGCCGATGCCGGCGTCGGCCAGCCGGCGGTCGAGCGCGGTGGGAAGCAGCTCCAGCAGTGCCCGCAGGCGCGCCACCGCCACGCGTTCGTCATACCTGAGCGCGTCCATGGGACCACTCTATCCCAAAAGTTGCACCTACAAGTATCTAGGGTATAGTTGCAGGTACAACCAAACTACACGGAGAAGGATTTGACATGAGCAGCTTCACGATCATCGGAACAGGCAGCATGGGCGACGCGATCGGCGGGATGCTCGCCGCCGGCGGCAACGACGTGATCCACGTCACGCGCGACCAGGTCGGCACCGCGCCCATCGTGGGCGACATCGTGATCCTCGCCGTCCCGTACCCTGCTGTGGCCGACATCGTCTCGCGAGCCGGCGAGCAGCTCGCCGGCAAGGTCGTGGTCGACATCACCAACCCGCTCGACTTCGAGACCTTCGACTCGCTGGTCGTCCCTGTCGGCAGCTCGGCAGCCGCCGAACTCCAGGCCGCACTTCCGCAGTCGTCCGTACTCAAGGCCTTCAACACCAACTTCGCCGGCACGATCTCGACCAAACAGGTCGGCGGTGTGCCCACGACCGTTCTGGTCGCGGGGGATGACGCGGCCGCGAAGGCCACTCTCTCCGCGGCCATCGTTGCGGGAGGTCTCGGTGCAATCGACGCCGGCTCGCTGGCGCGCGCGCACGAACTCGAGGCGATGGGCTTCCTGCAGCTGACGCTCGCCGTGGGAGAGCAGCTCCCCTGGACTGCCGGCTTCGCGATCGTGCGCTGAGAGATCGACGACACCTTCGCGCACATCCCATCAGTGCCCCACCTCGGCACTGTCGAACGGATGCTGCATCCGACATGCGGCGTGAGCCCGGCGCAGTCCGGGCTCACGCCGTGATCATTTCCGCAGTCCTCGAAAAGCAAATAACGACCGCCTGGTAGATTTTCACGTCGAAAACCTACCGACTGACCGGAATTGATGCTACCTTCGCCCTATCCGACGCACAGAGGCGTCGTCGAATCGAGGGGACCGAGGATGATCCGCACCCAGACCGATGCCGAGCAGGCGACCGCTCTCCGGGCTCGATGGATCAACGAGCCGGACTCGCGCGTCGAGCACGCAGCTCGCTGACCAGGAGCGGACCCCGCATGCTCATCTTCATCGTCAGGCGCCTGATCGCCGGCGTCGTGCTCCTCTTCGTCATCTCGGCTCTCGCTTTCAGCCTGCTCTATCTCGACAGTGCGAACGTCGCCCGCCGCATCCTCGGCCAGAACGCGACGCCCGAGCAGGTTCAGCGCAGAACTGAGGAGCTCGGTCTGAATCGCCCGCTCGTCGTGCAGTACTGGGACTGGCTCACCAATGCCCTCACCGGTGACCTCGGCCGGTCCTGGTTCAACGGCCAGCTGGTGACGGTGAGCCTCTCGGGCCGGGTGGCGGTGACCCTGTCGATCGTCATCGGAACGACGCTGGTCACGGCCGTCCTCGCGGTCCTCCTGGGCGTGCTCGCCGCGCGCCGCGGCGGGGGTGTGGATGCGACGGTGCAGGTCATCTCCGTGCTCGGCTTCGCGATCCCGGGCTTCCTGATCGCGCTGTACCTCGTGCTGATCTTCGCGATCGACCTCCACTGGTTCAAAGCCACCGGCTACGTGCCGCTGACCGAGTCCTTCACCGGATGGCTCTCGTCGGTCACGCTCCCCATCGCCGCTCTCTCCCTCGGGGCGATCGCCGCGGTGACCCAGCAGATCCGCGGCTCGATGATCGACGCGATGTCGCGCGACTACGTGCGCACGCTGCGCAGTCGAGGGCTGAGCGCCAACAGTGTCGTATACAGGCATGTCCTGCGCAACGCCGGCGGACCGGCCCTGGCCATCCTGGCGGTCCAGTTCATCGGCCTGTTGGGCGGTGCCGTCATCGTGGAGCAGGTCTTCGCCCTCCCCGGCATGGGCCAGCTCACCGTCCAGGCGGGGGTGCAGGGCGACATCCCGGTCATGATGGGCCTCGTCGTGGCGTTCGCCGTGATCGTGATCATCGTCAATCTCCTGATCGACCTCGCGCAGGCTGCGCTCAACCCGAAGGTGCGACTGTCATGACCGCGATCGAAGTGCCTCCGGCGATCCCGACTCCTCACGTCACGACATCGCTGTTCCGTCGCCTGATCCGCAAGCCCGTGGGTCTGGTCGCGCTGCTCTATCTCGGGTTCGTCGTGCTGATGGCGATCATCGGACCGTTCATCGCCCCATACGATCCGAACGAGGCATCCATCCAGCTGGTGCTCGCGCCACCCAGCGCGGAGCACCCCCTGGGCAACGACAGCGCGGGTCGTGACGTGCTGTCGCGGCTGCTCTGGGCCACGTCGGTCACACTCGCCGCAGCATCCGTGGCCGTCGTCACCTCTCTTGTCATCGGCGTCATCGGCGGTCTTGTCGCCGGGTACTTCAAGGGCTGGTTCGACAGCGTCGCATCCTGGGTGACCGCGCTCGTCATGGCACTGCCCGGCATCGTGATCCTGATCGCGGCGCGGGCGGTGCTGGGGCCATCGGTGTGGTGGGCCATGCTGATCTTCGGGATCATCCTGGCGCCCGCCTACTACCGCCTCGTGTACGCCACCGTCGTCGGCGTGCGCAGCGAGCTGTACGTCGACGCCGCTCGAGTGTCGGGTCTGTCCGACGTGCGCATCATCGGACGTCACATCCTGTCGGTCGTCAGGGCACCGATCATCATCCAGACGGCGATCATCGCCGGCATCGCGATCGCCATCCAGTCGGGCCTGGAATTCCTCGGCCTCGGTGACATGACTGTTCCGACGTGGGGTTCGATGCTCAACGACGGCTTCACGAACATCTACCGCGCGCCCATTCTCATGCTGTGGCCATCCCTCGCGATCGCGACGACATCGATCGCGCTGACCCTGCTCGCAAACGCGATGCGGGACGTGCTGGAGCGGACCACCAACGTCCGGCGGCGCCGCCGACGCGCCGTGACGACGGCGACGGGATCGATCGCGGCGGTCACCACCTCATTCGCGACGGGGGGTGCCGACTCCGAGCCGATCGACGATTCGTCGGAGCTGCCCGTCGTCCCCGGAACCGTCGTCCACGCCGACGACGAGCAGACGTCGCAGCGACCGCAGGAGCCGGTGCTCGCGATTCGCGATCTTCGCGTGGCCTACCAGCAGACCGAAGGCAGCGACATCGAGGTCGTACACGGAGTCTCGCTCGACGTGCGCAGGGGCGAGATCCATGGTCTGATCGGCGAGTCAGGGTCCGGCAAGACGCAGACCGCATTCGCGGTACTGGGCCTGCTTCCCCGTGGTGGGCACGTCTCGGGCGGGTCCATCCGGTACGAGGGCTCCGAGCTCGCAGGAGCTGCCGAACGCGTCTATGCCGGCGTGCGTGGCAAGCGGATCGGTTACATTCCGCAGGAGCCGATGTCGAACCTCGACCCGTCGTTCCGCATCGGGTACCAGCTGGTCGAGCCGCTGAGGAAGAACCTCGGACTCAGCAAGAAGGACGCGACCGACAAGTCGCTCGCGCTACTGGAACGCGTCGGCATCCCGAATCCGCGGCGCACGTTCGACGCGTACCCGTTCGAAGTCTCCGGCGGGATGGCGCAGCGCGTGCTCATTGCGGGTGCGGTCTCGACCGACCCCGATCTCATCATCGCCGACGAGCCCACCACCGCCCTGGACGTGACGGTGCAGGCAGAGGTGCTCGATCTGCTGCGTGATCTTCAGGCCGAGCGTCACATGGCGATGCTTCTGGTGACCCACAACTTCGGCGTCGTTGCCGACCTGTGCGATCGGGTCACGGTCATGCAGCAGGGTCTGTTCGTCGAGCAGGGGCCCGTACGCACGATTCTGGGCACGCCTTCGCATCCGTACACGCAGTCGCTGCTGGACGCGATCCTCGAAGAAGGTCCCGCCCGCTCGCCCTTGATCACGACGCGCTCGGAAGGAGCACATTCATGAGCATGCTGCTCGATGTGGCGGACCTCGAAGTGGCGTACCCGGGTAAGGGCTTCCGGGCCAAGCCGTTCCAGGCCCTCAAGGGCGTCTCCCTCGACATCAGGGCGGGTGAGACGGTGGGCCTCGTCGGCGAGTCCGGATCCGGCAAGACCACGCTGGGGCGGGCCGTGCTCGGGCTCGCGCCCGTCACCGGAGGCTCCATCGTCTACAACGGGCAGGACATCACCCACCTCGGCCGGCGGCAGCGCAGGGAGCTGTCCAGCGAGATCCAGGTCGTCTTCCAGGATCCGTACTCGTCGCTGAACCCGTCGCTGACGATCGAGCAGATCCTGAGCGAGCCCCTCACCGCGCGGGGTGTCGTCGCAAAGGAGGCGAAGGCGCGTGTTCACGACCTCCTCGACCGCGTGGGACTTCCCTCCAACGCAGCGGGGCGCCTGCCGCGGGAGTTCTCCGGCGGCCAGCGGCAGCGAATCGCGATCGCGAGAGCGCTTGCGCTGGATCCGAAGCTCATCGTGTGCGATGAGCCGGTGTCGGCTCTGGACCTGTCGACACAGGCCCGCGTGCTGGACCTGTTCATCGAGATCCAGGACCGCACAGGGGTGGCGTATCTGTTCGTGACCCACGACCTGGCGGTGGTGCGGCACATCAGTCATCGAGTCGCCGTGATGTATCGAGGGGAGATCGTCGAGACCGGCGACGGCGACCGCGTCACCTCGCAGCCCGAGCACCCGTACACACGGCGACTCTTCATGGCCTCGCCGGTCCCCGACCCGGACAAGCAGGCGGAGCGCCGCCTCGCCCGACGCGCGTTGATCGACGCCGAGGCGACGGCTGACGTCGCCTGATCGTCGCCGAACCGCAGCCCGTCCGCCCCGTCGGCGGCCCGTTCTCAGAAAGCGCTCTCTTCCTATGACCCACGCTGCCGCCCATCCCCGAACCGTGCAGCATCTCGTCCCGCTGCTCGAGCGCCTCACCCTCGAGCAGAAGGTGGCGCTCGTACAGGGCGCGGACTTCTGGACGACCGTGCCGATCCCCGAGATCGGCCTCCGTGCGATGACGCTGTCGGATGGGCCAGCCGGCGTCCGCGGTCCCCGGTGGGACGAGCGCGAGCCGTCGCTGAACCTCCCGTCGGGCTCCGCTCTCGCGGCGTCGTGGGACGTCGAGCTCGCCTACCGCTACGGTGCGGCCGCAGCATCCGAAGCGCGCCGGAAGGGCGTTGATGTGGTGCTCGGGCCGACGATCAACCTCCACCGCTCGCCACTCGGCGGCCGTCATTTCGAGTGCTTCAGCGAGGATCCCGAACTCAGCGCCGAACTCGCCGCCGCATACGTGCGCGGGTTGCAGGACAACGGGGTGGCCGCAACTCCGAAGCACTACGTCGCCAACGACTCCGAGACCGACCGCTTCACGGTGGATGTCCGGGTCAATGAGCGAGCGCTGCGCGAGCTCTACCTCCTTCCGTTCGAGCGCGCCATCGAGGCGGGCGCCTGGTCGATCATGAGCGCCTACAACGCCGTCAACGGCACCACGATGACCGAGAGCGACCTGCTCGAGACTCCGCTCAACTCGGAATGGGGTTTCGACGGCGTCGTCATCAGCGACTGGACGGCGGTCCGGTCGCTGGGCGCGGTCGCCGCGGCGCAGGATCTCGCGATGCCGGGGCCTTCCGCAGCGTGGGGCGAGCTCGCCGCTGCGATCCGAGACGGTCGCGCGGATGAGGCGGACGTCGACCGGAAGGTGCTGCGACTTCTCCTGCTCGCGGAGCGCGTCGGCGCCTTGGGCATCTCGACCCCGGTGGAACCCGCTGCCCTCGACGGTCGAGCGTTCGCACGCGAGGCCGCGATCGAGGGCGTCGTGCTGTTGCAGAACGACGGCGTGCTGCCATTGGATGCCGCGGCCCTGAGACACGTCGCGGTCATTGGCCAGAATGCGCGCGAGGCGCGAACCCAGGGCGGCGGCAGCGCGACCGTGATCCCCGAAGCCGTCGTCTCGCCGTTCGAGGCCATCCGGGCTGCAGCATCCGGCGAGGACGTACGGTACGAGATCGGTGCGATCGTGCAGGAGGGTGTCGTGGAGATTCCGCTCGAGCGACTCACCAACCCCGTCACCGGCGAGGCCGGCGTTCGCGTCGGATTCCACGACGCAGCGGGGAGCGAGATCTTCAGCGAGGATCGCCGCTCGACCGCTCTGGTGTGGTTCGGCGGTGACGTGCCGCTCGGACCGACGGACACCGTCGTGCTGCGTACCCGCTACACCGCTGATGCCACTACGGCGATCGAACTCGGATTCGCCAGCGCGAGTCCCGCCAAGATCTTCGTCGACGACGCGCTTCTCGTCGACGAGGCCCCCGTGGTGGAGGGCACCGATCTCGGCGCCGCGTTCCTCAGCCCTCCCTCGGCCACGGCGGCCCTCGACGTGATCGAGGGCGTGACCTATGACCTGCGCGTCGAGGTCTCGCTGGCGACCGCGGAGGACTCGCCCATCGACGCTCTGAGCGTGACGCTGGGTACCGCGCCCGAGCGGGCCGACCCGGACGAGCTCATCGCCCGTGCTGTGGCCATCGCGGCGGCATCCGATGTCGCTGTCATCGTCGTCGGCACGAATTCGAAGGTGGAGTCGGAGGGATACGACCGCGACAGCATCGACCTCCCGGGGCGCCAGAACGATCTCGTGCACGCTGTCGCAGCCACCGGCACCCCGACGATCGTGGTGGTGAACGCCGGGTCGCCCGTGGCGCTTCCGTGGGCGGGCGAGGTCGCGGCCATCATGCAGGGGTACTTCGGCGGGCAGGAGTTCGGACACGCCATCGCCGACGTGCTCATGGGCGCGTCAGAACCCGGCGGTCGCCTGCCGACCACGTGGCCCACCGCGCTCGCGGATGTGCCTGTGTCACAGGTCGCACCGGTCGACGGCGTGCTCGAGTACGGCGAAGGCCTGCACGTCGGATACCGTGCCTGGCTGAGGTCGGGGGCGGCTCCGGCTTTCCCGTTCGGGCATGGGCTGGGCTACACCACGTGGTCCTGGGAGACCGCGCGGCGTGAAGGTGACGCCGTCGTCGTCTCGGTCTCGAACACTGGTGACCGCGTGGGCAAACAGGTCATCCAGGTGTACGCCGAGCGCAGTGACTCCGCGGTAGAGCGCCCCCAGCGGTGGCTCGTGGGCTTCGCCTGCGTCACAGCCGGCGCAGGAGAGACCGCCACCGCGACAGTTCGGCTCCCCGACCGTCGGTTCGCGCATTGGTCGAAGGGGTGGACAGTCGAACCCGGGGCCTACGATCTTCGCGTCGGCGCATCGGTCGAGGACCTGCCGCTCGCGCTGGAGTGGAGGGTCGGCTGACGGGCCGGAAGGAAGCGGGCGGTCGTCAGGCGTTGAGCGCCGACGGCTCGACGGTGAAGTCGATGTCGGTGATCGTGGAAAGGTACTTCGCGAGTTCCTGAGGCATATCGATTCCCGCGGGATCGAGAAGCCACTGGATCTGCAGACCGTCCATGATGGCAAGGGTTCCGATCGCCGCTGATTCGGGCGTCATCCCGTGCCCGAGACGGTCCTCGTCGGCCAATCCTGCGAAGGCTTCGCGAACGAGCTCCCGGGTACGTGCGTACCTGGTGACGAAGTGCTGATGCGCCGGGTGGTCTTCGGCCGCCGCTTCGGTGGACAGCACCGCATAGAGCTTGACGATGCCCGGCTTGGAGGCGTTGATGGCCGCAATGTGCACCAGCGTGTGCAGAGCGCTGGCACTGTCACGGGTGAACTGACGGATGGTGGCCGCATCGATCTCGTCGCGATGATCGAGCATCGCGTCCAGGAGTGAGATCTTGTCCGGGAAATGATGCAGCAGGCCCGAGTGACTGATGCCGGCGCGCTTGGCGATGTCGCGGAGCGAGCCCGAGTGATATCCGGACGCGGAGAACACGTCCAGCGCCGCCTCGAGAATCGCGACGCGCGTCTGGGCGGTCTTGCGGTAGGGTCCCCGCGTCTTCAGCGGCTGTCGAGCAGAATCAGTCATGGCTCCCACACCGTATCCGGACCGATCGACGGTCGCCAGCCGAACACCCTTCATCACGAATCCATCACGAATACAGTCCACTTGGTCGGAATTCGGGTAGCTTGTCTCCCAAGGCGCGGTCCATGGTGGATCGCCGACGTCAGAAGGGCCGAAGATGCTCCGCTGGAAGACCATGGCCGCTGCCATTGTGGTGGCCTCCCTTGCGCTGGCGGGTTGCTCCGCCACCTCAGAGCCGAACGATGACACGGCACCCGATTCCGTCGTCATCGGCCAGTTCCTCGCTCCCGCGACGTTCGACACGACGCAGGCCGAGTGGGGAAACCGGGCGCTCTACTACCAGGCCGTGTACGACACTCTGCTCTACAACGCATCCGACGGCAGCGTCGAGCCCAACCTCGCCACCGAGTACACCTACTCGGATGACAACAAGGAGCTGACCCTCACCCTTCGGGACGACGTGACGTTCACCGATGGCACGGATCTGACGGCCGACGTCGTCAAGCAGAACCTCGAGCGTTTCAAGGACGGCGGGGGTGCGTACGCGGGAGATCTCGCCAACGTCGAGTCGATCGCAGCGCCGGACGACACAACCGTCGTGCTCACGCTGAGCGCACCCGATCCCGCCCTGCTCGCGTACCTCAGCCGTGAAGCGGGTCTGATCGCCGCCCCGGCGATGTTCGACGCCGAGGATGCCGACACCAACCCGATCGGCTCGGGACCCTACATCCTCGATCAGGATGCCACCACGACGGGGACAAGCTACGTGTTCACCAAGAACCCCGACTACTGGAACCCCGACGTGCAGCACTACGAGACGGTCACCATGAACGTGCTCGCAGACCCGACGGCCGGCGTCAACGCCGTCCAGGCGGGCGAGGTCGACACGATGGTCCTCACCGACAACAACAATCTCGACCAGATCGAGGCGGCGGGCTTCGAGATCCAGTCCAGCGAGCTGAACTTCCAGGGTCTGCTCCTGCTCGATCGCGCGGGCGAGATGAACCCAGCCCTGGGCGATGTGAAGGTGCGTCAGGCGATCAACTTCGCCCTCGACCGGGAGGGGCTTCTCGAGGCGCTCCAGCTCGGACACGGCACCGTGACGACGCAGGTCTTCAACAAGGCCTCCGGGGCTTACGACCCGGAGCTGGACGAGTTCTACACGTACGACCCCGACAAGGCGCGCGAGCTTCTGGACGAAGCCGGCTACGGCGACGGGCTCAGCATCGAGATGTCGAGCACGGCGGTGCTGGGAGCTGCCCAGTTCCCCCTCATCGCGCAGCAGCTCGAGGACGTCGGGATCACCGTGACCTGGGTCGACACGCCGGTTGAGAACTACATCGCCGATCTGACGGCCCCGAAGTACGCCGCGGTCCCGATGCAGCTCGAGACCAACGCCGACTGGCAGCTGATCCAGTTCATGATCTCGCGCACGGCGCCGTTCAACCCCTTCAAGTACGGCGACGAGACGACCGATCAGCTGATCTCCGAGATCCAGAATGGCGACGAGGCGACTCAGGTGGAGAAGGCGAAGGAGCTCAACGCGTACATCGTCGAGCAGGGCTGGTTCGCTCCCTACTACCGGGTCAGCGCCGGGTACGCGAACAACCCCGAGGTCACGGACGTGACTCTCAACGCGACGAACATCGTGCCGTCGCTGTTCGACATCACGCCCGTCGGATAGTCCAGAGTGAGCGGGGCGGGCGGATACTCACGGCCGCCCGCCCCGCCCGCTGTCGCGCGTGGCGCCAGCGGTCCGATCGGTTCGGTGTCGAGGAGGAATGCGAAACATGGTCGAGTTCGACGTCGCGGAGTTCATTCGCAATCTCGAGGTGAATGGTCCTCCGACGGACCCACGCCCTGGGCTCGACACCGCCGCGCTGGTCGGGGCCGATCCATCACTCGCCCGCGTGCGCGTGGAGGATGTGGCGATCGACGGGCCGCACGGCGCCGTAGTGGCGAGGATCTATACGGGCTCGACCGCAGATCCGGTCGACGGACTGGTCTGGGTGCACGGCGGGGGGTTCGTCGGGGGCAGTCTCGATATGCCGGAAGCGCACTGGGTGTCGCTGTACATCGCGTCCCGAGGGGTGCCCGTGATGTCGGTGGACTATCGCAAGGCGCTGCACGGCGTGAAGTACCCGGTGCCCGTCGATGATGTCCTGGCGGCGTGGAAGTGGGCTGCGGGACCTGATCGCCCGCTCGGGGTGGACGCAGAACGACTGCACCTCGGTGGAGCGAGTGCGGGCGCCAACCTCTCCACCGCCGTGGCGCAGAGACTGCGGGACGAGGGGGCTGCAGGGCCGCGCTCGCTCGTGCTCGTCTACCCGCTGCTGCATGCGGAGCTGCCGGCGCTGAGCGACGAGCTGCGAGCGGCCCTGGACGAGAACCCGCCGCCGGTGAGATTCACGCCGGGAGTGGTGCGCGGATTCAACACGAACTACGCGGGCGAACCGCTCGGGAAGGCCCGGTACGCGTTTCCCGCCGACGGCGACCTCGCCGGACTCCCGCCCATCCTGATCGTCAACGCAGAGGCAGACGAGATGCGCGCATCGGGCGAGGACTTCGGCGCGAAGCTCGCCGCACTGCGCCATCCTCACTCGTCGCGTACCGCGCTCGGCACCCAGCATGGCTACCTCGATCTGCCCGGCGACCCGAGCGCGAGGCGCACACTGGACGACCTGATCGAGTGGATCGCCGACGCGGAAAGCCCGCACGACGCGGGTGGGGCGCTGACATGATCGATCTCTCGCGCACGGACGGTGTCAACGGGTCGGTCGCCGCTGGTTTCGAGGGCGTCGCCGATGCGATGGCGGCCCTCGCGGCCGAGTCCTCGGACTACTCGGCGCAATTCTGCGCCTATCACCGGGGCGTGCCGGTCGTGGACATCTGGGCGGGTTCGGACGCCGGCCCGGACCGGATTCACGGTGTCTTCTCCGTGACCAAGGGAATGGCGGGCGCCTGCATCGCGATCCTCGTCGACCGCGGACTGATCGACCTGGATGCGCCGGTCGGGCGGTACTGGCCGGAGTTCGCGCAATCGGGGAAGGCTGCGATCACGGTGCGTTCGGCGCTGTCGCATCAAGCGGGTGTTGTCGGCGTCGATCCTCAAGTCTCTCTGGCTGTCACGCTCGACCACGATGAGATGGCGCGCCTGGTCGCGCGGCAGATGCCGTTCTGGCGGCCCGGGGCGGGAATGGGATACCACGCGCTCACGATCGGCACGATCATGGACGAACTGATCCGTCGAGTGACCGGTGCGACCGCCGCAGAGTTCTTCCGCGACCAGGTCGCGGGCCCGCGAGCGATCGATGCGTACATCGCGGTACCCGACGTCATGGAGTCACGAGTGGATCCCGTGCTGCCGGTGCGGACCATGGACGCCCAGCCGGCAGAGGTTCCGCAGCAGCCCTTCGTCGAACCGGCCTCGCTGACCGGTGTCGCGTTCAACGCGGCGCGATTCGACCCGTTCGACCCTCCCCTGGCGAATCTGCGCGCCGCGCGCGCCGCCGGTCACGCAGCGGTCGGCGGTGCCGCCAGCGCCCGCGGGTTGGCGCGGTTGTACGCAGCGATCACCGAGGACATCGACGGTCGGGGACCGCTGGTGTCTTCCGCCACTGTGGCCGAGATGTCGCAGCTGCAGGTCGCCGCGGTGGACCTCGTCCTCGGGCTGCCTGCTCGATACGCCGTCGTATGGCAGAAGGCGGACGAGCGTCTGGCATACGGAAGCCATCGCGCGTTCGGTCACGATGGCGCCGGCGGTGCCTTCGGCGTCGCCGACCCCGAGTTCCGGCTCGCTGTGGGCTACGTGCCGAGCCGGCTCACCGAACCAGGGGGCGCAGATCCCCGGGGGCTCGCGCTTGCCGCCGCAGCCCGGCGCGCCGTCATCGCCGGCTGAGACGACGCCTTCCGTCAGGAGGGCGCGACGCTGCCGGTGCGACGGACATCCGTCAGGTCGACGTCGGTGATCGTCTGAAGGTAGGTGGCGAGCTCTTCGGGCATCTCGACCGTGCTCGGGTCGAGGAGCCATTGGACTTGGAGCCCGTCCATCATCGCGAGCGTGCCGATGGCAGCCGAAGCGGGACTGATGCCCGGCGCGAGGTGGCCCTGCGCCGCGAGTGTCTCGAAGGCGTCCCGTACGAAAGCTCTGGTCTGTGCGTAGCGGTGGATGAAGTGGCTGTGGGCAGGGTGGTCGACCGACGTCGCCTCGGTCGACAGGATCGAGAACAGCTTGACGATCTCGCGCTTGCGGGCGTTCGTCGCAGCGAGCTGCACGAGTGCCGCCAACGCCGTCCGACCATCCGCGCTCAGCCCTCGGAGCGTGTCCGCGTCGCCGTTGTCGCGCTGTTCGAGCATCGCTTCGAGGAGCGCGCCTTTGTCGGCGAAATGGTGGAGCACGCCCGCGTTGCTCATCCCGACCCTACGTGCCACGTCGCGAAGCGAGCCGGAGTGGAACCCCGACTCCGCGAACACCTCCAGGGCCGCGTTCAGGATCGCTTCGCGTGTGCCGGCTGTCTTCCGATACGGCCCGCGGGCACGCCCCTCGCGTGCGGGGGCCCGCCCGCCGTCGACCCCTCGCGGGGCCCCGGCTGGGTCTTCCGCTCCTTCAGCCGCCAGAGACATCCTTGAAAATCTACCACTTGGTTGAAATTGATGCTAGCCTCCGTCGAGGCCCGGCCGAAGGCCGCATCGGGACACGGTCGTCGAGGACATGAGGGAGATGACATGACAGAGAAGTCATTCACCACGACGGACGGCGCGGTGCTGCGCTACCTCGACGAGGGCGCCGGCCGCACGGTTGTCCTCGTGCACGGCCTCGGGTGCAATCGCGCGCACTGGGAGTTCCAGCGGCAGCCCCTGGTGGACGCCGGCTTCCGCGTCATCATTCCGGACCTGCGGCTGCACGGCGAGTCGGACCGGCCCGCGTTCGGGCATCGGGTGTCGCGCCTTGGTCAGGATCTGTCCGAGCTGATGGATGCGGAGAACCTCACCGAGGTCGCGCTCATCGGACACTCCCTCGGCGTGTCGGTTGCCCTGGCGTACGTCAGCCTCGCGGGCACGCGTCGGCTCTCGCATTTCGTCGCAATCGATCAGACGCCGCGCATCGTCAACGACGCATCGTGGGAGTGGGGCGTTCGCGAGGTCAGGTGGGAGGCGCTGGAGGATCAGCTTGCCGGGCGGACGCCGTGGGGCGACCCGGGCCGAGAGCCCGCGATGCCGGCAGAGGTCGCTGAGATGGTGAGCGCTGCGGGCGCATTCCAGAGCTTCACCGAGGAGCCCCTGCGTCGACTCGCCCTCGACCATTTCGTCTCCGATTGGCGGGACGCCGTCACTTTGCTCGACGTTCCCACCTGGGTGGTGACAGGTGCGCTCTCCCCGTCCTTCCCGGTCGAGAGCATGCACTGGTTCGCCGACAGCGCCCGCCACGGCACGCTGAGCATCTACCCGAGCAGCGGTCACTGTCCCCACTGGAACGAGCATCGGGAGTTCAACGACGACCTGATCGGATTCCTCGCCGCCTGACACGTGCGTGCTCCCGGCAGCCAGGTGCGCCTACGCCCAGGTGCCCTCAGCGGCAGATGAGCCGTCTGCGGCCACCTCGGACAGCATGGCGACCGTCGCCTCGGTCGTGGCGATCGTGGCGATGTTCGTCAGTGCATAGCCGAGTGCGACCCGCTGCCAATCCGCGTTGATGCTGGAGGTGGCATCCGAGACCACCGTCACTGCATACCCGAAGTCGGCGGCGTCGCGCGCCGTGTGCTCGACGGCCATGTTGGTCCATACGCCCACGATGATCACGTCCGTGACCCCGAGATTGCGCAGCATCACGTCGAGAGCGCTGCCGTGGAAGGCGCTCATGCGCACTCGATCGAGAACGATCTCGTCCTCGCGAAGGTCCAGCCCGTCGACGATCTCGGCGCCCCAGGTCCCGAAGCGCAGGCTCTCCGGGCCGATCATGCGGAAGATGGGCGCGTTCGATCCCCCGACACCCGCAGGCTCGGGGTACGAGACGATGCGGTTGTGGAAGATCGGAGCGCCTGCCGCCCGCGCGGCGGCCAGAACCGCGCGGACGTTCGCGACCACGTTCTGATCGATCGCATGCTGGGCAGCGCCCGACGACGCGAACGCTCCGTCGTGGTGAAGGTTGTCGTTCTGCATGTCGATCACCAGGACGGCGGTGGTCGATCGAATGGATGCTGTCGGCATGGTGTTCCCTGTTCTGCTTTCGCCTGTTCGTCAGAAGACGATGACCGGCTTGACGGTGACGCCGTCCTTGGAGTCGGCGAAACCTTGATTGATCTCGCTGAGCGAGTAGTTGGAGACGAGCCGCTCAAAGGGGAACTGGCCCGCCTTCCAGAGCTCGATGAGCTGGGGGATGAACACCTGGGGAACGGAGCTTCCCTGAACGACGGTCTTGAACGTCCATCCGCGCACCAGCGACGCGCCGATCTCGAATGCGACCTCGGTGCCGGGGCGGGCTGCCCCGACGAGGGCGATGGTGCCGCGCACCGCTATCGCATCCGCTGCGTGCCGGAGAAGCTCCGGACGCCCGGTGGTGTCGACGACGTAGTCGACCCCGGCATCGTTGGTGATCTCCAGGAGGCGCGCCTCCACGTCCTCGGTGAGCGAGTTGATCGTGTGGGTGGCCCCCAGTTCCAGCGCGAGCTCGAGGCGAGAATCGTGGATGTCCACCGCGACGATGATGGCGCAGTGCGCCACACGCGCGGCCATGACTGCGGCACTGCCGACAGCCCCGGTGCCGAACACCGCGAGCGAGCTGCCGATCGCGGGGCGGAGCTCGTTGAGCACCGTGCCCGCGCCCGTGTTGATGCCGCACCCGAGAGGGCCGAGGTGCTCGAGCGGAACGGTGGGGTCCACTCGAACGACAGACTCTTCGACCACGTTCGCGAAGGTTGCGAACGACGACTGCCCGAAGAAGTGCGACGCGATGACCTCGCCGGACTTGCTCAGGGCGGAGGTGCCGTCATTGCGCCGGCCGCCGAAGTCCGCGGCGAACAGGTTCTCGCAGTACGCCATCTCGCCGTTGCGGCACCGCCGGCAGTGGCCGCAGTATGCGGCGGCGAGGACGACGTGATCACCGGGCGCGACCGAGGTCACCGACGCACCGATCGCCTCCACCACGCCTGCGCCCTCGTGTCCGAGTACCGCTGGCAGCGGCGTGGGGTACATCCCGTCGCGCACGATCGCGTCGGTATGACAGATGCCGGTCGCCACGAGCCGGACGCGGACCTCGTTGTCGCGGAGGTCGTCCAGCTCGAGCTGTTCGATGGTGAATGGTGCGCCGTGCTCGCGAGCGACGGCAGCGGTGATCTGCATGGGTGTGCCTCCCTGGGAAATCGGACGGAATCAGGCTGTGGGACGAGAGGAGCGGCGTGCTCGCCGCGCGCGGCCGGCGCGCGAGCCTCGCCCTCGGATGAGGGTGGTGTATGCGCGTAGCAGCTGCGGCACGAGGACATAGACCGCCAGGGGGACGACGACCGCGGTCAGGATGAGCGCCCGCAGCAGGGGGTTCCAGTCGTGCGCTGCCCACGCCATGATCGACATCCCGGCAGCGACCAGCGGAAAGATGGCGCACCAGGTGACGACGGCGCGGACATGCACCGACGCCACCCCCGCCGGCCGATGATGTTGCGAGTCCGTCTCATCGGCCGCGAAGGCTCGTCCGTCATGCTCCATACGATCTCCAATCGTTCAGTTGGAGATTCTATTCCCGACATCGAGTCCGCGCAGTCGCTACCATCGCGACGTGGCGTGGGATACGGAGCGGACGCGTCGACTGCTGTTGGATGCGGCGTCGGCCGAGTTCGCCGCGCATGGGCCCGCGGGCGCGAGGATCGAAGAGATCTCCCGCCGTGCGGGTGTGAATCGCGAACGGATCTACTCGTACTTCGGCAGCAAGGCCGTGCTGTTCGAGACCGTTCTCGCACAGCGACTCGACGCCGCACTCGACGCCGTCTCCGTGAGCGGGGTGGGCGCGGCGGGCGTCGGAGACTTCGCGGGTCGATACTTCGACGCGATCGCGGCCGACCCGGATCTCGCGAGGCTGGTGGCGTGGGAGGGCCTCGAAGGGACGGAGATCGTCGCGCTCGCGGAGCGTTCGCGGCGCGCAACACGCGTTGTCGACGAGATCATGTCCGCGCTGCCGGGTGTGGAGCGAGGGGCTGCGCAGGAACTCTTCGTCACGATCGTGACACTGTGCCACGCCTGGCATGTGATGCCGAATCTCTCCCGCGTCATTGCGGACGGCGACCTCGATGACGGTCGCCGGCGTGGTTCCGTTATGCTGCACGCGCGCGCTGTCGCGTCCTCGCTCGCTACGGCGCGCACCGGGCAGTAGTCCGTCTTTGTATAACAAGTTCTTGATGTTCGACCACATTCTGTTGCATGATGGACGGATATACAGGACGGATAATCAATGACGATTCGTGTTGCCTGCGTCGGTGGCGGACCCGGCGGGCTGTTCTTCTCCACCCTGCTCAAGCGCGCTCGGCCCGACATCGAGGTCGTGTTGTTCGAGCGAAACCAGCCGACGGATGCGTTCGGCTTCGGGGTCGTGTTCTCGGACCGCACGCTGCAGAAGATCGATGAGGCGGATCCGGTCCTTCATACAGCGCTCGAGCGCGAGGGCGTTCATTGGGAGTCGATCAGCGTGCGGCTCCGAGGCGAGAGCTTCACGTTCGCGGGGAACGGCATGGCGGCGATCCATCGGCGCGTGCTCCTCCGTTTCCTCCAGGAGGCGTGCGCCGACGCCGGAGTCGAGATGCGCTTCGGGGAGGAGGCTCCTCCGCTCGACGAACTCCGTTCGACATTCGATGTCGTCGTCGCGGCTGATGGAGCGAACTCCCGCATCCGTGAGGACCTCGCCGCTCATCTTCACTCCGAGATCGAGACCGCGGACGCCAAGTTCATCTGGTTCGGCACGACCCATCAGTTCGACGGCCTGACGTTTCTCCACCGGCGAGGAGAGCACGGCAACTTCGCCGCCCATGCCTACCCCATCGGCCAGGGGCTGAGCACGTTCATCGTCGAGACGGACGAATCGACCTGGCGCGGCGCAGAGCTCGACGGGTTCGACATGTCCACGCCGCCGGGCGCGTCCGACGACGTATCGCAGCACTATCTGCGCACGCTCTTCGCGGACGACATCGACGGCGCCCCGCTGGTGGCCAACAATTCGCGATGGGGCAATTTCCGCACTCGCCGGACTGCTCACTGGCATCGGGGCAACGTGGCGCTGCTCGGCGACGCCGTCCACACGGCCCACTTCTCGGTCGGCTCGGGTACGAAGATGGCGATGGAGGATGCGGTCGCCCTCGCCGAAGCGATCGCAGCCTCGCCCGGCGACCTCGACACGGCGTTCACCTCGTACGAGTCCGAGCGGCAGCCGGACGTCGCGCGGATACAGTCGGCCGCGGCACCGAGCCTGAGCTGGTGGGAGCACTTCTCCTTCTATTACGACGCGCTGAAGCCGCTCGACTTCGCCTTCCACTTCTTCTCCCGCAGCATCGACATCGAGCGGGTTCGGCGCCGCGACCCCCGTCTCGCCGACACCGTGACCGACTCCTGGCTGAGAGAGCACGGCGCTCCTCCGCTCACGAGCCCGCTCCGCGCGGGCGCCGCAACGCTCAGGGGGAGAGGCTTGCTGGTTCGAGATCATCACGGACGGAAGACGGTCGAAGACACCGCGGGCTCAGCGCTCACCATCGGTGAGGACGTCCTCGTGGTCACGGCACCGCAAGAGAGCCATCTGGCCGCGGCGGTGCCGATCGAACCCGGGGCTGATGCCGTGCTCATCGTCGGTGGCAGCGCGTTGAGTCGCAACCTGGTCTCGGAGCGGGCGCGCCTGAAGTACGGCATCCCGTCGATCATCTTGGACGACGACCTCGACGATGCTGGTGCGGCAACCCTGATCCTCTCCGGTCGGGCTGACGCGATCGCGCGAACCGAGGCCGCCGATGTCGTCGTCTGATCTTGGCGCGCTCTTCGAGCCGCGAGGAGTCGTCGTCGTCGGTGCATCGACGAGTCCGGACAAGCTGGGTCATGCGATGGCCCAGTCGCTCGAGTCGTATCCCGGAGGCGTCCGCCTGGTCAATGCCAAGCCCGCGCCGGGGATGTTTGGATCCGTGGCCGACGCCGTGGGCGCTTCCTCCGGGATCGACCTCGCAGTGATGTGCGTGCCGGCCCCGGTGACGGCGAGCGCGCTGCGAGAGAGTGCGGACGCCGGTGTCCGGGCGGCGCTCGTGTGCGCAGGCGGATTCGCGGAGGTGGGCGGGCTGGGGCTCGACTATGCGAACGATGTCGATCGTGTCGTGGCGGAGACGGGTATCCGCGTGCTCGGCCCCAATACCTCCGGGTTCTTCGTGCCGGGGTCATCCCTGTTCGCCAGCTTCGTTCCGGGCGTGCGCGAGTTCGGGCCGGGTTCTGTCGCCGTGGTCGCCGCCAGCGGCGGCATCAACCACGTGCTGTCGTTCGGTCTGCAGCAGGAGGGAGCGGGTGTGAGCCTCGGTGTCGGGCTGGGCGCAGGTCAGGACGTCACCGCTCCCGACGTGCTGCGCTACCTGGTCGGTCACGAGCAGACGCGAGCTGTCATCCTCCATGTCGAATCGATTCCCGACGGCAGGGAGCTCATGGAGGCGGTCGCTCAACTCGCCGCCGTCAAGCCGGTGGTCGCGCTGATCGTCGGACGCAGCGACGTCTCCGAGTTCGCGAGATCCCACACCGGGGCCCTCACGACGTCGTGGCGGACGGCACGGTTCCTCCTGCGGCAGGCCGGCGCGATCATGGTGGACGACGAGTCGCACGCCGTCGCCGCGGCCATCGGACTGTCTCGAGGCCGAGCTCGCGCGAACCGTTCCTCGGGTGTCGGCCTCGTCACCGCGCAGGCAGGACCGGGTCTGATCATCGCGGACGGTCTCCTCGACGGCCATGCCCGTCTACCGCAGCTCTCCGGCTCCACGCGCGCACGACTGAGCGAGCTCCTCCCACCGCTGACCTATCAGGACAACCCCGTCGACACGGGCCGTCCGGGGGACACCTTCGCCCAGGTCGTGGGCGCGGTCGGCAGTGATCCCGGAATCGACGTCGTCGGCGTCTACGCGATCACCGAGCCGGTCGTCGATCTGCCGCGCTCGGTGGCCGCGAGTGGTACTCCTGCGTCGAAGCCGATCATCGTCGCCGTCGACGGCACTCTCGCCGACGTGAGCCTCGCGCGGGAGTCCGCACGCAATGCCGAGGTCGCGATCGTGCGGGGGCCGACCGCACTCGCGCGGGCGCTCGCCGCCGTCGTCGAGGATGCTCGCCTGCAGGCGGTCACGGCCGACCCCTCGCCCGCTGTGCACGTCCCCCTGCCCGAGCCGGAAGGTGGCTGGGGCGGCGAGTGGGACGAGGTCCGCGCGAAGGACCTGCTCGACTCTCTCGGGATCCCGACACCGGCACGATCGCGGTGCGGCACCCGGGACACGGCCCAGGCGGCCCTCCGCGCGCTGGATCGCCCTGTCGCCGTCAAACTCGTCGACGCGACCGTGATGCACAAGAGTGACATCGGCGGCGTCGTGCTCGGCGTCGACTCGGCGACGGCGATGGATGAAGCACTGAGCGCCCTGGAGGCGCGGGGAGCGGTCGAGTTCCTCGTCGAGGAGATGGCTGCGCCCGGGATCGAGCTGGTCGTCGGCGCCCGACACGACGATGTCTTCGGTCCCGTGGTCGTGCTCGGCCTGGGCGGGGTCGCCACGGAGGTATTGGGTGATGTCTCGATCCGCTCCGCGCCCGTGCATCCGGCCGCCGTCGCCGACATGATCGACGACCTCGCCACGGCGGAGCTCTTCGACGGGCACCGCGGCGCGCCGCCGATCGACCGACGCGCACTCGGCGAGATCGTCGCGACCATCGGCAGACTGGTGGCGAGCGGGAAGGTGTCCGAAGTCGAGATCAACCCGCTGCGTGCCACCTCACACGGACTCATCGCATTGGACGCTGTCGTCCTTCCTGCGGTAGTGGGCAAGAACGGAACCGAAGGTGACTGAGACATCGGATATCACGCCGTGGCCACCGCTGGACGTCGCGCGCTACCGCGCGCTCGGCATCTGGGAGGGACGGCCCCTCGGCGAATACGTGCTGGACGCAGCGGACGCGCGCCCCGAGAAGGTCGCCGTCGTGAGCGGGGACACGCGCCTCACGTACGCCGACCTGATCGCGCGCATGGACGAGGGGGCGGAGCGTCTCCTCTCGCTCGGCATCGAACCCGGCGATCGGGTCCTCGTCCAACTGGCGAATGACTGGCCGTTCATCGTCTTCACCCTCGCGTGCTTCCGGGCGGGCATCGTGCCCGTGATGGCGCTGCCCGCACACAGATCCCACGAGCTCACCTATCTCGCCGGGCACTCGGATGCGGTGGCGCTCGTGGTGCCGTCGGTGATCAAGGACTTCGATCATCAGTCGCTTGCGGAGCAGATCGCGCAGCAGACGCCGTCGGTCCGAATGATCCTCGTCGACGGCCCACCGCGAGGCGACGCCCTCGACCTGCGGCATCTGCTGCGCACCGAGGGTGACGACGGGGTGCGCGCGCGCATGGATGACCGGCGGCCGGATCCCGATTCGCCCGCGTGCTTCCTGCTCTCGGGCGGCACCACAGGCCTTCCCAAGCTCATCGTCCGCACTCACAACGACTACGCGTACAACGTCCGCGCCACATCCCGGGTGACCGGCGTCGACGAGAAGACCGTGTACCTCGGAACGCTGCCTGCGAGCCACAACTTCCCGCTCGCCTGTCCGGGCGTGCTGGGGGCCCTCTTCGCAGGCGGGACGAGCGTGATGCTCCCCAGCCCTGAGCCCACTCGCGCCTTCGAGGCGATCGAACAAGAGGGTGTGACCCTCGCGGCTGCCGTTCCCGCCGTCGCGCAGAGGTGGATCGAATACCAGCGCGAGCGTGGTGGCGCTGCGCCCGCGAGCCTCCAAGTGCTTCAGGTGGGAGGCTCGCGGATGCCTGACGAACTCGCCGCTCGCGTCAAGCCCGAGCTCGGGGCCACCCTGCAGCAGGTGTTCGGGATGGCTGAGGGTCTCATCAACATGACCAGACTGGACGATCCCGAAGACGTCATCGTCACCACGCAGGGCAGGCCCGTCTCGGACGAGGACGAGATCCGCGTCGTCGACTCGTCCGGGCGGGATGTGCCCGATGGCACGCGCGGTTCCATCCTGACGCGTGGGCCGTACACGCCGCGAGGCTACTTCCGGGCGGCCGAGCACAACGCCAGGGCGTTCGTCGACGGGTGGTACAGCTCAGGCGACATCGTCGTGCGACGTCCGGACGGCAACCTCGTGGTGCACGGCCGCGACAAGGACATCATCAACCGCGGCGGCGAGAAGATCTCCGCTGAGGAGGTTGAGAACATCGTGTATCGGCTGCCGTCCGTGGATCTCGCCGCGGCCGTGAGCATGCCCGACCCGGTGCTGGGCGAGCGACTCTGCCTCTTCGTCACGCTCCTCTCGTCCGAGGAGCTGAGCCTCGAGAACCTCCGCGAGTTCATGACGTCGCAGGGTCTCGCCGCGTTCAAGCTGCCTGAGCGACTCGAGGTCGTCTCCTCGCTCCCGCTGACCAAGGTGGGGAAGATCGACAAGCGCGCGCTGCGCGAGGTGATCGCGGAGAAGCTCACGGCGATCGGGTGAGCGGCGGCCTACGATGGGCACGCCGTCACCAAGGAGGGCAATGCTGATGAAACCGCGCGCGCTGATCCTCGACATCTTCGGGGACTATCTGAGATACGTCGATTCCGAAGTCAAGGCCGGAGATCTGGTCACCCTGCTCGGCGTGCTCGGCGTGGAGCCGGCAGCGACACGGATGACCCTCTCCCGCCTCAAGCAGGAGGGATGGTTCACAACGCGAAAGGTCGGACGTGAGACGATCTACCGGCTGAGCGATCACCTGCTCGAGATTCTGGACGAAGGCAGGTCCCGTATCTTCGCCGAGTACGAGGAGGACTGGGACGGCTGGTGGACCCAGGTCGTGTTCCAGACGCCCGAGTCGGACCGCACGGTGAGGGAGCAGGTGAAGAAGCAGCTGGCGTGGCTCGGCTTCGGCCCTCTGACTCCTTCCACATGGCTGTCGCCCCGAAACGCGAAGGCGGATGCCCTCAAGCTGCAGGCCGAGTTCGCCACGGCCACGATCGACGTGCTGGCCAGCCGCACCGACGACCCTGCCCGTGACCGCGCGCTCGTCGCACGGTGCTGGGACCTCTCGCTGCTCGAGACCGACTACCGGGAGTTCATCGAAGGGCACCGCGACCTCCTGCAGTCTGCTCCGACCCTGGAGGGGCCGTCAGCGCTCGCCGTGCGCACCGAGATCGTCAGCACGTACCGGCACTTCCCGTTTCGCGATCCGTCTCTGCCGGTCGCGCTGCGCCCGGACGGATGGTCGGGTGCAGAGGCGCACGACCTGTTCCTCGCGGTCCATCGAGCCCTCGCCGGGGCGGCCGTGGCCTACGTGAGCGAGGTCGTCGGGATGGCCGTGGAAACCACCGAACTGCGCACTCAAAACATGTAACACACTTTCTCGCATCAACGTGTTATCGTTACACCGGAGCCGCCCGACGGCGACGACGATCTCCTGTCAAAGAAGACGAAGGGACACCCGATGCAGACCCAACTGATCATCGACAACGAAGCGCGTGGAGCACGGGAGGGCCGCACTTTCTCGCGGACGAACCCGCTCACGGGAGACGTTGTCACCGAGGGAGCGGCGGCAGACGTCGACGACGCGATCGATGCCGTCGAGTCGGCGTCCAAGGCGTTCGAGTCGTGGTCCCAAAGCGGACCGACCGAGCGCCGAACGATCATGCTCAAGGCCGCGGACATCATCGAGGCACGCGCGGGCGAGTTCATCCAGACGATGATGTCCGAGGTGGGAGCGGCACAGCTGTGGGCGGGCTTCAACGTCTTCCTGACCGCGCAGCTCTTCCGCGAAGCCGCCGGTATCGCCACGCAGATCCAGGGCGAGACGCTGCCCACCGACAAGCCGGGCACGCTGTCGATGACCGTTCGTCAGCCCGTGGGCGTGATCTTCAGCATGGCGCCGTGGAACGGTCCCGGAGTGCTCGCCGCGCGAGCGATCGCGTATCCCATCGTGTGCGGCAACACGGTGGTCTTCCGCGCGTCCGAGACCAGCCCGCGCACTCACGCGATCATCGCGGAGGTGCTGCACGAGGCCGGAGTGCCCGCCGGAGTGCTGAACTTCCTCACGAGCAGCCCCGACGACGCCGACCGCGTCGTGGACGCCATTATCGCCCACCCGGCCGTGCGCCGTGTGAACTTCACCGGTTCCACGCCGGTCGGCCGGATCATCGCGCAGAAGGCAGCACGACACCTCAAGCCGGCGCTGCTCGAGCTGGGCGGCAAGGCGCCCCTTGTCGTGCTCGACGACGCCGACATCGACGGCGCTGTGAACGCGGCGGTCTTCGGTTCGTTCATGTACCAGGGCCAGATCTGCATGTCGACCGAGCGGTTCGTCGTCGATGAGAAGGTCGCGGACGAGTTCGTCGAGAAGTTCACCGCCCGAACGCGTGAATTGATCAGCGGAGACCCGCTCGCCGACCCGAACGTCGTGGTCGGTCCCATGGTGCGCCCCGAGTCGGGGAGTCGCATCAACGGGCTCATCGACGATGCCCTCGCGAAGGGTGCCGATGTGACGGTCGGAGGCCGTGCCGACGGCGCGTCGATGCCGGCAACGATCGTCGACAACGTCAAGCCCGACATGGCGATCTACGACCAGGAGACGTTCGGCCCGATCACCACCGTCGTCCGCGTCTCCGGCGTCGAAGAGGCGGTTCAGGTCGCGAACGACACCGAGTACGGTCTCGCCGCTGCTGTGTTCGGACGCGACGTCAGCCGCGCGCTCGCGGTGGCGAACCGCATCCAGGCTGGTCACGTCCACGTCAATGGATCCACTGTCCAGAACGAGGCCCAGGCTCCGTACGGCGGGACGAAGGCGAGCGGCTACGGGCGTTTCGACGGTCGTGCGGTGATCAATGAGTTCACCGAGCTCAAGTGGATCACGATCGAGCCGTCCGACCAGCAGTACCCGTTCTGAACCCGCCTTTCGACAGGAGACAGTGAAGTCTGATGAGTATGACTGTGACGGCCGCCGTTGCGCGCGAAGCGGGGGCCGACCTCGTGATCGAGCAGCTCGAGCTCGACGACCTGCGACCGAACGAAGTCCTGGTGCGCATGGTCGCGACCGGTGTGTGCCACACCGACGCGATCGTGCGCGATCAGGTCTACCCCACGCCGCTTCCGGCCGTGCTCGGCCACGAGGGCGCCGGCGTCGTGGAGAAGGTCGGGAGTTCCGTGCGCACCGTGCAGCCCGGAGACCATGTGCTTCTGGCTGCCGCGTACTGCGGCTACTGCTCGCGGTGCCGGTCGGGTCAGATGGCCTACTGCGAGAACCTCTTCGCCGCTGATTTCGCCGGTCGACGAGCCGACGGCACCACCGCGCTGAGCCGCGACGGTGAAGTCATCTCGTCCCACTTCTTCGGCCAGTCCTCGTTCGCGACCTACGCGAATGTGGTCGAGGAGAGCGTTGTGCGCATCGACGCGGATGTGCCGCTCGAGATCGTCGCTCCGCTGGGGTGCGGCATCCAGACCGGCGCCGGATCGATCTTGAACGAGCTGAAGCCCGCCCTCAACAGCACGCTGGTCGTCATCGGCACGGGTGCCGTTGGCGCAGGGGCGATCATGGCGGGCAAGGTCGCCGGGTGCAGTCGCATCATCGCGGTCGACATCCATGACGACCGACTCGCTCTCGCGAAGGAGATCGGGGCGACCGACACCATCAACACGCGGGAGAACGACCTCACCGAGGAGATCATGCGTCTCACCGGTGACGCGGGTGCGGATTACGTCCTTGACACGACGGCGCGACCCGAGCTGCTGCGGAAGGCCGCCGACGGCCTCGGCCTCCGTGGAACCCTCGCCCTCGTCGGAGCGGCTGCTCCGGGTACCGAGGCCACCTTCGAGATCGGGTTGTCCCTGGTGAAGGGCTGGACGTTCAAGACGATCATCCAGGGTAGCTCGGTCCCGCAGGTGTTCATCCCGAAGCTCATTGAGCTGTGGCGCGACGGCCGCTTCCCGATGGACAAGCTGATGCGCAACTACGATCTCGCCGACATCAATCAGGGATTCGCGGATTCGGCGGCCGGGACGACGGTGAAGCCGGTCGTCGTCTTCTAGCAAGACCCGGGCGGGATCCGGCGTCGAGCACGTCGGATCCCGCCCGCACCATGTCCGGACCCCCGCGGGGGCCGCGTACAGCAGAGAGGAACCACCCGTGCAGCAGATGGACGGCGCAGCCGACACCCCCGAACTCGAACAGCTCTACCGGGACTTCGACGCGAACGGCCTCGCGCCGCTGTGGACGCAGAGGGACGACCTCATGCCCTTCACCCCTGCTCCGGTGGCGCGACCTCATGTCTGGAGATGGAAGACCCTCTTCGACATCGCCGAGCGTTCCGGCGAGTTGGTGCCCGTGGGCCGTGGTGGCGAGCGGCGCGCGATCGGGCTGGTCAACCCCGGCCTGCCCGGCACCGCCTACGCGACTCCCACGCTGTGGTGCGCGATCCAGTACCTGGGCGGATTCGAGACCGCCCCCGAGCACCGCCACAGTCAGAATGCGTTCCGCTTCGTGGTCGAGGGCGAGGGCGTGTGGACCGTGGTCAACGGTGATCCGGTGCGGATGAGCCGCGGTGACCTGCTGCTCACGCCCGGCTGGCACTTCCACGGTCACCACAACGACACCGCCGAACCCATGGCGTGGATCGACGGCCTCGACATCCCGTTCTCCAGCTACACCGACGTCGGATTCTTCGAGTTCGGCGCCGAGCGGGTGACCGACGAGGCCTCGCCGGAGATCTCGCGATCCGAGCGACTCTGGGCTCATCCTGGCCTGCGTCCGCTGTCGGTGCTCGACGACAAGACCAGCTCACCGCTTGCCGCGTACCGGTGGGAGTATACGGATGCGGCGCTCCGCGAGCAGTTGAAGCTCGAGGATGAAGGGTATCCGGCGACCGTCGACCAGGGGCACGCAGCGATCCGGTTTGTGAACCCGACGACCGGTGGCGATGTGATGCCGACCATCCGGTGCGAGTTCCACCGAGTTCGCGAGGGATCCGAGACGCCGCTTCGCCACGAAGTCGGATCTTCGGTGTGGCAGGTGTTCGACGGGCGGGGATCGGTGATACTCGGCGATGTCGAGCACCGGCTCGAGAAGGGCGATCTCTTCGTCGTGCCCAGCTGGGTTCCCTGGTCGCTTCGTGCCGAGACCGAGTTCGACCTCTTCCGCTTCAACGATGGCCCCATCATCGACCGCCTGGGTTTCTCCCGGGTGTACATCCCGAGTAAGGACGAGATCTGATGCGCCTGGCAACACTCCGAGTGGACGGCGCGACCGTCGCGGTCCGACTGGATGACGATACAGCCGTCGAGATCGACGGAGTCGCGGACGTCGGAGCGCTGCTGCAGCGCCCCGACTGGACGGACGTGGCTGCGTCGGCATCAGGCCGCGTCCACGACGCTGAGACTCTCGCGCGCGCGGCATGGGCCCCGGTGATCCCCCAGCCCGGCAAGATCGTCTGCGTCGGGCTGAACTATCGCAATCACATCCTCGAGATGGGCCGGGAGCTCCCCGAGTTCCCCACGCTGTTCGCGAAGTACCCCGAGGCGCTCATCGGCCCCTATGACGATCTCATGCTGCCGTCTCACGCCGCCGACGCCGTCGACTGGGAGGCCGAACTCGCCGTCGTCGTCGGAAGGGCCGTGCGCAACGTCGACGAGAGCGAGGCGGCGGCGTCGATCGCGGGCTTCTCGATCATGAACGACGTCACGATGCGCGACTATCAGTACCGAACCCCGGAGTGGTTCCAGGGCAAGACCTTCGAAGCCACCGCACCTTTCGGCCCCGTCCTCGTCACTCCTGACGAGTTCGAGCCGGGCGGGATCCTGAGCGCGGAGGTCGACGGCGAAGTGGTGCAGAAGACTCCCACCGACGACCTCGTCTTCGGGCCCGCCGCGCTCATCTCCTACATCTCCCAGATCTTCACGCTGCAGCCGGGCGACGTGATCGCGACGGGCACGCCGGGAGGCGTCGGACACGCCCGGAAGCCCCCGCGATACCTTCGGCCCGGCTCGACCCTCGTCACCGCGGTCGAGGGTATCGGGACCTTGCGGAACCGAGTGATCGCGAGCTCGTGAGCCATGCCCGCCCGCACGGACAACGTCACCGACCCGCAACTGGCCGCATCGCTTCTGCTGATGCGTCGGGGTCAGGCGGTCTGGGCGCGTCAGCTCGCCGAACTCCCTGACGATCGATTCGACGAGCCATCCCTCCTTCCGGGGTGGACCCGTCGACACCTCGTGGCTCATGTGGGATTCAACGCGCGCGCGGTCGCACGCCTCGTCGAGTGGGCGCGCACTGGGGTGGAGAACCCTATGTACAGCTCCGACACGCAGCGTGCCGAGGAGATCGCCTTCGGTGCGACGCTCCCGGTCGAGGCGCTGCGCCACCTCGCCGCGCACGCCGCCGTGCATCTGGACGTGGAGTGGCGCGACCTTCCGGAAGCCGCGTGGCTCCACCAGGTGCGCACGGCGCAGGGACGCCTCGTCCCGGCCACGGAGACGGTCTGGATGCGCACCCGCGAGGTGTGGATCCACGCGGTCGACCTGCGCAACGGGGCGAGCGTGCGGGACTTTCCCGATGTCCTGCACGATCTGCTGCTGGCAGATCTCATCAAGGTGTGGACGCGCAAGCGGACCGCCACAACGCCCGACATCATCCTGGCACCGACGGATCGGGCTGAGACCTTCTCGCTCCTGAGCGAGGGCGGGGCTGCCGCGTCGGAACCGCTGGTCATCGTGGGCTCTGCGGCGGATGTCGTGGGCTGGGGGATCGGGCGATCGATGCGAGGGGTGGCCACGGCATCGGGGGGAGAACCGCCGCGCCCCCCGGATTGGCTGTAGAGGCGCTCGATGTTCATCGATGCCTCGACTCTGGACGCCGCAGGGACGTACCGGCTCCTGGTCGGTTCGGTCATCCCGCGCCCGATCGCTTGGGTGACGTCGGGAGTCGCGCCGAAGCCGGTCAATCTCGCACCGTTCAGCTCGTTCGCCTGGGTGAGTCAGCACCCGGCGATGCTCGGTTTCACGATCAATCGCCGGCCGACGGGACGCAAAGACACCGTCCGCAACATCGAGGAAGACCGAGAGTACGTCGTCAACATCGCCGGCGAGGACATGCTCGAGCAGCTGCATTCCAGCTCGACCTGGCTCGGCCCGGAGGAGAGTGAGGCCGAACTGCTTGGCCTCGAGCTCTCGCCATCGCGACTCGTCAGTGTCCCACGGCTTGCGCGCGTGCCGATCAGCATGGAGTGCGTCCACGAACGAACCATCGTCTTCAGTCCGACCGGAGGAGAGTTCGTCGTCGGCCGGGTCGTCGGCTGGCACGTCTCTGACGACGTCATGACCGGAGGACGAATCGACACCGAGCTGGTCCGCCCCCTCGGGCGGCTCGCCGGTCCTCGCTACACCCGGCTCGGCGAGATCACCGAGCTGCCTCCGGTGCCGGGCGGCTGATCCGCACGGGGACCGAGCAGGTCACCGGCAGGGCGGGTCCGCGTCGATCCTCATGATCGGACTGAGAGGTCCGGGCGGTCAGTCGTTCTCGGCCAGCCAGGCGGCCGCGATCGTCGCGGCCGGAGCCTCCTGCTCGATGCTCTGGGTGTTGAGCGCCACAAGGCCCGCAGGAGTGAGAGCGGCGCTGATCCGATTGATCACGTCCGCGGCACCGCTGGGAAGGTCGGCTGATGCGATCGGAACGACGTGCGAGGCGAGGAAGAGGCCGGCGGGGTCGTCGAGGGCGACAAGCTCGGAGGACGACATCGACGGGCTGGCGGTGTAGATGATCGCGAGCTGTACCTGGTCATCGAGCAGCGCCTTCACGGTGAGCGGGCCGCCGCCGTCTTCGATGGGAGCGAAGCCGACGTCGACTCCGTAGCTCTTCTTCAGGCCGCTGGGCCCGTTCGGTCGGTCCTCGCCTTCGGAGTTCCCACCCAGGGTGAGCGGAACGGGCACGTCCGCGAGATCCGCGATGCTCTTGACCCCGTACTGCTCGGCGAACGCCTTCGTGACGACGTAGCTGTCCTCGTCGGTGGCGGCAGACTGATCCAGGACCTGCAGACCGTCGGGCACGGTCTCCACGAGGGCCGCGTAGACGTCGTCCGCCTTTCGGGCGGGGGTGTCGGGCTCCCAGACCTGCAGAAGGGGTCCGGTGTACTCGGGGAAGAGGTCGATGGCACCTGACTCGATCTCGGGGAGGTAGACCTCACGCTGTCCGATCCGGAATTCCCGCCGCACGTCGTAGCCGGCCTCCTCGAGCGCCTGGGCGTAGATCTCCGCGATGATCTCGTTGGAGTAGTAGTCCTGCGAGCCGATGACGATCGCCGCGTCCTCTTCGGATCCCGCGCCGAGCGGGTCCGCCGACGCGCACGACGCGAGCATGGCAGCGGTGCCGAGGACGAGGATGGCGAGAGCTGTCGGACGACGGCGGATCATGCGGTGTCTCCTTGTGTGCGGATGATATGGCGGTGGAGCTTCCCGAGGCCGGTCGCGGCCGCGGTGAACGAGAGTGCGAGGAGGATGACCAGGATGGAGCCGGCCAGCATCTCGGGATAGTCCCTGGACTTCAGTCCGGCGAAGATGTACCGACCAAGGCCGATGTCGGCGACGTACGCCGCAACGGTCGCGGTGGCCACGACTTGAAGAAGTGCGGACTGGATGCCGCCTCCGATGACCGGGAGTGCGAGTGGCAGCTCGACCTTCGTCAGCGTCTGCACAGACGTGTGGCCGACCGCGCGAGCGGCATCGGAGGTCGACCGCGGCACATTGGCCACGCCGGAGTATGAGGCAGCCAGCATCGAGGGCACGGCGAGGATGACGAGCGCGATGAGGGGAGCCCGCAGGCCGATCCCGAGCCACAGCGCGAACACGGTGACGAGGCCGAGAGTGGGAAGCGCTCGCGCGGCATTGGCGATCGCCGCGACGGTGCCCTGTCCGCGATGGCTGTGGCCCATCCATGCGCCGGCGGGCACGGCGACGATGATCGCGATCACCGTCACGATCAGGGTGACCGCGATGTGCTGAGCGGTTCGGGCGGGAATCCCGGACGGCCCCACCCAGTGCGCGGGATCGGCGAACCAGGCGATCGTCTCGGCGAAGAGATTCATGCGAATGCTCCCTCGCGCCGAAGTGTGCGGGTCCACGGCTGCGTCGCACGGCCGATACCGAGCAGGATCGCGTCGACGACGAGCGCGACGACCAGAGTCAGGACGATTCCCGTGGCGACCTCCGCGGCGATCCCTCGCTGGAATCCGTCGGTGAACAGGGTGCCGAGTGACGGGATGCCGATCAGGGCGCCGATCGTCGCGAGACCGATCGTGCTCATCGCCACGACTCGGGTGCCGGCCACGAGGACGGGTGCGGCCAGGGGCAGCTCGACGCGAAGGAAGCGGGCCGTCGGGTTGTGACCTGTGGCCGTGGCCGCTTCGAGTGATTCGGCGGGAACGGCCGCGAATGCGTCCGCCGTCGTTCGTGCGAGGAGGGCCACCCCGTAGACGGTGAGCGCCAGGATCATCGTCGCCGCCGAGCGCAGTGGCAGCCCGGTGATGATCGGGATGACGATGAGGAGAGGAAGCGAGGGAATCGCGTAGAGGATCCCGGTGACAGCCAGCAGCGCACCGCGACCGCGTCCCGAGGCTTGCGCGAACCTGCCGAGAGGAACGGCGATGAGGACCGTCAGCAGGATCGCGGGAATGCTGATGGCGAGGTGCGCTGCGAGGAGCGTGCCGATCTGCGCGAGATTCTGCGAGATCCAGTTCATCGCTCGAGGATCCCGATCGGTCGGCCGCTGCCATCGACGACCAGCTCGGAGCCGGCGTCCCCTCGCACGTGCAGGCTGCGGTCGCCGGTGGCGATGCCGAGCAGATCCGCGACGAAGGGGTCGGCCGGCGCCGTGAGCAGCTCGCCGGGAGTGCCGTCCTGCGCGATCCGACCGCCCTGCGCCAGCACGATGATCCGATCCCCGAGGGCCAGAGCCTCGTCCACGTCGTGCGTGACGAACAGGATGGTGGCCTTGGTCTGCTGATGGAGCGCCAGCGTCTCGCGCTGAAGAGCACGACGGGTGATCGGATCCACGGCTGCGAACGGTTCGTCCATCAGCAGGACCCGCGTGTCGGCTGCCAGTGCGCGGGCGACACCGACGCGCTGCTGCTGACCTCCCGACAGCTGTGCGGGGTACCGCGACGCCAGCTCGCTGTCGAGTCCGACCCGGCTGAGCATCGTCGTCGCCAGCTGGGCGGCATCCTTCCTGCTCATGCCATTCAGCCGGGGGACGGTCGTGATGTTCTCCGCGACGGTGCGATGCGGGAACAGGCCACTGGCCTGCATCACGTATCCGATCTCCCGTCGGAGTTCGACGGGGTTGCGCTCTCGGACGTCCGTGCCGCCCAGCAGAACGCGACCCTCGGACGGCTCGACCATGCGGTTGACCGTGCGCAGCAGCGTCGTCTTGCCGGAGCCGGAGGGTCCGAGGAGCACGACGAAGCTGCCACCCTCGATGGTGAGATCGATGTCTTGCAGGATCGGCTGCGTGCCATAGCTCACGCTCAGATGGTCGTAGCGGATCGCGGGGGATACAGCAGGCTGCATGCTCACTCCAAACGGGGCGGGAGTCAGATTCATTCCCTGGAACCTATTTCCCCGACATTGAAATCATAGGAGCGACCGAGCTCTTCCCGGAAGTTGGTTCCGAGGAATACACTTCGGGCATCGGGAGGTTCGCCATGTCCATGGACTATTTCTCTCGCCTCGTCAGCTACGAAACTCACCTGTGGAATCGGCTCGAGCGCGCCCTGATCGCAGCGGGTGGCGAGTCGATGGCGAACGTGATGGCCCTGCGCATCCTGGATCGTCACGGGGGTCGCGGGCGAGTCCACGAACTCAGTGACGAACTCGGAATCACGATGGGTGCTGCGAGCAAGCTCACAGACCGCCTGGAGCGGTCGGGTCTCGCCCTGCGGCGCCCTCATCCCGCAGACCGGCGGTCGTCTCTGATCACGCTCACGGAAGCCGGTCGCCGAGCGCTGAACGAAGCGGTCCAGGTGGTCGATCCCGTCCTTGGCGAACTCCTGCCGGGTCCGGAGGACCTCGCAGCGGCCGAGGCGACCCTTGCGCAGCTGGAGAAGCGTCTGGTCGATGCCAGCACGACGATCGCGACGGGTCGATGAGTCGCACGATGCGCGCCGTCGTCGCGCCGGAGCCCGGTCCCGCGAGTGTCCTCGAGCTCAGGAACGCACCCATCGTGGAGCCGTCGAGCGGTCAGGTGCTGATTCGTGTGAAGGCGTTCGGTCTGAACCGCTCGGAGATACACTTCCGCAGCGGCGTCGCGTCGAGCGGCTCGTTCCCGCGGATTCCCGGAATCGAAGCGACCGGGATCGTCGAGTCCGCCCCCGGTGGCCAGTTCGCGCCGGGGGAGCAGGTGGTCACGATGATGGGGGGGATGGGGCGCTCCTTCGACGGCGGCTACGCCGAGTACGTGACGGTCCCGGCCGCCCAGGTGATCGCCTTCACCAGTGCTCTGCCGTGGGCGCAGCTCGGCGCCGTTCCGGAGATGCTCCAGACTGCCGATGGATCTCTGAGAGTGGGCCTCCGGGCGGAGACAGGGCAGTCGCTACTCATCCGAGGCGGAACGTCGTCGATCGGACTGGCCCTCACGGTCCTGGCCAAGATGCGGGGCATGACGGTCTACTCCACGACCCGCCGGCCGGAGGCGGTCGCGCGGCTCCGGTCGATCGGTGCGGATCATGTGCTCATCGACGACGGGAGCATCGCCGCTCAGGTGCGCCGGCTGTGTCCCGACGGGGTCGACGGAGCAGTGGAGCTCGTGGGTGTCGACGTGATGAAGGACACCCTGCGCGCGGTACGCCCCGGCGGCGTCGTGTGCTTCACGGGAATGCTCTCCAACCACTGGGCGATCCCGAACTTCTACCCGATGGACTGGATCCCCAACGGCGTGCGCCTGACGGCGTACTCCGGCGAGGCGGCCGACCTCGCCCCGGAGACGCTCCAGGACTTCCTCGACGCCGTGGCGGCCGGGAGGGCGGTGATCCCGGTGGGCAAGACCTACCGCCTCGACGACATCGTCACCGCGCACGAGGACATGGAAGCGGGCCGGGTCGGCGGCAAAGGGGTCGTCGTCATCGACGACCGGGCGGGATGAGGAGCGTGTTCGCCCGACCTCGACACGAGTGACCGGCACGCGATACGCAAGAGGGTGGCGCACTCGGAGGAAGCGGCGCACACTGGCCACGACTCTGGTCAGATCACGTCGCGATGGGAGCATCACATGTCTTACAAGGTCGGATACTTCGTCGGGAGCCTCTCCTCGACGTCGATCAATCGGGTGCTGTCGATCGCGCTCATGAAGCTCGCGCCCGAGGAACTGGAGTTCACGGAGATCCCGATCCGCGATCTGCCCCTCTACAGCCAGGACTACGACGAGGACTTCCCGCCGGAGGCGGTCGCCCTGAAGCGTGCGATCGAGGGGTCGGATGCTGTGCTGTTCGTCACTCCGGAGTACAACCGCTCCATTCCCGGCGGATTGAAGAACGCGATCGACTGGGCGTCGCGACCATGGGGGAAGAACTCGTTCGATCACATCCCCGCGGCAGTGATCGGAGCATCCGTCGGGCAGATCGGCACGGCCGTCGCACAGCAGAGCCTTCGCGGTGTGCTCAGCTTCTGCAATGCACGTCAGATGACCGCCCCGGAGGCCTACATCCACTTCTCAGCCGAGGTGTTCGGCGCGGACGGCACCGTGCGCAACGCGGGCACCGAAGCGTTCCTCCGCGACTACATGGCCGAGTTCCGAGACCACATCCAGCGAGTGCTGACCGTCCTGCCGCGGCAGTCGTGAGCGCGCTTCGAGGATCAACGCCGGCCGTCCGAGAGTGCGGCGCCTGCGTTAGACGATAGCGAGGGCGTTCGCGGGGCTGCCCACCCCGCCGGTGAGGTTGAGCGGCTCCGCGGTCACGAGGAAGTCGTAGTGCCCGGAGCCCGCGCACTCGGTCGCGAGCGCGTCCAGATCCCACAGCTCCCCGATGGACAGCCCGAGCAGGGGAATCAGGATGCGGTGGAGCATGCCGGTGTGCGAGGACCGGGCGAGACGGCCGGTCTGCTCCGCGATGGTCGTCAGAGCCGACTCCGTGGCGGGCCACGGCTCGAGCGCGATGTTGTCCGCGGCGACCAAGGCGATCTGGTTGTCCCACAGCCAGGCTGCCGTCTCCTCCTGTGCCGCGAGCCCCGGACTCGCCAGGGGATCAGCGCGGGTCGCCCCGGCGCGACGGATGTGTTCGAGCCACCCCGTGCGGATGAGCAGGATGTCTCCGTGGAGCAGCGTCGTGCCCTGCTCGCGCAGGGTTGCCGTGAGGTCGGAGACGGGTATGGGCTCGGGGGAATCCTGCTCGATCGGCCGACCCGCGGCATCACGGTAGCGCGCGACATCGGCGAGGACTCCGCGGCCGACTATTCCCCGTTGCGCCACCGCCTGGATTCCCAGGTCCCCGGTTCCGGCGATCAGGCGATCACCCGGGACGCCGTTGTAGAACCCGTGATCGGGGTGGGCGAAATGCCGCAGCCCGTCGATCTGCGTCGAGGCTTGCGTGAACAGGTTGTCGATCCGTTCGTCCCGGTGGAACTCGTTCAACCCGAACACGTGGTGCTCGATCGCCCCCCGGTGGGCGATGAGCGGCGGGTCGAACGCGTCGAGCGGAAGGTTCAGGTTGAGGAGCAGCCCCTTGCGCACCGAGCCGAGCGCGGCGCGAACCCGCTCGGATGTCAGGAAATTGAGCGTGCCGACCTGGTCACCCTCGCCGAACAGTCCCCACGCCGTGCCGCGGAGGGCGCCCGAGCGGTCGCCGAGTTCGCGGTAGGAGGGGAACTGGTCGGAGGGCATGGCGGATCGTGCGCGACCGGCGTCACCCGGGCTCGGTGTCGCCGGCGGAAGGCATGACCTGATGGATCTCGATCATGTTGCCTGCAGGATCGGTGAGGAAGATCTGGTGCCAGCCCTCGACCGACCAGATCCCCCAGTCGTCGAAGGGGATGCCGTTGTCGGTCAGTTGCTGCTTGATCTCTTCGATGTTGTCGGTGCGGAACGCGAAGTGGCCCTGGATGAGAGGGTTGACCGAATGCCCCTCCTGGGCGGCGAGGTACGGCTGGCGCTTGGTGGCGTGGATCTGGAGCTCCGTCGGATCGCCGGCCTCGAAGAATTTGGCGCTGTCGTCCCACGCTGCGTCTCCGTCGTCGGTACCGCTCGCGGAGGTGGCGATCATCGGCGGCGACGGGAGAAGCGTGAGGCCTAGAGCCTCCCCATAGAACTTCGTGAGGATACTCATGTCGTCAGAGGTGACGTTCACGTGATGGAGACGCAGAGTGGCCATGGTGTGTCCTTTCGGTGCGATCCGATCGCATCCGTTGATGTGCTCGCGCGTGCAGCTGACCGTGAGCCCGAAAGTCCATGCGTCGTCAGGCGCCTCGTCCTCGAGTCGGAGATCTCCGCTGCTTCCCCCCGAGAATAAGGACCTTCATCTATTCCTGTCCAATACCGATAAGGAAGGGATTATTAGCGAAGCGGGAAAGGTCAGGCGTCGGCAGTGAGCCCTCCGAAGCCTTGAGCACGGTGCGAAGCGCCGGGGACGGATCCGCGCGTCGCCACGCGAGAGTGGCGAACATGTGGCTGGGACTGATGTCCTCCAGCGGAAGGTACACGACCTCCATCGGCTGGACGGGCTGCACCGTGCTCAGCGTGATCGTGACGCCGACCCCCGCGGCGACGAGTGCGAGTGCCGTCGCGGAGTCAGGCGCGTACTGCGTCACCCGCGGAGTGAAGCCGGCTGTCACGCAGAGCGCGGACATCGTGGCCTGGAGGATCGAGCCCTGGTCGTCGGGAAGGCTGATGAAGCCCTCGTTGCGCAGGTCCGTCAGACGCACGCTCTCCCGCCGTGCCAGGCGGTGGCCCGTCGGCAATGCGCAGACGATCTCCTCCACCTCGATCACCCGGAAATCGAGGTCGGGGTCGGGGGAGGGCAACCGGGCGAAGGCGAGATCCAGTGACCCGTCTCGGAGCATCTCCATCGCTGTGAAGACGTACGCCTGCGACTGCAGTTGCAGCTCGATCCCCGGGTGGAGCTCTCGAATCGCACGGCTCAGGATCGGGAGGGATCGCTGTGTCGAGGCGCCGGCGAATCCGACGCGGACCCGGCCGGTCTCGCCGGCGACGATCGCCTCTGCGACGGCGCGAGTGAGGGAGAGCTGGGTCAGGACCTGCCGGGCGGGGCCGAGAAGTCGCTGCCCGGCATCCGTGAGGGTGACGCTGCGAGTGCTGCGAGTGAAGAGCGAGACCTTCAGGTCGGCCTCAAGCTGTCGGATGCGATTGCTCAAGGGCGGCTGCGAGATGTGCAGGCGGGCCGCAGCACGACCGAAATGGAGTTCCTCGGCGACCGCGACGAATGCCTCGATGTCTCGCAATTCCACGTCGGATCCTCCCCGATTCGGTCGACATTATTATCCCCCGCGTATCAAAGCCGCGACCACTGGTATTTGACGAGCGACGAGTGCACTGGTTCGGTTGGGACAACGGGCTAGCGTTTCCGCCAGGACAGGGCGGTTCGCGAGGAGGGCGTGTTGACATGGTGGAGCGACTGCTGGTCACGGGTGGAGCCGCGGGCATCGGCCTCGCGATCGCTCGGCACGGCCTCGCGCAGGGGTGGGATGTCACGGTCATCGACCGCGTCGCCTCCGTCGCAGGCAGGTCGGTGATCGCGGATCTGTCGGATAGCGACAGCACAGCGGCCGCGCTGAAGGAGACGCTGGAGGACGGTCCGGTCACTCGCTTGGTGAACAACGTCGGGGCTGTGTTCCCGGCATCCCTCGAGAGCCAGAGCTTGGAAGACCTGGACAGCTCGTTCGCGCTCAACCTCCGAGCAGCGATCCAATGCACCCAGGCGCTCGTGCCGGGGATGGCCGCGGCGGGGTTCGGGCGGATCGTGAACATGTCCTCCCGCGCAGTTCTCGGGAAGGAACTGCGCACCGCCTATGCCGCCGCGAAGGCCGGACTGATCGGCGTCACGCGAGTGTGGGCTCTGGAATTGGGTGCGCGCGGAATCACCGTCAACGCGATCGGCCCCGGCCCGATCGCAACCGAGCTTTTCATGAAGGCGAACCCGTCCGACTCCCCGCGCACGCGAGCGATCGTCGAGTCGGTGCCGGTGGGGCGGCTGGGGACGCCCGAAGATGTGGCGCACGCCGCGGGCTACTTCCTCGACGGGCGTTCGGGGTTCGTGACGGGGCAGACCCTCTACGTGTGCGGCGGTCTCACCGTCGGTGTCGCGGCCATCTAGGAAGGCTTCACGACGGCCGCGGGTGCCGGAGACGGCGACCCACCGCTGTTCAGCGCTCGCGCCCGAGCTCTTCGAGCCAGCGCAGCCACACCTCGCTGACGGTCGGATACGCGGGAACGGCATGCCACAGCCGATCTATCGGCACCTCGCCGACGATCGCGATCGTCGCCGAGTGCAGCAACTCTGCGATATCGGGCCCGACGAAGGTCGCGCCGACGAGAACTCGTCTGCCCGTGTCGACGATCGCGCGAGCCCGTCCCTGATAGTGGTCGGCGTGAGTGCTCGCGCCCGACACCCACGACAGGTCGTAGTCGAGGACGCGGATGTCGAGTCCGGCTGCGCGCGCCGAAGACTCGGTGTGGCCGACCGAGGCGACTTCGGGATCGGTGAAGGTCACCTGCGGCACGGCGGCGTGATCGGCGGTGGCGACGTGCCTGCCCCATCGTGCATCATCGACTTCCGCTCCGCGGGCGCGCGCCACGATCGCGTCACCCGCAGCGCGGGCCTGATACTTGCCCTGGTGTGTCTGGAGCGCGCGGTGGTTGACGTCTCCGACGGCGTACAGCCAGTCGACACCCCGTACGCGGAGTGTGTCGTCGACACCCAGCCATGATCCGGGAGCAATCCCGATGCTCTCGAGCCCCAGGTCAGCTGTCCGCGGAACGCGCCCGGTCGCCACGAGGACCTCGGCCGCGCGCCGCCGGGATCCGTCGGACATCGTGAGTTCGACGTCGCCCCCTGGCTCGCGCGATGCCGCCACGACATCGACGCCTGTACGTACGTCGACTCCGACCTGACGCAGTGCCCGGGCGACAGCCTCGCCCGCGAAAGGCTCCATCGAGCCGAGTAGGCCCGAGCGTGCGATCACGGTGACTGCGCATCCGAACGACGAGAAGAGCGTCGCCATCTCGCAGCCCACCACGCCGCCGCCGAGGATCACGAGGGAGGACGGCACCGCCCGCACCGCCGTGGCATCGCGGCTCGTCCAGGGCGCGGCATCCCTCAGGCCTTCGATGTCGGGAAGCAACGCCGCCGACCCCGTCGACACGACGACTGCATGCCGTGCCGTGAGGGTGATCGACTCCGTGCCGTCGCCGCCGTGGACGCAGACCTCCCGCTCTCCCGTGAGGCGACCGTGTCCTCGCACGAGGTCGATCCCGGACTTCTCGAGCCAGTCCACCTGCGACGTGTCGTCCCAATCGTGCACGATCGCGTCGCGCCGGCGAAGGGCGGCCGCCACATCGACGGATCCGATGACCGACTGACGGGCGCCGTCGACATCGCGGGCGGCGCGCAGAGCGGCGCCGCTGCGCAGCAGGGTCTTCGACGGCATGCACGCCCAGTAGGAGCACTCGCCGCCGACCAGCTCACTCTCGACGATGACGACCGACAGACCGCCGTGCTTTGCGCGGTCCGCAACGTTCTCGCCGACCGGGCCGGCTCCGATCACGACGACGTCATACTCCCGAGCTGTCATGGGTCCCACGCTACAAGCGCGCCGGGACGTAGGGCCGGTGGGCGGACCGCAGTTCCGTGACAGCCCGATGCCCCATCGGAAGCACGCGGTGCCTCGTCGCGTCGTCCAGGGGGATTGCGGTCTCGCCCGATCGGCGTACACTCGCGCACGAGTCGAGAACCCGACGAGCCTCAACGAATCGAATACTCGCCTATTCCTCATATGTAATGCGCACCACCCCCAGGTGTGCATGCAGAAGGAAGGACGAGACGATGAGGCTCTCATACGATTCCGCACGCGCACACACGGCGGCGCCCCCGCTCAGAAGGCGATCGAGATTGCGCGCCTCCACTCGCGGATCGACCGTCGCGCTGGCTCTGTGCACCGCCGCTGTTCTGGGTCTGCCGACGGCCTCGATCGCCGCTGACGACACGGCCCCCGACGAAACCAGCACCTCTCAGGAGCTCATCGACGGCCGCACTCAGGCCCTGCCCCCGGGAGACCGCTGGGACGAGGACCGGCAGGCGACTCGTCGAGCGCGGGCAATGCTGCAGCGGATGACCCTCGAGGAGAAGGTCGACATGCTGCACGGCGAGCTGAACAACTTCTTCGGCTTCTACAACGCACCGATCGAACGCCTGGGCATCCCGGCGCTCACGATGGCGGACGGCCCGGCAGGAACCCGCATCGGCAACCCGGATGTGAACGGACAGCGCGCGACACAGCTGCCGTCCCCCATCTCGCTGGCAGCCACGTGGGCGCCCGCGCTCGCCGAACAGTACGGCGATCTCGCGGCCGAAGAGGCCTTCAGCACGGGTCACAACGTGCTGCTGTCACCGGCCGTCGACATCGCGCGGGTGGCGCAGGCCGGCCGAGCGTTCGAGGCGTTCGGCGAGGACCCGCTGCTGAGTGGAACCACCGGCGCCGCGCAACTGCGGGGAATCCAGTCCAATCCGGTCATCGGCGACATCAAGCACTACAACGTCTACACGCAGGAGACCAACCGGCTGTTCGGCGGCAACGCCGTCATCGACGAGCGCACGCTGCAGGAGATCTATATGAGGCCGTTCGCGATCGGAGTCCGAGATGGTCGACCGGGATCGGCGATGTGCTCGTTCAACAAGGTCGGCGGAACGTACGCCTGCGAGAACGACGAACTGCTCAACATGATCCTGAAGCAGCAGCTGAAGTTCCAAGGCTGGGTGATGAGCGACTACGGCGCAACTCACAGCACTGTGCCCGCCATTCTCGGCGGGATGGACCAGGAGATGCCGGGGAACTTCAGTCCGAACGAACAGCCCGGCAACTGCTTCTTCTGCGGACCGCTCATTGCCGCGGTCAACGCGGGCGAGGTGCCGATGTCCCGCATCAATGATGCGGTGCTGCGAATCCTGCGGCCGATGTACGCACTGGGCCTGTTCGATCTGCCGCCGGTGATCGAACCACTGCCCGAGGCGGAGCATGGCGCCGAGGCGCGCGCCATCGCCGAACGCGGGATGGTTCTGCTGAAGAACGAAAGCGCGCTCCCGCTCGACGATCGGGTGCGGTCGATCGCCGTCATCGGTGCAGATGCCGACGTCGTCGTTCAAGGAGGCGGAAGCTCAGCCGTCAAGCCGACATACACCGTGAGTCCGCTCGAGGGAATCCAGTCGCGCGTAGCGGACGGCGTCGCAGTGAACCATCTTCCGGGCACCGATCCGGTCACATCCGCCGCCCTGCTTCCGGGACCGGACCCGATTGCGTCGGACTACCTGACGCCGCCCAGCGGAACGGGTGACGGCCTCCGGGTGGAGTACTTCCTCAACACGGAGCTCTCCGGCACACCGGCTCTCGATCGCATCGAGCCTTATGCCGGCCTGTACGGCGGCTTCTTCCTGTTCGGCGGGCTCAACGCGAACTCCCCGCACCTGTCCCCGCCACCGGCGTCGATCAACGGCAATTCCTCGGTGCGGTGGACGGGCACGCTCACGCCCCCGGTCGACGGCATGTACGAGCTGTCCATCGCGACCAACGGGTCCTCGACCGTGTTCCTCGACGACGAGCCGGTCGCGACCACGGTCGGCACCCCGACGACCCAGGTCACGACCGCGAGGGTGGACCTGACCGGCGGCACCGAGTACGACCTGCGAGTGGAGTTCGCCTACCCCGTCGAGTCGGGGGTGCCCGACGCGGGACCCACGTTCCAACTCGGCTGGACTCCGCCCGAAGGCGTCGTGGCGCCGCAGGCTGTCGCGGCGGCGGCGCTCGCCCGCGACTCGCAGGCGGCCATCGTGGTCGTCCGCGACTACTCCAGCGAGGGAGGGGACCGGCCCGATCTTGATCTGCCGAACGGTCAGGAGGAGCTCATCCGGCAGGTCGCGGCGGCCAACCCCCGCACGATCGTCGTCCTCACCTCGGGCGCGGCGATCCAGACATCCGAGTGGGAGAGCGGAGTGCCGGCGATCCTGCAGGCCTGGTACGGCGGGCAGGAGCAGGGCAACGCCATCGCGCGGATCCTGTTCGGTGACGTGAATCCGTCCGGCCGCCTGCCGATCACCATCCCGGTCGACGAAGGCAGCACTCCGGTCAGCTCGCCGGAGCAGTATCCCGGAGACGGCGTGAATCAGGAGTTCACCGAAGGGATCTTCGTCGGTTATCGCGGGTACGAGGAATTCGGGATCGAGCCGCAGTACGCGTTCGGTCACGGACTTTCGTACACCACCTACGAGTACGCGAACCTGCAGGTGAAGGCCTCGAAGGGATCGAATGGCAAGGGGAAGAAGCTGGAGGTCGAGGTGACCGTTCGCAACGCCGGGAAGGTTGCCGGAATCGAGACCGTGCAGGTCTACGTCGGCCATCTCCCCACGCGTCAGGTCGAGACGGCGGGGAAGGCGCTCGCAGGCTGGACACAGGTCGAACTGCGACCCGGAGAACGCCGACGCGTGACGGTGACGCTCTCGCCGGAATCCTTGTCGTACTGGGACGTGGACCGCGATCGCTGGCGCACTCCGTCCGGGCGGCTCCCGGTGTACGTCGGCTCATCGTCCGACGACATCCGGCTGACCGGCGAGGCGCGAGTCCGCTGACGCCCCCAGTGGATGCCTCCGCCCGGCGCCCGCTGGTGCCGGGGCGGAGGTCTTCTCGCCGGAGCGGCTGCTGTCCTGGATCGATACTCTCTGAATATGAAACGTGACTCATTCGGTATTTCTGCTCCCGAGGGTGACGGCCTACCGTTGCAGTCGTCGGGACGAGTCGCTGTTCCCCTCCTCGACACCAGGGCGCTGAGGTACTTCATCGCCGTGGCTGAGGAACGCCACTTCGGACGGGCGGCCGAGCGCTTGATGATGGCTCAGCCTCCCCTCTCGCAGCAGATTCGGCGGCTCGAGAACTCGCTGGGGACGAAACTCCTCAATCGCACAACGAGGAGCGTGGACATGACGGCAGCAGGTGAGGTCCTGCTCGTCCGCGGCCGGCGACTCCTCGAGGATCTTCAACGGCTGGAAACCGACGTACGCCGGATGGGGCAGGGGCTTCAGGGCACACTGCGCATCGGCTTCACCGGGTCCGCGACCTACGGGCTCATGCCCCGTGTGTTCCGGGAGTCGGCATCCGCCTTCGACGGACTGGCTCTGGAGGTGGTCGGTGAACTGCTCACACCCGAGTTGACGCAGCGGCTCGTGGATCACCGCCTCGACGTCGCGGTGCTCCGACCGCCGGTGGACTCGGCGGGGGTGGATTGGTCGCCCATCCTCGAAGAACGACTGATCGCCGCCATCCCGTCGCGGTCGGCGATGAGCAGGCGGGAGAGGCTGTCGCTGACGGAGTTGGCGTCTCACCCGCTCGTCGGCTATCCGGAAGAATCGTCCGTTTCGCAGACCGTCGCCGCCGAGTGCCTGCGCCGCGGGATCGCGCTCAAGGTGGACCAGAGGGTCTCCGAGACCTCGACGCTGCTCTCGCTCGTCGCCGCCGGCGTCGGAAGCGCGATCGTGCCGGAATCCGCCACAGCGCTCAGCCTCGGGCACACGTCGTTCCGCGAGATCGTCGATGCTCCCTCCGTCCAGCTCGCGATCGCCTGGCGCACGGGCGACGAGTCACCCGTGCTCCAGCGCTACATCCCGTTCCTTCAGAAAGTCATTCTCGCGTCGCAGAAGGGCATCCGATGATCATCGACCGAGTCGAGGCTGTGCCCTACCGGATCCCCATGCGGAAGCCCTTGCGCTTCGCCAGCGGAGAAGTGCTCGAGCTGGAGCATGTGCTTCTTCGTATCGGCACCGCTGAGGGCATCGTCGGTGTCGCCGACATCCCACCGCGTCCCTACACCTACGGGGAGACGCAGGCATCCGTCGCGGCCGTCATCGAGACGGTCTTCGCGCCCGCGCTGATCGGCTCGAACCCGCTCGATCGCGGGCAGATCCATGCCCGGCTGCACAGGACGGTGGGCAACGTCGCAGCCAAGGGCGGGGTGGACATCGCGCTGTGGGATCTGATCGGCACGTCGCTGGGCCAGCCGGTTCACCGCCTGCTCGGCGGCCACTCCGATTCGCTGCGGGTGTCGCACATGGTGGGATTCGCGAGCGGACCGGAGATGGTCGCCGAGGCCATCGAGCACAGGGATCGCTACGGCATCGAGGTCTTCAAGGTGAAGGTGGGACGCCGGCCGCTGCGGCTGGACATCGACGCGTGCCGAGCCCTCAGAGAAGCGCTGGGCCCGGACGTCGAACTGTACCTGGACGCGAATCGCGGCTGGACCGCAGTGGAGGCGATGGAAGTGCTCGACGCCACGGCCGACCTCGGGATCACCTTCTTCGAAGAGCCCTGCGACGCCGCCGAGGTGCTCGGACGCCGGCGTCTGGTCACGCACTCCCGCATCCCGATCGTGGCGGACGAGAGCGTGCCGACGCTCGGAGATGCCGCGCGCGAGCTCATGACCGGCGGGGCGAGTGCGCTCAGTATCAAGACCGCGCGCACCGGATTCACCCAGTCGCAGCAGATCCTGGCGCTTGCCGAGGGCCTCGGCATCGAGGTCATCATGGGCAATCAGATCGACACTCAGATCGGCAGCACCGCGACGGTGGCATTCGGCGCCGCGTTCTCGCACTCATCGCGCAGAGCGGCGGAGCTGTCGAACTTCCTCGACATGGCCGACGACCTCATCGCCGAACCGCTGCGGATCTCGGGCGGACGCGTTGAAGCGCCGTCGGTGCCCGGCGTCGGTGCGGGGATCGACGAGGACAAGCTCGCGTTCTACCGACTCGATGCGCGGGTGGCCTGATCATGCTGTACCACGTGCGGATGGATGTGCATCTGCCGGTCGATCTCGATCCCGCAACCGCGCAGGAGATCAAGGATCGGGAGCGCGCCTACTCCCAGGAGCTGCAGCGCGACGGTCGGTGGCGTGAACTGTGGCGCGTCGTCGGCGAGTACTCCAACATCTCGATCTTCGACGTCTCGGGCAATGACGAACTGCAGGAGCTGCTCAGCGCGCTGCCCCTCTTCCCCTACATGCGCATCCGCGTCACGCCGTTGGCGCAGCATCCGTCCCGCATCTCCCCACCGGATCAGCCGGCCGGGGCACCACCCCAAGGAACAACGAAGGAGTTGGAATGAGCGACACCAGTTATGTCGATGAAGTGGCGGCGCGCGCTGCCGAATCAGGACGGACCGCCACCGAGCAGTTCCGTCAGCGCCTCGGCGGAGGCGGCGCTACCGATCAGGCGCGCGTCGATCTGCTGGCCTCGCGAGTGATCAAGGCGATCAACGAGACCGTGATCGAGGAGCGCGTCACCTACGAGGAGTACAACGCCCTGAAGGCGTGGCTCATCAAGGTGGGGGAGGACGGCGAGTGGCCGTTGTTCATGGACGTGTGGGTCGAGCACTCCGTCGAGGAGGTCGCCAACGATCACCGCTCCGGCAGCAAGGGCACGATCGAGGGCCCCTACTATGTGCCGGATGCCCCCACGGAACCGTGGAACGGCACGATTCCGATGCGCGACGACGAGCCCGGTCGACCGCTGCTGTTCCAGGGTCAGGTGCGCGCGGTGGACGGCGCACCACTGGCGGGCGCGAAGGTCGAGCTCTGGCACGCCGACAATCTCGGCTTCTACTCCCAGTTCGCGCCGGGGGTTCCGCAGTGGAACCTGCGCGGCACGTTCATCGCCAACGACGAGGGTCGCTTCGAGATCCACACGATCGAGCCGGCGCCGTACCAGATTCCGACGGACGGCGCCTGCGGGCAGCTGATCGCCGCGGCAGGCTGGCACGCCTGGAGGCCGGCGCATCTCCACCTGAAGGTGTCGCACCCGGGTCACGAGCTGCTCACCACCCAGCTCTACTTCCCGGGCGACCCGCACAACGAAGACGACATCGCCGGGGCGGTCAAGCCGGAACTCATCCTCGCGCCGCGGCCGCGCGCCGGCGGTGACGGGTACGAGGTCGACTACGACTTCGTTCTCGACCCGGAGTGACACCCGCACGGGTGCGTCGCCTTCGCGTCGCACCCGTGCTCTCCCTCGGAAGGATGGCATGACCCGACCGGTTGTCGCGCTGTCAGCGCCGCTCGGACCCGCTCACGCCCCCTGGCTGGTGCTGGGGCCGTCGCTGGGCACCTCTGCCGAGGCGCTCTGGCATCGTGCCGCTGCGGAGCTCGCAGGTCATCGACTGGTGATGTGGGATCTGCCGGGACACGGTCGATCGCCGGCCGCGCACGGTCCGTTCACGGTCGGTGAGATCGCGGATGCCGTGCACGGCGCCCTCCGCGGCATCGGTGTCGAGTCGTTCCGCTACGCGGGGGTCTCACTCGGCGGGGCGGTGGGTCTCGAGCTGGCGCTGCGCTATCCGGATGACGTCGCGGCGCTCGTCGTCATCGCCTCCGCGGCCCGGCTGGGTACCGCGCCGGCATGGCACGAGCGAGCGGCCCTGGTGCGTGCGACGTCGACCTCCGAGTTGGTCGAGGGATCGACCGAACGCTGGTTCGCTCACGGCGGATCGCGCGTGGACCCGGATGTCCGCCGAGCACTGCTGGAGTCGCTTCGGCAGGCCGACGATGAAAGCTACGCACGATGCTGCGAGGCGCTCGCCGACTACGACGTGCGCGAGCGCCTCCCCTCGGTGACCGCCCCCGTGCTCGCCGTGTGGGGTGAGCACGATCTGGTCACCCCCTTTGCGGCTGCGGACGAGGTCTCCCGCGGCGTCGCGAACGGGCGGATCGCGCGGATCGGCGAAGCGGCGCATCTCCCCCCGGCGGAACAGCCGCGCGCGACAGCGCACGAGATCGACGCCTTTCTCGGGGGCATCGACTCGACCTCTCCCCGCGGCTGACCCGCTGAGAAGCCACACGAGGAGCGTCGGCGGCCCGTCGGCGCAGCGCAGTCACACGACCGGGTCGCCGCGCCAGGCACGCCGGAGCAGGATCCGCAGGTCGTCTGCCGTCACCGGGCGAGGATTGGATGCAGGGGCGGCTTCCGCGGCAGCCTCGACGGCGCGCGCGATCTGAGACTCGCCGAGGCCGAGCGAGCGGAGTGAGGGCGGCCCTCCCAGCTCTCCACGCAACCGCCACAGGCCGATCGCGGCACCGGTGCCCCCGAGCGATTGGGAGATCACGGCTGCGGCCTCGGGTGCCGCGGGGGCGTTGTACTCGACCACGTAGGGCAGGATCACCGCGTGCGTCTCCGCGTGGGGAAGGTCGAACATGCCGCCCAGCACATGACAGATCTTGTGGTGCAGGCCAGCGCCGGCGGATGCGAATGCCACCCCCGCAAGATATGCGCCGCAGAGCATGGACTCGCGAACGGCAGCGTCGTCCGACAGGGATGCCGTCGCGCGCAGCCCGGCGAGGAGCAGGTGAAGCGCCTCCGCGCTGTGCGCGCGATTGATCGGGTCTGCGCGCGGCGCCCACAGAGAGTCGATCGCGTGCGCGATCGCGTTCACGCCCGACATCCCCCTCTGCCGCGGTGACAGGCTCGCGAGGAGAATGCTGTCGTAGATCACGATCTGCGGCAACGCTCGAGGGTCGGCTCCGGTCTCTTTGCGACCGTTCTCTGTGATTCCCCAGGTATCGGTGGCCTCCGAACCTGAGTAGGTCGTCGGGACCGCGATGATAGCCGCGCCCGTTCGCACCCCGACGATCTTCGCCAGTCCCATCGCGGACCCGCCCCCGACGGCGACCACCGTGTCCACGCTGTTCGAGATCGACGCGCTCACCGCAGCAGCCGCCGTGACCGAGGGAACATGCTGCGCCACCTGGTCGATTCGCGCGACCACCCGGCTGTGTCCGGCAACGGAGTCCGCGAGGGCGCGTGAGGACGCAGACGCGATGAGGAGCACACGGCTCCCCTCGCTCTCGTCGATCGTCGATCGCGTGCGTGCGGCGGCCTGGCCCTGTGCGAAAACGACCCGCTGCTGCGGCGTCGTGTGATCGAAATCACGTCTCATTCCTTCCCCGCACGTCTGGCCGGCCGTCGATTCCACCATGCTCTGCACGCCGATCTCACACGAGACGGAGCTCGGCCTCGATCGCGGCGGCGGTGCGCTGCAGAAGGGGGAGGTGCTGCCCGACCACATGCTCGACGGAGTCACGGGTGGCGCTCGTGGACACATTGATGGCGGCCACGACAGCGCCGCGACTATCGTGCAGCGGCACGGCAACCGAACGCAGGCCGAGCTCCAACTCCCCGTCGACGAGGGCCCAGCCTTTGATCCTCACCCGCTCGAGCTCGGCCCGCAGCTCATCGACGTCGGTCACCGTGCGCTCAGTCAGGGCAGGGCGAACGGATGCTGTGAGCAGCGCAATCTGCGCGGACTCCGTCATCGACGACAGGAGGACGCGCCCCATCGAGGTCGCGAAGGCGGGGAACCGTGTTCCGATCGTGATTCGCACGCTCATGATTCGCCGAGTCGGCACGCGAGCGACGTAGACGATGCTGTCGCCGTCGAGCACCGCGGCCGACACGCTCTCGTCGACCTCGCGTGACAGCGACTCCAGGTGGGGCTGCACGACGTCCGGGATCGACAGCGCGGAGAGGAAGCTGAACCCGAGCTCGAGCACGCGCGGAGTGAGGGCGAAGGTCCTTCCACCCGCGGGCTCGGCAGAGCCGCGGACGTAGCTCACCTGCTCGAGGGTGCGCAGGAACCGTCCGGCGGCGGCGCGCGTGATCCCCGCGCGGCGCGCCACCTCGCTCAGCGTGAGTTCGGGATGCTCCGCATCGAACGCGCGTATCACGGCAAGCCCGCGAACCAGGGACTGAACGGTGTCTCTCCCCGCTCCTGCGCCAGGATTCTCGCTGTTCTCGGTCACCGACTCACCGTATCCACCCGCGCGTCGGCCGTTCAGCGTTCGAGCACAACGGCGAGGCCCTGCCCGACGCCGATGCAGATCGCGGCGACCGCGATGCCGCGGCCGCGACGTGCGAGTTCGTGCGCCGCGTGGCCGATGATGCGCCCGCCCGAGGCCCCGAGCGGATGTCCGATCGCGAGTGCACCGCCATGGATGTTGAGCTTGTCGGGGTCGAGCTCGGGCCAGCCCGCCAGACAGGCCAGCGACTGCGACGCGAATGCCTCGTTGAGCTCGACGAAGTCCACGTCTGCCCAGGTGCGGCCGGCCCGCGTCAGAGCCTTGTTCGCCGCCTCGATCGGCGCGATCGGGAATCTGTCCGGATCGACGCCGTGCGACGCCCGGCCGGTGATCCGGGCCAGCGGTTCGGCCGTCAGCGCATGCTCGCGGCCGAGGAGCACCGCGGAGGCGCCATCGTTGATCGGCGATGAGTTGCCTGCGGTGACGGTGCCCTCAGAATCGGCGAAGAGCGCCCTCAGCCCGGCGAGCTTCTCGATCGAGGTGTCGTCGCGGATGCCTTCGTCGCGGGCGAGTACGATGCCGGGCACCTGCACGGTCTCGGCGTCGTACAGACCCTCTGCCCAGGCGGCTGCCGCGAGTCGGTGCGAGCGCACGGCGAAGGCGTCCTGCGCATCTCTCGTGATGCCCCACTCGCGGGCAATCAGCTCGGCGGCCTCACCGTTGGAGATGGTCCAGTCCTCCGGCAGCCTCGGGTTGGTCATGCGCCATCCGATGGCCGTGTTCCACAGTGTCTGATTGCCGACGCTCGGCCACGGACGCGGCGACTTCTCGACGACGTAGGGTGCACGGCTCATCGACTCCACGCCGCCGGCGAGCACGAGGTCGACGTCGCCCGAGTCGATGGCGCGCGAGCCCTGGATGACCGCCTCGACCGACGAGGCGCAAAGCCGATTGACCGTGACGCCCGTCACCGTGGTCGGAAACCCTGCGAGCAGCGCGCCCATGCGCGCGACGTTGCGGTTGTCCTCGCCGGCCTGGTTCGCGTCGCCGAAGATCACATCATCGACTCGCGCGGGATCCAGGCCGGTCCGCTCGACCGTCGCCTTCATCACCACTGCCGCCAGGTCGTCTGGACGCACTGCGGCCAGGGCGCCGCCGGCACGGCCGAAGGGCGTGCGGACGGCGTCGTACACAAAGGTGGTCATCGTCATTCGCCTTCCCGGATGCCGCTGAGCGCGGCATCCGTCAACCTCAGGCCGGTCAGCCGGGCGAGGAGCTCGACCGAGTTCTCGCCGAATGCCTCGCGCACCGAGAAGCCCTCCGGCGTGACATCGAAGACGGCGTGGTCGGTGTACACGCGTGTCACGCAACCCATACCGGTGAGCGGGTAGGTGCATGCCTCGACGAGCTTGGGCTCTCCGGTCTTGGTGAGCAGATCCGTCATCACGTAGACCTGCTTCGCGCCGATGGCGAGGTCCATCGCTCCGCCGACCGCGGGGATGGCGCCGGGTGCTCCGGTGGACCAGTTCGCCAGGTCACCCGACTGCGACACCTGGAACGCGCCGAGCACGCACACATCGAGATGTCCGCCGCGCATCATTGCGAAGGAGTCGGCGTGGTGGAAAAAGGCGGCGCCCGCGAGGGCGGTGACCGGCTGCTTGCCCGCATTGATGAGGTCCGGATCGATCTCGCCCAGGGCGGGTCGGGCGCCCATTCCGAGCATGCCGTTCTCGGTATGGAGGATGATCTCCTGATCGTCGGGAAGGTAGTCGGCAACGAGCGTGGGTGCGCCGATGCCGAGATTGACGAATGACCCCTCCGGGATGTCGCGGGCGATGCGCCTGGCAAGCTGTTCTCGAGAGATCCGGGTGACCCGCTCTGCCTCGGCGTTCATTGGTCGACCTCGGTCCCTGAGGCGGCGCCCGCGTCGAGCGGCTGACCTTCGAGATCCACTCCGCCGATGAACACGCCGTCCTGCAGCCAGGGGCGCTCACCGACCGCGACGACGCGGTCGATGTAGATGCCGGGCGTGACTACCGTCTCCGGGTCGAGCGACCCGAGGGGCACGATCGTGTCGACCTGAACAATGGTCGTCGTGGCGGCCGCCGCCATGATCGGCCCGAAGTTGCGCGCTGTCTCTCGGTAGACGAGATTTCCCCACCGGTCGCCGCGGTACGCGCTCACGAGCGCGACGTCGGCACGGATCGGGTACTCCAGGGCGAACGAGCGTCCGTCGATCACTCGGATCTCCTTGCCCTCGGTGAGCTGCGTGCCGACGCCGGTCGGCGAATAGAAGGCGCCGATGCCGGCACCCGCTGCGCGGATGCGCTCGGCCAGGTTCCCCTGCGGGACGAGCTCCAGTTCGATCTCGCCTGCGCGGTAGAGCCCGTCGAACACCCACGAGTCATGCTGGCGTGGGAAGGAGCAGACGATCTTGCGCACACGCTTCCTCGCGAGGAGCGCGGCGAGCCCGGCATCGCCGTTGCCTGCGTTGTTGTTCACAACCGTGAGGTCGCGCGCGCCCTGCGCGATGAGCGCATCGATGAGCTCGACGGGTTGTCCGGCTCGGCCGAACCCGCCGATCATGACGACGGCTCCGTCATGGATGCCGGCCACAGCCTCATCGACGGACCCTACGGTCTTGTCGATCACTCAGCCACCTCCAAGGTGTTCGCTCTGCGAACGCACGTACGCTGTGCGAACAGTCTACCGCGAACGGATCGAGCGCGCGACGGAGGTCCGCTGTGCTATTCGGAGGTGCGGAAGGAGGCCGAGTAGCCGACGGGGAAGATGGAGAATCGCCGGCGCCTCTGGATCAGCCCCCATACTCCGCCTCGGAAGAACAGCGCGAACACGATGGCCACGGCTCCCAGGAGAATTAAGTAGAGCGAGCCGTAGTCGGCGAGAACTTCCCGGAGGCCCCAGAAGATGATCGCGCCGATGACGGGGCCTTCGATGGAACCCACGCCTCCAATGACGACCATGAAGATCATGAGTACGGACCACTGGACCGAGAACAGCGAATCCGGTTGGACCCGGAGCGTCGAGATGGCGATGATGGCGCCCGCCATCCCCGTTCCGATGCCTGAGATGACGAATACGAGCCGCTTGGCCCGGTTCACATCCACCCCCGATGTCGCAGCTGCGGTGGGGTCGTCGCGGACAGCGGTCAGCCCGAGGCCGAAGCCGGAGCGAACGAGGAAGACGCACGTGACGAGCGCGAGCACGGTGACTCCCAGCGCGATCCAGTAGCTGACCGCGATCCGCAGATCCCTGTCGAAGGGCGACATCGCGTAGAGGGACATGCCGCTGCCCAATCCCAGAGAAGGGAACTGCGTGATGATGAGCTTGACGACCTCCGCGATGACCCACGTTCCGATGGCGAAATACCCCCCGATGAGCCGGAACGCGAGAAACGAGATCAGAAAGGCGATCACGCCGGCGATCGCCCCCGCGAGGGGCACAGCGAGGAAGATGTTGATTCCCAGTTGGTCCGCCAGGACGACGAGCCCGTAGGCCCCGAGGCCGATGTATGCCTGCTGGCCCACTGACTCCATCCCGCCGTAGCCGGCCATCAGGTTCCACATCGATGCCAGGATGATCAGCACGAGGAGGTCGGTCACGGAGCGTACGTTCGACAGAGCCGTCAGGAACGGCAGGGCGAACAGGCCCGCGAAGAGCACCACCGCTGCGGGAGTCCCGAATCTCGATGTGCGGGTCCACCGGCTGATGGTCACCGGGGCCGTCTCGGTTCTGGTGGCGGTCATGAGCGCTTCACCTTTCCGCTCAGTCCCTGGGGCAGGAACGCCAGGAAGATGAGGAACACGATGTTTCCGATCAGAATCCCCTGCGAAGGGAAGTAGCTGGCGCCCACGGTCTGTGCGACACCGAGGACGAGAGCCCCCAGGAATGTTCCCCACAGGCTGCCGATTCCACCGATGATGACGGCTTCGAACGCGAAGATGAGGAGGATGCCGCCGGAGGTCGGGCTGAAAGACGTCTGGATCCCCGAGGCGACGCCCCCGATGGCAGCCAGCGCCAGCGCGATCGCACCGGCCCACGCATAGATCGCCTTGGGCCGAATGCCCAGGAGCTCGACTGTGGGTGCATCCTCGCTGATCGCGCGCACCGCTCGACCGAACTGTGTCTTCGCCATCACGAGCGACAGAACGCCCAGAATCAGCAGCGACAGTATGAACAGCCCCAGGGGATAGACCCCGAGTCGGATGACACCGAGGTCCAAGGCGGCGGTGTCGATCCAACCGAGCGTCATGCGCTTCTGGTCCGCCGATTCGGTGACGAGCAGCACATTCTCGATGATGATCGCTATTCCGAAAGTGACGAGGATCGACGGAAGCGCCGAGTCGCCGAGCGTGCGCTGCAGGACGAAGCGCTGCAAGGCCCATCCGAAGGCTCCCATGAGCGGCACGACGACCAGCAGCGAGAGGACGGGAGACCACCCGGTCGCCTCTGTGAAGTGAAGTGCCAGGAACGCCGCCATGACGGCGAAGGCGCCGTAGGACAGGCTTACGATCTTCATCACGCCGAAGATGAGCGACAGCCCAGCGGCGAAGATGGCGTAGAGCCCCCCCAGCATCAGGCCCTGGGCGACAGCATCCAGAAGGTTCACCGTTCCCCCGTCCCGAAGTATGCGGCCGAGATATCGGCGAAGTCGAGGTCGGTCCCGGCGAGAGAGGTCTGTCCTTCGAGCAGGCAGTGGACCTGGTCGGCGACAGAGAGAGCGCGTCTCACGTCCTGTTCGACGAGGAGGACCGCTGTTCCCCGTTGGGTGATCTCAGCGAGACGGTCATAGAACTCCACCACGATCGCCGGAGCGAGTCCCAGGCTTATCTCGTCGAGCATGATCACCTCGGGGTTCCCCACCAGAGCACGGGCGATCGCCGTCGCCTGCTGCTCGCCCCCGGACATCTGCCCTGCAACCCGGTTCAAGCGCTGGGCGACGAGCGGAAACAGCTCGCACACGGTGTCGAGATTCCAGTGACCCTTCCGTCCGGTCGACATGCCCAGCTGAAGGTTCTCTTTCACGGTCAGTGAGGGGAAGAGACGCCGGCCCTCCGGAACCATGAGGATCCCTCGGCGGGCGCGGGCACTCGCAGAGAGAGCGGTCACGTCCTCACCATCGAGGGTCACCGAGCCGGTGAGTGCCTTGAGCTGACCGGCGATGGTCTTCAGGAGTGTCGACTTGCCGGCGCCGTTGGCACCGATGATGGCGAGGATCTCGCCGGTTTCCACACTGAGCGAGATGTTCCGCAGCGCGGTCAGCTGGCCGTAGCCCGCCGAGAGGTCTTTGACCACGAGTGTCATCTGTCGTCCGATCCGTCCAGACCGAGAATGTCGTCGTCGGGTTCGATGCCGAGGTACACCTGCCGGACCTCGGGTGAGGCCATCACCTCGTGGGGGTCGCCTTCGGCGAGGATGCTGCCGTAGGTCAGGCACACCATGCGCGTCGCGACGGACAGGAGCGCATGCACGACGTGCTCGATCCACACCACCGTGACGCCGGCGTCGAGGACACCGCGCACGAGATCGAGCAGCTCCGGAACCTCGCTCTCCGTCAATCCGCCGGCGATCTCGTCCAGAAGGAGGAGGCGAGGTTTGGAGGCGAGGGCGCGAGCGACTTCGAGCCTCTTGCGGTCAAGAAGACGCAGGTCTCTCCCTTGCACGTTGGCGAGCTGTTCGAGGTTGGCGAGGGAGACCGCCTCGGCTGCGGACCGCTGCGCGTCGCGGCCTTTCAGGTTGCCTGCGAAACGCGCGGCGACGAGGGCGTTCTCGTAGACGGTCATCCCCAGGAAGGGGCGAGGAATCTGGTAGCTGGTCGCCACGCCCTGCCGAGATCTCCAGCTCGATCTCTTCGATGTGATGTCCACACCGTCGAGGACGATCGTGCCGCCCTGGGGGGAAGTCGTTCCCCCCAGGACGGACAGCAGCGTGGACTTTCCCGCTCCGTTAGGGCCGATGATGCCGAGCAGCTCGCCGCGGTAGACGGTCAGATCGAGATTGACGAGAACCTGAAGGCGCCCGAACCGAACATCGATTCCCTTGGCGGCGAGCAGCTCGGTGGACATTATTGCTTCGGCCAGTCGATCGGCTCGACCTCGCTCGTCGTGGGGATCTCCGGGTGGCCCACGTTCGAGACGATTTCGATGGTGTACTCGGCGTCACCGGTCAGACGCCACTGGCCTCCGGTCACCGGCGAGATGGCGACACCGGGCATCGGGCCGTTCGCCCAGTCGAGGGTGCCCACGATCGTGTCGACCTCGAGCGTGGACATGGTCGCAGCGAGGTCTTCGGAACTCGTGGACTCGGACTGCGAGAAGGCGGCGTTGGCGACCTCGAACAGTGCCTCGGCGAAGCCGAGCGGCATCGTCCACTGCTTTCCTGAGGCAGTCTCGTAGTTCTCCGCGAACTCAGCACTGGACTCACCCGTCAGGCTGCTCGAGAACGGGTAGGAAGGCGACCACCAGACCTCGGTCGAGAGGTTGTTGCCGAGGTTGCCCAGTGCCTCGACGACCGAGGGGAACTCGATGGCCTTTGCGACAGTGGCGACCTTCGGCTGGTATCCCTGCTGAACCGCCTGCTTCCAGAAGGTGATGAAGTCGGGCGGGACCATGATCGAGACGAGGATGCTGTCATCGTTCTGCTTGAGGGATGCGATCTGCGACGAGAAGTCCGTGGTTCCGTTGGGGAATGCGCCGGGGTTGTTCACCGTGTAGCCGGCGGCTTCTGCGAACGGAGGAACGGCTCCGGCCCAGGCGGCGCCGTCGCCGTCGTTGGGGAACAGTGCGCCGAGGTTGGTCTCGCCGGGAGCGCCCTTCTTCCAGATGTCTTCGTACACCGGCAGGACGTCGCCGAGTCCCCAGAAGAAGTGGAAGGTGTACTTGAAGCTCTCGGTGTCGGTACCGCCCCGTCCGTAGTACCAGGTCTCCCAGGGGGCGACCGTGGAGATGCAGACGACCTGGTTGGCTTCGCACTGGTCCGAAACCGGGTTGTTCGTCTCAGGCGTCGAGGAGACGAGGATCATGTCCACCTCGTCCTCGAGGATGAGTTCGCTGGCGACATCTGCCGCACGCTTCGAGTCCGACTGGGTGTCCTTCTTGATGATTTCCACGTCGTGTTTCGAGCCGTCGGCGAGTGTGATGCCGTTCTCGTCGAAGTACGCCGTCATCTGCTCGAGGACGAAATCGTCGGACTCGCTGAACGCTGCAAGCGAGCCCGTCTCGGGAGTGACGTAGCCGATCTTGATCGTGTCTCCGTCGGATCCCGAGGAGCTCCCGCCGAGCGAGCATCCCCCCAAGGCGATGACGGTGACACCGACAGCAGCCGCGGCTGCTACTCGAAGCGGTGGAGAAAGCTTCATTGCGATCTTCCTTTTCTCGTGTTGTTCCACCCCTAGGGCGCCGGGATGTGGTGGTTGACCAAGACGTGGCCCTGTGCACTTCGGATCGTGCGGAGGTTCGGCTCGCCCCCCGCATCAGGGGCCCCGATGCGTGAAGCATGAGGACGGCGGGATTCGGGCCCGCCGCACTCATCACGTGCCGTGGATTTCACACGCCTCCGCTTCATCGCGATAGAGACGACACATGTAACAAAAAAGAGCCTGTTGGCCCATATTTGTAGCACGTGGGATTCGGGGCCGTCAACGAGGGCACCCGATGGGTCCGGACGTCTTGCGTGCCGCTCGCCCGTCCGGACAGCGCCGAACGGGCGTGCAGAGTCGAATCGCGGATGCGCGCCGAGCCTCGCGGGACTGCTTCGCCATCGTCGCCGGCGAAGATCGACAGGCCGGCGACTGCCCCGCGATCCGCGGCCTGCTGGTTACGCGGCCTCGGCCAGCACGGCGATAGCCGCGGGGAACGTCGACGCTTGCTTCGCGTCGGAACGGTATCGGCGCGGAGAGACGCCGAACCTCGCCTTGAACAGTCGGCTGAAGTGAGCCGCATCGGGCAGTCCCCATCGTGCGCCGATGGCGCTGACGGCGAGCTGCCACAGCTCGGGATCAATGAGGTCGTCGCGGCATTTCTCGAGACGACGCTCTCGTGTCCAGCTGCCGACCGTGGTGTCTGCTGCCCGGAACGCGCGATGAAGGGTGCGGGTCGATACATTCAACTCCCGTGCGAGCGCTTCGGAGTTGATGTCGGCGTCCCACAGGCGACGGTAGAGGCAGTCGGTCGCCGCGTCGAAGATCGTGGACAGGTCGAAGGTGCCGCTCCGCGACTCATCGGTGCACATCGCCCGCACCATGTCCGCCAGCTGATCGCGGACGCGGCGGGAGGGTGCGCTTGCTCCGCCGCCATGATCGGCGGCGATTCCGCGGATCACGTGAGCCAGGATTCCCGACACCCTGTCACGTGCGATCTCGACGATGAGCTCCTCCCCGAGCCCGGATCGCTCGGCAGCCGTGAGGGGAATGGTGAGGACGAATGCGCGCCCGGTGTCCGGAATGCTGAGGGCGGCCGGCGAGGCTGTGCGTGAGACGAGGAGAGAGTCCGCGGCGACATCGACGGCCCGGCCCTGTGCGCGAACCGAGACCGTGGATCCTTCGACGAGGATGACCCGTGCGGCGTTCTCGCCGTCGTCTGCGGACAAGGCCCATGCTCCCCGACCGAACTGAGCAATGTTGCTGTGCGTCATGTCGATCCCTACTTCCTCGTAGTGGGTTACTGGAGTAACCTGGTTTCGACATTACTCGAGTAACCTGCTTTGTCAAGTCCTCTCTGCGGACCGGCGGATCCAAGTTCGAGGCACCCCTGCACACGTTTGCGGTCACCGAATCCGTAGGCTGGTGTGCGGGACGATTGCGCGAAGGGGCGCCGATGAGCGGTACCGATCACACGGGGCGACGAGCCACCAGCGCAGATGTGGCGAGGGAGTCGGGCGTGTCGCGCGCGACGGTGAGCTACGTCCTGAACGACACACCGAACAAGCAGATCTCGCTGAAGACTCGCGAACTGGTGATCGAGACCGCCCGCCGACTCGGGCATGTGCCGAACCCGCAGGCGAAGGCTCTCAAAACCGGCAGCAGCAACATCGTTCTGTGCATCGTTCCCGCGTTGACGCTCGGCTTCGTGTTCGACCGATCGCTCGACTCCCTCACCCGAGAGCTGGGCTCTCGAGGATTCACTCTCCTCGTGCATCGAGCGGCCGATCGCCTCGACGCGCCCACGGTCCGCGATCTCTGGGCGTATCTGACTCCGAAGCTCGTCGTGACGATCGGGGGACTTCCGCCCAGCGAGACGGAACTGCTGGAGCGGCACGCTCCTGCAGCAGTCGTCAGCGACTACGGAATCGTCGAGCATCATCGCATCGGCAGGCTGCAGGCTGAGCATCTCATTTCCACTGGGCATCGGAGTCTCGGCTATGTCATGCCGGCGGATCCGGCCCTTCGGGCGTATGCGCTCGATCGACTGGCGGGAGTGCGCGAAGCGTGCGCCGACGCTCTCATCGCGGCGCCCGAGGTCGCTACCGTCCATGACGATCTCCAGAGCAGCCGGGCCGCGGTCGCGCACCTGCGGAATGCGGGGGTGACCGGGGCGTGCTGTCACAACGACGATGTCGCTCTGATGATCCTCGAGGCGCTCCGCGCCTCGGGCGGAGCCGCGCCCCAGGATCTTGCCGTCATCGGCTCCGACGATGTGCCCTTGGCGCAGCTCGAACTCACCACGGTCGCCCTGCTCGCGGATGCTGTGGCGGCCAGGATCACCAAGCGCGTGCTCGACCGCCTCGGAGTTGCGGATGAGCCTCATGAAGCGGGCGAGATTCTGCGCCTTGTCAGACGCACCTCCGCCTGAAGTACGCACTGGCGAGCGGATCCAACTTCGGGTCCGGCACGCGCAAGAGGGGAGTGGCCGCGTACTGGAGCATGGGCGCATGCGGCGACTGACAAACGATCCCACCGCGTTCGCGGACGAGGCGGCCAGGGGCTTCGCCTCCGCGCACTCCGACGTCGTCGTGTCTGTCGTCGGCGGCCTCGTGAGCGCACGTGTCCCTCCCGCCCCGGCGGTCGCCGTTGTCGTCGGCGGCGGGTCCGGCCATTACCCGGCGTTCGCGGGATACGTGGGTCCGGGGATGGCGAGCGGAGCTGCCTTGGGCAACGTCTTCGCGTCACCCTCGACCCGTCAGATCGAGGCGGTCGCCCGGTCGGCGGACGAAGGGCGCGGCGTGCTGTTCGTATACGGCAACTACGCCGGCGACGTGCTGAACTTCGATGACGCGCAGGCCCGCATCAGTTCGACGGGTATTGCGGCCGCGACCGTACGGGTGACCGACGACGTGTCGAGCGGGCCCGCTACGGTCACGGATCGGCGCCGCGGAGTCGCGGGGGACCTGGTCGTCATCAAGGTCGCCGGCGCCGCAGCGTGGAGCGGAATGTCGCTGGCGGGCGTCGCCGATGCCGCGGCCCGGGCGAACGCATCGACCCGCACCCTGGGAGTCGCCTTCGGAGGGTGCACGCTCCCGGGAGCCGACCAGCCGCTCTTCGAGATCCCGGAGGGTGTGATGGCTGTGGGCATGGGCATCCACGGCGAGCCCGGAGTCAGGGAGGTCGCGGCTCTCGATGCGGAGGGACTCGGTGAGCTCCTCGTGACGTCCCTTCTCACGGAGCGACCGGCGGAGGCCGAAGGTCGTCCTGTCGTGGCACTGCTCAACGGGCTCGGAGCGACGAAGAGCGAGGAACTCTTCGTTCTGTGGGCCGCAGTCGAACGGGAGCTGGAGTCTGCAGGCGTGGAGGTTGCGTCGGTCGAGGTGGGAGAGTTCGTCACAAGCTTCGACATGGCAGGGGTGAGCCTGACTCTGAGCTGGCTGGCACCGGACTTGCTCGACCTCTGGCTCGCCCCTGCGGCCGCCCCCGCCTTCCGACGCGGGGCGGTCGGTGACTCACGGGAACGCGCGACAGGATCGCCACCTGACGATACGGCTGCGGCGGCGGCGAACTCCGACGCTGCACAGGTCGATCCTGCTGCCTCCGCAGTCGCCGCGATCGCGATGGTCGTGGATGAGCGAGTCGCGTCGATCGAGGAGCTGCTGGGTCGACTCGACGCGGTCGCGGGTGACGGCGATCACGGAATCGGGATGCGCCGCGGCACCTTCGCCGCCGCGAGTGCAGCGCGGGGTGCGGCCCGTGCCGGGCTCAGTGCAGCGGAGACTCTGGCCGCCGCCGCGGACGCTTGGGGAGACAAAGCAGGCGGCACGTCCGGTGCCCTCTGGGCGACCGGGCTCTCGCAGCTGGCCCGGGGCATGCGGGAGAGTGGCGCTGACAGCTGCGAGCAGTTCGCCGAGATCGTGGCGATCGCGGCCGCCACGATCCCTTCGAAGGGTGGCGCGCGCCCCGGGGACAAGACGATGGTGGATGCACTGGATCCCTACGTGGCGACTTTCGCTAGGGAAGCGCCGAGAGGAGCAGCAGCGGCCCTTCGAGCCGCCGCGGCTGCGGCCGACGAAGCTGCTCGCGCGACCGCAATGATGAAGCCCGGACTCGGGCGGGCACGGACGCACGAGTCGCGAAGCCTCGGCAGCCCCGATCCCGGCGCCGTGTCCTTCGCCGCGATCGCCGACGCGATCGCCGATTGGTGGGAGGCACACACATGAAGCAGTGGAGGATCGTCGTCGGATCCGACGACGCGGGGTACGACTACAAGGAGATACTGAAGCGCGACCTCGAGGGCGATCCGCGCGTGGCGTCGGTCGTCGACGTCGGAGTCTCCTCAGGAACGGACGTCGCTGAGGCTTACCCATCGGTGGCCAGGGCCGCTGCGGAGATCGTGGCGTCGGGCGGAGCAGATCGCGCACTCCTGATCTGCGGGACCGGACTCGGGGTCGCCATCGCGGCGAACAAGGTCGCGAAGATCCGGGCTGTCACCGCCCACGACTCCTACTCGGTCGAGCGGGGCGTTCTCAGCAACGATGCACAGGTGCTCACGATGGGACAGCGTGTCATCGGCGTGGAGCTTGCGCGCCGCCTCGTGAGCGAATGGCTCGAGTACGAGTTCGATGCCGACTCGCCCTCGGCGAAGAAGGTCGCTCAGATCGGGGAGGTCCGGTAGACCTTGGATGCGTCGGTGACACCGGTGCAGGTGGGGATCAACCTCAAGCTGTACTTCGATCTCCAGCGCACGCGCGAGTACGCGAGCGCCATCGCGACGATCGCCCTGCAGCGGGAGGCGGTGACGAACGGCACGGTCGAAGTCTGGCTAGCGCCGGCGGTCCCGTACCTTGCTCCGGTCGCCGAGGCGCTGCGCGGCTCGCCCGTCATACTCGCGGCCCAGAACGTCGACCGGATCGAAGGGCCGGCGTTCACCGGGGGAGTGGGTGTCAAGGACCTGATTCAACTGGGGACCCGAAAGGTCATCGTGGGGCACGCGGACCGGCGGCGCCGTGCGGGGGAAGACGACGCCGTGGTGGCCGAGAAAGTACGTATGCTCCGCGACGAAGGCATGCGGCCAGTCATCTGCATCGGTGAGCCCGAAGCTCGCGGGGTCGCGGATGCGCTCGATCACTGTGCGAGGCAGCTCGCCGCCATCGGGTCGGTGGGATCGGAATCGACCATCGCCTATGAGCCCGTCTGGGCCATCGGTGCCGAGGCGCCACCCTCGGTCGCCTATCTCCGCGCGGTCCTGGGCGGTATCAAGTCCCGGTTCCCTGAATCCGCTCTCATCTACGGGGGAAGCGCGGGACCGGGGCTGCTCGAACTCCTCGGTGCCGATGCCGACGGCATCTTTCTGGGCCGATTCGGGCACGATCCGACCGCGGTGGGTCGGGTCATCGATGAGGCCGAGCGCAGGGCGGTCGCCCGTTCTCAAGAAGTAGGCGAGATACGGCAAGAGCCGACGGCGCCGACGAGGGATCGTGGGATCGACACAGAGAAGGGGTCACGATGAAGGAGATCAGCGTTGCGCTCATCGGGGGCGGCGGATTCATGGGCCGGGCCCACAGTCTCGGATACGCCGTCGCTCCGCTACTGTCGACGGCGGGCTTCCGTGTGCGCAAGGCCGTGCTCGTCGACGTCGATCCCCAGAGCGCTGCGCACGCCGCAGAACAGCTCGGGTGGGAGTCATCGGCCAGCGACTGGCGCTCGGTTATCGCACGCGACGACATCGATGTCATCGACATCGTCACGCCGCCGGGCCTGCACAAGGAGATCGCGCTCGCGGCCATCGCGCACGGGAAGCACGTGTTCTGCGAGAAGCCGATCACGAACGACGTGCCCGGCGCGATCGAGATGGCCGACAGCGCGCGTCTTGCGGGCGTGACCAACCAGGTGGGCTTCAACTACCGTCACATCGCCGCGATCTCGCACGCGAGGAAGCTGCTCGAGTCGGGAGTGCTCGGCGCTCCCCTGCAGTTCCGCGGGACCTACCTCCACGATGCGCTCTTCTTCATCGAGGACTTCGGATGGCGCGGGTCGAAGGCCACGGGCGGATCCGGTGCGACCGGGGACATCGGGTCGCACCTGATCGACATCGCCGAGTACCTGTGCGGGCCCATCCGCCGAGTCTGCGGACTGCAGGTGGCGCGCGATCGGTCGAGCGCGGACGCGGGGTGGCTCGACGGAGACGGCGCCGGCGAGGGCGGGGGACTCGACGAAGCGGCCACGTGGCTCGGAGAGTTCGAGAACGGCACGATCGGAACGTTCTCCGCCGGGTTCTTCTCGCCAGGCAAGAAGAACTCCCTCACGTTCGAGATCGATGCGACGCGCGGTTCCGTCGCTTTCGACTGGAACAACCCGGATCAGCTCATCATCGACATGATCGACGACGATCCATCTCTGGCCGGACCTCGTACGGTCGAGATCAGCCAGAGCGAGCAGCCCGAGATCTGGTACGGCGTGCCCGGCCTCGGGCAGGGGTATATCGACGGCATGGCCACCCAGCTGCGCCGATTCCTCGACGCGGTTGCATCCGGCGGCGATGCGCACCCCGACTTCAGCGAGGCTGTGCGCGTTCAGCAGGTGGTCGATGCCGTCGAGCTCGCGGCGAAGTCGGACGCCTGGGTCGTCATTCCGTCCCAGCTCGCGAGGATCTGATGTCCTCCGAGCAGCCGCGCCGCATCCGCTTGGGCACCGACCTCATCACCTTCTTCGATCTCGCCTACTGGGGCATCGAACCTTCGAAGAGCTACGAGGAGTGGGTCGCGATCGTCGAGGCGAACCCGCGACTGTACTTCGAGAGGATGCTGGACGGGTGCGTCGAGGCGGGAGTCGAGGGTATCGAGTTCGCTCCGCCTCCCGGCGGCCTGGAGACCGCGGTCGCTGCCTTCGGGACGGTGGAGGCGCTGGCCGATGCCCTCGCGACGCGCGGACTCGTCGTCAGTTCGAGCTTCGATTTCGGCGGCCCCCACATCGTGGCCGCCCTCGAGGATCGTGCCCGTCGGGCGGACGGCGAGGCGGCGCTCGGACGTCACGCCGACACCTTGGCCACGCTCGGGGCGGACGTGATCGTCCTCGGTTCGGTGCCGAGGACCTACTTCACCGGCGGTGACCCCAACGGCGAGGTGGCGCGCGCCGACATCGCGCGCGTCGCCGACGAGATCGAGCACCTCGGGCGCGCGGTGGCGAGGGCGGGTGTCCGCCTGGCCCTGCATACCGACGCCTACTCCGTCTGCAACCGCCCGCAGGACATCGATGTGATCCTGGCCGGGACGTCGCCGAAGAACGTCGGTCTGTGCGTCGACGCCGGCCACCTCACGCTCGACGGATCCGATGCGGTCGCGACACTGCGAGCCCATGTGGATCGTGTGCCCATCATGCATTGGAAGGACTGCGTGGCACCGCTCGATGGCGCGTCGCTCACAGGCCCCATCATGGAGCGCCACGCGGTGATGCTCACCTACTTCCGCGTCCTCGGGCAGGGGCGTGTGGATTGGCATGAGTGGCAACGGATCCTGAAGGGTGCGCAATGGCGCGGGTGGGCAATCGCGGAGATCGACATGTCCCCGGATCCGATCGCTGAGATCCGCGCGGGTATCGAGTTCTTCGACCGCGAACTCGCGCCGATCTACGGGTGAGATCGCGATGACGGTCGTTGTCGTCGACGGCTTCGTCGAAGCCGAGTACGGGCCGATCGCCGACGTGTTCGCCCGGCTCTCCGCGTCACATCCCCAGTCGGGCGGCGCGCTCTGCGTCTACCAGCACGGTCGGGAAGTGGTGCGGCTGGGTGTCGGCGGGATGTCGACGGCGACGCGCCTCGTGGTCTTCTCGGTCTCCAAGCTGATCCTTTCGCTTGCGGTGCACCGGGCCGTTTCCCGAGGAGATCTCGACCTCAATGAAGACGTGGGCTCGATCTGGCGATCGTTCGCGGATGCTGGAGGGCGCGGCATCCGCATCAGCGATGTACTGGCGCACCGCACATCGCTCGCCGCACTCGACGTCGACATGGCCCTCACCGAGATCCTCGATGGCGGCGACCGCGCGGCCGTCCTCGCAGCCGCGCCCTTCGCGCGCGCGACACGTGATCACGGCTACCATGCCGTGACGTTCGGGACGCTGATGGGCGCTGTCCTCGAGGCTCGCTACGGGCTGGAGGTCGGAGAGTGGCTCGCGCGGGAGCTCGGGCCCGTGGGGGAAGGCATTCAGCTGGGGGCGGGACCGGAGGGAGTCGAGCCGATCAGATTCGCCCAGCCGGTTGAGACAATCGCGCAGTTCCGCGGAATCGGGCTGCGCGACGGACTTCTCGAGGCGCTCACGTCCGATCCTCAGACGTTCAACTCGGCCGGCTTCCTCGCCGCGGGACTGCCCTCGATGGGGGTGGTGACCTCAGCCGACGCTCTCGCGCGGCTCATGGCCTCGACCATGGGGGAGGTCGACGGATTCCGTCTGCTCGACGATCGCGCCCTCGCAGACATGACCGCACCGCAGTCGTGGGGCACCGATCGGGTGCTCGGAGTCGACACCGCGTTCGGGCTCGGGCCACAGCTGCCGTTCGCCAGGCTCCCCATGACCGGCCCCTCCTCGTTCGGACACGAGGGAGCGGGTGGATGCGTGGCATTCGCCGATCCGCGGACGGGGCTGGCGGTGGCGTTCACCACGAACGTCTTTCCCGCCGCGCCTGGCGCCAGCCCGGTGCTGCTGGCGCTGCTCCCGACACTCGCGCTGCTCGCCGACGCCGGTGCGGGATGATCGCGGCGATCGAACCGCGCTTCACGCGGCCGGTAGAGTCGGACGCGGAGGGCGGATGTCGACACTGCAGACCCTTGACCGGGGCATCACCGCGCTGTTCGTGATCGCCTCCCGCCCGGACGGCATATCGATCGCCGATCTCTCATCCGAGCTCGATGTCCCTCGGGCGAGCGCGTATCGCATCGTCAACACGCTCGAAGCACATGGCCTGATCCGTCGGGGTGCGGATGGTGCGCTCCGACTCGGCGGGTCCATCACGCTGCTGGCGGCGGCGTTCTGGCCGGGCTTCCTGGAGCAGGTGCGCCCCGTCCTTCAGTCTCTCGCGGAGGCATCGGGGGCGACCTCGTTCCTTTCGATCGCTCAAGGCCGGGACTGCATCGTCGTCGCAACGGCAGAACCGTCCAAGCCGATCCTCCGAGTCGGATATCGCGTCGGGAGCCGGCATCCCCTCGACCGTGGTGCTGCGGGCGTCGCGATCCTTGCGGGACGCCCTGCCGGGCCCGACGATGCAGCCGCGGTTCGGGCTGCGAGGCTCGACGGATTCAGTGTGACGCGGGGCCAGTTGCAGCCGGGTGCCGTCGGCGTCGCGACGTGGATCGTGCGTCGGGAGGAAACCGTCCCCGAACTGAGCATCGGCATCGTCGCACTCGAGGGGATCGACGTCGCAGCCGCTGCTGCGGCGGTGCTCACCGCCGCGAGCGAGTCCGCCGCCCTGACCTGAATCCGCTCATCCGCCGTCAGACGGCCGGAACGATCGTGCCGCGGACCTCTCCGAGTGTGATGCCTCCGAACTCGCCTTGTGCCTGGTAGCGCAGCACGACCTCGTCGCCGTCCAGGAGGAATGACCGGTCGGCGCCTGCCGATGGCCAGGGATGCGCTCCGTTCCAGCTCAACTCCAGGAGAGAGCCGCGCTGGTCGCGGTCGGGACCCGAGATGGTGCCGGAGGCATACAGATCGCCTGTTCGGAGTGAGGCTCCGTTGGAGGTCATGTGGGCGAGCATCTGGCCCGGAGACCAGTACATCTCACGGTAGGGCGGCTGCGAGATGACGTGACCGCCGATCTCGACGGACACCCGGACATCGAGGCCGCCGTCGTCGGTGCCTCGAAGGTGGGGAAGCGGATCCGGAGACTGGTCGGGCAGTTCGCAGCGTGCTGCCAGCAGAGCCTCCATCGGCGTGATCCACGTCGAGATCGTGGTCGCGAAGGACTTGCCGAGGTGGGGACCGAGGGGCACGTACTCCCACGCCTGGATGTCGCGCGCCGACCAGTCGTTGACTCCGACGACGCCGAAGACGTGCTGATCGAACTCATCCACCGATACACGCTGGCCGAGTTCGCTCGGAACGCCGACGACGAACCCCAGCTCAGCCTCGATGTCGAGCGACTCGGACGGGCCGAATATCGGTCCGTCCGGACCTCTGCGCTGGCCTCGAGGACGCACGATCGGGGTGCCGCTGGGAACGATGGTGCCCGATCGACCGTGATAGCTCACCGGCAGATGGCGCCAGTTCGGCAGTAGCGGCTCCTGGTCAGGGCGGAACAGCCGACCGACATTCGCGGCGTGATGAAGCGATGCGTAGAAGTCGACGTAGTCGGGAACATCGACGGGGAGGAGCATCGTCACATCGTCGACGGGCATCAGCTCCGGTTCCAGCCGAAGTGCTTCGTCGGCGTCGGCGATGATTCGGCGAAGTGTCGCCCGCACGTCGCTCCATGTGCGCGTGCCCGCCTCGAGGAAGCGGTTCAGCGTCGGCTCCGTGAAGAGCTCCTCCCACGGGGTTCCCGTCAGTGCGATGGCCGCATCGAGGGCGAAGTCGCCGACCCTGACACCGACGCGCACCTCGTCCGAGGGCAGAGCCCATCGCCCGAACGGGAGGTGGTCGCTCCCGAATCCCGATCCGCTCGCGCCGGGGACCCAGGTCGGATCGCTCACGCCGCCACCTCCTCGTCGAGAAGTCCGAGTGCGCGCAGATCGTCGAGCGGCTCACTGATGCTGCACGAGCCGTAAGACACGAAGAGCGCTCGAGCGCCGGACACGTCCCCAGGGTCGAGCTCGCGCACCGCGGATGCCACGGCGGCAGCATCCTTCCGTGAGAGCGCCGCCGCGATGTCCGATACGTCCCCGCCGTCTCGGGCGACCGCCGCCGCCCAGAGGATGTTGAGGAAGCCGTGATGTTCGAAGCCCGTTCGATCGTCGCGGTGGCGAATCGCGCTGTGCAGTCCCGCCGTGCATTTGAATTCCACGCCTTGCGCATTGGCGCGCCAGATCACGGCGGCAAGGTCGTCCACGGAGGGAAACGCCTCGGCCACCAGTCCGCCCGTGCGAAGTTTCAGGGCTGCGCGGGCGTCCGTGAGGGCGCCCAGTGTCGCCGTGGGCGCCTCGTGCAGGAGAGGCCAGCCCGGCTCGACGAAGAGAGACGGCGCCGGGCCCGCAGGTTCTCGACGGTCGAGCGCATCGCGCGCGTCGACGATCGCGGTCACCGCTTCACGCCACGCCCGCACACCGGTGGGCAGCTCGACTGCGGCGAGGGTGAGCCGCGGGTGCCTCATCACCTCGAGCAGCGCCGCGCCGACACCGGTGGAGGCGATCACGCTGACGTCGATCGGGTCGTCGAGGGCGCTCGCGTGAAGGGCGGCGTCGTGCAGGGCGGCGGTCGGAACGGTGAGGGGGCCGACGATCGACGTCAGCCACGGATCGGCGCGATAGGCGGCGTGGGCGATCACGGCGTCGGCCAGGGGCAGCTCGCCCGGCGGGAAGATCGCGGCATCGTCGATGAGGCCACGGAGGAAGGGAGGCGCCTGGGTTGACATGTGCACAATCGTAGCGGATCATTTACGCATAGTGAACGTGCACTTGCACATAGTGGAAAGAGCAGACAATGGCGTTCTATCGCGAAATGGGGCGGGTCCCTCGCCACCGACACACCCAGTTCCGTTCGGACGATGGGGCCCTGTACTACGAGGAGCTCATGGGTGAAGAGGGATTCTCCTCGGACTCCTCGCTGCTGTATCACACGGGTGTGCCGTCGGGAATCGTCGACAGCCAGGCCTGGGAACTCGGCGATCTCAGCACCGTCGCGAACCATCCGCTCCGCCCGATCCATCTCCGGTTGCACGACCTGTTCACGGACGCGTCGGGTCCCGTCGACGCGGTCCGCGGGCGGCGCCTGGTGCTGGCCAACGGCGACGTGCGCATCTCCTATGTGGTCGCCGATGTCGCGTCGCCGCTGTACCGCAACGCGATCGGCGACGAATGCGTCTATGTGGAAGCAGGATCGGGCGTCGTGGAGACGGTGTTCGGCGCGCTCGAATACGGGGCGGGAGACTACATCGTCATTCCTCGCGCGACGACTCATCGATGGGTACCCGCACAGAAGAGCCGGCTGTACGCGATCGAGGCCAACAGCCATATCGTGCCGCCCCGGCGCTATCTGTCCAAGTTCGGTCAGCTCCTCGAACATGCGCCCTACTGCGAGCGCGACCTGCGTGGTCCGTCGGAGCTCATCGTCGAGGAGGGTGCCGACGTCCCCGTCTACGTGAAGCACCGCGGCCACGGGCCGCTCGGCATCGTGGGATCGATCCTGGTTTACGACACGCATCCGTTCGATGTGATCGGGTGGGACGGCTGCCTCTATCCGTTCGCGTTCAACATCGCCGACTACATGCCCATCACAGGCAAGCTGCACCAGCCGCCCCCGGTGCACCAGGTATTCGAGGGCAACAACTTCGTGATCTGCAACTTCCTTCCCCGCAAGGTCGATTACCACGAGCTCGCGGTTCCGGTCCCGTACTACCACTCCAACGTCGATTCCGACGAAGTCATGTTCTATGTCGACGGCGACTACGAGGCCAGAAAGGGCTCCGGGATCGCGCGCGGGTCGATCTCGCTCCACCCGGGTGGACATGCGCACGGACCCCAGCCGTCAGCGATCGAGGCGTCGCTCGGCGCGGAGTACTTCGACGAGGTCGCGGTCATGGTCGACACGTTCCGTCCGTTGGAGCTGGGAGAGGCCGGGCGCGCGACCGACGACGGAATGTACGCGTGGGCGTGGTCCGGCGGGCGGCGACCGATGGAGTCGACGCCGTGAGCGGATGCCCCATCGTGGGTAGCCCCGGGGGCGCGCCGTCCCTCTGCCCTGTCACCGGGGCGGCCGCCGCCTTCGACCCGTTCTCCCCGGATTACCTCAACGACCCCGCCGGATCACTGAGGTGGTCGCGCGACGATGAGCCCGTGTTCTTCAGCCCGGAGATCGGCTACTGGGTCGTCACCCGTTACGACGATGTGAAGGAAGTCTTCCGCGACAACGTCACATTCTCCCCATCGATCGCGCTGGAGAAGATCACCGCGACCAGCCGTGAGGCCGAAGAAGTGCTCGAATCCTACGGATACGCGATGTCACGGACGTTGGTCAACGAGGACGAGCCGGCACATATGCCGCGTCGCCGCGCGCTCATGGAATCGTTCATACCCGCCGAGCTTGCGCACCACGAGGACATGGTGCGCCGGATCACGCGCGAGTATGTCGACAGGTTCGTCGACTCCGGGCGCGCCGACCTCGTGGACCAGATGCTCTGGGAGGTTCCGCTCACCGTCGCTCTCCACTTCCTGGGCGTGCCCGAGGATGACATGCCGCGGCTGCGCCGCTACTCCGTGGCACACACCGTGAACACGTGGGGTCGCCCAGCACCTGAGCAGCAGGTGGCCGTCGCCGAAGCGGTGGGCGGATTCTGGCAGCTGTCGGGCGAGATCGTCGACAAGATCCGAGTCGACCCGGAGGGTCCGGGTTGGATGCGCTACAGCATCCGGCAGAACGCGCTCATGCCGGATGTCGTGACCGACTCGTACGTCCATTCGATCATGATGGCGGGGATCGTCGCGGCGCATGAGACGACGGCGAATGCGTCGGCGAACGCCATCCGGGTTCTGCTGGAGAACAGGGAGGCATGGGACGACATCTGTCGCGATCCCTCCCTGATACCCAACGCGGTCGAGGAATGCCTGCGGCACTCCGGATCGATCGTCGCGTGGAGGCGGAAGGCGACTGTCGCGACCACGATCGGCGGCGTCCCGATTCCTGCGGACGCCAAGCTTCTGATCGTCCAAGCCTCCGCCAACCACGACGACCGGCATTTCGACCACCCCGACACTCTCGACATCCGTCGCCCGAACGCGGGGGATCATCTGAGCTTCGGGTTCGGCAGCCATCAGTGCATGGGGAAGAACCTCGCACGGATGGAGATGCAGATCTTCCTCGAGGAACTCACGACGCGTCTCCCGCATCTGAGGATCGCCGAGCAGGAGTTCACCTATCTCCCGAACACGTCGTTCCGCGGGCCGGAGCACCTCTGGGTCGAGTGGGACCCCGAGGCCAACCCCGAACGCACCGACCCGCGCATCCGCGACCGACGATTCGAGCTCCAGATCGGCGTGCCTTCGAGCCGGCTCCTGAGTCACAGGCTCACCGTTGCCGATCGAGCCGAGGTCGCAGCCGGCGTCGTCGCGCTGACGCTCGTTCCTGCTCCCGGCTCCCGGCTCCCCGCGTGGAGTCCCGGCGCACATATCGACCTGGAGTGCGGCGAGCTCTCGCGCCAATACTCGCTGTGCGGCGACCCCGAAGACAGGGAGTCGCTGAGGGTCGCGGTCCGTATGGAGGAGAAGAGTCGCGGCGGCTCCCGATGGGTGCATTCTCAGCTGAAGGCCGGTGACCAGGTCGTCGTCCGAGGCCCGCGGAACCACTTCCGGCTTGACCCGTCGGCGGGGTCGTACATCTTCGTCGCGGGCGGCATCGGCATCACTCCCGTCATGGCCCTCGCGCGCGAAGCGCGGCGGCTGGGAAAGTACTACCGCATTCTCTACGCCGGCCGAAGCCGGCAGACGATGCCCTTCGTCGGCGAACTGCTGGAGGAGCACCCCGGCCGAGTGCACCTGTATATCGGGGACGAAGGCACGCGGATGCCCGTCGAGGAGCTGTTCGGGACTACCCATCCCGGTACGCAGGTTTACGCGTGCGGCCCGCAGCGGCTGCTCAGTGCGCTCGAGGACGCGATGGCGGCGTGGCCGCAAGGCTCGCTGCACTCCGAGCACTTCGCGTCAGCCGGAACACTGCTCGACCCCGACAACGAGCACGAATTCGAGATCGAGCTCGTGGACTCGAACCAGACGCTCCTCGTGCCGCGGGATCGCACGGTGCTCCAGGTGCTGCGTGAGGCCAACATCGACGTCCAGAGCGACTGCGAGGAGGGCCTCTGCGGGGCTTGTGAAGTGCGGGTCGTGGCGGGGACGGTCGACCACCGCGACGTGGTCCTGTCCCACGCCGAGAAAGCCGACGGTCGCACGATGATGACCTGCTGCTCACGCGCGTTCGGAGAGCGCATCTCGCTCTCACTCTGAGCAGCTGGACTCGACCTGCTGAATCGGCCCGACTCCGTTCGGGCCGATTCAGCGCTTCGTCACGTGCAACTCGGTGTTCCCGACCCTCCGCGGATCGATATCCGAGACCGCCCCGCCGTCAGTCGCGCTGCACGCAGGCGCGGGCCTCGTAGCTAGCACTTCCCGCTCATCGAGGCAGCCGACTTCCGCTGGTGGTCGGCCTGCGGGGCGAGATGGCGGACGATCGCACCTCATGCGGGACCGAGCGTGCCACCGAGGTGACACGAATTGTCAATCCGCAGTCGTCCCCCTGCAAGACGACGCATGCTGCACCCGCGACAATTCCAGATAACAGACTTCCGATCGGCCTGGCCGGCCAGGGCCGCAAGAGATCAAAGGAGATCGACAGATGTCGTCTAACCGTTGGGGTGTTCTGGGCACCGGATTCATCGCGAGCATGTTCGTACAGGATCTTGCGCTCACAGATGAGGTGTCCGTCGTCGCAGTGGGCTCGCGCACGTCGGAGCGCGCGCAGGATTTCGCTGAACGCCACGGACTCCCCGCGGCCCACGGCTCCTACGAGGATCTGGTCAACGACCCGAACGTCGATCTCGTCTACGTCGCCGTGCCGCACAGTGAGCACATGCGAGCGGCCGAGCTGGCGGTCCGTGCCGGAAAGCCGGTTCTGGTGGAGAAGCCGTTCGCACTCAACGCCACCGACGCGCAGCGCCTACTGGATCTCGCCGAGAGCGAGGGCGTCTTCGTGATGGAGGCGATCTGGTCGCGGTTCCTCCCTCATATGGTCGAGCTCCGGCGCGTCGTGGACAGCGGCGCCATCGGGGAGGTCGTCTCGGTTATCGCCGAGCATGGGCTTCGATTCGACCCAGACCACCCCGAGCATCGTCTGTACGACCCAGCCCTCGGCGGTGGGGCGCTGCTCGACCTCGGCATCTATGCCGTGTCGCTCGTCGCCAGTTTCCTCGACGACGATCTGGACATCGCCGCGCTCGGGACGCTCACGAGCACGAGCGTCGATGCTGTCACCTCGGCCGTCATGCGCGACAGCCAGGGCCGTCACGGATCCATCGTGACCACCCTCTCGTCGGAGCTGCCCAATAGGGCGAGCGTGAACGGAACGAAGGGGCGCATCGAACTCGGCTACAACTACATGATCCCGACGGATCTGCGCGTCGTCACGTTCGGCGACGGCAATCCCGCGGCCGGGGTGGACTTCACCCACTTCGACGGCGGTGTGGACGGCGGACTCGGGTGGCGCTTCGAAGCTCTCGAGGTTGCCCGCCGAGTCGCCGCCGGCGAGCTCGAAAGTCCCGTCGTCCCCCATTCCCTCACGATCAAGACGCTCCGGATCATGGATGAGATCCGCCGGCAAGTGGGTGTGAGCTATGACGTCGATGCCTGAGCCCGCACCCACGTCGCTCGTAGACGCTCGTCAGATCACCGTCTCGTTCGGCGGGATTCCCGTCGTGTCGGCTGTCGATCTTGATCTGCGGCCAGGGGAGGTCGTCGCCCTGCTCGGGGAGAACGGGGCGGGCAAGTCCTCGCTGATGAAGGTGATCGCAGGTGTGTACTCCCCCGATCACGCGGAGATCAGCGTTCTCGGCCATCCCGTTGACATCCGGTCCGTGAGCGATGCCCGCGGTCACGGTATTGCGATGGTCCACCAGGAACTCAACCTGGTCGAGAACCTCTCGATCAGCGAGAACATCGCACTCGGCCGCGAGCCGAGGAACATCATCGGGGTTGTGGACCGTGCCAGCAGCCGCGATCAGGCCGAGCTCGCGCTCGCGCAAGTGGGCTGCACGAAGAATCCGCGCACCATCGTTCGCGGCCTCTCCATCGCCGACCAGCAGCTCGTCGAGATCGCAAAGGCGCTCGCGCAGGACGAGGTCCGCGTACTTCTGATGGACGAGCCGACGAGCTCACTCACAGAGGAACAGACTCATCAGCTGCTCGACCTCATTCGGCGACTTCGCGACTCCGGCTACGCGATCGTGATCACGACGCATCGCATCCCCGAGGCCTTCGCCGTTGCGGACCGGATCGTCGTCATGCGAGACGGGCGCAAGGTCGTCGAGTTCTTCGCTGATGACCCCGAGGCGACGAAGGAGGCCGTCGTCGCCGCGATGATCGGACGGGAGCTGAACGCGCTCTTTCCCGACAAGCGCAGCAACCGGGGCGATCCGGTGCTCGAGGTCGAGGGCTACTCAGGCGGCATCGTCGAAGACGCCGCTCTGGTCGTCCACCGAGGCGAGATCCTGGGGTTGGGTGGGCTGGTCGGGGCGGGGCGCACGGAGCTGGCCCGCCTCATCTTCGGATGCGACCCCAAGACCGCGGGGCGGATCAGGATTGACGGTGCGGACAAGACCATCCGCAGTCCCGGCGAGGCGATGGCCGCCGGGCTCGGCTTCATCCCCGAGGATCGCAAGCGAGACGGCCTCGTCCTCGGCTTCGATGTCGAGAAGAACATCTCACTCCCCAACCTCCCGCAGTGGAGCCGGTTCGGCGTGGTCTCGCTCAGGGAACTCGCCCGAAAGGCGACAGAAGCGATCACTTCGTACCGTGTGCGCACGCGGACTCACCGCCAAGAGGTCGGAACCCTCAGCGGCGGAAATCAGCAGAAGATCGTGCTCGCGAAATGGATGATGACCGAACGCCGGGCGATCATCCTCGACGAGCCGACCCGCGGTGTCGACGTCGGCGCGAGGCAGGAGATCTACCGGACGATCGATGAGATCGCTCGTCGGGGTGTGGCCATTCTCTTGATCTCGAGCGACATGGAAGAGCTCATCGGCATGAGCGATCGCATCGCCGTGATGGCCTCGGGACGCATACGGGGCGTACTCGAACAGGACGAAGTGAGTGCGGCGCGCATCTTCGCGCTCGCGAGCCAACTGGAGGAAGCATGATGCTCGACACGCAGACGACGCGCGGCCCTCAAGCCGCGATGTCGAAAGGAAGCCGCGCATCTGGCGCGGTGCGATGGTTCTTCTCGCTGCCCTCTTCGGGCGCGGTGATCTCCGTCGTCGTCGTCTCGACTTTTCTGGCGTTCGCGAGCCCGCAGTTCCTCACCGTGGAGAATCTCACCTACGTGGCGCGCAGCTTCTCGTTCATCGCGATCGCAGCGATCGGCCAGTTCGTGGTCATCCTCACGCGAGGGATCGATATCTCCTCGGGCTCCGTCATCGGCCTGACCGGCATCGTCACGGCACTTCTGTCCAGCATCGGCGTGCCTGCACCCCTGGCGATCCTCGGCGGTCTCGCGGCCGGCTTCCTGGTCGGACTGACCAACGGGTCCCTGATCGCCGGCCTGGGCCTGGTGTCGTTCATGGTGACCCTCGGCATGCTGAACGTCGTCCGCGGCCTGGACGTCGCCCTCACTCGCGGATACCCGATCTCCAATATCGACCCGGCGATCAAGTACCTCGGCCAAGGGTTCTTCCTCGGCGTTCCGCTGCCGGTCTGGATCATGCTGATCCTTGCCCTCGTGATGTGGTGGGTCATGACGCGCACCGTGTTCGGTCGCCAGGTGTACGCGATCGGCGGGAACGAAGAGGCCGCCCGGCTCTCGGGCGTGAAGGTGCGCCGCATCATCGCCATCGCTTTCATCCTGTCGGCCGTGTTCTCCGGCATCGCGGGGATCCTTCTCACTGCCCGGCTGGGCGTCGCGGACGCGACGATCGGCTTCGGCTATGAACTCGACATCATCGCGGCCGCCGTCATCGGCGGCACCAGCTTCTTCGGCGGCATCGGCAGTGTCGTCGGTGTCATCTGGGGCGCCGCGCTGCTCGGGATCGTGCGCAACGGCATGGCGCTGCTGGGCGTCGACAGCTTCTGGCAGCAAGTCGTCATCGGCGCTGTGATCATCCTCGCGGTGATCATCGACAAGCTCCGAACGCGCTCGGTCAGCCGATGACGCCGCCACCACTGTCCGGCTTTCCCTGGCCGGTCAACTCCAACACAGCGATTCAAAGGAGCATCACCATGATCAGAAGCGGGAAAAGTCCGCGGCGCATTCGCAGCGTCGCCCTCGCTGCCGGCATCGTCGCAGGCCTCTTGCTCACCGGCTGTGCCGGTGGCCAGGCGTCCTCGGGCGGTGATCCTGCGGATGAGGAACTCACCTTCGTCGCCATCTTCAAGGCACTCGGCAACGCTGGTGTGACCGCCGCGCAGACGGGCATGGAAGCCCGCGCCGAGGAGATCGGAAACATCAAGGTCGAGGTCACCGCGCCGACCACTCCCGATGCCGCACAGCAGGTCCAGCTGATCGAGTCGTACGTGCAGCGCGGCGTCGACGGCCTCATGGTGTCCAGCCTCGGCCCCGCCGTCTGCGAGGCGATCAACCAGGCGATCGCTGCCGGCACGCCGGTGATCACCTTCGACTCGGACTGCCCCGATAGCGATCGGCTCACGTATGTCGGGTCGGACAACTACGCGGGCGGCCAGCTGGCCGGCGAACTGTATGCGGAGGCCATCGAAGGCGACACCACGCCGCAGCGCATCGCCATCCTCACGGGTGTGCTCGGAACGGAGAACCTCACGCAGCGCGACGAGGGCTTCACGGATGCGCTCGAGGAAGCAGGTGTGGACTTCACCATCGTCCAGACGGTGCCCGGAAACGACGATGTCGCCAAGTCTGTCGACGCAGTCGAGTCGACGTTGCGCGGCGATCCCACGATCAATGGCTTCTACTTCGACGGACCTTGGCCCTTCCTGGTCGACCAGTCCAACTTGCCCACACTGGTCGAAAAGGCCGAAGCGGGCGAGATCACGGTCGTCGCGTTCGACACGATCCAGCCGGAGATGGATGCTGTTCGCAATGGACTCGCATATGCACTGGTGGGCCAGAAGTACTACGGCTGGGGATATCAGGGCGTCCAGGTGCTCGACCAGATCGTCCGTCACGACGCGACCTTCTCCGACCTGACGGCGACCGGGTTCGACGTTGTCACGCTCGAGGGCGGGGATGGCCGGTTCACACCGGACGAGATGGATGCGCTGTGGGAGACGTTCGACTTCAAGGAGACCCCGATCGAGCCGTGATCTCGGCCTTGTCGCCCAGCGTGACGAGCGGGCCAGCAGTCCCGAAAGGCTGCTGGCCCGCTCGCTCAGTCGGGGCGGCGTCCTTACCGGCGAACACCGTGCGGACGGCTCGTGGCCGCGCTGCGATGGATCGCTCTGTGCGGGATCCAGCTGCGCAGCGCGGGCGGCCCTGCTGAATCGGCTACGTGCTCGCTTCGAGGGGCGGCGCCTTGGCTGTGCCGTGGATCAGGGCGGTGGCATGCTTTCGCGCGAGCGGCCGCAGGGTCGTGTTCATCTCGACGAAGAGCTCCGACGCGATCTCGCCCTTCCAGTTCGGCGGCAGGAGGGAGAGCGGCAGGCCGGGATCGCGGTATGGCAGGCGACGCCAGTCCGTCAGGAGCGGCACATAGATCTCGAAGGCCTCCCGGGGAGTGAACGCCCTCGCCGACATGCGCCGCCTGGCCGGGCGGTAGGCGCTGAGGAAGTCCCCGTACAGCTCTCGCAGCTCGTCGAGATCCCACCAGGTGTCGACACTCCCGCGCAGGCTGCCGGATTTGGCATAGCTGCCGATGAACAGGTCCACGTATGACGACAGCCCGCGTCGGGTCAGCGAGTGATCCGCCTCGGAGACGAGAGTCGCAGGCGCGATCCAGACGCCGGGGGAGACGGTGCCGAATCCGAGTCGGGTCAGCTCGACGCGGATCTCGTGGCGGCGCTGGCGCTCGGACTCCGGCACCGAGAACACTGCCAGCACCCATCCGTCGTCGACGGTCGCGCGCGCCCTCTCGAAGATGCGCACGTCGCCCTCGGAGATGATCTCCAGCGTGGACGTGGCGAGCGAGTAGCCCGCGGCGCGCGCGCGGCGTTCGCTCAGCAGGATGCCTCGCCGCTTGAGTCGCCAGATGGCCGATCGCACGGCCTGGGCGTCGACGCCCAGATCGGCCATCAGCGCGACGACGGCCGAGATCGACAACCAGTTGCCCTCGGGTCTCGCGTACAGGGCGAAGAGGGAGACGATCAGCGGCGCCAGCCCCGCATCCGGCTGACGCCGCCCGTCAGCATCGTTCGTCAAGGGCGGCGCCATGTCTGGAGCCTACCTGAGAGCCCACCTCTCGCGAACGTGCATATCGTGTTGGAGACGACGAGTGCAGCTGCGATACGAATCTTCGATGAGTGCGTTGTCGGATTACGACCAGCGGAGGGTGTGCTCGCTGCGGAACTGCGTCGGGGTGGCGCCGGAGCGCTGTCGGAAGAACTTCGTGAAGTTCGTGGCGTCGTCGAAGCCGAGAGACACCGCGATGGATCCCACGGCGTCGTCGGTGTAGGCGATCAGACGCCTGGCCTCGAGGTAGAGGCGCCGGTCGATGAACTCCTTGGCGCTCACGCCCGCCGCGATCGAGGTCGCGCGGGTGATCGTGCGGGGCGAGTAGCCCATGCGCGCTGCATAAGTGTTCACGGCGAGGCGCTCGCGGTAGTGCTCCTCGACCAGGCCGCGGAAGCTGCGGAAGATGGCGTTCACATCGCCGTCGCGCTCAGGCAGCGGCTCCCCGAGCAGGGCGAGCTGGATCATCAGCACCGCGAGCAGGTGGAGCAGGATGCGCGCACGGGCCGTCTCGGGCCGGCCCGTCGCGGTGAGTTCGTGCTGGAGATGCCGGATGGCCGCGTGGATGTCGTCGTACTGCGCGTCGTCGAGGGCCCATACGCTCGGCAGCAGCGGGTCGTCCACGCGGGACACTCCGGCTGTCGCGTGCGTGACGATCGACTGGCTCGCCAGGACGAGGACCGCGTGCGCCCCATCGTCCAGAGAGACCTGGACGCACTCGCCCGGGTGCAGCCAGGCGAAGGAGCCGCGTGCCAGGCGCCTCTGCTCCAGTTCGATCTCGACCGACGCCTCGCCGTGCTCGATGAAGAGGAGGAGGTGTGCCTCCAGGCGGACGCGGCCGGTGAGGTCGGTGCCGTTGAGCGCGATCTCCGAGGTCGGCGGGTAGTCGAGGATCGAGATCTCCGCGACGTCTACGGTGTGCCGAGTGTCCACGTTCTCCTCGATCTGTCCGATATTCACCACCCGGGGGGCGCCACGCACCTCGTGTGACTTTGCGACGGATCATAGCCTGAACGGGACGTACGTCAAACACTCTGCATACAGATATCCGGCCCCACCCGTGCTGCCCGAGCACGCGGAAAAGGGCGATGATCGAGAGGAACCTTCCCGATGACCAGCGCAAAGTACGCTGAGCCCTTCCGCATCAAGGTGGTCGAGCCGCTGCGGAAGAGCACCGAGGCAGAACGGCGTGAGTGGATCGCCGAAGCCGGCTACAACCTCTTCAAGCTCCGCGCCGAGCACGTGTACATCGACTGCCTCACCGACAGCGGCACGACGGCTATGAGCTCGGCACAGTGGGCGGCCATCATGCTCGGCGACGAGTCGTATGCCGGATCCACGAGCTTCTACCGCTTCGAAGAGAGCGTCCGGGACGTCTTCGGATTCGAGTACGTGATCCCGACGCACCAGGGGCGCGGCGCAGACAACCTGCTCGGGAACATCCTCTTCCGTCCGGGTCAGGCCATCGGCGGCAACCTGCACTTCGACTCGATGCGGGTGCGCGCCGAGTTCTCGCAGGTGCGTGCGGTCGACCTCCTCGCCGAGGAGGGCTACGACACCGTCACGGATCACCCTTTCAAGGGCAATATCGACCTGGACAAGGTCGAGGAGTTCATCGCGACCGAGGGTGTCGAGAACATCCCCGTGATGATGATCACGGTGACGTGCAACAACAACGGCGGTCAGCCGGTCTCGATGGCGAACATTCGTGGGCTGTCGGAGATCTGCCGCGCCCACGGCATCCCGTTCTACATCGATGCCGCCCGCTTCGCGGAGAACGCGTATTTCATCAAGCAGCGCGAGGAGGGCTACGCCGATCACACCGTCAAGGAGATCGCGCGCGAGATGTTTTCGCTGGCGGATGGCGCCATCATGAGCGCGAAGAAGGACGGAATGGTCAACATCGGCGGATTCCTCTGCACGAACAGCCCCGAGGTGTATGCCGTCGCGTCCGAGCTCGTCATGGCGTACGAGGGGTACAAGACGTACGGCGGTCTCGCCGGACGCGACCTCGAAGCGATCGCGGTGGGCATCCAGGAGGGCGTGGAGTTCGACTATCTCGAGGGGCGCATCGGACAGGTCGAGTACCTCGCCGAGCAGCTTCGCGCATACGGAGTGCCGTTCGTCGAGCCCGTCGGGGGCAACGGCGTGTATCTCGACGCTACGCGCTTCTTCCCGGACATCCCGCAGGGCAACCTGCCGGGCGTCGCGCTCGCGATCGAGCTCTACATCCGCACGGGCGTGCGGTGCGTCGAGCTCGGCACCAGCGCATTCACCTATGTCGACGACGAGGGTGTGACGCACTATCCGCGCATCGACCTGGTTCGCGTGGCGATCTCTCGCCGGGTGTACACGAACAGCCACATGGATGTGATCGCCGAGGGTCTCGGCGCCATCCGCGCATCGGGGATCGACTTCCACGGTGTGCGCAAGGTGACCAGCGGCCAGGTCCGCAGCACCGCACACTTCACGTCCGACTACGAACTCATCAAGTAACCAAGAGAAGGAGACGTTCGATATGGCAACGAAGGCAGTCGACACTCAGCTCCATCGCGGGCTGAAGAACCGGCACGTGCAGATGATCGCCATCGGCGGCGCCATCGGCACCGGTCTGTTCTACGGATCGGCGTTCGCGATTCAGCTTGCGGGCCCGTCCGTGCTGATCGCCAATCTGATCTGCGGCGGCATCATCTTCCTGATGCTCAGATCTCTGGGCGAGATGGCGACCGCCGATCCGGGACCCGGTTCGTTCACGTACTTCGCGTACAAGTACTGGGGCAACCTTCCGGGGTTCTTCACCGGCTGGAACTACTGGTTCGCGTACAGCGTCGCGGTGATGGCCGAACTCAGCGTGGTCGGCATCTACGTCAACTTCTGGTGGCCCGACGTGCCGTTGTGGCTGACCGGTCTCGTGGGACTCGCGCTCCTGACGGCGCTGAACATCGCCACCGTGCGGATCTTCGGCGAGTCGGAGTTCTGGTTCGCCGGCATCAAGGTCGCAACGATCCTGTTCTTCATCATCTTCGGTCTCTCGATGGTGCTGTTCGGCGTGGGCAACGACGGTGATCCGCTCGGGCTGACGAACCTCTTCGCCGACGGCGGCTTCATGCCGAACGGGATCGGTGGACTCCTGCTCTCGGTCGCCGTCGTGATGTTCTCCTTCGGCGGGGTCGAGATGGTCGGCATCGCCGCCGCCGAGACCGAGGACCCGGGGAAGACGATTCCCAAAGCGGTCAACGGTGTCGTCTGGCGGATCCTCGTCTTCTACGTGGGAGCGATCGGCGTGATCCTGCTGGTGGTCCCGTGGAGCACGATCGGCCTCGAAGGCAGCCCCTTCGTCCAGGTGTTCACTGCCGTGGGAATCCCCGCCGCCGCCTCGATCGTCAACGCCGTCGTGCTCACGGCGGCGATGTCTGCCATGAACAGCGGCTTGTACAGCATCGGCCGGATGCTGCACGGCCTCGCCTTGCAGGGCAACGCGCCGAAGGCGCTCGCCCGGGTGAGCAAGTCGGGTCTGCCGACGCGCGCGATCCTGACCTCGGTGATCGTCATCGGAATCGGACTTCTGGGAGCGCTGACGATCCCCGGGAACCCGTTCCTCACGCTCGCCTCGGTCACGCTGTTCTCAGCCATCGTCACCTGGCTGATCATTCTGCGCACCCAGGTGCACTTCCGGCGGGCGATCGGCCCGGACGCAGTATCGAAGCTGACCTTCAAGATGCCGTGGTACCCGTACTCGAACATCTTCGCGGCGATCTGCTTCCTCGGCGTGATCGTGGCGATGTACTTCCTCCCCCCGTTCCAGTCGGCGCTGATCTTCGGCCCGATCTGGGCCGTGCTGCTGCTGATCGCCTACGCGATCAAGCGCAAGGTCGCACCCAATGCCGAGTCCCTGATCTCGGTCGACCGTCAGGGCTCCGCTCCCGCGGCCGCCGAGAGCGATGATGACGACCGACGGGTCCCCGTCGTCGGCAGCTGAGCCCGGGTTCCGGCACATCGCGCCGCCGGTCGTCTCCTCAGAGGCGACCGGCGGTCGCGCGTGTGTGCGCGTTCGCGCGAGCCGGGTGCGAAGTGCGGCACACCTCGTCGGCGATTCCGGGCGAAGGTTGCCGCATCGCACCTCTCGAACGCCGGCGCAACGAAAGAGAGACCGGGACGCGAATCCCGATCTCTCTTTCGCGGCGCCTGCCGCGCCGGCTGCGCGGCGTCGGTCAGAGGACCATCGTCGCCTGCTCCGCGCGACCGAGCAGAGCCTTTCCGTACACCTCGTAGCCCAGCCCCGGTACGAGCATGCCGTGGCGGCATGCCGTGTTGATGTCGCGCCAGATCCGCTGCAGCGGGCTGGAGTCGGCCATCCCCGAGGTCCCGTGCGCGTCCAGCAGGATCTGCACGGCGTCGGTGAGGTTCTCGCAGAGGTAGCCCACGGCACCGCGGACGTAGGCGCGGCCCAGCGGATCCAGTACGCCTCCGTCGGCAGCCGCCTGATCCAGCAGGTCGCCCATCCGCTCCATGATCGCGCGCGAGGCCTCGATCATCAGCGATGCACGTGCGATCTGCGCCTGGAACACCTCGGCCTCGGCCTGCGTCGGGTAGGTGCTGTAGGAGAGGACGCGGCTTGCGGCCTTTTCAGCGACATAGTCCCACGCGGCCTGCGCCATGCCGACGGGCGAACTCGCGAGCACCGTGGTCAGCAGCGAGACGATGGGCGTGCGGTACAGCGTCTCGTCCTGGAACTCGGTGGGCTCGACGCCGGCGAACATCGCGGGCAGGAAGTCCATCGTGCGGTAGTCGGGGACGAACACGTCGTCGAGAACCAGTGTGTTGCTCGCCGTTCCGCGCATGCCCACCACATGCCACGTGTCTTCGATGACCCCGTCCGCGATCGGCACGAGTGCGAATCGCGGGGTCGGAGGCTCGCCGGGATTGTCGAAGTGCATGAACTGCAGCGATGCCCACTGCGCCTGCTCGACGCCGGAGACATATCCCCAGCGGCCGGTCAGACGCCAGCCGCCCTCCACGCGCACCACGCCGACCACCGGAGTCTGCGAGCTCACGACGCGGGCGTCGGGGGTTTCGCCCCACACGTCCTGCTGCGCCTGCGCGCTGTACTTGCCGGCGAAGATCGCAGACGCGTTGATGTTCTGCACCACCCACGCAGTGGAGGGGCAACCTCGCGCGAGGATCGCGTTCACGTCGAGCTGAGCCCGAACCGTGGACTCGAGCCCCCCGAAGCGCTTCGGAACACCGATGCGGAAGATTCCCGCCTCGGTGAGCGCGTCGATCACTGAATCCGGGATGTGCCGGGAACGGTCGATCTCGGCGGCGTGGTCGGCGAGGAGGGGCACCAGATCGTAGGCCTTTCCCCGGATCTCATCGATGTCGGCGGCGTTCAGCACCTCGGTCATGACTGGTCCGTCGCCTTCAGGTCGGTCGGGAGCATGCCCGGCGCGCCGAGCATCTCGACGCCGAAGCTCGCGCCGATGGCGGCGAGCACGCCGGCCTGCTCCGGCGTGGGTGCCTGCGCGTCGGGGATCCGGTCTTCTTCCGCAGGGACCGACACCGCGTGCACGAAGCCCTCGAACCCGGCCGGCGAGGTCAGAATCAGCCACCGCGCGTCCACGTCGGACGTCACTCCGTAGCAGTGGGGGACCATCCTCGGCATGAGGCCGAAGTCGCCGGGGTTCAGGACTTTGACTTCGTCGCCGACCCACAGGGTGACCTGGCCCTCGAGGAGCAGGAACGCCTCCTCCTCGCGCGTGTGCATGTGCAGCGGCGCCTGGTCTCCGGGAGGCGCCGTCACCTCTGCCAGGTAGTAGGCGCCGTTGGTGTCGGCACCGGTGGCTATCTCACGAACCAGGTTCGTCAGGAACCACAGGCTCTTGCGTTCGCTCTCCGTGACCACGACGGTGTTGGTCGGGGGAGCGGTGGATGCTGCGGCGTCATTCGTCATCTCGCTGGATCCTTTCTCTGCATTCTGATGGGTGATGCGGCTGTCGCCTTGCGGCGACTGTGGACGTGCATACGTACTGTCAGTCGGTGGTTTCGAGGGGGGTGAGGTAGCTCACACGCGCCGGAGTCCGCCGCGCGGTGACAGGTCCGGGCTGAGCGAAGGCCCTGTCGTGGAAGACCATTCCCGGAGCGCTCGTGTCGGACGCGAGGCTCTCGACATGGCACAGCACAAACCGGTGATCGCCCGCCGGCGTGACCGACTCGACGCGGCACGTGAGGGTCACGACCGCGTCGCGGATGAACGGCGGCATGCCTTCCTCGTAGTGCCAGTGGGCGCGCGCGAAGCGGTCGGGGGCTCGCCGGCTGAGCTTGCGTGCGAGGTCGTCGTGGTGCGACGCGAGCGCGCTGACGCCCAGCCGGTGGGCTTGCTGCAGCGCCGGCCAACTCATCGAACCGTGCGTGACGAAGAACCCGATCAGGGGCGGATCGAGCGAGACCGAGACGAAGGACCCGACGACCATCGCGACGGGGCCGTCGACGGTCATTCCGGAGACCACCGTGACCGGCGTCGGGATGTACGCCATGGCCGTGCGCATGTCCAGAGGACTGACGTGTGGTGTCTCCGCAGCAGTGAGGGACATATCGGGCTCCCGTCCAGGACGTACCTCTCGGGTGCGTCCCGCCGTGTCGTCGGGGTGGATTGATGGAAGATTACACGCTAAACCGGTAATGCGTAAGTGCTGGAAATGGCAGGCATCCTCTGTGAGATGAATCGAGTGTTCACGACGTCCGTTACACATACGCAAGAACGCAGCGGCCCATCAGACTGGGGCCTTAGAAGCGATGGACGCGCGAGACTCGAAGAACGACTGTGCTTCATGCACGACGGCCACCGCGGATCGTCTATGCCAAGCGAACGATCCGAATGCGAAGATGACAGCGAGGGAGCACCGATGACGAGCAAGCGAACCACAGAGCATCGCGGCGGGCGCACGACCGCACCCGTCGACACGATAGTCATCGATGCTGCGGTCGGGCCGGTCGTGGCCGTGCGGCACGACGAGGTGATCGCCGCCAGAGGTCTGCCGTTCGCCGTCGATCCCACCGGCAGCCAGCGACTGGCCGCACCTCGGCGAGCGCCGAGATGGGACGCACCGCGAGACGCCACCCGGATCGGGCCCGCCGTGCCCCAGCCCCCCTCCCGGCTCCGGCGCATCACAGGGGAGACGCCAACCCCGACTGCCGAGGCGGGCTCGCTCCACCTCAACGTCTGGACACCGGGGCTCACCGGCTCGAGAGCCGTGCTCCTCTGGTTCCACGGAGGCGCCTGGACTACCGGGTCAGCGAGTTGGGACTGCTACGACGGCGCGGCGCTCACCGCTGCCGAAGGGATCGTCGTCGTGACGGCGAACTACCGCCTCGGCGCGCTCGGCTACCTCCACTCGGCGCGGCTCGGGCTCGCCGATGCATCCGGACCCGCGGCATCCGCGCTCGGGCTCGCCGATCAGGTGATGGCTCTGGAGTGGGTCGTCGAGAACATCGCCGACTTCGGCGGGGACCCGAACCGGATCACGGTGGGAGGTCAGTCCGCGGGAGCCGAAGCCGCCATCCACCTGGGCGCCCTGCCCGAGACGCGCGATCTGATCACCGGAGTCATCGCCCAGAGCGCGCCAGCCGGCTGGGCGCAGCCCGCCGAGCACCAGATCTCGGAAACGACCTCCGTGTTCTTCGAGGCGCTGGGCCTCGACGGAGACCACCCCGCGCCGCATCTGGTGGCGCGTGCCGCCGAAATCCCCGACATCCTGGGTGCTCACGCAACCGCGATGCGGCACCCGAGGAGCACCGGGTCCCTGCTGCCCCCGTTCCGGCCGACGGTGGCCGGATCCCTGCGGTGGCAGTCCCTGCCCGAAGCGGTCGCCGCGTTCCCCGCGACGACACGCCTGCTGATCGGATCGAACGCCGATGAGACGCGTGCATTCTTCGACGGCGATGAGCGGATCGCTGGGACCCCGCGCGGCAAGGGCGCCGCCCTCGCCGAGGAGTTCGTCACCGGGGGCGCGGATGCGTACCGGAGGCTCGAATCGGCCGATCGCTCGGCACCCGTCCCTCGCCTCATCACCGAGGCGGTGACCCACGCGGGCATCGCAGCGCCCTCGCTCGCCGCTGCCCGCGTCGCTCGGGCGGCATGGACGTACCGGGTCGATCTGGCCGGCCCCGTCGGCGCGTGCCACTGCATCGACCTCCCCCTCCTGTTCGGACGCGAGCGGTTCGCCGGGGCGCTGGTGATCGACGGCATCGACGTCGATCGGCTGACAGCGGCGACAGGGCGGTTCAGGGGGGCGATCGGCGCGTTCGTCCGCGAGGATCAGCCGGGGTGGGGCGCGTTCGGCGACACCGGTGAAACCCTGGTCATCGACTGACGCCGGATGTCGCGTCAGTCGTCGAGGACGACTGACGCGAAGTGGGCCTCTGCGCTCGGTCCCAGCGCACGATATGCGGTCCAGAACAGGCTCGTCGCCTCGCGGCGGCGCTCGCCCACTTCGACGTCACCGTACTCGGGGTCGATGCCGAAGAACGACTTGAAGGCCTCCAGCATCTGCACCCGAACGACGAATGCGTCCCGGTCGCTGATGGCGGCGGGCGCGGCATAGTCGCGGTACTCGCGGATGAAGTCGTCGTACGCCGGGCGCAGCGCGCCGAGGTCCCACCCGCGCTCGATGAGCAGTGCCGGATTGGACATCGCGCTCTGACGGCCGACCAGCAGTGAGCATTCGCCGGTGAGACCGAGTTCGTCGATGACCGCCATCATGGTCACCTGGCGATCGTGCATCGCGAGCCAGGTCGAGTCCTGGAGCGAACCGAAGCCCTGCGTTCGCAGCTCTTGCACCAGGCGCGAACGCTCGGCGCGCTTCGACTTCGGCAGCGCGTACCAGATGAACGTGTAGTTGCCATCGGCCGCGGACTCCTGGCCGAACTCCCGGACGCGCTCCTCGATCCGCTGAAGCAGGCGGTGCGCGACGGCGGTGAGTGCGACGGCGGGGCTCCCCTCGAGAGGCCGTCGGGTGACCAGACCCGACTGGGCCAGTCGAGTGATGTACACCTGCGCCGAATTCTGCGTCATGCCCAGATCGCCGAGGAGCCGGATGAGGCGCTCAGTGCGGATCAGAGTGCCAGGCACCTGATGCCGGTGCGCCCCCGGCAGGGCCAGCAGGAGATCGCGCGAGCTCGTCGTCGTTGGCAAAGGTTCACCGTCCCCTTCCGGAAGGTCAGGTCTTGTGACCGCCACTCATCATCGCACCCACTCCGTGCACGTCCGAGGATCCGCGCTTCGCTCACCAATGTTTCAGTTGCGCAACAATCGTGCGAAAATTACGCTGCACACGTGTGACCCGTAAAAGTTTGAGAGTAGCTTCTGGCTATCCACTCCGCTCACCCGCGCGGGGCGGTGTGGGCGCAACCGCCCGGCGAGACGCCGGTGATCCATGGCAGATCGATTCGCAGTACAGACCGCACTACAGGAGGAAGTCGTGAAGAAAACTCATGCATCAGCCGTGATCGCGCTCGCCGCGACCGCGGCCCTGGTGACCGGATGTGCGACAGGGGGTGGCGACGACGGCGGCAGCGAGGAGATTCGCGACAGCGTCACCATCGGCCTGAACGTCGCGCTGGCGTCGCTCCAGCCGATGAGCGCGTTCTCGCGCGAGGAGCAGGTCGTCATCGGCAACATCTTCGACACCCTCGTCGAGTACCAGGACGGCGAGTACGTTCCCTCGCTCGCGGAGAGCTACGAGATCTCAGACGATCAGCTCACCTACACCTTCCATCTCCGCGACGACGTGACCTTCCACAACGGCGAGAAGCTCACCGCTGACGATGTCAAGTACACGTTCGACAGCATGCCGGACTTCCCGTTCTGGAAGGAGAACTCCTCCTACATCGCAAGCTCGGAGGTGATCGACGAGTACACCGTCGCCGTCCACACCACGGCGGCCACCGCGTACAACCTCGTGGTCCTCTCCGGCACCGAGGTGATCAACGAGGAGGCCATCGAGGAGCACGGGGCGGACGAGCAGTTCTTCCCGGTGGGCACCGGTCCGTACCAGTTCGTGTCCTATGACGGCACGGGCACCATCGAGCTCGAGCGCTACGACGACTACTTCGGATGGGCGGACGGAGAGCCGGCGCCCATCAAGACGGCCACCTACAAGGTGTTCGCCGATGAGGAGTCGATGTCGCTCGCGCTCGCCGCGGGAGAACTCGACCTCGTCGCGAAGCTCAACGCGTCCAGCGCGCTGCAGTTCGAGGACAACCCCGACTTCACCGTCGACTACGTCGACTCCGACTCGGTGTACCTCGCTCTGATGAACACGGACGTCGCGCCGTTCGACGACCCGCTCGTCCGGCAGGCGGTCGCCTATGGCATCGACCGTGAGGGCGTCAACGCGCTGGTGAGCGAGGGCAAGGATGTCCCATGGGACCACTTCTACTCGGAGAAGGCCGCCGGCGCGCCCGACTACGAGGCGCTCCCGCACTACGAGTACGACGTCGACAAGGCCAAGGAACTCCTCGCCGAGGCCGGTTACCCGGACGGCATCACGCTGACCAGCCCCGTTCCCACCATGGTGGGCCTGGACGGGTACGCCGTCGCCATTCAGCAGCAGCTGGCCGAGATCGGGATCGACTTCGAGATCGAGACGTTCGAGCAGAACGCGCTCTACGACAAGATCTTCGCGATGGACTACCAGCTCCTGCCGTTCGCCCTCTCGACCGAGATCTACGACATGTCCTACCCCGCGCGCTTCTTCATGAGCCCCGCCGCGGACAGCATGCCGTTCCCGACGGGATCCTTCGGAACCCCCGAGCTCGATGATCTGCTCAACCGTGCAGCAGCGTCGACTGATCTCGACGAGCGTCGCGAACTGTACACCGAGGCGTACACCGACCTGTTCGACCTCCAGCCGATCGTCTCCGTGCTCTCGCAGCAGACGGCCATCGTCAAGAAGGCGGACCTGGACTACTCCACGCCGGAAGTCCTCAAGGTGGAGCTGAAGAACCTCTCCTGGAACTGAGAACCGCACGCGCCCGACCCGGCGATGAGTGCAGACGCACCCGTCGCCGGGTCGGGCCCCGGATCGCTCGCCGCATCGGCGGAGAGCGATCCTCACGAGAATGAGGGCGAATGGGCATCTACGCGATCAGGCGATCGCTGTACATCATCCCGACGGTGGTCGGTGTGGCGTTCATCGTCTACTGCATCATGTCGCTCACCCCCGGCGACCCCGGCCGGCTCCTGCTCGGCCTCAGCGCCGACCAGTCCGCTGTCGACGCGATGAATGAGGAGCTCGGCTACAACCGACCGTTCTTCATCCGGTTCTTCGACTATCTCGCCAACCTCGCGCAAGGCGACCTCGGGGTGTCCTACCGCACCCGCACCAGTTTCACCGGCGACCTGTTCTCGCGCCTGCCGGTCACTCTCACCCTCGGGTTGTGGGCGCTTGCGGTGTCGACGATCATCGGCGTTCTGATCGGCGTGCTCGCCGCGGTCAAGCAAGGCTCCGCTCTGGATGTCCAGTCGACGGTGACCGCTCTCCTCTTCGCGTCGGTGCCGACCTTCTTCGTCGGCCTGCTCCTCATCTATGTCTTCGCCGTCACCCTCCACTGGCTGCCCGCGAGCGGAGTGAGCAGTCCGGCCGGATACATCCTCCCGGTGCTGACGCTCACCGCCGGCACGGTCGCCGTCGTCATGCGCTTCGCGCGCACCACGATGCTCGACGCCATCCGACAGGACTACGTGCGCACGGCACGCGCCAAGGGAGCGTCGGAGGCGCGCACCATCCTCAAGCACACCCTCAAGAACGCACTGATTCCGATCATCACCCTCGTCGGAGTGAGCTTCGGCGCCGTCGTCGGCGGAAGCGTCATCGTCGAGAACATCTTCAATCTCCCGGGTGTCGGCAACTATCTCCTGGTCGCGATCCGTGCGAAGGACATGCCCATCGTGCTCTCCTGCACCGTCGTGCTCGCCGTCTTCTTCTGCATCGTCATGCTGCTCGTCGACATCCTGCACGCCGTCGTCGATCCGCGGGTGCGCCAGCGCTACCAGAACAGGAGACAGGCGTGACATCTCCTCGCAGCACTCGCGTCCCCAAGACCGACGGTGCCCGCCAGAGCGTGGCCGCTCAGGTCATCCGGGCGTTCCGCAAGAATCGCCCCGCGGTGGTCGGCCTGGTGATCCTCGGGATCGTCATCATGGTCGCCCTCTTGGCCGACCTCATCGTCCCGTACCAGAGCGGGATCACGCAGAACGCCGCCATCCGGCTCCAGGGCCCGAGCCTCGAGCACCTGTTCGGAGCGGACGAGTACGGACGGGATGTCTTCGCACGTATCGTCCATGGAGCCCGCTCGTCGATCGCCATCGGGATCGGTGCGACCGCGATCTCGCTCCTCATCGGCACGATCCTCGGGGCGATCGCGGGACTCTACGGCGGCGCGATCGACACCGTGATCATGCGCACGTGCGACATCCTCTCCTCGATCCCCTTTCTGCTCCTCGCGCTCGCGATCGTGGCTGCGCTCGGCCCCAGCATGCTCAACCTCATGATCGCGATGACCGTCGCCAGCAGCCCGGAGTTCACGCGAATGATCCGCTCCGTGATCCTCTCCATATCCGAGCAGGACTTCATTGTCGCCGCGCGCGGCGCAGGTACCAACCAGGTCGGGATCATCTTCAAGCACGTGATCCCCAACGCCGCCGGCCCGATCATCGTTCAGGGGAGCATGGCGCTCGCCGCGATGATCCTCGGAGCGGCGGGGCTGTCGTATATCGGCATGGGGGTGAACCCGCCCGCCCCCGAGTGGGGGAGCATGCTCAACGCGGCGACGGAGTACATCAGCCGAGCACCGCACCTTCTTTTCTTCGCCGGCGGCGCCATCACGCTCGCCGCGCTGTCCATGAATCTCGTCGGCGACGGGGTCCGCGACGCCTTCGACCCCCGGATGAGGTAGAGGTCCTGTGTATTCCACCCCGGTAGAGACGGTTCTCGACGTACAGAACCTCAAGACGTACTTCTATGTCGACGGCGCCGAGCACCGAGCGGTGAACGACGTATCGTTCACCGTGCGGCGCGGCGAGACACTCGGCATCGTCGGCGAGTCGGGCAGTGGCAAGAGCGTCACCTGCATGTCCCTCGTGCAACTGCTCAACAACACGCCGGCCAAGATCGTCGGCGGCACTGCGCTGTTCGAGGGCGAGGACACCCTCACGATGAAGGGCAAGCGCCTTCAGCAACTGCGCGGCGGGGAGATCTCCGTGATCTTCCAGGAGCCCATGACCGCCCTGAACCCGCTCTTCACGATCGGCGACCAGCTGACCGAGGCTCTTCATCTGCACCGCAGAGTGAGTAAGGCTGCCGCATGGGAGAGCGCCGTAGGCTACCTGTCGCGCGTCGGCATCCCGAACGCCGAACTGGTGATGAAGCGGTACCCCTTCACCCTCTCGGGCGGCATGCGCCAGCGCGTCGTCATCGCTATGGCCCTCATCGCCGGGCCGAAGCTGATCATCGCCGACGAGCCGACCACCGCCCTCGACGTGACGATCCAGGCGCAGATCCTCGACATGCTCAATGAGCTCAAGGACGAGGAGGGCTGCTCCATCATCTTCATCTCGCACGATCTCGGCGCGATGAACGAGATGGCCGATCGTGTGCTCGTCATGTACGGCGGACGGATCGTGGAGGCCGCGCCGAAGGCCGAGCTGTTCGCCGATCCGCGCCACCCCTATACGCGCAGCCTCATCGATTCCCATCCGGGGGCTTCGCAGTCGGGCGATCGGCTCAAGACGATCCCCGGCACGGTGCCGTCCCTCGCGAACATGCCGGGGGGATGCCCCTTCCAGACCCGTTGCGCGTTCGCCACCGCGCAGTGCGCGGAGGAGTTCCCCGAGCCGACGGATCTCGGCGGCGAGCACGTCGTCTCGTGCTGGAACCTGGATGCGGTCGCCCGTGCCGACGATCCGGCCGAGATGGTCGTGGCCGACTCCGACCTCGCCGTCGAGTGGGACGAGAGCGCGGAGCCTGACTTCGGGGCGGAGCTCATGCACGCTGTCGACCTCGAGTTCAGCCCCGAGCTCATGCGCAGCACCGAGTTCGCGTCGAGCGCGGAGCTCGTGCGCATCGTGGACGCCGTCGACGGCGGCCCGGCCGGGGTCGATCTGCGCACCCACGGAGGTGAAGCCGGTGTGGACCTCGGCGTCGCCGGCGGCAGGGCCGGCGCCGACGACATCCGCATCCTGCGCGCGCACGAGCGGACGGTTCTCCCCGCAGGCGAGGCGCTGCCGTCCGCCGCCGACGAGCCTCTCGTCCGCGCCTCGAACCTCGTCAAGCACTTCCCGGTCGGCGACGGACTGTTCCGCAGGTCCGGCAGCTTCGTGCACGCCGTCGACGACGTGTCGTTCCAGATCCCCAAGAGCAAGGTCCTCGGCCTCGTCGGGGAATCCGGATCGGGCAAGTCGACCGTGGGCCGCCTCCTCATGGGCTTCCTCGCCTCGGACTCCGGCGAGATCGCGTTCGGCGGCCGCGACGTGGCAAACGCCAGCCGCAGCGAAACGTTCGAGCTCACTCGCCGACGCCAGATGGTCTTCCAGGACCCGTTCTCCTCGATGAATCCCCGCATGCGCGTGCGTGAGATCGTCGGCGAGGGACTCGCAGCCCACCGCATGGCGAGGGGTGGCAGCGAGCTGCGTGACATGGTGGACGAGCTGCTCGTCCGATGCGGCCTGGGGCCGGAGGCCTCGACCAAGTACCCTCATCAGTTCTCCGGCGGGCAGCGGCAACGCATAGCGATCGCTCGCGCGCTTGCGACGAACCCGGAGTTCATCGTGTGCGACGAGGCGGTCTCGGCGCTGGATGTGTCGGTTCAGGCCCAGATCGTGAACCTCCTCAAGGACCTGCAGGAGGACATGGGGCTCACCTATCTGTTCATCTCGCACGATCTGAACGTCGTGCGCTTCGTCAGCGACGAAGTCCTGGTGATGTACCTCGGCGAGATCATCGAGCGCGGGACGAACGATCAGATCTTCGGAGATGCCCGCCACCCCTACACGCAGGCCCTGCTGTCCGCGGTTCCCGCCTTCACGGCGGACGAGAAGTCCGCAGAGGGGCGCATGGTCCTGCGCGGCGACATCCCCTCGCCCATCGATCCACCCGTCGGATGCCGCTTCGCCGGTCGCTGCCCGTTCGCGACGGAGCTCTGCCGCGTCGAGACCCCGAGACCCGTGGAGGTGGAGCCCGGCCATGTCGTGTCCTGCGTGCTCGCGTACTGACCGCGTCCGGGCAGCCCTCCCGTCGCCCCGCTCCTCAGAGCCGCTTCGTCCATCCGCCTCCGCCGCCCGGCGGACCGTCTGCAGAGAAAGGTGACCGCCGTGCCGAATGTGCTGGATCACAGCAAGCCGTACTTCCGATTCTTCGAGGAGATCAGCGCGATCCCCCGCAACTCCGGCGATGAGCGAGCCGTGAGCGAGTACATCGTGGACTTCGCCCGTGAGCGGGGCCTTCGCCACCGCAGGGATGCGATCAACAACGTGGTGATCGAGAAGGATGCTTCGCCCGGGTACGAGGGCGCGGCGCCGGTGATCCTCCAGGGGCACACCGACATGGTCTGCGTGAAGCGCGAGGGCGTCGAGCACGACTTCGCAACCGAGCCGCTGAAGCTCCGCGTCGAAGACGGATGGCTGCGGGCCGAGGGGACCTCGCTCGGCTCGGACGACGCCTGCGGTGTCGCCGCGATGCTCTACATTCTCGATGACCCGACCCTCGAACACCCCCCGCTCGAATGCGTGTTCACTGTCGAGGAGGAGTCGGGAATGGGCGGCGCGGCCCAATTCGACTACTCGTCGCTGCGCGGACGCCGCATGGTCGGGCTCGATGCCAAGGACGAGGCCGAATGCCTCGTCGCCACCGCCGGCGGCCGCCGCTTCACCCTCTCCCACGAGTGGGTTCCGGAGCAGGCCGCGGGCACCGTCGTGACGCTGTCGGTTTCAGGTCTGGTCGGCGGGCACCCCGGCGTGGAGATCCACAAGGGCGGCGCGAACGCGGTGAAAGTGGTTGCTCGCATCCTCGATCACCTGCGTGCGCACGGAGTCCACATCCGCCTTGCGCAGCTCGATGGCGGCGACGCAGGCAACGCGATCCCCGGCGCGAGCCGTGCCGCCTTCGTCGCCGACGGCGTACCTGAGGAGAGCCTCCGTGCGCTTCTGGCCGCTGCCGTCGACGCTCAGACAGGACAGCGAACGGCAACGGATCCCGACATGCTCATCGAGTTCGACGTCGACGAGCAGAGCCGAGACGTCATGTCCCACGCGGTAACGGCCGAGCTCTGCGCCGCCATCCTGCTGATCCCGAGTGGAGTTCTGCAGATGAGCCCGACATTCGCGGGCGCCGTGCAGACCAGCTGCAACCTGGCGGCCGTCCATGCCGAAGCCGGCGAGACCAGCATCATCGTCTCGACCCGCAGTTCTGTCGAGGCGCAGCTCGACGACGTGGTCAGCGACGTCGTGCGCATCGCACGTCTCTTCGGATTCGACGCCGAAGCCGGTCCCAGCCACCCGGCATTGTCGTTCCGGCCGGTCTCGCCCTTCCGCGACAGCTACGCCGAGGCGATGCGAGAGCTGTGGGGCAAAGACATCGACATGCTCGCGGCGCATGCCGGCGTCGAGCTCGGATACTTCGCAGCGAACCTTCCCGGGCTCGAGACGGTGGCGCTCGGCCCCTACATCACCGGCGCCCACACCTTCGACGAGGCGATGGAGGTCGCATCCTTCGAACGTGTCTGCCTCTTCCTGGCGGGCTTCCTCCGCCGCCTTCAGGATGCCCGCTGACACCTCGTCCGCGGAGCGCACGTATTACAAGAGAAAGTTGAGATCGACGTGAACAAGCAACGAATCAGCCGTCTGCAGGACCTGATGCACGCGGATGGGGTCGAAGTCGCCGTCTACGCGACGAGCGCGAACCTGCAGTACTTCCTCGACGACTCGTCCTTCTTCTGGCAGCGGACGATGTACACCGGCGGCCTTCCCCTGTTCGAGGACCCCACCTTCAACGGGCACATGATGAACCTGCCGGACGCCCTGCTGATCGTCCCCGTCGACGACGAGCCGGTGCTGCTGCTCACGTGGGAGCGACTGCGTGACATGGGGCACATCGATGTGCGCAAGGACATCGCGTTCTTCGCCGAGTTCCCCGACCGGCTCATCCCCTACCTCAAGGACCGCCGCGTCGGCTACGGCCAGAGCTGCGCGCCGTTCCTCGTCAGCCAGATCCGTCAGATCAACCCTGAGATCCCGGCCGTCGACGCCGAGGACTACGGCAACCGGCTGCGCGTGATCAAAGACGAGAACGAGATCGCGCGGCTGCGTCGGGTGGCGACGTTCACGGACGACGTGATGGCCGATATCGTCGAGATCCTGCGTCCCGGCATCTCCTCCCGCGAGGTGGAGGATGCCATGATCGATGTCGCTCGCGAAGGCCGGCTGCTGGACCTGCCGTTTCCTCCGACGGCGCGGTACGTCAACACGGGCGCGCCCGAGAGCGAGGACATCGCGGGGCATTCGGAGACGGCTCCGCTGCGCCCCGGCACCTCGATCGGATTCGACTTCGGCTACGTCATCGACGGCTACTCCTCGGATTACGGACGCTCGTTCTACAGCGGCCCCGCCCCACGTGAGATCGCCGACGCGTACCGCGCGCTCCAGGAGGGACAGCTGCTGATGATCGATCGCATCAAGCCCGGCGAGGCGATGGACTTCACCTTCGACACCGTGTTCAGCGTCATGGAGGCCCACGGCCTGAGCAAGTACCTCATGAAGTACGGCGACTTCGGGCTCATGGGGCACCAGATCGGCATCGACGTCCACGAGCACCCCTGGATCCACAGCGACCAGAAGACGGTCTTCGAGCCCGGGATGGTGATGTGCGTCGAGCCCAAGCTGTGGTGGCCCGGCAACTGCTTCATGCGCGTCGAGGACATGGTGCTCGTGACGGAGACGGGATCCGAATCGCTCACCGTCTTCGACCGCGATCTGTTCGAGCTGCCCCTGTGAGCGGGGGCGACAGCGGATCGCAGAAAACGGCGATCTCGACGGATCTCGCGCCGGCCGCGGTCGGACCGTACTCGCAGGCGATCCGGGTCGGCGATCTGCTGTTCGTCTCCGGACAGCTTCCGCTGGACCCGGCGGCCCCGGGCGACCCGGCGCCGGACAGCTTCGGTCGTCAGACCGAGATGGCACTGAGCAACCTGCGCGCTGTGGTGGAGGCATCCGGGCTCGGCGTCGACGACATCGCGCGAACCACGATCTACGTGACAGACCTGTCGCGCTTCGACGAGGTCAACCAGGCATACGCGTCCTTCTTCTCGGGAGTGGTGCCACCGGCACGCTGCACCGTGGAGGTGGCGGCACTTCCCAAGAACGTGGGGGTGGAGATCGACGCGATCGCCTACGCCGCAGCGGTGGGGGTCGGATGAGAATCGACCCCAGCTGGCTGGCGCTGAACGCGCCGGACTTCGGGCCGTATGCCCGGCTCGATCCGCAGCGCAGCATCAGTTTCCTCGGCGCCGATCCGTTCGCGCCGCGTGCTGTGCTGCCGGCGCACGTCATCGATGCGGTGAAGGACGCCCTTGACGCGGGGCGGACGCACTACTCGGTGGGCAACGGCTTCATGGAGCCGACGCTGAAGGACTCGCTCGTCCGGAAGCTGGCCTCGTTCAACGGGATGGATGTCGACCCGGAGACCGAGCTCATCGTCGTACCCAGCGCCGCATTCGGGCTCTACATGTCGATCCGCATGTGCGTGCGGCCGAATAGGGGCGACGAGGTCCTCAACGTGGATCCCGGGTTCGCGGAGAACTTCAACGACGTGCAGCAGATCGGCGCGACGAGCGTGTCCGTGCCGGTGTACGCGGAGGACGGCTACCAGCTTCGGGCAGACGAGGTGGAGCGCGCGATCACCCCCCGGACGAGATGCATCGTGCTCACCAACCCGAACAACCCCACCGGGACGGTCTACTCGCGCGCGACGCTCGAGGCGCTCGCGAAGGTCGTGGAGCGGCACGACCTCATGGTGATCGTCGATCAGGCTTTCGAGCGACAGGTGTACGACGGCAGAGAGTACGTGGACTTCGCCACGCTGCCCGGCATGTGGGAGCGGACGGTCACCATCTTCGGCACGTCGAAGGACCTCGGTCTCAGCGGGTTCCGGGTCGCGTACATCGCCGCGAGGAAGGAGATCGTGGATGTGCTGAAGCTCGCCACGTTCAACATGCACGGCGCGACGAACACCTTCGCCCAGTACGGGGTCGCCGCGGCGTACGACAACCCGGCATACGCCGACGCGTGGGTGGAGGTCTTCCGCCAGCGCCGCGCGTACGGCCAGCGCGTGCTGGATGGAATCGACGGGGTGAACTGTCCGCTGCCGGACGGCGGCTTCTACTTCTGGGCCGATGTCGGAGCCCTCGGGACGGCTGAGTTCGTGCGAGATCACCTCATCGACGACGCACAGGTCGGCGTCCTCCCCGGAACGATGTTCGGCACTCGTGGGAGCAACCACCTGCGGATCATGTACGGCGCGGCACCGGACGAGGCCACCTTCACGGAGGGGATCGATCGCATCGCGCGCTCGCTGTCAGGACTGGAGCGGGTCAAGTGAGCACGCACGCGCCCACGATGGCCCATGACGACGCCGCCGACGACGTCGGCTACGCGACAATAAGGGGCATGGAGTTCACCGCCGTCGACCGCACGGTGATGTCGGCGAGCACCGTCTTCGTCGACGGGCTCGCCGACTACCTCGGCGCGGGCTACGAGATCGTCCTGCACAGCCTCGAGGACCTCGAGTGCTCGGTCATCCACATCGTCAACGGCCACTACAGCGGCCGAACCGTCGGTGCGCCGATCACCGACCTGGCGCTGACGATGCTGAGCGAGATCCGCCAGAGCGGGGTGAACGAGGGCCACATCAGCTACTTCGTGGTCGACAAGCGGGGTGAACGGCTCAAGTCCACGACCATCACCATCGCGGGGGAGGACTCCCGCGTCATCGGGCTGATCTGCATCAACTTCTACCTGTCGACACCGGTCTCTTCGATCATCGAGAATCTCGTCGAGGGCAAGCAGTCCCCGATGCGCGCCGAGAGCTTCGTGGACTCGGCGGAGACTCTGATCCTCGAGACGCTGGGAGCGATTCAGCAGAAGGTGCTCGACGACAACGGGATCGCCTTCGCGCACAAGAACAGGGAAGTCATCGGCGAGCTCGAGGCGCGCGGCATCTTCGGGCTGAAGAATTCCGTCGCCCTCGTCGCCGAGGCGCTCAGCATCTCCAAGAGCACCGTATATCTGCATCTGCGGCGACTGGAGGGCGAGACGCGGGTCTGACGAGTCTCCTACCTCTGGGCAATCATCCCATTTGGATTGCGAACGTCACGACAAGGAGAGGTATCATTGCCGCAACCGTCGACGCAAGGAGAGCAGTCATGCCGCAGCTGGTCAATCCCCGGGAGCTCGCGCCGCCCGTCGGCTTCGCCCACGGCGTCTTCGCCGACAATGTCGTCTACCTCGGCGGGCAGACGGCCCTGAACGCGGAGGGCCGAATCGTCGACGGCGACATCGTCGCTCAGTTCCGACGAGCCCTCGAGAACGTGCTGACCACGTTGACAGCGGCCGGTGGAGTTCCGACAGATCTGGTCTCGCTTACGATCTACCTCACCGATATCGACGAGTACCAGCGACGCGGCCGGGATATCGGCGCGGTGTGGAAGGAGCTCGTCGGCGCCTGGTATCCCGCAATGGCGGGCATCGGCGTCACGCAGCTGTGGCAGCGCGAGGCGGTGGTCGAGATCCAGGGCATCGCCGTCGTCACGCGGCCCTGACCGAGCAGGCGGGCACGGGGCGGTTATGGTGGAGCGGGCGCCCCCGTGACGCATCCGCTCCGGTGCACCGCGTCGACCACTCTGCGCCCCGGAAGGACGCGGCATGGGCGCGAACACGGCACGAACCCTCCTGGTGACGCTGCTCGGCGCCTTCTCCCGCCGCGTCGGAAACTGGCTCCCCGTCGCCGCGATGGTCGAGCTGCTCGAAGAAGTCGGCGCGGACGAGTCCAGCATCCGCACCAGCGTCTCGCGTCTCAAGAGACGCGGATGGTTGGTTCAGGAGCGCCGAGGCGGGCGGAACGGCTACTCCCTCACGCCGCTCGCGGTGGAGGCTCTCGACGCGGGCGACCGGGTGATCTGGCACGCGCGGCAGCATGCCGAACTCGCCGACGGCTGGTGCGTGGCGAACGTCTCGGTTCCCGAACGGGAGCGTGAGAAGCGGCACCTGCTCCGCTCTCGACTCGCTGGCCTCGGATTCGGCAACATCGGTCAAGGGCTATGGCTCGCGCCGGCTCGGATGCGCGCGGAGGCGCTCGAGGTGATCGACGCGTTGGATCTGCGCGACTACACGAACGTGTTCGTCGGCCGATACGAGGGCGGGCAGGAGCTCATCCGCATGGTGCGGTCGGGGTGGGATCTGGATCACCTCGACGGTCTCTATCGCGAGTTCGTCACCGGGCATCAGCCCGACCTCGACCACTTTCTGGAGATGCGGGGGAGCGACATCCCTCCGCGCGAGGCGTTCGCTCGCTACATGCTCGCGTTGGACGACTGGAGGACGTTACCGCTGCGCGATCCTGGCCTCCCGCGAGAGCTGCTCCGGCGCGACTGGGCCGGCGACGCCGCGACCCGCCTGATGGAGCGGATCGTCCTGCGGCTCGAGTCACCGGCGCTCGCATACGTGCGCGACATGATCGACCGCTAGGGACAGCACATCGCCTCTCGGCGGCCTCCACGCACTTGGCATCCGACCGACCGTCTGCGCGGCGCGGATGAGTGATTTCATCATCAGTATGGTGAATCTGTTGACGAGCGTCACGAACATGGGATAGACCTGATTCCAATCCGGAATCGATGGTGCCGGTTCGACGCGAGGAGCGGGAGCATGCCACTCGGATCGACGGCGCACGTGGACGGCTTCGCGCGGGCGAGTCTGCCCGCAGAGGAGACCTGGCCCACGATCGAGTTCACGATCCCGGACGTCGTCTACCCCGACCGGCTGAACGCGGCGACCGAGCTCATCAACGGCGCCGTCGCCTCGTTCGGACCTGAGCGCGTGTGCATGCGCGCTCCGGCGGGCACGACGTGGAGCTACGGCGAGGTGCTCGAGCGTGCCAACCAGATCGCCCACGTGCTCACGGAAGACCTCGGGATCGTCCCAGGCAATCGTGTGCTCCTGCGCGGACCCAACACCCCGTGGCTTGCGATCGTCTGGCTCGCCGTCCTGAAGGCCGGTGCCATCGCCGTCACGACGATGCATGTGCTGCGCGCCGCCGAGCTCACCCCGATCCTCGCGGCGACGCGACCGCAGCTCGCGCTGTGCGACTCCCGGTACGTCGACGACATCGTCGGCCAGGAGCCGCTGACCAGGGAGACCGTCGTCACCTTCGACGTCGACGCCACCGACGGGGGAGAGCTGGGACGCCTGGCCGCCGCGCACCCGACGGTGCATGACGACGTGCAGACGTCCGCCGATGATGTCGCGCTGCTCGCGCCCACCTCGGGCACCACGGGCACGCCCAAGATCACCGTCCACTTCCACCGCGACATCCTGGCCAACGCCGACACGTTCGCCCGGCACGTGCTGCGCCCTGTGCCCGACGACGTCTTCTCCGGCACGCCCCCGCTCGCATTCACGTTCGGGCTCGGCGGCCTCGTCGTCTTCCCCCTGCGCTTCGGCGCCTCCACCGTGTTGATCGAAAGGGCGACGCCGTCCGAGCTCGCAGACCTCGCCGAGCGATACGGCATCACGGTGATGTTCACCGCCCCCACGGCTTATCGCGCGATCATCCGCGAGGGCGCCGCCACCAAGCTCAGCGGCGTGCGCCGCGCCGTGTCGGCCGGAGAGCACCTCTCGGAAGCAGTGTGGCGCGATGTGCGCGATCAGGCCGGGCTCGAGCTGATCAACGGCATCGGATCGACCGAGATGCTCCACATCTTCATCTCGGCCGCCGACGGATCGATCCGACCAGGAAGCACCGGGCGCCCGGTGCCCGGCTACCGCGCGACGATCCTCGACGACGACGGCAACGAGGCGCCGGTCGGCGCGCTCGGTCGTCTCGCGGTGATCGGCCCGACCGGATGCCGGTACCTCCACGGCGATCGTCAGGGCAAGTATGTCGAGTCCGGGTGGAATGTCACCGGCGACACCTACCGCCGCGATGAGGACGGCTACTTCTGGTACGAAGCGCGCAGTGACAGCATGATCATCTCTTCGGGCTACAACATCGGCGCTCCTGAGGTCGAGTCCGCGCTCTGCGCGCATCGTGACGTCCTCGAGGCGGGAGTGGTGGGCAAGCCGGATGCCGAGCGCGGCGCCATCGTGACCGCATTCGTCGTGCTGCGCGACGGCATCGCCGGCGATGACGCGAAGCGGCTCGAACTCCAGAATCACGTCAAGGCGACCCTCGCGCCCTACAAGTATCCGCGCGAGCTCCACTTCGCCGAGGCGCTCCCGCGCAACCCGAGCGGCAAACTTCAGCACTTCCGACTGCGGGAGCTGCTCGCCACTGCAACACGGAAGGAACACGCATGAGTGACGAACTCCGATGGGATCGGGTGCCGCAGGTGACCCGCGCCGGCCACGAGGACTCGCAGACCCTCTCTTCGGGGGGCGGCGTCCGGGTGTCGGGAGTCGGTCCGCAGCACACCGAAGCGACCCGAATCTGGTTCGGGCAGGTCTCCAACGAACCGGGCTACCGATCGCTCCCTCACCACCACGGCGAGGCCGAGACAGGCGGGTACGTGCTTCGCGGCCGTGGCCGCATCTACTTCGGCGAGGACTATCGGCAGTGGCTGGACATGACCGCCGGCGATTGGGTCTTCGTGCCGCCTTACATGCCGCACGTCGAGGCGAACATGTCCACGACGGAGGAACTCGTGTGGCTGACTGCGCGCACGCCAGACAATATCGTCGTCAACCTGCCCGAGGTCGACGACGCGCTGCTTGCGGACTTCCGCCGCGCATGACCCCGACCTCGCAGCGGTTCTTGAGTGCGGTGGCACTTCAGGAGATCGAGCCCACCCTGTACGACCGGGCGTTCGAGGCGAAGCCGCAGTACGTCCCCTGGCCGAAGGCCTATGGCGGGGACATGGTTGCCCAGGCGCTCGCCGCAGCGGCGGCGACCGCGGACTCGGACCGGACCGTCCACTCGACGCACGGCTACTTTCTGCGGCCCGTCGACATCGACGCTCCCGTGCGTTACGAAGTCGAGATTCTGCGCGACGGCCGCGCGTACTCCGCGAGGAATGTCAGAGCGCTGCAGCACGGAAGAGTCGTCTTCGCCTCGATGCTATCGCTGCACACCGGTGCCGACTCGCCCGAATTCCAGCCGGGCGTCCCGGAGATGCCGGCCCCGGAGAGCCTCCCCACCTCGGCCGATGCGCTCGCCGGCTACGACGGGGATGCGGCGGCTTACTGGTCGCACGGCAGAAGCTTCGATATGCGGCACGTCCCGAGCCCGCTTTACGTCACGCACGACGGTCACCGCACGCCGCATCAGGCGGTCTGGCTGAGGCCTTTCGACCGGCTCGACGGCGATGCGCGCCTGCATCAGGTCGCGCTTGCCTATGTGTGCGACTACACCATTCTCGAGCCCGCGCTCCGTGTGCTCGGCCTGCACTGGTCATCCCCGGGCCTGCTGACGGCGAGCCTGGACCACTCGATGTGGTTCCACCGCCCCGTGCGACTGGACGATTGGCTGCTCTACGCCCAGGAAGCGGCTTCGGTCGGAAGCGGGCGGGCACTCGCGACCGGCAGGTTCTTCGACCGCGACGGTCGGCTCGTGGCCACTGTCGCCCAGGAGGGTCTGGTTCTCGCACCGTGACCGCGCCCACCACCCCATCGTCGGCACGCGCGGTCGTGCCTTTAGGAGGAATCTCATGAGAGTCGCGATCGTCGGCGGCGGCCCGGGCGGACTGTACTTCGCCATCCTCGCGAAGCTGCTCGACCCCACGCGCGAGATCGTCGTATGGGAGCGCAACGCTGCGGACGACACGTTCGGGTTCGGCGTCGTGTTCAGCGATGAGACCCTGGGCGGCATCGAGAGCGCGGACCCGGTCGTCTTCGCCGAGATGAGCCGGCGATTCGCCCGCTGGACGGATATCGACATCGCCTTCGGTGGTGAGGACTTCACCGTCGGCGGCCAGGGCTTCGCCGCAATGAGTCGGAAGGACTTGCTGCGCCTGCTTCAAGAGCGAGCCCGCGGACTGGGCGTGGACCTGCGGTTCTCCAGCGTCGCCCCGGACGTCGACATGCTCTCGCGGGACTACGACCTCGTCGTTGCCGCGGACGGTCTGAACTCGTCGATCCGGGCGCGGCATGCGGACGTGTTCGGGCCGGCGCTGGATGCTCGGACGTCGAAGTACATGTGGCTGGGCACCGACAAGGTGTTCGAAGCGTTCACCTTCATCGTGAAGAAGACACCGTTCGGCGTGATGCAGATCCACGGCTACCCCTATTCCGACACCGGCAGCACCTTCATCGTGGAGATGCATGAAGACGTGTGGCGCAAGGCCGGTTTCGATGCCAGCGAGGCGCTGCACCTCCCGCCGGGCACGAGTGACGAAGCATCCATCTCGCGGGTGGCCGATATCTTCGCAGACGAGCTCGGTGGGTCGGCGATGTTGAGCAACAACTCGAAGTGGCTGAACTTCACCACCGTGCGCAACGAGCGGTGGAGTTCTGGCAATATCGTCCTGCTCGGCGACGCGGCGCACACCGCTCACTTCTCCATCGGCTCGGGGACGAAGCTCGCCATGGAGGACGCGCTCGCCCTCGCCGCATGCATGCACGAACACACACATGTCGATGCTGCCCTCGCGGCCTATGAGTCCGAGCGGCGCCCGGTCGTCGCCTCGACCCAGCGCGCCGCGCAGGCGTCCCTGGAGTGGTTCGAGTCGATCGGACAGTACGCGCAGCAGGAGCCGCTCCAGTTCGCCTTCAACCTGCTGACCCGCAGCCGCCGGATCACGAGCGAGAATCTCGCTCTGCGCGACGCAGAGTTCGCCGATCGCGTCAACGACGGTTTCGCCGACGCCGAAGGCGGCACACGGGGCGCGCCGGCGATGTTCCAGCCGCATCGTATCGGCGCGCTCGAACTCAAGAATCGGATCGTCGTCTCGGCGATGGACATGTACTCGTCGGTCGACGGAGTCCCCGGCGACTTCCACCTCATGCACCTCGGCAGCAAGGCGGCCGGAGGGGCGGGACTGGTCATGACCGAGATGGTGTGCGTATCGGACGTCGGACGTATCACGCCCGGCTGTGCGGGGCTTTACACCGACGGCCAGGCGGAAGCCTGGCGCCGCATCGTCGACTTCGTCCACGGCACGACCACCGCGAAGATCGGCGTGCAGCTCGGGCATTCCGGTCGAAAAGGATCCACGAAGGTCATGTGGGAGGGCATCGATCAGCCCCTCAGCGAGGGCAACTGGCAGACGCTCGGACCGTCAGCCCTCCCGTACGGGCCCCACAACCAGGCCCCCCTCGAACTGGATCGATCCGGGATGGACGCGGTCATCGAGCAGTTTCGGGATGCCGCGTCTCGGGCCGCTTCTGCGGGATTCGACGTGCTCGAGCTCCATGCGGCCCATGGGTATCTCCTGTCCTCCTTCTTGTCGCCGATCTCCAACGTTCGCAGCGACGGATACGGCGGCACTCGGGAGAACCGTCTTCGGTTCCCTCTGGAGGTGATGGATGCCGTCCGGGAGGTGTGGCCGTCCGATCGGCCGATGTTCGTGCGACTGTCGGCTCACGACTGGCTGCCAGGAGGCAACACTGTCGAGGACGCCGCTGGGATCGCTGCCGCTTTCATAGACCACGGTGCAGCCGCCGTCGACGTGTCGTCGGGGCAGATCGCGAAGGAGGAGAAGCCTGCATTCGGCCGCAGCTACCAAACCCCTTTTGCGGACGCGATCCGCAACCGCGTCGCCCGGCCGCGCGGGGCGTCGGTGATCGCCGTGGGCGCCATCTCGTCGTTCGACGACGTCAACTCCATCCTTCTCGCGGGCCGCGCGGATCTCGTAGCCCTTGGGCGCACACACCTGTACAACCCGAACTGGACTCTGCACGCGGCGGCCGAGCAGGCCTACCGCGGTGCGGGAGCGGACTGGATCGCGCCGTACCGCGCGGGGTCGCGCAAGCCGCCGACGGCGCGCACAGACGCCGTGCGCCCCAGGCTCGCGCTGCTGACGGATGGCGATTCGCCTTCGGAATCCACGCATCAGCGGTGGCAGCCCGCCCGGGCCGAGCCCATTCCCGTCACGTGAATTGCGGCTGAGCCTCGTCGACGAGGGCGGGGAGCTGCCATCGACCCGCCCTGGGGCGAGCACATCCCACCGGCCCCCGGGAGATTGACCTCGGTGCGTATTGGGCTGGCTGATGCGCCCATAGTCAGAAGTGCGTTCCCATGACCCGTCGAGCGCGGCAACCTGTGATCACGTTCGTCGGCGTGCACGTGTGTCGAGGTGGATCGAAGTGCGCTCGTCATTTCGCGAGGGCTTCCGCGGCTCGATGCAAGCCCGCCCGCGAGGCGCCGGCATGGGCGCCGATGCCGATGCCGATGGACAGAGAGGAAAGTTCATGGCCATCACCGCACGTGCACGCCGACGTCGCGTCTTGGGAGGAGTGTTGACCGCCGCCCTGGTCGTATCAGGCTTCACCGTCGCCACTCCCGCGTTCGCTCACGGCGGCTCGGACGACCGAAACCCGGACTTCGGGCCGAATGTGATCGTCGTCGACCCGTCGATGTCGACGGCTCAGATCAACGCACTGATCGCGCCGGTCGCAGGCAACCCTTTCCGGCAGATCTTGTTCAAGCCGGGATCCTATGGCAGTAGCGCGGGTGCGGACGACCCCAGCACCGCAACAGATATCGTCCTCGCAGCGCTGCCCGTGAATACGGCTGTGGCGGGCCTCGGGGCGACGCCGACCGATACCGATATCAACGGCGCGCTGTATGTCAACAGCCGAGGATTTGCGAATCTCGGAACGTTCTATCGCTCGCTGACCAACCTCAGCATCAACCCGATCCAGCCGGGGTTCGCAGCGCACACAATGAACTGGGTGACGTCGCAGACGGCTCCATTCCGAAGGGTGAACCTGGAGGGGAATGTGAACCTGATGGACGAGCCCCCGTCGGGGCCGGCATTCGGGAGCCACTTCATGAACACCAGGATCGAGGGAGACGTCTTCCTCGGCGAGGGACGCAACACAGCCGACGGCCCGGGTACGTGGTCGCAGGGCATGTACTTCGTCCGCAACAGCGAGATCGGCGGCGAGTGGGACGGTTTCGGCGGTGTATATCTCTTCTCCGGGGTGAAGGGAGCCCCGCGTACAGATTTCGGGCCCGCTACCTCGCGGCGCGACTCGGGTGACCGGATCAGCCTCGACAGGACGCCGATCACGCGCGAAGCCCCGTTCCTCTATCTGGACCGCGGGCGCTACAAGGTGTTCGTCCCGGACGCGGAGAAGAACACCCGCGGCGTGGACTGGCGTGTCGGGCGAGGTAAAGGCGAGTCTCACTCGCTGAGCGATTTCTATCTTGCGAAGCCTGTCGACACGGCGTCGCAGATCAACGCACAGCTCGCGAAGGGAAAGCACCTGATCCTCACGCCGGGGCGGTACTTCCTCGACCAGCCGCTGAACATCACGCGCTCGGACACCGTCGTGATGGGCCTCGGATTCGCCACGCTGGTCGCCTCCGCCGGCACCGCTGCCGTTCGCGTCGGCGATGTCCCCGGCGTGATCCTCTCGAGCTTCAACATCGACGCCGGGACCGTGAACTCGGACGTGCTCCTGCAGGTGGGGAATGCCAAGAGGAAGTCGGGCAAGGCCTCCAACCCCACCACGCTGACCGATGTGCACATCCTCGTGCCGAACCCCGGAAAGGCGACCACCACGGCGGTGATCAACCAGGACCACGTGCTGATAGACGGTTCGTGGATGAAGCGCGCCGACAGCGGCTGGACCACCTCTCTCGCCGACCACGGCCTCATCGTCAACGGTGACAGCGTCTCCGCGTACGGGCTCTGGCTTGAGCACTACCAGAAGACTCAGATCCTCTGGAACGGCGAGAACGGTCGCGTGATCTTCCTCCAGAACGAGCCTCCCTATGACCCGCCGAGCCAAGCCGCATGGATGAACGGCGCAAAGGAGGGCTACCCCTTCCTGAAGGTCGCTGACGACGTGCGATCGTTCCAGGCCGACGGAGTGCACAGCTGGTCGCGCTTCACGGGCGGAGGCAATACCTGCACGTGCTATCTGTCCAGCGCCATCGAGACCCCGGTGAGCAAGGGCGTGACGTTCAACGGCGCGGCGGCGTTCGTCATCAGCTTCCCGAACTCGCGAGGCGGATATCGTCACATCTTCAACGACGTCGGGCCGGCCGTAGATGGCACGCCGTATCACCTGACGTCCGCCCTTCCGCAATCCGACCTGTGGGGAATCAGCGCCGATCAGCGCATCGCCCGCTATCCCCTGAAATCGGACCTGCGCAGGTAGCCGGGTCGTCGCACACCTGATCGGCTGCGGGGACCGAGGTCGGGCCGCGCGTCCACGTGATGCGCGGCCCGACTTCGCATTCCATTCCGGTGGAGAGCATCAGCGGCATCAGTCCGAGTAATGCGCACCATAAACGATCTCCGCTTCACTGATGCCGCTCCGGCGGTGTCGAATTGGCCGTGAACGAAGGAGTTCACATGACCGAAACCCTCCCACCCCCCGAGGCGCGCGCCACCCGACGCGCAGGCGTCTGGCAAGGCATCCTGCTGCTCGCGGGCAGCTGCATGCCCGTCCTCGGATCCGTCCTCATCACCCCCGTGCTGCCACAGCTGTCGGAGCACTTCGCCGATGTCGCCGGCTCCGACATCCTGGTCCCGATGATCGTCGCGATTCCGGCACTCATCATCGCGATCTTCGCACCGTTCGCCGGCCAGGTCGTCGACCGCGTCGGCCGCAAGACCCTGCTGATCATCGCGATGTTCGCCTACGCGATCGTGGGAACCGCTCCCGCCTGGCTGGAGGCGCTCCCCGCGATCCTGTTCAGCCGCGTACTCGTCGGGGTCTGCGAAGCAGCGATCATGACCGTGTGCACCACCCTGATCGTCGACTACTTCCACGAGCCTGCTCGCCGGAACAAGTACCTCGGACTCCAGACCGTGACCACGACTCTCGCGGCGACCGTGTTCATCGCACTCGGCGGTGCGCTGGGCGTCGGTGGATGGCACACGCCCTTCTGGGTCTACGCCATCAGCATCGTCATCGCGATCCCGATGATCATCTCGCTATGGGAGCCCAAGGGCGACCCGAGCGACAAGCATGCCGCTGTCGGAGCCAAGGTCAAGGTGCCGTGGCGCAGCATCTGGGTGAAGCTGCTCGTCACCCTTTTCGGCGGGTTCACCTTCTACGTCCTGATCATCGAAACGTCCTACCTCGTGGTCGGAACGGGAGTCCCTGCCAACGACACCGCCACCATCGGCATCGTCGCCGCCGCGGCGTCGCTCGCCACCGCTATCGGTGGCTTCGTCTTCGCGAGGGTGTCGAAGCTCGCGCCGGGTCGTCTGCTTCCGATCGCGTTCGGGCTGCAGGCGCTCGGAATGATCCTGATCTGGGTCTTCCCAGGCTTCGTGGGCATCATCGTCGGCGCCATCCTGGCCGGGTTCGGTTCGGGCCTCCTGCTGCCGTCGATGCTGACATGGGTCGTCGCCTCCACGCGATTCGAAGAGCGCGGGCGCGTCACCGGCTGGTGGAACACGGCCTTCTACCTCGGCCAGTTCCTGACCCCGATCCTCATCGGAGTGCTCGCCGCTGCCGTCGGCGGCCTGCCGATCGCGGTCGGGATCGTGGGCGTCACGGCGGCAGTGATGGCCGTGCTGGTGGGAGTAGGGATCAGACGCACACCCGCAGAGGTCTAGTCCCCCCGCCCTGAGCAGGCGGGAGCACAACCGGTGCCGTCGGCGCCGATCCGCGATCACCCGTGGGTCGGCGCCGACAACGTCGCTGCGGCCTCAGCGAAGATCCCGCGCATCCAGGTGTGCTCGGGATCCCGCCCATGGACGGGATGCCACCACAAGGCGTTGAGCACCGGCGTCGCATCGAATGGCGGCTCGATCAGTCGCACATCGCCCGACCCGAGCAGGGAGTCGCTCAACCCTGCTTGAACGAGGCCGAGTCGATCCGTACCGGCGATGAAGTGGGGGAGCGCGAGGAAACTCTCCACCACGGCCTCGACGTGCGGTTCGATGCCGAGCTGCTGCAGCTGGCGGCTGGCCGACGTGAATGCGCTGCGGGACTGGTAGGTGAAGACCCAGGGCAGCTCGCCGAGCGCCTCCAGGGTGAGGCCCTCACGCACGCGCTCGTTCTCGATGGCTGCCACGATGAGCCACCGGTCTCGCCACAGATCCAGGTACGGCAGGTCGGTCAGGAAGCCGTGGGGGATCATCATGCCGTCGACGGAGCGCAATCGGTTCTCGACATCGTCGATGACCGCTGGGGTGTGCAGCATGAATCGGAAGCGGACACCCGGCGCGCGCTCGGAGGCGATTGCGCAGGCGGCCCGCCCGACTGTTGCGAAGCTGTAGTCCGATCCGTAGACCGAGAACTCGCGCGTGGAATCAGCCGGCGACCACTCCGCCTGGCTCTCGAAGACCCGCCGCGCGGAGTCGAGTGCTGTAGATGTGTGCTCGGCGAGCCTGAGCGCCAGCGGCGTGAGCTCGTAGGAGTTCCCCTGTCGCGCGAGGATCGGGTCATTGAAGTGCGCCCGGAGTCGCGCGAGGGAGGCCGACAGGGCGGGCTGGCTGAGATGCAGCTGCTGCGCCGCCTTCGTGACGCTGCGCTCGGTGAGGAGCGCGTCGAGCGCGATGAGCAGGTTGAGATCGAGGCGGGCGAGAGAGGGGCGATCGGTCACGGCCATGTGTCCTTTGCGTCGGGCATCAGCGACCATACAACATAAGCCGCATTTATGCACGGGATAGGCAAGTGGGCATTCCCTGATACTCGTCGATATTGAAGAGTGGAACCGGGTCGGATGACGCCGACCCCGAAAGGACGATCGAAGATGATCAAGCTGCTCTCCCACCTGTCGTACGTCGCGATCACGTCGCCGGATGTCGAGGCATCAGTCGCGTTCTACGAGTCGCAGGTCGGTCTGACCGTCGTCGATCGCATCGACGGCGCCGTCTACCTCCGTTGCTGGGGCGACTACTACGCGTACTCTGTCGTCGTGGTTCCCGGCGACGAGCCGTCGCTGAAGACGATGGCCTGGCGCACGTCGAGCCTGGAAGCGCTGGAGGAAGCCGCCAAGCGGATCGAGACAGCCGGCATCGTGGGCGAGTGGATCGACGTGCCGCATATCGGCCGGGCGTTCCGTTTCATCGGTCCGTGGGGCCACAGCATGACCCTTCACTGGGACGTCACGCGTCATCACGACACCGACGGTAACTCGGCCTCCATCTACCCCGACCGCCCCTCCCGCCGCAGCAAGGTTGCCGGCGCACCGCGCCAGCTCGACCATGTCACCATCGCAACCAGCGATGTCGATGCCTTCGCCGCCTGGTACAACGAGGTGCTCGGCTTCCGCATCATGGCGCGAACCGTCCTCGACGAGGCACCGATCTCCGTGTTCTCCGTCCTCACGACCAACGAGAAGTCGCATGACCTCGGAGTCGTCCTCGACGGGTCCACGCGCGCAGGTCGCGTCAACCACTACGCGTTCTGGGTCGACACCCGAGAGGAGCTCCTCATCGCCGCCGACGTGCTCATGGAGAACGGCATCCCGATCGAGTACGGTCCCTCCATCCACGGCATCGGCGAGCAGAACTTCCTCTACTACCGCGAACCGTCCACTCTGCGCATCGAGCTCAACACCGGCGGCTACCGCAACTACGTGCCGGACTGGCAGCCGAACACCTGGAAGCCGTCGCTCGGCTCGAACAACCTCTACCGCAACAGCGCGATGCCGATGTCGATGACGGAGTCCTTCCCGCCGGCCGATGGCCCGAGCGCCACGGAGGAAGGCGTGCCTGACGAGATCAAGGACGCCCTTTTCAACCCGTACGCCAAGCACGGCCAGGGCTGACCCCGGACATCATCCCACTCATCCGACGCATCGACGCGAGGAGATCACATGGCTTCGACTCCACCGCCCGTTCCGTTCGCGCTCGCCCGATTCCGCGACGGCGACGTGGCCCGCCTCGGCCTCGTCGTGGGAGACCGCGTCCGAGCGGTCGACGACGCCGACCTCGGTGCCGGGGGCCTCAACGAGTTCCTCGCCGCACCGGACTGGCAGCGCCTGTCCACGCTCGCCGAGAGCACTGCGGGGCGATGGCTCGCGCTTTCCGAAGTCACTCTCATCGCTCCCGTGGAGCCGCGGCAGGTGCTGCAGACCGGTGCGAACTACCGGCAGCACGTGATCGAACTCGTCGCCGCGGGTCTGACGCAGGACTCCTCACGGACTCCGGACGAAGCGCGTGCCTTCGCGGCTCAGCTGATGGACGACCGAGCGGCGAACGGGGAGCCCTACTTCTTCGTCGGGATGCCCGCCTGCGTCGTCGGCGACGACGTGCCGCTGAAGCTGCCGGGTTACAGCGACGTCCACGACTGGGAGCTCGAACTGGCCGTCGTGATCGGGCGCGAAGCGTTCCGGGTCGATCGTGAGCAGGCGATGGGGCACGTGGCGGGCTACACGATCGTCAACGACATCACCACGCGTGACCTCGTGTTCCGCAAGGACATGAAGGAGATCGGCACGGACTGGTACCGCGCGAAGAACGCCCCCGGCTTCCTGCCGACCGGTCCGTTCCTCGTCCCTGCTGCATTCGTCGACGCCGGCGACGTGCGGCTGCGCCTGGAGCTGAACGGTGAAGTGATGCAGGATGCCACGACTCGCGACCTGCTGTTCGACATCCCGTCGCTCGTCGCGGGGGCGTCACAGACGATGCCGCTTCTTCCGGGTGACCTGCTCCTGACCGGGAGCCCCGCCGGCAACGGTCAGCATTGGAAGCGGTTCCTGAAGGACGGAGATGTCATGGCCGGTTCCATCGACGGGCTCGGCACGCAGATCGTCCATGTCACCGCGGAGGCTGCCGAGTGAATCCGCCCAGCGAGTCGCCCGCCGACATCGACCGCTCCGATCCCGAGAGCGAAGTGGCGGCCCGAGCCGCCGCCTATCGCAACTGGGGGCGCTGGGGCCACGACGATGTGCTGGGCACACTGAATTTCATCGACGCGGCCAAGCGGAGAGAGGCTGCCGGGCTCGTTCGCCAGGGAGAGGTCATCTCGCTCTCGCAGGCCTTCGACACCGATGGCCCGCAGCGCGGTTGGCGGCGCCGCACTAACCCCGTGCACACGATGACCGACACGGGAGTCGATGCCGAGCGGGGCAATCAGGGCTTCCCGCACGGAATCGGCGGTGCGGACGACGTCATCGCGATGCCGCTCCAGTGCTCGACCCAGTGGGACGGGCTCGGTCACATCTTCGACCACGGCATGGCCTGGAACGGCCGTCGCGCCGGCGATGTCGTCACGAGCGAGGGCGACCTCGTCACGGGCATCGAGCACGCTGCCGCCGCCATCGTCTCCCGCGGAGTGCTCCTCGACGTCGGCGCGCACCTTCGCCCCGACGATGCGGAGCTTCCCGACGGCTACGCCATCAGCGCCGCCGAACTCGATGACTGCGCCGCCGCTCAGGGCGTGTCGGTCGGACGCGGAGACATCGTCCTCGTTCGTACCGGACGGCTCGCCCGGGCGCGCCGGGAGGGGTGGGGTGAGTACGCCGGAGGGCCGTCCGCGGGCCTGTCGCTCACCACCGCCGGCTGGCTCCACCGGTCGGAGATCGCCGCCATCGCGACGGACACCTGGGGGTTCGAGGTGCGGCCGAACGAGTTCGATGCCCCGAGCTTCCAGCCTCTGCACCAGGTCGTCATCCCCAACATCGGTCTCACGATCGGCGAGATGTGGGATCTGGATGCCCTCGCGGTGTCGTGTCGAGCGCGGAGACGCTGGGACTTCCTGCTCTCCGCGCCGCCTCTGCCGATCACCGGAGCCGTCGGCTCGCCCATCAACCCTGTCGCCGTCTTCTGACCGCGACCATTCATCGAGAACAAGGAGGTTCCGACATGACCGCAGTGCGCAACGTTGCGATCGCCGGGAGCGGTGTCGCCGCGATGGCCACCGCAATTCAGCTCGCCAAGTCGGGCGTCGACGTCGATCTTTTCGAACGCAAGACCGGGTTGACGACGGTCGGCTCGGGCATCTCATTGCAGGGCAACGCTCTGCGGGTGTTCGATGCGCTCGGCGTCTGGGAAGACATCCGTGCTGCCGGATTCCCGTTCGAAGGCTTGAATCTTCGCGCTCCCGGCCCGGGCGCGCCGATCGTCGCGGAGCTCCCCGATGTGAAGACAGGCGGACCGGACTACCCCGCTGCGATGGGGATGCCCCGGTCGGACCTCGCGCGCATCCTGCACCGTCACGCCGAACAGGCCGGAGCGCACGTGCACTTCGACAGCGAGGTGACCGGAGTGATCCAAGGGGGCGGCGGTGTCGAAGTCCTCTTGAACAATGCGAGTGCCGGCACGTACGACCTGCTGATCGGTGCGGACGGCGTTCACTCGGCCGTCCGTGGACTCGTGGGCATCGAGACGGAGCCGACGCCGACGGGCATGGGCATCTGGCGCGCATTCGTCTCGCGACCCGCAGAAGTCGAGCGAACCGAACTCTACTACGGCGGCCCCGTCTTCATCGCGGGGTACACCCCGACTGGCGACGGCACCATGTACGCCTTTCTGGTCGAGAAGGCGCAGGACCGCCAGGGAATCAGCGCGGAGGACGCGACGCGGATCATGCTCGACGAGTCCCGCGCCTACGGGGGCCCGTGGAACTCGATCCGCGATGACCTCGCCGCCGGAGCCGCCGCGAACTACACCTGGTTCACCCAGCACCTCGTGCCCGCGCCATGGAATCGAGGAAACGTCGTGATCATCGGGGATGCCGCGCACAGCTGCCCCCCGACGATCGCGCAGGGCGCCGCCCAGGGCCTCGAGGATGCGCTCGTCCTCACGGAGCTTCTGGTCACCCGCGACACCCTCGATCAGCAGCTGTGGGACGACTTCCATGCGCGGCGTCTGCCACGTGCGTCGGCGGTAGTCGAAGCATCCGTCCAGCTCGGCCAATGGCAGCTCGACGGCGTCCGCGACGCGGACGTACCTGGGCTGATGTTCTCCGTCGCACGACAGATGGCGGAACCGGCATGAGCTCGACCGGAGAGCGGATGCCCGTGACCGACGTCCACGCTCACCTCCTTCTGCCTGAGCTGCACGCCGAGATAGAGCGCCGCGATCCCGAAGGCGTCGCGGCCGCCGCCGCTCTCGAGCTGCGCCGCAACGGCACCGAGAGCCTCCAGGTCTCCGGGCCGATGGTGGGCGCACGCATCCCCAGGCTCACCGACGTGGATGTTCGCCTCGCGGCGATGGACGCGCAGGGCGTGGACCGGCAATGGGTCAGCGTCTCGCCGAATCACTTCTACCCGTGGGCCAGCGAGCAGCTCGCCGTCTGGATCGCGCAGGAGACGAACCGCCTCGTTGCGGAGCACGTCGGCAAGTCAGCGGACCGGCTTACGGGGCTCGGCGTCGTTCCGCTTCAGCATCCGGCTCGGATTCTCGAGTGCGTAGACGACGCCGTCCTCGGTCGCGGACTTGCCGGGGTGGAGATCTCCTCGTTCGCCGGGGACGTGGAGCTGTCGGACCCTCGCCTCGAGCCGTTCTGGTCACGCGTAGAGGAACTCGGGGCGATCGTCTTCCTCCATCCCTTCGGCTGCAGTCTCGACGAGCGGCTCGACCGCTTCTACCTGGCGAACACCGTCGGGCAGCCAGTCGAGAACGCCGTGGCATTGTCGCATCTGATCTTCTCGGGCGTGCTGGACCGTCATCCGCGTCTGAAGCTTGTCGTTGCTCACGGCGGCGGATACCTGCCGACGGCGATCGGGCGCTCCGACCACGCGTGGCGGGTGCGCTCAGACGCCCGGCACTGCGACCACGAGCCGTCGTCCTATCTGCGCCGAATCTGGTTCGACACGGTCGTTCACGACTCCCGCGCGCTCCGGACTCTCGTGGAAGTCGCCGGCGCCGATCGGATCGTGCTCGGCAGCGACTTCCCCTTCGACATGGGGCTCGAGGATCCCGTCGCGGCGATCGATCGCGCAGGGCTGCCTGACGAGGTTGCACTGGCGGTCCTCTCGCTGAACGCGGCGGGTCTGCTCGAAAGCCGCGTGCGCGCATGAGGATCGCGCGCTGGGCCGTCGGCGGCACCGTCAGCGAAGGCTTCGTCGTGGGCGAGAACGTCATTCCATTTCCCGAGAGGCGGACGGTGGCGGATGTGCTCGCGAGCGGACTCGAGGCCGCCCACGGCCTTCATGACGCGGTGGCGGGGGGCCTCCGTCCTGACGATGCCCATGTCGCGTTGGCCGCAGTGCGGCTGCTCGCTCCACTCGTCCCGGCCACCATTCGCGACTTCGTCGCCTTCGAGGAGCACGTCGAGGGGGTGAGCGCCGCGGTCGACGGCAAGAGCGAGGTCGTGCCCGAGTGGTATCAAGCGCCGACGTTCTATTTCACCAACCCGCACACCGTCATCGGCACTGAGGACGAGCTCTCGCCGCCGGCGTGTGAGCGACTGGACTTCGAGCTCGAACTCGCCGCCGTCATCGGCGCGGGGCCGTCTTCGACCGGGGCGAACCTGCGTTCGAATGAGGCCGACGCCCACATCTTCGGCTATACGATCATGAACGACTGGTCGGCGCGCGACATCCAGTCCCGTGAGATGAAGGTCAGACTCGGTCCGGCGAAGGGCAAGGACTTCGGAACCACGCTCGGACCGTGGATCGTGACGGCGGACGAGCTGGCGCCCTACGTCGACCCCGAAGGATTCCTCGCCGTGCGCGCCGAGGTGTATGTGAACGGCACGCTCGTGGGCGAGGATCTGGTCTCGAACATGGGCTGGACGTTCGCCGAGCTGGTCGCGTACGCCTCGCGCAACTCCCGCGTCGTTCCCGGCGATGTTCTGGGATCGGGGACCGTCGGCAACGGCGGATGCCTCGCCGAGCTGTGGGGTCGGCGCGGGATCCTCGAGCCCCGGCCATTGCAGAGAGGTGACGTCGTGCGAATGGTCGTCGAAGGAATCGGCGAGATCGTCAACACGGTCGGGGAGGCCGTCGCGGCATCGCCCGTGCGCGCCGCGCGAAAGACGTCTCGCGCGCGGATGCGCTGACGCCGGCCCCGCTACCGCTGGCCCGCCGATTCACACAGCCCATCGACGAGTCGTGCCGACTGCCACGGAGGCTGATCGCGGAGTTCCTCGGGGAGCAGCTGGAGGGGGAAGCCCTGATATGCCACCGGCCGAAGGAACCGTGAGATCGAGGCCGTTCCCACGGACGTCGTGCCGGCGGACGTCGACGCCGGGTAGGGTCCGCCGTGCTGCTGGGCGTGCGTGACGGAGACCCCGGTGGGCCATTGATTCCACAGGACCCGCCCTGCCGTACCGGCGAGCAGGCGCAGGAGTTCCGGAAGCAGGCTCTCCGATCCTTCGGCGACGACCGTTGCCGTCAGCTGTCCAGGGACGATGCGAGCCAAGTCGAGCATCCGGGTCTCGTCTCGGTACGTTACGACCAGTGCGGTCGGTCCGAAGCATTCGCGGACGAGTTCGTCGGGCCGCGCGATGACGGCGTCGACATCCGCCCGCAAGAGCGTTGCGCCTGGCGGATCGGCGAGCGGATCGGCTCCCTCTGCGAGGACGGTCACCGCGGGGTCATTTCGCAGACTCTGCAGCTCGTCGACATACCCGCGCTGGATGCGCTCGTTCAGCAGCCTGGCAGGCGGAGGCAGCTCAGCAAGAGTCAGCTCACGAACGATGGAGGATCGTTCCGGCACGACGAGCAGTCCGGGCTTGGTGCAGAACTGACCCGCGCTCAGCGTCATCGAGGCGGCGAATTGCGCGGCGATCTCGCTCGCGCGGCTCGCCGCGGCAGCCTCGGTCACGAAAACCGGGTTGACGCTTCCGAGTTCGCCGTAGAAGGGGATCGGGTCGGGGCGCGCGTTGGCGAGGTCGAACAGCGCGCGGCCTCCCGTGAGCGAGCCGGTGAAGGCTCCCGCCTTCACTCGAGGATCCTGCACGGCGGCGCGGCCCGCGTCGGTGCCGAAGATCACCGCGAACACGCCCGGAGCTCCTCCGGCGTCCCGCACGGCCTCCGAGACCAGCGCACCGGTCCGTCGCGACAGATCGGGATGACCGGAGTGGGCTTTGAGGATGACGGGGCATCCGGCAGCGAGCGCGGCGGCGGTGTCGCCTCCCGCGACGCTGAATGCGAACGGGAAGTTGCTCGCGGCGAACACCACGGTGGGCCCGAGCGGCACGAGCATTCGGCGCAGCTCGGGCCGCGGCGCGCCCATCGGCCAGTCCGGATCCGCGTGGTCGATCCTGATGCCCAGGTACGAGCCGTCCCGGATCTCGTCGCCGAAGAGTCGCAGCTGGAAGGTGGTCCTCTGAAGCTCGGCCCTCAGCCTGGCGTGTGCGAGGTGCGTCTCCGCGTGTGCGATCTGGACGAGCTCATCCCGCGCGTGGTCGAGTCGATCCGCGATCGCCTCGAGCACGACCGCGCGGTCGGCGCGGCTCGTCTGGGCCCACGCATCCGCAGCTGCAGCGGCTCGCGCCAGGATGTCGTCGAGCTCCTCGGAGGATGTGGGGGTGGAGGTGACGGACTGGTTCACACTGCTCCGATCTCGGATGCGACCGACTCATCGCCGCCGGAGGCGACGCCGACGAACTCCAAACCCAACCCCGGCTGCTCCTCGACGACGGCCCAGCCATCCTCGATGCGTACGGGGGATGGCCGTGTGAGCACGCCCAGTGCCTCGAGGCCGGCATCTTCGATGTCTTCGACCCAGATCGTGTCGGCCCGCGCGAGCGCGAGCTGGCCGGAGAGGTCTGGGAGGGCGTGCGGCGCGACCGGCACGCCGTATTCATCGGCGAGCTGCGCGATCTCGAGGAACGGGGTGATGCCGCCCACGCGGATGACGTTCGGCTGAATGTAGGACGCGATGCCCGCCTCCAGCACGGTGCGGAACTGGTGGATATTGTGCAGGTTCTCGCCCAGGGCGATCGGCGTATCGATGAGGCGTCGCAGGCGCCGATAGCCGACCAGGTCGTCAGAGCGCAGCGGCTCCTCGATCCATGCGGGAACGAAGTCGGCGAGGCGGGTGATGGATGCTGCGGCCGTCTCGACGTCCCAGCGCTGGTTTGCATCGAGCATCAGCAGCCGGTCGTCTCCCAGGATGTCTCGTGCGAGACGGACCCGGGCTCGATCTCGTTCGAGATCGGGAGTGCCGACCTTCATCTTCGCGGCTCGATACCCGCGCGCGACCCAGCGACCGACCTGGTCGGCGAGCTGAGCGCGCGAGTAATGCAGATTCACGCCCGAGCCGTACACCGGTGCGCGGTCGTGCGTGCGCCCGAGGGCATCAAGCAATGTCTCGTCGGCGGATCGCAGCACGAGATCCCACAGCGCGGTGTCGAGCCCCGCCATGGCGATCGTCGTGACACCACCCCCGCCGATCTCGTGCAGACGAGTCCAGAGATCCGTCCAGACCTCGCGGGGGTCGGCCGGCCGGCCGACCGCGAATTTCGTGATGTCGTGGCGGAGCAGCGCCGTGATCGCGGCGGCGCCGATCGTGGGCGTCCATGAGAAGCCTTGTCCGGTGCGGCCGTCGGAGTCGGTCACGAGGACGGCGATGACGTGGCAGTCAGGTGACGCCGGCTCCCAGGGGCGCGGCATCCTCGCGCGATGATGGTGGATCGAGATCCTTGCGATGGTGGGAGTCACGGCTGGGCCGTCAGCTCGGCAGCTGTACGCAGCAGCGCGGCGAGTCGCTCGAGGTCTACGGCGGAGGGCTCCACCAGCGGTGGGCGGGGCAGACCTGCGCGGGGTTCCGAAAGCGCGATGCCCGCCTTGATCAGCGAAACCGCGTAGCCGGGGGTGCTGTCGCGCAACGCGACGAGCGGGTAGAAGAACTCCCGCAACAGCTTGTCGCACGTTTGTGCATCCCCGCGCGCGAGGGCACGGTGGAAGGCTCTCGCGACGCCTGGGGCCATCGCGAACACAGCAGAGGAATAGAGCGGGATGCCGATGCCGGCGTAGGCCAGTTGACTGGCCTCTGCCGTCAGCAGACCGTTGAAGAGGAGGACGTTAGGACGCACCGCACGGGCGGCGAGCGCGAGCTCTGCCGCGAGTGCGACATCGCCGATGCCATCCTTCAGCCCGACCACGTTGGGAAGATCCGCCAGGAGTCCGGAGAACGTGGCGGGTGAGAACCGCGCGTTCGCGCGGTGGTAGACGATGACCGGGAGCGTCGTCACTGCGGCCACGGCTTCGACATAGCGCCGAAGTCCCTCCTGGGGTCCCGAACTGAGATAGGGCGGAAGGAGAAGGATGCCGTCAGCTCCCGCGTCCTGCACGGCCTTCGCCGATCGGACGGCGGTGCCGACCGCTCCGCCGACTCCGGCTACGACCGGGAGACGGCCTCCGACGGTGTGCACGGTGGCGGCGACGACCGCGATGGCCTCATCAGGCGCGAGGGCCGCGAACTCTCCCGTGCCGCACGCCGGGAAGACTCCGCCGGCGCCCTGCGCCATCCGCTCCTCGATCAGGCTCGCGGTCGTTGCGAGATCGACCCCGCCCGACGCTCCGAAGACGGTGATCGGAAAGTAGAGCGGGCCGTCATCGAATGTCAGTCCCATGGGCGTCTCCTTCACTGTCGTCCCCGGCGGCGACCGCTGGGAGGATGGCACTGAGGTCGGCGGCGGCGAGCTCGGTTCGCCAGCTGCGGGTCGGCTTCCACCCGATGTCTCGATACGCGGCGCCGCAATCGAACGCCGCGGCAGAGCCGTGCAACGACGGCGCGGCGACCGCGGTCCCCGGCACGCTGCGCGGGAGCAGCGTGGACAGAGACTCGACGGAGAGGGAGTCGGCCGCACCGACGAAGTACCGCGCGCCGTGCGGTGAATCGTCGGCGCGGAGCCACGCGTCCACGAAAGCGGCGGCGTCCCGGGCGTCGACGTAGTTGAACAGCGACACCGCAGCCAGTTCCGGTCGCAGGAGTCGCTCGACGATCGTGTGACCCTGCTGTGTAGGTGTACCGGCCCATTCCTCGGGTGTGACCACGTAGCAGGGCCGGAATGTCGCGGCACGAAGCTTCGGATGGAGCCTCGTGAACATCTCGGTCATGTCCTCGATGCAGACTTTGGAGAGGGCGTAGGCGTTGCGGGGTGCTCGTGGGCTGCTCTCGACGAGCGGCAGGTGTGCCGGGGTCCATCCGGGTTCCCCGTACCCGACGACCGTGGGGCTCGAGGCGAGCAGCACTCGTGAGACCGCGTGCTCGACGGCGGCGTGGAGGATATTGAGCGCCAGCGTCGTGTTCGTCGCGAAGATGACGTCCTCGGGCGCCGAGAAGGGGACGGCGATGCCCGCGAGGTGGATGATCGCCTCCGGTTCCGCATCCTGGATGGCGGAGTCCAGCGCCGGGCGATCGGAGACGTCGACAGCTCGAACGAGGCCGGACGTCGATCCCACCCGATCCCAGCCGGTGACCTCGTGTCCGCGCTCGCTCAGCAGTGCGACGACACTACGGCCGAGCCGGCCGGCTGCGCCTGTCACGACGATTCGCATCTAAACTCCTTCAGAAACCGGTTTCTGATCCTAGACTGAAAGTCGACGATTACGCAAAGTGCCAGCGTGAGGAGTCAGAGACGCTAGGAATGAGGGCATGGCGAAACGTACCGAGGCCAAGGCAGTCACCATCGGGGATGTCGCTGCGGCAGCACGGGTCTCGCGGGCGACGGTGTCGCGCGTGGTGAACGGGCTCTCAACCGTCGATCCCGCCATCGCTGAGCGGGTTCGCTCGGTGATCGCAGAGCTGAACTATCGTCCCAGTGAGACGGCCAGAAATCTTTCGCTCGGGCGGACCCACACGGTGGCCGTCGTCGTCCCCGACCTCGACAACCCGACGTTCCAAGCGGTCCTGCGCGGGGTCACCCGCGCCGCTGCTCTCGACGGGTACCGCGTGCTCGTGGGCGATGCGCAGGGCAATCCCGAACTCGAGCGCGCGACGGCTCTCGAGGCCCGGAGCCGCTGCGATGCGCTGGTGCTGTGCGCTCCCCGCATGGGAGACGCAGCGCTCGCCGAGGTGCTCGCGCGCACGTCTCCCGTCGCCGTCATCAATCGCGACCGCGGAGACCTCGGGGTGCCGGAAGTCTCCATGGACTACGCGCAGGCGACGGAACTCCTCATAGATCATCTGGTCACGCTCGGCCACAAGCGGATCCTGTATCTCGGCGGGCCGGATGCCGTCGCATCGAATCGAGCGCGCGAGCGGGCGCTCCAAGAAGGGCGGGACCGACATGACGGGGTCGTCATCGAGACGCTCATCGCCGGGTCGACGCTCGACTCGGGATGGTCGAGCGCGCGCGCCGTTCTCGAGTCCGGGGCCAGTGCAGTCATCGCCTTCAACGACCTCGTCGCCCTCGGCTTGCTGTCGCACCTGCGCGAGCTGGCCGTCCACGTCCCCAAGCGGCTATCCGTCGTCGGCATCGACGACATCCCGTTCGCGCGATTCAGCGATCCGCCGCTCACGACGGTCGCCGTTCCTCAGGAAGACCTCGGCTCGCGAGCCTGGCACGGTCTTCGCCGCGTGATCTTCGGCGACCCCAGCTCGCCGGCCGTCCGTCTCACCGGCGTGCTGCAGGTGCGGGAGAGCTCGGGGTTCCCCACGATCGAAGGCTGATTGCCGCGAGGCGTTTGACGCCGTGAGACGGTTGTGCATATAGTTCAGAAACCGGTTTCTCAGCCCGAACCCGGGACATCGAATTCAAGGGAGAGTTTGCGCATGAAGAGGTCATTGGCCATCGTCGCCGCCGCCGTCGCAGCCGTCGGCGTCCTGAGCGGCTGCTCCGGACCGGACAGCGGCGGCGAGTCCGAGTCCGGCGTGATCAGGCTGTGGGACTGGTCGATGTCGGAGGACACCCAGCCGATCGTCGATCTGTGGAACGAAACCCACCCGGACATGCCGCTCGAGATCACGAACCCGGGCGCGGGTGACGACTACCAGGCGAAGCTTTCTGCCGCCAACAAGGCGGGTAACGGCCCTGACGCCGCAGCGACGTTCCTTCAGGACATCCCATCCCTGATCGCCAATGGGACCATCGCCGACTCGAGTGAGGAGCTCGCCTCGTTCAAGGACGAGTACTCGCCGGCCGCATGGGCCAGCGTCGAGTTCGGAGGAAGCACCTACGCGCTTCCGAGCGACACCGGCCCCCTCTTCCTCTACTACCGCAAGGACATCTTCGATGCGCTCGGACTTGAGCCCCCGACGACGTGGGACGAGTACGCCGCCGACGCGCGAACCATCAAGACCGCGCACCCCGACGCGTTCATCGCGTCGATGGACGCCGCCGACGGCAACTGGCTCAACGCACTGTCCACGCAGGCCGGATCGAATTGGTGGTCGGCCGACGGTGACACGTGGAAGGTGTCGTTCGACGACGAGCCGACCGCGAAGGTGCTCGACTACTGGGGCGGCCTCGTCGACGAGGGGCTGGTCAAGGTGACGGGCAACTGGTCGACGGAGTGGAATGCGGCCGTCGCGGCTGATCAGATCGTTACACTCGTCGGCTCGACCTGGGCGAACGGACTCATCGAGGCCGCCGACCCCTCGAAGTCCGGGGTGTGGGCGGTTGCTCCCGTCCCTCAGTGGGATGCGTCGGAGACAGCCGACAGCTATGTGGGCGGAGCCGCCTACATGATCCCCTCCAACTCGAAGAACCGGGAAGGTGCGGCCGAGTTCATCCACTGGATCACGGCGGACCCGGAGGCCACGGCCTTGCGCAACGAGCTCATCGGCAACTTCACCACGACGACCGCATCGCGTGAGGTGCTTCGCGAGACCCCGCCGCCGGCGTTCCTCGTGCAGGACCCGAACCTGTGGGTGATCGCGGATGAGGCGGACCAGATCGGCCAGGCGATCAGCTTCGGACCGAACGTGCCCTTCGCCTACGGTCAGCTCTCCGACGGTCTCGCGAAGGCCATCCAGGATGGATCCGACTTCAGCGCGATCCTGGGATCGGTGCAGGATGCGACCGTGGCGAATCTCGAAGATGGCGGATTCGAGGTGACTGACTAGCGATGCTCGTCTCAGCTGTGCGGGCCCGGCCTCGCACTCGGGCCCGCGCGGCGCGTCGTCACGGAGCCGGCCACAGCCGGATCGCTCCATGGGTGTTCACCAGCCCTGCGATCGCGGTGTCGATCCTCGTCCTGATCATCCCGATCGGCTACACGGTCGTCCTGAGCCTTCAGAAGGAGCGAGTGACCGGCGGCCTCATCGGTACGAAGGAGCCCGTCTTCGTCGGGCTGGAGAACTTCGCCGAGGTCCTGACTGACGGGGCATTCTGGGCGTCCGTCCAGCGGATGCTCCACTACGGCGTCATCTTCGCCCCCGTGATGATGATCGCTGCACTCGGTCTCGCGCTGATCATCGATGCGCTCAAGACGCGGTTCTCGGGATTCGCGCGCCTCATGATCTTCCTGCCGTTCGCCATCCCCGGCGTCGTCGCGGCGATCATGTGGGGATTCCTGTACTTGCCGCAGGTGAGTCCCATCGGGCAGGCGTTCGAACTGTTCGGGCTTTCCGCGCCGAGCTTCCTGGACTCCGGAATGCTGTACGTGTCGCTGGCGAACATCAGCATCTGGGGAGTCGTCGGATTCAACACCGTCCTCATCTACACCGCCCTGCGCACCATCCCGCAGGAAGTGATCGACTCCGCGCGGGTCGACGGGTGCGGCCAGTGGCGGATCGCGCTCAACATCAAGCTGCCGATGATCCTTCCCGCGATCGTGCTCACGACGATCTTCGCCCTCATCGGCACGCTGCAGGTGTTCACCGAGCCTCAGCTTCTCAAACCTCTGACCACCGCCATCTCCACGGACTTCATGCCGATGATGAACATCTACAACCAGGCCTTCCGTCAGAGTGACTTCAACGGGGCCGCGGCGTCGTCGCTGATCCTCGCCGCGATGACCTTGATCGGATCGCTTGTCGTCCTCGGGCTCAGCCGCCGCCGTCTGACGGAGACAGAACGATGAGCGCCGCCACGACGCAGAGGGCCGGCCGTCTCATCGGGGGAGCCGCCACCGGCAAGGCGCTCGCCTATGTCGTGCTCACCGTCGGGGTCGTCTATGCCCTGTATCCGGTGCTCTGGCTGTTCATCGCGTCCACGAAGGGATACGGCGAGTTGTACACGACGTCGACACTGATCCCGAGCTTCACCGGCGGCCTGCAGACCAACCTCGTCAATCTCTTCAGCTGGGAGAACGGCGCCTTCATGCGATGGGTGGGCAACAGCCTGCTCTACGCCGGTGGCGGCGCGATCCTGTCGACACTGATCGCCGCTGCCGCAGGATACGGTCTGGCGAAGTATCACTATCCGGGCCGCACGACGACGATGCTCCTTCTCGTGTCCGGCATCCTGGTTCCTGCGGTGATGCTCGCGATCCCGCAGTACCTCCTGTTCTCGTCGCTCAACCTCGCGGGCTCTTACGCGTCGGTGCTGATCCCCAGTCTTGTGAACCCGCTCGGCGTGTTCCTCTGCATGGTCTACGCACAGTCGGCGGTGCCGGACGAGATGCTGGAAGCCGGGCGACTCGACGGCGCCGGGGAGTACCGCATCTTCGGCCAACTCGCGCTGGCACCGATGTTCCCGAGTCTGGTGACCGTCTTCCTGCTGCAGTTCGTCGGCATCTGGAACAACTATCTGCTTCCGTACATCATGCTCAGCGACGACTCCAAGTTCCCGCTGACGGTCGGGCTCTCTCTCCTCATCAATCGCGGACCCACGGAGCCCGCCTTCAACAACCTCGCGATCGTGGGCTCGCTCGTGTCGGCAGTGCCGCTCATCCTCCTCTTCATCGTCCTCCAGCGCTTCTGGCGCATCGACCTCATCTCCGGCTCTGTCAAGGGCTGAACCGACGAAAGGATCCACCATGGCGTCCCGTCCCCGCATCTTCATCGCCCGCTACTTTCCCGGAGACATCTCCGACATCGTCGGCGACGATTACGAACTCGATCGTCACGACGACACGATTCCGCTTCCGCATGAGGAATTCCTCCGTCGCCTGGTACTCGCCGACGCCGCCGTCGCATACGGCGACGCGATCGACGCCGATGCGCTGGCGGGCGCGACGAAGTTGCGCGTCATCGCCGACCAGTGGAGCGGCGCGGGAGTCGACCTGGATGCCGCGCGTCGGCGTGGCATCGTGGTGACGACGGGCGGCTACGAACATGACTGGATCGTCCCGAGCGAGGCGGAACACGCCGTCGGTCTGCTGCTCGCCGCGGCGCGGCGGATCCCCGAAGCCGACCGATTCGTGAAGGGCGGCAGGTGGGTTCAGCCGGAGCAGAGCGTGCGAGGCCTCCCGGGCATCGGCCTCGCCGGCAAGACTCTCGGCATTCTGAACGGCTCGCGGCGGACCGGCGTAGAGCTCGTGCGGCGCCTTCAAGGCTGGGATCTGGAGCTCCTCCATCATGACTCGGAGCCCAATGCCGAGATGGCTGCGCTCGGAGCCCGACCGGTCGGGCTCGACGAGCTGCTGCGACGCTCGGACTTCGTCGTGATCCTCCACGGAGACTGGTCTCGGACCGACTACCAGCTGGGGCGCGAGGAACTCGCAACCATCAAGCCGGGAGCAATCGTGGTCAACGTGACACGCGGCACAGCCATCGACGAGGCGGCATTGATCGAGGCCATCCGCGACGGACGCGTTCGGGGCGCGGGCCTCGACAAGCTGGAACGGCAGCCGCGACTCACGCCAGGACTGGATACCCTCGATCAGGTCGTGCTGACGCCCCACTCGGACGGGTCGCTCCTGCTCGAGCGGGAGCACGTCTTCCGCGAGATGGTGTCCAATTGCGTGGCTGTGCTCGAGGGACGACGTCCCACGAAGGAGGTGACGGCTCCGTGACCACTCCCACATGGCGCGCCCTCATCAGCCATGAGCTGCCCGAGGTCGCGGTCGAGCGGCTCCGGAGCGAGCTGCAGGTAGACACCGTTCACGGCTATCTCGATCTCTCCCGCGCCGAACTGATCGATCGCGCTCGCGGTGCGCACGCGCTCCTGTCCTACTCGGATGCGATCGACGACGAGATGTTGGCGGCGCTCCCCGACCTGCGCGTGATCGCGACGCACTGGGGCGAATGGAACACCGGGCTCCACGAGGCGGCGACGAGACGCGGCATCCTCGTCACGAGCCCGCCCGATCAGTACAACTGGATCGTGGGCGGAGTCGCCGACCTGATCATCGGCTTGTTCCTCGCCGGCGGTCGACGCATGGTCGAGGCCGACAGCTTCAGCCGGGGCGGCCGTATGGACCACCACGAGGCGAGCAACCACCACCTTCTGGGTCAGGGTCTCTTCGACGCGACAGTCGGACTGATCGGTGCGGGTCGAATCGGCCAGGCGGTGGCGAAGCGACTCGCCGGATTCGGCTCCACGGTGCTGTACTCGGACCCACGACCCAATCCGGAGCTCGACCGCGCGGGCGCCGAGCACACCGCGCTCGACGAGCTGCTGCGTCGATCGGACTTCGTGAGTCTGAGCGTCCCCGAGAACGAACTGCACGTCGTCGGCGCAGCCGAGTTCGCGAAGATGAAGCAGACTGCCGTCTTCGTCAACACCGGTCGAGGGCGGGCCGTCGATGAGGTCGCACTGGCCCGCGCGCTGTCCGAGGGCGCCATCGCGGCCGCCGGCCTTGACGTGTACGAGAAGGAGCCGGAGATCTCGCAGGAACTGCTGGACGCGCCGAACGCCATCCTCATGCCGCACGCGGGAGGGGCGCTTCGGCGGGCTCGGGAACGTGCGGCCCTTTTCATGGCGGAGAGCGTGCTCGACGCCATGCGCGGACGCTCGCCCCGTGGGCTACTGAACCCGGAAGTGCTCGCTCGATCGGAGAGTCGCGCATGAGCGAGCAGGTCCTGTTCGCATTCGACGATCACGCGTTCCCCTTCCGACGTGGCCTTCGACTCCGTCTGCACTCCTTCCCCGGGGAGGCCGACGACCGGCCCACCAAGGTCCTCGAGAAGGGCGCGCCGGGCGAGGCGGACTCTGAGTCCGTGGCGTACTACGGGAGCGTCATCAGCGTCGGGCCCGAGCTCTGGATGTACTACCTCGGGAACGACACCCCCGGCGAAGGCCGCCATCAGCGGCTCATGCTCGCGCGCAGCACCGACGGGCGCTCTTGGACCAAGCCGAGCCTCGGCGTCGTCGAGTACGGGGGCAACTCCGACAACAACATCTGCGACCTCCCCGTCGATGGCCATCTTCAGGCCGCAGTCGTGCTCTACGAGCCGCACGATCCCGATCCCGATCGTCGGTTCAAGCTCTCATTCGAGACCGAGCTCTACGACAAGCGCATGGCCGTGGCTTTCAGTGCCGACGGAGTGACGTGGGTGCCCTACGAGGCGAACCCGGTCGGCCCGTACTTCTTCGAGCAGTCCGGCGGGATCCGTCGCCACGGCGCCTATCTCGTCAATGGCCAAGGAGCGACCGAGCATTGGGCCGCCGCGGGCTTCGCTCGTCAGCTCGTGACACACGTCTCGTACGACTTCGTGAACTGGAGTCAGGAGGGCGTGCTGGGGTTCGCCCGCGACGACCTCCCGCCCAGGCCGACGACACACGGGGGAATCGATGGTCGCCAAGTGCACCTCGGCGCGGCGCTGTGGGACCGCGGTGACACGGTCATCGGGTTCTACGGGATGTGGAACGGGCATCCGTCCAACGATCGGCGGCTGATCACCATGGACATCGGTCTGCTCGTGAGTCACGACGCACTCCACTTCACCGAACCGATTCCCGACTTCCCGATCGTTTCGGGTCGTGAGACGAAGACCACGATCGATCACAGCGCTTTCCCCCAGCTGATGCAGGGACAGGGCTTCGCGAACATCGGCGACCACACTCTGTTCTGGTACTCGGCATGGCCCGAGTCGGACGCCGATGCCGTGCTTCTCGCGACCTGGAAGCGGGACAGGCTCGGTCACCTGGAGGCCTACCGTGGCCCGGAGCCCGCCGTCGCCATGAGCCGAGTCCTCGTCGCCGGCGCTGACGACGAGATCGTCCTCAACGCGGAGCTCGTGTCCGAGTTCGCGGAACTCCGCGTCGAGCTGGTCGACGAACAGTTCGCTCCCCTCGAGGGCTACACCGCGGCGGATGCTTCGCTGTCGCGAGTGACCGACCTCGAGTCCACCGTGACCTGGGCGGTCGGACGGCTGCCCGACACGCCGTTCCGGCTGCGCATCCACTTCGCGGGGCCCCGCCCAGAGGACGTCCACCTGTTCGCGGCATACGTGCGGTCGGCGCGATGAGCGCGCCCCGGTTCGACCACAACGACTGTCACCGGCTGGCTTCGCAGTTGCTCGTCCATCGCGGTCTCATCCCCGAGGCTGCGGTCGCCGTCGCCCGAACGCTCGTCGAAGCGGACCTTCTCGGCCACGACACTCATGGACTCGCGCTCCTCGCGCGATACCTCGACGATCTGGAGAGCGGCGCGATGAACGCCGATCCCAGTCCGGTCATCGTCCGTGACACGGGTCCGACCGTCGTCTGGGATGCGGAGTGGCGCAGCGGTGTCTGGACGACGATCAGAGCCGTCGACGAGGCGGTGGATCGAGCCCTTCGTTTCGGCATCGCCGCGGTGGCGGTCCGGCGCGCGCATCACATCGCGTGCCTCCAGGCGTATCTCGAGCAGGCGACTCGGAGGGGGATCGTCGTATCGATCACGTGCTCGGACCCGTCCGCCGCTACGGTGGTGCCCTTCGGCGGCCGCGACGCGGTCTTCCAGCCCGACCCGATCGCGTTCGGCATCCCCACCGACGGCGACCCCATTCTGATCGATATGAGCACGTCCATCACGTCGAACGCGATCGTCGCGCGGGCTGCAGCCGAGGGTCAGCCTCTGCCGGGCGAGTGGGTGCAGGACAGAGACGGAACGCCCACGAATGACGCGAGCGTCGTGTCCGGCGGGGGAGCGCTCCTCCCCGTCGGCGGATCCGACCACGGGCACAAGGGCTTCAATCTCGCGCTCATCGTGGAGTCACTTACTCAGGGACTCGCGGGTTTCGGCCGTGCCGGTGCCCCCGAGCGCTGGACTGCGGACGTGCTGGTGCAGGCATGGGATCCCGACGCGTTCTCGGGCTCTGGATCCTTCACGGCCGCGACGAGCGAGATCGTGCGGCGAGTGAGGGATTCCTCCCCCATCCAGGCGTCGGCGCCAGTTCGGCTGCCCGGCCAGGCCGCGCTCGCACGCAAGCGTAGGGCGCTCGACGACGGTCTGGTTCTGGCGCCGCAGATCGCGGAGTCCCTGAGTCGATTGGCGCTGGGATCCGGGTTCGAGCCTCTCGTTGCGCTGGACAGCGGCGGGGATCGACCGTAGGCGGCGGTGTACGGTCGCAGACCTCGCTGCTGGCGGGACTCCCGGTCGCGCGCCTCGACTGCGATCGCGACGGCTTGCGGTCAGCGCTCGTCTATCGACGGCGCGTCCTCGGCGATCCGCTGCAGGACCCGGTGCGCGAGTCGCATGAACTGCGCCGTGGCCGGCGAGATCGCCCCGCCGCGTCGAGTCACGAACGCGTAGTGCTCGACGATCGGCGGATCCAACGGGGTCCACGACAGGCCGCGCGCCTCCATGAACTGGCGGCCTACGTGGAATGAGACCAGCGAGTCGCCAACGCCCTGCGCCGCCAGTTCGAGTGCATGCGTCTGGAATTCGACCTCGACAAGAGGAAGAATCGTGGCCCCTTCGCGTTGTGCCCGCTCGGTCAGCGAGACGCGGAGCGGATCGTCGTGAGACCACCGCGCCTCGGAGAGGATCAGCGGTCGCTTGGCCAAGGTATTGATGTCGATCGGACCCGTGGTGTGATCGGGGTTGCGCGACACATATACGGCTTGGTCTCGGAATACCGATGGGGTGAGGTCGAGTTCGCGGTCGTCGATCGGCAGCTGCACGAGTCCTGCCTCGAGGTGGCCGTCGCGCACCTCGTCGGCCACCTCTGACGAGTTGAGCCCGACGACCTGGATCCGCACCGACGGGTAGAGCTCGTGGAACTCCCTGATGAGGTCGGTGAGCAGGTAGAGGTGCGCGCTGTTGAAGGTGCCGAACGAGACGGTGCCCTCTTCGAGGGATCGCAGGCGCTTGCTCCACTCGGAGAGTTCGCGCGCGTCGCTGAGGGTGCGCTCCGCGAGCGGGAGGAGCTGCTTTCCGGCGTCGGTGAGGAGCAGCCGGCGAGACGTTCGCGTGAAGAGCGTCACGCCCAGTGAGTTCTCGAGCACGCTGATCTGCTCGGAGAGACTCGGCTGGGCGATGTGGTGCTCGGCGGCGGCTCCTGCGAACGTTCCCACGCGCGCTGCGGCGACGAAGTACTCGAGTTGGCGGACGGTGGGAAGCGCCAAGGGCGAGCTCCGTTCTCAAGGTTGAACCTATGTCTACCATCTGAGACCAAGCATTGCCCTGCTTTCCGTGCGCTGGTGCACTGGGTTCTCAAGAGCTTCACGGGAATCGGAAAGGCCGGAATCACATGCAGGGCACTCAGCGCACCGTCGTCGTCACGGGAGCCGCATCGGGGATGGGGCTTTCGGCGGTGTCGGTGTTCCTTCGCGCCGGATGGAGAGTCATCGGGCTCGACGTGGTCGCGAGCCACGCTGACGATGCCGAGCCCGGCCAGTATCTCTCGGCGGTCGCCGACGTGCGCTCCCGCGACGACCTCGAGCGGGCGATCGACGGACTGCTGCCCGCGGGCGCGTCCATTCACGCCGTCGCGAACATCGCCGGCGTCTACCCGCCCACGACCCTCGCGACGTACGACGAGGCGACATATCGTCGCATCTTCGACATCAACGTTCTCGGCATCCTGAACGTGATCGCCGCGGCCCGACCGCGCCTGGTCGACGGTTCGGCCATCGTGAACTTCGCGTCCGTCGACGCCTTCACCGTCTCGCCGGGGCAGCTGCTCTACGGCGCCTCGAAGGCCGCCGTCGTGATGCTCACCAAGGCCCTCGCTCTCGAACTGGCGCCTTCCGGCATCCGCGTCAACGGCATCGCCCCGGGCTGGGTTGCGACGCCGGGGAACGCGGCGACGGGACGGATGGATGCCGCGGCCGCAGCCATCCCGCTCGGGCGGGTGGCTCACCCCGACGAGATCGCGGACTGGGTGCTGCTGCTCTCGTCCCCGGGCACGGTCGCCTTCATGACCGGCGAGACAGTCGTGCTGTCGGGCGGAGACGTAATTCGATGACCGTCCCCGACAGCGTCATCATCACCGGCGCCGCACGCGGACAGGGAGCAGCGCACGCCGCCCACCTCGCCCGCGCGGGCACGCGGGTGGTCCTCACCGACGTGCTCGATCGCGAGGGGGAGAACACGGCAGCAGTGCTGCGCGCGTCCGGCGGCGATGCGGTGTACCGCCATCTCGACGTCGCTGACGAGGAGTCGTGGGCGACGTTCGCCGAGGAGCTTTCGAGCTCCGAGCAGCGCGTCCGGGCGCTCGTGAACAACGCGGGCATCCTTCGCCACGATCCGATCACCGACACCACGCTGGAGACCTGGCGCCTCCACGAGCGGGTGAACGTCCACGGCTCGTTCCTCGGCATTCGCGCCATAGCCCCGCTGCTCGTCGACGGCGGATCCATCGTGAACGTCTCGTCGACGGCTGCGCTCGTCGGGTCCGCGGGCTACGCCGCGTACTCCGCCTCCAAGGCTGCTGTGATTGCGCTCACGCGCGTCGCCGCGGTTGAGCTCGCGCCTCGAATCCGCGTCAACGTCATCTGCCCAGGTGGTGTTTCCACCGCCATGAACGACGACGAGCCGATGGGAGGCACGTCTTCGCTCACACCACTGGGTCGACGCGCGCACACCGACGAGATCTCGCCCCTCATCGAGTACCTGATCTCTTCGGCGGCATCCTTCGTCACCGGCTCCGTCTTCACCATCGACGGCGGCCTCACCGCGGTCTGACCCCGACCACTCGTTCCATTCCCCGCACAGAAACCCGCACCACCCCGCTCCATCAGCCCGACCACACAGAGAAGAGAACCCCATGGAGACCACCGCTCTCACCCGCCGAATCGCAGCCACCGTCGCCGCCATGAGCCTCGCCGGCATCGCGCTCGCCGGCTGCGCATCGTCGGCTGCATCCACCGTCGACGCGAGCTGCAAGCCCGCGCACGATGGCCTCACGACCTACACCGATGGAACGCTCACTGTCGGAGTCCCCGAGAACCTCCCTTATACGCAGACGAAGGGGTCTGACGCCGCGGGACTCGAGATCGACCTCATCAAGAAGATCGCGGCGGCCGAGTGCCTGAACCTCGCATTCGTGCCGATCACCTACGCCAACGGCATCCCGATGATCAGCGAGCAGAAGAAGGCCGATCTGATCACCGGTGGGTGGTACGTCACCGAAGCGCGGGCCGAGCAGGTCGGTTTCACGGCGCCGACCTACTACGACAGCATGGGCATCATCTCGAAGGACGGTGCGACGACGGTCAGCGAACTCGAGTCGATCGGCGACGTGGGCAGCGTCGCGGGCTTCTCGTGGGAAGCTGACATGAGCGGCGTTCTGGGCGACCACCTGAAGACCTACCCCGGGACGGTCGAGACCAAGCAGGATCTCGTCAGCGGCCGCATCCAGGCAGCGCTCGACGGCTATGCCGTCGCGACCGTCGCCTACGCCGGTACCGACTTCATCGTCGAGCCCGCAGAGGTCGACGAGCGCATCGCCATCACGACGTCCATGCCGATCATCGCGTTCCCGATCGCCAAGGAGAACACCGCGCTCGCAGAGGCGATCAGCGCCCACATCGACGAGTTCCGCGAGGACGGCACGCTCGAGTCGATCCTCGCCGACTACGACCTCCCGGCGAGCCTGCTCGTCCCGGCAGACGTCGCCGCGACCTCCATCCGCTGACAGGCTCCGGGCGCCGGACCTGACGGCCGGCGCCCGGCACCGACTCCGAGGAGCTTCTTCATGAATCCCGGTCTCATCACCCAGAGCAACGCGATCGCCCACGCGGGCGTCGAGATCGCACACCTGTCCAAGAGCTACGGCGACAACCTCGTGCTCGACGACATCTCCATCACCGTCAAGCCCGGCAGCGTCACTGCACTCATCGGGCCCTCCGGGTCGGGCAAGAGCACCCTGCTTCGCTGCGTCAACCTGCTCGAGACCCCTGACAAGGGCACTGTCACCGTGGGCACGCAGACCATCGAGGCGGGTCGGCGCATAAAGGATCGGGAGCTCCTCGAGCTGCGCCGCCAGGTGGGAATGGTCTTCCAGTCCTTCAACCTGTTCCCGCACTTCACGGTACTGCGCAACGTCGCGTTCCCGCAGGAGAAGATCCTCGGCCGAAGCCGCGAAGAGGCCGAGGCGCGTGCCCTCACGCTCCTCGAGCGGGTGGGCCTCAAGGACAAGGCGCACCAGCACCCGAGTCGTTGCTCCGGCGGTCAGCAGCAGCGCATCGCCATCGTGAGGGCGTTGGCGCTCGACCCTCGAGCGATGCTGTTCGACGAGCCGACCAGCGCCCTCGATCCGGAAGTGGGCATCGAGGTGCTCGCGGTGATGCGTGAGCTCGCCGGGGCAGGCATGACGATGATCGTGGTCACCCACGAGATGTCGTTCGCACGCGACGTCGGGGATCACCTGGTCGTGATGGCCGAGGGCCACATCATCGAGGAGGGTGACCCCGCCGAGATCATGGCAGACCCTCGCGAGAAGCGCACGCGCCGCTTCCTCAGCGCCGTCCTGGATCGCTGACATGGATCCCCTGACGGCCGTCCTGCTCGGCCTGCCCATGACCCTGCTCGTGACTGCGCTGTCGTTCGCGATCGGGGTGGTCGGCGGCATCCCGATGATGCTCGGCCTTCGGTCCCGCTGGTCGCCACTGCGGCTCACCATCCGCTTCATGGTCGACCTGATCCGCGGCATCCCGCCGATCGTCTGGCTCTTCCTCATCTACTTCGGTGTGCAGATCGGCTCCATCCGGCTCGACTCGCTCACGGCTGCGGTGATCGGGCTCGGGATCATCTCGAGCGCCTACCTCGCCGAGATCTACCGGGGCGGCTTCGCGACCCTGTCGCGCGGGCAGAGCGAGGCAGCGGCCGCGCTCGGGCTGGGCACGCGCACCACGTTCGGCCGCATCCTCGCCCCGCAGGCGCTGCGCACCGCGCTCCCCTCGATCACGACGTTCCTGCTGTCGCTGCTGAAGGACTCATCGATCGCCTCGACGATCGGCGTGGCCGACATGGTGTTCGCCGCGAACATGTTCGCCCGGCAGAACCCCGCGACCGCCGGCATCCTGCCCTTCTTCATCGCCGCGGGCATCTACTTGGTCATCAGCATCCCGATCGCGATCGTCGCCCGAAGGCTTGACACCCGGCTGAGGAAGGCGCAGTGATGGAGATCCTCGAATACCTCCCGCGACTGATGCAGGGGCTCGCGGTGAGCCTGCAGCTCACCATCCTCTCGGTGGTCTTCGGATACGCGATCGGACTGCTCTTCGCTCTCGGCGTGAGCTCTGCGAGGCCGTGGCTGCGCTGGCCCACGCTGATCGTCGTCGAGGTCGGCCGTGGTATCCCCGCCCTCGTCGTGCTGTACATCGTGTACTTCGGGCTTCCTGCGCTGGGCGTGCTGTTCGAGAACTTCTGGGCTGCTGTCATCGGCCTGACGTTCTCGGCGGCGGCCTACTCGTCCGAGATGATCCGTGCCGGAATCCAGTCGGTGCCGCGAGGTCAGACGGAGGCGTCATCCGCACTCGGGCTGCCCAGGTCGACGTCGTTCGCGAAGATCGTGCTGCCGCAGGGACTGAGGTCGGCGATCCCCGCACTCATGGGCTTGGCGATCATGTCGTTCCAGGCAACCTCGCTCGCCTATTCGATCTCGGTCAACGAGCTGATGAGCCAGGCCTACCAGATCGCAAACATCACGTTCGAGTACCTCACGGTGTACGCCATCACCGGTCTCATCTACGCCGCCATCGCCGTCCCGGCGACGTGGATCTCGGTAGGTGTCGAACGCCGACTGTCGCGCGGATATACCTGACCGGGGCGATTTCGCCGACCGCGGTGGATGCCGCACCCTCCCGCTTCGGGCAGGTGCGGCATCCGGCGTACTCGGCAGACGTTCGGTATAGGGGAAACCTTCATCTGTCAACAGATACTGAGTCTTTCCCTCTGAGAGAGACCTCTCTAGCGTCGTTGACAAGCCTCCAGAATCACTCCGAAACGAAGGAAACGAGATGACCCGCTACGCGGTAATCGGTGCCGGCGCCGCCGGTGTCTCGGCCCTGCAGCAGCTTCGCCGGGCCGGCTACGACGTCGACTGCTTCGAGAAGACCGATCGAGTCGGCGGCCACTGGCATACCGACTACGACGCTCTCCACCTGATCACGTCGCGGGATATGACGCACTTCGAAGACTTCCCGATGCCGTCCGACTATCCGCACTTCCCGCGGCGTGACCAGGTGCGCGAGTACATCGAGTCCTATGCCCGCCACCACGGCCTGTCCGACGTCATCCGTTTCAACACCGCTGTCGTCGCGGTCACGCCGATCGCCACCGACGGTCCGGTCGGCTCGGCCGGGTGGACTGTCACCCTCGACTCGGGCGAGCGCATCGACTACGACGGCGTGCTTGTCGGCAACGGCCACCTCTGGCACCAGAAGAAGCCCGCCGCCTCGGCCGGCTTCACGGGGAAGCAGGTGCACTCGGGCTCGTACCGCAACACAGGCGACATCGAGGGCTCGCGCGTCCTGGTGGTCGGGGCCGGCAACTCCGGCTGCGACCTCGCCGTCGACGCCGCGCAGCACCGCTACGAGGTCGACATCGTGATCCGGGAGGGCACGTACTTCCAGCCCAAGTCGTACTTCGGCGTGCCGCGCCAGGAGGTCGCGTGGCTGAGCGCGTTCGCCCCCGACGAGCAGGACCTCATCTCGCGTCTTCTCGCCCGTGTCTCGATCGGCGAGGCCAAGGACTACCCGGGCATGCCCGTGCCCAAGCACCGCTCGCTCGCCGAGGGGAGCACCGTCGTCAACAGCCTCCTGCTCTACTGGGTGCAGCACGGCCGCGTCGCGATCCGGCCCGGCATCGAGCGCATCGCCGGCACGACCGTCCACTTCACCGACGGCACCGCTCGTGACTACGACACCATCCTGTGGGCCACCGGCTTCCACTCGAGCCTGCCGTTCCTCGCCGACGACCTCGTCGAGCGCCGCTGCGGTGCACCGCTCCGGTTCGCGGGCGGTGTCGTCCCGAAGGGGCTCGAGAAGCTCTACTACATCGGCATGGCGGCCCCGCGCGGCCCGCAGATCCCGGTGTACGGCGTCCAGGCCAAGCTCGCCATCCGCATGATCGCGCTCCACGAGGAGGCTCCCGGCGGTTTCGCCGGCGTCCAGGCATACCTCGCCGGTCTGCAGAACGAAGAGCACCGCATCGACATCGTGCGTGCGATCTGGAACGACCAGATGGCCGACACGGACCGCCTTCTCGATGCCTTCTCAGCGGCCCGCGAGAGCGAGCCCGTCCCCGAGGCGGTGGCGTGATGACGCTCACAGCCCCCATCCCGATCATCACCTCGCCGCTCGCCTCAGCGCGGCGCCAACTGTCCGACGCTGCCGCCTACCTCGAGCTCGACCACGGCCTCTACGAGATGCTGGCCCGCCCCCGACGCGAGATGACCGTCAGCGTGCCGCTTCGTCGCGACGACGGTTCGATCGCGCTTTACACGGGCCATCGGGTGCAGCACAACCTCTCTCGCGGGCCGGCCAAGGGCGGCATCCGATTCAGTCCCGGAGCCGACCTCGACGAGGTGCGCGCGCTCGCGATGTGGATGACGTGGAAATGCGCCCTCGTCGACATCCCCTACGGCGGTGCGAAAGGCAGCGTCGCGATCGATCCGCGCACGCACTCGCGGGCCGAACTCGAGCGCGTCACGCGCCGCTACGCCAGTGAGCTCGGCGAGTTCATCGGACCCGAGCGCGACATCCCCGCGCCGGATATCGGCACGGACGAGCAGACCATGGCGTGGATCATGGACACAATTTCGACCGGCCGCGGTGTGACTCTGCCCGGCACGGTCACCGGCAAGCCTCTGGCACTCGGCGGGTCGCTGGGTCGCGCCGATGCCACTTCTCTCGGTGTCACGGTGGTCGCCCTCGAGGCGCTGAGCTCGTACGGCTTGCTGCCGTACCGGCCGACGGCCGCCGTGCAGGGATTCGGCAAGGTCGGCGCGGGCGCGGCCCGGCTGCTCGTTCATGCGGGCGTCCGCGTCGTCGCGGTCAGCGACAGGTACGGCGCCGTCCACGCCGATGGCGGACTCGACATCGACGAGCTCGAGGCGCATGTCGCCCGAGAGGGTACGGTCGTGGGATTCGCCGGCGCCGAGCCCATCGCCGGCAGCGAGCTGCTCGAACTGGGCGTCGACGTGCTCGCCCCGTGTGCGGTCGAGGGAGTGCTGCACGCGGGGAACGCGCATCGCGTCCGCGCCCGCATCATCGTCGAGGGCGCCAACGGTCCCACCACGCCGGAGGCAGACGAGGTGTTCGGGGAGCGAGGGATCGTGGTCGTGCCCGACATCCTCGCCAATGCCGGCGGCGTGATCGTCAGCTATTTCGAGTGGGCGCAGGCCAACCAGGCGTATCGCTGGACCAGTCGTGAGGTCGAGGAACGCCTGCGCGAGCGGATGTCGGAGAGCTGGAAGCAGGTGTACGCCCAGACGCTGCGCACCGGACGCTCGCTCCGAGAGACCGCCACCGTCATCGCCGTCGAGCGCGTCGCCGATGCGCACCGACTGCGCGGACTGTACCCCTGATCCCGACCCGAGGAGACCTCCACTCATGACCCCCACCGCCACCGCCCACGCGCTGCAGCTGATCGACGACGAGCTGAGCGGCGTCACCGGAACTCTCGCGACCGAGCGCTCGGATCAGATCGCCGCGCTCGCCGCGGTGCTCCAGAGCGCGCGCCGCGTGTTCGTCTTCGGCCTGGGCCGGTCTGGTCTCGCGCTGCAGATGACCGGCATGCGACTCATGCACGTCGGGCTGGCCGTCCACATCGTCGGTGATGCGACCACTCCCGCGATCGGTCCCGGCGACGTGCTCTTCGCCGCGAGCGGATCGGGCACGACCGGCGGAATCGTACGGGCAGCCGACAACGCCGTGAAGGCCGGCGCGCGAGTGGTCGCGATCACCGCGAATCCGGACTCGCCGCTGGCCGCAGCATCCGTTGCCACTGTCGTCGTTCCCGCGGCCGGCAAGCTCGACCGCTCGGGCGCGAAGTCCGCGCAATACGCCGGCAGCCTCTTCGAACAATCCGTCGTCGTGATCGGTGACGCGGTCTTCCACACGCTGTGGCTCGCGTCCGGCGAGACGGCCGACGACCTGTGGCCCCGCCACTCCAACCTCGAATGACCGCAGCAAACGAAAGGAAACCCATGAAGCTGCAGTTCGCCATCGACACCCTCACGACCGAGCACGCGCTCGCGCTGGCCGCGGCCGCTGCGCCGTACGTAGACATCCTCGAACTCGGAACTCCGCTCATCAAGAGCGAGGGGCTCTCCGCCATAACTGCGATCAAGGCCGCGCATCCCGACAAGGTCGTCTTCGCAGACCTCAAGACGATGGATGCCGGTGAGCTTGAGGCCGACATCGCCTTCGGTGCCGGCGCCGACCTCGTCACCGTGCTCGGCTCGGCCGACGACAGCACCATCGCCGGTGCCGTCAAGGCGGCGAACAAGCACGGCAAGGGTGTCGTCGTCGACCTCATCGGCGTAGCCGACAAGCCCGCCCGCGCGAAGCAGGTCGTGGAGCTCGGAGCCGAGTTCGTCGAGATGCACGCCGGTCTGGACGAGCAGGCGCAGCCGGGCTACTCGCTCGACAGCCTGCTGCGCGACGGCGAGGCAGCCGGCGTTCCGTTCTCGGTCGCCGGCGGCGTGAACGCATCCAGCATCGGCTCGGTGCAGGCCTCGGGCGCGCGGATCGCGGTCGCCGGAAGCGCGATCTACAGTGCCGACAACGTAGGCGAAGCTGCGGCGCGTATCCGCGCCGGCATCAGCTGAGAGCTCTGGGAAGTGCGCGAGGGTGGTGCAGTCCTCATCGCCCTCGTGCATCCCCGCCGTGGGAACAGAAGCGAGAACAAACGCAGTGAATCGCAATGTGAGTTCCTGCGCGCCTGAGAACCCAGATCGTTGATTTCGTGCGGCTCTGAGACCTCACGTGATCCCTGTGACCCCATCCCGCATGCGTTCGAATCCCACCGTCACCGCCATGTCGAAGCCCCGCGAACCCGCGCTGGCCGATCGCTCTGGCAGGACTCGCTCTCACGATCTCGGCGGGAGCCGTTGCCACACAGGTGGTCCACTGGGCGTACGTGACTTGACGGGGCCCGCAACAGTTCCTTCGAGTGCCGATTCCTCCTGCCTCAGGGAACCGAAAAGTAAAAAGGTTTCCTTTTTGGTGAGGAGCCGGTAAAGTGTTGTCACCCGAGCCCGGGAGTCACCCGGATGACGTCAAGGTCTGCCGCGGTCCCGCCATCATCGAGAGAGGCAACACAGTGAAGAAATCAGGAGTTCTGCTGGTCGCGGGCCTTGCCGCGGCCATGGTTCTGGCAGGCTGCAGCGCCGGCTCGACCCCGTCGGAAGGCGTTCCGCAGGAAGAGGGCACGCCCGACTCGCTGACGATGCTCGTCACCGCGAGCCCGAGCGCTGATGGTCTGCGCGCTCTGGCCACGGAGTACGAGTCCGAGACGGGGGTGGCGATCGAGTTCGTCGAAGTGCCCTACGAGCAGCTCGCGACGCGCATCATCCTCGCCAGCCAGAGTGGCGAGTCGACCTTCGACATGGCGCAGGTGGACGGCTTCACCCTTCCGCAGATCGTCGCGGCGAACGGTCTCCTCTCGCTCGACGACTACATCGCCGACGACGCCGACTACGACTACGACGACTTCCCCGAGGGGCTCAAGGAGTACGCGAAGCAGGATGGCGTGAGCTACGGGCTTCCGCTGTCCACCGAGCCCTACCTGCAGTGGATCCGGACAGATCTCTACGACGAGCTCGGGCTCGAGGCGGCGGTGACGTGGGACGACGTCTACGACAACGCGGACGCGCTGAAGGAGGCGGGTCACTACGGTGCCGTCGGCGTCTACGGTGCATCGGGCTCCGCGCATCACTTCAACGCGGTGCTGGTCGGCTCCGGCGGACGGCTCCTCGATCCCGAGACGTACCGGCCGATGCTCGACACGGAGGTCGCGGCCGTCGCACTCGACCGCTACATCGACCTCGTCGAGTACGGACCATCGGGAACCGCGTCCGCGACGATCTTCGATGCCGTGAATTCCTTCAGCCAGCTCGACGTCGGGCAGATGACGACGCTCGCATCAGGCTGGTGGAGCACCATCAACAACCCCGACGAGTCCCCCAACGCCGGCAACTACGGAACGTTCCCGCCCGCGATGCAGGCGGCCGGCGACTACGACCCCGCCGCCGTGCTGTACGGATGGGTTGCGGGCATCTCCAGTGCCTCGCCCCACCAGGCTGCGGCCTGGGACTTCCTCGCCTGGGCGCTGAGCAAGGAGAACGCTGCCGCCTTCATCGACGCAGGCGCGCCGCCGCCGGCCCGGATCTCGACGACGACCAACCCCGAGTTCCTGGAGCAGCTTCCGTACCTGGCCGCCGTCGGCGAGTCCGTCGAGTCCGGTGTGCCCATCGACCGCATCCCCGAGATGTCGCAGATCATCACGGCGCTCAGCCAGACGCTCAACAGCATCGCCACTGGGCAGATGAGTCGTGAGGAAGGTCTCGCCGCGGCCCAGGATCAGCTGATGAACATCCTCGTCCAATCCGGGCGGTACAAGGGGTGACTGTCTCACTCGCGCCGGTCGAGGCTCCCGCATCACGCGGGGGCCCCGGCCGGGTGCCGCGGCGGCGGAACGTCAGGGGGGCGCTGGAGTCTCTGGGCTTCGTTGCGCCGACGTGGCTGTTCATGCTCGCGATCGGCCTCATCCCCATCGGCTACGCGGTGTGGATCTCGTTCACCGACGTCAGCCTGTACTCCGACGGGTCGCGGTTCGTCGGATTCCAGAACTACATCGATGCGGTCTTCACTCCGCGGTTCCTCGGCACACTCGGGACGACGCTGATCTTCGTCGTGGCGGGCCTGATCATCCAGTTCACCTTCGGGTACCTGCTGGCGGTGGCCCTGCACCGCCAGCTGCGCGGCTTCCAGATCGCGCGCACCGTTCTGCTGATCCCGATGCTCCTCACCCCCGTGGTGGTGGGGCTGATCTGGCAGTTCATGTTCAATCCCGACCTCGGGATCATCAACGCGATGCTCGGGGCCTTCGGGTGGGACGTGAACTTCTTCGCGGATCCGCTCCTCGCACGAGCGCTGATCGTGATGCTGGATGCGTGGATGCACATCCCCTTCGTCATGCTGATGCTCGTCGCCGGGATGGCCGGTGTGTCGGACGAGCCGTTGGAGGCCGCAGCCATCGACGGAGCAGGGTGGTGGCAGACGACCCGGTACGTCGTCCTCCCGGCACTCGCACCGGTGATCATGGTGACCCTGATCGTCCGATGCATCGACATCGTGCGAATCTTCGACATCGTCTTCAGCACGACACGGGGCGGGCCCGGAACATCCACGGAGACGGTCTCCATGCTCTCCTACGTCACCACGTTCCAGTTCTACGAGTTCAGTGACGGCGCGGCGATGTCGATCGCGCTCGCTCTCCTGATGTTCCCCGTCTACTTCCTCTACATCAGATTGACGAAAGTATGAGAACCCGTCGCCTGGCCGGCAATGCGATCGTCCAGCTCGCCCTCATCGTGGCCGCTCTCCTCGCGGTCTTCCCGCTGTTCTGGGTACTGCTGACGTCATTCAAGACGAACAAGGATGCCGCAGCTCCCGCCGAGCGCGCCTTCACCTTCACTCCGACCCTGGCCAACTACGCGGAGCTGTTCGCATCGCCGGTCTTCGCGCGGGCGGCGGTCACGTCCACGGTCATCACGCTCGCTGCGACGCTCATCGTGGTCATCGTGGCGACTCTCGGCGGCTACGCGTTCGCACGCCTGCGCGTCCCGGGGCGCCGCACGCTGGCATCCGTGATGGTCCTCGTGCAGGTCATCCCCGGCGTCGTCCTGATCGTCCCCCTGTTCCGCATGGTGAGTTCGATCGGGGCCTACGACAACTGGTGGCCGATCGCGCTCATCCTCGCGGGCCTGAGCATCCCCTTCGGCACCTGGCTGATGCTCGCCTTCTTCCGCGGTTCGCCGATCGAGATCGAGGAGGCGGCAGTGGTGGACGGGGCGAATCGGTTCAAGCTCTTCCGCTACGTCCTGATCCCGATGGTCGCACCCGGAATCGCGACCGTGGCGATCTTCACGGCGATCGCGGTGTGGAATGCGTTCCTCATCCCGCTCGTGCTCGGTCAGACGCGAGCGCAGACTTTGACCGTCTTCGCCGCGCAGTTCATCACCTTCCAGGGTGTCAACTGGGGTCCGTTGTGCGCCGGCGCGGTGCTGATCCTCGCACCGATCGTCCTCTTCGTGCTGGCGATGCAACGCCCGCTGGTCAAGGGGCTGACGGCCGGAAGCCTCAAGTAGCCATGTCAGCGGCGACCGCGCCGACCGTAGTTGAGGCGATGCGTCTGCACCGCGTCGTACGTGAGCTGAAGCGGTTCCGCGGCACGATCGGAGAGCTGCTGGGCGACGCGCACGAAAAGGAAGTCGATCACGGCCAGCTGCGTGATCCGGCCCGACATCGCGCCCGGCCGGTACCGCGTCTCGCTCGCGCTCGTGGTGAGCACGTGATCGACGTCCTTGGCGATCGGCGAGGAGGGGAAGTTCGTCACGAGGACAGTCGTGGCGCCGCTGTCGCGCGCCGCCGCGAGGCTGTCGGCGACTTCGACGGTGAGACCGCTGTGGGAGAACCCGATGGCGACGCAGCCGGGCGTGAGCACGGCGGCGCTGGTCAACGCGAGGTGGACGTCGCTCCAGGCGAACGCCACCATCCCGATCCTGTGCAGCTTCTGCTGGAGGTCGGCTGCGGCGATTCCGCTGGAGGCCACCCCATAGATGTCCACCCTCGGCGCGCCGACGATCGCGTCCGCGATCACGTCGAGAACCGTCGCGTCGATCGCCGCGGCGGTGGCCTCGATCGCCCGCGCCTCGTGGAAGGCGATCTTGGCGATGACCGCCGAAGCATCATCATCGGCGGCGATGTCGCTGTCGGACACTCCGAAGCGGCCGAGAGACACCTGCTCGCGTCCCACCGAGGAAGCCAGCTCGCGCCGGAACTCCGCGTAGCCGGTGTATCCGAGGCTGCGGCAGAACCGCACGACGGACGCCACAGACGTGTCGCACAGCTCGGCGAGGTCCGTGATCGAGAGACTCACCACGCGCGCCGGATCCTGCAGCACCAGCTCCGCCACTCGACGCTCGGACGGCCTGAGCGCCGGAACCGCGGCACGCAGTTCCTGCATGACGTCTTCGTTCATCGACCCCACCCCCTTCCCATACGCGGCCGACAGAACCATACCGCTCGTGCGAGTCGGGATCCGTCGCCATCGGGCTAGTAAATGACTTACCCAACATGTTAGCATTCTGAAATAAAGTTTCCTCCCGTCCGACGGTGAGGGTCCCGAAAGCGAAATGGATCCGATGGCCACCACGTCCGAAGCCTCACGTCGCACCCCCGCCACGGAGGAGCGCAACCCTCGTTCGGCGGGTCTCGAGGACATGAGCACGATCCAGATCCTCGAACTGCTCAACGCCGAAGACCAGCGGGCGATCACGGCGGTCGCCGAGACGGTCCCGGCCCTCGGCGCACTCGTCGACGACGCCGTCGACCGTGTTCGGGGCGGCGGCCGCGTCCACTACTTCGGTGCCGGCACGTCGGGGCGACTCGGCGTGCTCGACGCTGCCGAGCTGGTGCCCACGTTCGGCATCGATCCCCTTCAGGTACAGGCGCACATCGCTGGCGGCGCGGAGGCGATCACGCGTGCCGTCGAAGGGTCCGAGGACTCCGCCGCGGACGGCCACCGCGATGCGATGGACTCGGTGCGGTCGGGCGATGTCGTGATCGGTCTCGCGGTCTCGGGCACCACGCCCTACGTCGAGGGAGCGTTGCGCGCATCTCGGAACGTCGGCGCTCTCACGGGACTGGTCACCAGCAATCCGGATTCTCCGCTGGCGGAGCTGGCCGACCACGTCGTGGTGGCCGACACCGGTCCCGAGGTGCTCACCGGCTCGACCCGCCTCAAGGCCGGAACGGCGACGAAAGTCATCCTGAACGGATTCTCCACGACTCTCATGGTCAGGATGGGGCGCACGTACTCGAATCTGATGGTGGCGGTGGTCGCCGGAAACAGGAAGCTCCGGGAGCGCACACTGCGTATTCTCGAGAACGTGACGGGGGAGTCGCCTGAGGAAAGCTCCCGGCTGCTCGACGACGCCGGAGGAGATCTCCGCGTCGCCGTCGTGACGTCCGTCGCAGCCGTGTCCGCAGAGTCGGCTGCTGCTGCCCTCCAGGCTTCCCACGGATCGGTGCGGGACGCCATCCGTCGGCTCACCGGGGACGGATGACATGGCGGTCATCGGGATCGATCTCGGCGGTTCGGGCTCCCGGATCGCTGTCGTGGGCGACCGTCGCATCGAGGCTGAGGGTCCCCCCTTCGCCGTCATCGGCGGGCACGCCGCGCACGCGGACGCCGTGCGTGCCCTCGCGCGGCGCGCGCCGGCCGGAGAGTCCGTGACAGCCGTGGCCGTCAGCGCGGCCGGCTTGATCTCGCTCGGGGATCCCGACGTGCTCGGCGAAGCGACCGCGACGCTCTGGCCGGATGCGGTGATCGTGGTCGTCTCGGACGCCGTTGCCGCCGTCATGGGGGCGTGGGGTTCGACCGGCGGTGCGATTGTCGCGGCCGGCACCGGAGTCATCGCCTTCGGCACCGACTTCGAACAGACCTGGCGGCGTTCGGACGGCTGGGGCCATGAGCTCGGGGACGACGGTGGCGCTGCGTGGATCGGCGCTCGGGGGCTGTCTGCCGCTCTGCGCTCAGTGGACGGCCGACCCGGTGCTTCCCCGGCACTCCTGGATGGCCTCCGCGAGCGGTTCGGCGACCCGCTCCGAGTCCCCGAGGCGGTGCGTTCCGCACCGAATCCCGCCAGCGTGCTCGCAGCGTTCGCGCCCCAGGTCTCCGCCGCGGCTCGCCGCGGCGACGTGATCGCACAGGAGATCATCTCTGCGGCAGCGCGAGAACTCGCCCAGACGGGGCTCAGCGTGATGGGCGAGGCGATCTCGCCGCGGCTTGCGCTCGTGGGCGGGCTCTCCCGCGACGAGGTGATCGCGGAGGCCTTCACACGACACGTCCGCGAGCTCGGGCCCGATCTCGTCCTCGCGGTCGACGCAGGGACTCCGCTCGATGGCGCGGTCGCCTTCGCTCAGCGCGCCTCGACGGGCGCCGTCCGCTCTCGCCCCCCATACCTCATCAGCCTTCCACCTCAGCGATCCCACCAATCCATAGGAGCATCATGAAGTTCGGCGTCATCGGCGCCGGGACCTTCGGGTCCCGTCACATCCAAGCCTTCGATCGGCACCCCGACGTCGAACTCGTCGGCGTCCTCGACCTCAATCGCGAGCTGGCCGAGAACGCGGTCGCGAACTTCGCGTCCGGGCCCGTCCCGGTGTTCACCGACATCGACGAGTTCCTCGCCATCGACGGACTCGAGGCGGTGTCCGTCGCGACCCCCGACCACCTCCACACGGCGCCGGCCGTCGCCGCCGCGAAGGCGGGCAAGCACCTCCTCGTGGAGAAGCCGCTCGCGACCAGCGTCGAGGACGCGAAGGCCATCGTCGACGCCGCGAAAGAGGGCGGCGGCATCCTCATGGTGGACTTCCACAACCGGGTCAACCCGCCGTTCGTCGACGCCTACCAGGCTGTCCGAGACGGGCGAGTCGGCCAGGTCAAGTACGTCTACGCGCGACTGAGCAACACGGTCACCATCGCCTCGATGATCAAGTGGGCGTCCTCGTCGTCATCGCTGTGGTTCCTTGCCAGTCACATGGTCGACGTGGCGCAGTGGATCGTGGGCGAGCGCATCGTGAAGGTGACCGCTCGCGCGCTGACCGGGACCCTGGAGGCGCGCGGAATCAACACGCCCGACCTCTTCGTGATCATGGCCGAGTTCGAGTCCGGGGCGCTGGCCGTGTTCGAGCACGCCTGGATCCTCCCCGCGGGGAACCCCACCAACACCGACCTCAAGTTCGAGGTGCTCGGCTCCGATGGCGCGGTCTACATCGACACCACCCACAACCGCACGGTCGAGATCCACACGGCCGACTCCTTGGACTACCCGGCCGTCCTGGTCCCTCCGTACGGTCCGCGGCTCACCGGGTTCGTGCTGGATGCGATCGCACAGTTCGTCGATGCGGCACATGGTCGCGGCGAGGTCCTCGCGACGGGGGAGGAAGGTCTCCAGGTGACGGCGGTGCTGCGAGCGATCCTCGATTCGATCGAGTCCGGCGAGCCCGTGAACGTCGAGGCAGTCTGAGGGCGGATGGGCAGCCTCCAGGCTCAGTTGCAGGCTCTGCTCGAGGACGGTCTCGAGCAGAGCCTGTACTCGGGCGCGGCCGCGGGCATCACTGTGGGTGGTGAACGACACATCGCCTACGCCGGGACGCATGCCAGGGACGATCTGACGCCGGTGCGGGCAGACACCGTTTTCGATCTCGCGTCCGTGTCGAAGACCTTCACTGCCGCCGTGATCACGCGGCTGGCGGCGCAGGGTCGGGTGAACCTGGACGAACCGGTCGCGACCGTCCTCCCCGTCGGGACGGGACCGGGCGCCGAGCGGATCACGCTGCGGATGCTGCTGACCCACGTCTCGGGCCTGCCGGCGGAATCCTTCATCTGGCGAGACGTCTCGACTCCCCCGCCGGACCGGATGCGCGCGCTCCTGGCCACGGCACTCGAGAGCGAACCGGACGAGGTCTACAGATACTCCTGCGTCGGCTACATCGCCGCCGGTGCGGTCGCCGAGCGGGCGACGGGAAGCACGCTGCCGTCACTGCTCGACGAACTCATCACGCAGCCCCTCCACCTGACATCGGTCCGATACGGACCTGTCGACCCCGCCCGGGCGGCTGCCACCGAGGCCCAGCCGTGGGCAGGGGCCGGGATGCTGCGGGGCGAGGTGCACGACGAGCTGAACCGCTATCTGGGCGGGTGCGTCGGCAACGCGGGCCTGTTCGGATCCGCCGAGGACGTGCTCGCGTTCGCAGAGAGCTTCACAGACGATCGCCTCTACGAATCGCAAGCCCGTACCTGGATGACGACGGACGGCTTGCGACCACATCACGGGTCGGCGTTCGGTCAGGCTCTCGGACCGGCGCTAAACGATGCAGCGTTCCTCGGCGATGTCGAAGCGTTCGGTCATGTGGGTTTCACCGGGACGATGTGGCTCGCCGATCCCCGCCGCCGACTTGCCGCGGCCCTGCTCACGAACAACGTCCATCCCCATCGGGATCACGCCGACCTCACCGAGTTCCGGCAGCGATTCAGCAGCTGGGCCGCCAGCAGAGCGGGAGCGATCTGACCGTGACAGACGTGATCATCGTCCCCCACCTTCACGCCGGGGGAGCGGCCGCAGCCACCCTCCTCGCGGCCGTCCTCTCACAGAAGCCCGACATGGTGCTCGGAGTCGCCACCGGATCGACGCCACTCCCGATCTGGTCAGCGCTCGCAGCCATGCGCCTCGACATGAGCAGGGTCTCGGCGTTCGCTCTCGACGAGTACCTCGACCTGCCGCCCGGACATCCGGAAAGCTATGCCGCCGTCGTGCACCGGGAGATCGCCGTGCCCCTCGGCTTGAATCCCCGGAAGGTGCACACTCCCGACGCTCAGGCCGACCTGCGTGACGCGCCGTCCGCATACGAATCAGCCATTCGAGCCGCGGGCGGCATCGACGTCCAGGTCGTCGGGATCGGCCGGAACGGCCACATCGGATTCAACGAACCGGGCTCGTCCCTCTCGGGCCGCACGCACATCGCGAACCTGGCCGCCCAGACCCGGCGCGACAATGCCCGCTTCTTCGAGTCTCTCGACCAGGTGCCCACCCGATGCATCACGCAAGGGGTGGGGACCATTCTCGATGCACGCCGACTGATCCTGGTCGCGTCCGGGCGACGGAAGGCGGATGCCGTCGCGGCGGCTCTCGAGGGACCGGTGACCGCCTCGGTTCCCGCGTCTGCCCTGCAGCTCCATCCCGACGTGGTGGCGATCGTGGACGAGGACGCGGCGAGTCGCCTGTCCTTCGCAGATCACTACCGGATGAGCGCACCACACGGCGATGCCGCATGACGCTCGACCCACCGCCACCCGCACTGCTCGAAGCGCTACGGGCATCGGGGCTGGCCGTCGCCGATCGTGTCAGCGACCGACTGGCCGCGGCGCACGACGGGTCGCCCTACCGGCTGGTGCCCGCCGCCGTGGTGCGGGCACGAAGCGCCGGCGATGTGGCCACCGTCGTCGCTGAGGCGCGGGCATCCGGATCATCTGTGACCTTCAGGTCGGGGGGTACCAGCCTCAGCGGACAGGCCGGGTCGACGGGAGTCATCGTCGACACCAGGCGCGCATTCCGGCAGATCACGATCCTCGATGACGGCGTCGCAGTCCGCACCGGACCGGGGGCGACCGTCCGTCAGGTCAACGCCCGCCTTGCGCGGCACGGCCGCAAGCTCGGACCCGATCCCGCCAGCGAGATCGCCTGCACGATCGGCGGGGTCGTCGCCAACAACTCCAGCGGGATGGCCTGCGGCATCCGTGACAACGCGTACCGCACCCTCGACAGTGTGGAGTTGGTCCTCCCGAGCGGAACCACCGTCGACACGTCCGACCCCCAGGCGGACAGCCTGCTCGAGGCCCGCGAGCCTGACATCCACGCGGGACTCCTCCGCCTCCGCGACCGGATTCGCGGGAACCCGGCCTCGGTGGCGACCGTCAGGCGCCTGCACTCCATCAAGAACACGATGGGGTACGCACTGAACAGCTTCCTCGATCACGACAGTTCCGTGGACATCCTCGAGCACCTCATCGTGGGAAGCGAGGGAACCCTCGCGTTCGTCGCCTCAGCGACCTTCCGCACGGTGCCTATCCGACCGCACGCAGCGACGGGCCTGCTCGTGTTCGATGACCTCCAGGATGCGACCTCGGCGCTGCCGGCGATCGTGGACATGGGCTTCGCGACCGTGGAGCTCCTGGACACCGCCAGTCTCCGTGTCGCCCAGTCCGACCCCGGGACTACCGAGGAGCTGCGTGCGCTGCACCTGGATGCGCACGCTGCGCTTCTGGTCGAGTTCCAGGAAGCGAGCGCGGACGACCTTCGCGCACGCAGGGAGACGGCCCATGCGTCGCTCGCCCGCCATGCCCTGACCGTCCCCGTGCTCATCGACACCGATCCCGATCGTCGGGCACGCCTCTGGCGCATCCGAAAAGGTCTCTTCACCGCCGTCGCCGGGTCGCGTCCGTCGGGCACGACGGCGCTGCTCGAGGACGTCGCCGTTCCCGTCGACCAGCTGTACTCCCTCTGCACGGGGCTCGTCGCGCTCTTCTCAGCCCACGGCTACGACGACGGGGTGATCTTCGGTCACGCCAAAGACGGCAACATCCACTTCATGATCACCGAACGCTTCGACGAGCCGCGTTCGATGGAGCGGTACGCACGATTCACCGACGATGTGGTCGACCTCGTGCTCAGGCACGGCGGCACGCTCAAAGCCGAACACGGCACCGGGCGGATGATGGCGCCATTCCTCCCCCGCCAGGTCGGAGACGAACTCTACGACGTGATGTGCGAGGTCAAGCGGCTCATCGACCCGAGCGGCGTGCTCAATCCGGGGGTGCTGATCAGCGATGACCCTCAGGCGCACCTGCGAAATCTCAAGGTCGCTCCGCAGGTGGAACCCGAGGTGGACCGCTGCGTCGAGTGCGGGTACTGCGAGCCGGCGTGCCCGAGCAGCGACCTCACCCTGACGCCCCGTGAACGGATCGCCCTGCGCCGCGAGGCCGCCCAGGCGTCGGAGGCGCAGGACCTCACGCTGGTGCGCGCTCTCGAGGCCGAGTACCGGTACGACGGCGTCGAGACCTGCGCCGTGGACGGCATGTGCCAGACCGCATGTCCCGTCCTCATCCACACCGGCGATCTGGTCCGCCGACTGCGTCAGGAAGCGGCGACACCGGCTGCCGAACGCATCGGCCGTCTGGCAGCCGCCCATTGGGACACCGCGACTCGCAGCGCCTCGGTCGCGCTGAGCGTTGCCGGTGCGCTGCCCTCGGGAATCTCCACCGCGATGAGCGAGGTCGGGAGGGCGACCCTGGGCCGCGATGTCGTGCCCCGGTACTCCGCCGATCTGCCTGCGGGCGGCTCGCGGCGGATGCCCATCGCGAACACGGATCCGGAAGCCGTCTACTTCTCCAGCTGCACCACGACGATGTTCGCCCCCGAACCCTCCGGTCTGGGCGTCCGAGAGGCCTTCCTCTCGCTGTGCGAGCGAGCAGGCGTCGCGCTGGCCGCTCCGCCCGAGATCGGAGACCTCTGCTGCGGCACGCCGTGGAAGTCCAAGGGCCTGGTGTCGGGGTATCACGCCATGCGAGACCGCGTCGCGCTCGTGCTCGTGGAAGCGACCGACAGCGGTCGGATACCCGTCATCTGCGACGCCGCGTCCTGCAGCGAAGGCCTCGAACTGCTCCTGGATGCCGCACACGCCAGCGGCATCCGAACGATCGATGCCGTGGCCTTCACCGCCGAACGGATCCTTCCCTCCCTGCCGGTCACAGAGATCCTGGGCAGCCTGGCGCTGCACCCGACATGCTCCTCGACTCGCATGTCGCTCGACGACGCGGTCATGAAGGTCGCCGAACGGGTCGCGCGACGCGTCGACATCGCCGACGACTGGCAATGCTGCGCCTTCGCAGGCGACCGCGGGATGCTGCATCCAGAACTCACCGCCTCGGCGACCTCCGCGGAAGCAGCCGAGGTGATGAGCCGGCGCTACGACGCGTACGCCTCCGTCAACCGCACCTGTGAGATCGCCCTCAGCCGCGCCACAGGCCGGCCCTACCGGCACCTGCTCGAAATCCTCGAGCAGGTGACCAGGTAGCGCCGCACTGGGTTGCGCTGCACTCCACGCGCTTCGGCGACCCAATCGCCTCGCAGTGCCGGGCTATGCGATGCGATGCGATCCGGATGCTTCGGGTCGGCGCTCCGAAGTCAACCCCCTCGGCGGCGGGCGATGTCGGCCTTAGCTTGAGGTCATGTGGACCGTGCTCGTCATTCTGCTCGTCGCCTGGGCGATCCTGACCGTGGTGGGGTTCGCGATCGAGGGCCTGTTCTGGCTCGCGATCATCGGCATCATCCTGTTGGTCGGGACGCTCGTCTTCGGACTCATCCGTCAGCGGGCCCGACGGCCCTGAGTCGCGGGGCCGTCGCGCGTCGCCGGGGACGGCCGGCGCAGCCGACGTGAGCTCGGTGCGTTCCTCCGACGGCGCGATAGGCGTCGACCTGCGCCGCGGGTTTCGCCAGCGGCATCACCCCGATCGCATGACGCGTCGCGGGGGTGGCGGCGTTACCGTGCAGGCGCGGACATCCATCCCGAGCAGAGGAACGCTGATGAATCCTGACCGTCATGCACGCACGATGCTGCCCATTCCCGACCGTTCGGCGCCGGGTCTGACGACGTACGACGCCAAGGATCCGGCGACCTCATACGCGCCGATCGAACCGCTGCTCCCTCCGGAGGGCGCGCCGAACGTGCTCATCGTGCTGATCGATGACGCGGGATTCGGGGCATCCAGCGCGTTCGGAGGACCCTGCCACACGCCGAACGCCGAGAAGCTGGCGGCGGGCGGACTCACGTACAACCGGTTTCACACGACCGCGCTGTGCGCGCCCACCCGCGCCGCCATGCTGAGCGGCAGGAACCATCACTCCGTCGGGATGGGCAGCATCACCGAGACCGCGACATCCGCTCCGGGCAACAGCTCCCTCCGCCCGAACACCAAAGCTCCGGTGGCGATGACGCTCAAGCTGAACGGCTATTCGACAGCCCAGTTCGGCAAGTGCCACGAGGTGCCCGTGTGGCAGTCGTCGCCGATGGGTCCGTTCGACGCGTGGCCGTCGGCCGGCGGCGGGTTCGAGACGTTCTACGGCTTCATCGGGGGCGAGAGCAACCAGTGGGAGCCAGCCCTGTACGACGGCACGACGCCGGTCGAGCCGCCCGCCACGGCGGAAGAGGGCTACCACCTCACGGAGGACCTCGCCGACCGCGCTGTCAGCTGGATCCGTACCCAGAAGGCGCTCATGCCCGAGAAGCCGTTCTTCGTCTACTTCGCACCGGGGGCCACGCACGCGCCGCACCATGTGCCGCCGGAGTGGGCGGACAAGTACAAGGGGAAGTTCAGCGAGGGCTGGGACGCGCAGCGCGAACGCACCTTCGCCCAGCAGAAGGAGCTCGGGGTCATCCCGGCCGATACCGAACTCACTCCACGGCACGCCGAGATCCCGGCCTGGGACGACATGCCCGCCGAGCTGAAGCCCGTGCTCGAGCGCCAGATGGAGGTCTACGCCGGGTTCATGGAGCACACCGACCACCACGTCGGCCGGGTCATCGATGCGATCGATGAGCTCGGGGTGCTCGAGAACACCCTGATCTACTACATCATCGGCGACAACGGCGCGTCCGCCGAGGGCACGATCAACGGCGCCTTCAACGAGATGGCCAACTTCAACGGGATGGCCGCGCTCGAGACGCCGGAGTTCCTGACCTCCAAGATCGACGAGCTCGGTTCACCGACCTCCTACAACCACTACGCGGTGGGATGGGCGTGGGCGATGAACGCGCCCTTCCAGTGGACGAAGCAGGTCGCCTCGCACTGGGGCGGCACCCGCAACGGCACGATCGTGCACTGGCCGGCCGGCATCTCCGAGCGGGGCGGTCAGCGCACCCAGTTCAGCCATGTCATCGACGTGGCGCCGACGATCCTCGAGGTGGCCGGGCTCCCGGAGCCGACGATGGTCAACGGAGTGCTGCAGTCGCCTATGGAGGGGACGAGCATGGTCTACTCCTTCAACGAGCCGTCGACGCCGGAGCGTCACGACCTGCAGTACTTCGAGATGTTCGGCAACCGCGGGATCTATTTCCAAGGCCTCAGCGCTGTCACCAAGCACCGGACGCCCTGGGTGATGACGGGCGGAGCGCTCGCCGCGTTCGACGACGACGTGTGGGAGCTCTACGACGGCACGGTCGACTTCAGCCAGGCCCGCAACCTGGTGGCCGAGCAACCCGAGAAGCTGCACGAGCTGCAACGACTGTGGCTGATCGAAGCCGTCAAGTACAACGTGCTGCCGATCGATGACCGAGGAGCCGAACGGCTGAACCCGGAGCTGGCCGGGCGGCCGACCCTGATCCACGGCACATCTCAGCTCCTGTTCCCCGGCATGGGGAGACTGTCGGAGAACAGCGTCATCAGCATCAAGAACAAGTCCTTCTCCGTCACGGCGGAGATCGACGTCCCCGAGCGCGGGGCGGAAGGGGTGATCATCGCCCAGGGCGGCCGCTTCGGAGGATGGAGCCTCTACTTCGACGGCGGGAAGGCGACGTTCGTATACAACCTGCTGGGCATCCATCAGTTCACCACCTCGGCCGAGACGGTCCTGGCCGCCGGCACGCACCAGGTGCGAGCGGAGTTCGCTTACGACGGCGGCGGTCTTGCCAAGGGAGGGGACGTCACCCTGTATTACGACGGTGCCGCCGTCGGCCAAGGACGCGTCGGCGCCACGCAGCCGATGATCTTCTCGGCGGACGAGACCACCGACGTGGGCTACGAGTCCGGCACTCCGGTCAGCGCCGACTACACAGCGCAGGACAGTCGCTTCACCGGCAAGATCAGCTGGGTGCAGATCGATACCGGCGAGGACGGTCACGACCATCTGATCGATCCCGACGAACGCCTGCGCATCGCCATGGCGAGGCAGTAGCCGCCGCCGTTCTCCCGTGGCCGGTCGCCATGCCAGACGAAGGCGGCCCGGTCAATGCCCTGCCCCATCCGCGCGGGCTCTTCGAGACTTGTCCGACGACGAGGAAGAGGCGGGGGTCTGGAGCCATGACGGAATCGACCGAAGACGAGATGAGCGCCGACGACAAGCGTCGCGATCAGCTCCTGCGAGCGGAGAACTCGACAGAGGCGGATGCCGCGCCCCGCATCGTCGTGTCGAAGGGGAGCAGCGCACCCCGCATCGACATCGCGGACACAGCCGCTGTCCGGCCCGGGCCCGGGCCGGGAATGGCGGACGCCTCGGACGCGGACGCCTCGGACGCGGACGCCCCGGACCCGGACACGGACGACCCGGACGCGGACCCGAAGCTCGAGCGCTCCTAGTCCGCGCGCGCAGGCGGCCGGGCCGCGGGGACCCGGGTGGTTCCCTGTCAAGCCCCGCTGCCGCGGTCGGCGGACCGTCTAGCGTCGCGGACAGGAGGTCCCGATTGCCCGCAGTCACGACGACGTCGCACGTGTCGCTCTCCGCATCTGCGGCATCCCGCGCCACAACGTCGATGCCGATCCCACCGGACGGCGGCGGTCGCGCCGGTGCCGGGGTCCCGGCCGCGCTCGCGTGGTGCGTCGAGGTCGGGCGCACCGCGCCGCTCTCCGGAGGCGGTGCGACGGCGGCCCTCTGGGAGCTTCTCGCCCACACCGCGTTTCAGGACGTCGCGTCAGCGCGCATCCTGGAACCGCACCTGGACGCGCTCGGAATCCTGTCGCAGGCCGGGACGGACCTCGCTTCGGACCGGGATCCTTGGCGGCTGCGGTCGATCGGAGTCGATGCCGGATCTTCGTGGGGCGTCTTCGCGGCCGAAGGCGCGGGCCTGAAGGTTCGTGCGCGCGAGACGGCATCCGGGTGGATCCTCGAGGGCACCAAGCCGTGGTGCTCACTCGCGGCGCACCTCTCGCACGCACTGGTCACCGCCTTCGTCGGAGAGGAACGGCGCCTCTTCGCCGTCGCGCTCAGAGCAGAAGGCGTCGTCGTGCATGGCGGACCCTGGATTGCGCGAGGACTGCCCGGCATCGTGAGCGCACCGGTCGACTTCGCGCGCTCTCCCGCCGTGCCTGTCGGAGACAGCGGATGGTATCTGCGCAGACCCGGATTCGCGTGGGGCGGCATGTCGGTCGCCGCGTGCTGGTGGGGCGGAGCTCTGAAGCTGCGGGACGCGCTCGCCGGAGCGGCCGCCTCCGAGCGGGCCGACCAGGCGGCGATGGTCCATCTGGGCCGGGCGGATGCCGCCCTCTGGGCCGCCCGCGCGGTGCTGAAGGAAGCTGCCGACCTGATCGACAGCGACAGCGCGATCGACATGCGCCTGCTCGCCGAGCGTGTCCGAGGCATCATCGTGGATGCTGCGACGCTGGTTCTTCACGAATCGGATGCCGCGCTCGGCCCGCTGCCGCTCGTCGCCGACGAGCCCCACGCGCGGCGCGTCGCCGACCTGCACCTCTACCTGCGGCAGCATCACGGCATGCGGGACGCGGCTCGGCTGGGGCGACTGGCGCTCGAGTCGGAGATCTCGCGATGAGCGCCGGATTCAGCCATCTCGACCCGGGCACCCCGGAGGCGTACTGGCAGCAGGAGCTGGAACGGCGCGACATCGAGGAGCTGGATACGGTGCTCGACCTTCTCGTGGTGGTCGCCGCGCACCCGGACGACGAGACCCTCGGAGCAGCCGGGCTGATGGCGCGGGCGACGAAGCGCGGCATCCCGGTGATGGTCGTGGTCGCCAGCGACGGTGAGCGATCGCACCCGGCATCGCCCAGCCACACACCTGAGCAGCTGGCGCACCTGCGGAGGATCGAGACGGAGCGCGCCGTCACGCTCGTCGCACCGGATGGCGACCTCCGCTTCCTCGGCCTGCCCGACGGCCGGCTCGACGAGCACGTCGCCGAGCTGCGCGCGCAGATCGCACGTGTCGTCGACGAACCGGCACCTCGCACGGCGGGTCGGGTGCTGATCGTGGCGCCGTGGTCGGCGGACGGGCACCGCGATCACCGCATCGTCGCAGAGGTCTGCGCCGCGGTGTGCGCTCCCCGCGGCATCCGTCATCTCGGGTACCCCGTGTGGGCGTGGCACTGGGGAGATGCGACCTCTCTGCCCTGGTCGCGAGCCCGCGCGCTCCGCCTCGGGTCCGACGAGACCGATCTGAAGCGGCGAGCGATCGCGTGCCACCCGACCCAGACCCGAGCCCTCTCGCCGCAGCCCGGCGACGAAGCGCTGCTCCACGCGGGCATGCGCTCCCATTTCGAACGGGACGCGGAGATCTTCTTCCTCGAGAGCGAGGAGCGCTCAGAACCGAGCGGGCTCGACGCCGCCTGGTTCGACGCCTTCTACGACCGCAACGCGAGCGATCCCTGGGGGTTCGAATCGCGATGGTACGAGGAGCGCAAGAGAGCGATCCTGCTCGCGTCGCTGCCCTCTCAGCACCTCGGTCGCGTGCTCGAGGTGGGCTGCGCCACGGGGGTCCTCACGGCAGAGTTCGCGCCGCGCTCGGACACCGTGGTGGCGATGGATGCCGCCGCGGTCGCCGTCGCGAGGACGCGCCGAAGGCTCGACCACGATGCGCGCGTCACCGTGCTGCAGGGCACTGCCCCCGGCGACTGGCCGGAGGGGGAGTTCGACACGATCGTGGTGTCGGAGGTCGGGTACTACCTCACGCGGTCCGACCTGAACCAGCTCATCCACCGGGCGGCGGAGTCCCTCAGCGAACAGGGCTGCGTGGTCGCCTGCCACTGGCGTCACCCCGTCGCCGAGTACCCGCTGACCGGCGACGATGTGCACGATGCGCTGCACGAGCTGATCCAGTGGCAGACAGTCCTCACGCACCGCGAGCGCGACTTCGTGCTCGAGGTCTTCGCCCCCGCAGCAGCTCTCTCGGCCGCCCAGCGCGAGGGCCTCGTATGAGGCCCCTTCCCGTCGAGGCGATGGTCGTCGTCGTCCCCGTTCGCAACGAGGCCGAGTTGCTCGGACGCTGCCTGCGCGCACTCACCTCGGCGGTGGCGACCGCCCGCGAAGCAGACCTGACGTGCGAGGTGCGGATCGTGCTGGATGCCTGCACGGATGCTTCGCGCGACATCGCAGCGGGGTTCGATTTCCCCCTGATCGAGTGCCATGACGTCCGCGTCGGGGGCGCCCGTCGCCTCGGCGTGGATGAGGGCCTTCGTGCGCTCGCCGGTGTGCCGGCCGAGCGGATCTGGCTCGCGAACACCGACGCCGATTCGCGCGTGCCTGCGCATTGGCTCATCCACCATCGCGCGATCGCCCGCACGGCGGACGTCTACCTGGGCACGGTGCGACCGGACTTCGACGACATCCTCCCGATCCAGCGGGAACGATGGCTGCAGACGCACGCCACGGGAAGGCGGAACCGCAACGTCCACGGGGCGAACCTCGGCGTGCGAGCGCGCACCTACCTCCGCGCGGGAGGGTTCGCGTCGATCGGCGAGCACGAGGACGTCGACCTCGTCGCCCGGTGCCGGGCGCGAGGGGCGGCGATCCTCGGAGACGACGGCGCCGAGGTGATCACCTCGGGAAGGTCGGTGGGGCGAACCCCGGGCGGTTATGCCGGGTTCCTCCGCCGTCAGGCGACCGAGCTCATCGGCGGGGCGCCGGCGGCGACGGCCGCGAGCCGCGCGGAGCCGACCCACGACGTGGAGGCGCCACTGCGCGAGAGCACCTGACACGATCGTCAGACGCGTCTCGACGCCTCATCCCGGCTGAGCGTGCCGCCGGTGCTGCGAGAGACGGCCCGCTCCACCTGGTTAGTCTGATCCTCGTGCGGCGCACCAGTGATCGCCGTGCCCAGGCGTCCTGACGAAAGGCAGCGCACTCTCCGTGTACTCGCTCCTCCTGGCGATCATCTACGTCGCCTTCATCAGCCTCGGACTGCCCGACTCCCTCGTGGGCGCCGGCTGGCCGGTCATGCACCAGAGTCTGGGCGTGCCGGTCGCGTTCGCCGGGATCCTGTCGATGATCATCGCATTCGGCACGATCGTGTCGAGCCTCGCCTCCGAGCGAATCACCCGACGATTCAGCGTCGGCGTCGTGACCGCGGTGAGCGTCGGGATGACCGCCGCGGCGCTGGTGGGCTTCTCCCTGAGCGACTCGTTCTGGATGCTGTGCCTGTGGGCGATCCCCTTCGGCCTGGGCGCCGGCGCGGTCGATGCGGCGCTCAACAACTATGTGGCGCTCCACTACGCCGCGCGGCACATGAACTGGCTCCACGCATGCTGGGGGCTCGGCGCATCGATCAGCCCGTTCATCATGGGCTACACGCTGTCGTCAGGGATGGGCTGGTCGAGCGCCTACCTCATCGTCGGGATCATCCAGGCGGTCCTCACCTTCGCGCTTCTCCTCAGCATCCCGCTGTGGGGCAAGGTGAACCCCATCGTGCCGAGTGGTGCGGCAGCGGCCGACCCGGCGGCCGATGGGGATCAGGACGTCGACGAGCCCGCAGGGCGAGGAGCCGGCCATGTACCGCTCATGCAGGCGCTTCGGATCCCCGGCGTGATGTTCATCCTCACCGCCTTCTTCGCCTACTGCGCGCTGGAGAGCACAGCGATCCTGTGGGCATCGACGTACCTCGTCGCCGACCGCGGAGTAGCGCCTGCCACCGCGGCGGCCTTCGGTGCGCTGTTCCTGCTGGGCATCACCGCCGGGAGATTCCTGGCGGGCTTCGTCGCCGACAGGGTCGGGGACAGGCTGATGATCCGCGGCGGCTTCGCGACCGTCGGCCTCGGCATCGTCCTCCTGGCCGTCCCGCTGCCGACGGACGTGCTCGCGCTCGCCGGGCTCGTGCTCGCCGGGCTCGGATGCGCGCCGATCTACCCGGCCATCATCCACTCCACTCCGGTGAACTTCGGCCGACGCAACTCGCAGGCGATCATCGGCATCCAGATGGCCGCGGCCTACACCGGCTCCACCTTCGCCCCACCCCTCTTCGGCGTGGTCTCCGCCTGGGTGGGCATGTGGATCTTCCCGCTCTTCCTCGCCGTACTCGTGGTGCTGGGCGTGCTCATGTCCGAGCGACTGAACCGACTCGTCACGCGCCGCGCACTCGTCAGCCGCTAGTGGGTGCCCGGTCGGGCCCCCGTCAGGCGCCGACGTCTGACCGGTAGCGCTGCACGACCTGCCGGTACACATCGGCGCTCGGCTTCTCGGTGCGCTCGAACGTCTGCCTGTCCACCTCATGGAGTCCGAGCCTGCCTATAGGGTCGACGTCTCGCCGGGGTGACGTCGCGAACTCCGGCTAGGACTCGGCCCGTCTTGGCGAGTCGAAGAGCCCGCATCGACGATGGCGAAGGGCTGCGGGCGCTGAGGCTCATTTCTCCTCGCGTCGTGGTTGACCCTTGTGCGGTCGGCGGGGAGACTCGTCGATACATCCCCCCGGGGAACGGACAAAGAAGATGACGAACTACCCTCTTCGGCTCATTGCGGGTGCCTGTGTTGGGCTCGCGATTGCGCTGAACGGCGTCAGTGGAGCAGCATATGCAGACGCGACGACCGTCCAAGGTTCGCGGACCTGCGCTACCGGCCAAGTCGTCTACGTGCGAGCCGCCGTAGAGAACGCTGCGCAGCTGAAGTTCTACAACGGCTCGCTGGTGGTCTACACCTCGCCCACAGCGACGGATCACTTCTACAAGTACTCGTCCCGCAGCGTGAAATGGAAGATCTACAGCGCGGGAAACATCCTCACCCAGAGGGACGGATGCATGAGCGCCGGAGGGACGGTTCTCAATGATTGAGCGCGCGGACGTCGATCCCGCCGAGATCTCTCGGATCGCCGATCAGATCCCGGTGCGAGTCTCGATGACCATGGAGGTCGAGGGATACGCAGAGCGGGCCAGCGAGATCCTGAAGCTGTTCGACATCCATGCCGCTCCTCTGCGCGGAGGCATCGAGTTCGACCCGGGAGTCGAGCCCGGCGACCAGGCGCTTGTCGAGGCGGTGACCAATCTGGTGGCCCGAAGGTTCGGTCGGCCAGAACAGCGATAGAACTCGCCGCGTCTCGCCCGCTGAGACTCCCGCATCACGTTCTCGAGCCCCTCGACGCGCACGAGGTCTCTCTCGCGGTCGTCACCGGCGCGACGTCGGCGACACGTTCACCATCACGGAGTAGCCTTCGGTCACCGAGCATGAGGAGGGGTCGTGGCCGAGAAGGGCATCGATGAGGACACCGCGTTCCGCGAGATCCTCGTCCGTCTGACCGAGAAGTATCCCGACGTCCCGCCCGAGCGCATCTCCGCGATCGTGGACGAGGTCCGCGGGGAGATGACGTCGGCGAAGGTCCGCGACTTCGTGCCGGTGCTGGCCGAGCGGGAGGCGAAGAAGCGGGTGAAGGCCGAACGCCCGACGCGTTCCGAGGGCTGACGCGCCGCCGGAGCGCACGTCCCTCGAGAACGTGAGACCCCCGGATCCTGACGACTTTCGGCGCGGGCGCAGACATCGCGCTTGCCTGCTCGCGCAGGGGACCTGACTCGCCGCGCGCGGTCGGGCCGCTCGTCAGAGCGAGGCGAGGAGCGCCTCGGCGGCGGCGCGGGAATGGACCATGCGCCCCGGGTCGGCGTCGAAGTCGCCGAGGAAGACCGAGCCGAGTGCGCAGGTGAGCACGCCGTACGCGACCGTGAGACAGGCGTCGGCTGGGGCATCCGGATGCTCCTGGGCCACGAGCTGCGCCAGCTGTGTGCGGGTCGCCGTGTACGAGGTGGTGAGCACGTCGGCGATCTCGGGCGTCGTGCGCGAGAGCTCCACGAGGCCCAGCACGACCGCGTTCTCGCGGTCGGGGGACAGGAACGGCACACCGAAGAGGTAGTCCAGGGCTCCGTCGATGTCGGCGACATCCGGGGGGAGGATCGAGCCGGGCTCACCGCTCTCGTCGGCGAACACCGCGACCGCGGTGTCGAGGAGCAGCCGGTCGCGGTTGCCCACGAAGTGCCGCACGTGGCCGCGGGACATGCCGGCGGTGTCGGCGATGCGGTCGAGGGTGGCGCCGCGGATGCCGTGCTCGGCGATCGTGGTCAGTGTCGCGTCCAGGATCTGCTCGCGACGCTCCACGGCGACGGATGGGCGTGCCATCGGCGGTGCTCCTCTCGGCCAGGCGTCGGCGGAAACGCACGACCTCTTCGGCGATTGTAACGACGCGGTTAATTCTAGTCTAGTCGGACTTGACTAACTTGAAATCGATGCATAACGTGTGGTCTCAACGCCGGCGACGCCGCCGCGATGTGGAAGGAATGACATGCCTGAGGTTGTGCGAATCCCCCCGATGCCGGAGAGTCCGCTCTCGTTCCCGGCGCGGGTTCGCGCGGACGACGGCGTGCTCCTCGCCACCGACATCTACCTCCCCGGCGCACCCGACGACGCCGACGACACCCCCGGCGACACCGTGCTCATCCGCCTGCCCTACGACAAGTCGGGCGTGTACTGCTTCATCCCCCTGGTCGCGGAGTACTTCACGAAGCACGGCTACCGCGTCGTCGCGCAGGACGTGCGGGGCAAGTTCCGCTCCGGCGGCGACGCGCTGCTCTTCGTCAACGAGGTCGACGACGGCCACGCGACGATCGAGTGGATCATCCGGCAGCCGTGGTCCAATGGCCGCGTCGCGATGTGGGGCGACAGCTACTACGGCTACACCCAGTGGGCGGCGGCCGCCAGCGGGCATCCGGCGCTCAAGGCGATCTCGCCTCGCGTCACCGGCACCGGGCTCGGGGAGCCGGTGCGTCGCGACGGCGCCGAGCGCACCCGCCCGGTCGAGTGGGGCGTGACCTTCATGTACCCGCTCACCCAATTCTTCGACAACGACATGGTGCTGTGGGAGCCGGACTGGTCCCGTCGCGATTTCGCCGCGCAGGCCGAGGAGTTCATCGCCCAGGTCGGCTACCGCGGTCTCTCGTACGACCAGTGGTACCCGCGCCCGGTCCACCTGCCCCGCTTCCCGGAGGGCGACCCGTTCGCGGGTCGCTCGGTGCCCGTGCTGCACACCATCGGCTGGTGGGACAACTGCGCGCCGCTGTCGTGGGCCGACGTCGAGCGGATCAAGGAGCGCCCGAACTGGGACGCGCACCACTACCTGCGCATCGAGCCGATGGACCACGAGAGCTTCGAGCTGCTCGACGACGACGACGATCGCGTGGAGGACCGCAGCGAGGAGCAGATCCGCGCGCTCCTGCCGCGCACCCTCGACCCGACGCTCGCCTTCTTCGAGGTGTTCGTTCGGGGGAACGGGTCTCCGGCCGACATCCCGCGCGTCGCGTGGAACCTCGGTGGCACGACGGGAATGCGCGAGAGCGCGTCGTGGCCGCCGGAGGGGACGCGCGCGGTCGAGCTGTTCGCGACCGAGGCGGGTGAGCTCGCGCCGTCGCGACCGGAGTCGGCCGCGACCGCGCACTGGGTGCACGACCCGGCCGACCTCGTCCCGTCGAGCGTTCCGGATGCCTTCTCGTTCCTGCTCTACAAGCCCGACGAGGCGGCGATCGGCGACCGCGCGGACGTGCTGCGCTTCGAGTCTGCGCCGCTCGGCGCCGACATCGACCTGGCGGGTCCCGTGACAGCCCGCGCGCGGGTGTCGTCGGACGGGCCGGTCATGGACTTCTTCGTGCGGCTGCTGGATGTCGCGCCCGACGGGACCGCCCTGCGCATCGCCCGCGGTCAGCTCCAGCTCCGGGATGCCGGCCGTCCCGAGACGCTCGACCTCGATCTCGGGCAGATCGGCTACCGACTGCAGGCCGGGCACCGGCTGCGCGTGCACGTCAGCAGCAGCGACTATCCCGAGTTCCTGCCGCAGACCGGCACCGGCGCCGACCCCTGGACGTGGGGCGAGACGCTCGCGAACACCCAGTCCCTCGTCCTCGGCGGCACCGACGCCTTCTCGCTGACCCTCACCGTCCTCGAAGGAGACCTGTCGTGATGCTCGAGCCCACCCTGGAGTTCGTCTTCGAGATCCGCGCCCGGATCGACCCGCACTACGAGATCGGCCGCGGTCCCGAGGAGAAGCTCTCCTTCACCCCCGTCTCCGGCGGCACGGTGGTCGGTCCCCGCCTCAACGGCGAGGTGCTCAGCGGCGGCGGCGACTGGGCCGTCGAGCGCTTCGGCACGGCGCAGCTCGAGGCGCGCTACCTGCTCCGGGCCGACGACGGCGCCGTGATCGACATCCTGAACCGCGGATACTTCCGCGCAACGGCCGAGCAGCTCGCTCGGATGGAGAACGGCGAGGACATCCCCGAGGACGAAGCGGGGCTCTACTTCCGCACCGCTCCGGTCTTCCAGACGGATGCTCCCGCCCACCGCTGGCTCGCTGAGAACCAGTTCGTCGGCATGGCCCGGGACGACGACGGCCACGTCGCCATCCGGGTCTTCCTCCTGCAGTAACCCCACCCGAATTCACCACCCAACCGCACCACCCGATCCGAACGGAACACCAGCATGAAGAGAATCGGAATCGCCGCAGCCGCTGTCGCCTGCGCATCGCTGCTCGTGCTCACCGCCTGCGCGCCCCGAGACGGCGGCGGCAGCGACGACGGCGCCGGCAACGACGAGATCACCCTCGTCGACGCCCAGCCCGCGGGCACGCAGCCCGTCGACGAGGTCACCTGGGCGATCGCCGAGGGCGAGCCGGCCACGCTGAACCCGGCGAACTCGGCCAACCTCATCATCCCCAACCTGTGCGACAACCTGCTGTCGCTCCAGCCCGACTTCTCCATCGAGCCCGGCATCGCCGAGACCGCGGAGTTCGTCGACCCGACCACGTTCGTGATCACCCTGCGCGACGACGTCACGTTCTGGGACGGCAGCCCCGTGACCGCCGAGGACGTGGTCTACAGCCTGCAGCAGAGCACGAACCCCGCCTCGCAGTGGTACGGCGCGTTCGCCCTCGTCGTGCCGGATCCCGCCGTCGGCATCGTGGCCACGGGACCGAACGAGGTGACCGTGCGCTTCGTCGCCCCCGACTCCACGTTCCGCGATGCGCTCGCGGGGCAAGGGGGCGCCGTCATGCAGAAGGCCTTCGGCGAGAAGGTCGGCGAAGCCGTCGGCACCTCGGACGGCGGCCTCATGTGCACCGGACCGTACAAGCTCGAAGACGGCGGCTGGACACCCGGCAGCGACATCGTCACGACGGCGAACGAGGACTACTGGAACGGCGCGCCGCTCGTGAAGGAGCTCACCTACACGTTCGTCTCCGACGGCTCCACGCTCGCCACCGCTCTCACGCAGGGCGAGATCGACGGCGCCATCAACGTGCCGCCGACCTCCCGCGCGGCCTTCGAGGGCGACGGCGCGGGCACGCTGGTCGTGGGCCATTCGACCTCGTCGTACAGCTTCGGTCCGGCATCCTCCACCAGTGCCGCAGCCAACCCGAAGATCCGGCAGGCGCTCAACCTGGCGATCGACCGGGAGAAGTACCTCGAGACGGTCGTGAACGGGCTCGGCTACGTGCAGAAGACCCTGGTGCCGGAGTTCTCCTTCCAGTCGATGGAAGAGGCCGACATCTACCAGGCCGGCTATGACGCGCTCGCCACGCCCGAGGTCGACATCGAGGCCGCGAAGAAGCTCGTCGAGGAGAGCGGCGAGGACGTCAGCGTGCCGCTCGTGCTCGCCGTGGTGGCGGGGGCTCCGCAGTTCCAGCAGACCGCTGCGATCATCCAGAGCGCGGGCAAGGAGATCGGCCTCGATATCGAGATCAACGAGATGCAGGCATCCGACTTCGGGGCGCTCTTCTACGACCCGAGCAAGCGCGAAGGCGTCGACTTCGTGGCGACGCAGGGCTACCTCGAGACCCCCGGAGTGATCGGCTACCCGTCGCTGTTCCTCCTTCCCGAGCAGCTCGGCGGCATCTTCAACTGGAGCGGGTACGACAACCCCGACGTGACGGCGCACATGACGGCCGCCCGCAACGCGGTCGACGCCGAGACCGCCGCGAACGAGTTCGTCGCCGCGCAGGAGATCTTCGCACCTGACTACCTGCAGGTGACCCTCGCCGGCGCCTACCAGCTCACGTACATCAACAAGGATCTGACCGGAGTCGTCACCTCCGTCGCTGCGTACAGCAGCCCGTGGGCGCTGCACCTCGGCGGTAAGTGACACGACCTGCCGGGGCTGCGGGCGTCGCTCGGCGACCGCGGCCCCGGCAGGATGACACACACCATGCGTGGGAAAGGAGGACAGGGGAAGTGAACGCTCTCACCCGCACCCTGCTGGGGCGACTCGGCGGACTCGTGCTGACGCTGTTCCTCGCGAGCATCGTCATCTTCTCTGCGGTGCTCCTCACCGGCGACCCGATCGCGGCGCTCGCCGGCGGCGCGAAGCCGACCCCCGAGCTCGTCGCGCAGATCCGCCTCGAGTATCACCTGGACGATCCCGTCTGGGCCCGCTACTGGATGTGGCTCAGCGGTGTCTTCCAGGGCGACTTCGGCCGGTCGTTCGTGTACAAGACCGACGTCGTCTCGCTCGTCGCCCCGCGCTTCGGAATCACCCTCCAGCTCGTCCTGCTGACCGTGGTGCTGATCCTGATCTTCGGCGTCGGGTCCGGCATCCTGGCCGCGACGCGCGGCGCCCGCACCGACCGCACCGTCGCCGTCCTCACCTCGCTGGGAATGGCCCTGCCCACGTTCGTCGTCGCGATCCTGCTGATCTGGATCTTCGCGAAGACGCTCGGCTGGTTCCCCGTGTACGGGGCGGGCGAAGGGTTCTGGGATCGCCTGTGGCATCTCGTGCTGCCCGCGATCTCGCTCGCGGTGCTCTTCGTCGCCTACATCAGCCGTGTGACACGCAGCGCGCTGATCGGGCAGCTCCACTCCGAGCACGTCGACACGGCCCGGGTGCGCGGCATCCCGGCGCGGCGGATCTTCGGGGTACACGTCTTCCGCAACGCGTCGCCGCAGCTCCTCGCGATCTCGGGGACCACGATCGCGGGGCTGTTCGCTGCGTCGGCGATCGCTGAGGTCGCGTTCGGACTCGGCGGAATCGGCTCGCTGCTCGTGCAGGCCGCCGCGCGCGCCGACCTCCCCGTCGTGCAGATCGTGTCGCTGCTGCTCGTCGTGATCTTCGTGGTGCTCAACGCCGTCGCCGACCTCATCAGCTTCGCGATCGATCCGACGAGTCTGTCCGAGGGGATGAACGCATGAGCGTCGGTCAGATCGCCCAGGGCGCCGTGCCCGGCGTCGCACGCCGCGTCGCGAAGAAGGACTGGACGTTCGTCGCCGCGCTCGTCGTCTTCGGGATCATCGTGGTCATCGCGATCATCGGCCCGTGGATCGCGCCGTACCCCGCGGACGAGCTCTACGTCGGCCCCGTGAACGGTGCGCCGAGTCTCGAGCACCTCTTCGGCACCGACGACGTGGGCCGCGACATCCTCTCCCGAGTGCTCGTCGGCGCGCAGGCCAGCGTCTTCGCCCCGATCGTCGTGGTGATGCTGTCGACGATCCTGGGACTCTCGCTCGCGGTCACGGCCGCGTGGTTCGGGGGCTGGGTGTCGGGCGGACTCGCCCGCATCGTCGACGTGATCTTCGCGATCCCCGGTCTCGTGCTCGCCGTGCTGGCCGTCGCGATGTTCGGCAAGGGGCTCGTCGCCCCGATCGTGGCGCTGTCCATCGCGTACATCCCCGTGGTCGCGCGTCTCACGCAGACCGCGGCGTCTCGCGAGCTCGGGAAGCCGTACTTCGCGGCCCTGCGTGTGCAGGGGGTGTCGAGCGCCGCGATGCTGCTGCGTCATCTCCTCCCCGCCCTCATCCCGCTCGTCGCGGCGCAGATGGCCGTCGGCTTCGGGTACGCGATGCTCGACCTCGCCGCGATCTCGTTCCTCGGCCTCGGGCAGCAGCCTCCCGCTCCCGACTGGGGATCGATGATCGCCGCCGGGCAGGCCAGCATCCTGGCCGGGGCGCCCGAGCAGTCCGTGTTCCCGGCGATCTTCGTCGTGGCCACCGTGCTCGCCGTCGGCGTCATCGGCGCGAGGGTCACCATCTGGGTCGAGGAGCGTGAGCGATGACGGATGCCGTGCTCGAGATCGAGGATCTCGACATCTTCGCGCCGGGGCCGAGGCAGCTGGTGTTCGGCAGCAGCCTGACGGTCGGGCGCGGCGAGGCCGTGGGCCTCGTCGGCGAGTCCGGCTCGGGGAAGACGCTGACCGTGCGCGCCGTCGCGGGACTGCTTCCCGAGGGCTTCACCACGGCCGGCGCGATCAGGATCGACGGGCAGGACATCGGCTCGATGAGCACCCGGGCGCTGAGTGACGTGCGCGCGCGACGGCTCGGCATGATCTTCCAGACCCCGCGCGCGCACCTCAACCCGCTGCGGACGATCGGCGACTTCCTGACGGAGGCGCTCGTCCACGTCGCGGGGGTGAAGGCCGCGACCGCCGATCGACGCGCGCGCGAGCTTCTCGACGAGGTGGGGATCACCGATCCCGCGCGGCGCATGCGGCAGTTCCCCGCCGAGCTGTCGGGCGGCCTGCTGCAGCGCGTGATGATCGCGGCGACGCTCGCGATGGATCCCGACATCCTCCTCGCCGACGAGATCACCACCGCCCTCGACGTGACGACGCAGGAAGAGGTGATGGCGGTCATCGCCGATCTGCGCGCGCACCGCGACCTCTCGCTCCTGTTCATCACGCACGACCTGGCGCTGGCCGGAGCCGTCTGCGACCGGGTCAACGTCATGCAGCACGGGCGGATCGTGGAGACCCTGCGGGCCGCCACGATGCGGCAGGACGCGAAGGACCCGTACACGAAGCTCCTCATGTCGGCGGCGCTCGACGAGGGCACGCCGATCGGAGCGGATGCCGCAGCCGAGGCGCCGATCCTCACGATCGAGGATCTGCGCAAGTCGTACCAGGTGCGCGCCGCTCGCGGTCGTGAGACGCTCGTCGCCGTCGACGGCGTGTCGATGCGGCTCGCCGCGGGCGGATCGCTCGGCATCGTCGGCGAGTCCGGCTCGGGGAAGTCGACGACGGCGCGCGTGCTCCTCGGCCTCGAGCGCGCCGACAGCGGCACGATCACGGTCGGCGGCGAGGACTGGAGCGTCCCCGCGCGCAGCGGACGGGACCGCCGCCATCGGGCGAAGATCGCGCAGATGGTGTTCCAGGATCCGTACCAGTCGCTCGACAGGCGTCAGACCGTGCGGCAGTGCCTCACCGAAGCGGTCCGCGTGCACCGGCGCAGGGCGGACAAGCGGGAGGTCGACGCGCGTATCCGCGAGCTGATGGCGCACGTGCGGCTCGACGAGGCGCTGCTCGACGTCCGGCCCCGTGCGCTGTCGGGTGGGCAGCGGCAGCGCGTCGCGATCGCGCGCGCGCTCGCCGCCGACCCTGTGCTGCTCGTGCTCGACGAGGCGGTCTCGGCGCTGGACGTGACGACGCAGGTCGAGATCCTCACCCTGCTCGACAGCATCCGTCGTGAGACCGGTGTCGCGCTGCTGATGATCACGCACGACCTGACGGTGATCCGCCGCCTGTGCGACCAGGTCGTCGTGATGCGCGCCGGGCGGATCGAGGAGTTCGGCACGGCCGCCGACATCCTCGACGACCCGCAGGCCGAGTACACCCGTCTGCTGCTGGACTCCATCCCTCGGGAAGGATGGACGCCGAAGCGCCGCCGCCTCGGCAGGACCCAGTCGCTTCCGACCGTGACCCGCAGCAGTGCCGTCGTCCCCGAGTGAATAGAGTCCCATGACCGCCGAACTGATGACCCCCGCCTTCGAGTACTGCTTCGAGCTGCGCTGCGCCGTCGACGACGAGGTTCCGCTCGGAGGCTCGACTCCCGGCGAGGGACTCCACTTCGCCCGGGTGTCGGGTGGAACGTTCGACGGCCCGCGGCTGCGGGGGCGCATCCTCGACAGCGGCGGCGACTGGTGGCACGGCCGGGGCCTCACCGTGACGCTCGACGCGCGCTACGTCATCGAGGCCGAGGTGACCGGCGGATCCGCCGGCGTCGAGGTCGTGAACCGCGGCATCTGGCGGACGGATGCCGCGACCTTCGAGCGGATGCTCGCCGGCGAGGACGTCGGCGAGGAGGAGCTCTACTACCGCACCGCCTTCGTCTTCCGCACCGAGCACCCCGAGCTGCAGTGGCTCACCGAATCCCAGTTCGTCGGGTACGCCCGAGCCGAGCCGGGGCACGTCGTCATCCGCGTCTTCCGGCTCGTCTGACCGCCGACGCCCTCCCCACCGATTCCACATCGCCGAAGGAAAGCCATGAGCGCCGAAACCATCATCGTCAGCGGACGCGTCTTCGACGGGAAGACGCTCACGTCGAGCACCGCGGTCGCGATCGGCGCGGGCCGCATCCTCCGCGTCGGTTCGGACGCCGACGTGCGCGACACAGCGGATGCCGCGACCCGCGTGATCGATGCGCGCGGCGGGCTCATCCACCCCGGCTTCGTCGACGCGCACGCGCACGCCGTGTTCGCGGGCGTCGAGCGGCTGAGCATCGACCTCACGCCGGCGACGACGGTGCCGGAGACCCTCAGCCTCATCCGGGAAGGGGCACAGCGCAGCGACGCCGAGTGGCTGACCGGAGGCGGCTGGAGCCATGAGCTCTTCCCGCTGCCGACCAGGCAGCAGCTCGACGAGATCGTGCCGGACCGCCCCGTCGCACTCAGCGACAACGGCCACCACACGCTGTGGGTGAACTCGAAGGCGCTCGAGCTCGCCGGCGTCGACCGGAACACCCCTCAGCCGCACAACGGCCACATCCACCTCGACGACGACGGCGATCCGGTCGGCTACCTGAACGAGACCGCGGCGGAGCTCGTGGGGCGCGTGATCCCTCCCGAGACCGACGACGCGATGTACGCGGGGCTCCTCAACGCGCAGGAGCACCTCTGGACGCTCGGGATCACGGGCTGGCATGAGGCGATCCTCGGCGAGTACAACGGCAAGGCCGACTGCACCCCGGCGTTCCTTCGGGGCATCGCCGACGGCACGCTCAAGGACCAGACCTCCGGCGCCCTGTGGATCGCGCCCGGTCTGCAGCGCGAGGGCGTGCCGGCACTCGTCGCGCGTTTCGTCGAGCTGCGCGAGCAGAACGCCGCCGCGGGGTTCGACACCGGCACCGCCAAGGCCATGATCGACGGGGTTCCGCACGGCGAGACCGCGGCTCTCCTCCAGCCGTACTCCAACCACACCCACGACGGCTTCACGGGGGAGCTGCACTTCGACGAGGACACCATCCGGGAGTTCGTGCTCCAGCTCGACGCCGCGGGGTTCGCGCTGCACCTGCACATCATGGGCGATCGCGGCATCCGCGTGGCCCTCGACGCGATCGAAGCCGCGCGCGCCGCCAACGGCGCCGGACGCCGCCATCACGTCGCGCACCTGTCGATGGTGCAGCCCGACGACGCGCGGCGCTTCGGGCCGCTCGGGATCACCGCGAACATCCAGGGACTGTGGGCCGCACCCGACCCGTTCGTCGTCGAGATGATCGGAGAGGAGCGGATGCTGCAGGGCTACCCCTTCCGCACGATGGCCGATGGCGGGGCCGACCTGGCGATGGGCTCGGACTGGCCGGTGTCGCCGGCCGACCCGTGGCTCGCGATCCACGTGGTGGTCAACCGCTGGGCGCCGCTCCCTCCGGGGATCGAGGCGCCGCCGTTGCCCCCCGGCGCGACACCGCCGACCCTCGACGCCGAGCATCAGTCGCTGACGCTGACCCAGGCGCTGAGCGCGTACACGAACGGATCGACCGAGCTCGTGCTCGGCCGGCCCGGCCGCATCCGGGTGGGTGAGCGCGCCGACATCGCGGTCGCGACAGCGGACCCGTTCACCCTCCCCGCCGAGGCGATCGTGTCGCTGCAGACCGCCGTGACCGTGGTCGCGGGAGAGGTCGTGTTCGAGCGCTGAGGCGAGACCCGGGTCTCAGCCCGCGCCGTACCGCTCGCGCAGGTCGTTCTTGCGCACCTTGCCCGACGCGGTGCGGGGGAGGTCGGCGACGACGATCACACGCGTGGGGATCTTGTAGCGCGCGATCCGATCGGTCAGCGCGGCGCGGACGGTGTCGGTGTCGACGCGGACACCGTCGCGCACGGTCACGACGGCGATCGGGACTTCGCCCCAGCGGTCGTCCGGGACGCCTATGACCGCGGCGCCGGTCACGCCCTCGAGCCCGGTGAGGACGTTCTCGACCTCGGCCGGATAGATGTTCTCGCCGCCCGAGATGATCATGTCTTTGAGCCGGTCGGCGATGTAGAGGTAGCCGTCCTCGTCGAGGCGGCCCAGATCGCCGGAGCGGAACCAGCCGTCGGGCGTGAAGGCGGCGGCCGAGGCATCCGGAAGCCCGTGGTAGCCCGCGAACACGTTCGGGCCCCAGATCTGGATCTCGCCGATCTCGCCCGTGGGCGCAGGCGAGCCGTCCTCCGCGGCGACGCGCACGTCGGTGAAGAAGTGCGGCAGCCCCACGCTCCCGGCCTTCGCGCGGGTCATCGCCGGCGACAGCGAGGTCGCGCCCGGCGAGGTCTCGGTCATGCCGTAGCCCTGGGTGAACGCCAGGCCGCGCGCCTCGAAGGCCTCGATGATGCGCGACGGCACGGCCGAGCCGCCGCACGTCAGCCGGCGCAGGGTCGACACATCGGTCGTGGACCACGACGGGTGGTCGGCGATGAGCTGGTACGTGGTCGGCACGCCCGACATCATCGTCACCGCGTGCTGCTCGATCAGGTCGAGCGCGCGACCGGCCTCGAAGCCCTTCTCGAGCACGAGTGTCGCGCCCTTGAGCATCACGGGGAGCGCCCCCATGCCGAGCGAGGCGACGTGGAAGAGGGGCGAGATCATGAGGGCGACGTCGTTCGAGTCGACGTCGTAGTCCACGATGCAGTTGAGAGCGACGGCGGTCAGGTTGCCGTGGGTGAGCACCGCGCCCTTCGCCCGCCCGGTGGTGCCGGAGGTGTAGACGATGGCGGCGGGATGCTGCGGTGAGGTCTCCACCGCAGCCGGCACCTCGCGCGCGGTGGCGAGCAGGCGGCTGAGCCCGGAGGCGCCGTGGCGACCGGATGCTCCCGTCTGCACGACCTGGACGTCCAGCGTCTCGAGCACCGGCGCCAGCCTGTCGGTGAACTCGGGGTCGTGCAGCAGCACGGTCGCGCCGGAGTCGGCCAGCACGTGGCGGATCTCGGGAGCGGCCAGGCGGGTGTTGATCGGGACGAACACGGCCCCGATCCGCACCGTGCCGAAGAGCGTCGCGAGGAACTCGGGACTGTTCTCACCGAGATAGGCGACGCGGTCGCCGTCGCGGATGCCGTGCTCGGCCAGGATCGCGGAGATCTGCTCTGCGGTGTGCGCGAGCTGGGCGTACGACAGCTGCTGCCCATCGCCGTGGATCAGCGCGGTCTTGTCGGGGTTCCTGAGACGGCGGCGGGGGAGCCAGGATCCGAGTCCGTGAGTCTGCATGGTTCTCTTCGTCGAGGAGGCGGACGCATCGACGCGTCCGAGGCGAGGATAGGGGAGGGGCGGACGGTTCGCCCGCCCCGGGGCGTCAGGCGTAGAAGCGGTACAGCCCGCGTGCGACCACGGCCGGCTTCGAGCCGCCCTCGATCTCGATCGTCTGGTCGACCACGAGCTGGTACCCGCCGGGGATCTCGGTCACCTCGGCGACGACGGCGTTCATCCGCACGCGCGCACCGACCGTGACGGGCGAGATGAAGCGCACCTTGTCGAGGCCGTAGTTGACCTTGGTGGTCACGTCGGTCACGTCGAGCAGCTCGGTCCAGAACTTCACCGCGAGAGACAGCGACAGGAACCCGTGCGCGATCGCGGCGCCGAAGGGCCCGTCCTTCGCGCGCTCCGGGTCGGTGTGGATCCACTGGTGGTCGTCGGTCGCGTCGGCGAAGAGGTTCACGCGGTCCTGCGTGACCTCGAGCCACTCGGACCAGCCGAGGTCGGTGCCGGCGAGGCCGGAGATCGCGTCGTAGGCGATGGTGGTGGTCATTGGTGCTCCGTTCGGTCAGGACGCCAGGCCGAGCAGGCGCACGGCGTTGTTCTTGAGGATTCCCGGCATGACGTCCGGCTTGAGCGCGGTCTGCTCGACGTCCGTGCGCCACCGGTCGGGGGTGAGCAGCGGGAAGTCGCTGCCGAACAGCACGCGGGTCTTCAGGTACGAGTTCGCGGCGCGCACGAGCGAGTCCGGGAAGTACTTCGGGCTCCAGCCCGACAGGTCGATCCAGGTGTTGTGCTTGTGGGTCGCGACCGAGAGCGCTTCGTCCTGCCACGGGACCGAGGGGTGGGCCATGATGATCTGCAGGTCGGGGAAGTCGGCGGCCACCGGGTCGAGCAGGATCGGGTTCGAGAGGCCGAGCCGCAGGCCGCGGCCGCCGGGGAGACCCGCGCCGATCCCGGTCTGGCCGGTGTGGAAGAGTGCCGGGACACCGGCATCCTGCAGCACTGCGTACAGCGGGTAGTGCCGCTCGTCGCTCGGGTCGAACCCCTGCACGGTCGGGTGGAACTTGAAGCCGCGCACCCCTGAGTCGTCGATCAGGCGGCGCGCGCGGTCGACGGCGTCGGGGCGCCGCGGATCGACGGAACCGAACGGGATCAGCACATCGTTGTTGCGTGCGGCGCCCTGAGCGACCTCGTCGCTGGAGATCGGCGCGTGCCCGAGCTGGGTCTCCGCATCGACGGTGAAGACGACGGCGGCCATGCGGCGCTCGCGGTAGTAGGCCGCGACCGAGTCGAGGTCGGGCCTCGGCCCGTCGGCGGAGAAGTAGGTCGAGGCGGCGTCGACGAGGTCTCCGGGCAGCGAGTGGTGCCCGTGTCCGTCGACCTCGATGTGGACGTGCACGTCGATCGCGGTCAGCGCGTCGACGTCGATCGCCGGTTCGTAGCGCGTCATGTGCGGGTTCTCGTCTCTGTCGTGGATTCGGATGCCGCGGGGTTCGGGTTCGTCCGCGGCATCCGAAGATCAGGCCTTCGGGCGCTCCAGCTCGGCGGGAAGCGGCGGGAACTTCTCGCCCACGGACTGCTGGCGGCCGTCGAAGATCTCGGCGGCCTCCTCGTCGAGCGCCTCGGACGACCAGCCGCCCTCGCGGTAGGTCGTGAAGACGGCCTCGGGGTGGGACCACAGCTGCAGACGGTCTCCGCCGATGCCGATCGCCTGGCCGGTGATGCCGGCTGCGGCGTCCGATGCGAGGTACGCGATGAGCCCGGCCACGTCGTCGGAGGTGCCGAAGCCGAGGTCGTGTCGGAAGAAGGCGGGCATGGGCTCGCCGGCGGCGTCGGCCTCGACGGCGGCGGCGAAGTAGGGGACGGTCGCCGTCATGGCGGTGGCGGCGACCGGGATGACGGCGTTCGCGGTGATGCCGGCGCGCTTGAGCTCGAGCGCCCACGTGCGGACCATGCCGACGATGCCGGCCTTGGCTGCGGCGTAGTTGGTCTGGCCGAAGTTGCCGCGCTGACCGGTGGGGGAGCCGATGCAGATGATGCGGCCGGCGACCTCGTTCTCGCGCATCCAGGTCGCGGCCTCGCGCACGCACGTGAAGGTGCCGCGGAGGTGCACGGTGATGACGGTATCGAAGTCGTCGTCGCTCATCTTCCACAGCACGGTGTCGCGCAGCACGCCGGCGTTGGTAACGAGGATGTCGAGGCGGCCGAAGCTCTCGACGGCGGCGGCCACGAGCTTCTGGGCGGTTTCGGTCGGACCGACCGGTGCGACCACGGCGACCGCGCGGCCGCCCAGTGCCTCGATGGAGGCGACCGCTTCGGCGGCGGTGGCCTCGTCGACGTCGTTGATGACGACGGATGCTCCCTGCCGCGCCAGTTCCTGCGCGTAGGCCAGGCCCAGCCCGCGGCCGGATCCGGTGACGATGGCGACTTTGTCCTGCAGTGACATGGGGGTCCTCTCGGTGACGAGACCATTGGAGCATAAAATGATTGAGAAAGTCAATGATTGCGAGACTCATCCTTGCTACCATCGACGCATGACGAGCGCAGGGACCGACGAGCGAGAGTCGACGACCCGCCTCGATGATGATCTGAGCTTCCTGATCGCGCGCGCCAACGCGCTGTCGATCGCCGCCGGCAACGCCGCCCTCGCCGACTTCGGCCTGCGGGTGCGCTCCTACTCGGTGCTCTCGATGGCGGCGGAAGCGGTGGGGCCCTCGCAGCGCGAGATCTCCGACCACCTGCGCCTCGACCCGAGCCAGGTCGTCGCGCTCGTCGACGACCTGCAGGGGCGCGAACTCGTCGAACGGCGGCCCGATTCGCGAGACCGTCGCGCGAATGTGGTCGTGGCGACGGCGGCAGGACGCACGCTGCTCGCCGAAGCGCGCGCTGCCGTGCTGGGTGCCGAGCGCGCGCTCCACTCGCAGCTCGCCGACGATGATCGCGCGGTGCTGGTGGAACTGCTGCGCAGAATCGCCTTCTCCGGCTGAGCGGCCGGGAGAGATCACGGAGCGCGCGTGGCGCTCACCTCTGCCCCGCCGTGCGTGAGCGTGCCGATCTCCTCGTCCTCGTGGATCGCCTGCGGGTACCGGCGGAAACCTCGGGTGATGACCGCGAGATAGATCGCCCCGAGCGGGATTCGCTCGGGTTCCCTTCCGTGTCGGGGGATCGGGGTGGTGGAGATGCGCTGGGCGGTAAGGGCGCGTTGGGGTGAGGGGTGTTGTGGCGCCGATTGGAACCGGGGTCTTCGGCGCGTTCGCGCAGGCGCGGCGTTCGCGCTGGCGGGCTCCGGGGCATTGGTGGCGTCGGGGGCTCGCCGAGGGGCTCGCCGAGGCGTTCGCGGCGTCGGGGCTCGCCGATTCGGGCATGCGATTCCGGCCGGCGCGATGGGCCTCGGCGACCTCCTCTGGGGTGTGTCGGTTCCTCCACAGGGGAGTGGGAATCGGGTTGTCCACAGGTTTGCTTTGGTTTGTTGATCTGGGGGTTTTCTGGGGTTCGGATGTCGGTGGTGGGTGGCAGTCTCGGAGGTATGGACGCCCTCGCCGACACCCTGCAGCAGGTGGAACGCCTGCTTGGCGACGCGGCCACCGGGGTGTTCGACGGTGCCGGGTTGCGCGCAGCGGACGATCCTGAGTTGTTGGGGTTGTTGGCGCAGGTCGCCGCGGTCTCACGGCTGGTCGACGCGGTGCTGGTGGGGGTGGTGGGTGAGGTGGTGGTGCGGGCGGATGCTGCGCCGCACGCGGAGCGGATCACCACCGTGCACGGCTGCCGGTCGGTGAAGGAATTGGTGCAGCGGGTGACCCGGCAGTCGTCCCGGACTGTCGCGGAGGTGCTGCGCGGCGCGGGCGCGGTGGCCCAGCCGGTCGCGCCGACGACGGGCGAGGTGCTGCCCGCGGCGTATCCGGCGATGCGTGAGGCGCTCGCCTCGGGAGCGGTCGGGGTCGACGGGCTCGCCGCGGTGGTGGCTGCGTTGGACGGGGCGGGGTGTGCGGCCCAGGCGCGGCGGGCGGCCGAGGCGGAGCTGGCCGCGGCCGCCCGCGGTGCCGGGTGCGATGGGGCACCACCACCGGGCGCGGATGAGTTGCGGGTGCAGGCGCAGGTGTGGGCGATGTTCCTGGACCAGGACGGTGCCGAACCCCGCGAGACCCGGGCGCTGCGCAAACGAGGACTGACCCTCGGGGTGTGCCGGGACGGACTGGTCCCCATCCGCGGGCAGCTGCTGCCCGAAGTCGCCGGGCAACTCGAAACCCTCTTCCACGCCATCCTCAACCCCAAGGGCGACGGACCCGAAACACCCACCGGACCGCACTTCACCGTCGTCGACACCGCCGTCGACACCGTCGTCGACGACGCGGGGGTGCCGGGGGTGCCGGCGGGGTGGGATGACCGGGAGGCGCCGTTCGAGGATCAGGCTGATCCGCGTACCCGGGTGCAGCGGCAGCACGACGCGTTCGCGACGATCCTGACGGTCGCGGCCCGCTCCGCCGAAGCGCCGACGATCGGGGGCGCCGCCCCCACGCTCGTGGTCTCCGTCACCGAGCAGGACCTGCGCACCGGGACCGGGCACGCGCACCTCGACGGCTGTGACGAACCCGTCCCCCTCACCGTGGCCCGCCACGTCGCCTGCACCGGCACGATCCAACGCGTCACCAGCGACCAGACCGGCCGGATCCGCGCGATCCACACCATCGACCGGGTCTTCGGGCCGCACCAGCGCAAAGCCATCACCCTCCGCGACGGCGGCTGCATCATCCCCGGCTGCCACGTCCCGGCCGCATGGTGCGAGATCCACCACGTCCACGAACACGCCCACGGCGGACCCACCCACACCGACAACGGTGCAAGTTGTGAATACGCCCTCTCGTAGCATATGGACGTCGGCTGCAAACTAAGGGGTCTGAGTGAACCTACTGTCGGCCGTGATGCCGGGTATTCGGGAAGCGCGTACTCCACTGTCGATCGGCGCAATGTGGATGACGTGCGTCTTCCTTGTTGCGGTGCCGAATTGGTCCGACCTGGCGGGACTCTTCCCCGGCCTGAAGTGGGTAGCCGAGGCACTGCGCGCTGTCCCTGTCGTTTACGTCTTCGGCGGTCTCGCCTTTGCGGCGTATCTCGTTGGGCTCGCCACGCAGCCGCTGTCTACCTACTTCGGAAAGCTGCTGTTGCGACCTCTCGTTCGGGCCGAGACTCGGGCGGATGTTCCCGATGGGAGGGCGGCGCGCGCGCTCTTCATGTGGGTGCGTAAACGGGTTGATGTCAGCCGATACCTTGCTCCCATCAGCGATGCAGTCACCAGTGCGTATGTGAAGGCGGGGCTTCCGGCCACGATGTCCCTCCACTATGAGTCCGCCAAGATCTTGGGCCGACTAGACGCTACGGCCTTGCAGCTCTGGAAGAGCAATCCCGATCAGTATCAGGAATACGACCGACTTCGCGCCGAGCGGAACTTTCGGCGAGGCGTGTGGCTGCCGCTCCTGGGGATTGGTCTGGCAATCGCGTTACAGCTGACTTTCTGGGTCGGCCTGCTGGAATTTGGCCTGGTCCTGGCTGGCTGCATTGTGCTGCTCTATCAGTCGTGGGCGCTAGATCAACGGCGGACAGTGCTCATCGCGAATGCGCTCTTTCAAGGGCTAGTCGAGGATTCGGAGCTGAAGACTTTGGTGCAAACCCTTGCAACGCTCACGCTGCCTCCCAACTGGCGGGAGCAGGAGTCCGTGCGGTGCGCGGTGACGGCAGTAGCGTTCGCGAAGATGGGCGACTTTGAGGAGAGCGACAATCTCACTTGGGAGGCGGCTGATGCGGTAGTCGGAGACGCCGTCCCGGACCTCCACTTCAGCGATCGAACGGTGGATCTAAACAGCAAGAAGTCGCGACGGGCGATAGCTGAAGTCGCCGACACTGTCCGCGACGTGTATATCTCGAATCAGGAAGCAGACGAGATTCCGGTGTTCGACGCCCGGCTGAAGAAGGCGCTCGATCGAATCTCGACAGCGGGGCGCGAAGCGCCCGCTTGACTTGAATCTGCAACGTAACTCGGAACTTTTCCAAGCCCGTCGGCGGCAAGGAATCGCGCAGCGATTCCGCGGCAGCTCACCCGTCCGCGGTCCGTTGATCCGGCCCTTCCTATCACCCCCTCGCGTGTCGGCTACGTCGACGCGAGGGTGCCGAAGCTAGACGATGGATACTGTCGCCATGGTCTCTTCTGATCGGTCCAAGGCAACCGGCGACACCCCATACGACATCGTGGTCGGCGTGCTGATCGTGCCGCAGATCCTGGTCTCAGCGTTCGCCCTGTTCTACGTGTGGTTCTTGGGGATGTACTCCGTTGGCTGCAGTCGTCGCTGCGATTATCAGCTCGACTATGCAGCGAGCGTTGCACTCGTGATTGCGGTCGCTCTCATTACCGCACTCACGCTTGCCGCACTAATCGTGTGGCGACGCCAGGGCTGGAGGACGTGGCCGATCGCGCTCGCAGGGGTCGTCCTCACGATCCTCGCGGCGTTCGTTGCAGACCTTGTGGTCCAGTCCGCGTACGCGTACTGATTGCTCAAGCGATATCGCTGAATCTGCATGATCTGGAAGGCCTGGCTATGCATTGTGCACGCATCTTGACGAAACGTTCAGCATTCTGCTTGACTGAGCCAGAGCTCGTGCTGATGGAGACCGTACCCAAGTCCTAGCGAGCGAAACCAAAACTGAGGAGCCCTTGCTTGGGAGGGCTGCGCGGCACTACTCGGCCAGTGTCTGGAAATAATCGCGCGAAACTACACGACCCGTTGGGCCGCCCTTGTTGGCACGCCTCAGAACAGGTCGCTCGTGGTCTCCCAGTCACCCTCCTATCTGGCTCCGCTCGTTCGCATGGATGCGGGGTGGTCCTTCACTCTCGTTCCCGCAGCGGCTGAAGGCGGTGGATCGTTTCGCGCGTCTACGCGCCGTGTCCCCGATTACGTCGCGCGCGGTGACGCAGTTGATCCCGAACGTGCGGCATCGGAGGCTGCTCGTCGTGCCCGCACGAAGCTCCGTCGCTATTGCGCGGCCAACGTGCTCAACCGACTCGGGACCCTCACGTACCGCGGTGACGGGAACCATGATCCTGCGCTGATCCGTGAACACCTGGGCGAGTTCTTCCGCGATCTGCGGGCTCGGCTGGGTGGTGATCCGCTCCCGTATGCGTGGGTGCCGGAGTGGCATCCGTCCGGTCATGGCCTGCACGCGCACTTCGCGGTGGGACGCTTCATCAAGCGCCGGATGATCGAGGATGCTTGGGCCCACGGGTTCATCTCGATCAAACTGCTGAGCAATCTGCCTGTCGGATCGTCTTCGCTCTCGGAGGCCCGGATCGCGGGTGGCTATCTCGCAAAGTACGTAGCGAAGACTTTCGCGGACGCGGACACTCGCGATCTCGGCGCGCATCGATACGACGTCGCGCAGGGCTTCCAACCAGCCCAGATCCGGTTCACCGGCCCAAGTCGTGGAGACGTGCTCAATCAAGCATCAGAGCACCTTGGCGACACTCCGCACGAGATCTGGGACTCATCCCAGGCGGACGATTGGCAGGGGCCTCCCACGGTGTGGGCGCAGTGGGGTCGATGATGGGCGCTGTGGATCCGGTCGCCCTGGCCGCTTGGGTCACGCGGACCTGTGAAGCGCAGGGCGTACCTGTGCACGTGTCGGACTCGACCGTCCTCGACCGTGTGCGGGCGCTGCTCGGACCCGGCGGGCCGGCAGCGGGATCCCGGAGGGACCCGCGGAGGCCGGCGGGTCCTACAGCACCCACACTGGGCTGATCCGCTCGGGATCGAACCGTCCCAGTTTCGTCGCGGGCATGATGATCGCGTAGTCCAACACCGCACGCATGATCGCGTGCTGTCGCTCGAGGTTCATCCCTTCCCACCCCGCGGTGAGGGCGACGCCTTGCCCGACGATTGCTTCGAGTGTGCTCGATCCGGCAAGCCGCGCGATCTGCTGGTCGGTCGCGGTGATCTGATGCTCGAGCGGGTCCCGGGCCGCTTTCCATTCCAGGCGTGAGATCTCGCCTTCTGCGAACATCTGCCCAAGTTCTTCCATTCGGGCGCGTAGCCGGTCGTGGTCGGCGGCAAGTTCCCCGTGCCGTGCGTCGTCTGCACGCTGCCCGGTGAGAACGGCCTGCATGTCCGCAGTGTCGAGTCGGTAAAGCACCGCTGCGGTCAGCCATTCCTCTACTGGTGGGGCGGCAACCGTGATGCCGCCACATCCCCGGTGGTCCGCCCCGGACATGCACACGTACCGTCGCTCCTGGCCGCGTGCCGACGAGAACAGCTTGCCGCCGCACTTCCCGCACCTGAGCATCCCCGACAACAGGTAGCGGCGTGGCGCTCTGCGTCCTGCGGCTTGCTTGGTCGCTGACGCGGCCATGATCTGCTCGTGCTGCTCACGGGTGATGATCGGCTCCCATATCGCCTCCGCGACCGCTTCCCCGTGGTGCGATCGCAGGCCCGCGATCCGGGGTGCGCGGAGGATGCCGCGCACGGTCGTTGATCGCCAGGCGGCGCCGCTCGAGGTCGGGATGCCGCGCTCCTCGAGTTCCGCGGCCAGCGACCGCGCCGACTCGCCCGCGATGTAGCGTCCCGCGATTTCGCGGATGATCTCGGCCTCGACGGGGTTGACGGTGATCTTGTCGGCCTCGTATCCAAAGGGGCGATTCGCTCCACCACCGGGCCTACCTAGCTCGGCGTTCTGGCGGGCCTTACGTCGTAGCCTCTCCGACTTCCGCCCGGACTCCTTCGCGGCGAACGCGGCGAAGATCCGCGCCATGAACAAACCGTCATCGGTCCCGAGATCCACATCCGCGGTCACGGTGTTGACCTGGCGCACTCCCGCCCGCTCGCACACGGCCACGAACTCCTCGAGCTCAACCGGTCGCCGTGTGAGCCGGTCCATGTTGTGAACCAGCACGGCATCGCGCAGCCCGTCGCGAATGTCGGTCAGCATCCGCGCATACTCCGGGCGCTGCTTCCCGGAGTACGCGGACACATCGTTGTCGACGTACTCCGCGGCCACCGTCCATCCGCGATCCTCTGCGAGCTTGCGGCAGTCTTCGAGCTGTCGCTGCACACCGAGAGCCTGCCCGGTAGGGTCCGACGAGATGCGCGCGTAGATCGCTGCCGAGCGGGGCTTGTTCATACGGTCATATTACGAACGTGTGCGCAACGGTGTCCTGCTGTGCTGGCACCACCACCGCACCCTCGACACCAGCGGCTGGACCATCCGCATGCGAAACGGCATCCCCGAAATCCGCGGCCCCTCCTGGTGGGACACCACCGGCCGATGGCGACCCACCACCACCTCACCCACCCGCCTCCGACAACACCACGCCACACACCACGCCGCCCGCAGCGGATGAACGAGAGCGCACGCCCGCAGCGGCGGGACGGGTATGTAGGAAGGTCGGCCAATGCGTTGTGGCCGGCGCGCCACATGGCGCACCGCCGGCGACGGCTGAACGCGCGACGGACGCTGGCCCTTCGCGTTGACCCCGGAACGCCACGCGGCGCACGCAGCCGGCGACGGCTCCACGTGCGCGAACGGGCGCTCGCCCGGGTTCGCGACGGCACGCAGCTCATCGCCGGCGACGGGCCCACGTGCGCGAGCGGGCGCTCGCCCGGGTTCGGGACGCCACGCGGCTCACCGCCGGCGACGGCTCCACGCGCGCAAGGCGACTCGCCTCCCGCGCCGCCTCACCGTGCGGTCGTCATGCCTCGTGCAGCCACCCGGTGTAGGCCTCGGCGAGGTACGTCTGACCCGCCACGGACTCCACGACCGAGCGCAGCTCGCCCAGCTGACGCAGGCGGTCGAAGTCGGATGCCTCGGCCGTGACGTGCAACATGCTCGTCATCCACCACGAGAAGTGCTGCGCCTTCCAGATGCGCTTCAGCGCCCGCTCGGCGTAGCCGTCGATGAGGCGCTCGTCGTCGTCGAGCAGCAGTGCGCGCAGCGCGCGTTCGAGGAGCACGACATCCGCCACCGCGAGGTTCATGCCCTTCGCGCCGGTCGGCGGCACGGTGTGGGCCGCGTCGCCGACCAGGGCGGCACGTCCGCGGCGCAGCTCGTGGGCGACGAAGCTGCGGAACCGCAGCACATCCCGCTGGAAGATCGGCCCCTCGGCCAGGGTCGTGCCGGGAACGCGCGCCTGCAGCGTGTCCCAGATCTGCGCGTCCGACAGCGCGTTCGGGTCTGCGTCGGGGTCGCACTGGAAGTACATCCGCTGCACCGTTGGACTGCGCTGGCTGATCAGCGCGAACCCGTCGGGCGAGTTGCTGTAGATCAGCTCATGGGCGCTGGGCGGCGCCTCGCACAGGATCCCGAACCACGCGAACGGGTACTCGCGGAAGAATCCGCCTTCCCGCGAGGCGCCTGTGACCGCTTCGCGCACGACGCTGCGCGACCCGTCAGCGCCGACGACGAACTCCGCCTCGATCCGCAGCTCCTCGCCGTCGAGACTCGTCGCTGTCACGACCGGCCGATCCGAATCGACAGCCTCGGCGCGGACCGCGCTCGTCTCGAACCTGATGTCCTGCCCGGCAGCAAGCCGCGCCGCGATGAGGTCCTTCAGCACCTCGTGCTGGGGATAGAGCCACACGGCACGACCGGTGAGACTGGGGAAGTCGATGCGATGACCCTGACCGTCGAAGCGCAGCTCGATGCCGTCGTGGCGGCTCCCCACGGTGTTCACCCGGTCCGACGCGCCGGACTCGGTGAGCACGCGCACCGTCTCCTGTTCGAGGATGCCAGCCCGGATCGTCGACTCGATCTCCTCCCGGCTGCGCTTGTCGATCACGATCGAGTCGATGCCGGATGCCGCGAGCAGGTGCGAGAGCAGCAGCCCGGCGGGGCCGGCGCCGACGATGGCGACACGGGTGCGGATGGTGGACATGGTCGTCTCCCTCGACGGCAGGCGGATGCTGCATCCCAGTGTCGACCGCCGCTCGCCGGCCCGGGGCATGCTCCCATTCAACGGGAGTCACCGTAGTCCCTCCATCAGTCGCCAAGACACGTGGAGGGCAGAGGTGAGGCGGGCGTCAGCGTCGATCAACGCGCAGCGCCGCCTCGGTCCCCGTCGCAGCCGCGCGCAGGGCCGCGATCGCGGCATCCGGAGCCGTCTCGCGGGGGAGCACGACGGAGAGTGCTGCGATCACCTCGCCGGCGTCGCGGATCGGCACGGCCACGCCGGTCGAGACGGCCTCGACGGAGCCCGGTGCGACCACCACCCCGGCGCGCCGCACGTCGGCGAGCAGTCGTCGCAGGCGCGCAGGATCGGTCACCGTCTCGGGCGCGAGTGCCCGCAGGGGCCCGGCGAGCACGCGCTCGCGCACCGCGGCGGGAGCGTGCGCCAGGAGCACGAGCCCCGACGAGGACGCATGCAGGGGAAGCCGGCCGGCCACGCGCGTGATGTTGGCGCCCGCGTCGGGATGCGAGAGGCGCTCGAGGAACAGCGCCTCGTCCTGTTCCATCACGGCGAGCTGCGTGTGCTCGCCGATGTCGGCCTGCACCTGCTCCATGTGCGGAAGCGCGGCCTGGCGCAGCCGCAGCGCGGTCGAGCCGCGCAGTGCGAGCTCCCACAGGCGCATGCCGAGATGCACCCGACGGTCCTCGTCCCTCTCGAGGAGGCCCGCGTCGACGAGCTCGTCCACCATCCGGTGAGCCGTCGACGACGGAAGACCCGCGCGACGTCCGATCTCGGAGGCCGACTGCATCGAACGCTCGGCCGTGAACGTCTCGAGCACACGCACGATGCGCTCGGTCATCGAGTCGCCGGAGGGCGAGTTGGCCATGCGCCAAGGATCGCACGGGTCGCGGTCGTGCCGCGCCGCCCGTCGTCGTTCCGCGCACCCGCGCGCTGCGGCCCCGCGGACGTGCGCCGCTCGGACCCGCACCGAACCGCACCGAACCGCACCGACCCGCACCGAGCCGCGCCCCGAGCCTTCCGCGGCGGCAGTAGCCTCGGTGCATGTCCTCACCCGCGCCGGATCCCGCGACGCCCTGGGTCCCGCTGCCGGCCCGCGCCGCCGCGGATCTGCTCGGGCCGAGTTCTGCGCGCTGGTGGCTGTCGGGCGGGGCTGCCCTCGATCACTGGCTGGGGCGCAGCATCCGCGAACGCCCGAATACGGACGTCAGCACGACGCCCGCCCACCTCGGCGCACTGATCGAGGCTCTCCCCTCCGGATTCAGCGCGTGGGCGCCGGCGGGCCAGGACGCGGTCGTGGCGTGGGCCGATGCCGACCTCGAGACCGACCTTCAGCCGATCCGCATCCGCGACGACGAGACGGGAGCGTGGGTGCTGCAGCTGAATGTCGAGGACGGCACGGATGCCGCGTGGATGTACCGCCGCGATCCGCGCCTCCAGCTGCCCTGGGATCGCGCGGTGCTCGAGATCGACGGCATCCCGACGGGCGCTCCCGAGGTCCAGCTGACGTGGAAGGCACTGCGTCCTCGCCCCCAGGACGACGTCGACAAGGATGCCGTGCTCCCGGGGCTCTCCGACGACGCCCAGGCGTGGTTCGAGCGCGCGATCCTCACGGTGCACCCGCATTCGACGTGGTCGATCCATGTGCGGAGCCCGTTCGCCCCGGCCAAGGCGAGCTGGAACCGCCGCAAGGACTGACCCCTCGCCCGGCGCGGTCGAGCGCAACGGGCCTACGCCACGCGGTACTCGCCGGCAGCGACCGCGTCGAACATCACGGAGCGGAACCAGCGCTGCGCCGGCGACAGGCTCGCCTCGCCGCGCGAGTAGATCGCGACCGGAGTGCTGCGCGCGGGCCACGGCAGTTCGGCGATGCGCAGCCCGGGGAACCAGCCGCAGAAGACGTCGGCGACATGCCGCGGGAGGAGCACGACGAGATCGGTCGCCTCCAGGACGGCGGGAACGGTGGCGTACTCCTCGACGGTCAGCTTCACCTGCGGCATCAGCCCCTGCTCGATCATCGCCTGCAGCGGGTAGACGTGTCCGCCGCGGGCCGAGACCCGCACGAACCGGCGCCCCTCGAACATGCGCGGGCCCGTCGTCGGCAACGGGTACGCCTCCGACGACAGCGCGACGTACTCGACGCTGCGGATCGGGGTGCGCCACAGATGCGGCGACTCCATCAGCGACACGGTGACGGCGAGGTCGATCGTTCCGCGCAGCAGGCCGTCCGCGACCAGGTCCGCGTCGAGCCGCTCGACCTTCAAGTGCAGGTGGGGCGCCGCCTGCGCGAGCGCCGGCATGATCGGCGGAAGGAAGGTCTGCTCGCCGATCGAGGTGAGCGCAAGGGCCAGCTCGCCGTCGAACGTCGCCGGATCGAACTCGTCCGGGCTGCTCACCGTCGCGTCGATCTGCGCGAGCGCCTCGTGCAGCGGGCCGAACAGCCGGCTCGCACGCGGCGTCGGCACCATCACATGGCCCTGCCGGTGGAACAGGTCATCGCCGAATCGCTGCCGCAGCTGCCGGAGGGTGTAGCTCACGGTGGGCTGCGTGACGTGCAGCCGGTCCGCGGTCGCCGTCAGACTCCGCAGTTCGTACAGCACGACGAACGTGCGCAGTTGGTTCAGATCAGGAAGCGGCATCCATCGATCCCATCTATTCGCAGCGGCACATGAATCTATTGGACCACACGCCTCGCGCGATTTAGAGTCGTGGCGACAGCATCCGCTCCGCAGTGACGAGGACCCGCGCGTTGATCATCGACATCCACGGCCACTACACGACCGCGCCGGCGCAGCTGGGAGCGTGGCGTGACCTGCAGATCGCCTTCGCCGACGGCGTCGCGGATGCTCCCGATCCGGCGACTCTCCGCATCAGCGACGACGACATCCGCGAGACGATCGAAGCGAACCAGCTGAAGCTCATGAACGAGCGCGGCAGCGATCTCACGGTCTTCAGCCCGCGTGCATCGTTCATGGCGCACCACATCGGCGATCTGGCCGTGAGCGAGACCTGGGCGCGCATCTGCAACGACCTCGTCGCGCGCGTCGCGCAGCTCTACCCGGATCGGTTCCTGCCCGGCGCGATGCTGCCGCAGTCGCCCGGTGTCGACCCGAAGACGACCCTCGCCGAACTCGACCGCGCGGTGAACGATCTCGGCGTCGTCACGGTCAACCTGAACCCGGACCCGTCCGGAGGATTCTGGACCGCACCGGCGCTGACCGACCGCTCCTGGTACCCGATCTACGAGAAGCTCGTGGAGTACGAGCTCCCCGCGATGATCCACGTCAGCACGTCGTGCAAGCCGGTCTTCCACACCACCGGCGACCATTACCTCAACGCCGACACGACCGCGTTCATGCAGCTGCTCAAGGGCGACCTGTTCCGCGACTTCCCGGACCTGAAGTTCGTGATCCCGCACGGCGGCGGGGCGGCCCCGTATCACTGGGGGCGCTTCCGCGGCCTCGCGATGGCGCTGCGCAAGCCCGACCTCGAAGAGCACCTGCTGAACAACGTGTTCTTCGACACGTGCGTCTACCACCAGCCCGGGATCGACCTGCTCACCACGGTCATCCCCGCCGATAACATCCTCTTCGCCAGCGAGATGATCGGCGCCGTCCGCGACATCGACCCGCGCACCGGGCACTACTTCGACGACACCAAGCGGTACGTCGACGCGACGCCCCACCTCGACGACGCGCAGCGCAGTGCCGTCTTCGAGGGGAACGCGCGCCGCGTCTACCCGCGCCTGAATCGCGCCCTCGTGGCGCGCGGCCTCTGAGCCCCACCCTGGAGAACCCATGACGCAGCGCTTGAACAACCTCGGCATCGTCCGCACCCGCGTCGACCGCCCCGACCCGGCCGACGTCTCGCGCCTGTCGCAGTTCGGTGTCGCGACGATCCACGAGGCGATGGGCCGGGTCGGGCTGCTGCGGCCGTACATCCGCCCCGCGTACACCGGTGCGAAGCTGTGCGGTCCGGCCGTCACGGTGCTGCTGCAGCCGGGCGACAACTGGATGTTCCACGTGGCCGCGGAGCAGGTGCAGGAAGGCGATGTCATCGTCGCCGGCTGCACGACCGAGAGCGAGGACGGCTTCTTCGGCGAACTCCTCGCGACCTCGCTCACGGCGCGCGGCTGCAAGGGGCTCGTGATCGACGGCGGCGTCCGCGACGTCGCCGACCTCGAGAAGATGGACTTCCCCGTCTTCTCGCGAGCCATCAACTCCAAGGGCACCGTGAAGGCGACCCTCGGTTCGGTCAACGTCCCGGTCGTCGTCGCCAACGCCGTGGTGAACCCCGGCGACGTGGTCGTCGCCGACGTGGACGGCGTCGTGGTGGTCCCGCGTGAGCTCGTCGGAGCCGTGGCCGAGGCATCCGCTCTCCGCGAGGCGAACGAGGAATCGAAGCGCCAGAAGTTCCGCGACGGCGTGCTGGGGCTCGACCTCTACGGCATGCGCGAGCCGCTGGCAGCGGCCGGCCTCGAGTACGTGGAGGACTGACCGTGAGCGACGTCGACACCATCGTGCACGGTGCCACGAGCGGCGGCTTCGAGAAGTCGCCGGGGTGGCTGGACTGGTACGACGGACCCAGCACGCCGACATTCCGGATGCCGGCCGGCGCCGTCGACGCGCACTGCCACGTCTTCGGTCCCGGCGGGGAGTTCCCCTTCGCCCCCGAGCGCAAGTACACGCCGTGCGACGCCTCCGCCGCGCAGCTCTTCGCCCTGCGCGATCACCTGGGGTTCGATCGCAACGTCATCGTCCAGGCCACCTGCCACGGCGCCGACAACCGCGCGCTCGTCGACGCGCTGCGCCGCAGCGACGGCCGCGCCCGCGGCGTCGCCACGGTTCGCCGGGACGTGACCGACGACGAGCTGGCCGAACTGCACGCGGCCGGAGTGCGCGGCGTCCGCTTCAACTTCGTCAAGCGCCTCGTCGATCGCGTTCCCACGGACTCGCTCGATGAGATCGTCGCGAAGATCGCGCCGCTGGGCTGGCACGTGGTCATCTACTTCGAGGCCGAGGACCTCCCCGAGCTGTACGACTTCTTCTCGGCGATCCCGACGGACGTCGTCGTCGACCACATGGGACGCCCCGATGTGACGAAGGATCCCGACGGACCCGAGTTCGCCCTCTTCCTCCGCTTCATGCGGGAGAACCCCAACGTGTGGACGAAGGTGTCGTGCCCCGAGCGGCTGAGCGTCACGGGTCCGCGCGCGCTGGACGGTGAGCAGCACGCGTACACGGATGTCGTGCCGTTCGCACGTCGCGTGGTCGAGGAGTTCCCCGACCGCGTCCTCTGGGGCACCGACTGGCCCCACCCCAACCTGACCGATCACATGCCCGACGATGGGCTGCTGGTCGACTACATCCCGCAGATCGCCCCGACCCCCGACCTGCAGCGCAGGCTGCTGGTCGACAACCCGGCGCGGCTGTACTGGGCGCAATCCTCATACACCGCAGGAGCATGACATGGCACTCGACAAGCCCTACAAGAACGTTCCCGGCACGACCATCTTCGACGCCGAGCAGGCTCGCAAGGGGTACCACCTCAACCAGTTCTCGATGTCGCTCATGAAGCCCGAGAACCGCGAACGGTACCTCGCCGACCGCGAAGCGTACCTCGACGAGTGGCCGCTCACTCCCGCCCAGCGTCAGGGCGTGCTCGACCTCGACCTCAACGCGTGCATCCGCGAGGGCGGGAACATCTACTTCCTGAGCAAGATCGGCGCCACGCACGGCCTGAGCTTCCAGCAGATGGCCGGCTCGATGACCGGGATGTCGGAAGCGGCCTATCGCGACATGATGGTCGGCGGCGGACGCCGTCCTGAGGGCAATCGGCTGAAGGACCTCGACGGCTGGACCCCGCCCTCGACCGAGAAGTCGGAGGTCATGCGGCCCGACGCGCCGGCGAGGTTCACCTCGGCGCTGTTCACGTCGCACGTGCCCGCGATCGGCGCGGCGATGGACCTCGGCAAGACCGAGGAGCCGTACTGGAAGAAGGTGTTCGACGGCTATCGCTGGACCCGCGAGTGGGCCAAGGAGAACACGCCGGACGTCATCATCCTCGTGTACAACGACCACGCCACCGCCTTCGACTCCAACATCATCCCGACCTTCGTGCTCGGGACCGGCGCGCACTACCCCGTCGCCGACGAGGGCTACGGGCCGCGCCCGGTGCCCGACGTGAAGGGATACCCGGAGCTCGCCGCCCACATCGCGCAGTCCGTCATCCAGGACGACTTCGACCTGACCCTCGTCAACGAGATGGTCGTCGACCACGGGCTCACCGTTCCGCTGTCGCTCGTCTTCGGCGACGTCGAGGAATGGCCGTGCCGCGTCATCCCGCTGCCCGTCAACGTGGTGCAGTACCCCGTGCCCTCGGGGCGCCGCTGCTACGAGCTCGGCCGTGCGATCCGCCGCGCCCTCGACAAGTGGGACGGCCCCGCGCTCAACGTGCAGATCTGGGGGACGGGCGGCATGAGCCACCAGCTGCAGGGTCCGCGCGCCGGCCTCATCAACGAGGAGTGGGACAACGCGTTCCTCGACCACCTCATCGCCGACCCGCTGGGCCTCACCGAGTGGTCGCACATGGAGTACGTCGATGAGGCAGGATCGGAGGGCATCGAGCTCGTCGACTGGCTGATCGCGCGCGGCGCGATGGACGACCAGTTCGGCGGCGAGGCCCCCTCGGTCGGGCACAGGTTCTACCACGTGCCGGCATCCAACACCGCCGTCGGCCACCTCGTGCTCAGCAACCCGACCGCACCGCGCACCGTCGAGTCCGACCGCGTGAGCACCCCGCTGGAGGAAGTCCGTTCATGAGCAGCGACAAGGTTCGCGTCGCGGTCGTCGGCGCCGCCGGCGCCTTCGGGATGAAGCACCTCGACGGCCTGGCGAACATCCCCGACGCCGAGGTGACGGTCGTCAGCGGCACCCGGCCGGAGCCGACGCAGGCGGTGGCAGAGAAGTACGGGGTGCCCCACGCCGTGATCGGCTTCGACGCGGTCCTCGAGCGCGACGACGTCGACGCGGTGATCCTCGCCACCCCCACGCAGCAGCATGCCGCGCAGACGCAGGCCGCGCTCGCGGCGGGCAAGCACGTGCAGGTCGAGATCCCGCTCGCGGACTCGCTGGCGGATGCCGAAGCCGCCCTCGCGGCAGCGGAGGCGTCGGACCGTGTGGCGATGGTCGGCCACACTCGCCGGTTCAACCCGTCGCACCAGTTCGTGCACAACCGCATCCTCGCCGGCGAGTTCGCCGTGCAGCAGATGGACGTGCAGACGTACTTCTTCCGCCGCACGAACACCAACGCCAAGGGTGAGGCGCGGTCGTGGACCGACCACCTGCTGTGGCACCACGCCGCGCACACCGTCGACCTCTTCGCGTATCAGGCCGGCCGCATCGTGCAGGCGAATGCGATCCAGGGACCGATCCACCCCGTCCTGGGTATCGCGATGGACATGTCGATCCAGCTCAAGAGCGAGTCCGGGGCGATCTGCACGCTGTCGCTGTCGTTCAACAACGAGGGACCGTTCGGCGCGTTCTTCCGCTACATCGGCGACACCGACACCTACCTGGCGCGCTACGACGACCTCTACAACGGCCGCGACGAGCGGATCGACGTGTCGAAGGTCGCGGTCAGCATGAACGGCATCGAGCTGCAGGACCGCGAGTTCGTCTCCGCGATCCGCGAGGGGCGCGAACCGAACTCCTCGCTGCGTCAGGTCATCGACTGCTACTGGGTGCTCGGTGCGCTCGAGGAGCAGCTCGCGTGATCCTTCCCCGCATCGGCCTCGGCTGCATGTCGCTGAGTCATGCGTACGGGGTGTCCCCGTCGGTCGACGACGGTGTGGCACTCATCCGCGCGGCGCTCGATCACGGCGTCACGCTTCTCGACACCGCGACGCTCTACGGCGGCGGCCGCAACGAGGAGCTCGTCGGCCGCGCCATCGCCGGCCGCCGCGACGAGGTCGTTCTGGCGAGCAAGGGCGGCATGGCCCTGGTGGACGGCGTCAAGACGATCGACGGGCGCCCCGAGACGCTGCGTGCGCAGGTGGATGCCTCGCTCGCTCGCCTCGAGGTGGAGCACATCGACCTCTACTACCTCCACCGCTGGGACAGGCAGGTGCCGATCGGCGAGAGCGTGGGGGCGCTGGCGGAGCTGGTGGATGCCGGCAAGATCGGCCGCATCGGCCTGTCGGAGGTGTCCGTCGAACGGCTCCTCGAAGCGCAGGCTGTCGCGCCCATCGCAGCCGTGCAGAACGAGTACTCGCTGTGGAGCCGCAATCCCGAACTGGGCATGCTCGAGGCGACGCGGCGATCCGGCGTCGCGCTCGTGGCGTTCTCGCCCGTCGCCCGCGGGTTCCTCGCCGATGCCGTGCACGACCCCGACGAGCTGGCGCCGAAGGACATCCGGCGCGCGATGCCGCGATTCCAGGCCGCGCACTGGCCCGCGAATGCGGCGCTGCTCCCCGCCTGGCGGTCCCTCGCCGCGGAGGCGGACTGCACGCCGGCTCAGCTCTCGCTCGCGTGGCTGCTCTCGCGCGGTGAGCACGTCGTCCCCATCCCGGGGTCCACGCAGGCGTCCCACGTGCGTGACAACCTCGCCGCGGTCGACCTCGTCGTGGATCCGCGGATCCTCGCTCGTGCGGGGGAGCTCATCGACACGGCCACGGTCTCGGGTCCGCGCTACAGCGCGGCCCAGTCCGTCGAGGTCGATGCCGAGTCCTTCGACGAGGCGGCATGAGGGCGATCTCGTCGATGGCGACGAGATCGGTGCTCGCCGACCTCGCCGGTGCCGCATCGCTCGCGGGGCTTCCGGCGCTGCAGATCGAGTCCGTCGGTGGAGTGGATGCCGCGCGCCGCGTCGCCGAGGGTGAGGCGTTCGACCTGGTCTTCCTGGCCGAGCCGGCTCTGCGCCGCTTGGCCACTGCGGGTCACGTCGATGGGGCGACGCTCGTTCCGCTGTTGGTCTCGCAGGTCGCGGTCGCCGTCCCCGGCGGCGACGCCGAGGCAGGCGCGGCGCCACAGGCTCACGCGTTCCGCGATGCCGGCGAGCTCCGTGCGGCGCTGCGCGCCGCACCCCGCATCGGCTACTCGACAGGCCCGAGCGGCACAGCGCTGGTCGACATGATCGCCCGGTGGGGCCTCACCGATGAACTCGAGGGTCGCCTCGTGCAGGCGCGGCCCGGCGTCCCGGTCGCGCGGCTGCTGGCCGAGAACGAGGTCGATCTCGGCCTCCAGCAACTGAGCGAGCTGATCGGGCAGCGCGGCATCCGGATCCTCGGGACCCTTCCCGCGGACTGCGCGATCGAGACGGTCTTCGCCGGCGCGGTCGCGGCAGCGGCGAGCGAGCCTGCCGCTGGGCGCGAGCTCCTCGACTTCCTGCGGTCGGGCGCCGCGGCGAGCATCATCGCGGACCACAGCTTCGGGGCTCCCGCCGATCCGGCGGCCCGAGCGGACTGATCCCGAGCGCGAGCGCAGAACGGCGAGGGCCCGGCCCGCTCACTCGTACGTGTCGGTCCAGGACGCGATGTCGACGCCGTGGTTGTCGGGCGACGCCAGCGACCACCACGCGGGCGCGTGGGAATCGTCGACGAGCCTCCCTCCCGCGGCGAGCGCGGCATCGACTCGCGCCTGCGCCCGGTCGGCCGGCACGAAGACGTCGAAGTGCGTGCGACCCCTGGCGGGGACGTCTCCGGTGATCGGATTGAAGGCGAGCTGCGGGCCGCAGCGGAGCGGGTCGACGGCGTCGGTGTCGCCGAACGGCTCGTAGCCGAGCGCCGCGGTGAAGAACGGCCGCACGTCGGCCTGAGAATGCTGGGCGACGTAGACCCCGACGGACTGCGCGAGCGACGGGTCGGGAGTGAGTCCCAGCTCGGCGGCGGCCGTGGACACGGCGGCGGCGAACGCCGGAGACCCGGCGGGGATGCCCTCCGACTCCGGGTACGGGACGCGCACGACGACGCCTTCAGGACGCACGTCGATGTCGGGTCGCACGCCGAACCGCTCGGCGGCCGCGGCGATCGGGTCGACGAGCCGTGCCGCGTGGGTCAGCGAGGTCGCCGTGAAGACCGCCTGCGGACCGGTGCCGGTCACGCGCCAGTCGGCGACGCCCCCAGCGCGGTGGAACGCGGCCGCGGAGATCCCCCTCGGCTCGCTGTTCGTGTCACTCATCGGCATCTCCTCTGTGCTCGGAACTCGGTGCGTGCGAAATCACTGCAGGCAGAACTCGTTGCCCTCGGGATCGCGCCGCGGGAAGTACAGCTCGGGCCAGGGTCCCCAGCTCTGGTCCACCAGGCGGACGACCTCGGCGCCGAGCAGGGGATCGGCGTGCTGGCGAGGCTACCCCACGGCTCGGACAGCGTGTCTCGCGAAGGGACGGGTTGACACTGTCAAGCACTTCGTGACAGCATCGACGCATGGAGCCCACCCCGCCGCCGACCTCCGCCCGAGACGCACTCCTGCGCGCCGCCTCCGAGGAGCTCGCCGAGAAGGGGCACGCCTCGGTCAGCCTGCGCGCTGTCGCCCGGCGGGCGAACGTGTCGCATGCGGCGCCGGCCCACTTCTTCGGCGACCGGGCGGGGATGCTCACCGCGGTCGCGACCGCCGGGTTCGACCAGCTCGACGCCGCGCTCGCCGCCGCAGCGATCCGCGAGGGCGACGCGGATGAATCGCCGCTCGCGGCACTCGGCCGCGCCTACGTCGACTTCGGGCTGGAGCATCCGGCTCTGGTCGACCTGATGTTCCGCCGCTCGGAGCTCAATGCCGACGACGACGCCCTCATCGAGGCGCAGCGCGGAGCGCTGGGGCGGCTGCGCACCGCCGTGGGCGACGTCGCCGATGCCCACGCGGACGAGTGGTCGCTGCTGAGCTGGGCTGTCGTCCACGGTCTGGTCTCCCTCGTGCGCGAAGGCGTGCTCGCACGCATCGTCGAGCAGGATCCGGATGCCGCGCCCGCCCTCGCGCGGCGGCTCGTCGAGGTCTACGCCGCGGGCGTCGCTCCGGCGTCGCGGTCATAGCGCGCGATTCGCATACGCTCCCGCAACATCGCGCGGCGTGGACTGGAGCGCGCAGGCTCGCCCGAGAGCCCGCGGAAGGGCTCGACATGACCGACCTCAGCACGTCGCGGGGGCGCGGCATCCGCCTGCTCGTCGCCGGCGCATTCGCCGCCGCGATCACGCTGCTCACGCTCGCGCCGCCCTCGATCGCCGCTCCGCTGCGCGGGCTGTTCGTGCGGTCGATGGTCGAGGTGGGGCATCCGCTCCTCGTCGTGCTGCCGTTCGGCGACATCGACGATGCGCTCAACGTGCTCCTGTTCGTCCCGCTGGGAGCGACGCTCGCACTCCTCCTGCCGCGACGGTTCTGGCTCGTCGCGATCCTCGCCGCGTTCGCACTGTCGGCGGCGGTCGAGTTCGCGCAGCGGTCGATCCCGGGACGCGTGCCCGACGGCGACGACGTGTGGTGGAACACCGTCGGCGCGACCGTCGGCGTGCTCGCGATGGCGGTCCCGCGGCTCGTGGCGGCGCTCGCCCGACGTCAGCGCGGGAGCGTCACCCGCACGTGAAGGCCGCCCTCCGGCGGCGCGGTGAGGGCGAGCTCACCGTGGTGGGCGCGCACGATCGATGCGACGATCGCGAGGCCGAGCCCCGATCCGTCGCCCGTGCCCCGCGTGCGCCCGGCCCCTCGCACGAAGGGCTCGGTGAGGGTGGCGGCGAGCGCCGGCGCCAGCACGGGTCCGCCGTTCTCGACGACGAGCTCCGCGCGCGCTCCGGCCGTGACGCCGACCCGCACCCACCCGCCGGCCGCGTTGTGCACGACGGCGTTGTGCACGAGGTTCGCGACGAGCCGTTCGAGCAGCCCGCGCTCGCCGGTCACCGATGCCGGATCCAGAGAGGTGGTGAAGCGGATGCCGCGGGCCGAGGCATCCGCCCGCTCGTCCTCCACCGCGTCGGCGACGAGCACTGCGAGGTCGACGGTCGAGGCGTCGAGCGCGCCGCCCCGCGCGACGCGGGCGAGCGCGAGGAGAGCCTCGGTGGTCGCGATGGCCCGCTCGTTCGTCGCGCCGATGCGACGCAGCACCTCGTCGACATCGCGCCCCTCGGGGTCGGCCTGCGCGACCTCGACGACCGTGCGGATGATCGCATGAGGCGTGCGGAGCTCGTGCGAGGCGTTCGCGGCGAAGCGCCGCTCCTCCTCGACGGTGTGCTCCACGCGGTCGAGCATCGCGTCGAGCGTGTCGGCGAGGTCGGTGAGCTCGTCGCCCGCCCCCGGCAGCGCGACACGGTGATCGAGTCGGCCGTCGCGCACACGCCGCGCGGCGTCGGTGATGCGGTCGAGCGGGCGCAGCACGACGCCGGCGAGCAGCCAGCCGCCGACGAGGCCGATGACGAGCAGCAGCGCGAGCGCCCACCAGGCGTAGCGCACGAACACTTCGAGCAGGTTGGCGCGGTTCGGCGCCCAGCCGCCGCCGTCGACCGTGAGGCTTCCGTTGGGCACGAACCGCAGCAGCAGGAATCCGACCGCGAACAGCGCGATCCCGGCGACGACGAGGAAGCCCGCGTAGCTCAGCGCGAGCTTGACGCGCACCGACATCCCCCGCGGACGCTCGGTCATGCGCTCATCCGGTAGCCGACGCCCGGCACCGTCTCGATGACCCACGGCTCGCCGAGGCGCTTGCGCAGCGTCGAGATCGTGATGCGCACCGCGTTCGTGAAGGGGTCGGCATTCTCGTCCCACGCGCGCTCGAGGAGGTCTTCGGCCGACACGACGCCACCGCCGGCGGTCATCAGCACGTCGAGCACGGCGAACTGCTTGCGCGTGAGGGCGATGTACCGGCCGTCGCGGTACACCTCGCGCCGGAACCGGTCGAGCCGCACACCGCCGAGCTCCACGACAGGCGGGGTGCTCTTCGCGGGCCGCCGGCCGAGTGCGCGCAGGCGCAGCACCAGCTCTTGCAGCGCGAACGGCTTGGTGAGGTAGTCGTCCGCCCCGCTCTCGAAGCCGCTCGCCTTGTCGTCGAGCCGGTCGGCGGCGGTGAGCATCAGGATGCGCGGGCTCTCGGGCTCGCCGGCCAGGCGCCGCGCGATCTCGTCGCCGTTCGGTGCGGGGATGTCGCGGTCGAGCACGACCACGTCGTACGCGTTGACGGAGAGCTGCTCGAGAGCGGTGTCGCCGTCGCCGGCGATGTCGGCGGCGATCGCCTCCAGGCGCAGGCCGTCACGGATCGCCTCGGCGAGGAAGAGCTCGTCCTCGACGATCAGCACCCGCATGCGCCCAGCCTAGGCGGGGGCGCATATCGCCGACGTATGCGAATCCGCGTACGACGTCGCAACACGCGCCCGCGTGAGATGGACGCATGCTCGATCGTCCCGCACGCCTCCGCCGTCTCGTGTTCCTGACCATCGGAGTGGGAGTGGCCGCGTTCCTGGCCGTGCTCGTCGTCGTCGGCGTGCGCGCGACGACGGCCGCGGCATCCGCTCCCTTCCTCCCCAGCGAAGCGGCGGGGCATATCGCCGAAGGGGCGACGGTGACGCTGGCCGACGACGCACTCCCCGCGATCGCGCACCTGGATCCGGCCCTCCTCGGCGCGATGCGACAGGCGGAAGCGGATGCCGCGACCGACGGCGTCGGCTTCGACGTGACGAGCGGCTGGCGGTCGGCCCGCTACCAGCAGTGGCTGCTGGACGACGCGGTCGAGCGGTACGGCAGCGAGGACGTCGCACGGCAGTTCGTCGCGACGCCTGACGCTTCCCGGCACGTCACCGGCGACGCGGTCGACATCGGCTCCCTCGACGCCCAGCTGTGGCTCTCGCAGCACGGCTGGAAGTACGGCATCTGCCAGACGTACGCCAACGAGCGCTGGCACTTCGAGCTGGCGACCGACCCCGGTGGCACGTGCCCCGAGATGAAGGCGGATGCCGCGTCCTGACGGATCCGCGTCCGTGCGGCGGCAGATGATAGGCCTTGGCGACCCGGTTTTCAACGGGCGATCCGGCGCGGAGCGCGCCCGCTAACGTCCTTCTAGCCCTCACCAAGGGCGGACAACGGAGGACATCATGCTTTGGACAATCCTGGGCCTCATTCTCATCGGCCTCATCGCCGGTCTCATCGCTCGCGCCGTCATCCCCGGCAAGCAGAGCATGGGGATCCTGCTGACCATCGTGCTCGGCATCGTCGGATCGTTCGTCGGCGGCTTCCTCGGCTACCTGCTGTTCGGTGCCGACCCCAACGGCGGATTCCTGCAGGCCGCCGGCATCATCGGCTCGATCCTGGGCGCGATCATCGTGCTCGGCCTGTACGTGCTCGTCACGCGCCGCCGCGGGGTGACGCGCACCTGACCCCGCCGCCGGCAGCGCCCCGTCGCCGTCGGCAGACCCAGTCGCCAAGACACGCCGTCTCGCTGCCCAGCGGTACGGCGTGTTTTGGCGACTCGACGGGAGCGCGTGCGGGTGCGGGTGCGGGGTGCGGGTGCTCAGGCGGGGAACCGACGGGCGAGCTCGGCGCCCGCCGCGAAGAGCCAGCGCGCGGGCTCGGCGAGAGCGGCGGCGCCCGATCCTGCCAGCGCGGTCAGCGAGATCGCGTGAGCGAATCCGGACGCATCGGCGTCGGCGGCGATCCGCCCCGCCACGAGCACAACGGGCACGCCGGCATCCCGGGCAAGCGCCCGGACGAGGTCGGGCGCCTTGCCCGCCGCGGACTGACCGTCGAACGATCCCTCGCCGGTGACGACGACGGATGCCGCCGCCACCGCCTCCGGGAGTCCGATGAGCTCGGCGACGGCGTCGGCTCCCGGCACGAGCCCCGCTCCCCACGCGAGCAGCCCGAACCCCGTGCCGCCCGCCGCACCCGCGCCAGGGGTGTCGGGATCGACGTCGACGAGGTTCGCGAGCCGGCCGAGCCCCGCGTCGAGGAGCGCGATCTCGTCCTGGCCGGCGCCCTTCTGCGGTCCGAAGACGGCGGCGGCGCCGCGGTCGCCCCGCAGCGGATTCGTCACATCGGTCAGCACGGTCACGCCGCCGGCGGGGAGCGGCGGCAGCCCGCTGAGGTCGGCGGCTGCCAATGACCGCAGTCCACGCCCGCCCGTCGTGATCGGGCCGGATGCGGCATCCGTGAATCGCGCGCCCAGCGCCGTCAGCATGCCGATGCCGCCGTCGGTCGAGGCGCTGCTGCCGATGCCGAGCACGAGGCGCGAGACGCCGTGCGCGAGGGCCGCGGCGATCGCCTCGCCGAAACCGCGCGTGCCGGCATCCAGCGGGCGCAGGCGCGGCGGGGAGCCCAGCAGCTCGATGCCCGACGTCGAGGCGAGCTCGACCACGGCGGTCCCGTCCGGTGTGCCCGGGGCGGGCGGAAGGAGGAGCCAGGATGCCGCGACCCGGCGCCCCTCCGGACCGGTCACCGTCACCGGCATGCGGACGGCATCCGGCACCGCCGCCGCGAACGCCTCGAGCGTGCCCTCACCCCCGTCGGCCATCGGGAGGAGCGTCAGCTCTCGTCCCGGGTCGACCGAGACCCAGCCTTCGCGCAGCGCCTCGACCGCGTCGGCGGCGTCGATCGAGCTCTTGAAGGAGTCCAGCGCGAGGACGACCGCGGCCATGTCAGCGACTGTATCCCGGTCCGATCTCAGCGGCTTCGACGTCGATCATCCGCTCCGCCGTCATGATCGACGCGGTCGCCGACTCATAGGGGTTAGACGTCGGCTACGGGATGCCGACGTTTTCGGAAGGCGAGGTCGAATCCGGGGGGATGCGCCTCGCTGCTCGGGGGGCACGGGAGTCGCGCATGACGAGCGCGCCTCCCGAGCACCCTACGCTGGAGCAATGGCGCTCGGGGCGACGATCCACACCTTCACGGTGCAGCTGGCCGACGTCGATCGCGGCGTCTACGACGAGCTCGCGCTGCGGGTGGCGCGGCATCCGTCCGAGACGGATGCCTTCATGCTCACGCGGGTGCTCGCGTACTGCCTCGAGTACGAAGAGGGCATCGTGTTCACCGAGGGCGTCGCGGCGACCGATGAGCCGGCCGTCCTCGTGCGCGACATGACCGGTCGCGTGACCGCGTGGATCGAGGTGGGCGCACCCGACGCCGAGCGCCTGCACTACGGCAGCAGGCTCGCCGATCGCACTGTCGTGTACACGCACCGCGATCCCGCCAAGGTGATGGCGCCCTGGGCCGGCAAGCGCATCCACGACGCCGAGGCGATCCGGCTGTACGCGTTCGACCCCGGCTTCATCGACGCGGCGGTCGCCGCCATCGACCGCCGCAACACGATGACGCTGTCGGTCACGGAGCGCGAGCTCTACCTCGACCTCAACGGGACCTCGCTCAGCAGCGCCGTCCACGAGCATCTCATCGACTGACCCGGCACTCGCCTACGCGCGGCGGGCTTGCGGGGGCGTGCTGGCGTCGAGGATCGCGCGCAGGCGAGCGGCCTCCTCGGCCGGCATCCCGTAGCCGTGCTCGGGAGCCGGGTAGGCGCGCGAGCGCACTTCGTCGGCGTACGCCGTGACCCCGGCGAGCATCGCGGACCGCACGTCGGCGTAGCGCTTCACGAACCGCGCGGCGTGGCCGTCGTAGATGCCGAGCAGGTCGTGGAACACCAGCACCTGTCCGTCGGCCGCGGGTCCGGCGCCGATGCCGATCACCGGCACCTCCAGACGCGGCATGATCGCCTCGGTCACGGCGGACGGGATGGCCTCGAACACGATGGCGAAGCACCCGGCATCCTGCAGCGCGACCGCGCTCTCGCACAGCGCGACCGCCTCTTCGGCGGTCCGTCCCTGTGCGCGGTAGCCGCCGATGGTCGCCGCGGTCTGCGGCGTCAGTCCGACGTGGCCCATGACCGGGATCCCGGCTGCCACGATCGCGCGGGCGCGGTCGACCGACGAGCCCCCGCGCTCGATCTTCACGGCGTCGCATCCCGTCGTCTTGACGAAGCGCTGCGCCGTCGCGACGGCCTGCTCGTCGGATCCCTCGTACGAGCCGAACGGGAGATCGGCCACCAGGAGAGGCGTCGAGAGGCCTCGTCGCACGGCCGCCGTGAGCATGACCATCTCGTCGACCGTGACCGGGACGGTGCTCTCGTGCCCGAGCACGGTCATCGCGGCCGAGTCGCCGACGAGCACCATGTCGACGCCGGCGGCTTCGGCGATCTGCGCGCTCGGGTAGTCGTACGCCGTGACCATCACGATGGGTTCGCGGTTCGCCTTGAGGGCGGCGAGTCCACCGAACGTCATGCGCGGGCGCGATGCGGGAGCGGCGGGGCTCAGCGGTCCTGTGCTCATGGGGCGGCCTCCAGGATGCGGTTGTCGATCAGTCTCGCAGGTCCGACGCGGGCCGCGACAGCGAGGAGCGTCGGCCCGGCGACGCGGGCGACCTCGCGGAGGTCGTCGGGGGAGCGCAGTTCCAGATACTCGGGCTCGATTCCGGCTGCGCCGAGCACAGCGGATGCCGCGGCGAGGACGGCTGCGGCATCCGTCCGTCCCTCCGCCACCTCCCGTTCGGCGGCGTCGAGCGCGCGGTTGAGCGCCGTCGCCCGCTCGCGGGACTCGGGGTCGAGGTACACGTTGCGCGAGCTCATCGCGAGGCCGTCGGGCTCGCGCACCGTCGGGCAGGCCACCACGGTCACGGGCATGTCGAGATCGCGCACCAGGCGCCGGATCACGAGCACCTGCTGCGCGTCCTTCTGCCCGAAGTACGCGTCGTCGGGCGCGACCATCTGGAAGAGCTTCGTCACGACCGTCGCGACCCCGTCGAAGTGCCCGGCACCGCGCGACGCGCCGTCGAGCACGTCGGTGAGGCCGGCGACATGGATCGAGGTCGCGAACCCCTGCGGGTACACCTCCGCGACCGGCGGAGCGAAGAGCACGTCCACTCCCGCGTCCTCGGCGAGGCGCGCGTCGCGCTCCTCGTCGCGCGGATATGCCGCGAGATCCTCGTTCGGGCCGAACTGCGTCGGATTGACGAACAGCGACATCACCACGAGGCCGTTCGCCGCCCGCGCAGCGCGGACGAGCGAGAGGTGACCGTCGTGGAGTGCGCCCATCGTCGGCACGAGGCCGATCGAGGCGCCGCGCGAACGGGCGTCGCGCACGGCGGCGCGCACATCGGCGACGGTGCGGACGATCCTCATGCCGGTGTCTCCTCGCTGCGCACGAGCGCGCGCGTGCGGTCGGACAGCTCGTCGAAGAGGGCGAGCAGCTCGGGTGCCCGGGCCGCGACCGCCTCGCGCTGACGGTGAACGGTCTCTTCGTCCCCGCGTGCGATCGGGCCGGTGAGCGCCGCCCGGGGTCCGTGCGCGGCCCAGTTCTCGACGGTCCCGCGCACGAGCGGTGCCAGGTGTGCGCGGAAGTCGGCGGGCAGTCCCGACGCCGCGGCCACCCGCTCGGCGGCGGCCTCGAGCGTGACGAGGAAGTTCGAGGCGATGGATGCCGCGGCGTGATAGCCCGCGCGCTGGTCGTCCGCGACCTCGAACGGGGTCCCGCCGACCGCCCGGGCGAGCTCCTCGGCCGTGCGCAGGGCCTGCGGGGAGACTCCCGCCACCGCGCAGCCGACGCCGGCGAAGGCATCCGCTCCCTCCGCGCCCGCGAACGAGCGCAGCGGATGCAGGCCGAAGTCGACGCCCGAGCCGGCCAGCGGCGTCGCCCCCGAGGTGTGGCCGAGCAGCGCTCCTCGGCCGCGCAGGGCGGCGGCGACGGCGCCGATCTCGCGGTCGGGAACGCACAGCAGCACGGCGTCGGCTTCGGCAACGGGCTCGCCGCGGCCGGACGGACCGGAGACGGCGTAGCCCGCGGCGGTGAACGCGAGGGCGGCGGCCCGGCCGACACGGCCGGGACCCACGACGCTGAGGCGCGCGACGGTGCGGGGATCCGGGATGCTCATGATCGGGGTCCGCGAGAGGGCTGCGGCACCCGACGAGTATCCCACCGCCGCGCGCCGTGCCGAAAACGTGTGCCGCCGGGTCGCACGTCACTCGGCGTGGGTGATGGCCCGCGGGCGCCTGCGGGGCCAACGTTGACTCGACAGAAAGGAGCGTGGATGAGCGAGCCCCCGATCGATCGGCTCAGCCGGGCTCAGCGACGACGCGTGGTCGCATGGGGACTGCTGCGCGCGCTGATCGCCGCCGTCGTCCTCGTCACGCTGTACTTCGTCATCCCCCTCGAGTGGCTCGACACGCTCCCGCCCGCGGTCGCGATGGTCGTGGCCGCCGGCGTGCTCGTGTCCGTCTCGGTGTGGCAGGTGCTGGCGATCATCCGGGCGGTCGAGCCCGGCCTCCGGGCGATCGAGGCGCTCGCGGTGATCGCGCCCCTCTATCTGCTCGTCTTCGCGGCGACGTACTTCCTGCTGGAGCACAACGTCCCGTCGAGCTTCACGCAGGAGCTCACCCGTATGGACGCCTTGTATTTCACGGTGACGGTCTTCGCGACCGTGGGGTTCGGCGACATCGCGGCGGTGAGCCAGACGGGACGCGTGATCGTCACGATCCAGATGGTCATCAACCTCATCCTGCTCGGCGCGGGGGTGCGCCTGCTCACGATGGCGGTCAAGCACGGCCGGAGTGAGAAGTCCGACGCCTGACCGGACTCGCACGGGTTCGGGTCACGAAAGGAGGAGATGTGGCGAAACGAGGAGAATTCGGGCTCGCGGCATCCTCCCCTCGTGACATCTCCTCGATTCGTGACAACTCTCTCCGCGCGGTCACGCCGGCGAGAGCGGGTACCGGCGGCGCAGGATGAGGCGCTGCACCAGGGTCCACACCACGGTGGTGGCGAGGTAGAGGGCGGCGGCCAACGGCACGAACACCGCGATCACCGCCGTCGTGAACTGCAGGGCGCCGACCAGGCGTCCGGCCGCTCCCGCCAGGGGCGCGGCATCCGTTCTCTCCGCATCGGGTGCGCGGAACGCGCGCCGCGTGATCTCGGCGGTGACCACGATCACGGCGATCAGCACGCCGAAGACGGCGAACGTCGCGAGCGTCGCCGTGCCTGCGCCGACCGCCGCGAACAGTCCCGTGCCCAGCGAGACGCCGGCGAGATGCTCGGCGAGCAGTGCGTTCGGGTGTCCGGCGATCGCGGCGAACGCGAAGAGCGCGTAGACGACGGCGAGCACGGGAGCCTGCGCGAGCATCGGGAGGCATCCGGCGAACGGCGAGACGCCTTCATCGGAGTACAGCTTCATCGTCTCGCGCTGCAGGCGCTCGGGATCACGTCGGTGGCGCCGCTGCAGTTCGCGCAGCTGCGGCGCGAGGCGGCTGCGGTTCTGCTCGGCCTTGGCCTGTGCGATGCCGATCGGGATGAGCGCCGTGCGCACGAGCAGCGTGACGAGAATGACGGATGCCGCGGCCGCGGCGTCGCCGGCGAGGGGCTGGAGCAGCTCGGCGAGGAGGAGGAGGCCGGAGTACGCCGCGTCGAGGATCGCGGCGAGCGGGGGAAAGGCGTAGAGGTCCATGGGAATGTCCGTTCGGTCGGTGTCTGGGTCGTGGCGAGTGGCCACGAGACACCGGGTGCGCCGAACGGCGCCCGCAGGCGGGCGGAGGGCGGACTCGGATCAGGCGGCCGGGGCCGCCGCGCCGGGCGCTCGCGGACGCGCGTGGCCCGCGGCATCCGGATCGCTCTGCGTGAGCCGCACCGAGACGTCGATCGCGCGCAGCGGGTGCGGCGACGACCCGGTCGCGGACACCGGAAGCTCGACCCGGGCGAGCGTGATGGCGAGGACCGCGACGGCCGCGATCGCGGCGGCGGCGAAGGCCAGGGCACTCGGCTCGCGGATGGCGACACCGGCCATCAGCTCGAGCAGGAGGCGCAGCACGACGCCGAGCGTCTCGGTCATGGCCACCGCCTCTCGACAGGATCGAGCCTCACGCTAACACTCTCGGCGCCTGCGGGCTCGGGAAGATCACCCCGGGACGGCGATGCCCGCGGTGCCAGAATCCAGGCATGTCCGCACCGCGCTCCGAACTCAAGAACACCGGTTACGAGATCTTCATCGGCATCCTGTCGGTGATCTCGATCTTCAACCTGGTCCTGGTCTACGCCTTCGTGAAGGACCCCGCACTCCAGCAGATCCTCACCGTGATGAACGCGCTGTTCAGTGCGATCTTCCTCGGCGACTTCATCTACCGGATCCTGACCGCCCCGTCGGCGAGCGCCTACTTCTTCCGCCACTTCGGCTGGGCCGACCTGCTTGCGAGTCTGCCCTTCCCGCAGGTGAAGATCCTGCGCGTCTTCCGGCTGGTTCGCGTGTCGCGTCTTCTCCGCGAGGTGGGCATCCGCGCGGTCTGGAACACGGTCACGAAAGACCGGGCCGGGAGCGCGCTCCTGGTGCTGCTGCTGATGGGCATCCTCGTGCTGGAGTTCGGCAGCCTCGCGATCCTGCGCATCGAGCAGTACGCCGAGGGCGCCAACATCACCTCGGCGTCCGACGCCCTCTGGTACGTCATCGTCACGATCTCCACCGTCGGCTACGGCGACCAGTACCCCGTCACCGATCTGGGGCGCCTGGTCGGATCGGGCGTGATCGTGATCGGCGTGGGCATCTTCGGCACGTTCACGGGCTACCTCGCGAACCTCTTCCTCTCGCCGCGCAAGAGCGATGCGGCTGCGCCGGATGCAGCGACGGATGCCGCGACGCCGGCCCCTGCGACGCCGGCCCCCGCGGATGCGCCGGTGGCAGCATCCGTCCCCGCGCCTGCGGCACCCGACCCCGCCGCGGACACGGCGACCGTCGACGAGCTGCGCGGCCTGCTGGCGGAGTCCGAGGCGAGCCTGGCGCGCATGAAGGTGCTCCTCGGCGGCCCGTGACGGCCCGTGACGGGCCGCGACGGTTCGTCTGTACGAAATCGACTGTGAGAGGCGAATGCAACGTCGATTTCGTACAAACGAATCGCGCGGGTATTCCTGCGTGACGCCGTGTTGCGCTGCGTCACGTCGTGTGACGCCTCGTCGCGGTGCATGACGGCGCACGGTTCCCGGTAACGCTCGCGGGCGTGAGCATGGGCGCATGGCCTCCCCGCTCATCTCGCCGCTCGACCTCGCACACCTCCTGCGCGAGCAGCGCACCGTCCGGCTGCTCGATGTGCGCTGGCGCCTCGACGTGCCCGAGGGACGCCCCGCATACCTCGACGGCCACCTGCCCGGCGCCGTGTACGTCGACCTCGACCGCGAACTCGCGCGCCGCGACGATCCGCGGCAGGGGCGGCATCCGCTCCCGCCCCGCGAGCAGCTGCAGGAGGCCGCCCGCCGGTGGGGTGTGAACAAGGGCGACATCGTCGTGGCGTACGACGATCTGCACTCGGTCGCCGCCGCGCGTGCGTGGTGGGTGCTGACGCGGTCGGGTCTCCCGGACGTGCGCGTGCTCGACGGCGGCCTGCGCGGCTGGCTCACCGAGCGGCTTCCGCTCGACACCGGCGATGTGCTCCCCCGCCGCGGCGATGTGGAGCTGCAGGAGATCGAGCACGGGGTCGCCGACATCGACGACGTCGAGGACTGGCCGTGGAAGGGCGTCCTCCTCGACGTGCGCGCGCCGGAGCGCTACCGCGGCGACGCCGAGCCGCTCGATCCCGTGGCCGGGCACATCCCCGGCGCCGTCAACCTGCCGACCACCACGCACCTCGTCGCCGGGCGCTTCCGCTCGCCCGACGAGATCCGCGCCGAGTTCGCGGCGGCGGGCGTCGTGGACGGCGTCGCCGTGGCCGCGTACTGCGGGTCCGGCATCGCCGCGTCGCACACGGCGCTGGCGGGCGCGATCGCGGGGATCGACGTGACCGTGTATCCCGGCTCGTGGAGCCAGTGGTCCCACTCGCGCGGCCGCCTGGTCGCCGTCGGCACCACCCCGTCGGCCGAGGTCACGCGTCTGTGAGCGAGCCGCTGATCGTCGGTGCGATGGTCCGCACCCTGGGCGCGTACCCGTCGGGGTGGCGGCATCCGGGAGCCCACGCCGACCCGCACACCGACGCAGCGGTGCTGCGCCGGATCGCCCGGCTGGGCGAGGATGCCGGGCTCGACTACCTCTTCTTCGGCGACTGGCTCGCCACCGGACCGGATCTCGAGTACCGCGATCCGTACCTGCTCGCGCGGATCGATCCGCTCAGCGCCGTGCTGTACCTCGCGGGAGTGACCGAGCGGATCGGCCTCATCGCCACCGTGAACTCCACGTACGCCGATCCGTACGCGACCGCGCGGGCGACGGCATCCCTCGACGTCCTCACCGGAGGGCGCGCGGGCGTCAACCTCGTCACCGGCGCCGAGCCGCGCGCGGCCGCCAACCACGGCCGAGACTCCCACGCCGACAACACCGCGCGCTACGACCGCGCCGAGGAGTTCGTGCGCGCGCTGCGGCTGCTGTGGGAGTCATGGGACGAGGACGCCTGGATCGCGGATGCCGCCGCCGGCGTGCTCATCGACCCCGAGCGACTGCGCGCCGCGGCGTTCGAGGGCGCGCACGTGCGGGTCGAGGGTCCGCTGAACGTCGCGCGTCCGCCGCAGGGACACCTTCCGCTCGTGCACGCGGGCACGTCCCCGCGCTCCCGCGCGCTCGCCGCGACCGAGGCGGACTTCGCGCTCATCGCCGCGCCGACCCTGGCTTCGGCGATCGACGCGCGCGCCGAGCTGCGAGGCCTGGCACAGGCATCCGGTCGCGATCCCGACGAGCTGAAGGTCGTCGTGCCCGTGCTCCCGGTGGTGGCGGAGACGGATGCCGCGGCCCGCGGGATCGTCGAGCGGCTGCTGCTGCTCGTGCCGATCGATGACGGCGGCGGGAACCGCGACCGGGTGGCGTTTCCGCCGAACCGATCGCTCGCCTCGTTCCTCGACGCTGCCGGCGCGGCGGGCGACGATCCGTCGCGGCGCGCCGCCGTGGACGACACGGTCCCGGCGGCGACGGCCCGGGCCTTCGCCGAGGTCGCGGCGAGCACGGTGCGAGTGGTGCAGGACCGCACCGGACGACGGGCCGGGGTCGACCTGACCTGGCGGCACCTGATCGCCGCTCACGCCGTGCCCGCCGCATTCGTAGTCGGCGGGCCCGCGGCGATCGCCGATCACTTCGAGCAGTGGCGCGACGCCGGCGCTGCAGACGGCTTCAACGTGCTGTCGGCGTTCCAGCCGGCGCAGTTCGAGGCGTTCACCGCGCTCGCGGCGCCGGAGCTGCGCCGCCGTGGACTGCTGGGCCGCAGCGGCGCGACCCTGCGCGATCGACTCTCGCTGGGCGCGCCCCGGCTCGCGCACGCCCCCGTCGCCGTCGGCTGAGCCCCGTCACGGGCTGGCGCGGGGTTTCCGCGTGCGGGCAGGGGGCTCGCGCGGTGATGAAACGAGGAGATGTCGCGAAAGGAGGACGGATGCCGTGCCCTTCCTCCTCCTTTCGTGACATCTCCTCCGTTCACGACCCCGAGCGCCGCGCGCACCGCGTGTTACGCCCCGTGAAGCGGCGTGACCCCCCGATGCAACGGGTGACGGGCGGTGACGCACGGCCGCGCGAGCGGCCCGGGACCGTCCGTAGCGTGGCCACACCGTCCCGCCGCACCAGGCATCCGAACCACTCAGGAGTAACCATGTCCCGTCCCGCAGCACGCGCCCTCGCCGGCGTCGTCGCGGTCGCCGTCGCGGCCTCGCTCACCGCGTGCGCCTCCGGCGCCGCCACGAGCGAACCGCAAGGCGCCGCCGGCGATCCCGTCACCGGAGGCACGCTCACCTACCTCGAGCACCAGACCTACACGAACCTCTACCCGCCGCAGGCCGGGTTCTATCCCAATGGCGGTCTCGTCAACAACATCGCGGCGCGACTGACGTGGCAGAACCCGGAGACGCTCGAGATCGAGCCGTGGGTCGCCACCGAGTGGACCGTGAACGAGGACGCGACCGAGTACACGTTCGACATCCGCGACGACGTCACCTTCTCGGACGGCACGCCGCTGGACGCCGAAGCCGTGGCGAAGAACTTCGACACCTACGGCCTGGGCAACGAGGATCTCGGACTGACGGTCTCGGAGGCGATCAACAACTATGCCTCGAGCGAGGTCGTCGACGACGACACCGTGACGTTCCGCTTCTCGGCTCCCGCGCCCGGCTTCCTGCAGGCGACGTCGACGATCAACTCGGGCCTGCTCTCGCCCGACACGCTCGACCTGACGCTCGAGGAGTTCGGCGCCGGCAACGCCACCGACATCGTCGGCGCGGGACCATTCGTCATCACCGACGAGAAGCTCGGCACCGAGCTCACCCTCGCGGCGCGTGAGGACTACAACTGGGCGCCGCCGAGCTTCGACCACCAGGGCCGCGCGTACCTCGACGAGATCCACCTCATCGTGACCCCCGAGGACAGCGTGCGCATCGGCTCGCTGCTCGCCGGCCAGGCGGACTACATCCGCTACGTGCAGGCGTTCGACGAGGAGCGCGTCGCCTCCGCCGGATTCGACGTGCACGCGCCGCAGACCCGCGGCGTCAACAACGCCCTGAGCCTGCGCTTCACGAACCCGCTGCTCAGCGACATCCGCGTGCGCCAGGCGCTCGTCGCGGCCGTCGACGCGCAGGAGGTCGTCGACACGATCTTCACCGAGAACTACCCGGTGGCGACGTCGGCGCTCAGCTCGTCGGCCGTCGGCTACAAGGACGAGTCCGCGTTCTACGCGTACGACCCGGAGAAGTCGGCTGCCCTGCTCGAAGAGGCCGGCTGGACGGCCGGCGACGACGGCATCCTCGAGAAGGACGGCGAGCGCCTGTCGCTCACGGTGTACGAGGCCGCGCCGCAGCCGCTCTCGAAGCAGACCCTCGAACTGGTCGCGCAGCAGCTCAAGAAGGTCGGCGTCGAGCTGAACGTGAAGGCGGCGGATGCCGGCACCTACGCCGAGGACATCAAGGACCCGCTCAAGACCCCGCTCTACCACTCGATGGTCGGACGCGCGGACCTCGACGTGATCAAGAGCCAGTACCACACGACGAACCGCAACACCCTGCTGTCGGATGACGCGGAGCTCGACCGCCTCCTCGAGGCCGTCGCGTCGACGCCGGACCCCGACGAGCGGATCGCGGCCTCGCAGGCGGTGCAGGACTACCTCGCCGAGCAGGCGTACGTCATCCCGCTGTTCGAGGAGCCGCAGGTGTACGGCACCGCCCCCTATGTCCACGGCGTCGAGTTCGAGTCGGTCGCACGGCCGCTCTTCTACGACGTCTGGCTCGACAAGCAGTAGGCGGCGGGAGCCAGCAGATGCGCTACGCGCTGAGACGCGCCGGGCAGGCCGCGATCGTTCTGATCGCGGCCTTCACGGCCACCTTCATCCTCCTGCAGCTGCTGCCGGGCGATGCGATCCTGATCAAGTACGACGACCCGTCCCTGGGGCTCAACGCCGAGCAGATCGAGCAGATCCGCACCGCGTACGGCGCCGACTCGTCGTGGTGGGAGCAGTACTGGGCGACCCTCAGCGGCTACGTCCAGGGCGACTTCGGCTACTCGACGCAGTTCGGCACGGGCGTGCTCGACCTGATCGGCGAGGCGCTGCCGGCGACGGCCGCGCTGGCGGGCCTGGGGTTCCTGCTCGCGGCCGTCATCGCGGCGGCGATCGCGTTCCTGTCGACGCTGTCGCCGTTCGGATGGCTGCGCTCGGGGCTGCGGTCGCTGCCGGGGGTGTTCGTCTCGGTGCCGGTGTTCTGGCTCGGCATCCTGCTCATCCAGGTGTTCTCGTTCGGCCTGGGGTGGGTGCCGATCGTCGGCGCCGACCCCGTGGCCGGGCTGATCCTCCCGGTGATCACACTGGCCGTGCCGATCTCGGCGCCGCTGGCGCAGATCCTGGTGCGCAGCATCGACGACGTGCAGCTGCAGCCGTTCGTCACGGTGGTGCGTGCGAAGGGGGCGTCGCCGTCGTGGGTGCTGTGGAGGTCGGTCGCGCGCAATGCGATCCTCCCGACCCTCACGATCGCGGGCGTGCTGTTCGGCGAGCTCATCGGCGGCGCGGTCGTCACCGAGACGGTGTTCGGCCGTGCGGGCATCGGCCGCGTCACGGAGCAGGCCGTCGCGAACCAGGACATCCCGGTGCTGCAGGGGATCGTGGTGCTCGCGGCCTTCACCTTCGTCGTCGTGAACCTGGTCGTCGACCTCCTGTACCCCGTGCTCGACCCGCGACTGCGTGAGACCTCGCGCCGCGGGCCGGCCGTGGGGACCGCTCCGACCCCTGTGGAGGTGCCCGCATGAGCGCACAGCTGACGACGGACACAGCGGATGCCGCCGCGCGGCGATCCGCGGAGGACGAGGCATCCGGAACCGTCCTCGACCCGCTCGCGCGCGACGCCGGCGCTCCGCAGGGGCAGCCCGAGCGGCGCTCGTCCGCGGCCCGGCTGTTCGCGCTCGGGCGCCGCCCGTCGTGGACCCTCGTGCTCGCGATCGCCGTGGTCGCCGTCGCGGTGCTGTGGGCGATCGTGCCGGGGCTGTTCACGACGCAGAACCCGATCGAAGGGGTCCCCGCCGACAAGCTGCTGCCGCCCAGCGCGGCGCACTGGTTCGGCACCGACGCCATCGGCCGCGACCTGTACGCACGGGTCGTCTACGGGGCGATCCACTCGCTGTCCGGGGCGCTCATCGCGGTCACCGTGGGGCTCGCGGCCGGAACCCTGATCGGCGTCATCGCCGGGTCCGTCGGCGGGGTGCTCGACGACATCCTCATGCGCGTCGTCGACGTGCTGCTGTCGATTCCCGGCCTGCTGCTGTCGCTGTCGATCATCATCCTGCTCGGCTTCGGCACGGTGAACGCCGCCATCGCGGTCGGCGTCGGGAGCGTGGCCTCGTTCGCCCGGCTCTCGCGCTCCGAGGTCGTGCGCGTGCGCCGGACCGACTACGTCGAGGCCGCGTTCGGCACCGGCGGAACGTTCGTCTCGGTGCTCTCCCGCCACGTGCTGCCCAACTCGCTGAGCGCCGTCATCGGGCTCGCCGCGCTGCAGTTCGGCGCCGCGATCCTCGCGATCTCGACGCTCGGCTTCCTCGGCTACGGCGCACCGCCGCCCACGCCGGAGTGGGGTCTGCTCATCGCCGAGGGCCGCAACTACGTCGCCACCGCGTGGTGGCTCACGACCCTCCCCGGCCTCGTCGTGGTGATCGTCGTGCTCAGCGCCAACCGCATCAGCCAGTCCATCGGAAGGGGGCCGCGATGAGCGTGCTCGGCATCGAGGGCCTGCGGGTCTCGTACGCGACCCGCACGGGCCGCAGGGAGGTCGTCCACGGCGTCGGCTTCGAGGTCGGCGAAGGCGAGGTGGTCGCGCTGGTCGGGGAGTCCGGATCGGGGAAGTCGACCACCGCGCACGCGGTGCTCGGCTTGCTGCCCGAGGGCGGCCGGGCCGACGGCGGCGCCGTCACGCTCGGCGGCGTCGACATCTCGGGCTGGTCCCCGAAGCGCCTCCAGAGCGTGCGGGGCGTGCAGGTCGGGCTGGTTCCGCAGGATCCCGCCGCCTCGCTCGACCCGGTGCGCCCGATCGGCGTGCAGGTGGGCGAGATCCTGCGGCTGCATCGCCGCTCCGGCGGCGGGGAGCGCGACCGCGCCGCGATCCGTGCGCGCGTGCTCGAGCTGCTCGAGCGCGTCGGCCTCGACGACCCGGCGCTGCGCGCCCGCCAGTATCCGCACGAGCTGTCGGGAGGCATGCGCCAGCGCGTGCTCATCGCGATCGCCATCGCGCTGCGTCCGCGGCTGATCATCGCGGACGAGCCGACGAGCGCGCTCGACGCGACCGTCCAGCGGCGCATCCTCGACCTGATCGACGACCTCCGGCGCGAGGAGGGCACGTCGGTGCTGCTCGTCACGCACGACCTCGGCGTCGCCGCGGACCGCGCGCAGCGCATCGTCGTGCTGAAGGACGGCGAGATCGTGGAGCAGGGGGCGAGCGACAGCATCCTGTCCGCTCCGTCCGATGCGTACACGCGTCAGCTCCTCGCGGATGCGCCGGCGCTCGCCGCGACGGACTTCCGCCGCCCCGCACCGCCGCTGTTCCTGCGGGACGCCGCGGCCGCCGCGGCCGAGAACCCGTACGCGATCGTCGCGGAGGGCCTCGTGAAGGAGTTCGCGGTGCGTGGCGCCGAACCGTTCCGGGCCGTCGACGACGTCTCGTTCCAGGTGCGCCGGGGCACGACCCACGCGCTCGTCGGGGAGTCGGGATCGGGCAAGACCACGACGGCCCGGCTGGTCACGCGATTCCTCCACCCCGACGGCGGCAGCATCGCGCTGGACGGGTCCGACATCGCCGACCTGCGCGGGTCCGCGCTGCGGGATCTGCGCCGGCGCATCCAGCTCGTGTACCAGAACCCGTTCTCGTCGCTCGACCCGCGGCAGAGCGTGGGGCGCATCGTCGCCGAGCCGCTGCAGAACTTCCGCGAGGGTACCCGCGCGTCCCGCCGCGAGCGTGCGGCGGCCCTCCTCGAGCGCGTCGCCCTCCCCGCCGACGTCTTCGAGCGCTCGCCGCGCGAGCTGTCGGGCGGACAGCGCCAGCGCGTCGCGATCGCGCGCGCCCTCGCCATCGACCCCGAGGTGGTCGTGCTCGACGAGGCGGTGTCGGCCCTCGACGTCACCGTCCAGGCTCGCATCCTCGAACTGCTCGAGTCGCTGCAGCAGGAGCTCGGCCTGACGTACCTGTTCATCTCGCACGACCTCGCCGTCGTGCGGCGTCTGAGCCATACGGTGTCGGTGCTGCGGCGGGGACGCGTCGTGGAGGCCGGGACCACCGAGGACATCTTCACCAGCCCCGCCCACGACTACACGCGCGAGCTGCTCGCCGCCGTGCCCGGACGATCGGAGGTCGCGGCATGACCGCACCCACACTGGCGTTCTTCACGCGCCTTCTCGACGACGCCCCCGCGGCGGAGAGGTTCCGTCTCGCCACCGACCAGGTGCGTCACGCCGAGCGCTTCGGCATCCAGCGTGCGTGGGTCGCGCAGCACCACTTCCACGCCGCCGAGGGCGGGCTTCCGTCGCCCTTCGTCTTCCTCGCCCACGCGGCGGCGGCGACGACCGAGATCAGACTCGGCACCGGGGTCGTCACCCTGCCGCTGGAGGACCCGGTGCGCGTCGCCGAGGACGCGGCGGTCGCCGACCTGCTCTCGGGTGGCCGCATCGACCTCGGGCTCGGCAGCGGCGGCACCCCGTCGTCCTTCGTCCCGTTCGGGCTGGACGTCGCCGACAAGGCTGCGGCGTACGACCGCAAGCTCGCCGTGCTGCTCGACGCGCTCGCGGGACGCGAGATCGGCGGGGGCAACACGCTGTATCCGGATGCCGCGTCCCTCGCCGATCGCCTCTGGCAGGCGACCTTCTCCGTGGCCGGGGGAACCCGCGCGGGCCTCGCGGGGCACGGTCTCCTCCTCTCGCGCACGCAGCCGCGGCCGGCCGACGACCTCACGGCCCCGCTCGCCCGGCTGCAGGATCCGATCGTGGACGCGTACGTCGACGCGCTGCCGACCGGTGTCGCGCCGCGCGTGACGGCGTCGCGGACCGTGTTCGTCGCCGACGACTGCGCCGACGCCCTGCGCTTCGCCGAGGTGGGTCTGCGCCGCGCCGCCGCAGGATTCCGCCGGGCCGGGCAGACGATCCCCGGCGACACCCTCGACGAGCTGATCGCCTCGCTCGACACGCACCTCGGCACGCCCGAGCAGGTCGCGGAGTCCCTGGCCGCCGACGCGACCCTCGCCCGGGCCACCGAGGTCGCCTTCCAGGTGCACTCGGTCGACGCCCCGCACGACTTCGTGCTGCGGTCGATCGAGCTGTTCGCGGGCGAGGTCGCCCCCGCGCTCGGCTGGTCGACCCGCGACGTCTCACTCACCCCTCTCGAAAAGGAGAACGCATGACCACCCTCACCTCCGACACGGTCGACCGGCTCGCCGGCCTGCGCCCCGACGGCGACATCGCGCACCTGCGCCGTCGCCGGCCGGTCACCCGTGCGCAGCTGCAGGCCAGCTCCGACGCGCTGATCGCGCCCCTCGACGATCGCGAGTTCCCGCTGGTCGAGCGGCTGCTCGTCGCCGCCTTCGCGACGCGCGTCACCGCCGATGACGCGACGGCCGCCCACTACGCGGGCCTTGCCTCGGCGGCGGATGCTGCGCGCGCGGAGGTCGTCGCGGGCGAAGCATCCGCCTCCGCCACGGCCGGCCCGTTCGGCACCTACGTCGAAGCGGGCCTGCGGGACGAGAGCACGGACGGCCGTCGCTACGAACCCGGTCTCGCGGCCCGCGACGCCCTCGGCGAGCGGCTCACCGCCGCCCTCGCGCACGCGCACCTGCTCACCGTGCGTCCGCGTGAGGCCGGCTCCGCCGCCCTCGACCGACTGCTCGATGCCGGGTGGAGCGTCGACGGCATCGTCACGCTGTCCCAGCTCGTCTCGTTCCTCGCCTTCCAGCAGCGCGTGGCCGCCGGGCTGCGCGTGCTGGAGCTGACCACCCCCGCCCTCGAGGAGGTCCCGGCATGACCGGCACCACGACCGACGTCCGCACGCTCGTCCACGACGCCCCGCACCCCCACGCCTTCACGCGTGCCGAGGTGGGCTGGGTGCCGTGGCTGGAGCCGTTCCCCGCGGACGAGCTCACCGAACGCCACTACGACGGGCTCGTCGACCGCCCGCGCGCGTCCAGCGACTACTTCCGGCTCCTCGTGCGCGACCCGGAGATCCTCCGGGCGCGCACCCTCGTCGACAAGGACATCTTCTACAACGTCGGGGAGGGACTCCCGCGAGCGGAGCGCGAGCTGGCCGCCGCCGCGGCATCCCGCGTCAACGGCTGCGTGTTCTGCGCCTCGGTGCACGCGCGCTTCGCGGCGCACTACTCGAAGCGCGCCGACCTGGTCGACCTGCTCCTCGACGAGGGCATCTCGGCGGAGCTCGGCGAGCGATGGGACGCGATCGTCGCGGCCTCGGCCGCCCTCACGGCGACCCCGATCGCGTTCGACGCGGTGCACGTGCAGCGGCTGCGGGATGCCGGTCTCGACGACCTGGAGATCTCGGACGTCATCCACGCGGCGGCGTTCTTCAACTGGGCGAACCGGCTCATGCTGTCGATCGGCCGGCCCGTCGCCCCCGCTGCGGAGACATCGTGACCGACGTGCAGCCGCTGCGGGTCGTCGGAGTCTCGGGGTCGCTGCACGAGCCGTCGCGCACGACGGCGCTCGTGCGGGCGATCCTCGACGAGGTCGCCGCGAGAACCGGCGCGGAGACGGAGCTCGTCGAGATCGCGGCGCTGGGTCCGTCGTTCGCGGGGGCGCTGCGCCGCGACGACGTGGCACCCGACGTGGAGCGGGCGCTGCAGCGGATCGAATCCGCCGACGTGCTCGTCGCGGCCAGCCCCGTGTACCGGGCGTCGTTCACCGGGCTGTTCAAGCACCTGTTCGACTTCGTCGGGCAGTACGAGCTGGTCGGGAAGCCGGTGCTCGTCGCGGCCACCGGCGGCGGTGAGCGTCACGCGCTGATCCTCGAGCACCAGCTGCGCCCGCTGTTCGGGTTCTTCCAGGCTCTGACGCTGCCGATCGGGGTGTACGCGTCCGACACCGACTTCGACGCCTACGAGCTGACGTCGCCCGACGTGCGCCGCCGCGTCTCGCAGGCGGTGGGGAGGTCGCTGCCGCTCATCGAACAGGCGGCGCAGTCGCGGCCGTCTGAGTACGTCACCACGTGGTGACCCCGTCGAGCGTCACGGAGGGGAACGAACGTCCTCGTCCGTGACGCCCGGCAGGGCCTCGGGCTAGACTCGTGGATGTGTTGACCTGTCGCTGTTGTCGCTGAGTGCCTCCAGGCACGCCTCCGCGACCCCGACAGCAGACCCCGCGCCCGCGCGCGGCGACACCGAGGACACATCCGTGCGTTACGCCAGAAGCGTGGCCGACCTCGTCGGCAACACCCCTCTCGTCCAGCTCACCCGCGTCACCGAGGGCATCTCCGCCACGGTGCTCGCCAAGGTCGAGTACTTCAATCCGGGCAGCTCCGCCAAGGACCGCATCGCCCGCACCATCATCGACGCCGCCGAGCGCGACGGCCTCCTGCGTCCCGGCGGCACCATCGTCGAGCCCACCAGCGGCAACACCGGCGTCGGCCTGGCGCTCGTCGCCGTCGAGCGCGGATACCGCATGATCTTCGTCGTGCCCGACAAGTTCGCCGGCGAGAAGGTCGAGGTGCTCAAGGCTTACGGCGCCGAGGTCGTGATGACCCCCACCGATGTGCCGCCCGACGATCCTCGCTCGTACTACGGCGTCTCGGATCGCCTGGCCCGCGAGATCCCCGGTGCGTTCAAGCCGAACCAGTTCGCCAACCAGAACGGACCGCGCGGCCACTACGAGACCACCGGCCCGGAGATCTGGCGCGACACCGACGGCCGTGTGACGCACTTCGTCGCCGGGATCGGCACCGGGGGCACGATCACCGGAACCGGCCGGTACCTGCGCGAGGTCTCGCGGGACGAGGTCCAGGTCATCGGCGTGGATCCCGCGGGCTCGATCTACTCGGGCGGACCCGTTCACGGCTACCACGTCGAGGGGGTGGGCGAGGATTTCTGGCCCGAGACCTACGACCCTTCCGTCGTGAACGGCTACGAGCGGGTGACGGACGCCGAGTCCTTCGCGATGACCCGGCGACTCGCCCGCGAGGAGGGCCTCTTCGTGGGCGGCTCGAGCGGGATGGCCGTCGTCGGCGCGCTCCGCGTCGCCCGCGACCTCCCCGCCGAGGCCGTCGTGGTCGTGCTCCTGCCCGACCACGGCCGCGGCTACCTCAGCAAGATCTACGACGACGACTGGATGCGCGAACGCGGATTCGACGTCGACGACGCCCCCGGCACCGCCGACCCGACAGAAGGATCACGCGCATGAGCGACCCGACCCAGTTCCCCGGCTTCGAGACCCGCTCCGTGCATGCGGGCCAGAGGTTCGACCCGACCACCGGCGCGGTCATCCCGCCCGTGCACTTCTCGACCACGTATGCGCAGGACGGCATCGGCGGACTCCGCGAAGGCTACGAGTACGGCCGCAGCGGCAACCCGACGCGCACCGCGCTCGAGACGCAGCTCGCCGCACTCGAGGGCGGCGCTCACGGGCTGTCCTACGCGTCGGGTCTCGCCGCGGAGGACGCGCTGCTGCGGGCCGTGCTCAAGCCCGGTGACGAGGTGCTGCTCGGCAACGATGTGTACGGCGGCACCTACCGTCTCATCGCCCGCGTCCTCGGCCCGTGGGGCGTGGGGGTGCGGGTCGTCGACATGCGCGACCTCGGCGCTGTCGAGGCCGCCCTGGGCGAGCGTCCGGCACGCATCGTGTGGGTCGAGACGCCCAGCAATCCGCTCCTGCACATCACCGACATCGCGGGCCTCGCGCGGCTCGGTCGCGCGGCCGGCGCGCTCGTCGTCGTCGACAACACCTTCGCGACCCCGGCGCTGCAGCAGCCGCTCGCCCTCGGCGCCGACGTCGTGGTGCACTCGACCACCAAGTACCTCGGCGGGCACTCTGACGTCGTCGGCGGGGCGCTCGTGCTCAACGACGACGGGCTGTACGAGCAGGCGAAGTTCCTGCAGTTCGCCGCCGGCGCCGTGTCGGGTCCGATGGACGCCTGGCTCACCACGCGCGGCGTCAAGACGCTCGCCCTGCGGATGCAGCGGCACAGCGAGAACGGGCAGGCCGTCGCGGAGTTCCTCGACCGCCACCCGAAGGTCGCTCGCGTGCACTACCCGGGGCTGCCCGGACACCCCGGGCACGACCTCGCCGCGCGGCAGATGCGCTCCTTCGGCGGGATCGTCTCGGCGGAGCTGCAGGATGCGGCATCCGCTCGCCGTTTCGCCGAGTCGACGCGGCTCTTCCAGCTCGCGGAGTCGCTGGGCGGCGTCGAGTCGCTCATGAACTACCCCGACGAGATGACGCACGCGTCCGTGCGGGGGACTGATCTGGCCGTGCCCGAGGAGCTCGTTCGCCTGTCGGTCGGCATCGAGTCCGTCGACGACCTGATCGCCGACCTCGACCGCGCCCTCGCCTCGCTCTGACACCCTCCTCCCGACCGTCTCGTCCGTTTGTGCGGGCATATGTGCGCCTGGTGCTGTCGCTGAGCGCGCATTCGCCCGCACAAACGGAATGGGAGGACCGGACGTAGGCTCGGAGGATGAGCGCCACGTCGCGGGTGTTGTCGGAGCCGCTGCAGATCGGGTCGGTCACCGTGCCGAACCGCATCATGCAGACCGCGCATTCCAAGCAGTACTCCGACCGGGTGGAGTCCGATCGCGAGACCGCCTACTTCGTGCGGCGCGCGCGCGGCGGCTGCGGCCTGTTCGTGGCGGGCAACCACTTCGTGCATCCGTCGGGGTCGATCCGCGGCTTCCAGGATGCGTTCCGTCCCGAGTCGGTCGCGGCGAGCAGACGCATGACCGATGCGATCCGGGATGCCGGTTCCCGCGTGTTCGTGCAGCTCAACCACCACGGCGCGCAGGCGCAGTCCGACCGTCCCGACGGTCCCGGGACGGTGTATGCCCCGTCGCGCATACTGTCGCCGTCGACGGCGCACGCGACCCGGGCGATGAGCGTGGACGACATCCGATCGGTCGTCGAAGGGTGGGCGGTGTCGGCCGAGAACGCCCGCGACGGCGGCTTCGACGGCGTTGAGATCCACATGGCGCACGGGTACCTGCTGCACCAGTTCCTCTCGCCGCTGTACAACGCCCGCGCGGACACGTACGGCGGCGACCTCGAGGGGCGCACCCGCTTCCCGCGCGAGGTGCTCCGCGCGGTCCGTGATCGCGTGGGCGACGACTATCCCGTCGGCATCCGGATCGTCGCGAACGAGTTCCACCCCGACGGTCTCGACGGCGCTGCGATGCTCGAGATCATCACGCGCCTGCGAGCCGACGCGCGGATCGACTTCCTCGACCTCGCGGCCGGCGGGTACCACAACGTGCACTACGTCTTCCCGTCGTCGCCGATGCCGTACGCATGGCTGCGCGACGACGTCGCCGCGGTCAAGGCCGCCAACCTCGACGTCGCCGTGTTCGGGGTGGGGGCCGCGCGCTCCGTCGAGGAGGCCGAGGAAGTCGTCTCCTCGGGCATCGCCGACATGGTGGCGCTCACGCGCGCGCAGATCGCCGACCCCGACCTCGGCCGCAAGCTCGTCCACGGCACGGCGGCCGTGGGGAGCGGCATCCGTCATTGCATCCGCCTGAACCAGGGATGCCTCGGACGCGGCAGCCGTGGTCTCCCGATGTCGTGCACGGTGAATCCGCTGGCGGGGCGCGAGGCGGAGCGCGGCGAGCGCCCTCGCGCCGAGGCTCCGCAGCGGTGGGTCGTCGTCGGCGGCGGGCCGGCGGGCATGCGCGCCGCCGTCGAACTCGCGTCGGATGGCCACGACGTCACGCTCCTCGAGCGCACCGCCGACCTCGGCGGCCAGCTGCGGCTCGCGCGCCGCGTGCCCGGCCGCGAGAGCGTCGGTCTGCTCGTGGACGACCTCGTGCGCGACCTCGCGGCGGCCGGGGTCGATGTGCGCCTCGGCGTGGACGCGACAGCCGAGGCGCTTCGCGGATTCGGTGCCGACGGGATCGTCGTGGCGACCGGTGCCACCGCCCCCGTCACGACATCCCTCGCGCTCGGCGGGGCGTACCGCGACGGCTTCCCGCCCAGCGGGACGGTCGACGCCTTCACGGCGGCGACCGAACCGGCACACCTCGGCCGCCGGATCGCCGTGGTCGACGCCGACGGGACCGCCTACGCCGCGGGCGTCGTGCTCACGCTTCTCGGTGCGGTCGACGAGCTCGAGCTGATCACGCCGTTCGAGACCGTGTTCCCCCACATCGGCGCCGGCTACGACCGGCCGCTGCTGCTCGAGCGGCTCGGGTCGCACGGCGGATTCCGGCGTCGCTCGTCCGCACGCGTCGATCTCGTCGAACCCGGCGCCCTCGACCTCCGCGACACGCTCACGGGGGAGCGCGCCCGACTCGACGGTCTCGACGCCGTGGTGGCGATCGAGCCGCGCGCGTCGGTCGTGCTGGAGACGATGGATGCCGCCCCCCGCGTCGTCACGATCGGCGACGCCTTCGCGCCCCGCTCCATCGACGCCGCGATCTTCGAGGCCGTCGAACTGGCCTACGACGTCGCCGGCCTCGCGACCCTCCGCAGCTGATCCACCCGCGAGCTCGCCTGCCCGCCTGCCCGCCCTCCGCCCGCCGCGGACGGAACCGCAGCGGAGTCGCGGCGACGCACGCGGTCGAGACCCGCTCGATACAGTGGCGACGTGGACCCCGTCGCCGCAACCCTGATGATCCTGGGTCTCGCGATCGTCGCGTTCGCGAGCAATCGCGTGCCGATCGGCGTGGTCGCGATCGGGGTGTCGCTCGCCCTCTACTTCACGGGGATCCTCACGCTCCCGCAGGCGCTGGCAGGATTCGGCGATCCGACGGTGCTGTTCATCGCGGCGCTCTTCGTGGTGAGCGAGTCGCTGGATGCGTCCGGGGTCACCGCGTGGGCGGGTCAGATGGTGATCGGCCGCGCAGGCAAGCGCCCCGGTCGCCTGCTCGTGGTCGTCGCGCTGCTCGTGGCGGGCGTGTCGGCCCTCATCAGCGTCAACGGGGCGACGGCCGCGCTGCTGCCGCTCGTCGTCGTCGTCGCCGCCCGCGCCGGGATCGCGTCGTCGAAGCTCCTGATCCCGCTGGCGTTCGCAGCATCCGCCGGGTCCCTGCTGCTGCTGACGGGAACCCCGGTCAACATCATCGTGTCGGAGTTCGCCGAATCGGCGGGCGGTCGTCCGTTCGGGTTCTTCGAGTTCGCGCTCGTCGGCATCCCCATCGTGCTCGGCACGGTCGTGATCCTGCTTCTCGGCCGACGCGTCCTTCCCGTACGGGCCGGGGCGCTGATGCCCGTCGACCTCGTGCGTCATGCGCGGCTTCTGCGCGACCAGTACTCGCTCTCGCTCGACACGGGGCTGATCGTCGGACCGTCCACGGGCGTCACCGAAGTGGTCGTCGCCCCCCGCTCGCCCCTCATCGGCTCGCGCGTGTGCGCCGGCATGACCACGCCCGACGGCGACCTCGTCGTGCTCGCAGCGCGCCGCGGCGACGAGCTCCTGCGCGGCGGCGAATTCGTGGTGCAGGCCGGCGATGCGCTGCTGCTCCAGGGCGCGTGGGATGACCTCTCGCGGCACTCCGACGCGCCGGGCGTGCTCGCGGTGGACCACCCGTCGCGGCTGCGTCGGTCCGTCCCCCTCGGCAACGGCGCCAAGCGGTCGCTGCTCGTGCTGGTCGCGATGGTGGTCCTGCTCGCGACCGGAGTCGTGCCCCCTGCGGTCGCCGCGCTGCTCGCGGCGTGCGCGCTCGTGCTGACGCGGGCCGTGTCGCCGCGGCAGGCGTATCACGCGATCTCGTGGACCACCGTCGTGCTCGTGGCGGGGATGATCCCGCTGTCGACGGCCTTCCTGCAGACCGGCACCGCCGAACTGCTCGCCCAGGCGCTCCTCGATGCGCTCGGCGATGCCGGTCCGCGCATCGCGCTGCTCGCGCTCTGCCTCATCACCGTGATCCTCGGGCAGCTCATCAGCAACACGGCCACGGTGCTCATCGTCGCGCCCATCGCGGTCGCGGTCGCCTCGGCCCTCGAGGTGTCGGTGCAGCCGTTCATGATGGCGCTCACCGTCGCCGGAGCGGCGGCGTTCCTCACGCCGATCGCGACCCCCGCGAACCTCATGGTGATGGAGCCCGGCGGCTACCGGTTCGGCGATTACTGGCGACTCGGACTGCCGCTCGTGGCGCTCTTCCTCGCCGTCGCCGTTCTCTACGTGCCCCTCGTCTGGCCCTTCTGACGTGCCCTGAGTGCCGAGTCGCCAAGACACGCCGTACGGGCGTCGCCCCACGAGGCGTGTCTTGGCGACTCAAGGGCGGGGTGCGACTCAGGCCGCGGACCAGCCTCCGTCGCTCGCGAGCACGACGCCGTTGACGTTGACGCCGTCGTCCGACAGCAGGAACGTGATGGATGCCGCGAGCGCGTCTGCCTCGACGGGATCGGGCATGACGGCCATCGCCGTCTGGATGCGGTCGGCCCCGAGGGGGGACCCGAAGCTGGCCTCGATGTTCGTGATCGTGGGACCGGGGGCGACGGCGTTGACGCGCACCCCGCTCGGGCCGTACATGAACGCGCTCGACTTCGTGAGCCCGACCACCGCGTGCTTCGACGCCGTGTACGCGACCCCGGCCGCGGATCCCCGGAGCGCGGCCTCCGACGCCGTGTTCACGATCGACCCGCCGCCCTGGGCGAGCATCGCCGGCACGACCGCGCGCATGAGCTTCATGGTGCCGTCGACGTTCACGCGGAAGACGCGCTGCCACACGGCATCCGTCACGTCCGCCACGGGTGTCATGTCGTCCATGATCCCGGCGATGTTCGCCAGACCGTCGATGGTGTCGCCCGCCGCCTCGACGATGCGTGCGACGCCCGCGTCGTCGGTGATGTCGGCGACGAGCGTGACGATGTCGGCACCCGAGTGCTCGGTCGCGAACTCGTCGAGGCGCTCCTGGCTGACGTCGACGGCGATCACGCGGCCGCCCTCGCGGGCGACGCGCGATGCGGTCGCGCGTCCGATGCCCGAGCCCGCACCCGTGACGATCACGGTGCGGCCGGAGAAGCGGCCCTGGTCGATGCGCTCGGTCCACTCGCGCAGAGCGACGGCCGCGTCGGTGTCGGCACCGGTCTCGACGGATGCCGCGCCCGCGCCACCTTCGGCAACCTCGCCGCCGCCCTCCGGGAGCTCGCCTGCGGCGACCCGTCGCACGAGGTCGTCGAGCATCTCCTGCGTGAACGCGCCGCGACTCATCTTGACGAGGCGCTTGATCGCCAGCCGGCGGACGGGTTTGAACACGTCCGGAGTCTGGCCGCCCTGGGCGAGCATGTCGGTCAGGATCGCGTTCCCGGCCGGATCGGCCAGCCAGTCTGCGATCGAAGAGTCGCCCGTGAGCGGCTTCGGGTTGCCCATGATGTCATCCTTTCGACCGGACATCAGTGTCCGGTACTAGGCTACACCCGTGCCGAGCCCCGCGTCCCCCCGTGCGAATCGCGGTCCGGCAGCCGCTGCCGAGAACCGCAGAGCCCTCATCGCCGCTGCCCGCGAGGTGTACGCCGACGGCGGCCTCAATGCGCCCTTCAGCGCGGTCGCCAAGCGCGCCGGCGTGGGGCAGGGCAGCCTCTATCGCCACTTCCCCGACCGCACCGCGCTCGCCGTCGCCGTGTTCGAGGAGAACGTCGGCGACCTCGAGGACTACACGTCCCCGCCGGAGCGCACGATCGACGACCTCATGGACCGCGTGGTCGATCAGGCCGTCGTCTCGACCGCCCTCATCGAGCTGATCACCGCCGACCTCCACGACGTGCGCGTGGTCCCGCTGGGCGAGCGTTTCGCGGCCGTGGTCTCGCGGCTGGTCGACCGCGAGCGCGCGGCCGGACGCATCGGCGCCCACCTCGAGGCCGAGGACGTGATGATGGCGATCGGCATGCTCGCGACCGAGATCGCGCGCGCCGACCCCCCGGCTCGGCCCGCCGTCGCCGACCGCGCTCGTGCACTGTTCCACGCGGCCTTCGCGCCGCGCTGACCCCGCACCCGTAAGCTCCTCGCATGGGCAGGTTCATCTACGACACCGCGTCGAACGCCGTCGACATCGACGACCGCACGCTGGCGCACCTCCGCATCGTGGTCATGAACAAGCTGCGCCGCGCCGAGCCCTTCATGTTCGACGTCGAGGTCGGCGACGGCAGCGGTCGTCGCAGCTTCTGGATCCACCCGTCGGTGCCGCTCCAGTTCCACTTCTTCGGAAGCCGGATGCCGCGCATCAACCGGCTGTGGGTCGAGGAGCTGATGCAGGCGGCCAGCGGCCCCGCGGGCCTGACCATCCTCCCGGAGCCGCCCGAGGAGAGCGCCCCCGCACCCGAGTGATCGAGCTCAGCTCGAGGGCACGTCCTTCGCGGTGACCTCTTCGCCGGCGACACGAAGCCGCTCGACATCGAGGCTCTCGACCTCGACGGTGCCGAGCGCGACATCCGCTGTGCTCTCGGTGGAAGGGAGCGGCACGGGACCCGTGTCGAAGTGCTCGGCGACGAGGGAGATCCCGCCGGAGGAGTTCGCGGAGTTGGCGAGGTGCTCGATCCACTCCCGGCTGAGGTTCGTCGGCTCGGGATCGTCGAAGACGAAGCGCAGCGGGATCGACGGGTGCAGCCAGATCGTGCTGCGGCCCCGAGGCTGGTCGTCGGGATGGCGCCACGACAGCGTGAAGCTCTCGTCGCGGCGCAGCTTCGTCGCGATGACGACCTTGAGGTGCGCGAGGGCGCGGTCCTCGATATGGATCGGGGTGGCCGCGCCGCCGTAGTAGATGGTCCCCACGCAGGAATTCTAGTCCTGCGACGTGCTCCCAGCACGGTGGGGCGCGAGCAGACGCGCCAGCAGATCCAGTGCTTCCGACTGCGGCACGGATTCGTCAAGCATCCACTGCGCCTGCAGGCCGTCGGATGCCGCGATCACGAGCGATGCGACCGCCTCGGGGTCGACGTCGTCGCGCAGGCGCCCCGTCGCCTGGTTGCGCGCGACGCGCTCGACGAGGTCGGCGCGCACGCGGGCGAAGCGCTCGGTCGCGAACTCGGTGGCGTCGGGGTGCCCGTCCTCGAGCGCGGCGGCGACGAGAGTCGAGTACAGCTGCACCAGCCCGGGGACGGAGTGGTTCCGCTGCGCCGAGGCGGTCATGATCTCCACCGGCGACGCATCGACGGCGTGCGGCCGCGCCTCGGCGTTCTGGCGTTCCGCCTCGCGGTACACCTCGACGAGCAGCTGCTCCCTCGAGGTGAAGTAGTGGGTGAGCGCGGCGTGCGAGACGCCGAGCTCCTGCGCGATGGTGCGCAGGCTCGTCCCGGCCGAGCCGCGCCGCGCGAAGACGTCGATCGCGAGGTCGAGGATCTGCTGGCGGCGGGCGAGTCCCTTCGCGTACGGCCCGCGCGTGCGGGGCGCGGCGTCGTCCGGTGCGGGATCTGCGGGCATGCTGGCATCCTATGCGATTGAAAACCTCCGAGTGGAGGTTTTCTGGTAGCGTTTCTGAGCAGCGCTCGACAGCGGGCGCGCGTCATCGTCGACCGCCGAGGAGAGGTTCCATGCCGGCACTCACATCCGTCCAGCTGTTCACGGTCAAGGACGCCCTCGAGGCGGATCTCGACGGCACCCTCGCCGAGGTCGCCCGCCGCGGCTTCACCGCCGTCGAGCCGTACGACTTCGTGCGCCGCGCCGAGCCCCTCGCCGCGGCCCTCGCCGCGAACGGCCTGGTCGCACCGACGGGCCACGCGTTCCTCGCCTCGGAGTCGTTCGTCAACCCCGACGGCAGCGGGACCAAGATCCCCGTGCCGAGCCCCGACGAGGTCTTCGACGCCGCCGAGACCCTCGGCATGGGAACGGTCATCGACCCCTACACCGAGCCCGCCCGCTGGGAGTCGCGCGCGCAGATCGAGGAGACCGCGCGCCTGCTCAACGCCGCGGCCGAGATCGCGGCGGGCCGCGGGCTCCGCGTCGGCTACCACAATCACGCCCACGAGCTCGAGGCGCACATCGACGGGCAGACCGGCCTCGAGCTGCTCGCCGAGCTCCTCGACCCGCGCGTCGTGCTCGAGGTCGACCTCTACTGGGCGGCCCGCGCCGGCGTGGACCCGGCCGAGCTGCTCACGCGGCTCGGCGACCGCGTGGTCGCGGTGCACGTGAAGGACGGGACGCTCGACCCCGAAGCCGTGGAGGCGTATCCGCCGGCCGACCAGGTGCCCGCCGGAACGGGCGCCGTCCCCCTCGCGCAGGCGCTGGACGCGGCATCCGCTCTCGAGTTCGCCATCGTGGAGTTCGACGCCTACTCGGGCGACCTCTTCGACGGCATCGAGCAGAGCCGCGTCTTCCTCGACGAGCGGGCGGCCCGCTGATGGCGGCGCCCGTCGGCGTCGGGATCATCGGCGCGGGAAACATCAGCGACCAGTACCTCAAGAGCCTCACGAGCTTCCCGGACGTGACGGTGATCGCCATCGGCGACCTCCTCGTGGACCGTGCGCGCGAGCAGGCGGCGAAGTACGGCGTGCCCAAGGCGGGCGGCGTCGACGTCGTGCTCGGCGACCCCGAAATCGAGATCGTGGTCAACCTGACGATCCCGGCGGTGCACGTCGAGGTGTCCGAGGCGATCATCGCCGCGGGCAAGCACGTGTGGACCGAGAAGCCGATCGGCGTGGACCGCGCGTCGTCGCTCGGGCTGCTGGAGAAGGCGGATGCCGCATCCCTCCGAGTGGGCGTCGCGCCGGACACGGTCCTCGGCCCGGGCGTGCAGACAGCCAAGCGTGCGATCGCCCGCGGCGACATCGGGCGACCGCTGTTCGCTCAGACGTCGTTCCAGTGGCAGGGGCCGGAGATCTTCCATCCGAACCCGGCGTTCCTGTACGCCGTGGGCGGCGGCCCCCTTCTCGACATGGGCCCGTACTACGTCTCGGCGCTGGTGCACGTGTTCGGACCGGTCGCCGCCGTCGCCGCGCTCGGCCTGAAGGGCAGCGAGTCCCGCGCGGTGCAGGTCGGACCCCTTGCGGGGGACGAGTTCCCCGTCGAGGTGCCCTCGACCGTCTCGCTGCTCATGGCGTTCGAGCAGGGCGGGCAGGCGCAGAGCCTGTACAGCACCGACTCGCCGCTGCTGCGGCACGGCGTCGTCGAGATCACGGGCACGGAGGGAACGCTCGTGATCCCCGATCCCAACACGTTCGGCGGCGCCATCACGATCACGCGCCCGCTCAGCGAGGCGGTCGTGCCGCCTGCGCCGATCGTGCAGCAGGTGGACGAGGTGGCGCAGGAGGGGGTGCTCGCCGGGCGCGGACTCGGCCTGCTCGACATGGCCCGCTCGATCCGGGCCGGTCGCCCGCACGTCGCGACCGGCCGGTTCGGGTACCACGTGCTCGACACGCTCCTCTCGATCGAGGAGTCCGTCGAGGCGCGCGCGTTCGTCGAGGTGGAGAGCACGGTCGACGAGGTCGGCTCCCTGCCCGCCGAGTTCGACCCCTTCGCCGCGACGCTCTAGCCGCCCGCGGGCGCATAACTCCTGAAGATCCTCGACGTCCCGCGGCGGCGTGCGCGAGATTACGGGACCGCGCGCGGCGCCCGGCGCGAGAGTGCAGGAGTTATGCGCCCGCAGGCGTGGAAGAACCGCGTCAGCGGGTCGCGCGGGCGAGGTTCTCCTCGAGCTCGGACTTCGTCTGACGGGTGACGTAGGCGGGCTGGTCGCGCTCGACGCGCCAGCTCTCGCCGACCGAGCCGATGTAGACGACGTCGAATCCGAACTCGTCGTACAGCGCGGCGACGAAGGCCGCGGCATCCGGGTGGTCGCTCGCGGTGGCCAGAGCGCGGCGGTCGGGGGTGCCCGCCGTGGAGCCCGTCGTGAGGATGTCGCTCGACGTGATGTGGTTGAAGGCCTTGGCGACCTTCGCGCCGGGCAGGTGGTCCTGCAGGAGACCCGTGGTCGTGGCCTGCTTGTCGTCGAGGACCGCGATCCGGCCGTCGCGCTCCCAGTAGTAGTTGTTGGTGTCGAGCACGATCTTCCCGGCGAGGGGCTCGACCGGGATGTCCTGGTACGCCTTGAGCGGCACCGTCACGATGACGACGTCGCCGGCTGCCGCGGCATCCGTCACCGTCGCCGCCGAGGCGTTCGCGCCCAGGTCGTCGACGAGGGCCGTGAGCGTCTCCGGTCCGCGCGAGTTGCTGATCACGACCGTGTAGCCGCGATCGACGAGGCCCCGTGCGAGGGTCGATCCGATGTGTCCTGCTCCGATGATTCCGACTGTGGTCATGCCGGGGCACAACGCCGCGACGCCCGGCGGGCATTCCCACCGGGCGTCACGGGATGACTCAGAGCCGGGTCCACGCCTCGGTCAGGACCGAGCGCAGGATCTGCTCGATCTCGGTGAACTCGCTCGGGCCGATGGTCAGCGGCGGCGCGAGCTGGATGACGGGGTCGCCGCGGTCGTCGGCACGGCAGTACAGTCCGGCGTCGAAGAGCGCCTTCGACAGGAACCCGCGCAGCAGGCGCTCGGACTCGTCGTCGTCGAACGTCTCCTTCGTGGTCTTGTCCTTCACGAGCTCGATGCCGAAGAAGTAACCGTCGCCGCGCACATCGCCGACGATGGGCAGATCCTTCAGCTGCTCGAGCGTCGAGCGGAACACCGGCGAGTTCTCGCGCACCCGCTCGAGGAGGCCCTCCTCCTCGAAGATGTCGAGGTTCTCGAGGGCGACCGCGCTCGAGACCGGGTGCCCGCCGAACGTGTAGCCGTGGTAGAACGCGCGGTCGCCGTGGGCGAACGGCTCGTAGATGCGGTCGCTGATGACGGTGCCGCCCAGGGGCGAGTAGCCGCTGGTGACTGCCTTGGCGAACGTGATCATGTCGGGCTGGTACCCGTAGGCGTCGCACGCGAACATGTGGCCGATGCGCCCGAACGCGCAGATGACCTCGTCCGAGACGAGCAGCACGTCGTACTTGTCGCAGATCTCGCGCACGCGCTGGAAGTAGCCGGGGGGCGGGGGGAAGCATCCGCCCGAGTTCTGCACCGGCTCGAGGAACACCGCGGCCACCGTGTCGGGGCCTTCGAACTGGATCATCTCCTCGATGCGGTCCGCCGCCCAGACGCCGAACTCCTCGAGGCTGCCCGTGGGCGCGCCCATGTCCTCGGCGCGGTAGAAGTTCGTGTTCGGCACGCGGAAGCCGCCGGGCGTCAGGGGCTCGAACATCGACTTCATCGCCGGGATGCCGGTGATCGCGAGGGCTCCGGACGGCGTGCCGTGGTAAGCCACCGACCGCGAGATGACCTTGTGCTTGGTGGGCTGGCCCTTGAGCTTCCAGTAGTACTTGGCGAGCTTGAACGCGGTCTCGACGGCTTCGCCGCCGCCGGTCGAGAAGAACACCTTGTTGAGGTCGCCGGGGGCGTACGAGGCGATGCGGTCGGCGAGCTCGATCGCGGCCGGATGCGCGTACGACCAGATCGGGAAGAACGCGAGCTGCTCGGCCTGCTTGGCGGCGACGTCGGCGAGGCGCTTGCGGCCGTGCCCGGCCGCGACCACGAACAGACCCGCGAGGCCGTCGATGTACTTCTTGCCCTTCGAGTCCCAGATGTGGTGACCCTCGCCCTTGACGATGATGGGGACGCCGGGGCCGTCGGTCATCACCGACTGGCGAGCGAAGTGCATCCACAGATGGTCCTTGGCCATCTGCTGCAGTTCCGCCTCGGTGCGGGCTTGGCGTTCGGTCGTGGTCGACATGGTGGGCCTTCCGTCGGGCTTTTCCCCGACGATACCCGCGTGCCCGCACCGCGGCCATGACGGTTCGTCCGGTTCGTGTGCCGGATGCGGCGGACCGTCCGCCCGGAGGGGTCACGTCCGTTTGTGCGGGCGTATGGCCGCCTCACGGGCCGGCGGCGCGGCATTTCGCCCGCACAAACGGACCCGGCGGGGGCCGACGGGCGGCTTCAGGCGGCGGTGGGCACCGTCGGCTCGGGTGGCGACGGGAACGTCGGCTCGACGGGGTGGGGCGCGAGCGGCTCGTCAGGGTGCGGTGCCAGCGGCTCGGACGGGAAGGGGTTCGGATCGCTCATGATGAAGGACCTCCAGCCCTCAGCATGCGCGGGGGCGCGGCATCCGTCCCCCCGGTTGACCGTGCGCGGAGACGGGTGTACCGCTCAGGCGCCGGTTCCGTTTGTGCGGGCGTGTGGCCGCCTCACGGGCCGGCGGCGCGGCATTTCGCCCGCACAAACGGACCCGACGGGCCGCAGCATACGCGGGTGCGCGGAGACGGGTGTACCGCTCAGGCGGCGCCGGTCGGGTCGGCGAGCAGGGGCTCGAACGCGGCCTCGACCGCCCCGATGAGCAGGCGATCCTCGGCGAGGGAGGCGACGCGGATGCCGAGCCCCTCCATGTTCGCGGGCATCGCCTGGGCGCCGACCGCGGCGATGAGCCCGTCGAGGTCGGGGGCGGCGATGGTGGCCAGAAAACCTCCCAGCACGACGACGGAGGGGTTGAGCACGTTGACCGCGTTGGCGAGGGCGGTGGACAGGATGCCGCGCTGCCGGGCGACCTCGGCGGCGACGGCGGGATCCGCCGAGGCCGCGAGCGCCTCGGCGAGCGTGGGCTCGTCGGCGGCCGTGAGCCCGACGGCGTCGAGGAGCAGCGTGCGGCTGACTTCATCCTCGAGCACGCCGCCGCGGGCGCGGCGGTCGGTCTCGGCGGCGATGCCCGGGCGGTTCTGCCCGAACTCGCCGGCGTAGCCGCCGGCGCCGGCCACCGGCATCCCGTGCACGATCAGCCCGCCGCCGATGCCGCTCGCGCCGCCGTTGAGGTAGACGACGTGGTCGATGCCCCGCGCCGCCCCGTAGAGGTGCTCGGCGAGGGCGCCGAGGGTCGCGTCGTTGCCGACGACCGTCGGCAGGCCCGTCGCTGCGCTGACGAGGTCGCGCACGGGGGAGTCGGTCCAGAGAAGGTGTGGAGCGTTGCGCACGAGCCCGTCCGCGGTGCGGACGAGTCCGGGCACGGCGAGCCCGACCGAGACGATGTGCGCGTCGCCGAGCGGCCCGGCGCGCCACTCGGCGATCTTCTGCGCCACGAGTGCGGCGGTCTCCTCGGGCGTGAGCACGTGATCGAGGTCGATCCGCTCGCGTCGCACGATCTCGCGGTCGAGACCGACCGCCGCGATCGTGAGGGCGTCGACCTCGGGGTGCGCGGCGACCGCGACGACGCGGGACGCGATCGCCACGACCGGGGAGGGGCGGCCGACACGGCGAGACGGGTCGGGTGCGCGCTCCTCGACCAGCCCGGCGCGCACGAGCTCGGCCACGAGGTCGGCGATCGTCGAGCGATTGAGGCCCGTCGTTTCGGTCAGCGTCGCGCGGGACAGGGGTCCCTCGAGGTGGACGAGCCGCAGCAGCCTCGCGAGGTTGCGCTGGCGGACGCCTTCGGCGGGGGACGGATCGGTCACGTCCCTCACTGTACGGGCGAGCGCGCACCCGCCCGGTATTTGTTGCTCTTGACTCCAAATCCCCGTGGACGTACTCTGGCACCGTCCACATCACTTTCGACGCAGACGTCGAAACTTTCGAGAGGTTCGAAGATGAACACACGCAGCAGGATGCGGCTCGCGGCAGGTCTCGCCGCGGCCGGTCTCGCCATCGGCGCCCTCAGCGGCTGCGCCGGTTCCGGCGACGGCGGCGACGGCGGGGAAGACGGCGAAGACGTCACGATCACGTGGTGGCACAACGCCACCTCCGGCCCGATGCCCGCCGTGTGGGAGGAGGTGGCAGCCGAGTTCGAGGCTGCGAATCCCGGCGTGACCGTCGAGCAGACCGGCTACCAGAACGAGGAGCTGCAGCGCACGCTCATCCCCAACGCCCTCGCCGCCGGAGACCCGCCCGACCTCTTCCAGGTGTGGCCGGGAGGCGAGCTGCGCGACCAGGTCGAGAACGGCTACCTCATGCCGCTCGACGACGTGATCGGCGACACCGTGGCGTCGGTCGGCGCGACGGTCAACCCGTGGCAGGTCGGCGGTGAGACCTACGGCATCCCGTTCACGTTCGGCATCGAGGGCTTCTGGTACAACACCGAGCTGTTCGAGCAGGCCGGCGTCGAGGTCCCCACGACCCTCGACGAGCTGATCGACGTGGTCGGGGACCTGCGCGAGGCCGGCATCACCCCCATCGCCGTGGGCGCCGGCGACAAGTGGCCAGCCGCGCACTGGTGGTACCAGTTCGCGCTGCACACGTGCTCGCCCGAGACGCTGCAGGCCGCCGAGACGGAGTTCGACTTCTCGGACGAGTGCTTCGTCGAGGCCGGCGAGCAGCTCGAGGACTTCCTCGGCATCGACCCGTTCCAGGAGGGCTTCCTCGGAACGCCCGCCCAGACCGGGGCCGGCAGCTCGGCCGGTCTGGTCGCGAACGGCCAGGCCGCCATGGAGCTCATGGGCCACTGGAACGCCGGGGTCATCGGCGGACTCACGCCCGACCAGGAGATCCCCGCCTTCCTCGGCTGGTTCCCGTTCCCCGGCATCGAGGGCTCCGCGGGCGACCCGACCGCTGCTCTCGGCGGCGGCGACGGATTCGGATGCTCCGCTGAGGCACCGCCGGAGTGCGCCGAACTGCTCGCCTACATCATGAGCCCCGAGGTGCAGGCGAAGTTCGCCGCGAGCGGCGCGGGCATTCCGACCGTGGCCGAGGCCCAGGCATCCCTCGAGGACCCCAACCTCAAGATGGTCGCCGAAGGTCTCGCCGCCTCGTCGTTCGTCCAGCTGTGGCTGGACACGGCCTACGGCACGACGGTCGGCAACGCGATGAACGAGGGAATCGTCAACCTCTTCGGCGGAGCCGGAACCCCCGAGGACGTCGTCACCAAGATGGAAGACGCTGCGGCGACGCTCTGACGATGACGGCTCTTCTCACCCCCGGGCCCGCGGTCTCCGCGGGCCCGGGTCCCTCACCCTCCCGGCGCCGGACCCCTCGGCGCGAAGGCCGCAAGCGCCTCGAGATCCTGATCCTCGTCGCCCCGGCCCTCATCCTGTTCCTCGGCTTCGTGATCCTGCCCGTGATCCTCGCGGCGGTCTACAGCTTCTACAACCTGCCGCCGGCGTTCCAATGGGACGACCTCGCCGATCCGGAGCGGTTCGTCGGGTTCGACAACTACGTCCGCGCTCTGACGACCCCCGAATTCCTCAAGGCGATCGGGAACAACTTCTTCATCCTGATCATGTCGCTGCTCGTGCAGGGGCCGATCGCGATCGGGATCGCCCTGCTGCTCAACCGGCCTCTGCGCGGCCGCGCGACCCTCCGCCTGCTGATCTTCGTGCCCTACGTGCTCGCCGAAGTCATCGCCGGACTGTCCTGGAAGCTCCTCCTCCAGCCCAACGGCGCGGTCAACGCGATCCTGGAGGCCGTGGGTCTCGGAGCGCTCACCCGCAACTGGCTCGCCGATCCCGGCATCGCGCTGTGGACGATCTTCTTCATCCTCACGTGGAAGTACATCGGCTTCGCGATCCTGCTGTTCCTCGCGGGACTCCAGGGCGTGCCCGACGAGCTCTCCGAGGCGGCGCAGCTCGACGGCGCCTCGTGGTGGCAGATCCAGCGGCACATCACGATCCCGCTGCTCGCCCCGACCATCCGCATCTGGGCCTTCCTGTCGATCATCGGCTCGCTGCAGGTCTTCGACATGGTCTGGGTCACCGTCGCCCCCACGGTCCGCGGAATGGCGACCGAGACGATGGCGACCTACATGGTGCAGCAGGGGCAGTTCGCCGGTCAGCCCGGCTACGGCAGCGCCATCGCCGTGATCCTCTTCGTCATCTCGCTCGTCGTCGCCCTCGTCTACCAGCGCCTCGCCCTGCGCCGCGACCTGCGCGGAGCCCTCACGAGCGGAGTCCGCTGACCATGACCGCCACCACCACTCTCGTCACCGGGATGCCGCGCGCGGCCGAGCCCGCCGGCCGCCGCTTCGACTGGGGTCAGCCGTTCGTCTACCTGATCGCCCTCGTCATCGCCGCCGTCGCCGTCGGGCCGGTGCTCTACGTCTTCATCGGGGGCTTCCGCACCACGGCCGACCTCAACGCGCACCCGGCGGGGATGCCCGATCCATGGACGATGCAGAACTGGCTCACCGTGCTGTCGGCGCCGCGGTTCTGGGGCAACGTGTTCGCGAGCGGCGTCCTCGCCTTCGCCACGACGGCCGGCGTCGTCATCGCGGGGATCATGGCGGCGTTCGTCCTCGCCCGATACTCGTTCCGCGGGCGCGAGGGCCTCTACACGCTGTTCGCGGCGGGACTGATGTTCCCGCTGACGGTGGCCGCCCTGCCGCTCACGCTGCTGCTGCGCACGATGGGCCTTCACGGCACCTATCTCGGCGTGATCATCCCGGGGATCGCCTTCGCGCTGCCGACGACGATCATCATCCTCGTGCCCTTCCTGCGCGCGATCCCGGACGAGCTCGAGGAGGCCGCCGTCATCGACGGCGCAACGCGTCTCGGCTTCTTCTGGCGCATCCTGCTGCCGCTGTCGCGGCCCGGTCTCGTGACCGTCGGCATCCTGGCGTTCGTCGGCAGCTGGAACGGCTACCTGCTGCCCCTCCTCGTGATCAGCACCGGCACGCTCCCGCAGGAGCTCTGGCCGCTGCCGCTCGGCGTGACCCAGTTCTCGTCGCAGTACTCGCAGGACACCGGAGCCGTGCTCGCCTACACGTCGCTCGCGATGATCCCCGCGCTGATCTTCTTCCTCGCGATGCAGAAGCAGATCGTCGGCGGCCTCACCGGGGCGGTGAAGGGATGACGCTGAACGACGTCCAGGTCGATGCCGCGTGGCGCGACACCGCGCGCCCCCTCGCGGAGCGCGTCGATGCGCTCATCGGTGCGATGACCGTCGCCGAGAAGATCGCGCAGCTCTACGGGGTGTGGGTCGGGGCATCCGACGACGGCGAAGACGTCGCTCCGCACCAGCACGACCTGTCGGACGACATCGATCTCGAAGCGATCCTTCCCGCGGGCCTCGGCCAGCTCACGCGTCCGTTCGGCACGGCGCCGGTGGACCCCGCCGTGGGGGCGCTGTCGCTCATGCGCGCGCAGCAGCGCATCATGGCGGCGAACCGGTTCGGGATCCCCGCGGTCGCCCACGAGGAGTGCCTCGCGGGCTTCGCGACGTGGGGCGCGACGGCGTACCCCGTCCCCCTGAGCTGGGGCGCGACCTTCGACCCCGATCTCGTGCGCGAACTCGGTGCGAGAATCGGCGCCGACCTGCGCTCGGTCGGCGTGCACCAGGGCCTCGCGCCGGTGCTCGATGTCGTGCGCGACGCCCGCTGGGGGCGCGTCGAGGAGACGATCGGCGAGGATCCGTACCTCGTCGGCACGGTCGCGACCGCGTACATCCAGGGGATCGAGCGGGCCGGCGTGATCGCGACGCTCAAGCATTTCGTCGGCTATTCGGCGTCGCGAGCGGGACGGAACCTGGCGCCCGTGTCGGTCGGACCCCGCGAGCTGGCGGACGTGCTGCTCCCGCCCTTCGAGATGGCGCTGCGCGAGAGCGGCGTGCGCTCGGTGATGAACTCGTACACCGATCTCGACGGGGTGCCCACCGCCGCGGACGCCTCGCTGCTCACGGGACTTCTGCGCGACACCTGGGGCTTCGACGGCACCGTCGTCGCCGACTACTTCTCGATCGCCTTCCTGTCGCAGCTGCACGGGCACAGCGAGGGGTGGACGGATGCCGCCGCCGCCGCCCTCGCGGCGGGCATCGACGTCGAGCTCCCGACCGTGAAGACCTTCGGGCCCGACCTCGTCGCGGCGGTCGAGGACGGCCGCGTCGACCCGGCCCTGGTCGATCGGGCCCTCCGGCGGGTCCTGCTCCAGAAGGCGGCGCTCGGAATGCTCGACCCGTCGTGGACGCCGGTCCCGGAGGCCCTCGCCGCGGTCCCGGATGCCGCCGCCGACGACGTCCGCGGGCTCGTCGATCTCGATCCTCCGGCCAACCGCGCGCTGGCCCGGCGCATCGCGGAGGAGGCCGTCGTCCTCGTGAAGAACGACGGGCTGCTCCCGATCGCGCACGCCGCGCGGATCGCGGTGATCGGCCCGACCGCGGTCGATCCCTTCGCCGTGCTGGGCTGCTACTCGTTCCCCGCCCACGTCGGGGTGCGGCATCCGGAACTCCCCGTCGGGATCGACCTTCCGACGCTGCGGGAGGCCGTCGCCGCGGAGTTCCCGCACGCCGAGATCGTCTGGGCGGCGGGCACCTCGATCGACGGCGGCGAGACCGACGGCTTCGCGGCTGCGCGGGACGCGGCATCCGAAGCCGACCTCGTCGTCCTCGCGCTCGGCGATCGAGCCGGGCTCTTCGGGCGGGGCACGAGCGGCGAAGGCTGCGACGTCGCCGACCTCACGCTCCCGGGTGCGCAGCAGCGGCTGCTGGACGAGATCCTCGCCACCGGGGTGCCGACCGTCGTGACGCTGCTCGCCGGGCGTCCGTACGCCCTCGGCGACGCGCCCGAGCGCGCCGCGGCGATCGTGCAGACGTTCTTCGCGGGCGAAGAGGGAACCGGCGCGATCGCGGGTGTGCTGAGCGGGCGGGTGAATCCCAGCGGGCGGCTCCCCGTCAGCATCCCGCGCGACCCCGGCGCGCAGCCGTCGACGTACCTCGCGGCGACGCTCGCGCGCCGCACCGAGGTGTCGAGCATCGATCCCTCCCCGGCGTTCCCGTTCGGCCACGGTCTCGGCTACGCGCCGGCAGTGTGGTCGGATGCCGCATCCTCGGCGTCGTCGATGGCGCCGGACGGATCGGTCGCGGTGTCGATCCACGTCGGCAACGCGGGCGATCGCGCCGGGGTCGAGGTGGTGCAGCTCTACCTGCACGACCCCGTCGCGTCGACCGTGCGGCCCGTGCAGCGCCTCATCGGCTACACGCGCGTGCCGCTGGCGGCGGGGGAGCGGGTCCGGGTGTCGTTCGAGGTTCCGGCCGACCTTGCGGCGTTCACCGGCCAGGACGGGCGACGGGTGGTCGAGCCGGGCGAGATCGTGCTCGGGTTCGGCCGGTCCAGCGGAGAGATCGTCGCGACCCGGTCGGTCCGGATCACCGGCGCCCCGCGATACGTCGACCACACCCGCGCCCTGCACGCGGCGGTCGAGGTGACGCCCGACCACTGACTCGAGTCGCCAAGACACGCCGGTGCGGGCGGAGCGTGTCTCACGAATGGTCGGTCCGGCGCCGCCTGACCCGCCATTCGTGTGACGCGGCACGGCCGCGACCGGGGCTCAGGGCGCGAAGGGCGCCGTGCTGCCGCGCACGACCAGGTGCGTCGCGAGATCCATCCGGAGGGTGTCGACCGTCGCGCCGTCGGCGAGGCGCAGCGCGAGTCGCGTCGCCTCCTCGCCCATGCGGCGCAGCGGCTGGTGCACGGTGGTCAGCTGCGGGCTCATCCACCGCGCGAGCGCGATGTCGTCGTAACCGACGACCGAGAGGTCGTCCGGCACGCTGAGTCCTGCGGCCGATCCCGCCGCGATCACGCCGAGCGCCTGCAGGTCGCTGCCCGCGAAGAACGCCGTCGGGGGGTCCGCCAGTTCCAGCAGCTCCCGCGCGTGGCGCTCGCCGCCGCCCGGATGGAAATCGCCGAACCGGATCAGCCCGGGGTCGATGGGGAGCCCGGCCGCGTTCATCGCGGAGCGGTAGCCGTCGACGCGGGCGAGCGAGCACATCATGTCCTCGGGGCCGGTGATCGCGGCGATGCGGCGATGGCCGAGCTCGATGAGGTGGCGTGTCGCCATGAGGCCGCCCGACCAGTTCGCCGATCCCACCGAGGGCACGTCGGGCGACGGGTCGCCCGCCGGGTCGACGATCACGAACGGGATGCCGCGTGACCGCAGCTTCTCGCGGTATCCGGCTTCGAGGTCGGAGAACACGAGGACGACGCCCACGGGACGGCGGCGGAGGACGCCGTCGATCCAGTCGGACGACGGCGCGTGCCGGTCGCCGCTCACCGTCAGCACGACGGAGAGGCCCGCCGCGTGCGCGACCTCCTCCACGCCCTCGATGACCTCCATGGACCAGCTCGCCTCGAGCTCGTGGAAGACCAGCTCGACGACCTCGCTGCGCTGGGCGGCGGTGCGGCGCCGATAGCCGTGGCGGTTGAGATGCTCCTCGAGCCGGGCGCGCGTGGCGGGGGCGACGTCGGTGCGACCGTTGAGCACCTTCGACATCGTCGCGAGGGAGACGCCGGCTTCGGCGGCGATCTCGGCCAGCGTGACGCGAGGAGTGTCCGACATGGGTCGATGCTAACGCTCGAAAGTATCGGACGCGCGACAGGATCTCTCGCCACCGGTCGACCGCACGACCGACGCTGGACGCGGCATCCGATCTCGTATAGGTTGTCTTCAACAACATTTTGTTCACCGTCGAACCCAGGAGCGTCATGCCCACCCCCACTCGCGACGACAAGTTCTCGTTCGGTCTCTGGACTGTCGGCTACAACGGCACCGACCCGTTCGGAGGCCCCACCCGCCACGCCCTCGACGTCGTCCACGTCGTGGAGAAGCTCGCCGAGCTCGGCGCCTACGGCCTCACGTTCCACGACGACGACCTGTTCGCCTTCGGATCGACCGAGGCCGAGCGTCAGAACCAGATCGACCGCCTCAAGGGCGCACTCGCCGACACCGGCCTGATCGTGCCGATGGTCACCACCAACCTCTTCTCGGCGCCCGTGTTCAAGGACGGCGGCTTCACCGCGAACGACCGCGACGTGCGCCGTTTCGCGCTGCGCAAGGTCTTCCGCCAGCTCGACCTCGGCGCCGAGCTCGGCGCGAAGACCTTCGTCATGTGGGGCGGGCGCGAGGGCGCCGAGTACGACTCGGCCAAGGACATCCGCCAGGCGCTCGAGCGCTACCGCGAGGCCGTGAACCTGCTCGGCGACTACGTCACCGACAAGGGCTACGACATCCGCTTCGCGATCGAGCCGAAGCCCAACGAGCCCCGCGGCGACATCCTGCTGCCGACGCTCGGCCACGCGATCGCCTTCATCGACTCGCTCGAGCGTCCTGAGCTCGTCGGCCTCAACCCGGAGGTCGGCCACGAGCAGATGGCCGGACTCAACTTCGCCGCCGGCATCGCGCAGGCGCTGTTCCACGGCAAGCTCTTCCACATCGACCTCAACGGCCAGCGCGGGATCAAGTACGACCAGGACCTCGTGTTCGGTCACGGCGACCTGCACAACGCGTTCGCGCTCGTCGACCTGCTCGAGAACGGCGGGCCCGGGGGCGTGCCGGCGTACGACGGACCGCGCCACTTCGACTACAAGCCCTCGCGCACCGAGGACGAGGTGGGCGTGTGGGAGTCGGCCGCCGCGAACATGCGCACCTACCTGCTGCTCAAGGAGCGTGCCGCGGCATTCCGCGCCGACCCCGAGGTGCAGGAGGCGCTCGCCGCCGCGAAGGTCGACGAGCTCTCCACCCCGACGCTGAACCCGGGCGAGTCGTACGACGACTTCCTCGCCGACCGCTCGGCCTACGAGGACTTCGACACCGACGTGTACCTCGGCGGCAAGGGCGGCGGCTTCGTGCGGCTGCAGCAGCTCGCGACCGAGCACCTGCTCGGCGCTCGCTGACCCGCATCGAGTCGCCAAGACACGTCGTTGCTCGCGCACGCGGCCGGCGTGTCTTGGCGACTCGGTCTGATCTATCGCGTGAAGGAGCGCACATGAGCCTCGTCATGGGAGTCGATTCGTCGACGCAGTCGTGCAAGGTCGTCGTGACGGATGCCGCCTCCGGCGCCGTCGCACGAGAGGGGCGGGCGTCGCACCCGGCCGGATCCTCGGTCGACCCCGAGGCGTGGTGGAGCGCCCTGCGGGCTGCCGTCGACGCGGCAGGCGGGCTCGCTGACGTCGAGGCGTGGGCCATCGGCGGACAGCAGCACGGCATGGTCGTGCTCGACGCCGAGGGCCGGGTCATCCGCGACGCCCTGCTGTGGAACGACACTCGCTCGGCCGGCGCCGCGGCCGACCTGATCGCCGAGTTCGGAGCAGACGCGCTGGCTCAGCGCACCGGCCTGGTGCCGGTCGCCTCCTTCACCATCACGAAACTGCGCTGGCTGCGGGATGCCGAGCCCGAGAACGCCGCGCGCGTCGCGGCCGTCGCTCTGCCGCACGACTGGCTCACGTGGCGCCTGCGCGGCTTCGGGCCGGCAGATCAGTCGCCGAGAGGTCCCGTGCTCGACGAGCTCGTGACGGACCGGTCGGATGCCTCGGGCACCGGATACTGGGACCCCGCGACCGGCGGCTACGACCGAGAGCTCCTCATCGCGGCGCTCGGTCGCGACGCCGTTCTCCCTCGCGTCCTCGGCCCGCACGAGTGGGTGCTCGACGGCGACGGCCGACGCGTCGGCGGCGGAGCCGGCGACAACGCCGGTGCGGCCCTCGGGCTCGGCGCCGGCTCCGGCGACGTCGTCGTCTCCATCGGCACGAGCGGCACGGTGTTCGCGGTGAGCGACGAGCGCACGATCGACCCGACCGGCACCGTCGCCGGGTTCGCCGACTGCACGGGACGGTTCCTGCCGCTCGTCGCGACGCTCAACGCCGCGCGCGTGCTCGACGCGGTCGCCGGCCTCCTCGGGGTCGACCACGCCGAGCTCTCACGGCTCGCGCTGACGGCCGAGCCCGGAGCGGACGGACTGGCGCTGGTGCCGTACTTCGAGGGCGAGCGCACGCCGAATCTTCCGGATGCGACGGCCGCGCTCACCGGCATGACGCTGGCCTCGACGACGCGCGAGAACCTCGCGCGCGCCGCGGTCGAGGGCATGCTCTCGGGCCTCGCCGCCGGGCTCGAGGCGCTTCGTGGACTGGAGGTTCCGCTCGAGAGGGCGCTGCTCATCGGCGGGGGCGCGCAGTCCGAGGCGGTGCGCGCGATCGCGCCGCTCGTCCTGGGTCTCGACGTCGAGGTGCCGGCCCCGGGCGAGTACGTCGCGCTCGGCGCCGCACGCCAGGCGGCGTCGGTGCTGGTGGGCTGAGGCCGGCCGGGCCGCGGCATCCGGATCGCGATCGCGGCGCATGACTCCTGCACTTCGCGAGGTCCCGGGCGCTCTCGCCGCGCGACTCCGGCCCACACGCCTCACCCGCGCACGGAAGTGCAGGAGTTATGCGACCGGGCAGCCGCAACCGCGACCGGTGGGACAGGATGGGCGTGTGACCGACCGCTCCGATCTCGACGCGATCGCGGCGGAGCTGTATGCGCTCCCGCCCGCCGAGTTCACCGCCGCGCGCAACCGCGAGGCGGGCATGGCCGACCGATCGATCGCCGCGCAGGTGAAGGCGCTGCGCAAGCCGACCGTGGCCGCGTGGGCTGTGAACCTGCTCGCCCGCGAGGGGCAGCTCGCCGACGCGCTCGAACTGTCGGCGGCGCTGCGCGAGGCGCAGGACGACCTCGATGCCGCCGAGCTCTCCCGCCTGGGCAGGCAGCGGCGCCAGCTCGTCGCGGCCCTCGCGACCCAGGCCGTCGACCTGGCGAAGGACGCGGGTGTGGCGGTCAGCGGTGCGGCTCGAGACGATGTCGAGAAGACGGTCAACGCCGCGGTGATGGATGCCGCGGCCGCCGCCGCCGTCATGACGGCGCGCCTCGTCACGGCGATCGAGGCCGGCACGTTCGAGCCGTCCGATCTCGCGGATGCCGTCGGCGGCTCGCTGCCGGGCGTCGCGGCCGCTCCCGCGCCCGACGACCTCGCGGAGCGCCGCGCGCGCAAGGCGGCCGAGAAGGCGGCGCGCGAGGCGGAACGGGCCGCGAACGAGGCCGAGCGCGAGCTCGCACGAATCGACGCGAAGCACCAGAAGCTCCAGGAGCGCGTCGATCACGTGTCCGAGCGCATCGACGATCTGCGCCGCGATCTCGAGCGGCTCGAGGGCGACCGCGCCACCGCCGAGTCCGCACTCGCCGCCATCGAGGACGAGCGGCGGAACGCGGCATCCCGAGCCCGCACAGCCGCGGCCGATGCGCAGCGGGCGCTCGATGCGCTGAAGGAATGAGGCCCCGTTCACAGCACTCTCGTAGGCACCATGCCTAGCGTGGAGCGCATGGCGAACACGGCGCCCTCGGCGCACGCAGCGAGTCCGGACGATATGGCGATCACGGTCTCGGCGGCCGAATTGCGGGAGCTGCGGGACGAGTTCGAGCGGTTCCTGATGGAGTACCGATTCGGCATGCAGGAGGTCGAGACGAAGCTCGGGATCCTGCGCGACGAGTTCCAGCTCGTTCACGACTACAACCCGATCGAGCACGTGTCGAGCCGCGTGAAGTCGCCGGACAGCCTCGTCGAGAAGGTGCAGCGCAAGGGGATCGAGCCGGACTTCGCGTCGATCCGCCAGAGCGTCACCGACATCGCCGGGGTGCGGGTCACGTGCAGTTTCGTCGCCGACGCCTACCGGCTGTTCGACCTGCTGACCGCGCAGGACGACATCGAAGTGCTGGCCGTGAAGGACTACATCGCCGAGCCGAAGCCGAACGGATACAAGAGCCTGCACGCGATCGTGTCGGTGCCGGTGTTCCTCTCGAGCGGGCGTGTGGACGTTCCCGTCGAGGTGCAGTTCCGCACGATCGCGATGGACTTCTGGGCCAGCCTCGAGCACAAGATCTACTACAAGTACGACACCAACGTCCCGGCCGAGCTGCTCGACAGTCTCAAGGATGCCGCCGACACGGCCGCTGAGCTCGACGACCGCATGGAGCGCCTGCACGGCGAGATCCGCGGCGGCTCGCACGTACGCCCGCCGCGGCTGCGTCCGGCAGGACCGCGTCGCGCGATCGAGGCCTGAGCCTCAGTCGCCGAGTGCGTCGACGACCGACTCGACGTACTCCGTGACGTCGCGCGGACCGAACACCGCCGTGTTGGCGATGTACCCCTGCGCGAGTGAGGCGATGGTGCGGGCCGTCTGCGCGGTGCGCTCAGCGACGGCGGAGTCGGATGCCTCGTCTCCGAGCCTCTCGCGAACCCAGGGGGTGACGGCGGCGGCGAGCGAGGCGCCCAGGCGGCCGGCCGTACTCGTCATCGCGGCGTGGATCTCGGGGTCGGCCATCGCCTCGCCCCAGAACTGGACGATGACGGGCGCGGGAAGTCCGTCCTCGGTCAGGATGCCGAGCATCGCGGCGAGGAGTTGCCGCGGGGGCTGAACGACACCGGCGCGCCCTGCGGCCTCGAGCGCGTCGATCCGCACGATGAGGTAGCGGCCGACGATGTACTTGGCCAGCTCGGCCTTGTTGGTGAAGTGCGAGTAGATCGCGCCCGTCGACAGCCCTGACTCCTCGACGATGTCGGCGATCGAGGTGTCGTGGACGCCCTTGCGCTCCAGGCATCGCAAAGCCGCTCGCGCGATCTCGTCGCGCCGGGCCTCGCGGTAGGCCTCCGTCACCTTGGGCATGGAAAGAGAATACCGGTTCTGTTATTCTGGCAAACAGAATAACCATTCTCTTTTCGAAAGGAGCTGCCATGAACAGCTCGATCGCGGGACGCCCGCCCCGCACCACGTGGAGCGTCGCGGCCCTGTTCGGTGTGATCGGCGCGCTCGTCGTCGCGGTTGTGGTGATGGCGTTCGTGTGGCCGGCGGCCACCTCGCAGCCGCAGAACCTGCCGGTCGGCATCGCAGGGCCGGCCGAGGCGGTGTCGATGGTGGAGGGCAAGCTCGCCGAGCAGGACCCCGCGCCTTTCGCCCTGCAGGCCGTCGACTCGCGCGACGAGGCCGTGGACCTCATCGAGACGCGGCAGATCTACGGTGCGATCCTCCTGGGCGATCAGCCCGAGGTGCTCGTCGCGACGGCCGCGAGTCCCGTCGCCGCCGCCGCGCTGCGCGGGGTGGCGACGCAGCTGCAGTCGCAGATCGACTCCGCCGCGAAGACGGCGCTGACCGACCAGCTGACCGCGATCGTCGGGGCTCTCCAGGCCGGCCAGATGCCGCAGCTTCCCGAGGGCGCCGCGGGCGCACCCCCGCAGATCCCCACCGTCACGATCACCGATGTCGTGCCGCTCGCCGAGGGCGACAGCACGGGCGCCGGGCTCGCGGCATCCGTCTTCCCCCTCGTGCTGGGCGGAATGATCGGGGGCATCCTGCTCACCCTGCTGGTGCAGGGTGTCGTGCGCCGTCTCGTCGGGCTCGTCGTCTTCGGCGCCGCAGCCGGCGCGCTCATCACGCTCGTGATGCAGACGTGGTTCGGGATGCTGACGGGCGACTGGCTGCTCAACGCGACCGTGATCGCGCTCGGGGTGAGCGCGACATCCGCTCTCATCGTCGGCCTCGCCGCTGTGATGGGTCCTCCCGGCATCGCGGTGGGCGCGGTCATCACGATGCTCATCGCCAACCCCATCGCCGCGGCCGCCCAGCCGCCGCAGTTCCTGCCGGAACCGTGGGGCGCGATCGGCCAGTTCTTCGTGCCGGGCGCGTCGGCGACGCTGCTGCGGTCGGTCATGTACTTCCCGGATGCCGCGACCGCCGTGCAGTGGACCGTGCTGGCGTGCTGGCTCGTCGGCGGTGTGATCCTGGCGCTGATCGGACACCACCGTGAGGCGGCCGAGCTCACCCCCCACCCCGAGCAGCTCGACGCCCCCGCCGAGCCCGTCGCCGAGCCCCACCCCGCCTGACCCCCTTGCCCCTTCCGTTTGTGCGGGCGAATGTGCGCCTGGCATCGCCCGCAGGCGCGCATTCGCCCGCACAAACGGAAGGACGGCCGGCTCGCTAGGGTGTGTGCGTGGACGACCTCGAGCCGACCCTGCTGCTGATCCCGATCCTCGGGGTGCTCGCGCCGCTGCTCGCTCGCGGGATCGGGCGCTGGGTGCGGGTGCCGATCGTGGTGTTCGAGCTCGTCCTCGGCATCCTTGTCGGACCGAGCGTCCTCGGCTGGGCCCAGCCCGACGCGTTCATCGACACGCTCTCGGAGTACGGCCTGGCGATGCTGTTCTTCGTCGCCGGTTCCGAGATCGAGTTCACCGTGTTCCGCGGCCGCACCGGCCGACGCTCCGTCGGCGGCTGGCTGATCAGCCTCACGCTCGGCATCGCCCTCGCGTGGCTCATCGCGCCGGGCGAGGAGGCCGTGATCATCGGCATCGCGCTGTGTTCGACCGCTCTCGGAACGATCCTGCCGATCCTGCGCGATGCGGGGGAGTCGAAGACGGCGTTCGGCCGCACGATGTTCGCGATCGGCGCGGTGGGGGAGTTCGGTCCGCTGATCGCGATCTCCCTGTTCCTCGGGAGCAAGTCGCCGGGGGTCGAGACGATCGTTCTCGTGCTGTTCTGCGTGGTGGCCGGTCTCGCCATCTGGCTCGCCTTCCGGATGCCGCGCGGCGCGATGCACCGGTTCGTGAACGCGACGCTGCACACGTCGGGCCAGTTCGCGATCCGCGTCGTGTTCGTGATCCTGGCGGGACTCATCGCGCTGAGCGTCGTGCTGGATCTCGACATCCTGCTGGGTGCGTTCACGGCCGGCATCGTGTGGCGGCTCATCATGCGCGACGCGGCCGAGGCCGATCGCGAGGCGGTCGAGAGCAAGGTCGAGGCCGTCGCGTTCGGGTTCCTCGTGCCGGTGTTCTTCATCTACACCGGCGTCACGTTCGACCTGGCGTCGCTCCTCGCGAACCCCGTGCTCTTCCTCCTGCTGCCGGTCGTGCTGGTCGTGCTCTTCCTCGTGCGCGGGGTGCCGTCGACCCTTGCGGCACCACCCGGCGCGACGCGCCGCGACCGCCTCTCGATCGCCTTCCTCGGGGCCACCGGCCTGCCGATCATCGTCGCGGTCACCGCGATCGGCGTCGATGAGGGCATCCTCTCGTCGGCTTCCGCGGCGCTGCTCGTCGGCGCCGGCATGCTGTCGGTGCTGCTGTTCCCGCTCATCGCCATGACGATCCGGGGTGAGCGCAGCAAGAGTCCCGCCGTCCCCGTCGAGGACGACGCGGCATGACCGTCGCCGACCTGCTCGGCACGGCGCGCGTCCGCTTGGCGGGTGCCCCGCGCGAAGGGCTCGGCGAGCTCGTCGAGCCTCGCCGCATCCTCGGCCTGGCCCGCGCGCCGCGCATCGTTCCCCGCGGCACCGCCTGGCACCTCGGCGTGCTGCTGCTCACCGACGACGGCGTGCTCGCGACGGGCGACATCGTGCGTGCCCGCACCGAGGCGCGTCGCGGCTACACGGCGGTGGCGCAGCGCGCGCGGGCCGAGCTCGCGGCGGCCGCCCGCCGCGGCGGATTCGACGAGGGCGCGACGGTGCACATCGGGTGGCGGATGCTGCAGCCTGACGCCGTCGACCGGGGTGAGGCATCCGGTCCACTCGCCCTCGTCGAAGGGGTGCCGAGCGTGCGCTGGAGCGCGGCCGGCGGCTACGTCGCTCTCGACCGGTACCTCGACGAGCGCATCGGCCTGCTGCTCGACCCTCCCGGCGGGGCCTGAGCGCGGGGTATACCCGCCCGCGCGGGGTGTCAACCGGGTGCACCCGGAGCCGACGGTTCCTAGCGTGGAGGAATGGCCGCCAAGGATCTCCTCCGCCAGATCGTCGTCATCAGCGCCTTCTGCTTCATGATCGTCGCCGCGATGGTAGGCACCGGCCTGTTCGGCGGCACGGCCGTGCAGGATCTGCAGAACGGGGCGCTCGACGCGGACGGGTCGTACCTCGCGCCGGCGCGCTCGGCGTTCTCGATCTGGTCGGTCATCTACGTCGGGCTCTTCGCCTACTCGGTGTGGCAGGCGTTCCCGCGCCAGCGCTCACGCACGCGGCAGCGCGCGCTGGGCTGGCTCATCGCCGGCACGATGGTGCTGAACGGGCTCTGGCTCGTCACGGCCCAATTCGCGACGCTGCCCCTCACGGTGCTGGCGATCGTCCTGCTCCTGGCGCTGCTGGGCGTCACGTTCCGCCGCGCGGTCGTGCAGCCGGGACGCGGCTGGATCGACGCGCTGCTGATCGACGGCGTGACGGGACTGCACCTGGGCTGGGTGACCCTTGCGACGGTCGCCAACACCACCGCGTGGCTGACGACCATCGTGCCGGCCGATGCCGACGAGTCGGCGACGCTGTGGGGCATCCTGGTGCTGATCGTGGTCGCGGTCATCGGCGTCGCGATCGCGTGGGCGAGCCACTGGCGCATCGCGCCGGGTCTCGCGATGGCCTGGGGACTGGTGTGGATCGGCGTCGGCCGCCTCGCGTTCGAGCCCGAGAGCACGGCGATCGGCGTGACCGCGATCATCGTCGCGGTCATCGTGATCGCGGTGCCGCTGGTCGGCACGGTGCTGCATCGGGCCGCCGACGTGCGCAACGCCGAGGTCTGATCAGGCCGTCGCGCCGAACCGGCGGGCGAAGGCGCGGAGCAGACGCACCGGCTCGGTGACGGATGCCGCCAGCACGCGTCCGGCGATCTCCTCGTAGGCGCTCGCCTCGAAGTAGCCGTCGTCGCGGTACACCGCCATGCGCTCCGTGAACGCCTTCGTCGTCGGCTCGGGGTGGAACTGCGTCGCGTACAGGCGGTCGCCGACCAGGTACGCCTGCACGGGGCACGCGTCGTTGACCGCGAGGAGCTTCGCGCCGGCAGGGACCGTCGCCGTGCCCTCCTTGTGCGCGGTCAGGGCGGTGAAACGGTGGGCGAGCCCTCCGAAGAGCGGGTCGGATGCCGCGGCCGGCGTGAGCTCCACGGAGACCGGGCCGGTGTCCTCCGGGTAGGCGCGGCTGACCTCGCCTCCGAGCATCCGCGTCACGACCCCGATGCCGTAGCAGGTGAACAGCGCCGCCGGGCCGTCGGCCTGCGCGGCCCGCGCTGCGATGCGCTCGAGGTCCGCCTCGAGGCGGCGCTGCACCTCGGTCTTCGTCGACTCGGGATCGGCGAGGTTGAACGGGCTGCCGCCGATCAGGAACCCGCTGTAGCGCTCGAAGACGTCATCCGGGAGCGGCTGGCGCACGAGATCGTGGTGGCCGAGGGTGTCGTCGTCGAGGTGCATCGCGGTGCGGAACGACTCGTACTCCGCGGCCGCGGCGCCGAGCTGCGGCCGCACGCACACGTAGAGCAGCGGAGCGGTCGTCATGCCGTGAATTCTAGGCGGCGGCATCCGATCGTGCGATCTTGCGAAAACCTCATGACGGCGTGTATCAGTCCCGCACTATCGCACTCCTGTCTGGTGTGGACACAATGGGCCCTATGACGCGTGCGCGCCCCGACGCCCGCGCCGACTCCGTCGAGCCGGCGCGGTGGGAGCGTGCCGCCGCACTTTTCGTGCGGTGGCGCGAAGGCGAGAGCCGCGCCATGGACGAGCTCGTGCGCCTCATGACGCCGCCCCTGTGGCACGTCGTGCGGGCGTACGGTCTCGATGCCGCGCTCGCTCAGGACGTCGTGCAGACGACGTGGCTGACGCTGGTGCGCCGTCATGAGACGATCCTCGACCCGCAGGCGGTCTCGGGCTGGCTGACGATGTGCGCGCGCCGTGAGGCGTGGCGCGTCGGCAAGCAGCACCGCAGAGCCGATGCGACCGAGGCCGAGTCTCTCGAACCCCATCTGCCCGTCCACGAATCCGCCGAGCAGACCGCCGCGACAGACGACGAATCCCGTCGCCTGTGGACATCGGTGGCGACGCTCAACGAACGATGCCAGCGCCTGCTGCGGATCGTCGCGTTCGAGGAACGACCCGACTATGCGCGCATCGCCCAGGATCTGGCGATGCCCATCGGGTCCATCGGGCCGACCCGCCAGCGCTGTCTCGCCAAGCTCCGCGCCGTACTCGAAGGCGACGGATGGTCAGGAGACGACGATGGAGACTGAGGACTTCGCCGCGGACGCGGCCCTCTTCGCACGCATGCGCCGGATGTGGGAGGACGTCGATCCGATGCCCGCCGATCTGGTCGACCAGATGGTCGCCGCCGTCGCCGTCGAGGATCTGTCGCGCGAGTACGCGCTGCTGACCCTCGTGGAGGAGGCGCTGGGTGCGGTGCGCAGCGAGACCGAGACATCCACGCTGCAGTTCAGCGACGGGACCACGAGCGTGCTGCTGCACCTGTCGGGCACCGAGGGCGGCGGACGCCGCGTCGACGGCTGGGTGGATGCCTCAGCCCTTGCGATCCGCCTGGTGCAGGATGACCGCGAGTGGACCGCCGAGCCCGGTGAGCACGGCCGCTTCGCCTTCGAAGAGGTCACGCCGGGGGTCGCGCGACTGCGCCTGGTCGTGAAGGATGCCACCGGGGAGCTGCGCGACTTCCAGACGCCGCAGTTCGAGGTGTGATGACGACGGATGCCGCGACTGGGCGCGGCTCCGCCCTGAGAGGAGCAGTGCATGTCGGACCAGACGCCTGACAACCCCCCGCGGCGCCCGCCGAACCAGACATGGCAGAGCCGATACGAGGCCACCAAGCCGCTCGGCGTGGGTCTCGATCCGTCGATCGAGCCCGAGCCCGGGATCACGGCCTATCCGACCGACTACGCCCCGAAGCACCTGCTGGTGAGCGCGGCCGAGGAGCTCGGCCGCGTCGAGCGGGAGCTCAACGTCGCGGCGCGTCAGTTCGGCTGGTCGGTGCGCGTGCGCCCGCTCCACGGCGGTCGCATCGATCTCGGCGAGGCGGAGCGCGGGGCAGGCGCCGATCGCGAGGCGGGCCGGGTGCCGCCGCTGTTCCGTGCCGACATCCTGCAGGATCCGAAGGAGGACGCCGACGATCAGCCCGTGCCGCCGGTCGACGCGTGGCGCCTGCTCAAGGCGGCCCGTCCGACGCTGCCGCGCGGCGTGGGCCTGGACCACGTGCTCTCGCTGGGACCGTACGGCCGCACGAACCCGTTCGGTCGCACCAACCCGTTCGGTCGCACGAACCCGTTCGGTCGGACGAACCCGTATGGACGCACGAACGCTCCGGGGCCCGACGCGTACGCCGAACCCGGCAGCGGCGGCCGTGAGATCGTCACGTACGTCGGCCCCCGTCCCGCTCGGACCTCCGATGCCCACGTGAAGGGCCGTCGCCCCGTGGTGGCCGTGCTCGACACGGGCTGCGGCGACCACGCGTGGCTCAAGGCCCCCGTCGTGATGCGCGACCCGATGTCGCCGGCGGGTCCGATCGGACTCACCGATCCCGACACGAACCCCGAGGTCTACCCCGATCAGGCGGGACCGCTCGACGGCTTCCTCGATGAGGCGGCCGGTCACGGCACGTTCGTCGCGGGCGTCGTGCACCAGCTGTGCCCCGACGCCGAGATCGTCGCCGTCCGCGTCGCCAACAGCCAGGGGACGGTGCTCGAGGGCGACTTCCTCGAGGCGGTGCGCCTGCTCGTGGAGTGGATGAAGCACCCCCAGGGCAAGGCCATCGACGTGATGAACATCTCTCTCGGGTACTACCACGAGACCCCCGACGACGAGCACTACGACGCCACCCTGGGCGCTCTCCTCGAGGAGGCGCGCGCGCTGGGGTGCGCGATCGTCTGCTCCGCCGGGAACGACTCGACCGAGCGTCCTGCGTTCCCCGCCGCGCTCTGGGCCTACCCGGGCGCCCCGGCGGCCATGGAGGAGCTCGTGGACGCCGCGCCGCACGTGTCGGTCGGCGCGCTCAATCCCAACGACCGATCGGTGGCACTGTTCAGCAACGTCGGCGACTGGGTGCGGACATACGCGCCCGGGGTCGCGGTGTTCAGCACGTCGCCCGGCTTCGTCGGCGGTATCCAGGCCGGAACGCGCGACGACCTCAGCGACATGGCCGGGATCACCGGGACCCTGCCGCGGCAGAGCCTCGACCCCGACGACTGGCGCGGCGGCTTCGCGATCTGGAGCGGCACGTCGTTCGCGGCGCCGTACATCGCCGGGCGGCTCGCGCAGGCGATCGCGGCCGATCTGATGCACGGATCGCTCAAGACGCCGGACGAGCGAAAGAAGGCGCTGCGGGAGGCTGCGAAGAAGCTGGAGTTCACGCCGAGGCCGTAGCCGCCAAGATAGGGGAGTGACCGGCTCGGCGGATGATCTCCATCAGCAGGCCGTGGACCTCGTCAACCGCGGCCGGTTCGACGCGGCCGGCGAGGTGCTCGACCGCGCCGCTGCGGCGGCCGAGGAGGCCAATCTGCGGGCGCGCATCACGGGGACGCGCGCGTACGTCCTGGCGCGCACGGGTCACGTGGCCGAGGCTGAGCGGATCTGCCGCGAGGCGCTCGCGGGTGGCGGGCTGACCGATCACACGGTCGCGATCCTGGCCGGCCAGCTGGGAGCGCTCGCCACGGAAGCGGGGCGCTTGGACGATGCCGAGCGATGGCTCACGCGCGCCATCGAGGCGCTCGCCGACGATCCCGTCGCCGAGGCCAACACCCGCGTGAATCGCAGTCTCGTACGTATGCGGCACCGCCGGCTCGAGGACGCCGAGGACGATCTGGGTCGCGCGGCCGAGATGTTCGCCGCCGCGGGGATGCCGGTGGCCGAGGCGCAGGCGCGGCACAACCTCGGGTACGTGGCGATGCTCTCGGGCGATCTCGTCGGAGCGCTGCAGGCGATGGTGAGCGCCGCGGCGAACGTCGGCGACACCGCGGTCGGGGCCGCCGTCGGAGATCTCGATCGCGCCGAGGTCCTGCGCGATGCCGGGCTGACGACCGAGGCCGAGGCGATCCTCGGCCGTGTCGCGGTCACGTTCGGGGAGCTCGACATGCCGTCGGACAGCGCGCAGGCCGAGCTCAACCTCGCCCGGTCCCTGCTGCATCACGCGCCGGATCGCGCTGCGGTGGCGGCCGGCGCCGCTGCCGACCGCTTCCGCGCCCTGGGCAACGACGCCTGGCTGGTGCGTGCCGAGGGCGTGCGCCTCCGGGCGCTGCTGCGAGCGGATGCCGCTGCCGACCCTCCTTCGACGGACGAGGTCTCCGACGCGGCGGCCGCGCTCGATCGCCACCGTTTCCGCAACGAGGCCGCCGCCCTCCGGCTCGCGCTGGAGCTCTGGCTCGCCGACCACGGCGAGCCGGCGGTGCGACGCATCCGGCCCTCCGCGTCCGCCTCGATCGACGTGCGGCTGCTCGCTCACGAGGCGCGGGCGGCGCGGGCTCGCGCGGCGCGGCGCCCGGCGCTGGTGCGCAGGCACGCGGCATCCGGCCTCGCGACCCTCGCGGATTGGCAGGGGTCGTTCGGAAGCCTCGACCTGCAGAGCTCGGTGGGGATGCACGGGGCAGGACTCATCTACGCCGGCCTGGCCTCGGCCGTGGAGTCGGGCGACCCGGCGGTGGTCTTCGAGTGGTCGGAGCGCGCACGTCACCTGAGCCAGCAGGTCGTGCCGCTGCGGCCTCCGCCCGATCCCGAGCTCGCCGGCGAACTGTCGGAGCTCCGCCTGATCCGCGCCGACGACCTGAGCGACGAGTGGCTCGCGCAGCCGCGTGCCGCCGCACTGCGCGAGCGGGCGCGGGAACGCCAGTGGTCGGCGACGGGCGGCGCCGCGCTCGAGCGACCCGCCACCCTCGACGCGCTGCAGGCCGCGCTCCCCGCGGACGCGGCGCACATCGCATACGTCTACTCGCGCGCGGAGCTGGTGGCGCTCGTGGTGACCTCGGAGACCGCCGAGGTCGTGCGGCTGCCGGGCTGGGACCGCGACCGCTCGCCGGCCGGGCTCCGCGCCGACCTCGACATGGCGGCATCCGTCCGCAGCGGACCGATGGCGCCCATCGTGCGCCGTTCGCTGGACGCGCGGCTCGCGGAACTCTCCGCCGCCCTGCTCGACGCCCCGATCGCACGGGCCGGCCGCCGGCGCATCGTCATCACCGCTCCCGGCGTCTTGAGCGGCATCCCGTGGGCGATGCTGCCCGGCATGCGGTCGCACCCGTTCGCCCTCGCCGTATCGGCTTCGCGGTGGATGCGGATGCGGGTGCGCCGCGGCGGGACGTTCGCGCACGCGACGGCGGGATTCGCGGTCGGGCCGCGCGTGGCCCGCGGCCGCGAAGAGGTCGAGGCGGCGGCATCCGTGTGGGCGGGAGCCTCGACGCTCGATGTCGGTGAGGCATCCGTCGACCGCGTCACCGCGCTGGCGTCGTCGGTCGACGTGCTCCACGTCGCCGCACACGGCCGGCACGCCGTCGACAACCCGTTCTTCTCAGGTCTCGAGCTCGCGGACGGCACGCTGTTCGGCTACGACATCGATCTCATGCGCCAGGTGCCCGACACCGTTGTGCTGTCCGCGTGCGAGGTCGGGCGCTCGTCGGTGCGCTGGGGCGAGGAGGCGATCGGGATGGCGCGCATCTGGCTGCACGCCGGCACGCGCTCCGTCGTCGCCGCGCCGGTCATCGTGGCCGACGATGTCGCATGCGAGCTGCTGGGCGCGATGCACGAGGGGCTCGCCCTCGGCGTCGCACCGTCCGAAGCACTCGCCGACGCCGTCGAGCGCACGGGCATCGTCGCACCGTTCCAGGTGCACGGCGCCGGATTCTGACGCGGCGACTTCGGGCATCGATGCGATGTCGGAGGTGTCACGCAGAATTTTCTTCGCATCGATGTATCAGCCCTCAGGGGAGCGGCTCTTGATCATCGGGACTGCTCACGCACGCCGGAGTTCTGGGGACGACGGCGACTGGGAGCGGAGGGCCGGAGATTTGGGGACGCGTCGGGGGGCGCACGGCTCTCAGGGCAGGAACACGGGGGATGTCGCAGAGACCCAGGTCGGCGACATCCCCCGCTTTCGTCTGTGCGGACCTTCTTGTCCAGAGCGGGCCGCGCCCGGCAGAAGCACCCGAGATGCGATCAGCGCGACGAGTTCGAGGTGCGGCCGCGGACGATGCCGACGAACGCCTCCACCTCGGGGGTCGTGCGGTCGGCCACCCACGCCAGGGCGACCGACGAGATCGGGCCGTCGCGCAGCGGCCGGTAGTCGGCATCCTTGCGGCGGTGCAGGCGCGCCAGCGACATCGGCACGATCACCGCGCCGACGCCCGCCGCCACGGTCGCGATCGCCTCGGCCGTGTCGGCCGGGGGAGCGAAGGACGGCGCGACCGCGCCGGGAACCTCGAGCCCGAGCACGTCGTCCCCCGGCACGATCACGATCTCGCCCTCGAGATCGGCGAGATCGAGTTCGTCGGCCACCGTCAGAGCGGAGTCCGCGGCCGTCACGACGACGGGCACCTCGTCGTACAGCGCGATGACATGGAGGTCGGCGCGGTCCAGCGGCAGCCTCACGAGCGCCGCGTCGACCTCGCCCTCGAGGAGAGCGCGGCGCTGATCGGGCACGGCGAGCGGGATCAGCTCGAGGGCCGTGTGCGGCATCCGCTCGTTCCACAGGTCGATCCACTTGCCGGGCGTCGCACCGGGGATCGCACCGAGCACGAAGCGCTCGGCGGGTGGGGCGGGGGGCTCGGGCGACGGCGCGGGCGACGGACGCGGGGTGCGCTTCGGCTGCGACTTCGGCTGCGACTTCCCGGGGGAGGGCCGCTTGCCCGCGGGACGGCCGGAGGCGGCATCCCGTCCCTTTCCGCCCTTTCGCGGGTGCGAACCGCCGCCCTTCGTCATAGGCCTCAGCGTAGCCGGGCGCTATCGTTCGCTCATGGTCGCGATCCTCGCCACACTCTTCGCCGCGCTCGCCGCGCTGCTCCACGTCTACATCTTCGTGATGGAGAGCGTGCAGTGGTCGCAGCCCCGCATCTGGAAGCGCTTCGGCCTGCCCGACCAGACCGCGGCCGACATCACCAAGCCCATGGCCTACAACCAGGGCTTCTACAACCTCTTCCTCGCGATCGGCACCGCGATCGGCCTGGTGCTCTACCTGGCGGGCGGTGAGGACTCCGCGCTGCGCGCGGCGGGACTCGCGCTCGTGCTGTTCTCGCTCGGCTCGATGGTCGCGGCCGCGCTCGTGCTGATCACGACGGGGGCGAAGTACCTGCGTGCTGCGGCGACCCAGGGAACCCTGCCGCTGATCGGCTTCGTGCTCTTCCTCTTCGCGTAGCGCTCAGTCGCACGCGCCCCAGCGTCCGGCTCCGGATGCCTCGGCCTCGGCCTGCGCACTCGCGAGCAGGTCGTAGAACGCGACGTTGGGCCGCACGCGGATCGCCTCGGCGTCTCCGGCGGCGACGAGCTCGAGGTTCACGAAGGCGCCGTTCTCGGTCCAGAGGTTGAACAGACGGCGGTCGTAGTCGTCCCAGGTGTCGCGGTCGGGCGCGGCCCAGACGGTCGAGCCCTCGGGGAGCAGCTGCGCGAGATGGGCGCGCGCCTCGTCGGCCCAGCACTCCGTGGTCGGAGTCCCCTCGGGGGTGTCGACGCCGATCAGCCGGATCCGGATCGGATTCGCCGTTGTGACGACGTCGTTGGGCTGCTGCATCCGCGCCTGGATCGTGTCGCCGTCGTACACGTACAGCACCGTGAGCGGGAAGGCGGCGGCTGGCCGCTCGGGTGCGGCCGGACCGTCGGGCGCCGCTGTCGCGGAGGGCCCGGGCGCGGCATCCCCGGGTTCGTCGATGGACTGGGAGACCCAGATGGCGACGGCGATCAGGGCCGCGGCGCCGAGCACCACGGCCGCCGCCCACACCCCGCGCCTCATTCGCGCCACCCTAGCGCGGTGGCAGGGTGACTAGGCGGCCAGGCGGAGTCCGCGCGGATCGGTCGCGACGCGCTCGCCGTCGCCGATCGTCTCGTCGTCGCCGATGAGGGAGCCCACGGCCACCCGCGCCTCGCTGCCGACGTGCGTGCGCACGCCGATCTTCGCTCCGGCGCCGATGGCGGCGCGCGGTCCGATGTGCGCGTGCGGAGCGATGTCGGCGTCGGGGCCGATGACGGCATCCGATTCCACCCATGCCCCGCGGCCGACGTGAACGCCGGCCGCGATCTGCACGCCCGGCTCGACGTACGCCCCGGCTTCGACGACGGCGCTGGGGTGCACCTTCGCGCCATGCGCGATCAGGCCGCGACCGTTGGTGTGCTTGCGGTAGCGCAGCATCTCTCCGCGGTCGTTCTCGATGTCGACGTAGTTCTTACCCACAGTCCCCTCCTGCAGCACCTGATTGCGCTGAGTACAGGAATAACCTCAGTTGCTCTCTATTCATTCCCGCGCATCGGATGCCTCGGATGCACGGGGTTGCTTTTTGTTCGGAGCCGGGCTACTCGGCGGATTGCCCCCGGTGGGCGGGACGTCGCCGGGGCTCAGCGGACGTACGCGTCGGCGTGCGAAAGGGCGCGGTCGATCACGTCGAGCCCGCGCAGCAGGTCGTCCTCGCCGATCACGAGCGGCGGTGCCACATGCACCCGGTTGAAGTGGGTGAAGGGCCACACGCCGTCGCGCTTGCACGCGGCGGCGACGGCGGCGACGGGCGCGGCATCCGGTCCGCTCGCATTGAACGGCACGAGCGGCTCGCGGGTCTCGCGGTCGCTCACGAGCTCGATCGCCCAGAACAGGCCCCTGCCGCGGACGTCTCCGACGGACGGATGCCGCGACGCGATGTCGTGCAGGCGTGGCTCGACGACGCGCGCGCCGAGGTCGCGGACGCGCTCGAGGATGCCGTCGCGCTCGAAGACCTCGAAGGTCGTGACTCCGGCCGCGCACGCCAGCGGATGCCCGGAGTAGGTGAGTCCGCCGGGGAACGGCAGGGTGTCGAAGTGCGCCGCGATCCGGTCGGAGATGACGACGCCGCCGAGCGGCACGTACCCCGAGTTGACGCCCTTCGCGAAGGTGATCAGGTCGGGTTGCACGTCGAACGCCTGGAACGCGAACCACTCGCCCACGCGCCCGAACCCGACCATGACCTCGTCGGCGATGTAGACGATCCCGAAGCGATCGCAGAGCTCGCGTACACCGGCGAGGTAGCCGGGCGGAGGCACGAGCACGCCGTTCGTGCCGACGATCGTCTCGATCACGATCGCGGCGATGGTGCTCGCGCCCTCGAGGACGATCGTCTGCTCGAGGTGCTCCAGCGCGCGCCGGCTCTCCTCTTCGGGCGAGGAGGAGTGGAACGCCGAGCGGTACGGGTAGGGGCCGAAGAACTTCGCCGTCGAGCCGTCGGCGGGCTCGTTCGGCCATCGGCGCGGGTCGCCGGTGAGCGCGATGGCCGCCCCGGTGCTGCCGTGGTAGCTGCGGTACATCGAGAGCACCTTGCGGCGACCGGTCACGAGTCGCGCCATGCGCACGGCGTTCTCGTTCGCATCGGCGCCGCCGTTGGTGAAGAACACCTTCTCGAAGCCGTCGCCCGCGACAGCGGCGATCCGCCGTGCCAGCTCGCCGCGCACGTCGTTGGCCATGGACGGCTGGATGGTCGCCAGGCGTCCGGCCTGCCGCTGGATCGCGGCGACGAGATCCGGATGCTGGTGCCCGAGGTTCAGGTTGACCAGCTGCGAGCTGAAATCGAGGTACGCGTTCCCGGCGTAATCCCAGAACGTCGAGCCTGCTCCGGCCGCCACGGGCAGCGGATCGATGACGGCCTGTGCGCTCCACGAGTGGAACACGTGACCGCGGTCGTCCGCCCGGATGCGCGCATCGGACTCGAGGTCGGGGAGGGGGCGCCCGGGGCCGTCTGCGCCGGCGTCAGCGGTCGGGCGCGCCAGGACGTCCGTCACCGGGGGCTCCGAGACGCGCGGTTCGTCGGGATCATGGGGTGCTCCCAGAGACTCGTCCGGACAAATCGACCGGGGATGGTTTAGGCTGAGTGCGCCCAGTTTGTCAGAGCAGAAGTTGGTGCCACGGTGCCCGACCGTCGCGAAGATCGAGCGATCCAGACGGATCGTCTGGTCGCCGGATCCGCCCTCGAGACCCTCCCCACCGTGCGGGAGGTGATCTCGCTCGATGCGGTCGTCCAGGGTGTTCCCGAGGTCCTCGTCGGCGACGACGCGCTCGACGCGCGGGTGCGCTGGCTGCATGTCTCCGACAACGCCGGAGTGGCCCGCCTCCTCGACGGCGGCGAGCTCCTGCTCTCGACCGGATCGTCGTGGCCGGCCGATCCCGCCGACCTGCGACGCTTCATCGGCGAGCTCGACGACGCCGGCCTCTCGGGGCTGATCCTCGAGCTCGGCACCCACTACCGCTACGTGCCCGCCGTGGTCGTCGAGGCCGCGCGCGAGCGCAATCTGGCGCTGATCGTCCTGCACCGCGAGCTGAAGTTCATCACGATCACCGAGGCCGTGCACGGGCGCATCATCACGGGCCAGAGCGACGCGCTGCGTTCGCGCGACGAGGTGCGCGAGCGCTTCACTGCGCTGGTGCTGCGCGGCTCGCCCGCCGACTTCATCGTGCATCAACTCGCGCAGACGCTCGGCGCTCCCGTGATCCTCGAGAACCTCGGGCACGAGGTCGTCGCCGCCGAAGTGCCGCTCGCACTCGAGGAGGAGCTCTTCACCGAATGGGAGCTGCGCTCGCGGTCCGCCCATCGCCGGTCCGAGCAGCGGCGCGAGCGCGGGGCGGCGCCCGGTGCCGACGACTGGCTGATCGTGCCGGTCGAAGCGCGCGGAGTGCGCTGGGGCAACCTGATCGCGCTTCCCGGGCCCGACCATCCGGCGGGACGCACCGCCGTGCTCGAACAGGGCGCCATCGCGCTCGCGGTCGGACGCCTCGCGGACGGCGAGTCCGACGAATGGGGACGGGTCGGACGTCGCCGCCTGGTCGACGGCCTCCTCGCCGGCCGGTTCGCCGGTGCGGGCGGTGCCGCCGCCCGGCTCGAGGCGGCGGGTCTCCCGCTGCGCGGCGCGCGGCTGTACGGCATCGTGGCATCGGGCGCTGCGGTGCCCGCGGAGCGAGCGGATGCCGCGGCCCGCGCCCTTCGCGGCCGGGCCCTCGCCGGCTCGGCGCCGGACGGCGTCGTCGCTCCCGCCACGGCGATGCTCCTCTCGCTCCCCGCCGACACCGTGTTCGACGACGAGGCGGCGATCGCCTTCGCGGGTTCGCTCGTCGAGCCCGGCACCGACGCGGACCGCTTCACCGTGTCGGTCGGCCGTGCGGCCGAGGGACTCGACGCGGCCCTCGCCTCGCTCCACGACGCCGTCGACCTCGCGCGCGGACGCCGCCGCCGAAGCGCCAAGGGACCACACCTGCGCCGGGCCGAGAACCGCCCGCTGGTGCAGCTGGTGACGGCGCTGCGCGACGACCACCGCGTGCTGGAGCACGGCGAGCGGATGCTGGCACCCTTGATCGTGCACGATCTGACGCGCGCGGGCGACCTGCTCGACGTGCTCGAGGCGATGCTCGCGCATCCGGGCAATCGCACGGCCGCGGCATCCGCTTCGCACCTCTCGCGCTCGGTGTTCTACCAGCGCATCGCGCTCATCGAGGAGCTGCTGGGGGCCGACCTCGACGACGGCGAGACGCAAACCGCGCTGCACCTCGCGCTGCTCGTGCGCCGCAGCGCCGGCCGCTGACCTCGCGCGCGCTCGTTACGGCCTCGAGTCGCCAAGACACGCCGGCGGGCGGGTACCCGCTTCGGCGTGTTCTGGCGACTCGGCGGGCTCGCCCCGGGGCCTACGGCGCGAGATAGATCTTGCGCAGCGTCTCGCGCACGGTCCAGGTCGTGCGCATGCCGGCGGTGAGACGCGCGACCGAGCCCGCGCGCAGCTCGAGGTCGGGCAGCGCCGAGTCGTCGAACGACACGGTGGCCGCGCCCGACAGCACGACGAAGACCTCGTCCGCCTCGACGTCGGTCGAGACGCCGGGGGTGTGCTCCCAGACGCCGATCTCGACGCCGCCGAGCTCGCCGAGCTCGACGGCGCCGGCCCGCGGTGCGCCCACAACGACCTGCTCGGCGGGCACCGGGGCGAGCGCGAGGTCGAGGGATGCGGCATCCGTTCCCGCACCCGGCGCGAGCGGGCTCACGAGTCGAACCCCAGACCGAGCGCGTCGAGCGTCTTGAGGAGCAGGTTGCGCCTGCCGAGGTTGTGGTCGGCGCGGTCGAGCGACCAGCGCGTGGCGTTGATGCCCATCGCCGCCGCCGGCTCGGGCGGGAAGGGGAGGGGCCGCTTGCGCACCATCTCGAGCTCGGTCCGCTCGTTCGAGACGCCGTCGAGCAGGTCGAGCATCACATCGCCGGCGAAGCGCGTCGAGCCGACGCCGAGACCCGTGAAGCCGGCCGCGTACGCGACGCGCCGGTCGCGAGCGGTGCCGAAGAACGCGGTGAACTGCGTCGAGGTGTCGATCGCGCCCGCCCACTGATGCGTGAAGCGCAGGCCCTCGAGCTGCGGGAAGGTGGTGAAGAAGTGGTTCGCCAGCGTCTCCCACGTCTCGGGGCGGTTCTCGTACTCGGGGCGCACCTTGCGGCCGTAGTGGTAGATCGCGTCGTAGCCGCCGAAGAGGATCCGGTTGTCCTTCGAGATCCGGTAGTAATGGAACTGGTTGGCCATGTCGCCGATGCCCTGCCGGTCGCCCCAGCCGATCGAGGCGAGTTGCGCGTCGGTGAGCGGCTCGGTCATGAGCACGTAGTCGTACACCGGCACGGTCATCAGTCGGTTGCGCTTGATGAGCGACGGGAACACGTTCGTCGCGAGCACGGCGCGGCCGGCGTCGACGCGACCTGCATCCGTCACGACGGATACGCCGGTCGGGCCGGGGGTTTCGAGTCCCGTCACGTGCGTGCGCTCGAAGATCTCGACGCCGCGCTCCTCGCACACCCGGGCGAGTTCCGCGGCGAGACGGGCAGGGTGCAGCATCCCGCAGGCGTTCTTCTCCCACACGGCGGCGAGATAGGTGGGCGAGTTGACGGATGCCTGTGCCTCGGCCTGATCGAGATAGACGACGCCGTCCTCGCCCTCGGCGGCCCACTCCCGCAGCCACTCGACCTGGTGCGGCTCGACGGCCGGCGCGAACTGGCCGGTGCGCTCGAAGTGGAAGTCCATGCCGTACTGCGCCTCGGATGCCTCGATCGCGTCGAGGTTGGCGAGCCCGAGGCGATCGAGCGTGGGCATCTCCTTTGGCCAGCGCGCCATGCCGTTCTCGTGGCCGTGCGTGAGGCTCGCCTCGCAGAATCCGCCGTTGCGGCCCGATGCCGCCCAGCCGACCCGCTGAGCCTCGACGACGACGATCCGCGCGCCGGGGTCCCGCTCGCTCGCGAGCAGCGCCGTCCACAGCCCGGTGTAGCCGGCGCCGACGATCACGAGGTCGGCGCGGTGCGCGCCGGCGAGCGGGGGCCGGTCGGGCAGGAGCTCGGGCGGAAGGTCGTCGCGCCAGAACACCGAATGCGCGGTGTCCGCCAGCGCGTGACGGATGACGGATGCTGCCGGCCGCTGTCGTTCGAAGACGGTCGTGCCCACGGATATCACTTCCCTGTCAGGTCGGGTGATTCGATCATGGCCGCCGGGCGCTCGACGTGGGAGCCCCCGGTGTCGCGAATCCTTCCGTCGCCCGGACGCCCTGTGCGACCCCCGTCCGTTTGTGCGGGCGAATGTGCGCCTGGCCACAAGGCGCAGCGCACATTCGCCCGCACAAACGGAAGGGGAGGGGAGGGGCGGGCGGGAGGGGCGGGCGGGGAGGGGCGGAAGGGACGGATGCCGCGCTAGGCGTCGGGCGCCGCGTACACGCGGTCGCCCTCGACGAAGGTCTGCAGCACCCGCGTCGCGCCGATCTCCTCGGCCGGGCGCGCGAAGGGGTCGCGGTCGAGGACGACGAGGTCGGCGAACTTGCCCGCCTCGATCGTGCCGGTGGTGTGCTCGAGGTGGTTCACCCACGCGGATCCGGCCGTGTAGGCCGTCAGCGAGGTGGCGAGATCGATGGCCTGCTCGGGAAGGAACGCGTCGTACTCGCCCTCCTCGTGACCCGGCGCCGACCGGCGGTTCACGGCGACGTGGATCGCCGCCAGCGGGTCGGGTGTCGACACCGACCAATCGCTGCCCGCCGCGAGCACCGCGCCGGCGCGCAGCAGGTCGCCGAAGGGGTACTGCCACGCGCTGCGCGGCTCGCCCAGGAACGGCAGGGTGAGGTCCACCATCTGCGGCTCGAGTGCCGCCCACAGCGACTGCATGTTCGCGGCGACGCCGAGTTCGCGGAACCGCCCGATGTCATCGGGATGCACCACCTGGATGTGCGCGATGTGGTGGCGATTATCGCCGCGGCCATTGCGGTCGATCGCGTGCTCGACGGCGTCGAGGCACTCGCGCACCGCCCGGTCGCCGATGGCGTGGAAGTGCACCTGGAACCCTTCGGCGTCCAGCATCGGCACCGCCTCGTTCAGCACCTCGGGCGGGACGAAGGAGATGCCCGAGTTGTCGGTGAAATGGCCGTGTCCGTCGCAGTAGGGCTCGAGCATCGAGGCCGTGAAGTTCTCGGCGACGCCGTCCTGCATGATCTTGACCGAGGTCGCCGCGAAGCGCCCGCCGCGATAGCGCTCGCGACGGTCGAGGAGCGACGGGATCTGCTCGAGGCCCTTCGTGCGGTCCCACCAGATCGCGCCGACCACGCGGGCCGTCAGGGTCCCGTCCGCCGCTGCCTTCAGGTACGCCGGGCCGGGGTCGCCGGCATCCCCGTACGATCCGACGATGGCATCCTGCCAGGCGGTGATGCCGAAGGAGTGCAGGTATCGCTGGCCGACGAGGAGCGCCTCGGTGAGGCGCTCCAGCGGCTCCTCGGGGAGCAGCCGGTTGACCAGGCCCATCGCGCCCTCGTGGAGGGTGCCGGAGGGGGAGCCGTCGGCGTCGCGCTCTATCCGCCCGTCGGCCGGGTCGGGCGTGCGCTTGTCGATCCCGGCGAGGCGGAGCGCGGCCGAGTTGACCCACGCGCCGTGGCCGTCGCGGTTCGGGAAGAACGCCGGTCGATCGGGGACGACGGCGTCGAGCGCCGCCGCGGTCGGCGTGCCGCCGGGGAAGGCCGACATCTGCCACCCGCCGCCCAGGATCCACTCGTCGTCGGGATGCGCGGCGACGTACCCCGCGATCGCCTCGAGGTACTCGTCCGCCGTGCCGTACTCGGCGAGGTCGCACCGCAGCATGTCGAGCCCGCCCCACACCGGGTGCACGTGCGCGTCCTGGAAGCCGGGAAGCAGCATCCGTCCTCGCAGGTCCACCAGCTCGGTCCTGGGTCCGACGAAGTGCGCGAAGTCGTCGCCCGTCACGGCCACGATCCGCCCGTCCTTCACCGCCACCGTCCGGGCGCGCGAGCGAACGGCGTCGGCGGTGAAGACGGGTCCGCCCGTGAAGACGAGGTCGGCGTACGGCATGGAGGAACCTTCGCGATCGGGGACGGATGCCGCGGCTCGGCCGTGGTGCGGATGACCGGCGATCAGCCGCCGGTCATCGTGCGGGCGATCTGCGTCGCGGAGTCTCCGGCGCGCTTGAGCACCAGCGCGACGAGCGCGAGGGCGACGAGCGTGAGCAGGAGCATGATCGTCGACACGGCCGCGATCTCGGGCCGAAGACCGGTGCGCAGCGCGCTGAGCACGTACACCGGCCACGGCGTCGTGCCCGACACCTGCACGAACGCGGCGACGATCGTGTTGTCGAGGCTCAGCGTGAAGGCGAGCAGGAACCCGGCGAGCACCGCGGGCATCGCCAGCGCGAGCGTGACCCGTCGGAAGGTCGTGAAGGGCTTCGCGTAGAGGTCGGCGGATGCTTCCTCCAGGCGCGCGTCCTGACCCACCAGCCTGGCGCGGACGATGTACGAGACCACCGCCGTCGCGAACAGCGACGAGCCGACGGACAGGCGCACGATGCCGTCGTTGAACATGGTGATGCCGAGGTCTTGTCCGAGGAACACCATGAACGGCAGCAGCGCGACCGCGTCGACGATCTCGGGCGTCACCGACACCAGGAGCAGCAGCCCCAGGAACCACCACACCCACTTGCCGGGGTGGCGTGCCATCGCGATGCCGGCGAGCGTTCCCAGCGCCGTCGCGATGATCGCGGCGATGAGGGCGGTGATCAGCGAGACCCGCACCGCGTTCTGGATCGCCGGCTTCGTCAGGATCGTGCCGAAGGCGTCGAAGCCGAACCCGTCCCACACTGCGAGCAGACGCCCGGTGTTGAAGGAGTGCACGACGATCACGATGATCGGCAGGAACAGGAAGAGCATGACCAGCACTCCCCACACGCCGAACGCGACGTCCGACCACGGCTTGCGCGCGCGACGCCGCGGCGAGGAACTCCGACGGCCTTCGCGAGCCTGGGCCTGCAGGATCGTCTCGGTCTGGGTCTGCGCGGTCACGAGGTCGCCTCCAGTGCGGCTGCGGGTGCAGCATCCGTCTCATCGGACTCCGTGGCAGGCCCGAGGATCAGCCGGTTGCGGGCGCGGAACGGCATCGCCACGAGCCAGAGGAGCAGGGCGCACACCGCGACGGTGATCATGATCATGAGCATGAGCAGCACCGCCATCGCCGATCCGAGCGCCCAGTTCTGCGCGGTCTGGAACTGCCCCGCGACGAGCTGGCCGATCATGTTGCCCTTTGCGCCGCCGAGGACCGTCGCGGTGATGTAGTCGCCCATCAGCGGGATGAACACCAGCAGCACACCGGCGACGATGCCCGGCTGCGACAGGGGCAGCGTGACACGGAAGAACGTCATGAGCTTGCCTGCACCGAGGTCTTTGGAGGCCTCGCGCAGCGCCGGGCCGACGCGGTCGAAGGCCACGAACAGGGGCAGGATCATCAGCGGCAGGTAGTTGTAGACGACGCCGATGATGACGGCGGTGCGGGTGTACAGCAGCTCGAGGGGCCCGTCGAGGACGCCGATCCCCTGGAGCAGGCTCGACAGCCACCCCTCGGGGGCGAGGATCACCTGCCAGCCGATGGTGCGGACGAGGAAGTTGGTCCAGAAGGGCACGAGCACGAGGGCGATCAGGATGCCGCGGCGCGACGCACGCACCTTGAACGCCATCCAGTACGCGACCGGCGCGCCGATGAGGAAGCACAGGACCGTGCCGATGAGCCCGACCCACAGCGTGTTCTGGAACGTCGCGAGGAACGTGGGCGAGATCGCCTCGAAGTACCTGTCGAGGGAGAGGATGTCGTTCGCGTGGGTCCCGAACACGCCGGGCTTGTAGCCGAAGCTGAACCACACGACCATCGCCACCGGAGCGACGAAGAAGATGAGGAGCCACACCCAGGCCGGGACGGCCAGCGCGGGACCGACCGCGCCGGAGGCGCGATTACGCACCGGCGGCAGCCTTCACCTCGTTGTAGATCTCGACGCGCGTGCTCAGCGAGTCGTTCATGACCTGCTCGTGCATGGTCTCGAGCTGCTCGGGCGTGAAGAAGATCATGTCGAGACGCTCGACCTCGGCCGCCTCGGCGGCGCCCTCCATGTCCTTGCCGCCCACGTTGTAGCCGACCCACTCGAGGTTCAGCAGCTGGTTCTCGGGGACCATCGCGAAGTTGATGAACGCGTGAGCGGCCTCGGGGTGCGCGGACCCGGTGGCGATCGCCCAGTTGTCCATCCAGAGCTCCGTCTGCGGGCCGGGGAGCACCCACTGCCAGCGGTCGGGCTCGGACGACTCCTGGATGCCGAGCCGCGCGTCGCCGTTCCAGGCCATGAGCAACGCGTGGGTGCCCTGGGGGATCGTGTTTGCGCCGGCCGCGGAGTCGAACGCCGCGACGTGAGGGGCGATCTTCTCGACGAGGAAGGCACGCGCGTCTTCGAGCTCGTCGGGGTCGGTGGTGTTCCAGTCCATGTCGTTGGCCCAGAAGTAGCATCCGACGACACCGGCGGGGTCGTCCGACATCGCGGTCTTGCCACTGGCCTCGTTCTGGGCCGCGTCGAAGTAGTCGGACCACGTGGTCAGTTCACGGGTGATCACGTTCTTGTCGTAGACGTAGCCGGTCGTCCCCCACGCCTTGCAGATCGAGTAGTCGTTGCTCGGATCCCACGCGCGCCCGAGGAAGGCCGGGTCCATGTTCGAGATGTTCGGGAGAAGATCCTTGTTGAGCTTCTGCAGCAGCCCCTGCTCGATCATCTGCGGGATGAACACGCCCGTCGGCACGACGATGTCGTAGCCGGAGGTGCCCTTCGCGGCGACGAGCTTGGCGATGAGCTCCTCGTTCGATCCGTAGGAGTCGAGCGTGACCTTCGGGCCGAGGTCGGCGGTGAACGCCTCGACGACCTCGGGCGCGTCGTACTCGGCCCACGTGTACACCGACAGGCTGTCCTCGAGGTCGCCGCCGGTCGCCTGCGGCGCCGGAGAACCGCCGCCGCCGGGCGCGCATGCTGCGAGGGCCGCAGCCGAGCCGGCGATCGCGGCGATGCTGAGGAAGCGGCGTCGGGTGAGCTCGCGGACGATGGCCGGAGTCGATGCCTCGGGCGCGAGGATCCGGATCGGGTTTCGGGATTCGGTCATCGGGGGTCTCCTGGTTTCGGGTCGGGGAGCCGGCGAGGCGGATGCTGCGGCGGGGCTGGGCGGGAGGTCTAGACGGTCGGCGGTGCGACGTAGCCGCCCTCCTGGGCGGCCTCGTCGGCGGGGAAGAGCAGCACATGGTGCGCGGCCCACGTGCACACGACGGCGTCGCCGACCTGCAGGGCCGGTGCGTCGGGTGTCGGGCGCCGCACGATGAGGCTCTGGTCGTCGCCCAGCTGCACGAGGTACTGCATCGTGTCGCCGAGGTGCGAGACGCCGATGAGGTGGCCGCGGGTCGCGTTCACATCGGGGAGGGGCGCGCCGGTGTCGGCGGCGATCCGGATGTACTCGGGACGCACGGCGGCCTCGCCCTGCGTCGCCGCCTGCAGTTTCGCATCGGCGCCGCGGACGAGCGCGTGCGGTGAGTCGACGGCCGCGCCGGACTCGGTGACCGCGCCCCGGAAGAAGTTCTGCTGACCGACGAACGCCGCGACGTACGCCGACGCGGGGCGCGCGTAGACGGTGTCGGCGTCGGCGAGCTGCTCGATGCGGCCCGCGCGCATGATCGCGATGCGGTCGCTCATCGACAGCGCCTCGCCCTGATCGTGGGTGACGAAGACGAACGTGATGCCCAGGCGCGACTGGAGCAGCTTGAGCTCGAGCTGCATCTCCTCGCGCAGCTGCCGGTCGAGCGCGCCGAGCGGCTCGTCGAGCAGGAGCACCGCGGGGCGGTTGACGAGCGCCCGGGCGAGCGCGATGCGCTGCTGCTGGCCACCCGAGAGCTGCGTCGACTTGCGGTCGCCGAAGCGGCGCATCTGCACCAGGTCGAGCGCCTGCGTGACCTTCTCGCGGATCTCGGACTTCGGCGTGCGACGCTGCTGGAGCCCGTAGGCGACGTTCTCGGCCACCGAGAGGTGGGGGAAGAGGGCGTACGCCTGGAACACCGTGTTCACGTCGCGGCGATAGGGCGGGACGCCGCGCACCGACGTTCCCGAGACAAAGATGTCGCCCTCGTCGGGCTGCTCGAACCCCGCGATCATGCGCAGGGTCGTGGTCTTCCCGCAGCCGGACGGACCGAGGAGAGAGATGAACTCGCCGGGCTGGATCGTCAGCGAGAGGGCGTCGACGGCCACCTGATCGCCGTACCGCTTCGTCACCGCATCCAGGACGACCGCGCCGCGGCCTTCGGTGGGGGCGGGTGTGTTCGCCGGGGCCGTCTCTGCGTCAGTCGCGGTGGTCACCTGGTGAGGTCCTCTGCAAGCGGGCCTCGCGACGTTGCGCGGCCGGGTGGGCTGGTGTGGGTATTCAATATCGGGCACCCCACCCTTGCAACGTGCCACTCGGCGAACCGGACGATTAGCGGCGCGAGAGGTCGCCGCGGGACAGATCGTCCGGAGTTGTGTAACGGTCAGGAAACCGCGGGGTTTCGGTATGCACACGCAAGACGTCGGTGCGTGGCGGCCGCGAGGGCCGACAGATCGTCCGTCGGGTTGCGTACCGGGCGGGCGGGGCGGGTCGCGACCCGCGCCCGGTCGACACGGCGCATAACTCCTGCACCTTCGCGAGTTCGATCCTCGACACGCCGGTGGGGACGGGTCGGCCCTGGCTTTCTGCAGGAGTTATGCGCCGCAGCACACCGCGCCGCAGCACACCGCAGGCTGCGTCGCGCCGAGCGTCGTCGCGACCGGCGTCAGGCTGCGTCGGGGTGGGACTCAGGTCTGGCAGCGGGGGCACCAGAACACGTTCCGCTCCTTCGTGGCGTCCGCGCCGAGCGTCGTCGCGCGGATCGCCGTGCCGCAGCGACGGCACGGCGCTCCGTCGCGGCCGTAGACCCAGAAGCGCCGGCCCGCCCTGTTCTCGCCGGTGAAGGTGCGCGCGGACCGGTCGCGGTTGGCGCGGATCATCCGCGTCCCCAGATCGACGATCGCGCGGGCGTCGGTGGCGCTCGCCGGCGTGTGCGGGTCGACCCCGCGCACGAAGAGGATCTCGTTCGCGTAGACGTTGCCGAATCCGGCGACGTTGCGCTGGTCGAGGATGGCCACGTGCACCGGCCGCTCGTCGGCCTGCACCCGGCGGGCGGCCTCGGCGGCGTCCCAGTCCTCGCGGAGCGGGTCGGGCCCGAGGTAGCCGACGAGCGTGTCCTCCTCGGCGGTGGGAACGAGATCGATGTCGGCGAGGTCGAACCCCACCGTCTGCCAGTTCCGGTTGCCGACGACGGCCCGGGCCTTGAACGCGGCGTTGCGCCAGCGCTCACCGCGCCGGTAGACGTGCCACTCGCCCTCCATCTTGAGGTGCGAATGCAGCGTCCACGTGCCGATGCGGTGGAGGAGATGCTTGCCGCGGGCGACGACCGAGTGCGCAGTCTGGCCGGTGAGGTCGACGGTTGCGAACCGCGGCACGCGCAGATCGAACTCGGTCACCTCGGTGCCCGCCAGCGCGTCGTTCAGCCGCTTCGCCGCACGGAAGACGGTGTCGCCCTCAGGCACGCGTCGGTCCCGCGGCCTGCCGGGCGGCGCGCTCGGCATCGCCCGCGGTGAGCCTGCGCAGCGTCAATCCGCGCGGCGACTCGACGAAGCCGGCGTCGCGCAGCGCGCGCCCCCACCCGGTCCCGTGCACGAACGCCCCGTTGACCTGCTCGATGGTGAGTGTGTCGAGACGCCGGGCGCGTGCGGTTGTCGCGAGGTCTCGCGTTGCAGCGGCGATCGCGGCTTCGTCGCCCGTGAACGCGAGCGCCGTCTTGCCGCCGCGCTCGAGGTAGAGCACGAGGGCACCGTCGACGAGCACGACAAGGGCGCCGGCCTTGCGGCCCGGCCGGTGGCCGACGCCGTCGAGGGCGGGCCATGCGAGGGCCGCGCCGTAGGGGTTGGCCGGGTCGGTCGCCGCCAGGGTGACGGCTCGGAGCGGCGGCGGGTCGGGGAGTCCGGCGAACTCGCGGATGCGGTCGACGGTGCCGGATGCCGCGAACTGCGCCGCGCCGAGTTTCTCGACGACGTACCCGCGCCGGCAGTGCCCCGCCTCTTCGAAGCCGGCGAGCACGCGGTAGGCCTGCGCGAAGCCGCCCGGGAGTCCTTCCGCCTGCACCGAGCCCCGCGTGACCACGCCGTAGCGATCGAGCAGCAGGCTCGCCGCAGCAGTCGCCCGCAGCGATGCGTCGGGCTCGGGCTCTGGGAGCAGCGACCACCGGCCCCCGAGAGCGGGAGGACGGGGAGGAACGGAGGCCGCGACCGTCCGCACGGCCGCCCCGCGGTAGAGCCGCGTGCGCGGTGCCTTGCGCGCGACCCGGTGTGACTGCGAGCCGCCGCCGACGAGGGTGCGCACGGGGGCGAACGTGTCGTTGGTGACCCGCCCCGACCACGTCAGCCGCCACAGCGCCTCGATCACGGACTGCTCGTTCTCGGCATCCGTCAGCGCCCGCAGCTGCGAGGCGAAGAATCCGCCGCCGGCGGCGAGGGCTGCGAGGAGTCTGGCGTCGAGCGAATCGGGCGCGATCTCGTCGGCCGTCGTCGTGAGGGTGAGCGGGAGGGCGTCGGCGGGATGAAGAGCGATCCAGCCGTCGCGGCCGGCGAGGCTGCCGTGCCCCGACCACGCCACTTCGCCGCTCGAGGTGAGCTCGTCGAGCATCGCCGGCGTGTAGTCGGCCACCCGCGCCGGGAGGATCAGAGACTCCCATGCGCTCGCCGGGATCGGGACGCCCGCGAGCTGCTCCACCACGGCGGCCACCCCGTCGACGCCTTCGAGCGGCCGTGTCACGTGCTGCCACGTCGGAAGGAACCGGGCGTAGGCGTCCTGCGGCACGGGCTCGACGCTGCCGCGGATCGCGGCGAGCGAGCGCATCCGCAGGCGCCGGAGCACCTCGGCGTCGCACCACTCCGTGTCGTCGCCTGCGGTCGCGGTGCTGGCCGGGAGGAAGAAGCCGCTCGCGATACGGCCCTGCGACTCGAGGCGCTGCAGGGTGAGCCTGGCCACCGCGACGCCCACGCCGAGGCGCTGGGCCGCGGCATCCGAGGTGAAGGGTCCGTGCGTGCGCGCATACCGCGCCACGAGGTCGCCGAGGGGATCGGCGAGCGGCTCGAGGAAAGCCGTCGGGATGCCGACGGGAAGGGCCACTCCGATCGCGTCGCGCAGCCGCCCGGCGTCTTCGACCGCGGCGAAACGGGGCGTGCCGGCGATGGTCACCGGGATCGCCCGGCGCGCGGTGACGAGAGCGTCGAGGAGAGCGGATGCCTCGCCCTCGGAGGCTGTCGCGGCAGGGTCGGCGGTCGCGGCAGTATCGGCGGTGTCGGCGGCCTGGAGGCGCGCCGCCACTTCGGCGGCGTCGAGGGGGCCGAGGATGCGCAGCAGGTCGGCGACGCCCTCGATGCCGCGCGCGCGTCGCTCGGGATCCAGGCGCTGCGCCTCGCGCTCGAACTGCGCGATGACGTCGGGGTCGAGCAGCTCGCGCATCTCGATCTTGCCGAGCAGCTCGGACAGCAGCGCGGGGTCGACCGACAGCGCCGCGGCCCGGCGCTCGGCGAGCGGCGAGTCGCCCTCGTACATGAACGCGCCGACGTATCCGAACAGGAGGTCGCGTGCGAACGGCGACGGCTGGGCGGGCTCGGTCTCGATCAGCCTGATGCGGCGATCGCCGATGCTGCGCGTGATGCGCAGGAGCGAGGGCAGGTCGTAGACGTCCTGCAGAACCTCGCGCAGCGTTTCGAGGATGATCGGGAAGGTCGGATGCCGGCGCGCGACCTCGAGCAGCTGCGCAGACCGCTGCCGCTGCTGCCACAGCGGGCTGCGCCGACCGGGATTGCGTCGCGGCATGAGGAGGGCGCGCGCGGCGCACTCCCGAAAGCGCGAGGCGAACAGCGCGGAGCCGCCCACCTCGTCGGTGACGATCTGCTCGAGCTCATCGGGATCGAAGACGAACAGGTCGGCGCCGGGAGGGTCGGCCGCGGCATCCGGGATCCGCGCGATGATGCCGTCGTCGCTCGCGACCGCCGCGCCCTCGACGCCCAGCCGCTCGCGGATGCGGGCGTTGACGGCCAGAGCCCACGGCGCATGCACTTTCATGCCGTACGGGGAATGCAGGATCACGCGCCAGTCGCCGACCTCGTCGCGGCCGCGCTCCACGGTGAGCTGACGATCGGTCGGGAGCGTGCCTGTCGCCTCGCGCTGCTCGGCGAGGTAGGCGAGCAGATTGACCTGGGCGTACTCGTCGAGCCCCGCTTCGCGCAGGCGCTCCTCGGCCTTGTCGGGCTGCGCGGTCGACACCTCGCGCGAGAACTTCCCGAGCGCCTCGCCCAGCTCTGCGGGTCGGCCGATGCCGTCGCCGTGCCAGAACGGCACCTTGCCGGGCTGGCCGAACGCGGGGACGACGTTGACCCGGTCGTAGGTGATCTCGACGATGCGCCAGCTCGTCGTTCCGAGGGTGAAGACGTCGTTGACGCGCGACTCGTAGACCATCTCCTCATCGAGCTCTCCGACGCGGGCGTTCTGCGACTCGCCCGCGATGAAGACCCCGAAGAGACCCCGGTCGGGAATCGTGCCACCGCTCGTGACGGCGATGCGCTGCGATCCGGGCCGCCCGGTGAGCGTGCCGTGATCGCGATCCCACACGAGCCGGGGGCGCAGCTCGGCGAACTCGTCCGACGGAAAGCGTCCGGCGAGCAGGTCGAGCGTCGCCTCGTACGCCGACCGCGGGAGCGCGCGGAAGGGCGCGCTGCGCTTGAGCGTCTCGTACCAGCCCTCGACATCGAGGGGAAGCAGCGCACAGGCGGCGACGGTCTGCTGCGCGAGGATGTCGAGCGGGTTCTGCGGGATCGAGATCGCCTCGATCTGCCCCGCGAGCATGCGCTCGGTCACGATCGCCGTGTGCAGCACGTCGCCGCGATGCTTCGGGAAGAGCGCCGCCCGGCTGACCTCGCCCACCTGGTGTCCGGCGCGCCCGATGCGCTGCAGACCGGATGCCGCGCTCGGCGGCGCCTCGACCTGGATGACGAGGTCGACCGCGCCCATGTCGATGCCGAGCTCGAGGCTCGAGGTCGCCACGACGCAGCGCAGCACGCCGGACTTCAGCTCCTCCTCGACCTGCGCGCGCTGCTCCTTCGACACCGACCCGTGGTGCGCTTTCGCGAGCACCGGGTCGGCGCCCACGGTCGCGCCGGCCTGCGCCATGACGGAGGCAGGAACCTTCTGCTCGGGCAGATCGAGCCCGAGGCGCTCGGAGTAGATCTCGTTGAGCCGCCCGGTGAGGCGCTCGGCCAGTCGGCGGGAGTTGCAGAACACGATCGTCGACCGCTGCTGCAGGATGCGATCGACGATCGCCTCTTCCACATGCGGCCAGACCGACCCCGTGACCTCGGTCTCGCCCGACCCGGATGCGCGCTTCGACTGCCCGTCGGCGAACCAGTCCTCGTCGATGACCTCGCCGGTCTCGGGATCGGCGGTCCCACCGTCGGCGGCCGGCGTCCACGGCTCCGTGCCCGGGGGCGGCGGCGGGTTGAGCATGTCGTCGATCGGCACGACGACGCGCATGTCGAACGCCTTGGTCGCCTTCGGCGCGACGATCTCGACCGGCGCTGCTCCGCCGAGGAACCGCGCGACCTCGTCGATCGGACGCACCGTCGCCGACAGGCCGATGCGCTGCGCCGGCTTCTCGAGGATCGCGTCGAGGCGCTCGAGGCTCACCGCGAGGTGCGCCCCGCGTTTCGTGGCAGCGACCGCGTGCACCTCGTCGACGATGACCGTGTGCACACCGGAGAGGGTCTCGCCCGCCGCGCTCGTCAGCATGAGGTACAGGGACTCGGGGGTCGTGATGAGGATGTCGGGCGGCGCCGTGACCAGCTTTCGCCGGTCGCTCGAGGTCGTGTCGCCGGAGCGCACCCCCACCGACACCTCGGGCACCGAGACGCCGAGACGCCGTGCCGACTGTCCGATGCCGACCAGCGGGGAGCGCAGGTTGCGCTCCACGTCGACGCCCAGCGCCTTGAGCGGAGAGATGTAGAGGATGCGAGTCGGGGAGGACCCGGCATCCGCCCGCCTCTTCTTCACCGGCTGCGACTCGACCTGCTTCTCGCGGAAGACCCGGTCGAGCGCCCACAGGAAGGCTGAGAGCGTCTTTCCCGAGCCGGTCGGCGCGACGACGAGCGCGTGCTTGCCGTGCGAGATGGCCTCCCACGCGCCGACCTGCGCGTTCGTCGGCGCCGCGAAGGCGCCGCGGAACCAGTCCTGCGTCGCAGGACCGAACCGCTCGAGCACCTCGCTCATCCCACCATCTTGGTCGCTGCCGGCGACATCGGGGCGGGCTCGGCGTCGAACGCCGCTCAGGTCTCGTCGGGGAGCAGGATCCACAGCACGAGGTAGATCCAGAACGACAGTCCGAAGAACACCATCCCGATGAGGGTGAGGATGCGCACCGCCGTGACGCTCGTCGAGAAGCGCCCGGCGATCCCCGCGCAGACTCCTGCGAGAAGGCGACCCGCTCTCGGCCTGACCAGTCGGCTCATGGCGACATCCTCCTCCTCTCGCGGCGGGCGCGTCAGGGGGTCGTTGCCCAATCGTTGGAAAGCGGATGCCGCGCCGCGGCCCCGGCACAGATAGATTCTCTCGACCGCATCTACTGAGGAGGATCATGCGCCGCTCGCCATTCGCCGCTGCTCTGCCTGTTGTCGCGGTCGTCCTGACCCTGACCGGCTGCGCCGCGACCGCACCGGTGGAGACCCCCGCCGCGTCGCCGACGTCGGCGCCTTCGGCAACGCCGACGATCGAGCCCATCGTCATCGGGCCGGCCGAGATGCCGCCCGTCCCGTTCGACGGGGACTGCGCGAAGGCCCTCACCCCGGAAGACATCGCCGCGGTGACGGGCAGGAACCTCCTCCTCGATGAGTTCAGGAACTTCGAGCCGTTGATCGACAACGTCGGGGGTCTGCGGTGTTCGTGGAGCGGTGACGGCGGGCAGATGGCGATCGCCGTCATGCCGCGGTCCGGGCTCGACGGCGCGGAGATCCCCGCGGAACTGACTGCGACGTACTTCGAGGATTGCGGGTGGGTCTGCTCGTGGCAGGGCGGCGATGATGCCGTCTGGACCGCAGTCTCGTTCCAATTCGACGATGGCATGACGCGCGAGGTCGTCGACGGGTGGGGAAGCACTCTCGGGCCGCGAGTCGTCAGAAATTACGTGAGCTCCGCCGGCGAGCCCTGGGTGCGCGATCGCACGGGATGGTGGCCGACGTTCGAGTGCCAGGCCCTCGCTGACGCGGTAGGAACGCAACTGGGAACCGACCTCGTGGGCTTGCAGTACGGCCCCGAGCACCTGGGCGCGCCGGAGCAGACCCTGGCGATCTTGGCGGGTCGCGAGACTGCCTGCATACTGCAGGACGCAGGAGGCGAGCTGAACCTGCTTCTGTCTACGGAAGCCGGCCTCGGAGGGTCGTTCAGGGAAGCGCCCGAATCGGCGCCGACTGCCCCAGTCGACCTCGGCGTCCCCGGTATCACCGCACAGACGCGCGGGGAGTCGGGGTTCTCCGTGGCCGATGGAGTGAACCGCGCGGACCTCTACGTCTACGAATCCGCTCTTCCGCTCCGCGACATCGCCGTGGCCGTCGCGGCGGCTGCGGCATCCGATTTCCAGTGACTCGGTGCGGCTGAGCCCCCAGGCCCAGCCACACCTCGGTCACCCCTCGCTGAGACTCCCGTCGTGCGCGAGCTCGAGCACGAGGCTCACGCCGATGCGCGCGAGGAACGCGTCGTCATGGCTGACCACGAGCACGGCCCCGCGATAGGAGGCGAGCGCGTCGACGAGCTGCCCGACCGTGTCGAGGTCGAGGTTGTTCGTCGGCTCGTCGAAGACGAGCAGCTGCGGCGGCGGGTCGGCCAGCAGCAGCCGCGCGAGCGCGACCCGGAACCGCTCGCCACCCGACAGGGTGGCGACCGGCCGATCCACCGCGGCGCCCCGGATGAGGAACCGCGCGAGCCGGTTCCGCAGCTCGGGCACGGGAACCTCGGATGCCGCCTCCCGCACGTTCTCGAGCACCGAGGCCGTCTCGTCGAGGCCGTCGACACGCTGCGGCAGGTAGCCGACGCGGTCGGTGTGCAGCGCGGTGTGCGCGGAACTCAGGAGGAACGGGCTCGCCGATGGCGTGTCGGCGACGCTTTCCGGCGTGTCTCCTGAGTTCGGTACAGCGACACCGGCCCCGACGCTCGACCGGACCCCGACCCTCCCGAGCAGCCCTTCGAGCAGCGTGGTCTTCCCGGCGCCGTTCGGCCCGATCAGCGCGACCCGCTCGGGTCCCTGGATGACCCACGACCGTTCGCCGTCGCCGATCGTCGCGATGCGGCGTCCGGCCGGGACGCCGGGATCGGGCAGGTCGATCTTCACGGTGTCGTCGTCGCGGACCCGGCGTTCGGCGGCGTCGAGCGCCGCGCGGGCGGCGGTCTCGCGATCCGCCTTCTCGCCGCGCAGCTTGCCGGCCGAGACCTGGGCCGCCATCTTCCGGCCGCCTGCCACGATCCCCGGCACGCGCTTCTCCATCTGGGCCTTGCGTCCCATCGCCGCGCGGTGCGAGATCGTCGTCTCGGCGGCGATCCGCTCGCGCTTCTCGCGGCGCACGGCCTGGGCGGCCGCGCGCTCGGACTGCCGTGCGGCGTCCTGCTCGGCATCCAGCCACGCGCGCCATTCGGAGTACGAGCCCCCGAAGGTCGCGAGCTCGTGGTCGTAGAGCTCGGCGGTGTCGTCCATGAGCTCGAGCAGAGCGACGTCGTGACTCACCACGACGAGCCCGCCGCGCCACGACCGCACCATGTCGCGCAGGCGCGCACGCGCGTCGCGGTCCAGATTGTTCGTCGGCTCGTCGAGCAGCGCGATGGGCGCACCGCGCAGGCGGATGCCGGCGATCGCCGTGAGCACGGCTTCGCCGCCCGAAAGTCCGCCGACGGTGCGGTCGAGCATGTCGGGGGAGAGTCCGGCCTCGGCGAGGGCGGCGTGTGCGCGCGCTTCGACGTCCCAGTCGCTGCCGACCGCGTCGAAATGACGCGGGTCGGCGTCGCCGGACTCGATCGCGCGCAGGGCGCGCAGCACCGGCTCGACGCCGAGCAGGTCGGCGACGGGTCGATCGACGTCGAGCGTCAGTCGCTGCGGGAGGTACGCGGCATCCGCGGTCCTGCCGAGCTGGCCGCTGTCGGGCGCGAGTTCACCGGCGATGAGGCGCAGGAGCGTCGACTTGCCGGAGCCGTTGCGTCCGACGAGGCCGGTGCGGCCCGTGCCGAACGAGCCGGTGACGCGATCGAGGGCGATGGTGCCGTCGGGCCACGCGAACGAGACGCGATCGAGCACGACGGACGGTGTTGAGGTGTGGGCGGGCATGAGGCCTCCGGGAATCGGTCAGGCGCTGACACCGGGAGCCGCGCAACGGCCGGCAGGCATGCCGGAGCCGAGGATGAAGCGGCAGGATCGACGGTCAGCGCGGAATCAGAAGCGCCGGCGCGTCGAAGGGTCGACGGAGCGGCGCGATTACAGCGCGGTCGCGTCGATCAGCTTCAACGGATTTCCTCACACTCGGGACAGAGGCAGGACCACGATAGCGGATGCCGCTCCCCGCCGCCTGGGAATCGGGTCAGTCGTCGGTGTCGGCGAGACGCTTGTCGAGGAAGACCCGCACGTCCGCGAGCTCCTGCTCCGAGACGCTGTGGGTGAGGCCGGGGTAGACGCGTCCGCTGAGGTCGACGTGCGTCGGCAGCCATTCGGTCGAGTGGTCGACGAGGAATCCGGGGATCACGTCGTCGTTCGTCCCGCGGCCCCAGAACACGGGCGGCCGTCTCTCGGCGAGCGCGGCGTCGCCGGGGAGGTCGCCCGGGGTGACGTAGCCCGACAGGTTCACCGCGAACGCGAACCGCGCCGGATCGAGGCGCAGGGCCTGCAGCGCCACGGCCGCGCCCTGCGAGAAGCCGAGCAGGCCGATGGAGGGGTGAGCGCCGGCCGCAGCATCCGCCCATTCGATGAGCTGCGTAGCGGCGGCGGTGACGTGCGCGGGGTCGCGGTTCTCGAGCCCTTCGATGGGGTACCAGGAGTAGCCCGGCGCGGGGAACGGCGGTGCGAGCGGGGCGCGGACGGCGGCGACGGCGAACTCCGGAGGCAGGTACGGCACGAGCCCGAAGAGGTCGCGCTCATCGGACCCGTACCCGTGGAGCAGCACGAGCAGGGGGCGGCCGACGCGGGTGCCCGGCGCGTCGGACCACAGCACGGCGTCACCGTCGAGGGGAGTGCTCACCCCTCCATCCTGCCCTCCGCACCCCCGGTGCGGGTTCCGTTTGTGCGGGCGAATGCACGCCTGATCCCGGCGCGACGCGCGCATTTGCCCGCACAAACGGAGGAGGGGGAGGGGCAGGGGGGAGAGAGGTCAGGATGCCGCGGCGGTGCGCTCCGCCGAAGCGATGACCATGTCGACGGCGGCGAGGTAGAGCGACTGGTCGCGGATCTCGGCCAGGCGCCCCCCGTTCTCGGCGATGAGGGGGAACTCGTGCGGATCGACGAGCAGCGGCGCGTCGAGCCACAGCGTGTCGGATTCGCCGGGGCGCTGCGCGCGGGCGCGCGCGGCGTTCGCGCTGCCCGACAGCGCCTGCATCGCGAAGAGCGCGTAGTGCCGCACCAGGTCGTCGCCCTTGAGTCCTGCGCGGGTGAACGCGTCGAGGATGATCTCCATCGCACGGTGCTCGGACGGTCCGTTGGTCGTCAGCAGCATCGCCTCGGCGCCGACGGCCGGGTACCGGCTGAGCCACTCGCGCGAGCCCAGCGCCAGCTGGCGCAGTCGGTCCTGCCACTGTTCGGGCGGGGCGACGATCTCCTGCAGGCCGAGCTCGGTGAGGTGATCGAACAGCGCTCCCATCAGCTCGTCCTTGCTCCGGAAATGGCGGTAGACGGCGGTGGGATCGACGCCGAGGCGGGCTCCCAGGTCGCGGAACGAGACGCTCGCCACTCCCGGCGCCGAGGCGAGCTCGAGCGCCGCCGCCACGATCGTGTCGCGATCGAGGCGGGGCTTGCGGGTCGGCTTCGTGCGGCCGGTCTGCGTGTTCGCCACCTCGTCTCCTCCCTGAACGGGTCGGGCGCGGCATCCGTGGGACGCCGCCTCTGACACCACCCTAACGTGCAAGATCACAAATCAGTCAACACCGTTGACACCACTGTTGTCCACGCCGTAATCTCGGGCCCCATCGAGATCCTCCAAAGGAAGCGAGACGACATGGGAGTCGCAGAAGTGCTGTTCGTCGGCGGTCCGGTGTTCACCGGGGAAGGCGCGCCGCTCACCGGTGTGGCCGTCGCCGTGACCGCGGGGCGCATCGCCGCGATCGTGCCCGAGGCCGAGGCATCCGCCCTCGTCGGTGACGGCACGCGTGTGGTCGATCTCGATGGAGCGCTGCTCGCCCCGGGCTTCCAGGACGCGCACGTGCATCCCGTGTCGGGCGGTATGGAGCTGCTGCAGTGCAACCTGACCGGCGCTGCGGATGCCGCGGACTCGGTCGCCCGCATCAAGGCCTACGCCGACGCGAACCCCGACGAGCCGTGGATCCTCGGCGGCGGATGGTCGATGGACCATTTCCCCGGCGGAGCGCCGACCCGCGGACTGCTCGACGCGATCGTCCACGACCGCCCCGTCCTGCTCCTCAGCCGTGACCACCACAGCACGTGGGTCAACAGCGTGGCCATCCGACTCGCCGGCCTCGATGCCTCCACGCCCGATCCCGCGGACGGGCGCATCGAGCGCGAGGCCGACGGCAGCCCGGCCGGCACCTTCCACGAGGGGGCCGGCGAGATGTTCGCCGCGGTGCGGCCGGAGCACGACCCCGAACTCGCCTACCGAGGCCTCCTCGCCGCGCAGGACGAGCTGATCGCCCTCGGCATCACCGGCTGGCAGGATGCCGCGGTCGGCGCGTCCAGCATCATCGCCGATCCGCTCGACGCGTACGAGCGCGCGGTCCGCGACGGCGTGCTGCGCGTGCACGTCGTCGGTGCGCAGTGGTGGGAGCGCGACGCGGGGATCGAGCAGGTCGAGCGCATGACCGCCAAGCGCGACGACCTCGCCTCGCGCGTGCCCGCCGACCGGCTCACGATCTCGACCACCAAGATCATGGTCGACGGCGTCGCCGAGAACCAGACCGCCGCGATGCTCACCCCCTACAAGGATCCGCACGGTCACTTCACGGGCAACACCGGCCTGTCGTTCGTCGACCCGGCGGTCGTGCGGGAGGCCGTCACCGCGCTCGACGCGGCCGGCATGCAGGTGCACTTCCACGCGCTGGGCGACCGCGCGGTGCGCGAAGCACTCGACGCCGTCGAGGCCGCCCGCGACGCGAACGGCGCGAGCGACGGCCGCCACCACCTCGCCCATTTGCAGGTCGTCGATGCGGCGGAGGTCCCGCGTTTCGCGGAGACGGATGCCGTCGCCAACCTGCAGGCGCTGTGGGCCACGCATGAGCCCCAGCTCGACGAGCTGACCCTCCCGTTCCTGCGCGACGGCGCCGAGGAGCGCCACTATCCGTTCGGAGACTTCGCCCGGGCGGGCGTGCGCCTCGCGGCGGGCAGCGACTGGCCGGTGTCGAGCGCCGACCCGATGGACGCCATCCACATCGCCGTCACGCGCGTGTACCCGGGCAGCGCGTCCGGTCCGCTCGGCGGCGCGCACCAGCGCCTCGATCTGGAGACGGCGATGGCGGCCTACACGTCGGGCTCGGCCTACGTGAACCACCGCGACCACGACACCGGCTGGGTGCGCGAGGGCTACCTCGCCAACCTCGTCGTCCTCTCGCCCGACCCGTTCTCCGTGCCCGCGGAGGACATCCACCTGGCGACCGTCGACTCCACGTGGATCGAAGGCGCCGCCGTCTACGAACGCACCACCGCCACCGAAAGGGACCTCGCATGACCCGCTTCACCCGCGCTCCCCGTTCGCTCGCCGTCGTGGCCGCGGTCGCGGCATCCGCTCTCGCCTTCAGCGCGTGCGCGCCCGCGGCCTCGACCCCCGATGCCACTCCCGCCGACTGGGAGCTCACCGAGACCACGCCGGCGCCGTCCGGCGACATCGACTCGTTCACGTGGTCGATCTACGCCGAGCCGTTCTCGCTCGATTACGCCTACGCGTTCGACTACGCCGACAACCAGGTGCTGGCCAACGTGTGCGAGTCGCTGCTGCGCCTCAACCCCGACTTCACGCTGAGCCCCGGGCTCGCCGAGTCGGCCACCCAGCCCGACGCCAACACGTGGGTCTACACGATCCGCGAAGGCGTGACCTTCCACGACGGCACTCCGCTGACGGCGGCCGACGTCGTGGCCTCGATGAACCGGCACCTCGATCCTGCGGTCGGGTCGTTCTGGTACTCCGTGTACCAGAACGTGACGGCGATCGAGCAGACCGGCGACATGGAGGTGACCGTCACCCTCTCGGTTCCCGGGTCGCAGTTCAACCTCGCGATGGGCGGCGCCGCGGGCGTCGTCGAGTCCGCCGCCACGCTCGCCGCAGCCGGTGCCGACTACGGCAACTCGTCGGGCGGCGTCAACTGCACCGGCCCCTTCAGCCTCGACGCATGGAAGTCCGGCGAGTCGATCACTCTCGCGCGCTACGACGACTACTGGGATGCCGACCTGGCCGCGCGGTCCGGCGAGGTGCAGTTCGTGTTCCAGACCGACCCGACCGCCCGCGTCAACGCGCTCGCCTCGGGTGAGGTCGACGGCACGTGGATGGTGCCGTCGTCGGCCTACGGGCAGCTGAGCGGATCCGACGCCGGTGACGTGTACTACGGCCTCACCACCGCGGTCGGCCAGCTCATCGTGAGCAACCTCGAAGGACCGCTGGGCGACCTCCGCGTGCGCCAGGCGCTGCTGATGGCGCTCGACCGCGAGGGCATCCTCAAGGCCGGCGCGGGCGGCGTGGGCGATGTCACCGACGTCATGACGACCGAGTCGGTGTGGGTCGGCGCCGATCCCGCCGCCGTCACGACGGCGTTCGAGGATGTCGACGCGTACCCGTACGACGTCGAGGCCGCCAAGGCCCTCATCGAGGAGGCCGGTGTCGCGGGCGAGGAGATCGTGATCGTGACTGCGCCGATCTCGGGCGAGTTCGCCGTCATCTCGCAGGCCACCGCCGCCGCGGCCGAGTCGATCGGGCTCACCGCCCGCATCGAGTCGATCACTCCCGGCGCCTACACGACGCTGTTCTCCGACCCGAGCGCACGCGAAGGCGTGGACCTGTTCTTCACGAGCTGGTACCTCTCGTCCCCCGACCCGCTCGAGATGTACTCGGTCCTGCGGACCGGCGAGTTCAGCAACTACGGCAACTGGAGCGACCCGGAGTTCGACGCGGTCGTGAACGAGGCCATCGCGATCGAGGACCCCGCCGCGCGCAGCGTCGAGACGGCGAAGGCGCAGCAGATCGCCAACGCCCAGCTGCCCTGGCTGCCGCTCTACACGACCCCGATGTCGATGTTCATGAGCGACCGGATCACCGGCGTCTCACCGTCGATCGCGTTCATGTACTTCCCCTGGGCGGCGACCATCGGCGCCAAGTAGCGCCGACTCGCCTTCGCACACGCATCCGATGATCGCCGTTCGACGCGTCGCGGGGAAGCTGGGTGGGCTCCTGCTCACCCTCTGCCTCGCCTCGCTCCTGGTCTTCTTCTCCCGCTTCCTGGTTCCGGGCGACCCCGTGAACTTCCTGCTGCGCGGCCGCAAGCCGAGTCCCGAAGCCATCGCCGAGGTCAAGGAGATGTACGGGCTCGACCTGCCGCCGTGGCAGCAGTACCTCAACTGGCTGTCGGGGGTGCTGCACGGCGACTTCGGCCGGTCGCTGCAGTACCGGCAGGACGTCTCGACGGTCATCGGCGAGCGGCTCCCGGTCACGCTGATGCTCGTCGTGATGGCAGGCCTCGCGATCGCCGTGGCCGGGCTCGCGTTCGGCGCGATCGCGGCCCTCTATCGCGGCCGTGCCGGCGACCGGATCGTGCTCATCGCGCTCACGATCCTCGGCGCGATCCCGTCCTTCGTGGGATCGATCGTGCTGATCGCGGTGTTCTCGGTGCAGCTCGGCTGGTTCCCGTCCTTCGGCTCAGGAGAAGGGGTCCTCGACACCGTGTACCACCTCGTCCTCCCCGCGACCGCGCTGGCGATCGTCTTCACGGTGCTCGTCGCGAAGGTCACGCGCTCCGCGATGGTCGAACAGCTCGATCGCGAGCACGTGGAGGTCGCGACGAGCCGCGGACTGCGCCGCGGCACCGTCGTGCGGCGCCACGTCTTCCGCAACGCGCTGTGGCCGATCCTGACGGTGAGCGGCATCCTCGTCGCCGGCCTGCTCGTCGCGAGCTCGATCGTCGAGTCCGCGTTCGGCATCGCGGGGATCGGGTCGCTGCTCGTGCAGTCCGTGGACCGCCTGGACTTCCCGGTGGTGCAGGCGATCGTGCTGCTCATCGTGACGGCGTTCGTGCTGGTCAACGCCGTGATCGACGTCCTCGAGCCGTGGATCGATCCGCGCACGGCGGCGGGAGCGGGTGCCCGATGACCTCTCCGACTCTCGCCGTGCGGGTTCTCCGCGCACCCCGTGCACGCCGGGCGGATGCCGTCTTCCTGAGCGCTCTGGTCGTGCTCGCCGTCTTCGTGCTCGGCGCCGTCTTCGCGCCCTTCCTCGCCCCGTACCCGCCCGACGCGGTCGACTTCCTGGCCGTGTACGCGCCGCCGAGCCCGGCGCACTGGCTCGGCACCGACGCGCTGGGGCGCGACATCCTGAGCCGGATCATCTTCGGCTCGCGGACCGCGCTGGTCGCCCCGTTCCTCGTGGTGGTGCTCTCGACCGCGCTCGGTGCGCTCCTCGGGCTCCTCGCCGGATGGCGGGGCGGGTGGCTCGATGCCGCGCTGGGCCGCATCTTCGACGTGATCTTCGCCTTCCCGTCCCTGCTCATCGCGATCATGGCGGTCGCCCTGTTCGGGAAGGGCCTCGTCGCGCCGGTGCTCGCGATGACGATCGCCTACATCCCGTTCGTCGCGCGACTGACCCGCACGCTGGTGACGGCCGAGCGCCACCGCCCGTACGTGTCGGCGTACCGCGTGCAGGGATTCGGCGCCCCGTGGATCGCACTGCGCCGCGTGCTGCCGAACGTGACGCCCGTCGTCGGCGCGCAGTCGACGCTCAACTTCGGCTACGTCCTCGCCGAGCTGGCCGCGCTGTCGTTCCTCGGGCTCGGTGTGCAGCCGCCCACTCCGGACTGGGGCTCCATGATCAACGAGGCGCAGGCGGGCCTGGCCGGCGGCCACTTCCTGCCGGCGATCGCCCCCGCGGTCGCGGTCGTGATCGTCGTGGTCGCCGTGAACATCATCGGCGAGGAATTCTCCCGCCGCGTCGGGGGAGGACCACGATGACGCTTCTTCAGATCGACGGGCTCGGCATCCGGCTCCCCGACGGGACCGACCTGCTGCACGGCATCTCGCTGTCCGTGGCGGCGGGGGAGACGATCGGGCTCGTCGGCGAGTCCGGCTCGGGGAAGTCGCTGACGGCGCGGTCCGTGCTGGGGCTGCTGCCCGACCGGGCCGCGACCAGCGGATCGGTGACCCTCGACGGTGAAGAGGTGCTCGGCGCCTCGAAGCGCGAGCTGCTCGAGATCCGCCGGCACGGTGCGGCGATGATCTTCCAGGATCCGCGCGCCGGCGTGAACCCCATGCGGACGATCGGCGACCACATGACCGAGTCGCTGCGGCTGAACGAGGGGTGGAGCAGGGCGCGTGCCCAGGAGCGGGCTCTCGAGCTCCTCGCGGCCGTGCGTCTCCCCGACCCCGAGGAGCACCTGCGGCAGTATCCGCACGAGTTCTCCGGGGGGATGCTGCAGCGCGTCATGATCGCGGGAGCTCTCACGAGCGACCCCCGGCTGCTGGTGTGCGACGAGCCGACGACCGCCCTCGATGTGACCACGCAGGCCGAGATCATCGCCCTGCTCAAGGAGCTGCGCGACGCCCGCGGCATGGGCCTCCTCTTCATCACGCACGACCTCACGCTCGCCGGCTCGCTGTGCGACCGCATCGTGGTCATGCGATCGGGGGCGATCGAGGAGGCGGGCGAGGCGCGCCGCGTGCTCACCGCGCCCGCGACGGACTACGCACGACGCCTCGTCGCGACGACGCCGACACTCGACGGCCCGCTCGCCGATCCGCCACGCCCGCCGGAGGACACGGGCGCCGCTCCCCTGCTCGACGCGCGTGACCTGTCCAAGTCGTACCAGCGGCGCGGGAAGGCGCCGGTTCTGGCGGTGCGGAACGTCTCCCTCGACATCCCCGAGGGGGGAGCGCTCGCCGTCGTCGGCGAATCGGGCTCCGGCAAGTCGACGCTCGCACGCATGGTCGTCGGACTGGAGCAGGCGGATGCCGGTGACATCACCATCGCCGGCCGTGAGCGCACCGCCGTGCCCCGCACGCGCGCCGAGCGCCTGGCACACGCGCGCAGCGTGCAGATGGTGTTCCAGGACCCGTACCTGTCGCTCGACCCCCGCATCACGGCGGGACGGGCCATCGAGGATGCGCTGCGGCTGCACACGAAGCTGACCACCGCCGAGGCCCGGGAGCGCGTGCTGCGGCTGCTCGAATCCGTGGGGCTCGGGGAGAAGCACGCGTCCGCGAGACCCAAGACCCTGTCGGGCGGTCAGCGCCAGCGCGTCGCGATCGCGATCGCGCTCGCCGTGCAGCCCCGGATGCTGGTGATGGACGAAGCCACGAGCGCGCTGGACGTCTCGATCCAGGCGCAGGTGCTCGACGTCGTCTCGACCGTGCGGCGCGAGAGCGGACTCACGCTCCTGTTCATCAGCCACGACCTCGCCGTCGTGCGCCGCGTGTGCGAGCAGACCGTGGTGATGTCGAGGGGCGAGATCGTGGAACGCGGGCAGACCCAGCAGCTCCTGGCCGTGCCGCAGCATCCGTACACCCGGCGCCTGCTCGCTTCGGTGCCCGCCGCGCTCTGACGCCGCCCCCCACTCCGCCTGGTCCGTTTGTGCGGGCGAATGCACGCTCAGCACCGGCGTGATGCGCACATTCGCCCGCACAAACGGAAGGCGCGGGAGGGAGGCGCGGGAGGAAGGCGCGGGAGGGAGGCGCGGGTGGCGGAGCGGGGACTGGGGTATACAGGAGGCATGCCGGTCCGCACCCCTGACCCCGACCCCAACGAGCGCGACGACTCGGGCACGCCCCGCGATCCGCTCGGCGGCGTCGGTGCCTCGTTCGGTCGGGGCGGCCATTCCGTCGGCGACGGCTCGTTCGGATCTCCTGCCCCGGGAAGCTCCGCCAACCCGGGCTGGCTCACCGACGTCGAGCTCGCGGAGGCGCGTCGCCGCCTGCCCATGCTGTACGTCGAGGCGCTGCCGGTGCGCACGGACGGCGTCGGGGCGGTGACCGAGGTCGGCATCCTGCTGCGCGCGACGCCGCTCGGCGAGATCACGCGCACGCTCGTATCGGGGCGGGTGCGCTACGGCGAGACCGTCCGCGACGCCCTGTTCCGGCACGTCGAGAACGACCTCGGACCGATGGCGTTCCCCCTCCTCCCGCCCGAGCCGACGCCGTTCACGGTGGCCGAGTACTTCCCGATGCCCGGCCTGAGCGCGTTCCACGACGACCGTCAGCACGCCGTGTCGCTCGCCTTCGTCGTGCCTGTCACCGGCACGTGCGAGCCGCGCCAGGACGCGCTCGAGGTCACGTGGATGACGCCGCAGGAAGCGGCATCCGATGCCCTCTCCGCCGAGATGGAGGGCGGCCGCGGCACGCTCGTGCGGCTGGCGCTGGCGAGCGTCGGCGCGCTGCGCTGAGCCGGCCGGGCGCGGCGGTCATCCCCACCCGCGGCGCATAACTCCTGCACTTCCCCGGGAGATGCCGGTGTCGACCGCGGAATCCCGCGCGGGCGCGTGGAGCGGCCGGGGACTCTGCAGGAGTTATGCGCCGCGCGCCCGGAATCTCGCCGCATCCCGGCCCGTTGAGTCGGGCGGCCGCGACATTGTGCAGGAGTTATGCGGCCCCTGGTGCGCGCGTGCGCCCCGGGCTGGAGTCACCGGCGCCCGCAACCCCCACGATCTGGATCGACTCTGATCACGTCTCGCACTCCTCTGGTTGGCTCTGGGTGGGAGTGCCGAGTGCACGCATTCCGCTGATCCGATTACGCTCGGAAGTCGTGCAGACGGAGCTCAACCGAAAAGAGGCGCGCCATGGAGCAAGATCGAGGGCCGCTGAGTCTGACGGTCGAGGGCAACAACGGCATGCTGATCGAAGTGCAAGGAGAGCGCTTCGAGGTCGAAAGGCGAACTGAACCCGACGGGGGCATCGTCTACGACTTTACGTGGGTCAATGGTCCCGGGGCTTCGTCGTACGGGTTCACGGTCGGTTCCACCTCATCGGCGCAGAACGACTTCTCGCGAGCCTTCATCGAGAAGGAGGCCGGATTGTTCGTGCGCGCATTCTTCTCGGACGACGGCATCGGCCCCTCTGACTTTCCCGAGTTTGTCGAGGCTCGGCGGAAGCGTGGGCCACAGACGTAAGCGACGCACCACACTCGGATGCTCGCGCTGATCAGTCATCGCTGTCAGAGGAGGCGACGCGCCACGTCCCGCCTCCCTTCTCGAGGGAAAACCGCGTCACGATCGGGCGCGAGTAGTCCACGAAGGTAGGTTTGCCCTCAGCTGTCACTGAGACGTTTGTGGCGTCAAGTACGATGCGCACCACAGCTCGGTCTTCAGCGAGGTCGATTGTGGCCTTCTCGACGATGCGCACCGCCCCGTGCTGCACCACGCCGCCGCTTACATGCCACCTCTGGTCAGCCTCGAGGACATCGATCATGTCGGTAGTCGCGAGGGAACGTAGCGAGTGAGGGATCGGCCTCAAGAAGCCAGTTTGCGCCCACTGGTCGTAGGCCTCCACAAACCGTGTGGCGACAGCAGCCGGACCCTCGGTTGGCGCAGCCTGCGACGAACACCCTCCCAAGAATCCACTCACCAAGAGCGGGATGGACATGGCCAGCAACCACTTGGTGGCCAGGGACGTCTGCCGCAGACCGCGCCAAGCGCTCATCATCGGCGCGGAGCTAGCCGCACTTGATGGGGCTGGTAGCGGGCGTCGTAGTCGCATTCTGAGTGTCAGCAATACCAACCATGTCGATCTTCGTCCACGCCCGGAACGGGGCAGCTGCCTTGCCGTTGCATCGGTAGTGAGCCGTCACACGTCCTGCGCCACCGCTGGTGAGTCCTTTCGGATTCGGTGCGAGTCGTCCCTTTCCCTGCGTTCCTACGGCCTGGAAGAGGCCGATCGGGTTCTTCCGGTCGATCTGCGTCGTCACGTCTGCGAGCGTCGCCTTGCAGGTCCCCTTGTCCCAGTTGCCGTGTGCCTGAACCGCAAGGTAAGAACTGGTACTCGAGATGTGCGGATAGTCGACGCGGTTCACGGCCACGCAGATCGCCGCTGTGGCGGCTTTTCCGTTCGGGGTGACTTTCCCGTTCGGCGCAGTTGTTTCGCCCGGGGCGACTGGCCCGATGGTGATCGATTCTTCCACCACCTGCGAATCTTCTTCGGAGTCGGTCACCGAAGCCATAGCCGGCCCTCCCATTGCGGACGCGGTATCGCTGCCAGCGGCAAGTAGCCCCGCGATGAGAAGCACCGAGATCGCGGCGCTCTTCGGTTTCTGCATCGTGTTCCTCCTTGGGATCAGGCGGACACCGCCTCATTGAGATGACGCTCGAGAACCCACAAAATGACGCTGCTCGGAGAGTTCTTCTTCAGCGTGGGCGCCGACGCCGTTCACGGTGGCGGAGTACTTCCCGATGCCCGGCCTGAGCGCGTTCCACGACGACCGTCAGCACGCCGTGTCGCTCGCCTTCGTCGTGCCTGTCACCGGCACGTGCGAGCCGCGCCAGGACGCGCTCGAGGTCACGTGGATGACGCCGCAGGAAGCGGCATCCGATGCCCTCTCCGCCGAGATGGAGGGCGGCCGCGGCACGCTCGTGCGGCTGGCGCTGGCGAGCGTCGGCGCGCTGCGCTGAGCCGGCCGGGCGCGGCGGTCATCCCCACCCGCGGCGCATAACTCCTGCACTTCCCCGGGAGATGCCGGTGTCGACCGCGGAATCCCGCGCGGGCGCGTGGAGCGGCCGGGGACTCTGCAGGAGTTATGCGCCGCGCACCCGGCCGAGCGCACCCGGCCGAGCGCACCCGGCCGAGCGCCGCGCGCGCGGGAGAGTGCCGCGCACCCCGAGGGTGCCGACGTAGGCTCGGACCGTGACCATCGCTCCGATCAGCTTCCCGTCCGACCTCGACGGCTGGACCGCCTTCGCCCGTGACCGGGCCGCCGCCCGCATCGCGCTCGTGGAGGCCGCAGACGCGCGACTGCGCGCCGAGGCCGACCTCTCCGTCGTCGATCGCCTCGAGCTGTGGAACGACGCCGACATCGCCCTCCGCGAGGCGCTGAGCGAGGCGTACGTGGTCAGCGAGGCCCACCCCGACGCCGCCGTGCGCGAGCTGGCCGAGACGCAGGTGCAGGCGATCGAGTCCCTGTCGGCCGCGCGCCTGCTCGATCGGGGACTGTGGACGGCGTTCGCGGATGCCGCGGCCGAGGGACTCGACGACGATCAGGCTCGGCTGCTCGAGCACGTGCGGCGTGACTTCCGCCGCGGCGGCGTCGGCCTCGACGACGACGGACGGGAGCGCGTGCGCACGCTCACCAAGCGCGACACCGACCTGTCGCTGACCTTCTCCCGCAACATCCGGGAGGGGCGCCGCGAGATCCACATCCCCGCGGCCGGGCTCGCCGGGCTGCCCCAGGACTTCCTCGACTCCCATCCCGCCGACGAGAACGGCTTCGTCACCCTGACGACCGAGTACACCGACCTCATGCCGGTGCGCGAGTACGCGACCGACCGTGCCACGCGCACGGCGCTGATCAGCGCCTACAACGACCTCGCGTGGCCCGAGAACGAAGACGTCCTCGCCGAGCTTCTCGAGGTGCGTGCCGAGCGTGCCGGGCTCCTCGGCTACTCGGACTGGGCCGAGTTCGAGACCGAGACGCGCATGATCGGCGGCGGCGCCGAGATCCCGGCATTCCTCGCGCGACTCGACGAGGCTTCGCGCGCGGAGGCCGAGGCCGAGTATCCCGTCCTGCTGGAGCGGCTGCGCCGCGACATCCCGGATGCCGAAGCCGTCACCGTCGCGGACTTCTGGCACCTCCTCGGCGCGGTCAAGAGCGAGCAGTACGACGTGGACGCGCTGCTCGTGCGCTCGTACTTCCCCTTCGAGCGCGTGCTCGGCGGCGTGCTCGACGTGACCGGCCGGCTGCTCGATGTCGAGTACGTTCCCGTGGACGCCTCCGCGTGGCACGAGGACGTGCGCTCGTACGACGTCGTGCGCGCGGGGGAGCGGATCGGCCGCATCCACCTCGACCTGCACCCGCGCGACGGCAAGTACAGCCATGCCGCGTGCTTCCCGGTGGCCCCGGGGATCCCGGGCCGGATCCTTCCCGAGGCCGCCCTGCTGTGCAACTTCTCCCGCGGCCTGCTCGAGCATGACGAGGTCGTGACGTTCTTCCACGAGTTCGGGCACCTCGTGCACGAGATCCTCGGCGGACGCCAGCGCTATGCGCGCTTCACCGGCTTCGAGACCGAGTGGGACTTCGTCGAGGCGCCGAGCCAGCTGCTCGAGGAATGGGCGTGGGATGCCGGCGTGCTCGCGTCGTTCACCGCGAATGCGGACGGCGAGCCCATCCCCGCCGACCTCGTGGCGAGGATGCGCACGGCCGATGCGTTCGGCCGCGCCCTCGAGGTGCGCCGTCAGCTCGGCCACGCGTCGGTGTCGTATCACCTGCACGTCGACCGCCCCGCCGATCTGCAGGCCGAGACCGAGCGACTGTATTCGACGACGACGCCGATCCAGCCCATTCCGGGCCTGCACCCCTACGCGGGCTTCGGCCATCTGACCGGGTACGGCGCCTGCTACTACACGTACCAGTGGAGCCTCGTGATCGCGCGGGATCTGCTCACCGGATTCGCGGGCGGACTCATGGACCCGGATGCCGCGCTCCGCTATCGCACCGAGGTGCTCGAACGCGGTGGCTCGCGTGACGCGGGCGACCTCGTCGAGGCATTCCTGGGCCGTCCGTACTCGTTCGACGCGTACCGGGAGTGGCTCGCCGGGGCGTAACCGGCGCTCGCCGGGAGTCGCTCGCCGGGTGAGGAGCGGGGGGCCGCGGCATCCTTACACCCATTCTGTAGACGAAGGTCGCCGACACACAGGTCGGGCAGGTATCCTGCCCCTGCCCGCAAGCGCACCCAGCTGCGACGCCCATCCCCCTGATGTCGTCGAGGCCGAGCGTCTCGCCGGTGCCCTCGCCCTCTCCGACGCCCGTCGCAGCCGGCGTCGTGCACGGGTGGACGCCGACTTCGGAACCCGGATCACCCCGGCGACAGCACCCCGAAGAAGCGGAGAACCCGATGTCCGACAACGGCGCTCCGGCCCGGAAGAACCCGGCCGAGGACTCGACTTTCGAACGGCTGCTCGCCGGTCAGACGACCGCCGGCCCCGCCTTCGCGACGGCCTTCCGCGGGTATGACAAGGACGAGGTGGATGCTGCTGTCGCCGAGCTCGAGGCGCGCGCCCGCGCCGCTGCCGAGCAGGTGTCGACCCTCAAGCAGAACCAGCGCCGCGCCAGCACCGTCGTCTCGCAGAGTCGTGAGAAGCTCGCTGCCCTCGAGGTCGAGCTCGAGTCCGCCCAGCGCGAGCGCCTCGAGGCCGTCGAAGGTGTCGCAGCCGCTGTCGCGGCGGCCGGCGCCGAGAGCCGTGACGCCATCGCCGCGCTCGAGGCCGAGCTCGGTGCCACCCGCGCCCGCGCCGCCGCGGCGGAACAGCGCGTCGAGGCGCTGACCGAGGAGCTCGTCGGCACCGCCGACTCCACGCCGAACGGCCAGCAGTTCGAGGAGGTCCTGCGCGTCGCCGAGGAGCAGGCGGGTGTGCTCCTGCGAAACGCCACGGTCCAGGGGGAGCGCCTGCTCGAGGCGACCCGCGCCGAGATCGAGAACCGCCGCAAGGACGCGCAGGCCGAGGCCGACGGCATCCTGTCGCAGGCGCAGCACGAGGCGCAGCAGGTGCGCCTGCGCATCGACACGGAGCTCACCGCCCACGAGGCGCAGCTCGCGCGCGAGGCCGCGCACGCCGCCGAGAAGGTGTCGCAGGCGGAGCGCGAAGCCGCCGCCATCCGCTCGGAGGCCGAGAAGGGCGCCGCCGCGCTGCGCTCGATGGTCGCCCGCGAGACCACCGACGCACGCACCGAGGCCGAGGAGGCGGTGCGCGAGCTGCGCGTCCGCGCGCTCGACTTCGAGGCGTCGCTGACCCGCCGCCAGGACGACGCGCAGCAGGAGTTCCTCGTGCTGCACAACCAGGCCGTCGCGCACGCCGAGCGCATCACGCAGGACGCGAACGACCAGGTCGCCGCGTCACTCGATCACGCCCAGCGCGTGTCGGCGAAGGCGGAGGACTTCGAGCGCCTCCAGCGAGCGCAGGCCCAGCAGATCGAGGCCGACGCGAGCGTCCGGGCGCGCGAGCACCTGGATCAGGCGCACATCAAGGCGCAGCGCATCATCGACCTGGTCACGACGCACTCCCAGGGTGTGCTGCGCGACGCCGAGGACCGCACCCGCCAGCTGCGCTGGCAGCAGCACCAGCTCACCAGCTTCATGGCCGAGGTCAAGGAGATGATCCGCCCGGATGCCGCGGCCCACGCCGCCGCCGAGTTCCAGGTCGCCGCAGGAGCGCCCATCGAGCACGTGCTGCACGTCGACGACGTCGACGCCGAGCATCTCGACCGGGCTGACGCACCCGGGGCCGCCGAGCCGGCGCAGGACCCTGAGTTCGAAGAGGGCGACGACGCGGTCGAGGCCGAGGTCGAGGACGAGGACGAGGCCGAGGTCTACGACGCCGCCGCGGACGAGGACACGGCCGGAGCCGCCGACGCGGACGCCGCCGACGCCGCCGACGCCGCCGACGCCGCCGACGCGGACGAGGACGACGCTGCCGACGCGGACGAGGTCGACGCTGCCGACGCTGCCGACGCGGACGAGGTCGACGCGGACGAGGCCGAGTTCGAAGCCGAGGTCACGGACTCTGCCGACGACGCCGACGACGTCGAGGGCGAGGCATCCGCTTCCTCAGACGAGGCCGGCAGCGACGACGCCGGGGAGCCCGACACCACCGAAGTCGAGAGCCTCGAGCACGCCGAGCACTGAGCCCGAGGCGCTTCGCAGGAGATCTCCCGTTCGCAGGAGGATTCCTCACCGGATCGTCCTCCGGAGCGGATTTCTCCTGCGGAGCGGATTTCTCCTGCGAAGCGCCGAACGCTGAGCCGCCCGGCTCAGCGCCGGCGGGGCTTCACGCTCCGCCGCCTCGCAGGAGATCTCCCGCTCGCAGGAGGATTCCTCACCGGATCATCCTGCGTAGAGGATTCCTCCTGCGAAGCGCAGTACGCCGCGGCGCCGCGTCAGGCCGAGGTCTCGCGGGCGATCGCCGCGAGGAAGGCGTCGATGTCGTTCTCGCTCGTGTCGAACGAGCACATCCATCGCACCTCGTTGCGCGCGGCATCCCAGTCGTAGAACCGGAACGACGAGCGCAGCCGATCGGCGACGCCGTCGGGCAGGGTCGCGAACACGCCGTTCGCCTGCGTCGGCTGCGTGAACGACACCCCGCGGATCGAGCCGTCGGCCAGCCCCGCCTCGACGCCCCTGCGAAGCCGCTGCGCCATCGCGTTGGAATGCGTAGCGTTGCGCAGCCACAGGTCGCCCTCGAGCAGGGCGACGAGCTGGGCCGACACGAACCGCATCTTCGAGGCGAGCTGCATGTCGAGCTTGCGCAGGTAGATGAGACCGGTGGATGCCGCGGGCTCGAGCACGACGATCGCCTCGCCGAGCATCGCCCCGTTCTTGGTGCCGCCGAAGCTCAGCACATCGACGCCGGCGTCGCGTGTGAACTCGCGCAGCGGCAGACCCAGCGAGGCCGCCGCATTCGAGATGCGCGAGCCGTCCATGTGCAGGCGCATGCCGTGACCGTGCGCGTGGTCGGCGATCGCGCGGATCTCATCCGCCGTGTACAGCGTGCCCAGCTCGGTGGACTGCGTGATCGAGACCACGAGCGGCTGCGCGCGGTGCTCGTCGCCCCAGCCCCAGGCCTCGCGGTCGATCAGCTCGGGGGTCAGCTTGCCGTCGTCGGTGGGCACGTGGAGGATCTTGATCCCGCCCACGCGCTCGGGCGCACCGCCCTCGTCGACGTTGATGTGCGCGGTCGAGGCCGAGATCACGGCGCCCCAGCGGGGGAGCATCGACTGCAGCCCGACGACATTCGCTCCGGTGCCGTTGAACACCGGGAAGGCCTCGACCCCGTCGCCGAAGTGGCCGGCCATGACCTGCTGAAGGCGCTCGGTGTAGACGTCCTCGCCGTACGCGACCTGGTGGCCGTCGTTCGCGGCGGCGATGGCCGCGAGCACCTCCGGGTGGATGCCGGAGTAGTTGTCGGAGGCGAAGCCGCGCAGGTTCGGGTCGTGGATCGTGGTCACGGGTGTCCAATCTAGTTCGTGCCGGCGGCGGCCCGGCGGCCCGGCGGCCCGGTGTACCGGACTCAGGACCGCCGCGGTCCAGCCGCCGCTCCATCGCCGGAATGATGCCGGGCGTGACCGCTCGCGGACGTTCTCATCCTGAGTTCGGTACGGAGGAGAGGTCGATGACGGTGTCGTTCACCTCGGCCGGGTCGGCATCCCACAGGTCGGCGAACCGCTGGGCGAGTGTGTCCTCGAGGCCTTCGAGCGCCTTCACGCGGAAGACGACGGATGCCGCGGCCGGCGACTCCCCGGAGTCCCGGGCGTCCTTCGCGAAGCCCTGCGCGACCGCCCTGGTCCAGGCCTCGGTGGCGGCCTTCACGGCGGCGTAGTTGGCGCCGCCCGCGAGCGGCCGTGCGACGGCCGTCGACGAGACGACGGCGAGGCGACCGGCGGATGAGGCCCGCAGATCCGCGTCGAACGCGCGGCTGACGTGCCGCAGCGCGGTGAACGATCCTTCGAGGAAGCGGTAGTCGGCATCCGTCTGCCCTGCCAGCCCGCCGCCCCCGCGCCAGCCGCCGACGAGGTGCAGGACGCCGTCGACCGCGCCGTCGCTCGCGTGCACGCGTTCGGCGAGCGCCACGACGGCGGCCTCGTCGGTCAGGTCGCACGCCTCGGCGCGCGCCCCGGCGTCCGCCAGGGGCCGGAGCCTGCCGGCATCGCGCCCGACCGCGACGACCCGCGCCCCGGCCGAGACCAGGGTGCGCGTCGCCGCGAGGCCGGAGGCGCTCGTCGCGCCCGCGATCAGGACCAGCCGGCCCGCGACGCCGGACTCAGGCATCCGCGCCCGTCACACCCGCGGTGGACTCGATGACCGGCTTCATCTTCTTGTCGAGCGCCTCGAAGAACATCGACAGCGGGAACTCGTCGTCCATCACCGCGTCGGTGTAGCCCTTCGGCGCGCCGGCGAGGATCTCGTCGGACAGGCCGCGCGCCCACTGCGACGCCGGGTTCGGCGTGAGCGTGCCCCGCACGAGGTCGTACGCGGCCAGCCAGTGCGCCGTCTTCGGGCGGTCGATCGAGCGCCAGTAGAGCTCGTCGATCGTGTCGGCGAGGGCGACGACCGCTGCGGGCACCTCGTCCCAGTCGAACGCGAGCGCGGTGTCGGTCCAGTGCAGCACGCCGCGCTGGTGCAGCCACGCGAACAGCAGCTGCCCGCCGAGTCCGTCGTAGTTGCGCACGCGCGAGCCGGTGATGGCGAAGCGGAAGATGCGGTCGAAGATCACCGCGTACTGAACGAGCTTGGCGTGCTCGAGCATCTCGGCCTCGGCCGCCGAGAGCGCCTCGGCAGGCTCGGCAGCAGACTTCGCCGAGAGCCGCTTCTCGATCGCGACGCACTCGCGGTACGCCGTCAGGTCGCAGCGCAGCTCTTCCAGCGAGTACAGGAAGAACGGCATCCGCTGCTTGATCATGAACGGGTCGAAGGGAAGGTCGCCGCGCATGTGCGTCCGGTCGTGGATGATGTCCCACATCACGAACGTCTTCTCGGTCAGCGCCTGGTCGTCGAGCATGCGCGCCGCGTCGGCGGGGAGGTCGAGCTTCGTGATCTCGGATGCCGCGCGCACGACGCGCCGGTACCGTGCGGCCTCGCGGTCCTGGAAGATCGCGCCCCACGTGAACGAGGGGATCTCGCGCATCGCCACCGTCTCGGGGAACAGCACCGCCGAATTGGTGTCGTAGCCGGGCGTGAAGTCGAGGAAGCGCAGCGACACGAACAGCCTGTTCGTGTACTCGGTCTCGAGCTCCGCGATGAAGTCGGGCCAGATCACCTCGACGAGCACGGCTTCGACGTGGCGGTCGGATGACCCGTTCTGCGTGTACATCGGGAAGACGGCGAGATGACGGATGCCGTCGACCCGGTGCTGCTGCGGCTGGAACGCCACGAGCGAGTCCAGGAAGTCCGGAACGCCGAAGCCCTCCGCCATCCATCGACCGAAGTCGCGCATGGACGCCTCGAGGTACTCCGCGTCGTGAGGGAACCGGGGGCGCAGCTCGTCGATCGCGGCGATGATCGCCTCGACGTGTGCACGCGCGTCGACGTGGGCCGCGGCATCCGGAATCGAGCCGTCCTTGATCTGGAGGGGCTGCAGAGCGGATGCTGCGGCCTTGAGGCTCTGCCAGGCGGGCGACTCCTCGACCCCGGCGGCCAGGGCGATGGCGTCCTCGACGACCTCGGGCTCTCCGACGATGGACTTCGCGTTGTGCGCGGTCATGGACATAGGGAACCTCCGATCATGGACACGATAGGCGTAAGAATTCCGGCGAGTGCCGCTTACAACCGATATTCTTCCATGCATGGAGGATCCTGTCGATCTGGCGATCGTGGCCGAGGTCTCGCGAGACGCGCGCGCGACATTGGCGCAGCTGTCCGAGCGGGTCGGTCTGTCGCCGTCCGCCGTGCAGGCGCGGCTCAAGCGGCTCGAGAGCAGCGGGGTCATCTCGGGGTATCGCGCCGTTCTCGACGCCGAGGCGGTCGGCAAGCCGCTGTCCGCCTTCATCGAGATCACGCCTCTCGACCCGGCGCAGCCCGACAATGCCCCCGAGCTGCTCGAGCACCTCGATGAGATCGAGGCGTGCCACTCCATCGCCGGCGACGCGAGCTACATCCTGTTCGTGCGGGTGGCATCGCCGCGGCATCTCGAGACGCTGATCCGCGACATCCGCCTCGCCGCATCGGTCAACACCCGCACCACCGTCGTGCTGCAGACGTTCTACGAGAGCCGGCCGATCCTTCCGGCGTAGTCTCGGCGCATGACATCCGATCATCCGCACGGACGGGGCGTGCTGATCGTGCGCAACGCGGCGTCCGGCACCTCCGTGATCCGCTCGGACCCGGCCGCCACGTTCGCCGAGCGGCTGCCGGAGGCGGCGGTGCGCGAGCTCGCCGAGGGTGAAGACCTCGCCGACGTGGTGGCCGCGGCGATGGAATCGGATGCCGCGCCCGCCGTGCTCGGGATCTACGGCGGCGACGGCTCGGTCTCGCGTATGGCAGGCCTCGCCCGGCACTACGACCGGCCGCTGTTCGCGATGCCCGGCGGCACGTTCAACCACTTCGTCCGCGCGCTCGGGATCGACGACGTCGACCTCGCGATCGATGCGCTCGAGGCGGGATCGACCGTGCCGGTCGGCGTGGTCGAGGCGATCGCCGACGACGACGAGCCGATCACCGTGCTCAACGTGGTGTCGGTCGGCGCATACCCCGAGCTCATCGACGAGCGCGAGCGCCGCCGCAGCCTCGGCAAGTGGCTGGGCGGAGTCGTCGCGACCTGGACCGCCCTGCGCAGCACCGAGCCGCTCACGATCGTGCTCGGCGGACGCAGGGCCCGTGTGTGGTCGGTGTTCGTGAGCGTCGGACGCAACGATCCGGACCGTGTCGCGACGATGCAGCGCCAGGAAGCGGATGCCGCGGTGCTGGACGTCCGCATCCATCACGCGCGCGGGTCGCGCGTCCGCGCGCTCGCGGCGCTCTCGTTCGGCAAGCGGACCGCAGCCGTGCTGCGCGCGGTGCGCCTGTTCCCGCGCGACGCCGACGTCGAGCGCCTGGTCGCGCGCGACCTCGACCTGCGGATCACGCCGGCGCCGGGGCATCCGTCGATCTTCGTCCACGACGGGGAGCTCGGGGAGCGCGCCGCCGGGGACTTCCGCCTGCGCTGTCGCATCGTCCCCGACGCGCTGCGCGTGTTCGCCCCGGCCACCCAGCCCTGACTCGCCAAGACACGCCGGTGCGCGATCGCGGGACCGGCGTGTTCTGGCGAGTCGGCTCGGGAGCGCCCCGAGGCCCGGAGACGACGGATGCCGCGACCCACGCGGGTCGCGGCATCCGGGGGTTCGAACGGCTCAGTCGTGCTGCGGGAAGCCCAGGTTCAGACCGCCGTGCGAGGGGTCGAGCCACCGCGAGGTGACAGCCTTCTCGGCCGTGAAGAAGTCGAAGCCGTGGGGGCCGTAGGCCTTCGCGTCGCCGAACAGCGAGGCCTTCCAGCCGCCGAACGAGTGGTACGCGACCGGCACGGGGATCGGAACGTTGATGCCGATCATGCCGACCTGCGCCTCGCGCTGGAAGCGCCGGGCAGCGCCGCCGTCGTTCGTGAAGATGGCGGTGCCGTTGCCGTAGAGGCTCGAGTTGATGATGCCGAGGCCGTCCTCGTAGCCCTCCACCCGCACGACCGACAGCACCGGGCCGAAGATCTCGTCCTTGTACACGGCCGAGGTCGTGGGCACGTTGTCGATCAGCGTGGGTCCGAGCCAGAAGCCGTTCGGGTCGCCGTCGATCTCGACATCGCGGCCGTCGACCACGACCGAGGCGCCGTCGGCGTCGGCGATGTCGAGGTACGAGGTGACCTTGTCGCGGTGCTGCCCGGTGATGAGCGGTCCCATGTCGCAGCCGCGCATGCCGTCTCCGGTGCGCAGCGTCGCCATGCGCTCGGACACCTTCTGCACGAAGGCGTCCGCGATGGTGTCGACGGCGAGGACCACCGAGATCGCCATGCAGCGTTCGCCGGCCGAGCCGAAGCCGGCGTTGACGGCGGCGTCGGCCGCGAGGTCGAGGTCGGCGTCGGGGAGGATCAGCATGTGGTTCTTCGCGCCGCCGAGGGCCTGCACGCGCTTGCCGTGCGAGGTCGCGGTCTCGTAGACGTACTTCGCGATCGGCGTCGAGCCGACGAACGAGATCGCCCGCACGTCGGGGTGCTCGAGGAGCGCGTCGACGGCCTCCTTGTCGCCGTGGACGACGTTGAGCACGCCGTCGGGGAGTCCGGCCTCCTTGAGGAGCGCGGCCATCCAGTTCGCGGCGGTGGGGTCCTTCTCGCTGGGCTTGAGGATCACGGCGTTGCCGGCCGCGAGCGCGACGGAGAAGAACCACAGCGGCACCATGGCCGGGAAGTTGAAGGGGCTGATGATGCCGACGACGCCGAGCGGCTGGCGCAGCGTGTACACGTCGATGCCGGTCGACACGTTCTCGGAGTACGCGCCCTTGGTGAGGTGGCCGAGGCCGCACGCGAACTCGACGACCTCCATGCCGCGGGCGATCTCGCCGAGCGCGTCGGAGAGGACCTTGCCGTGCTCGCGGGTGAGGATCTCGGCGAGCTCGCCCTTGCGGGCGTTGAGCAGCTCGCGGAACGCGAAGAGCACGGTCTGGCGCTTGGCGATCGACGCGTCGCGCCACGCGGCCCAGGCATCGGACGCGACGTCGACGGCGGCGCCCACGTCAGCGGTCGAGGCGAACCGCACGCTCTTCTGCACGGTGCCCAGCGCCGGGTTGAAGACGGAGCCGGTGCGCTCGGACGTGCCCGCCCAGTCGCCACCGCCCACCCAGTGCTCGAGGATGGTCGTCGCGGACTGGTCGGTCCGCTCCAGGGTCGTCGTGTCGGTCATGGTGTTCCTGCCCTCCAATGGGAAGCCCTCCTCGTGAGAGGACGCGCACGCGTCAAGAGAGGTCCTCTTCGACGCTCGTCAGAGCTTCATCGTAAATCGACATGGCCTGTGCCACTTCGTCGTCGGTGACCACGCACGGCGGCACCACGTGGATGCGGTTGTCGGCGGCGAACGGCATGAGTCCGCGCGCCGACATCTCCTTCTTGAGCCGGCCGATGACGTCGGCGCCCACCGGCTCGCGGGTCGCCCGGTCGCTGACGAGCTCGATTGCCCAGAAGACGCCCTCGCCCCGCACCTCGCCGATGAGGCGGTGCTTCTCGGCGAGGTCGGCCAGCGAGGGTCCGATCACATCGGCGCCGACGCGGCGGGCGTTCTCGACGATGCCCTCGTCCTCCATCGCATCGATCGACGCGATGATGGATGCCGCGGCCAGCGGGTGCCCGGAGTACGTGAGTCCGCCGGGGAAGACGCGGTCGTCGAACGTCGCCGAGATGGCGTCCGAGATGATCACGCCGCCCACGGGCACGTAGCCGGAGTTGACCCCCTTGGCGAACGTGATCAGGTCGGGGACGACGTCGTAGCCCTCGAAGGCGAACCAGCGGCCGGTGCGGCCGAACCCGGCCATGACCTCGTCGAGGATGAGCACGATGCCGTAGCGGTCGCACAGCGCGCGCACGCCGGCGAGGTAGCCCGGCGGCGGCAGCAGGATGCCGGCGGTGCCGGGAACCGACTCCAGCAGGATCGCCGCGATCGTCGCGGGGCCCTCGGACTGGATCACGCGTTCGAGGTGGTGCAGCGCCCGAGCCGACTCCTCCTCGGGAGTGGTCGCCCAGAACTCGCTGCGGTACAGGTAAGGACCGAAGAAGTGCGCGTGTCCGCGGGCGTACTGGTTCGGCATGCGGCGCCAGTCGCCCGTCGCGACGATGGCCGCACCGGTGTTGCCGTGGTACGAGCGGTAGGTCGAGAGCACCGTCTCACGGCCCGCTTCGCCCCGAGCAGCAGCGTGGAGGCGGGCCATGCGGATGGCGTTCTCGTTCGCGTCGGCGCCGCCGTTGGTGAAGAAGACCTTCGCGAAGCCGTCGGGCGCCTTGTCGAGGATGCGCTGCGCCGCGCGTCCGCGCGCGAGGTTCGCGGTGGCCGGGCCGATGGTGGCGAGCTCGGCCGCCTGGGCCTGGATCGCGGCGACGACGGCCGGATGCTGGTGCCCGATGTTGACGTTCACGAGCTGACTGGCGAAGTCCAGCATCCGATTGCCCGCGTGGTCCCACACGACGGTGCCGGATCCACCCGCGATCACGGGCAGATCGAGACCTGCCTGCGCCGACCACGAGTGGAAGACGTGGGCCCGATCGAGCGACTTCGCCTCGGCGTCGAGGTCTTCCGGCATGGCGGTCCTTCCTGTGGCGTTCTCCCCCTCGCTACGATCCGCGATCGGCGCGGCGGAATCAACCGACGATCGCGGTGAGGAAGGTGCCCCGTAAGACGGAATGTCCGGCCGCACCCCCGGGACGAGGGTGCGGCCGGACGGGATGGCCGGTTACTGGCCGCCCTCGGTCAGGACGACGTCGATCGGCGTGTACTCGCCGCCGACCTCGACTCCCTCCTCCTCGAGTTCGGCGAGCGCCTGCTCGATGTACTCGTTCGAGAACGCGGATGCCGCGGGCTCGGTCGTGATGAGCTCGAGACCGTCCTGGTTGACGGCCGAGAGCGCGCCCGCGACGGTCTTGTCCCATGCCGACTGGTCGACGAGACCGAAGTCGGCGCCGGTCCAGATCAGCTTGTTGACCTCGTTCATCTGCCACAGCTGGTGCACGGGACCGACCGGGAAGGCCGCCTCGGCGTTCGAGGCGATGTCGTAGACGATCTCGGCCGCCTCCTCGGGATTGTCGCGCGCGAAGATCCAGCCCTTCGTCACGGCCTTGAGGAACCGCACCGCGGCGTCGGCGTAGGCCGGGTCATCGGCGAGGCGCTGCGTGTCGGCCCAGATGGCGTCCTGCAGCATGGCCCCCTCGGTGTCCTGGTACGAGACGACGTCGAAGTCGTCGGGCTGGTACAGCTCGCCGGTGTCGGGGTTGACGACCTCGAGGATCTGCGCCCACTCGTTGTACGTCATCGCCTGGGCGGCGTCGACGTCGCGGTCGAGGAGCGCGTTCATCGAGAAGTCCTGCGTCGTGATCGACACCGTGCTCGCGTCGAGGTCGTCCGCGGCCATCGCCGCGAAGATCTCCCACTCGTTGCCGAAGCCCCACGAGCCGATGCGCTTGCCTTCGAAGTCGGCGACCGACTCGATGCCGTCACCCTTCCAGGCCACCTGCATCGTGCCCGACTCCTGGAAGACCTGCGCGATGTCGGTGAGCTCGACGCCGGTGGCCTCGAGGGTGCCGAGGACCTTCGGGACCCACGCGATCGCGAAGTCCACATCTCCCGCGACGAGGGCGTCCTGCGGCACGATGTCGCCGCCGGACGGGACGATCTCGACGTCGTCGAAGCCCTCCTCCTCGAAGTAGCCCTGTTCCTGGGCGACGTAGTAGCCCGCGAACTGCGCCTGCGGCAGCCACTGCAGCTGCAGCTTCACCGAGGTCAGCGGTTCGAAGTCCTCGCCGCCTCCGCCGTCGCTGGAGTCGGGGTCCGACGACCCCGCGCAGCCGGCGAGCGCGAGCGCTGCGATCGTGAAGACGGATGCCGCGGCGATGCCGCGTCTGGTGCTGTGCCTCATGCTGATCCTTTCGTGTGGTGCTTGTTCTCTCGGGGTGGAGCCGGTGGGTCGAGGGGTCAGGGGCGCGAGCGCCGTGTCGCCAGCCGCTCCAGGAGCGAGGTGACGAGGAAGAACACGAGGCCGATGAGGATGCCTCCGACGACGTACGCCCACGCGAGCGCGGCGCGGCCCGACTTGGCGTAGGTCGCGATCGCGGTGCCGATGCCGTCGGCGGGGCCGCCGAAGTACTCGGCCACGAGCGCCGCGATCACGGCGAGCGAGCTCGCGATGCGCAGGCCCGTCATGAGGTACGGGAGGGCGGTCGGGAGAGTGAGGATGCGGAACGTCTGCGAGCTCGAGGCGCCGGATGCCCGCATCAGGTCCCGATGCACGGGCCGGGTCTGACGCAGGCCGCGCAGCACGTTGACGAACACCGGGATGAACGCGGCGATCGTCGCGACCGCCTGCCGTCCGAACTGGCTCGACGCGCCGAACATCGTGTTGAGGATCGGCGTGATCGCGACGATCGGGATGACGGCGAGCGCCGAGATGAGCGGCGCGAGCATGCCGTCGATCGGGCGTGCGGCCGCCGCGAGCGCCGCGAAGAGGATCGCGAGGATCGAGCCCGCGACGAGGCCGACGAGCGCGTTCGTCGCGGTGACGGCCATGTCCTCGGCGATGATCGGCCAGCGCAGCACGAACTCGGCGGCGATGGCGACCGGGCTGGGGAGCATGCGCGGGGCGGTGCCCGATGCGACCCAGATCGTCCAGACGGCCAGGATGAGGAATCCGACGATGATCGGCGCGACGATGCGCAGCCAGCCGGGGAGCGGCTTCTCGTCCGACGGACGCGCGCGCTGGCTCTTCCCGGGAGGCGCCGGGAGCATCGTCGAGGCGGGGGCGTCGGTCATCGTTCGTTCGCCCTCTCGATGCGGGTGCCGTGGAGGGCCTCGCGCACGGCGGTGACACGGTCGAAGTACTCCGGCGACTCGCGCAGGTCCTCGTCGCGCACGGCGCCGAGGCCCGTGACGATGACGTCTGTGATGCGGCCGGGTCGCGGGCTCATCACCACGACGCGGTCCGACAGGAAGACCGCCTCGGGGATCGAGTGGGTCACGAAGACGACGGCGGCCCCCGTCTCGCCCGCGATGCGGGTCAGCTCGGACTGCAGGTACTCCCGCGTCATCTCGTCGAGTGCGCCGAACGGCTCGTCCATGAGGAGCAGTCGCGGGCGGGCCGCGAGGGCGCGGGCGATCGCGACGCGCTGCTGCATGCCGCCGGAGAGCTGGTCGGGGTAGCGGTCGATGAACTCCGTGAGGCCGACGAGCTCGGCGAGCTCGGCGACGCGAGCGGCGCGCTGCGTCTTGCCGGTGCCGTGCAGCTCGAGCGGCAGGCCGATGTTGGCCGCGACGGTGCGCCACGGCAACAGGCCCGCCTGCTGGAACGCGATGCCGTAGTCCTGGTCGGCGCGCGCACGCGACGCCGGCTTGCCGAAGATCTCCAGGGTGCCCGTCGTGGCCCCGTCGAGGTCGGCGATGAGGCGCAGCAGCGTGGACTTGCCGCATCCCGATGGGCCGATGAGTGAGACGAACTCGCCCTCGGCGACCTCGAGGTCGACCTCGGTGAGGGCGACGACCTCGCCGGTCTTGGTCGGGAAGACCTTGCCGACGCCGGCCGCCCGCACGGCGGAACCGGCGGTGTTCTCGTCAGAAGTGGGGGGAAGGGTCATGCCGGGGCTTCTCCTCTGCGGTAGTTGGCGAGGCCGAGGCCGATGACGGCGACGGATGCCGCGGCGATGAGGCCGAGCGCGATCGCGCCGAAGGTCGGGCCCCACGGCGCGGCGGGGTCGCTCGAGGCCTGGCCCGCGAGCTGGATGAGCATGCGGCCGATGCCGCCGCGCATGCCGATGGACACCTCTGCGACGACGGTGCCGAGCACGGCGTTGGCGGCGGCCAGCCGCAGGGCCGGGAGCAGGTGCGGGACCGCTGCCGGCAGTCGCAGGCGCAACAGGGTCGGCCAGTACCCGGCGGCGTAGCTCTGCATCAGGTCGAGGTGGATGCGGTCGGGCGAGGCGAGCCCGCGGAGCACGCCGATCGAGACCGGGAAGAACGCGAGGTAGGAGGCGATCACCGCCACCGACAGCCACTGCGGCCAGGTTCCCCCGCCGCGGTCGATCTGGTTGCCGATCGCATTGACGACCGGCGCGAAGGCGATCAGCGGGATGATCTGGCTGACGACGATCCAGGGCAGCAGTCCCCACTCGACGAGGCGCCAGCGCTGCATCACGAGTCCGAGGACGGCGCCGACGGTGACCCCGATGATCCAGCCGACGGCCGCGATGCCGAGGGTCACGAGCGCGGCGGTCGCCACCGACACCCACAGCGGAGGGGTCTCGCCGCCGCTCGTCGGCAGGAAGAGCCGCGCGACCATGTCCCACACGTGCGGCATCGCCCGGTCGTGGGTGCGGGGGAGGATCATGACGCCCGAACCGGCCTCGCCCTCGACGGCGCCGATCACGACGCCCTCCGCGGGACCGACGAACTTGTACAGCTCCCACAGCACGAGCACGGCGAGCACGCCGAGCGCGCCCCAGCCGACGACGATCCAGCCGCGCAGCTCGCCCTGTCGCCGGGACGTCCACCCGATCGGCCTCATGTCTTGGCCGTCACATGCGCGGAGAGTGCGGGGATGACCGTCTCGCCGTAGACCCGGAGGGTCTCCTCCTTGCTGTCGTGCTGGAGGTACCCCGCGAACTGGGTGACACCGAGCGCGCGCAGCTGCTCGAGCTTCGCGATGTGCTCCTCGGCCGTGCCGAGGATGCAGAACCGCTCGACGATCTCGTCGGGCACGAAGTCGACGTGATCGTTGTCGGCCTTGCCGTGCGTGTTGTAGTCGTAGCCCTTGCGGCCCTCGATGTACGCCGTCAGCGCGTCCGGGACCGCACCGTGCTCGCCGTACTTCGCGACGATGTCGGCGACGTGGTTGCCCACCATGCCGCCGAACCAGCGGCACTGGTCGAGCATGTGCTGCCGGTCCTCGCCGATGTACATCGGCGCCGCGACGCAGAACGAGAGCGACTCGGGGTCGCGGCCGGCGGCGGCCGCGGCATCCTTCACCGTCTTGATCATCCACGCGGCGATGTCGACGTCCGCCAGCTGCAGGATGAAGCCGTCGCCGACCTCGCCCGTGAGCTTGAGCGCCATCGGCCCGTACGCGGCGACCCACACCTCGAGCTCGGACCCCCGGCTCCACGGGAACTGCAGCGTCGCGCCCTTGTACTCGACGGCTCGCGAGTTGGCGAGCTCGCGGATCACGTGGATCGACTCGCGCAGCTCGGCCATCGTCACCGGCTTGCCGTTGGTGACGCGCACCGCCGAGTCGCCCCGGCCGATGCCGCAGACGGTGCGGTTGCCGTACATCTCGTTGAGCGTCGCGAAGACGGATGCCGTGACCGTCCAGTCCCGCGTGGCGGGATTCGTCACGAACGGGCCGACGGTCACCCGCTTCGTGGCATTGAGGATCGCCGAGTGGATGACGTAGGGCTCCTCCCACAGGAGGTGCGAGTCGAAGGTCCACACGTGGCTGAAGCCGTGCGCCTCGGCCAGCTGCGCGAGCTGGATCGCGCGCGCGGCCGGTGGGTTGGTCTGGAGGACGACGCCGAAGTCCATGATCTCGATACGCTCCGCTACTCGATCGCCGGTGGGTCAGATGAGGTACTGCGACAGGCCGCGCTTGAGGAACCGGCCGTCGCCCTTGGCGCCGAGGTACGCGCCGCCGTCGACGATCACCTTGCCGCGCGAGACGACCGTGTCGACGTGCCCGTCGATCTCGAACCCCTCCCACGCGGAGTGGTCCATGTTCATGTGGTGGGATGCCGCCGAGATCGACGTGTGCCCGTTCGGGTCGTACACGACGACGTCGCCGTCGGCGCCCGGCTGGATCACGCCCTTGCGGCCGTACAGCCCGAACATGCGCGCCGGCGTGGTCGAGGTGAGCTCGACCCAGCGCTCGAGCGTGATCTTGCCGGTCACGACGCCCTGGTACATGAGGTCCATGCGATGCTCGACGGATCCGATGCCGTTGGGGATCGCACGGAAGTCGTCCTTCCCCAGCTCCTTCTGGCCCTTCATGCAGAAGGGGCAGTGGTCGGTCGAGACCATCTGGATGTCGTTCGTGCGCAGGGCCTGCCACATGTGGTGCTGGTGACCCTCGCCGCGGCTGCGCAACGGCGTGGAGCACACCCACTTGGCGCCCTCGAACTGGCCCCATTCCTCGCTGAACGCGCCGAGCTGCTCCTCGAGCGACAGGTACAGGTACTGCGGGCACGTCTCTCCGAAGACGTTCCAGCCTTGATCCCGGGCCCACGCGATCTGGTCGACGGCCTGCTTCGCGCTCACGTGGACGGTGTACAGGGGAGCGCCGGTGAGGTTGGCGAGCATGATCGCGCGGTGCGTCGCCTCCTCCTCCATCTGCCAGGCGCGCGCGATGCCGTGGTAGTACGGCGCCTTCTTGCCCGCCTCGGCGAGCTGCGCGGCGAGCACGTCGATCGCGGGGCCGTTCTCGGCGTGCATCATCGTGAGCAGGCCCGTCTCCGCCGACACCTGCATGGCCTTGAGCACCTGGGCGTCGTCGGAGTAGAACACCCCCGGATAGGCCATGAAGAGCTTGAAGCTCGAGACGCCCTCGTCGAGGAGGCCGCGCATGGCGAGCAGCGATTCGTCGTCGACGCCGCCGATGATCTGGTGGAAGCCGTAGTCGATCGCGCAGTTGCCGCGTGCCTTCTCGTGCCACGCGGCGAGTCCGTCCTGCACCCGCTCGCCGTACTTCTGCACGGCGAAGTCGATGATGCTCGTGGTCCCGCCCCACGCCGCCGCGCGCGTTCCGGTCTCGAACGTGTCGGATGCGGCGGTGCCGCCGAACGGCAGCTCCATGTGGGTGTGGGCGTCGATGCCGCCCGGGATCACGTACTTGCCGGTGGCGTCGATGACGGTGTCGACGGATGCCGCGACATCCGTCCCGAGGAGGTGCGAGCCGGGCGCGAGCACGGCCGCGATTGTCTCGCCGTCGATGAGGACGTCGGCCTCGCCCCGCCCGGTCGCGGAGACGACGGTGCCGCCCGTGATGAGTGTCGTGGTCATGATCTGGATACGCTCCCTCGTCGCTGCTCGATCACCGGGGTCAGGGCTTCGCGATCTTCGCGTAGGAGTCGGGCCGGCGGTCGCGGTAGAACTGCCAGTCGTCGCGCATCTCGCGCACCATGTCGAGGTCGAGGTCGCGCACGAGCAGCTCCTCGTGCTCGCCCGAGCCGCGCTCGCCGACGAAGTTGCCGCGCGGGTCGATCACCTGGCTCGTGCCGTAGAAGTCGACGGCGAGGTCGCCGTACTCGTTGTCCTCGCGGCCGACCCGGTTGGGCTGCAGCACGAAGTAGCCGTTCGCGACGGCGGCGGCCGGCCCCTCGACCTCCCACAGCCGGTTCGACAGACCGGGCTTGGTGGCGTTGGGGTTGAAGACCATGTGCGCGTCGTTCAGCCCGAGCTCGCGCCACCCCTCGGGGAAGTGCCGGTCGTAGCAGATGTACATGCCGATGCGCCCGACGGCGCTGTCGAAGACGGGGTACCCGAGGTTGCCCGGGCGGAAGTAGAACTTCTCCCAGAACCGGTCCAGGTGCGGCAGGTGGTGCTTGCGGTAGATGCCGAGCGTCGAGCCGTCGGCGTCCACGAGCACGGACGTGTTGTAGTACACGCCGGTCTCGGCCTCCTCGTAGATCGGCAGCACCGTGACGACCCCGAGCTCCTTCGCGACATCCGCGAATCGCTGCACGATCGGGCCGTCGACGGGCTCTGCGAACCGGTAGTACTTCTTGTCCTGCGTGATGCCGAAGTACGGGCCGTAGAACAGCTCCTGGAAGCACACCACCTGCGCCCCCTGCGATGCGGCGTCACGAAGGAAGCCTTCGTGCTTGTCCAGCATCGACTCCTTGTCGCCCGTCCAGGTCGTCTGCGAAATGGCTGCGCGTACCGTCGTCATGGTGTCTCCGTCCGTGCTCGATCGAGGTCCCTCGGGCTGGGGCCGGCGGGGAGTGATCGATGGAGCAGCCCCGCTCCCCGATCTTGTCGAGTCGACGTTTCCCGTCGGTTTCGGCCTGTGACGCGACAGTAAAGCCTCCCGCGGACGCTGGCAATGGTTGGGTGGGCAAACCATAGGAATCCGCGCCGGATACATCGCAGGACGGATGCCGCGGCATCCGCTCTCGCGTACCGTGAAACGGTGTTCCGCCCGCTGAAGACGTACCAGCTCGTCGTGGACGTCGTCGTCGCGGCGGCGTTCGGCCTCGTCGCGCTGCTCGTCGAGCTTCAGCTCGGGCGGGGCGCCGACTTCGTGACGCTCGTCGTGTCATCGGTCCTCGTCACCGTCGCGATGGCTGCCGCGCTCGCCGTGCGGCGCCTGTCGCCCGGGATCGCGCTGGGCCTCGCCTGGCTGGGCGCGATCATCCAGATGGGCTTCGCGCGACCGCCGGGCGTGGCCGACCTCGCGATCTTCGCGGTGCTCTACACGACCGCCGCGTACGGCTCGGCCCGCGTGTTCTGGGCGGGGTTCGCGTCGTCGTTCGCGGGGGCGCTCGTCATCACGGTCTACCTCGTGTTCGGGCCGTACTTCGGCGCCTCCGGCCTGACGTGGAGCTCGATCCCGATCGCGCTCGCCGTGCTCGTCGCCGCCGGCTTCGCGCTCCTGCTGTCGTGGACCGTCGGCGCACTCGTGCGAACCGGGGTGCGCGCCCGGGAGAACCGCGACGCGCAGCAGCGCGCGGAGGCGGAAGCCTCGGCGGAGCAGGAGCGGGTGCGCATCGCGCGCGACATGCACGACGTGGTCGCGCATTCGCTGGCCGTCGTGATCGCCCAGGCGGACGGCGCGCGGTACGCGTCCGCGGCCGACCCCGCGGCGGCCACCGCCGCCCTCGGCACCATCTCGACGACGGCGCGCGCCGCGCTCGCCGACGTGCGGCTGCTCCTGACGCAGCTGCGCCACAGTCAGGGAGACGGGCCGCAGCCGACCCTCGGCGACCTCGAGGAGCTCTACGCGCAGGTGCGCGCCGCCGGTGTCGAGCTGCGCGTCGACGTCGATCCGGCGCCGGTCGGAGAGCCGCCCGCCGCGGTGCAGCTGGCGGCGTATCGGATCCTCCAGGAGGCGCTGACGAACGCGCTCCGGCACGGTGGCGGCGGACCCGTCGAGGTGCGCCTGGCGTGGCATCCCTCGCACGTGGAGCTCGAGGTGCACAACCCGGTTCCGCCCGGCGCGTCGCCCTCCGACGCACACGGTCACGGGCTGATCGGCATGCGCGAGCGGGCCCAGCTGGCTGGCGGACGGCTCGACGCCGGCGCGCAGGGGGATCGGTTCGTCGTGCGGGCGCAGCTTCCGATCGGGGTTCCGGCGTGATCCGGGTGGTGCTCGTCGACGACCAGGCCCTGTTCCGTGCGGGCATCCGCATGCTCGTCGACTCGCAGCCCGACCTCGAGGTCGTGGCCGAGGCATCCGATGGCATCCAGGCGATCGCCACCGTGCGCGCGACGCGTCCCGACGTGGTGCTGATGGACATCCGGATGCCGGTGATGGACGGCCTCGCCGCCACCGCCGAGCTGCTCACCGACCCCGACCCGCCGCGCATCGTGATGCTGACGACGTTCGACCTCGATGAGGCGGCCGCCCGCGCGATCCGTCAGGGCGCGAGCGGCTTCCTGCTCAAGGACGCCGACCCCGAGTTCCTGCTCGCGGCGATCCGCACGGTGCACGCCGGCTCGTCCGTGATCGCGGCATCCGCCACCCGCGACCTGTTCGCCCACTTCTCGGATGCCGCGCCCCGGCCGGTCCCCGATCGCTACGGCGAGCTCACCGAGCGCGAGCGCGAGATCTTCGCCCTCGCTGCCCGCGGCCTCTCCAACGCCGAGATCGCCGCGCGGGAGTACCTGAGCGAAGCCACCGTGAAGACGCACATCAGCCGGATCCTCACGAAGCTCGGCCTGCGCGACCGCGTGCAGCTCGTCGTCTTCGCGTTCGAGCACGGCCTCGCGTAGCCGTCGCGCGTACCGCGGCTACCGGCCGGCAGCCTTCGCGCCGGGCGTCGCGCCTACCGGCCGGCAGCCTTCGCGCCGGGCGTCGCGCGTACCGTTCTCAGGACCAACGTGCACACCCGCGGAAGGAAGCCCCCGCCACCGCGCGGCTGCGCGGACCAGCGGTGACGCCCGATCCTGAGTTGGGTACGAGCGGGTCAGCGCCCTTCGAGGGCGGCCCGGTGCCGGGCGTACTTCCGCTTGCCGATGAGCCGCCATGCGAGCCGTCCCGGCGCGGGCATGTGCTTGTGCAGCCACTCGTCGCCGCCGTCGGGCTGCGAGGCGAGGATCTCGCCGAGCTGCTGCCACGTCTGACCCTTGGGCACCGCCTTGCGGCCGTGCTCGGCGAACCACTCCACCTCGGCGGGCGTGATCGTGTACTCCATCACCGGCACGATGTTCGCCTCCTCATCGGGCAGGTGCACGGCCAGGGCCGCGTTGATGCCGTCCAGTGCGGCGACGACGGCGGCGGCATCCGACCCGCTCGCCGAGTGCCGCCACGCGGGCAGGGCGCCGTCGAGGGCGATCAGCTGCGTGAGCATCTCGGCGTGCTGCGCCTTCATGCGCTCGACGTGCGCGGCGCACGACGGGGCCCGCTCGTCGAGGGCGGGCCACAGTCGTTCGTCCTCGCCGCCGTGGTGCGCGTGCAGGCCGATCGACAGCGTCTCGAGCTGGGTGGCGACCGTCTCGGCGTGCGCGGCATCGCCGTCGGAGACACGGCGCACCAGATCGGGGCCCTCGCCGAAGCCGCGGCGGAACATGCGATGGATCTCGGCCATGCCACTGGCGTCGCACGTCTTCGGGCCGTCGGGCAGGGCTCCGCTCGGGGGCAGGGGCGTCGCGGGCATCGGGTCTCCTCGTCGTCGAGTCCTGCCGTGACGATAGCGCCGTGCAGCCTCGCGCCGGAAGAGATCATCCTCGAGATGTACGCGGATGCCTCGCCCGGCCGACGCGCCAAGCGGATGCCGCTTCCTAACGTCGAAGCCATGGAGATTTCAACGACCGACCTGGGCCTGGCGGCCCGGGTGCAGCAGCTCACGAAGACCTACGGCACCGGCGAGAGCACGGTGCGGGCGCTGGACGGCGTCTCGGTCGGCATCCGGCGCGGCGAGTTCACCGCGATCATGGGACCGTCCGGCTCGGGCAAGTCCACCATCATGCACATCATGGCCGGCCTGGACGCGCCCTCGTCGGGCCGCGCCTGGATCGGCGATACCGACATCACCGGCCTCTCGGACCTGGAGCTGACGATCCTGCGCCGCCGGCGGGTGGGGTTCGTGTTCCAGGCGTTCAACCTCGTGCCCACCCTCGACGCGATCGGCAACATCCTGCTGCCGTTCGACCTCGACGGCCGTCGCCCCACCGCGCTCGAGCGGGCGCGCATCGACGGACTCATCGAGACGCTCGGGCTGACCCCGCGTCTCGCCCACCGTCCTCACGAGCTCTCCGGCGGACAGCAGCAGCGGGTCGCGATCGCGCGGGCGCTGGCCACGGCGCCCGACCTGGTGTTCGCCGACGAGCCGACGGGCAATCTCGACTCCCGCAGCGGGCGCGAGGTGCTGGGGCTCCTCGCCACGGCGAGCCGCGACCACGGCCAGTCCATCGCGATGGTCACGCACGACCCGGTGGCCGCGAGCCATGCGGATCGCGTGCTGTTCCTCGGCGACGGCCGCATCGTCGCCGACAAGCCGCGTCAGAGCGCCGAGGAGATCTCGGCCTACATGCTCGCCACCGAGCTCGGTGCGGGCGAGCCGGCGGTGGCATCGTGACCGCCGTCGCGGCGCCGGCCCGAGCACAGCGGATGCCGCGCCCCGCGTCCTCGCGAGTGTCGTGGCTGCGCGAGCGAGGCATGGGCGCGAGCGTGCTCGTCGCGACCATCTCGAGCGCCTTCGGCGCCGTGCTGCTCACGGCGACCGGGTACCTCGCCGCGATCCTGCGCGCGGACCCCTACATCGGCCAGAGCGAGGTGCTCGCCGCCGTGCTGGTCATCCTGAGCATCATCCTCACCGGGGTCGCGGTGTACGTCGCCGCGATCGTGACGGCGAACACCTTCTCGACCGTGGTCGCCGGCCGCACGCGCCGCATCGCGCTGATGCGCCTGATCGGGGCATCCGCCCGTTCGCAGCGCGCCGAAGTCGCACGGCAGGGTCTCGTGGTGGGCGTCATCGGCGCCGCGCTGGGCCTCGTCGTCGGCATCATCGTCTCGGCCGCCGGCATCGCGCTGGCGGAGCAGCTGCTCGGTATCACCGATGTCGGGTACGGCGTCCTGCAGGGCGTGCTCGTGATCCCGGCGATCATCGTCGCGCTCACGACGTGGGGCGCTGCCTGGGTCGGCTCCCGCCGTGTGCTCGCCGTGACGCCGCTGCAGGCGCTCGGCGGCTCTGTCGAGGCGACGCACGAGGCGCTCGCGGGGCGCCGCGGGCGCAACGCGGGCGCGATCGGCCTGTTCGGCACGGGCGCGGCGCTGCTCGCGGCGGGGATCGCGCTGGGGCTGCTGACCCCGCTCGGGGTCGTGGTCGCGTTCTTCGGCGGGCTGCTGTCGTTCACGGGGCTCGTGCTCGGCTCGACGCTGATCATGCCGCCCGTGCTCCGCCTGGTCGGGCGGATGTTCGGCCGCTCGGCGACCGCGCGGCTCGCGGCCGAGAACGCGCTGCGCTATCCGGAGCGCTCGAGCCGCATGGCGATCGGTGTCGTGATCGGCGTCACGCTCGTGACGATGTTCGCGGTGGCGCTCGAGACGGTCAAGTCCGTGCTGACCGCATCCGCCGGCGGTGCGGTCGACAGCGACTTCACCGCGATCCTCGACACGTTCGCGGGCATCATGATGGGCCTGGTCGCGGTCTCCGCCGTGATCGCGGCCGTCGGGCTCGTGAACCTCCTGACGATCGGCGTCGTGCAGCGGCGTCGCGAGCTGGGACTCCTGCGCTCGCTCGGTGTGTCCACCGGCCAGGTGCGTCGCATGGTGCTCCTCGAAGCCGCGCACATCACGATCGCCGCCGTGGCCACCGGTCTCGTGCTGGGCACCGCCTACGGCTGGGCAGGTGCGCAGTCGCTGCTCGGATCGGTGCCGGTGCCGCCGCTGTGGCAGTCGCCGACCTTTGTGGCTCCGGCCGTGCCGTGGGTCCCCGTCCTGCTCATCGTCGTGGCGACGGCCGTGCTCACGCTGGTGGCGGCGGTCGTCCCCACGCGCCTGGCGACCCGCGTGGCCCCCGTCGAGGCGCTGGCGGACTAACCCCCCCCGCTCTCCGTCCCGCTCCCCCGGGCCGTTTGTGCGGGCGAATGTGCGCAACACGCGCGGGTCAGGCGTGCATTTGCCCGCACAAACGGATGGGGCGTAGGCGGGGCGGGGGCGGCGGGTCAGATCGCGGGGTCGGCGTCGGCGGCGAGATCGTGGGCCCACGTCGGGGCGAGCGCCTTGATGCGTGCGCCGCGCCACTGCCAGGCGCTCCAAAGGACCGGCCACAGGATGGGGGCGGTCGCCCCGCCGATCACGAGCCGGTCGCGCCACAGGGTGCGGCCGGGCTCGCCGGGTGCGGGGGAGACGGCCATCTGGTGGTCCCACACGTCGAGGCTCGACAGCGGGCCGGTGAGCGGGATGCCGCTGTCCCGGAAGATCCGCACGCGCCCCGCGGGCTCGTCGACCTCGCGCTCGCTGACGTGGATGAGCTGCCGGCCCGCCGGCACCCTACCGAGCGCGGCGAGCTGGACGGGCACGTCGTCGCCCGGCGACCACGACGTCGGCAGTCCGTCGGGGATCATCGGCTCGAGATCCAGGAGCGGGCCGTAGAGCTCGGCGACGGCGCGGGGCGAGTGCAACGCCCGCCACGCGGCATCCGGATCGCAGTCGATGACCAGCTTGAGCAGGATGCGCATGCTCCAGTGTCGCACCGCGTCGCTGCAGCGCGGCGGGATCGGCGCTACCGAGACGGGCCGTTCGCGCGGCGGGCGGCGCATAACTCCTGCACATTTGCCGGATGCTGCGGTCGGCGGGCCGCGATGTCGGGGTTGCCTCCGAAGCCGCGCACGAAACTGCAGGAGTTATGCGCCGCCGCGGCTCTACGCTGGTCGGATGCCCGCCGCGTCCCCGTTCGATCAGTCCGCGTACCAGGTGCGCTTCGAGTGGGGCCTCGACGGCCTCGACCGCCTCGCGCCGTCAGACGTCGTCGTCGTGGTGGACGTGCTGCGGTTCTCGTCGACGGTCGTGCAGGCGGTCGAGCGCGGGGAGGAGGTGCCCCTGGATGCCGCGGCCCACGCCGTCTCGATCAACGGCGCCGCCGTCGCGGCGGCGGCGACCGGGCTCGTCCTTCTCGGCGGCCTCCGCAATGCGGCAGCCGTCGCCCGCGCGATCCTCGCCGAGCAGGAGCACCGGGGCGCGCGCACGAGCATCGCGGTGATCGCGTGCGGCGAGCTCACGTCGCGCGACCCCGCTGCGCCCCTGCGATTCGCGGTCGAGGACCTCCTCGGCGCGGGCGCCGTGATCGACGCGCTCGCCGGGCTCGGCATCGACCACTCCTCACCCGAGGCCGCGGTCGCGGGCGAGGGATTCCGTGCCCTGCGCGGCGCGGCGAAGCACCTGCTCACCGCGAGCGGCTCGGGCCGCGAACTCGACGCGGCGGGTCGCCGCGACGAGGTGCTCGCCGCTGCGGCGGTGGACGCGGCATCCGTCGTTCCCGTCCTGCGCGACGGGACGTTCGTCGCGCTCTAGACCGAGCGGGCCGGCGACGCGGCATGGGCCGGCAACGCGGCACGGGCCGGCGGCGCGGCACAGGCCGGCGACGCAGGCCCCGCCGGCGAGCGACCTCCTCAGCGAGGGGTCTTCGCGGCGAGGCGGGTCGCGGGAGTGATCTCGCGCCGCGTCCACGAGAAGGCGAAGCGCTCGTCGAACCGCGGCGCGCACTTCGCGCACGACGTCGGCCGGGTCGCACGCCGGTGCCGGTAGGCGACGTGACCGGACGGGCACACCCCGATCCACGGCGCGAGTTCGGTCGCCGTCTCGCCGCGGTGCGTCGTGCCGCCGACGTACCCGAGGTCGCGTGCGATCGTCTTCCACTTCGGGCCGTGACCCGCGGCCGGTCCTGCAAGGGCGTGCGCCACCTCGTGCAGCAGGGTCTGGTGGTTGTCGTCGTCGTCGTGCCGGGCGGCGAGGTACCGCGACACGCTGATGCGCTTGTGCGTGTAGTCGCACAGGCCGGCGCGGCGCTTGGCGTTGTCGAACCCGAACGACCAGGAGTCGTCGAGGTGCACGGCGATGAGGGCCTCGGCCCAATGGCGCACGCGTTGAAGATCCGACATGGAGTGAGACTAGGCCGAGCCTGCGACAGTCAGCTGGCGACGGATGCCGCTGCCCGGCGACGGTCGGCGGCATCGATGGCGAGCAGCGTGGACTCGAGCTGGTCGTCGGGCGCGCCGGACTCCTGGCGCAGGAACAGCGCCCGCTTGAAGTCGCGGCGTGCGGACTCGTAGTCACCGGCCTCGTACGCGACCTTGCCGCGGTGCTGGACCGCGAACGCGGCGATGCCGGCCCATCCCTGGCCCTCGGCCTCCTCGGCGCACGTCGTGAGCTCTTGATCGGCGGCGGCGTACGCGCCGCGCGCCTGCAGCACCGTCGCGTGGAGGATGCGGGCGCGCAGCAGGTCCTTGCGGGTGCCGGCCATGCGTGCGACGCGCACCGACTGCTCGGACACGACGAGGGCGTCCTCGCTCCGGTCGAGCACCTTCAGCAGCCAGACCCGCTCGAGGAGGGCGGGAAGGCTGCGCTGCTCGCCGATCTCGTCGAGGCGTTCACGACAGTGGCGAGCGTCGACCTTCTCGCGGAGGGTGTCGGGGTCGTACCCGCGGATGTAGCTCACAGCGACTCCCTTCGCACACGGCAGCTGGCTCCCTCCCAGTGTGCCCCGGGAGATGCGGTTCTCCGGTCGTGGCACGCCGTCGCGGCATCCATGTCCCGATCCGCAACGGGGGAAACGACCATGCGGATCGGGACATGAGGGCGGCGGGCCTATCGTTGAGGCGTGCGTCTGAGGTTCTTCGGCGGGCTGCGACTCGAAGGCCCCGATGGCGAGGCCCTGTCCGTGCACGGGCGGGGCCAGCAGGCGCTGCTCTACCGGCTGGCACTCGATGCCGGGACGGCGGTCGCCTACCGGGCGCTCGCCGAAGACGTCTGGCCAGACGATTCACCCGAGGATCCCCGAGCCGCCCTGCAGTCGCTCGTCTCGCGCCTGCGCCGCGCGCTCGGCGCCGACGCCGTCGTGTCCGAGCCCGGGGGGTACCGTCTGGCCGTCTCGCGGGACGACGTCGACATCACGGCCTTCCAGGATCTCGTCGCGGCGGCTCGCCGTCAGCCCGAGGCGAGGGATGCCGTCGCTCTCGCCGAACGCGCCGGCGCGCTGTGGACCGCCGACCCGTGGACCCCGGGCCCGGAGTTCGACTGGGTGGTGCGGGACCTCCTCGAGGATCGCGCCCACGTCGAGCGCATCCTGCGCGAGGTCGGGCCCGCCGCGGATGCGGGGACGACCTCCGCCGTCGCGTCGCCCGCGGTCCCCGCCGCCCTCACTCCGCTCGTCGGACGTCGACGGGAGCTCGACGCGATCGACGCGCAGCTGGGTGCCGAGCGCCTGGTCACCCTGATCGGTCCGGGCGGCGCCGGCAAGACCACCCTCGCACTCGAGACGGCGCGGGCGTGGGTCGAGGCGACCGTCGTGGTGGAGCTCGCCCCGGCCGCGCCCGGCGAGGTGTGGGCGGCCGTCGCGGCTGCCGCGGGCCGCAGCATCCGGATCGCCGACTCGACGACCGCCGCCAGTCCGATGTCGTCGCGGCAGCGCGCTCTCGAGGCGCTCGCCGGCCGCCGCGTGCTGATCGTGCTGGACAACTGCGAGCATGTGTCGGCCGAGGCGGCCGAGGTCGCCCTCGCGCTGCTGCGTGCGACGCCCGCCGCTCGCATCCTCGCCACCAGCCGCGAGCCGCTCGGCGTCTCGGGTGAGGCGTTCGTCGACCTCGGTCCGCTTCCCGCCGTCGATGCGGTCGAACTGTTCTCGCGCCGGGTGCGCGCCGCTCGGGGCGCCGGCCCCGAGCCCGGCGAAGGCGAGGTCGTCGATCGCATCGTGCGGCGACTCGACGGGCTGCCGCTCGCCCTCGAGCTGGCCGGGGCGCGGGCGCGCACGCTCACCCTCGCCGAGATCGACGAGGGCCTCGACGACCGGTTCACCCTGCTGGCATCCGGCCCGCGCACGGCCGACCCGCGTCACCAGACGCTGCGCGCGCTCATCGACTGGAGCTGGGAGACCCTCACCGCGACCGAGCGGGAGGCACTGCTCGCGGCATCCGTCTTCCCCGACGGAATCGGCGCGGGTGACGTCGCGACGGTCGCGGCGATGTTCCAGACGACCCCGGCGGCGTTCGATCTGCTCGTCGATCGATCGCTGCTGCGCCGCGGCGACGGCCGCTACCGCATGCTCGAGACCGTGCGCGCGTACGGTGTCGACCGCCTGCGCGCATCGGATCGCGAGCCCGAGGCCCGCGGGCGCCAGGCACGCGTCATGGCGCAGCTGGCGGGCGAGCGCGAGCCTCTGCTGCGAGGTGCGCGGGTCCGCCAGGGGTTGGCGTGGTTCGATGCGAACGACGAGAACCTGTCGGCCGCGCTCCGCTGGTGCGGTGAGCGGCCGGGCCTCGAGGAGACGGGAGTCGCGCTCGTACGGGCGTCGCTCTGGCCGTGCGTCATGCGCGAGCGCTTCGACGACCTGTCCGACGGCATCCGGCGGTTCTCCTCCGATGTCGATCCCCTCGACTCCGAAGCCGCCGTGGTCGTCAACGGCGTCGCACTCATGCTGGGACTCATGACCGCCGCCGCGGGCATGACCGGCGGCGAGGCGGCGGAGATCCCTGGGTTCCCGGACTTCGACGCACGACGCGCGCGGATCGCCGAGAGCGCCGCGCGCCATCCCTCCGAGCTCACGGCGGTGCTCCCGCCGCTGCTGGCGGCGGTCGGCCAGGCCGTGGAGCGCCACGAGCGCGGGTGGGGCTGGTCGGGAGGGTTCGCGATTCCGGATGCTGCCCCCGACGCCCCCGAGTGGTCCTTGGCGTTCGTGAGCATGATCCGGTCAGCCGTCGCGCAGAACAGCGGCGATGTCGAGACGCTCGGCGTCGAGAGCGAGCGCGCGGTCCGCATGTTCCACGGGCTCGGCGACATCTGGGGCATCGCATTCGCGAGCCAGATGCGCTCCGAGTGGCTGATGCTCGAGGGGCGGCTGGAAGAAGCGCTCGAGGTGGCCGACACCTCGACCGAGGGGTTCACCGGGCTCACGTCCGTCGCGGACCTGCTGCAGCAGCGGTCGCAGAGCCTGGGCATCCTGCTGCGGCTCGGTCGCGTCGACGAGGCCCGCGAGCGCCTGGCGGAGATCGAGCTCGCCGCGCGCGCCGACGGCTCGGACCGCGCGGTCGCACAGGCGCACATGAGCGCCGCGACGGTGGAGATCGCGGCCGGTGACGGCGAGGCGGCGCTGCGCGAGCTCCAACACGTTCCGATCGGCGCCAACGCCGGCTTCCCCGACCAGATGACGGCGTGGGCCACGTCCAAGCGCGCACAGGCCTTCGTGCTCCTGGAACGGTACGACGAGGCGGCGGCCGACCTGCGCACGGCCATCCCGCTCGCGCTGCGCAGCGGCGACCAGCCGATCATCGCGGATGTCGCGCTGAGCCTCGCGGGCTGGTTCGCCGGAACCGGCGAAGAGTCCGCGGCGCGCCGAGCCCTGACGGCGTCGGCATCGCTGCGCGGGCGGCCGGACGATTCCGACCCGTTCTACCGCCGTGTCGCCTCGCACATCGGCGCGGCGCCGGAGCTGACCTCCGACGCCGCGCACGAAGAGCTGGCGAGCCTCGTCGACGTGCTGCCGCGGCCGTAGACCGACCGCGGCATCCGTCACGCTCGCCGCATGTAGGCCCGCACGGTCAGAGGCGCGAACACCGCCACCACGACCGCGGCGCCGATGACGGTGGCGACGATGTCGGCTCCGGCATCCGTCCCCATCGTGAGCGCCCGAGCGGCCGACACGAGGTGGGAGACGGGGTTGATCGACGCGAACCACGCGAGTGCCGGCGGCAGGGTGTCGATCGGCACGTAGGCGTTCGAGAGGAACGTCAGCGGGAACAGGATCAGGAACGAGATCCCCTGGACGGATGCCGCGGTGCGGGCGATGACGCCGAAGAACGCGAAGATCCAGCTGAGCGCCCACGCGGCGCCGATGACGAGGAGTCCTGCCGCGAGCACTCCGCCGAGTCCGGCTGCGGGCCGGTAGCCCATGATGTAGCCGGTCGCGAATGTGAGGGTCGTCGCGATCGCGTAGCGGAGCGTGTCGGCCAGCAGCGCACCGGCGAGCGGCGCGACGCGGGCGATCGGCAGCGATCGGAAGCGGTCGAAGACGCCCTTCTCCATGTCTTCGCGCAGCTGCACGCCCGTGACGACCGAGGTCGTGATGACGGTCTGCACGAGGATGCCGGGGAGCAGGAAGGGCAGGTAGTCCGCGACGCTGCCGGCGATCGCGCCGCCGAAGATGTACGCGAACATCACGGTGAAGATGATCGGCTGCACCGTCACGTCGATGAGCTGCTCGGGCGTGCGTCGGATCTTGATGAGTCCGCGGCCGGCCATCGTGAGCGAGTTGCGGACGGACTGTCCGAGACTCACGTGGTTCTTGAGAGGTGCGGCGGGGTCGAGTACTGCGGTGGTCATGCGCGGCTCCCTTCGAGAGCGGCCTCGGGCTGTTCGGAGTCGACGACTCCGTGCCCCGTGAGGGTGAGGAAGACCTCGTCGAGCGTCGGCTTCTGCACGCTCAGCTCTGCGAGGCGGATGTCGGACTCGCGCAACGCGACCAGCAGGTCGGTCACCAGGCCCGGGTCCTGCATCGGCGCCGTGATGCGCGTCGCTTCGGGCGTCACGGCGGCAGGCACGCCGAGGATGCGCTCGACCGCCACTCGCATGTCGTCGAGATCGGCGGGATCGGCGGGTCGCAGCTGCAGGCTCGACGTCCCGATCGAGCCCTTGAGCTCGTCGGGCGTGCCCTCGGCGACGACCTTGCCGGTGTCGATGACGGCGATCCGGTCGGCCAGCTGGTCGGCCTCGTCGAGGTACTGCGTCGTGAGCAGCACGGTCGACCCGTTCGCGACCAGACGACGGATCGTCTCCCACATCTGCGCACGGGTGCGCGGGTCGAGACCCGTCGTCGGCTCGTCGAGGAAGATGAGCGGCGGATGCGCGATGAGGGATGCCGCGAGATCGAGGCGCCGACGCATTCCGCCCGAGAAGTTCTTGAGCGGGCGCTTGGCGGCCTCGGTGAGGCCGAACTCCTCGAGGAGTTCGGCGGCCTTGCGACGGGAGTCGGCGCGCGACAGGCCCAGGAGACGCGAGAACAGGACGAGGTTCTCGGTCGCCGACAGCGTTTCGTCGACCGAGGCGTACTGCCCGGTCACGCCGACGAGCTGGCGGACGATCTGGGGCTCGCGCTCGATGTCGTGGCCGAAGATCTCGGCGCGGCCGCCGTCGGGACGCAGGAGTGTCGCGAGCATGCTGATCGTGGTGGTCTTGCCGGCGCCGTTGGGGCCGAGCACGCCGTACACGCTGCCGGCCTCGACGAGCAGGTCGACGCCGTCCACGGCACGATTGTCGCCGAAGACCTTGACGAGGCCTTCGGCGCGGACCGCGGGGGTTCCCGCGGGGAGCGATGAAGTCATGGTGATGTGCCTTTCTCTGAATGGCTCGCGTCCACCATGCGCCGGCACCGCTGTCACCCCGCTGTCACGCCGTCCACAGCGCTGTCACGGCGCTGTCATGGCGCTGTGACAGCGCCCGTCGCGGCATCCATGTCCCACGATCGGCGGGTCTGCGGTCCCTCGGCCGACCATTCGCGGGACATGCATCGCCCGACACGCGCCCGCGGGGTCAGCGGTCGAAGACGGATGCCGAGGGCTTGGGCGATGCGGTGGCGTCGGCGTCGGTGGCGACGCGCGCGCCGCGCGCGAACTCGACCACCTCGTCGCCCTGAGCGACCTTGGCGGGGTGGGGGCCCGCCGCCATGAGCCGCGGCAGCCACTCCGTGGGCAGGGGCGCGCGGGACGCCGCGATCACGAGGTTGCCGAACCGCCGCCCCTTGAGGGTCTGGACTTCCGCGAGCACGATCACGTGGTCGAGCACGGCCGCGATCGTCGCGACCTGCCGCCGCGCGAACGCGAGCCCCGCGCCATCGGAGACGTTCACGAGCAGCACGCCGTCGGGTGCGAGGAACCTCGCCGCCTCGGCGTAGAACTCGACCGTCGTCAGGTGGGCGGGGGTCTGCGCACCCGAGTACACGTCCGACACCACGAGGTCGGCGGCGCCGACGAGCCCGGCGGGCAGCCGGGCGAGGCCTTCGCGGGCGTCGCCGATGCGCACGCGGATGGACGCGCCGCGCGGGAGCGGCAGGTTCTCGCGCACGAGGTCCCACAGCGCGGGCTCCAGCTCGATGACCTGCTGGCGCGACCCGGGCCGCGTGGACTCGACGTACCGGGGGATCGTCAGCGCGCCGGCGCCGAGGTGGATTGCGGTCAGGGGCTGGCGCGGCATCCGGAGCCGGTCGATCACCGCACCCATGCGCGCGACGTACTCGAAGTGCAGATGGGTCGGGTCGTCGAGGTCGACGTGGGACTGCGGGGTGCCGTCGACGTCGAGCTCCCACCCGCCGCCGTACGCCGAGGTGACGACGCGCGCGAGGGTGCCGTCGGAGAGCCTGACGGCAGGAGCGGATGCCTCGTCCCTCCCTCGCGCCATGCGTCCCACGTTAGCCCCGTCCGCCCCCGGCCCGACCCCCCGACCGCCCACCCGAGTCGCCAAGACACGCCGGACATGGCTGCGGCCGAGCGGTGTGTCTTGGCGACTCCCGGTGTGGAAGCGCGCGCCGCTAGCGTGGGGGCATGGCGGCCATCGACCTCAACGCCGATCTCGGCGAGACGGTGGACGGCGTGCCCACCGCCGACGACGAGGCGATGTTCGCGGTGATCTCGAGCGCGAGCGTCGCGTGCGGCGGGCACGCGGGCGATGCCGCGAGCATGCGCGCCGCGGTCGAGCGCGCGGGGCGCATGGGAGTCGCGGTCGGAGCGCATCCGTCCTACCCCGACCCTGCGGGCTTCGGCCGCCTCCCGATGGCGATGGCGCCGGACGATCTCGCCGCTTCGGTCGCCGTGCAGCTCGGCGCTCTCGTCGCGGCCGGCGCCGACGTGCGCTATGTCAAGCCGCACGGGGCGCTCTACCACGCGGTCACGGCCGACCGAGGGCTGGCCGACGCGGTCGCCCGCGCGGTGGCGGACCAGTCCGAGCTGCTCGGCCGCCCGCTGCCGGTGCTCGGCCTCGACGGCGAGATCACGGCGGCCGCGGCATCCGTCGGGCTCCCGTTCGTGCGCGAGGCGTTCCTCGACCGCGGGTACACGCCCGCCGGCGGCCTCGTGCCCCGGACCGCGCCCGGCGCACTCCTCCGCGATCCCGCCGAGGTCGCCGCGCGGGCCGTGCGCCTCGTGCGAGAGGGCGTCGTCGCCGCGGTCGACGGAACGCTCGTCGTCGTCGACGCGGCCTCGCTGTGCCTCCACGGCGACAGTCCGGCGGCGGTCGAGATGGCGCGGGCCGTGCGCTCCGCGCTCGACGCCGACGCGATCGCGGTGCGGGCGCCGTGGTGAGCGCCCGCGTCCTGCCGATGGGCGAGCGCGCGTTCCTCCTCGAGACCGGCTCGCTCGCCGAGGTCGTCGCCGTCCACGCTGCGCTCGAGGCGTCGCGACCCGACGGTGTGATCGATCTCGTGCCCGCCGCGCGCACGGTGCTCGTGCGGTTCGATCCCCGGCGCGTGCTCCCGGCGGCGGCACGATCCTGGGCCGTCGCGGCAGCCGACGCCGCCACCGGCGGCACGACCGGGGAGGGTCCGCTGGTCGAGCTCGAGATCGCGTACGACGGCGCCGACCTCGCCGAAACCGCAGCGCTGCTGGGCGTCTCGGCCGACGCGCTCGTCCGCCGCCATGCCGGCAGCGAATGGCGGGTGGCCTTCACCGGGTTCGCGCCCGGCTTCGGCTACCTCGTGAGCGACGACTGGCCGTTCGACGTCCCGCGGCTCGAGTCCCCGCGCACGCGCGTGCCGGCCGGAGCGGTGGGTCTCGCCGGCCCGTACTCCGGCGCCTACCCGCGTGAGACTCCCGGAGGCTGGCGGCTGATCGGGACGACCGGTGCGGCGCTGTTCGATCCGGATGCCGCGTCCCCCGCGCTCCTCGCACCGGGCGCGCGCGTGCGGTTCCGGCAGGTCGCCGTCGGTCCCGGCGTCGAGGTCGTCCCTCAGCCTGGAGAAATCCCACAGGCAGGAGAAATCCCGCAGGCAGGAGATTCCGGCCCGAATCCTCCTGCACAGCCGCGATCTCCTGCTCTCGCGACGCCCGGCGGGCGTGCCGCCGGTGCGGGCTTCACCGTCGTCGAGCCCGGGCTCCTGGCCACCGTGCAGGATCTCGGAAGACCCGGCGCAGCGGCGCTCGGCGTGGCGGCATCCGGCGCGCTCGACCGCGCCGCGCTGCGCACCGCCAACCGGCTCGTCGGCAACGCCGAGTCCGCGGCCGGTGTCGAGGTCACGATGGGCGGCCTCCGTGCCGTGGCCACCCGCGACCTGTGGTTCGCCGTGACGGGCGCGTGGGGGCCGATCCGTCTCGACGGCCGCGACGTCGATCCGTACGAGGCGCACGCCTGGCCCGCCGGGACGGAGCTGCACCTCGACTGGTTCGCGCACGGCGCGCGGGCCTACCTCGCGGTGCGCGGCGGTCTCGACGGTCGCGCCGCGCTCGGCTCCCGCTCTGCCGACCTGCTCGCGGGTCTCGGCCCGGCCGCGCTGCGGCCCGGCGAAGCGGTCGGCGTGAGGGACGAGGCATCCGTCCCCATCCCCGTCGCCCCGCCCGCGCAGTGGGGAGCGCCGCACGACGACGAGGTGACGATCGAGCTCGCGCCCGGCCCGCGCGCCGACTGGTTCACGGCCGACGCGCGCGCGACGCTCTTCGACGCGGTGTGGACCGTCTCGAATCAGGCGGATCGCGTCGGTGCGCGGCTCGACGGGCCGCAGCTGGAGCGCGCGCGCACCGACGAGCTGCCGAGCGAGGGCATGGTGCCCGGGGCGCTCCAGGTCCCGCCGAGCGGGCGGCCCACGGTGCTCCTCGCCGACGGGCCCGTCACCGGCGGCTATCCCGTGATCGCGGTGGTCACGGATGCTTCGCTCGACCTCGTCGCGCAGGCGCGGCCGGGCACCCGCATCCGGTTCCGCCACGCCCGCGCCTCCGAATGACGCGTCACCAGTGCCGCAGGGCCTCCTCGACCTCGGCGTGGTGCGAGGGAGGCAGCGCGAGGAGCACGGCCTCGGCCACGCGCATCTCGGCGCCGGCCGCCTCGCCCCCGGCGACGCTCTCGGCGTCCTTTCCGCGCAGGATGTCGAGGTACGGCGTGTGCACGGTGAAGGCCTCGGCGTCGAAGATGCCGATGCGGCGCCGGATGACGCCCGCCGCGACGGCGAGCGCCGCCGCCCGCCACGCGTCGCCGCGCGCAGCGGCGACGCCGCACACGCCCTCGAGTCCGTAGGCGACGCCCTCCTCGTAGTGCAGGCGCACCGACAGCAGCAGGGTGCGCACGAACTCCTCCTCGGCTTCGTCGAGCCGCCCGAGCTGGAAGCTCAGCCGCGACCACAGGTTGCCGGCGACGGAGGTCGTGAAGAGGTCGCCGCGCGCCGAGGCGATCTCCTTCGCGCGGTCGAAGTGGGCGAGAGCCTCGTCGGTGTCGCCGCGGACCCACGCGAGGCGTCCGAGCGACACCTCCGTGATCGCCTCGGCCCAGCCGTTGCCGAGCTCGCGCAGCTTCGCGACGGCCTTGCGCAGCTCCTTCGCGGCTTTCCCCGCGTTCGGGTCGCGCAGCTGCACGCGCGCGGTCGCGCGCGCGGCGAGCGCCATGGCCGCGGCATCCTCGTCGCCGCTCTCGGTGAACAGCCGGACGCACTCACCGAGGCCCGCGACGACCTGTTGGCTCGGGCGCTGCCACATCTCGCCCCACAGCGCGAGGAACCAGGCGACGGCACGGGTGTGCTGAGTGATCGGACGGTCGTGCTGCTTCTCGAGGAGTTCCAGCATCCACACGCGCACCTCGGCGAAGAAGCCCGAGATCCACCAGTAGATGAGCAGGCTCCACGCGAAGTCGCCGGCGTCGTCGAGCCGGTCGGTGTAGACGAGGTGCCGCACGGCCGCGCGCAGGTTCGGCAGCTCGAGTCCCAACTGCAGCACCGCGTCGGCCTGGTCCTCCCCGCCGAGGCCCGGGGCGATCCTCCGGACGAGTTCGAAGTAGTAGTCGGCGTGCGCCGCCCGCACGCGATCCGCTTCGCCCTTGGCCTTGAGGCGCCCGAGGGCGTACTCGCGCACGATGGCCAGGAGGGAGAAGACCGAGCGTCCCCCGATCTCGGTCTGCTTCACCAGCGAACCGTCCACGAGCGCGGCGAGTCCGTCGATCTCCTGCCCCTCCCAGGACCGTCCCACGCCGATCGCCTCCACGGCGTCGAGTGTGAAGCGGGTGGCGAAGACGCCGAGGTCCTCGAGCAGCTCGCGCTGCCAGTCGGGCAGCAGGCTCACACTCCAGTCGATGGTGGCGCGCATCGTCCGGTGGCGTTCGGGCAGGTCGCGCACCGCCGCCGTGAGCAGCGGCAGGCTCTGCTCGAGACGGTCCGCGATCCCCGCGGGCGTCAGGATGCGCACCTTCGCCGCTGCCAGCTCGATCGCCAGCGGCAGGCCCTCCAGGCGCCGGCAGATCGCGGCGAGGTCCGCGGCGTTCTCCTCGGTCACGTCGAATCCGGGCTTGATGGCCTGCGCGCGGTCGACGAACAGAGCGACGGCCGCGGATCGGGTCGAGCGATCCAGGCTCGCGGGAGCGTCGCCCGGCGGGGTCGAGAGCGTCGGCACCTCGAACACCCGCTCTCCGCGGATGCGCAGCACGATGCGGCTGGTGACGAGGAAGGTCGCCGTCGGCGCGACGGTGTACAGGCGCACCAGGACGGGCGCGGCATCCACGATCTGCTCGAAGTTGTCGAGCACCACGAGCACTTTGCGGTCCGCCAGGGCGTGCGAGATCCGCTCCTCGAGCTCGGCCTCCCCGTTGTCGCGGATGCCGAGGGTGTAGGCGATCGTCGGAAGGAGCAGGCTGGGTTCGAGCACGCCCTCGAGCAGCACGAAGTACGTGCCGTCGGCGAAGAGGTCCTCGGTCGCGAGCGCCGTCTCGATGGCGAGCCGGCTCTTGCCGATGCCCCCCGGGCCGACGAGGCTGACGACCCGGTCCGTGCCGCGTGCGAGCAGGTCCCGCACGCGGGCGATGTCGCCCTCGCGCCCGATCGTCGTCGTGTAGGGCACCGGGACGCGCGCGACCAGTGCGGACGCCGAGGTCTCGGGGTCGGGATCCTCGACGATCCGCGATTCGTCGAAGCGTTCGGCGAGGAGCATGGCGAGGTCGCCGGCGATCTGGTCTTCGAGGTCGTCGGGGGAGTGGAAGTGGAGGTAGGCGGCGGTGTCGTCGGTCTGGATGCGGGCGATGAGGTCGTTGAGGCGGTCGTCGCGGTGGTCGGTGTTCTTGATGTAGATGAGTTTGGGCATGGTGCTCGGGGCGAGGTTGTACTCGTCTTCGAGGCCGGAGATCTGTTCGTCGGGGGCGACCCAGCCGTAGGAGGAGCCGTAGATGCCGATGAACACGTCGCTTTGGGCGAGGTAGGAGCGGTAGAGCTCGCGGGGCGGGTGGGGGCGGGCGCCGAGTTCGAACATGACCGGGGCGAGTCGCATCCGCTCGATGGCGCTCTTGACGGCGCGACGCTCGTCGGCGAGTTCGCGCAGGGTCGAGCTGACGAACACCCGGATCCGCTGATCGGGGGTGCGGATGATCGGATGCTGCGACGCGCTCACCATCGGAGGAGGGCCTCTCTCGCGGGTGCCTCGACCCGGGGGAGGGCGAGCCGGATCGCCTCCGCGGCGCTCATCTCGGCACCCTCGCGCTCCCCCGCCGCGACGCCCTCGGGATCGGCCTCGCGCAGGGCAGCGAGCGGCGCGACGTGCACCGAGAACCCCTCGACGTCGAACATGCCCGTCGTCTGACGGAGCACGTGGGTCACTCCCGCGAAGATGCCCGCGCGCCGGGCGTCACCACGGACGGCCGCGATCGCGCACATCCCCTCGAGGCCGTACGCGGCTCCCTCGACGAACCGGAGTCGCGCCGACATGTCGAGCGTGAGCCAGTACTCCCGCTCGGCGGCTTCGACGTCGCCGAGCACGAAGAAGATGCGGGCGCGATTGTTCCCCGCGACCGCGCGCGTGAAGATGTCCTGCTCGGCGTCGGCGATCTCGGCGGAGCGGTCGAAGTGGGTGCGCGCATCGGGGATGGATCCCATGCCGACCGAGATGAAGCCCAGGCCGATCTCGGCGAGCGCCTCGCCCCATCCGTCGCCGAGCTCGCGGAGCTTCGCGACCGCCTGGGTGAGCTCCGTCGCGGCGGCCACGCCGTCGGGATTCGGGAACTGCAGGCGCGTGGTGCCGCGTGCGGCGAGCGCCATGGCCGCAGCATCCTCGTCGCCGCTCGCAGTGAACAGCCGCACGCACTCGCCCAGGTCCGCGACGACCTGGTCGCTCGGGCGCTGCCACATCTCGCCCCACACCGAGTAGAAGATCGCGATGGCCCGCGTGCGGTCGGCGAGCGGTCGACCGTCGGCGAGGACTTCGAGCATCCACAGCCGCACCTCGGCGAAGAGGCTGGAGATCCACCAGTAGGGCAGGAGGAGCCAGGCGAAGTCGGCCGCCTCGTCGAAGAGCCCGGCGTGCACCAGATGGCGGGCCGCGGCCCGCAGGTTGGGGATCTCGAGGCCGAGCTCGACCACGGCGCCCGCCTGACCGGGACCGCGCAGGCCGGGTGCGACCTGCTGCACCAGCCCGTAGTAGAAGCGCGCGTGCGCGATGCGCAGCTCCTCGGCCTCACCGCGTTCCTCGAGGCGCTGGAGCGCGTACTCGCGCACGATCGCGAGCAGCGAGAAGGCCGAGCGTCCGGCGGTGTCGATCTGCTTTACCAGCGACGCGTCGATCAGTGCGGCGAGCGTCTCGATCGCGCTCTCGCCCCATGCCCGCCCGACGCCGACCGCCTCGACCGCTTCGAGCGAGAAGCGCGCCGCGAACACTCCGAGCGCGTCGAGCATGTCGCGCTGCTCGTCCGTCAGCAGGCTGACGCTCCAGTCGATCGTGGCGCGCATCGTCCGATGCCGCTCCGGCAGGTCGCGGGCGGATGTCGACAGCAGCGGCAGGCTCTGGTCGAGGCGCTGCGCGACATCGCGCGCGGTGAGCAGGCGGAGCTTGGCCGCGGCGAGCTCGATCGCCAGCGGCAGCCCGTCGAGGCGACGGCAGATGTGGATGACGTCGGCGGCGTTGTCGGCGGTGAGGACGAACTCCGGTTTCGCCGCCTGCGCCCGGTCGGCGAAGAGGAGGCAGGCGGGGGAGGACAGCGCGCGATCGAGCGTCGCGGGGACGCCGTCGTCGGGTGCGGCGAGCGTGTCCACGTCGAACACCTGCTCGCCGCGGATGCGCAGGATGCTGCGGCTGGTGACGAGGAACGTCGCCCGCGGGGCGAGCGTGTAGAGCTTGACGAGGACAGGCGCCTCGTCGACGATCTGCTCGAAGTTGTCGAGCACGATCAGCACGCGGCGCTCTCCGAGCGCGTAGGCGATGCGCTCCTCGAGCGTGCCGCCGCCGGTGTCGCGCACGCCGAGGATGTACGCGATCGTCGGGAGGAGCAGGCCGGGTTCGAGCACGCCCTCCAGCGGCACGAAGTAGGTGCCGTCGGGAAAGAGATCGGCATTCGCGTGCGCGGCTTCGATCGCCAGGCGCGATTTGCCGATGCCGCCGGGCCCGATGAGGCTCACCACGCGGTGATCCTGCGAGCCCAGGAGCGCGCGGAGCTCGGCCAGCTCGCCCGCGCGGCCGATCGTCTCGGTGTACGGCACGGGCACGCGGGCGACGAGGGAGTCGGACTCCGCCGCAGAGGTGTCGCCGGGCCGTCTGGACTGATCGAAGCGTTCGGCGAGGAGCATGGCGAGGTCGCCGGCGATCTGGTCTTCGAGGTCGTCGGGGGAGTGGAAGTGGAGGTAGGCGGCGGTGTCGTCGGTCTGGATGCGGGCGATGAGGTCGTTGAGGCGGTCGTCGCGGTGGTCGGTGTTCTTGATGTAGATGAGTTTGGGCATGGTGCTCGGGGCGAGGTTGTACTCGTCTTCGAGGCCGGAGATCTGTTCGTCGGGGGCGACCCAGCCGTAGGAGGAGCCGTAGATGCCGATGAACACGTCGCTTTGGGCGAGGTAGGAGCGGTAGAGCTCGCGGGGCGGGTGGGGGCGGGCGCCGAGTTCGAACATGACCGGGGCGAGTCGCATCCGCTCGATGGCGCTCTTGACGGCGCGACGCTCGTCGGCGAGCTCGCGCAGGGTCGAGCTGACGAACACCCGGATCCGCTGATCGGGGGTGCGGATCGCGGGGTGCTGCACCCCAGTCATGTGGACATCATGGACCCGAGGAGGCCGCTCCCGCCATCACTCGTTCGGCAGCCGGGCCGCGACGACGGGTGCGGCCGGCGCCCGCGGCACCGCCGGCACGTGCGCGAGCGCATACGCGGCCGCCTCGGGCGCCGAGAGCGAGCGGCCCCGCGCGAGCGCCGTGGCGACGGCGTCGTCGGCTCCGCCGGACGCCGCCAGGTAGCGCAGGTGGAACACGAACTGCGGGGCGTCGAACATCGTGAGCCGCTCGCGGGTGTTCTCGGCGGCGCCGGCCAGCACGGCCGCCGATTCGACGTCGCCGCGCAGCGAGGCGATCGCCGACAGCCCCTCGATGGCGTACGCGATGCCCTCGTCGTGGTCGAGCTCCATCGACATCCGCATCGCCTCCGTGAAGCCGAAGGCCGCGGCATCCGGCTCGCCCGCCAGCAGACGTACCCGCGCGAGGTGGTGGGTCGCGACGGACAGTCCGAAGATGCCGCCGCCGTCGCGCGCGGCGGCGGCCGCTTCGGCGAACCGCGCCGCCGCGCCTTCGGCGTCGTCGAGCGCCCAGTCCAGTCGCCCGAGCGCGATCAGCGTCAGGGTCTCCGCCCAGCGGTCGCCCCGCTGGTGGAACAGCCGGGCGCAGCGTTCGAGATCGGCGGATGTCGCGAGGATGTCGGGATCGCCCATCGTGATGCGCGCGAGCCCGGCGGTCGCCTCGGCCATCGTCTGCCCGAACACGTCGCCGCTCTCGCGGAACAGCGCTGCCGACTCGAGGAGTCCGGCGACGATGCCGTCGCGCTGGTCGGTGCGCCACATCTCCGACCACAGGAAGTAGAACCGCGCGACGGCTCTGGCGCGCGGGGACATGCGCGGAACCGCGGCGAGGAGCTCCTCCATCCACACGCGCACCTCGTAGAAGTAGCCGCGCAGCCACCAGTAGATGTAGAGGCGCCAGGCGATCCCCGTCGCGTCGTCGGCGTTCGCCGAGGCGGTGAGGTGACGCACCGCGGTGCGCAGATTCCCCCGCTCGAGGTCGAGCCGGCGCGTCGCACCCCGCTGGTCGACCCCGCCGAGGAGCGGCGCGACGCGCACGGACAGATCGAGGAAGTAGGCCGCGTGCGCGTCGCGCAGCAGCTGCTCGTCGCCCGCCTCGCGCAGCCGCTCGACGGCGTACTCCCGCACGATCACCAGCATCGTGAACACGGCCTCGCCATCGGTCTCGGACTGGAAGACGAGGGAGTTGTCCACGAGCGCTTCGAGGGCGTCGACCGGCCGGTGCTCCCACAGCCGTCCGGGTGCCACCGCCTCGATCGCGTCGAGCGTGAAGCCGGCCGAGAACACGCCGAGGTCGCGCAGCATCGCGCGTTCGTCCTCGGCGAGGAGACCCGCCGACCATTCGATCGTCGAGCGCAGCGTGCGCTGCCGCGGAGGGAGGTCGCGCGCGGCATCCCCCAGCACGGACATCGATCCGTGCAGTCGCGACAGCACCGCGTCGGGCGTGAGCAGCCGCATGCGCGCCGCGGCGAGCTCGATGGCCAGCGGCAGCCCGTCCAGTTCCTGGCACAGGGCGACGACCGGCGGCGTGTTCGCGGCGGTCAGGGTGAAGTCCGGCTTCACGGCCCGCGCGCGTTCGACGAACAGCTCCACCGCCGGCGACGCCGCGGCGCGCGACACCGAATCGGGGGCGTCCGCATCGGCGGTCGGAAGCGGCGGCACGTCGTAGACCCGCTCCCCGCGCACGCGCAGGACGGCCCGGCTCGTCACCAGGAACGACGCGTCCGGGGCGAGGGTGTAGAGGCGGACGAGCTCGGCCGCGGCATCCACCAGCTGTTCGAAGTTGTCGAGCACGAGAAGGACCCGCCGCGATGCGAGGGCGAGGGCGAGGCGCTCCTCCACGGGAAGGTCGCCACCGTCGCGGATGCCGAGCGCGTAGGCGATGGTCGGCAGCAACAGTCGGGGCTCGAACACGTTCTCGAGTCCCACGAAGACGGTGCCGCCCGGGTAGAGCGGTCCTGCTGCCTCGGCGACTTCGAGCGAGAGCCGGCTCTTGCCGATTCCGCCCGGTCCGAGCAGCGTCACGACGCGATGCTCGCCCGAGGCGAGCAGCTCCACCACCTCGGCGACCTCGCGCTCACGTCCGATGATGCGGCTGTAGGGGACGGGCATCGGCGTCTCGGCGCGGGGAGGGGCTTCGACGGTGCGCGACGCGTCGAACCGCTCCGCGAGGAGCACCGCGAGATCCGCTTCGACGAGCTCGGCCAGCTCCGCCGGGTTCGCGAACGACTTGTACGACGCGGTGTCGTCGTCCTGGATCCGGCGCACCAGCGTCTGCAGGCGCTCATCGCGGGCGGCGGGCTCGCGCAGGTAGATCAGCTTCGGCATCTCCGGCGGCGCGAGGCGGTATTCGTCCTCGAGACCCGAGATCTCCTCGCCCGGCGCGACCCACCCGTAGCTCTCGCCGTAGATGCCGACGAAGACATCGCTCTGGGCGAGGTACGAGCGATAGAGGTCCCGCGGCGGGTGCGGGCGCGCCCCGAGTTCGAACATCACCGGCGCCAGTCGCAGCGCCTCGACCGCACCGCGCGCGGCGCGGCGCTCCGCTTCGAGCTCGCGCAGCGTCGAGCTGACGAACACTCGGAGCCGCTGATCGGGCGTGCGGATGGCGCTCTCGCCCCCTGCGCTCCCCGGCGTCATGGGCTCATTGTGGAGGGCGGACGCGACGCTCGTCCAGCGATGCGCGTGGTTATACCGCAGCATCCGAAAGTCGTCAAGGATCCCGCTGGACACGGCGCGCCATCGTGGGTATAGTAGGTCCTTGCGCTCTTGGATTCCCCCTGCCCTCATATGGTGGTCGGCTGTGCCTGCGCCCCCTCCCTTCATCGGCGAGGCGTGGCGCGCGGGCAATCGGGGACGACGACTGAGCACTCCACCCTGACGACAAGGAAACGTGCCCCTCACACGGGCCCACGGAGGTAATTCCCTTGGCTGCTGCGCGCAACGCCACCACCACCACCACCAAGAACGGCCGCGGAGCATCCCGCCTCTCGTTCGCCAAGATCTCCGACACGCTGACGGTCCCCGACCTGCTGGCGCTTCAGACCGAGTCGTTCGACTGGCTGGTCGGCAACGACGCGTGGAAGGCACGCGTCGCCGAGGCCAAGGACGCCGGTCGCTCGGATGTTCCCGAGATCAGCGGTCTCGAGGAGATCTTCGAGGAGATCAGTCCCATCGAGGACCTGAGCGAGACCATGCAGCTCTCGTTCACGAACCCGTACCTCGAGCCCGAGAAGTACTCCATCGAGGAGTGCAAGGAGCGCGGCAAGACCTACGCCGCCCCGCTCTACGTCGAGGCCGAGTTCATGAACCACCAGACCGGTGAGATCAAGACGCAGACGGTCTTCATGGGCGACTTCCCGCTCCAGACCGACAAGGGCACGTTCATCATCAACGGCACCGAGCGCGTCGTCGTGTCGCAGCTCGTCCGTTCGCCCGGCGTCTACTTCGACAAGACCCCCGACAAGACGTCCGATAAGGACATCGTGTCGGCGCGCGTCATCCCGAGCCGCGGAGCCTGGCTCGAGTTCGAGATCGACAAGCGCGACCAGGTCGGCGTGCGCATCGACCGCAAGCGCAAGCAGTCGGTCACCGTCTTCCTCAAGGCGCTCGGCCTCACCAGCGAGGACATCCTCGCCGAGTTCGCCGGCTTCGACTCGATCGAAGAGACCCTGTCGAAGGACACGATCCTCACCAAGGAGGACGCGCTCCGCGACATCTACCGCAAGCTCCGTCCGGGCGAGCAGGTCGCCGCCGAGGCCGCCCGCGCGCTGCTGGACAACTTCTACTTCAACTCGAAGCGGTACGACCTGGCCAAGGTGGGTCGCTACAAGATCAACCAGAAGCTCGGCCTCGACAAGCCGCTGTCGGACTCGGTGCTGACGGTCGACGACATCGTCGCGACGATCAAGTACCTCGTCCGCCTGCACCGCGGCGATGTCACGTTCGACGGCATCCGCGCGGGCAAGCCCGCCGAGATCCGTCTCGACATCGACGACATCGACAACTTCGGCAACCGTCGCATCCGCGCGGTCGGCGAGCTCATCCAGAACCAGGTCCGCACCGGTCTGTCGCGCATGGAGCGCGTCGTCCGCGAGCGCATGACCACGCAGGACATCGAGGCGATCACGCCGCAGACCCTGATCAACGTGCGCCCCGTCGTGGCCGCGATCAAGGAGTTCTTCGGCACGTCGCAGCTGTCGCAGTTCATGGACCAGAACAACCCGCTCGCGGGTCTGACCCACAAGCGCCGCCTCTCGGCCCTGGGCCCCGGCGGTCTGTCGCGTGAGCGCGCCGGCGTCGAGGTCCGCGACGTCCACCCGTCGCACTACGGCCGCATGTGCCCGATCGAGACCCCGGAAGGCCCGAACATCGGCCTCATCGGCTCGCTCGCGTCGTTCGCACGCATCAACGCGTTCGGCTTCATCGAGACGCCGTACCGCAAGGTCGTCAAGGGCAAGGTCACGGAGCAGATCGACTACCTGACCGCGTCGGAGGAGGACGACTTCATCGTCGCCCAGGCCAACGCGCCGCTCAAGGCCGACGGTCACTTCACCGAGGACCGCGTCCTCGCGCGCAAGAAGGGCGGCGAGGTCGACCTCTTCCCCGCCGACGAGATCGGCTACATGGACGTCTCGCCGCGCCAGATGGTGTCGGTGGCGACCTCGCTCATCCCGTTCCTCGAGCACGACGACGCCAACCGCGCCCTCATGGGTGCGAACATGCAGCGCCAGGCCGTGCCGCTCCTCCGCTCCGAGTCGCCCGTCGTCGGTACCGGCATGGAGGGCTTCGCAGCCATCGACGCGGGTGACGTCATCACGGCCGACAAGGCCGGTGTCGTCCTCGAGGTCTCGGCCGACGTGGTCACCGTGCAGCTCGACGAGGGCGGCACGCAGGACTACTTCCTGCGCAAGTTCGACCGCTCGAACCAGGGCACGTCGTACAACCAGCGCGTCGTGGTCTCTGCGGGCGAGCGCGTCGAGGCCGGCGAGGTCATCGCCGACGGCCCCGCGACCGAGAAGGGCGAGCTCGCGCTCGGAAAGAACCTCCTCGTCGCGTTCATGACGTGGGAGGGTCACAACTTCGAGGACGCCATCATCCTCAGCCAGGACCTCGTGAAGGACGACACCCTCTCCTCGATCCACATCGAGGAGTACGAGGTGGACGCCCGTGACACGAAGCTCGGCAAGGAGGAGATCACGCGCGACCTTCCGAACGTGAGCCCCGACCTGCTGAAGGACCTCGACGAGCGCGGCATCATCCGCATCGGTGCCGAGGTGCGCCCCGGCGACATCCTCGTCGGCAAGGTCACGCCCAAGGGCGAGACCGAGCTCTCGGCCGAGGAGCGCCTGCTCCGCGCGATCTTCAACGAGAAGAGCCGCGAGGTTCGCGACACATCGCTGAAGGTTCCTCACGGCGAGCAGGGCACGATCATCGCCGTCAAGGAGTTCAACGCCGAGGACGGCGACGACGAGCTCGGCTCGGGCGTCAACCGCCGCGTCGTGGTCTACATCGCCCAGAAGCGCAAGATCACCGAGGGCGACAAGCTCGCCGGTCGTCACGGCAACAAGGGCGTCATCGCGAAGATCCTCCCCGTCGAGGACATGCCGTTCCTCGCGGACGGCACGCCGGTCCAGGTCGTCCTGAACCCGCTCGGCATCCCCGGTCGAATGAACTTCGGCCAGGTGCTCGAGCTCCACCTCGGGTGGATCGCGAAGCAGGGCTGGAAGGTCGAGGGCACGCCCGAGTGGGCCGCCCAGCTGCCGAAGCAGGCGTTCGAGGCTCCGGCCGGCACCAAGGTCGCCACCCCGGTGTTCGACGGTGCGTTCGAGGCCGAGATCGCGGGTCTGCTCGACTCGACGACCCCGAACCGCGACGGCAACCGCCTCATCGACTCGACGGGCAAGACGCAGCTGTTCGACGGCCGCTCCGGCGAGCCGTTCCCGGCTCCGATCTCGGTCGGCTACATGTACATCCTGAAGCTGCACCACCTCGTGGACGACAAGATCCACGCGCGCTCGACGGGCCCGTACTCGATGATCACCCAGCAGCCGCTCGGTGGTAAGGCGCAGTTCGGCGGTCAGCGGTTCGGTGAGATGGAGGTGTGGGCCCTCGAGGCCTACGGCGCCGCATACGCGCTCCAGGAGCTCCTCACGATCAAGTCCGACGACATCCTCGGCCGCGTCAAGGTGTACGAGGCGATCGTCAAGGGCGAGAACATCCAGGAGCCCGGCATCCCCGAGTCGTTCAAGGTGCTCATGAAGGAGATGCAGTCGCTCTGCCTGAACGTCGAGGTCCTCTCGGCCGACGGCACGCCGGTCAACCTCCGTGACACCGATGATGACGCCTTCCGCGCTGCGGAAGAGCTCGGCATCAACATCTCCAGCCGCTTCGAGTCCTCGTCGATCGACGAGATCTGACCCGGCCGATTTCGATACGGCGCTGCGCGCCTACTCAATCACCGATTTACGAGAGAACTGAGAACAAGTGCTCGAATCAACAACTTTCGAACAGCTTCGCATCGGCCTGGCCACCGCCGACGACATCCGTCGTTGGTCCTTCGGTGAGGTCAAGAAGCCCGAGACGATCAACTACCGCACGCTGAAGCCGGAGAAGGACGGCCTCTTCGGCGAGCAGATCTTCGGACCCTCCCGAGACTGGGAGTGCGCCTGCGGAAAGTACAAGCGGGTCCGCTTCAAGGGCATCGTCTGCGAGCGCTGCGGCGTCGAGGTCACCAAGTCCTCGGTGCGTCGTGAGCGCATGGGCCACATCGAGCTCGCTGCTCCCGTGACCCACATCTGGTACTTCAAGGGTGTTCCCTCCCGCCTCGGATACCTGCTCGACATGGCGCCGAAGGACCTCGAGAAGGTCATCTACTTCGCCGCGTACATGGTGATCTCCGTCGACGAGGAGGCGCGTCACCGCGATCTCGCGACGCAGGAGAGCAACATCCGTCTCGAGCTGAAGACGCTGGCCGACCGTCGCGACTCGCGCGTCGCCGCCCGCCTCCAGAAGCTGGAGGAGGAGCTCGCTGCGCTCGAGGAGGAGGGCGCCAAGGCCGACCAGAAGAAGAAGGTCAAGGACGCCGCCGAGAAGGAGATGGCCCAGATCCGCAAGTCCGCGGACGACCAGGTCATCCGTCTCGAGAAGGTGTGGGAGGACTTCCGCACCCTCGAGGTGGGCCAGCTCAAGGGCGAAGACGAGATCTTCCACGAGCTCCAGGACCGCTTCGGTCAGTACTTCGAGGCCCACATGGGCGCCGAGTCGATCAAGCGTCGCCTCGAGGCGTTCGACCTCGCAGCCGAGTCCGAGAGCCTGCACCTGCAGATCTCCGAGGGCAAGGGCCAGCGCAAGATCCGTGCGATCAAGCGCCTGAAGGTCGTCAACTCGTTCCTGCAGACCGGCATGAGCCCGGCCTCGATGGTGCTCGACGTCGTTCCGGTGATCCCGCCGGAGCTGCGCCCGATGGTGCAGCTGGACGGCGGCCGCTTCGCGACCTCCGACCTCAACGACCTGTACCGCCGCGTGATCAACCGCAACAACCGCCTCCGCCGTCTGATCGACCTCGGTGCCCCCGAGATCATCGTCAACAACGAGAAGCGGATGCTGCAGGAGGCCGTCGACGCACTGTTCGACAACGGCCGCCGTGGTCGTCCCGTCACGGGCACGGGCAACCGTGCGCTCAAGTCGCTGTCCGACATGCTCAAGGGCAAGCAGGGCCGGTTCCGTCAGAACCTGCTCGGCAAGCGCGTGGACTACTCGGGCCGTTCGGTCATCATCGTCGGACCCCAGCTCAAGCTCCACCAGTGCGGTCTGCCCAAGCAGATGGCCCTCGAGCTGTTCAAGCCGTTCGTGATCAAGCGCCTGATCGACCTCGGTCACTCGCAGAACATCAAGGCCGCCAAGCGCGCCGTCGAGCGCACGCGTCCCGAGGTCTGGGACGTGCTCGAGGAGATCATCCGCGAGCGTCCCGTGCTGCTCAACCGTGCGCCCACGCTGCACCGTCTGGGCATCCAGGCGTTCGAGCCGCAGCTCGTCGAGGGCAAGGCCATCCAGCTTCACCCGCTCGTCTGCGCCGCCTTCAACGCGGACTTCGACGGTGACCAGATGGCCGTGCACCTGCCGCTGTCGGTCGAGGCTCAGGCCGAGGCCCGCATCCTGATGCTCGCCTCGAACAACATCCTCAAGCCGTCGGACGGCCGTCCGGTGACCCTGCCCTCGCAGGACATGATCATCGGCCTGCACCACCTGACCACGGTCATCGCGGGCGCAGCCGGCGAGGGTCGCGTGTTCGGCTCGGTCGGCGAGGCGATCCTGGCGAAGGACGAGGGCACCCTCGACCTGCAGGCCAAGGTTCGCATCCGCGTTCCCGGTCTCACGTTCCTCGAGGGCGAAGCCCCCGAGGGCTACGAGCGCCACGGACTGGTGGATGCCTCGCTCGGCCAGGCGATCTTCAACGACACCCTCCCCAAGGGCTACCCGTTCGTTCGCGAGCAGGCCGACAAGGGCAAGCTGTCGCAGATCGTCAACAAGCTCGCCGAGGAGTACCCGAAGGTGGAGGTCGCGGCTTCGCTCGACCGCATCAAGGACGCCGGCTTCTACTGGGCCACCCGCTCGGGTGTCACGGTGGCGCTGAGCGACATCCTCACCCCGCCGAACAAGGCCGAGATCGTGGGCGGCTTCGAGAAGCAGGCCGCGAAGGTCCAGGCGCAGTTCGAGAAGGGTCTCACGACCGACTCCGAGCGTCGTCAGGAGCTCATCAAGATCTGGACCGAGGCGACCGACGCCGTCCAGAAGGCGATGCGCGACAACTTCCCGGAGGACAACACCATCAACCGCATGGTGTCGTCGGGTGCTCGTGGTAACTGGCTGCAGATCCGCAACATCGCGGGTATGCGAGGCCTCGTGAACAACCCCAAGGGTGAGATCATCCCCCGTCCGATCATCTCCTCGTACCGCGAGGGACTGTCGGTGGCGGAGTACTTCATCGCGACGCACGGTGCCCGCAAGGGTCTGGCCGACACGGCCCTCCGTACCGCCGACTCGGGCTACCTCACGCGACGCCTCGTCGACGTCTCGCAGGATGTCATCATCCGCGAGGAGGACTGCGCGACGACCAAGGGCCTCGAGCTCCCGATCGCGACCGCAGGCGCCGATGGCGCGCTCGTGAAGGACCCGAACGTCGAGAACTCGGTGTTCGCCCGCACGCTGGCCGCTGATGCGGTCAACGCGAAGGGCGAGGTCCTCGCGGCTGCCGGCGACGACGTGGGCGACGTGCTCATCAACAAGCTGGTCGAGGCGGGCGTCGAGAGCATCAAGGTGCGCTCGGTCCTCACCTGCGACTCGGCGGTCGGTGTCTGCGCGAAGTGCTACGGCCGTTCGCTCGCGACCGGCAAGATCGTCGACATCGGCGAGGCCGTCGGCATCATCGCGGCGCAGTCGATCGGTGAGCCCGGAACCCAGCTGACGATGCGTACCTTCCACACCGGTGGTTCCGCGTCGGCCGACGACATCACGCAGGGTCTTCCCCGTGTGCAGGAGCTCTTCGAGGCTCGTACCCCCAAGGGTGCGTCCCCGATCTCCGAGTCCGACGGACGCATCACGATCGACGAGACCGACAAGGCCAAGAAGGTCATCCTCACGCCCGACAACGGTGACGAGCCGCACGTCTACCCCGTGCTCAAGCGCGCGACGCTGCTGGTCGAGGACGGCCAGCACGTCACGGTCGGTCAGCCGATCCTGGTGGGCACGCTCGACCCCAAGGAGGTCATGCGTGTCATGGGTGCCCGCGAGGTGCAGAAGTACCTCGTGAACGGCGTCCAGGGCGTGTACCGCTCGCAGGGTGTGCCGATCCACGACAAGCACATCGAGGTCATCGTCCGTCAGATGCTGCGCAAGGTCACCGTCGTCGATCACGCCGACACGACCCTGCTCCCGGGTGAGCTGGTGGACTTCAAGCGCTACCAGAACATCAACCGCGAGGCCGTCGCCCAGGGCAAGCGCCCCGCGTCGGGTCGTCCGGAGCTGATGGGTATCACGAAGGCGTCGCTCGCGACGGAGTCGTGGCTGTCGGCCGCGTCGTTCCAGGAGACGACGCGCGTCCTCACCCAGGCGGCGATGGAGGGCAAGAGCGACCCGCTCGTCGGCCTCAAGGAGAACGTCATCATCGGAAAGCTCATCCCCGCCGGAACCGGGCTTGCGAAGTACCGCAACGTCTCGGTCGAGGCGACGGAGGAGGCAAAGAGCGAGCGGTACCCCAACCGCATCTTCGCCTCGGACGGCGCCTACTCGGACGCCGACCTGAGCTACGTCGACTTCGACAGCTTCTCCTCTGACGGCGACTTCAGCGGCAACTACAACTAGTCGCTGACCGCAACACACACGAAGGGCCCCGGGATCATCCCGGGGCCCTTCGTGGTTCGTGCGCGCTGTGCCGCGGGAATCCGCTCGTCGCCTACGACGCCCGCGGAAACACGGTGCACCTCGCCGACATGACGTTCACCTACGACGCCGCGAACCGGCATGTCGGCACTGCCTATGCGGATGGTGCCACGGTGGCGTATGTGCGGGATGTGGCGGGGAGGATCATCCAGTCCACCACGACCCCGGTGACCGGGTCGGCGGTGACGACGACGTACCTGTATGCCGGGTCGGCGGATGCTGCGTGGGGGCAGGTCACCGGGTCCACCCTCACCCGCACCGTCGCGCTGCCCGGTGGGGTGTCCACAACCATCACCACCGGGAGCGAGTCGACGTGGTCGTTCCCGAACCTGCAGGGACACACCCTGCTGACCCGCACCGGTACCACCACCAGCGCCGGGCTGATGATGTGGGACCCGTTCGGGCAACCCCTTGACCCGGTCACGCTCGCGATCGGCACCACCGCTGCCGATGACACCGGCACCCTCACCGGCAACACCGGCTGGCACCAAGGTGCGCTCAAGCAAGCCGGCACGGTCGGGTCGACGACGGTGATCGAGATGGGCGCCCGACTCTACGTCGCCGCACTCGGCAGGTTCCTCCAAGTCGACCCCATCGAAGGCGGCGGGGAGAATGACTACGTCTGGCCCAACGACCCCATCAACAAACACGACCTCACCGGGATGTTCTGGGACTTCTTCACCGACAATCCGGTTGGTGAAACCCTGATGGTTGCGTGCGGATTCATCCCCATTCTCGGACAAGCCTGTGGAGCCGCAACTGCCATCGCGTATTTTGCTCAGGGCAAGGTAGCCGAGGGTCTCCTGACGATTGGAGGCGCGGCGCTCGGGGGCCTGGGCGGGGCGGCGATCAAACTGGGGATCAAGGCGACGGCCAAGGCCGCGGCGTTGGCTCGAACCCTGCCTACGCGCGCCGCGTATGGTCGGGCGGTGCGCGCCACCCAGCAGGCTTATGTGCGCCGCACGAAGTGGCAGGTCGCGGGAGTCGAGAACATCGTTAGCGATGGCGCATCTCGATTCGGGGTATCGTTGCTGCCGTCCTCGGGAAGACCCTCCCCGGGCAGGGGAGGAGGGAAGTTCCGTGCTGTCTAGTGATCCAACGCCGGACCAGTTGAAAGCTGATCTCAGGAGCATCGGGAACTGGCCGCGGGTGGTCAGTCTGGGCTGGCTTGCGGTGATCGTTGTGGTGACGCTCGCCGTGGGTTATCAGTGGTGGTGGGGTGCGATCATCGCGGTATGGGTCTGTCTGTTCGCCCTCGCCCTCCGTGTGCGCGCCAGTTGGACCATGGAGGAGTTCGTCGTGCGCTCCTACCTGCGGACATACCGCTTTCGGTTCGAGAATGTGGTCGCCTTCACCGACCTGCCGTATCAAGGCTGGTGGAGTGGATTCGTCCCGGCCGAGCTTTTCGGCGTCGGCGCGTATCAGATCGATGTTGCGATGCGCGGTAGGGGTGGGCGCTCGCTTCCAGCGACCATGTGCGGCCGTCGGCGCAGCGTCCGCATTGCCGACGCGCTCAATGCGCTTGTTCCCGATGCTTGAGACTCGTTGGAAACGTCGAAGGCGGAAGATGAAGTCGGGGATCGTCAGGACGGCACAGTCCGCCGCGCACCACATCGTTGCGGGTAGGGCGATGGCCGCGCAGGCGGCTCGAGCGACCCTGCAGCGGCTCAACATCACCAACGGTGTCTTCCTTCCGCGGAGTGTCAAGTCCTTGAACCCAGACGGCGCGGCTGTGCACTCCACTCTGCACACGAACGCGTACTACGCCGGCGTGAACAACGCACTCGCTGCTGCTACGTCTCGCACGGAAGCGATGGAGATTCTTAGTCGCATAAGGGCAGACTTGCTCTCCGGGGGATATCCGTGAGCGAGTGTCAAGACGTCTTCGAGTCGGTTGCGATTGAGCGCACCCAGATGGTGGTCAGTGAGAGGTGGGAGTCGCTAGAGCAAGCGATAGAGTTGGCGATCACCGATGACGGCTCGAACTGGGTGCCTCCGCCCGTCGAGATCGCCCGGGCAGACGAACGGCACCGGCCGTGGGGGTACACGAATCTCCCTGCATGGACTGGCCAGGTCCTTGTCCTGCGAGCTGAAGCGATCGACGTCATTGGGCCGCTCCTCGATCCTTCTGGGCTCATCCGCCCGCTCGCTGCCGGTGAGGACGAACTCGCGGTTTTCAGCGCCTATCTCCTGGAGGGCGCACTGAACGCCGATCGATCGGAGATCAGGCGGTTCTCCGATGGGCGAGTCATGGCAGTTCGGCGTCCCAGTTTCGTACCTGAGGCGCTGAGTGGTGCCCGGGCATTTCGACTTGCCGAAGCCCCGAGAGGAGTCGCGTACTACACGTCTGAGCTCGTCGAACAGATACATGCGACGGGGCTCGCGCGACCAGGCCAGTTCAAACTCGTTTGGCCCTGCGACCCGCAGTAGGCGCGAGCAGGACCGCGCGGGACTCTACATCTCCTACGACGCCGCGAACCGGCATGTCGGCACGTCGTATGCGGATGGTGCCACGGTGGCGTATGTGCGGGATGTGGCGGGGCGGATCATCCAGTCCACCACGACCCCGGTGACCGGGTCGGCGGTGACGACGACATACCTGTATGCCGGGTCGGCGGATGCCGCGTGGGGGCAGGTCACCGGGTCCACCCTCACCCGCACCGTCGCGCTGCCCGGTGGGGTGTCCACAACCATCACCACCGGGAGCGAGTCGACGTGGTCGTTCCCGAACCTGCAGGGCCACACCCTGCTGACCCGCACCGGCACCACCACCAGTGCCGGGCTGCTGATGTGGGACCCGTTCGGGCAACCCCTCGACCCGGCCACGCTCGCGATCGGCACCACCACTGCCGACGACACCGGCACCCTCACCGGCAACACCGGCTGGCACCAGGGTGCGCTCAAGCAAGCCTCGACGGTCGGGACGACCACGGTGATCGAGATGGGCGCCCGACTCTACATCGCCGCACTCGGCCGATTCCTCCAAGTCGACCCCATCGAAGGCGGTGTCGACAACGACTACGTCTGGCCACCCGACCCCATCGGGAAGAGTGACCTCAGCGGACGCGCGTGGTGGGATGACTGGGGGCGTGCTCTCACTGACTCCGTGGTCGGGCAGACGTTGCTTACGGCGTGCGGTTTTGTTCCTGGCGTGGTCGGTGCCGCTTGCGGGCTTGTCGAAACTCTTGCTTATGCTGTTCAGGGGAGGGCGGGTGAGGCGATGCTGGCGCTCGGTACTGCCGCTGCCGGCGCTGTCGGTGCCGGTGCGCTGGCGCGGGGAATGAGAACCTTGGCGGCGGGCGCCATCGCGACGAGGACGGCGCATGTGGGAGTCGCAGCAGCGAAACCATCCCGCCAGACGATTCGTTCGATCAGGAGAGATGTGGACCGCGCGATAAGGTGGTCCTCCAACGCTGCTGGTCACGTCACGTCATCGGCGGCCGCAGCCCCCGTTCAACCACTGGCGCATCGCATCAGATTCAGCTTCACGAGCTTCCGATTCAGGCTGGTGTAGACGGTGAAACGCCTGACGGGGTCCGCGACTGGCGCTCGCGTCGGCGGTGGAACGCTCGGTGCGCTGTTCTTGCTCGCGAGTGCCGTCGGTGCCTGGGGCGCGTCGAACTTGTGGCTGGGGCTTCCTTTAGTAGTTCTATTTGGGTTCATGATGATTCGACCTTGGTTTATGGGTGTTGACTTGTGCCCTGGACAGGTCCGGATCCGGTCGTGGTTCAGGGACTATCGTTTGCAGGAAGGCGACGTCGTCGATGTAGCGCTTGTCAATTACACCGGATTGCTCGGCTTCGCGGTTGGGTGGATTCCTTTCGCGGGGCGCGTTGCAATGTTGGAGTTTAAGACGCTCGACGGTCGCCTGCGATGGTTCCCCGCAACATTTAACACGCGGAATCGAGCGCTTCGAATCGCACGCGAAATGCGAACCGCGCTGGGATTGCAACCAGGCTGAAGTCGCAGAATCCCGGGGTTGATGCGACTCATACCTGCACGCGTCGGCGCAATACTCTCGGTAACCCGCGTGGCTGACGTCGGGTGGCAGGCCACTCGCGAGCTCGCTGGTCTGAGGCTACTGTGATCCGGTTGATCCGCCATGCCTTCACGACACGCTCGCCCCCGAACGGTCAGCTCTGGCGTGGCTACCCTTGCGCCCTGCCGATCGTCGTTGCTTCCCGTCTACCCCGCTGTGGTCCAGCCTGGTAGACGTCGTGTCGGCGGCACCATTGCTTGCATTCAGAGCCACGCTCTCACCGGCGCCGAACTCGCGTGGGCACACCTCCGGGCAGAAGCGAGCGCCGCGCGTTGAGGGGCTCACCGAGCGTTACGGCTCTCAGTCCGGGCGGTGGGCAACTTTAATCTGGTCGAGTCAGCGATCTGTGGCCGCTGGGGACTCAGCTCGTGACGTACGTGGGCACTGCTGGCTCGGCGCCGCTGTGTGGGCACCTTCGTAATCCTCCCGGCGAGAGTCGCGCGGCCGGGCTGTTGCTCCGGCGACAGCGACCGGCGGCACCGCGGTCACCAGCATCTCCGGCGCCGAGCCGGGCACGGTGACGGTCACCACCTACCACCCGCAGACCGGGCGAGTGGAGAAGGTCGCCACGAACCGGCACGGGATGCCCGCAACAGAGCTCGGCTTCAGTTACGACCTCGACGGCAAGGTCGAGTCCGTCACCGAAGATGATGGTCCCGCGCTGGCCACCGTCTCCTACGACGACGCGTACGAAGAGCTGCAGTCGGTGACCTATGCGACGGGGGACGCGTTGTCGGCGGTGGCGCGGGACGCTGCGGGCCGCACGATCGGGCACACCTGGACCGTCGGGGGTGAGACGGTCACCGATACGGTGGCGCGGTCGCAGTCCGGTCGCATCGTGCAGCACACCACCACCCGAGGGACCACGACTGGGACCTCGACGTACGGGTATGACGCGGCGGGCCGGCTCGTCACCGCGAACATTCCCGGGCACGAGCTGAGCTACGGGTTCGGTGCCGCGGTGGGGTGCGTGAATGGGCACGCGGGCAAGTCGGGGAACCGGACGCTGCTGATCGACAGGTACACGGCGCCTGGTGCGGGGGTGGTGGAGTCGTCCACGTCGTACTGCTACGACCACGCCGACCGGCTGCTGTCCTCGTCGGTCACGAACCCCGTTGTCGGGGCCAACGCGGTCACAGCCGGGCTCGCGCCCGCGGACATCGTCTACGACGCCCGCGGGAACACGGTGCGCCTCGCCGACATGACGTTCACCTACGACGCCGCGAACCGGCATGTGGGCACGACCTATGCGGGCGGTGCCACGGTCGCGTATGTGCGGGACGTGGCGGGGCGGATCATCCAGTCCACCACGACCCCGGTGACCGGGTCGGCGGTGACGACGACGTACCTGTATGCCGGGTCGGCGGATGCCGCGTGGGGGCAGGTCACCGGGTCCACCCTCACCCGCACCGTCGCGCTGCCCGGTGGGGTGTCCACAACCATCACGACAGGTGCCAGCCCGACGTGGTCGTTCCCGAACCTGCAGGGCCACACCCTGCTGACCCGCACCGGTACCACCACCAGTGCCGGGCTGATGATGTGGGACCCGTTCGGGCAACCTCTCGACCCGGCCACGCTCGCGATCGGCACCACCATCGCCGACGACACCGGCACCCTCACCGGCAACACCGGCTGGCACCAGGGTGCGCTCAAGCAAGCCTCGACGGTCGGGTCGACCACGGTGATCGAGATGGGCGCCCGACTCTACGTCGCCGCGCTCGGCCGATTCCTCCAAGTCGACCCCATCGAAGGCGGCGTTCAGAACGACTACGTTTGGCCACCCGACCCGGTGAATGAGTCGGACCTGAGTGGCGAAGCGGTGCCGGTGGTGATTGGAGCAGCGATCGCCGTAATCACGAGCCCGTTGTTCTTGATCGTCGGGGGCGGCGTGGTAGTAAGCGTGATCGTGCTTTCAGATCCCGGCGTGCAGCAGTGGATGGGGGATGTTGGCCGCGCCATTTCGGATGTGGCAATGTTCCCTTCCAGGGCCGCCACCGTGATAAGCGCGAACATCATGATGATGGCTCATCGCAAGAAGCAACCATCTCGAAATGGCGATAGAGCTGGTCACGGGTCCACAAAGAACGGCAAGCCACCGCAGAAGCATGAGGATGCCCAGTCCCATGGCGGGCGTGAAAAGCCCAACTTCAAGCCCAACCAGAATCGGAGAGGCAACATGATCGCGATTTCGCCAACCAGGTTTGCCTGGTAGACGGGGAGCGCCCCGATGACATCTCGGTCGTTCGCAGACGCGATGGCGCGTGGCGACTACGACGACGCGATTGAGCTACTTCGTCGCAGCGACAGTCGGAGTGGCGTCGGCCTCGACGAGGCGCCGTATGTATTGAGTGTGGATCAGATCGACACAGTGCTGCAGGCCGCTACCAGGGACCAAGCGCTCTACAACCTCGGTGTGGCGGTCTGGGGGCTAGACGGACAGGAACTCGAAGCCCTGACCATATTCTCGGTGGCGGCAACTGCTGGGTCCCCAGATGCGGCCGCCGCCGTTGGGGAGGCTCTCGCGTGGTTCGGGTTGCCCGAGCTGGCTGTCCAATGGATAAGACCCGACGACTTTACCGGTGACCACCGTGCCTGGCTCAGCGGTATTCTCGGCGAGTCTCTACTTGAAACGGACGAGCCGGCGTATGCCTTGAAGTTGTTGGCGACTGCCTTCTCTTCGCACCACGAATTCGGTGTTGCGTACGGGAAGGCGCTACGGGTGAACGGAGATGTCGGCACCGCGCAGTCTCTGTTGCGACAATTGGTAAGGGCCGGCGCCTATGGTGCGGCAATTCAGCTGGGAATACTCGAAGAAGAGGCCGCCGGAGATCTGGCTGCTGCAGAGGACGCATACCGTGAAGGAGTCGAGACCGGCGACGCGCACGCGGCCTACAACTTAGGCCTCTTGCTCCTTCGCCAGGACCGCATCGACGAGAGCAACGCCGCATTCCTGCAGGCCCGTGCTTTGGGCGACCCCACACCTCCCCCCATCGCCGAGACATAAGAGTGCCCGTCCACGTACGGATATGACGCGGCGGGTCGGCTGGTCACCGCGAACATTCCCGGGCATCAGCTCAGCTACGAGTTCGCCGCGACCAGTGGCTGCGTCGCACGCGACGATGATGAGCGCGGTCCGTCACGTGGCCGGGCTGCAGGGGATGAGTCCGGAGACGCTGCACCCCGGTAGCGCGAGCATTCCGGGCTGTCGTGCGGCTGGCGGGCGGAGAGCGCAGTGAGACAGAAGGTTTGTGCCTTTCTTTCCTCCAGCGCTGGACTCACCGCAGCAATCCTCATCGTGATGGGGCTGATCGCGCCGATCGACTGGTTGCAGAAGGCGATCTTCGTTGGGCTGGTCACGCCGGTGATTGTGATTGCGACGAGTCGGTTCTTTGGCGTGGCGCCTCTGTGGAAGCCGACGTGCAGCAAGCCGAAGGATGGCGACGGTACACGCACAGGTTAAGCGGGGCGGCAGCTTCTTGCCCGACTCACCCGCCGAGGTAGTCATGTTGTCGTCAGGAGAGACGCGCGCAGTGCGGCGCTGGCGAACGAACATCGGCCCGAGGTTGTCGCTCCCTCGTACATTCATGACGTGCCCGAGGGAGAACACAGAGAACTCGAGTCACCACCCCAGGGCCCTTCGTGGTTCGTGCGCGCCGTGCGGTGGCTTCCGCTCGTCCCGACGTACCGTGGATGAGGAAGGTGGTGGGGGCCATGGCACGCGTGAGTGGGCGCAATTCGTGGATCGCCGCGCCCGTGGGCCTCATCTGCGTCGGGATCGTCGCCGCACTGGTCTGGATGTCGCTGCCGATGGTTCCCGTGACGGTCGCGTGGACGGGTGAGATGCTGCGAAACGCGACGAACCCGCAGCCGGCGCCGTCCGCCGGCGACACCGCGGCGCGCCGTGCGCTGGCCGGCGACCCGCTTGACTGCCGCGCCCTGTACTCCAACAGTCTCTGGAACGAGATGACCTGGCAGGGCCGCACGATCCTCGACCAGACCTTCGATGCCCCACCCACCGAGGTTCCGGCCCTCGGCGAGGTGCTCGCGCCGCAGGTGCGCGTGTCGTGCGCGTGGAGCGATCGTGAGGGACGTGCCGTGGTCTCGACCCTCTCGGCGATCGCGGCGGACGCATCAGGGCTCGGGGAGGCCGCGCTCCGCGGCCAGGGATTCGCGTGCACCGCGGGCGACGGCATCGTCCGCTGCACGCGGACAGCCGGCGAGATCGTCGAGACGCACGTGCTCCGCGAGGGGCTGTGGCTCGCGACGACCGAGCGCTCGTGGCATCCGGACGACTACGGCGCCCGTCTCGAGCGATCCGTGTTCGGCTGATCACGTCGAATGACCGGCACGCCTCCACGGCGCATCGCGACGCGCGGGCTACCCTCGCACTGCGAGGTCGTAACCCTCGCGTGAGGAGTGCCTGCGATGAGTGACCCCAAGTCTTCCTACGGCGAGCCGGTCGACGACCCGACACCCGTCGACGACGTCGTCGGTCGCGCACACGAGGGACTCGCCGAGGCCGAGGCCGCGCGCAGCGACAATGCCGACGCGCCCGCCACCGACGCGCCCGTCGCCGACACCGCGCCGGCTCCCGTCGAGGCCGACCCGTGGGATTCGCCCGAGGCCTCCGCGCTGGACTACCAGTCGGCGCCGGCTGCGGCATCCGACACCGCTGTCTACGACGCGCCCGCCGTCGCCGCCTACGAGCCGACGGCCGAGACCGTCGCGGTCGCGCCCGCCGTCACGCCGAGCGAGCCGGTCGCCGAGCCGGCGGTGGTCGCGGCATCGCCCGTCGCACCGCAGCCGATCTTCGTGCAGGCGCCGGAAGCTCCCCGGCCCCGCGGCAATCGGGCCGCCGCGGGAGCGATCGGCCTCGTGGCCGCGCTCTCGTTCGCGGTGCTCTACATCGCCGTGTGGCTGGGTCTGGCGGCGCTCTCGGGTGAGCTGACCGGTGCGAACGTCGCCGACGTCGCGCTCACGACCGTCACCTCCTGGGTGCTGTGGGTGCCGGTCGTCGTCTTCTTCATCGCGTTCTGGCTGCTCGGCGCCATCATCAACCGCGGACGCTGGGGCTCGTGGGTCATCTTCGGCCTCCTCGTCGGTTTCGCATCGTGGGGCGGATACCTGCTCGGCGTGCTCTTCCAGGAGCAGTTCTGGAACATCACCGCCTCGGAGGGCGCCACGCTGATGGCGGACCACGTACTCGCGCCGGGCGCCATCGCGGCCTTCATCATCGGCCGTGAGCTCACCGTCTGGTTCGGCGCATGGGCTGCCGCGCGCGCCAAGCGGGTCACCGAGCTCAACGTCGAGGCGCAGCGCGAGTACGAGCGCACGCTCGAGGCGGGGCCGCAGCTCGTCCGTCAGTAGATGTCCGGCCCCGCGCAGTCCGAAGGCGGACCGGTCCGCCCCGTGACCGCGCTCGTGTTCGCGACGGCCGCGTTCGTCGCGCTGCTGATCTTCGGCCTGGGGATGACGAGCCTCGCCATCGGCGAGGATGTGGTCGCGACGCCCGGGCTCGGGCAGACCCCCGGAATCGTCGCCACGACCGTGGCGACGCTGGCGTTCGCCGCGGGCCTGTGGACCTCCGTGCGCCGGTCGCCGGCGTCGTACTGGGGATCGGCGTGGACGACGGCTGCGACCTACCTGGGCTATGTCGGAGGACTCTGGTTCGGTGCCGTCGTCACGGGCGCGGATGTCGCGGTGGCCGGCGCCATCGCCGGCCGCATCGCGACGACGTGGTTCGGGCTCGTCGTCGCGGCAGCCGCTTTCGTGTGCTCGTGGAGCGGGATCGCCCTCGTGCGCACCCGCGCGAGCCGGCCGCGGTGGCCGTGGGAGGACGAGTTCGACGAGTGATGCTCGCCGCGGCATCCTCCGTTCTCGGGGTGTGATCTGCGGAATCCCGTCGATGAGGGCTTCCCGGTACTACCGTTGACGCTGTGGAGCGCTCTCTCGAGACGCAGGTCAGCCAGGCGGTGGACGCCTGGCTGGCGTGGCTGCCCCGATGGGAGCCGGCCACCCACCGCGGACGCGTGGCGCCGTGCCGCCGCTGCTTCGGCTCGCCGGTGCTGTCGGCGGCCGGACTCGGGGCCGACGTCCCGCACGGCGTGCAGCACGGCCTGTCGACGCGCATGAAGACCATCGTCGACCGTGCGGTCGCCGAGTACACGTCGATGAACCTGCCCATGCTGCAGGCGGAACTCGACCAGCAGGCCGCCCGGAATCGCACGCGCACGTATCGGCCGGCCGAGAATCTCGAGCCGGAGTACGAGGGCCTTCCGCTCGATCCCGATCCGGTGCCCGGCGCCCCGTTCCTCTTCACGATCTCGGGGCTCGCCGACGAGGCCGATGCCGACCTGCCCGATCTCCCGCCACTGAGCGACGAGGCCAAGGCGGCACTGCGGCAGGAGGTCGGCCTCGCCGACGACTACGCGAACATGGTCGGCCGCGAGGTGTGCACGATCCTGCTGCACCATCGTCTGCGCATCCAGGCCGCCATCACCGAATACGTCGAACCGCAGATCGAAGCGATGCTCGAGGAGCTCACCCGCTCCCTCGACGCTCCGTTCGACCCGCACGATCCGTCCCCGGGCGGCTGAGGAAAACAAAGGCTTTTCCTGCGTCAGCTCGGGGTCCATGCCCAGGCTCGTGATGTGTGATTTTGTTAGCATGGCCGGGTTTGCTGTGCTGTCGGCACGCCGGAGTCCCGGCGGAACGGACTCGGGGGAGGTGTCGTGGCGACCAGGCTTCCGTCCGCGCCGCCCATCCTTCCGGGCCTCGCCTACATCCGGCCCCTCGGATCGGGGGGATTCGCCGACGTCTTCCTTTACGAACAGGACATGCCGCGCCGCAACGTCGCGGTGAAGGTCATGCCGAGCGACGTGCGCGATCCCGACCTGAGGCGCATGTTCAACGCCGAGGCCGACGTGCTCGCCCACCTGTCGGCGCATCCGTCGATCGTGACCGTCTATCAGGCCGGGATCTCCGCGGACGGCCGGCCGTACATCGTCATGGAGTTCTGCCCCGGCTCACTCGCGCAGCGGTACCGCATCGAGCGCATCCCGGTCGGCGAGGTCCTCGCGATCGGCGTGCGCATGGCCGGTGCGCTGGAGTCCGCGCACCGGGCCGGACTCGTGCATCGCGACGTCAAGCCCAGCAACATCCTCATCACCACCTTCGGCACGCCCGTGCTCGCCGACTTCGGCATCTCGTCCTCCCTCATCCAGCGGAGCACCGACGAGGTCATGGCGATGTCGATCCCGTGGAGCGCTCCCGAGGTCGTCGCCGAGCAGACCGCCGGGTCGATCGCGAGCGAGGTGTGGAGCCTCGGGGCCACGGTGTACTCGCTGCTCGCGGGCCACAGCCCCTTCGAGCGGCGCGAGCGCGGCCAGAACACGAAGGACATGCTGCGCCGGCGCATCGCGCGAGCGAGCTACACGGAGATCACCCGCGCCGACGTGCCCGCGTCCCTGCAGGCGGTGCTCGCGACGGCGATGAACCGTGATCCCGGGCGCCGCCAGGAGTCGGCCCGGGCGTTCGCCGACGCGCTGCGCGAGGTGCAGACCGAGCTCGGGCTGTCGCCGACGCCGCTGGAGATTCCCGACGAGGAGTGGTCACCGGCATCCGCTCCCGTGGACTTCGGCGACTCGGCGCTGCGCGGTCCGACGCGGTCGCAGCTCGAGCGCGACCTCACCCGCAAGCGCCGTGCGTCGACCGGGGTCTCCGAGCTCGCGCGCGACGAGGAGACCGACTTCGCGTCGCCCGCGCCGGGACGCCGGAGCCCCGTGCCGTGGATCGTCGGCGCGGTCGCATGCGCCGTCGTCGCCGTCGGCGCCGTGTTCGTCACGCTCTTCGCGACGGGAGTGCTGTGATGCGGCGTCGCACGGCCTCCGGGCTCGTCGCGGCCGGTGCGGCCATCGCCGTGGTCGTCGTGGCGAGCGTCGTCTGGCCGGGGCTCGATGCGCAGGAGACCCCCGAGGTCGACACCGCCGTGTGGGCGCTGCAGACCGGCGAGGGCAGCCGCTACGCGCGCGTGAACGCGGCGGTGGACGAGCTCGACACGGTGCGCGCCATCAGCAACCCCGATCAGGTCGTGCAGACCGGTGACGCCGCGTACGTGTTCAGCGACAGCTACTCGAAGGTCACGCGGATCGACGAGGCCCTGCCCACCGATCTGGACGAGGAGGCGCTGCGCGCCTCGGAATCCACGCCGGCCGGCACCACCGACATCGCGACCGCCGGCGACTTCGTCGCGTACCGGACCGAGGTGGGGGCCGTGTTCGCTGGACTCCTGTCGACGGGGGAGCCCACGCAGCTCGACCCGTTCCCCTCCGACGACGAGAACGCCCCGCAGTACACGGCCGATGCGATCGCGGTGGACGAGCGCGGCATCCTGTTCGCCTACTCGCGCCAGGACGGATCGGTCCTTCGCTTCGACGTCGGCTCGGGCGAGGTGCAGGGCCGCGATCCTCTGACCGCGGAAGGTCTCGCCGCACCCGAGATCACGTCCGCCGGCGACGTGTGGGCCGTGGTGGACGCGGAGGACGGTGACGTGTGGCTGCGGGGAGCGGAGTCGCCCGCGCAGGCGCCGACGACCGGCGCCGTGGTCGTGGGCGAGCCCGACGCCGCCGGCACCGACATGTACCTGGCCGACGAGACGGCCCTCATCCGGGTGCCGGCGGACGGCTCCGACTTCGACATCGAGACCGGCGGCACCGGCACCGTGTTCGGAACCCCGGCCCGACCGATCGTGCACGACGGCACGGTGTACGCGGCCTGGCTCGCCCAGGGGGACGCGGGCGGCGTGCTGTGGAGATCGGATGCCGAGCCCGTCGTGCTCGGTTACGGGGCCAAGACGCTGCCCGACCAGCGACGTCCCACCTTCGTCAGCGGCGGCGGGTCCGTCATCCTCAACGAGACCCGGTCGGGGTGGGCGTGGTCGGTCCCCGACGGGACCCTCATCCCCTCGAGTCAGGACTGGTCGCTCGACGATCGCGTCGATCCGGATGCCGTCCCCAGCGAAGAGCAGCTGCCGGTCGTCCTCGATCCCAAGCCGCCGATCGCCGAACCCGATGCCTTCGGGGTGCGGGCCGGCAGTCTGACCTCGCTGCCCGTGCTCATGAACGACCACGACCCGAACGAGAACGTGCTGAGCATCGATCCGGCGTCGGTGACCGGACTCGATCCTGGCTTCGGCGCCGTCTCGATCACGGACGACGGGCAGCGACTGGCCATCCGGACCACGCCCGGCGCGACGGGTTCGGCGACGTTCTCGTACGCCGTGACCGACGGGACCTCCGAGGCGGGGCTGCTGTCGAAGCCGACCACCGTCACGCTCACGGCGGTGGCGGCATCCGTCGACTCGGCCCCGCAGTGGTGCGGCGTCGAGCGCTGCCTCGTCGAATGGCCCGAGCCGGAGGTGGCCCGCGGGGGCACGGTCACCGTGCCGGTGCTGCCCGGCTGGGTCGACCCGGAGGGCGACCCCCTTCTGCTGCTGTCCGTCGTCGACACGACCGGCGGCGGGAGCGTGGCCGCCACACCCTCGGGAGACGTGGTCTACCAGCACGACGACGACGGCTCGGGCGGCGAGGAGCTCGTCGAGCTCGTCGTGACGGTCTCGGACACCGAGGGCATGACCGCCGAGAAGTCGCTGCTGGTTCGGGTGTCGCCCGAGCCCCAGCTGCACGCGCAGTCGTTCGCCGTGGTGGACAGAGCGGATGCCTCGCTCACGATCGACGTCGCACCCCACGTCACCGGCACGGCCGGGCGGCTCGCGCTCGATTCGGTGCGTGTTCTCGACGACGCCGCCGCGACGGCCACCGTGGTCGACGGCACGACGTCGTTCGACTTCTCCGCCAAGTCGGCGGGGACGTTCCAGGTCGATTTCACCGTGACGGACGGCACGACGGACGCGACCGGCACGGCCCGCATCACGCTGCTCCCCGCGGACGCACCCGCCGATCTGGCGACGTCGCCGGTCGTGGCGTTCGTCCATCCGCAGGAGGACGCGACACTCGACGTGTTCGCGGCGGTGTCCAATCCCACGCGCCGCGTGCTGCTGCTGAGCGACGTCGTCGCCACCGCCGACGACGGTGCGACCCTGTCCGTGGACGGTGTCGGGCAGAACAACCTGCGCGTCTCCGGCAGCACCGCCACCGGGGCGGCCGGGCGCCTGGGCACCGTGCGCTACATCGTGAGCGACGGCACGGAGGATCGCGGCTCGAGCGTCGAGGGGGAGGCGACGGTCTACCTGCTCCCGCCGGCGCCCGAGCTCGCGCCGATCGCGGTCGACGACACCGTCGTCGTGCGCGCCGGTGCGCAGATCGACATCCCCGTGCTCGAGAACGACATCTCCCCGGCGGGCGGCCGTCCGACGCTGAACCCGGCGACGGTGGTCTCGACGACCGATAAAGCGCTGGCCTTCGCCTCGGGCGACCTGCTGCGCTACCTGGCCCCGAGCAAGCCGGGCGAGTACGGGGTGAACTACTCCGTGTTCACGACCGGCGCGCCGGCGCTCGCCGACACGGCGACCGTCCGCATCCGGGTGCTGGCGGACGACACCAACCGCGCACCGGTCCCCGACACGCTCGAGGGCCGCGCACTGAGCGGCCAGTCGGCCGTCATCGCGTTCGACGGCTTCGGCATGGACCCCGACGGGGATGTCGTGACGCTGGACCGCATCGTGTCTCAGCCCGAGCGCGGCGGCGCGGCGATCTCGGCCGACGGGTCGTCCATCGTCTACTCGAGCGTGCCGGGGGACAGCGGCCAGGTGTCGTTCCGCTACCGGGTCGTCGACGCCTTCGGCAAGACCGGCGAGGCGACCGTGCGCATCGGCGTGCTCGACAGCGAGGCGAACCCCAGCCCGATCACCTTCACCGACTACGTGCAGGTGCAGGCGGGCGGCGACAGCAGGATCCGCGTGAGCCCGCTCGCGAACGACGTCGATCCGACGCTGGGCAGCCTCGAGATCACCGACGTGCGACCGGATCTTCCCGAGACGCTCATGGACGGGAGCGACAATCCCGAGTTCGCGCGCCTCGCCGCACGGATCGAGGAGCGAGACGACAGCACCGTGGTGATCGCGGCGGGCACGGAGCCGACCACGATGTCGTTCCTGTACGACATCGAGTCGAGCTCCGGCAACACCGGTCGCGGCCTCATCGTTGTCGAGGTGGTGCGCGAGAGCGTCCCGGACTATCCGGTCGTCGCCGACACGAGTCTCACCGCCGAGACGCGTGAGGACTTCCCGGACGGCGTCGACGTGCTCGAAGGGAAGGCGACCTGGTCGGGCGGCGACGTCTCCGGTCTCTCGCTCTCGCTCTGGGGAGACGCCGACGAGGTCTCCGCGGACGGCTGGGAGCTGAGCGGTCCGCTCCCCGCGAAGACCCGCGTCATCCCGTTCGCGGTGACGGGCGAGGGATCCTCCGGCGAGGTCACGACGTACGCGTTCCTGCGGGTACCCGGCGACGACGACCTCGCGCTCGCGCTGCGTGCCGGCGTCTCCACACCCGAGGTGACCGAGCTCGAATCGGTCTCGTTCGACATGACCGACCTCGTCGGCAAGCCGCGGGGGAGCCGTATCGAGGTGGGTCGCGACCTGCGCGCGTCGGGCGCCCGGGAAGAGGCGGAGTGCCGCCTCGAATCGGGGACGACCGTGCGGTACGACTCCGGGGCGGGTGCCCCGTGGGTGGACTCCTGCCAGGTGCCGGTCCGGCTCGAGGGCCAGGACGACTGGACCTACCTGTCTGTGCCGATCACCGTGACCCCCCTCGATCCGCAGCCGGTGCTGCGTCCCGGATCGATGACGGTCGGCCCCGGCGAGACGGCGACCTTCGACCTTCGGAACCTGACGACGTGGCAGCTGCGCGAGGACTGGGCCGGCATCGTGTACAAGCTGGACTACTCGGGCTCCGCCTTCGACGTGTCGCTCGATGGCTCGACGGTGACCGTCACCGGCGCCGACCGCGCCGTTCCCGGGAATGAGGAGGCGGCCATCGTCACCGTCACCAGTCATCCGCTGGTGGCGTCGGTGCGCCTCATCCTGCGTGTCGGCGCGGCGCCGTCGACCCTTCCCCAGGGCGGCTCCGCCGTGCAGCAGTGCTCGCAGGCTTCGGGCTCGTCGTGCACGATCGCGGTCATCGGCGCCGGTGGCGAGGTCAACCCGCTGCCGCGCACGCCCCTCGAGGTGGTCGACGTGCGGCCGACGGGCGCGTGCGTCGGAGTGGAGTTCCGGGTCGTCTCTCCCACATCGGTGCTCGCGTCGTGGTCTGCGGAAGCGCCGGGGGCGACGTGCACCGCGAGCTTCTCGGTGCGGGACGCCCAGTCGCGAGTGACGAACGCCGAACGCGATGGCCGGGTGCTCCTGGATCTGCTCGGCTACCCGAAGGCGCCGGCGAGTGTGTCGCAGTCCGCGTACGCGGACGGGAGCCTGACGCTGCGGGTGGACCCGGGTGAGGCGCGACAGGCGTACCCGGCGCTGTCCGGCTTCGTCGTCCGCTGGAACGGTCAGACCGTGGCGCAGTGCACGGCGGACGGGACCTGCCCGGCGATCGAGGCGCCCAACGGCGAAGAGCGCACCTACGAGGCCTTCGCCGTGAACGGGGTGGGCGAGTCCCGCACCGGCGTGCGGACGGCGGCGTGGGCATACGACACGCCTCCCTCTCCCTCCGCCGTGACCGTGCGCCCCGTCGTCACCGCCGGCGAGGGTGGTCTGGTGGCGCTCGCCATCGAGGGCCTGGTGCCGTCGGAGACCGGCAGCGTCGAGATCAACAGCGCGACCGGTGAGCGCGTGCGCATTCCGCTCTCCCGCAACCAGACGCGCCTCGACGTGCTGTCGTACCGCGTCGGCACCAACTCCGCCACGCCCATCACCGTCACGCCGTTCTCGCGTTTCGCCCTGCCGCCCGGTCTCGGCGGGAGCGAGTCCGGCGCCGCGGTGACGGTCAGCGGCAACGGCATCGGTGCGCCGCTCGACCCGCGGCTGTCGCTGAGCTCGGAGTCCAACGGCAACGGCACAGCCACCGTCACCGCCCGCGCGACCGCGCTGCGAAATGGCGACGGGTCGACCATCCGCTTCGGGATCGTGCAGGAAGGCGACCGCTGCACGCCCACGGTCGGCGGCGACACGGCCACCTTCCCCGGCCTTCAGGACGGCAACGAGTACACCTTCCGTCTGTGCGCGGAGTCGTGGTCGCAGGACGAGGCCTTCGGCTCGTCGACCGTGACCGAGAAGGTGCGCGCCGTGCAATCCGGTCGCGCGCCGACCGGATGGACGTTCGCCGTCGCGCCCGACCCCAACGTCGACGGACAGCGCGCGGACTGGGTGATCCGCGATGCGCCGCAGTCGAGCGAGCGCCTGCCGAACCGCAACCGCGTGGAGTTCCGCGGCTGGCCGACGTCGGTCGTGGGGCAGAATCCCAACATCGAGGTGCGCTACGTGCATGAGCTCTGGGGAACGGCCACGCCGTGGGCCGCTGTCAGTGCGCGCGCCGGCAGTGCGCCCTACCCCGTGCAGGCCACGTGGAGCGTGGCGAGCTGTGTGGGCGGTTCGGACCTGGCACCGGCCGGCAGTTCCACCGACGCCGCTGCGGCTTTCGCCTTCGGCAACGGGGGCCTGGTGTTCTACGACCAGAACGACAACGTGCTCCCGCGCACGCCCGACACCTGGGCGGTCCCGCTCGGCGCGGTGCGCGTCGACGGCATCGCGGTGTCGGTGAACTGGGATTCCCGAGGCTGGGGGCTGGCCGCGGCATCCTCCACCTTCTCCGCCGTGTGCGACCCCAACACGCCCGCACTCCCCAACCCCTGAGCCCCCACGGCCCGACAGCAGAGGACATCATGACGATCACGCAGGAGCAGGCGACCTGGTTCGCGCAGACGTTCGGGGAGATCGCCGACAACGTCGAGCGCGCGGTGCTGGGCAAGCGCCACGTCGTCGAACTCGTGCTCACCGCGATGCTCAGCGACGGCCACGTGCTGCTCGAAGACGTGCCGGGCACCGGCAAGACCTCGCTCGCCCGCGCGGTCGCCCAGTCCGTGCAGGGGACGAACACGCGCATCCAGTTCACGCCCGATCTGCTCCCCGGCGACATCACCGGCATCAGCGTGTACGACCAGAAGGAGGGCGTCTTCGAGTTCCACGCCGGCCCGATCTTCGCGAACATCGTGCTCGCCGACGAGATCAACCGCGCCAGCCCGAAGACGCAGTCGGCGCTCCTCGAGGTCATGGAGGAGGGACGCGTCACGATCGACGGCGTCTCGCGGCAGGTCGGTGTGCCGTTCCTCGTGCTCGCGACGCAGAACCCCGTCGAGCAGGCCGGCACGTACCGCCTGCCCGAAGCCCAGCTCGACCGATTCATGATGCGCGCGTCGCTGGGATATCCCGACCACGCGGCGACGGTCCGCATCCTCGACGGCGCAGCGGTCGCGACCGCTGCGCTCGACCCGGTCCTCTCCCCGCAGTCGCTCGTCGGCATGGCCGACCTCGCCCGGCTGGTGTACGTCGACGCGCTCGTGCTCGACTACATCGCGCGTCTCGTCGACAGCACACGGTCCGCCGACGAGGTGCGGCTGGGCGTCAGCATCCGCGGCGCCCTCGCCCTCACGCGCGCCGCCCGCACGCGTGCGGTGTCGCAGGGGCGCACCTACGCCACGCCCGACGACGTCAAGGCGCTCGCCGTCCCCGTGCTCTCGCACCGCCTGATCCTCCACCCCGAAGCCGAGTTCGACGGCGTCACCCAGGAGGCCGTCATCGGCCAGGTGCTCCTCGACGTCGCCCCGCCCAGCCGCCGCGAGGCCGTATGAGCCTGACCGAGTCCCGCCTCACCCGCGCGTCCGCCTCGACCGGGGCCGACGGCCGCACGCACGTCACCGAGACCGCGGTGGCGGCACCCGGCCGCGGGCGCGCGCTCGTGCGCGCCGTCGTGTGGTGGACCGGCGTGTGGGGCGCGATCTCGAAGGGTGCGTCAGCGGCCGCCACGTGGTCGGCGCGCACCGTGCGGCCGGCCGGCGTGCTCGTCATCGTCGCCGCGACGATCGGGCTCGGTGTGGGCATCGTCTTCGGCTGGGTCGAGTGGATGGTGGCCGGTGCCGCGGCGCTCGTGCTGGCCGCAGCATCCGTTCCCTTCCTCTTCGGCGCGCGGTCGTACGACGTGAGCCTCTCGCTCGTGCACGAGCGCGTCGTGGCCGGCGACGGGATCGAGGGCGACATCGTCGTGCGCAACGACGGGCACCGCATCGCGCTGCCGGGGCGCCTGGACATCCCGGTGGGGGCCGGGCTGGTCGAGTTCGGGGTGCCGCTGCTGCGCCCGGGGCATTCGGTGTCGCAGCCGCTGGACATCCCCGGTCTGCGCCGCGGGATCATCACGGTCGGCCCCGCGACGACGGTCCGCAGCGATCCCATCGGGATGCTGCGCCGCGAGCACGCGTTCGACGACGTGCACGAGGTCTACGTCCACCCCCGCACGACGTCGCTGCCCTCGACGAGCGCCGGCTTCATCCGCGACCTCGAGGGGAGCCCCACGCGGCGGCTCGTCGACGCCGACATGTCGTTCCACGCGATCCGCGAGTATGCGCCGGGCGACTCGCGCCGGCAGATCCACTGGAGGTCGACGGCGAAGACCGGGCGGCTCATGGTCCGGCAGTACGAGGAGTCGCGGCGGTCCCGGATGGCCGTCGTGCTCGCGGCCGCCGAGCAGGAGTACGCCGACGCCGACGAGTTCGAACTGGCCGTCGGCTGCGCCGCCTCGCTCGGACTGCGCGCGGTCCGCGACGCGCGCGACGTCGAGATCGTGGTGGGGTCGGAGATCCCGCGCGTCGTGCGCGGTCGACTGCGCTCGATCCGCCGCATCCCCGCGGACGCGCCGCGCCCGATGCTCGACGGCTTCAGCGGCGTCGAGCTGCTCGAGAACACGATGCCGGTCTCCGAGGTGTGCCGACTCACCGCCGAGTCCGGCGACCGTCTGTCGATCGCGTTCGTCGTCGTCGGGTCCCGGGTGACGCTCACGCGCCTGCAGCAGGCGGCGCTGGCCTTCCCCGCCGACACGGCCGTGGTCGCCGTGCTGTGCGACGAGCGCGCGCACCCGCGTATGCAGACGTTGTCGGGCATCACGGTCCTCACCGTCGGCACGCTCGAGGACCTCTCGGGTCTGCTGCTGAGGGGGGCGACCTCATGAGTGCCTCGACGGATGCCGCGCCCGTCGTGGACCGCGCGCCCCGAGTGGTGCCGAGCGTGGTCGTCGGCGCGGTCTTCACGACCGCCGTCGTGGTGATCGCCGCCATCGCCGCGTGGCCGATCTACCGCTCGTGGCACGTGGCGCTCCTCGTCGGAGTGAGCGCGCTCGTGGCCGCGATGATCGCCAGTGCGGCCTACCGCTTCCGCTGGAGCGGCTGGCTCGTCGCGGCCGTGCTCGCGGCCGCCTTCCTCGTGCTCGGCGTACCGCTCGCCGTGCCGTCGCGGCTCGGGGGGCCGGCCGACCTCGTGCGGGGTGTCGGCGAGCTGACCTCCGGAGTGGTGCTGGCCTGGAAGGACCTCGTCACCGTCGAGCTGCCGGTGGGGGCCTACCGCAACCTGCTCGTTCCGGCGCTCGTCGTGTTCCTCGTCGGGACCTGCGTCCTCCTGCTGCTGTCGTGGCGCTCCGACCGCTGGGCGTACGCCGCCATCCCGGTCGCGCTCGCGATGACGTCCTTCGGTCTCTTCTTCGGGCGCACCTCGACGAGCGCGCCGCTCGTGATCGGCCCGCTCACCCTGTACGCCCCCGTCGAGACCGCTCTCGGCGTGGCGACGCTCCTCGCCTGCCTGCTGTGGCTCGCGTGGCGCACGCACGACGAGCGCGTGCACGCACTCCAGCGCGCCGCCGTCTCGAGCGGTGTCCGCGTCTCACGGCGTCCCACCCGGGCCGACCGCCGACGCACCGTTCTCGGCGCGTCGATGGTGGCGGGAGCCCTCATCGTCGCGGTCGGCGTGGTGCCCTTCGCCGCGCGCGGGGCGGAACGCGAGGTGCTCCGCAGCGCGATCGGCCCCGAGGTCGACCTCTCGGCGGCGGTGAGTCCGCTGGCCGAGTACCGGTCTCTGTTCGCCGACGAGCGCGCGGACGACATCCTGTTCACGGTGAACTCCACGTCGGACCTGCCCGAACGTGTGCGCCTCGCAACGCTCGACGCCTACGACGGGGAGGTCTTCCGCTCAGGCGGCGAGGGCGCCGTCGAGGCCGGACGCTTCGTGCGGGTGCCGTCGAGCCTCGACGCGGGCGAGGGGACGCCTCTGACGGCTCGGGTGATGATCGGGGGACTCGAGGGGATCTGGATGCCGACGGCGGGCCGCCTCTCGTCGGTCGAATTCTCCGGATCCCGCGCCGCGAGTCTCGCCGATCGGTTCTACTACAACGCGGCCGCCGCCGCGGGTGTGGAGACGGCCGGCGGCGGCCTCATCGCAGGCGACAGCTACACCCTTCGCGGTGTCGAGCCGGCGGCGCCCGATCTGGCCGATGCGGTTCCTCCGGGAGGCGTCGACGCCGCTGTTGCGGCACCCGACAGCATGCGGGCGTGGATGGACGCGCACGTCTCCGGCTCGGGCGGCGCGGCCCTCGCGGGCCTGGTCTCGCTCCTGCGAGAGCGGGGCTATCTGAGTCACGGACTCGCGCGCGGGGAGGCGGCGCCGGTGTGGACCGAGTCGCTGCCCGACTACCTGTTCCAGCCGAGTGCCTCCGGGCACTCCCTGGCACGCGTCGATGCGATGTTCGCGCGGCTGCTGGAGCGCGAGACGGATCCGCGGGCCGAGTCCTCCGGGAACTACGTCGCGGCCGTCGGCGACGACGAGCAGTTCGCGGTCGCCGTCGCCCTGATGGCGCGAGAGCTCGGATTCCCGGCGCGGGTCGTGCTCGGTGCGCGCCTGGTGGACGCGGGTCCGGGGCTGGCGGTGTGCGACGAGGGCGTGTGCCGTGCGCAGGACCTCACGGCCTGGACCGAGGTGCATACCGCCGGGGGCGAGTGGATCCCGATCGACGTCACACCGCAGTTCGCGGACTCGCCGAGTCTGGATGTCACCGAGCAGCGCGATCCGGAGGTCGTCACCGAGGTCCGCCCGGACTCCGTCGAGGAAGTGGTCCCGCCGGACTCCCTCCAGGAGGACACGGGATCGAACGATCCCGCGGCAGACGATGCCGGGCTCGACCTCGCATGGCTGTGGCCGGTGCTGCGCACGACCGGCGTCGTGCTGCTGATCCTGGGTCTGGCGCTCGGTCCGTTCCTCATCGTGATCGGGGCCAAGGCGTCCCGCCGCCGCACCCGCCGTCGCACCGGATCACCGGCGGTGCAGATCTCGGGAGGCTGGGAGGAGTTCGTCGACGCCGCCGTCGATGCCGGACGCGAAGCGCCGCGGACCCACACCCGCAGCGAGCTCGCCGAGGTGTTCGGCACGCAGGCGGGGCGGGATCTCGCCGTCATCGCCGATCGCGCCGTATTCTCTAGCGGAGACGAGACGACGGGCGATGCGGAGGAGTACTGGCGATCAGTGGAGGAGCAGCGACGCTTCCTCGCACGTGAGCGCGGATTCTGGCGCAGACTCGTCGCCGCCGTATCGTTGAGATCGTTCGTCCGACATCTGGCGCCCACCCCGGGCTCCGGACCTCGCTTCGCCGAAAGGGGGAGGCGCCGGGCCCCGCAGCCCGCGCGTCCGATGCCATGAATGCCGTCGATGCCGCCATGACCGTCGATCCCTCGGCCGCGGTCGTGCCGATCCTGCTCAGCGTTGCCGCGTTCGCTGCGCTCTACGTCTGGACGGCGCTCGCACTCTCGGCCGTGTTCCGCAAGTCGGGAGAAGAGGGCTGGAAGGCCTGGGTCCCGGTGCTCAACATCGTCGTGCTGCTGAGGCTCGGCGGGTTCTCCGGGTGGTTCGTGCTCCTCGCGCTCGTGCCGATCGCCGGTCAGGTCGCGCTGTGGGTGGTCGTGGTCATCGCGTGCTACCGCGTCAACGTCTCGTTCGGCCTGGGCGTCGGAATGACGGTGCTGGCCGCGCTGCTGTTCCCGGTGTGGGCCACGGTGCTCGGATTCGGGTCCGCGCGCTGGATCGGTGCGGAGCAGGATGCCGGGGTCCGGCGTTCCACGAGCGACGCCGGCGACGGCCGCGCCGCGTTCGCGCCGTCCGAGCCGGGCCCGCCGCCGATGCCCGCACCTGCCGCCGCTACGGTGAACGGCTGGGCCCCGTCGAGTGCGACCCCTGCCGACGACGAGGTGCCACCCGCGCCGCCGCTGCCGCCGACCGCACCGTCGCGCGTCGAGTCCCCCGACGAGCCGATCTCGTTCGTTCCGCTGCTGCCCTCCGCTGCTCCCGCGGCTGCGCCGACCGCGCCGCCGGTGCCCCCTCTTCCCTCGAACGAGGACGTTCTCGCCGAGCCCGCGTCGCCGGCTCCGGCATCCCGTGCGCGCGCCAATCAGGGCTGGGGCGGGTTCGACCTCGGGGCTGTCGGCGAGTTGACCAGCGAGGTCACCGCGGCGGTCGCGGGAGCGCCGTCGCCGATCTCCGCCGTCTCGTATGACGACGACCTGCCGGATGCCACGGGCATGCCCGCCGTGACGCGCGTGCCTGCCACGCGCTCGGCGACCCGTCGCGAGCCGTGGTCGCCCGCGCGCTCGCCGCTGCCTGAGCCCGACGCCTTCCCCGAGGCCTCCGGTGAGGTGTCCGCGGTCCTCGGGGCACCGGTCGCGGGCGGCCCGCAGGCGGCGCGCTCCTCGGTGTCGGCTCAGCACGTCCATCCCCATGTTCCCGACGGCGCCGTCGATCAGACACGGGCAGCGAACCGGCGCACGACGCACTGGTCGGTCGTGCTTCCGACCGGATCGTCGGTGGCGCTCGTCGCCGAGGTCGTCGTCGTGGGTCGTCGCCCGTCGCCGAACGAGGCGTACCCGAACGCTCAGCTCATCGAGGTCCACGACGGCACCGTCTCCAAGACGCACCTGCGGCTGGATCTCGAGGGCGAGATGTGGTCGGTGACCGATCTGCACTCCACCAACGGCACCGTGCTGGTCTCGTCGGACGGCTCCGAGCGCGAGATCACCCCGGGGGTGCCTCACCGCACGGAGGACCGCCTTCTGCTCGGTGACGCCGAACTCCGGCTCGTGCCGGACGATGCGAGCCGATGACGGCTGCCGACGTCCCTGACCGGGGCTCCGTTCCCGGCGCCGACGGGCAGGAGCCGGACGCGACCGGCCACGGCGCGTCCGACGAGCTCGCGACCGACGAGACGGTGATCTCGTATCGCCGGCGCCCCGTCGAGCATCCGGTGGACGAGGAGACGGTGGTCTCCACCCGCAAGCGCCCGATCGCCGATCCCGTCGACGAGGCCACGGCCCTGTCGGTGCGGCGTCGTCCCTCGGCCGAGCCCGAGCCCGAGGTCGACGAGGCGACGGCCCTGTCGGTGCGGCGTCGTCCCGCGGCCGAGCCCGAGCCCGAGGTCGACGAGGCGACTGCCCTGTCGGTGCGGCGTCGTCCCGAGGCCGAGCCCGACGAAGCCACGGCGGCCTCGGTCCGGCGACAGGTCTTCGATCCCGATGTCTCCGACGACACCGCACCGTCGACCCGCGGCGCGGCATCCGAGCTCTCCGCACCGCCGGCCGACGACACCGTCGTCTCGCGCCGCACGCCTCCGGCCGACACTGTCCCCGAGGAGGAGGACACGATCCTGCGCGCGCCGAAGCGCGCGCAGTCGCGCGAGACCGCTCCCGATCCTGAGGAGGCGACGCTCGGGCGCGAGGCCCGTGTTCCGGATGCCGAGGCCCTGCGCGCGCCGATGCGACCGCGTGCCGACGCCCCGGCGCGGGTGCCGCGAGCGACGGCTGCGCCGCGCCCGCCGGTCGCCGATGTGCCGGCTGAAGCGCTCGATCGTGAGAGTGTGGAGCGTGCTGCCCGCGCCCGGGCGCGTCGCCGCGTGCTGATCGTGGTGCTGTGCGCGGTGGCGGGTGCGATCGCGGCGACCACGGCGCTCGTGCTCCTGCTGACCTGACGGCTCCGGCGACCTGAGGAAGAGATGAACGACTACCACCCGCAGGACGCTGATCCCGTGTCCGCGGCCCGGCTCGGACTCGTGCCCGCGGGCACCGGCTACCGCTCGCTCGCGTTCGCGATCGACGTCGCGATCTGGCTGCTCCTGGCCGTGCCCGCGGTGATGGGCGTCGTCATGATCGCGACGGGTGACCGCTCTCTTCTGGCGGTGATCCTCGTCATCGCCGGTGTCGTCCTGCCCAGCCTCTTCGGTCTGGTGCAGCTGATCACGCATGGTCGGCGCGGCGTGACGGCGGGCAAGGCGGCGCTGCGACTGCGCTCGGTGTCGGCCTCCGACCTCGGGCGCCCCGGGTTCTGGCGCGTCGTCCTGCGCGCGCTGGTGCTGTGGGCGAGCACGATCCTGCTGGTCGTCGTCGGCCCCGCACTGCTGTTCGCCTCGGGGCTGTGGGATTCGGAGCGCCGGGGGCGCAGCATCCTCGATCGCGTCGGCGGATGCTGGCTGATCGATGCACGCGCGGGCCTCGACCCCTTCGACGCCAAGGCGCTGCGCCACGCGCGTCGCGCCCTGCGCGACCGCGCCGACGACGGCGAGGATCTTCCGTCGATGGCCAGCGGTGCCCCGGAGTCGGTCGCGCTCCGCATTCCTGACGCGCGCTCCCGCGCCGGCGTCGTGGGTCCCGGCGGGACCGGCGCGCAGTGGGCGCTCGCGCGGGCCGCCGAGGACCTCGGGGTGATCGACGGCGTGCCCGGAGCGGATGCCGCGCCCGCGGCCGTCGAGCCCGGAGCGACCGCTTCCCGCGACGGCTCCCCGTTCGCACCGTCCGCCACGGCATTCGACGCCGCGTCGGCCGCCTTCGCCCCTGTGACGACCGGCACCCCGAGCGCTCCCGCTGCCGCCCACGGTGCGGCTGCCACTTCCTCGCCCCCGCCCGCCGAGATCGTGCAGTCCTCGGCCGCGGGGCCCGCGACCGGCTTGCGCCGGGCCCAGGCGATGGTGCGCTTCGACGACGGCTCCGTCGTGCGCGTGCCGGTTCTCGGACTCATCGGCCGCGACCCCGAGGGATCGGCCGGCGAGTCGCCGGACGCGCTCGTCAGGCTCGAGGATCCCCAGCGGCTGATGTCGAAGACCCACGCATCCTTCGGCCAGGACGCCGAAGGGGTCTGGGTCGGCGATCGCGGGTCGCGCAACGGCACGCAGCTGCTGTCGCCCGGCGGCGACGTGGTCGATGTGCCCGCGGGGGAGCGCATGCGCGTCCCCGCCGGGTGGACGGTGCAGGTCGGCGGCAGAACGTTCGAGCTCGTGGCGAGAGGTGCTGATTCGTGAAGCTGAAGCTGGGTCTGCGGCGAGGCGTCGGCTCGACGGTCGATGTGCTGGTGACCGCCGACTCCACGGCGACCGTGCAGGACGTCGCCCGCGCGCTCGCCGAAGGCGACGCGCTCGCGGCGGCCGGCGGCGTCAACGCGAGCGCCGTTCCGACGCTCCTCGTGGCATCGCCGGCCGGACGGCCGGTGCAGCTCGACCCGTCCGCGTCGATCGCCGACGCGCCGATCGGCTCGGGCTTCGACGCCTCGATCGTGCCCGCGGCGACCAGCGGCGACGGCGCGGTCACGGCTGCCGTGATGCGCATCCACAGCGGCCCCGAGGCCGGACGCACCGTCTCCCTGCCCGCGGGCAGCACCGTGATCGGACGCGTCGCACCGGCTCAGGTGCTGCTCGACGACCCGCTCGTCTCGAAGCGCCACGCGCGCGTGGAGGTCGACCAGGGCATCGAACTCGTCGACCTCAACTCGGCCAACGGCCTCGTCGTCGACGGCGGGCTCGTGCAGCGCGTGCGCGTCATCCCGGGTCAGAAGATCACGATCGGCGCGACCGAGGTCTCGTTCTCGCTCGTGCCTCGCGTCGTGACGGACGACTCGCTCGTGCTCGAGCGCGGTGGCGCGCTCATGTTCAATCGTTCGCCCCGTGTGGAGGATCGCTACGCGGGTCGGGAGTTCCGGCATCCGATCATCCCCAACGAAGCCGACCCCCGCATCTTCCCGTGGCCGATGATCATGGCGCCGGTGCTGCTCGGCTTCGCGATGTTCGTGATGACGCAGCGCCCCGCGTCGCTGCTCATCGTCGCGATGGCGCCGTTGATGATGCTGGGCAACTTCATCGGTCAGCGCACGCAGCAGGGAAAGAAGCTGCAGCTCGAGATCGAGACGTTCGAGACGCAGCTCGAAGAGCTCGAGGATCAGCTCGACGCCGAGGTGCTCGTCGAGCGCGAGCGTCGACGCGCCGAAGCGCCCGCGACAGCCACCGTGTACGAGAACGCGATGTCGCTCGGACCCATGCTGTGGACCCGGCGGCCGGAGCACTGGAACTTCCTCGGCCTTCGGCTCGGCGTCGGCGCGGGGACGAGCCGCAACAGCGTGCAGGAGGCGAACGACCAGCGCGGCATCGCGCAGTACTCGCAGCAGGTGCGGCATCTGCAGGACCGCTTCTCGCGCATCGATGACGTGCCCGTCATCGAGCTCCTTCCCTCGGCCGGGGCGATCGGGATCGCCGGCCCGCGCGAGTACGCCGCCGACGTGATCCGCGGACTCGGCGTGCAGCTGTTCGGCCTGCACGCGCCGAACGAGGTCGTCACCGCCGCCATCGTCGATCCGGGATGGACCGGCGACATGGAGTGGATGAAGTGGCTGCCGCACACCACGAGCCCGCGCTCCCCGTTCGCGGAGATGGCGCTCGCCGACAGCCAGTCCGCGGGCACCGCGCTGCTCAACGGCCTCGAGGAGGCGATCCTCGAGCGGCTGTCGGGTTCGGCGACCCGGCGCGGACCCCTGTCGGAGCAGGAGGTCTCGATGTCGCTCGGCAAGCACGTCGGGCAGCAGCGGGGCAGCGACTCGCAGGCGGACGACGTCTCGCTGGTGCTGTTCGTGACCCACGACGCGCCGGTGGACCGTCCCCGCCTCACGCAGGTGATCGAGCGAGGACCGGATGCCGGTGTCTACACGGTGTTCGTCGCTCCGACCGTCGAGTCACTCCCGGCGTCGTGCCGCACGTTCATCGACGTCACCGGCGGCCTCGACGACGCCATGGTCGGCTGGGTGCGCGCCGGCGATCGCGCGCAGAGCGTGGCGATCGAGGGCGTCTCGCGCGAATACGCGGAGATCTTCGCCAAGCGACTGGCGCCCGTCGTCGACTCGAGTTCGGTCGCCGCGGACTCGTCCGATCTCCCCGCCAGTGTGTCGCTCCTCCGCCTCATCGGCACCGACATGGCCGCAGAGCCGCAGGCCGCGATCGAGCGCTGGCGGCAGAACAACTCGATCATCGACCGATCGCGCGGTCCCCGCCCGCGGCTCAAGCGCGCGGGCACCCTCAAGGCCTACGTCGGACAGGGCAGCCCCGACGCGATGTCGCTCGATCTGCGCACGCAGGGACCCCACGCCCTCGTCGGCGGCACCACCGGATCGGGCAAGTCGGAGTTCCTCCAGGCCTGGGTCCTGGGGATGGCGGCCGAGTACAGCCCCGACCGCGTCACGTTCCTCTTCGTCGACTACAAGGGCGGATCGGCGTTCGCGGACTGCGTCGAGCTTCCGCACACGGTGGGTCTGGTGACCGACCTGAGTCCCCACCTCGTGCGCCGGGCGCTGACCAGTCTGCGCGCCGAGCTGCACCACCGCGAGCATCTGTTCAACCGCAAGAAGGCCAAGGATCTCCTCGAGCTCGAGAAGCGTCAGGACCCCGAGACCCCGCCGGCGCTCGTGCTCGTGATCGACGAGTTCGCCGCACTCGCGACCGAGGTGCCCGAGTTCGTGGACGGGGTGGTCGACATCGCCCAGCGCGGCCGGTCGCTCGGCATCCACCTCATCATGGCGACGCAGCGCCCCGCCGGCGTCATCAAGGACAATCTGCGCGCGAACACGAACCTCCGCGTGGCGCTGCGCATGGCGGATGCCGCGGACTCCAACGACGTCGTCGGCGACGTCGTGGCATCGACCTTCGACCCGTCGCTGCCGGGGCGCGGCATCGCGAAGACCGGGCCCGGGCGACTGGTCCCGTTCCAGTCCGGCTACGCCGGCGGCTGGACCGCGGAGGAGCCCGACCGCGCCCAGGTGCGCGTCGCCGAACTGCGGTTCGGCTCGGTCACCCTGTGGGAGGCGGAGGGTGACAACGACTCCGAGGCGCACGACGAGGACCTCGGTCCCAACGACCAGAAGCGACTCGTCGCCAACCTCGGGCGCGCGGCCACGGACGCCGGGATCCCGGCTCCGCGTCGTCCGTGGCTCGACGACCTCGCGACGACGATCGATCTGCGAGACCTGCCGCTCGAGGGCGACCAGCGCATCCCGATCGGCCTGGCCGACATCCCTCAGCGCCAGTTGCAGGAGGCGGTGTTCTTCCACCCCGACACCGACGGGCACATGCTGGTGTACGGCACGAGCGGCGCGGGCAAGAGCGCGGCGCTGCGCACGATCGGCATCGCCGCGGGCGCCCGGCCCGATCTCGGCCGCGTCGCCGTGTACGGCATCGACTTCGGCACCGGCGCCCTGCGCTCGCTCGAGAACATGCCCCACGTCGGATCGGTCGTCTCGGGCGACGACGTCGAGCGCGTGCAACGCCTCTTCCGCACGCTGCGCGGCGTGATCGACGACCGTGCGAAGCGCTACTCCGACGCGAACGCGTCGACGATCACCGAGTACCGGGAGCTGACCGGAGACGACGCCGAGCCGCGCATCATCGTGCTCCTCGACGGCTTCGGCGTCTTCAAGCAGGACTGGGAGACCTCCTCGACACGGGCCGCGTTCTACGGCATCTTCATGCGCCTCCTCGGCGAGGGACGTCCCCTCGGCGTGCACGTCGTGGCCACGGCCGACCGCTACGGCGCCGTGCCGACGGCGGTGAGCGCGAACGTCACCAAGCGCATCGTGCTGCGGATGTCGGACGAGGGCGCCTATTCGATCCTCGGCGTCGCGAAGGACGTGCTCAACGAGCGGAGCGTGCCGGGGCGCGCGATCGTCGACGGGCTGGAGACCCAGGTCGCGGTGATCGGCGGCACGACGAACGTCGCCGAGCAGAACGCCGCGACTGCGGCGTTCGCCGCGACCCTGCGCGAGGCCGGCGCCGTCGAGGCGAAGAACATCGGATCGCTCCCGACCGAGCTGGGCATCGCCGAGCTGCCCGCCCGCGTCGGGGAGCTCCCGACGCTCGGCATCGGCGACGACACGCTCGGGCCCGCGGGCTTCGAGCCGGTCGGCACCTTCGTCGTCGCGGGGCCGCCCCAATCGGGCAAGACGACCGCCCTGCGCGGCATCGTGGCGTCGCTCGAGCGCTTCGACCCGGAGGTGGAGCTGTTCCACATCGGCGGCCGCCGCGCCGCCCTGCGCGGATTCCGCTCGTGGCGACGTGCGGAGTCGACGATCGAGGAGGTCCGCGCACTGGCGAAGGAGCTGAAGGAGATCGTGGCGGACGAGTCCATCACGCGCCGCATCGCGATCGTCGTGGAGAACCTCGCCGAGTTCGGGGACACCGATGCCGAGCGGCCGCTCAAGGAGCTCTTCCAGGCGATCAACCGCAGCGATCACTTCCTGGTGGCCGACGGCGATGTCTCCCAGCTGAGCAGCGGCTACGGCCTGGTCGGCGAGCTCAAGGCCGGCCGTCACGGCATCGCGCTGCGCCCCGAGACCTATGACGGCGACTCGCTCTTCAAGGTTCCGTTCCCGAAGGTGCAGCGCCACGAGTATCCCGCCGGTCGTGGCATCTTCGTCGAGAACGGGCAGCTCATCACCGTCCAGCTCCCGCTGGTCGACGACGCCGGGTGATCGTGCGCATGGGGAATCCTCCCCATGTGCACGGGAACGGGGTTGCGCTTACCGTGGAGGCAGCCGGGGTGCTCCGGTATTCCGAGAAGGAGATGGACGATGGCGGATTTCAAGGCTTCATACGGTGAGATGGAAGCGATGTCGGGCAAGCTCGAGAACGGCCGCGAGGAGATCGGCGACATCCTGCGCCGTCTCAAGAGCGACGTGGATCGCCTGCTCGGCGACGACTTCAAGACGCAGCACGCGTCGGGCAAGTTCGGTGAGGGCTACACCGAGCTGACCACCGGTCTGGAGAAGGCCATCGAGGGCATCTCCGACATGGGCGAATCGCTGCGCAAGATGCAGCAGGCGATCAAGGACACCGACCAGGCACTCGCCGGCAACTGACCTTCAGACGACAGAGCGGATGCCGCGGCCCCGAGCCGCGGCATCCGCTTTCGTCGTCGATTCCGTGCGCGTTTGACCGGCCCCCGGCATCCCGCGTATCATTGTTCGGGTGTGCGCCCACGCGCGCCATCCGCTGTGCCCCGGCACGCGGACGGTCGTGAAGCGCCGCATCTCAGGGAAAGGGCCTGCGAACAGGCCACCCCCACGGCATATCCACCAACGAACGCTCGGCATCATCATGCCGCGCCGGTGGATGAATGTGAGCCCGCTGCGTCACGAATCGCAAGATCCGGATGCTGCGGGGGAGACACGAACGCTGTCACCGTGCAGCACTACATAGGAGAGAACGTGCCAACCATTCAGCAGTTGGTTCGCAAGGGTCGCTCGCCCAAGGTCTCGAAGACCAAGGCGCCGGCGCTCAAGGCGAACCCTCAGCAGGCGGGTGTCTGCACCCGCGTGTACACCACCACGCCCAAGAAGCCCAACTCGGCGATGCGCAAGGTCGCCCGTGTCAAGCTCCGCAACGGCACCGAGGTCACCGCCTACATCCCCGGCGAGGGCCACAACCTGCAGGAGCACTCGCTCGTGCTCGTCCGCGGTGGTCGTGTGAAGGACCTCCCCGGTGTCCGCTACAAGATCGTCCGCGGCGCGCTCGACACGCAGGCCGTCAAGAACCGTAAGCAGGCTCGCAGCCGCTACGGCGCGAAGAAGGGTTGAGTTAGATGCCTCGCAAGGGACCCGCTCCGAAGCGCCCCGTCGTCAACGACCCGGTCTACGGCGCTCCGATCGTCAGCCAGCTCGTCAACAAGATCCTCGTCGACGGCAAGAAGTCGCTCGCCGAGTCGATCGTCTACACCGCCCTCAAGGGCGTGGAGGCGAAGAACGGTCAGGACGCCGTCGCCACGCTGAAGAAGGCGCTCGACAACGTCCGCCCGACTCTCGAGGTCAAGAGCCGCCGCGTCGGTGGCTCGACCTACCAGGTGCCGGTCGAGGTCAAGCCTCACCGCGCCAACACGCTCGCCCTCCGCTGGCTCGTCAGCTACGCCAAGGGCCGTCGTGAGAAGACGATGACCGAGCGCCTCCAGAACGAGATCCTGGATGCCTCGAACGGCCTGGGTGCCGCGGTCAAGCGCCGCGAAGACACCCACAAGATGGCCGAGTCGAACCGCGCCTTCGCTCACTACCGCTGGTAACAGCGCACCGGCGGCCGGCCGGAGGCGAACCCTCCGGCCGGCGCCACCGCGACATCCCGAACCACACGTAAGGAAGACACCCCGTGGCACAAGAAGTGCTCACCGACCTCAACAAGGTCCGCAACATCGGCATCATGGCGCACATCGATGCCGGCAAGACGACGACGACCGAGCGCATCCTGTTCTACACGGGCGTCAACCACAAGATCGGTGAGACGCACGACGGCGCTGCGACCACCGACTGGATGGAGCAGGAGCAGGAGCGTGGCATCACGATCACGTCCGCCGCCGTGACGTGCTTCTGGGACAAGAACCAGATCAACATCATCGACACCCCCGGTCACGTGGACTTCACCGTCGAGGTGGAGCGCTCGCTCCGCGTCCTCGACGGCGCAGTCGCCGTCTTCGACGGCAAGGAGGGCGTCGAGCCCCAGTCCGAGACCGTGTGGCGTCAGGCCGACAAGTACGACGTCCCCCGCATCTGCTTCGTCAACAAGATGGACAAGCTGGGCGCCGACTTCTACTTCACCGTCGACACCATCGTGAACCGCCTCAAGGCGAAGCCGCTCGTGATCCAGTTGCCCATCGGCGCCGAGAACGACTTCGTGGGCGTCGTCGACCTCGTCGAGATGCGCGCACTGGTCTGGCCCGGCGACGCCAAGGGCGACGTGACCATGGGCGCCAAGTACGAGATCCAGGAGATCCCGGCCGACCTCGCCGAGAAGGCCGCGGAGTACCGCGAGATCCTCCTCGAGACGGTCGCCGAGTCCGACGAGGAGCTCCTCGAGAAGCACTTCGGCGGTGAGCCCCTCACGGTCGCCGAGATCAAGGGTGCGATCCGCAAGCTCACGATCAACTCGGAGCTCTACCCGGTGCTCTGCGGTTCGGCGTTCAAGAACCGCGGCGTGCAGCCGATGCTCGACGCGGTCGTGGACTACCTGCCTTCGCCCCTCGACGTCCCCGCCATCGAGGCGAAGGACCCGAAGAACGAAGAGATCATCATCGAGCGCCACGCCGACCGCGAGGAGCCGTTCGCGGCGCTCGCGTTCAAGATCGTGACGCACCCGTTCTTCGGCCGCCTCACCTACATCCGCGTCTACTCGGGTCACCTCGACTCCGGCGCCCAGGTCGTCAACGCGACCAAGGGCAAGAAGGAGCGCATCGGGAAGATCTTCCAGATGCACGCCAACAAGGAGATGCCGGTCGACTCGGTCACCGCCGGTCACATCTACGCCGTCATCGGCCTCAAGGACACCACCACCGGTGACACGCTGTCCGACAGCGCGAACCAGGTCGTCCTCGAGTCGATGACGTTCCCGGAGCCGGTCATCGAGGTCGCGATCGAGCCCAAGACGAAGGCCGACCAGGAGAAGCTGGGTCTCGCGATCCAGAAGCTCGCCGAGGAGGACCCGACGTTCCGCGTCGAGCAGAACTCCGAGACCGGTCAGACCGTCATCAAGGGCATGGGCGAGCTGCACCTCGACATCCTGGTCGACCGCATGAAGCGCGAGTTCAAGGTCGAGGCGAACGTCGGAAAGCCCCAGGTGGCCTACCGCGAGACGATCCGCAAGTCGGTCGAGAAGCACGACTACACGCACAAGAAGCAGACCGGTGGCTCGGGTCAGTTCGCCAAGATCCAGTTCACGATCGAGCCTCTCGAGGTCACGGCCGACAAGACGTACGAGTTCGAGAACAAGGTCACCGGTGGCCGCATCCCGCGCGAGTACATCGGCCCCACCGACCAGGGCTTCCAGGACGCCATGAACGTCGGCGTGCTCGCCGGCTACCCCATGGTGGGCGTCAAGGCGATCCTGCTCGACGGCGCTTCGCACGACGTCGACTCGTCCGAGATGGCGTTCAAGATCGCCGGTTCGATGGGCTTCAAGGAGGCCATCCGCCGCGCGAACCCGGTCATCCTCGAGCCGATCATGGCCGTCGAGGTGCGTACGCCCGAGGAGTACATGGGTGACGTCATCGGCGACCTGAACTCGCGTCGTGGCCAGATCCAGTCGATGGAGGACGCCGCCGGCGTCAAGGTGGTTCGTGCGAACGTTCCGCTGTCCGAGATGTTCGGCTACATCGGCGACCTGCGCTCCAAGACCTCCGGCCGCGCCGTCTACTCCATGGAGTTCGACAGCTACGCCGAGGTCCCGCGCAACGTCATGGACGAGATCGTCCAGAAGACCAAGGGCGAGTAGCCCTTTCCGGGGCCCCTCGGTGACGCGGGGCCCCGGCACAACTTCACACAGAATCACCAGAACCGTCTCCACTAAGCTGGAGATATCCCCGTAGAGACTCGGTCGCAAACCAGCGCCCGGCGCTTCTACACGAACGTCCTGAGGAGGACCCAGTGGCTAAGGCCAAGTTCGAGCGCACCAAGCCGCACGTGAACATCGGAACGATCGGTCACGTCGACCACGGCAAGACCACGCTCACCGCAGCGATCTCGAAGGTGCTCGCCGACAAGTACCCGTCGGCCACCAACGTGCAGCGCGACTTCGCGTCGATCGACTCCGCTCCCGAGGAGCGCCAGCGCGGCATCACGATCAACATCTCGCACGTCGAGTACGAGACGCCCAAGCGTCACTACGCTCACGTCGACGCCCCCGGTCACGCCGACTACATCAAGAACATGATCACCGGTGCGGCTCAGATGGACGGCGCGATCCTCGTGGTCGCCGCCACCGACGGCCCGATGGCTCAGACCCGCGAGCACGTCCTGCTCGCCAAGCAGGTCGGCGTGCCCTACCTGCTCGTCGCGCTGAACAAGAGCGACATGGTCGACGACGAGGAGATCCTTGAGCTCGTCGAGCTCGAGGTCCGCGAGCTGCTGTCGTCGCAGGACTTCGACGGTGACAACGCTCCGGTCGTCCGCGTCTCGGGCCTCAAGGCTCTCGAGGGCGACTCCGAGTGGACCGAGAAGATCGTCGAGCTCATGGAGGCCGTCGACGCTTCGATCCCCGACCCGGTGCGTGACAAGGACAAGCCGTTCCTCATGCCCATCGAGGACGTCTTCACCATCACTGGTCGTGGCACGGTCGTCACGGGTCGCGCCGAGCGCGGCACCCTCGGCATCAACTCCGAGGTCGAGATCGTGGGTCTGCGCCCGACGCAGAAGACGATCGTCACCGGTATCGAGATGTTCCACAAGCAGCTCGACGAGGCATGGGCCGGCGAGAACTGTGGTCTGCTCCTCCGCGGCACCAAGCGTGACGACGTGGAGCGCGGCCAGGTCGTCGTGAAGCCCGGTTCGGTCACCCCGCACACCAACTTCGAGGGCACGGCGTACATCCTGTCCAAGGAGGAGGGCGGACGCCACAACCCGTTCTTCACGAACTACCGCCCGCAGTTCTACTTCCGCACCACCGACGTCACCGGCGTCATCACGCTGCCCGAGGGCACCGAGATGGTCATGCCCGGCGACACCACCGACATGACGGTCGAGCTGATCCAGCCGATCGCCATGGAGGAGGGCCTCGGCTACGCCATCCGTGAGGGTGGCCGCACCGTCGGCGCCGGCACGGTCACGAAGATCCTGAAGTAATCTTCGACAGATCTGCATGACGGATGCTGCGGCATCCGTCACCGACAAGGGGTCGGGCCTTCGGGCCCGGCCCCTTCGTCGTTCGCGCGGGACGCGGGTTGAAGAATCCGTTATCGATGCCCTCTTCCGCCGTCGAGGGCAGCCCGACAGAATGGCCGGGTACGCCCACGGGGGGCGCGAAGGAGAAATGCGATGGGTATCGACGACCTGGTCAGTCAGGGCAAGGACTTCCTCGAGCAGAACAAGGACAAGATCGACGATGCGATCAAGTCCGACCAGGCCGAGGACGTGAGCGACAACGTCCTCGACGCCGCGGCCGACTTCGTCAAGAAGGTCGCGCCCGACGGGATCGACCAGCACGTCGACGGCGTGCGCGACAGCATCGACAAGTCGGTCGGCAACGAGTAGTCCGTCCTCTCGACAGCGAAGCGGCCCGGGTGTCCACCCGGGCCGCTTCTTCGTGCGCGGCATCCGTCCCCCTGGGAAGCAGCCGAGGATACCCACCTCACGACACGCCCGAGTTTGCGACACGCCCGGGCGACACGTAGACTAGTGAGGTTCCACATTCCGGCGCGTCTTTCGGCGTGCACAGGATCACTGCCAGGGCAGTGCATAGGCGGCGCGAAAGCGCAGGGTCCTAGGCCGCGGGCAGCAAAGAACCACCACATCTCAAACCCCCTCCATCACGAGAGCGTGTCTCTCGCGTGCGGGCGGGGAGCGGATGCCGGGAGCGGCGCTTCGGCGCGGAATCCGGATTGACATCAGAACAGCGGTGCAGCAACGCACTGCAGAGCAGTGCAGAAGTGCCATGGCGCGCGAGCGCCACCGTGCGTCCAATGCCTCCGGGAAACCCGGAACGGTAAGACGCGAGAAAGAGAGTGAGCAGACAATGGCGGGACAGAAGATCCGCATTCGCCTGAAGTCGTACGATCACGCCGGGCTCGACAGCTCCGCGCGCAAGATCGTCGACACCGTGACCCGTGCCGGCGCTACCGTGGTGGGCCCCGTGCCCCTGCCGACCGAGAAGAACGTCGTGTGCGTCATCCGGTCGCCCCACAAGTACAAGGACAGCCGCGAGCACTTCGAGATGCGCACCCACAAGCGTCTGATCGACATCATCGACCCGACGCCCAAGGCCGTCGACTCGCTGATGCGTCTCGACCTGCCTGCCGACGTCAACATCGAGATCAAGCTCTGAGGTTCGACGTGGCTGACATCAACAACAAGATTTCCAAGGGCCTCCTCGGAACCAAGCTCGGCATGACCCAGGTGTGGGACGAGAACGGCAAGCTCGTTCCCGTCACCGTCATCGAGGTCGCGCCGAACGTGGTCACCCAGGTTCGCACCCCTGAGAAGGACGGCTACAAGGCCGTTCAGATCGCCTACGGTCAGATCGACCCCCGCAAGGTGAACAAGCCGCAGACGGCCCACTTCGAGGCCGCCGGTGTGACGCCGCGTCGTCACCTCACCGAGGTCCGCACCGCGGATGCCGCTGACTACTCACTCGGTCAGGAGCTCACGGTGGACGGCACCTTCGAAGCCGGCCAGCTCGTCGACGTCGTCGGCACGAGCAAGGGCAAGGGCTTCGCGGGCGTCATGAAGCGCCACAACTTCAAGGGCGTCTCCGCTTCGCACGGTTCGCACCGCAACCACCGCAAGCCCGGTTCGATCGGCGCCTCGTCGACCCCGAGCCGCGTCTTCAAGGGCATGCGCATGGCCGGCCGTATGGGTGGCGAGCGCGTGACCGTCCTCAACCTCAAGGTGCACGCCGTCGACGCTGAGAAGGGTCTGCTGCTCGTCAAGGGCGCCGTCCCCGGCGCGCGCGGCCGCATCGTCTACGTCCGCAACGCAGTGAAGGGTGCCTGAAGACATGGCTGACTCGACTCTCGCGCTCGACGTCGTGAAGGCAGACGGCAAGAAGGCCGGCTCGGTTGAGCTGCCCGCCGCTCTGTTCGACGTCAAGACGAACATCCCCCTGATCCACCAGGTCGTCGTGGCGCAGCGCGCCGCGGCTCGCCAGGGCACCCACTCGACCAAGCGTCGCGGTGAGGTCTCGGGCGCCGGCCGCAAGCCCTTCAAGCAGAAGGGCACCGGTAACGCCCGTCAGGGTTCGATCCGCGCGCCGCACATGACCGGTGGTGGCATCGTCCACGGCCCGAAGCCGCGCGACTACGCGCAGCGCACGCCCAAGAAGATGATCGCCGCAGCCCTCCTGGGCGCGCTCAGCGATCGCGCTCGCGGCGACCGCCTGCACATCGTCGACTCGTTCGGCATCGAGGGTGCTCCTTCGACGAAGGCCGCCGCTGCGGTCCTCGCGGCGCTCGCCCCGACCAAGAACGTGCTGGTCGTCATCACGCGTGACGACGAGCTCAGCATCCTGAGCGTGCGCAACCTCGCGTACGTCCACGTGCTGTTCTCCGACCAGCTCAACGCATACGACGTGCTCGTCTCGGACGACATCGTCTTCACCAAGGCCGCCTACGACGCGTTCGTCGCGTCGAAGGCCGGCTCCACCGAGGAGGTCTCGGCATGACCGCCGTGAACAAGGACCCGCGCGACATCATCCTGAAGCCGGTCGTCTCCGAGAAGAGCTACGGGCTCATCGACGAGGGCAAGTACACGTTCCTCGTGGACCCGCGTGCCACGAAGACCGAGATCAAGCTCGCCATCGAGAAGATCTTCGGCGTCAAGGTGGCTGCGGTCAACACGATCAACCGCGTCGGCAAGGCCCGCCGCACCCGCTTCGGCACGGGGAAGCGCAAGGACACCAAGCGCGCCATCGTGACCCTGAAGTCGGGCACCATCGACATCTTCACGGCAGTCGGCTGACGGTCGGGATAGAGGACTAGAGATATGGCTATTCGCAAGTACAAGCCCACGACCCCGGGTCGCCGCGGCTCGTCGGTGGCCGACTTCGCCGAGATCACCCGATCGACGCCGGAGAAGTCGCTCCTCCGCCCGCTGAGCAAGACCGGTGGACGCAACAACCAGGGCCGCATCACCACCCGCCACATCGGCGGTGGCCACAAGCGCCAGTACCGCGTCATCGACTTCCGTCGCAATGACAAGGACGGCGTCAACGCCAAGGTCGCTCACATCGAGTACGACCCCAACCGCACCGCGCGCATCGCGCTCCTGCACTACTTCGACGGCGAGAAGCGCTACATCCTCGCCCCGAACAAGCTGCAGCAGGGCGACATCATCGAGTCGGGCGCCTCGGCTGACATCAAGCCGGGCAACAACCTGCCGCTGAAGAACATCCCCACCGGTACCGTGATCCACGCGATCGAGCTCCGCCCCGGCGGCGGCGCGAAGATCGCGCGTTCGGCCGGTGTGTCGGTTCGTCTCGTCGCGAAGGACGGCCCCTACGCCCAGCTGCGTCTGCCCTCGGGCGAGATCCGCAACGTCGATGCGCGCTGCCGCGCGACGATCGGCGAGGTCGGCAACGCCGAGCAGTCGAACATCAACTGGGGCAAGGCCGGCCGCAAGCGCTGGCTCGGCGTCCGCCCGACCGTCCGTGGTGTCGCGATGAACCCCGTCGACCACCCGCACGGTGGTGGCGAGGGCAAGACCTCCGGTGGTCGTCACCCTGTTTCGCCGTGGGGCAAGGCCGAGGGCCGCACCCGTCACGCGAACAAGGAAAGCGACAAGTACATCGTTCGCCGTCGCAACGCCGGCAAGAAGCGCAAGTAGGAGTAGAGGAAGATGCCACGCAGTCTCAAGAAGGGCCCCTTCGTCGACGAGCACCTGCTCCGCAAGGTCGTCGTCCAGAACGAAGCCGGTACCAAGAACGTCATCAAGACCTGGTCGCGTCGCTCGATGATCGTCCCCGCAATGCTCGGGCACACGATCGCCGTGCACGACGGACGCAAGCACATCCCCGTGTTCGTGTCCGAGACCATGGTCGGCCACAAGCTGGGCGAGTTCGCGCCCACCCGCACCTTCCGCGGCCACGTGAAGGACGACAAGAAGGGCCGTCGCCGCTAAGCGGCGACGAAAGAGGAGAGAGAAATGGTGGAGTCCATCGCACGTGTGCGACACATCCGCGTGACCCCTCAGAAGGCTCGTCGTGTCGTCGCCCTCATCAAGGGCAAGCAGGCTGAGGAGGCCCTGGCCATCCTCAAGTTCGCGCCGCAGGGTGCGAGCGAGCCGATCTACAAGCTCGTCGCCTCGGCGATCGCGAACGCTCGCGTGAAGGCCGATAAGGACGGCGAGTACCTGGACGAGCAGGACCTGTACGTGGCCAACGCGTACGTCGACGAGGGCACGACGCTCAAGCGTTTCCAGCCCCGCGCTCAGGGTCGCGCGTTCCAGATCAAGAAGCGCACGAGCCACATCACGGTCGTGCTCTCTACGCCCGAGGTCGCTGAGGCGGCACCGGCTGCCAAGACGAAGAAGGCGAGCAAGTAATGGGCCAGAAGGTCAACCCGTACGGCTTCCGCCTCGGCATCACCACGGACCACGTGTCGCGTTGGTTCTCGGACTCGACGAAGCCCGGACAGCGCTACGCCGACTACGTGGCCGAGGACATCAAGATCCGTCGTCTGCTGACGACCTCGCTCGACCGCGCGGGCGTCAGCAACATCGAGATCGAGCGCACCCGTGACCGCGTCCGCGTCGACATCCACACCGCCCGCCCGGGCATCGTGATCGGTCGTCGTGGCGCCGAGGCCGAGCGCATCCGCGCCGACCTCGAGAAGCTCACCGGCAAGCAGATCCAGCTGAACATCCTCGAGGTCAAGAACCCCGAGGCCGATGCTCAGCTCGTCGCGCAGGGCATCGCCGAGCAGCTCAGCGCTCGCGTGGCATTCCGCCGCGCGATGCGCAAGGGCCTGCAGGGCGCGCAGCGCGCCGGCGCCAAGGGCGTCCGCATCCAGGTCTCCGGCCGCCTCGGCGGCGCCGAGATGAGCCGCTCGGAGTTCTACCGCGAGGGTCGTGTGCCGCTGCACACGCTGCGCGCGAACATCGACTACGGCTTCTACGAGGCGAAGACCACCTTCGGCCGCATCGGCGTGAAGGTCTGGATCTACAAGGGCGACCTCACCAACAAGGAACTGGCGCGCGAGCAGGCGAACGCGCCGAAGCAGTCGCGCGGTCGTGACGACCGTGGCGGCGACCGTGGTCGTCGTGGCCCTCGCAACGAGGCCCCCGTCGCAGAAGGAGCATCGGCGTAATGCTTATCCCCCGCAAGGTCAAGTACCGCAAGCAGCACCACCCGGGCCGCTCGGGCCAGGCCACCGGTGGCACCAAGGTGTCGTTCGGTGAGTTCGGCATCCAGGCCCTCACGCCCGCTTACGTGACGAACCGTCAGATCGAGTCCGCTCGTATCGCGATGACCCGTCACATCAAGCGTGGCGGAAAGGTGTGGATCAACATCTACCCCGACCGTCCGCTCACGAAGAAGCCGGCCGAGACCCGCATGGGTTCCGGTAAGGGTTCCCCCGAGTGGTGGGTCGCAAACGTCAAGCCGGGTCGCGTCCTCTTCGAGGTCGCCGGTGTCAACGAGGAGCTCGCTCGCGAGGCCCTGACCCGTGCCATTCACAAGCTGCCTCTCAAGGCACGCATCATCAAGCGCGAGGAGGGCGACGCGTAATGGCGATCGGCACCAAGACGCTCGCCCCGAGCGAGCTCGACACGTTCGAAGACCAGCGCCTGGTCGAGGAGCTGCGCAAGGCCAAGGAAGAGCTGTTCAACCTGCGCTTCCAGTCGGCCACCGGCCAGCTCGAGAGCCACGGCCGCATCCGTGCGGTCAAGCGCGACATCGCGCGGCTCTACACCGTGATCCGTGAGCGCGAGCTCGGCATCCGTGCCACCCCCGCGCCGCTGGAGACCGCGACGAAGGCGAAGAAGACGAAGGCCAAGAAGGCGGATGCCGCTGACGAGGCCGTGAAGGAAGAGGCCGAGTAATGGCTGAGACCACTGAGAAGAAGGCTCCCGCCAAGAAGGCTGCGGCTCCCAAGGCCACGGCCGCCAAGGCTGCGGCCCCCAAGGCCGAGGTCAAGGACCAGGTCAGCGGTCACGAGTCCGCCGCGCACGACGTGCGCGACGAGAACGCCCGTGGCTACCGCAAGTCGCGCCGCGGCTACGTCGTGAGCGACAAGATGGACAAGACGATCGTCGTCGAGGTCGAGGACCGCGTGAAGCACCCCCTCTACGGCAAGGTCATCCGTCGCACGTCGAAGGTCAAGGCCCACGACGAGGGCAACACCGCCGGCATCGGCGACCTCGTCCTCATCAACGAGACCCGTCCGCTGAGCGCCACCAAGCGCTGGCGCCTGGTCGAGATCCTCGAGAAGGCCAAGTAAGCCCTCGGCTTGCTTGGAACCCAAGGAGTAACAAGTGATTCAGCAGGAATCCCGTCTGAAGGTCGCCGACAACACCGGCGCCAAGGAGCTGCTCACGATCCGCGTGCTCGGTGGCTCGCACCGCCGGTACGCCGGTCTGGGCGACATCATCGTGGCAACGGTCAAGGATGCGATCCCGGGCGGCAACGTCAAGAAGGGCGACGTGGTCAAGGCCGTCGTCGTCCGCACCAAGAAGCAGACCCGTCGTCCCGACGGTTCGTACATCAAGTTCGACGAGAACGCCGCCGTGATCCTGAAGAGCGACGGGGAGCCCCGTGGCACCCGCATCTTCGGACCCGTCGGTCGTGAACTCCGTGACAAGAAGTTCATGAAGATCGTCTCGCTCGCACCGGAGGTGATCTGACCACATGGCCAAGATCAAGAAGGGGGACCTGGTTCAGGTCCTCACTGGCAAGAAGCAGGCCAACGGCGGCGACCGCGGTAAGCAGGGCAAGGTCCTCGAGGTCCTCGTCGAGCAGAACCGCGTCATCGTCGAGGGCGTGAACTTCGTCACCAAGCACAACCGCGTCGGCCAGAGCCAGCGCGGCACCAAGACGGGCGGCATCGAGACGATGGAAGCCCCGATCCACATCTCCAACGTCGCTGTCGTCGACCCCTCGACCAAGAAGCCGACCCGTGTCGGTCACCGTGTCGAGGAGCAGACGAAGGACGGCGTGAAGCGCACCGTCCGCGTGCGTTACGCGAAGAAGTCAGGCAAGGACCTCTGAATATGAGCACCGCCGCTGCCGTGGAGGCTGGCAAGATCCAGCCCCGCCTGAAGCAGAAGTACAACAACGAGATCAAGCAGCTTCTGCAGGACGAGTTCGGCTACCCGAACGTCATGCAGATCCCCGGTCTCGTCAAGGTCGTAGTGAACACCGGTGTCGGCGAGGCAGCTCGCGACAGCAAGGTGATCGATGGTGCGGTCGACGACCTCACCAAGATCACCGGCCAGAAGCCGGTCGTCACGAAGGCCCGCAAGTCCATCGCGCAGTTCAAGCTGCGCGAGGGTCAGGCCATCGGCGCGCACGTCACCCTCCGCGGTGACCGCGCGTGGGAGTTCGTGGACCGCCTGGTCAACCTCGCTCTGCCCCGCATCCGCGACTTCCGCGGCCTGTCGGCCACGCAGTTCGACGGCCACGGCAACTACACGTTCGGTCTCCAGGAGCAGTCCGTGTTCCACGAGATCAACCAGGACAAGATCGACCGTGTCCGCGGCTTCGACATCACCGTCGTGACGACGGCGAAGACGGATGCCGAAGGCCGTGCGCTGCTGCGCCACCTGGGCTTCCCCTTCCGCACCGAGGACGCTCAGGCCTGAGCCGAGATCTCCCTGGGAGCCACCCGGCTCCCGGGGAACTCATAGAAGGTCGTCTGTCGTGTAACGGCAGTCGAAACCTCATGAACAAAGGAAATCTGAAATGACAATGACAGACCCGGTCGCAGACATGCTGACCCGTCTGCGCAACGCGAACTCGGCGCACCACGACTCTGTGTCGCTGCCGAGCTCCAAGCTCAAGACCCACATCGCCGACATCCTCAAGCAGGAGGGCTACATCTCCTCCTGGGAGGTCTCGGACGCCCGCGTCGGCCAGACGCTGACCCTGACGCTGAAGTACGGCCCGAACCGCGAGCGGTCGATCGCCGGCATCAAGCGCGTCTCGAAGCCCGGCCTCCGCGTCTACGCGAAGTCGACCGAGATCCCCCGCGTCCTCGGCGGGCTCGGTGTCGCCATCCTCTCCACCTCCTCCGGTCTTCTCACCGACCGTCAGGCCGAGCAGAAGGGCGTGGGTGGGGAAGTCCTCGCCTACGTGTGGTGATCTGACATGTCGCGTATCGGACGTCTCCCGATCGACATCCCCGCCGGCGTGACCATTGCGGTCGACGGTCAGGATGTCGCGGTCAAGGGCCCCAAGGGTGAGCTCTCGCTCACCGTGGCGCGCCCCATCGAGGTCAAGGTCGAAGAGGGCCAGGTCGTCGTGACCCGTCCCGACGACGAGCGCTCCTCGCGCTCGCTCCACGGCCTGACCCGCACCCTCATCAACAACAACATCATCGGTGTCACCCAGGGCTACACCAAGGGCCTCGAGGTCGTCGGCACGGGTTACCGCGTGGCGCAGAAGGGCAGCTCGGTCGAGTTCGCCCTCGGCTTCTCGCACCCCGTTCTGGTCGACCCGCCCGCGGGCATCACCTTCACGGTCGAGGGTAACAACAAGCTCACCGTGAGCGGCATCGACAAGCAGGCCGTCGGCGAGGCGGCTGCCAACATCCGCAAGATCCGCAAGCCCGAGCCCTACAAGGGCAAGGGTGTGCGCTACGCCGGCGAGGTCGTGCGGCGCAAGGCCGGAAAGGCTGGTAAGTAACCATGGCTGTGAAGTCGAAGACCGACGCGCGCGCGCGTCGTCACGCCCGCCTTCGCAAGAAGGTCGTCGGCACCGAGCAGCGTCCGCGCCTCGTCGTCACCCGTTCGGCCCGCCACGTCTTCGTGCAGGTCGTGGACGACAGCAAGGGCCGCACCGTGGCCTCGGCCTCGACCCTCGAGACCGACCTGCGTGCGTTCGACGGTGACAAGACCGCCAAGGCCCGCAAGGTCGGCGAGCTCGTCGCTGAGCGTGCGAAGGCCGCCGGCGTCTCGGACGTCGTGTTCGACCGCGGTGGCAACCGCTACGCGGGCCGTGTCGCGGCGATCGCCGACGGCGCTCGCGAAGGAGGTCTGAACCTGTGAGCGAAACAACCAACAACAACGTGGAGACCGAAGTGACCGAGCAGGCTGCTGCCGCCGCCACGACTGAGGCGCCCGCCGAGCGTGAGCGCGAGCCGCGTCGCGGCGGACGCGAGCGCAACGCCAACCAGCGTGACCGCGGTTCGCGCGATGCCGACAAGAGCCAGTTCCTGGAGCGCGTCGTCACGATCAACCGTGTGTCGAAGGTCGTCAAGGGTGGTCGCCGGTTCAGCTTCACCGCGCTCGTGGTCGTCGGTGACGGCAACGGCGTCGTGGGCGTCGGATACGGCAAGGCCCGCGAGGTCCCCCTGGCGATCTCGAAGGGTGTCGAAGAGGCCAAGCGCAACTTCTTCCGCGTCCCCCGTGTCGGCTCGACCATCCCGCACCCGGTGCAGGGTGAGGCCGCCGCTGGTGTCGTGCTCCTTCGTCCGGCCGCTGCCGGTACCGGTGTCATCGCCGGTGGCCCGGTGCGTGCCGTGCTCGAGTGCGCCGGCATCCACGACGTGCTGTCGAAGTCGCTCGGTTCCTCGAACACGATCAACATCGTCCACGCGACGGTCGCGGCGCTGAAGCAGCTCGAGGAGCCTCGTGCGGTCGCCGCGCGTCGTGGCCTCGACTTCGATCAGGTCGCCCCCGCCCGTCTCGTCCGTGCCGAGGCCGAGGCCGCGGCTGCTGCGAAGGCAGGTGTCTGATGGCCGCGCGCCTGAAGGTTACCCAGGTCAAGTCCAAGGTGAGTGAGAAGCAGAACCAGCGGGACACGCTGCGTTCGCTGGGTCTCAAGCGGATCGGCGACTCGGTCGTCCGTCCCGACGACGCGCAGACGCGCGGCTACGTCAAGACCGTCGCCCACCTCGTGAAGGTTGAGGAGATCGACTGATGGCTGAGAAGGCCGAGAAGAACGAGGCCGTCGCGGCCGAGGCCCCGAAGAAGGCCCCGGCTAAGAAGGCGGCCGCGCCCAAGAAGGCAGCCGACAAGGCTGCTGCTCCCAAGGCTGCCGCTGCGAAGCCGGCCGCCGAGAAGAAGGCGCCTGCCAAGGCTGCCGCACCGAAGGCCGCCAAGGCCGACGCTGCGGACAAGGCCGAGAAGGCCCCCGCCGCCAAGAAGGCTCCCGCGAAGAAGGCTGCTCCGAAGGCCGATGCTCCGGCATCGCGTCCCGGCGTCCTCAAGGTGCACCACCTGCGTCCGGTTCCCGGCGCCCGCACCGCCAAGACCCGCGTGGGTCGCGGTGAGGGCTCGAAGGGTAAGACCGCAGGCCGTGGCACCAAGGGCCAGAAGGCCCGCTACCAGGTCAAGGTCGGCTTCGAGGGCGGTCAGATGCCGCTGCACATGCGCACCCCGAAGCTGCGCGGGTTCAAGAACCCGTTCCGCGTCGAGTACCAGGTCGTGAACCTGGACAAGCTGGCGGAGCTGTACCCGTCCGGTGGCGATGTCACCATCGGCGACCTCGTCGCCAAGGGCGCGGTCCGCAAGAACGAGAAGGTCAAGGTGCTCGGCACCGGCGACATCTCGGTGAAGCTCAACGTGTCGGTCGACAAGGTCTCGGGTTCCGCCGAGCAGAAGATCGTCGCCGCGGGCGGCACCGTCAAGTAGCACGCACAGTGGGGGCCGGAGCTTGCTCCGGCCCCCACTGGGTTACCCTGGACGTCGGCACGTCGCTGTGCGGGCCGGCATCCCTACTGGAGGCATCCTCTTGTTCAGCGCCATCGCGCGGGTCTTCCGCACTCCCGATCTGCGGCGGAAGATCGCATTCACCCTGGCGATCATCGCCCTGTACCGCTTCGGCGCGCACATCCCCGCGCCGTTCGTCGACTTCCCGAACGTGCAGGAATGTCTGCGACAGTCGGCGGGAACCCAGGGCCTGCTCTCGCTCGTCAACCTGTTCTCGGGCGGCGCGCTGCTGCAGCTGTCGATCTTCGCGCTGGGCGTCATGCCGTACATCACCGCGACGATCATCGTGCAGCTGCTGCGCGTGGTCATCCCGCACTTCGAGACCCTCTACAAGGAGGGTCAGGCGGGCCAGGCGCGGCTGACGCAGTACACCCGCTACCTCACGATCGCGCTGGCACTGCTGCAGTCGACCACCCTCGTGACGGTGGCCCGCAGCGGTCAGCTCTTCGGCGCGACGGGCATCCCGGAGTGCGAGCAGCTTCTCACCAACGACGCGTGGTGGGCGCAGCTCCTCATGATCATCACGATGACTGCCGGCACCGGCCTCATCATGTGGTTCGCCGAGCTCGTCACCGAGCGCGGCATCGGCAACGGCATGTCCCTCCTCATCTTCACCTCGATCGCGGCGGCCTTCCCCGCGTCGATGTGGGCCATCTGGCAGTCGCGCGGCTTCGAGGTGTTCCTCCTCGTGCTCGCCGTCGGAATCGTTGTGGTCGCGCTGGTGGTGTTCGTCGAGCAATCGCAGCGACGCATCCCGGTGCAGTACGCCAAGCGGATGGTCGGTCGTCGCACCTACGGCGGCACGAACACGTACATCCCGATCAAGGTCAACATGGCCGGCGTCGTGCCCGTCATCTTCGCGTCCTCGCTGCTGTACATCCCCGCGCTCATCGCGCAGTTCAACATGCAGCCGAACGCCGAGAACGAGATCCCGCCGTGGGTCTCGTGGATCCAGCAGTACTTCACCAACGGCGACCACCCGATCTACATGGTCGTGTACTTCCTCCTCATCGTCGGCTTCACGTACTTCTACGTCGCGATCACGTTCAACCCGGTCGAGGTCGCCGACAACATGAAGAAGTACGGCGGCTTCATCCCCGGCATCCGTGCCGGTCGTCCCACGGCCGAGTACCTCGACTACGTGCTCACACGCATCACGCTGCCCGGCTCGCTGTACCTCGGCTGCATCGCCCTGCTTCCGCTCATCGCCCTGGCGACGGTCGGCGCGAACCAGAACTTCCCGTTCGGCGGTGCCTCCATCCTCATCATCGTGGGTGTGGGTCTCGAGACCGTGAAGCAGATCGACGCGCAGCTGCAGCAGCGGCACTACGAGGGGCTCCTTCGATGACCCTCGGGCAGACTCACGACGGCGCGGCGACGCGACTGCTGATCGTCGGCCCGCAGGGTTCGGGCAAGGGCACGCAGGGCGTCCGCATCGCGCAGGCGTTCGGCATCCCGGCCGTCTCGACCGGCGACGTCTTCCGCGCCGCCGTCGCCGATGGCTCCGACCTCGGTCTTCAGGTCAAGTCGGTCATCGAGGCCGGCGACCTGGTATCCGACGAGCTGACCAGCGCGGTCGTCCGCGATCGCCTCTCGCAGGCGGACGCCGAGGGCGGGTTCCTGCTCGACGGATACCCGCGCAACGTGAGCCAGGTGGCCCACCTCGACGAGTTCCTCGAGGGTCGTGGCGAGACCCTCGACGCGGTCATCGAGCTGAGCGTTCCCCGCGACGAGAGCATCGCGCGGCTGTCGCTGCGCGCACGGGAGCAGGGCCGCACCGACGACACCGAAGAGGTCATCGCCAACCGTCTCGCGATCTACGAGCGCGAGACGGCGCCGATCCTCGGCGTCTACCACGCTCGCGGCGTCGTCGACGAGATCGACGGCGTCGGCACGCTCGACGAGATCACCGCCCGCATCGTGGCGGCGCTCGAGGCGCGCGGGCTCATCCGCCCTGCTGCGGCCTGAGCCGTGTCGCTGCGCCGTTCGATCTACAAGTCGCCCGCTCAGCTGCGGGCGATGGTGGAGCCGGGGCTCATCACCGCCGCGGCGCTCGACGCGATCAGAGATCTCATCGCTCCGGGCGTGACGACCGAGGAGCTGGATGCCGCGGCATCCGCTGTCCTCACCGCACGCGGCGCGAAGTCGAACTTCCAGATGGTCCGCGGCTACCGCCACACCATCTGCGCGTCGGTCAACGAGCAGGTGGTGCACGGCATCCCGAGTTCGCGGCCTCTCGTCGCCGGTGACATCCTGTCGATCGATGCGGGCGCCGAGTACCAGGGCTGGAACGGCGACTCGGCGTTCACCGTCGTACTCGATGACCCCGACCGTCCCGATGTGGTCGCGGAGCGGCAGCGGCTGTCCGACGTGACCGAGGGCTCGCTGTGGGCCGGCATCGCGAAGCTCGCCTCCGCCCGCCACCTCGGCGAGATCGGTGCGGCCGTCCAGGAGCACATCGAGGCGAACGCACCCGCGCCGGGTTACGGCATCCTGCGCGAGTACGTCGGACACGGCATCGGGCGCAAGATGCATGAGTCGCCCTCGGTCTTCAACTATCGCGTGTCCGATCCTGGACCCGAGGTGCGTCCGGGGCTCGTCCTCGCGATCGAGCCGATGGTGGTGATCGGCGACCAGGCGACCTTCGTCGAGAACGACGGCTGGACCGTCTCGACGCTCGACGGCACCGCCGGCTCCCATTGGGAACATAGCGTCGCGGTGCACGATGGTGGAATCTGGGTGCTTACCGCGCCCGACGGCGGCGCGGCGGGTCTCGCACCCTTCGGCGTGACGCCGACCGAGATCGCATAGGAGTGCGTCATGGCTGAGGGTCCTCGCAAGATCAACTGGTTCGCCATCTGGGTGAGCGCCGGCGTCGTGGTCGTGCTCATCGCGGTCGCGATCTTCGTCGTGAGCCTCAACAACCAGGCAGTCAACCCTGAGCCGGGTCAGACGCCGTCCGCCTCGAACATCGACGCCGACACCGGCGCGATCCTGGTGGGGGACGGCGAGAACGATCTGGGCACCTACATCGACTTCATGTGCCCCGTGTGCAACCAGTTCGAGCAGGTGTACGGCGAGGAGATCGAAGGGCTCGTCGACGACGGCACCATCACTCTCGCGATCCACCCGATCTCGATCCTCGACAACCGATCGCAAGGCACCGAGTACTCGACGCGCGCGGCCAACGCCATGTACTGCGTCGCCGTGGCCGACGCCGATGCTGCGCTTCCGTTCATGAACGCGATGTTCGCGAACCAGCCGCAGGAGGGCACGTCGGGACTCACCGACGAGGAGATCCTGCAGATCGCGGAGGTCGCCGGCGTCACGGGCATCGATTCGTGCGTGAACGACGGGATCTACGCCGACTACGTGACGGCGATGACCAAGGACACCCCCGTGCAGCCCGGCGCGGGCGGCGTCGGCACTCCGACGGTGACGGTCAACGGCGAGGTCATCTCGAACTCGCAGCTGCCCCCGCAGGGCGAACTGGCCACGCTGTTCGACTGAGTCTGAGCGCCGGCCTGAGCGCCGGATCGCGGCTCTGGGTGCGGGATCGGCCCTGGGCGCAGGCCCCGCCCCGCGATATGCTTCGGCTCAGCGGGCAGGAGACTCATGGGATCCCGGTGGGTTGCACGTCGGCGGCGTGATGCCGCGCTCCTCGTCGCGCTCGGCCTGGTGGCGGGAGCTGCGCTGGTCGCCATCGGACCTGCGCCGGATCGCGCTGCGGCGGCGATCGGGGAGTGCCCGGATGGCACGATCCCGGGGCCCGGCAACGACAACCCGGTGTGGACCGACCAGAACGTCGCGATCTATGCCGGCAGCGACTTCCAGGTGCGCCAGGCCGCGGCCGAGGCGGAGGGCCTCGTCGTCGTCGTCGGTGACGCCTCGTTCGACAAGAGCGCGGGCGGTCGGTTCAACGTCGGCTGGGTCGGCGTCGGCTCCGCGGTGGTGCCGCTGCCCGGATCGACGATGCTCGCGGCGGGCGGGGACGTCAGCGTCGGGGCGACGACCGTGCTCGACGTGGGCGCCAACGCCTTCGACGGGGGCCAGCTCCTCGGCGGCGACGTGCACATCGGCGGCATGTCGATCCCGGACTACGAGACGACGGGCGCCAACTACGAGCTCAACAACGGCACGCTCACGCAGGGCATGGGCCCGGCCGCGATCGCGCCGTGGTCGACGTGGGGGGCCGAGATCTCAGACGAGTCCGCGGACTTCGCCGCCCTCGCCCCCACCGGGACCGTGACGATCGGCGCCCTCCTGACCTTCACGGGCGACGGGACCTCCGCGACCCAGGTGTTCGACGTGAGCGCCGCGACCCTCGCCGCGAACCCGGGGATCGGATTCGTGAACGTCCCCGACGGTGCCGCGGTGATCGTCAACGTCGCCGGCGGACCCGTGACGTGGGCGCCCAACTACTTCGCCGAGGACGGGGTCCGGGCCGACGATCCCGCGTCGTCGCTGTTCGGCGTGCTCGCGGCGCGCACCATGTGGAACTTCGCCGACGCCACGTCGGTGCACGTCGCCGGATCGTCGCAGGTGCTCGGCTCGATCCTCGTGCCGAACGCGAATCCGGATGCCGCGCAGCCGACGCTGCGGGTCACGGCGAGCACCAACGGCCGGCTGTACACGAACGGCACCATCCTGATGGACGGCGTGGGAAACGAGCACCACAACTACCCGTGGGTGGATCAGCCGTTCGAGTGCATCCCGATCATCGCGCCCGCCGAGGTCGGATCGATCACCGTGACGAAGGTGCTCCCGCCCGAGGTCGCCGGCCTGCTTCCCCCCGGCACGACATTTCCCGGAGTGGTGGAGTGCTCGCTCGAGGACGGCGGCCAGCTCATCGTGGAGTGGGAGGTGGAGCCCGGCGACACGACCACGGTAGAGGGGCTGCCGGTCGGGGCGCCGTGCGTGATCACCGAGACTGTCGGCCTCAACTATCGCGCCCGGCTGCTGGCGCCGGGCCGGAGCTTCGACCCGACGAGCCTGGCCGCGTGGCAGGACCCGACGTGGACGCTCAACGGCGAGGATGTCGCGACGCCGGTCGACTTCGTCGTGCCCGCGCCGGGAGACGAGACGCAGTTCGCCTTCGTCGTCACGAACGCGCTCGCCGTGGGCGCCTTCACGATCGAGAAGGTCGTGGAGAATCCGGACGACGTGGCGTTCGCCGACGGGTTCTCCGGGACCTGGGAGTGCACCGCCACCCAGGGCGGCCCGGACGTCCTCGCCTCGGGCACGTGGACCCTCGCTGCGGGCGAGACCTCCGCGCCCATCGAGGCGCCGGTCGGTGCGTGGTGCACCGTGGCCGAGGCGGAACCGACGGATCCGCCGGGCGGCTCGTGGTCGCTCCCCGTGATCACGGGGGCTCCCGTGCAGATCACGGCGGGGTCGGCCACCACTCCGATCGCGGTGACCGTCACCAACGCGATCGAGCGACTGTACGGGGCGTTCCGCGTGACCAAGACGGTCGAGGGCGCGGGTGCGCCGGCGGTGGAGTTCGCGGGCACGTGGCGGTGCGAGCTTCCGGCCGGCACGGTCGTCGCCGAGGGAACGTGGCAGCTGACGGCGGATGAGGTCAGCGATCCCTTCGTCGCACCGGTGGGCGCGACGTGCACGGTCGACGAGACCACGCCCGCCGACCCGGCCGACGGCAGCTGGCAGGCGGTGACCATCCTCCCGTCGTCGATCGTGATCACGGCGGAGTCGGCGCAGACGCCGCTGACCATCGAGGTGGTCAATGAGTTCGTCGCCGGGACGGACGGCGGTGGGGGCGCAGTGTCTCCCGACTCTCCCGACCTTCCCGCGACGGGCGGAACCGTCTCGTGGTGGGCGATCGGCGTCGGCGCCGCGCTGCTCATCGGCGGCGCGATCGCGGTGACGCTGACGGTGGTGCGCCGCCGACGCCCCTGAGCCTGTGCAGCGCCTGAGTCGGTTTGCCGAGGCATCCGATATCACCTATGCTTGATCTTTGGTGCGTTGCGCCTTCATCGGCGTGTCCGAGCACCACAATCCCCATCCAACGCAGACCGACCGGTCTGCAGAAGCAGTGATAGCGAGCGTATGGCGAAGAAAGACGGTGTCATCGAGATCGAGGGCGTCGTGTCCGAGGCCCTGCCCAACGCGATGTTCCGCGTTGAGCTGACCAACGGACACAAGGTGCTCGCCACGATCTCGGGAAAGATGCGGCAGAACTACATCCGCATCATCCCCGAGGACCGCGTGGTCGTCGAGCTCAGCCCGTACGACCTCACCCGCGGACGCATCGTCTACCGCTACCGCTAGACCGGTCGAGAAGTAACGCCCCGCACGTCGGCACGCTCAGCGAGCGACGTGCGCCCGGCGAAGACAGCGAAGAGAAGAAATCATGAAGGTCAACCCCTCCGTCAAGCCCATCTGCGACCACTGCAAGGTCATCCGCCGCCACGGCCGCGTCATGGTGATCTGCAAGTCCAACCCGCGCCACAAGCAGCGCCAGGGCTGACGTGGGTCGGATCAATGCGAGCGAAGCCCGCGTTGATGCGATCCAGGTCAAGGTTGAGTAGCGCCGCCGAAGGCGACGCGTATCGAAACCCATCCGAATCCCACAACTGAACACGACACAGGCAGGATCAGAACCCGTTCGCGGGGGACACCTCGGGCGGAGGCCCGGGCACCGATCCTGCTCCACACCTCCACTCACTCCTAGGAGAAACCGCATGGCACGTCTTGCCGGCGTTGACATCCCGCGCGACAAGCGCGTGGTGATCGCCCTCACCTACATCTACGGTGTCGGCCGTACCCGCTCGAACGAGATCCTCACCGCGACGGAGATCGACGAGAACATCCGCGTCAAGGACCTCAGCGACGACCAGCTCATCGCCCTCCGCGACTACATCGAAGGCAACTTCAAGGTGGAGGGTGACCTGCGCCGCGAGGTCGCCGCCGACATCCGCCGCAAGGTCGAGATCGGTTCCTACGAGGGCCTGCGCCACCGCCGCGGCCTCCCCGTGCGCGGTCAGCGCACCAAGACGAACGCGCGTACCCGCAAGGGCCCCAAGCGCACCGTCGCCGGCAAGAAGAAGGCGCGCTAAGGCGCGGCCCCCAGGATTTAGGGAGAACGCAACATGGCACAGGCCAAGACTGCCGCGCGCAAGCCGCGCCGCAAGGAGAAGAAGAACATCGCGCTGGGCCAGGCCCACATCAAGTCGACGTTCAACAACACGATCGTCTCGATCACCGACCCGTCGGGCGCCGTCATCAGCTGGGCGTCGTCGGGTGGTGTGGGCTTCAAGGGCTCGCGCAAGTCGACCCCCTACGCCGCAGGCATGGCCGCAGAGTCGGCTGCCCGCCAGGCGCAGGAGCACGGCGTCAAGAAGGTCGACGTCTTCGTCAAGGGCCCGGGCTCGGGCCGCGAGACCGCGATCCGCTCGCTGCAGGCCGCCGGCCTCGAGGTCGGTTCGATCCAGGACGTGACGCCGCAGGCACACAACGGCTGCCGTCCGCCCAAGCGCCGCCGCGTCTGACTTCCCGGAGCCGGGGCACCCTCACGGTGCCCCGGCTACCGCACGCTTCCGGCATCCGCAGTTCGATCAGCGGCTGCCCTGAGAAAAACTCAACACCTCACCCACCGCACGTGTCAAATAGCGGGCACGTGATCGAAAGGAACACATAGTGCTCATCGCACAGCGTCCCACTCTGACCGAGGAGAAGGTCGGGGAGTTCCGCAGCCGCTTCGTCATCGAGCCGCTGGAGCCTGGCTTCGGCTACACGATCGGCAACGCGCTGCGTCGCAGCCTCCTGTCGTCGATCCCCGGCGCAGCCGTGACGTCGATCCGCATCGACGGCGTCCTCCACGAGTTCAGCACCATTCCCGGTGTCAAGGAGGATGTCACCGAGATCATCCTGAACATCAAGCAGCTGGTCGTCTCCAGCGAGCGCGACGAGCCCATCACGGCCTACCTGCGCAAGACCGGCTCCGGTGAGGTCACCGCCGCCGACATCTCGGCTCCCGCCGGTGTCGAGGTGCACAACCCCGAGCTCGTCATCGCGACGCTCAACGACACCGCCAAGTTCGAGCTCGAGCTCACCATCGAGCGCGGCCGCGGCTACGTGTCGGCCACCCAGAACCGCAACGAGTACGCCGAGGCCGGTCAGATCCCGATCGACTCGATCTACTCGCCGGTCCTCAAGGTCTCGTACCGCGTCGACGCGACGCGTGCCGGGGAGCGCACCGACTTCGACAAGCTCGTGCTGGATGTCGAGACCAAGTCCTCGATCGCTCCGCGCGACGCGGTGGCTTCGGCCGGTCGCACGCTGACCGAGCTCTTCGGCCTGGCCCGCGAGCTCAACGTCGAGGCCGAGGGCATCGAGATCGGCCCCGCGCCGGTCGAGACGGTCCTGTCGAACGAGCTGTCGATGCCGATCGAGGACCTCGATCTGTCGGTCCGCTCGTACAACTGCCTCAAGCGCGAGGGCATCAACACGGTGTCGGAGCTCGTCGCCCTTTCCGAGACGCAGCTCATGAACATCCGCAACTTCGGTCAGAAGTCGGTCGACGAGGTGCGCGACAAGCTCGTCTCGCTCGGCCTGTCGCTGAAGGACTCGGTCCCCGGGTTCGACGGTGCGCACTTCTACGGCGGATACGACGACGAGACCGTCTGATCCCGCGATCGACTTTCACACTGGAGTAATCAAGAATGCCTAAGCCCACTAAGGGTCCCCGCCTCGGAGGCGGCCCCGCACACGAGCGCCTGCTGCTTGCGAATCTCGCCGCGGCTCTCTTCACGCACAAGTCGATCAAGACGACCGAGACCAAGGCCAAGCGCCTTCGTCCGCTCGCCGAGCGCCTGATCACCTTCGCCAAGCGCGGAGACCTGCACGCCCGTCGCCGGGTGCTGTCGGTCATCGGTGACAAGGAAGTCGTGCACGTCCTGTTCACCGAGATCGCGCCGCTGGTGGCCGACCGCGAGGGCGGCTACACGCGCATCACCAAGGTCGGCAACCGCAAGGGCGACAACGCCCCCATGGCTGTCATCGAGCTCGTCCTCGAGCCCGTGACCCCGAAGGCGAAGTCGGCCAAGAAGTCGGCTGCGAAGGCTGCTCCGGCCGCCGAGGCTGCTCCGGTCGCCGAGGAGGCTCCGGTCGAGGATGCCGCCGAGGAGACCCCCGCCGTCGACGAGGCCGCCGAGGCCGGCGCCGAGTCGCAGGAGGAGGGCGCTGCCGCCGAGGCCGCCGCCGAGGAGGCCGTCGAGGCCCCCGCCGAGGAGAAGTCCGAGTAATCGGCGTCCGGGCCCCGCGCCCGGCAGGTCGCTCCGGCGACCACCTTGCACCGCGAGACCCGCGGGCCTTCGGGCCCGCGGGTCTCGCTGCGTCTGCGGGCAGGGGAAGCGCGGCGCGCCGTGCGCGGGGCGCCGTGCGCGGGGCGCCGGTCGCGGGGCGCCGGTCACCGCGGCGCATAACTCCTGCACATTCGTGTGCGCGCGGCATCCGATCCGCGTGATCCCGGCACGCGTGTGCGGGGTACGACGCAAGGTGCAGGAGTTATGCGCCGGATCGACGGTGCACCATGGCGGTGTCGCCTTCTCCACAAGCGTCGCGCGTGAGCGGTTGTGCACCGTCGAGGGCTGACGATCATTTCGCCCTCGGCCGCGATGCGAGCGTTCGGACGTGTCGAACTTCACCGGTGACGGCGAGCGCGTGGTCACTCGCGCTGAGCTGCTCGAGGCCGGATTCACGCCGAAGGGCATCACGCGCGCTGTGCGTTCCGGGGCGCTTACCCGGTTGAGGAGGGACCACTACGTTCGCACCGCGAGTCCGGCGGCCGATATCGCGGTCCGCATCGGCGGCCGGATGACGTGCGTCTCAGCGTTGGCCGCTGCCGGCGCCTTCACGATCGACGATGCGCGGGCGCATGTCCATGTGGGGCGAGAGATGTCTCGCCTGCGCGGTCCCGGACCTCGACGGGAGCGCTGGCGCAGAGACGTGCATGGAGCAGTGGCTCGCGTGCACTGGGGAGATCTCACCGCACCCGCGACCCGTGAAGCCGTTGGCCTCGAGGACGCGATCCGCACGCTGGTGACATGCCGACCCCCACGGGAGGTGATCGCGACCCTGGACAGCGTGCTCCACCTCGGACTGATGTCCGAATCGGAGATGCGCACGCTGTTCCGCGCGCTTCCTGCCAAGTACGGTGTGCTGCTACGACTTGTCGACGGTCGTGCGGAGTCGGGGACCGAGAGCTTCGTTCGGCTCATGCTGCGCCGGCTCGGCATCCCTTTCGAGGTCCAGGTCGAGCTCAGCGGAGTGGGCCGGGTCGACTTCCTCATCGCTGGAAAGCTCATCATCGAGTGCGACAGCAGAGCCCATCACAGTGATTGGAGTCAGCGCCGCAGGGACATCCGGCGCGACCAGGGAGCCGCGCGCCGCGGCTTCGCGACGATTCGGCTGCTCGCCGAGGACATCATCTTCCACCCAGAGGCAGTCGAGGCCCTGCTGGCGGATGTCGCGCGCTCCGGTCTGCTGAGGTAAGCGGACGGTCGGGGAAGCCGGGGCCTGCCTAGTTCGGCGCATAACTCCTGCACCTTGCCGGGCCGGCCGGCGCCGGACCGCCGAAAGTCGCGTCGCGCTGCGCGAATCGCATGCGAAGTGCAGGAGTTATGCGCCGGCGGGCCGGGCGGGACGCGGCACGAGCGGATCCCCTGCGGGCGGGGGAGCGCGGCGCGCCGTGCGCCGGCCCGCGCGCGCAGGCGACCGGATGCCGCGGGGGAGCGCGATCCGCTACTCGGCGACCGGCAGCGGGCGGTCCGAGAGGCGGTCGTACAGGCGCAGCTCGTCCTGGTACTGGCGGCGCGCCCGCTCGCGCTCGACGTTGTCGATGGTGCGGGCGATCGTCTCGGCGAACACCTTCCCGCCCGTGGCCCCCGGGTGGATCGAGTCGCCCGCCAGCAGGTCGGTGCGGGTGCTGATCGCCGCCGACCAGTCGGCGACGACGACACGCGGATGGCGCTTGGCGAACTCGGCGAGGTCGTGGTTGACGCCGGGGATCCAGTCGCGCGGCGCGAAGGCGTTCACGAGGACCACGTGCCGGTCCGGCCCCGCGATCTCGGCCATGCGCTCGAGCGACCCGGGATCGACGGGTCCGTTGGTGCCGAGCGCGATCACGACATAGGGTCGCAGCGCGCCCGAGGCCTTCAGCTGCTCGAGGATTCCCGGACCTGCCCACGCGGAGCGCGACACCGCCGCATCGACCTGGATCCCCGGCAGCTTCTCGAGCAGCGCAGGTGCGGAGGCGAGCATCACGGAGTCGCCCACCGCCGTGATCTGATTGCCGGTCACCGCCGTCGGGCTGGGTGTGGGCGAGGGCTTCATCGTCAGCGGTCCGTTCGGCTGCGTCGTCGCCACGGGAGCAGGTTCGGGCGCGGCCGTCGTCGAAGGGGTCGGCGTCGACGACGGCGCGGGGCTGGCGGTCGCCTGGTCGAGAGCGGCCTGTCCGGCCTCGACGACTGCTTCGCCGGTCGACGCGACCGGTGCCGCGGCGATCGCTGCGGACGTGCCTCCGAGCACGACCACGGCCACCGTGGCGACGGCACCCAGGCGCATCCGTCCGCGCGGTCCTCCGATCGCCTGACCCGCCAGGCCGCGCAGGCACGCGCGGAATCCCCGACGGCGCACAGGCGTCTCGACGAAGCGGTACGACAGTTCGGCGGCGACGACGGTGAGCGCCAGCACGCCCAGTCCCATCCACACGGGAACCTCGGCGCCGGGGACGATCGCCATCGCGAGCACGAGCAGCGGCCAGTGCCACAGGTAGATGCCGTAGGAGCGGTCGCCGATCCACCGCAGCGGCTGCACGTCGAGCGCGGGACCGAACCAGGACCGCGGCCAGACCCCCGCCGCGATCGCGATCGCGGTGCAGATGCTCGCGGCCAAGAGGGTGCCGGGGAAGGTCACCGCACTGCTCGTCGGCGCGGTGGCGGCGACGACGGCGATGCCGATGAGGGCGGCGATGCCGAGGCATCCGATGATCGTGCGCGTGGCGGCGCGATCGATCCACGGCGCGCGAACGGCCGGCTGAGCGGATGCCGGGAGTACGAGGGTCCAGCCGGGTGGGAGGGTGACGCTGGGGTGAGCGGCCGGACTCTCCTCGCGGGACGGTCGGGTGAGGACCGGGACGAGGAGGAATGCCAGCGAGACTCCGAGCAGGATTCCGAACGAGTGCGTGTCGGTGCCGAAGTACGCGCGCGTGAGATCGCCGCCGCCGGAGACGACCGACCCCATCCACACGGCGGACGCGGCGGCGAGAGCGAGCGCGGCGGCAGCGCGTGCCGCGCCTCGCGGCAGCAGCAGGAACAGCGGCAGGACGAGGGGCCAGACGACGTAGAACTGCTCCTCGACCGACAGCGACCAGAAGTTGCGGAAGAGCTCGGGGGTCGCGCCGCCGAAGTAGCCGGTGTCAGCGGCGATCGAGAGCCAGTTGTAGCTGAACGTCGCGGCCCCCATGACCTGGGCGCCGAGCCGCATCAGCACGTCTCCGCCGACCAGCCAGGCGAGGGTCGAGCAGACCGCCACCACGAGGACGAGCGCGGGCACCAGCCGGCGGAGGCGCCGGATCCAGAAGGCGCCGAGCCGGATGCGCCCGGTGGCGTCGTGCTCGCGGAGCAGCAGGGACGTGATGAGGAACCCGCTGATGACGAAGAACACGTCCACGCCCACGAAGCCGCCCGGCAGGAGCGCCGGCGGGAAGAGGTGGTACACGACCACCAGCGCCACCGCGATCGCGCGCAGGCCGTCGAGCCCGGCGTAGCGGGACGAGGGAAGGGAGCGCGCGGTCGACGTCATGAGTTTCAGTGTGTGGGGGAGCAGCCATTCTACGACGCGTGCGCACGTATGCCGCAGGCCGTATCACCGGCTGCCGGAACGCGCTCTACCCCGTGAGCGAGCCCGGGCGCTAGTCTTGGCGCAACCTCGGCACGCCGAGGTTTGGGGAAGCTTCCTGCGCCCGGGAGAGGCGCACGAAGGAGACGACGTGTCCGAGCAGGTCATGCCGACGGCGGCACCCACCCAGTGGGTGGGCACACCGCGCCCTCGTCGACGCGCCGGGCTGTCGATCTACTCGATCCTGCTCATCATGCTGCTCTCGGTGAGCGTGCTCTCGAGCATCGTCGTCGGGGTCATCGGCTACGTCAACGGCACCGAGGCGCTGCGCGCCATCGCCTACGAGAAGCTCGTCGAGATCCGCGAGAACCGCAGCCGCGAGGTGACGCAGCTGTTCACGTCGATCGAGAACGCCGTGCGGCTGAGCGCCATGAACGACACCAGCAAGCAGGCGGCGAGGGCGTTCGCCGAGGGGTTCGCGGACCTCCAGCAGGGGCAGAAGGATGCCGCGGCATCCGATCGCGTGGACTCGTACTACCGTGACACCTTCGCCGCCGACCTGTCGGAGGCGACCGGCGAGACGGTCGACGGCTCCGCGTTCGCCCCGCGGGATGCCGCCCAGACCTACCTGCAGGACAACTACGTCATCCCGTTCGAGAGCTGGGAGGACGCGATCCTCACCAGTGACGCAGGGGACGGGAGCGCGTGGTCGGCCGCGCACGCGCGGTTCCATCCGTACTACCGCGCGATGACCGAGCTGCAGGACTTCGAAGACGTGCTCATGATCGACACCGAGGGCAACGTCGTCTATTCGGCGTTCAAGGGCGTCGACCTCGGGACGAATCTGTTCGAGGGGCCCTATCGGCTGTCGAACCTGGCCGTGGCGTACCGGGAGGCGATGGACCGCAACATCGTGGACGGCGTCGTCATCGCGGACTTCGCGCCGTACAGCCCGAGCTTGGGCAACCCCGCCGGATGGGCGGTCACGCCGATCGCCGACGACGGCGAGGTCATCGGCGCCCTCGCGATCGAGCTGCCGATCGATCGCATCAACGAGGTGATGACCGTCGGCGGCGAGTGGAACATGAACGGGCTCGGCGCCACGGGCGAGACCTACCTGGTGGGCCGCGACCTGCTCATGCGGTCGATCTCACGCCAGCTCGTCGACGACCCCGCCGAGTACGAGACGGCGGCGGTCGCCGCGGGCCTCCCGCCGGCCGCGGCGGCGCTCAGCGTGCAGAACGGCGACACCCTGATGCAGCAGAGCATCTCGAGCGAGGCGGTGACGCGAGCGCTCTCGGGCGACGACGGCACGCTGCTCGAACGCGACTACCTCGGCCGCGACAGCCTCGTCGCCTATGCGCCGCTGAGCGTCGACGGACTGAACTGGGCGATCGTCGCGCAGGAAACCTCGGCCGAGGCCCTCGTGCCGGTCGAGGACTTCACGCGCAACCTCATCCTGTCCACGGCGGGGATGATCATCTTCGTGTGCTTGCTCTCGCTGGTGCTCGCGCAGATCTTCGTCCGGCCGCTGCGACGGCTGAAGTCGGCCGCCCAGCGGATCGCCGCCGGCGACGAGGGCGTGCAGGTGGATGCCGGATCGAGCGACGAGCTCGCCGATGTGGCGAACGCCTTCAACGACATGAGCCGCAGCCTCGAGGTCAAGTCCCACCTCATCGACCAGCAGGAGAAGGCGCAGGAGCAGCTCATCCTGTCGTTCATGCCGGAGGGCATGGCCAACCGCTACAAGCACGGCGACGACGCGATCACCCAGGACAGCGACGACGTCACCGTCGTGTTCGCCGACATCGTCGGATTCGAGGAGCTCGCCCTCGCGATGTCGTCGGAAGAGGCGATCGCACGTCTCAACGACCTGATCCGCTCCTTCGACGAGGCGGCCGAGCGGCACGGCGTCGAGCGCGTGCGCACGACGCGTCAGAGCTACCTGGCCAGCTGCGGTCTCGCCACGCCGCGCGTGGACAACGCGCGCCGCGCCGTCGAGTTCGCTCTCGAGCTCGACGTCATCCTCGAGCGCTACTCGACCCAGCAGGGCGTGAAGCTGGACCTGCGCGCCGGGCTCGACTCCGGCAAGGTCACCAGCGGGCTCATCGGTCGCGCGCGCGTCGTGTACGACATGTGGGGGGGTGCCGTGAACCTGGCGTTCCGCGTACAGGGCGACTCCGACGAGCCGGGCATCTACGTCACGCAGCGGGTCGCCGATCGCCTGCCCGACTCCATCGCGGTGCTCCCCGCGGGCGACGTCGAGACGCAGAGCGGCACGCAGCGCGTGTGGAGGGTCGAGGCCCCCGCGATCGTCGTGGAGGGGTGAGGCATCCGTGGCCGACATCGTCTCGCAGCCGTGGTTCTGGCCCGCCGTCATCGTCTCGGTGGGACTGCCCCTCGCGCTCATCGGCCTGACGGAGTTCCACAACGCGCTGGCACGGCGGGGGAGCCGTGCCGCGCCGATCGTCCTGCTCGTGCGCAACTACCTCGTCCCCGTCGCCGGGATCCTCGTGCTCATCAGCCAGCCCGGCGCGTGGCAGGGCGAGGGCACCTGGCCGAGAGTGATCTGGACGATCTTCGGACTGCTGGTGATCGTCGTGACGATCAACGCCGTGAACCACCTCGTCTTCCACCGCGCCGAGAAGGGCTCGTGGCGAGACCGGTTCCCCACGATCTTCAGCGACCTCATCCGCTTCGTCTTCATCGTGCTCGGCATCGCGGCGGTCTTCTGGTGGGTGTGGGATGCCGACGTCGCCGGCGTCTTCGCCGCGCTCGGCATCACCTCGATCGTCGTCGGCCTGGCCCTGCAGAACGCGGTCGGCTCGATCGTGTCGGGGCTGTTCCTCGTGTTCGAGGCGCCGTTCGAGCTCGGCGACTGGATCGAGACCGGCGGAGCCCGCGGGCAGATCGTCGAGGTGAACTGGCGAGCCGTCCATCTCGACACCGGGAACGGCATCATCGTGATGCCGACATCCGAGCTCGCCGACGGCTCGTTCGTGAACCTCTCCCGCAGTCCCGACCCGCACGCGGCGGTGCTCGAGGTCGAGTTCGGCAGCGACGACCCGCCCGGACGGGTTCGGGAGCTGCTCGTCGCCGTCGCCCGCGACATCCCGCTCATCGCACCGGACCGTGAGCCCGCAGCCGCGACCCTCTCCGGAGGGAAGTACTCCGTCGCGGTCCCGCTGCGCAACCCCGGCGACCGTGACGCGGTCCTCGACACGTTCGCGACGCGGGTCTGGTACGCCGCGCGTCGCGCGGAGCTGCACCTCGACGGCGACCTGACCGACGACTGGCGCACGCCTGCGCGGCTCCAGGACGCACTCCGCCAGATCGCGCCCACGCTGAGCCTCAAGGCGGGGGAGGCCGATGCGCTGGCAGCGCACGCGCGCCTCGAGCGCTACTGCGCGGGGGAATCGATCCTGCGGCCCGGTGCGGTGCCGACCGAGACGCGCTTCATCCTCGCCGGCAGTGTCATGCTCGGCATCCCCACCGACGAGGACGGCTTCGTCCAGGTGGCCGTGCTGGGGCGCGACGACGCCATCGGTCTCACCGCGCTCTCGCGCACGCAGACGATCTCGCGGGCGGTGGCCCTCGGCGAGGTCGATGTGGTCGTGCTCCCCGTCGCGGTGCTCGACGACATCGTGCGGGTGCACCCCGTCGTCGCGCGCGAGATCGTGCGCGAGAGCGAGAACCGCACGAGGCTCGCGCGCATGGCCCTGCAGGCGGCAGGCGGTCAGATTCTGCACGTGCCCAGCGTCCTCGGCTGACGCGTTCGCGTGAGGCGGCAGAACTAGGCTGGGCAGGTGCGCATCCGCCTCGACATCGCCTACGACGGCACTCACTTCCGCGGCTGGGCACGGCAGCCGGGACTGCGCACCGTGCAGGAGACGCTGGAAGCCGCCATCGGCCGCGTGCTCGGCGGTGAGACGCGTCTCGTCGTGGCGGGCCGGACCGATGCCGGCGTGCACGCGACCGGTCAGGTCGCCCACGTCGATCTCGACGACGCGCAGCGCGCACGCCTCCTGGCAGGCCGCTCGCGGGGAACGGCCGGAGAGGCAGCGGACCCCGTCGCGGCGCTCGCCGCCCGCCTCACCGGCGTCGTGGGTGCCTACTCCGACGTCGTCGTCACGCGATCGGCCGCGGCGGCACCCGGGTTCGACGCCCGCTTCTCCGCCGTCTGGCGTCGCTACGAGTACCGCATCGCCGACTCGGTCGCCGGCTACGATCCGCTCGAGCGCCACCGCACCACGTCGGTGCGTGCGCGGCTCGATGCCGCGACGATGGATGCCGCGGCCCGCTCCCTCATCGGACTCCACGACTTCGCGGCCTACTGCAAGCCGCGCGAGGAGGCCACCACGATCCGCACCCTCCTGGAGTTCGACTGGCACCGCGACGCCCACGGCGTCCTGGTCGCGAACGTCAAGGCGGACGCGTTCTGCCACAGCATGGTGCGCGCCCTCGTCGGCGCGTGCGTCGCGGTCGGGGAGGGCCGCCTCGACCTCGAGGACATCGTCGAGATCCGGGACGCCCGGGAGCGCGTCCCGGAGGTCAAGGTCCTCGCCGCGCGCGGGCTGACGCTCACCGAGGTCGGCTACCCGGCCGATGACCTGCTCGACCAGCGCGCCGAGCAGACTCGAGCCCGTCGCGCTCTGCCGTGACGGCCGGGGACGCGGCATCCGGCACGGATCCTCCCGAGCGGGTTCGTCGCGCTACAGCTGCTCTGCCCGGCTGAGCAGGCCCTCGACGAGAGCCGCGCTGACCCGCTCCCACCGGTCGCCGCCCTTCTGCGCCGCGACGCCCGCCGCCTCGCGTGCCGTGTAGACGAGGGCGTCGAGGTCGTAGCCGAGGACGGATGCCGGTGCCCACCCTGCGCTGGCCGTCGGCCGGATCGCGAGCCGTCCGTCGACGTCGAGCTGCGGGACCCGTTTGAGCACGTCGCGCAGACAGTCGCGCACGACCGCATCCGCGCGCGGTACGAGAAGCACCGTCGCACCCGGTGAGGGGCTGCCCACGTCCGTCTCGGAGGGGAAGACGGCGCGGGCTGCTTCCTCGAGCCGCGCCGAGATCGACGCGAAGGCCGGCGAACCTGCCGTCTGACGGATGTCGGCGGCATCGTCGAGCTGGAGGTACACCACGGACCACGACTCCGAGGTGCGCTGCGCGCGCAGCAGCCGATCGATCGCCGTGCGCTCGAAGCGCTGCCAGTCCGAGGTGGACGCGGGCGTGCGCGCGAAAACAGTGTCGCGCGTCGCGACGCCGATCACCGCCACCAGAACGCTGCCCACGTAGAGGAGCATCCCGACGGACGAGACGGCGCGCAGCAGCACGAAGTCGTCCCCGCCCGTCGGTGGGTAGGCGAGTCCCGCGACGAAAGTGCCGAGCGCGACGACGAAGAACGCCCCCGAAAGGATCGCCATCGGCAGCACGACCTTGTCGTGACGCCGCGCCGGCACTCGCACCCAGTCGATGAAGAACAGCCCCGCGAACAGGGATGCCGCGAAGAACGCCGTGCGATAGGCGACCGTGAACGTGGCGAGGTCGACGGCCGCCACGAACACCGCACCCGCCACGATGCCGAGCGCAGGTCCTGCCCACGGGTAGGCGCGACGTCCCCAAGAGGCGCGGAAGCCCGACCAGAGCAGTGCGGGGGCGCCCAGCAGCAGTCCGAGCGATGCGCGGCGCAGTGTCTCGGCGTCGTTGAGGTCGCCTGCAACGACGCCGAACGTCGCCACCATCGCCAGAGCGAAGGCGTACGACCAGTACAGCGTCGCCGTGCTGGGCTTGCTCAGAAACCCGATGCCGATCGTGAGCATCGTGGCGAGCGTCGTGATCGCCGCCTGCGCGATGCCGAGACTCAATCCGGCGAGGCCCGCGAGGTCGTTCATGCGCGGGTCCCCATCCCGGTGGCGGCGACGGTGTCCACACTGCGCGGCAGGCGCACCGACACCGTCGTGCCCACGCCCGGTTCGCTGTCGATCGCGAGCGTGCCGCCGTGCGCGGCGATGATCTCGCGCGTGATGCCGAGACCGAGTCCCGTGCCGCTCGCGGTCTCCTTGGCCTTCGCGGTGCGGAAGTAGGGCGTGAGGATGTTGGGCAGATCGCTCGCGGCGATGCCGATCCCGGTGTCGGAGACCACGAGCGAGACGTCTCTGCCGTCGAGTTCGCCGACGATGCGCACGCGGCCCTCGCGCGCGGTGTACTTGATCGCGTTGCTCACGAGATTGTCGATGACCTGTCGCACCCGGAATCCGTCGGCGGTCACCGGCAGTCGCTCGTCGAGATCGAGCGCGATGTCGACTTCGTGGGCGTTCGCCGTGGCGCGGAACGAGTCGACCGAGTCCGCCACGATCTGTCGCAGGTCGAGGTCGTCGTAGGCTTCGCGCGCCGAGAAGGCCGTGCGCGAGGTCTGGAGCATGGTGTTCGTCATCTCCAGCATCCGCTCGCTCGCCCCCACGATCGCCTCGAGGCGCTGACGCATCTTCGGGGTCAGGTTCTCCGTCTCGAGCGCGAGCTCGGCGTTGCCGATCATGACCGTCAGCGGATGCTTCAGCTCGTGCGAGGCCATCGCGGACAGCCGTTCGCGTTCCCGCTGGGCGTGCGTGATGGCGGTGACGTCGTGGACGACGAGCAGGATGCTGGCATCCTCGCCGTCGGATGCCGCGAGGGGCTTCGCGGTGACCGACAGCACGCGCCATTCCCCCGAGGGAGTGAACAGCCACACGCGCGCGTCGGCGAACAGCTCGCCGCGTGCCGCGCGGGCGAACGGCCGTCCGGAGGGGGGAACCGGCATGCCGCGCAGCTCGGTGTACTCGACCGAGCGTGCGGGCAGGCTCGGGTCGAGCGGGTCGAGCCCGTAGAGGCGCGCGTAGGCGTCGTTGACGGCGAGGACCTCACCCGACGGCGACAGGCGCGCCACGCCGGTGTCGACGCCGTTGAGGATCTCGTTCGTGCGGCGCTCCTGTGCCGAGGTGCGCTCGAGCGCGACGGTGAGTCTTCCGGCCTGGCGGCTGAGGAGACGGCGCAGGGCATGGGTCTGACGCATCGCGAGGTGCGCCGTGATACCGAGGAAGGTCAGGGAGAGCAGGACCGTGAAGACGCGCAGCGCCGACGCGCTCGAGGGCTCCGTCGCCGAGTGGAGCAGCAGGATCCCCCCGATGAGCGCGAGCATGGCGCCGAGGTAGACGACGCGGAAGTGCAGCGCGACCCACATGACCGGGAACACCCACAGGAACCCGAACCGCAGCTGCGTGTTGCTGGCGGCCAGCAGGCCGATCGCAAGAGCGTCGAGAAAGGGCACGGCCAGCACGGCGGTCCGCGGCAGGCGGGACCAAGGGAGCGCGAGCGTCGCGAGGGTGAGCACGATGAGGGTCAGCATCCCGACCGCGAACGTCCACAGTGCGAACAGATCGGGCTGCAGGGCGAGCACGAGCACGCACATCATGACCAGGCTCGCGGCGAGCACGAGCTGCGTCAGCCAGATCGAGCGCGTGCGCGTTCCCGGCGTGGTGAACGCCGCTGACGAACGCTCGCCGGGAGCCATGTCAGGAATTTTAGGGGCCATGACCGCTCCTTCCCGGGACCTCGGCGCGAGCCGTCGTTGCGGAAATCTTGCGGGAACGTTGAGGCAAGCCGAGGGGAGAGCGCCGATCCCGTTGCGGTGGTTCGCTCAAGCTGGTGAGAGGCACCCGGACGGCGCCTCCCGCTGGCCGCATCGAACGAAAGGGACGACAGTGACCGACCTGGCTGCTGCGCCGCTGCATCGTTCGACGATCGGCTGTGTGATCCCGGCGTCCAACGAGCAGTCGTCGATCGCCGAGGTGATCGAATCGCTGCTGTCGCAGACGCGTGTTCCCGACGTCATCCACGTCGTCGTGCGGAACACCTCCGACGCCACCGTCGAGATCGCCTCGAAGTACGCCGGTCGGCACGAACTCGTCACCGAGCTGGGCGAGCAGTTCACCGAGGTCTTCGTCCACGACATCGGCAGGAACTCCCAGAAGAAGGTCGACGCGCTCAACTACGGCTACATGCTGGTGGAGGGGTGCGACTACCTGCTGGGTGTCGACGCCGACGCGGTCGCCGGAGCGAAGGCGGTCGAGCGACTCGAGTTCGAAGCCGTCTCGGACACCCGCATCGGCGGCATCTCGGCGATCTACTCGATCGACCGCTCGATCACGGGCGGCCGATTCTCGATCTTCTCGACGCAGGCTCTGCGCGACATCATGGCGCGCAACCACCGATCCACCCCGTGGGTCAAGGACTCCGACGTCGAGGACTCCCTGCTGTCGCTGCAGATCGGCGCCGACCGTCGCACGGGGATCACCCCGTTCGCCCGCTTCGTGCGGGTGACGTCCATCGCGCTGGTCGCCGGTGCGCTCTCGATCGCCGCACTGTCGCGGTGGCGGCGCATCTCGGTCGTCGGCCGCCCGCACGGACGCAAGGTCTGACGCGGACTCGACGCGTTCAGGACGGGGATGCCTCGCCGACGCGGTGGGGCATCCGTTCATCATCGTGGCGTTCAGGCCAGCTCCGATGTCAGGCGGTACCCCACGCCGCGCACGGTCTCGATGTACACCGGGTTCGTCGGGCTGTCGCCGAGCTTGCGACGGAGGTTCGTCATGTGCGCCTCGACCGCGCGCTTGTCCGCGTCGCCCACGAAGTAGCTCGTGACGTACGACTCGCCGCGCAGCACCAGCGTGAGGTCGGCCTTGCTGCGCACGCGCCGCTTCGACTCGAGGAGCGTCGCGAGCAGGTCGAACTCGGTGCGGGTGAGATCGAGGTCCTCCCCGCCGAGAGTCACCAGGCGGTTCTCCGCGTGAAGGAGCAGATCGCGATGCGCCATCCAGCCGTCTGCGGCGGTTGCGTCATCGGTCGTGGCCGTCGCGGATGCCGCCGCAGGCAGCGAGACGTGAGCGTCCTCGGCGGCGGCGACCGGCGCCGGGGCGACCGCAGGTCGCTGGGAGGGGAACGACGCGCCCGCGTGGGCGTGTGACGGTGCGGACGTACGACGCAGGAGCGCTTCGACCCGCGCCCGAAGCTCGCGCGGCCGGAAGGGCTTGAGCAGGTAGTCGTCGGCGCCGGCGCCGAGGCCCGCCACGACGTCGGCCTCGTCGTTGAGTCCGGTGAGCATGATGATGTACGTGTCGGACTGCGCCGCGCGGATGCGGCGAGCGGCCTCGAATCCGTCGATGCCGGGCATGTTGACGTCGACCGTCGCGAGCAGCGGCTGGTAGGTCAGGACAGCGCGGACCCCGTCGATGCCGTTGCCCACGGAGACGGTGGAGAACCCGGCCGACTCGAGCACTTCAGACAGGATGTGGCGGATCTCGGCGTCGTCCTCGATGATGACCGCTGTCTTCAGCTCGTCTACTGGGGTGCTCATTGATCCGGCGTCTCTCTCGTGCTGCGTTTTCACCTGCGGCGGGCGTCGACCCCAGTGCGACGTTCCGCGCGCGATGGCGAGGTGCTCCGATGGTACCGTGCGCCCCTGTACCGATGTCGGGTCCTACGCGAGGATTCGCTCAGCACTGGCTCAGTGCGTGAACCGGACTCTGTGAGTGCGCGGAGGATCCACGTGATGGCCAACCGCTGGTCAGATTGCGGGCCTAGGCTGTGCTCGTCATGAAGGTCATCTCGTACAACCTGCGCAAGCATCGCGCGGCGGGCGAGCTCGCCCAACTCGTCGCGGGCCACGCCGCCGACGTGCTGTGTCTTCAGGAGGCGGACACGAGCGACCTCCCCGAGGAGATCGAGGGCCTGCGGCTCGCGGACGCGACGCAGCGCAATCGCCTCGGTCTCGCGGTGTACTACCGCGAGAACACCTATCGCGCCGTGGACGTTCGGGCGCTCGCCCTGAAGAAGTCGCTGCACGACCGCGTGCTCAAGCCGGCCGAGGAGCGCCTTCTCGGCGTGCGCCTGCACGACATCGATGAGGGACGGGAGCTGATCGTGGCCTCCTTCCACGCTGCTCCGCTCACCGCGCTGAACTCGCTGCGCCGTCACCAGATCCGCACCGCTCTCGACGAACTGCAGAGCCTCGGGGAGGGGATCCCGGCGCTGATGGTCGGCGACTACAACTACCCCGTGTTCAAGGAGCATCTCGGCCAGAAGGTGCGCGAGCAGGGATACGAGCTCAACCTCAGCGACTCGCGCACCTACACCCGCTACCGCTTCTTCCGTGGGCACTACGACTTCGCGACCTCCGTCGGGTTCGAGATCGACCGCGTCCGCACGCTGCCCCAGGGCCTCAGCGACCACCTCCCGATCCTCGTCACGGCGCGACCCGTGGCAGGGGTGGGCCGCACGGATCAGGTGCCCCGCGCCGAGGCATCCTGACGCCACGCCGGCTGACGGCGAGCCTCCGACGGCGGCTCAGGTGCCGGAAGCATCCCGCGGTTCCAGGATGCCCGGGTCCGCCTCGTTCCATTTCTCGACGCCCTGCACGATCCAGAAGGCGAAGAACAGCGTCAGCGCCGCAGCCTCGGCCAGCAGCACGACCGGAAGCCCTGCCGCGTCCGCCTCGGGCACCAGCGCCACGTACACGACGAGCACCGCCACCAGCCCGAGCGCGATCGCGACGTACAGCACGCGGAAGACGCGCGAGGGCGGGGTGCCGCGCCGCGGGAACGCGTTGATGATCGCCACGGTCGCGAACAGCCCGAAGAAGGCGATCGTCGCGACGAAGTGCCCCTGGGCGAGAAAGGAATCGCGTGCGAACAGCCACAGCGCGCCGATGACGACGAGCACCCCGGTGCTGCTGACCAGGCTGAATCCGACGGCACCGAGCGAGACCTGTCGGAGGGCGGCGAGCAGAACGCCGACGAGGACTGTGAGCAGGCCGACGACGAGATACGTCGCGACGCCGTTGGCGGCATCCGCTTCGAACTCCGGCGGGAAGCATCGGTTCGCGCACGGCACGACGACGCCGGGGACGCTGCCCGGCGCGAGTGTCGTGGGAACGAGGGCGATGAGCGGTGCGAAGAGCGCAGCGGCGTCGAGCAGGGCGCGCTCGGTGCCACGGCCCGAGAGCGCGACCAGGGCGAGCGCGGCGGCGACGAGAGCGCCGACGAATGCGTTTCGCGCGGGGGTGTAGAAGTAGTCGCTCACCGAGGTGAGCCAGCCGACGGATGCCGCGGCCAGCCCGACCGAGACGAAGATGACCACGACGGTGCCGGCGATGGCCACGCGCAGATAGCGGTAGGTGCGCTGGACCGAGGTGGACGGCGCGGCGGGCGGCATGTCGACGAGGATAGCGAGGACTGCCGACGCGGTCGCCGTCGGCGTCGGGTTTGGCCGGGACTTCCTGATGCCGTAGACTTCCTCTTTGGTGTGCGGCTCAGCTGACCCGGCACCACGAACGTGAGCCCTCCACTGGCGTGTTCGGCGGCCTTCGGTCGCAGAACCACCCCGGAGCGGGATTCACGAACCTCTCCGTTCGAATCAAGAAAGCAGCACTATTGTGACGCGCACTTACACCCCCAAGGCTGGCGAAACCCAGCGCGAGTGGCTGGTCATCGACGCAACCGACGTCGTCCTCGGCCGCCTCGCCTCGCACGCCGCCGCCCTGCTTCGCGGCAAGCACAAGCCGACCTTCGCGAACCACATCGACACCGGTGACTTCGTCATCATCGTCAACGCCGAGAAGGTGGCCCTCACGGGTCAGAAGCTCCAGAAGAAGAAGGCGTACCGCCACTCGGGCTACCCGGGCGGTCTGTCGTCGGTCACGTACGACGAGCTCCTCACCAAGAACCCGGAGCGCGCGGTCGAGAAGGCCATCCGCGGCATGCTCCCCAAGAACAGCCTCGGTGCGGCGCAGCTGCGCAAGCTGAAGGTCTACCGCGGTGCCGAGCACCCCCACGGTGCCCAGCTTCCCAAGACGTACACCCTCGACCAGGTCGCCCAGTAAGCGCCGTACAGACTAAGGACATACTCGTGGCGAACATCGAAGAATCCACCAACTACTCGACCGAGACCCCGGCCGACGAGAACGTCGTCGTGGCCGAGCGCCCCGTGCTCTCGGTCTCGGGCGCAGCGGTCGGCCGTCGCAAGCAGGCCATCGCCCGCGTGCGCGTGATCCCCGGCTCCGGCACCATCACCGTCAACGGCCGCTCGTTCGAGGACTACTTCCCGAACAAGCTCCACCAGCAGCTCATCACCGACCCCTTCACGGTGCTCGGTCTGACGGGCGCGTACGACGTGATCGTCCGCATCCAGGGCGGCGGCCCCTCCGGCCAGGCCGGTGCGCTGCGCCTCGGCATCGCCCGTGCGCTCAACGAGATCGACGTCGAGAACAACCGCCCGGCCCTCAAGAAGGCCGGCTTCCTCTCGCGCGACGCCCGCGTCATCGAGCGCAAGAAGGCCGGTCTCAAGAAGGCCCGCAAGGCGCCGCAGTACTCGAAGCGCTGATCGGCTCTCCCTCCGTATGCCGATCTTTGGCACGGATGGGGTGAGGGGGCTGGCCAACGGCCCCCTCACCGCCGATCTCGCATTGTCCCTGGCCCAGGCGACGGCTGTCGTCCTGGGCCAGGGCCGTTCCGCCGAGGCGCGTCGCGCCGCCGGCAAGCGACTGACCGCGGTCGTCGCGCGCGACCCGCGCATCTCGGGTGAGTTCCTGTCCGCCGCGGTCGAGGCGGGGCTCGCCTCGTCGGGCGTCGATGTGCTCGACGCCGGCGTGCTGCCGACTCCCGCGGCCGCGTTCCTCATCGCCGACATGGACGCCGACTTCGGCGTGATGGTCTCGGCTTCGCACAACCCGGCGCCTGACAACGGCATCAAGATCTTCGCGCGCGGCGGAGTGAAGCTCCCCGACGTCGTCGAGGAGCGCATCGAGCACGCGATGACCGGTCCCAAGCTGCAGCCCACCGGTGCCGAGGTCGGACGCATCCGTCGGTTCGCCGACGCGGAGGACCGCTACGTCGTCCACCTGCTGGGTTCGCTTCCTCACCGCCTCGACGGCCTCCACGTCGTCCTCGACTGTGCGAACGGCGCGGCATCCGGAGTCTCACCGGAGACGTTCCGCGACGCGGGCGCCCGGGTCACCGTCATCGGGGCGGATCCCGACGGCCTCAACATCAACGACGGCGTCGGCTCGACGCATCTCGACAAGCTCGCCGAGGCCGTCCTCGCCCACGGCGCCGACGTGGGGATCGCGCACGACGGCGATGCCGACCGCTGCCTGGCGGTCGATGCCGACGGCGCGATCGTCGACGGCGACAAGATCATGGCCATCCTCGCGGTGGCGATGAAGGACCGCGGACGCCTCGCGAACGACACGCTGGTCGCCACCGTCATGAGCAACCTCGGACTCCACCGGGCGATGGCTGAGAACGGCATCCGCGTCGAGCAGACCGCCGTCGGCGACCGCTACGTGCTCGAGCGCATGAACGAGGGCGGGTTCTCCCTCGGCGGCGAGCAGTCCGGCCACGTCATCATGAGCGACTTCGCCACCACCGGAGACGGACTCCTCACAGGCCTGCACATCGTGGGCGAGATGGCCCGCCAGGGCAAGACGCTCGCCGAGCTCGCGTCGATCATGACCGTATATCCCCAGGTGCTCATCAACGTGAAGGACGTCGACCGCTCGCGCGCGAACTCCGACGAGGGCGTGTCGGATGCCGTCGCCGCTTCGGTCGCCGAGCTCGGCGACTCCGGCCGCGTGCTGCTGCGTCCGTCCGGAACCGAGGCGCTCGTGCGCGTCATGGTCGAGGCGGCGTCCGCCGAGGACGCCCGGCGTCACGCCGAGGCTCTCGCCGAGGTCGTGCGCGAGCGCCTCGCCCTGTAGCGGGTCAGGCGGGCGTCGAGCTGTTCCACGAGAGCGACTCGATGTAGCGCAGGAGCACGCCCTCGCGCAGTGCCCACGGCGACACCTCGAGCTCGTCGACGTCGAGTGCGCGCATGGCCTCGTGCAGCACGACCGCGCCCGCGACGATCTGGAACGTGCGGTCCGGGGTGATGCCGGGCAGCTCCTGTCGTGCGCTGGCCGGTATCCGCGCCAGGCGCGGGATCCACGAGCCGAGCGACGCGCGGGGGAGCAGCATCCGCTCGATGCCCGACCAGCCCGGCACCGGGTAGCCGACGAGCTTGGCCAGAGACCGGATCGCCTTCGACGAGCCGACCACGTGGTCGGGACGCGCGAGTGCGCCGAAGTCGGCTGCGACGGGCGCGAGCGTCGCGCGGGCATGCGCGCGCAGCCGCTCGACCGCGTCGTCGCCGGGCGGATCGTCGGGGAGGAACTGCACCGTCATCCGCCCCGCACCGAGAGGGACGGATGCCGCGGCCTCGGGCAGTTCGTCCGCTCCGGCCGCGATCTCGAGAGAGCCGCCCCCGATGTCGAACAGCAGCACCTGCCCCGCGGCCCATCCGAACCAGCGGCGCACCGCGAGGAAGGTGTACCGCGCCTCGGTCTCACCGCCGAGCACCTGGAGCGGCTGGCCGAGCGCCTCCTCGATGAGCGCGATGACCTCGGGTCCGTTCGCGGCCTCGCGAACCGCGGACGTCGCGGTGGCGAGCAGTTCGTCGACGTTCTCGGATGCCGCGACCCCGCGTGCCTCGGATACCGCGTCGACGAGCGCCTTCACACCCGCCGCGCTGATCTCGCCATCTGGTCCGAGGTAGCGCATGAGCCGGAGCACCGTGCGCTGACTGGTCGCGGCGAGAGGCCGACCGCCCGGCCTGACGTCGGCCATCAGCAGGTGGACGGTGTTCGAACCGATGTCGAGGACTCCCAGGCGCACGGCTCGACAGTATCGAACCGCGGATGCCTCCCGTCTGCGCATTTCGCAGCGTCGATGATGAGCGCCCGATGAGAACTGCCGGGGACCCCTTTCCCGGGCGGAAACGCGCGTCTAGCCTCGGCGCCAGGTGCTGATCCGGCATCCACCCCTGCACGCCGACGTTCTGGGGGCACGTCTGCGTGCACGGCGTTCGACTCCGAACGCCCTTGTGAAGGAGAGAGCATGAATCGATCCCGCAACAGCGCGCGACGGCCCGTCGCGCTCATCGCCGCCGCCGTCACGGCGCTGGCCCTGTCGCTCGCCCCCGTGGCGGCGGCGAACGCGACGGGAGGTGGAGGAGGACACGGTGGCGTCTCGTGCGAGAAGAGGACGAACAACACCGTCTCGAAGCTGCTGGAGTGCGTCAGTGCGAAGGGCACGATGCAGCACCTCCAGGCGCTCCAGAAGATCGCGGACCGCAACGGAGGCAACCGGGCAGCGGACACCCCCGGATACGCGAAGAGCGTCGACTACGTCGTCCACACGCTCAAGAAGGCGGGCTGGAAGGTCTCGATCGACGAGTTCGACTATCTCGTCCCCATTCCCACGATTCAGCAGCTCACACCTCTGAACGAGGCGCAGCCGGCCGGCTTCTTCTCCGAAGGATCGGCCGAGGGCGAGGTCACCGGTGCGGTGATCCCGGTGGACCTTGCGATCGCCGACCCCGCCACCAGCAGCAGCGGCTGCGAAGCCGCCGACTTCGCCGGACTCGACTTCTCGGGCTCCGCCGACATCGCGCTCATCCAGCGAGGCGTCTGCGAGTTCGGCGTCAAGGCGCGCAACGCCCAGAACGCCGGCGCCGAAGCCGTGGTCATCATGAACCAGGGCAACACGCCGGAGCGCTCGGGCGTGATCACGAACGTCACGCTCATCGGGGCGAACCCGACGGCGCTCGACATCCCGGTCGTCAACACCTCGTTCGACGGCGGCGTCGACCTGGCACTGCCCGGCTCGACCGCGACGGTCTCGATGTTCGTCGAGAACCACCCGCAGAAGAACGTCATCGCCGAGCTGCCCGGCCGCAACCGGAACAACGTCGTGATGGCGGGCGCCCACCTCGACTCCGTGCCGGAGGGCCCCGGAATCAACGACAACGGCTCCGGATCGGCGGCGCTTCTCGAACTGGCGCAGAACATGTCGAAGGTCAAGCCGCAGAACACCGTGCGCCTCGCATGGTGGGGCGCCGAGGAGGTCGGCCTCGTCGGGTCGGCGGCCTATGTCGACGGACTGAGCCAGCGCGAGAAGGACCGCATCGCGCTCTACCTGAACTTCGACATGATCGCCTCGCCGAACTACATCTTCATGGTGTACGACGGCGACGAGTCGACGTTCCCGGCGCCGGTGGTCGTGCCCGAGGGATCGGTGCAGATCGAGGACCTCTTCGAGAGCTACTTCACCAAGGTCGGCCAGCCCTACGACGACGCCGAGTTCAGTGGTCGCAGCGACTACGAGGCGTTCATCCTGAACGGCATCCCGTCGGGCGGACTGTTCACCGGCGCCGAGGAGGAGAAGACGCCCGAGCAGGCGGCGATCTGGGGCGGCACGGCGGGCGAGTGGCTCGACCCGTGCTACCACCAGGCGTGCGACGACCTGGCGAACCTCAGCACGAAGGCCCTCGAGGTCAACGGCGACGCCATCGCGCTGGCGGTGCTCGTCTACAGCTACTCGACGGAGTCGGTCAACGGCGTGAAGGGTGCCAAGGTGCCCGGCGGGCTGAAGCTGCCGACGCCGGCGGGTCCTGAAGGCACATGGGCGGGCGGTGGCGGCGGTCTGCACGCCGACCACGGCGTCCGCGTGGCCGGCTGACACGGCACGAACGCAGGATGCGGGTCCCGTCCCCTCGGGGGCGGGACCCGCATCCGTCGGCGACACGGCGGGCGCGGCATCCGATCCTGCCGCTACGATTGCTCCGATGTCCGCTGATGAAGCGACCACCGTCGCCCCCGCGAACTCGCTCTACCGCGAGATCTCCCGCCATGACTGGGCCACCCTCGCTTCGGGGCGGACGCAGCCGCTGTCCGAGACCGAGATCGTGCAGATCCGCGGCCTCGGCGACAGGCTCGACATGGCCGAGGTCGCGCAGGTGTACGTGCCGCTGTCGCGGCTGCTCTCGCTCTACGCGCAGTCGACGAAGCGCCTCGGGGCGGAGACGGCGGACTTCCTCGGCGAGACCGACACGACGACGCCGTTCATCATCGGCGTGGCCGGATCGGTCGCCGTCGGAAAGTCCACGATCGCGCGCCTGCTCCGCGAGCTCACGAGCCGCTGGCCCGGCACGCCTCGCGTCGAACTGGTGACGACCGACGGCTTCCTCTATCCGAATGCGGAGCTCGAGCGCCGCGGACTCATGGAGCGCAAGGGGTTCCCCGAGTCCTACGACCGGCGAGCGCTGGTGTCGTTCCTGACCGAGGTGAAGAGCGGGGCGCCCGAGGTGCGCGCGCCGTTCTACTCGCACATGCGCTACGACATCGTTCCCGATGCCGTGGTCACGGTGCGCCGCCCCGACATCGTCATCGTCGAGGGGCTCAATGTGCTCCAGCCGCCGCCGTCGCCCAATGACGTCGCCATCAGCGAGCTGTTCGACTTCTCGATCTTCGTGGATGCCGATGCCGAACACATCGCGCAGTGGTACGTCGAACGCTTCCTCGCGCTGCGGCGGGCCGCCTTCAGCAATCCGAACTCGTTCTTCAACGTGTTCGCGCAGCTGAGCGACGACGAGGCGGTCGAGCGGGCAATGGGCTACTGGAACGACATCAACCTCCCCAACCTCGTCGAGAACGTGCTGCCCACCCGTCACCGTGCGAGCCTCGTGCTGCAGAAGTCGGCCGGGCATACCGTCGAGCGAGTGCTGCTGCGCAAGCTCTGACGCGCGGCGCGGCATCCGGCGGCCCGACCCGCCCTCTCCTTTCGTTCAGACTCCTCGCATAAGTCCCCGCCTACCATTGAGGGCATGTGTGGAATCGTCGGATATGTCGGACCGCGCCCGTCGCAGGCGATCCTCCTCGCGGGTCTCGCGCGCCTCGAGTACCGGGGATACGACTCGGCCGGGATCGCGGTGATCGATGCCGACGGAGACCTCGGGATGCGCAAGCGCGCGGGCAAGCTCGGCATCCTTCGCGATGACCTGAAGTCCGTGCCGCTCGCAGACGGGACCACCGGCATCGGGCACACCCGCTGGGCGACGCACGGCGGGCCGACCGACGAGAACGCGCACCCCCACCTCGCCGACGACGACAAGCTCGCCGTCATCCACAACGGCATCATCGAGAACTTCTCGGAGCTCAAGGACGAGCTGCTGGGCCAGGGGTACTCGTTCCGCAGCCAGACCGACACCGAGGTGGCCGCCGTCCTGCTCGGTCGCGAGTACCGCGCGGCCGACGGCGATCTGGTGGCCGCGTTCCGCAACGTCGCCTCGCGCCTCGAGGGTGCCTTCACGCTGCTCGCGATGCACGAGGAGCAGCCGGGTCTCGTCGTCGGCGCCCGCCGCAACTCGCCGCTCGTGATCGGCCTGGGCGAGGGCGAGAACTTCCTCGGCTCCGACGTGGCGGCCTTCGTCGAGCACACCCGCAACGCCCTCGCGATCGGCCAGGACCAGATCGTCGCCATCACCCCCGACGGGGTGGAGGTCACCGACTTCGCGGGCAACCCCGTCGAGGTGGAGCCCTTCGAGGTGACGTGGGATGCCTCGGCCGCCGACAAGGGCGGCTGGTCGTCCTTCATGGCCAAGGAAGTCTCCGAGGAGCCCGAGGCCGTCGCCAACACGCTGCGCGGACGCCTGCGCGACGGCGAGGTCGTCATCCCCGAGCTCGACGGCCTGGATGAGCTGTTCGCCGACATCTCGCGCATCATCGTGATCGCGTGCGGCACCGCCGCCTACGCCGGTCAGGTCGGCAAGTACGCGATCGAGCAGTGGGCCCGCGTGCCGGTCGACGTCGAGCTCGCGCACGAGTTCCGCTACCGCGACCCCGTGATCGGCCCCGACACGCTCGTGGTCTCGATCAGCCAGTCCGGCGAGACCATGGACACCCTCATGGCGGTCAAGTACGCCCGCGAGCGCGGTGCGCGCACGCTGTCGGTCTGCAACACCCAGGGCGCGACCATCCCGCGCGAGTCCGACGCGATCGTCTACACGCACGCCGGACCCGAAGTCGCCGTCGCATCGACCAAGGCGTTCGTCGCCCAGGTCACCGCGCTCTACCTCCTGGGACTCCACATCGCGCGCATCCGCGGCACCGTCCCCGCCGCCGAAGCGGCGGAGCACGTCGCCGAGCTCGAGGCGATCCCTGCCAAGATCACGCGGATCCTCGAGCGCGAGCAGCCGCGTATCGAGCAGTTCGCGCACTGGATGGCCGACACTCGCTCGGTGCTCTTCCTCGGTCGCCACGTCGGCTACCCGATCGCGCTCGAGGGTGCGCTCAAGCTCAAGGAGCTCGCGTACATCCACGCCGAGGGCTTCGCTGCGGGGGAGCTCAAGCACGGCCCCATCGCCCTCATCGAGCCCGGTCAGCCCGTCTTCGTCATCGTGCCGTCGCCGCGCAAGTCGAGCGAGATGCACAAGAAGGTCGTTTCGAGCATCGAGGAGATCCGTGCCCGCGGCGCGCGCGTCATCGCGATCGCCGAAGAGGGTGACGTGGCGGTCCTGCCCAAGGCGGACGAAGTGCTGCGCATCCCGCTCGCCGGGCCGCTGTTCGAGCCGCTCCTGGCTGTCGTGCCGTTGCACATCTTCGCGATGGGACTCGCCACCGCGAAGGGCCTCGACGTCGACCAGCCGCGCAACCTCGCCAAGTCGGTCACCGTCGAGTAGACCCACGGATAGGCTGACGGATGCCGCGACCGCGGCGTGACGGGAGGCTTTCGTGATCGTCGGGATCGGCGTCGACCTGGTCGACATCTCCCGCTTCGAGCGCACGCTGGAGCGGACTCCGCGGCTCGCCGAGCGACTGTTCTCGGCGGCCGAGCGTGAGCTGAAGCCCCGGTCGCTCGCCGCGCGATACGCAGCCAAGGAGGCGCTCATCAAGGCATTGGGCGGCTCGGACGGCGTTCACTGGACGGAGATCGAGATCACGCCCGAGGCATCCGGTCGTCCGTGGTTCACTCTCACCGGGAGCACCGCGGCCGTGGTCGCCGAGCGAGGGATCACGACGCTGCACCTGTCGATGTCGCACGACGCCGGCTTCGCGACCGCGTACGTGATCGCCGAATCCAGGGGCGAGCGGTGAGCCGGCTCCCGGCCGGGGTGCTGCGCGAGGCGATCGTCGACGTCGGCGCGATCGAGGACAACGTCCGGCACCTGCGCCGTCTCACCGAGTCCGAGATCATCGCGGTGGTGAAGGCCGACGGCTATGGGCACGGGGGGGTCCGGTCAGCCGTGGCGGCGCTGAAGGGCGGCGCGACGCGGCTCGGGGTGTCCGACATCGCCGAGGCGATCGCGCTGCGCCGGGCGGGAATCGACGCGCCGGTCGTCGCGTGGCTGCACGCGCCGGGCGCGTCGTTCGCCGAGGCCGCCTCGCTCGGCGTCGAGCTCGGCATCTCGAGCTTCGAGCAGCTGATGCAGGCCGCGGCCGCGGCCTCCGCCGACCGCCCGGTCGGGGTGCACCTCAAACTCGAGACGGGACTGTCGCGCAACGGCATCGCTCCGTCGGACCAGCGCGTCGTGTTCGCGGAGGCGGCGCGGCTCGAGCGCATCGGCAAGCTGCGCGTCGTGGCGCTGTTCAGCCACCTGTCCAATGCGTCCGCCGAGGACGACCTGACGGCCCTGCGCGCTTTCGAAGAGGGGGTCGCGCTGGCCGCCTCGCTCGGTGTCGCTCCGCGGCTGCGTCACCTGGCGGCGACGAACGCCGCGATCGCGCTCCCCGAGACGCGGCTCGGCTGCGTCCGCATCGGGATCGGCATGTACGGGCTCTCTCCCTACGACGGACGTTCGTCGGCAGATCTCGGCCTCCGCCCGGCGATGACGCTGCGCGCGGCGGTGGCCGCGGTCCGCCGGGTGCCCGCCGGTCAGGGCGTGTCGTACGGCTACGACTACCGCGCGCCGCGCGACACCACGCTCGCGCTCGTGCCCATCGGGTACGCCGACGGGGTTCCGCGCCAGGCATCGGGTGCGGGCCCCGTCGCGATCGGCGGTCGCCGCCTCGCTGTCGCCGGACGCATCGCGATGGATCAGTTCGTCGTCGACGTCGGCGACGCGCCGGTATCGGTCGGTGATGAGGTCGTGCTGTTCGGCGATCCGACCCTGGGTGCGCCGGCCGCCGACGACTGGGCGGCCGCCGCCGGCACCATCAACTACGAGATCGTCACGCGGGTCGGTCCGCGCGTGCCCCGCCGTCAGGTGACCGCGTGAGCGGGGGACCGGATGCGCTCGACGCGCTCGTCGGCACGCGCGAGATCGCGTCGCCGGCCGACATGGAGGCGCTCGGCGAGCAGCTCGGACGGATGCTGCGCCCCGGCGACCTGGTCGTGCTCACGGGGCCGCTCGGTGCCGGCAAGACGACGCTCACGCGCGGCGTCGCCGCCGGCCTGGGCGTGCGCGGCCCGGTGCAGAGCCCGACCTTCGTGATCGCCCGGACCCATCCGTCGCTCGTCGGCGGCACCCCCCTCGTGCACGTCGACGCCTACCGGCTCGGATCGCCCGCGGAGCTCGACGACCTCGACATCGACTTCGACGCCTCCGCCGTCATCGTCGAGTGGGGACGGGGCATGGTCGACGGCCTGCGCGAGCACTGGTGGGAGATCGAGCTCGACCGGGAGTGGCATGGTCGCGGCGTCGACACCGCGTGCGGCACGTACTCGCGCGCGACCGAAGAGCTCGACGCCGACACTCCCCGCATCGTCACGATCTCGCGTCGGCCGTAGCGGAGGCGTCGTCGCGGCGGTGCCGACTACCCTGGAGAGGTGATCCTCGGCATCGACACGTCGCTCGGATCGACGGTCGCGGTCGTCGAGCCGGACGGCGTCGTCCGCTCACAGGTCGAGAGCGCAGACCCGCGCGGTCACGCCGAGGTGATCGGGATCCTCATCGCACAGGCGTTGAGCGAAGCATCCGTCCGCCCCGCCGACATCGCGCATGTCGCGGCGGGCATGGGCCCCGGTCCTTTCACGGGCCTCCGGGTGGGCATCGCCGCCGCACGGACGTTCGCGCTGGGTCGCGGCATCCCGGTCGTGCCCGTCGCGAGCCACGATGCCGTCGCGCTCGAACTGCTGCTCCACGACACGCTCACGGGCGGCTTCGAGGAATCCGAGGCCGAGACGTTCGCGGTCGTGACCGACGCGCGACGTCGCGAATTCGCGTACACGGTCTACCGGGGGATCGACGACGACGGACTGCCGCGTCGCACGGTCGAGCCGGCACTGGTTCCGCGCGACGAGCTCGATGAGCGTCTCGCAGCGTCGGGCGCGCTCCGGCGCGACGCCGACCGCATCCAGGCCTCCCTGCTCGCGGTGTGCGCGACGCGGGCGCTCGCCGCCGGGCGCGAGATCGGTCCCGCCGACGCGCTCTACCTGCGCTCGCCCGACGTGACGCTCCCCGCCGGACCGAAGAAGGTCGGCACATGACGCTGCGCGATGCCGTGCCCGAGGACCTCGCGGCCATCATGACGCTCGAGCGGGCGTCGTTTCCCACCGACGCCTGGTCGGATGCGATGATGCGCGAAGAGCTGATGTCGCCCCATGGCTGGTACGTCGTGGACGAGGTCGCCGGCCGCGTCACGGGGTATGCGGGACTCCGGGCGGTCCGGGGCGCGAAGGACGCCGACGTGCAGACCATCGCGATCGCGGAAGCCTCCCGCGGTCGCGGCCGGGGCCGCGCGCTCCTGCGCGCATTGGTCGCCGAGGCGGTGCGCCGCGGCGTGCACGAGGTCTTCCTCGAGGTGCGCGCCGACAACCCCGTCGCGCAGGCGCTGTACGCCTCCGAGGGATTCCTCGAAGTCGGGCGGCGTCCGAGGTACTACCAGCCCGACGATGTCGACGCCGTCGTGATGAAACTCGACGCGCGTGCGTGGTCCGTCGCGCAGACGCCGTCGGCCGAGGACGCCGGGGTGTGCACATGAACCGCGCCGAGCCGCTGATCCTCGGGATCGAGACGAGCTGCGACGAGACCGGCATCGGCATCGTGCGCGGCCGGACCCTGCTGTCGAACACGATCGCGAGCTCGATGGATGAGCACGCCCGGTACGGCGGCGTCGTGCCCGAGGTCGCCGCCCGCGCCCACCTCGAGGCCCTGGAGCCCGCGATCCTCGCAGCACTCGCCGAGGCCGACGTCGCGCTGGCCGACCTCGACGCGGTCGCCGTGACCTCCGGTCCCGGACTCGCGGGTGCGCTGATGGTCGGAGTGGGCGCGGCGAAGGCACTGGCCGTGTCGCTCGAGAAGCCCCTCTACGCCGTCAACCACCTCGTCGGGCACATCGCGGCCGACATCCTCGATCTCGATTCACCCGCTGCGCGAGCGCTCGATCCGGCGGCGGCGCCTGCGGCGGGGGCGCTGGAGTACCCGACCGTCGCGCTCCTGGTGTCGGGCGGGCACACCTCCCTCCTCCTCGTCCGCGACCTCACGAGCGACGTCGAGCTGCTGGGCGAGACGATGGACGACGCGGCCGGCGAGGCCTTCGACAAGGTGGCGCGTCTGCTCGGACTGCCGTACCCCGGCGGTCCCGAGATCGACCGGGCCGCGGCATCCGGCGATCCGGACGCGATCCGGTTCCCCCGTGGGCTCTCTCGCGCCAGCGACATGGCGGCCCACCGCTACGACTTCTCGTTCTCGGGGCTGAAGACGGCCGTCGCCCGGTGGGTCGAGCAGCGCGAGGCTGCGGGCGAGCCGGTGCCCGTCGCGGACGTCGCCGCGGGGTTCCGCGAGGCGGTCGTCGATGTTCTCGTCACCAAGGCCCTCGCGGCGTGCCGTGATTTCGGTGTGCCGCGTCTGCTCCTCGGCGGTGGCGTCATCGCGAACAGACGGCTGCGCGAGGTCGCTCTCGAGCGTGCTGCCGCGGAGGGCGTGACCGTGCGCATCCCGCCCCTCTCGCTCTGCACCGACAACGGCGCGATGATCGCGGCGCTCGCCGCCGAGCTCATCATGTCGGGGCGTCCGCCGTCGACCCTGCGATTCGGCGCCGACTCGACGCTCCCCGTCACCGAGATCCAGGTCGCCGAGGACGTCGCATGAGCGGGGGCGAGCGGATGCCTGTCCCCGCCGACGAGGGAGCCGAGGCGACGCCGGAGCCTCCGGTGACCAAGCCTCCCGCGCACGATCCCTCCCGCCCCGCCGTCGAGCCGCCCTCGGCCGACGTCAGCGTCGCGGACGAGGCATCCGTACTCCCCGGCGCCCACCGCGGCGGATACCTGCGCCTGCCGACCGCACCCGTGGCCGTGACGAAGCAGTCCGCGCCCGCCGAGCCCGGCACCGAAGAGGATGCGCCTCCGGTCGTGGCGCAGTGGGCGCTGCCCGAGCCCGAGCCGCCGCAGCGCGGACTCGCCGCGTGGGCGCTCGTGTTCTCGATCGGCGGGCTGATCGTGTCGATGTTCGTCGGCTGGGGCTTCCCGATCGGCCTGGTCGGAGTCGTCTCCGCCATCCTCGCGCTGCGTCGGCCGCTCGAGAGCCGGGCGATCGCCGTGTGGGCGCTCGTGATCGGCGTCGTCTCGATTCTGTACAGCGCCGGGTGGCTCCTCTACGCAGCCGGGCGCATCACGGCCGGCGGCTGACCCGGTCGGCGAGCACCGCGATCCTGCCCGAGCCGACGCGCGCGAGCAGGAGCGTCGCCTCGGCGTCTCCGCGCAGCTGGAGCTTGCGACGGAACTGCGCCGGATCGACGTCGACCCCGCGCTTCTTGATCTCGAGGCGCCCGATCCCATGACGGCGCAGCGCCGCGTTGATCGCGGGCACCTTCGCCGGCATCGCCTCGCGCACACGGAACGACGACACGAACGGGCTCGTGAGCGCTGCATCCGAGGTGAGGTAGGCGATGTGCTCGTCGAGCATGCCGGCGTCGAGCGAGCGGGCCACGTCGCCGATCAGCCGAGCGCGGATCACCGCTCCGTCGGGCTCGTGGAGGTACGCGCCGAGTTCTCGGACCGGTTCATCCGCCGAATCGGCGGGGGCCGTGAGCTCGTGCGCCTCGTCACCGCGGATCACGAGTGCCGCCCGCCGCGCACCCTCCCGTGCGAGCGGTCCCGACCACAGCACCAGCTCGACGGTCGAGCCGTCGGCGCTCACCCACTGCGCCTCGAACTCGTCGGGGATGAGTTCGCGGTCCAGGCCGGGCCCGAGCTTGATCCCGGCGGGCAGGCGGCGCCCGAGCTCGAACGTCCAGTCGAGCGAGGGCGACCAGTCCTCGGGTCGTGTACGAGTCGTCTCGGTGTGCCCGGCGGTGCGGCGAGCGGGATCGAGCCATACGCCGTCGACGTCCGTCAGATCAGCCGTCTCGGCCGTGCCGTGCCGCACGTCGGCCGCGGCGCCGAACGGTGCGAGGTTGTACGCCGCGATCGCCGCGGTCACCTCGTCGGCGTCGACGGCGGTCACGGCGATGCCCAGTCCCGCGAGGCCGAGAGCGTCGCCGCCGATCCCGCATCCGAGGTCGGCGACCCGGCTGAGCCCCGCGTCGCGGAACCGACCCGCGTGACGGGCGGCGATCGCCAGACGGGTCGCCTGCTCCAGACCCGCCCGGGTGAACAGCATCCGCTGCGCGAAGGGACCGAACTTCGTCTCGGCACGCGCGCGCAGCCGCGACTGCGTGACGACCGCCGAAACGAGATCGGGGGAGTGGCCGTCCTTGCGCAGCCGTGAGACGGTGCGCGCGACATCGGCGGCCGAATCGATCGCCGGGAGCGCATCGAGCAGCCGCAGGCCCTCGGGCGTCAGCAGTGCGGTCAGCTCGGCCATCTCCACCGGCCCAGCCTACGTCCGCCACACGACGTCACGCGGCTGGCACTCACGTTGCGTGAGTGCCAGCGCATCCCTAGACTTGTGATCAGCACTCTCCACACCAGAGTGCTAACGAGTCTTCAGTCTCAAGGAAAGAAGAGGTAGACCGTGTCGGTTTCCATCAAGCCGCTCGAGGACCGCATCGTCATCAAGCAGGTCGAGGCCGAGCAGACCACCGCGAGTGGCCTGGTCATCCCCGACACCGCCAAGGAGAAGCCCCAGGAGGGCGAGGTCGTGGCGGTCGGCCCCGGTCGCATCGACGACAACGGCAACCGTGTTCCGCTCGACGTCTCCGTCGGCGACCGCGTGCTCTACAGCAAGTACGGCGGCACCGAGGTGAAGTTCGGCGCAGACGAGTTCCTCGTGCTGTCGGCTCGCGACGTCCTGGCGGTCGTCGTTCGCTGATTCTCGCGCACACCGCGTTCCGAGAGGGTCGGATGCTTCGGCATCCGGCCCTCTCCGCGTTCGATGTGGCAGGGATCGCACGTTCGACGGCAGTTCGCGGTGGTCGCGCCGTGCCGGCGTCCTGCGAGCGGTCCTAGGCTGGAGCGGTGAGTCCTGAAGCGTCGTCCGCGTCCGAGCAGAGCGAGGATCTGACCGAACTCGGAGCATGCGCGACCGCCACCGCCGGCATCGGCATCGTTCCGGGGGCTCCGGCCGAAGGCAAGGATTCGGCTCGCGAGCACACGCTCGGCGGCATCTACGCCTTCACGGCCTACCTGCTGTGGGGCTTTCTCCCGCTGTACTTCCTCCTGCTGATGCCGATCGGGCCGTTCGAGCTCGTCGCGTGGCGGATCCTGCTCTCGCTGGTCTTCTGCGTCCTGCTGATCGCCGTCACGCGGTCGTGGTCGCGCATCGGCGCGATCTTCCGCCAGCCGCGGCTGCTCGGCCTCACCGCCCTCGCCGGCGGGCTCATCTACATCAACTGGCAGGTCTTCATCCTGGGCGCTCTGACCGGTCACGTGATCGAGACGAGCCTGGGGTACTTCATCAACCCGATCGCGACGGTGCTCCTCGCGGTCCTCGTGCTGCACGAGCGCCTGCGCGTCACGCAGTGGGTCGCGATCGGGATCGCTGCGCTCGCGGTGCTCGTCATCATCGTCGGCTACGGTTCGGTCCCGTGGATCGCCCTCACCCTCGCGGCGACCTTCAGCCTCTACGGCCTGGTCAAGAAGCGCGTCGGCCCCTCCGTCGACGCCGTGAGCGGCCTGACGCTCGAGTCGATGTGGCTGGTCCCGGTCGCCACCGTGATCCTCATCGTCGTGAACGCGACGACGGGGATCGTCTTCGGCGCCGAGGGGACCCTGCACACCGTGCTGCTGAGTCTCGTCGGCGTGGTCACCGCGATCCCGCTCCTCTTCTTCGCCGCCGGCGCGCGCCGCACGTCGCTGACCGTGATCGGTCTGCTGCAGTTCGTCGCACCGGTCCTGCAGTTCATCATCGGCGTGTGGCTGCTGCAGGAGCCGATGCCGCTGGAGCGATGGATCGGATTCGGCCTGGTGTGGGTGGCGCTCATCATCCTGACCGTCGACTCCGTCGTCCACGCGCGCCGCGTGCGCGCCGCGGCCTGAGGCACAGGCCGGCGTCCGCGGGCCGGCGTCCGTGGCATCCGGGGCCGGCATGGCCCCCAGGGCAGGCATCGTCCGCCCAGGAGATCTCCCGAAAGCAGGAGATCTCCCGAAAGCAGGATGTTCCTCGGTGAACCCTCCTGTGCTCCGGAGATCTCCTGCGTTGGGGATCTGCCGGGGGGGCGGAGGGAAGCGGCTCGCGCGGGGCGGCGGCGGAGCGGTCGCGTCAGCGCACGAGGCGTGCGATCGCCCGCGTCGCCTCGCTGATCTTCGCGTCGGCCTCGGGTCCGCCCAGGCGCGCCGCATCCACCACGCAGTGGCGAAGGTGATCGTCGAGGAGCCCCACGGCCACGGCCTCGAGTGCACTGGTGAGCGCGCTGATCTGGGTGAGGATGTCGATGCAGTACTTCTCGTCCTCGACCATCTTGTGGATGCCGCGTGCCTGCCCCTCGATCCGCTTGAGGCGGTTGAGGTACTTGTCCTTGTCGGTGATGTAGCCGTGGTGGCTGTGCTCTGCCGAGGGCTCCGTGTCGGTCATCGCGGTCATGGTCGATTCGCTCATTGCCGTGTCCTCATCGTGAAACATGTTCATTGTGTGCAACGGGCGCGGGCCGATGTGCGGGGCCGGACGGCGCGCCGGCGCCGGAGCGGCCGCGGAAGGACCGCAGGCGCAGGCTGTTTCCCACCACGAAGACACTCGACAGCGCCATCGCCGCCCCCGCGATCATCGGATTGAGCAGACCCAGAGCGGCGAGCGGGATCGCGGCCACGTTGTAGGCGAAGGCCCAGAAGAGGTTCACCTTGATCGTGCCGAGCGTCGCCCGAGACAGCCGGATCGCGTCGGCAGCGCTGCGGAGGTCGCCGCGGACCAGGGTGATGTCGGATGCCTCGATCGCGGCATCCGTTCCCGTACCCATCGCGAGGCCGAGATCGGCCTGCGCAAGAGCCGCTGCGTCGTTGACACCGTCGCCGACCATCGCCACGACGCGCCCCTCGCTCTGCAGGCGGGCGACCACGGCCACCTTGTCCTGCGGGAGCACCTCGGCGACGACCTCGTCGATTCCCACCGCGTCGGCGACGGTGCGCGCGACGGCCTCCGCGTCACCGGTGAGCAGGATCGTGCGCAGCCCGAGGCCGCGCAGCTGCGCGATCGCCTCGGCACTCGTCGGCTTGACCTGATCGGCCACGACGAGCACGCCGCGCACCTCTCCGTCCCACGCGACGAGGACCGCCGTGCTGCCCGCGCGTTCGGCGTCACGCTTCACAGCCGCCAGGTCGGTCGGAAGGTGCAGAGCCCAATCGGCCAGGAGTGACGCGCGCCCCACGATGACGGCATGACCGTCGACCACGCCCGATACGCCGCGTCCGGGCAGGTTCTCGAAGGACTCGGGCACGGGAAGCGTTCCCACCTCGCGCGCGGCGCCGCGCGCGACGGCCTGGGCGATCGGATGCTCCGACGCGTGCTCCAGGGCGCCCGCGAGACGCAGCAGCTCCGCACGATCGGTACCGGGGGCGACCCTCGTCTCGACGAGCTCCATGCGCCCGGTCGTGACCGTCCCGGTCTTGTCCAGAACGACCGTGTCGACGGTGCGCGTGGACTCGAGCACCTCGGGACCCTTGATGAGGATGCCGAGCTGCGCGCCGCGGCCGGTGCCGACCAGCAGCGCCGTCGGGGTGGCAAGACCCAGCGCGCAGGGGCACGCGATGATCAGCACGGCGACGGCGGCCGTGAACGCCATCGCGGGGTCGAAGCCGAGGGCGAGCCATGCGACCAGCGTGCCCAGCGAGATCAGCAGCACGATCGGCACGAAGATCCCCGAGATGCGGTCCGCGAGGCGCTGCACATCGGCCTTGCCGGACTGCGCCTGCTCGACGAGCCGAGCCATCTGCGCGAGCTGCGTGGCGTCGCCCACGCGCGTGGCGCGCACGACGAGCCGTCCGCCCGCATTGACGGTCGCACCGATCACCGCGTCGTCGGGTCCGACCTCGACCGGCACGGACTCGCCCGTGACCATCGACGCGTCCACCGCCGAGGTGCCCGACACGACGACCCCGTCGGTCGCGATCTTCTCACCCGGCCGCACGACGAACCTGTCGCCGGCGCGCAGGTCGGCGATCGCCACGCGGGTCTCGACGTCCTGGCCGTCCGCGCCCGGGCGCAGGACCGCGGCATCCTTCGCCCCGATCTCGAGGAGCGCGCGCAGCGCGGCGCCCGCACGACGCTTGGACCGCACCTCGAAGTAGCGCCCGGCGAGCACGAACATCGTGACGCCCGCAGCGACCTCGAGGTAGATGTCGCCGGCGCCGTCGCTCGGCTGCACGGACCACTCGAAGGCGTGGGTCATGCCGGGCATGCCGGCGTGGCCGAAGAAGAGCGCGTAGAGCGACCAGAGGAACGCGGCCGAGACGCCCAGCGAGATGAGCGTGTCCATGGTCGCGGCGCCGTGCCGCAGATTGATCCATGCGGCGCGGTGGAACGGCCACGCCCCCCACACGACCACGGGCGCGGCGAGAGCCAGCGATGCCCACTGCCAGTAGGTGAACTGCAGCGCCGGGATCATCGCGAGCAGGATCACCGGCACGGACAGCACGATCGAGCCGATGAGGCGCTGACGCAGCCCGGTGAGCTCGCTGTCGCTCGATCCGTGATCGTGCGCGTCGCGCGCCGGCTCCGGAGGCTGGGGGAGCGCCGCCGTGTATCCCGTCTTCTCGACCTCGGCGATCAGGTCGCCCGGGTCGACGTCCGCGGATGCGGTGATCGTGGCCTTCTCGGTGGCGTAGTTGACGGATGCCTCGACCCCGTCGATCCGGTTGAGCCGCTTCTCGATCCGCACCGCGCACGACGCGCACGTCATGCCGCCGATCTCGAGTTCGATGCGACCGCCCGGCAGCGCTGCGGCGTCCATCAGACGCGGACCGCCTCGTAGCCGGCCTCGTCGACGGCGGCGAGCACGTCGGCATCGGAGAGCGGCTGCGTCGAACCCACGATGAGCGAGCCGGTCTTCGCATCGACCGTGATCGCGTCGACCCCGGAGATCTTGGAGACCTCGCCGCGGACGGAGGCCTCGCAGTGTCCGCAGCTCATGCCCGTCACCTTGTATTCGGTCGTCTGCGTCATCGTCGTGCCTTTCATTGGAGAGTCGAGGGATACCCCCGAGGGGTACGCAATGATCAACCCTATACCCGGCTGGGGTATTCCCCGTCCGAGGTGCGCAGGAGCACCCGTTCGGGGCCTGCGAAAACCGAGCTCAACGCGTTACACATCGTTAACGAAAGGCAACATTGCGCGGCGCTCCGCATGGTTAGGTTAGGGACACTGGGTCGGCTCCCGACGCCGCACCCGTCTTTTCATCACAGCAAGGAGCAACATGAGCGTCTTCACCCGCTCGCGCAAGTCCGCCTTCGCAGGCGTCGTTGCGCTCGCCGGCGCCAGCGCCCTCGTCCTCGCCGGCTGCGCCGGCGGGGGATCGGGCGGCGAGACCAGCGCCCCTCCCACCGAGGAGCGCGACCTCACCCTCAAGATCGGCACGATCCTGCCGCAGACCGGAAACCTGTCGTTCCTCGGACCGCCCGAGGAGGCCGGTGTCGGCCTCGCCGCGCAGCACGTCAACGACTCGGCAGCCGACACGGGCCTCACGATCGACGACATCGTGTGGGGCGACTCGGGTGACACCGACAACAAGGCGTACGCGACGACCATCCAGACCCTCATCTCCGAGGGTGTCACGGCTGCCATCGGCGCCGCGTCGTCGGGTGTGACGAAGCTGTTCCTCGACGACGCCGTCGCGGCGGGCATCATCGTCTTCTCGCCGGCCAACACTTCGCTCGACTTCACGTCGTGGGACGACGACGGCCTGTACTGGCGCACCGCTCCGTCCGACACCCTCCAGGGTGAGGTCCTCGGCAACCTGGTCGCCGAAGACGGACACGAGAACGTCGCGGTCCTGTACCTCAACGACTCGTACGGCACCGGCCTGAACGAGGTCTTCCAGGAGACCTTCACCGGCGCGGGCGGCACGATCGTCGAGGAGCAGTCCTACAACACGGGCGACACCTCGTTCGACGCGCAGATCAGCGCGCTGATGGCTTCGAACCCCGACGCCATCGTGCTCATCACGTTCGACGAGATCTACACGATCGGTCCGGCGCTGCTGGCCGCGGGCTACCCCGCCGACCAGCTGTACCTCGTCGACGGCAACCTGAAGAACTTCGGTGCTGACGAGAAGTGGCCCGCCGGTTCGAGCATGGAAGGCGCGAAGGGCACCACGCCCGCCGGCCCGCTCGAGGCCGACGCCGGCTTCCAGGACGAGCTCAACGAGTGGTGGACCGGCGAGGGCAACCCCGAGCTGACCGACTTCTCGTACGCCAACGAGTCCTACGACGCGGTCATCCTGCTCGCGCTCGCTTCGCTCGCGGCCAACTCGACCGACGCGGCCGACGTGGCCGGCAAGCTGCAGGAAGTCTCCGGCGGCTCGGGCGACGGTGAGAAGTGCGACACCTACGCGGCCTGCGCCGAGATCATCCTCGGTGGCGGCGTCGCTGACTACGACGGCCACTCGGGCCCGGTCACGTTCGACGAGAACGGCGACCCGACGGAGGCCACCATCGGTGTCTTCCAGTACGGACCCGACAACCTGAACACGCGCATCGGCTGATCCGATTCGCAAGGAAGGGCCCCGGAGCGATCCGGGGCCCTTTCCGTGTGCGTTCGCGGTCGGCTACTTCGCGGTGAGCCCGCTGCGCCAGCGCGCGTGCTCGCGCGCGATGAGGACGGCGGCGATCCCCCAGACGCCGACGTCGTCGGCGAGTCCGAGTGGGCCGAAGAACAGCTCCGGGATCAGGTCGATCGGTGCCACGGCGTAGACGATCGCCGCGGCCCCCGCGATCCAGGTCATCGGCGCCAGCCGATGCTCGCGGTCCTTGACTGCCCTCACGAAGCTCCACATGGCTTCAGTGTGCGCCATCAGGCCCCACGGCGGCTGGGGGTTCGCGCTGGGCGAAAGCCGGTGCACGACGGAAGGGGGCGGATGCCGCAGCATCCGCCCCCTTCGTCGTGCCGGTGCGGGTCAGCCCTCGGCGCCGAGGGTGCCCAGGTAGAGGCCGATGACCTTCGGATCGTTGAGCAGGTCGCGGCCGGTGCCGTGGTAGGCGTCGCGGCCCTGATCGAGGACGTAGCCGCGGTCGCAGATCTGCAGGCAGCGACGGGCGTTCTGCTCGACCATGATCGTCGTGACGCCCGCCTTGTTGATGTCGGAGACGCGGATGAACGCGTCGTCCTGACGCACGGGCGACAGGCCCGCCGACGGCTCGTCGAGGAGCAGCACGGCCGGGTCCATCATGAGCGCCCGCGACATCGCCACCATCTGGCGCTCGCCGCCCGAGAGCGAGCCCGCGCGCTGCTTGAGGCGCTTGCCCAGCTCGGCGAAGATGCTCGTCACGAAGTCGAGGCGCTCGGCGTACTGCTTGGGAGCCTGGTACAGGCCCATCTGCAGGTTCTCCTCGATGGTGAGCGAGGGGAACACGTTGTTCGTCTGCGGAACGAACCCGACGCCCTTGCTGACGAGCCTGTCGGACTTGAGCCCGATGACGCTGTCGCCGTTGACGTTGATCTCGCCGGAGCGCACCTTGACCATGCCGAAGATCGACTTCAGCAGCGTCGACTTGCCCGCGCCGTTGGGCCCGATGATGCCGATCAGCTCACCCTTGTGCGCGACGAGGTTGGCGCCGTTGATGATGTTGATGCCCGGAAGGTAACCGGCGTAGAGGTCGTTGACCTCGACGACGACCTCGTCGGTCCTCATCCCCTCCACGCGCGCGGCGTCGGCGGCGGGAACGGCGGAACCGGGCGTGCGGGCGCTGCCCGAAGGCGCACCCGCGTCCGCCGGAACGGCCGCGGCGTTCGAAGCGTCGGTCACTTGTTCTCCTCCTCGGCTTCGGCGATCGCAGCCTCTTCGGCCTCTTTGATCTCCTCCAGCAGTTCGACGGCGGCGGTGTCGAGCTCGCCCGCCACGCGGCCGGTCACCACGCCGAGGTCGACGTCCTGGTGGCTGCCGAGGTAGGCGTCGATCACGGCCTTGTCCTGCATCACCGTCTCGGGCGGACCCTCCGCGACGACGCGGCCCTCGGCCATCACGACGACCCAGTCCGCGATGTGGCGGACCATGTGCATGTCGTGCTCGACGAAGAGCACGGTCATGCCGAGGTCCTTCAGATCGAGGATGTGGTCGAGGAGCGACTCGGTCAGTGCCGGGTTCACACCGGCCATGGGCTCGTCGAGCATGACGAGCGTCGGGTCGCTCATGAGAGCGCGGGCCATCTCGAGCAGCTTGCGCTGCCCACCCGAGAGCGAAGCGGCATAGTCGTCGGCCTTCGCGTCGAGCTTGAACCGCGCGAGGAGGTCCATGGCCTTCTCTTCGTTCGCGTCGTCCTGCTTGCGCCACACGGCCGGGATGATGCTCGACCAGAGGCGCTCGCCCTTCTGCGCCGTCGCGCCGAGCTTCATGTTCTCGAGCACGGTGAGGAGCGAGAGCGCCTTGGTGAGCTGGAACGTGCGGACCTGGCCCATGCGGGCGACCTTGAACGACGGGATCCCCGAGAGGTTCTTCCCGTCGAACGACCACGTGCCCGAGTTCGGCTTGTCGAAGCCGCACAGCAGGTTGAACAGGGTCGTCTTCCCCGCGCCGTTGGGGCCGATGAGGGCCGTGATCGCACCGCGGGGGATCTCGAGGTGCTCCACGTCGACGGCCGTGAGACCGCCGAAGCGCCGGGTGACGTTGTCGATCACCATGATCGGGTCGTTCTTGGCGACACCGGGTACGGAATCGCCCTTCGCGAGTCCGGTCGTCTTGGGGCGACGGATGCTGCCGGTCGCGGTCGTGACCGCGCCGGTGGGCGTCGAGCCGGCCGCCGGCGGCGTGACGCCGCCGGCCGCGGACTCGGGAGTGCTGTTACTTGACAAAGGTCAGCTCCCTCTTGTTGCCGAAGATGCCCTGCGGGCGGAAGATCACGATCAGCATGAGCGCGACACCCACGAGGATGAAGCGGAGCGTGCCCGCCTGCACCGACGAGATGGGCAGGATGCCCGAGTTCGCCAGCGCCGGGAGCACGTTCCCGAGGAAGCCCATGATCACCCAGAAGATCACCGAGCCGACGACGGGACCGAACACGGTCGCCGCACCGCCGAGCAGCAGAATCGTCCAGATGAAGAACGTGAGCGAGGTCGTGTAGGTCGCGGGCACCACGGCCGACGGGAGCGCGAAGACCACGCCGCCCAGCGCACCGAAGACACCACCGATGATCAGCGCCTGCATCTTGTAGGCGAAGACGTTCTTGCCGAGCGAGCGCACGGCATCCTCGTCTTCACGGATGCCCTTGAGCACACGGCCCCACGGGCTGCGCATCAGTGCCCACACGAGGTAGACGGCGATCGCCAGCAGGATGATGCCGAATACGCGCACCCACAGCTGATCGGCCGTCCACGTCCACGGGCCGAATCCATAGGTCCCCTCGGGGAACGGATTGGCGGCTCGGAATCCGGCGTGGTACCCGCCCAGTCCGTCGGCCGAGTTCGTCCACTCGTCGAAGAGCTGCGTCGTCAGCGCCAGGCGGATGATCTCGGCCGCCGCGATGGTCACGATGGCGAGATAGTCGGCGCGAAGGCGCAGTGTCGGGATACCGAGGATGATCGCGAAGACCACCGCGGCGAGGCATCCGACGATGATGCCCACCCACCACGGCCACCCGAACGTGAGGATCGAGATCGCGTAGCCATAGGCGCCGAGCGCCATGAAGCCGGCCATACCGAAGTTGAGCAGGCCCGCGTAGCCGAAGTGCACCGCGAGACCGGTCGCCGCGAGGGCGTACGCGATCGTCTCGGGACTGAACAGCCAGTAAGCCGTGTTGTTGAGAATCTGTCCCCAATCCATGGCCTAGCCCAGCCTCTCTTTGCGACCCAGCAGGCCTTGTGGCCTCACCAGGAGGATGATGATGAGCACCGCGAGCGCGCCGACGTACTTCATGTCCGGCGGGATGCCCAGCAGGGTCGAGAGCTCGACCAGGATGCCGACGATCAGCGAGCCGATGAGGGCTCCGAACGCCGTGCCGAGGCCACCGAGGGTGACCGCGGCGAAGATCAGCAGCAGGACCTGTACGCCCATGTCCCACTTCACCCCGGGGCGGAAGTAGGCCCACAGCACGCCGGCCACCGCGGCGAGCGCCGCCGAGAGGATCCACACGATGCGGATCACGCGGTCGACGTTGATGCCGGATGCCGCAGCAAGGCCCGGATTGTCGGAGATGGCGCGCGTCGCCTTGCCGATGCGGGTGCGCAGCAGCCAGTAGGCGACGGCGAGAAGCAGCACGATCGAGATCCCCATCGACACGAGGTCGATCCACGAGACCGCGATCGGTCCGATGACGATGTCACGGGATGCTCCGGCGCCGGGCAGCTGGTACGTGGCCCCGCCGATGAAGAACTGGTACGTGTACCGGATCGCCAGCGACAGGCCGATGCTCACGATCATGAGCTGGACGAGACCGAGGCCGCGTCGACGCAGCGGTTTCCACAGTCCCGCGTCGAGCGTCCACCCGAACGCCGCGCCGAACACGACGACGATCGGGATCACGATCCACATCGGCAGTGCGAAGTTCACGCCGAACACCAGCGCGACGATCGCGCCGAAGGTCAGCATCTCCGCGTGCGCGAAGTTGGTGAGGCCGGTCGTGCCGAAGATCAGCGAGACGCCGACCGCGGCGAGCGCCAGCAGCAGGCCGAAGTTGATGCCGCTGATGAGGCGTTCGGCGAACTGGTCCCAGAACGACGTCGTCACGCGCTCACCCTCGCCGAGGAAGAGGTTCACGATCTTCGTCCCAGTCGCGCCGAAGGCCACGTCGAACGAGGCTGTCGTGCCCTGCTTGGGCTGGATGCCCTCGGGCAGCTGCGCCGGGTCGACGATGACTCCATCGGGCAGCGTGGACTCGTCGACGATGAGGACGTACTCCTCCTTCTCGGGCACGTACAGACGCCACTTGCCGTCGGCGTCCGTCACCGTCTCGGCTTCGAAGCCGTTGCCTTCGACCATGATGACGACGTCCGGAACGGGCTCTCCCTCGTTCTGGATGAGACCACCGAAGTAGAACTCGGTCTGTTCTTGATCACCCCCTGGGGTGTCCGGTGCGGTCGCAGCCGCATGTGCACCGGTCGGCGAGGCCATCAGCACCATCGCTGCAGCCATCAGCACTCCGACGAGGACGACCGCCCATCGGGCGTATCTCCTCGCGATCACAGTCGTAGGACCCACAGAACCTCCAGTCGGCGGCACCACACGCACCGATGTCAGTCGGGTCGCATCGGCCGTGATGAACGACGGTACGACTGTAATGTGTCCGCGGTGTTTCGACTACTTATCCCCAGGCACGGCAATCGAATCGGAATGTGACGAAGGAAGTCGCGGCGGTCTCGCCGGGCCCTCCGGCAGCCTTCCCGCCGCGGGAACAAACCGGGCCGCGCGGCGCTTAGAATCGAGTACGGAGCGTTCCCGCGCACCGGCCGTCGTCGTCCACCCCGAGAAGCGCGCCGCGAGCGCAGGAGAACACATGGAGCACAACGACCCCTTCGGTTTCGTCGGACTGACGTACGACGACGTGCTGCTGCTGCCCGGCCACACGGATGTGATCCCGAGTGAGGCCGATACCTCCTCGCGCGTCACACGCCGCATCACGGTCGCGACTCCGCTGGTGTCCAGCGCGATGGACACCGTCACCGAGTCGCGCATGGCGATCGCCGTGGCGCGCGAGGGCGGGCTGGGAATCATCCACCGAAATCTGTCCATCGAGGAGCAGGCGTCGATGGTCGACCGCGTCAAGCGCAGCGAGTCGGGCATGATCACCGATCCGATCACGACGACGCCCGACGCGACGATCGAAGAGGTCGACGACCTCTGTGCCACCTACCGCATCTCGGGTCTGCCCGTCATCGACGACGACGGCCGCCTCGTCGGCATCGTCACCAACCGCGACATGCGCTTCGTGTCGGGCTTCGAGCGCCAGAGCACCAAGGTGCGCGACGTGATGACGACCGACGGCCTGGTGACCGGCCGCGTCGGCATCAGCGCCGGCGAGGTCATCTCGCTGTTCGCGCAGCACCGCGTCGAGAAGCTTCCGCTCATCGACGACGACGGCAAGCTCGCCGGACTCATCACGATCAAGGACTTCGACAAGAGCGAGAAGTACCCGCTCGCCACGAAGGACGAGCAGGGCCGTCTCCGTGTCGGCGCCGCCATCGGCTTCTTCGGCGACGCGTGGCAGCGCGCCGAGGCGCTGCGCGACGCCGGTGTCGACGTGCTCGTGGTCGACACCGCGAACGGCCAGTCGGCCGGCGTGATCGACATCGTGCGCCGCCTGAAGGCCGACGCGACGTTCGCGCACATCGACGTGATCGGCGGCAACGTCGCCACGCGCGAGGGCGCGCAGGCTCTCATCGATGCCGGTGTGGATGCCGTCAAGGTCGGCGTGGGCCCGGGCTCGATCTGCACCACCCGTGTCGTCGCCGGTGTCGGCGTTCCTCAGGTGACCGCGGTCTACGAGGCGTATCTCGCGGCGCGCGAGGCCGGAGTCCCGGTCATCGCCGACGGCGGCCTCCAGTACTCGGGCGACATCGCGAAGGCGCTCGTCGCCGGCGCCGACACCGTCATGCTCGGCTCCCTCCTCGCGGGCACCGACGAGTCGCCGGGCGAGATCGTCTTCCAGGGCGGCAAGCAGTTCAAGCAGTACCGCGGCATGGGTTCGCTCGGTGCGCTGCAGACCCGTGGCAAGAAGACCTCCTACTCGAAGGACCGCTACTTCCAGGCCGACGTGCCCAGCGACGACAAGCTGATCCCCGAGGGCATCGAGGGTCAGGTGGCCTACCGCGGTCCCGTGTCGGCAGTGGCCTACCAGCTCGTCGGCGGCCTCCGGCAGTCGATGTTCTACGTCGGTGCGCGCACGATCGAGGAGCTCAAGGCCAAGGGCAAGTTCGTGCGCATCACGGCGGCCGGGCTCAAGGAGTCCCACCCGCACGACGTGCAGATCGTGGTCGAGGCGCCGAACTACAAGCGCTGACGAGCGAGCGGATGCCGCGGCATCCGTCCCGGCGTGAGCATCCGCGCGCTCGTCACCCGAGCAGCCGGAACGGCGCCGCTGCGTGCGCGGCGTCGTCGGTCGCGAGCGCGGCGAGCACGGCGCCGACCGCGGGGGTGAACTTGAACCCGTGGCCGGAGAAGCCGGCGCCGACGACGATCCGCCCGCGCCGATCGAGGACGAAGTCCTCGGACTCCGTCGACGTGTAGGTGCAGCTGATCGGTGCGGCGGAATCGGGATCGAGGCCGGGGAACCACTCGGCGACGTAGTCGTGCAGGCGTGCGGCGAGCTCCGGCACCGGGCGGAGCGTGCGGCGGTCGGGGTCGACGACCGCGCCGACATGGTGCAGGCCGACCTTGACGCCCTCGCCCGGTGTCGGCATCCCGTACACGTGCCCCGGGTTCGGGGCATGCCCGGGCGCGTCGCCGCTCACGAGGTGGTTGAACGACGGCCACACGTCGAGGTCGCTCCGTGGCCGGAAATGCGCGGGGCTCTCCTCGGTGACGGTGAGCCGCGGCAGGGGCAGCGCGCCTCCGACGAGCGCGGTCGTCCACGCCCCGGCCGCGACGACGACGGTGTCCGCTCCCAGGTCGTAGCGCTCGCCGCCGGCGTCGACGGCGATGCGGACTCCCTCGCCGGTCTCCTCGATCCCGAGCACCGCGTGACCGAACCGGATGTCGGCGCCGGCCGCGCGCGCCGCGCGTTCGAGGGCCTCGAGCGCGGCATCCGCTCTCACCACCCCGGCCTCGGGGGTGAAGAGCACGTCGCCGTCGAACCGCATGCCCGTCCAGCGCGTGCGCGCCTCGGCCGCGCTCATCACGTCCGCGCGCTCGCCGCGCTCGGTCAGCGCCGCGTGCACGTGGCCCACCGTCGCGTCGTCCCCGTGCGTCACGAGGCCGTGCAGTCGGAGCAGCGGTTCGCCGGTCGCGCGGGCGAGGTCGTCCCATCCCGCGCGCGCCGCCTGCAGCAGGTCGAGGTAGTGGTCCTCGCCGTACGCATTGTTGAAGTTGCGGGTCGCGCCATGCGAGGCGCCCAGCGGGTGTCCGCGTTCGAAGCGCTCGAGCAGCGTCACCTCGTGCCCCGCCCGCGCGAGCTGCCACGTCGCCGCCAGGCCCATCGCCCCGCCGCCGACGACCACGAACGCCGATCGCGATTCCCTGCCGCTCATGCGCCCATCCTCCCAGTCGTGCGGCCCGCGACGGCGGGTGGTTACGCTGTGCTCATGATCCGGCAGCGGCGGCATCCGGCCGCGACTCTGCGAACCACACGCCTCGAGGCCTTCACCGACGGCGTGTTCGCCATCGCGGCGACGCTGCTCGTGCTCGACCTGACGACCCACGACCTCGGCGACGTGTCCACCGACACCCAGATGTGGTCCGCACTGGGCGATATGGGGTACCTCTTCCTCAACTTCGCACTCAGCTTCGTGCTGCTGTGTCTGCTGTGGATGGTGCACGTGCAGCAGTTCGAGCACGTCGCCCGCGTGGACACGACGATGGTCTGGCTGAACAACGGCCGGCTGCTCTTCGTCGTCCTCGTGCCGTTCGCCACGAACCTCACGACCGAGTACTCCGCGTTCCTCGCCGCGCGGCTCGCGATGCCGGTCACCTTCTTCCTCGCGATCCTGTTCAGCTGGCTCCAGTGGCAGTGGGCGGTGAGCAGGCGCGACGTGATGCTTCCCGACCTGACGGCGGCGGATGCCGCGGCCTACGGCCGATCATCGCTGAGCGCCCTCATCATCGCCGGCGTCGTGGTGGTGCTCGCCCCGTTCATCGGCTCGGCCGCGTTCCTGCTGTTCGTGCTGGACGGCGTCTTCACGCGCGTGCTGCACGGCAAATCGGACTGAACACGCCCCCACCACCGGCCGAGCGCGCCCGTGATCACCGTCGAGTCACCAAGACACGCCGTCCCCTGAGCGCGGGAGACGGCGTGTCTTGGCGAGTGGGTCTCAGGCGATCGGCTGCAACTCGGCGGGCGCTTCGGCTCCGGCGGGGGAGGCGGCATCCGTCTCCTTCGCCGACCTGCCGGCGGGCAGGAGCAGAGCCACGAACGTCGCCGCCAGCAGCACTGCCGCACCCGTGAACACCGCGGGTCGTGCGGCCTCGACGTAGAGGTCGGCGGTGAGGGCGCCGCCCGCTCCGACGAAGATCGCCGTCATGACCGCCGTGCCCAGCGCCACGCCCAGTTCGCGGACGGTCGAGTTCACGCCCGATGCCTTGGCGTGGTCGATGAGCCCGAGGGTGGCCAGCAGCGCCGTCGCCGACGGGGCGAAGACGAGCGCCATGCCGATCCCCGCCATCAGGAAGGGTGCGATCAGGCTCGCGTACGGAGTGTCGGGCGCCATGATCGCGGCGATCCAGCCGAGCGCGGCAGCCTGCAGGGCGAGTCCGGTGACCATGAGCGCACGCGTGCCGACCCGGGGCGCGATCAGGCCCGCGATCGGTGCCACGAACATCGGCGCGAGGGTCCACGGCGTCGTCTGCACGGCGGCCTCGAATGGCGTCGAGCCCTGCACCACCTGGAGGTACTGGATCAGGATGAACACGGACCCGAACGTGCCGAAGCTGAAGGCGAAGCCGATCACGTTCGTGACCGAGAACGAGCGGTCGCGGAAAAGGCGCAGCGGCACGAGGGGAGCCGACGTGCGGGTCTGCCACAGCACGAACGCGACCACGAGCAGGGCGCCGAGGATCAGCTCGGCGATCACGCCGAACGAATCCCAGCCGTCGTCGTTGCCCCGAACGATGGCGTGGACGAGGGCGAGCACACCTCCGGCCGCCAGGATGGCGCCGGGGACGTCGATGCGGGCGCGGGCGCCGAAATCGTTGCGCAGGACGATCAGCGCGAGCGGGATCGCGATGATCGCGACGGGGACGTTGATCCAGAAGATGGCCTGCCAGTCCCAGCCCTCCATGATCGCGCCGCCGACGAGCGGGCCGACGGCCACCCCCAGGCCCGAGATGCCGCCCCAGATGCCGATCGCGAGCGGACGCCGGGCGGGTGACACCGCCCCGCTGAGCAGTGCGAGCGACAGGGGCATGACGCCGGCGGCGCCGAGGCCCTGGAAGGCGCGCGCGGCGATGAGCTGCCCGGGGTCGGTGCTGAGCGCGGCGAGGACCGACCCGATGCCGAACACGGCGATGCCGATCGCGAAGACGGTCCGGCGGCCGAAGCGGTCGCCGAGGGCCGACGCGATCAGGATCGCACCGGCGAAGGCGAGGGTGTAGGCGTTGACGAACCACTGCAGTTCCTCGACCGAGGCGCCCATCTGGGCATGGAGAACCGGGAGGGCGTTGGTCATCACGAGGTTGTCGAGCGTGGCCATGAACATCGGGAGGGATGCCGCGGCCACGATGAGAGCGAAGGGCCGGGCCCTGCGGCCGGTCGTGGCCGGCGAGAGGGAGGTGTCGGTTGTCATCGGAGTCTCCGGTAGTAATTGGATGATTACTTGCGGAAGCCACGGTAGTAATCGAATGATTACAAAGTCAAGTCATTCGCTGATAACCTCATGACATGGCCTCAGCGAGCGTGGACGAGAAGGCCGTCTCTGCGGACGCGGAGGCGGGCAAGCGACTGACGTCGGACGAGCGGCGTCGCCAGATCCTCGTCGCCGCGCTCGCCGTCTTCGGCGCTAGGGGGTACGAGGGCGCCACGACCGACGAGGTCGCCCGCGCCGCCGGCGTGAGCCAGCCCTACGTCGTGCGGCTCTTCGGGTCGAAGGAGAACCTGTTCCTCGCGACGATCGAAGACGCGCTCGCGCGCATGATCGCGGGATTCCGCGCCGCCCTCGCCGACACCGATGCCCCGCGCGAGCCCGGCATCACGGATGAGAAGGCCGCCGCCAAGCGGATCGGTCAGGCGTACGTTGACCTCCTCGCGGTGCGCGGTCTGCATCAGACCCTCGCGCACGCCTACCTGCTCGGCAGCCACCCGATGATCGGGCCGGCCGCCCGCAAGGGCTTCGCGACCGTGTGGCGCTTCTTCCGCGACGAGATGGGTCTCGAGGCCGACGAGGCGCGCGCGTTCATGGCCGAGGGGATGCTGATCAGCACGATGATCGGCCTGCGCATCGTCGACGACTACGGATCGGATCCGCAGATCACCGAGCTCTTCCGTTCCTGCTTCCCGACCGAGTTGCCCCACGTCCTCGAGGTTCTGCCGCGCGGCACCGAACGCTGGTGAGCCCGGGGGCGTTCCCTGCGACGGGGGCCCCGGCGTAGGGTCGGGGTCATGTGCCGGAACATCCACATGCTCCACAACTTCGAGCCCGCCGCATCCTCCGACGAGGTCCACGCCGCAGCGCTCCAGTACGTGCGCAAGATCGCGGGGACGACCAAGCCGTCGAAGGCGAACCAGGAGGCCTTCGACCGCGCGGTGCACGAGATCTCCCACATCACGCAGCACCTGCTCGACGACCTCGTGGCCGTCGCGCCGCCGAAGAACCGCGAGGTCGAGGCCGCGAAGGCGCGCGAACGCGCGATCAGGTCCGGCCGGTACGCCGCGCCGGCCGCCTGAGCCGCAGCATCCGTCCCCGGCGCTGAGGTAGTCTGGTCGGCTCCCTTCCGGCGCCTTTGCCGTGCGGAGCAGACAGGGAAAGACCGTGGGCTACATCGACATCGCCGCCGTCTCGTACGCGCTGCCCGACGGCCGGCCTCTGCTCGACGAGGTGTCGTTCCGCGTCGGCGAGGGGTCGACGACCGCGCTCATCGGCCAGAACGGCGCCGGCAAGACCACGCTGCTGCGGATCGTCCGGGGCGAGACCGCGCCGCTCTCCGGTGTCGTGTCGATCGACGGCGGACTCGGCGTGATGGACCAGTTCGTCGGCCACGGCACCGCCGGACAGACCGTGCACGACCTCCTCATCTCGGTCGCGCCCGATCGGGTGCGCCGCGCCGCACGCGAGCTCGAGGACTCCGAGGCCGCGATCATCGAGCACGACGACCTCGACACGCAGATGCGGTACGCCGGCGCGCTCGCCGACTACGCCGAAGCCGGCGGGTACGAGTACGAGACGGTGTGGGACACGTGCACGATCGCCGCGCTCGGCATCCCGTTCGCGCGCGCGCGGTTCCGCGAGCTCACGACGCTGTCCGGGGGCGAGCAGAAGCGGCTCGCGCTCGAGGCGCTGCTGCGCGGACCCGATCAGGTGCTGCTGCTCGACGAACCCGACAACTACCTCGACGTTCCCGGCAAGCGCTGGCTCGAGGAGCGACTGCGCGAGACCTCGAAGACCGTCCTGCTCGTCTCGCACGACCGCGAGCTGCTCGCGCGCGCCGCCGACCGCATCGTCACGCTCGAGGCCGGTGGCGCGGGCAGCACCGCGTGGGTGCACGGCGGCGGATTCCGCTCCTACCATCGGGCCCGCGACGAGCGGATGCTGCGCCTCGACGAACTGCGCCGGCGGTGGGACGAGCAGCACGCGAAGCTGAAGGCGCTCGTCGCGACCCTGAAGGTCAAGGCCACCGCCAACGACTCCTTCACGTCGCGGTATCGTGCCGCCCAGACGCGGTTGCGCAAGTTCGAGGAGGTCGGGCCGCCGCAGGAGCGCCCGCCCGAGCAGGACCTCGCGCTGCGGCTGCGGGGCGCGCGCACCGGCAAGCGCGCGGTCGTCGCCGAGCAGCTCGAGCTCACCGGACTCATGAAGCCCTTCGACCTCGAGGTGTGGTTCGGCGACCGGGTCGCCGTGCTCGGCTCGAACGGCTCGGGCAAGTCCCACTTCCTGCGCCTGCTCGCGCGCGGCGGCACCGACCCCGACGCCCGGCTCGGCCACGTCACCACGACGGGCGCCGGACTGGACCCGGTCGCTCACGCCGGGCGGGCGATCCTCGGCGCACGCGTCGTGCCGGGGTGGTTCGCGCAGACGCACCGGCATCCGGAGTTCGCCGGCAGGACGCTGCTCGACATCCTCCATCGGGGCGAGGATGCGCGCGCCGGGCTGCCGAGGGATGCTGCGAGCTCGGCGCTCGATCGCTACGGCCTCGTGGGCCAGGCCGAGCAGGCGTTCGACAGCCTCTCCGGCGGCCAGCAGGCGCGCTTCCAGATCCTGCTCCTCGAGCTTTCGGGTGCGACGCTGCTGCTCCTCGACGAACCGACCGACAACCTCGACCTGGTCTCGGCCGAGGCGCTGCAGGACGCCCTCTCGAGGTTCGAGGGCACCGTCCTCGCCGTGACGCACGATCGCTGGCTCGCGAAGTCGTTCGACCGGTATCTCGTCTTCGGCGGCGACGGTCGTGTGTACGAGGCCGATGCCCCGGTGTGGGACGAGGCGCGCGTCGCGCGGGAGCGCTGACGAGGGTGCTTCGGGCGGGACGAGACCCGGCGGGTAGGCTGGGGGCGTGAGCATGGACATCGAACTCGGCCGCGCCAAGCGCGCACGCCGCGCGTACACGTTCGACGACATCGCGGTCGTGCCCTCGCGGCGCACCCGCAACCCGGAGGACGTCTCGACCACCTGGACGATCGACGCGTTCAGCTTCGACATCCCCGTGCTCGGCGCCCCCATGGACTCCGTCGTGAGCCCGCAGACGGCGATCATGCTCGGACAGCTCGGCGGACTCGGCGTGCTGGACCTCGAGGGCCTGTGGACGCGCTACGACGACCCGGCGCCGCTGCTCGCCGAGATCGCCGGCCTCGAGAAAGCCGCCGCGACCCGTCGCATGCAGGAGCTCTACACCGAGCCGATCAAGCCCGAACTCGTGCGCGATCGCCTGGCCGAGATCCGCGCCGCCGGCGTCACCGTCGCCGGCGCGCTCACTCCGCAGCGCACGCAGGAGCTGTACGAGACCGTCGTCGCCGCCGGCGTCGACCTGTTCGTGATCCGCGGCACCACCGTGTCGGCCGAGCATGTCTCGTCCGTCGACCAGCCGCTGAACCTCAAGAAGTTCATCTACGACCTCGACGTGCCGGTGATCGTGGGCGGCGCGGCGACCTACACGGCCGCGCTGCACCTCATGCGCACCGGGGCGGCCGGCGTGCTCGTCGGTTTCGGCGGGGGCGCGGCATCCACTACCCGCGCCACGCTCGGACTGCACGCGCCGATGGCGACGGCCGTTGCCGACGTCGCCGGGGCGCGGCGCGACTACCTCGACGAGTCGGGCGGCCGCTACGTGCACGTCATCGCCGACGGCGGTGTGGGCACCTCGGGCGACATCGTCAAAGCGCTCGCGATGGGCGCCGACGCCGTCATGCTCGGCGTCGCGCTGGCGCGGGCGACGGATGCTCCTGGGCAGGGGTTCCACTGGGGCCCCGAAGCCCACCACCCCAAGCTGCCGCGCGGGCGCCGCGTGAAGGTCGACCAGGTCGCCTCGCTCGAGGAGATCCTGTACGGCCCCGCGCCGGTCGCGGACGGCACGGCGAACCTCATCGGCGCCCTGCGCAAGTCGATGGCCACCACCGGGTACTCCGACCTCAAGGAGTTCCAGCGCGTCGAGGTCGTGGTCGCGCCTTACAGCGCGGGATGACCGGGCCCGAGCCGCAGCCGGCGTCGGAGGCGAACGCGCCGGCGGATGACGCACCCGGCGCGACCCCTGCCGCCGACATTCCCGCGGTGTTCCCGCCGACGCTGCGCGAGGTCATGCTGCGTCCGCAGTGGATCGGGATGCTGCTGCTCTGCCTGCTCGTGGCGGGCGTGTTCGCGTGGCTCGGGCAGTGGCAGCTGAGCCGCGCCGTCGACACGGATCCGCTGCCGCCCGGGGCGACCGAGGAGATCCGTCCCCTGGCGGATGTCGCGGCACCGGGGGAGCTCATCCCCGAGCCGGTCGTGGGGCAGCGCGTCACCGTCGAGGGCTTCTGGATGCCCGGCGACTTCCTCATCGTCTCGTCGCGGTACAACGACGACGTCGAGGGGTACTGGGTGACCGGGCAGCTGCGGATCGCGGGAACCGACGAGCCGACTTCGGTCGCCGTCGCGCTCGGCTGGGCGCCCACACTCGACCAGGCGCGGACCGCCGCCGAGGAACTCGACCGCACCGCGTCTGCTGCGGTGCGGACACCGGTCACCGTGGAGGGCCGGCTCATCTCGGACGAAGGGCCGGTGCCGCCGCCGCGCCGCGAGGATCCGCAGACGCTCACCCGCATGTCTCCGGCCGCGCTGCTCGGCCAGTGGGACGACGTCGAGGGGCTCAACGTCTACCGGCCGTACATCGCCTCGGCCGAGGCCCCGTCGCCGCTGGACGACATCTCCTCGCCCGCTCCCGACGAGGGCTCGGCGGTCAACTGGCTGAACATCTTCTACGCGGCCGAATGGGCGATCTTCGCAGGCTTCGCCTTCTACCTCTGGTACCGGCTGGCCCGTGACGCGTGGGAGAAGGAGGTCGAGGACCTCCTCGACGACGTCGAGCCGAAGGAGCCCGATCGCCCGGACGAGGCCGCGGGCGCGGCATCCGCTCCGGAAATCACGCCGGAATCCCGCGGGTAGACTGGATCCATGCCCCGCGCCCCGAAGCTCGCCTCCTTCCCGGCCATCCGCGGAGCGCTGAAGTTCTACCAGATCTGCGCGATCATCACCGGTATCGGACTCCTGCTGCTGGTGGCCGAGATGATCCTGAAGTACACGCCGATCCACGTCGAGCTGTTCCTCGGCGGATCCGGCGGCTTCCTGTGGTTTGCGCCGGTGATCGCCGGTCCCGGCTGCGAGTGGTGGTCGCTGTTCGCGCCGATGACGAACGACTGCGAGATGATCTCGACAGGCGACGGGATCAACCTCTCGCTGTTCATCCTGGTGGCGCACGGCTGGTTCTACGTCGTGTACCTCTTCTCGTGCTTCCGCGTCTGGAGCCTGATGCGCTGGCCGTTCGGCCGGTTCATCACGTTGGCGCTGGGCGGCATCGTGCCGCTTCTGTCGTTCTTCATGGAGGCGAAGGTCGGCCGCGAGGTCACCTCGTACCTGAAGACCCGCGAAGAGGCCGAGCTGCACTCGCAGGCCGGCCATTCGACCCTCACCCACGCGATCCCCACGGAGAACCAGCGTTGACCGAGCAGACCGAAACCTCCCAGCGTCCCGTCCTCGTCGTCGACTTCGGTGCGCAGTACGCGCAGCTGATCGCGCGGCGTGTGCGTGAGGCGGGCGTCTACAGCGAGATCGTGCCCCACACCGCGTCGGCGGCCGACATCGCGGCGAAGAACCCGGTGGGCATCATCCTGTCGGGCGGGCCCTCGTCGGTGTACGAGGAAGGTGCGCCGGCACTCGACACCGGCGTGTTCGATCTCGGTGTGCCGACACTCGGCATCTGCTACGGCTTCCAGGTCATGGCTCAGGCGCTCGGCGGCGAAGTGGCCAACACCGGCCTGCGCGAGTACGGCGCCACGGATGCCGCGGTCACGGGCGACGGCGGTGTGCTGCTGGGCGGCCAGCCCGCCGACCAGAACGTGTGGATGAGCCACGGCGACCAGGTCTCGCGCGCCCCCGAGGGCTTCGAGGTGCTCGCCTCGACGACGGCGACGCCGGTCGCGGCGTTCGGGAGCGACGAGAAGCGCTTCTACGGCGTGCAGTGGCACCCCGAGGTGAAGCACTCCGACCACGGCCAGCAGGTCATCGAGAACTTCCTGCACAAGGCCGCGGGACTCCCCGCCGATTGGAACAGCGGCAACGTCATCGCCGAGCAGGTGGAGCGCATCCGCGAGCAGGTCGGCACCGGGCGCGTGCTGTCGGCGCTCTCGGGCGGCGTCGACTCCGCCGTCTCGACGGCGCTCGTGCACAAGGCCGTCGGCGACCAGCTCGTCGCCGTGTTCGTCGATCACGGGCTCCTGCGTCAGGGCGAACGCGAGCAGGTCGAGAACGACTACGTCGCCTCGACCGGCGTGCGGCTGGTGACGATCGACGCGCGCGAGCAGTTCCTCACGGCGCTCGCCGGGGTCTCCGACCCGGAGGAGAAGCGCAAGATCATCGGCCGCGAGTTCATCCGCACGTTCGAGGCCGCCGAGCGTGAGCTCATCGCCGAGGCGGCCGCCGACGGCGAGCCGATCCGCTTCCTCGTGCAGGGCACGCTGTACCCCGACGTGGTCGAGTCCGGCGGCGGCGCCGGCACCGCGAACATCAAGTCGCACCACAACGTCGGCGGGCTTCCCGAAGACCTGCAGTTCGAGCTCGTCGAACCGCTGCGCACCCTGTTCAAGGACGAAGTCCGCGCGATCGGCCGCGAGTTGGGCCTCCCAGAGGCGATCGTCGGCCGCCAGCCGTTTCCGGGCCCCGGCCTCGGCATCCGGATCGTCGGTGAGGTCACCGCTGACCGCCTCGAGATTCTGCGTGACGCCGACGCGATCGCCCGCGAGGAGCTGACGAAGGCCGGCCTCGACGGCGAGATCTGGCAGTGCCCGGTGGTGCTGCTGGCGGATGTGCGCTCGGTGGGCGTGCAGGGCGACGGCCGCACCTACGGACACCCGATCGTGCTGCGCCCGGTGTCGTCCGAGGACGCGATGACCGCCGACTGGACCCGACTCCCGTACGACGTGCTCGCCCGCATCTCGAACCGCATCACCAACGAGGTGCGCGAGGTGAACCGCGTCGTGCTCGATGTCACCTCGAAGCCGCCGGGCACCATCGAGTGGGAATGACCGGAAGCGGATGCCTCGAGCCTGACAGCTCGGGGCATCCGTCGTTTCTGCGGCGGTCGTGGTGAGGATGCCCTGCAGGTCTCGGTTCGATGTGTGTCTGCGAATCGCGCATGTGCTTTCACGCTCACCGTGCCTTATGTGACTTGGGGCTCACACTGCGTCGTGTGCTTCAGGCAGGTTCACGGTGCCGTATGTGACTTGGGGCTCACACTGCGTCGTGTGCTTCAGGCAGGTTCACGGTGCCGTATGTGACTTCAGGTTCACAGTGCCTCATGTGACTTCAGGCTCACAGTGCCTTGTGTGCTTCAGGCAGGCTCACCGTGCCTTATGTGACTTCGGGTTCACACTGCGTCGTGTGACTTCGGGCTCACAGTGCCACATGTGCTTTCAGGCACGCTCACAGTGCCTTATGTGACTCCGCGTTCACACGACTGGTCGGCGGGTGCTGGGCTCGTCCAGGCGGCTGTGTGAACGCGAACTCTCATGAGGCGGTGTGCGCATGAACTCACATACGAGTTTGAGAAGGTGCGACATTGTTGCGACGGCGCGCGACCCGCTGATCGTCGGCAGGCGATGAGGGAGGATGGAGGCGTGACGACATTCCCGGATGCCGAGTACCTGATCCTGTCGAGTCGGCTCATTCCCGACCACGACGGCGGCTACGCGATGGCGATCCTGTCGCGCGCGCGCCAGATGGCGGCGGCGGGTGTCGGCGGCGGCCGGGGACCGCTCATCCTCACGTTCGATCCCGGTACGCCCGCCGACCACGCCCGCCATCGCCGGGCGTTCGACGAGCGCGACCTGATCACGGGCACCGACCGCATGCGGAATCTCTTCGACGAGGCATCCGCCCGCTCCGGCGGGGCAGCCGGCTGGCTGCTCGAGGCCGCTGAGCCCGGCGACCCCGATCCGGCTCTCGAGTACCGCCGCATCGCCGACGCCGAGGGCCGACCGGTCGTGGGGCTGCCGGTGATCCACGGTGATCCCGACTGGCACATCACGACCGCGCCGGTCGCGGTCTACGGGCATGACGGGCATGTGGCGGGCGTCGTCGCGGGCTTCGGCGCCCTGTACCGCGCGTGGCTCGCCGCGGTCGTCGCGGGGCTGCGCGCCGACGACGGCGACAAGCCGGTCGTCGTGATCTGCGAATCGCGCCAGCTCGGCGAGCTCATCGCCGGGTGGGGTGACCCCGGTGTGCGCCTGATCCACTCGATCCACACGATCCATCTCGAGCCGCCGCACACCCCGGATGCCCCGCTCAATCCGCTGTGGACCCGCTGGTTCACTCTCGCCGAGCGATTCGACGCCGTCCTGTGGCTGAGCGAGGCGCAGCGGTCCGATGTCATCGAGCGGTTCGGCGACGAGGGTGTGCACCTCGTGATCCCGGCCGGGGTGCCGGCCGCCTCCACCGTCGTGCCGGGCGCCGACCGCGTGCCGGGGCGGGTGGTCATGCTCAACCGGCTCGCGCCGGGCAAGCGCGTCGACCACGCGATCCGGGCGTTCCGCGCCGTGCTCGCGGCGGTCCCGCACGCGACGCTCGACATCTACGGCGGCGGCGCCGAGCGCGACGCGCTCCAGCGCCTGATCGAGGACGAGGGCCTCACCGCGCACGTCGTCCTCCGCGGGATCACCGGCGAGCCCGTGCGGGTGCTGGACGCGGCATCCGCTTTTCTCACGACCTCGGCGTTCGAGGGGCAGGCGCTCGCGATCGTCGAGGCGATGGTCCGCGGCACGCCCGTGATCGCCTACGACGTGCCCTACGGCCCGCGCGACCATCTCGCGAACGGCGGTGGGGTCCTCGTGCCGAACGGCGACGAAGCGGCGCTGGCGGCCGCGATCGTGCGGGTGATCGCCGATCCCGAGGAGCACGCGCGCCTCTCGCGCGAGGCGGCGCAGATGGCGCGACGTGTCGACCCCGATCGGGTCACGGAGGCCCTCGCCCAGGCCGTCGAGGACGTGCTCGCCGCGCCGTCCCGCCGGGCCTGACCCCGCCGCCGGGAAGGCAGATCCGCCGTTGGCGGAGCCGCCGACGGCGGAATCGGATGCCGCGCACCGCCGTCGCGCGCAGGCTGGGGCCATGGCTGAAGAAGGCAAGATCCCGCAGTTCGGGGCCGAGGCGCGACGCGAGCTGTTCCACCAGCGCGTGCTCGTGCTCGACGGTCCGCTCGACGACGACAACGGCACCCTCATCGCGACGCAGCTGCTCGCGCTCGCGGCCGAGGACGAGGCATCCGACATCGCCCTGTGGATCCACTCGCCCGGAGGCTCGGTCCCGTCCATGCTCGCGATCCGCGACATCATGCGGCTGATCCCGAACGACGTCGCGACCCTCGCACTCGGGCTCGCGTGCAGCGCAGGGCAGTTCCTGCTGTCGGCCGGCACACCGGGGAAGCGTCGGGCGCTGCCGCACGCGCGCATCCTCATGCACCAGGGCTCGTCGGGCATCGGCGGGTCGACGGTCGACGTCGAAGTGCAGGCCGACGACCTGCGCCACATGCGCGACACCGTCCTCGGCCTCATCGCGCAGGACACCGGGCAGGACCTCGATCGCATCTTCGAGGACTCCCTGCACGACCGCTGGTACACCGCCGCCCAGGCGCTGGACTACGGCTTCATCGACGGCATCGTCGATCACTTCGCCCAGGTCGTGCCGCGCCGCCGGCGTCCCGCGGGCCTCGGACTCGGACCCGCGGAGGTGGCGGCATGAGCTCGTACACGATCCCGAACGTCGTGGCGCAGCATCCGCGCGGCGACCGCGTCATGGACGTCTACTCGCACCTGCTCTCGGAGCGCGTCGTCTACCTCGGCACCGGCATCGACGCGGGAGTGGCGAACGCGCTGATCGCCCAGCTGCTGCACCTCGACGCCGACAGTCCCGAGCGCGACATCCAGCTCTACATCAACTGCGAAGGCGGCGACCCGGCCGCGATGCTCGCCGTGTACGACACCATGCAGCACGTGCGTCCGGATGTCGCGACCACCGTCGTCGGGCAGGCGATCGGCGTCGGGGCCGTGATGCTCGCGGCGGGCGCCGCCGGCAAGCGCGCCGTGCTGCCTCATGCGCGGGTCGTGCTGCATCAGCCGGCAGGGCAGGGCCGGGGAGCGATCCCCGACCTGATCCTGCAGGCCGATGAACTGGTCCGGGTGCGCGGGGATGTGGAGGCGATCCTCGCGCGGCACACGGGGAAGGATGCCGCGCAGCTGCGATCCGACACGGATCGGGATCGGGTGTTCACGGCCGTCGACGCGGTCGCGTACGGTCTCGCGGATCGCGTGCTCGAGAGGAGCTGAGCGGACCCGGCGCGCGCCCCGGCCGCGGATCAGCCGCGCGCGGCCCGGACGGCCGCGGCGACCTCGTCCGCGGAGCCCTGCCACGGCGCACCGTGCCCGGGCAGCACCCAGCTCGCGCCGAGTCCGGCGAGGCGGTCGAGCGAGATGAGTGCGCGGTCGGGCTCGTCGGTGAACGGCGCCGGCTGCAGGCCGAGGCGGCCGGTGAGCACGTGCCGCGTGGTGAGCGCGTCGCCGACGAACAGGGCATCGGCGATCGGGACGTGCGGGGCGATGCTTCCCGGCGAGTGGCCGGGGAGCCCGATCACGCGCGGGGCGCCCGGCAGGTCGAGCACGTCGCCGTCGCCGATCTCGACCACCTCGGTGAGGTGCTCCGTACGCCACCCGCGCTTGCGGAGGGCGTAGGCGAAGAACCCGAACGTGGGGCCGAGGCGCATCGGACCCATCGGCGTGTTCGGCTTGTCGCCGCCCCGCGCCCGGTCCGCGTCGGCGGCGTGCACGTACACGGGCACGCCGTGCTCACGGCGCAGCCGCTCGGCGAACCCGATGTGATCGCTGTCGCCGTGGGTGAGCACGAGTCCCTTGACGTCGGCCGGGGTGCGGCCGATCCCCTCGAGCTCGGCCGTCAGGTCATGCCAGTGCCCGGGGAGGCCGGCGTCGATCACGGTGATCCCCTCGGGGGTCACCACGAGGTAGGCGGCGACGATGTCGTTGCCGATGAGGTGAAGATGGGGACCGAGTCTCATGAGATTCCTCCGCGACGAACTAGCCGGCGGGCCGCCCTGGCCACACCTTGCCGGCCCACGGGTCGTAGTCGGCGATCAGCGCCTCCTGCTCGGGCCGCTCGCTCTCGGGCACGTGCTGAAGGTTGACGCGCACGCGGTACCAGAGCGAGCTCGATCCGCGCATGCCGTCGACGAGGACGTCGGCCGGATGCAGGAGCGGCACGACGGACGGATGCCGCGCCCGCCACTCCTCGAGCGCATCGAGCGCCTCGGGCTTGGTCTTGGTGCGAGCGATCTCGATGAGCGGCATCGTGGACTGCCGCCTGCCGTCGCCGTCTCCCGCGCGCGGCGGCTTCTCGGCCGGGCCGAGCTCCTTCGCCAGCGCGAGCAGCGCGTCGAGGCTGCCGACCGCCTCGTCGATGCCACGGTGCGGGTCGCCGATCGCGGTGAAGCGCTCGAGCACCGTCGCGACGGTGAACTCCTCGGGGCGGCGGATGCCGACCTCGTCCCACTCCATCGGCGTCGAGACGCGTGCGTCCGGAAGCGGACGGATCGAATAGGCCGAGGCGACCGTGCGGTCCTTCGCGTTCTGGTTGAAGTCGACGAAGACGCTCTCGCCGCGCTCCTCCTTCCACCAGCGGGCGGTCGCGAGTCCGGGCGCGCGATTCTCGACCTCGCGGGCGAGCGTCTCGGCCGCGAGCCGCAGTTGCTTGTAGTCCCAGTCGGGCGCGATGCGGACGAGGATGTGAAGGCCGCGGGATCCGCTCGTCTTCGGCCAGCCGACGAGGCCGACGTCGTCGAGCACCTCGCGAGCCACCATCGCCACGTCGACGATCTGCGACCAGTCCACGCCGGGCATCGGATCGAGGTCGATGCGCAGCTCGTCGGGGTGGTCGAGATCCTCGGCGCGCACCGGATGCGGGTTGAGGTCGAGGCATCCGAGGTTCACGACCCACGCCAGGCCCGCGGCATCCCGGATCACCGCCTCTTCGGCCGACGTGCCCCGCGCGTACTGGAGCGTCGCGGTGTCGACGAACTCGGGATGGTTCTCGGGCACCCGCTTCTGGAAGAACGCCTCCTGGTCGATCCCCTTCACGAAGCGCTTGAGCACCATCGGCCGACCGCCCGCCCCGCGCAGGGCGCCGTCGGCGACCGCGAGGTAGTACTGCACGATCTCGAGCTTCGTGATGCCGGGCACCGGGAACACGATCTTGTCGGGACTGGACACCCGCACCTCGTGCCCCTCGACGTCGAGGAAGACTTCCTTGCGCGCTGGGCTCACCCGCCCCACGCTAGCGCCGGCCGCCGACGCCGGCCAGGGCCAGCACCCAGTCCGTTTGTGAGGGCGAATGTGCGCTCGATGCGGATGCCAGGCGTACATTCGCCCGCACAAACGGAACGAGAGAGGGTCAGGCGGCGAGGGCGACGGTGCCGCGGGCGGGGGCGGGGGCGGCGGTAGGGGCGGCGGCGCCGCGCAGCTCGCCGGCGACCGCGGCGGTCAGCTCGACGAGGGTGATCTCGAGCGCGCCGGCGACGGCGGCGATCATCTCGCTCGAGGGCTCCTTGAGTCCGCGCTCGATCTCGGACAGGTACTGCGGCGACACGCCCGCCCGCTCGGCGGTGTCGGCCAGGCGCTCGCCGCGATCGTGACGCAGGCGGCGGAGCTGGTCGCCCAGCGCGTCGCGCCACAGCGGTTCGGGCTCGCGTGGCGAGCGCGGCGCGGGCTTCGTCGGCAGCGGGATGATCTCGGCCATGCGGTCACGATAGAACGCGGATGCCGCGCCCTGCCTCCCGTTCCGCTCAGAGCAGAACGGCCGCCCGGAGAACCGGGCGGCCGTTCTGGAAGGTGCGGCGACTAGTTCGAGCCGCGGACGATCGCGATGATGCGCAGGATCTCGATGTAGAGCCAGACGACGGTCACCATGATGCCGAAGCCGCCGAGCCAGCCGTACTGACGGGGAGCGCCGTTGCGCACACCCTGCTGGATCGAGTCGAAGTCGAGGACGAGCGAGTACGCCGCCATGATGACGACGAGGACGCCGATGATGACGCCCAGCGGGATGCTGAAGCCGCCGATGCCGATCGACGTGCCGAACAGGCCCCACGGGTCCGAGCTGATGCCCGTCCACATGAGGACGAGGTTCAGCAGCGAGAAGACCAGGTAGCCGACCATCGCGATCATGAAGACCTTGGTGGCCTTCTTCGAGGCGCGGATCTTGCCGCTCGCGAACAGCGCGAGCGTGACGCCGACGACCGACAGGGTGCCGAGCGTCGCCTGCAGGACGATGCCCTCCCACTGAATCTCGAAGAATGCCGAGATTCCGCCGACGAAGAGTCCCTCGAACGCGGCGTAGCCGAAGATCAGCGCGGGACGGATCTTCTTGCGCGACGTGAAGATCACGACGAGCGACAGCACGAACCCGCCGAGCATGCCGATGATCCACGGCATGATCGTGGGAGCGCCGGTCTCGGCCACGGGGGCCATGGTCCAGACCCAGCCGGCGACGGCGGTCACGAGCAGGACGGCGAAGAGTCCGGCGGTCTTCCACACGGTGTCTTCGACCGTCATGCGGTCGGTCTCGACCGCACCGGCGGACGGGGCGGCGTACATGCCCTCGAGCTGAGCCTGGGCAGCGGCATCCACTCCGGCGTGCTGCGCCGAGGCGGTCTGCGTCTGCGCAGCGGGCGGCTGCAGCCCGGGACGGCCGGGGTAGGTCTTGGCGGCCTTCGAGTCCTGGAAGGCGGGGTTGTTGAACGCGGGGTTGTCGAGGGCCACTGCTCTCACACTCCAAGTCACGGGTTGCACAGCACGGTGCTGTTGATCAACGATATCCGACGCCGCACCGGGGGTGGAGGCCGGCCGCTGTGAGACGGCCATGAGCGGATGCCGCGGCCCCGCCGGTCCGGATGCGCCGGGTAGCCTGGAGCGATGCCGCGCCGGACCCCGCTCGTGATCGGTCATCGCGGCGCCCCGGGGTATCGCCCGGAGCATTCCCGGTCGTCCTACGACCTCGCCCTCGAGCTCGGCGTCGACGGCGTGGAGCCCGACATCGTCGTTTCGTCGGACGGCGTGCTCGTCGTCCGGCACGAGAACGAGATCTCGGGCACCACCGACATCGCCGATCGCCCGGAGTACCGGGACCGTCGCACGACGAAGACCGTCGACGGCGCCGAGCTGACCGGCTGGTTCACCGAGGACTTCACCTGGGACGAGCTGTCGACCCTCGGATGCCGCGAGCGGCTGCCCGCGCTGCGCCCGTCGAGCGCGACGTTCGACGATCTGCAGCCGGTGCTGCGCCTGCGGGACGTGCTCGACCTCGTGCGGGGCGCGTCGCTCGCGCAGGGGCGTGAGATCGGCGTCGTGCTCGAGATCAAGCACGCCACCTACTTCGCCTCCCTCGGGTGGGACATCGCCGAGCTCGTCGACGCCGAGCTGCGCGCAGCGGGGTGGGCGGACGGCGAGCTGCCGCTCACGATCGAGGCCTTCGAGTCCACCGTGCTGCACCGGCTGCAGGAGCGCGGCATCCGCGCGTCCTACATCTATCTGCTCGAGGCCGCGGGGCGTCCCTTCGACCTGCTGTCGCAGCAGGGGACGGCGGCGCTGACGTACCGGCAGACCGCGGCCCCGAAGGGGCTCGACGGGCTCGTGGGGCGCGTCGACGGGATCAGCGTGGACAAGCGCATGATCCTCGCGCCCGACAAGCTCGGTCGCCTCGGCAGCTCGACGGTGGTCGCCGACGCGCACGAGCGCGGACTCCGCGTGTTCACGTGGACGTGCCGGCCCGAGAACAACTTCCTCATCGGGCAGTTCCGCGGGAGGGGCGGGGCAGCCGCGTTCGGCGACTGGGAGGCCGAGTGGACGGTGATCCGGGATGCCGGAATCGACGGCGTCTTCGTCGACCACCCTGACCTCGGCGTGGCGTTCTTCGGTTCCTGACGCTCCCGCGAAGACGGTATGAGATGGTGAGTCCCATGACTTCCCCCGGCATCGTGGTGCAAGGAGTCCGTCGCTCGTTCGGAGAGATCCACGCGGTCCGCAACGTGACGCTGCAGGCGCACGCCGGCCGCGTGACCGGCCTCGTCGGGCCGAACGGCTCGGGCAAGACCACCCTCCTGCTCATGCTCGCGTCCCTCCTGGCCCCCGACGCCGGAACGATCCGCATCGAGGGCGTCGACCCCGTGACCGACCCGCACGCCGCCCGTGCGCTGATCGGGTGGATGCCCGACGCCCTCGGCGCCTGGGGCTCGCTCACCTCCCGCGAGACGCTCGTCGTGACCGGCCAGCTGTACGGGATGCCGAAGCCCGTCGCCGCCGCGCGCGCCGAGGCTCTCCTCGCCGAGGTGGGACTGACCGGTCTGGCCGATGCGGCGGCGAAGGTCCTCTCCCGTGGGCAGAAGCAGCGACTCGGCCTCGCGCGCGCGCTCGTCCACGAGCCCCGCATACTGCTGCTCGACGAGCCCGCCTCCGGCCTGGACCCGCAGGCCCGCATTGATCTCCGCGTGCTCCTGCGCCGCTTCGCGGCCGAAGGACGCACGGTGCTCGTCTCCAGCCACATCCTCAGCGAGCTCGAAGAAGTCGTGGACGACGCGGTGTTCCTTCTCGAGGGCGAGACGGTCGACACCCGCCGCGTGGAGGCGGCGGCGCGGCGCGCGCGGCCCTGGCGCGTGCGGATCGCCGGGGCGGAGGCATCCGATTCCGCCACCCGCGTCGGGCAGGCGCTCGGTGCGGCCGCACGCGTCGATCGCCGCGACGTCATCGTCGACTTCGAGTCCGACGAGGCGGCCGCCGACGCGCTGCGCTCGCTGATCGGCGCAGGTCTCGCGGTCGCGGAGTTCGCGGCGGCCCAGGGCAGCCTCGAGCACACGTTCCTCGACCTCGGCAAGGGCATGCCGCCGGCGACGCCCGAGGGGGCGCCACCCGGTGCGCTGCCTCCCACGACGCTCCCGGAGGCGTCTGCAGCCCACCCCGATGCCGACGAGGAGGCCACGTCGTGAACGCACAGCGCCTGGGAACGATCGTCCGCCTCGAACTGACGCAGCGCACCCGCAGCGTCGCCTGGTACATCCTGCTCGGCGTCTTCGCGCTGCTGCTCGTCATCGTGACCGCGCTGTCGTTCATGGCCTTCAGCTGGTCGGATCGGGAGCAGGGCTCCGCGATCTACTCGACGATCGTCTACATCACGCTGCTGCTCGTCGTGCTGGTCTCGCCGACCCTCAGCGGCAACTCGATCAACGGCGACAGAGACGCCGCGACCCTCGCGCCGGTGCAGGTCACACTCGCGACGACGGCCGACATCATCGTGGGCAAGTTCCTCGCGGCGTGGATCACCGGCCTCGCGTTCGTGGCGGTGTCGATCCCGTTCCTGGTGATCGCGACCCTGTCCGGGGGAGCGGATGCCGCGACCATCACGGTCTCGCTGCTCGTGCTCATCGTCGAGGTCGGCATCATCGCCGCGATCGGCGTCGCCCTCAGCGGCGTCATCGCGCGGCCGCTGTTCTCGGTCGCGACGACGTACCTCGTGGTCGCGGCCCTCGTCATCGGCACCCCCATCGCCTTCGCGCTCGTCGGCGCCACGATGCGCACCGAGCAGACGTACAACAACCGATCGATCGACTGGGAGTCCTACGAGGAGGACGGCGAGTTCCCGTGCATGCCCGGCGAGAGTCCGAGCGACGACTACCCGTGCGTGCAGGATCCGTCGCCGGAGTGCGGTGAGTGGTCCACCTACACGAACGAGGTGCCGCGGTTCGATCGCGTGTGGTGGATCCTCGCCGCGAACCCGTTCGTGATCCTCGCCGATGCGACGCCCACGACCTTCGACGCGAACGGGTACCCCGTCGACCTCTTCGGGCAGATCAAGCTCGGCATCCGGGCAGCCCAGGAGCCGCCCGCCGACGAAGTGACGTGGGACGAGTGCAGTCCCCAGTCGATGGAGGACCAGCAGCCCACTCCCGAGGAGATCATCGCGCAGTCCACCCCGAGCTGGTTCGTCGGTCTGGGTCTGCAGATCCTGCTTGCGGCGGGCCTGCTCTGGTGGGCCTGGTCCCGCACGAGCACCCCGGCGCGCCGACTGCCACCGGGAACGCGGATCGCCTGAGCGCGGCGGGGCGATAGCGTTCTCGGGTGCAGGTGACCAGGGTTCGCATCCATCCGGTGAAGTCGTTCGCGGGGACCGACGTGCCCTCCGCCAGGGTGCTGCCGTGGGGACTGGACGGTGACCGCCGGTGGGCTGTCGTCGATCCCGGCGGCGAGCCGATCACGGCTCGGGAGGCGAACGGCCTGCTGGGTCTCACCGCGGTCATGGGCGAGGACCGGGCGCTGATGCTGAGCGACCGCGACGGCGGTGCGCTGCGCGTGCCCGAGCCCACGGATGCCGCGCCCGTCGCGGTCGGGTTCTCCCGCCAGGGCTCGGCCCTGCCTGCCGGACGCGACGCCGACGACTGGGTGAGCGCGCGCATCGGCCGACCGGCGCGCCTGGTGTGGCAGCCCGACCCCCGGGTCCGCAGCGTCAACCCCGACCACGGCGGGCTGCCGGGGGATCGCGTGTCGCTCGCCGACGTCGGGCCGCTGCTGCTGGTGAGCGAGTCGTCGATGGCCCAGCTGAACCGCTGGACCGACGACGCGGCGCCGGAGCTCGACATCCTGCGCTTCCGCCCGAACCTCATCATCGACGGCGACTCCGACGCACCGTTCGCCGAGGACTCCTGGCCGTTCGTGACGCTCGGCGCGGTGCGGTTCCGGGTGAGCGGCGTGTGCGACCGCTGCGTCATGACGACGATCGATCCCGACACGCTCGCGCGTGGCAAGGAGCCGATCCGCACGCTCGCGAAGCACCGACGGTGGGACGGCAAGACCTGGTTCGGGGTGTGGCTCGTGCCCGACCTCGACGGCGCGCCCGCGGATGCCGTGGTGCGCGCGGGTGATGCGGTCGTCCCCGGCTGACCCTCGGCCCACGGATTTCCGCGGCGGGATCGGCGTGGCGGGTTCCCGCCACGCCGAAAAACGCTGCTCGTGTCGTGCACGGGTTGTGCATTCTGTCGCATATACGGTGTTGCTCGAGGCTTCCCCAGGGCCTCACACCTGCCGGCCCCCCGCTCGCCCGACTCTTCAGCGCGACGGATCTGGTAGGGGAAGCGGTCCGGACCACCCCCTGATTCCCGGACCGCTTCACCCTTTTCCGGCCGCGCAGGCGGGCGGGCGGCGCCCCGCCGCCGGCGTCACGCCTCTCGCGTCAGGTGCCTGCCGAAGAAGCGGCTCGCGTCCTCGCCCGCGTGAGCGGGAACGCCGCGGTGACCGCCCATGTTCGCCTGCAGCGTCTTCTCCTCCGACCCGAGCGCATCGAAGAGGTCCAGAGCCATCGCCCGGTCGTTGCCCTCGTCGTCCCACTGCAGCAGGACGTGCACGGGGATCGTGACGGCCCGCGCCTCGGCGAACATCGAGGCGGGCACGAAGCTGCCGGCGAAGAGTCCTGCGGCGGCGATGCGCGGCTCGACAGCGGCGAGCCGGATGCCGACGGCGATCGGGCCTCCTGAGTAGCCGACCGGTCCGTCGACCTCGGGGAGCGCGAGCACCGCATCGAGGGTCGCCTGCCATTCGGGCACGGCCCGCTCGACCAGAGGCAGCACGAGGCGGTCGATGACGTCGGGCGTCGGCGCCCCGCCCGCCGCGAGCGCGCGACGGAGATCCGCGCGGGCCTCGTCGATCTGCGGCATCCGCTCTCTCCCACCGCCCCCGGGAAGTTCGATCGTGACGGAGGCGAAGCCGTGATCCGCCGAGGCGCGGGCACGCGCGAGGAGCCGCGGGTACATTCCGTCGAGCCCGCCGGGGTGGCCCATCAGCACGAGCGGGAGAGCGGATGCCGCCACCGGCGTCCACAGGATGCCCGGGATGTCGCCGAGCTCGAAGCGGCGCTCGACGAGGTCGTCGTCGAGGAGTCGTTCGGAGGTGAAGCGCATGGCCGTGCGCTCAAGCACCGTCGGATGCCCCGCCCAGGTCGGGGAAGTGCTCCCACGCGCCCTCGGAGATCACGCGGACCTCGCCGTCGACGACGGAGATCGCCGTCTGCTCGTCGATCGCGTAGGCCGGGTGCCCGATCTTCGCCGCCCAGCGGTGCGCGGCCTCAGTCGTGTTCGACGTCCAGCCGGGGTAGTCGAGGTGGGGGAAGATCGAGAAGTCGACCACGCCGAGCGTCTCGTCGGTGCCGTCGGGATCGCGGTCGACGAACTCCGGACCGATGCGCGGCGTCATCACCATGCTCCCCGCGCTCACGCCGACCCACACGGTCTCGGCGAGCTCGGGGAGCAGGGCCGCGAGACCGGACTCGCGCATCCAGTGCGCGAGGTAGACGGCCTCGCCCCCGTCGACCAGGAGCACGTCGGCATCCTTCACCCAGGGCACCCAGCGCTCCTCGCCGATACTCGCCAGCGCGGTCAGCTCGAGCACGCCGACGGACTTCCAGTCGAGACCGACGAAAGCCTGCTCGCCGGGCCAGCGCGCGGCCGTCGACCGCCACACCGACTGCGGCGAGCACGCGGGCTGCCCCCACTGCGCTGTGGGGATGAAGAGCGCATCGGACTCCTCGATGGGCTTGCCGAGGAGGCCGACGAGTTCCTCGCGGATCGAGTCGTTGGTGATGCCGCCGGACGTGAGGAGGAGTTTCATCGGTCACCTTTCGTGGAGGCTTTGAGGACGTCGGCCGTGGCCAGCGCGGCGGTGGCCGCGCGACGGCCCTCGGCGATCAGACGCGGGACATCCCGCATGCTCCACTGCGCCATCCGCTCCATCTCGGGCTGCACCAGCAGCGTCGACGGGTCGGCGATCAGCTGGGAGATCTTGGTGGTCGTGCGCATCATGCGCACGTTCTCCCACTTCGCGTGCAGGTGCACGACGATCACCCTGTCGGCGCCGAGCGTGCGCGCGGCCGAGTGCGGAACGTTGTCGACCATCCCGCCGTCGGCGAGCAGTCGCCCGCCGAGGCGGACCGGCGGCAGCAGGCCCGGCACGGCGATCGAGGCCCGCAGGGCGGCACTCAGGGGACCGTGGTCGATCGTGACGGCCTGGCGCGTGCGCAGATCGGTCGCGACCGCGCCGAATCGCCGGGGCAGGTCCTCGATGCGGGGGTCGTCGCCGAGCAGCCGGTGGATGGCGTCGGTGACGACGCGCGTATCGAGGAGTCCCCACCGGGGCTGGAAGCTCCAGGCCGCGATGCGGCTCCACCGGAACCGAAGCGCGATCTCCTCGAGCGCGCCGCCGTCGAGGCCGGCCGCGTAGGCGGCGCCCACGAGGGCGCCCGAGCTCGTGCCCGTGACGATGTGAGGACGGATGCTGTGTTCCTCGAGCACCTGCAGGACTCCGACGTGCGCCGCGCCGAATGCGCCACCGCCGCTGAGCGTGATCCCGAGGCGGGTGTCGTCGGCGGGTGGGGCGGGCTCGAGGGGCACGTCGCGACGGTACCACCGAGGTGCGACGCTGTCTCCGGCGCGGACCTGTGCAAAAACTGAGGGACTGCACAGCGTTTCATTTGTCGGCGCGCCCGACGATTCACTAGCGTGGGGATCACTGTGCACTTCCTGGAAGTGCTCCGCGTTCGGGGGGATGCGGATCGGGCAACCCGAAGTTAGGCCCGATCGGTGCTCTCCGAGTGACGGATGTCGTGCGCGCCTCAGCCGCACGGCAGTGGACACCTTTGGCTGCGCTCGCCCGCGCCTGCTGACGGAAGACCGACGCTGTTCGCGCGTGCGCGAGCTGCGCCGGTCGTCCTCAGCGGCCCCCGCAAGCTCGGCACGGAAACAGGACGCAGATGACGCAGCACGCCCCCGAAGCCCGCAACACCCGTGTCGGCCGGTTCCGCCGGCTGACCGCCGCCGCCACGGTGGCCGTGCTCGCCGTCGGGATGGCCGTCGCGCTGCCCTTGTCGGCAGCCGCCGCGCCCCCCGTCGCGTCCGACGGGGGAGGCTTCACCGGCGTCGACGTGTCGGCCGAGGCATCCAGTGTGCTCGCCTCGGGCGTCGGCGAGATCGGCATCACCGCATCCAACGTCGCCGGCGTGGATCTCTACAACGCGACCGCGGTCGCGATCCTGCCCGTCGGCGTCACATACGTGCCCGGCTCCGCCCGTCCGGGGCCGCCGAACGCCGTCGGTGAGCCGCTCATCCGCACCTACGTCCCGGATCCGGCGGAGCCCACGGTCACCGCCCAGCTGCTGCAGTGGGCGAACGTCGCCGATCTGCCCGCGGGCGCCGACCTCGACCTCTCCTTCGACGTGGTCGCCGACAACGATCTCTATCCGGTCGGGGCGAGCTTCACCGTCGACGTGGGCGTCTACGCGAACACGAACGAGCGCATCGTGCCCGTCGTGACGATCCCGACCGACGGAACGCCGCCCGTGGTCACGCGCGCCACCCACGGCGGCGACGACACGCAGACCCTCTCGATCAGCGCCATCCGGCTGACCAAGCGCAACCTCGACGCCGAGGCCGAGGTGTACCGCGGACCCGCGAACGCGACGCGCTACCGGCTCACCGTCACCACCGCCGACGAGGCGGGCACGGCGGGGGCGATCGTCACCGACCTGGTGCCGGCGCAGTTCCAGGTGACCGACTGCGGTCTGGGCGACGTCGCGTGCACGACGGAGATCGTCGAGATCGACGGCGAGACGTTCACCCGCCTCACGTGGGATCTCGGCGACATCCCCGCCGACACGACCGTCGAGCTCATGTACCAGGCCTTCGTCGGACTGCAGGAGATCACCGCGCCCGACGGCACCGCCGACGGCGGGCCCACCCGTCCCGGTCCGGCCGGCACGAGCATCGAGAACACGGCCGAAGTGTCCGGCACCTACGGCGGATCGGTCGTCGAGGGGGGATCGACGCAGATCTCGGCGACGGCCGAAGCGACGGTCCGGCTGCTCGACGTCGGCGTCGTGAAGACGATCGCCACCGGCCAGTTCACCGCGGGCGCCACGACGCGGTTCACCCTCGCGCTGCGCACCAGCCAGTACGTCACCACCTCCGACGTCGTCATCACCGACACGCTCGCCGACGGCCTGTGCCCGGTCGTCCCTGCCGGGGTCCCTACGACGGGGGCGTGGCCCGCGGAGTGCCCGGCGCCCGGAAGCACTGCCGACACCGTCGTCGGAGGGACGATGACCGATGTCGTCGCCAACGCGGACGGCACGTTCGTCGTGACCTTCGCCGTGCCCGGCGACACACTGGCCGAGGATGCCGCCACCGCGATCGTCTACAGCGCCTACATGCGCGAGGCCTACCAGGACGGCTCCCGCACCTCGACCGGCGACGCCGTCACCAACCAGGTGGACGTGGAGGGCACCACGAGCCCCGCCGCCGGCAACACGGTCGACACCGGCGCCGTCGAGTCGACGAACGATTCGTCGGCCTCGCTCGTCACCTCGGACCTCTCGCTGTCGAAGACGGTGTGGACCAACCCCGACCGCGAGGCGATCGCCGGTGCGAGCGGGGCCGGCGTGACGTGCGCCACGGCTCCTGCGGGCGAGTACGTCGCGAGCGACGGCCCGCGTCTGCAGCTCGGCGACCTCGCGTGCTTCCGTATCCGCATCGACTTCACCGACGGTGCGTCCACCCGCAACCCGATCCTGACCGACTTCCTCCCGCCGGGAACCGAGTTCGTCGCGTGGGCGGAGGGTCCGGGGAACACCGCCGATGCCGAACGCGTCACCGGCGGTGCGCGCTGGCTGCTGGGCACGCCCAATCCCGACGGCTCGCGCTACGTGCCCGGCGGCGGAGTCGCCGTGATCGACATCCTGGCCCGGGTCACCGCGGTTCCGGATGCGGGCGCCGACATCGACGTGACCGGCAACCTCGCCAAGCTCCGCTACATGAGCAGCAACAACCAGGTGCTCGCCGCTCGCGACGAGGTGGACCTCACGCTCGCGCCCACCGTGCCGCTGGCGCTCGCCAAGCGCGTGAACGGCGCCGGCAGCGCGGCCGTGCAGGAGGGGCAGTCCCTCACCTTCACCGTCGGCGTCACCCACCAGGGCTCCGCGGCCGACGGCAACGACTACCCGCTCAGCAGCGCGACCGTCTGGGATGCGCTGCCCGTGGGCTTCGAGTGCGCCGACATCACCACCAGCACCCCGGCATCCACGTCCTGTGCTACCTCGACGACGGGGCCGGCGAGCGGACGCGACGTCGTCGTGTGGAACCTCAGCGGAGCGGCGCTCGGCGCCGATGGCCTGCTGACCGCCGGCGAGACGGTCACCGTCACGTACAGCCTGACCGTTCCGACCCCGCTGTCGATCTCCTCGTCGCACACGAACGAGGCCGCCGTCACGCTCTACACGGCTCCGACCACCGACGGCACGCCGGACTCCGCGGGCGACGTCACGTTCTACCCCGAGAACGACCTCGGCGCGAACCCCGGCATCACGCCCAACGCTCCCGAGGCCAGCGACACCGCGACGGTCACCCTCGCCGACGCGACAGTGGCCAAGCAGGTCGCGGCCACCGGTGTCAACGGCCCCGGCAACAGCGCACTGACGCAGGCGACGATCGGCGAGTCGGTCGACTACACCTACACGGTCACCATCCCCGCCCGCACCAGCGTGTTCTCGGGCATCCTCGACGACGGGCTGCCCACCGGCGGGCGCCTCGTGCAGACCGGCGACCCGACCCTGACCACCGCGCCCGGCGGCATCACCGTCGGTGCTGGATGCACAGCGGATGCCGCGGAGTTCCGTCTCTGCGACGACGGCACCCTCCGCTTCCCGACCACCTGGACGAACGCGTCCGCGACCGCCGCGGTCTTCACCGTGACGCTGCCCACGCGCGTCGCCGACGTCGCCGGCAACGTGAACGCCGCGCCGATCCCCAACACGGCCACCTTCCGCAGCGCCCCGACGGTGAACGGCAGCCTCGTCCAGCGGGGCACCGCCTCGGCATCCGTCTCCGTCGTCGAGCCGTCCGTGACGCTGGCCAAGACGTCGTCGGCGACCAACGTCGCGGGCGGCTCGGCCGTCAACTACACGCTCACGGCGACCAACGCGGCCGGGCGGTCGCCGCTGTTCGACGGCGTCGTCGTCGACTGCGTGCCCGCCGCGCTCGCGGTCGGCACGCTCCCGGGCGCCATCGCCGGCCCCGTCGCCGGCAACGGATCGAACGGCTGCGCGGTCGGCACTCAGCGACTGACGTGGACGCTCTCGGCGCCGCTGCTGGCGGGCACGCCGCAGTCCATCCAGTACCCGGTGACGGTCCCCTCGGGTGCCGCCTCGGGCCAGCAGTACACGAACAACGCCACTCTCACCGGGTCCTCGATGCCGGGCGCGGTCACCGGTGAGCGCTCGTACTCGACCGCGGCGTCGCGGACGATCACGGTCAACCGCGCTTCGCTCGTGAAGACGGCCTCCAGCGCGACCGTCGTCCCAGGGCAGAGCATCACCTGGACGGTCACCGCGACCGTGCCCGCGAACGTGCAGCTGTTCAACGCGGCCTTCGTGGATGTGATCCCCGCCGCATTCGGCAACGCGGCGGCGGTGACGTCGTGGTCCCTCTCCTGCGGTGGCGGCGACGCGACATGGCGTGACGACTGCCTGACGGGCACGCTTCTGACCGCGAGCCCGGCGAGCAACTTCGGCGTGTACCTCGGCAGCATCGCGCCGGCGACCGCCTCGCGCACCGTCACCCTCGCGCTCACGACGCGCCTCCCGGCGAACACCACGTCGGTGCAGGGTGCGAACCTGAACAATACGGCGCAGTTCCGCTGGAACTACGCCGAGCAGACCCCGCCGACCGCGACCAACGCGACGTGGAGCACCAACGTCAGCGGCAGCGCGTCGACCCAGGTCCGTGAACCGCAGGTCACCGTCACGAAGGCCGTGAGCAACGCGCAGCCCGCACAGGGCGAGGTGTTCACCTACACCGTGACCGCGGCCGCGACCGCCGACGTCCGGAACGTCCCGGCCTTCAACGTCGCGATCGTCGACACCGTGCCCGCGGGCGTGGTCCCGCTCGACGCCGCCGGCGACCCGGTCGCAGACGGCGACAGCACCGCGAGCGGCGGCGTGTGGAGCTCCACCGCGCGCACGCTCACCTGGACGGTCGCCACCCTCGCGCCCGGTGCGGCGAACACCGTGACCCGCACGTATCCCGCGCGCCTCGCGCCCTCGTCGAGCCTCACCGGCACGGCGCTCACCAACTCGGTGCGCCCGCAGTCGTGGACGTCGCTGGCTTCCGACGGCAAGACGTACGGGCCGGGCACCGCCGCCACGGCCGCCGTCACGCCGCAGTTCCCGCTCATCGCCACCGCGAAGACCCAGGTCACCCCCGCCAACCCGGTGTACATCGGGCAGGAGGTGTCGTTCCGTCTCGAGCTCACGAACTCCGGAGGGGGCACGGCCGCGTCGCTCGACGCCGTCGACACTCTCCCCGCGGGCTGGACGTACGTGGCTGACTCGGCCGCCGTCACGGTGCGCACCGGGAGCGCTGTCGCCGTCGACCCGACGATCACCGGCCAGACGCTCCGCTGGAGCGATGTCGGCGGCACCACCGTCGACCTGCTCACGAACGAGCGCATCGTCGTGACCTACCGCGCCGTCGCCGGTCCTTCCGTCCAGGTCGGATTGAGTGTGCCGCACACCAACACCGCCGTCGCCGCAGACGTCACCGACGCCACCGGTGGAACGTCCTACAACGGCGGCTCCGGCAGCTACATCGGCGCCTCGGGCTCGGCGACCGCGCGGATCGCGTCGGCGGACCTGCGCATCACCAAGACGGCGAACAACGACTTCATCGCGGGCGGCTCCGGCACGTACACGCTCACGGTCACGAACGCCGGACCGGATGCCGCCGCCGGCGTCACCGTCGTCGACGCCGTGACCGCTCCGGCGGGCGTCACCGTCATCGGCGCCGCGGGAGCGGGCTGGTCGTGCTCGGCGCCGTCCGACGGCTCGATCTCGTGCACGCGCACCAACGCCGCCGACACGCTCGCGTCGGGTGCCTCCTGGACGCTCACGGTGACCGCTGCGGTCGCGGCATCCGTCCTCGACGGCACGCAGATCCCGAACACGGCGACGGTCTCGGCGCGCACCGAGGACCGCAACCCCGACAACAACAGCGCCTCGGCGACGGCGACGGTGAGGGCGCGGGCCGATCTCGCCGTCACGAAGACGCCGACGCGCACGACCGCCACCGCCGGAACGGCGCTCGGCTGGACGATCTCGCTCGTCAATCGCGGACCGTCGGTATCGCGCGGATCGGCCGGATCGCCGATCGTCCTCACGGACACCCTTCCCGCCGGCGTCACCGGCGTCGAGGTGGGCACCGTCACGGACGACGTCGACTGCGAGATCGCGGCCGGGGTCCTCACCTGCGAGGTGCCGTTCGACCTCGCGGTCGGCGACGGCATCTCGGTCAGCCTGGACGGCACGATCGTCTCGTCCGCCGCACCCGGCTCCACGATCGCCAACACGGCACGGGTCACCCCGGTCACCACCGATCCGGTCGCCGGCAACAACTCGTCGACCGCGTCGACCACGGTCGACATCGTGGAGGCGCTGTCGGTGTCGAAGAGCATCATCGCGCCGCAGCCGCCCGTGGTGGTGCCCGGCCAGACCCTCACGTACCGCATCGCCGTGACCAACGCCGGACCGTCGGACGCGCGCGGCGTGACCGTGCTCGACGACCTTCCGGCGGGCCTCACGTTCTCGTCCATCGTCGCCGGCGGATCCAGCTGGACCGCGACGGCGCAGGGCGGCGACATCCTGTTCACGCTGTCGGGCAACCTCGCCGCCGGCGCGTCGTCGCAGTTCGACTTCGTCGCGACGGTCGGCGCGGGCGTGATCGGCGAGCTCACCAACACCGCCGCGGTGTCATCCACCTGGCGGGCGAACCAGGACACCGCGTCGGTCACGACGGGATCCACCGCCTCGTCCGACCTCGCCATCACCAAGTCCGTCGATGCGGCCTCGATCGTCGCGGGCGGCGACACCGCGGCGACCTACACGCTGTCGGTGGCCAACCTCGGACCGTCCGACGCCGTCGGGTCGATCACCGTGACCGACCTGCTTCCGACCGGGATGACCCTGGTCGGCACGCCCCCGGCAGGGTGCGAGGTGACCGAGGTGTCGGGACGCGTGCGGGTGCAGTGCGACAAGGCAGACGGACTGGATGTCGCGGAGGACCCGTGGACCATCGAGCTGCCCGTCCTCGTCGACGCCGACGTCACCGACGCGGCGCTCACGAACAGCGCGACCGTCACCTCGCCGACGCCCGACCCCGACCTGACGAACAACACCGACACCGCTGTCCTGCCGGTGGTGCAGCACGCGGCGCTCGCCGTCACGAAGGACGCCGCGCCGACGGTCGTCGCCGGGGAGAACGCCACCTGGACGGTCACGGTCACCAACAACGGGCCGTCCGACGCGCAGGCGGTCACGCTGACCGACGACATCGACGACCGCCTCACGCTCGTGAGCGCCGCCTCGGAGGCCGACGGCGTCGACTGCTCCGGTACGACCCAGGTGGTCTGCACGATCGGCATCCTGGCCGCCGGTGACTCGGTCGTCATCGAAGTCGTCACCACCGTGGCCTCGTCGGTGCCCGACGGAACCATCATCCCGAACACCGCTGTCGCGCACTCGACGACCATCGATGCCGCGACGGATGAGCCCGCGACCGCCGAGGGCGAGGACTCCGTCGAGGTGAGCGCCGTCACGGCGCTGACCCTCGTGAAGGAGGCCGTCGAAGACGTGGTCGACGCCGGAGACGTGGCGTCGTTCACGCTGAGCCTCGTCAACGACGGGCCGTCGGATGCCGCGGACCCGGTCACGATCGTCGACACGCTGCCCGCGGGCATGACCTACCTGGGCGCGAGCACGTCTGGTGGACCGGGCACGTGGGACTGTGACATCGACGGCCAGGTGCTCACGTGCGAGCTCACCGACGACGGCGATGTCGTGACGCTGGCGGCGGGAGCGACAGCTCCGCCGCTCGCGGTGTCGGCGACGATCGGCGCGGGCGAGAGCGCCGGCACGCTCACCAACACCGCGGTGGCGTCGTCGCCGTCCTCACCGGACGGCGCCGAGGACGAGGCATCCGTCACCGTCGTCACGCACGCCGACCTGGAGCTGGTCAAGTCGCACGACCCGAGTGCGAGCGCCACCGCCGGTCTTCCCTTCGAGTGGACGATCGCGGTGACGAACCACGGCCCGTCGGACTCCGTCGCCACGAGCGACGATCCGATCGTCGTGCGCGACACCCTGCCCGAGGGCGTGACCCTCGCAGACGCGCCGGTGTCCGGCGGTGCCGACACCGTCTGTGCGATCGTCGACCCCGACGCCGACCCGCAGGTGGTCGAGTGCGCGCGCACGACGACGCTGCCGGCGGGGGAGACGCTCGAGCTGACGCTCTCCGTCGACATCGACGAGAGCGCGTCCGGCGCGCTCACCAACACGGCGACGGTCTTCCCGGGGCTCACCCCGCAGACCGACGACAACACGTGGCCCGACACCGACACCGACACGATCACGGTGATCGAGGTCGCGGACCTGTCGATCGAGAAGGAGACCGTCACTGCTCCGGTGGTGGCCGGTGGCGCGATCGTCTGGACGCTGACGGTGCGGAACCTCGGGCCGTCCGACTCCGACGCGTCGCCCGAAGCGCCGATCACGGTCGTCGACACGCTCCCGGCCGGCGTCACGGGGGCCTCCGCCTCCGGCGAGGGATGGGACTGCGCGCCGATCGACCTCACGGACGACGGCCGCGAGCAGGTCGAGTGCACGCGCGACACGACGCTGCTGGTCGGCGCCGCGCCCGTGATCACCGTGACGGGCGTGGTCTCGTCGTCGGTACAGGGCTCGATCACGAACACCGCGGCGGTCACTCCGGGTCTCACGCAGAACGACGGCGACGGTCCGTCGGAGGCCTCGGTGACCGACGAGGTCGGCGAGAGCGCCGACCTCGCGCTGACGAAGACGATCGCCCGCACCATCACCGCGGGCGGCACAGGCGAGTACCGCCTCAGCATCGTCAACCTCGGGCCGTCCGACGCGCGCGGCGTCGTCCTCACCGACACGCTGCCCGCAGGCCTGAGCTACGCCGGGATCGCCGCCTCGACGGATGGCTTCACCTGGAGCTGCGAGCCCGACGAGATCGAGCCGACCACCGTCGTGTGCGAACTCGCCGAGCCGATTCCGGCGGGACAGACCGTCGTGCTCGATGTGACGGTCGACGCGGAGTCGCAGCTGGAGGGCGACCTCGAGAACACCGCCGTCGTGAGCGCGGACACCCCCGATCCCGACCTCGAGAACAACTCGTCGTCGGTGTCGGGCACGGTGAGCGAGCTCGCCGATCTCGCGATCGTGAAGCAGGCGGTCGGCGAACCGCATGTGGGCGAGCAGTTCAGCTACACGCTGACCGTGACGAACGGCGGGCCGTCGGATGCTCGTGGCATCGTCATCGAGGACGCCGTGCCCGCGCAGCTCACCGTCGACGCGATCGATGCGGGCGACTGGACGTGCGCCTCGATCCCGGCCGAGGGCGCGCCGACGGATGTCACGTGCCTTCTGCCGCAGCTCGTGTCGGGCGGCACCGCACCGGTGATCACGATCACCGTCACCGTGCTCCCGGCGGCCTACCCCGCGGTGTCGAACACGGCGACCGTCACGGCGGCCACGCCCGAGGACCCGGAGACGCTCGCCGACAACACGTCGACGGTCACGTCCACGGTCCCCGCGCTGAGCAGCCTGTCGATCACGAAGGATCTGACCTCGACGCTGTACGCCGGCTTCACCGGGGCCTACACGATCACGGTCACGAACGAGGGTCCGACAGCCGATCCCGGTCCGATCACGGTCACCGACGACCTGCCCGCCGGCCTCACCTACCGCAGCGCGACGGTCGACGGAGTCGCGACCACGTGCGACGTGGCCGGTCGCGAGGTGACCTGCACGGTGGGTCCGCTCGAGGTGGGGGAGAGCACGGTGCTCGTCCTCACGGTGAACGTGGCGGCGGATGCCTCGGGATCGCTCCAGAACACCGCGACGGTCTCGTCCGAGGCCGACCCGGAGAGCCCCTCGTCCACGGCGACGGGCACCGTCGACCGGTCACTCCTCGCGGCGACCGGAACGGCGCTCGGCCTGCTGCCGGCTTCCGCGGTGCTCCTGCTCCTCCTCGGACTCCTCCTCGTGCGCCGCGCGCGTCGCCGGGAGATCGTCGAGCCCTAGGCAGGCCGTTGGTTCCTCGGGTCGCGGCGATGCTCTCGTCGCGGCCCGGGGAAAGCCGGCTCTTCCCGGCGCGTCAGGACGCGGCGGCCTCGGCGCGGGAGAGCTGGGACTTCCATTCGCGGAATCCCGACTCGTCACGCCCCTCGCGCCAGTACCCCGAGATCGACACGTCGGCGCGGGGCAGACCGCGCTCCTCGAGGAGGTAGGGGCGCACCTCGTGCATGACCGCGTGGGCCTCGCCGTGCACGAACGCGTGCACGCGTCCGGCGGGCCAGTCGAGGTCGCGGATGGCCGGGAGAAGCGCACCGTCCCGATCGCCGCCCTCGCGGTATACGTAGCTGACGCGCGCGTCGCGCGGCAGCGTCAGCGAGGGCTCGTACCCGGGCTTCTGCACCTGCAGCACCACGCGCGCCGTGGCGTCGGGATCGAGCGCCTCCAGCGCGGCGATGATCGCGGGCAGAGCGGACTCGTCCCCGGCGATGAGGTGCCAGTCCGCGGTCGGATCGGGCCGATAGGCGCCGCCGGGACCGTCCAGCACGAGCGTGTCACCGATCTCGGCGCGCGCCGCCCAGGGGCCGGCGATGCCCTCGTCGCCGTGCACCACGAAGTCGATCGCGAGGGTTCCCGCGGCGACATCCGGGAACAGCGCCGTGTAGGTGCGGACGTCGGGCAGGTCCTCGGGCGGGATGCTGCCGCGCAGCGCCTTCACGTCGAGGGGCTGCGGGTACTCCACGCCGGGCTTGGGGAACGCGAGCTTCACGTAGCGGTCGGTGAACACGCTGTCGGCGAAGGCCGAGAGGTCATCGGTGCGCAGTGCGATCCGCCGCACGATGGGGGTGATCCAGGAGGTCGACGTGACGGTCAGGGTCGTGCTCATCGACCAGCTCTCTCTCCTGCGACCGCGGCGGCTCGCGTGAGGTTCGATCCTAGAACGAGTCCATGGGGGGCCGGTCCGGATGCCGTCACGCGGCGCCTTCCAGGGCGCCGGCGGGAAGCCCGAGCGTCCACTCCACGACATCCGCGACGAAGTCCCGGTAGGCGGGGTGGGACAGGTCGGTCGAGCGGTTCACGTACGACCCTCGCCCGTCCACGGCCGCGAAGATGCGGATGCTGGCCGCATCGGGGTCGACGTCCGCGAAGTCGCCGGCGGCGACGCCCTCGGCGATGATCGACGCGAGGCGAGCGCGGTCGAGAGCATCCTGCTCCTCGACGGCATCGTCGAGGGCCGGGCTGAAGCGAGCGAGGTGCAGGGCGTTGAGCCACAGCCTCGCGAGCGAGGAGGACAGGCCCTGCTGCACGTGAGCGACGAAGTGGCTCATCCTGCGCAACGGGGTTCCCTCGTCTTCGGGGAAGAACCGCTCGCGCTCTGTCAGCGCCGCGCGGCAGAACGCCTCGACGACAAGATCCTCGGCGGCGGGGAAGTAATGGGTGATCAGGCCCGGGCGCACACCGAGGCGGTCCGCGACCGCGCGGAGCGTGATCCGTTCCATGCCGAGCTCGAGGGCGATGGCCGCGGCGGCATCGACGATCTCTTCGCGCCGCTCCTCGGGGCGTTTCCTCGAACGTTTCGCTGGCGGGGTTGACGGCATGCGATCGATGCTATTGAATTGCTGACCAATAGTCCATTGGGCAAGTGACCAATAACCCAGACCTCCGGTTCGAAGGAGAACCCATGTCCCTCACGCAGCGAAGAGAAGACCTGTCGGACAGCGCATCGCACCCCGAGACGCGAGGAATCGAGCTCGTCGCCGACTCGGAGCGCCACGGTCGCGCCCGCGACCTGTTCTTCATCTGGGCGGCGCCGAACTTCAGCATCCTGAACTTCACCATGGGCGCCACCCTCATCCTGCTGGGTCTGGAACTGTGGCAGGCCCTCCTCGTCATCGTCGCCGCATGCGCGCTGTGGATCTTCCCGGGCCTCATCGCCGTCAGTGGTCCGGCATCGGGCACGTCGGGCTCGGTCGTCACGCGTGCGATGTACGGGGTGCTCGGCAACAAGGTGTTCGTCGCGTTCGTCGGATGGTTCATCGGCGCGGTCTTCCTGTCGCTGACCTGGCTCGCCTCGTCGTTCATGGGCGCCGACCTGCTCGGTCGCATGGGGCTCGATGACCCCGTCTGGGTCCCGATCGCGGTCACGGTCGTGGTGTCGGCGATCACCATCTACGTCGCGGTCTTCGGCCACGGACTGATCCTTAAGGTCTACCCGATCCTCGCGCTCGCCCTCGCGGTGATCTTCGTGCTCGTGTCGGCGTTCATCCTGCCGTCCGTGAACTGGCAGTACGCGTCGCCGGCGCCGCTGAGCGGGATCGCGCTGTGGTCGGCGATCTCCATCGGCTTCACGATCCTCGCCTCCGGGCCGCTGTCGTACATCAACAGCCCTGACATCGCGCGGTACCTCCCGCGGTCCACCAAGCCCTCGCACATCGTCGCGGCGACATCGCTCGGCGGTTCGATCCCGTACTTCGTCTTCACCGTGATCGGAGCCCTGCTGGCGACGGGAGTCGGCGCCGACGGGTTCGCTGCCGGCATCGACGCCGTCATCTTCGACATGCTCCCGACCTGGCTCGGTCCGATCCTCGTCATCGGCGTCGTGCTCAACACCATCGCGCTCAATGCGATGACCGCGTACACGTCGAGCATGTCGCTCCAGGCCATCGGATTCCGGCTGAAGCGGATCCCCGCCACCGTGATCGTCGGCCTCGTGGGCACCGCGCTCACCATCTACCTCGTCATGTCGTCGACGTTCCTGGATGCCGTGAACCTGATGATGCAGTTCCTCGTCGTCGTGTCGGGTCCGGCGATGGCCGTCTTCGTCGTCGATGTCCTGCGGCGCAGATTCGCCTACGACGGTCCCGCCCTGTTCGACGATCGCCGCGGGGGACCGTACTGGTACACCGGCGGGTGGTCGATCCCGGGGTTGACGGCCCTCCTCGCCGGAGGCCTGGTCGCCGCGATGTGCTTGGCCACGGAGGTCTGGGCGGGACCGATCGCGCAGGCGACGGGATACATCGATCTCTCGGTGCCCGCCGGCATGGCCGTCAGCGCGGCGATCTACGTCGGCCTGCGCAGCACCCGTCTCGGAAAGGAATCGCACCGATGAGCGTGCTCTACAGGAACGGGCGCATCTTCACCGCGGACTCCGAGCCCCGGGATGCGTGGGCAGAGGCGTTCGTGATCGACGGGGAGTCGATCAGCTGGGTCGGATCGGACGCCGACGCCCCCGCGGCCGACGACACCATCGATCTCGAAGGCCGGCTGGTTCTCCCCGGATTCGTGGACGCGCACACGCATCTCCTGATGATGGGCGCGGCGCTGGGGCAGGTTCCGCTCACCCATGCGCGCACCCTCGAGGAGATCCAGGACGCGCTCCGCTCGGCCCGGGCGGCGGCGCCCGACGCCACCGTGCTGATCGGACGCGGGTGGCTCTTCGACGCCATTCCGGGTGGCCGGCCCACCGCATCGATGATCGACGAGGCGGTGTCCGACATCCCCGTCTACCTCGACGCGAACGACTACCACTCCAGCTGGCTCAACTCGGCGGCCCTCGCGCAGATCGGCGTGACCCGTGACACCCCCGACCCGCACGGCGGGGAGATCGTGCGCGACGCCGACGGGAGTCCGAGCGGTCTCCTGCTCGAGACCGCGGCGACGAAGCACGTGTGGACGCACCGCGAGACGATCGCCACGGACGAGGACCGCGATCGCGATGCGCAGCGCGCCATCGACGACTACCTGGCGGCGGGCGTCACCGGCGTCGTCGACATGATGCTCGACGAGGTCGGCCTCGACGCCCTCCGCCGTGAGCACGAGCGCAACGGCGGTGAGCTCCCGCTCCGGATCGCGGCGCACTGGTTCGTGGGGAACGAGGGGGACGAGGCGGCCAACGTCGCTCAGGTGGGGCGAGCGGCCGAGCTGGCCGATGGCCCGTCGTCCCCGTGGCTGCGTGTCGTGGGGATCAAGCTCGTGCTCGACGGCGTCATCGACGCCTGCACGGCCGCGATGCGGCATCCGTATGCGAACGGCACCAACGCCGACCCGATCTGGTCGCTCGAGCAGCTGATTCCCGTCGTGACGGCCGCCGACGCGGCCGGGCTCCAGGTCGCGCTGCACGCGATCGGCGACTTCGCCGTCGATCTCGCGCTCGACGCGATCGAGGCCGCGATTGCCGCGAACGGCGACCGGCCGCGGCGGCACCGCATCGAGCACCTCGAGTACGCGGCGCCCGGGACCGCCGAGCGCATGGCGCGTCTGGGCGTGACCGCCTCGATGCAGCCGGTGCACTCCGACCCCGCGATCTTCGCGAACTGGGCCGAGATGCTCGGCGACGAGCGCGTCGAGCGGGCCTTCCCGTGGCCGGAGTACGAGGATGCCGGCACCCTGCTGGCGTTCTCGACGGACGCGCCGACCGCGCCCTACGAGGCGCTGGCGAACATGTATGTCGCCTCGACGAGGGCGTCCGCCCTGGATCCGGCTGTGCCGGCGGTCCACCCGCAGTACGCGCTGCCGCTCGAGCGCGCGATCGGCCACGCGACCCGTGACGCCGCCGCCTCGGTGGGCGACGGCGACTGGCGCGGGCGGATCGCTCCCGGCTACGCCGCGGACGTCATCGTCCTGGACCGCGACCCGTTCCGCGACGGCAGCTCCTCGCTGCTGGAGGCGAAGGTCGTCGAGACGATCGTCGCGGGACGTACGCGGTATCGCGCGGGGGACTGAGTCCAGCGCCGCGTCACGGCCGCCAGATGCGGAGGCCCGTGTGCGGCGCGGCGTGCTCGAAGTCGCGGTCGGCGGTGAGCAGTGTGTGGTCGTGACGGATGGCGAGCTGGGCGATCAGGGCGTCGACTGTGCCGAGTTGGACGCCGCCTTTGCGGCAGGCATTCCTGAGGTCGGCCGCAGCGATGTAGTCGTGCCGGTCGGGTTCTACGAGCGGCATGCTTGCGAATCGTTCGACGATCTGCGCGCCGGCCCGATCAGGAACGAAGCCTTGCAGCAGCTCCTGCAGGATGAGTCCCGTCGTGACCACGATGTCCTTGCCGCCGAGCGCACGACGCAGCTCGTCGACGACGGGGGAGCCCTGCGGCCGATCACGTCGGAGAGCGAGCGACCACACGCTCGTGTCGACGAGGAGGCTCATCCGCGCGAGCGCTCCGCCTTGTAGTCGAACGAGTCGTCCCATTCGAGCTCTCCGACGAGCTCGAGGATCTTCGCCTGCTCGCGCCGTGCGATGAACTCCTCCAGGGCCAGAGTCACGGCAGCCTTCTTCGTCTTCTCGCCGCTCACCTCGAAGGCGTGGTCGAGCAGTTCGGGATCGATCGCCAGATTCGTAGCCATGTGTACCACCTCACACACAGTGTTACACACTGCCGTGGCGAGGTGAGAACCCGCGCGACGTAGGTCGGCATTCACCGTCTGCGTCCGGAGATGCTCGTGGCGCAGCCGAAGAAGTGGCGGCGGACGTCGATCTGCAGTTGAGGCTGACGGGCGAAGGCGTTCACTGACGACGAACCGTCTCCGTACGCGGCGAGATAGCGATGGAGCATCCGGTACTCGGTGGGGTCGGAGAGAAGCAGCATCCCCGCGATCGGCACGATGCATCGCAGATATGTCGCGTAGACGAAGCGGAGCAGCAGGTGCGGCGGCTCCGTGACGTCGATGAACGCGAACGCTCCACCCGGCCGCAGGATCCGTGCCACCTCTTCCGCAAGACGCTCCGATTGCCGGACGTCGAAGGTCTTCAAGCCGAAGGCGCTGACGATCACGTCGATCGATCCATCCGGAACGGAGCTCGAGAGGGCGTCCTCGCCGAGGATGAGGACGCGCTCGTCGAAGGACTGAGAGTTGCGGAGGGCGGACTGCGCGACCATTCGCTCGGCGAAGTCGATCGCGGTGAGGTGTGCGTCGGGGAAGCGACGGAACACCTCGGTCCACGTCTCGCCTCTGCCGCTCATCATGTCCAGGACTGTGCGGGGGACAGGCGCTCCCGCGACGAGCGAAACCAGCTGTCGCCGCCAGAGGGCGGAGAAGCCCAGGGACATGACGAGATTCATCCGGTCGTACGACCCGGACATCCGATCGAAGAGGCCTCGGACGCCCTCCTGGTCATAGAGGAGATCGTGCGCGGCCGAGGTGCCGGTGGAGGTCATGCGCGTACCTCGTTGACGAGCGCGAGAGTGTCCTTGAGCGCGCCACGGAGAATGGGCAGTCGAGCCATCGGGAGCACGGTTGCGAGCAGCTTCAGCCCTCGATCGAGCAACCGGCGCGTGCGCTGCTGTCCTTCGGAGGAGTCGTAGACCCAGAACAGCGCGAGGAGGAGGTGGGTGAGCACCAGCGCGCGGGGGAGCAGTGAGCGGATGTCGTCGGGCAACCCACTCGCCGCCGCATCGTCCACCGCCCGGGTGAACAGTCCCTCGACGATCGCAAGTGCCTCGGCGGAGTCGGTCGACAGGGGGTTGATGGGCGAGCGCGGCGACACGGCCGCCGCGAGGAACTCGCCGGCGTGCGAGTGGTACGGGGTGAGCTGGTCAAGACCGGTGGAGTACACGATCCGAAGCCGGTCGATCAGCCGCGACTGATCGTCCAGGAGCGGTTCCGCCGCAACGCGGTGCGCCTCCTGCACGTCGAGGTACAGCTCCTGGATCAGCTGGTTCTTCGAAGGGAAGTGATAGTTGGTCGCGCCCACCGACATTCCGAGTTCGCCGGCGATCTTCCGGATCGTCGTGGCGTCGTATCCGTTCTCGCGGAATGAGCGGAGCGCCGCGGTGCGGATGCGCTCCCGGGTGCGCTCACCCTTCGTCTCGACATGCTCAGGCGACACTCGTCACGCTCCTCGCGGGCAGCGTCGTCTTCCGTCGACGATCCTGTGCGTCGGCGAGGGCGGCTGCGAGGTCCTCGTGCTCGAAGACAAAGCCGGCGTCGGTGAGCGCCTCTGGCACTACCCACCGGCTCTTCAGGATGAGCTCGGACTCCGAGCGGATCGCCCACATGCCGAGCTCCAGCATCCACCTCAGCGTCGGCAGTCCGACGCGCGCGTTGACGACGCCGCGCAGCGTGCGCATGAGGGTGCGATTGTCGGACGGATGCTGCGACGCGATGTTGATCGGACCGTGCAGCCGGTCGTCGTCGCGGATGAAGCGGACGGCCTTCACGACGTCATCGATGTGCACCCAGCTGAAGCGCTGGCGGCCGTGCGTGCGATGCCACGGTGCGCGGTCGGGGCCCGTCGGATGGTCGCCGATGCCCCGGTAGCGACGGTGCGGCGGGCACCATCCGTCGAACTGAGTGCCGGCGAGACCGGCACGCGCGAGGTTCAGCAGCATACGGGTCGCCGGTCCATCGCCGATCACGATCGCCATCCGCAGGGCGACACGTCGCGTCCCGGGAAGGTCGCCGGTGAACAGCTCTCGTTCCCACGAAGTCGCGACATCTGCCGAGAATCCCGATCCGATCTCGCCGTCGGTCTCGGTGTTCGGACCGTCCATCGAGTGGCGGTAGATCGTCGCGGTGGAAGCGTTGAGCCAGACACGGGGCGGGTGCTCCGCTTGCATGATCGCTTCACGAAGCGCGGCGGTCGTGCGGACGCGCGAGCCGAGGATCTCGTCACGGTTCCGGTCGGTGTAGCGGCAGTTCACGGATCTGCCCGCGAGGTTGACGACGAGATCGGACCCCTCGACGGCGTCGCGAAGAGCATCCGGGTCCGTCCAGTCCACGCGTTCGCCGCGCCCGATTCGGCGGATCTCGTAGCCGTCCGCAATGAGGGCATCGACGAGGGCAGTGCCGATGAATCCGCTTGCGCCCGCGAGGACCGCGATGGGTCGTCTCGAATCGTCCATGCGTTGAGAGTAGTACATTTCTGAACATGTTCAGAAAGCGTGTGCAATAGCCGGAATCATGAGCGACTCGTGTGGGCCAGGCTTGTTCTCCCTCAGCTGCCCCGGCGGGCGGGCGTGCCTGTGCGGCCGGTCACCAGCGACAAACATGTCGACGGGATGCTTCAGCGGAGCGAGCGCTCGGCCGACGGGTCCTCCTCGCGTGCCCGGAGGCGCCGCAACGCCGGTGCCCCCTGCTCCACGAACTGCTGATCGCTGACCCATCCGCGGCGCAACATCTCCGCGAGTACGTTCGCGGCGAAGTCGACGACCTGGCGGGCGGCTGCGGCGCGGATCGCGTCACGCGAGGAGGTCGGGGTGAACCCGGACGGAAGATCCACGGGCACGCTCACCGCGGAGTCGCCCCCGTGGTCCCCGAGGATCGTCCGCATCGCATCGCGGAACTCCGTGATGCGGCGGAGGTCCTCCTGGAACGGCATGACGTGCGGCCCCGTTCGATGTCTCGCCGCGAATCGGAGCATGGCGTCAGACTCGTCGAGCCAGACGATCCGCTGGCCGCGTGTCAGCGCGCGGCGCACCGCCGCGAGGGTTCGCGTGCTGTCTGTAGGAATGGCCTCGTAGTGGTACGCGACGTACAACGATGGAAGCTCGAGGAGGAGCGCACTCGCGTGCTGATCCCGCTCCTCCGGTCGAGTGCGCGAGATCGACTTCCCCGCCGCGGCGGCGGCGAGGTCCAGCGGTGAGGTGAGCCCGTAGCCGAGCGGCAGCGCCAGATGTGCAGCGAGGTCGGACACCCAGGATCGCACCGTCGTGGCGAGGACGAAGATCGACGATGCATGATGTGAGACGGCCGCGGGGTGAGGGGAGCGCGGTCTCGTGTGCTCCCTGATCGAGTAGCGCACTGCGCCTTCGACATCCGGGTGCACCGGCGCGCTGCTGGGCGCCGCACCAACCGCTCGGAGTTCCTCGCCGAGGTCGCGCTCGACGTCCCTGATCGACGCTTCCGCGCCGTCGATGCGCGTGAACGACAGTCGGGTCGCGGCGAGCACCTCGTACCCGGTGTGGCCCTCGTAAGCGGGGTAGACCGACATCGTCCACTGTGCCGAAGCGACGACCGCGCGCCACAGCTTCGCAGTGAGCGCATCGGACGTGGCGACGAACGATGTTGCCACGTCGCGGATGAGTCGGGACTCCAGGTCGACCACGCGACGGGCAAGAGACGTGGGATCGTCCACCGGAAGATCGACGATTCCCATCGCCGCGGGGAGGTCGAGGGGGCTGAGGCCGAGGGCATCGGCGATCTTGGGCAGCTGGCTCAGGTGCGGACGCTGCCGGCCATGCCGCCAGCGTGAGACGACCGGCATCTCGCTGGCGTCGCCGAATACCCGGACGGCGAGTTCCGTGCTGCCGACGGCGGTCGCAGTCATGGCCTCGTCGAGACGCTTCGCGAAGGATTCCCACGCAGCATCCCGGGAGTATTGTTTTTTCACCATTTTTCGCCCCAGAGAATCTGAATCCGTTCTTATTCCTATACTCCTCGGGTCCTAGCGTTCAACCAAGAGCCGATGAGAACCAGAACGCGGCTCGATCCGTCTCAACGCAGCCGGGATCGCCAATGGTCTCGGCGTCAAACCGGGAGGTGAATGATGCCCAACGAACTCGTGACCATCTCTTCCGCAGCCGAGGCCGTCTCGGCAGTGGGCCGCGCCACTTCCGTGGTGATCAATGCCATCCGCATGCATGGCATCGCCTCCGCTGCGGCACGGCAGCGGCTGCGCGACGAGGTCGCCGCGGCACGACGGTATGAAGTCAGCGGCCATCTCATGACGCAGGCGCTTGCGAACATGAACCACGTCTTCGACCTCTATGACAGGGCAGATCAGTACGCGGGCCAGCCGGGCAAGCACGAGTCGGCGCTCCGCATCGCCGCCCAGGCGAACAGGCTGCTCGAAGAGAACCTGGCCCGGCTCGCACGAGAGCTGGCCTAGCGTGCGTATGCACGACGAGGGGACGAGCGGGATGTCGTCAGCACGCGACCACCGCACTGTGGCTGTCGCCCGGCCGACGGCCGCCGGCCAGTCCGCGCACGTGGACGCTGCCGAACTCGCGGACCTTCTCTCGCGCGTCCTCGCGGTGCTGCAGGAGTGGTCGATCGAGCACGGGCGGGCGGCGACGCCGCCCGCCCGGCTGCTCAGCCAGCTCGCCTCCATGGTGGCGGCCTACGAACTGCTCCAGACGAGCGAACGGGAGCGTCGGTGATGGAGATCGTCGCGATCGTCGGTCTCGCCTCGCTCGCAGGGCTCGCCTGGGCGGCCATGAGCTCGCAGCGGGCGACCCGTGAGCGCGCCGCGCGTGAGGCGCGCGAACGCTCCGAGAGGATCCACGAGGCGGCGGCTCGGAGGATTCGGGATCTCTAGCGTTCTCGGTGCTGGTCGGGCGCCGGTCGATCGGCGCGCTGTCTGAAGTGGACGCGACGGCGGGAGTCGAACCCGCAACGCTTCCGGTATGAGCCGGTGCCCGGGACCGCCCGGATCGCCGCGATGAGGCAAAACTAGCCCCGATCCGCGCCGATGCAAACGACGGTTAACCGAGGTTTCGCTGTGAGTCTCGACGTGACGGAGGGCGCTCAATCGAGCCCGTCGAGGTACGCCCGCAGACGCTCGACGACGAAAGCGTGGTCATCGGCCTGCGGCAGCCCCGAGACCCCGACCGTGCCGACGACGCCGACCCCGGCAACAGTGAGGGGGAACACCCCGCCGTGCGCGGCGTAGTGCATCGGATCGAGTCGCGCATCGGTATCGAAGTCCTTGCCGACGGCGCGGAACGACAGGCCGACACCGTACGACGACCGCCCGTACCGGCGCGCCACGCGGGTCTTGCGGTCGAGCCAGGCGTCGTTGTCGGCGCTCGATCCCGGCAGCGCGGCGTGGAAGACGCGCGCCTCACCGAGGGTGATGCCGATCACGATCGGCAGGCGAGCGGATGCCGCGGCGTCGCGCATCCGGGATCCGAGGGTCCAGGCATCCGTCACATCGAAGCGCGGGAGCACCAGCTCGGCCTCCTCGCGCTCGACGCGGGCCAGGGTGTCGCGGGCGTCTTCGCTCATGGGACGACGGTATCGCCGCGCGGTGTCAGAGGTCGAGAGACCGTCCGTGCGATCGACGCGAGCGCTGCAGTTTCCGGCGAACGCTGCAACGCGATGTGCAGCGCATGCAGGAAAGTGCCGCGCGTCGGCGAGACGGATGCCGCGCGTCGGCGAGGACGAGTGCCGCGCGTCGGCGAGGACGGATGCCGCGCGCGACCTACCGCGGGACGCGCGCCCTCTCGGCGGCACGCTCGGGCGGAACCTCGGGCGGGGGAGCGTCGAGCGCTCGCAGCATCCGCTCCAGCACTTCGCGCAGTTCGTCGCGCGCGGGCGCCGCGAGGTCGGTGGTGTATTCGACTCCGGCCGGGATCCACGTCAGCCCGTACATGGTCTCGCGGAAGTCCGCGCCGCCGACCGGCCACCGGGTGCGTCCGTCGCCCTCGTCCGACGCGCCCTGCCCCCACTGCCCGAAGAGCTCGCGCATCGCATCGAGAGGGAGGTCCATCACGGCATCCGCTTCGACCGCCTGCCGCACCCACGATCGTGCGACGAAGATGAACTCCTCGACCTCCTCGGCGGTCAGCGGTCGCGGCTCGAACAGCACGCGCGTGTGCTCGACGCCGGTGAGCCGGTCGACCCGGAAGGTGCGCCAATCCTCTTTCTCGACGTCCCAGCACAGCAGGTACCAGTGGCGATCGGCGGGGGCGAGGGAGTGCGGCTCGACGCGCCGCACGGTGACATCGCCGGATGCCGCGGTGTACGTGAACCGGACGCGCTCGTGGTCGCGACAGGCCAGGGCGAGCTCGCCGAGCACGTCGCTCGACACTGCCGCCCCCGCGTTGAGACCCGCCGGCTGCACGGTCTCGGCGAGCGCGTTGACGCGCCGCCGCAGGGGCGCCGGCAGCACCTGCTCGAGCTTCGCGAGGGCCGTGATGGTGGTCTCGGGGCCGGAGACGAGACGCTGGGATGCCGCGACCCGCAGCCCGATCGCCATCGCCACCGCCTCCTCGTCGGTGAGCAGCAGGGGAGGCACGGCGCTGCCGGCTTCGAGGCGGTAGCCGCCCGCCGAACCCGAGATGGACTCGATGCGGTAGCCGAGCTCGCGCAGCCGCTCCACGTCGCGCCGTACCGTGCGCTCGGTCACGCCGAGGCGGTCGGCGAGCTCGGACCCCGGCCAGTGGCGGTGGGTCTGCAGCAGATTGAGCAGCGACAGCGCTCGCGTGGTCGTATCGGACATGCGAGAAGATTCCCACAGATCGCGGACCGAATCTGTCCGCAATCGTTTCTAGCCTTGCTGCATGGCGAATGAACCGATCATCGAGGCGCAGGGACTGACCAAGCGTTTCTCCGTCAAGAAGAAGACCGTCGAGGCGGTCACCGACCTCACGTTCCAGGTGCAGCGCGGCGAGCTCGTCGCGTTCCTGGGACCCAACGGCGCAGGCAAATCGACCAGCCTGCGCATGCTCACCACCCTCATCCCGCCGACCTCGGGCACGGCCCGCGTGGTCGGCTTCGACATCCTGCGGCAGCCCTCAGACGTGCGCGCGCGCATCGGCTACGTCGGTCAGCTCACGAGCGGCAGCTTCTCGCAGCGCGCCCGCGACGAGCTGCTGAGCCAGGGCGCGTTCTACGGCATGTCCAAGGCGGCATCGCGCTCGCGGGCCGACGAGCTCATCGAGTCGCTCGACCTGTCGGGCTTCGCGACCCGTTCGGTGCAGCAGCTGTCGGGCGGCCAGAAGCGGCGGCTCGACGTCGCGCTCGGGCTCATGCACGCGCCGCCGCTCATCTTCCTCGACGAACCCTCGACCGGACTCGATCCGCAGAGCCGCGCGAACCTGTGGCAGCACATCCTCGATCTGCGCGCCACCTACGGCACGACGGTGTTCCTCACGACGCACTACCTCGAAGAAGCCGACCGCTACGCGGAGCGCGTCATGGTCATGGACAAGGGGCGGGTCATCGCCGACGACACGGCCTCTCGGCTCAAGGCCGATCTCGCCGGAGACCTGCTCACGCTCGGTTTCGCTTCGCCGGCGGATGCCGCGGCCGCCGTCTCCGTCGTGCAGGGCCTCACCGATCGCGAGGTGCGGCGCGAGGGCGACGTCGACGTCAGTCTCACGGCCCCCGACGGCGACGCCCTGCTGCCGGCCGCGGTGCGGGCGCTCGACGCGGCCGGGATCCAGGTAACCCGTGCGACCGGCGTCCCGCCGACCCTCGACGACGTCTTCCTCGCGCTCACCGGCCGCACCCTCCGCGAGGCGGGCGAGGGGTCGGACGAAGAGTCGACGAACGAGACGGATGATCTCGATAAGGGCGCTGCGCGCCCACTCGATCCGGCGGCCGCGCCCGCGGCATCCGATTCACCCACCGCCGAGGCGGCGAAGACGGGAGCACAGCGATGACCATCGAACAGACCGATGCGCGGCCTGATACGGTCGTGCGCGCCAACCCGGCACGCGACACCTGGAACGTGCTCACGCGCGAGCTCAAGCCGGTCGTCCGCGACCCGTTCACGCTGATCTTCAGCCTCGTGCAGCCGCTCGTCTTCCTCGGGCTGTTCGCACCGCTGCTGATCGGCTCGTCCGGCGCGCCGGTGGGGGAGACGCTGCAGTGGTTCGTGCCCGGCGTGCTCGTGATGATCGTGCTGTTCGGCACCGGCGCGACCGGCTCGAACCTGCAGTACGAGATGATGACGGGCTCCCACGAGCGCACGCTCGTCGCGCCGCTCGCGCGATCGTCGCTCCTGGTCGGCCGCGCGCTGAAGGAGATCGCGCCGATCGTCGTGCAGGCCCTCCTCATCGTGCTGATCGCGTGGCCCTTCGGCTTCACGATCAACGTGCCGGGTCTCGTGATCGGACTCGCGCTGCTGGCCGTGTTCGGCGTCGGGCTGGGCTCGCTGTCCTACACGCTGGCGCTCAAGACCAAGGACCGCGAGTGGCTGTTCTGGGGCGTGCAGCAGACGCTGATCTTCCCGCTCCTGATCCTGTCGGGGATGCTCCTGCCGCTCGACGACGGACCCGCCTGGATGCGCGCGGTCGCGGCCGTGAACCCGGTCAACTGGGTCGTGCAGGCCGAGCGTGCCCTGTTCGCGGGCGACCTCGGCGCGATCGAGGTGCTGTGGGGCTGGATCGCCGCCCTCGTGCTCGCGGCGCTCGGCCTGTGGGCCGGCATCCGGGCGATGCGCAAGAGCAGCTGACCGTCGGACAGGAGCGGGGCGGACTGAGGCGAAGCGCGTGCTCGGATCGTTCCTTGCCCGAGTGTTTCGGGAGTGGCTAGAGTGACGAGCAAGTCGACCGGGGGGTCTTAACGCGTGAGCGCGACGACGGACAGTGCGCCACAGCACACGCCCATCACCGAGGCCGAGCGCCTGCGAGAGCACGAGATCGAGCGGGAAGCCGCGAAGTCCGCTCCGAAAGCCGACCGCAGACGTCGGCGCGCGGGCCTGAGCATCCAGTCGAAGCTTCTCATCATGCTGCTCTCGGTGAGCCTCATCTCATCGGTGATCGTGGGCGTCATCGGGTACATCAACGGGCGCGAGTCGCTGCAGGCGTCCGCGATCGACCAGTTGACCACGATCCGCGAGCTGCGGGTGCACGAGCTGGAGCACACGCTCGAAGGCGTGCAGAAGGGCGTCGCCCTCGATTCGCGGAACCTCAGTGCGCAGACGGCCTCCAGGCTGCTCAACGCGGGGTGGGACGACCTCCAGAACCGGGAGCTCACGCCTGCCCAGGAGGCCGAGCTCGAGGCGTACTACGCCGACACCTTCAACCCCGAGCTCGAGGCGAGAACGGGGGATGCGTACAGCTCCACCGCATTCATCCCCGAGTCGAACGCCGGCAAGTGGGCGCAGTATCACTACACGGCGCAGTTCGCGGACTTCGAGGAGGCTCTCGCGACGAACGACGGGGGCGACGGCACTCCGTACTCCGCCGCCGCGGCGCAATACGGGGACTACCTCACTCGGCTGGTCTCGCAGGTCGGCTACGAAGACCTGCTGATGCTCAACCTCGACGGCGACGTGGTCTATTCGGCCTACAAGGGCGTGGACCTCGGCAGCAATGTGCTCGACGGGCCGTACAAGGATTCGCTGCTGGCCGACGCCTACCGTACGGTCGTCGCGACGAACAGTGTCAACGTCGTGGAGACCACCGACTTCGAACGCTGGATCCCGTCGCTGAACGTCCCCACGATGTGGGTGGTGTCGCCGATCGGCAACGACTCGACCATCACCGGTGTGCTCGCGGCACAGATCCCGCTCGACACGATCAACGATGCGATGACCGGCGACCAGCAGTGGAAGGAGCAGGGCCTCGGCGATACCGGCGAGGTCTACGTCGTCGGTCAAGACCAGCTGATGCGCAGCATCTCGCGCGAGCTCGTCGAGCACCCGGACCAGTACGCCGAGAAGGCCGTCTCGGCGGGCACCCCGCCGGCCGTCGCCGAGCGAGTGGTGGCCGTGGGCGGCACGGTGCTCCTCCAGCCCATCAATACGACACCCGTGATCGAGGCGCTGAAGGGTCGCACCGGATCGGGCATCTCGACCTCGTACCTCGGGGACGAGAGCATCGCCGCCTACACTCCGGTCGAGGTCGAGGGCCTCAACTGGGTCGCGGTCGCGCGGATCACCACCGCCGAGGCCTTCGCTCCCGTCGCGGACTTCACCCGCACGCTCGTCCTGTCGCTCCTGGGGATCGTGCTCGCGGTCAGCGTGCTCTCGCTTCTGCTCGCGCAGGTGTTCACGCGCCCGATCCGCAAGCTCGTCGACGCGGTGCGACGCGTCGCGGGGGGAGACCTCGCCGTGCAGGTGCCGATCGGCTCGCGCGACGAGATCGGCGACCTCGGGGCGGCCTTCAACGACATGGCGTCGAGCCTGCGGATCAAGCAGGACCTCATCGACGCGCAGCAGGTAGAGAACCAGAAGCTCATGCTCACGCTCATGCCCGAAACGGTGGCCAAGCGCTACCGGGAGGGCGAGGAGACGATCTCGGAGGAGCACGACAACGTCTCGGTGGTCTTCGCCGAGCTCGTCGGCTTCGAGGAGTACTCCGAGGAGCTCTCCGGCGAGAGCGAGACGTCGCAGCTCAACGCGCTCATGCGAGGCTTCGACGAGGCCGCACAGAAGGCCGGTGTCGAGAAGGTGAGGACGCTGCGCGGCGGCTACCTCGCGAGCTCGGGCCTGATCGTTCCGCGCGTGGACAACGTGCGCCGCGCGGTCGACTTCGCGCGCGAGATGCGCGTGGTCGTGGAGCGGTTCAACTCGCAGAACGGCACCGAGCTCGACATCCGCGCCGGCGTCGACACCGGCACGGTCACGAGCGGCCTGGTCGCGCGGACGAGCCTCGCCTACGACCTGTGGGGCGATGCCGTCAGCCTGGCCTACCGCGTGCGCAGCGTGACCGGGCAGCCCGGCATCTACGTGAGCCAGGCGGTGCGCGACCGACTGCAGGACAGCGTGACGTTCACGGCGGCGGGAACCGTCGAGTTGCGTGGCACCCCGCAGGACGTGTGGAGGATCGAGTAGTCATGGATCCGTTCCAGGACGGCTGGCTCGGCTGGGCGATCGCGATCGCGATCGCCGTTCCGGTCGCGCTGGTGATCCTCACCGAGATCCTCGGCGCGCTCACTCGGCGCGGCAATCCCGCCGCCGGTCCGGTGCGGCTGCTGCGCAACTGGATCGTTCCCGTGGCCGCGCTGTTCGCCCTCCTGGTCTTCGCCTTCCAGTCGGATGCCGACCAGGTATGGGCGCGGGTGGTCGCGACCGTGCTGGGGTTCCTCCTGATCCTCCTCGTGCTGTCCGCCTTCAACGTCGCACTCTTCGCCAACGCGAAGGCGGGCAGCTGGCAGGAGCGCATCCCCTCGATCTTCGTCGAGCTCGCGCGGCTCATCCTCGTGGTCGTCGGACTCGCGCTGCTGTTCCAATGGGTGTGGGAGGCGGATGTCGCGGGACTGATCGCTGCGCTCGGGGTGACGTCGATCGTGATCGGCCTCGCCCTGCAGAACGCCGTCGGCGGCGTGATCTCGGGGCTCCTCCTCCTGTTCGAGCAGCCCTTCAAGATCGGCGACTGGCTGGATGCCGCGGGCGTGCAGGGCCGCGTGATCGAGGTGAACTGGCGAGCCGTGCACATCGACACCGGGTCGGGCATCCAGATCATCCCGAACTCGACCCTGTCGGGGGCGTCCTTCACGAATCTGAGCCAGCCTGCCGGACCGCATCACGTGACCACGTCGGTGGCGTTCACGACCGACGACCCGCCGCACGAGGTGATCGCCCTGCTGGTCGAGGTGGCGGACTCGCTCCCGATGCGGGTGCGGGACGAACGTGCGAGCGCCGAGTACGCGGGATCGGGCAAGTACGCGGTGAGCCTTCCGATCAGCGGGCCCGAGCACGCGCCGCAGGCGCTCAGCCTCTACCTCGCCTGGCTCTGGTACGCGGCGCGGCGCCGTGGCCTCGCCCTCGACGGCGACGCGTCCGATCCCATCGCCGAGCCGGGGAGGCTCGATCAGGCGATCGAGGTCGTCGGCCCCACGCTCCACCTGGGCGACACGGAGCGCGAGCTCGTCATCTCGACGTCGCGCCTCGAGCGGTACGGTCTGGGCGAGATCGTCCAGCCGGAGGGCGTGATGCCGCACGACATCCGCTTCATCGTCGAGGGCCGCGTGCGACTCGCGGTCGAGGTCGACGGCGGCCGGATCGAGTTCGCCACCGCGGAGCCGGGCGACTACGTCGGGCAGACCGCGCTCACCCGGGAGAGGACCCTCACGACGGCGATCGCGGCCGACGTGCTCACGGTGCTCGTCGTTCCCCTCGCAACCGTCGACGAACTGGTCCGCTCGCGCCCGCTGCTCGCCCAGGAGATCGGACAGTCGATCGAGCTGAAGCGCAGGCTCGCGGCCGACGCACTCGCGAGTGCCGGGCTCGTCCGCGGCACGCTCGGCGGAGGCTGATCGAGGCATCCCGGAACCATCGATCCGCCAGGCGGAGATCGGTCAGAAGCACTGGTCGCGGGGCGGTAACTTAGTGCAATGACGATGGCGACACGGCGAGGCGTTCTCGCTGTCGTCACTTCGGTCGTGCTGGTCGCTCTCGGCCTCGGACTCGGCGTCGTGGTGGGCGATGCGCTCGGCATCCGCACCGAGCCCGCGACGCAGATGGAGCCCGCCGCTCCGACAGCACCCGACCTCGGCGCACCCGCTCCGGCACCGCGCTGGACCACGGTCGATGCCCCGGAGGGCGTGCGCTACGACGCCGCGATCGACAGTCTGCTCGAGGCCACCGCCGACGCGGCGGAGCGCGAGGGCGAGACGTCGCTCACAGTCGTCGCGGGCGAGGGGGACGACGCCGACGACACCTACCTGCTCACCGGCACGCCGACCGGACTGCGCATCGAGGCCGCGAGCGAGAGCGGCGCCGTGCGCGGCATCTACGACCTCGCGAACCAGGTGCGCACGGCGCAGCCGGTGGCGGAGAACCTCGGCGAGGAGATCACCTCCCGCCTGCCCTTCCGCATGGTCGACATGGGCGCCGTCGGCGTCGAGCCCGACCCTGCGGCGTGGGAGCCGGGCACCAACTACTCGCACGCCTCCGAGGCGTTCGCGCAGGTGCTCCTCCCCGAGGCTCCCTACATCGACGAGGCGGCGCTCGCCGAGGCCTTCTCCGACTTCGACGAGTTCGTACGGCATTCCCTCGCCAACGGCTACAACGCGGTGGCGTTCCCCGGCTTCGTCGAGTTCGTCGCCTTCGAGGACGTCGTCGAAGGCGAGGTGTACGCGTCCGAGGACGAGCACCGCGCGCAGGCTCTCGCGCTGCGCGATGCCTTCGGACCGTTCTGGCAGCACGCCGACGATCTCGGCATGGACGTCTTCCTGCGCACCGACATGCTCACCCTCACCACGCCGCTCGAGGACTACCTCGTCGACACGTTCGGATCTCTCGACACCGAGAACCCCGAGCTGTGGGAGGTGTACGCCGCCGGGCTCGACGAGCTGTACGCCGCAGAACCCGCGCTGGACGGCATCCTGATCCGCATCGGCGAAGCCGGACAGGTGTACGACGTGGAGGGCTGGGACTACTACTCGCAGCTCGCGGTGCGCACCCCCGCCGCCGTGCGCGCGATGCTCACCACCCTGAGTGCGCAGGCCGAGGCGACCGATCGCGAGGTCATCTTCCGCACGTGGAGCGTGGGCGTGGGCGCCGTCGGCGACATGCACACCAACCCGGAGTCCTACGAGGAGGTGCTCGGCGGCATCGACTCGCCCGCCCTGATCGTCTCGACGAAGTACACGCTCGGCGACTTCTACAGCTGGCTGCCCCTCAACGACACGCTCGAGCAGGGGCAGCAGCGCCGCATCGTCGAGTTCCAGAGCCGTCGCGAGTTCGAGAACTTCGGATCGTTCCCCAACGACCTCGGCCGCGAATACCAGTACGCGCTGCAGACGCTGCTCGCCGCGAACCCGAACATCGAGGGCGTGTGGGTGTGGACGCAGGACGGCGGGCCGTGGCGCGCCGGTCCGATGACGCTGTACCTCAAGGCCGGGTTCTGGCAGCTGTACGAGCTCGACACGGTCGTCGCCGCGGCGCTCGCCCGCGATCCCGAGACCGACGTCGCCGACGTCACGGCCGGATGGGCGCGCCAGTGGTTCTCGGACGACCCCGAGACGGTGTCGGCGATCGTCCAGGCCATGGACCTGTCGCGCGACGCGATCGAGCAGGGCATGTACATCGAGGCGTTCGCCGATCAGCGCGTCTTCGCGATCGGACTCGAGCCGCCGCCCATGATGTGGATCTTCGAGTGGGACATCCTCACCGGGGACTCCGCCGTCCTCGACGTGCTCTACGCCATCTCGCGCGACGCGACCGACGGCGACATCGAGTCCGTCATCGCCGGCGGTCGCGAGGCCGTCGAGACGGTGGAAGCCATGCGCGACGCGGTGGCGGGGACGGATGCCGCCACCTGGCGCGACCCCGCGATGCGCGACGCGTTCGTGGGAACGCTCGACTACGAACTCGACGTGCTGCGGCTGCTCGGCGCGTACCGCGCGATGATCCTCCACCAGGGGCAGTGGCACGACACCCTCTCGCCCGAGGCGCACGCCCGGTGGGATGCCGATCGCGTCGAGTACGAGGCACTCGCCGCCGCTCACCTGGAGACCTACGAGGGGAACATCGACTACCCGGCGTTCAACCTCACGGCGGCGCAGCTGGGCGTGGAGCGCGCGGAGCGCGACCTGGCGATGGCCTGGATCGCGCGGGTGCTGCTGCTGCTCGCCGCCGCGTGGGTCGTGATCGGCATGCTCGCCGCCCGCACCCGATTGGTTCGTCGCCCCGGTGCGGCCGCCGCGCGGGCGTCGTGGATCGCGTCGGTCCGCCCGTGGCGGGCGCGGGAGTCGACGCTCGGCATGCTCGATCTCGACCGGTGGCTGCTGCTGATCGTTCCGGCGGCGCTGCTGGTGGCCACGCGCGCGGTGCAGACCTCGTTCCTGTCGTGGGCGCACCTCGCCGTCGTGTTCGCGGGCTGGGCGATCTTCGCGCTCGTGGTGCGGCTCTTCGTCCGTCGGCGTTCGCCCTGGCCGGTGATCGCGGCCGTCGGCGGGGTCGTCGTGCTCCGCTGCATCGTGACGCTCGTCGCCCTCTCGTTCTCGGGTCCCGGCGGGTACTGGTTCGCCTTCTGGACCGAGCCGGTGTTCCGCACGCTCTACATCGCCGTCGCCTTCGCTCTCTTCGTGTGGGTGTTCGTCGCCGGCGGCTGGGCGCTGTCGGCGCAGGTCGGCGCACGCCGGGCCACCGGCTACGTGCTCGCGGCCATCGGCGCCGCGCTCGCCATCCCGGCCGCGGTCATCGGTGCGATCGGCCTCGAGACCGCGCTCAGCCTGTGGAACGACCAGATGGGTCTGCTGCCGTGGGGCCTCGCCCGCATCCTCGGCATCACGACCTACCTCGAGATCCCGCCCGAGACGCCGTGGATCGCGGCCGCCGTCGGAGTCGTCCTCTTCGTCGCGGGTCTGCTGCTCGCGCTCCCGTGGCGGCGCCGGGCCGCGGCATCCGTTCCCGCCTGAGCCAGGACGCGCGCGTAGGCCGAGCGCGCGCCTGCGCCGGGCGCCTGAGCCGGGCGCCTGAGCCGGGACCGCGGCGCATAACTCCTGCATTCTTCGTCGGGCCGGACGCGTCGCCCGCGTGATTGCGCCGCGTAACCCGCGCGCCGCGCTGAACCTGCAGGAGTTATGCGCCGCAGGGTGCGGGTCGGCGGATGCCGCGGCGGGCGGGTCAGTGCCGGACGAGCGCGTGGGCCTCGTCGGTGCGGACGATGTCCTTGCCGAGCGGCATGAGCGAGACCGGGACGAGCTTGAAGCTCGCGATGCCGAGCGGGATGCCGATGATCGTGATGCACATCGCGACGCCGGTGAGGATGTGGCCGATCGCGAGCCACCAGCCCGCGAGGATCACCCACACCACGTTGCCGAGGAACGAGCCGACGCCCGAACGCGGCTTCTCGACGATGGTGCGCCCGAACGGCCACAGCGCGAAGACGCCGATGCGGAACGAGGCGATGCCCCACGGGATCGTGAGGATCAGGATGCACAGGATCACGCCCGCCAGCAGGTAGCCGAGGAACATCCAGAAGCCCGACAGCACGAGCCAGATGATGTTGAGGATGGTGCGCATGAATCGATCATGCCGTGCGGATGCCGCGAACCCGCTGTGCGGGCGGTGATCGAGTCGCCAAAACACGCTGACGATCGCGCGCGGCAGCGGCGTGTTCTGGCGAGTGGGGGCACCGAGTAGAGTGACCCGCACTGGGGAAAGGCGACACAGGGGAGTGCCGTATGACTGCTCGCGTCCTCGTGCTCGGGGCCGGCTTCGGCGGCCTCGAACTCACGGCGACTCTCGCCGCGGAGTTCCGCGGCGGGCTCGACATCACGCTCATCGATCGCACCGAGGGGTTCGTGTTCGGCTTCTCGAAGCTCGACGTGATGTTCGGGCGAACGGATGCCGCCCACGTGCGTCACTCGTACGTCGATCTCGCGGCGCCCGGAGTGAGGTTCGTTCACGCCGACGTCACCGCGGTCGACGCCACTGCGAAGCGCGTCGAGACCACTGCGGGACCGTTCGAGGCCGACGTTCTGGTGATCGCCCTCGGCGCGGACTACGAGGTGTCGCGCACGCACGGCCTGGCCGAGGTCGGCCACGAATTCTACAGCGAGGCCGGGGCCTTCGCCGCGCGCGACGTGCTCGCCGCCTTCCCCGGCGGTGACGTCGTGATCGGGATCACCGCCGGTCCGTTCAAATGCCCGCCCGCACCGAGCGAGACCGCACTGCTGCTCGACGAGATGCTGCGGGATCGCGGCATCCGGGATTCTTCGACGATCGCGCTCGTCATGCCGTTCCCCCGCCCGATTCCGCCCTCGCCCGATGCGTCCGCGGCGCTGCTCGATGCCTTCGCCGAGCGGGGGATCGCGTGGTATCCCGAGACATCGGTGCGCTCGCTCGACGCCGATCGGAAGGTGGCGAAGCTGAGCGACGGGACGGACCTGCCGTTCGACCTCTACCTCGGCGTGCCCGTGCATCGCGTGCCGGCCGTCGTGGAGGCATCGGGTCTCACGGTCGACGGCTGGGTTCCCGTCGATCCGCTCACGCTCGAGACGCCCTGGCCCGACGTCTACGCCATCGGCGACTGCGCCGCCGTGGGCACACCCCGCGCCGGGGTCTTCGCCGAGCGGCAGGGGGCGACCGCTGCGCGACGCATCGCCGCGCGTCTGCGGGGCGGGCGGGGAGACGACCGGTACGACGGCAAGGGGATCTGCTACATCGAGTTCGGCGGTGACGAGGTCGGTGTGGTCGAGGTCGAGTTCTTCGGCGGGCGCCCGAACGGCACGCTTCAGGGGCCCTCGCCCACCCTCGCCGCCGACAAGAAGGAGTTCGGCTCCTCCCGTGTGAAGCGCTGGTTCGGGCGCGACTGGGATCCGGTCGGCCCCTGAAGCGCGACTCGGGGTCTGGGCTCCCGTGTCGGGCCGCGCGCCTAGAATCAGAGGGCTATGACCGACGCCTCCGCGGCCGCGCAGCGCGCGGCATCCGTCCCTGTCATCGTCGGCGCGAACCACGGCCCTCAGCAGCCCGGCGCGCGCCCCGACGAAGACCTCCTCGCGGGGCTCAACCCGCAGCAGCGCGAGGCCGTGACGTTCCGGGGGCAGGCCCTGCTGATCGTCGCCGGCGCCGGTTCGGGCAAGACGAGCGTTCTCACCCGCCGCATCGCGTCGCTGCTGCGAGGCCGCGAGGCGTGGCCCAGCCAGATCCTCGCGATCACGTTCACCAACAAGGCCGCGGGCGAGATGCGCGAGCGCGTCGAGAATCTGATCGGCGACTCGGCGCGCGGCATGTGGATCTCGACGTTCCACTCCGCCTGCGTGCGCATCCTGCGGCGCGAGGCCGAGCAGTTCGGCTTCACCAAGTCGTTCACGATCTACGACTCCGGCGATTCGCGCGCGCTCATCAAGCGGCTGGTGAAGGAGCACGAGGCCGACGCCTACGGGCTCACCCCGGCGGCCACGCAGAGCCGCATCTCCAAGCTGAAGAACGAGCTGTCGGATGCCGAGTCCTACGCCCGCTCGGCGAACATGTCCGATCCGGCTGAGCGCGTCTTCGTCGAGCTGTTCGCCGCGTACCAGCGCGAACTGCAGCGGGCGAACGCGTTCGACTTCGACGACCTCATCGGGCAGACGGTGTTCCTGTTCCGCGCGTTCCCGAAAGTGGCCGACGTCTACCGCCGCCGGTTCCGGCACATCCTGGTCGACGAGTACCAGGACACCAACCACGCCCAGTACGCGCTGATCCACGAGCTGACGCGGCCGATCGGGTCCGATGCCGAGCCGTATTCCGCGGGCGGCATGATGATCTTCGATCCCGACCCGGCCGACGATCCCGACAAGGCGGGGGCCTCGCTCACCGTCGTCGGCGACTCCGACCAGTCGATCTACGCCTTCCGCGGCGCCGACATCCGCAACATCAGCGAGTTCGAGCGCGACTATCCCGGCGCCAAGGTCGTCCTGCTCGAGCAGAACTACCGGTCGACGCAGAACATCCTGTCGGCGGCCAACGCGGTCATCAGCAACAACTTCGACCGCAAAGACAAGAAGCTGTGGACGGATGTCGGAGCGGGCGAGCAGATCGTCGGATTCACCGGCTACTCGCAGCACGACGAGGCGCAGTTCGTCGCGGACGAGATCGAGGCGCTGCACCGGGCCGGCGCGAACTACTCCGAAGTGGCCGTCTTCTACCGCACCAACTCGCAGTCGCGGGCGCTGGAGGAGATCTTCATCCGCTCGGCGCTTCCGTACAAGATCATGGGCGGCACGAAGTTCTACGAGCGCGCCGAGATCAAGGACGCCCTGGCCTACCTGGTCGCTGTCGCCAATCCCGCCGACGAGATGGCGATGCGCCGCATCATCAACCGCCCGAGGCGCGGAATCGGCGACGTGACCATCGAGACGATCTCCCGCTATGCGCAGGAGGAGGGCATCACGTTCCGCGACGCCCTCGCGAACTCGTCCGCCCTCGGCGTCGGACCCAAGATCCAGTCGGCGATCGCGCACCTCGACGCAGTGCTGGCCGAGGCATCCGCTCTCATGCTTCCGGCCTCGGGTGAGCTCGCCCCGCCGACGGCGGTCGCCGAGGGCGTCCAGCTGCTGCTGAACAAGAGCGGGTATTACGACGCGCTGCGCGCGAGCAAGGACGCGCAGGACGAAGCGCGCATCGAGAACCTCGACGAGCTCGTCGCCGTGGCGCGCGAGTTCGCCCGCAACAACCCCGAGGGCACGCTGCTCGACTTCCTCACCGAGGTGTCGCTCGTGTCGGATGCCGATGACCTCGAGGATGCGTCGGGCTCGGTGTCGCTCATGACCATGCACACCGCGAAGGGTCTCGAGTACGACGCCGTGTTCGTCACGGGCGTCGAGGAGGACCTCATCCCGCACCGCATCTCGGCGAACGAGCCCGGCGGTCCGCAGGAGGAGCGCCGTCTGTTCTACGTCGGCATCACCCGAGCCCGCAAGCGCCTCTACCTGTCGCTCGCCATGACGCGCGCCCAGTTCGGCGAGGTGACGGTCGCGATGCCGAGTCGCTTCCTGCAGGAGATCCCGGCGGAGCTGCTCACGTGGCGCCAGTCGCCCGGAGACGTCAACTCCCGCGGCGGCACCCAGTCGCGGGCGCTCAACGCCCGCCGTCAGAGCGGGTCGGGTTACGGCTCATCCGGCAACCGCTACGGCGACGACCTCGTCCCGCTCCCGCGACGGGAGCCCTCGGCCAACCTCGAGCGGTTCGCGAACAAGATCCCCGCCAAGGTGCGCGACAACGGCGATATGGAGCTCGCGCCGGGTGACCGCATCCGCCACGACGACTTCGGTGAGGGGCGCGTCGACGCGGTCACCGGGGAGGGCGCGAAGCGCGTCGCGCACGTGCGGTTCGACACGGCCGGGCCCAAGAAGCTGCTCATCAAGATCGCGCCGATCGAGAAGCTCTAGCGCGGCTGAGTTATCGCCAAAGCTTTGCCCAGCACACCGGACACGCCTCTCCGTTCTGCCACGCTCTGAGGAGCGTCGGCGGCGATCTGAGCCGACCACCCGCCGACACACTGTGGAGTCTGGATGTCCCCTGTCTGGAACCGCGCCCCCGCGCGCCTTCTCGCCGCCCTCACCACGGGCGCGCTCGTGCTCGGCGGCGCCCTCGCCGTCGGCCCTTCAGCCGCGGCCGACACGACGGGGGGCTCGATCGCGGGCACCGTCGTCGACGATCATGGGCAGCCGCTGGTGGATGCGTGGGTCTCGCTGAGCCCCGTCGACGGCGCGGGCGATTCGACCGGAACGTGGACGGATGAGGCGGGAGCCTTCGAGATCGCCGAGCTCCGCGCGAGCGACTACACCGTGCGCTTCGAGTCGAACCAGGAGGGTCTCGTCGGTGAGTGGTGGGACGACCAGCCCAGTGCCACCGGAGCATCCGTCGTCTCCGTCGTCGAGGGCGAGACGAAGCAGGTGCACGCGGCTCTCGACGCCGCCGGCTCGATCAGCGGAACGGTGACGGACGAGACGGGCGCCGCGGTCGAAGGCGGAGACGTGCAGGTGTACCGATTCGACGTCGCAGCCGGATCCTGGAACTGGCAGGCGTCGGCCACGACCGCCGCTGACGGCTCGTACACCGTCGGATCGCTGCCCTACGGCACGTTCGCGGTCGCCTTCGGCTCGGGCGAGGGCGTCGAGATCGTCCCCGAGTACTGGGTGGACGCGCCCTCGCTGGAGGCGGCGACCCCGCTCGAGCTCGAGCGGGGAGAGGTCGTCGCCGGCGTCGATGAGCAGGTGCAGCGCGCCGGCCGCATCACCGGAGTGGTGTTGGACGACATCGGGCAGCCGGTCGCGAATGCGAGTGTTTCGGCGCACGTGGAGGACGTCCCGGGCCTCGAGGCGTGGACCTCGTTCGGAACGACGTCGGGCAGCGACGGCACGTTCGCGATCACCTCCCTGCCGCCCGGCGACTACACCGTGCAGTTCTGGCCCGGCCAGGCGCCCGACCTCATCGGCGAGTGGTGGGACGATGCCGCGTCGCGCGAGACGGCGAGCATCGTCACCGTCGTCGCCGAAGCCGAGTCGTCCGGCATCGACGCGCAGTTGGCCTCGGGCGGGGTCATCACCGGCTCGGTCTTCGACGGCGCCGAGACGGCGATCGCCGACGCCAACGTCGTCCTGTACGACGCCGAGGGCGGCGTCGTGCAGACGACCAGCACGCTCTCGAACGGCATCTTCGGGTTCGGCAATCTGACGCCTGGGACCTACACGCTCTCCTTCAGTGCCGACACGGATTCGGGCCGACTGACCGAGTGGTGGAACAACGCCTCCGGCCGCGAGTCGGCGACGCCCGTCGAGGTCGCGGCCGGCACATCGACCGACGGCATCGACATCGTGCTGGACGAGTCCGACGGCTCGCACCTGGAGACGTTCACGGCGAGCCTCTCCGGGGTCGTCACAGACGGCGCCGGACAGCCGCTCGGTGGGGTTCGGGTCGACGTCAGGGCGTCCGACGGCATGTCGGGAGACTTCGCCATGACGAACGCCGAGGGTGCATGGGAGATGGCGGGGATGGCTGCCGGCCGCTACGTCGTGTCGTTCACCGGCATCGTCGGCGGCGAGTCGATCACGCGGTTCTGGGAGGACGCCCCCGACCTCGAGAGCGCCACCGTCATCGACCTCGCGCGCGGCGAGGCGCACGACGGCATCTCCGCCGTCCTGCGCTCCACGCCGCTGCCCGAGGTCGTCGGGTCGACGCCGAAGATCGCCGGCACGGCGAAGGTCGGTTCCACCCTCACGGCGCAGCCGGGAAGCTGGACCGACGGGGCGGACCTGGCGTATCAGTGGAAGGCCGACGGAGAGGTCATTCCGGATGCCACCGCGGAGACCTTCACGCCCACGGCCGCGCAGCTCGGTGCAGCGCTGACGGTCGTGGTCCTGGGCACGAAGAGCGGGCACGTCGCCGCGGAGCGCGAATCGACGGCAACCGCGCCAGTCGCCGCCGGGGCCCTGACGACCGCGACCCCGACGATCTCGGGCTCTGTCGCGGTCGGATCGGTGCTGACCGCCGTGACCGGCGTCTGGACGGACGGAACCGGGTTCGGGTACCAGTGGCTCGCGGGCGGAGCCGTCGTGAGGGGAGCGACCTCGCCGACGCTGACGCTCACGACCGCGCAGAAGGACAAGCAGATCTCGGTCCGCGTGACGGGCGCGCTCGCGGGCTACACCTCCGCGACGAAGACCTCGGCCCTCACGGGGAAGGTGGCCACGGCCGCGTCGCCCAAGATCTCGGGCAGCGCGCAGGTGGGCTCGACGCTGACGGCGGTGCCGGGTACGTGGACCGTGTCGACCACGTTCCGCTACCAGTGGTACGCCGACGGCACGGCCCTTCCCGGCGCGACGAAGTCGACCCTCCTGCTGACGACGGCGCATGACTCACGGGCGATCACCGTTCGTGTCACCGGCGCGAAATCGGGCTACGCGACCGTGACGAATCTCTCGGCATCGACGCTCAAGGTCACCCGATTCAGCACCCCGTCGATCGGCGGCGCGCTGTCGGTCGGCTCGGTGCTCACCGCGAAGCCGAACACCTGGAGCGCGGGAACCACGTTCACCTACCAGTGGTACGCGAACGGCACGGCGATCCCCGGCGCGACGTCGCCCACCTTCGCCCTCGGCTCCGCACAGCGCGACAAGCAGATGATGGTCAAGGTCACGGGGAGGCAGAGCGGCTTCACGTCCGTCGCCGTGGCATCCGCCTCCTCGGTGCGGGTCATCGCGCCCGCGACGCCGACGATCGTGGGAACGCTCATGGTGGGCGGCACGGTGACCGCCAAGCCGAACGGATGGACCCCCGGCGCGATCTTCCGCTACCAGTGGTACGCCGACGGGCTCGCCATCTCGGGTGCCACGAAGGCGACGCTCGTGCTCGGGTCCGCCCAGCGCGACAGGCAGATCTCGGTCAAGGTCACGGGCAGCAAGCCGGGCTACGGCTCTGGATTCCGCACGTCGGCGTCCTCCCTCAAGGTCGCGGTGGCTCCCGCTCCGTCGGTCGGAGGGACGGTGATGGTGGGCTCGACGCTCACCGCACGCACCGGGACCTGGACGCCGGCCACGACGTTCACCTACCAGTGGTCGGCGAACGGCTCGGCCATCGCCGGCGCCACCAGGTCGACGTTCACCCCGTCGCGGGCGTATGCGGGCAAGAGGATCACGGTGAAGGTCGTCGGTTCGAACAGCGGCTATCAGCGGATCTCCCGAGACAGCGCTGCCACTGCAGCGGTGAGGTCGGGGAAGGCCGCGCCGGCGACGAGAGACAACTGCCCGTCCGGTTACCCCATCAAGGGCAATCAGACGACACGGCACACGACCGATTGGATCTACCACGTCCCGGGCGGTCGGTACTACGCCATAACGGATCCCGAGGAGTGCTTCGCCTCCGAGGCGGCGGCGGTCGCATGGGGATACCGCAAGTCGCTGCAGTAGGGGTCGGGCCGGCTGCGGGCGTCGGCCCGCATCTCGACCCGACCGGGGTCGCCCTCCGCGTCGGGCGGCCTTCCAGGGAACGGGCCCGCCCTCGCCGTACAATGACTCAGTGACTGCGACTCTCGCCGCCGCCGCAGCCGCTGTGCCCTCGGCTTCGGCCCGCCCTCAGCCCGGATCGGACCTCAGGCCCGACATCCAGGCGCTGCGGGCGATCGCGGTCGGATCGGTGCTGCTCTACCATCTGTGGCCCAACCGGTTCACCGGTGGCTACGTGGGCGTCGATGTCTTCTTCGTCATCAGCGGGTTCCTGATCACCTCCCACCTGCTGCGAGAGTTCACGCGCACCGGAACGATCCGCGTCGCCCGGTTCTGGGCGCGGCGCGCGAAGCGCCTGCTGCCGGCATCCCTCACGGTCCTCTTCGCGACAGCGATCGCGGTCGTGCTCATCGTGCCGGAAGCGTGGTGGAAGCAGTTCCTGAGCGAGGTCATCGCTTCGACCCTCTACGTGGAGAACTGGCTCCTGGCCTCGAACTCCGTCGACTACCTCGCGCTCGAGAACGCGGCGTCGCCGACCCAGCACTTCTGGACGCTTTCGGTCGAAGAGCAGTTCTACATCGCCCTGCCGCTGCTCCTGATGACTGTCGTGCTGCTCGCCGGCCGACGCACCCCGAGAGCGGTTCCGGTCCTCGCCGCCGTTCTCGGCGCGGCCGTGCTGGCCTCCTTCGCGTACTCGGTCTGGCTCACCCTCACGACGCCGTCCGTGTCGTACTTCTCGACGCTCACGCGTGCGTGGGAGTTCGGTGCCGGCGCGCTGCTCGCCTTCGTGACACTGCGCCCTCCCCGCGGCCTGTCCAACGTGTTCTCGTTCGCCGGGCTCGCACTCATTGCATTCGCCTGCTTCGCGTTCAGCGCCGAGACTCCTTTCCCCGGCTCCGCGGCCGCTGTTCCCGTCATCGGGACGATTCTCGTGCTGTGGGCGGGGGAGCGTTCCGCGGTGAGCAGGATCGGCCGATGGTGGCCGGTCGCCATGCTCGGCTACCTCTCCTACGCCGTGTACCTGTGGCACTGGCCGCTCGTGGCGCTGACGCCGTACGTCACCGGCCGGCCGCTGTCGACGCTCGACAAGGCCGTCATCCTCGCGCTGACTCTCGTGCTCGCGTGGCTGTCGACCCGATTCATCGAGGAGCCGGTCCGCTTCTCGCCGCGCCTGCTCGGAGGGTCCCGCCGACCGCGAACGGTCGCGGCGTGGTGCGCGGCGGGGATGGCTGTCGTCGTGGCTTTCTCGGCGGTGGGGATCGCGGTGTTCGATGCGCGAGCCGACGCGCGCGCGCAGACCATCGAATCGGTGAAGTCGGATCCGCCCGACTGCCTCGGCGCGCAGGCGATGGACCCCGCCCTCGACGTCTGCGGCGACCGGGAGCTGGGGGACTTGCTCGTACCCGATCCTGCCTCGGCGAAGGATGATGACGACAACCTGCCCGAGTGCTGGGGACTCGACGCGGACGGCGCGAAGATCTGCACCGTCGCCGCCCCGAAGGGGTGGACGAAGCGCGTGATCGCTGTGGGTGACTCGCACAGCAACACCCTCATCGGGGCGTATCGCGCGATGGCGGAGTCCCAGGGCTGGCGCATGGATGTCGCCGGCATACCGGGCTGCTACCTGACCAGCGCCGAGCAGGTGGCGAACTCCGACTCCCACCGGGCAGGCTGTCTGAAGTGGCGGGCCGCGGTCATGGCGTCCATCCAGGCCGACCCTCCGGACGCGATCATCGTCACGCACTCGTCCGGTGACAACGTGGTCGTCCCTGGATCGGGTGAGACGCTCGAATCAGCGACCGTCGACGGGCTCGTCGATGCATGGTCGCAGCTTCCCGATGTGCCGATCATCGCGATCCGGGACAACCCCGCGATGACGAAGGACACGATGAACTGCGTCGCGCAGCACCGGTTGGAGGCGGCCGACGCGTGCGCCATTGCGCGTTCCGAGGCGCTCGCGCACTTCGACGGCCAGGCCGACGCGGCCGCCCGCGTGCCCAACGCGCACGAGATCGACCTCACGGACTTCTACTGCACCGCCGACACCTGCTCACCCGTGATCGGGAACGTCCTCGTCTATCGCGACCCGCGCCACGTGACGGCGACCTGGGTGCGCACTCTGACCCCCTACCTCGAGAACGAGGTCATGGCGGCGCTCGACTGGTGACGCTCCGCGCAGGGCCCGGCAGGGTGCTGTTCGGGCCTGCTTCGGTGCCCGCGTCACCGGGTTAGGCTCGTCGCATGGCTCTCTTCTCGCGCCGGCCCAAGGACGCTCCCGACTCGGATGCTGCGGATGCTGCGCCCGACGCCGTGACCGAGGAGAGCGCCGACGCCGCTGAACCGGCCGACGAGCCGGCGGGTTCTGAAGCGGGGGCACCGAGCGTCTCCATCTCGGTCTCGGCCTACGGCGGTCTCGGATCGTCGGCCCCCACCGCCTCATCCACGCCGAAGCTGCAGCCGCGCCGCACAGGGCGGGCGGCGACCAAGGAAGCGCCGACGAACTCCGAGACGGTCGCGGGGCTTCGCGACAACGTGCTCGTGCGCGAGGCGCTGGCCCGCCTCGGCGACGGCACCGCTCCGCAGGCCCTTCTGGACGTGGCGAGGCAGCTGCTGCAGGGTCACCTGTTCCTCCGGGTCAAGGGCGATGCCCGCTCCCTGCTCGCTGAGGGCCGGGAGCTCCCGCTCGCGGTGATCAAGGTCGAGGATCGCCAGTTCGCACTCGCGTATTCCAGCGGATCCGCGCTGCAGGCGAGCGTGCGCGCCGACGGCGACGTCGACACGTCGGCGATGGGACAGCCGGTTCTCGCCGTGCTGCGGCACGTTCTCGCAGGGCCGTACGAGGGTCTCATCATCGACCAGTCGTCCGCTCCGGCGCGGGCGGTGCTCCCGCGGCCCCTCCTCGAGAAGATCATGGAGAAGGTCGACGAGGAGCTCACCGTCAAGACCCTCCTCGCCGCCGAGCGCACACCCGAGACGGGCGCGGCGGTCGCCGAGGCGCTGACCCGCGTGCCGCTGTGGGTCGCGGTCGGCAAGGTCGCCGACGGACGCCCCGGCCTCGCCGAGGGCCGCGCCGAGGACGGCTCGCGCTACCTCGAGGTGTACTCGCATCCGGTAGAGGTCGCGGTGATGGGCCGTGGCGACCAGGCGGCGCCGCTCACCGGCCCGCAGCTCGCGCGCGCACTCGACGGCGACCCCGAACTGTCGGGCGTGATCGTCGATCCCGCCGGCCCGTGGATCCGCCTCTCGCGCGACGAGCTGGCACCGGTCTTCGCGTCAGCCTGACCGCTCTCCGCGTCCGCGGCTGCTTCCTGACGTCGCGACCCGCCGTTCGTCTGTACGAAATCGACCTTCCCGACGGCGGCGAACGTCGATTTCGTACAGGCGAAGCGCGCCGAGGGTGCACCTGGGGAGGGGATGCGGGATGTCGGGCCAGCCGCCTAGGGTCGAGGCATGGCGTCCGAGCGCATCACCCTGACCGTCCCCGGCCCCGATGGTGACCGCGAAGTAGGGCTGTCCAGCCCGAACCGTGTGCTGTGGCCCGAGCTCGGCATCACGAAGCACGAGCTGGCCGAGTACGTCATCACCGTCGGGTCGCCCTTCCTGGGCGCGAACGGCGATCGGCCCGTGTCGCTCGAGCGATTCCCCGAGGGGGTCGACGGCGAGCGGTTCTACTCGAAGAATCCGCCGAAGGGCGCTCCGTCGTTCGTCGAGGCGCAGACCGTCACGTACAACAGCGGGCGACGGCATCCGCAGCTCATCGTGACCGAGATCGCGACCGCGGTGTGGGCGGTCCAGATGAACACCATCGTGTTCCACCCGTGGGCGTCGCTTGCGGCGAACACCGACAACCCGGTCGAGCTCCGCATCGACCTCGACCCGCAGCCGGGAACGGATTTCGCGGATGCCGCGGCCGTGGCTCCCGCGCTGCGCGACGTGCTTGCCGAGGCGGGGCTCACGGCGTTCGTCAAGACGAGCGGCAACCGCGGCATCCACGTGTTCTGCCCGATCGAGCCGGAGTGGGAGTTCCTCGACGTCCGCCATGCGGTCATCGCCGCGGGTCGCGAGTTCGAGCGGCGCCTGCCCGACAAGGTCACGATGAACTGGTGGAAAGAGGAGCGCGGCGAACGCATCTTCATCGACTTCAACCAGGCCAACCGCGACCGCACGATGGCGGGCGCCTACAGTCCGCGGGCGCTGCCGGGCGCGACGGTGTCGACGCCGCTGTCCTGGGACGAGCTCGCCGGTGCCGATCCCGCCGCCTTCACCGTGCGCTCGGTGCCGCAGCGGCTCGCCGACGTCGGCGATCCGTGGGCCGACCTCCAGGCGAAGCCCGGCCGCATCGACACCCTGCTGGAGTGGTGGCAGCGCGATCTCGATGCAGGGCTCGGCGAGCTGCCGTTCCCGCCGGACTTCCCGAAGATGCCCGGCGAGCCGCCCCGCGTGCAGCCGAGCCGTATCAACCCCGAGAACTGGCCGAAGCCGGACTGAGCGGGGGTTGATCCCCGCGATTCAGTCGAGCACGTCGCCCAGGTCATAAGCCGAGATGGTCTCGAGCTGGTCGTACGTGCAGGATGCGGCATCCCGATCCGGCCGCCACCGCTCGAACTGCACGGTGTGCCGGAACCGCCAGCCCTCGAGCTGGTCGTACCGCACCTCGAGCACGCGCTCGGGCCGCAGGTGCACGAACGACGAGTCGCGGTCGGGGGCGGAGAAGCGCGACTTCTCGCCCTCGCTCTTCACCGCGGCGCCGGAGTCGTCGCGCTCGACGAGCGGCGCGAGTTCGTCGATCAGCTCGAGGCGGCGCGCGTTGCTCCACGCGGCGACCCCTCCCACGGGATAGAGCACACCGTCGTCGGAGTACAGACCCACGAGCAGTGAACCCACGCCTGCGCCGGACTTGTGGATGCGATAGCCCATCGCGACCACGTCGGCCGTGCGGGCGTGCTTGATCTTGAACATGGTGCGCTTGTTCGGCGCGTACGGCTGGGCGAGCGGCTTCGCGATGACGCCGTCGAGTCCGGCGCCCTCGAACTCGGCGAGCCACCGCTCGGCCAGCGCGGGATCGTCGGTCGTGCGCGTCACGTGCACCGGATGCGGGACGTCGCCGAGCAGGTCGACGAGCTCGGCGCGACGCACCTCGAACGGCTCGGACTGCAGGTCGCGCTCGCCTCGAGCGAGAAGGTCGAAGGCGATGAGCATGGCCGGCGTCGTCTCGGCGAGCATGTTCACGCGGGATGCTGCGGGGTGGATGCGCTGCGTGAGCGACTCCCAGTCGAGCCGCTGCGCGCCGGGCTCGCCCTTCGGTACGACGATCTCGCCGTCGATGAGGCACGGCTCCGGGAGGAGACGGGCGAACGCCTCGACCAGTTCGGGGAAGTACCGGGTCAGCGGCTTCGCCCCGCGACTGCCGATCTCGACGTTCTCGCCGTCCCACGAGATGAGGGCGCGGAAGCCGTCCCACTTCGGCTCGAAGCTCAGCCCGCCGGGCGTCTTCGCCGGATCCGGCACGGCGGGAACGGACTTGGCCAGCATCGGCGCGGGGATCTCGTACGGCATCCCCCTATCCTGCCCGCCACCCCCGACGCGTGTCCCGCCTCCGTGCAGACCACTCGAGCACTCGCGCGGTCAGGACTCGATCGGATGCTTCGGCCGGGCCCATCGCGCGGGGAGGTCCGGTCCGTCCCAGACCTGGATGACGCCCCACGCGGCGGCGGCGATCGGCACCGCGAGCACGGCACCCACGATGCCGCCGAGCACCGTGCCGACGGTCAGGGCGATGAGGATCACGAAGGCGTGCAGCTTCATCGAGCGGCCCATCAGCACCGGCTGGAGGAAGTTGCCCTCGAGCTGATTCACGAGCACGACCACGCCGACGACGAACAGGGCGTTCACGAGCCCATTGGAGACGAGGGCGACGAGCGCCGCCAGGATCCCGGCGAGCGTCGCGCCGACGATCGGGATGAACGCGAGCAGGAACACCAGCACCGAGAGCGGGAGGGCCAGCGGCACCTGCAGGATCAGCAGGCCGATGAGGATGCCGATCGCGTCGACGAGGGCCACAGTCGCGGTTCCGCGCACGTACGAGCCGAGCACGCCCACCGTCTTGTCGCCGATGCGGCGGGCGCGAAGGTAGTGCGTGCCGCGGAACGGCCGCAGGAGGAACTCCCACATCTGCGGGCCGTCCTTGAGGAAGAAGAACAGGATCGTGACCATCAGCACGAGTCCGGTGACGAAGTTCGCGACGGCGCCCACGCCGGCGAGGGCTCCCGAGCCGAACTGCGCGCTGGTGACGAAGTCGGTGAGCGTCGCGACCCATTCCTCGAGCTGTGCGGGCGACAGGAACTCGAAGGGCAGCGTCTCGAGCCACGCCAGGAAGTGCTGGAACCCGTCTTGCGCCTGGGCGGCGAGCTCATCCCACTCACCGCGCACCGCCCACACGACCAACCAGCCGAGCAGACCCAGGATCACGACGATCGCCAGCATGGTCGCGAGCGTCGCGACCACCGACGGAACGCCTCGCCGTCGCAGCCATCGCATGACGGGGGCGAAGGCGCACGCGAGGATGAGCGCGATCACGAGCGGGATCGTGACGAGAGTGAGCGACTGGATCGCGATGATCACGCCGGCGGCGACCGCCACGACCACGATGATCTGCAGCCCTCGGATCGCGAGCATGCCGAAGCCGTCGGCCCACAGGCTCCACGGCGGTCTCGTCGCTTTCAGCTCGACGTCGGCGGAGTCGACACGGACCGGCGGGGGAGTGCTGCGGAACAGGCCCATGCTCTCGAGGCTAACCGCGCCCCCGCGTGGGAACCGGCCGCTTGCCGGGCCTCCGCCGGGATGCTACGCGAACGCGCTCATGCCGGTGATGTCCCGTCCGATGAGCAGCGCCTGGACGCTCTCGGTGCCTTCGTAGGTGTGGATCGCCTCGATGTCGGCCATGTGCTGCATCACGCCGTTCTCGAGCAGGATGCCGTTGCCCCCGAGCAGGTCGCGTGCGATCGCCGCGATCCGCCGTGCTGCCCGAGTGTTGTGGTACTTCGCGAGGGACGCCTGCGTCGGGCGCAGTCCGCCGGATGCCTCGAGGTCGGCCAGGTGCCGGCAGTACAGCTGCATCGCGGTGAGCTCCTCGAGCATCTGCGCGAGGCGCTCCTGGACCATCTGGAACTTCGCGAGCGGCTTGCCGAACTGCACGCGCTGCTGCGAATAGGCGAGGGCCGCCTCGTAGCAGGCGGTGGCGTGACCGAGCGCCGACCACGCGACCCCCGAGCGCGTCGAATAGAGCACGGTCGAGGCATCCTTGAAGCTCTTGGCGCCCGGCAGCACGGCGTCCAGCGGCACCCGGACCGCGTCGAGGGCGATGTGGGCCTGGTGGATGCCGCGCAGCGACGCCTTTCCGGCGATCACGGTGCCGGTGTACCCGGCGGTGTCCTGCTCGACGAGGAAGCACCGCACCGCTCCGTCGGTCTCGTCGCCGGGACTCACGACCCGCGCCCACACGAACGTGATGCCGCCGGACGCGCCGTTGCCGATCCACTTCTTGGCCCCGTCGAGCACCCACTCCTCGCCGTCTCGGCGGGCGGTCGTCTCGAGCGAGACGGAGTCGCTGCCGTGGTCGGGCTCCGTGAGGGCGAACGACGCCGGGACCTCGCCGCGGGCGACGGGCTTCAGCCAGCGCGCCTGCTGCTCGGGGCTGCCGAACAGCGCGAGCGTGCGCAGGGCGAGTCCGCCCTGGACGGCGATGACGGTGCCGAGGGATCCGTCACCACGCGAGACCTCCATGTTCACCAGACCGGCCGCGAGGGGGGAGAACCGGGTGAGGTCGGGATGGACGATGCCGTCGTTGAAGAGATCGAGCTCGCCCAGGCGCATCGCGATGTCGAGGGGATAGGCCGCGGCATCCCACGCGTCCTGCATACGCGTGCCGACCTCGTCGACGTACGCTTGCGCGCGCTCCCAGACGGCGAGGTCCTCGTCGGAGATGTCGGCGAACACCTGGTAGTAGTCGGTGCCGAGACGGGTGGTGACGTCGTAGCCGTCGACGGCGTGGCCGGGCCGCGGGGTGAAATCGCTCACGGCGGACTCCTGACTTCATGGGGTGAGACGCCTGAAGTCTAGTGGAACTCAATCCCGCTGTCTGCAGGACTCAGTGTCAACCCCGCACGGATCAGCCCGACCGAGGCGAGGTCGCTCACGACCCGAGACGCAGGTCTGCCATCGCAGTGAGCAGCACGACCGCGATCATCCCCGCGTAGACGAGCAGGAGCGAGAGCGCGGCGACCGTCGCCCACAGAGGTGCCCAGCCGCGCCCGATGCGGCGCACCACCACCACCGACCGGCCGATCGGATACACCGGTGTGAGGAACGCCCACACCCAGGGGAACGGGTCGGGCACCCCGCGCTCGCGAAGCGCACGGTGGTCCCGGTAGGCGAAGAACACGGCCAGCCCGTACATGACGTACCCGAGCACCCGAGCGGCGAGTTCACCCAGGTCCGTGACGAACTGCGCTTGCGCAGGCCTCGCGCCGAAGAGGTCGTCCCAGCCCGAGACCGCAGGGGTGACGAGCGAGAGAAGGGGAAGCGCGATCATCAGGACGACCAGCCAGATCCACACGGTGTTCCATGAGGTCTCGGGCGGCGCACCCGCCGGCCCGCCTGCGAGAGACACGGCGGTCTGCCGATGCGCCGTCCAGGCGCCGCCGTCCCAGTACCGCAGTGTCGCAGGCTGAGCGGGGTCGCGGTACCAGCCGGGGGGCGGAGCGGTCACTTCGTCGAACCTCACTGTGCGGTCGTGGTGGGCGGAGAGCAGGAGAAATCCTGCAGGCAGGACGAATCCGGTGAGATCTTCCTGTCCTGGGGAGATCTCCTGATCTCGGTCAGCCGGCGGGGGGCTCCGTCGGTGGCTTCGCGCTGGGCCGGCGCCGACGAACGAGGAAGTACACGCCGATGCCGATGCCTATCGCGAGGAGCGCGAGGGGGATCACCCACGCCGCCGTCGACGCGGCCGCGTCCTGGTCGGGCACGGCCTCCGGGGTCTCGGTCGGTGTGGGCGTGGGGCTCTCGGTCGCGCTCGGCGTCGGCGTGGGCGTCGGTGTCGGCTCGGTCGTCGGAGTCGGCGTGGCCGGTGTGGTCGGCGTCGGCTCGACGGTCGGCTCGGGCGTCGGCTCCACGGTCGGCTCCGGCGTCGGCTCGACGGTGGGCTCCGGCGTCGGCTCGACCGTGGGCTCCACCGTCGGCGTAGGCCGCGGGGTGCGCGTCGGCCGGGTGGGAAGCGTCACCGTCGGCGTCGAGGTCGGGAGCGCGGTCGGAAGCTCCACGGTGGGCGTCGGAAGCGCCGTCGGCAGCGGGAACGACCCGTCGCAGCCGCTGAGGAGCACTGCCGCGAGCGCGAGCCCCGCCGCGGCGGCCATGCCGCGCATCCGCCCCTGCGTCATCGGCGTCTCAAGCCTTCACGCCGGCCGCGCGACGCGCGATGCGGCGGCGACGGATCCACTTCTCGACCTCGACGAACAGCGGCACGACGAGGGCGAGTCCGATGCAGATCAGCCATTCGCTTCCGCTCAGGGACACCGTGCCGACGAGTCGCTGGAGGAACCCGATCTCGACCGCGGCGACGGTGATCGCCACGGGGATCGCCAGCCACTTGACGGCGGTGAGGATCGGGGCGGTCAGACCGGACTCGGGGTCGCGGCGCATGGCGAGGCCCCCCAGAACGGCGCCGAAAGCAGCGACGACGAAGGTCATCGTGACCGGCACGTTCGGCTTGGACGGGCTCGCCTGGTCGGTGAACATCAGCAGCGGGATGAGCGTCATGAGGAAGAGCACGCCGCCGTACACGAACCACAGAGTGATCGCCCCGCCGTTGGCGATCGTCTTCTTCGGGTCGCGCGGCGGCTTGAGCATGATGCCGTCGGGCACCGGATCGAGGAGGATCACGATGACCGGGAAGACCGAGATGAAGAAGTTGAGGAACAGGATCATGATCGGCGTGAGCGGCACGCCGCTGTTGATGTCGAAGATGCTCGCCACCAGGAAGAGCAGCACGAGCGAGAACAGCTGCGACATCTGGTACCGGACGTAGCTGACGATCTTCTCGTAGATCCCTCGGCCGAGTCGGACGGCGGTGACCAGGGTGCCGAAGTTGTCGTCGACGAGGATCATCTTGCCGGCCTGCTTCGTCACCTCGCTGCCCGAACCCATTGCGACGCCGATGTCGGCCTGCTTGAGGGCGGCGGCGTCGTTGACGGCGTCGCCGGTCATGGCGACGACGTCTCCGGTCTCCTGCATCAGTCGCGCGAGCCGCAGCTTGTCCTCGGGCGTCACCCGGCCGAACACGTGCAGGTTCGGCAGAGCGGCCTTCAGCTCGTCGTCGGTCATCGCCTGGATGTCGGCGCCGCTCGCCGCGCCCGGGCCCAGGCCGAGCTTCGCGCCGATCGCGGCGGCCGTGATCGCGTGGTCGCCGGTGATCATGCGCACCTCGATGCCCGCCTCGTGGGCGATGCGCACGGCCTCTTTCGAGGACGGACGGAGCGGGTCGATGATGCCGACGAGCCCGACGAACGTGAGATCCTTCACCTCGGCCATCGGGTCTGCGGGCACGGGCGTGCCGGGCTCGAAGCGGCGGACGGCGAACGCCAGCACACGCAGACCCTGCTCGGAGAGCGTGCGGTTCGCATCGAGCACGGTCTGCAGCTGCCCGGCGATCGGCGCCGGGCCGTCAGCGGTCAGAACCGTGGCGCAACGGTCGAGGACGACATCCGGCCCGCCTTTGACGAGGGCGACGAGGCGCGTCGCGCCGTCCTGCGGCACCTCGTGGAAGGTCGCCATGAACTTGTACGCCGAGTCGAACGGCACTTCGGCCGCCCGAGGGAACTTCGCTCGGGTGAGCTCGGCGTCGGCGCCCATCTTGGCGGCGAGCACCACGAGCGCGGCCTCCGTCGGGTCGCCGATCACGACACCGTCGTCTGACACGGTGGCGTCGCTGCAGAGGGTCAGTCCGAGGGCGAGCTGCGTGAAGTCGGGAACGGGCTGCCCGGCGACCTGGAGGATGTCGCCGCTCTTCTCGTAGCCGCTGCCGCCGACGCTGAACCAGTCGCCGCCGAAGTAGAGCGACTCGACCGTCATCTCGTTCATCGTGAGCGTGCCGGTCTTGTCGGAGTTGATGGCGCTCGTCGCACCCAGCGTCTCGACGTCGGTGAGGTTCTTCACGACGGCCTTGTGCTCGGCGAGCTGCCGCGAGCCGAAGGACAGCATCGCCTGCACGAACGACGGCATGCCGGTCGGGATGGCGGAGATCGCCATCGAGATGCCGAGCAGGACGACCGAGGCGAGCGGCTGTTCGCGCACCAGGCCGAAGATGACGATGACGGCGACCGCGCCCCAGGCGATCCAGCCGAGCACGCCGGTGAGGGAGTCGAGCTCCTTCTGCAGCGGCGACTTCGCCTGCTTCACGGACGAGAGCATCGAGGCGATCTGACCCATCTGGGTGGTCATCCCGGTGCCGGTGACGACGACGGTCGCGGTGCCTCTCGTCACCTGCGTGTTCTGGAACGCCATGTTCGCCCGGTCGCCGAGTGTCGTGTCGGGGTCGGCGATGGTCGCAGGGTCTTTCGCGATCGGTGCGCTCTCGCCGGTGAGCGCGGCCTCCTGAGTCTCGAGCGTGGCCGATCGCAGGATCCGCCCGTCGGCGGGGACGATGTCTCCGGCCTCGAGAGCCACGATGTCGCCGGGAACGACATCCGTCGCGGCGATCTGCACGAGGCTCCCGTCGCGGAAGACCCGCGCCTGGGGGATCTGCATCTTCGACAGGGCATCGACCGACGCCTTGGCCTTCATCTCCTGGCTGGCGCCGAGGAACACGTTCAGGACGACGAGCGCGCCGACGACGATGCCGACGCTGACCTGGCCGATCAGGAGGCTGATGATCGCGACGATCACGAGCATGACGTTCATGGGGTCCGCGAGCTGGCTGAGCGAGACCTGCCAGAGCGACGGCGGCTTCTCGGCCGCGATCGCATTCGGGCCGTGGTCGGCGAGCCGCTTCGCGGCTTCGGCCTGTGTGAGCCCGCGCTCGCGGTCGGTTCCGAGCTCGGCGACGACATCGTCGGCGTCCAGCGTGTACCAGAGGGGGTCTTTCGAGGGCGCGGTCGGCGACGTGTCCACGGTGGTCATGAGCCAGACACTACTCTGGCGCCCGACCACGCGGGGGGTGATTCTCCGGCGCGGAAGCGGCTACTCGTCGAGGCGCTCGCGCAGCCGGCGGGCGACCTCGGCGGTCGGCATCGAGCGCGGGAACACCGCCACCACGACGTCGTCGGCGGCGGCATCCCGTGCCTCGTCGGAAGGCTGCACGCCGAACCGCCGCAGCGCGTCGTCGAGCGCTCGACGCAGGACCGAGACGGGCACGCGCTTCGGTCCGCGCAGCAGCTGGCGCAGCACATGGTTGTGGATCGCCGTCACGAGCGCAGAGAACCCGACGGCGTCGATCGGGTCGAGTCCGGGCAGCGACGCGCGCAGGTACTCGTCGAACAGCCGCTCGTAGCGGAACACCGTCACGATCTCCCGCTCGCGCAGCGCGGGGACCTGGCGCACGACGGTGTAGCGCCGTCGCGCGAGATCGGGATCGGCGGCGAAGTGCGAGTACACGAGAACGGATGCCTCGCACACGGCGTGCCACGGGTCGGCGTGGCCTCCGGCGAGGAACGCGCGGATGCGGTCGAGCAGCAGCTCGTGATCGGCGAAGACGACGTCGTCCTTGCCGCCGAACTGGCGGAAGAACGTGGAACGCGAGACGCCGGCGGCCTGCGCGATCTGCTCGACCGAGGTCTGGTCGAATCCCTGGCGGGCGAACAGCTCGAGCGCGGCGGCGACCACCGCGGCCTGCGGGGCGGGGCTGGGAACGGCGGCGGTCTCGGACATCTCGGGGGAGAGCCTAGTCCGCGCTGCGCCGCGCACGGGAGCGGCGCGTCATGCGGCGTTCCCGTCGTGAGGGAGGGCGCGACGCAGCGGTCGGAGCGCCTCGCGAGCGGTAGTAGGCTGGGGGACTGGTCGATATCTCGACGTCGAGACGCTTTCGCGTCATCCCACCCCCATTCGCCACCTGCGAAGGAATGCACTGTGGATCTGTACGAGTACCAGGCACGTGACCTTTTCGAGAAGTACGAGGTGCCGGTTCTCGCCGGCATCGTCGCGGACACGCCGGAGGAGGTGCGGGCCGCGGCCGAGAAGATCGGCGGAGTGGTCGTCGTCAAGGCGCAGGTCAAGGCCGGCGGTCGCGGCAAGGCCGGCGGCGTGAAGGTCGCCAAGACCCCCGACGAGGCGTATGAGCTGTCGAAGGCCATCTTCGGTCTCGACATCAAGGGCCACGTCGTCAAGCGCGTCATGGTCGCGCAGGGCGCGCGCATCGACAAGGAGTACTACTTCTCGGTGCTGCTCGACCGCGCGAACCGCGCCTACCTGTCGCTGTGCTCCGTCGAGGGCGGCATGGAGATCGAGGAGCTCGCCGTCGAGCGCCCCGAGGCGCTCGCCCGCGTCGCCGTCGACCCGCTGGCGGGCATCGACAAGCAGAAGGCCGTCGAGATCGCCGAGGCCGCCGGCTTCGCGCCCGAGCTCGTCGACAAGGTCAGCGACGTCTTCGTCAAGCTCTACAACGTCTACAAGAGCGAGGACGCCACGCTCGTCGAGGTGAACCCGCTCGTGCTCACCGAGGACGGCGAGATCATCGCGCTGGACGGCAAGGTCTCGCTCGACGAGAACGCCGACTTCCGCCACGCCGGTCACGCGCTCCTCGAAGACAAGGACGCCGCCGACCCGCTGGAGGCGAAGGCCAAGGAGAACGACCTCAACTACGTCAAGCTCGACGGCGAGGTCGGTGTCATCGGCAACGGCGCGGGCCTGGTGATGTCGACGCTCGACGTCGTCGCGTACGCCGGTGAGAACCACGGCGGCGTGAAGCCGGCGAACTTCCTCGACATCGGCGGCGGCGCCTCGGCCGAGGTCATGGCCGCCGGGCTGGACGTCATCCTCGGAGACCCGCAGGTCAAGAGCGTGTTCGTCAACGTGTTCGGCGGCATCACCGCGTGCGACGCGGTGGCCAAGGGCATCGTCGGCGCACTCGCCGAGCTGGGCTCGAGCGCGTCGAAGCCGCTCGTCGTGCGCCTCGACGGCAACAAGGTCGACGAGGGACGCGCGATCCTCCGCGACGCCAACCACCCGCTGGTGACGCTCGCCGAGACCATGGACGAGGGCGCCGACAAGGCCGCCGAGCTCGCGAACGCATAAGGAACACGGATATGTCGATCTTTCTGAACAAGGACTCCAAGGTCATCGTCCAGGGCATCACCGGCGGCGAAGGCACCAAGCACACCGCACTCATGCTCAAGGCCGGCACCCAGGTCGTCGGCGGCGTCAACGCCCGCAAGGCCGGCACCACCGTGCTGCACACCGACAAGGACGGCAACCCCGTCGAGCTGCCCGTCTTCGCGACCGTCGACGAGGCCATCGCCGCAACCGGCGCCGACGTGTCGATCGCGTTCGTGCCGCCGGCGTTCACCAAGAGCGCGATGGTCGAGGCCATCGACGCCGAGATCCCGCTGCTCGTCGTGATCACCGAGGGCGTGCCCGTCGGCGACACCGCCGAGGCGTGGGCGTATGCGCAGTCCAAGGGCAACACCACTCGCATCATCGGACCGAACTGCCCCGGCATCATCACGCCCGGCGAATCGCTCGTCGGCATCACGCCCGCCAACATCACCGGCAAGGGCCCGATCGGCCTCGTGTCGAAGTCGGGCACCCTGACCTACCAGATGATGTACGAGCTCCGTGAGATCGGCTTCTCCACCGCGATCGGCATCGGCGGCGACCCGGTCATCGGCACCACCCACATCGACGCCCTCGCCGCGTTCGAGGCCGACCCCGAGACCAAGGCGATCGTGATGATCGGCGAGATCGGCGGCGACGCCGAGGAGCGTGCTGCCGACTTCATCAAGGCCAACGTCACGAAGCCGGTCGTCGGCTACGTCGCCGGCTTCACCGCGCCCGAGGGCAAGACCATGGGCCACGCCGGTGCGATCGTGTCCGGCTCCGCCGGCACCGCCCAGGCCAAGAAGGAAGCCCTCGAGGCCGCAGGCGTCAAGGTCGGCAAGACCCCCAGCGAGACCGCCGAGCTCATGCGCGGCATCATCGCCGGACTGTAAGCCGCATCGCATTCGGAGGGCCCCGCTTCGGCGGGGCCTTCTGCGTGCGGCCGCCGCTCGGTTCCGCGGAGTTTCGAAGACCGCCCGGCCGCCGCTCCCGCCGGGTTAGCCTGTGGGAATGCCGCTGACCGGAGAGTACAAGCCGTCCACGTCCGACTGGGCCCGCAAGCAGGCCGAGACGTTCGAGGCCTCGGACGGCCAGAAAGCCAACACCCTCCGCGGGGTGCCGATCATCGTTCTGACCTCGGTCGGCGCGAAGAGCGGCGGCCTGCGCAAGACCGCCCTCATGCGCGTCGAGCATGACGGCCGCTACCTCGCGGTCGCGTCGAAGGGCGGCCACCCCGATCCGCCGAACTGGTACTGGAACCTCCGCAAGAACGCGCACGTCGAATTGCAGGACGGCTCCGACAAGCGTGACTACGTCGCACGTCAGCTCGAGGGCGAAGAGCGCACCCGATGGTGGGCGCGTGCTGTCGAGGTGTGGCCGGACTACGATAACTACCAGCTGAAGACAGACCGCGAGATCGCGATCTTCCTCCTCGAGCCGATCGAGGACTGAGAAAGAAGCGGATGCCTCGGCCGAGGCATCCGCTTCTTTCAGGAGCGTCAGCCGGCGAGCAGGCTCTCGAGAGGTCCGCGGGCGAAGTAGAGCACGAAGCCGGCGGCGACGATCCACAGCAGCGGACTGATCTGCTTGGCCTTGCCCGACAGCGACCGCACGACCACCCAGGAGATGAAGCCCGCGCCGATGCCGTTGGCGATCGAGTAGGTGAGGGGCATGACGGTGATCGCGAGGAACACCGGCAGCAGCACCGAGAACTCGCTGAAGTCGATGAACCGGATCTGCGCCATCATGAGCGCGCCGACGATGACCAGAGCGGATGCCGCCACCTCACTGGGCACGATCGACACCAGCGGCGTGAAGAACATGGCCACGAGGAACAGCACGCCGGTCACGACGTTCGCGAAGCCGGTGCGCGCTCCTTCGCCGATGCCGGCGCCGGACTCGATGAACACGGTGTTGGACGACGCGGACGCATATCCGCCGGCGACCGCGCCGACGCCCTCGACGATCAGCGCCGACTTGATTCGGGGGAAGTCGCCCTTCTCGTTCGCCAGTCCCGCTTCTTTGGAGAGGCCCGTCATGGTGCCCATCGCGTCGAAGAAGTTCGTGAAGACGAGCGTGAAGACCAGCATGAGCGCCGCGAGCACCCCGATGCGCTCGAAGGATCCGAACGACACCTGCCCGATGAGCGACAGGTCGGGAACGCTGACGAGCGACGCCGGAAGCTCGGGGACCGACAGACCCCACCCGCCCGGGTTGACCTGGTCGCCGTCGAACTTGGGCCCGATGTTCCAGATCGCCTCGACGACGACGGCGACGACGGTGCCCGTCACGAGTCCGATGAGGATGCCGCCCTTGACCTTGCGCGCGACGAGGATGCCGGTCAGCAGCAGGGTGAAGACGAAGATGAGCGTCGGCACGGTGGCGACCGATCCGTCGACGCCCAGGCCGACGGGAGGCGACGACGCGCCGGTCGCGGTGACGAACCCGGCGTCCACGAAGCCGATGAAGGCGATGAAGAGGCCGATGCCCACCGTGATCGCCAGCTTCAGCTGGATCGGCACCGCGTCGAAGATCATGCGCCGCAGGCCGGTCGCGGCGAGCAGCACGATGATGAGACCGTTGATCACCACGAGGCCCATCGCCTCGGGCCACGTCACCTGACCGACGACGGCGACGGCGAGGAACGAGTTGATCCCGAGGCCGGCGGCGAACGCGAACGGCAGGCGCGTCACCAGGCCGAACAGCACGGTCATGACGCCCGCGGTGAGCGCCGTCACGGCGGCGACCTGCGTGAAGCCGAGACTGTTCCCGTCGACGTCGACGCCGCTGGAGAGGATGATCGGGTTCAGGATGACGATGTAGGCCATCGTCACGAAGGTGACCACGCCGCCGCGGACCTCCGTGCCGACGGTCGAGCCTCGCCTGGTGATGTCGAAGAATCTGTCGAAGCCGTTGCGCGGTTCGGGCGTCTCGGCGGTGTCGGCTGCGGGCGACGGGGCTGTGCTCATGAATGACCTCCGCGACCGAGGTTAGCGCCCGCGGGGCACGCGCCACGCCAGGAATCCGGATGCCGCGACCGGCCGGGTCGCGGGCGGGCCGGTGCCGCGGCCGTAGGTAGGGTCGTGAGCGGATGCATCGCCTCATCGTCGCCCTCCTCGCAGCCGTCGACGCCGCCATAGCGGTGGCCGTCGGCATAGCGGCGACCCTCGCCCCGCTCACCCTCGTCTGGGTGTTCGGACTGGGCGGGACCGCGGACTGGGGGGCCCTGTGGCCGACCTCGGCCACGATCTGGCAGTTCGGCAACCTCGTGCCGCTGCTGATCACGCTCCCCGCCGACTACCTCGCCGCGACGGGGATCGACTCGGCGGCGGCATCCTTCACGCTCTCGCTCGCCCCCCTCGCGTTCGCCTCGTTCACGGCGATCTTCGCGGCGCGCTCGGGCGTGCGCGCCTCGAAGGCGGATGCCTGGGCGACCGGCGTCCTCGCGGGCACGGTGGTGTTCGGCGCGCTGGCGACGCTCGTCGGCTTCACGGCGCAGAATCTCGTGGCCGACGCCGAACTCTGGCAGGCGATCCTCGTGCCGACGCTCGTCTTCGCGCTGCCCTGCCTCGCGGGGGCGGTCGTGACCGAGTGGCGCGAGGCCGGGTCCGGCCGCATCGCCGATCTGCGGGACCGCGTCGAGGCGGACCCGCACTGGGGTGCGGCTCCCGGTCTGGTCGGTCTCGGCACCGCGGTCGTGGTCGTCGGGCTCGTCGGCGCGGGCGCGCTCGTCGCGGCGGTGGCGATCGTGCTGCGCGGCGGTGAGATCATCGCGCTCTTCCAGGCGGGCAACGTCGACGCTCTCGGCGCGACCGTGATCACGCTCGCCCAGCTGCTGTACCTCCCGACACTCGTGGTGTGGGGCCTGGCCTTCACGGCCGGCCCGGGCTTCGCCGTGGGCGACGGCGGGATCGTGTCGCCGTCGGGCACGCAGGTGGGGGTCGTGCCCGGCATCCCGATCTTCGGTGTCCTTCCCGAGACCACGTCGCCGTGGCTGCTGCTGCTCGCGCTGGTGCCGGTCGGTCTGGGGGCGTTCGCCGGATGGATCGCCCGTTCGCGGCTCGCGGGTGAGGCGGCGTCCGACGCGCGCGCACCGGAGGTCGTCGTCGACGACGAGCGCACAGCGGCGCTCACCGGCCTGCTCGCATCGGTCGCGCCCTCGCCGCCCCCCGCAGCGTCGGTGTCGCACGACGCGTTCGGTCCGCGCCTCGTCATCGCCGCCGGTATCGCAGTGCTCTCGGGCGCGGCGGCCGCGCTCCTGTCGGCGGTCGCGTCCGGATCGCTCGGTCCGGGGCGGCTCTCCCACCTGGGGCCCCAGCCCGGCCCGGTCGCGCTGGCGGTGGGCCTCGAGGTGCTCGTCGGGGCGGCGATCCTGCTCCTCGCACCGCGAGGGGGCCGAAAGACGACGGATGCGGCGGGCGCGGCATCCGATGAGCAGGGCGACGCAGCACCCGCCGTTTCGCCGGTCTCGCCGTTCTTCGATCACCCCGCCTCCGACGCCGCTGAGACGCTCGACCTGGGACCGCGGAAATCCGGACCCGGCGCGCCGGTAGAATAGCCGCGTGCTCACGGTCGCCGTCCTCATCTCGGGCACGGGGTCCAATCTGCGCGCTCTGCTCGACGCGGCCGCCGATCCCGCGTATCCCGCCGAGATCGTCGTCGTCGGCGCCGATCGCGAGGCCGAGGGCTTCTCGCACGCGGAGGAGTACGGCATCCCGTCCTTCATGGTGCCGTGGGCGCAGTTCGACTCGCGCGAGGAGTGGGGCGACGAGCTCGCTGCACAGCTCGCGGTGTGGCAGCCCGACCTCGTCGTGCTGAGCGGTCTCATGCGCCTGCTGCCCGCGCCGCTCGTCGACGAGTGGTCGCCGCGCATCATCAACACCCACCCCGCCTACCTGCCGGAGTTCCCGGGAGCCCACGGGGTGCGCGATGCACTCGCGGCGGGAGTCCCCCGGACCGGGGCCAGCGTCATCATCGTCGACAACGGGGTCGACTCGGGGCCGATCCTCGCCCAGGAGCGCGTGCCCGTGCTCCCCGGCGACGACGAGCACGCCCTCCACGACCGCATCAAGCCCGTCGAGCGCCGCCTGCTCATCGACGTCGTCCGCCGCATCGCGACCGGAGACCTCGACCTGGCTGCGGTCTCGGCGGCCGCCACAGCTTCCTGACCCCACCCCCGAGGAGAGCCTCCATGGCCGGCCCGACCCACGACCCCGCCCTCTACACCCACCGAGACGTCGTTCCCGTACGGCGTGCGCTGGTCTCCGTGAGCGACAAGACCGATCTGCTGAAGCTCGCCGAGGCGCTCTCGGGCGCCGGCGTGGAGATCGTCTCGACCGGCTCCACGGCGGCGACGATCCGCGATGCCGGACACGACGTGACCGACGTGGCGTCGGTGACGGGCTTCCCCGAGTCGCTGGGCGGCCGCGTCAAGACGCTGCACCCCGGAGTGCACGCCGGCCTCCTCGCGGATCTGCGCCTCGAGGACCACCTTCAGCAGTTGACCGAGCTCGGCATCGAGCCGTTCGAGCTCGTCGTCGTGAACCTGTATCCGTTCGTCGAGACCGTGCGCTCCGGCGCGCAGGGCGACGAGGTCGTCGAGCAGATCGACATCGGCGGTCCGGCGATGGTGCGGGCGTCGGCCAAGAACTTCGCGAACGTCGCGATCGTCGTGTCGCCCGAGTCGTACCCGGCCATCATCGACGCGATCGGCACCGGCGGCACCACGCTGCAGCAGCGCCGCGACCTCGCCGCCCGGGCATTCGCGCACACGTGCGAGTACGATCGCGCGGTCGCGACGTGGTTCGCCGAGGAGACCCTCGGCGGCGCCGACCTTCCGCAGCACCTCACCATCAAGGCCGAGCGCCTCACCACCCTGCGCTACGGCGAGAACGCGCATCAGCGCGCGGCGATCTACTCCCGCGTCGGCGGCCACGGCATCGCGCAGGCGACTCAGCTGCAGGGCAAGGAGATGTCGTACAACAACTACGTCGACGCCGACGCCGCGCTGCGCGCCGCGTTCGACATGGTCAAGCCCGCCGTGGCGATCATCAAGCACGCGAATCCTTGCGGCATCGCGGTGACAGCGCCCAACGCGCTCGACCCGATCGCGAGCGCGCACCTGCGCGCGCACGAGTGCGACCCGGTCTCGGCGTACGGCGGAGTGATCGCCACGAACGGTACCGTGACCCTCAAGATGGCCGAGAATCTCAAGGACATCTTCACCGAGGTCATCGTCGCGCCCTCGTTCGAGCCGGAGGCCCTCGAGGTCTTCAAGGCGAAGAAGAACCTGCGCCTGCTCCAGCTTCCCGCCGACTGGCGCCAGGAGCGCATGGACGTCCGTCTCGTGTCGGGCGGGCTGCTGCTGCAGGACGCCGACCGGTTCCCCGACGACATCGATTCGGTCGCGAAGGACTGGCAGCTCGTGTCGGGCGAGCGCCCGGCCGACGACGACATGACCAACCTGATCTTCGCGTGGAAGGCGTGCCGCGCGGTCAAGTCGAACGCGATCGTCCTCGCGAAGGGCTCGGCGACCGTCGGCATCGGCATGGGTCAGGTCAACCGCGTCGACTCGTGCCGCCTGGCCGTGGAGCGGGCCGGGGACCGCGCCGCCGGGTCGGTGGCGGCATCCGATGCGTTCTTCCCGTTCGCCGACGGTGCGCAGGTGCTGATCGATGCGGGAATCCGCGCGATCATCCAGCCCGGCGGATCGGTGCGCGACGACGAGGTCATCGCCGCCGCGCAGGCCGCGAACGTGACCATGTTCTTCACGGGCGAGCGCCACTTCTTCCACTGACCTCGTCGCCTCGACAGCGATCCAGTCGCCAAAACACGCCGGCGCCACGATGTGACTTCCGGCGTGTCTTGGCGACTCGGCGCGAGATGGCGGATGCCGCAACCGCCGTGTCCGATTTCCGCGAGTGGATGTCGGGGGAGCGTGTCAGGCTAGGGGCATGAGCCTGACGATGACCTTCGAGGAGCGGTATCGCGCGATCGATTCGCGCGACACGCGTTTCGACGGCCAGTTCGTCACGGCGGTGAGCTCGACGGGCATCTACTGCCGCCCGAGCTGTCCTGCTCGCACGCCGAAGCCGTCGAACGTCACGTTCTACCCGACCAGCGCCGCGGCACACGAGGCGGGGTACCGCGCGTGCAAGCGCTGCCTGCCCGAGGCAGCGCCCGGCTCGCCGCAGTGGAACCTGCGAGGCGACACGGCGGGCCGCGCCATGCGGCTCATCGCCGACGGCGTGGTGGAGCGCGAGGGCGTTCCGGGCCTCGCGCGGCGCCTGGGGTACTCGCCGCGGCACCTGACGCGGCTCCTGAGTGCCGAGCTCGGCGCCGGGCCGCTCGCCCTCAGCCGCGCCCACCGCGCCCAGACCGCCCGCATGCTCCTCGTCGGCACCGACCTGCCGGCGGCCGACGTCGCGTTCTCGGCCGGATTCGCGAGCGTGCGCCAGTTCAACGACACCGTGCGCGAGGTCTTCGGCATGACTCCTCTCGAGCTTCGGTCACGCCGACGCGTCGGCGGCGGGGCCTCGTTCCCCAGCCCCGACATCCACGCCCTCGGGGCGATCGACCTGGTGCTTCCGCACCGCGGCCCCCTCGATGCGGGCGGTCTGTTCGCCTGGATGGCTGCACGAGCGGTCGACGGCGCGGAGGTCGCCACGCCGACCTCTTTCGCGCGGACGCTGCGGCTGGAGGGTGGCCCGGCCTGGTTCGAACTCCGGCTCGACGATTCCGGCCGGGTGCGACTGCGGGCGCGGTTGGCGCACCTGCGCGACCTCTCCACGCTGGTGACGCGGGCTCGTCGCCTGTTCGACCTCGACGCCGACCCTCTCGCGATCGACGACGCGCTCTCGCGGCAGCCCGAGCTCGCACCACTCGTCGCCGCGGTGCCCGGCATGCGAGTGCCCGGGGCGGCAGACCCGCACGAGATGCTCGTGCGCGCGATGGTCGGCCAGCAGATCACCGTGGTGGCGGCGCGCACGGCACTGTCGGCACTCACCGCCGAGCTCGGGGAGCAGGTCGACGGCTTCGAAGGCACGACGCGTCTCTTCCCGTCGATGGCGGCGATCGCCGATCGCGGCGCCGAGGTGCTGCGCGGTCCGGCGGCCCGCATCCGCTCGATCGTCGGGGCTGCCGCGGCGCTCGCCGACGGGTCGCTCACACTCACTCCCGGTGACGACGGCGGCGAACAGCGCGAGGCGCTGCTGGCGATGCCGGGCATCGGACCGTGGACGGCCGACTACGTGCGCATGCGGGTCCTCGGCGACCCCGACGTGTTCCTGCCCGGCGACGTCGCCGTGCGCTCCGGCGCCGCGGCGTCGGGCATCCCGTCCGAGCCCCGTGCCCTCACCGACTGGGCGGCGCGGACGGCCCCGTGGCGCAGCTACTTCACCGCCCACCTGTGGCGGGCCGTTCCGCCGAAGCCTCCGCGCGCGCGGCGGGCTGCGGCATCCGTCCCCGAGAAAGAGGCGATCGCATGACCACCGCGACCATTCAGACCATCGACACCCCCGACGGCCCCTTCACGATCCTCGTGGACGACGCCCAGCGCGTGCTCGCTTCGGGGTGGACGCCCGATGCCGATCGCATCCTCGGCCGGCTGCGCCCCGCGGACCGCCCGTCCGCGGTTCGCGAGGGTCGAACGGATGCCGCGGCCGCGGCTCTCGCCTACTACGGCGGCGACCTCTCGGCCATCGACGCCGTCGCTGTCTCCCAGCAGGGCACGGACATGCAGCGCACCGGGTGGGAGGCCCTGCGCCGCATCGAGGCGGGGCATCCGCTGACGTACGCCGAGTTCGCCGTCGAGCTGGGCTCGCCCTCGGCGGTGCGCGCAGCGGCCTCGATCTGCGCGCGCAACGCCCCGGCGCTGTTCGTGCCGTGCCACCGCGTGCTGCGCACCGGAGGCGGCCTCGGCGGCTTCGCGTGGGGACTCGAGGTGAAGCGGGCGCTGCTCGAGCGCGAGGCGGGGGTCCCGGCCCTGGTCTGACGGGACTGCGGGGAACTTCCGCGGGAACGGAAAGATCTCGTTGCTGTCAGCGAACACTCAGGTATAGGCTGGAGGGCTGTCGCGTCGTTCCGGCGTCGACGGTCCCATTCGCTCTCACCCAGGAGGATGCCATGTACCAGGCCGCCATCGCCGCGAAGACCGTCTTCGTCCTCCGCATCGCCGGGCCGGAGCGTCTTCGCATTCAGGGGTAGTCGCTCCCTCGTCACGTCCCGGCTTCGGCCGGAATCGGCATACCGCCGCCTCGCGGAGCGTTCCCCTCACCGGGGGCTCCGTCGCGCCTCGCGCCATCCTCTGACCCGATCCGGGTCGTCCGCTCCACCATCCCCACAAGGATCATGACCATCACCGCCGCTCCACCGCAGTCCTCGCCTCCGCCGCGCCCGGAGGTCTCCACCGCGAAGGCGCTCGCACGCCTGCTGCCCTTCGCCAAGCCCGTCCTGCCGCGCCTGACCCTGGGCGCCGCCAGCGCGCTCGGGGCGAGCCTGCTCGCGCTGTCGATCCCGCTCGTCCTCGAGGCGATCGTCGCGGGCCCGATCGCCTCGCAGGACATCACCCAGATCGTGTGGGGATCGGTGGCGATCCTCGCGCTCGGTCTCGCCGAAGCCTTCATGGTCTGGCTGCGCCGCTGGTTCGTGCTCGGACCCGCCACCAAGGTCGAGTACGACATCCGCCAGTCGTTCTATTCGCGTCTGCAGCGCCTGCCCGTCTCGTTCCACGACAAGTGGCAGTCGGGTCAGCTGCTCAGCCGCATGATGCAGGACATCAGCATGCTGCGCCGCTGGATGGCGTTCGGCGTCGTGCTGCTGGTCGTGAACGTGATCACGATCATCGTCGGCACGGCCCTGCTGTTCCGCTGGCACTGGCTGCTCGGCACGATCTTCCTCGTGACCTCCGCGCCGCTGTGGTACGCCGGCTACCGCTTCGAGAAGACCTACGGATCGCTCGCGCGTCAGAGCCAGGACCAGGCCGGCGACCTCGCCACCTCGGTCGAGGAGAGCGTGCACGGCATCCGCGTGCTCAAGGCCTTCGGTCGCGGCAAGCACGCGCTGCAGAAGTTCACCCGGCAGGCCGAGACGCTGCGCGAGACCGAGCTCAGCAAGGCCCGCGCGATCGGCTGGATCTGGTTCTGGCTCGTCCTGCTGCCCGACATCGCGTTCGCGCTGTGCCTCGGCGCCGGCATCTACCTGACGTCGATCGGGCAGCTGCAGACCGCCGAGCTCGTCGCGTTCTTCGCGATGGCGACCGTCCTGCGCTGGCCGATGGAGTCGATCGGCTTCCTGTTCTCGTTCATGCTCGACGCCCGCACGGCGACCGACCGCATCTTCGAGGTGTTCGACGAAGAGAACACCATCGTCGACCCCGAGAGCCCCCGCACGATCGATCGCCCGCGCGGCGCGCTCGTCTTCGAGGGCGTTCACTTCCGGTACCAGGATGCCGCAGCCCACGAGCGCGACCTGCTCGACGGCATCGACCTGACGCTGCGCCCGGGCGAGACGATGGCGCTCGTCGGTCTCACCGGCTCGGGCAAGACCACGCTCACCACGCTCCCGGCCCGCCTCTACGACGTGACGGACGGACGCGTGACGGTCGACGGCGTCGATGTGCGCGAGCTCACCCTCGACGAGCTGCGCCGTCACGTCGGCATGGCGTTCGAGGACGCGACGCTCTTCTCGCAGTCCGTGCGCGACAACGTCCTGCTCGGTCGCGAGGACCTCGCGCCCGGAAGCCCTGAGGCGGAGGCGATCATGCGCGAGGCGCTGCAGGTCGCACAGGCGGGGTTCGTCGACGACCTCCCCGATGGCGTCGACACGATCATCGGCGAAGAGGGCCTGTCGCTCTCGGGTGGCCAGCGGCAGCGGCTCGCGCTCGCGCGCGCCGTCGCAGCGCGCCCGGCGGTGCTGGTGCTCGACGACCCGCTGTCGGCGCTCGACGTCGACACCGAGGCGCTCGTCGAGGACGCGCTGCGCGAGGTGCTGCACGAGACGACGGCGCTCGTCGTCGCCCACCGCCCATCGACGGTGACGCTCGCCGACCGCGTCGCGCTCCTCGAGGCGGGCCGCATCACGGCGGTCGGCACGCACTCCGACCTGCTGCGCGAGAGCGAGCACTACCGGCACGTGATCTCGAGTCTCGAGGTCGAAGAGGCGCGACTGCGCGCCAGACAGAAGGACCAGGACTGGGAGGTGAACCTGTGAGCACCACGACCGTCACCGGCACGAGCGGCGAAGACCGCTCCGACTACACGCGCGACGAGAGCAAGGCGATCCGCAAGCGCTCACTGCGCCTCCTCGGCTCGCTCGTCACGCCCGTGCGCGCCCAGCTGTGGCTCGCCGGGATCGTGCTGGTCGTCTCGACGGCGTTCCGGGTGCTCGGCCCGGCGCTGATCGCATTCGGCATCGACAACGCGCTGCCGGCTGCCGTCGACGAGATGAACTGGCTGCCGACGATCGGCGTCGTCGTGGTGTACCTCGTCACGGGGTTCGCCGGCGCCGCCCTCATCGGGTGGTACGTCGTCGTCGCCGCGCGCCTGACGCAGGCGATCATGCTCGATCTGCGCAAGCGCATCTTCCTGCACACGCAGCGCCTGAGCCTGGAGTTCCACGAGTCGTACACGTCGGGCCGGATCATCTCGCGTCAGACCAGTGACCTCGACTCGATCCGCGAGCTGCTCGACGGCGGTCTCAACGAGCTCGTGTCCGGCATCCTCTACGGCGGGTTCACGCTCATCGCGCTGCTGCTGATCGACTGGCAGTCCGGCGTGATCCTCGCCGTGATGGGCATCCCGCTGTTCCTCCTGATGCGCTGGTTCTATACGCGCTCGCAGGTCGTGTACCGCGAGTCGCGCGTCGTCAGCGCGAAGGTCATCGTCAAGTTCGTCGAGACCATGACCGGCATCCGGGCGGTGAAGGCGTTCCGCAAGGAGAAGCGCAACGACGACGAGTTCGGCGAGCTCGCCAGCGACTACCGCGACGTGAACATGCGCTCGATCCAGCTGTTCGGCACGTTCGAGCCGGGGCTCATGGTCGTGGCGTCGATCACCGTGGCGCTCGTGCTGCTGTGGGGCGGCATCCGTGTCATCGACGGCTCGATCCTTATCGGTACCCTCATCGCCGCGGTGCTCTATGTGCGCAACTTCTTCTCGCCGCTGCAGGAGGTCGCGTTCTTCCTGAACTCGTACCAGTCCGCGACGGCGGCGCTCGAGAAGGTGTCGGGCGTGCTGGAGGAGGAGCCCACGGTTCCCGATCCGGTGAAGCCCGTCGACCTGTGGAACGCGCGCGGTCACGTGACGTTCGACGACGTGCTCTTCGGCTACTCGAAGGACCGCGTCATCCTGCCGGACTTCTCGCTCGACATCCCTGCCGGACAGACGGTCGCGCTCGTCGGCACGACGGGCGCCGGCAAGTCGACGCTCGCGAAGCTGGTGTCGCGGTTCTACGACCCGACCGCCGGTCGCGTCACGCTCGACGGCGTGGATCTGCGCTCGCTGCACCCGAAGGACCTCCGTCGCGCGATCGTCATGGTCACGCAGGAGGCCTACCTGTTCAGCGGAACGGTCGCCGACAACATCGCACTCGGCAAGCCCGACGCGACGATGGACGAGATCCGCGCGGCGGCACGGGCGGTGGGGGCGGATGCCTTCATCGAGCGCCTCCCCGACGGCTACGCCACCGACGTCAACAAGCGCGGCGGTCGCGTCTCGGCGGGTCAGCGCCAGCTGATCTCGTTCGCGCGCGCCTTCCTCGCCGACCCGGCGGTGCTGATCCTCGACGAGGCGACGGCCTCGCTCGACATCCCGTCGGAGCGCCAGATCCAGGACGCCCTGCAGACGCTGCTGGCCGACCGCACGGCGATCATCATCGCGCACCGCCTGTCGACGGTCGCGATCGCCGACCGGGTGCTCGTCATGGAGCACGGCCGCATCATCGAGGACGACGCCCCCGACGTGCTCATCGGCGGCGACGGGCGCTTCGCAAAGCTGCACGCGGCCTGGCGCGAGTCGCTCGTCTGAGCTCCGGATGCCCCGTCCCGCGCACACGCGCGCGGGACGGGGCATCCGTCGTTCCCGGCGTGTTCGCGCTACGCCTGCGCGATCGAGACGTCGGCGGCGAGCGGATGCTGCGGCGGGAGCTCCGCGAGGGCGACGGCGCCGTCGATGCCGGCACCGCGCGGCTCGACGATCCGTGCGTGGGGGAGTCGTGCGGACACGCGGTGGGTGAACGACTCGCGCACGGCCGCAGAGCGAAGCACGCCGCCGATCGCGCACACGTCCGCCGCGGTCGCTCCGACGCGGCGCAGAGCCGTCTCGACGCTGAGCGCCAGTTCGACACCCGCGCGACTGCTGATGGCCAGCGAGACGGGGTCGCCGGCATCCGCCAGACGCGCCACGTCCGCGGCGAAGGACGCCACCGTCGACACCCGATCTGCCGAGGCCTGGAGATCGATGTACGCGCTGCTCAGGTCCGGCCACCGCGCCTCGGCGACCTCGCGCAGTGCGGTGCGGGGTCCGCGTCCGTCGTAGGCGCGCATCGCAGCATCGAGTGCTTCGCGGCCGATCCAGTAACCGCTCCCCGCGTCTCCCATGATGTGGCCCCATCCGTCCACCCGCGCGACCTGCGACGTCCCGACGGCGAGCGTGACGACGCCGGTGCCGGACGCGACGACCGCGCCGGCGCCGAGCCCGAGCGCGCCGAGGAACGAGGTCGTGGAGTCGTGCGCGAGACGGACGTCGCGCACGCGAGCATCACCGATGCGGGCCAGGAGGGACGCGGCATCCGCCTCGTTTCCCGTCAGTCCGGAAACCCCCGCGGTCACCGTGAGCTCGGGGGCGTCGGTGCGGTCGAGCACGGCGCGCACGAGCGCCGCGAGCTGAGGGAGCAGCGGTTCGTGGGTGAGGATGCCGGGCAGGACCTCGTCGCGCGTGCGGTCACCGCCGGTCACGCGCACCTTGATGCCGGTCTGCCCCGCATCGATGGCGATCACGCGCGAAGAGGGGATGCCGGCCACGCCGTTCACCCTAGTGGCGCCGCGACGCCGCGACGTCCGACGGTGACGACGACCGAAGGCGACGGGGTCTCGAAGGGGGAGGGGTTGCTCGAGACCCCGCCGCCGGTCTCAGGAGCATGGTCGGGCCCCTCGCGTTCGCGTTCGATCGAGCGCGATGGTTCCGTCAGAGTCTGATCTCCGCGATGATTTCACCGTACTCGGTCTCTCCGACGGGGGTGAAGCCCACCCGCTGGAAGAACGCCTCGGGACCGCCCTCGCCTGCTTCGTAGATGACGTCCACGCGGTCGAACCCGCGGTTTCGGGCCTCTTCGATCAGCTGCTCCACCGCGAACCGGCCGACACCGCGGCCCTGGTCGCCGGCATCGACGTTGATGCGCCACAGCACCGACTGGAAGTGCTCGACCGGTGCCTCGTCGTCGAAGTTGGCGCTGACGAAGGCGACGACCTCGTCCCCGTCGAGCACGACGCGCTGCCAGGTGGTCTGCGGGTTCACCACGGTCGCCGCGATGCCATAGCTGACAGGTGCCAGGAACTGTTCCTGACCCGGCTTCAGCGAAAGGTTGTTGACCGCCACGATGGTCGCGGCGGAGAGTTCGACGAGGCGCAGTTCACCCATAACCACAGGCTAGCCCGGATGTCGGCATCCGGCACTCTCGCGTGTCCTCCGTTACGTGGAATTCACTCGGCGAGATATCTCGATGTCAAGATAGTTTTGCCCTTGCGATACGCTGGAGACATCCCCGAAAGAAGGACGAAACCGGTGACCGACTCGACCATCATCTACACCTACACCGACGAGGCACCGGCGCTCGCTACGGCGTCGTTCCTGCCGATCGTGAAGGCCGTCACCGGCCTCGCCGGCGTCGACATCGAGACGCGTGACATCTCGCTCGCGGGGCGCGTCCTGGCCGCGTTCCCGCAGCAGCTCACGCCGGAGCAGCAGGTGGGCGACGCGCTCGCCGAGCTCGGCGGACTCGCGACGCTCCCCGAGGCGAACATCATCAAGCTGCCGAACATCTCGGCCTCGATCCCGCAGCTCAAGGCCGCGATCGCCGAGCTGCAGGCCGCTGGCTACGACATCCCCGACTACCCCGATGAGCCGCAGTCGCTCGAAGAGAAGGACGTGCGGGCGCGCTACGACCGCATCAAGGGGTCCGCAGTGAACCCGGTGCTCCGCGAGGGCAACAGCGACCGCCGTGCTCCGCTCTCGGTCAAGAACTACGCGCGCAAGCACCCGCACCGCAACAAGCCGTTCGCCGAGGGATCCACGACGCGTGTCGCCACGCTGGGCCACGACGACTTCAAGTCGAACGAGAAGACCACCGTCATCGGCAGTGACGACGTGCTCACCATCCAGCACGTCGCCGCCGACGGCACCGTCACCCCGCTGAAGTCGGGCGTCAAGGTGCTGCCCGGCGAGATCGTCGACGCGACCTTCCTGTCGGCGGCGGCGCTGGACGCCTTCCTCGCGCAGACGCTGAAGGATGCCGCGGCCGGCGACCTGCTCTACTCGGTGCACCTCAAGGCGACGATGATGAAGGTCAGCGACCCGATCATCTTCGGCCACGTCGTGAAGGCCTACTTCGCCGACGTCTTCGACCGCTACGGCGACAAGATCTCCGAGGCGGGTCTCACCCCGAACGACGGTCTCGGCGCGATCCTCGCCGGCCTGCCGTCGGTCGAGGGCGGCGACGAGATCGCCGCGGCGATCACGGCCGACCTCGAGCGCGGACCGCGCCTGTCCTACGTCAACTCCGACAAGGGCATCACCAACCTGCACGTGCCGTCCGACGTGATCGTCGACGCATCGATGCCCGCGCTGATCCGCAACGGCGGCAAGCTGTGGGGCGTCGACGGCGGCGAGGACGACACGCTCGCGGTGATCCCGGACTCGTCGTACGCGAGCGTCTACCAGACCGTGATCGACGACGTCATCGCGCACGGCCCGCTCGACCCCGCGACCATCGGCACGGTGCCGAACGTCGGGCTGATGGCGCAGGCAGCCGAGGAGTACGGCAGCCACGACAAGACCTTCGAGATCGCCGCCGCCGGCACCGTCCAGGTGCTCGACCAGGCGGGCGACGTGCTCCTCGAGCACGCGGTGCAGCCGGGCGACATCTGGCGCGCGACGCAGACGAAGGACATCGCGGTCCGCGACTGGGTGAAGCTCGCCGTGGGCCGAGCCCGCGCGACCGGATCCCCGGCGGTGTTCTGGCTCGACGAGAGCCGTTCGCACGACGCCGCGCTCATCGCGAAGGTGAAGACCTATCTGGGCGAGCTCGACACCGACGGGCTCACGATCGAGATCCTCGCGCCCGCCGCTGCCACGCAGTACTCGCTCGATCGGCTGCGCAAGGGCGAGGACACGATCTCGGTCACGGGCAACGTGCTGCGGGACTACCTCACCGACCTGTTCCCGATCCTCGAGGTGGGCACGAGCGCCAAGATGCTCTCGATCGTTCCCCTGCTCGCGGGCGGCGGTCTGTTCGAGACCGGCGCGGGAGGCTCGGCGCCCAAGCACGTGCAGCAGCTCCTCGAGGAGAACTACCTGCGGTGGGACTCGCTCGGCGAGTTCTTCGCCCTCGCGGCCTCGCTCGAGCACCTCGCCACCACGACCGGCAACGTCCGCGCGCAGGTGCTCGCCGACACGCTGGATGCCGCGACCGGCACGTTCCTCGAGAACGACAAGTCGCCCGGCCGGGCGCTCGGCACGATCGACAACCGCGGCAGCCACTTCTACCTCGCCCTCTACTGGGCGCAGGAGCTCGCCGAGCAGCAGGCCGACCCCGAACTGGCCGCCGCGTTCGCGCCGATCGCCGCGGCGCTGGTCGCCGACGAGGACAAGATCGTCGCCGAGCTCAACGCCGTCCAGGGTTCGCCCGCCGAGATCGGCGGCTATTACCGTCCCGACGCGCAGCTCGTCGAGGCCGTGATGCGTCCGTCGGCGACCCTCAACGGGATCATCGACTCGATCGGCTGAGACCCGACCGGAACGAAGCCCTCGGCCGCCCTGGCCGGGGGCTTCGCCGTGCGCGCGGGAAGCGGCATCCGACCCCCGCCGCAGAGTCGCCAAGACACGCCGGCCGAGTGACGGTCGGGCCGATCAGGTCAGGCGTGGATCCACACTTCGGTGCCGACGGCGAGCCAGTCGTACAGGGCCTTCGCGGTGCTGATCGGCATGTTCACGCAGCCGTGGCTCATCGGGTTGCCGAAGTTGTTGTGCCAGTACGCCCCGTGGAACGCCTGGTCGCCGTTGAAGTAGGCCACCCACGGGATGTCGGCCGTGCAGTACTCCGCGCCGGGGAAGCAGCCCATGTCCTGGATCCGCACGAAGGCGAACACCCGGAAGTGCCCCTGCGTCGTCGGTGTCGTGGACAGGCCCGACGAGATCGGGAACGAGCGCACGACCTTCTCGTTCTCGAACATGTAGAGCGTCTGCGTGCCGAGATCGACCTCGACGCGGCGAGCCAGCGCCGCCGTGTCGAACTCGGTGACCTCGACCGGAAGCTCGTAGCGCGCGCTGCCCGTCGCGAGCTGGGCTGCGTACTCGCTCGCGACGTCGCTGGTGTCGCCGAGCACACGGCCGGTCACGCCGGGGGCGAGCTCCTGGAGCACCTCGCCGTCCGAGTCGGTCACGACGCGGGCGTTGACCGGTGCGCGGTCGACCTTCGCGGCGAGGCCGGGAAGGAGCTTCTCGATGGCCGCTTCGTCGGCGCTGATCTCGAACGTCCCGTCGCCGGCGGGGCTCACCGTGAGCCATGACCGGGCGACGGCAGCAGAGACGGGCACGACGCGCTCGTCGCCGACGTAGAAGCCCGCGGTCTTCAGGATGGTGTTGAGCTGGTCGGCGGTGGACTCGGCGACGTAGGTCGGGGTCGTCGCCTGCACGGGCGCGATCGAAGGCGTCAGCTCGACCCGTGTCCGCCCCGACTCGAACGCTTCCTGCAGGGCTGCACGCACGGCCTCGACGTCGATGCCCGCACCCTCTTCGGCGGCCTCGGCGACATATGCGCCGGACTCCTCGTCGAAGACGAGGGTCGCGTCGACGGGGTCGGTGTAGAGCTGCGGGGCGCCCGCTCGAAGCGCGGAGGTGGCTGCCTCTTCGTCGATCGAGACCTCGGCGACTGCGGACTCCGGGAACCATGAGGTCACGTTCCACAGCGGGTGGTCGGCGTACGCGGCCTCGATCATGCCCTCGGCGTCGACGGAGGCGCCGAGGTCTGCGCCCGTGACGACGGTGTCGCCGCCGTCGCCGGTGAGAACGATCGTCGTGCTCGCGAGGCGCTGCTGCACGGCGTCGATCGCGGCGCCCGGCGTGAGGAGGCCCACCCCCACGCCGGCGACCGCGGTGCCCGGGGCGATGAGGATGAGGGAGGATGCTGCCAGCGCGACCACTGCCGCACCGGCACCGAGACCGATCCACAGTGCCTTGCGGCTCTTGCGGGGGCGGGGCTCGGCAGCGGCCCACGCGTAGGTGGGGGAGTCGGGGCCGCCCGCGTTCGGCTGCGCGTCGTCGACGCGCTCGTCGGTCACGAGATCGGTCACTGTTTCACCCCCCGGTTGTGAGCAACTCTTCACCAATGGTAAAGGACGCCGCGGCGAAGCTCGGCAGCGGCCTCATTCCGCCGGTCGACTCACAGGGAGCGCTGTCACTCGGCGGGGGCGCAGAGCTCCTGGAACTCCTGCATGGTCGTCTGGAGGTCGGTGCCCACCTGGGCGAACTCCTCCGACTTCGACGTGTCGCCCTCGATGATGGCGGGCAGGAGGTCGGCGACGTTCTCGAAGAGCTCCTGCAGGGAGGGGAGGAGCGCCGCCACCTCTTCGTTGGTCACCTGGCTGCTCGCATCGGCGATGCTCTGGGCGGCGGCGTGGAACGCCTCCGCTGCCACGGTCGCGTCCTCATCGGTCGCCTGCTCGAACTCGTCGGTGGCGGAAGTGATCGTGTCGCTGACGAGCTGACAGGCCTCTTCGGTCGTCTGACCGTCGCCGGAACCGCCGTCGCCGGAACCGCCGTCGGTGGACGCCGACGAGTTCGACGGGGCGGGCGCGCCGGTGCAGGCGGTCAGGCCCGCGAGGGCTCCGACGGCGATGACGATGGCTGCGAAACGGCGGGAGAGGTCAGTCGTGCGCATCGTCCCACTGTAGGCGAACGCATCCTGAACCGCGGCGGGGAGGGCCTGGATCACTACGACGTCACGGAATGTAACGGTTTTGTAAATACGCCGTTCAAATACCTCGGAAAGGTTGCGTCGTGTTTGTTCGTAAGGTCTACTAACAAACATGTCTGCATCGGAAGTGCAGCGCGGCTCTTCCACCCTCGAGTCGCCGCACCCTTCAGGAACCGGCCCCGGCCGTGGCTTCGGTCCCGGGCGCACGCTGCGCCAGGGCGCCAAGGTGCTGCCCGAGCATGCGCGCGGTCACAACCGCTCGCTCGTGCTGCAGACGCTGTTCCACCAGGGCGCGATGAGCCGCGCCGATCTCTCCCGCGAGACCGGACTCACCCGCGTCACGATCAGCGACCTCGTCGCCGAGCTCATCGCCGACGGCTTCGTCGCCGAGATCGGCGTGCGCGAGGCATCCGGCCCGGGCAAGCCCGCGATGCTCGTCGACCTCGATCGCGCCGGCCACCGCATCGTCGGCATCGATCTGTCCGGCAGCGAATCCTTCATCGGTGCGGTGCTCACCCTCGACGGCGACATCGTCGCACGCCGCGAAGTGGAGCTCCCTGCGGCCGACGACGTCGTGGCCACGGTCGTCGAGCTCGCCCGCGTGCTCGTCGCGGACTCCCACGCCCCCGTCCTCGGAATCGGCGTCGGCACGCCCGGCGTCGTCGACGACCGCGGTGTCATCCTCACCGCCCCCAACTTCGGCTGGGCCGGGTTCGACCTCGAGGGAGCGCTGCAGAGCGCACTCGGCCTTCCCGTGCTCGTCGCCAACGACGCCAACGCCGCCGTGCTCGCCGAGTACACCTTCGGCGGCGCGGGCGATGACGTCCTCCTCGTGAAGGTCGGTCGCGGTGTCGGCTCCGGCCTCCTCGCCGCCGGGCAGCCGATGCGCGGCAGCCGCTTCGCCGCGGGCGAGATCGGACACGTCACCGTCGGCACCGACGGCGGCCCGGTCTGCGTCTGCGGAAAGGTCGGATGCCTCGAGGCCTGGCTCTCCGTGCCGTCGCTGTCGCAGCGGCTGAGCGAAGCATCCGCCCCGTCCGACCGTGACGGCATCCTGCGCGATGCGGGGGAGCGGCTGGGAATCGCCCTGGCCCCCGTCGTGGGAGCCCTCGACCTGTCGGAGATCGTGCTCTCCGGCCCCACCGAACTTCTCGACGGACCTCTCGCGGAAGCGACCGTCGAGACCCTCCGCGCTCGGACGCTGGCGCAGTTCCACGACAGCGTGCGCGTGCGGATGACGGAGCAAGGCCAGGACATCGTCCTGCGCGGCGCCGCCGTCATGGTCCTGTCGGGACAACTCGGGGTGTCGTGACAACGCACCCCATTCCCCCCGGATGGGTCACCCGGCCCACCCAAACCACCAAGAGAAACCAAAGGAAGACACCATGAACAAGAAGCTCGGAGCCCTCGCGCTCGTCGGCGCTTCGGCTGTCGTTCTGGCCGGATGTGCAGGCGGCGGCGAAGCAGCCCCCAGCGAGCCCGCGACCGGCGACCTGACCGTGTGGCTGGTCGGCGCCGACACGCCGCAGACGGCCCGCGACTACCTCAAGGAGACCTTCGAGGAGGAGAACGACGGCTGGACCCTCACCATCGAGGAGAAGACCTGGGCGGATGTCTCCGACACCTACGAGGCAGCGCTGTCGTCGAACGACGCACCGGACGTCGTCGAGGTGGGCAACACGCAGGCCATCGGCTTCGCCGACAAGGGCCTGTTCCTCGACATCTCCGACATCCAGGAGCAGCTCGGCGGCGATGACCTGCTTCCCGGTCTCGTCGAGGCCGGCACGTACGACGGCTCGCTGTGGGCCGCGCCGTACTACGCCGGTGGCCGCGTCGTGTTCTACACGCCGCAGATCGTGGGCGACACGCTCCCGACGACCCTCGAGGACTACGTCGCGCTGGGCACGGACCTGACCACCGCGACCGTCTCGGGCATCTACGCACCGGGCCGCGACTGGTACAACGCCCTTCCCTACGTGTGGGCCAACGGCGGCGAGATCGCCGTGCAGGACGGCGACACGTGGGACGCGCAGTTCGGCAGCGCCGAGAGCGTCAAGGGTCTCGAGATGCTGCAGGACGTCTACGAGAACGCCACCGTCGCCCCTGTCGACGGCAACGAGCGCCTCGGAAACATCGCGTTCTGCGCGGGCGAGGTCGGCTTCCTGTCGACTCCGGCGTGGGCCGAGGGCAACCTGACCGGCGCATGGCCGTGGGGTGACGAGGCCGCCGGTGAAGAGGTCTCCAACGGATGCCCCGACACCTACGCCAAGGACCTCGGCGCGTTCGCCCTCCCCGGCCTCGAAGAGGGCGAGACCGCCCCGATCTTCGCCGGTGGCTCGAACGTCGCCGTCGCCTACAAGAGCGACGCACCGGGCAAGGCCAAGGCCGCGCTCGAGATCATGCTCTCGTCGGGCTACCAGGAGCTCCTGGCCGCTCAGGGTCTGGTCCCCGGCATCAAGTCGGCCGCGTCGGCTCTGCCCGACACCGACTCGGCCAAGGCTCAGGCCGAGGCGCTGGCGAACTCGAAGTTCACCCCGGCCAGCCCGAACTGGGGCGAGGTCGAGGCGGCTCAGATCATCCCCGACGCGCTCGTGCGCATCGCTCAGGGTGAGGACGTCCAGACCGTGGCCGACGAGCTCGACCAGCAGATCGAGGACATCCTCAACAAGTAAGTCCCCCCGGAGGTGAGGGGTCCCGGTTCCGACCGGGACCGGGACCCCTTCATCCGGACCGAGCCCTCGGCCAGACTCAGGACACACGCCTGCGCCTGACCCGGAGAGCGGTCCTCCCCGCACACATCCCAGATCGCCGGACGCACCGTCGTGCCCGGCCGCAAACCAGAGAGGAGACGACATGAGCGACACCGCCACCGCGACTCGCCCCGCCGAGAAGCCCCGGCGCGACATCCGCCCACCCGTCTCACGGGAGAAGGCTCGCGCCCGCCGCGACGCGCGCAGCGCGTGGGTGCTGCTCGCGCCCTCCCTCATCATCCTCGGCGTCATGGTCGCCTACCCCGCCGTGCTCATGGTCATCCAGTCGTTCACCGACTACACCGTGAAGAACAAGGTGCAGGGCACGATGCCGGACTTCGTCGGCTTCGAGAACTACCTCGATCTGTTCACCCAGTCCGACTTCCCGGTCGTGCTCATCCGCAGCCTCGCGCTCATGGTCGTGATGACCGCACTCATCATGTTCCTCGGCATCATGATCGCCATCCTGATGACCCGGCTCGGCCGGGCGTGGCGCATCGTCGTGTCGATCGGGCTGCTCCTGGCGTGGGCGATGCCCCCGCTGACGGCGACCGTCGTGTGGGGCTGGATCTTCGACACCCAGTACGGGCTGGTCAACTGGGCGCTCAACACGATCACGGGCACCGAGAACTGGACCAACCACTCGTGGCTGCTCAACCCGTTCTCGTTCTTCTTCGTGCTCACGATCATCGTCGTGTGGCAGGGTGTGCCGTTCGTGGCGTTCACCTCGTACGCCGCCCTCGGCCAGGTGCCCGCCGAGGTGCTCGAGGCCTCGTCGCTCGACGGAGCGACCGGCTGGAAGCGCTTCTGGGGCATCGTGTTCCCCTACATCCGCAGCGTCCTCACCGTGGTCCTGGTGCTCCAGATCATCTGGAACCTGCGCATCTTCACTCAGGTCTACGCGTTGCAGAGTCGCGGTGGCATCGCGCGAGAGACCAACGTGATCGGCACCTTCCTGTTCCGCCAGGGACCCGGTGAGGTCGCCTTCACGGCCGCCATCGGTGTCGTCATGGTCATCCTGCTGCTCGTCCTCTCGTGGGGATACGTGCGCACCACCCTCAAGGAGGAGGAACTGTGAGCACTCAGGTCAGCACCGGCACCCAGCTCGGCATCGTCGGGGTCGACGAGGTCCTCGGCGAGGTCGGGAACGCGAAGAAGCCCAAGCGCGGTTCCATCGACGCGCGCCGTCCCTCGCCGAGGCGGGTCGTGGCGCGGACGTTCCTCAACATCGCCGCCCTCATCGTCTTCGTGGCGTCGGTGTTCCCCGTGTACTACATGGTCAACCTGTCGTTCACGCCGAACTCGAAGATCATCAGCCGCAACCCGAGCCTCTTCCCGTTCGACTTCACGTTCAGCAACTACAACTCCGCCTGGAACCGCGAAGCGGCTCCCGGGCAGACGGACTTCGTCCACGCGCTCGGGTCGACGCTGACCCTCACCGCGGGCGTGCTCATCGTGACTCTGCTGTTCGCCTTCCTCGCGTCGATCGCGGTGGCCCGCTTCAAGTTCAAGGGTCGCTGGTCCTTCATCGTCGCGGTGCTCATCGTGCAGATGATCCCCGGCGAGGCGATGATGTTCACGATCTACGGCATGATCGACGACTGGCGTCTCATGAACACGCTCCTCGGGCTCGGGATCGTCTACGTCGCGATGGTCGTGCCGTTCACGATCTGGACGCTGCGAGGATTCGTGGCCGGCGTCCCCGCCGACCTGGAGGAAGCCGCCATGATCGACGGGTGCACCAAGTCGCAGGCGTTCTGGAAGGTCACCTTCCCGCTCCTCGCCCCCGGCCTCGTCGCCACCGGCATCTTCGCCTTCATCCAGGCATGGAACGAGTTCACGATGGCCCTGCTCTTCCTGCGCGGCTACAACCTCACCCTCATGCCGTGGCTGAACGCCTTCCAGTCCTCCTCGGTCGGCGGCGCGGTCAACTGGGGTGCCGTCATGGCCGGCTCGACGATGATCGCGATCCCGGTCGTCATCTTCTTCCTCATCGTGCAGGGCAAGATGACCGGCGGGCTCGTGTCTGGGGCGGTCAAGGGCTGATGCGCACGTCACCGCACACCCTCTCCCGCGGGGAGACGGGGCGATGAAGGTCGGGCTCGACGTCGGCGGGACCAAGACCGATGCGGTCGCGGTGGACGCCGCCGGAACGATCGTCGGTCGCGTGCGCCTCGCGACCGGCTGGGGAGCGGATGCCGTCACCGCGACGGTGATCGATGCGGTGCGTGAGCTGGGTTCACAGCCGGGCGTCGACGCCTCGGCGATCCGCTCGGTCGGCGTCGGCATCCCCGGTCAGATCGAGCCCGGCACGGGCCGCGTCGTGCACGCCGTGAACCTCGGCGTCGACGAGCTCGACCTCGTGGCCGCCACCCAGCCAGCGCTCGGCGTGCCGGTCGGTGTCGAGAACGACGTCAAGGCCGCAGCACTCGGCGCCTTCGCGCTGCACGGCGGCTCGGGCTCGATGGCGTACCTCAACCTCGGCACCGGCATCGCGGCCGGCATCGTGAGCGAGGGCAGCCTCTGGCGCGGCGCCCGCGGCACGGCCGGCGAAGTGGGACACATCTCCGTCGATCCCACCGGCCCGCTGTGCCGGTGCGGTCAGCACGGCTGCATCGAGGCCTTCGCGGGCGGCGGTGCGATCGCCGAGCGCTGGGGCCGCGCGGGCGCGCTTCCCATCCGGGACGTGTTCGACGCGGCCGACGCCGGTGACGCCGAGGCGCGGGAGCTGAGGGCCGGTCTGGCCCGCGGCGTCGCCGCCGCGGTGCGCGTGCTGGTGCTGACCGCCGACGTCGATGCGGTCGTGTTCGGCGGCGGGATCACCGCGCTCGGCGATCGGATCATGGCGGATGTCCGAGCCGAGCTGGCGGCCAGTGCCGAGGCATCCCCGTTCATGCGCTCGCTCCACCTCGAGCAGCGCGTCGAGCTGCTTCCCGCGGGATCGCCTGCCGCCGCGCTCGGAGCGGCGCTCGTCGGAGCAGCGCGCGACACGGAAGGGGCATTCGCACATGGCTGAGATCGTGATCGTCGCGGATGCCGCGACCGGCGGCGCGATCGTCGCCGACGAGATCGTGCGGCTCGTCCGCTCGAACCCCGCGACCGTGCTCGGACTTGCGACCGGCTCGACCCCGCTGCCCGTGTACGAGGCGCTGCGGTCGCGCCTGGACGGGGTGGATGTCGGCCGCGTGCGCGGCTTCGCGCTCGATGAGTACGTGGGGCTCGACCCCGCGCACCCCGAGAGCTACCGCTCGGTGATCGCGCGAGAGGTCGTCGAGCCCCTGGGCCTGGACCCCGCGCTCATCCGTGTGCCCGACGGCTCCCTCGACGGGATCGAGCACGCGGGCGACGCATACGAACGAGCGATCCAGGGGTCCGGCGGCGTCGACCTCCAGATCCTCGGCATCGGCACGGACGGGCATATCGGCTTCAACGAGCCCGGCTCGTCGTTCGCGTCCCTCACCCGCGTGAAGACGCTGACGGAGCAGACCCGCGAAGACAATGCCCGGTTCTTCGACTCGATCGAGGACGTGCCGCGCCACTGCATCACGCAGGGGCTCGGCACGATCATGCGCGCGCGACACCTCGTTCTTCTCGCGTTCGGCGAGGGCAAGGCCCAGGCGGTCGCGGGTGCGGTCGAGGGGCCGGTGACGGCATCGCTCCCGGGCTCGGCCATCCAGCTCCATCCGCACGCCACGGTGATCGTCGACGAGGCCGCGGCATCCGCCCTCGCCCACGCCGCCTACTACCGCTACGCCTTCGCGAACAAGCCCGCCTGGCAGGGTCTCTGACCTGACCGCGTCACGATCCGTTCCGTTTGTGCGGGCGAATGCGCGCAACACGCCCCAGTCAGGCGTACATTCGCCCGCACAAACGGACGAGAGCCGGGGTCAGGCGCCGAAGACCTTGCCCGGGTTGAGGATGCCCTGCGGATCGAAGGCCCGCGTGATCTGCCGCTGCAGCTCCCACTGGTCCTCGCCCAGCTCGTCGACCAGCCAGCGTCGCTTCAGCACGCCGACGCCGTGCTCGCCCGTGAGCGTGCCGCCCAGGCGCAGCGCGGCACGGAACAGATCGTCGGCGGCCGCCCAGATGTGCGCGGGCGCCTCGACGACGCCGAACTCGTCGGGCTCCGCGTCGAAGATGAAGTTCGGGTGCAGGTTGCCGTCGCCGGCGTGCGCGACCGTCGGGATCACCACGCCGTGCTCGCGCTCGACGCGTGCGATCTCGTCGAACATCGCGGGCAGCGCGCTGCGCGGCACCGACACGTCCTCGATGAGCGTGGTCCCGAGGGTCTCCATCGCGGGATGCATCGACCGGCGGATCGCGAGCAGCCGCTCGCCCTCCTCGCGGTCGTGCGAGATCGCCACGACCCCGCCCGCCGCGCGCAGGATGGCGGCGACGGCGTCGGCCTCTGCGGCAGCCGCCGGCCCATCGGTCTGGATCGTCAGCTGCGCCGCGCCCGGCGTCGGCGCCTCGAGCGACAGCAGCGCGTGGACGGTCGCGAGGGACGCGGCATCCATCAGCTCCATGATCGCGGGCTGCGCACCGGAAGCGGTGACGGCAGCGGATGCCTCCGCGGCAGACCGCACGTCGGGGAAGGTCGCCGCGATCGTGCACACCTCGCCCGGGACGAGTCGCCGCAGCTTCAGGGTCGCGCCCACGATCACCCCGAGCGTGCCTTCGGAGCCGATGACCAGGGACGTGAGGTCGAGGCCCGTGACACCCTTCACGGTGCGATGGCCGAGTCGCAGCAGACGCCCGTCGGCCAGCACCAGATCGACGCCGAGCACCGCGTCGCGCACGACGCCGTACTTCGCGCAGAGGAGACCGCCCGCGCCCGTGGCGATGTTGCCGCCGACGGTCGAGATCGCCCGGCTCGCGGGATCGGGTGCCCACCACAGGCCGTACTCCGCGAGCGCCGCGTTCAGGTCGGCATTGAGGATGCCCGGTTCGACGACGGCGAGGAGGTCGTCGGGTCGCACCTCGATGATGCGGTCCATCGCCCGCACCGACAGCGCGATCTCGCCGTCGCCCGCGTTCGCGCCGCCCGCGAGCCCGGTGCCGGCGCCGCGTGTGACGACAGGCGTGCCGGTCTCGCTCGCGATCCGCAGCGTGGCCTGCACGTCTTCGACCGACCGGGCGCGGACGACGGCGAGTGGGGTACCGGATGCCGCGTGCCCCGACTTGTCGGCTCGGGCGGCGTGCAGCGACTCGGGAGAGAGATCGACGCGCTCGCCGAGCGCGTCGCTCAGGCGCTGGACGACTCCTGCTGCCTCGCTCACGCCAGGCGGCGCCGTCCGGCGATCACGCCGGTCGTGACGGCCACCACGCCGAAAACGAGACCCGTCCAGGCCTGACCGAGACTCCACCACGCGATGGTGGCCGCCGCGTACACGAGCAGCTCGACGATCCCGCGCACGAACGGGTGCACCGTGAAGACGGCGCGGGGCGAGACGAAGAGCGCCCACACGAGGATGGCGAGCAGCGGGGCGCCGATCCCGGCGACGATGTTCCACGGGAACGGCCACGAGGCGAAGCCCCAGATGGCGAGCGAGGCGATCGCGAACAGCTCGCACAGAAAGGCCATGATGTCGATGGCCGACAGCGGAGCGCGGGTGCCGGGCGCGGTGCCGGCCGGCGCCGCAGGACTGTCGGTATCAGACATGCCCCCAGTTTATGCGCCCCCCACCCCCCCGCCCCGCTCCGCCTCGCCCCCGCCCGACGGTCCGCAGTCACGACACGCCGGTGGCGGGAGCGGACGCGCGCCGAAGGTGACTGCGGACGGAGCGCGGCGCAGGGGCGTCAGATGCTCGAGCCCGCGATCCAGACGCGCGCGACGTTCAGTGCGTCGTCGAGGAGCACGGCGTCGGCGATCGCCCCGGCATCGAGTCGTCCGAGATCGGGGCGTCCCACCGCGCGCGCGGGCACGGTCGTCAGCGCCGCCACCGCGGTCGGGAGGGCGACGCCCGCCGCGACGACGCGACGTAGCGCCTCATCCTGCGTGAGGGTGGAGCCGGCGATCGATCCGCCGTCGACGAGGCGGGCGACGCCGTCCGTGACCGCGACCGCGAGGCCGCCCAGCTCGTAGCGACCGTCGGCCGACCCGGCGGCGGCCATCGCGTCGGTCACCAGCGCGATGCGGTCGCCCGCAGCGGCGAACGCCGTCGCGATCAGGTCGAGGTCGACGTGCACGCCGTCGGCGATCAGCTCGAGGGTCACGCGAGGATCGCGCAGTGCGGCCACGACCGGACCGGGTGCGCGATGGTGGATGCCGCGCATGGCGTTGAACGCGTGCGTGAGCACGCTCGCCCCCGCGTCGAACGCGCGCCGTGCGGTGTCCGCATCGGCGTCGGTGTGGCCGATCGCGACGACGACGCCGTCGCCGGTGAGGCGCGCGATCGCCTCGAGCGCGCCCGGCAGCTCGGGTGCCAGCGTGATCTGGCGGATCGTGCCCCGTCCCGCCTCGATCAGGCGGGAGACGGATGCCGCATCCGGCGCACGCAGCAGTGCTTCGGTGTGGGCGCCCTTGTGGCCGGGATCGAGGAACGGCCCCTCGAGATGCGAGCCGAGGATCGTGTCGTCCTGCTCGGCGAGCTCTGCGACCATCGCCGCGCGGGCGGCGAGGTCGTCCAGCGACGCGGTCACGAGGGAGACGACGGCCCGCGTCGTGCCGTGCGCGCGATGGAGGGCGCGGGCCGACCGGATCGCCTCGGGTCCGTCGTCGTACGAGGCGCCGGCTCCGCCGTGGCCGTGGATGTCGACGAAGCCGGGGACGAGGCATCCCCCCGCGCCGTCGACGAGTTCGTCGGCGCCGGGTCGCGAGGATCCTGAGCCGCGGGCAGCCACGCGTCCCCGGTCGAAGAGGATCCAGGCGTCTTCGGTGACGCGGCCGTCGTCGATCAGGCGGACGGAGTGGACGAGTGTGCTCACTCGGTGACCCAGGGGATCTCGCCCGACGGGTGGAAGCCGATGCCGAGGCTCGTCCAGAGCGGGCCGAGCGCTCCCACGCGGACGCGGAACGACTCCCACGTGCGCAGGTCGCTCTCGCCCGTCGCCGGCGACCACGCCGCCTCGGCGGCCGCGGCGATGCGCGGGAAGGCCATCGTGTCGATGTCGGCCGCGGTGCGGATGGTCTCCGCCCACATCGGCGCCTCGACGCCGAGGATGTCGGAGTCGTCGACGCCGTCGATGATCGCCGAGGGCTCCCAGTCGTAGGCCCGCTGCACGCTCGTCGGGCCGTTCGCCCAGGTGAGCCCGAGTTCGGGACCGGTCGGGTACTTCATGTCGAGGTAGATCGCGTCGGCCGGTGACAGGATGAGCTGCGCGCCGTTGCGCACGAAGCCGCGCGCCTTCTCGTCCATGCCGTCGGTCGGCTGGACATAGCCCCAGTACTGACCGATGGTCGCGTCGTCCAGATCGGCGGCGCCGCCCGCCTCGTGCCACGCGATCGGCGTCTTGCCGAGATCGGCGATGATGCTGCTCGCGCGCGAGACGAAGAGGTCGAAGTCCTCGTCGGGAGTTCCGAGCGCTTCGTCTCCGCCGAGGTGCAGGTACGGCCCCGGGGTCATGCCTGCCAGCTCGCCGAAGACGTCGGCGACGAAGTCGTAGGTCGCCTCGTCGTGGATCTTCAGCGATGAGAACCCGACCGCCATGCCGTCGTACGGCGTGCCGTTCACGGGCAGCTCGCCGCCGTAGTCTCGCGCGACCTCGAGGATGTGCTCGCTGAGCACGGGCTCTTCGACGAGCTCGGGGTAGGCGAGCGAGACGGCGTGGGTGTGGCCGGGCATGTCGATCTCGGGCACGACGATCATGTGACGGGATGCCGCGTGCTCGACGATCTCGCGGTAGTCGTCCTTCGTGTAGAAGCCGCCCTCGTCGCCGCCGACGGCGGTGGACGAGGCGAGCTCGGTGAGCTCCGGCCGCGACGCGAGCTGGATGCGCCAGCCCTGGTCGTCGCTGAGATGGAGGTGGAGCGCGTTCAGCTTGAGTCCGGCGGCACGGTCGATGTAGCCCTTGACCGTCTCGACCGAGTGGAAGTGCCGCGCGACATCGAGCATGACGCCCCGGTAGGCGAAGCGCGGAGCGTCGTCGATAGCGACCGCAGGAACGATCCAGTCGTCGCCGGAGGGCTGCACCAGCTGGCTCAGGGTCTGCACGCCGTAGAACAGGCCCGCCGGGTCGGCGCCGGTGATGACGACGGATGCCTCGTCCGCCGCGATCCGGTACGACTCGGCCGCTCCGCCCCGCTCGATGCGCAGCTCGATCGCCGGACCGTCGCCGTCGGCGGCGAGCGCGATGCCCGCACGTGCCTCGACCAGCGCCGAGAGAGCGGCTGCGGCATCCGCTTCTCCCGTCACGCGCGTCGTCGCGGACAGGCGGAAGGGCGCGGCCTCGGCCGGGACGAGGGAGGCGGGGGCGGGGACGACGGCGAGAGTCACAGTGGCTCCATTCTGGGCGGCGGGGGCGCAGCCCACCAGCACGACGGCCGCGAGGACCGACGCGACGACGATCCGTCCTCGGCGACGATTCATGTAAAGAGTCCTAACAAATAGGCGTTGCCCCACTTTACCGCCCGCGCACCAGCGATGCCAGATTTCATCGAGTCGCCAAGACACGCCGTTCCCCGGTGCAGTGTCACGGCGTGTCTTGGCGACTCGGTCGAGGGCGCGGCATCCGATATGCTCGGGGTGTCGCGACTGGCGTTGAGGTGGGACACCACCGGGGAGCGACCGACAACGGCATTCGACCGCACGCCTGGGCCGATGTGTTTCCCGGCACCCCGTGCCGCGTACCCCGAAAGCCGTCGTCAAGGAGATCGTCATGACCGATCAGTACTTCAACGCCCCGCTCGCCGAGGTCGACCCCGAGATCGCCCAGGTGCTCGAGCGCGAGCTCGACCGCCAGCGCGGCTATCTCGAGATGATCGCCTCCGAGAACTTCGTGCCGGTCTCGGTGCTGCAGTCGCAGGGCTCTGTGCTCACCAACAAGTACGCCGAGGGCTACCCGGGTCGCCGCTACTACGGCGGCTGCGAAGAGGTCGACGTCGCCGAGGAACTCGCGATCGCCCGTGCCAAGGAACTGTTCGGCGCCGAGTTCGCCAACGTGCAGCCCCACTCCGGAGCCACCGCGAACGCCGCCGTGCTGCACGCGATCGCACGCCCCGGCGACACGCTGCTGGGCCTGTCGCTCGACCAGGGCGGCCACCTCACGCACGGGATGAAGATCAACTTCTCGGGCCGTCTCTACAACATCGTCGCGTACGGCGTCGACCCCGAGACCTCGACGATCGACATGGACGAGGTGCGCCGTCTCGCGATCGAGCACCAGCCCAAGGTCATCATCGCCGGCTGGTCGGCCTACCCGCGTCAGCTCGACTTCGCCGCGTTCCGCGCGATCGCGGACGAGGTCGGAGCGCTCCTCTGGGTCGACATGGCGCACTTCGCCGGACTCGTGGCGGCTGGCCTGCACCCGAACCCTGTGCCCCACGCGCACGTCGTGTCGTCGACCGTGCACAAGACCATCGGCGGCCCGCGGTCGGGCTTCATCCTCACCAACGACGCCGACATCGCCAAGAAAATCAACTCCGCCGTGTTCCCCGGCCAGCAGGGCGGACCGCTCATGCACGTGATCGCCGCGAAGGCGACCGCGTTCAAGCTCGCCGGAACCCCCGAGTTCAAGGAGCGCCAGGAGCGCGTCCTCAGCGGCGCCCACATCATCGCCGAGCGCCTTCAGCAGCAGGACGTGGCGGATGCCGGCATCACGGTCCGCTCCGGAGGCACCGACGTGCACCTCGTGCTCGTCGACCTGCGCAACGCCGAGATCGACGGCAAGCAGGCCGAGGACCTCCTCCACGAGATCCACATCACGGTCAACCGCAACGCGGTTCCCAACGACCCGCGGCCGCCGATGGTGACCTCGGGGCTGCGCATCGGCACCCCGGCACTGGCCACCCGCGGTTTCGGCGACGCCGAGTTCACCGAGGTCGCCGACGTCATCGCGCTCGCCCTGCTCCCCGGAGCCGACGTCGAGGCACTGCGCACGAGGGTCGCCGCACTGACCGCCGCCTTCCCGCTCTACCCGGGCCTGCAGCAGTAATGGTCGCGGTCCGACTGGACGGCAAGGCCGCAGCGGCCGACATCAAGGCGGAGCTCGCCGTGCGGGTCGCCGCGCTCAAGGAGCGCGGCATCACGCCCGGCATCGCGACCGTCCTCGTGGGCGCTGACCCGGCATCGCAGCTGTACGTCGGGATGAAGCACCGCGAGTCCGAGTCGATCGGCATGAACTCGATCCAGCGCGAGCTGCCGGCCGACGCCACGCAGGCCGACGTCGAGGCGCTGATCGACGAGCTCAACGCCGACCCCGCCTGCCACGGCTACATCGTGCAGCTGCCGCTGCCGAAGCACATCGACACCGACGCGATCCTCGAACGCATCGATCCCGCCAAGGACGCCGACGGCCTGCATCCGACGAACCTCGGACGCCTCGTGCTCAACGTGAACACGCCGATCACGTCGCCGCTGCCGTGCACGCCCCGCGGCGTGATCGAGCTGCTGACGCGCAACGGCTACGACCTGAACGGCAAGGACGTGGTCGTGGTCGGTCGCGGCGTGACGATCGGGCGCTCGATCGGCCTGCTGCTGACCCGCCGGGAGTACAACGCGACCGTGACGCTCACCCACACCGGCACCGCCGACCTCGCGCACCACCTGCGTCAGGCCGACGTCATCGTCGCGGCGGCAGGCGTGAAGCACGTCGTGCGCGCCGAGGACGTGAAGCCGGGTGCGGCGGTGCTCGACGTCGGCGTCACCCGCGAGGTCGACCCCGAGACCGGCAAGTCGAAGGTGCACGGGGATGTCGCTCCGGACGTCGCCGAGGTCGCCGGCTGGGTCTCGCCCAACCCCGGCGGAGTCGGCCCGATGACCGTCGCGCTGCTGATGACCAACGTCGTCGAGGCTGCGGAGCGCGGGTAGCGGCGAGAGTCGCCGACGGGTTCCCGACGAGTCTCCGACGAGTCGCCAAGACACGCCGGGCCGAGGAGCGTCGCGCCGGCGTGTCTCGGCGACTCGAGGACATCGGCCGGTCAGGCGGGGACGGCCGCCTCCCGCGGGCGCACCGAGACTGAACCGGCGTCCGTCGCGCCGAACGATGCCATGCCGCCGATCCAGCGCTCGCGGTCGGCGTCCGCGCGGTGCCGCACCGCCGAGAGCCGGGTCACGCCGTTCACACGGACGCCGCAGAACTCCAGGGTCGCGTTGCGCAGCGATCGGATCGCAGCGTCGCGATACGCCCACGCGTTCCAGCTCGTGGGGGAGTCCATCGTCATGACGATGCGCGCGGTGCGGCCGGTGAGCAGCTTGTCCCACAGCCGACCCGTCGGGCGGTAGCGGTAGGCGAAGCCGGACACGAAGACCCGGTCGATCCAGGTCTTGAGCGCCGCAGGTGAGGAGCCCCACCACTGCGGGAAGAAGATCGCGATGTGGTCGGCCCAGTCGACGTCGGCGACGTATTCGGCGACTGCGGGGTCGAGGGCGAGGTCGTCGTCGGTGCGCGGCAGTCGCAGCTGATCGCGAACGGACGGATGCTGCGGCACGGCGTCGGTCGCGAGGTCGACGACGCGCACGTCGGCGCCGCCGGTTCGTGCGGCGTCGGCGTACGCATCGGCGAGTGCGTGGTTGAGGCTGCCGGGCAGCGGGGTGCCGATGATGACGAGGATGCGGGGAGCGTTCATGCGCGGTTCTCCTGATGGGTGGGGCGGGGCTGCCCCCGGATGAATGCGGTGAGGGCGACGAGCTGCGCGTTGAGGCGGGGCGCGTCGATCGGATCGTCGGCGAGTGCGGGGTGTGTGAGCATCTCGGCGAAGGCTTCGTCGAGCACGGCGCCGGCATCGTGTACGAGCGCGGTGCTCTTGGGGGTGAGTGAGAGCAGGATGCTGCGTCCTGCGCCCGGCTGCGAGGTCGCCGTGATCCAGCCGTCGGCCACGAGTGCGGGCACGCGCTTGCTGACGGCGGCTTTCGTGACGCCGAGGCAGTGGGCGAGTGTCGTCATGTCGGCCGGTTCGGCGTCGTAGAGGACGGCGAGGAACTGGAAGTGGTTGTAGGTCACCCCGTAGCCCTGCTGCAGGGCGGTGTCGGCGAACGCGTCGATCTCCGCGAGGAGTTCGTGGAGCGTGAAGGTCAGCCGGTCGGACATGTCCTGAGTAAACCAGTTGACTCTCTCGAAGTCAACCTGTTTACTCACCCGAGTCGCCAAGACACTCCGGCGCGGCGGACCACGTGCCGGCGTGTCTTGGCGACTCGAGGGAAGAGGTCAGGGGCGGCGGGATGTCGGACGGAAGTGGTTCACTCTCGGTATGGACACGACGACCTCGGCCGACGGAACGACGATCGCATTCGAGCGCCTCGGCGACGGGCCGACGATCGTGATCGTCGGCGGCGCGTTCTCGGTGGCCGCCGACGCGCGCGCGCTCGCCGAAGCGCTGGCGGGCGCCGGGTTCACGGCCGTCACGCTCGACCGGCGTGCGCGCGGTGCGAGCGGCGACCGGCGCGGCTCGACCCCCGACGATGAGGCGAACGATCTCGCGGCTGTGGTCGACGCGGTCGGCGGCGAGGCGATGGCGCTCGGCCACTCGTCGGGCGCGATCCTCGCGCTGTACGCCGCGTCGCGGGGAGTCCCGCTGCGCGCGCTCTTCCTCTCCGAGCCGCCGTTCCGCTTCGGCGTCGACGAGCCCGACCCGCGGCTGGCCGAGCGCCTGCAGCAGCTGGTCGACGACGACCGACGCGACGAGGCGGTCGTGACCTTCCAGCTCGAGGCGGTCGAGCTGCCGCCCGCGATGGTCGAGCAGATTCGGCAGAGCGAGCTGTTCGCCTCCCTCGTGCCGCTCGCGCAGTCGACGGTGTACGACGCGACGCTGACGGCGAAGGTGTCGACGCCGACGCCCGAGATGCGCGCCGTGACGCCGGTCACGATCCTGCGCGGCGAGCAGACCTTCCCGATCCTGGTGACGGCCGCCGACCGACTGGCCGAGGCCATGCCGAACGCCGAGCTCGTGATCGTTCCCGAGTCGGTCATGCACCGACCCGACCCCGCCGCGACGGCCAAGGTGGTGCGCGAACGCGTCTGACCCGGTCGGGATGCGTCGGCCGGAGCGCAGACCGCGAGTGCAGGTTAACGGAATCGTAACCACAGGGGCGCGGGTGCCCCCTAGCCTCGTGCACATGAACGATGTCGCCTCGATCGACCGCGAACCACTGACGACGGGCCCTGCCGCGGCCACGGCACGACCATCACGCAGGCGCCGGGTCGCAATGGTGGCTGCGGGCCTCGCGCTCGCGGCCGTCTCGGTCCTGGGGGCGGCCGTGCCGGCCAACGCCGCCGCCGAACCGTGCAACGGCAATCCCCCCAGCTGCGGCTACATGCGCAACTACGGGAGCTGGACGTTCACCGCGTCGACCGACTACGTCAACACGACGACCGTCCAGGCCGGCGCGAAGAAGGCGAGCGTGTCGCCGGGCGGCAGAACGCCCGTCGGCTGGGACTGGGATGCCGTCTGGGTGCCGTCGGGCCGGTGCGTCATCACGTACGGGGGCATCTTCTGGGACATCAAGACGAAGACCGACCGGGTTGGCCAGACGACCGGGCGCTGGCACAAGGTCGACAACTGGGGAGCGAAGGTGTACATGTACACCGGGCACTGCTGAGTCGCAGCCGACGCGCGCGAACGCGTCTGATCCGGTGGGATGTCGGGGGTGAGGCATACGCTCGCGGGGTGGCCACCCTCGACGACGTCCGGCGCATCGCCGGTGGTCTGCCCGGCAGCGAGGAGCGCGCGACCACCGGGGGCGCCGCATGGTTCGTCCGCAACAAGCTCTACGCGTGGGAGTGCCACCCGTGGCCGAGCATCCCCGAAGACGTGCGCGCGATCGTGGCTCGCGAACTCGTCGTCGCGGTGAGGATCGCCGACAAGGTCGACGCGCTCGCGCTCCGCGAGATGCAGCCCGACGTCTTCCTGCCGGCGACCACTGCCTGGAGCGAGCCGAAGGTCGCGTTCCGCATGGCCGGGGTCGACGCCGACCATCTCGCCGAGCTCGTGACTGAGGCCTGGCGCACGCAGGCGCCGCAGTACCTGCGGCGCGAGTTCGACGCCGCGGGCGAGGTCACGGCCTGAGGGCGGTCAGCCGATCGGCACGAGGAGAGCACCCACCGCCACAACGGCCGCGATCGCGAAGGCGAGCACCGTGATCAGCAGCGCCGTGCGCAGGTCCTTCCGGCGGAACTCGGCATCCTGCACCGACTCCTCCGAGCCGAGCGCGCCGAAGTTGTAGAGACCGCGCGAGGCGAACCCGACGCAGAAGTGGAACGCCGCCTGAAGGAACCCCTGCGCCGAGAGGAACACCGGCACGGCGACGAGCAGCCGCCACGGGGCGGCCCAGCCGAGCACGAACGCGAGAGCGAGGTACATGACGGCGATCGCGAGCCCCAGCCAGCCCGACGCGCGGCGTCGGCGGATCTCGGCGGGCCCGATGTTGCACACACCCGGCTGGTACACGGCGGTCTGCTTCATGACGCCATTCTCGCGCTTACGGCGGGGTCGAGGCGCGTTCCCGCACAGATGCGCAGATTCGCCGCCGGGCCCTACGCGGTGAATCGGGCGAGGAACTCGCGCGTGCGATCCTCCTGCGGCGCGCCGAACACCTCGGCCGGCGTCCCCGACTCGAGGATGCGCCCCGCATCGAGGAACACGACGCGGTCCGCGACGTCGCGCGCGAACGCCATCTCGTGGGTGGCCATGACGATCGTCATGCCGTCGTCGGCGAGCGAACGCACCAGGTCGAGCACATCGGCGACGAGCTCCGGATCGAGAGCCGAGGTGATCTCGTCGAGGAGCAGCAGGTCGGGCGTGGTCGCGAGGGCGCGCGCGATCGCGACCCGCTGCTGCTGGCCCCCGGACAGGCGGTCGGGGTGGTCGCCCGCCTTCTCGGCGAGTCCCACGCGCTCCAGCAGAGCGGATGCCGCGGCATCCGCCTTCGCCTTCGGATACCGGTGCACGTGGCGCAGCGCGAGGGTGATGTTGTCCCTCACCGTGAGGTGCGGGAACAGGTTGTACTGCTGGAAGACGACGCCGATCCGGGCACGCACCGCGTCGACGTCCACCCGCGGATCGCTGATGTCGGTCCCTGCGAGGCGGATGCGTCCGTCGTCGATCGGCTCGAGCAGATTGATCGTGCGCAGCAGCGTGGACTTGCCCGACCCGCTCGCGCCGATGAGGGCGACGACCTCGCCGGGTTCCACCTCGAGGTCGATTCCCTGGAGCACGTCGTGGTCGCCGAAGGACTTCCAGACGTCCTCGACCTGCAGCACGGCGGTCATACGATGCCCCCGATCTGCTCCCGCGAACGCACCCGCGCGGTGTACCAGTCCGTGAGGCGGATGGTCGGAATCGCGAGGAGCACGAACAGCACCGCGGCGACGACGTAGGGCGTGAAGTTGAAGTACGCGGCGGTTTCGATCTGCGCGGCGCGGACGGCATCGACGGCGCCGATGATCGAGATGAGCCCGACATCCTTCTGCATCGCGACGAAGTCGTTCATGAGCGCGGGAGTGACCTTGCGCACGGCCTGCGGCACGACGACGAACCGCATCGTCTGCCCGTGGCTCAGGCCGAGCGACCGAGCGGCGTGGCGCTGCGACGGGTGCACCGCCTCGATGCCCGCGCGGAACACCTCCGACACGTACGCCGAATAGGTCAGCGTGATGGCGACAGTCCCCCAGAACTCCGTCGGCAGTCGCACGGGGATGAAGTCGAGCCCCGGGATCCCGAAGCCGACGAGGTAGAGCACGATGATGAGCGGGATGCCGCGGAACAGATCGGTGTAGCCGGCGGCCAGCGCACGCAGCGGCAGCCAGACCGGTCCGCGCAGGGTGCGCAGCGTCGCCAGAAGGAGCCCGAACACCAGCACGAGCACCGACGCCATGGCGAGCACCCGCAGGTTGAGCAGGAATCCGTCCCACACGCGGGGGAGCGACGCGAGCGCCACCTCGGGGTCGAAGAACTGCTGCTGCACGCGGGACCAGCCGGGGGTGTTCACGATGAACACCCACACGGCGGCCGCGATGACGAGCGTCGAAACGACGCTGATCACGACCGAGCGGGTGCCCTGCCGCTTGCGGAACGCCTGCCGCTCGAGCTCGACCGCGCTCACCGCGCGAGGGGGATCGGCGACCCGGCCGGGTGCGCGTGTCATCCGGCCAGGCTAACGGAGGCCAGGATCACTGCAGGACGGGAGCCTGGCCCTCGCCGCCGAGCCACTCCGCGGCCAGCTCGTCGAGGGTGCCGTTCTCGCGCAGCGCGTCCACCGCGGCGGTGACCTCGGCGGTCAGCGATGAGTCCTTGGCCAGCACGAAGCCGAACTCGTCACCCGTCGCGCCGTCGGGGGTGGGGAGCTGACCGACGAGCACGCCGTCGGTGAGTTCGACGCCGGAGATGTAGAACGCGGTCGGCAGGTCGACGACGATCGCGTCGACCACGTCGTTCTCGAGGGCGAGCTTCGCGTCGTCGTTGGTGTTGAACGCCTGCGCACCCTGGGTCGGCTGGATGACCTCTTCGATCGTCGTGAAGCTCGTGGTGCCGGTCTGGGCGCCGATCAGCAGGTCCTTCAGGTCGGCGATCGACGTCGCGTCGGCCGCGGGCGAGTCCGCCGTGGTGACGACGACCTGCGTGGTCTCGTAGTACGGCGAACTGAAGTCGACCGATTCCTTGCGCTCGTCGGTGATGGAGAACTGCTGCAGGTTGACGTCGAAGTCCTTCGGACGGGGGGCGATCGCCTCCTCGAAGCTGGTGCGCACCCACACCACGTCCTCCGCGGCGAACCCGAGCTCCTCGGCCAGCGCGTAAGCGACGGCCGCCTCGAAGCCCTCGCCGCTCTCAGGCGCGTCGTCGATCACCCATGGGTAGTACGCGGGCTCGCCGGTCGCGACGGTGAACTTGCCCTCGGTGACGTAGCCGGAATCGGCGGGTTCGGATGCCTCGCCCGACGGAGTGCCCGAAGTTCCGCTCGCGCAGCCCGTGAGCGCGAGAGCAGCGGCGGCGAGGCCGACGACGGCCAGGCGGAGAACAGGGGTACGCGACATGGCAGCCTCCAGGACTCGGGTGCGCCGCGCGTGCTGTCGCGCGGCCTGCGTCCATCCTGGCGACTCGCGCCCCTCGTCGCCGCTGAGTTTCCGTAGATGACGTCCCGGACGCTGCGGAATCGGGCGGGAGCGGGCCGTCAGCCTTCGGTCCCGTGGGGCATCGGCAGCGCGCCGTCGACGGGCGGGTTCTCGTCTCCCGCATGCGGCATGGGCAGCGCGCCGTCGACGGGCGGTTCGCCGTCGTCCCCTTCGTGCGGCATGGGCAGCGCGCCATCCACCGGCGGCGTCGCGTCGTCGGAGCCGTGCGGCATGGGCATGGCGCCGCCCTGCGCGGCGTCCGCGCCTGCGTCGTGGTGCGGGTTCTCGTTCGTGTCCGACATGGGAATCCCTTCGTCCGTGCCTCCACACTCGCGCGTGCGGGGCTTCCCCGCCCAGGGGTTGACATGCCGGACCGGAGCGGTCCCGATCAGTGCCGTGCGCCGACGGGATCGACCGATCGGCGGGATCAGCCCTTGCCGAGCTCGTCGAGCATGCGGCGCTGCTCGTCGGTGAGACCGTCATTCAGTTCGCGGCGCCCGGCCGCGGCGGCCTCGGGATTCTGCGGAATCGCCGGGGCGGAAGCATCCGTCGCCGTCGAACGGCCGCCGGAGGCCTTGTCGTACAGGGCTCCCGCGTGCGCCTCGACCTTGTCGTCGATCGCGTCGTAGATCGCCCAGCCGATCAGCAGGATGACCGGCGGAAGGACGTAGCCCCAGAAGGCGCCGAAGAAGCCGCCGCCGATCGTCACGCCCGACAGCAGCACGGTGGCGATCCACACCAGGAACGCGACAGCGAATGCCAGGAGGAACTCGATCAGCTTCTCGCCGGCCCTGGTGCGCTGGCTCGCCGACTTTGCTGCCATCGTGCGGAACCAGTTCTGCACGGCCGGCTTGATCCAGATCGAGATCGCGGTGAGCACGATGCCGGCCCACAGCGCCGACCACCCGACTCGTGCGGGAGTGAGGAAGCCGATCACGAGCAGCACGACGATGTTGAAGACGAGCAGCGAGAGGAATCGGACGGTCCACTTCTTCATGGACTCACTGTGCCACGACGCGCGGCCGGGGCGCGAGATCCGCCGCGAGGTCAGCGGATCGACACGAGCCGATCGATGTCGTCGTCGGGCAGCACGTCCGCGATCGCCGACACCTCGACGGAGACGAGGTCGCAACGTCCGGAGACGACGGTCAGGAACGCGGTGTCGGCGGCGTCGCGCCCCGTGGCGATGCGCACGAGGGTCGAACGGGGCGCGAGGGTCGTGGCATCCACCACCCGCCAGGCTCCGTCGATCCAGGCCTCGGCCACCGCGTGGAAGTCCATCGGCATCAGTCCCGGCGCGTACACCGCGACCTGCCGGGCCGGAATGCCGAGCCCGCGCAGCAGCGCGACGCAGAGGTGCGCGTAGTCGCGGCACACGCCCTGCCGAGCGAGGAGCGTGCGTGTCGCGCCATCGGTCGGGAGCGACGACCCCGACACGTACGCCAGCCGGGTTCCCACCCACGACGACACCGACGCGAGCAGCTGCGCGGGGTCGCGGATTCCGGCGAACTCGCCCACGGCCGTGGGGGCGAGCGCGTCCGACTCGGCGTAGCGGCTCGGCCTCCCGTACACGAGAAGGTCGGCCTCGCTCGCTCGGAGCGGCTCGGCCTCGCCGTCGATCGTGGCGCGATAGATCACGTCGAGGCGGCCGACCCCGCTCGCGACGCGGTGCAGGCGGGTTCCGTGGGCGTCGACGACGTCGCGGGCCTCCACGGGGGCGCCGTCGAGCGACGCGGTGAACGTCTCGTCGACAGAGGTGTACTGGGCACTCGCGGCGACGGCGAACACCAGGTCGGCGGGTTCGGTCACGGTGAGCGTGATCCGGCTCGAGACATCCCTGCGCATGCCCTCAGCGTGCCATGCGCGCGCCCCGTGCGGTGAGGCCTTGACACACCACCACGCCTTCGAGTCGCCAAAACACGCCGCCTCGTGCGTCGCGGCACCGGCGTGTCTTAGCGACTCGCGTGGGGAGCGGACGGATGCCCCGCGCGGCCCGGGTCAGTACGAGGTGCGGGTCTGCGTGCCGCCGGCGCCGAAGTCCGCGGCGAGGCGCTCGGACCCACGCGCCAGGAGCGCGACGTCGGCTCCCACGAGCACGAACGCTGCGCCCGCGTCGAGGTAGGCGCGCGCTGCTGCGGGGTCGAACGCGTTCACGCCTGCCGGTTTTCCGGCGGCGCGGACGCCGTCGAACGCGCGCGTGACGGCGGCTGCGACATCCGGGTGCGTCTGCTGCCCCAGCAGCCCCATCGAGGCGGCGAGGTCGCTCGGGCCGACGAACACGCCGTCGATGCCGTCGACCGCGGCGATGGCGGCCGCGGCGTCGACGCCCGCCACGGTCTCGATCTGGACGAACAGCGACACGTGGTCGTCGGCGTGGGCGAGATAGTCGTCGACGCGGTTCCACCGGGCTGAGCGGGCGAGGGCTGAGCCCACGCCCCGGCGGCCGCGCGGGGGGTACCGCACGGCGGCGACGAGTTCCTCCGCCTCGGCGGCCGACGACACCATCGGAACGAGGATGTTCTGCGCGCCGAGGTCGAGCACCTGCTTGAGGGTGACGACGTCGCCGATCGGCACGCGCACGACCGGGCTGACCGGGTAGGCGCCGACGGCCTGCAGCTGCGCGAGCACCGATTCGAGGCCGTTGGGGGAGTGCTCCATGTCGATGAGCAGCCAGTCCAGACCCGCGCCGGCGCAGATCTCGGCGACGAGCGCGGATCCCGAGCACACCCACATGCCGGCCAGCGGCCGGTCGGCGCCCGCCAGCGCGTCGCGGAACGTCGGATTCAGACGAAGCGGCATTCGATGACTCCCATCGGTCCGTAGTCGCAGCGCACGGCGTCGCCGCGCGAAACCCACATCGGCCGTGTGAACGACCCCGCGAGGATGATCTCACCCGCCTCGAGCCGGGCGCCATGCTGTGCGAACTTGTTCGCGAGCCAGGCCACCCCGGTGGCGGGATGGCCGAGCACTCCTGCGGCGACGCCGGTCTCCTCGATCTCGCCGTTGCGGGAGAGCACTCCCGGCACCCAGCGCAGGTCGATCTCGTCGGGGCGCTTGCGGACGTCGCCGAGCACCATCGCGCCGTATGCGGCGTTGTCGCTGATCGTGTCGACGATCGTGCGACCCTCCAGCTCGATGTGCGAGTTGAGGATCTCGAGGGCGGGGACGGCGTAGTCGATCGCGTCGAGCGCGTCCTCGAGGGTGGCGTCAGGTCCGGCGAGCGGCTTCGCGAGCACGAATGCGAGCTCGACCTCGATGCGCACGTTGGAGAAGAGGTCGACGGGGATCTCGGCGCCCGACTCGTAGACCGTGTCGTCGAACATCACGCCGTAGTCGGGTTCGGTGATGCCCGTCGCCTGCTGCATCGCCTTCGAGGTCAGGCCGATCTTGCGGCCGACGAGCGCGCGCCCCGCAGCGAGGTTCTGATCGCGCCACACACCCTGGATCGCGTACGAGTCCTCGATCGTCGCGTCCGGGTAGCGCGCCGTGATGCGCGGGATCACGCCGTGCGTGCGGTCGGCCTCGGCCAGCTCGGCCGCGAGCTGCGCGATCACGTCGGGGTGAAGCATCCGATCCTCCTCAGGTCTCTCGTGCCGTTCGATGTACCGTTCTCAGGACCGGTGCCGGCATCAGCGCCCGGGCTCCGCGCGTATGCGCGGAGCCGTGGGGGGAGCGCGCGGCCCCATCCTGCAAACGGTACAGACGCACGGTGGGGCTACAGCTGGTGGCCGAGCTTGTACTCGCCCTGCTTGTACTCGGGCATCGAGTCTTCTCCGGGGCGCGTGTACGAGAAGCCGTCGGCACCGATCGTCACGGCCATCTCGGACGAGTCGGTGCGCGCCACGACCGGCTGAGGGTTGCCGTCGAGGTCGAGCACGAGGGATGCCTCGGTGTACCAGGACGGGACGACGGGGTTGCCCCACCAGTCACGGCGCTGGTTGTCGTGCACATCCCACGTGACCACCGGGTTGTCGGGGTCGCCGGTGTAGTAGTCCTGCGTGTAGATCTCGACGCGGTGACCGTCGGGGTCGCGCAGGTAGAGGTAGAACGCGTTCGAGACGCCGTGGCGGCCCGGGCCGCGCTCGATCGCGTCCGAGCGGCGGAGAGCGCCGAGCTTGTCGCAGATCGCGAGGATGTTGTGCTTCTCGTGCGTGGCGAACGCGACGTGGTGCATGCGCGGCCCGTCGCCGCCGGTCATCGCGGTGTCGTGCACGGTGGGCTTGCGGCGCATCCAGGCGGCGTAGACGGTGCCGTCCTCGTCCTGGATGTCCTCGGTCACCCGGAACCCGAGGGACTGCATGAAGTTCACCGCGCGGGGCACGTCGGGGGTGACCTGGTTGAAGTGGTCCAGGCGCACGAGCTCCCCCGGGGTGTGGAGGTCGTAGCGCCACGACAGCCGCTCGACGTGCTCGGTCTGGAAGAAGAACTCGTACGGGAAGCCGAGCGGGTCGATCACACGCACCGAGTCGCCGATGCCCTTCACGAACCCGTCGGGATTGCGGCGCACCTCGCAGCCGAGCTCCTCATAGAAGGCGACGGCCTTGTCGAGGTCCTCCGCGGAACGCACGCGGTACGAGAAGGCGGCGACCGCGGCGACCTCGCCCTGTCGCAGCACGAGGTTGTGGTGGATGAACTCCTCGGTCGAGCGGAGGTAGATCGCGTTCTCGTCCTCTTCGGTGACGTAGAGCCCGAGCACGTCGACGTAGAAGACGCGTGACGCGGCCAGGTCGGTGACCACGAGCTCCATGTAGGCGCAGCGCAGCACGTCGGGTGCCGGCGAGGTCGGGGTCGGCACCGGGTTGTCGGAGCGGATGGGCGCCTCCTGGCTCACGTAGTAGCCGGAGGAGGTGAGGGTCATGTCGTCGCGGTGGGTCATGTCGGTCGCGTCCTTGCGTCAGTGGTGTCCGTCAGTGGTGTCCGTTTGTGCGGGAGAAATGCCGCTGGTCCCGGTGTCGGGACGCGCATTCGCCCGCACAAACGGCAGCGGGGTGGTCAGTCCTTGCCGAAGGTGGGGTTGTGGGCGGGGCCGAGCGTGATGTGCACGGCCTGCTGGTCGGTGTAGAAGTCGATCGAACGGTAGCCGCCCTCGTGGCCGAGACCGGAGGCCTTCACACCGCCGAAGGGCGTACGCAGGTCGCGGACGTTGTTCGAGTTGAGCCACACCATGCCGGCCTCGATGGCCTGCGAGAAGTTGTGGGCGCGCTTGAGGTCGCTCGTCCACAGGTACGCGGCGAGCCCGTACTTGGTGTTGTTCGCGAGCGCGAGGGCCTCTTCGTCGGTGTCGAACGGTGTGATCGCGACGACCGGACCGAAGATCTCCTCCTGGAAGATGCGGGCGTCGGGCGCGACATCCGCGAACACCGTCGGAGCGACGTAGTTGCCCGTGGAGAACCCCTCGGGGCGCCCGCCGCCGGCGACCAGACGCGCCTCGGTCTTGCCGATCTCGATGTACGACATCACCTTGTCGTAGTGCTCGGGGTGCACCAGTGCGCCGACCTCGGTCGCCGGATCCTGCGGGTCGCCGACGATCACACGCGACGCCTGGGCGGCGTAGCGCTCCACGAACTCGTCGTAGATCGCACGCTCGACGAGGATGCGCGACCCGGCGGTGCAGCGCTCGCCGTTGAGCGAGAAGACGCCGAAGATGGTCGCGTCGATCGCGGCCTCGAGGTCGGCGTCTGCGAACACGATCGCGGGGGACTTGCCGCCCAGCTCCATCGAGAGGCCCTTCAGGAACGGGGCGGCGTTGCCGAAGATCAACTGCCCCGTCGAGCTCTCGCCGGTGAAGGAGATGAGGGGCACATCCGGATGCTTCACCAGCGCGTCTCCGGCATCCTCGCCGAGTCCGTTGACGAGGTTGAAGACCCCCTGCGGCAGCCCGGCCTCCTCGAAGATCCCGGCCCACAGCGACGCCGACAGCGGCGTGAACTCGGCGGGCTTGAGCACCACCGTGTTGCCCGTCGCGAGCGCGGGACCGAGCTTCCACGACTCGAGCATGAACGGCGTGTTCCACGGCGTGATGAGGCCGGCGACGCCGATCGGCTTGCGGTTGACGTAGTTGAGCTGCCGTCCGGGCACCTTGAACGCGTCGTCCGTCTGCGCGACGATCAGGTCGGCGAAGAAGCGGAAGTTCTCGGCTGCGCGGCGGGCCTGACCGAGCGCCTGCGTGATCGGCAGGCCGGAGTCGAAGGACTCGAGCTCCGCGAGGCGCTTGTCGCGCGACTCGACGATGTCGGCGATCCGGTGCAGGATCCGGGACCGGTCGCGGGGCAGCATCCGGGGCCAGGGCCCCTCGATGAACGCACGCCGCGCCGCCGCGACGGCCCGGTCGATGTCGGCCTTCTTGCCGGCAGCGGCCTGAAGGTAGGTCTCGTTCGTCACCGGGTCGAGCACGTCGAACGTGTCGCCGTCGATCGAGTCGACGAACTCGCCGTCGATGTAGTGGCGGATGTGGTCGGGCAGGTCGGCGGGCACGTGCCGCGTCTGCGTCGTGGTGTCGGTCATGGGTGCTCCTTCGGGAAGTCGGGGCCGCGCTCGCCGGCGCGCTCCGGCGGGACTAGAAAGCGGGAAGGCCGAGCGTCTCATCGGGATGCTCGTGGATCATGTACGCGTCGAGGGTGGCGGCGCGGTGCCGGCGGGCGACCTTCTCGATCTCGCCCAGCGGGGCGGAGGCCTCGATCAGCTGGAGGATGCTCTCGTGCTCGCGCACGGACTCCTGCGCGCGGCCGGGGACGAAGCTGAACGTCGAGTCGCGCAGGTGCCCGAGGCGCGCCCACTCCGCGCGCACGAGCTCGAGCATGCGCGGGTTGGCGCACTTCTCGTACAGGGCGGCGTGGAACTCCTGGTTGAGCGCCGTGAAGGCCCTCGGATCGAAGTGCTCGAGCGTCTCGATCATCAGGTCGTTGATGCGCCGGGCGTTGCGGATGTCGTCGGCGGTGAGCCGCCGCGCCGACAGTGCCGTCGCAGTGCCCTCGAGGATCGACAGCGCCTGCATGCTGAACCGGTACTGCGAGTCGTCGACCATCGAGACGCGGGCGCCGACGTTCCGTTCGAACGTGACGAGTCCCTCCGCCTCGAGCTGGCGGATCGCCTCGCGCACCGGCACGACGCTCATGTCGAGGTCGCCGGCGATCGAACCGAGGACCAGCCGGTAGCCCGGGGTGAACTCCTGATTCGCGATGCGGTCCTTGATCCAGCGGTACGCCTGCTGCGACTTGCTGAGCGCGCTGTCGTTCACCGTTGCGGGCGCGGCTTCGAACGGGGTCATCGCGCCTCTCCTCGCTCGGCCTCGAAGCGGGCGCGCCATTCGCGGTTCATCGGGAACAGTCCGTCGATCGGATGCCCCTCCGCGACGCGCTGCGCGATCCAGGCGTCCTCGTCCTCCTGTGCCAGGGCCGCATCGGCGACCTCCTCGGCGAGCGCGGGCGGGATGACGATCACGCCGTCCGCGTCGCCGACGATGACGTCACCGGGCTGGACGGTCGTGCCGCCGCATCCGATCGTCACGTCGTGGTCCCACGGGACGTGCTTGCGACCGAGTACCGCAGGGTGCGCCCCTGCCGTGTACACCGGGATGCCGACGCCCGTCACGGCATCCGCATCGCGCACGCCGCCGTCGGTGACGATGCCGGCGGCGCCGCGGGCGTGGGCGCGGATCGCGAGGATGTCGCCGAGCGTTCCCGAACCGGACTCGCCGCGGGCCTCGATCACGATGACCTCGCCCTCGCCGACGGCGTCGAACGCGCGCTTCTGCGCGTTGTAGCCGCCGCCGTGGCTCTCGAAGAGGTCCTCCCGCAGCGGCACGAACCGCAGCGTGCGGGCGATGCCGACGAGCTTGGCGCCGGGGTGGAGCGGCCGCACACCGTCGATCGTCACGTTGTCGAGTCCGCGCTTGCGCAGCTGCGCGGAGAGCCCCGCGACCGGAACCGCCTCGAGCTTCGCGCGGAGCGCGGGTGTCAGTGCAGGAGAAATCCGCTGCGCAGGAGCATCCGCGCCGGATCCTCCTGCGGGAGCGATTTCTCCTGCGGACGAAACCGACGCGGGCAGGCCGGCGGCCGACGAGACCGAGGCGGCGGACGAGTTCTCGGCCGGGGTCCCGGCGGCCGCGGGCGAGCCCCAGGCCTCGGTGCGCTGAAGGTCGTCGACGGCGGGGAGCGAGCCGAGACCGGCGTCGAACGCCACCTCGCCCTGCACGACGGTGGTGGCCAGGCGACCTGTCGAGGCTCCGCCGGGCACGTCGACCTCGACCTCGATGAGGTCTCCGGGAACGGCGACCGACGAGCCGGCCGGGGTCCCGGTGAGGATCACGTCGCCCGTCTCGAGCGTGAAGTGCTGGGACAGGTCGGCGACGAGCTGCGACAGAGGGAAGATCAAGCCGCCGGCGGTGTCGTCCTGCACGAGCTCGCCGTTGCGCCACGTGCGCACGCGAAGGCTCGCGGGATCGACCGAGCGGGCGTCGAGCAGGGCCGGACCGATCGGGGTGTAGCCGTCGCCGCCCTTGGACCGCACGTTCGAGCCCTTGTCGTTCGCACGCAGGTCGTAGAGGCCGAAGTCGTTCGCCGCGGTGACGTGGCCCACGTGATTCCATGCGTCGGCGAGGGAGACCCGGCGGGCGGGGGTCCCGATCACGAGGGCGATCTCGCCCTCGTACGCGAGCAGTTCGGTGCCCGCGGGGCGCTCGATGGTCGCACCGGTCGGGGCGAGCGAACTGGAGGGCTTGAAGAAGTACGACGGATGCTGCGGCCGCCGCCCGCGCTGGTCGGCGCGGGACTCGTAGCTCAGGTGGATCGCGATCACCTTGCCCGGGCGCCCGGGGAGGGCGGCGAACCGGGGATCGGTGCCGGATGCGGCATCCGAGGCCTTGTCGTCCATCATGAGCGTCCTCACTCTTGCGTCGTATCTGAAATCGTATATGATCGTCGCACGTCCGGCAATACCCTCGCGAAACATCGCCGGTGACGAAGTCGTCAACCCCCAGACACAGGAGTCGCACCATGAGTTCATCGCAGCCAGATCCGGGTTTCACACCCACCGGCACCATCGCGAGCCCCGTCGATCGGCGTCGCGTCGTCTTCGCCACCGTCGTCGGCACGACCGTCGAGTGGTACGACTTCTTCATCTACGCGACGGCCGTCGGGCTCGTGTTCGGGCAGCTCTTCTTCGCACCGCTCGGCGCGGACAGCCTGCTCGTGGGCTTCGCCACGGTCGGCATCAGCTTCCTCTTCCGTCCCCTCGGCGCGTTCCTGGCTGGCCACTTCGGAGACAAGTTCGGCCGCAAGGTCGTGCTCATGTGGACGCTCATCCTGATGGGCGCCGCGACGGCGCTCATCGGCGTCCTTCCGACGTACGAGGCCATCGGCATCTGGGCGCCGATCCTGCTCGTGCTGCTGCGCATCCTGCAGGGACTGTCGGCGGGCGGCGAGTGGGGCGGCGCCGTCCTCATGGCCGTCGAGCACGCGCCGAGGTCGCGCCGCGGCGCGTTCGGCGCGTCACCCCAGATCGGCGTTCCCCTCGGCCTGCTGCTGGCGTCCGGTGTGATGGCGCTCATGGCGATGATCGCTCCCGGCGACGCGTTCCTCGAGTGGGGCTGGCGCGTGCCGTTCCTGCTGAGCGTCGTGCTGATCCTGGTGGGCTGGTACGTGCGCCGCCGCGTCGAGGAGAGCCCGGTGTTCACCGAGCTCGCCGAGCGCAAGGAGAAGGCGCAGACGCCGATCCTGCAGCTGTTCCGCAAGCACGCGCTGCTCGTCGTGATCGCCGCGCTCGTCTTCGCCGGGAACAACGCCGTCGGATACATGACCACCGGCGGGTACATCCAGGGATACGCCACGTCGCCCGACGGTCCGCTCGCGCTCGAGCGCGGTCCGGTGCTGTGGGCGGTCGCGGGCTCGGCGGTCACCTGGCTGCTCTCCACGCTCGCGGCCGGGTTCGTGTCGGACCGCATCGGTCGGCGCAGCACGTACATCATCGGCTGGATCCTGCAGCTGGGTGGGGTGTTCCTGCTCTTCCCGCTGGTGAACACTGGCGAGGTCGGGCTGCTGTTCCTCGGGCTCGCGATCCTCACGATCGGCCTCGGCTTCACGTACGGACCGCAGGCGGCGCTGTACTCGGAGCTGTTCCCGGCATCCATCCGGTTCTCGGGCGTCTCGATCTCGTACGCGATCGGCGCGATCTTCGGCGGCGCCTTCGCCCCGCTCATCGCGACGTGGCTCGTGAAGGAGACCGGAACGACGATGTCGGTGACGTGGTACCTCGCCGGCATGACCCTCGTGGGACTCGTCGCCACCCTGCTGCTGCGCGATCGCAGCGGCATCCCGCTCGGTCCCGACCACGAGGCGGAGCAGGCGGTCAGCCCCATTCGGGGTCTCGCGAAGGTCTGACCCGCCCGCCGGGATTCAGCTGTACGAAACCGACCTTCGGCGCCCCGCCGGAGGTCGATTTCGTAGAGACGAACGGGGGATGCCGCGGCTCAGCGCGTGCGCATGCCGTCGAGGGCGACGGCGACGATGTCGTGCGCGAGGCGGTCGGCGTCGACCGATCCGCCGGGGCGGTACCACTCGACGATCGAGTTGACCATGCCGAACACGAGCCGTGTGGCGACGGCGCCGTCGAGGTCGTCGCGCACGAGACCCTCGCGCTGCGCCTCCTCGACGAGGTCCGTCACGCGGTGGTCGAACGCGCGGCGTCTCTCGAGGGCGGCCCGCTCGACGTCGCTGTTTCCCCGCACGCGCAGCAGCAGCGTGACGTACGGGAGGCGCTGGACGAGCACGCCGACCGCACCGTGCAGCACCGCGGCGAGACGTTCGGATGCCGACCCCCGGCGTGCGTCCGGAAGCTCGAGCACGCCCTCGAGTCCGCTGAGCGCCTCGTCGACGGCGAGCGCGAGCAGCTGCTCCTTCGAGTCAAAGTGGTGGTACAGCGCCGACTTCGTGAGACCGAGGCGGGTCGCGACATCCGCCACCGACGTCGCGTCGTAGCCCTGCTCGTTGAACAGCTCCACCGCGATCGCGAGCACCTGCGCCCGGTCGTAGCCGGGGCGACCACGGCGTGGCGCTGCGGCGGCGCCGGGGCTGGTGGTGGCGGACATGCGCCCAGTCTTGCACCGCGCTCCCGTGCAGACCGTTCGTGGCCGGTACCGAGTCGCCAAGACACGCCGCGATCTCGCTGTCGCGGCCGGCGTGTCTTGGCGACTCGAGAGACCGTGACGCGCGATTCATTACTGAACGATCGGACAGGTATTATGGGGGCGGCCGCAACGGAGCGGACGAGAGGATGCCGATGAGTGACTCGCTGCGCGTCGAGACCGCTGACGACCGCGTCGTCGCGACCCTCGCACGCCCCGACGTGCGCAACGCGATCGACCAGGACATGATCGACGGTCTGCACGAGCTGTGCGCCGAACTCGAGTCGACCCCGCGCGCACTCATCCTCATCGGGTCGGGCGGCGTGTTCGCATCCGGAGCCGACATCGCGCAGCTGCGCGAGCGCCGCGCCGCCGATGCGCGCCGCGGCATCAACACGCACGCCTTCGAGCGGGTGCGCGCCCTCCCGATGCCCGTGATCGCGGCCGTCGACGGCTACGCCCTCGGCGGCGGGGCCGAGCTCGCGTACGCCGCCGACCTGCGCATCGGCACGCCGCGCGTCAAGATCGGCAACCCCGAGACCGGCCTCGGAATCATCGCGGCCGCCGGTGCCACCTGGCGTCTGCCGCAGATCGTCGGCGAGGCCCGCGCGGCCGAGCTGCTGCTGACGGGGCGCATCCTCGACGCCGACGAGGCCGTCGCGTGGGGTCTGCTGTCGTCCCTGCACGAGCCCGACGACCTCCTCGCCGCCGCGCACGCCCTCGCCGATCGCATCGCCGCGAACGATCCGCTCGCGACGCAGCACACGAAGCGCGCGCTCGCCGCGCCCGCGGACGCGCACCCCGGCATCGAGCTCGAGCTGCAGGCCGAGCTCTTCGAGAGCCCCGAGAAGGAGCGCCGCATGACCGCTTTCCTCGAACGGCGCCCGCGATGACCGCCGACGGCGTCCCGGCCCGGGTCGGCGTGCTCGGCGGGGGCCGGATGGGCGCGGGCATCGCGCACGCCTTCGCCCTCGCCGGCGCCGAGCTGGTCGTCGTCGAACGCGACGACGACGCGGCGGCGGCGGCATCCGCTCGCCTCCGCGCCAGCCTCGAGAAGGCCGTCGAGCGCGGATCCACGGCGCGCACGATCACCGACCTCGAGGGGGCGTTCACGACGGCGACGGATGTCGCGGCGTTCGCCGAGTGCGCGCTCGTGATCGAGGCCGTTCCGGAGGATCGCACCCTCAAGCTCGACGCCCTGCGCCGGGTCGAAGCCGTCGCCGGCGACGCGGCGCTCGCGACCAACACGTCCTCGATCTCGATCGACGACCTCGCCGCGGGACTCTCCCGGCCCGAGCGATTCCTCGGCCTCCACTTCTTCAACCCGGTGCCGCCGTCGGCCCTCGTCGAAGTCGTGATCGGGTCCGCCACCGCACCGGGTCTCGTGGACGACGCCCGCGCGTGGGTGGCGGCGCTCGGCAAGACCGCCGTCGTCGTCAGGGATGCGCCGGGCTTCGCGTCGAGCCGCCTGGGTGTCGCGCTCGCGCTCGAGGCGATCCGCATGGTCGAGGAGGGTGTGGCCTCGCCCGCCGACATCGACGCCGCGATGGAGCTCGGATACCGGCATCCGACCGGTCCGCTGCGCACGACCGACATCGTCGGTCTCGATGTGCGGCTGGGAATCGCCGAGGAGCTCCACGCGAAGCTGGGCGAGCGCTTCGCCCCGCCGGAGCTGCTGCGGCGCATGGTCGCCGAGGGCCGCCTCGGGCGGAAGACCGGCAGCGGATTCTACGAATGGAGCGACCAGTGACCGACACCCTCCCCAGCTATCTGCGCGAGCAGTGGTGGACGCCGACGGATGCCACAGCCGGCGTCGTCGTGCGCGACGCGTCGACGGGCGAGCCGGTGTGCCGCGTGAGCACGGACGGCGTGGACCTCGCGGGCGCGCTCGAGTATGCGCGCACGGTGGGGCAGGCGAGCCTCGGCGCGTTGACCTTCCATCAGCGCGCCGTGCTGCTCAAGCAGTTCGCGCAGGCGCTGACCGAGCGCAAACTGGAGCTGTACGACCTGTCCAAGCGCGCCGGTGCGACCGAGCGCGACTCGCTCAACGACGTCGACGGCGGCATCGGCGTGCTCTTCACCTACTCGTCGAAGGGCCGGCGGGAGCTGCCGAACGGGCAGGTCTACCTCGACGGTCCGGTCGAGGTGCTGTCGAAGGACGGCTCGTTCCTCGGCCGTCACGTCTACACGCGCCTGCCCGGCGTCGCCGTGCAGATCAACGCCTTCAACTTCCCGATGTGGGGCGCGCTGGAGAAGTTCGCTCCGGCCTTCCTGGCGGGAGTGCCGACGCTGGTGAAGCCCGCGACACCGACCGCGTACGTGGCCGAGGCGTGGGTGCGCATCCTCGTCGAGACCGGACTTCTCCCGGACGGATCGCTGCAGCTCGTGAGCGGCAGCGTGCCGGGACTCTTCGATCACCTGCGGCTCGGCGACCTCGTCGGCTTCACCGGCAGCGCCTCGACGGCCGACCGCCTGCGCGCGCACGCGTCGGTGCAGACCGGGGGAGTGCGCTTCACGAACGAGACGGACTCGATCAACGCCTCGGTGCTCGGCCCCGATGCCGTGCCGGGCACGCCCGAGTTCGACGCGTACGTGCGGCAGCTCCTTGTCGAGATGACGACCAAGGCGGGTCAGAAGTGCACGGCGATCCGTCGCGCGATCGTGCCCGCGGGACAGGTCGACGCGCTCGTCGACGCGCTGCGCGCGAAGATCGCCGAGCGCGTGGTGCTCGGCGACCCCCACGCCGCATCCGTGACGATGGGTCCGCTCGTGTCGCTCGAGCAGCGCGACGAAGTGCTGCGCAGCGTCGCCGCGCTCGTGGACGAGGGCGGCCGGCTCCTGCTGGGCTCCACCGAACCGCCGACCGTCGTGCGTGCGGACGGCTCCGCGGGTGTCGCCGATCAGGGCGCGTTCGTCGAGCCGCTGCTGATCGGCTTCACGGATGCCGCGGCCCCGGCCGTGCACCGCGTGGAGGCCTTCGGGCCGGTCGCCAGCGTGCTGCCGTACGACACCGTCGACGAGGCGGCCGACCTCGTGAGCCTCGGCGGGGGCTCGCTGGTGACGAGCGTCGCCACCAACGACCCGGCCGTCGCCGCCACCCTGCTCTCGCGCACCGCGGCGTACAACGGCCGCATCCTGTTCCTCGATCGCGACGACGCGCGCACCTCGACCGGGCACGGTGCGCCGGTGCCGCACCTCGTGCACGGCGGTCCCGGCCGCGCCGGCGGAGGCGAGGAGCTCGGCGGCATCCGCGCCGTTCTCCACCACATGCAGCGCACGGCCGTCCAGGGTTCGCCCGAGATGCTGACCGCCCTCACCGGCGTATGGCACCAGGGCGCGGCATCCCGCTCCGACCGTCACCCGTTCCGCAAGTCGCTGTCCGAACTCGCGATCGGCGACCAGGTCGTCTCGGGGTCGCGCCGGGTGACGCTCGACGATATCGAGACCTTCGCGAACTTCACCGGCGACCTCTTCTACGCGCACATGGACGAGGAGGCGGCGGCCGCCAACCCCTTCTTCCCCGGCCGCGTCGCGCACGGCTACCTGCTGGTGTCGTGGGCGGCGGGGCTGTTCGTCGATCCGGAGCCCGGCCCCGTGCTCGCGAACTCCGGCCTCGAGAACCTCCGCTTCGTCACGCCGGTGTCGCCGGGTGACGACATCCGCGTCGTGCTCACTGCGAAGCAGATCACGCCGCGCGAGACCGACGAGTACGGCGAGGTGCGCTGGGATGCCGTCATCCGCAACCAGGACGACGAGCTCGTCGCGACGTACGACGTGCTGACGCTCGTCGCCAAGGAGCAGGCCGAGGCGGTCGCGCCGTGAGCATCCCTTCGCGCGGTCGAAACCTGCGAACGCGGCTGAAGGCGTCGGCCGCGGATGCAGGTTTCGACCGCGCCTGCGGAGGGGTCGCGTCATGAGCGAGCCGCGACCGATGATGCAGCGCGACCGCGCGTCGGCTGCGCTGGGGATGGTCGTCGAGCGCGATGAGCCGGGCGAGTCCGTCGTCTCGATGCGCGTGCGCGAGGACATGACCAACGGCTTCGCCATCACCCACGGCGGAATGGTGTTCGCCCTCGCCGACACGGCGTTCGCGATCGCCTGCAACGAGGACGAGGACGTGACCGTCGCCGCCGGCGCCGACATCGCCTTCCTCAAGGCCACCCGCGCGGGACAGACCCTCACGGCCCACGCGCGCCGCCGCACGCTGTCCGGGCGCACCGGGCTGTACGACGTGACCGTGACCGACGAGACCGGCGACGTGGTCGCCGAGTTCCGCGGCCGGTCGTTCACGACGCGCCGCACGCACCCGGCCGAGTGACGAGGTAGACTTTACTGAACGAACGGTCTGTAATTGAGGAGTCGATGATGACTGCACCCACCCTTCGACAGGCTCGGGAACCGGCGACGGCCGCCCCCGATGAGGCCGCCGAGCAGGCGCGCTTCGACGACCTGATCGCCGCCGAGCAGCGCATCGAGCCGCGGGACTGGATGCCCGAGGCCTACCGCAAGACGCTGATCCGGCAGATCTCGCAGCACGCGCACTCCGAGATCATCGGCATGCAGCCCGAGGGCAACTGGATCACTCGAGCACCGAGCCTCAAGCGCAAGGCGATCCTCATGGCCAAGGTGCAGGACGAGGCGGGTCACGGCCTGTACCTGTACTCCGCCGCGCAGACGCTCGGGATCACGCGCGACGAGATGACGCAGCAGCTGATCGACGGCAAGGCGCGGTACTCGTCGATCTTCAACTACCCGACGCCGACGTGGGCGGACATGGGCGCGATCGGCTGGCTGGTGGACGGCGCCGCGATCTGCAACCAGGTGCCGCTGTGCCGTGCATCGTACGGTCCGTACGGTCGCGCGATGGTGCGCATCTGCAAGGAGGAGTCGTTCCACCAGCGGCAGGGCTTCGAGATCCTGCTGTCGCTCATGCAGGGCACGCCCGCACAGCGCGAGATGGCGCAGGATGCCGTGAACCGCTGGTACTGGCCGAGCCTCATGATGTTCGGTCCGCCCGACGACCAGTCCCCGAACTCGGCGCAGTCGACCGCGTGGAAGATCAAGCGGTTCTCGAACGACGAGCTGCGCCAGCGGTTCATCGGGATGCTGGTGCCGCAGGCCGAGGTGCTCGGCGTCACCCTTCCCGACCCCGAGCTGCGGTGGATCGAGGACGAGAAGCGCTGGCACACGAGTGAGATCGACTGGACCGAGTTCCACGAGGTGCTGCGTGGGCGCGGGCCGATGAACGCCGAGCGCCTGCGCAACCGGCGGAACGCGCACGAGGACGGCGCCTGGGTGAGGGAGGCTGCTGCCGAGTACGCGCGCAAGCAGGCCGTGCGCATGGAAGGGCAGGTGGCATGATGACGACCCCCGGTGCCTCGGCACGCGAGACGTGGCCGCTGTGGGAGGTGTTCGTGCGCGCGAGCCGCGGCCTCAGCCATGTGCACGCCGGCTCGCTGCACGCCCCCGACGCCGAGTTCGCCCTGCGCAACGCGCGCGACCTGTACACCCGCCGCGGCGAGGGGACGAGCGTGTGGGTCGTGCCCGCCGACGCGATCACGACGAGCGACCCGGATTCGAAGGGCGCCTTCTTCGAGAGCCCGGCCGGCAAGAACTACCGCCACGCCGTCTACTACACGGCCTCCGAGGGGGTGCCGCACCTGTGAGCGAGGAGTTCACCCACGGCGACGTCACGGTCGCCGAGACCGAGCTCTCCGCCGAGCTCGCCGGTGTCGACGGTCACGTCGCGTCGGCAGATGTCGCCGAGTACGCGCTGTGGCTCGGCGACGACGCGCTGATCCTGTCGCAGCAGCTCGGCGCCTGGATCGCCCGCGCACCCGAGCTCGAGGAGGACGTCGCCCTCGGCAACATCGCGCTCGACCTCCTCGGCCACGCCCGCTCGCTCCTGCACTACGCGGGCACGGCCGACGGGCGGACCGAGGACGACCTGGCCTACTGGCGCGACGAGCCCGAGTTCCGCAGCGCGTGGCTGTTCGAGCAGCCCAACGGCGACTTCGCCCAGACGATCGCACGCCAGCTGGCGGCATCCGTCTTCCAGTACGAGCTGTACACGGCACTGCAGCGGTCATCCGACGAGACGCTCGCCGCGATCGCCGCGAAGTCGGTGAAAGAGGTCGAGTACCACCGCGACCACGCCGTGCAGTGGACGCTGCGACTCGCCGGCGGCACGGACGAGTCCAGAGAGCGGATGCTGCGCGCCGTCGCCGACGTGTGGCCCTACGCCGACGAGCTCTTCCGTGACGAGCCGCTGATCGATCGGCTCGAGGGCATCGCAGTGCGCCCGTCGACCCTGCGCGCGCCGTTCGACGCGGTGATCGCGGCGGTCTTCGCCGAGGCCGGGATCGAGACGCCGGCCGGCTTCGCGTCATCCGGCGGCGGTCGTCGCGGATCGCACTTCTCGACCCTGGGCTACGTGCTCGCAGAGATGCAGGTGCTGGCGCGACAGCATCCGGGGGCGACGTGGTGACCGCGGTCGCCGGTGCTCACGCGCAGCCCGTACCGTTCTCAGGATCGGTGCCGCTTCCGGCCGCCGCGCCGGCGGAAATCCGCGGCCCTCGATCCGGCTCGGCCGCGACCGTCCTGAGTACGGTACGGGCGAGCGCGGCGACCGAGCCGGTGACGGCCGAGCGCGCGCGCCGCGTGGCCGCGGCCGTCGTCGACCCGGAGGTGCCGGTGCTCACGATCGAGGACCTCGGGGTGCTGCGCGACGTCTCGGTCGACGGGGGACGCGTGGCGGTGACGATCACGCCCACCTACTCCGGGTGCCCCGCCGTCGACACGATCCGCGACGACCTCGTGCTCGCACTCACCGACGCCGGGTTCGACGATGTCGCGGTGCGGGTGACGCTCGCGCCCGCGTGGACCACCGACTGGATGAGCGAGTCGGGCAAGGAGAAGCTGCGCGCGTACGGCATCGCGCCGCCGACCGGGCGCGCGGCCGCCGGCCCGGTCCGCGTCGCGCTCGCCGTCAAGTGCCCGCGGTGCGGATCGCTCGACACGAAGGAGCTCGCCCGCTTCGGCTCGACCTCGTGCAAGGCGCTCTACGAGTGCCGTGCGTGCCTCGAGCCCTTCGACCACTTCAAGGTGCACTGATGACGACCGACCACGACGTCGCCGAGGCCGAGCGCGTCGCCGACGCCCTGCTCGCGAGCGCGGTGGGAGGCCCCGCCCCCTCGGTTCGACGGCGCACCCGGTTCCATGCGCTGCGCGTCGCCGACGTGCGGCCGCTGACGGATGCCGCGATCGAGGTCACCTTCGAGATCCCGGCGGAGCTCCAGGGCGAGTTCGACTACCTCGCCGGTCAGCACGTCGCCCTGCGCACCCAGCTCGACGGTCACGAAGTGCGCCGCTCCTACTCGCTGTGCCGCCCGCCCGGCACCGACCTCGCGACGGGCGCGGGGTCGATCAGCGTCGCGATCAAGCGCGATCAGGGCGGCCGCTTCTCGACCTGGGCGCAGACCGAGCTGCGGCCCGGCGACGAGCTCGACGTGATGAGCCCGCAGGGCACCTTCACCTCGACGCTGGCCGAGCTCGATGGCGCTCATGTCGCGGGAATCGCCGCAGGCTCGGGCATCACGCCGCTGATGGCGCTCGCCGCGACCGTGCTCGCGCGGTCCGAGACCTCCCGATTCACCCTCGTCTACACGAACCGGTCCACGACCGACGTGATGTTCCTCGAGGAGCTCGCCGACCTCAAGGACCGCTACCCTTCGCGGTTGGCGCTGCACCATGTGCTCTCGCGCGAGCAGCGCGCCGCGCCGCTGCTGTCGGGCCGCATCGACGAGGAGCGCCTGCGCCGCATCCTGGACGCCCTCGTGCTTCCCGACACCGTCGACGAGTGGTTCCTGTGCGGGCCGTTCGAACTCGTGCAGCTGTGCCGCGACACGCTCGCCGACATCGGCGTCGAGCCCGCGCACGTGCGGTACGAGCTGTTCACGACCGGCGAGGCCGGCCGCGTCGAGGCGCCGTCCGGGCGGGCCGTGCAGGTGCGGGCGGACGAACCCGTGCTGCGCATCGAGGTCACTCTCGACGGCCAGTCGGCGACCGTCGAGAGCCCGGTGGCGGCGCACGAATCCATCCTCAACGCGGCGCTGCGCGTGCGGCCGGACGCGCCGTTCGCGTGCGCGGGCGGTGTGTGCGGCACCTGCCGCGCCCGGCTCGTCGAGGGCTCTGTGACCATGACCGAGAACTACGCGCTCGAACCCGACGAGCTCGAGCGCGGCTACATCCTGACCTGCCAATCGCACCCCACGACCGACCGGGTCGTGGTCGACTACGACGTGTGAGGACCCGCTCATGATCCAGCTGCAGATCGACGCCGCCGTCGCCGAGATCGCCCTCGACGCCCCCGAGAAGCTCAACGCCCTCTCGCTCGACGCGCTGGGGGAGCTGGATGCCGCGTACGCCGAGGCCGAGGCCGCCGGCGTCCGCGCGCTGGTGCTGCGCGGCGAGGGCCGGGCGTTCTGCGCCGGTCGCGACATCGCCGGCGTCGACCCGGCGACCGACGACGTGTCCGGCTACCTCGGCGCGGTCGAGGCGCTCATGCGGCGCATGGCCGCTTTCCCCGCCCCGACGTTCGCGGCCGTGCACGGCGCGTGCCTCGGTGTGGGGCTGGGGCTCGCGATCGCGACCGACGTGGTCTACGTCGCCGAGACCGCGAAGGTCGGGTCGCCGTTCGCGAACCTGGGGGCGCTCCTCGACTCCGGCGGACACGCGCTGCTGTACGAGCGGCTCGGCGCGCACCGCGCGCTCGACCTCATCTATACCGGGGAGCTGCTCACCGGTGCGGAGGCCGTCGCCGCCGGACTTTTCAGCCGCGTCGTCGATGCCGGCGAGGTGCTCGATTTCACGCGCGAACGCGCGCTGCGCGTTGCATCCGGACCGACGCAGGCGTTCCTCGCCTCGAAGCGGCTGATCGACAAGCTCCGCGACGAGCGGCTGTGGCGCGTCGTCGCCGACGAGACCCGCGGCCAGGCCGAACTTCGCGACACCGCGGACTACCGCGAGGGCTTCGCCGCGTTCGGCGAGAAGCGCCCGCCGGTCTTCACCGGGTCCTGACCGCCCACTCCCGCACTCGCGCACTCGCGCACTCCCGCACCTCGAGTCGCCAAGACACGCCGATATCGCGCGCAGACCGACGGCGTGTCTTGGCGACTCGGCGGCGCGTCAGGAGTTCACGCGAATGATCTCGTGCTGGTACGGGGCGACGACGGCCCCCGAGATGCGGCAGTCGAGCAGGAGGAACGGGCGGGATGCCGCATCCTGTCCACTCCACTCGGCGAGGCGATCGAGGTCTGACATCGAGCGCACGACCACGCCCTCGGCGCCGACGCCGGCGGCCAGCGCGGCGAAGTCGACCTCGGGGATGCGCATCGGATCCTCGGCGAGACCCTTCAGCCCGTACAGGTGCACCTCGGCGCCGTAGGCGGCGTCGTTCCACACGACGGCGATCCCGCGGCCGCCGGCGACGCGCACGGCCGTCTCGAGGTCGGCGAGCGCCATGAGTCCGCCGCCGTCGCCCGTGGTGAGGACGATGGTCGCCTCGGGCTGCGCGAGCGCCGCGCCTGCCACCGACGGGAATCCGAGCCCGATCGACTGGAACGCGGTGCCGATCATCATCATGCGATCGGGGGAGGCGACGGGCCAGTACATGTTCGCCCAGCCGATGAAGTGGCCGCCGTCCGACACGACCACGCGGTCATCGGGGAGGAGCTCGCCGATGCGCGCCGCGACCGAGCGCGGGTCGAGGCGGCCGTCGGGGGCGAGCCCGTCTCCGGCGTCGTATGCCCGCGCTCCGGCGATGTCGACGGACTCTCTCCAGCCGCTCGGTGCGGCGCCGCCGTCGCGGACCGCCGCGAGCACGTCGCGCGCGACCACGGCCGCATCTCCGCGCACGTATCCGCCGACGTGCGGGTGGGTCGCGGCCGGTGCGACGTCGACCTGGAACACGCGCGTGCCCGGCGCGAACAGGTCGCCGAAGCGCATCGTGAACTGGTTGAGCGACGCTCCGAACACGACCGCGACGTCGGCTTCGCGCACCAGGTCCATCGCGCCTTCCGCCCCGAATCCGCCGGTCACGCCGAGGTCGTACTCGGTCCGCGGGAACACGCCCCGCCCGAGCGCCGTCGAGGCCGTGACGGCTCCCACGGCATCGGCCAGTTCGCCGAGCACCTCGCCCGCGCCCGAGATCCACGCGCCGCGTCCGGCGAGGAGGAACGGATGCCGCGCCGAGGCCAGCGCCGCCGCCAGATCGTCGATCGCTCCCTGCGCGAAGGGTCCGGCGGGGGAGAGCGGCGCGGGCAGCCGGGGTTCGGGCGCCTCGGGCAGCGGCCCGGCGTCGCGCGACGCGACGTCGTAGGGAATCGCCAGCACCGTCGGCACCCGGTAGGTGAGCGCGTGCTCGATCGCGATGATCGTCGTGGCGGCGGCATCCGCTCGTCCGACGGTGTACGTGCGCGCACCGACCGCCGACGCGAGCGCGATCTGGTCGACGTCCCACGGTCGCGGGCCCGACGTGGGCTCGTCGCCGACGACGAGCACGAGCGGTACGTGCGCCTGCACGGCCTCGGCGAGAGCGGTCAGCGTGTTGGTGAACCCGGCGCCGTAGGTCGCGGTCGCGGCGGCGAGGCGGCCGGACGCGCGGTGGTGCGCGTCCGCGGCGACGACCCCGCCCGCCTCGTGGCGCACGGCTGTGAACGAGGCGCCGGTCGAGCGCTCGAGGGCGTCGAGGAAGTAGGCGTTGCCGTTGCCCATGACCCCGAAGACGTGGTCGATGTGGCGGGCGAGCGTGAGCGCGACGTGCGCGGATACGGTCGGCATGAGGGGACTCCTGCGAGACGAGAACGGATTCGAGGCCGTATGTGTCTCGCGCGTCCGCGCTGCGTGCCCTTTTTTCGAGCACCGGCAGGGTCGTTCCCGCCGGACGACACGAGTATGCCACACCCCCGGAGACGGCAGGATGGAGGCATGAGGACCATTCAGCTGCGCCGGTACACGCTCGTCGAAGGGGAGTACGAGGCCTTCGTCGACTGGTGGGAGGAGTGGATGCCGCATGTGCGCCCTGCCGCCGGCTTCGAGATCGAGTTCGCCTACGGCATCCCTGAGACGAACGAGTTCATCTGGGCGGTCAGCGCCGAGGGAGACGAGAGCGCCTTCCTCGCGCTGGAGGAGGAGTACATGGCCTCCGACGGTCGCGCCGCCGCGTTCGCGGGCGTGCCGCAGCGCGTCGCCGCGATGCTCATGACGTTCGCGACCTCCTACGCCTGACTCGCCGATCGAAATCGGGCGGGCGGCTCAGTCCCCGAGCGCCGCGCGGATGACGGCGGCCGAGCGCGTCAGTCGCGCGGCGATCTCGGCCGGCTCATGGCGGCTCGCGAGGTAGACGACCGCGATCGCGGCGGGTCCGCGGCCGCGGAGTTCGAGCGGAACGGCGACGGCTCGCAGGCTGGGGATGACCTCGTCGTGGCTCTCGAACCATCCCCGGGATGCGGCATCCGCCACTTCGTCCCGCAGGCTCGCGGCGGCTTCCGCCGGCCAGGACGCGCCGGGGACGAGGGAGAGGATCGCCTTGCCGGGGGCTCCGCGGGTGACCGGATGCCGCGTTCCCGGCCGCTGCGCGACCGAGGCGACGGAATGCCGGGGCTCGACGCTCGCGAGCGTGACGCACTCGTCATGGTCGAGAACGCTGAGGAAGCAGGTCATGCCGAACTCGTTCGCGACGTCCGTGAGTTCGGGCAGCGCCTCGGCCTGCAGATCGTGCGCGACGCCCGCCGCGAGGGCGGCCATGCGCGCGCCGAGCGAGACCCGGCCGTTGCCGTCGCGTGCGACGAGGCCGTGGTCCTCGAGCGTGCGGAGCAGGCGGTAGGCCACCGAGCGGTGCACGTCGAGGCGCCGCGCGAGGTCGTCGATCGACAGCGGCTCGCGCGCGTCGGCGAGCACTTCGAGGATCCGGATGCCGCGACTCAGCGTCTGCGAGGCGGGCGCGCCGCTCTCGGCCATCACGCGACCTCCCTTGCCCTATGGCGGGCGCTTCGTATACGATCTGTTCAATAGTAGAACGACGCGTTCGAATATAGAACACGAAGTCCCGCTTCCGCAACGATGACGTCGCACGAGGAGTCGCATGCAGTTCCACCACCACGGCTACGTCTCGGGCGAGCCCCGCATCCAGGACGCCGCCGGCACCGGCATCGACCGCCCCGCCGAGCTCCCCGACGAGCTGGACGTGCTCATCGTCGGCTCCGGTCCCGCCGGCATGCTGCTGGCGGCCCAGCTGTCGCAGTTCCCCGACGTCACCACGCGCCTGATCGAGCGCCGCGACGGCCGGCTCGTGCTCGGGCAGGCCGACGGCATCCAGCCCCGCAGCGTCGAGACCTTCCAGGCGTTCGGCTTCGCCGAGCGGATCGTCGCCGAGGCCTACAACATCGCCTACATGAACTTCTGGGGACCCGACCCCGAGAACCCGCGCAACATCGTGCGCACGGCGCGCACCGAGGACTACGCCTTCAAGATCAGCGAGTTCCCCCACCTCATCGTGAACCAGGCGCGCGTGCTCGACTACTTCGCCGAGGCCGCCGCCCACGGCCCTGGTCGCATCGTGCCCGACTACGGCATCGAGTTCGTCGGCCTCACCGTGCACGAGGCCGGGGAGTACCCGGTCGAGGTCCGGCTTCGCCACACCGCGGGCGAGCGCACCGGCGAGGAGCGCACCGTGCGGGCGAAGTACGTCGCGGGGTGCGACGGCGCCCGCAGCGGTGTGCGCGAGGCGATCGGCCGCCGGCATGTCGGCGAGATCGCGGCGCACGCGTGGGGCGTCATGGACGTGCTCGTGAACACCGACTTCCCCGATTGGCGCACCAAATGCGCGATCAACTCGTCGGCGGGCAACATCCTCCACATTCCGCGCGAAGGCGGCTACCTCAGCCGCATGTACATCGACCTCGGCGAGGTGGCCGAGGACGACGACCACCGCGTGCGCCGGACACCGATCGAGGAGATCATCCGCCGCGCGAACGAGATCCTCCACCCGTACACGCTCGACGTGAAGCAGGTGGCGTGGCACAGCGTGTACGAGGTCGGCCACCGCGTGACCGACCGCTTCGACGACGGCGACGGCGGACGTGCGCCGCACGTGTTCCTCACCGGCGACGCGTGCCACACCCACAGCGCCAAGGCCGGTCAGGGCATGAACGTCTCGATGCAGGACGGCTTCAACCTCGGCTGGAAGCTCGGCCACGTGCTGACGGGCCTCGCTCCCGCGTCGCTGCTCGAGACCTACTCGGCGGAGCGTCAGCCGGTCGCGCAGCAGCTCATCGACTTCGATCGCGAGTGGTCGTCGCTCATGGCGCGCAAGCCGGAGGAGATCTCCGACCCCCAGGAGCTCGCGACCTTCTACCTCGGCACCGCCGAGTTCCCGTCCGGTTTCATGACCCAGTACGGTCCGTCGATGGTCGTGACGGATGCCGCGCACCAGCCTCTCGCGGCGGGCTTCCCCCTCGGCAAGCGCTTCGCGTCCGTCGAGGTCGTGCGGGTGTGCGACGGCAACGTCGTGCATCTCGGCCACCACGCGAAGGCCGACGGGCGCTGGCGCGTGTACGCCTTCGCCGACGCCGCTCCGGCGGGCGAGGATTCCGCGCTCGCGGCCTGGGCGGACTGGGCATCGTCGCCGGACTCGCCCTTCGCGCGGCACACTCCAGCCGGAGCCGATGCCGATGCGGTGTTCGACGTGAAGGCGATCTACCAGCAGCGGTTCGAGGATGTCGACCTCACGGCCGTGCCCGACGTCTTCCTCCCGCGCACGGGTCCGCTCGGGCTCATCGACTGGGAGAAGGTCTACGCCGCCGCGCCCAGCGCCTGGAGCACCGACGACATCTTCGCCGAGCGCGAGCTCTCGCGCGACGGGGTCGTGGTCGTCGTGCGCCCCGACCAGTACGTCGCCGCCGTCGTGCCGCTCTCGGCGACCGAAGAGCTGACCGCGTTCTTCGCCGGCGCCCTGACCGATCAGCACGCGGTCGGCTGAAGCTGTCCAGCGGGGTGAACGCAACCCCGCCGCTGTACGTCGTGTATATCGGCCGACCGGCCGACGCGGGGCAGAATTGCCCCGAAGTCATCGAACAGGGATGCCGCGGCATCCGGAACCGACGAGGGAGTCCCCGTGACCGAGAACCGTGAGATCGAGCTGCTGGCGGCTGTGCCCGATGGGCTGTTCATCGGCGGCGAGTGGCGTGCGGCCGCGGACGGGCGGACGCTGAAGGTCTACGACCCGGCGACGGGTGCGGTGGTGAAGGAGATCGCGGACGCGTCGGCCGAGGACGGCAAGGCGGCTCTCGATGCGGCCGTCGACGCGTTCCCGGCGTGGGCGGCGACGCCGGCGCGGGAGCGGGCGGAGATCCTGCGTCGCGCGTTCGATCTGCTGCAGGAGCGCAAGGAGGACTTCGCGCTGCTGATGACGATCGAGATGGGCAAGCCGCTGGCCGAGGCGCGCGGCGAGGTCGGCTACGGCGGCGAGTTCCTGCGGTGGTTCAGTGAGGAGACCGCTCGTGTGCAGGGCCGGTACGGCGCGAACCCCGAGGGCACCGGGCGGATGATCGTGTCGCAGCATCCGGTCGGGCCGTGCTTCCTGATCACGCCGTGGAACTTCCCGCTCGCGATGGCGACGCGCAAGATCGCGCCCGCGCTCGCCGCGGGCTGCACGGTCGTGATCAAGCCCGCCGAGCTCACCCCCCTGACCACCCTCGCGTTCGCGAAGCTGCTCGAGGACGCCGGACTCCCCAAGGGCGTCGTCAACGTGTTCACGACGTCGACGTCCGGGAAGGTGTCCGAGCCGATCATCCGCGACCCGCGGCTGCGGAAGCTGTCGTTCACCGGGTCGACCGGGGTCGGTCAGCGGCTGCTGGAGCAGTCCGCGCAGGGTGTGCTGCGCACGTCGATGGAGCTCGGCGGCAACGCCCCGTTCGTGGTGTTCGAGGACGCCGACCTCGACAAGGCGGTCGACGGTGCGATGCTGGCGAAGTTCCGCAACATCGGGCAGGCGTGCACCGCCGCGAACCGGTTCATCGTGCAGCGGTCGGTGGCGGACGAGTTCGCGCGCCGGGTGACCGAGCGGGTGCAGGGCATGAAGATCGGCCGGGGCACCGAGGACGGCGTCGCGATCGGCCCCCTCATCAACCAGGACGCCGTCGACAAGGCCGCCTCGCTCGTCGCCGACGCCGTGCAGCGCGGCGCGCAGGTGCGCACCGGCGGCAACGAGATCGAGGGGGCGGGCACGTTCTACGAGCCGACCGTCGTCACCGACGTGCAGCCGGGCAGCGACATCCTCCGCGAGGAGATCTTCGGTCCGGTGCTCGCGATCGTCCCGTTCGACACCGAGGACGAGGCCGTCGCGATCGCCAATGACACCGAGTACGGGCTGGTCTCCTACGTCTTCACCGAGAGCCTCACCCGCGGTCAGCGCATGATCGAGCGCCTCGAGACCGGCATGATGGGCCTCAACGTCGGCGTGGTCTCCAACGCCGCCGCCCCGTTCGGCGGCTGGAAGATGTCGGGCCTGGGCCGCGAGGGCGGCGCCGAGGGCATCCACGAGTACCTCCAGACCAAGTACACGCTGACGGCCAACCCCTTCGCCTGACCCTTCACTCGCCAAGACACGCCGGCCGGGGAAGGCATGCGCCGGCGTGTCTTGGCGACTGACGTCTGTCGGGAGCGCGCGGCATGATGGGGGCATGGATGCTGCGTCCGTGCGAGAGGCGAGGCTCAGGTCGCATCGGCTGAGCGCGCCCGCCGCGTCCGTCGCCGAGGCGGCGTCGCACATGCTGGCGACCCAGGGGCAGGAGTTCTGGGGCGGTCGATGGGCGCTCGCCGCTCGCACGCGTGGGCGCACCACCGTGCGCGACGTCGACGCCTCGTTCGACCGCGGAGAGATCGTGCGTTCGTGGACGATGCGCGGCACGATCCATGTCATCCCGCCGCGGGACCTCGCCTGGGTGCTCTCGCTCACGGGGGAGCGGCAGGCGCGGCAGGCTGCGGCGGTCCGGCGGGCCGAGGCGATCGACGACGACGAGCTCGCCCGCGCCGAGGTCCTCACGCGGGCGGCGCTCGCCGGCGGCAACCGCCTCACCCGCAAAGAGCTGTTCGCGGTGCTCGACGCCGGCGGCGTCAGCACGGCGCATCAGCGCGGCTATCACCTGCTCGTCGCGCTCTCGCTGCGCGTCGTCGTCTGCCAGGGGCCCGTCGTCCCGCGCGAGAGCGGGCCCACGCGCGAGCAGTACATCGTCCTCGCCGAGGAGTGGGTAGCGGATGCCGCGTCCCCCGCCGATCCGCTCGCCGAGTTCTTCTTCCGCTACATCGCCTCCCACGGCCCGGCCGGCGCGCGCGACTTCTCCTGGTGGTCGGGGCTCCCGCTCGGAGTCTCGCGCACCGCCGCCGAACAGGCATCGGATCGCCTCACCCTCGTCGGCGACGACCCTGAGCCCCAATACGTCGCCGCGCCGGCGCCGCGGCGCTCGGCCGCAGCTCCCGGGGTGGTCGCGCTGCCGCCGTTCGAGGAGTACTACCTCTCCTATGCCGACCGGACGATTCCGTGCGCCCCGGAGTTCCTGCGGGCGATCGGACCGAGCATGAACGGGATCGTGCGGCCGATCATCGTCGCGCGCGGAGAGGCCATCGGCGTATGGACCCATTCGCTCGCGGTGGGGCGTCACGCCGACGATCCCATCCCCGAGCTCTTCACCGCCGGCGCGGCGACCGCAGAAGAGGTCGCCGCCGCGCTCGACCGGTACCGCGACTTCATCACCGCGTAGCCGCGCGGCCTCGATTTGGCCCGGATCGGGGCTTCGCGTAGACCGGGAGATCGTTATCCGACTGAGCCCGAAATCCACTCCACATTGCGCATCAGTGGCCGTTGACGTGTACGAATGAGCCACCTCGCCGCGCCGAAGTCCCGTGCGGATCAATTGAACGCGAAGGACATCGCGATCGCACCGCAGACCAGAATTCCGAGCGCGATCAGCATCGCCCCAAGGCGTCGGCTGGAGAATCCGACCCATACTGTGGCCAGTGAGACTGACAGAGCCGGCGCGACCGATGCTGCCGCTATGACGAACGCCGCGACTGCGTCACCGCCAATGAGACCGAACATGAAGATGGCGGCCCCCCACAGGAGGGAGATCACGACGAGTCCGACCCCGACCGCACGAGCCGTGCGGGGCCACGGGAGTCGGCCCTTGCCTCGTCCGCCCAGCACCAAGACCATCCCCACTGCTCCGAGCGCCACGACGCTGAGAGTGATGTACTGCCACCAGATTTGCGCTCGATGGTCCGCGTTGTACCGCCAAGGGACTTCGCCCGTTGCGCCTAGCCAAGCGAGTGCCAAGGTGATCGCGGCTAACGCGGTGAAGACGATCGCAGCAGCAAACGTTCGGGCAGGCGCCGGTGTCTCCGCAATCATGGTCATACCTTGTCCCACAGAGCATCCGCAAAGCCAGCGGCGACCGCATCCGCGTCGGTACCCGTCGGCTTCGGAACACTGATCTTCACGTCGATGGGCGGGCCGGCGACAGAGTCCGGCCCCGGACCGAAAGTTGAGCGTCAATTGGCCTCGGAGCAACCCTCGCCCAACCGTCCCCGTTCCCGACGAAGGTCCAGAGCGTTCGCGATCGGCGTCGTAACTGCCTGCGCGCTCAGTGGGCTCGGCCTCGGCTCAGCCGGTGTCGCCTTCGCCTCGAGCGCGCTCTCTTCGGACTCGAGCGCAACTCCCACGGAAGAGCCGCGGATGCTCACGCGTCAGGAGGTTTCGACAGAATGGGCGAAAGCCGTAGCCGCTTCGAAGCTCGAGCTCCCGCCGGGAATGAACTTTCCCTCGACGCCGCCGACATTCTTCGATGGAGAGCCGGGCATGGTCTACCTCTACGAGGCGCCGCTAGTGGATCACTTCGTCATGAACTTTTGGCGTTGCTCGTGGATCAGCACTGAGCTCAAGGCTGCGCGCTCGAAGGTCCCTATCGACTCTGCGCGCTTCGAAAAGGTCAACGAGCAGTACCGACTCTCATTGCCGGAGAGCTCGCGCGCCGAGTTCGACCTGTACATTGCAGGTGCGCCGAAGTGGGCCAGATCAGTTGGCCGCGAGGCGGACGACGCCGTGGCCCTCATTTACGAGGCGGACTGTGCGTCGCTGACCGGAGAGGTGACGAAGTAATGACTGGTGCAATCGCTCAGCGCGGGACGGTCTTGCTGACAGGGCCAAGCCCGAGCGGTGGGGTTCGACCCTTGGCTACGCGGGTTTTCCTGGCTTCCCTGCTTGTGGGAGCCCTCTTCGCGGGAACCTCGACCGCATCGCAGGCTGCAACCGCCAGCCTCCGCGGGACGCACGCCGGCAATGAGGTACAGCAATGGTGGGTACCGCGAACGAACAGCTACGCCCGCAACCTCATGTCAACGCAGATCACCTCCGTCGGCGGCGGCGCGTCTCTCGTGCTTGGGGTACGGAACACAAGCGGTGTGCAGATTGCAAAGGCAGAGGGTTCGCCGAACACCGCGTGGCGTGCGTTCGTGAAACCAAACGGCTCTTCGGCGATCCCTGGCGGAACCTTTTACATGAATTCCCGATTCACTTCGAGCTCCTCCTTGCAGTTGTCGTTCACAGCGAACCTCTCGTACAACAACTACACGGCGGCACCGCTGTGAGCCGGGTGAAGCTGCGGCGATGCCGCGGAGCTCTCAGTGTCACGCTCGCATGCCTTGCTGTCGCCGCCCTTGTGGGGTGCGCTCCGACGGTAGCGACATCGACGCCGAGCCAGTCGTTGACGCCGGAGGCTACCACCGATCCCGCGACGGACATGACGCCATCGGGTGAGCTGACCTGCGGTCAGGTCGCCAGTCTCATCGGCATCGCTTCACGCGCGGAGTTCAACCTGGACTCCGGAGCCATCACTGCAGACGAGTACCAGGCGGTCACCAACGCCATTGGTGAGGCGTGGCAGTTCATGCCCGCTGAGCCAGGCGCGATCTACGAGGCTGCCAACGAAGTGAGGACGCTAGCCGCAGCATCGGCTGGCACGTTCGATCCACGCGACACAGCCGTTGCCGCAGCGATCTCTGGCGTGTCCGCAGCGTGCACTGCGGCCGGGGTAGAGATCGTCATCGGTGCCGGCCCAGGGCAGGGCGGGTAGCCTCACAGGTCACACGCGCACTCGCGGGGTCTCGCGAAGCAAGTGCGATCGATCTTTCCGGTCGGACGTCGGTTCCCATGCCCGCGGCCGACCGCCCCGGCGAGTGGTGGGCACCCGTTGCTGGGCGCCCACCACTCCTCGGCCACTCCCGGATATCGTTGCCGGGATGATTGGTGATGGGGCAGAGAGGGGCGGCCCCGCGTTGTGGCCACTGGCGCCACCAGTGAGCGCGAAGCCCGCGCTCCCCATTCCCTAGCCGGTGAAGAGACCCCCTGCTCGGTACCCCTCCACGCGAGATTCGAACGCTTTGCGCCTAGAGCGCTGATACGTGGTCCAAAGCTCCGGGCTGTCGGTGATGTCGCACCCGTTCGTGCGGACGCGTTCCCAGTCGGGGTCGGCGCCCGCGCGTAGGTAGGTGAGCTCGAGGATCTCCTTCACGCCCCGCTCGAGGTACGCGTAGGCGCGGTGGTCCAATTCCCCGGATCGTCGTCCGCCTCGTGGCATCCGATACTCCTCCCGCTACGGGGTTTCTCTGCACGATCCTGTCCTCACCTGGGAAACGGTCACCGCGCACCAGGTCGACGGCCGACGGTGCACGTCAACAGCCACTTCGACACCCGTCCCGAGGACATCCTCGACGACCTGCACACCGGCAACGGCATGCGCGGCAGCACAACCCTCCACGTCACGAGAGACCTCGACACGGTGCCCACCCGTCTCCGGCGGGCGCTGGCCGGGGTCGTCGGCGACGCGACCGCACACGGCCAACTGATTGCCGAGCCAATGGCGGTCGTCGCCGGACCGGCACGACGTCGCGCGGCCGAAGGGGTGTGGGAAGGGTCGATCGTGATCGACGGCGACCGATTCGCGACCGTCGACGACCATCACCTCGAGCCGTTGAATGTCGCCAAGAAGAACGCCCCGGAGCTCCGCGCCCTGCTGCAGCTGCGTGACCAAGTCAAGTCGACGCGATGATGGCCGTCCTCGCCGGGCTCGCCGTGGTGCTCGGGATCATGCTCCCGTGGCTGCTCGGGCTAGGGCTGCTCGCGGGCGCGATCGTCCTCCTCGTGCGATGAATCCGGCGCCGTCGCCCCGATTTGGCCCGGATCGGGGCATCGCGTAGACTCGTGGCAACCGAAGACCGCCGGTCATCGCCACGCGCGCAAGCGCAGGGGATCGAAGCACTGCATCGCAGGGGCCCGCGCAGGTGTCACGAATGATTCTCCCGAATCCTGCTCCGTGCGCTTGCGCCGGAGCTTTTTTCTTTGCCGTGACGAGAGCAGATGAGCCGACGTCGAGGCCGGCGCCCCGCCACCGCGGAGCGTCTCACACACACAAGGAGTGACCATGGCGCAGAAGGACGCATCGGTTGCCGAGCTCACGAAGAACTTCGAGGACTCGAACGCCGTTCTGCTGACCGAGTACCGCGGTCTGACGGTTGCCCAGCTCAAGCAGCTGCGCAACAACATCCGTCAGGACGCGGAATACGCCGTGGTGAAGAACACGCTGACCAAGATCGCCGCGAACAACGCGGGGATCACGTCGCTGGACGAGGACCTCAAGGGTCCGTCGGCCATCGCGTTCGTGCACGGCGACTTCGTCGCCACCGCGAAGGCTCTGCGTGACTTCGCCAAGGCCAACCCGCTTCTCGTGATCAAGGGCGGCGTTTTCGAGGGCAACTCCCTCACCGCCGACGAGGTCAACAAGTACGCCTCGCTCGAGAGCCGTGAGGTTCTGCTTGCGAAGGCTGCGGGCATGATGAAGGCGACGATGGGCAAGGCTGCCGCGACCATCGACGCGCTTCGCGAAAAGCTCGAGACCGCCGAGGCCGCGTAAGCGTCCGGCGATCTCTTCTCACAACCCCATCTATCTAGGAGACACATCATGGCGAAGCTCACCACTGAGGAACTGCTTCAGCAGTTCGCCGACCTGACCCTCGTCGAGCTCAGCGAGTTCGTGAAGGCGTTCGAGGAGAAGTTCGACGTCACCGCTGCTGCTCCCGTCGCCGTTGCCGGCGCCGGTGGCGCGGGTGCCGCTGCCGAGGCCGAGGAGGAGAAGGACTCGTTCGACGTCATCCTCGAGGCTGCCGGCGACAAGAAGATCCAGGTCATCAAGACGGTCCGCGAGCTCACCTCGCTGGGCCTCGGCGAGGCCAAGGCCGTCGTCGACGGTGCCCCCAAGGCCGTCCTCGAGGGCGCCAACAAGGAGGCCGCCGAGAAGGCCAAGGCCGCTCTCGAAGAGGCCGGCGCTACGGTCACCCTCAAGTAATTCCGCTAGCTCAGCTAGTACGCGAGGGCCTCGGATGCTTCGGCATCCGGGGCCCTTCGTCGTTCTCGCGCGAGAGCGTGATCAGCGGCCGACGCCGACGATCGCGGACGCCTCGTCGTCGATCGCGGCCGTCGAACTGCGCACGATGAGAGGCGATGCCTCGTAGATGCGGTGGGTCGGGGCATCCGGATCGTCCAGCTGCCACAGCAGCAGCTGCACGGCCGCGCGTCCCTGCTGGTGCGGCTTCTGCTGCAGCGTCGTGAGGGCGAACATCTCGGCGTACGCGTGGTCGTCGATGCCGACGACGCTGAGCTGGTCGGGCACGCGGATGCCGAGGCGACGGGCCGCGATGATCGCGCCGACCGCGACCTCGTCGCACACGCCGACGATCGCCGTCGGGCGCGTGCGCCGGTCGCCGAGCAGATCGACGGCCGCCCCGTATCCGCCGGGCATCGACACTTCGGAGGAGACGTGGAGAGCGGATGCCGCGAGCCCCGCGTCGCTCATCGCGGAGAGGTAGCCGTCGAGGCGCTGCTGGTCGCCGTAACTGGTGCGCCGGCCGTCGGGATCGCCGCCGACGAAGATGATCGACCGGTGCCCGAGCCCCACGAGGTGCTCGGTCGCGATGCGACCGGCGGCGCGGTCGTCGATCGAGACGGCATTCGTGCCGACGTCGTACCCGCCGACACTGACCACCGGCTTGCCGAACTCGACGAGGCGCTCGAGCTCGTGCGCACTCGGCTCGATGCCCACGGCGATCAGACCGTCGAATCGCTTGCGGGCGAGGAAGTGCTCGAACATCTCACGCCTGGCGTCCGACTCCGGGGGAGCGCTGTACAGGGCGAGGTCGTAGCGGCGCTCCAGCAGCGCGTCCTGGATGCCCTCGAGAACGTGCGCGAAGAACCAGCGGTCGAAGGTCGGCATGACGACGCCGATGGTCTGCGTGCGACCGGTCACGAGGCTGACCGCGCTCGTGGTGGGGACGTAGCCGAGAGCGGCCGCGGCATCCTGCACCTTCGCCCGCGTCCCGTCGGAGACATAGCCGGCGCCGGTCAGCGCACGGCTCGCGGTCGACTTGGACACGCCAGCGGCACGCGCGACGTCGGCGATGCCCGCCATGAGGCCTCCTCGGCAGCCCGGCGATCCACCGCATCGGTGCGATATGTGGAACCGGTTCCGGGCTCATTGTGCCGTTGTAACCCGCGGATATCCAGCCCCGTCCCCGTATTTATCGAGTTGTGATCAACCGCGATTGTGTCGAAACCGTCCATCCCCTAGCGTGAGCATGGAATCGGTTCCCTATGGTCCTGCAGCGGAGCCGGAGTCAGTCCCGCTCCGCGGAACTCAATGAGGAGGCACTAATGACTGCAATGCGATCCCGCCGGCGCATGCTGGCCGCGGTCGGAGCGACCGCCATCGCTGCGCTCGCTCTCGCGGGCTGCGCCGAGGGCGGCGGCGACGAGGGCGACGATGGAAACATCGAGGGTGAGACCGTCACGATCTACGGCGGCATCACGGGCATCGAAGCCGAGAACATGCAGAAGTCGTTCGACGCGTTCACCGAAGAGACCGGTGTCATCGTCGAGTACACGGGCGACAAGGCGTTCGAGGGCAACATCGTGACCAAGGTCCAGGGTGGCGACGCCCCCGACATCGCGATCGTCCCGCAGCCCGGTCTGCTCCGGACGCTCGTGGGCACCGGAGAGGTCCAGGAGGCCTCGTCCGAGGTCGAGGCCAACGTCGACGAGAACTGGTCGCCCGACTGGAAGTCCTACGGCACCATCGACGACGTGTTCTACGCGGCGCCGATGCTCGCGAACATCAAGGGCTACGTCTGGTACTCGCCCGCCCGCTTCGAGGAGTGGGGCGTCGAGGTCCCGACCACGTGGGACGAGCTGCTCGATGTCACGGCGACGATCGCCGAGGCGACCGGTGGCCCGTCGTGGTGCGCCGGCTTCTTCTCCGAGGCGGCATCCGGCTGGCCCGGCACCGACTGGATCGAGGACCTCGTCCTTCGCCAGTCCGGTCCCGAGGTCTACGACCAGTGGATCGCCAACGAGGTGAAGTTCACCGACCCCGAGATCGCCGATGCATTCGACGCCGTCGGAGAGATCCTGCTGAACCCCGACTGGGTCAACGCCGGGTTCGGCGACGTGGCGAGCATCAACGATGTGGCGTTCGCGGATGTCGCGGCCAAGGTGGCCGACGGCAGCTGCCCGATGACGCACCAGGCCTCGTTCCTGTCGGCCAACTTCCTCGACGTTCAGACGGCGGAGGGCGCGACGCCCAACGTCGCACCTGACGGCGACGTGTACGCGTTCGTGCTCCCGGGCTACGAGGCCGGCTCCGCCACGATCGAGGTCGGCGGCGAGTTCGTCACGCTGTTCTCCGACGACGCTGCGACGCAGGCTGTCGCGGAGTACATGTCGACCCCGGAGTGGGCTGACATCCGCGTCGGTCTCGGCGGCAACATCTCCGCCAACCTGAACGCCGACCCGAGCCTGGCTTCGAGCGAGTTCCTCACCGAGGCCATGACGCTCCTGCAGGACCCGAACACCACGGTCCGCTTCGACGCATCCGACCTCATGCCGGCCACCGTCGGCGCAGGCTCGTTCTGGCGGGGCATGGTCGACTGGGTCGACGGAAAGGACACCGCGACCGTCCTGAGCGACATCCAGGCCGGCTACGACGACTGAGTCCCGACTCAGGGGGAGGCGGGCCGCTCGTCCACGCGAGCGGCCCGCTCACCCACCGGTCGGGACACGTTCGTCCCGACCTTGATTCCATCCCAGTCCGATGAAGCACTCGGAAGGCATCCATGACCGACACGACCAAGGTGTCCGACGCGACGGAAGCCCCTCGCACCGGCACCGACTACTCCGATGAGAAGGAGGCGGGCCTCTCGAAGAGACGCCGCCTCACGATCATCGTCGCCACGATCGGGTTCATCCTCATAGCGGCGCTGTTCCTCTTCATGGTGACGCGGCCTCCGACAGAGACGCGGCCCACCAGCCTCGGCTTCTCGTTCAACAGCTTCTTCCGCTGGCTGGGCGATCTGAGCCCCTTCGTGCAGATCCCGGTCGTCCTCGTCGTGTTCTTCGCGGTGGTGGCACTGATCCTGCTCCTGATCGAGTACGCGCCGCGCAAAGGCACGTTCTACTTCTGGTTGCGGCTGGCGACGTGCTTCCTGCTCCCGGTACTCGCGTTCATGCTGCTGCGGCCCTATCAGAACGCGGTGATCTACGTCCTCGCGATCGCGGTGATCCTCGGGGCGGTGCTGTTCTGGGTGGATTACCGGGCACGCGAGGGGGCGGGCTTCCTCTACCAGCTCATCCTGTTCTCGGCGCCCGCCGCGATCCTGCTCCTGATCGGCCTGGTCTACCCGGCGATCGCCACGTTCATCCAGTCGTTCTTCGACAAGTCCGGCAAAGAGTTCGTCGGCATGGAGAACTACGTCTGGGTGTTCACGAACCCGCAGGGCTTCTGGTCGGTCATCAACTCGGTCATCTGGGTGCTCGTGGCACCGACGTTCGCGACGATCATCGGTCTTGCGTACGCGGTGTTCATCGACCGGGCACGAGGCGAGAAGGCACTGAAGATCCTCATCTTCATGCCGTTCGCGATCTCGTTCGTGGGTGCCGGCATCATCTGGGGCTTCATGTACGACTACCGGCAGGGAGAGCAGGTCGGCCTGCTCAACGCCATCGTCACGGCGTTCGGCTTCCCACCGGTCGCGTGGCTGTCGGTGACCCCGCTCGTGAACACCCTGCTCCTGCTGGCGGTGTTCATCTGGAGTCAGACCGGCCTTGCGATGGTCATTCTCTCGGCGGCGGTCAAGGCCGTGCCGACCGAGCAGATCGAAGCAGCGGCCCTGGACGGTGCGAGCGCGTGGCAGCGATTCCGCAACGTCACCGTTCCCGGCATCCGCTCGTCGATCGTCGTGGTGTTCACGACGATCGCCATCGGAGCGCTGAAGATCTACGACATCGTCGCCGTCATGACAGGCGGTCGCAACGACACAAGCGTGCTCGCGTTCGAGATGGTCAATCAGCAGCAGCGGTTCCAGAGCTACGGGCACTCCGCAGCTCTGGCGGTGGTGCTGTTCCTCTTCGTCGTCCCGTTGATCGTGTTCAACGTCGTCCAGATCAGGAAGCAGAGGGAGATCCGATGACTGTCGGAGTGGAGGTCATCGAGCCGAATCCGAATGCGCCCACGGCTCGCCAGGTCGCCCGCGAGACGGCCAAGCACGAGAAGCTCGCACAGAAGCGGCTGTCGTCGAAGGGGGCGACGATCGCGGCGATCGTGATCGCCTTCTTCTGGACGATCCCGACGTTCGGCCTGCTCGTCACGTCGTTCCGCCCGCCCGCCGACGTGCAGTCGACCGGCTGGTGGACGGTCTTCACCGACCCGGAGTTCACACTCGACAACTACAAGGCGGCCCTCACAGCCGGCGGCACGACGCTCACGCTGGCGGAGTCGTTCGTGAACTCGCTGGCCATCACGATCCCCGTGGCGTTCTTCGCGATGGCGGTCGCCTCGATGCTCGCCTACGCGTTCGCGTGGATCAACTTCAAGGGGAAGAGCGTCCTGTTCGTCGCGGTCTTCGCGCTGCAGATCGTGCCGCTCCAGATGGCGCTGGTGCCGTTGCTCAGCCTCTTCTCGCGCGGGCTCACGATCAACGGGGTGACGATCTTCCCGGGGCTCGACATGAGCGATGTCGATCGCAGCTTCGCCACGATCTGGATCGCCCACACGATCTTCGCGATCCCGCTGGCGGTGTTCCTGCTGCACAACTTCATCGCGGAGATCCCGCACGAGGTGATCGAGGCGGCGCGCGTGGACGGGGCCGGACACGGGCAGATCTTCTTCCGGATCATCATCCCGCTGGCCGCCCCCGCTCTCGCGTCGTACGCGGTGCTGCAGTTCATCTGGGTGTGGAACGACCTGCTCGTGGCGACGATCTTCGCGCCGTCGTCATCGTTGCCGATGACGCAGTCGCTGGCGTCGCTGTCGGGCACGTGGGGCAACCAGTGGTTCCTGCAGGCGGCGGGCACGTTCCTGACGATCCTCTTCCCGCTGATCGTGTTCTTCGCCCTGCAGCGGTTCTTCGTGCGAGGGCTCCTGGCCGGCGCGACGAAGGGCTGACGAGACGCGACACGGCGCGGCGCACGTCCGGGGGGCCCGGGCGCCGCGCCGTCGTCGTGTCCGCACGCCGTCGCGGGCGCCGCCCCGCGACGCCGGGCTCAGCCGCAGCCGAGGCGGGCCTGCATCGACTCCATGGCGTCGATCTCGGCCGTCTGACCGTCCTTGATGGCCTGAGCGACCTGCAGCGCGCGCGGATCGGAGCCGAGCTCGAGGAGCGCCTCCGCCATCGGGATCGCCCCCTCGTGGTGGCGGATCATGAGCTCGAGGAAGAGGCAGTCCGCCTCCTGGCCGGTCGCATCCTCGAGCGCGGCGAGCTCCTCGCCGGTCGCCATGCCCATCGCCGCGTGCGCCTCTTCTTCGGTCAGCGGCTCATCGGACGTGCCGCCGTGGGCGTGACCGTCGCCCGCCCCGCTCATCCACGACATCATCGGCTCGCCGCTCTGCGGCAGACCCCACTTCACGAGCCAGTCGTACATCTCACCGCGCTGGGCCGCCTGGCCCGTCGCGATGTCGTAGGCGAGCACGCGCAGTTCGGGGTCGTCGGTCTTGCGGTAGATCTCCATGGCCATCTGTATGGCCTGCGCGTGGTGCACCTGCATGTCGCGGGAGAATCCGGCCTCGGGCGAGGTCGTGGCGGGCGCGCTGCCCTGGCTCTGGGCGCCGAAGGTCGAGAACCTGCCGATCGCGAAAGCCAGTGCGGCGATCGCGAGGAGCACGAGCGCGACCACCCACCAGCGCCGGCCGGGCGCGGTGGGGGTCGGCTCGTCGGTCATGGCCGGATCAGCGCTTGCCGGGTGCGTCCAGCGCGCCGGTGCACGCGGCGCCGGGCTCGGGCACGTCGGCGCTGCGCCAGTACTCCTCGAAGAACTGCGAGATGCGCTCGTCGTCGGCCGAATCGACCTTGAGCTGGTGGTTCCAGTTCGTCAGGGCAATCGGCGCGTCGAGGCCTTCGTAGGGCGAGAGGACGACGTAGGTGTCGGGCAGGTGGCTCTCGAGCGTCTCGAGGTCCTCTCCCGAGATGTCGTCGGGGTTGTACGTGACCCACACGGCGCCGTGCTCCAGGGAGTGGACGGCGTTCTCGTTCGGCACCTGCTGGTCGTAGATGCCGCAGTTCAGCCACACCGCGTTGTGCGGTCCGCCGGCGGGCGGCGACTGTTCGTAGTCGACCGTGCCCTCGACGTGCTGGGTCTCGTTCTCGTACGTCTGGACGCCCTCGATCTCGACGCCCTCGCCGCCGGGCGTGTAGGCCTTCGGCGGCGCGGGTGCGAACACGATCGACGCGACGATGAGGCCGATGATGACGACGGCGGCCGTGATGCCGACCACCCACCACACGAGCTTGCTGCGGCGGCGCTTGGCCAGCTGCTTCTGGTACTCGGCCAGCTTCTCCTGGCGCTTCTGCTCGCGCTGCTGCTTGATGGTGAGGTTGATCTCGGCCTGCTTGGCGGGGTTTCCGCTCGCTCGCTTGTCGGTGGGGCTCGGGGGTGTCGGGGTCATGATCGTGATCTCGGCTCGGGCACCCGGCGTGGCGCGTCTTGCGGTCCGCGGGCAGGGGACAGGACACGACAATCCTATGCGAGCGCATGAGAGGCGGTCTGGGAAGGCGCCGACAGTACCCCACTGAACGTCGGCATCTCGACTCGCCAAGACACGCCGCGAGCGGGTGCGCGATCCCGGCGTGTCTTGGCGAGTGAGTGCTCCTGGCGTTGCGGGTGGGGCGGAAGCATCCGATACAATGAACGTCGAATCGATTCGATTTTCCCCCACAGTGCGCGCCTGAGCCGGATGACCGGCGTCGACGCCTCCCGCATCGCCGCCGAACAGAAGATCCCACGTTGCTCGACACCGCCTCCATCCCCACCCAGCGTCCCGCCGCAGGCGACACCGCTGCGCACCCGTCGTCCACGGGCGCGATCCGCACGCTCGGGCCGAACCCGGCCACCGCGCCGATCGTCCTGCACCCCGGCGACTCGATTCCGCACCGCCGCCGCGTGCTCTACATCGTGCTGCTCGGCGCGCTGACCGCGCTCGGGCCGTTCACGATCGATCTGTACCTGCCGGCGTTCCCGGTGCTGGAGTCGGAGTTCCAGACGACCGCGACCGCGATCCAGCTCACGCTCACCGGCACGATGGTCGGCTTCGCGCTCGGTCAGCTCGTCGTCGGGCCGCTGAGTGACAAGGTCGGCCGCCGGGTGCCGCTGCTGGCCGTCACCGCATTGCATGTCGTGGCGAGCGTCGCCGCCGCGCTCGCCCCCAACCTCGAACTGCTCTCGCTCGCCCGGGTGTTCATGGGCGCCGGTGCGGCCGCGGGCGGCGTGATCGCGGCGGCCGTCGTGCGCGACCTCTTCGGCGGGCGCCGCCTGGTCGTGATGCTTTCGCGCCTCGCGCTCGTGTCGGGCGTCGCCCCCGTGCTCGCGCCGCTCGTCGGGTCGGCGCTGCTGCTGGTCATGCCCTGGCGCGGCATCTTCGTCGTGCTCGGCGTCTACGGAAGCGTGATGCTCGTCGCGGCCGCGATCTTCATCCCCGAGACCCTCCCGTCCGCTCGCCGCAGCGAGAAGGGCACGACGACGGTATGGCAGCGCTATCGCAGCGTGCTGACGGACCGCGTCTTCGTCGGCGTGCTCATCATCGGCGGCATGACCTTCAGCGGCCTGTTCTCGTACCTGTCGGCGTCGTCGTTCCTGTTCCAGCAGACCTACGGCTTCGACCCGCAGCAGTACGGCCTGCTCTTCGCCGCCAACTCGCTCGGCGTCGTGCTCGGCGTGCAGGTCGCCGCGCGGCTGGCCGCGCGCTACGGGCCCCAGTGGGTGATGGCCTGGTCGACCGCGGTGCTCGTCGTGGCAGCATCCGCCATCATCGTCACCGACCAGCTCGGACTCGGACTCTGGGGCACCATCGTGCCGCTCTTCGTCTTCATGACCGCGTGCGGGTTCACGTTCCCGTGCGTGCAGGTGCTCGCGCTCGACCGGCACGGAAAGGCCGCGGGGACCGCGCAGTCGATCATCGGGGCGTCGAACTTCGGCGTCGCGGGGATCATCACGCCGCTCGTCGGATGGATCTCCGCCGGATCCGGTATCACCGCGACCACGATGGCGGTCGTCATGGCCGGCTGCGCCGTGATCGGCGTGCTGTCCCTGTGGCTCATCGTGCGCCCGCGCACGGTCGAGCGACTCGCGCCCTGACTCAGTCGGGCCGTTTCACGGGCTGCAGCACGAAGATGCGAGCCGTCCGGCCGGAGTCGCGCTCGTACTCCCGGTAGTCGGGCCATTGCGCCTCCATGATCGCCCACGCGGCCTCGCGCTCGTCGTCCGGCACCGGGATCGCGCGCACCGCCATACGGCGCCCGCGCACGGTGATCTCGGCATCCGGATGTGCGAGCAGGTTGGCCGTCCACGCCGGATGCCGCGCCCCGGCCCAGTTCGTGCCGGCGACGAGGGCACGGCCCCGGCCGTCGGCCGTGTACATCAGCGGGGCGTCGCGCGGTACGCCGGACTTGGCGCCGACCGTGTGGAGCACGAGCGACGGCACGAGGAAGGCGGTCAGCTGCGCGCGGCCGCCGGTGATCCGCGACAGGAATCGTTCGACCGGCGGGAGCCCGGTCCGCGCGAACCACCGGAACCAGGACGTGCGCGTGACCGGCGCGATCACGGCGCGCACCACGTCGACGACGCTCATCGGCTCACTTCCCGCGCCCGCACCGGCTGCAGCCGGAACAGCCGCACCGTGCGTCCGGACTGCCGCTCGTAGTTGCGGTACCCCGGCCACTGCCGCTCGATGCGCGCCCAGACGGCGTCGCGCTCGTCGTCAGGGACCGGGCTCGCCCGGACGGGCATGCGCACACCCCGCACGGTGATCTCGGCATCCGGATGCGCGAGCAGGTTGGCCGTCCATGCCGGATGCCGCGCCCCGGCGAAGTTCGTCCCCGCGACGATCGCGCGTCCCCGACCGTCGGGGCAGTACATGAGCGGCGCATCGCGCGGTTCGCCGGACTTCGCGCCGAGCGTGTGCAGCACGAGCGACGGCACCAGCAGCCCGCTCACCTGGACGCGACCGTGAGACAGCCACGTGACGACCCGCTCGAGCGGGGGCAGCAGGAGCGGCCCGAGAAAGCGCCGGAACACGCGCGTGCGGGTCAACGGCGCGATCACGGCGCGGACGGCATCGGTGACGCTGCTCATTCCGACATCATGCCCTCGATGTGCGGGCGCGCGTGACGATCCGGCCCGTTCTCGCCCACAGCCGTGCACAATAGGGCGATGAGCGACGAGCGGAAGCCGGGACGGGGCCCCGCGATCGGCTACCTCGTGACCGGCCTCGTGCTGGTCGCCCTGTCCTGCGGGCTCGGCTTCTGGATCTTCACGCGCGGCGAGACGCCGTTCGCGATCGACACCTGGTGGAACGCGCTCGTCGCCGAGTGGTACTCGCCGGTCCTCACCGGGTTCTCCCGCGTCATGAACTGGCTCGGCGGAGGCTGGTTCGGGGTGCTCGCCGTGCCCATCGGCGGCGCCGTCGCGCTGATCGTCGTTCGGCGGCCGTGGGCAGCGGCGTACTTCCTCGCCGCGGAGGCGGTGTCGGCCGGCGGCGTGCAGGCGCTCAAGCATCTCTTCGGCCGGGTCCGCCCCGAGGACATCATCGTCGTGACCGACCACGGTTCATACCCGTCGGGGCATGTGGCCAATGCCACGACGCTCGCCGTGGCCCTCTTCGTCATCTTCCCGCGCGTGTGGGTGGCCGTCGTCGGCGCCGTCTGGGTGGTGCTCATGGCGTTCAGCCGCACGTACCTCCACGCCCACTGGCTGAGCGACACCGTCGGCGGAGCGCTGCTCGGAGCGGGCGCGGCACTGCTGGTGGCGGCGGCCTTCGCCGTGCCGATGGCGCGCGAGAAGGCCCGTGCGGTCGAGAAAGCGGCCTCGCTAGGCTGAGCGGCATGACCGCGCCCGAGACGCCCGATCCCGCCGTCGCAGCAGCCGAGGCGGAACTCGCCCGGCTCACCGCCGAGGCGGAGGCCGCCGAAGCACAGCTCAAAGCCGCACAGGCGAAGGCCGCGCTCGCTGCCGCGCAGGCCGAGGCCGCGAAGGCAAAGGCTGCCGCGGGATCGCCGGATGCCGCACCCGCCGAGGTCGTGCCCGAAGCGGCCACCCCCGCCGAAGCGCCGGCCGCCACGGCGCAGCCCGCTCCCTCGACGACGCACGAGGGCCCGCTCACCGCGGCCGACATCGACAGGATCACCGCGGGGTACAGCTTCGAGGGTGCCACCCTCGATCTCGGCGCGGTGGTCAACGGCGATCCAGTGCCTGCCGCGCAGGTGCGCATCCCTCTCGGCATGATGAACCGGCACGGGCTCGTCGCCGGCGCGACCGGCACGGGCAAGACGCGCACCCTGCAGGGCCTCGCCGAGCAGCTCGCCGCGAAGGGCGTGCCGGTGTTCGCGGCCGACATCAAGGGCGACCTGTCGGGCGTCGCAACGCCGGGTGAGCCGAGCGAGAAGCTGCTCGCGCGCACGCAGGCGATCGGGCAGGACTGGAAGCCCGAGGCGTCGGCCACCGAGTACTTCGCACTCGGGGGCATCGGCAAGGGCGTACCCGTGCGGGCGACGGTCTCGGGGTTCGGCCCGCTCCTGCTGAGCAAGGTGCTCGGGCTCAACGACACGCAGGAGTCGAGTCTCGGCCTGGTGTTCCACTACGCCGATCAGCAGGGTCTTGCGCTGGTCGACCTTTCGGACCTGCGCGCCGTGCTGACGTATCTGACCGGCGAGGAGGGCAAGGCAGAGCTCAAGGAGCTCGGCGGGCTCTCGGCCGCGACCGCCGGAGTGATCCTGCGCGAGCTGATCACGTTCGCCGACGACGGAGCGGACGTGTTCTTCGGCGAGCCGGAGTTCGAGGTCACCGACTTCCTGCGCGTGGCTGCCGATGGTCGCGGGGTGATCAGCCTCCTCGAGGTGCCCGGCGTCGTCGACAAGCCGGCGCTGTTCTCGACCTTCCTGATGTACCTCCTCGCGGAGCTGTTCGAGATCCTCCCCGAGGTCGGCGACCTCGACAAGCCGAAGCTCGTGTTCTTCTTCGACGAGGCGCATCTGCTCTTCAAGGACGCCTCCAAGGACTTCCTGTCGGCCATCGTGCAGACGGTGCGGCTCATCCGCTCGAAGGGCGTGGGCGTGTTCTTCGTGACGCAGACGCCGAAGGACGTGCCGTCCGACGTGCTCGCGCAGCTCGGTTCGCGCGTGCAGCACGCGCTGCGCGCGTTCACGCCCGATGACGCGAAGGCGCTGCGCGCGACCGTTGGCACGTACCCGAAGTCCGGCTACGACCTCGAGCGCACGCTGCAGGAGCTGGGCACCGGCGAGGCGATCGTCACCGTGATGAGCGAGAAGGGAGCGCCGACCCCCGTCGCGTGGACGCGCCTGCGCGCGCCGCAGGGCCTCATGTCGCCGACGCCCGACCCGGCGATCGACGCCGCCGTGAAGGCATCCCCGCTCCTGGCGAAGTACGGGACGGCGATCGACCGCGAGTCCGCGCGCGAGATCCTCACGGCGAAGATGAAGGCGGCCGACGACGCGGCGGCGGCGGAAGAGGCGGCGCTCGCGAAAGCGAAGGCCGACGCCGAGTTCGCGAAGCAGCGGGCCGCGATCGACAAGGCGCAGGCCGCGGCCGACAAGAAGGCTCAGCAGGAGTACGAGCGGCTGCTCAAGAAGACGCAGGGAACCACCCGCACGTCGCGCAGCGCACAGAAGTCGCCGATCGAGCAGATCCTCAACTCGAAGTCGACCCAGACGATCCTCGGCGGTGTCATCCGCGGGATCTTCGGCACCGGTCGCCGCTGAGCGACGGCCCGGGCTCGGCGGGCGATCTCTAGGCTGGGGGCATGACCCGCGCTGCCGTCATCACCGTCTCGGACCGATCGTCCCGGGGTGAGCGTCCCGACGAGAGCGGCCCCGTCGCGGTGGCGGCGCTGCGCGAGGCGGGCTTCGAGTGCTCCGATGCGGTCGTGGTGCCCGATGGCGCCGAAAGCGTCGAGCGCGCGCTCAACGCCGAGATCCTCGCGGGGGTGAAGCTCATCGTGACGACCGGCGGAACGGGTGTCGCGCCGCGGGACGAGACCCCCGAGGGCACGCTGCGGGTGATCACGCGACAGGTCCCCGGCATCGCCGAGGAGCTCCGCCGTCGCGGCGCCGCAGAGAAGCCCGCCGGAATGCTCACGCGCGGGATCGCGGGCGTCGCCGATCCTCACGGCGTGCTGATCCTGAACCTCCCCGGCTCTCCGCGCGGTGTCGCGTCGGGGATGCCGGTGCTGCTGTCGGTCGCCGGGCACGTGCTCGACCAGCTCGGCGGGGGCGACCACTGATGCCGGTGCGTCTCGCGGCGATCAGCGCCGAGCCCCTCGATCTCGACGCGCACCTGGCCGCCGTCGACGACGCGGCGGCGGGCGCGGTGACGACCTTCGTCGGGCGCGTTCGGGATCACGATCCGGATGCCGCGACCCCGGTGGTCGCGCTCGAGTACTCCGCGCATCCCGACGCCGAGGCGGCGCTGCGCCGTATCGCCGAGGACGCGGTGGGCGGCACGGGTGCCCTGGTGGCCGTGTCGCACCGCGTGGGTCGGCTCGAGGTCGGAGACGCCGCCGTGGTCATCGCGGTGGCGGCGGCGCACCGGGCGGAGGCGTTCGAGGTGTGCCGCGCCGTCATCGAGACGATCAAGACCGGACTGCCGGTGTGGAAGCGTCAGGTCGAGTCCGACGGAACGGCCACCTGGCTCGGCCTCGGCGGCTGACCCTCAGCCCCCGGCGAAGGGCGGCAGCACGTCGACGAGGTCGTCGGCGTCCAGAGCGGTGTCGTCGCCGACGCGCGAGCCTCCGACGAGCACGGCGCAGCGGGGCAGGATGCCGCCGAGACCGGGATACTCGGTCGCGACCGCGCGGCGCAGCTCGCCGAGGGTCGTCTCGGTGCGCCGCTCGGTGTCTCGCCCGGCGGCGTCCTGGGCGGCGGCGAAGTAGCGGACGACCGCCACTACGCGTCCCACGTCTCGGCGAGCGCCGCCACCGCGGCCAGCGCTGCGCGCACCTCGGCGGGGTCGGTGCCAGCGCGCCCGGCGACGAGTCCGGCGACGAACGCGCCGAGCGGGGCTGCGGGCCGCGCGACCCCGTTCGCGACGTCACGGGTCAGGTCGAGCACCGCGGCGACGGGGACGTCGGCTTCCGCGAGCGCGAACCGCTCGCGCAGCGCCGCAGCCCACGCGTCGAGCGCCTCGGGGGGAAGGGTGCGGGACGGATCGCTCATGACGCCTCCTCGTGCGCGGCGCGGGCCCGCGCCTCCTCCAGATCCTCCCACGTGTCCACGTCGCGCGTGAGCTCGGCGGGGGCCGCGACGACCGCGATCGCCAGGTCGGCGAGGAGGGCGCGGGCCGACGCATCGCGCCCGCGGTCGGGGAGAGCGGATGCCGCCTCCCGCAGTGCGCGCGTGCGGTAGACGCCTGTCAGCCATTGCGGTCGGCTCGTCGCGTCGCCGAGGCACAGGCCGTCGGTGTCGTTCGGCAGCAGCGGCAGGCCGCCGAGGGCGCGCCTGACGGCCGCGCCGGCGCCGGGCAGGTCGCACGCCAGGAGGAGTGTCCACTCCGGATCGGCGTCGCGCGGCCAGGCGTCGAGCGCCGCGACGACGGCGGCCGCGGGTCCGCCGAACGGCGGGTCCTCTCGCACCCACTCGACGGGGAGCGCGGGGTCGAGGACCGGTGCCACCACGGTGAGCGGGCGGGCTCCGGCATCCGTCGCCGCCTTCACGGCCGTGGCGAGCAGGGTCGTGCCGCCCACGTCGAACAGGGGCTTCGCTGCGCCGTCCACGCGCGAGGCGCGACCGCCGGCGAGCAGGATCGCACCCAGGTCGGTCATGCCGTCACGCCTCGTCGGCGCGAACCCAGTCGCCGCTCTTGCCGCCGGCCTTCGCGACGATGCGCACGCGCTCGATCGAGGTGGCCTTGTCGAGCGCCTTCACCATGTCGACCACGGCGAGGGCCGCGACCGAGACGGCGGTCAGCGCCTCCATCTCGACGCCGGTGCGGTCGGCCGTGCGCACCGTCGCCTCGACGGCGACGCCGTCGTCCTCGATCGCCAGGTCGACGACCGCGCCGTGCACGCCGATGACGTGCGCCAGCGGCAGGAGGTCCGGGGTGCGCTTGGCCGCCTGGATGCCGGCGATCCGCGCCACCGCGAGCACGTCGCCCTTCGGCACGGTGCCGTCCCGAAGGGCTGAGACGACCTCGGGGGAGCACCGCACGAATCCGCGCGCCGTCGCCGATCGGACGGTCGGCTGCTTCTGCGTGACATCCACCATGCGCGCGTGGCCGGAGTCGTCGAGGTGCGTGAAGCTCATGTGATCAGCATGACATCGACCGCGTCGCCCGCCTCGACCGCTGCGACGTCGTCCGGCACGATCGCGTACGCCTCGGCGCGGCCGAGCCCGCCCGCGAGATGCGAGCCGCCGCCCGTGGCGGGAACCGCGCGCCAGGCCGACGGGTCGGTGCGGTCGATCGTGACGGGCAGGTACTGAGTGCGGCCCGGCGGGGTGCGCCAGCCCGTCGCGGCAGGCAGACGCAGCACGGGACGCGACAGTGCGGTGCGGCCCTGCATCTGCAGCAGCGCCGGGCGCGCGAACACCTCGAACGAGACGGCCGCGCTCACCGGGTTGCCCGGCAGTCCGAACAGGAGGGTGCCGCCGGGGGTGCGGCCGAAGCCCTGCGGCTTGCCGGGCTGCATGCGCAGCTTAGGGAAGGCCATGACGTCGCCGAGCGTGCCCTTGACGACCTCGTAGGCACCCGCGCTCACCCCGCCGGAGAACACCACGACGTCGGCGCCGAGCAGCTCCGCGGCCGCCACGGCCTCGCGCGGGCCATCGCCGTCGTCGCTGACGCTCAGGCGCAGAACGACCTCTGCTCCGGCCTCCGCCGCCAGACCGGCGAGGAGCTCGCCGTTGGATTCGGGGATCTGGCCGCGCTCCAGTGGCGTGCCGGGCGCGACGAGCTCCGACCCCGTGGAGACGACGGCGACCCGCGGCATCCGGCTCACGACGACCTCGGCGACGCCGGCGGCAGCCGCCGCGGCGAGCTGGAGGGGGCCGAGGAGCGTGCCCGCGGGCAGCAGTTCGTCGCCCGCGCGGGCGTCGTCGGCCCGCCGGCGCACGTGGACGCCGGCGCCGCGCGGGGCGCGCAGCACCCGGATGCTCCCGAGCGAGTCCGCGAGGCCGCCTGCGGTGTCCTCGAACGGGACGATCGCCGTCGCGTCGGACGGGACGGGGGAGCCCGTCATGATGCGGGCCGCCTCGCCCGGACGGAGGGCGGGGTCGAGCGCCGTCCCCGCGGGCAGGTCCGCGACTACCCGCAGCGTCACCGGGGCGTCGGCCGCGGCATCCGCCACGTCGGCGAAGCGCACCGCGAAGCCGTCCATCGCGGAATTGTCGAAGACGGGGATGTCGACGGCCGCCCGCACGGGTTCACGGAGCGTGCGCCCGCGCGCCGCGGCGACCGGCACGGTCACGGCGTCGACGAGCGTCGTCGCGGCCAGCACCGCCGCGAGGTGGTCCTCGATCGAGACGAGGCCGTCGGTCGTCACGCGTGCGACCGCTCACGCAGCGCCGAGGCCCATGCGTCCATGCCTCCGGCGAGGACGGATGCCTCGATCCCCGCGCTGCGCAGGGCCCTGGCCGCACGCTCCGCGCGCACGCCGACCTTGCAGACCACGACGACCGGGCCGTCGCCGGCGAGGGCCGGTTCTGCGAGCAGCCGTGCGAGCGGGACTTCGATCGCGCCCGGCAGGACTCCGGTCGCGGTCTCGTGCGGTTCCCGCACGTCGAGGAGGGTGGCACCGGCGGCCTGCGCGGCGATCGCGGCGTCGAGGTCGACCTGCGGCACGGGATCCGTGCCGGTCGCGATGGGGGTCGAGGCGCGGGCCGGGCGCAGCGGGATCTCATCGGTGCGCCCGCGCAGGGCGTCGATCACGATGACCCGGCCGAGGAGCGGCTCGCCGACACCGGTGACGAGCTTGACCGTCTCGGTCGCGAGCAGTGCGCCGACCTGCAGACAGAGGGGTCCGAGCACGCCGACCTGTTCGCACGACGGCACGTCACCGACGGACTCGGGCGGGTAGAGGTCCGACAGCCGTATCGCCGGGTACCCCTGCGGGGGCGCCGACCAGAACACGGTCGCCTGCGCGTGGAACTCCTGCACGACGCCCCACACGAGCGGCACGCCCAGCCGCTCGCAGGCCGCGGCGACCGCGGCGCGCGTCTCGAACGTGTCGGTGCCGTCGACCACGACGTGCGCGCCCGACAGCAGCGCGGTCGCGTTGCCGCGCGTGAGCCGCGCGCGGACGGTGTGGACGACGGTCCGCGGGGCGAGATCTTCGGCGACGCGGCGAGCGGAGTCCACCTTGGGCCGCCCGACATCGGCGACGCGGTGCATCACCTGGCGCTGGAGATTGGATGCCTCGACCTCGTCGTCGTCGATCACCGTGAGCGTGCCGACGCCGGCGGCGGCGAGGGCCAGCACGGTCGGGGAGCCTAGTCCGCCGGCCCCCACGATCGCGACGTGGGCGGCGGCGAGCCGGCGCTGCGCCGTCTCGCCGAAACCGGCGAGGCTCGCGTGGCGGGCCGTACGCGCGACCTCGTCGTCGGCGAGGGCCGCGACGGGCTCGACGAGCGGCGGAATCGGCATGGGTCCAGGGTATTGCGCGGACGGAGGGTCGGGATCGATGCGTCGTCATGATCCGCATGCGCGGAGATACAACGGCCCGGGGGCCGAATCTGCGGTGATATCGTGCGAGCATGCCGAGTTACAAGATCGCCGAGGCCGCGCGTCTCCTCGGCGTGAGCGACGACACCGTGCGCCGGTGGATCGACGCCGGAGCGCTTCCCACCACGGGCTCGACGCCCGCCGAGGTCCCCGGCGACGCGCTCGCCGCTCGTGCCGTCGAGCTGGCGGCGGCGCCCGCCGACGGGGGAGACCTCGTCTCGAGCGCCCGGAACCGCTTCGTCGGCCTGGTCACGCGCGTGCAGCGGGACGGGCTCATGGCGCAGATCGACATCCAGGCCGGTCCGCACCGCGTGGTGTCGCTCATGTCGGCCGAGGCCGCCGACGACCTCGGTCTCGCGGTGGGCTCGCTCGCCGTCGCCGTCGTGAAGGCCACCACCGTGATCGTCGAAACGCCGAGGAGCTGACGATGCCGCGACGGCCCGTCCTCATCGCCGCCCTGATCGCCGGCGCGCTGGCCGTCGCCGGCTGCGCGGCGGAGGGCGACGAGCCCGCGGGCCCGGTGTCTCCCGGGCCTTCCGAGCCGGCGGTCACCGAGGAGCTCACGGGCGAGCTGACGATCTACGCCGCCGCGTCGCTGGGCACCGCGTTCGACGAGCTCGCGACGCAGTTCGAGGCGCGGCATCCGCAGCTCGAGGTGCTGCCGATCTCGTACGACGGATCGAGCACCCTCGCCACGCAGCTGATCGAGGGCGCACCCGCCGATGTGTTCGCGTCCGCCGACGAGAAGAACATGCAGAAGGTCGTGGATGCCGGTCTTGCGACGGCGCCCGAACTGTTCGCCTCGAATACGCTCGTCATCGCCGTGCCCGCCGGCAATCCGGGCGGCGTCGAGTCCGTCGAGGACCTCGGCGACGACGGTCTCACCGTGGTGCTGTGCGCGCCGGAGGTCCCGTGCGGCGCGGCTTCGCAGACCCTCCTCGACGACGACGGCGTCACCGTGACGCCCGCGAGCCTCGAGCAGAACGTCACCGCCGTGCTGACGAAGGTCGCCGCCGGGGAGGCGGATGCCGGGCTCGTCTACGTCACCGACGTACAAGGCCGCGACGATGTCGAGTCGATCGATGCGGCAGGCGCCGACGACGTCGTCAACCACTATCCGATCGCGGCGCTCTCGGATTCCGGGAACCCGGCCGCCGCCGCGGCGTTCGTGGAGTTCGTCCTCTCGGAGAAGGGTCGCACCCTGCTCGACGGCTTCGGCTTCGGGGCGCCGTGATCGCGGGCGGCGATCGCGTCGGTTTCGTGCCGCGCATCCTCGCCGTCCCGGCGCTGCTCGGGCTCGCGCTGCTCGCGCTTCCGCTCACCGCGCTGGTGCTGCGCGTCGACTGGTCGACCCTGTGGACCGACGTGACCTCGCCGCAGGCGCTGTCCGCGCTCGGTCTCTCGCTCGCCACGGGCCTCATGGCCACCGCGGTGTGCGTGGTGCTCGGTGTACCGCTCGCTCTGCTCATCGCACGCAGTGGTCCCCGGGCTTCCGCCGTGCTCCGCGCGCTCGTCACCGTGCCGCTCGTTCTGCCGCCGATGGTCGGCGGCGTGGCGATGCTGTTCCTCTTCGGTCGCACGAGCTGGCTCGGCGGCATCCTCGCCGAATGGGGGCTGCGCATCCCGTTCACCACGACGGCCGTCGTGCTGGCGCAGACGTTCGTCGCCCTGCCGTTCCTGGTGCTGGCACTGGAGGGATCGCTGCGGACGACCGGCGTCGGCTACGAGCAGGCCGCTGCCGCTCTCGGGGCCGATCGATGGACGATCCTCGGTCGCGTCACGCTGCCGCTCGCGGCTCCCGGGCTCGTCGCCGGCATCGTCCTGTGCTTCGCGCGGACGATCGGCGAGTTCGGCGCGACCGCCCTGTTCGCGGGCAACGCGCCGGGCGTCACGCAGACGATGCCGCTCGCGATCTACACGGCGTTCAACGGCGCCGGCGTCTCGCAGGGCACGGCCGTGGCGCTGTCGCTGCTCCTCCTGGTGACAGCGGTCGGCGTGCTCCTGCTCGTGCGCGCCTGGCGTCCCGAGGCGCAGCGATGACCGGGGTGGGGCTGGATGCCCGCGTCGTCGTGGAGCGCGGCGCGTTCCGGCTCGACGCCGCGGTGAGCGCGGCCGCCGGCGAGGTCGTGGCTGTGATGGGACCGAGCGGGGCGGGGAAGTCGACGCTGCTCGGGGCCCTCGCGGGGCTCGTCGACCTCGGCGAAGGGCACATCCGGCTCGGGGATCGCGAGCTCGACCGGGCGCCGCGACCGCGCGTGCGCACGACGCCGTCGCAGCGGGGCATCGTGCTGCTCGGGCAGGAGCCTCGGCTGTTCCCGCACCTGACGGCGCACGAGAACGTCGCGTTCGGGCTGCGGGTGCGCGGCGTCGCCAAGCCCGGTGCCCTCGGGGAGGCCGACGAATGGCTGTGGCGGGTCGGTCTCGACGGTATGGGCGACCGGCGCCCCGCCCAGCTCTCGGGCGGGCAGCAGCAGCGCGTCGCCCTGGCCCGTGCGCTCGCGACCTCGCCGGCCGCGCTGCTCCTCGACGAACCCCTGACCTCGCTCGACACCGAGACCGCCGCCGACATCCGTGCGCTTCTGCATCACCAGCTCGCCGCCACGCACACCACCGCGATCGTCGCCACGCACGACGCGGTGGACGCGGTGTCGCTCGCGAGCAGCCTGGTCGTCCTCGAGGACGGGCGCGTCACGCAGTCCGGGCCGGTACGGCAGGTGCTCGCTGCGCCGGCGACCCGGTTCGCTGCGGCGGTCGCGGGTCTGAACCGCGTCGCCGGATCGACCGGATCCGGAGACTGGGTGCAGGGTCCGCTCGTTCTCGCGGCGACGGGCGCGGCATCCGATCTCCCGGGCGGCACCGAGGTGGCGGCGGTGTTCCGGCCGTCGTCGGTCGAGATCGCGTCCGTCCCGGCCGAGACCTGGACCGGCGTCACCCGGCTCGAGCCGACGTCCCGCCACGGGGAGTGGATCGCTCGCGTGATGCGGCTCGAGCAGACTCCGGCCGGCGTGCGGGTGCGCACGGCCGAGCCCGAGGTCGCGGTGGATGTGCCGGCCGACACCGCGCTCGACCTCGGACTCGCTCCCGGAGTCTTCGTGAGGCTGCGCATCCCTGCGCCGGCGGTGCGATTCGTCGCGATACCTCGAGCGGAGCCCTGAGCGGCGCTCCTAGACTCATCGGATGCGCATCCGCCCCTTCCGACCCGGCGATGAGCCGGCGCTCGCCGAGATCTGCCTGAAGACGGCGGATGCCGGAGCCGACGGCACCGGAGTCCTCGACGACGACGACCTGTGGGCCGAGATCTTCGTGCTGCCCTACGTCGCCCGCCACCCCGACCTCGCCTTCGTCGTCGAGACCGAGGACGACCGCGTCGTCGGTTACGTCGTCGCCGCGCCGGACACGGCGGCGTTCGAGGAATGGTTCCGCGCCGAATGGTGGCCCCGGCACGGGACCCGGTGGCCCCGGCCGGCATCCGAGGTCACACGGCAGGACGGCATCCTGCTCTACGCCTACCGTCGCGGCACGGAAGCCGTGTCGTTCGGCGCCGAGTACCCCGCGCACCTGCACATCGACCTCCTGCCGGAGGCGCAGGGTCACGGGCTGGGCCGACGCCTGATCGGCACCCTCGTGGCTGAGCTGCGGCGGCAGCGGGTCGCCGGGCTGCACCTCGTCGCGTCGCCCGACAACGCGGGCGCCATCGCGTTCTATCCGCGGGTCGGCTTCGCGCCGCTGCCCTCGCCCGACGGGCCCGGCGCATTCGGAATGACGCTCTCCTGACGCGTCTCGGGGCTCCGCGTCAACCCCTTCGCCGATCTCGGGGGCGCGCGTAGCCTGCCAGCATGGAGGACCTCTCGGCACCCACCGGTCGCGAGCCGGAGCTCGCCGCCGTCCCACGGGATGACGGCACGGCGACGCGCGCCCTGGTGATCGGCGCGACCGGCTACATCGGCGGGCGCCTCGTGCCCCGCCTCCTCGCCGCCGGATACGACGTGCGCGTGCTCGCGCGCGAACCCGGCCGGGTCTCGGCGTTCACGTGGGGGAGCCGGGTCGACGTCGTCGCCGGGGACGCGACGGATGCCGTCGCCGCCGCTCGCGCCATGGACGACGTCGATGTGGTCTTCTACCTGGTCCACTCGATGGCGGCGGGCAGGGACTTCGCCGAGGCCGACCGCCGCGCCGCCGCGACCGTCGCTCGCGCCGCGTCGGACGCCGGGGTGCGACGCATCGTCTACCTCGGCGGACTACACCCGTCCGGCGTGGAGCTGTCCGACCACCTGCGCTCGCGCGTCGAGGTCGGAGAGATGCTGCTCGGCAGCGGCGTGCCGACGCTCGTGCTGCAGGCCGGCGTCGTGATCGGCTCGGGTTCCGCGTCGTTCGAGATGGTGCGGCATCTGACCGAGGTGCTGCCCTACATGCCCGCCCCGCGCTGGGTGCGCAACCGCATCCAGCCGATCGCGGTGCGCGATGTCATGCACTACCTCCTCGGAGCAGCGCGCGTCGCGCCCGACGTGAACCGCGCGGTCGACATCGGCGGACCCGACGTGCTGCGCTACGGACAGATGATGAACGGGTACGCCGTCGAGGCCGGACTGCATCAGCGTCCGATCGCGTCCCTCCCGGTGCTGACGCCTCGGCTCGCATCGCTATGGGTCAACCTCGTCACGCCGATCCCGGCATCCATCGCCCGTCCTCTCGTCGAGTCCCTGCAGAACGAGTGCGTCATGAAGGACCGCGACATCGACGACCTGATCCCGCCGCCCGCCGACGGCCTGACGCCCTACCGGCGGGCTGTGCGGCTGGCCCTCGGCCGCGTCGCCGGCGACGCCGTCGAGACCAGCTGGGCGGACTCCGAAGTGCTCGGAGTGCCGAGCGACCCCCTCCCGAGCGACCCGGACTGGTCGGGCCGCGCCGTCTTCACCGACGCGCGCACGGCGCACACCACGGCGCCGCCCGAGGCGCTGTGGCGGGTCATCGAGGGGATCGGAGGCGAGAACGGGTGGTACTCCTCGCCGTTCCTGTGGGCGGTGCGCGGCTGGATGGACCGGCTCGTCGGCGGCATCGGGCTCGCCCGCGGACGCCGTTCTCGCGCGCGACTCGGGGTCGGCGACGCGCTGGACTTCTGGCGCGTCGAGGCGATCGAACCGGGACGGATGCTGCGGCTCCGCGCCGAGATGAAGGTGCCCGGACTCGCGTGGCTCGAGCTGCGCGCCACCGCCGACGGGGACGGGTCGCGGTACGACCAGCGCGCCGTGTTCTTCCCCAAGGGCCTCGCCGGACGCCTCTACTGGTTCGCCGTGCTGCCCTTCCACGGCTTCATCTTCGCGGGAATGGCGACCCGCATCGCCGCAGCGGCGCAGGCGACGACGCCGGGTCCTGACGGGCCGGCCCCGTCGGTCGAGCAGGTCGATCCGTCGGCGGACCCCGGTGCGACGGCCGACATCATCGCGGCGGAAGCGGCGCGGTGAGACGAGGCTCCCGGGCTGAGCCTCAGGACCGCACGCGGCCCGCCTCGATGCGAACGACACGATCGACGAGGGCCGGCGGCACGGCCACGTGCGAGATCAGCACGACCGCCTGATCGGGTTCGACGGCGCTGAGAAGATCGACGAGCAGCGCATCGGATGCCTCGGGGTCGACGCCCGCGGTCGGCTCATCGAGCACGAGCACGGGGAAGCCGCGGAGCAGGCCGCGTGCCAGCGCGATGCGCTGCGCCTGGCCGCCCGACACCAGCGATCCGCGCTCACCGACCCGCGCGTCGAGTCCGCCGCGCGCCCGCAGCCAGTCGCCGAGTCCGACGCGGGCGAGGACGGCCTCCAGCTCGGCATCGGTGGCCGAGTCGCGCGCGAACAGCAGGTTCTGGCGGATGTCCTCGTCGAAGAGCATCGGATGCTGCTCGCACAGCCCCACCGTCAGGCGCACGTCGTCGCCGGCGAGGTCGTGGGCCGGACGACCGCCGAGGTCGTACGCGCCATCCACCTCGAGGAATCGGACGAGCGCGTGGGCGAGCGTCGTCTTGCCGGCGCCGCTCGGACCGATGACGAGCACGCGCTCGCCGGGGCGGATGTCGAGGTCGACGTCGTGCAGGCCCACGTCCGCGTCTCCCGGCCAGCGGACCGAGGCGCCCCGCAGCCGTACGCCGTCGCCGAGCGGCGGCGCCTCACCGGTCGCCGCGACGCGCTCGTCGACGAGCCCGTCGGGCAGCGTGTCGGGAAGCGCGCCGGAGATCCTCTCGGCCGACGCCCGGACCTGCCGCCACGCCGACGCCGCCATCGGCACGGCCGCGAACACCTCGAACACCGCCATCGGCACGAGGACGGCCACCGCGAGCGACGGGCCGTCGAGCGCTCCGGATGCCGCGCCCGGCAGCGCCACGAGCACGGCGAGGATCGATGCCGCACCGGCGACGAGCGAGACGACGGCCGCGGTACCGGCCTGCGCTCCCGACCGGCGCACGACCGCGCGGCGGAGCGCGGAATCGGCGTCGGCGATGCGGGCGCGGCTCTGCTCCTCAGCGCCGTAGGCGAGGAGCACGTCGAGGCTCCCGAGGTGGTCGAGCACAGCATCCGCAAGGCGCGCGCGCAGCGGGGCGATCTCGCGCTCCGCGCGGCCGCCCGCCGCCCATCCCCACAGCGTCGCCGCCACGGCCGCCACGATCAGGCACGCGAGCAGCGTGAGGGCAGCGGGCCACCACACGAACGCCACCAGCACGACCGCGCCGATCGCGACGGTCGCCGACGCCACGAGCGGCTGCACGACGCGCAGGGGGAGATTCTGGAGATCGTCGACGTCGTCCACCAGTGCGCCGAGGACGGACCCGCGGCGCGTGTGCGACAGGCCGTCCGGCGCGAGCGGCACGAGTCTTCGCACCAGCGATGCCCGGGTCGTCGCGAGCTGCCGCAGCGCCGCATCGTGTCCGGTGAGCCGCTCGAGGTAGCGGAACGAGGCGCGGGAGAGCGCGAAGAAGCGCACCCCGACCACCGCCGCCGAGAGGTAGAGCACGGGCGGCTGCTCGCTCGCGCGCACGATGAGCCACGCGCTCACGGCGAGCAGGGCGACGGCCGATGCCTCGGAGGCGAATCCTGACGCGAGGGCGGGCCATAGCCGTCGTGCCGGGGGCACGGCGCCGCGCAGCACGCTCGCGGGTGTCGTCGGGGGCGTGGTGCGCGCGGTCGAGGGAGAGCTCATGCGTTCACCTCGGTCGGCTCGAGACGCACGATCGTGTCGGCGATGGCGCGCGCGCTCGTGCGATGCGAGATCAGCAGCACGGCGGCTCCGCCGTCGGCGAGGGCGCGGACGCCGGTCCACAGGGCCGCTTCGGTGTCGGGGTCGAGGGCAGAGCTCGGCTCGTCGAGTGCCAGCACCGCCGCGCGCCCGCGCAGGTGCCGGTAGAACGCCCGCGCCACGGCGACGCGCTGCGCCTGGCCGCCCGAGAGTCCTGCTCCCTGCACGCCCAGCTCGCGGTCCGGATCGAGGTCGCCCGCGCACGCGAGGCCGAGCGCTCGCCGCACCGAACCGGCGTCGGGGGCGTCGTCTCCCAGCGCCACGTTCGCTGCGATCGAACCGGCGACGAGGCCGGGGTGCTGACCGGCCCACGCCAGCCAGGCGGAAGGGGCGAGGGTCCTCACCTCGGCGGTCCCGTACACCGCTTCGCCCTCGAAGTGGGCGGCGCCCCGCAGCGCCGCGAAGAGACTCGACTTGCCCGCGCCGCTCGGCCCTTCGATGAGCACCACCGACCCCGGCGCCGCTTCGAGGGTGAGAGGTGGCAGCATCCGCTCGCCGCGTCGCACACGCAGGGCGGCCAGTCGCAGCACGGATCCCGGCGCGGCGACCGATGCCTGCGGCCCGCCGGCCTCTGCGCCGCGCGCGGCGTCGAGCACGGCGAACACGTCGTCGGTCGCGGCCACACCCTCGGCAGCCGCGTGGAACTGCACGCCGACCTGCCGAATCGGCAGGTAGGCCTCGGGCGCGAGGAGCAGCACGAACAGCCCGACCGTCAGCGCGAGAGCGCCGTCGATGAGGCGGAACCCGATGGAGACGGCGATGATCGCCACCGAGATGCTCGCCAGGAACTCCAGCGCGAACCCCGACAAGAACGAGATGCGCAGCACCCGCATCGTCTCGCGGCGGTATTCGCCGGTGACCTGCTCGATGGATGCCGCCGCCCGGTGCTGCCGGCCGAACACCTTGAGCGTCGACAGACCGTGGACCGTGTCGGCGAAACGCGCCGCCAGACGCTGCAGCGTGCGCCACTGCCGCTGTTGCACGGTGCGCGTGGCGAGGCCGATCAGCACCATGAAGATCGGGATGAGGGGCAGGGTCAGCAGGACGGTGAGCCCCGAGATCCAGTCCTGCCACCACATCACCGCGACGATGATCGGCGTGGCGACGACGGTCTGCACGAGCTGGGGCAGATACCGGCCGAAGTACGCTTCCAGGGCGTCGAGGCCGCGCCCCGCCGTGACGGCCAGCTGGGCCGAATTGCGGGTGCCGAGCCAGTCCGGCCCGAGGACTCCGACCGACGAGACCAGAGCCGTCCGCAGCTGGGTCTGCACACGCGCGGCTGCGCGCGCGGCGACGGCCTCGCGCGCCCACAGCAGGACCGCCCGCACGGCGACCACCGCGGCGAGCGCGCCGAGCGTGGCGGCGAGGTCGGCGAGCGGCATCCGGTCGATCGCACCCGTGATCGCGCGCGTCAGCAGCCACGCGAAGGCGACGACCACGGCCGTCTGCGCGACCGCGATCACGCCGATCGCGACGAAGAAGCCGCGCGAGGCGCTCGCGTAGCGGAGCAGGCGAGGGTCGAGGGGCTTGCCTGACGGGCGGGGAGGCCCCGCGCTCTCCGATTCGCTGTTCACAACGCTTCGACCCTATCCACCGCGCTCGTGCGCCTCCGACCGGCGCCGCACGTCGGACTCAATGGACGATCGCGGCGGCCTTCTCGATCCGCGTCCGCGACACGCGCTTGCGGAACACCCAGTACGTCCAGCCCTGGTACAGCAGCACCAGCGGCAGGAAGATGAGCGCGGCCCACGACATGATCGTCAGCGTGTAGTCGGTGCTCGAGGCGTTCTCGATGGTCAGGCTGTTCGCGAGGTCCGTGCTCGAGGGCATGACGAACGGGAAGAGCGCGAACCACACCGCCAGCACGGCGGCGACGATCGTCGCCGCCCCGAACCCGAACGCCCAGCCCTCGCGGCCGCGGGCGTTCGAGATCCACGACGCGATCAGGAGCACCGCGGCGATCGCCGACAGGAACGCCGTCGCCATCGCGAGCTCGCGTCCTTCGGCGAACGCCATCCCCACCGTCCAGATCAGGAACGCCGCAGCCACGACGATCGTGACGATGCCCGCTCGCGAGGCCAGCCGCCGCGCGTCGGCCGCGACCTGGCCGTCCGTCTTCAGCGCGACGAAGTACACGCCGTGGGTGAAGAAGAGGAGCAGAGTCGTGAGCCCGCCGAGGAGCCCGTAGGGGTTGAGGAGCGTGAGCAGCGAGCCGGTGAACTCGTGGTCCGCGTCGAGCGGGACGCCCTGCACGATGTTGGCGACCGCGACGCCCCACAGCAGGGCGGGCACGGCCGAGCCGACGACGATCATCGTGTCGAAGCCGCGCTTCCAGCGCAGGCTGTCGCGCTGGTGCCGGTATTCGAACGAGACGCCGCGCAGGATCAGCGCGAGCAGGATGAGCAGCAGCGCCAGGTAGAACCCGCTGAAGAGCGTTGCGTACCACTCCGGGAATGCCGCGAACAGGCACGCGCCGGCGACGATGATCCACGTCTCGTTGAGGTCCCAGACGGGACCGATGGTGTTGATGATCTGCCGGCGGCCGATGTCGTCCTTGCCGAGGAACGGCAGTGACATGCCCACGCCGAAGTCGAACCCGTCGAGCACGAAGTAGCCGACGAACAGGAATCCGACGATCCAGAACCAGAGGTATGCGAGGTCCATGGCGCGCTCCTAGTAGACCGTCGTGGGGGTGTCGGCGACCGCGAGCTCTCCCGGGTCGGGATCGTCGGGTCCGGGCAGGGGATCGGGTCCCTTCTTCGACGTCTTGATGATCAGCCCGATCTCCACCACGGCGAGCGCGGCGTAGATGAGGGTGAAGGCGACGAGCGAGATCAGCACCGTCCAGCCGGGGACGCTCGGCGAGACACCGTCCTCCGTGAGCATGAGACCGAACACGATCCAGGGCTGGCGCCCCATCTCGGTGAAGACCCAGCCGACGAGGATCGCGAACATGGATGCCGGCCACGCCCAGATCGCGAGCTTCCACGCCCACTGCGGCACATCGCGCTTCGCCTTCTTGCGGGTGAGCCAGAGGCCGACGACGGCCGTGAGGGCTGCGACGCCGCCCAGGCCGATCATCCAGCGGAACGCCCAGTAGGTGACCCAGAGGACGGGAGCGAAGTTGCCGTCCACCTGGTCCGCGAACTGCGGGAACATCTCGGTCGTGTAGAGCGCGTTGAGGTCGTTGATGCCCTCGACGCACCCTTGCAGCGAGTGGGTCGACAAGAACGCGAGGAGGTACGGCACGCGGATCGAGAACAGCTCGCTCGAGCCGTCGGGGGTGCCGAGCGTGAAGATCGAGAACGAGGCATCCGCTCCGCACGCACTGTCGAACATCGCCTCGGCCGCCGCCATCTTCATCGGCTGCGTCGACACCATGACGAGGCTGAGCTGGTCGCCCGAGAGCGCGACGCCCGCGAAGGCGACGATCATGCCCCACAGGCCGTACTTGAGCGACGAGCGCATCATCGCGACGTTCTGCCCGCGCGCGAGCTGCCAGGCCGAGATCGAGATGATCACGCCCGCCGTCATCATGAACGCCGCGAACAGGGTGTGCGGGAGGGCGGCGAGCGCCACCGGGTTGGTGAGCACGGCGAGGAAGTCGGTCATCTCGGCGCGCGAGCCGTCCTCGGCCATCTTGTAGCCGAGCGGGTTCTGCATGAAGGCGTTGGCGGCGAGGATGAAGTACGCCGAGAACCAGGCGCCGATCGTGGCGATCCAGATGCTCGCGAGGTGCAGGGCCTTGGGCAGGCGATCCCAGCCGAAGATCCACAGGCCGATGAAGGTCGCCTCGAAGAAGAAGGCCATCAGTCCCTCGAAGGCGAGCGGGGCGCCGAACACGTCGCCGACGAACCGCGAGTAGGCCGACCAGTTCATGCCGAACTGGAACTCCTGCACGATGCCCGTGACCACGCCCATCGCGAAGTTGATCAGGAAGATCTTGCCGAAGAAGCGCGTGAGGTGCAGCCACTTCACGTTGCCCGTGCGGAACCAGGCCGTCTGGAAGATCGACACGGTCAGCGCCATGCCGAGCGTGAGCGGCACGAACAGGAAGTGGTACAGCGTCGTGAGGCCGAACTGCCAGCGGGCCAGCAGCAGGGGGTCCAGCAGATCCACGATGCGTTCTCCGATCGCTCGAGCCGATCATGTGGTCCGACCACACTAGCATGTGGTCAGACCACAGAGATTCCCCTCGAGTCGCCAGAACACGCCGCACGGTGCGACGAGCGCACGGCGTGTCTTGGCGACTCGACGGTGACACACAGATTCCCAGCAATCAGCGCCTTGCGCACCCCTCCGCGCCGTGAATAATGCCCACGTCCGCGGCCCGCCCACTCGTCCGCGCATTACCCTCGAACCATGGCGAGAGGCTCGGCTCGGCGGAGGACGGACGCGTGACCGCGATCCCGGTCACCATCGCGCCGCGGATGCCTCGGCCCGCCGCGCCGGCGGATGCCGGTCTCTCGCGCCCCGGCGATCCGCTCGTCGACACGCACGGCCGGGTGCATCGAGACCTGCGCATCTCGCTCACCGACCGCTGCTCCCTGCGCTGCACGTACTGCATGCCCGAGCAGGGGAACGAGTGGCTCGCGAAGTCGAGCATCCTGACCGTGGACGAGATCGTCGACGTCGCACGCATCGCCGCGGCAGACGGCGTCAGCACCTTCCGCCTCACCGGCGGCGAACCGCTGCTGCGCACCGACATCGTCGACGTCGTGCGCCGGCTGGCCGCCCTCCGCACGCCCGACGGGCGACCGGTCGACATCGCGATGACCACGAACGGCATCCGGCTGCGCGAGCTCCTTCCCGGTCTGGCGGACGCGGGCCTGCGCCGCCTGAACATCTCGATCGACACCCTGCGCCGCGATCGGTTCCGCGACCTCACCCGGCGTGATCGGCTCGACGACGTGCTCGACGGAATCGCCGCGGCGGCGGCATCCGGCCTGCGACCGCTCAAGCTCAACGCGGTGGCCATGCGCGACGTCAACGACGACGAGCTCGTCGAGCTGGTGGAGTTCGCGGTCGCGCACGGCGCGCAGATGCGCTTCATCGAGCAGATGCCCCTCGACGCCGGCCACACGTGGGACCGCGCGACCATGGTGACGCAGGATGAGATCCTCGCGGCGCTGTCCGAGCGCTGGAACCTGACGCCCGTGCCCGGTCGGGCCGGAGCGCCCGCCGCACGCTGGTTCCTCGACGGCGGCCCGCACACCGTCGGCGTGATCGCGTCAGTCACCGCGCCGTTCTGCGGGGACTGCGACCGGCTCCGCCTCACGGCCGACGGACAGCTGCGCAACTGTCTCTTCTCGACGACCGAGTACGACCTGCTGCCGATCCTTCGGGGATCGGCCGACGGTGCGCGCGACGAGGGGGTCGATCGGATGCTGCGATCCTGCATCCACGGCAAGCTCCCGGGACACGCGATCAACGACCCCGCGTTCCTGCAGCCCGCGCGCGGTATGAACGCGATCGGCGGCTGACGCCGTGGGCCGGCTCACCGTGCACCGTCCGGTCGTGCGGATCACCCGCGACGGCGAGACGGTGAGCAGCCGTCGCCGCAGCGACACGCTCGTCGTCGAGGAGCCCCTCGAGATCCGGGTCGGCGGCGCTCCCCTGGCGATCACGATGCGCACACCCGGGCACGACGTCGAACTCGCGGCCGGCTTCCTCGTGTCGGAGGGCGTCATCTCGCACGGCGGACAGTTCCGCTCGGCGATCCACTGCGGCGGGCCGGGCACCGGCGCGGGCGGCGGTGCGGGCAGCGCCTCGATCGGCCGTGGCGTGGGCGGCGGTGCGGTCGCCACCGGTGCGGGCGTCGTCTCGATCGGCACCGGCCCGATGGGTGCGGCCTCGATCTCCACCGGCCCGATCGGTGGCGCGCCGATCGGCGGCGCGGGCAGCGCCGAGAACACCTACAACGTGCTCGACGTCGCGCTCGCCCCGGGCGTGGCGCCGCCCGATCCCGACCTCGCGCGCCGTTTCTACACGACCAGTTCGTGCGGGCTGTGCGGCAAGGCCTCGATCGAGGCCGTCGAGACGGTCTCGTCGTACGACGTGGGGACGGATGCCGCGCCCGTCGACGCCGCGTGGCTCCTGGGCCTGCCCGACCGGCTGCGGGAGGAGCAGGCCGTCTTCGGCAAGACCGGGGGCCTGCACGCGGCGGGCCTCTTCGACGCGGCGACGGGGGAGTTGCTCGTCGTGCGCGAGGACGTCGGGCGGCACAACGCCGTCGACAAGGTCGTCGGCTGGGCTGTGCTGGCCGACCGGCTGCCCCTGCGGGGCACCGTGCTGCAAGTGTCGGGCCGGGCGAGCTTCGAGCTCGTGCAGAAGGCCGTGATGGCCGGCATCCCGATCCTCTCCGCCGTGTCGGCACCGTCGTCGCTCGCCGTCGAACTGGCCGCGGCATCCGGGCTCACCCTCGCCGGCTTCGTGCGCGGCGAGTCGATGAACGTCTATTCGGTCGCGGAGCGCGTGAGGCGTGACGCCGCGGGCTGAACCGAGAGCTGCACGACGCACTGCGCCGGATCGCAGGACGGCGCGATGTCGTCGACCCGCAGCGGGCCTCCCGCCTGCGCCAGCACCCCCTCCATGAGTCCGACGTGCACACGGCACAGGGTGCCGCGGTGGTCGGCGGTCGACGCGTGCGGGCACGGCGTGAGGTCGACGGTGAGCGCGGCCTCGTCGATGAGCGGATCGAAGCCGGCTTCGCCGAGGTCCTCGACGAGCGCGTCGAGCTGGTGCAGGGCGTCGGGGCCGAGCTTCTCGGCCTCGCCGACGGGATAGACGCGACGCAGCAGGTCTCCCCGGCGCGCGGCATCCTGCACGCGCTGGGCGGCGATGGGGCTGGATGCCTGCTCCCCGCCGGTGGCCGCCGTGTAGAGCACGCGCGGCCGACCGCGGGTGGTGCGGTGCTCGGTCTCGGCCACCACGTACCCGGCATCGATCAGACGCTGGAGGTGCTCGCGCACCGTGTTCGGGTGCAGTCCGGTCGCTTCGACGAGTTCGGCGATCGGACGCCGCGGCTCCTGCTGCACGAGGTGCATGATCTCGACGCGCGAGTAGCTCGAGATCGCGCTGTAGCCGGCCGCCATGCCTCCATTATGGCGAGGGGGCCTCCTCGGCCCCCGACGACGCGAGCGCGCGGGCCGCGGCGGCGATCCGGACGCTTGCGCAGGAGATCTCTGCTGCACAGGACTCCGCAGGCTCGATCCTCCTGCGGGAGCGAGAAGCTCCTGCGGAGCGGATGCCGCGGGCTGCCTCGCTCATCGGGGGTCGGGTCGCAGGGGCGCCTCGGGCGGAGCGGATGCCGGCTGCCGCGCTGGGCGAGGCGTCCGGAGGCGTTCTCATACTGATCGGGGGACGCGAAGGTCCGGTGCCCCACGGATAGGGTCGTCGACATGGCAACTCGTCACGACCAGGAACCCCACGGCGGCGTCCTCAGCGGCAACGGCAGCCCCGGGCTGTGGGGCGCGCTCATCGGCATCATCATCTTCGCGTTCGTCGCCGTCCCCATCTCGGCGGCGGTGCGCTTCGCGACCCACCCGAGCACTCAGCAGCTCTTCGGCGGGCGCCTCGAAGAGGCCTCGACCACCGGCTACGTGGTGTTCTGGTGGATCGTTGCGATCCTTCTCTTCGCGCTGCCGTTCCTCGTCGGCTGGGGCGTGGCGAAGCTGTCGGGCAAGACGCTCGGCATCATCGCCGCCATCCTCGGCGTGTTCTTCATCGCGATCCTGATCATGGGCCAGCTGTACGTCTTCTGACCCGCGTGCCCAACGCACCCGCTTCCCACAGGTCAACCGGGCTTCTGCAGGTCGCGTGAGGCACCGTGCGTCCTGCGCACCCGCGGTTGACCTGTCGGAGCGGGGAGGAAGTCCACGACGGCCCCGGAATCGGCGCTGCCCACCATTCCACGGGAAGAGGTGGGCAGCGTCTGGGGCGCCTGAATCACCGTCTGGGGGTACGGTTCTCTGCGCTCACCATCCACGAGAGCTGCTCGACGCGTTCGAGGATCGCGTGCAGGATGTCAGCACTGGTGGGGTCTTCTTCATCCACGTCGTCGTGCACGTCGCGGCACGTGGTCGCGACGGCGTCCAGGCGTTCGGTGATGAGATCGACGACCTCCGTCGTCGCGATCTCGCCCTGAGGGAACTCGGGCAGCGTCGTGGTCTGCGCGACCAGGTCGCTGCGGCCATCGGGCAGTGCGTGCAGCGAGCGCATGCGCTCGGCGACGGTGTCGCCGAAGTCGCGGGCCGCCTCGATGATCTCATCGAGCTGCAGGTGGGTGTCGCGGAAGTTGCGACCGACGACGTTCCAATGCGCCTGCTTGCCCTGCAACGAGAGCTCGATCAGGTCGACGAGCACCTTCTGCAGGTTCTCGCTGAGCGATTCCGAGGCGCTGAACCCCTGCTCGGCGTTCTGCTCCTTCGTGAGCTCTGCTCCTGAGCCTCCGCGGGCGGGCCGACGACGGTTCCCCGTCGTTGTCGCGCTCGCCTTCGTGGGGGTCTTCTTGGCGGTGGTCGTTGCCACGGTGTTCATCCTCTCGTCGAACGCTTCGACGGTAAGCCCGTCCCTGCCTTCGCGCCGGGGGATTGCGAGGTGCGCGATCGAGTGCTACCCCCCTTGGTCGTGGAACGTAGGCTGGACGCGTGGCATCGGTCCTGAACGTCTCCGCGTACCTGTTCACGCGGATCGACGACCGCGAGCAGCTGCGCCCCGTCGTGCGGGAGCGCGCCGTGCAGCTCGGGCTCAAGGGCACCGTCATCCTCGCGGAGGAGGGCATCAACCTGTTCCTCGCGGGGGACGCGGCATCCGTCCGGTCGTTCCTCGAGCAGCTGCGAGCCGACCCGCGCTTCGCAGCCCTCAGGGCGAGGGAGAGCTGGTCGGCCGAGCAGCCGTTCGGCAAGCTCCTCGTGAAGCTCAAGCGCGAGATCATCAGGATGGATCGCCCGACCATCCGGCCCGAGGCCGGCCGTGCCCCCGCCGTCGCTCCGGCCGACCTGCATCGCTGGCTCGAACAGGGCCACGACGACACCGGCCGCGAGGTGGTGCTGCTCGACACGCGCAACGCGTTCGAAGTCGACTACGGCACGTTCGCGGGCGCCGTCGACTGGCGAATCGAGCGCTTCACTCAATTCCCCGACGCGGCGGCCGCGCACCGCGACGACCTCCGCGACAAGACGGTGGTGAGCTTCTGTACGGGCGGCATCCGCTGCGAGAAGGCCGCGATCCACCTGCGCGAGACCGGCGTCGACGCGCTCCAGCTGGAGGGCGGCATCCTCGGCTGGTTCGAGCACGTGGGCGGCGCGCACTGGAACGGCGCTTGCTTCGTCTTCGACGAGCGGGAAGCGCTCACCCCCGATCTCGCGCCGCACGACGCTGCCGTGGCGTCGTGACCCCGACTCCGGGGAAGCCGCGCTCGCGCACGATCGCGCTGGCCTTCGGGCTCGACGCGGCACTGGTGGTCGTGTTCGCCGCGATCGGCCGCGCGAGCCACGGCGAGGACGGGCTCCTCGGGCTGGCGACCACGGCCTGGCCTTTCCTCGCGGCGCTCGCCGCCGGGTGGCTCGCGACGCTCGCATGGCGTGCGCCGCTCGCTCCGGTCCGCACGGGCGTCGGCGTCTGGGCGATCACCCTCGTCGGCGGGATGCTGCTGCGTGCGGCATCCGGTCAGGGCACCGCCATCCCCTTCCTCGTCGTGGCCGCCCTCACTCTGCTCGTGCTCCTCGTCGGCTGGCGCGTCCTCGCCGCCGCCGTACGTCGCGTGCGCCGCGCCCGCCGCATCGCCTCGTAGCGCGAGCGAGAGACCGCGGCATCCGTCCACAGAACCGGACGGATGCCGCGGCATGATGCGGTCCGCGTCGGCTGCCCCCCGACCCCGCGCCCGACCGGCATCGAACCCGAGGAGCGTGCGACGTCCGCTGAAATACATCGGACGAGGAACGGGCCGTCAGCGCAGTGCGCGCAGCACGCGCTGCAGCAGCCGGATGTGCAGCTGGAAGCTCCGGGTCATCTCGGCCGTCGAGTGGAGGTTGAGCACGATCGTGACGTCGCGCGCAGGGTCGGAGAACAGGTGCACGCCGGTGACACCGAGATGTCCGATCGTCCGCGGCATCGCGGCGAGAAGGGGGAAGAAGCCGCCGTACCGCAGCTGCATGAGGCCCGCGCCGTAGTGGATGCCGGCGCGGAACCGGTGCTCGATGGTCGACATGCTCGCGCGCGACGCGCCGCCGAGGAGCGCGCCGCCGTGCCACGCCGCGGCGAACCGCTGGAGGTCGTCGACGGTCGTCACGACGCCGCCGCCTCCCCAGTCGCAGCTGAGGCTCTCGGCACGGCCGAGGTCCACACGGCCGACGAGGATCGGGGCGAGGTCGAGCGCCGCGCCGGGCGGTGCGACGGATGCCGCGCCGCCGGGCATCGTGTGGAAGAGGAGGCACGAGGCGTCCATCCCTGCGGGCCCGAGGATGCGGTCGTGCAGCTGAGCACCCAGCGATGCGCCGCCGGCCTCTTCGATCACGCGGGCCAGGAGCACGTACCCGGTGTCGGAGTACGCGAATCGCTCGCCGGGCGCACCGACCGGTCGCTGGTGCTCTCGCGAGAACGCGAGCAGGTCCGCCGGCAGGTAGCGCTCGCCCGGCCGCCGAGTGATCCGCTCGACGAAGGACTCTCCGGTGTCGTTCGGTCCTTCGAAGTAGTCGGCGGCGCCGCTCGTGTGAGTGAGCAGGTGCCGTGGGGTGACGGCGGGCGCGGCATCCGTTCCCCGGCGCACGAACAGCCCGTCGATCTCGGATTCGGGGAGCAGGCCGGCGAGGGGTGCATCGAGGTCGAGGTCTCCGCTCTCGGCGAGCTGGAAGGCGAGGGTGGCGGTGAGCATCTTGCCGACGCTCGCGGCGTGGAAGCGCCGACCGCGATCGCCGGACGCGTACTCGACGCCGGGCGCCCGCACGAGCACCTGCGGGGCGGGGAGCGCCTGCCGCGTGCGCGCGAAGCCGTCGGCGATCTTCGCGAGATCTGCGGCGAGGTCGGAGTGTCGTGCCATCGGTGATATCCCCCTGAGATATATCTAAGGGATACATTGGCAGAATCGCGAGGAAGGTGCCACATGCAGTTCGTGATCCTGGGGCTGCTGATGATCGCGCCGATGTCGCTCTACGACCTCCACAAGCAGTTCGCCGCGGGCCCATCGCTCTTCTACAGCGCGAGTTTCGGCAGCCTGCAGCGTGCGCTGCGGCAGCTCGTCGCCCAGGGGTGGGTGACCGTGACGGATGCCTCGTCCTCCGGCCGCCGCCGCAACCTCCACGCGCCCACGCCTGCCGGCATCGATGCCTGGCGGGAATGGATGGCCGAGCCCCTCACCGGTGCCCACGCCGAGACCTCGATGCTGGCGAAGGTGTTCCTGCTCGGGCTGCTGCCGCATGGCCGGGAGCGGGATGCCGCGCTCGGCGTCCTGCGTGCCAGTGCCGCCGCGGCGCTCGCCGAGCTGCGGGCTGTCGCGGAGGAGCTCGACGCGGCGCAGATCCCCGACGAGTTCGCCGAGATCTTCCGGTACCAGCGGGCGACACTCGACTACGGACTGCGCTCGCACGAGCTCGCGCTGACCTGGCTCGACGAACTCGACTGAGACACCCGGGCTGACATCCACTCGCCAGGACACGCCGGAGCCGCTGTGCAGCTCTCGGCGTGTCTTGGCGAGTCGCGGAGAAGTCCTCGTGTGAAGACACGCGCAATCCGGCAGGGTTCTCGCGCCGAAGACCAGGCGACAGCGGGAATGGGGTGCGGCATGTCGGAGCGGGCGCGGAAGGTACGATTCGCGGCGTGGGCCGCGCTCGCCGGAGTCGTGAGCGCGGGGGTCTTCCTCGCCGTGGCCGAAGTCGTCGCCCTCCTCGTGGCGCGCCAGAGCAGTCCGATCCTCGCGGTCGGCTCCTTCGTCATCGACATCGTGCCGCAGCCGCTGAAGGAGTTCGCGATCGCCACGTTCGGCGAGAACGACAAGCCCGTGCTGCTGGGCGGTCTCGGCCTCGCGGTGATCATCGCGTCCGCGATCGCCGGCCTGCTTCAGCTGTGGCGGCCGCCGCTCGGAATCGTCGCGCTCGGCATCGCCGGCGCCCTCTCCGTCGCGGCGATCGTCACGCGAGCCGGTGCCACGCCGTTCGCGTGGGTGCCACCGGTGCTCGGCACGGTCGCCGGCGCGGTCGTCCTGTGGGTGACGGTCGCGAGGCTGCGCGGGTGGCAGCACGCGGATGCCGCGCTCGACGAGTCCGGGTCGGGGCGCCTGGACCGGAGGGTGTTCCTCCAGGTGCTGACGATCGCCGGAGCATCCGCTCTGATCGCCGGCGTCGGCGCACGCGTCGCGAACGTCGCGACGACGTCGATCGCCGCAGTGCGCCGCGCGCTGCGGCTGCCGGAGCCGCGCACGCGCGTCGAGGTTCCCGCCGATGCCGAGTTCGACGTGCCGGGGATCTCCCCGCTCTATACGCCCAACGCCGACTTCTACCGCGTCGACACCGCGCTGACCGTGCCATCCGTCGATCCCGCCACCTGGCGGCTGACCGTCGACGGCCTCGTGGACAGGAAGATCGAGCTCACGTTCGACGACCTCGTGGGGATGGGACTGGACGAGTACTCGATCACCCTCACGTGCGTGTCCAATGAGGTCGGGGGAGAGCTGCTCGGCACGGCCAAGTGGCTCGGCGTCCCCGTGCGCGACATCCTGGCCCTCGCCGGGCCGCAGGGCGACTCCGACATGGTTCTCTCGCACAGCATCGACGGCTTCACCGCGAGCACGCCTCTCGACGCTCTCACCGACCCCGGTCGCGATGCGATCCTCGCCGTCGCGATGAACGGCGAGCCGCTGCCGCTCGAGCACGGCTTCCCCGTGCGCATGGTGGTGCCCGGACTGTACGGCTACGTCTCCGCGACGAAGTGGCTCACGCGCCTCCAGCTCACGACCTTCGCGGCCGACGAAGCGTACTGGACGCCCCGCGGGTACAGCGCGGAGGCGCCGATCAAGTTCTCCTCACGCCTGGACACCCCGCGCACCGGACAAGCGGTGCCGGCGGGCCGCGTGCCGCTCGCCGGCGTCGCGTGGGCGCAGACCGTCGGCATCGAGCGCGTCGAGGTCAGGATCGACGGCGGCGAGTGGCAGACGGCCACGCTGTCGGCGCCGGTCAACGACGACACGTGGGTGCAGTGGATGCTGGAGTGGGAGGCGACGCCGGGAAACTACAACGTCACCGTCCGCGCCGTGAACCGCGACGGCGACCTGCAGATCGAAGAGCGGGCGCCCATCGCGCCGGACGGCTCGACCGGGTGGCAGCGGACGCTGGTACGCGTGACGTGAGCGCGCGGCATACGCCGGTCGTCATTCCTCTCTCGGAGTGACGACGGCCACGGCGAAGTCGCCGTCGGCGATCTGCGGGCCGAGCTCCGTCTCGCGCGGCCACACCAGCACCAGCGCCTCGAGCTGCTCGCCGTCATCGGTCGTGACGGGCAGCCACCGTGCGTCGTAGCCGTAGCGGAGCTCCTCGTCGACGATCACCCGATTGGCCGCGTCGCCCGGTCGCAGCGCGAGCAGGTCTCCGCGCACCCGCTCGGTGCCGCCCAGGAGGAGCAGGGGCCACTCGCCCCCTTCATGCCAGTGAAGACGGCCCGCGACGCTCGCGGCGCGCACCTCCGCGACGTGGTCGGCGATCGCGTCCCACAGTGCCATTCCCGGGCGCAGGCTGCCGTACACGAACAGCGGCACGGTCGCGGCGGGGAACGTCACGAACCCCACGCTAGCGGGGGCCGCGGATGCCGCGCCCGCTCCCGGTTCTCAGGTCAGGCTGGTCACCCATGCCGCGATCTCGCCCGCGAAAGCGCCGGTGTCGATGGCGCCTCCGGTGACGAGACGGAACGCGAGGACTCCGAGGACGAGACCGGAGAGAACCAGGCCGAACACGGCCTCGCGCTTGCGGGTCGGGCGCCGGACCGCGATCACGAGCCCGATCAGCGACAGCACGAACGTCGCGACGAGCACGCCGACCTGCGCGAAGCCCAGCACCGCGGCCGTCGCAGGTGCGAGACCCGGCGCCAGCCACACCGATGCTACGGCGCCCACGACGGAGACCAGCACGAGCACGAGCGCGGTCGTGGCCGGCCCGTTCTTCGCGCTCGGAGCCGTCGACCAGGACCCTGCGGCGGCGGAGGCCGGTCGATACGCCGGGCCGGTGCGCACGACCGGATCGAGCGGCTTGGCGAGGTCGGTCCAGTGCACGCCGTCCCACCACCGCGTCCGGCCGGTCTCGGCGTCGTACAGCCATCCTGGTGCGGGCGCGCCCACACGAGTGTCTTCGCTCATCTCATCCCCAGTTGAGTGAATAGAGGCGAAGTCCCCGATCGCCTCGGACGGTTCCCCAACCGTCCTGCACGAAGAGTAGCGGATGGAGGCGGCATTCCTCCAGACCCTGGGCTCACCAACCTCCGCGAGTGGGCGTGTGGCCCTCGCGGGCGTCGTCGGGCATCTCCATCTCGGCGCGCACGCCGAGCAGTCTCAGCGGACGATCCGGCTCGATCCGCTCGACGAGCTTCAGCGTCTCGGCGATCACCGTGTCACGGTCGAACGTGGTCGCGATCTTGTGCACGAACGTCTTGGTGAGGAACGGGGCGTAGCGCACCTTGAGTCCGACGCCGACGACCGGACGCCCCTCGGCCGCGACATCCGCCAGCACCTGTGTGAGCAGCTCGCGCGCCGCCGCCTCGATCTCGGCCCGCTCGACGATGTTCTTCTGGAACGTCGTCTCACGCCCGTGCCCGCGCGCCACCCACGGGGTGTCGTCGACGACCGCCGACCCGTCGCCGCGACCCAGCTGGCGGTACCAGGGACCCATCTTCGGTCCGAACTCCGCCGCGAGCGGAGCCTCGTCGGCGCACGCGAGCTCGGTGACGGTGCGGATGCCGAGCGCGGCCAGCCGCTTCGAGATCTTGCTTCCCACGCCCCACAGCTCGATCGTCGGCTTGTCGCCCATGACGTCGAGCCAGTTCTCGGCCGTGAGGCGGAAGACACCGCGCGGCTTGCCGAAGTCCGTCGCGTTCTTGGCGCGGATCAGCGTGTCGCCGACGCCCACGCTGCAGTGCAGCCGGGTGCGATCGAGCACCGCGCGCTGGATCTCGTGTGCCGTCGCTTCGGGGTCGGCGGTGCGAACGCCGACGAACGCCTCGTCCCATCCGAGCACCTGCACGATCGCACCGGGGTGGGCGCGCAACGTCGCCATCACCTCTTCCGAGGCCGCCGTGTAGGCGGGGGCGTCGACGGGCAGGATCACGGCGTCCGGAACCTTGCGCGCCGCGATGCGCAGCGGCATGCCCGAACCGACGCCGAACGCCCGAGCCTCGTACGAGGCCGTCGACACGACCGCGCGCTCGGTGGGATCGCCCCGGCCGCCGACGATCACGGGCTTGCCGGCGAGCTCGGGTCGCCGCAGCACCTCGACGGCGGCGATGAACTGGTCGAGGTCGACGTGCAGCACCCACGAGGACTCGGACATGTCGTCCAGTGTGGCCGGTGCCGCAGACACCGTCGAGCGCTCGCCGGGAACGACGATGCCGCGGCGTCCGCACGATGGCGGGCCGCGGCATCCGTCCGTTCCGGGTCAGCGCGCGACGTCGCCGCGCCAGGCGCCCGTCTCGCGATGCGCCTTCTCGATGAACACCTTGAAGTTCTCGAGGTCCTTCTTCACGGCGTGCTTCCCGGCACCGACGAGCGAGCCGAGCTTCTCGATCGCTCCGCTCGGCTCCCAGTCGATCTGCACGGTGACGCGGGAGGTCGTGTCGTCCAGTTTGTGGAAGGTGACGACTCCGGCGTGGGCGGTCTCGCCTCCGGTGCTGCGCCACGCGACGCGCTCGTCGGGGTGCTGCTCCGTGATCTCGGCGTCGAACTCGCGCTCGAACGGGCCGACCTTCACGGTCCAGTGGGTGTGCGTGTCGTCGAGCTGGGTGATCGACTCCACCTCGTCGAGGAAGTTCGGGAAGCTCTCGAACTGCGTCCACTGGTTGTAGGCCGTGGTGACGGGCACGTCCACGTCGATGGTCTCGATGATCTGAGTCATGACACCAGCTTCGGCGGCGCAGTGCGCGCCGCCCACCCCCTTGACCCGCGCGCGGGTGTGAGGGTAGCGATCGGCGGCTCGCTGTGCGGCCGCCGATCGGCGAGGGTCAGAGCGGCCGGATGTTGGCGGCCTGCATGCCCTTGGGGCCGCGCTCCGCCTCGAACTCGACCTTCTGGTCTTCGCGGAGCTCCTTGTATCCGTCGCCCGTGATCGCGCTGAAGTGCGCGAACAGGTCGGCGCCGCCGTCGTCGGGTGCGATGAAGCCGAAGCCCTTCTCGGAGTTGAACCATTTCACGGTGCCAGTGGCCATCGTGTCTTTCCTTCTTCTTTTCGGGCCGCGAGAAGCGACCGGGGTGCCGCGCCGACGAATGCGGAGCGGACGTGTTCGGCGGGCGTGACCCGCTGAGGAGTGTGGGAGCCCGGGCTCGGATGCCTCGACCGCGGCCATCGCGTCGTGCCGGACGGCATGCACTCCGAGATCTTCGCCGCGCGGGCCGTGAGCCTCGTGGCCGCGGGATGTGACGCCGATGAAACCGGCGTACTCGCCGGCGATGGTCGCGACGAAGATGCCGTCGTCGGCGGAGCGCCAGTGAACGGCACCGCGAGACGGGAACAGGGGTGAGACGACGGAAGTCAGAACTGCCTAAGGATGGGGCGCGGATGTCGGTCGGACGACCGCACGCGAGGATGAGAAGAGGACCGCCGTGGTGGCGGAGGGAGGTCGCTCACCCTGTCACTCCACGATGAGGCGGAGGCGAACGACCGAGGAAGCCCGAGCGGGCTACCTCCACTGTAGCGCGTTCGCCTGGGGATCTGCCTGATGCCCGTCGATCTTCGCGGCCCGGTACCGTGACGCGTGTGGATTCCGGGACCAGGCGGGGCAAGACCGACCTCAAGAGAGAACTCGCATCGTACTCGGCGCCGCGCGGCAGCTTCGGCGTGATCGACCTGCCGCCGCTGCGCTATCTCATGGTCGACGGGTGCGGCGACCCGAACTCCGCCGCGGCGTACACGGACGCCGTCTCGGCGCTGTACGCGGTGGCTTACAAGCTGAAGTTCCAGAGCAAGCTCGAGCTCGGGCGCGACTACGTCGTCATGCCGCTCGAGGGGCTGTGGTGGTCCGACGACATGGACTCGTTCACCACAGCTCGCGACAAGTCGCGGTGGAGCTGGACGATGATGATCCTCGTTCCGGACTGGACCGAGGACGCGCACGTCGAGGCCGCGCGCTCGGTCGTCGCATCGAAGGGGGCTTCCGAGGCCGTCGGCCGTCTCCGATTCGAGGAGCTCGCAGAAGGGCGATGCGTGCAGACGCTGCACGTCGGCTCGTATGACGAAGAGGCTCCGGTGCTGGACGAGATGCACCGCCGATTCATCCCGGAGGAGGGGCTGCGGATGCGGGGTCGCCATCACGAGATCTATCTCGCCGATCCCCGTCGCACCGCGCCCGAGCGGTTGCGCACGATCCTTCGCCAGCCGGTCGAGGACGCGGACTGACTCGGCTGGCGGACGCTGGCCGGATCCGACTTAACGATATATCGTTGAGTATCGCCGGTATATCGGTGAGTTCATCTCAGGGAGGTCGTCATGAGCGATTCGTTCACAGGAGATTGGTTCGGTCCGCGTGACCGCGGGCAGGGTCACGGCCCCGCACGCCCGGGCGGCGGCGGACTGTTCGAGGCCATGGATCAGTTGCGCGACATGTTCGAGCAGAAGGTCATGAGCCCGCGCATGGGCCGCGGAGACGTGCGCGCCGCCATCCTCGCCGTGCTCGCCGACCGCCCGATGCACGGCTACCAGATCATCTACGAGATCGAGGAGCGCAGCGGCGGCACGTGGAAGCCCAGCCCGGGCTCGGTCTACCCGACCCTCCAGCTGCTCGCCGACGAGGGCCTCATCACGGCCGAGGAGGCGGGAGGGAAGAAGACCTACTCGCTCACCGAAGCCGGCCGCGCCGAAGCCGCTGCGAGCGAGGACCGGTCGGCTCCCTGGGAGTCCGCCGGGCGCAAGGATGCCGCGCGCTCGACCGTGCTCCCGAAGGCCGGCGCGAAGCTGGCCCAGGCGGCGGCGCAGGTCGCGACGAGCGGGTCGCCCGAGCAGGTTCAGCAGGCTGTCGAGGTGCTCGACGAGGCGCGGCGTAAGCTCTACTCGATCCTCGCCCAGGACTGAGCCGGATGCCGCCGGAACGTCGGCCCGCTGCTGTCCCGAATCAGGGAGTCTCGATGGCCGACGACGGCAGTTCGCGCGCCCGCTACCGCCGGATCCTGCGCTTCGCCGCGCGATACATGGTCCAGGCGTGGTGGTACGAGCTGTTCCTGCCGCGTATCGGGCTCGCTCGCTTCGCCGCGCGCGGGCGCGCCGCGCGCCTGACGAAGCTGGCCCGCCGGTTCCATGCGCTCGCCGTGTCGCTCGGCGGGCTCATGATCAAGGTCGGACAGTTCATGTCGTCACGCCTCGACGTGCTGCCGCCTGAGATCACGAAGGAGCTCGAAGGCCTGCAGGACGAGGTGCCGGCCGTCGAGTTCGACGCGATCCGGACGCTCGCCGAGGCCGAGCTCGGTGTCGCGCTCGAGGTCGCGTACGAGTGGGTGGACCCCGTTCCGGTGGCCGCGGCATCCCTCGGTCAGGCGCACCGCGCGAGGCTCGTGCCGGCGGACGCTGCCGACACCGGGTTCGCCGATGTCGTCGTCAAGGTGCAGCGCCCCGGGATCGAGCGGATCGTCGAGGTGGACCTCGCGGCGCTGCGACGGGTCGCGCAATGGCTCAGCAGCGTGCGGGTCGTGCGCGATCACGTCGACCTGCCGGTGCTGATCGAGGAGTTCGCGCACACCAGCGAGGAGGAGATCGACTATCTCCACGAGGCGCGCAACGCGGTGCGCTTCGCCGAGAACTTCGTGGGCGACCCGCGGGTCGATGCCCCGGAGATCGCGTGGGAGCGCACGACCAGACGCGTGCTCACTCTCGCCGACGTCACGGCGATCAAGATCAACGACGTCGAAGGACTGCGCGCCGCCGGCATCGAGCCGGCCGACGTTGCGAGCGAGTTCGCGACGGTGATGTTCGATCAGCTGTTCCGCGACGGCTACTTCCACGCCGACCCGCACCCGGGGAACATCTTCGTCACGCCCACGCCGGGCGGTGAGCGGCCGTGGCGACTGACGTTCATCGACTTCGGCATGATGGGCGAGGTGCCCGACCGGCTGCGCCGCGATCTCCAGCAGGTCGTGATCGCCGTCGCCTCGCGCAACGGAAAGCAGCTGGTCGACAGCATCCGCGATGTCGGCGTGCTGCTGCCATCGGCCGACACTGCCGAACTCGAGCGGGCGATGACCGCCCTGTTCGCGCGCTTCGGCGGCATGGGATTCGCCGAGCTGCAGGAAGTGGATCCGCGCGAGTTCCAAGCGTTCGCGCGCGAATTCGGCGACGTGATCCGATCGCTGCCGTTCCAGCTGCCCGAGAACTTCCTGCTCATCGTGCGGGCGGTCTCGCTCACGTCGGGCATGTGCTCCTCGCTCGAGCCGGACTTCAACATGTGGGACGCCGTCGAGCCGTACGCCGGTCAGCTGATCCGCGAGGAGCGCGGCAACGTCGCGCAGGCGTTCGCGAAGGAGGCGGTGTCGATCGCCGGCATCGCCGCACGGCTGCCGCGACGGATCGACGACGTCGTGACGCGCGCCGAGGAGGGTCGGCTCTCCGTCGAGTCGCCGCGGGTCGAGCAGCGGATACGGTCCCTCGAGCGCATCGTGCGCCGCGCCGTGTCGGCCGTGCTGTTCGCCGGCCTTTTCATCGGCGGTGCGGTGCTGCGCGCCGACGAGGCCGTCTTCGGCACCGTGCTCATGGCCGTGTCGGTGATCCCGCTGCTGCATGCCGTGTTCGCCGGGGCCGGCCGCCGCTAGCGAGCACGGATCGGCGGTGCGATTCTCGCCGGGCGCATAACTCCTGCACTTCTGCGGGAGAGAGTGTGGCGAGCCGCTGGATGGCGGGGAGCCGTGCACGAAGCGGGTGATTTCTGCAGGAGTTATGCGCCGCCGGTGGACCGCAGTCCCTAGGGTGTGGGTGTGCGTGCGGTGGTGTACGAGCGGTACGGCGGACCCGAGGTGCTCGAGGTGCGCGACGTGCCGAAGCCTTCTCCGAAAGCCGGTGAGGTGCTCGTCGAGGTGGTCGCGGTGTCGATCAACCTCTCCGACTGGGAGGGGCTGCGCGGCTCGCCCGCCTATGCCCGATTCGGCGGGCTGCGGCGGCCGGCTCACCCGATCCTCGGCACCGACATCGCCGGTCGTGTGGTCGCCGTCGGCGAGGGCACGACCGGCTTCGCCGTCGGCGACGAGGTGTACGGCGACAATCTTCCGCGCTACGGCGGGTTCGCCGAGTACGTCGCGGTCCCCGGTTCCGCGATCGTGCACAAGCCCGCGGCGCTCACGTTCGCCGAGGCATCCGCCATTCCTCAGTCCGGCGCGATCGCGGCGCAGGCCGTGGCTCTCGCCGAGCCGGGCTCGCGGATGCTGCTCAACGGCGCCGGCGGAGGCGCGGGCGCCTTCGCGATCCCGCTGGCCGCGGCCAAGGGCGTGCACGTGACCGCGGTCGACAATGCGGGCAAGCTCGACTTCCTGCGCGAGCTCGGAGCCGAGCACGTGATCGACTACCGCGTCACCGATTTCACCCGCACCGGGCCGTACGACCTCATCGTGGATCTCGTCGCGCACAGGTCGGTGTTCGCCTATCGGCGCGCACTCGCCCGGGGCGGCCGGTGCGTGATCGTGGGCGGCACGGCGCGCGCACTGCTGCGCATGGTGACGGTCGGTCCGCTGCTGGGACTGCTCACCGGCGCGCATCTCGGCGTGCTGCTGGTGCGCCAGGGCCCGCGCGGCTTCGCGCCGGTCGCCGCGCTGTGCGAAAGCGGCGGGGCGCCGGTGCGCATCGACCGCGTGTTCCCCCTCGAAGAGGTTCCGGCGGCGCTCGCGTGGCACGGCGAGGGACGCGCGCGCGGCAAGGTCGTCGTCGCCGTCCGCGAGGACTGATGCCGCGTCCCAGGCTGGGACGCGGCATCCGCTGGCTCTACGCCGTGGCGTCGGCGCGCTTGGGGAGCACCCAGCCGGCGCGCGGGAAGTGGCAGGTGTACCCGTTCGGGATGCGGATCAGGTAGTCCTGGTGCTCGGGCTCGGCCTCCCAGAACGGGCCCTCCGCCTCGATCGTGGTGACGGCCTTGCCCGGCCAGAGGCCCGACGCGTCGACGTCGGCGATGGTGTCCCGCGCGATCTGCTCCTGCTCGGGCGAGAGCGGGAAGATCGCCGAGCGGTAGCTCGAGCCGATGTCGTTGCCCTGACGGTCCTTGGTCGACGGGTCGTGGATCTGGAAGAAGAACGCCAGGACGTCGCGATAGCTCGTCTGCGCGGGGTCGAAGACGATCTCCACCGCCTCGGCGTGCCCCGGGTGCTTGCGGTACGTCGCGTGGGCGTTCTCACCGCCGGTGTAGCCCACCCGTGTTCCGAGGATGCCGGGCTGGCGGCGGATGAGATCCTCCATGCCCCAGAAGCAGCCGCCGGCGAGGACCGCCGTCTCGGTGCCGGGGGTGCGGGTGATCTGGCCGGTGTCGAAGGGACCGCTGGTCATGATGCGTGCTCCTGGTTCTGGTTCTCAGCTCGGTCGTCGAGCATGTCGAAAAGGGTTCGGTAGTCGCCGTAGCCCTCCGCCTCGAGGGATGAGGCGGGGACGAAGCGCAGTGCTGCCGAGTTCATGCAGTATCTCAGGCCTCCGGCATCCCGGGGGCCGTCGGTGAACACATGGCCGAGGTGGCTGTCCGCTCCCGACGAGCGCACCTCGGTGCGCGACATCCAGAGCGTGCGGTCGGTCTTCGTCGTGACGGCCTCGGCGTCGATGGGTCGTGTGAAGCTCGGCCAGCCGGTGCCGCTGTCGTACTTGTCGAGCGATGAGAACAACGGCTGCCCCGAGACGACGTCGACGTAGATGCCCGCCTCGTGGTTGTTCCAGTACGGATTGCGGAACGGCGGCTCGGTGCCGTCGTCCTGCGTGACGCGATACTGCGCGTCGGTGAGGCGGCCGAGCGCCTCGGGGGTCTTGCGGTAGTCGTTCGGATTCACGGAGTTCCTCCTCTATGGCGTCGCTGGCTGCGGCGTCATAGAGAGAGAACGGATGCCGCGTCCCTTTTGGTCCCGCGAACCTGGGAGCGGGCTCTGAATCCGGGAAGGCGTATACCGGGTCGCCGTGCGATGTCAAGGGGCCGCGGTGCGGGCGCAGGGCGTCATAGCCTGGCAGGGCAGTGATGCGCGGTGCGGTCGAGGTCCGGTTTCGGGTCCGGTCAACTCCTGCAGACGCGCGATGGCCCCGGCGGGTGGGCACCCGCCCGGGGCCATCTCTGTGACGCCGGTTCGGCGTCGCAGCCGCGCCGGCGATGGAGATGATGCCCGGCGGGGGCTGAGGAGCAGCATCCGCTCCTCGTTCGCGCGGGTGCGCGGCTGGTACGTTCGGGAACGCCGACCGCGCGTGCGGTCGCGCAGCGAGGGGCAGACGTGGCAGAGCGCAGGAGCTGGGTGCTGGTCGACGGCGAGAACATCGACGCGACCCTCGGCGGATCGATTCTCGGGCGACGGCCGCAGCCCGAGGAGCGGCCGCGATGGGATCGCCTGCTGACCTTCGTCGCCGAGCGGTGGAACCAGCCGTCGCAGGGCCTGTTCTTCCTCAACGCGAGCTCGCACCTTCCGATGTCGTTCGTGCAGGCGCTGCTCGCGCTCGGCTACCAGCCGGTGCCGCTGTCTGGCGCGGCCGATGAGAAGGTCGTCGACATCGCGATCCAGCGCACGCTGCGTGCGCTCGCCGATCGCGACGACGACGTCGCGCTCGTCAGTCACGACCGCGACTTCGTGGAGGACATCGCCCGCCTGACCGGCAACGGCCGGCGAGTGGGCGTCCTCGGCTTCCACGAGTTCCGCAGCGCCGAGTTCGCGGCGATTCCCGGGATCGAGCTCTTCGACATCGAGTACGACGCCGAGGCCTTCGACGCCCCGCTGCCGCGCGTGCGCGTCATCCCGATCGACGAGTTCGACCCCGCAGCCTTCCTGCGCTGACCGGCGCCGCGGCATCCGCCCTTCTCTTTTCCACAGGTCAACCGCGGTTCTACAGGACGCGGAGCGCCTCACGCATCCTGAATAACTCTGGTTGACCTGTGGAAGCGGGCCGGCCTCCCGAGGGAGACGGACCTGTGGAAGCGGCCCGCCTCCCGAGGGAGACGGGCCGCATCACACGCGGTTCAGTACCAGCCGACGGACTGCGAGTGCGACCAGGCGCCGCACGGGGTCCCGTAGCGACCCGCGATGTAGCCGAAGCCCCATCGGATCTGCGTGGCGGCGCTGGTCTGCCAGTCGGCACCTGCGCTGCCCATCTTGCTGCCGGGGAGCGCCTGCGGGATGCCGTAGGCGCCGCTGGAGGAGTTGTAGGCGCGGTAGTTCCAGCCCGACTCCTTGTTCCACAGCGAGACGAGGCACGAGAACTGGTCGCCGCCCCAGCCGTAGCCGCTGAGCATGCCCTTCGCGATCGACTGGGCCTCCGCGGGGCTCGCACCGCCACCGACGGCGACGGGGGAGGGAGCCGAGCCGCCACCCGAGGACTGGGAGGCAGCCGCCTCGGCGGCCGCAGCGGCCGCGCGGGCCGCGGCCTCGCGCTTCGCCTTCGCCGCAGCCTCCTGCTTCGCCTTGAGTGCCTTCGCGGCGTTGAGGCTGCCGCGCACCTCGGCCGTGCTGGCCTCGACCGACGCGACGAGCGCGGTCACGTCATCGATGAGGTCGGGAACCAGGGGAGCGGGGAGGTCGAGCCCACCGGCCAGCCGCTCGGCGGCGGAGCCGAGTTCCGCGGTGTCGACCGTGGTCTCGACGTCGCCGAGCTTCAGGCCGGAGGCCTTGACGTCGGCGGTCACCTGCGCAGCGGCGTCGATCGCGGCATCCGCATCGTCCATCGCCTGCGTCGCCTCCGTCGAGATCTCGTCCGTGCCGCCGGCGGCGACGATCGCGGTGGGCTCGGCGGGCAGCGTGAACGATGCGAGCGCGAAGCCGCCGGTACGAGCGGATTCCTCGGCCGTCGAGACGGGCGGGACCGTGCTGACGGCGACGGCGGCGATCACGCCGAAAGCCAGTCCCGCGGTGAGGACGGTGCTGCGGCGGCGGGTGCGGCGGCGGGCGGTGCGAGCGCGACGATCGAGGGCGATGGGGGAGCTGGAGCGCATGAAATGAACCGGTTTCGTATCGTGAGAAGGCGCCGATCGGGTGGCGCGCGCACCCGCGCGGCGGGCACAAGCCCCCGAGTCTGCCCACCTGTTCTGGACGCTTCCGGTGCGTTACCTGAGCGTTACATGGGAGCGGCGAGCTCAGAAAGTCCTGATCACGGGGCTGCGCCGGGCGACCCCGGGGCGCGTTTCACCCGTATCGGTAGTGCGACGAGCTCGCTTCGATCCACGCCGCGAACCGGCGCGCCTCGGCATCCTGGCCCGTCGGAACGGCCGCGACCCACACCTGCGTCTGCCCCGTCACGACCAGGTACGACCGCGCCCGGTCGAGCGCGCGATTCATGGTGCGGGAGGTGATCGGCCCGCCCGCGCCGAACAGCCGCCGCTCTACCGCGGTGCGCGTGAACGCCGGCGTGCGAAGGAGGCTGTCGCCGGAGTCGACGGATGCTGCGACCCCGCCCACCGGCAGGCTCAGGTCGCCGAAATGCACCCAGCGTCCGTCGAGCACGACCCCCGCGAAGTCCTGCTCCTGCCCGCTGTAGCGGACGGCGCTCGTCCATCGGGTGCCGTCCCACCAGCGCTGCCGTCCGCGGTGATCGTCGTACCACCCCGCGGCGGCGACTCCCGTCCCCACGGGGGCGGCACCGGTGTGCAGCTCGGTGTGCGTCTCGCGCAGATCGATGAACTCGTCGGTCCAGCGCGCGCCATCCCACCAGCGCTGCCGCCCGGTGCCGTCGTCGTACCAGCCCGGAGCTGCCTGCGTGCTCATGCGATGAGCGTAGTTCCCGCCCGAACGGATCGCACGGGCCGCGCGTCGGTGATCCGGCGTAGCCTGAACCAATGCTCGCCGACTCATCACCGCAGTCCGCGCGGGCGCAGCTGGCGGCGGTGGCGGATGCCGCGTCCCGCAGCCCGCAGGCTCTGCCCGGGTTCGCCGGCCTGCCGATGTCCGACGACGCGCGGCCGGCCGCCGTGCTCATGCTGTTCGGTGTGCTCGACGCCCTGCCGAGCGATCACGGCGCGCAGGCGCGCGCGGTGTCGCGCGATCTGGACGTGCTCCTCCTCTCGCGCGCGTCCACCCTCCGCTCGCATGCCGGTCAGGTCGCCTTCCCGGGCGGGCGCGTCGACCCCGGTGATGACGGCGCGGTCGGCGCCGCGCTGCGCGAGGCGCGGGAGGAGACCGACCTCGATCCCGCCGGTGTCGAAGTGCTCGGCACCCTCGAAGACATCCCCCTCGTCTACTCGCAGCACCTCGTCACTCCGGTGCTGGCGTGGTGGCGGCATCCGTCTCCCGTCCGCGTGGTCGACGAAGCCGAGTCGGCCGATGTGTTCCGGGCGCCGGTGGCAGACCTGCTCGACCCGGCGAATCGCGGTTCGACGGTCATCCGCCGCGACGGCCAGGTGTGGCGGGGTCCGGGCTTCCTCGTCCCGTCGCACGACGGCGACCATCTCGTGTGGGGTTTCACGGGAATGGTGCTCGACGGCCTGTTCGATCGGCTGGGCTGGACCGAGCCGTGGGACCCATCGCGAGAACTGCCCCTCGAACGCGCCGGCTTCGACGATTCCGAGGCGAGCTCGGGTCGCGCGGCATCATGAGTGCATGATGTTCGACCCCGGCGACCGCGCGCGGATCCGCGACGAGCTCCTCGACGCCGCGCGCGCCGACGCTGACATCACGGGGGCGGCGCTGGTCGGGTCGGCGGCCCGCGGTGCGGAGGATCGCTGGTCCGACATCGATCTCGTGCTCCAGCTCGACCGCGGCGCGCATGAGCCGACCGTCGTCGAGCGGTGGACGGCCGCGCTCCGCGACCGGCACGGCATCGCCGACACCCTCGACGTGTTCGCTGCAGGTGATGTGCGATACCGCGTGTTCCTTCTGCCGACGTCGCTGCAGATCGACGTCTCGTTCTGGCCGCACGATCTGTTCCGCGCGACCGAGGAGGGCTTCGCACTGCAGTTCGGCACGGCCGCGGCCCCGACCCGCGCGCCCGATCCCGAGGTGCGCCGGATGATCGGGATGGGCTGGCTGTATGCGCTCCACGCGCGGTCCGCCCTCGCTCGCGGCAAGGTGTGGCAGGCCGCGATGATGCTCGATGACCTGCGCGACGAGATCGTCGCCCTCCAGTGTCTTCGCGCCGGGGTGAATCCGTGGCACGGTCGCGATGTCGACCGGCTGGACGCGGCATCCCTCCGCCTCCTCGAGCAGGCACGCGCAGACTCACTCCGCCCCGATGAGCTGGAGCGGTCGAAGCGGGCGCTGCTCGCGCTCTTCCACGACGAGGTGCGCGCCCACGACACGGCGCTCGCCGACGCCCTCTCCCCGGCGCTGTCGGCACTGACGGAGTGACCGTGGTGCACCATCTGACCCGCGACGAGGCACGCCGCATCGCGCTGCGCGCGCAGCTGCTCGACGCCGAGCGGCCGGGCGATGTCGTCGAGGTCGCCGAGCAGCTCGGGTACGTGAAGATCGACCCGACCGCGACGATCGCACCGTGCGAGCACACGATCCTGTGGTCGCGCATCGGGTGGTCGTACGAGCCGGGCCAGCTGCAGAAGGCGGTGGAGATCGACCGCCTTCTGTTCGAGTTCGAGGGCGCGTTCCGTCCGATGAGCCTGCTGCCCCTCATGCAGCCCGCGATGCGGGACTGGCCGCGGCGCGAGAGCAGCCGTCAGTGGCTGGACGCGAATGCGTCCTTCAAGAAGGACGTCCTCGCCCGGCTCAGGAACGACGGGCCACTGCTCGCGAGCGACATCCCCGACACGGCGAAGGTCGACCGGGCGCCCGACGGGTGGTACGGCAAGAACCAGGTGCCGCACATGCTCGACTTCCTCAGCCGCCAGGGACTCGTCGCGATCGTGGGTCGCGAGGGGCGTCACCGCCGGTGGGACCTCGCCGAGCGCGTGTACCCGAAGAACCTGCCCGAGCTCGACCCCGACGAGGCGGCGCACGCGCTCGCCGAGCGCCGGCTCCAGGCCGTCGGCATCGCGAAGCTGAAGTCGCCGTGGTCGCAGATCGGCGAGGCGGGCGAGGCCGCCACCGTCGAGGGCAGCACGTGGAGGTTCCGCGTCGATCCCGAGGCGCTCGCCGCGCTCGAAGCCGAGGACGACGGGCGGGTCGCGTTCCTCAATCCCTACGACCCGATGCTCTTCGATCGCCCGCGCCTGAGCGAGATCTTCGCGTTCGACTACGTGCTCGAGCAGTTCAAGCCCAAGCCGCAGCGCGTCTACGGCTACTTCGCGCACCCGATCCTCATGGGGGACCGCTTCGTGGGGATGCTGGATGCCGAGGTCGACAAGGAACGTGAGGCGCTGCGGATCACCGCGGTGCACGAGTTCCTGCCGTTCGAACCGGAGGAGCAGGACATCGTGCGCGCCGAGATCTCGGAACTCGGCGAATGGCTCGGCCTGCCGGTGATCGGACTGCCGTAGATTCAGCGTCATGGACCGTTCGGTGCCGAACCTCCCGTCGCGCGACTTCGACGCGACGATCGCGTTCTACGGCGGCTTCGGCTTCGACGAGACCTACCGCGACGGCGGCTGGCTCATCCTCGCCCGAGGCACCGTGGTGCTCGAGTTCTTCCTCGCGCCCGAGCACGATCCGTACGAGAGCTGGTTCATGGCCAGCATCCGCGTCGGCGACCTCGATGCCCTCTACGCGCAGGTGCGTGAGAGCGGCGTTCCCGAGAAGACGATCGGCATCCCGCGTCTGGTCCCGGTCGCGCTGCAGGAGTGGGGCCATCGCGCGGGTTTCCTGATCGACCCCGACGGGACCCAGCTGCACCTCATCGACGACGCCGGCTGACGCCGCCGGGCTCGACGCGTCAGCCGCGCGTGCCGACCCATCCGAGCGCCGGCGCGACGTGCGTGGCGAACGCCTCGACGACGCGCAGGTTGAACTCGACGCCCAGCTGGCTGGGGATCGTGAGCATGAGGGTGTCGGCAGCGGCGATCGCGGCATCCGCCTTCAGCTGCTCCACGAGCACGTCGGGCTCGGCCGCGTACGTCTTGCCGAAGGTCGACCGCATGCCGTCGATGACGCCGATCTGGTCGCCGTCCTGGCGCCCGCCGAAGTACATGTGGTCCTCGGCGGTCATGAGGGGGAAGATCGAGCGGCTGACGGACACCCGCGGTTCTCCTGCGTGCCCGGCCTCGCGCCAGGACGCCCGGAAGGCGTCGATCTGCTCGGCCTGGAGGAGGTCGAACGGGCGGCCGTCCGCCGACGTCAGAAGCGTCGACGACATGAGGTTCACCCCGACACGGCCCGCCCACTCCGCAGAGTCTCGGTTGCCGGCTCCCCACCACACGCGTGAGCGCAGCCCGGGGGAGTGCGGCTCGACGCGCTGCATGCCCGAGGCTCCGGCGCCGAAAGCGGAGGAGCCGTCCCGCTCGGCCAGCCCCTCGCCGTCGATCGCCCGCAGGAACAGGTCGAAGTGCTCGCGGGCGATGTCCGCGCCGCGCGGGTCGCTGGATCCGGTGTACCCGAAGGTCTCGTATCCGCGCACGACCGTCTCGGGTGAACCGCGGCTCACGCCGAGCGCGAGTCGTCCGCCCGAGATGAGATCGACGGATGCCGCTTCCTCGGCCAGGTACAGGGGGTTCTCGTAGCGCATGTCGATCACACCCGTGCCCACCTCGATGCGCTCGGTCTTCGCGGCGATCGCGGCGAGGAGCGGCATCGGCGACGACTGCTGGCGGGCGAAGTGGTGCACGCGGAAGTACGCGCCGTCGACGCCCAGCTCATCCATGCCCTGGGCGAGATCGATCGCCTGCAGCATCGAGTCGCCCGCCGTCAGCTGACGGCCCCCGCCCAGGGGGCCGTAGTGTCCGAACGAAAGGGTTCCGAATCGCTGCATGTCGACTCCAACGGTACGCCCGCGGCATCCATTCCGGTGAATGGAGCGGATGCTGCGCCCGTGCGCCGGTGCCGTGCTCGTGCCGGTGCGGTGTCGGCGACCCGTGGCATCGTCAATGCATGATCGCGCTCGTAGCGGCCCCGACCAACCTCGGGCTGCGCCCTCCCGAGCCAGGCGCCGTCCCCGGCACGGCGAAGGCGCCGGAGGCGCTGCGCGAGGCCGGGCTCTTCGCGCGGTTCGCTGCGGCCGGCGCGCGCGATGCGGGCACCGTGCTCCCCGGCCGCTACGTCGACGACGACCGCTCTCGGCCGGCGGGTCGCGTGCGCAACGCGAGGGCACTGGTGGACCACGCGCGGCGGCTCGCCGCGCGACTCGACGAGATCGTGACGGCCGGCGACGTGCCCCTCGTGATCGGCGGGGATTGCAGCCTGGTGATCGCCGCGGGGCTTGCGACGGCCCTCCCGCCGGGTCGCGGACTCGTGCACCTCGACGGCCACACCGACTTCCGGCATCCGGGCAACAGTGCGTCCTGTGCGAGTGTCGCCGGCGAGGATCTCGCGGCGGCCGTCGGGCTCCACTGGCCCGCGATCTCCGACATCGACGGCCGCGGTCCCTACTTCGACCCTGCCCGCACCGTGCAGCTCGGCTGCCACGACGACGACGAGTATCTGGCCGAGGTGCGGGGGACGATCGCCCACGTCGTCACGGCGCGCCAGATCCTCGAAGGGGGTGCGGCGGACGCGGCTGCGGCCGCACGGCGGTCAGTCGATCGCGACGGATTCTGGCTGCAGCTCGACGTCGACGTGCTCGATCCGGTGTTCCTGGCGGCCGTCGACAGCCCGACGCCCGGAGGTCTCACGCCCGATGCCCTGGTGGGGCTGCTGCGGGAGCTCGCACCCCGTGCCGTCGGCGCGGCGGTGACGGTCTTCGATCCCGACCTCGATCCCGACGGGCGATGCGCGGCGCTGCTCCGCGATGTCCTGGCCGAGGGACTGAGCGAGCTCGGACGCGACCTCCCCTGAAGAGATCCGGCCGCCCCGCGCCCGCCGTGCCTACGATGGCAGGAGTCGATCAGTGAGGGGGTCCGAGGTGCAGGTCCGAGTCGCCGGCGTCGCCCTCGACGCCTCAGGGCAGCACGTCCTGCTGCTCAAGCCGATCGATCAGCTGCCGGGCGACGGCATGGTGCTGCCGATCTGGATCGGGCAGCTCGAAGCGACCTCGATCCTCGTCGCCGTGGAGCAAGCGCCCGTGCCGCGACCGCTCGCCCACGACCTGCTGCGCTCGACGATCGACACGCTCGGCGCCGAGCTCACCCGTGTGGAGGTCACCCGCATCGACGACGGGACGTTCTACGCCGAGATCACGCTCACTGCGGGGGAGCGCACCGTGACCGTGGACGCAAGACCGTCGGATGCCGTCGCCCTCGCCTCGCGCACCGGTGCCGGCATCTGGGTGGCCGAGGCGGTGATGGACGAGGCGGGGGTGCCGGACGTCCTCACCGAATCCGACGCCTCGGAGCGCCTCGACGAGTTCAAGAAGTTCCTCGACGACGTCGAGCCCGAGGACTTCGAAGCGTGAGTTCGGCCGCATCGATCGCCGCTGATGTGCGCGCCGGTCGGAGGCGCGCGGTCGACGTCGTCGAGCAGCACCTCCGGCATGCGGGCGACCAGAACTCCCGTCTGGGCGCGCTCAGCGTCGTGCTCGCCGCTCCCGCGCTGGCCGAAGCGCGTCGCATCGACGCGGTCGTGGCCGCCGGCGGCGACCCCGGGCCGCTCGCGGGCGCGCCGTTCTCGGTGAAGGAGAACATCGATCTCACCTGGTCCGCGACGACGCAGGGGTGGCGCGGACTCGCCGACGCGGTCCCGTCCGTCGACGCGGCCATCGTGCGGCGCATGCGCGCGGCGGGCGCCATCCCGATCGGGCGCGGCAACATGCCCGACTTCGGCATGCGGTGGGACACCGACAACGAGCTGTTCGGGCGCACCGTGAACCCCTTCGACGCCACCCGCTCGGCCGGAGGGTCGAGCGGGGGAGACGCCGTCGCCGTCGCGACCGGCATGGCGACGATCGGCCTCGGCAACGATTTCGGCGGGTCGATCCGCATCCCTGCGGCCGCGAACGGCATCTTCGGCCTGCGACCCTCGGTCGGCCGCGTCCCGCGCGCCGCCGTGCGCGGCGCGCCGGTGGCGATGACGCTCCAGCAGTTCTCGGTGAACGGCATCCTCGCACGGTCGATCGACGACCTCGAACTCGCGTACGACGCAGTGAGAGGACCGGATGCCGACGACCCGGTCTCTCTCGACCTGCCGGACGAGCCCGCCCTCCCGGGGCCGCGCCGGGTGGCGGTCGTGCGCGACCCGCTCGCATGGGGTGTCGACGCCGGGGTCGCGGCATCCGTCGACGCCTCGGCCACGCGCCTCTCGGAGGCCGGGTGGACCGTCGAGCACGTCGAGCCCCCGATGCTCGAGGAGGCTGCGGTGCTCTGGCGTCGGCTCGCGTGCACCGACATGTTGCTCACCCTCGATCCCGCGGTGCTGCCCATGCCGTTGGGCGCGTCGGCCACACGGTTCCTGCGCGACAGCACCGCCGCGGCCCGCCCGTACGAGACGGCGGCCGAGTACGCCGCAGCATGGGCGCGGCGTGCGCCGATCGCCGCGGAGTGGCGCCGCTTCCAGCGCGAGCACCCGATCATCCTCGGGCCGGTTCAGACGACCGGGACGCCGCCGATCGACTTCGATCTCGGTGGACCGGATGCCGCGACCGCCGCGTGGCGCGCGCTCGCCCTGACCGTGGCCGTGAACTTCCTCGGCCTTCCCGCCGTCGCCGTCCCGGCGGGAACGGGCGCGGACGGCGTGCCGATCGGGGTCCAGGTGATCGGCCCGCTGCACGGCGACCGGCTGGCGCTCGCCGCGGCGCGTGACGCCGCAGCCGCGGTTCCTACGCCGCCCCGGTGAGGGTCAGCACGGTCCGCAGGCCGGCCGGGCTGCCCGGCCAGTGCCGCTCGACGGCTTCCATACCTGCGTGGCGGATGGCGAAGCGGAGCACGATGGCCACGATGATCGCATCGTCGGCGAGCCCGATCACCGGCACGAAGTCGGGCACGAGGTCGATGGGCAGCAGGAGGTACCCGAGCAGGCCGAGGAGCCACCAGCGCGTCGTCCGCGGGACGGCGGGATCTGAAGCGAGCCGCTTCACGAGACGCACGACGTCGGGAACGAGGCGGAGGATCTCGCGCCAGTCGACGTCGTTGCCTGCGCGACGCTGCTGCATCCACAGCACAACGAGGAGACCGAGCCACAGCAGCACGATCCCGCCGAGCACGCCGAGCACGATGATCAGCCACTCGGGCATGAGGGCCTCCTCGGGGCGAATGCGGTCTGGCCCATCCTCCCTCGTGTCAGGCCCTGGCGGCCTCCGCCAGCCGGCGCACCGCCTCGGTGATCGTCTCGGGCGCGCACGCCACGTTCATCCGTGCGAAGCCCGATCCCTGGCGCCCGAACGAGGGGCCGCTCGCGAGGGCGACCCGCGCCCTCTTCCGCGCGGTGGTGGCCGGGTCCTCTCCCCAGCCGAGCGCCGTCATGTCGAGCCAGGCGAGGTAGCTGGCGGATGCCGGACGCAGGACGACCTCGGGGAGGTGCGCGTCGAGCTCCGCGCGCAGGTGGTCGAAGTTCGCCTCCACCGCCGTGATCGTGGCATCCAGCCAGTCCCGGCTGCTCGCGAAGCCCTCACGCGTGGCGATCAGTCCGAACTGACCGGTGCGGTAGGTGACCTCCGCGGGCAGCCCGCGCACGACGTCCCGCATGCGCTCTGACTCCGTCACGAAGAAGGCGGCCTTCAATCCGGCGAGGTTGAACGCCTTGCTTCCCGACTCCGCCGCGATGCCGTGATGGCGCGCCTCGTCGGACACGGTGAGGTACGGCGTGAACTCGACCCCGTGGTGGGTGATCGGCGCGTGGATCTCGTCGGAGACGACGAAGCCGCCGTGCCGCTCGACGATGCGCGACAGCTCCGTCAGGGTGTCGCGATCGTGGACAAGCCCGACGGGATTGTGCGGATTGCACAGCAGCACGCCCTTGGCGCCCGCGGCCATCGCGCGGTCGATCCCCTCCAGGTCGAGCGAGTAGCCCGCGCCGTCGTCGTGAAGCGGCACCTCCACGACGACTCCTCCGCCTTCGGGGATCAGATCGAAGAACGGCGGGTAGGCGGGAGGCGTGATGATCACGCCGTCGCCCGGCTGGAGCAGCGCCCGGAGCGACTCCGCGATCACCACGCTCACGTCGGTCGTGATCCGCATGCGCGCCGGGTCCGGCATCCAGCCCCATTTCGACGACGCGAAGTCGCTGAACGCCCGCCGGACGACCGGATCCTCGCCGTCGACGTAGCCCGTGTCGCCGAGTTCGACCGCCTCGAGCAGCGCCGCCTTGATGGCGGGGGCGAGAGGGAAGTCCATCTCGGCGACGAACATCGGCAGGACGTCGTCGGGGTAGGCGCGCCACTTCACGCTGGAACGACGGCGCAGGGTCGACATCGGATCGGCGGTGGTGGCGATGGCGGACAAGCGATGCTCCCTCGGCTGGCGGTGGTTCGAGTCTGCCCGATCGGAGCTGTCGAACCGATCGCCGACGCTTAGCGGGTGAGGAATCCGATCAGCGTGTGCACCGCGAGGACGAGGACGACCACTCCGACGAGCAGGTCGGTCCAGGTCGCCAGCGACTCCTGCGCGTTCTTGCCCTTCTTGGGCACGTGCATCGCTCCCGCGATGAGGAGGAAGAGCCCGCCGGCGAGTCCCGCCGGCACAGCCCAGCCCGGGACGAGTGCGAGGAGTCCGGCGATCCCCATGGCGATGTTGGCCGTGCCGAGCTCGCGGGTCAGCTGCTTCTCCTGGATCGTCGGGGCCGTCGAACCGAGGATGGCGGCGGTCGGCCCCTTGCCGGATACCTGGGCGACGCCGGCGACGAGCAGCCGCGTGCCGACGCCCCAGAACACCCACCAGGTGCCGAACACGACAACCGGGTCGCCGCCCCTCGCGGCGAGCTCCCACGCACCGCAGATGAGCGGCAGCGCGACGGTCTGCGCGATCACCAGGATGAAGTAGCCCATGACTGCCGCTCCTCGTCGCTCGGTGGACAGCATCACCGTAGCGCTCGCGCTAGTGTCCCGTTCATGCGGATCGTCGTCTCCGGAACCCATGCGAGCGGGAAGAGCACGTTGATCTCCGACTTCGCCCTCCGCCACCCGGCGTTCGACGTGCTCGCGGACCCGTTCGAGCTCATCCCCGAAGACTGGGATGCCCCGGGGGCTGCGATGTTCGCGGCGCAGCTCCGTGTCTCCGCGGATCGACTTCGTTCGGCGGATGCCGCCGTCGACCTGATCGCCGAGCGCGGGCCGCTCGATTTCCTCGCCTACCTTCTGGCCCTCGACGAACGCACGGACGGATCGATCTCGGCCGACCTCCTGGATCGCGCGCGAGCGCTCACTGCCCAGGCGCTCCGCCGGGTCGACGTGCTCGCGGTGCTGCCGCTCACGGCGGCCGACGGTATCGAAGCCGGTGCGGACGAGGATCTCGAGCTGCGCGTCGCGATGAACGACATCCTCCTCGACCTCCTCGACGACCCGGACCTGATCGGCGGCCGCACGGAGGTGGTCGAGATCGCCGGGAGCAGAGATGATCGGCTCCGCGCGCTCGAGGCGGTCATCGCGGTGCGCCGCGGCGGCCAGGCGTCCTCTACGACGTGACGAAGCAGGGTCGCATGCCGGTGGCCGGATGTCCCGGACCTGTGAGCCGTACAGGGTGGGGGCGTAACGTCCGATCATGAGTACACAGGAAAAGACGAACGGCGCCGAGGTGGCGCAGCTGGGGCTCGGATCGGTGCTGGTCGGGTCGCTGCCGGCGACGCTGCTGACCGATGGCGCACCAGACCGTTACACGGTCGAGGCGGTCTTCACACGGCGACCCGATCCCGATGAGATCAAGGACATCCTCGGTTCGGACACGCGTCAGTTCCTGACGCGGGCGGGCTACTCCACGGTCGAGGTGACGATCTCGGACCGTCGGCTCGAGATCGCGAACACGAACCTCGAGGAACTGCGCGATGGCCTGGCCGGACTCCTCTCCGAGAGACTCGCCGCCATCAGCGCCGACGTGCACGCCCGGCGGCAGGCCGCGGCGGCCCAGTTCGAGATCGCGGCGGAGCACGAGCAGGAGCGTGCCGCCGCCGTCGCGGCGCTCGCCGAGTCGGTCGTGTTCGCGTCAGCCCACCCCGGGACGCTCCGCACGCGGTCGGCGCGCAGTTCTCAGGAGTGACGATCGCGACGGTCGACGCGCCTCCGCGAGCTCCGCAGTGAAGATCGCGATGCTCGGACCGATCGCGTGGCGAACGCCGCCGGTGGGCTACGGACCGTGGGAGCGCGTGACGAGCCTGCTGACCGAGGGGCTCGTGCGCCGCGGGGTGGATGTCACGCTCTTCGCAACCCGCGACTCGGTCACCGACGCCGAGCTCGACGCGGTGTCGCCGCACGGCTACGCCGAGGACGCGTCGATGGACGGCAGGGTGTGGGAGGCGCTCCATGTCGCCCACGCGCTGAAGCGCTCGGGGGAGTTCGATCTCGTGCACAACCAGCTGGACTGGCTGCCGCTCGCCTTCAGTGCGCAGTGGGATGCGGCGATGGTCACGACGATCCACGGCTTCTCCGGCCCTGCGATCCTGCCTGCCTACGCGGCATCCGCCTCGGCGTTCGTCTCGATCTCGGACTCCGACCGCTCCCCGGACCTCGAGTACGTCGCGACGATCCACCACGGGATCGACACGGGAGAGCTGCCCTTCGTGACCGAGCCGGACGACTACCTGGTCTCGTTCGGGCGCATCCATCCCGACAAGGGCACCGCGGCGGCGATCGAGATCGCGGGGCGCGCGGGTCGGAGTCTGGTCATCTGCGGACTCATCCAGGACGCCGCCTACTTCCGGGACGAAGTGGAACCCCGCATCGACGGAGACCGCGTGGTCTTCCTCGGCGCGGTGGGGGCCGAGGAGCGCGCCCGGATCCTCGGGCACGCTGTCGCCCTCCTTCACCCGATCGACTTCGACGAGCCGTTCGGGCTCTCGGTGGTGGAGAGCATGGTGTGCGGCACGCCCGTCCTCGCGTACCGGCGCGGGTCCATGACCGAGGTCATCGACGAGGGCGTGACCGGCACCACCGTCGCCTCGATCGAGGAGGCGGTTGCGGCGCTCCCCGCCGTGATCTCGTTGGATCGGCGGAGGGTCAGCGATCACGCCGTCACGCGTTTCGACGTGGACCGCATGGTCGACGAGTACCTCCGCGTCTACGAGTCGGTGCTGCGCGGCTGATCCCGGCCGACGCACAGGTCGGCCGTGTACCGTGGCGACCACAGCGTCCGGTTCTTCACCTCGGACGTGGACCGGACTGCGGCGATGGGGACGCGGTTCCACGAGGGATGCCGCTGGCAGACGTCTCGCCATCGCCCGCCGCGAATCCGCCCGGGCAGCATCAGAGAGCGTCACCGTGACCCACTACGGATTTCTCAGCACGTTCCCGCCGACCCGCTGTGGTCTGGCAACCTTCACCGAGTCCCTCTCCGACGCGCTGGTGCTCGCCGGCGACGAGGACGGCACGATCGTGCGCGCCCTCGATCAGCCGGAGGACCGCGCGCGCCACCGCGCGCGTGCGCGTTCCCGAGTGCGCACCGATCTGATCGCCGGCGACCGGCTCAGCACCCTCCGCGCGACGATGGCGCTGAACGCGTGCGACGTCGCGATCGTGCAGCACGAGTACGGGATCTACGGCGGGCGCGACGGCGACCAGGTGCTCGAGGTGCTCGCAGCGCTGAAGGTCCCGACCATCGTCGTGCTCCATACGGTCCTCGTCTCGCCGACGGCCCATCAGCGGGAGGTGCTCACGGAAGTGTGCCGGCTCGCCTCGGTCGTCGTCGTCATGACGGTCCATGCGAGGGAGAACCTCGCCGCGCACTACGCGGTGGACCTCGCCCGCGTCCACGTCATCCCGCACGGCGTGAAGCACGTGGCCCTCAGCGAGGCCGAGCCGCACAGCGGCCGGCGCGTCGTGACATGGGGACTCCTCTCGCCGGGCAAGGGCATCGAATGGGGCATCCGCGCGATGGCGCAGCTGACCGACCTCACCCCGCACGTCGAGTACATCGTCGCCGGTCAGACGCACCCCAAGGTGCTCGCGCACGCGGGCGAAAGCTACCGGACCTCCCTCTCCCGCCTCGCAAGCGACCTGGGCGTGGAATCGTCCGTGCGGGTCGACGGACACTACCTCGGACCGAAGCAGCTCGCCGCGCTCATCGCGTCGGCGGACGTCGTGCTGCTGCCGTACGACTCTGTCGATCAGGCCACGTCGGGCGTCCTCGCCGAAGCTGTCGCCGCCGGCATACCGGTGGTCGCGACGGGCTTCCCCCATGCGGTCGAGCTGCTGTCGGGCGGAGCCGGCACGGTCGTCGCGCACCGGGACCCGGATGCGATCGCGCAGGCGCTGCGGGAGATCCTCACCGAGCCGTCCGTCGCGCGCGGCATGCGTGAGGCCGCCCTCCGCGAGACGAACGAGACGACGTGGTCCGCCGTCGCCGATCGCTACCGCGCGCTCAGCGCGGGGCTGCTCGCCGCTCAGGCGGCGTGATGGACGCCTCGCCGTCGTATGCGCACCTCGGGGTTCTGACGGACCACACGGGCATCTTCGAGCACGCCCTCTTCGACGAGCCGCGTCTCGAGCACGGATACTGCGTCGACGATGTGGCGCGAGCGCTGATCGTCGTGGCGCGTGAACCGCAGCAGACGATCGCTCTCGCGCGGCTGTCGGCGATCTACCTGCGCTTCCTCGAGTCGGCGGTCCGGCCGGACGGGCTCACGCACAATCGCATGAGCGCTGACGGGACCTGGTCCGACCAGCCGGCGATGGGCGACTGGTGGGGGCGGCTCCTGTGGGCGCTCGGCACGATGGCAGCACAGGGTGGCGACCCGTGGACGAGAGCGCGCGCGATGCGGTCGTTCCGTCTCGCGGCGCGCGAGCGCTCCACGAGCCTGCGGACTCTCGCGTTCGCGGCCCTCGGCGCAGCCGAGATCGTGGGCGTGCGCCCGGACGATCACATCGCCCGCGGCCTCCTCCTCGACTTCGTCACGGCGATGCCGGTGCTGACGGACGAGGTCTGGCTCTGGCCGGAGCGTCGTCTCACCTATGGGAACGCCTCGATCCCGGAGGCGCTGATCGCCGCAGGCCATGCCCTCCATGACGCGGATGCCACGGCGCAGGGTCTGCGGATGCTCGAGTTCCTCCTTTCCCTCGAGACGTCGAACGGCCGGTTCTCGGTGACCGGAACCGGCGGGCGCGGACTCGGCGAGACCGAACCCGTGTTCGATCAGCAGCCGATCGAGCTCGCAGCGCTCGCCGATGCCTGCGCCCGCGCGTACGCGGTGACGGGCGACCCGGCGTGGCTCCCCCCGATCGAGCTCGCATGGAGCTGGTTCACCGGGCTCAACGACGGTGGTGCGGTCATGTTCGACGAACAGACCGGGGCAGGGTTCGACGGGCTCGAACGCGACGGCCGGAACGAGAACCGCGGCGCCGAGTCGACCCTCGCCGCGCTGAGCACCTTCCAGCAGGCCCGCCGTCACAGTGAGCCGGCCCGGCCATGACGGTCCGGATCCACGCGGCGGAACTCACCGCCGAGCCGGACCGGGTGATCGCCCAGCTCTTCCTTCCGGGCGAGGAGTGGTCCGCGAACCGCTCGCGTGCGGCCGAGATCATCGCGCGCGTGATGTCGATGCCGGTCGACACCATCGAGGCGCTCGCGGCGGAGCTGACCCGCGACTTCGGCTTCCGGCATCCGGACGTCCTCGATCTGTTCACCGGCAACGCCGAGGTGGTGAGCTCCCGCCTGGCGGATCCGGTCGAGATCAGCGATGCGCAGCGGCTGGTCCTCGGCGCCTGCTTCACGTCGGAGTACGCCGTCGAGGGGGCGGCGCTGTGCAACCCCAGCGCGGTCGAGCATCCGGATCAGGCAGGACTCGAGCCGGGGGAGGTTCGCATCGCGATCGCGTTGCGGTCGATCGGAGAGGGACATCGCTCCTCCATCGGATTCGCCGAGGCCGTCGTCGGCCCGGGCCGACGATGGACGTTCGGGGAGCGGGCACGGCCGCTGTGGCGCGCGCGTATCGAGGAGGGGGACTGGAGCATCGCGCATTTCCGTGCCGCCGTCGAGGAGGAAGGAATACTCGACGAGATCTCGCACAGCGTGCTGCAGGCCCTTCCCGACAGGTTCACCGCATCGGACGTCGAGGCAGCAGTCACCGGTCTGCCGAGCGCACTCGCTCGGCGCCAGGACAGTCCTCGGCATATCCAAGCCCTGCGCGACCTGACGAACTCCGTCTACCGCGCCGTCTTCTCCGCCGAGAGCGCTCTGAGCCAGCGCGTGCTCACACCCGTTGCGGCAGAGGAGCGACACGGGATGGAAGACGCGCGTTTCGTACGATTCACGGACCTCACCGGGGCTGTCCACTACCGCGGAACCTATACGGCGTACGACGGCCGCGACATCGCGCCCCGCCTGATGGTCACGCAGGACCTCCGCGTCTTCGACATCCATCGACTGACGGGTGAGGCCGCCCAAGACAAGGGGATGGCCCTCTTTCCCCGTCCGGTCGACGGCAGGTACCTCGCGCTGAGCCGGACCGGCGGCGACAGCATCTCGCTCGCGGAGTCCCGCGACGGCGTGATCTGGAACCACGTCGGGATCGTGCACGCCCCCGAGGACCCGTGGGAGATCGTCCAGACCGGCAACTGCGGACCCCCGCTCGAAACGCCGCAGGGGTGGGTCGTCCTCGTGCACGGTGTGGGCCCGATGCGCCGGTACTCGCTCGGAGCCCTGCTCCTCGATCTGGACGATCCGACGATCGTGCTCGGAAGGACGACGATGCCCCTCCTGCGGCCCGTGGACGAACGTCGCGACGGCTACGTCCCGAACGTCGTGTACTCGTGCGGCGGGGTCATCGTGGACGACGTCCTCTGGATCCCGTTCGGCATCGGGGACTCACGCATCGGCGTGTGCTCCATCGCCGTCGACGAGCTTCTCGCCCTCCTCGTCCCGTAGTCTCTCAGGCCGACGCGACTCACCTGTGCGTTCCCCGGGACGCCGGCGCCTGCACCCGGCAATGGGCGTACCCTGAGATCAGATGGCCTAGACCCTGTCATTGGCGCGACACGCTCCGTGCGCGCTGCTCATGACAGGGGGTATCGAAATGTCAGTCATCTCTCCCGGACAGGTCCGGTCGACCGTTCGATCGACGATGCCCCGGGCATCCAACAGCTACACCGAACTGTCGCAGCTGGTCATGGCGAGCGGCCTCATGAGGCGCCGGTACGGCTACTACTGGACGAAACTCATCGCCGCGCCGATCGTGATCGCGGCGGTGATCGCCGTCTTCGTCCTCGTCGGCGACACGTGGTGGCAGCTCGTGACCGCGGCGGTGCTGGCCGTCGTGCTCACGCAGGTCGCCATGCTCGGGCACGACGCGGCGCACCGGCAGATCTTCCGTTCCGGGCGTTGGAACGACTGGACCACCCTCGTCATCAGCAACTTCCTCGTGGGGCTGAGTTACGGGTGGTGGCAGCACAAGCACACCCGGCACCATGCGAATCCGAACAAGATCGGCAGCGATCCCGACATCGACCTGCCGGTGATCGCCTTCACTCCGGAGCAGGCCGACCGACGGCGCGCCAGCCGCAGCGGGCCGCTTCGCTGGCTCATCGCGCATCAGGGCGTGCTGTTCTTCCCGATCCTGCTGCTCGAGGGTCTCTCGCTTCACGCTTCGAGCGTGCGCCGTGTCTTCTCGCGCGAGCCTCTGCGTCGACGCCCGGTCGAGATCGCCTTCCTCTCGGCCCGGATCCTCGGCTATCTCGCCGTCGTGTTCCTGGTGCTCTCACCTGGGATCGCGTTCGCTTTCCTCGGGGTCCAGCTCGGCCTGTTCGGCGTCTACATGGGCATGGCGTTCGCTCCGAATCACAAGGGGATGCCGCTCGTCCCGGCCGACGTGAAGGTGGACTTCCTCCGCCGACAGGTGCTGATGAGCCGGAACGTTCGAGGCAACCGGCTCCTGGATACGGCCATGGGAGGGCTCAACTACCAGATCGAGCACCACCTGTTCCCGTCGATGCCGCGGCCGCACCTGCGCGCGGCATCCGGAATGGTCTCCGAGTTCTGCCGCGAACACGGCGTGACGTACACGGAAACGGGCCTGTGGCAGTCGTACGGGATCGTCGTGCGCTACATCAACCGCGTCGGGCTCGGCGAGCGGGATCCCTTCGCGTGTCCGCTCCTCGCTCAACGGGAAGCGGTGTAGCGACGACGCACGACGACATCGTGGGGTGAACGGCGGCTCAGAGATCGACGCGGCCCGCGATGACGTCGGCCGCGACGACCCCGATGCGCGTGCCCGTGGACCGTGCCCTGGTGCGAATGCGCGCGAAGGCCTCATCCATCTCGATGTTCAGCCGCTGAGCGAGGTAGCCCTTGGCCTGCTCGATCACCACGCGGCTGTCCAGCGCGCGCTGGAGCTGGGCCTGCGCGAGCTCGGACTCCTCGACCAGCCGCTGCTGCAGGATGCTGATGGTGGCGATGTCGGCCAGGGCCTGCGCCGCCGCAGCATCCGCTTCGTTGAGAGCGCCCGGCTCGTCGCGCAGCAGGTTCAGCGATCCCAGGGTCGAGTCCCGCAGGCGCAAGGGAATCGCGTGAATCGACGAGAACCCGGAGGCGCGGGCGTCGGCCGCGAACGCCGGCCACCGGTCGGCGATCTGGTCGATGTCGTCCACGGAGACGACCTGACCCGTCGTCGCCGCCTCCACGCAGGGGCCCGCGCCGACTCGCAGCTGCATCAGCTCGACGAGTTCGCTCCGCTCGCTGGTGGAGACGATCACCTCGAGCTGATCCGACGGGCTCAGGAGCAGGATTCCGGCGGCGGACGCATCGAAGAGCGAGATGCACTCGTCCACGAGGCGCTGGAGCACATCCACGACGTCGAACTCGTCGACCAGGGAGTCCGCCAAGGCGACGAAGGTCCCCAGCAGCTGATGCTCACGGGAGAGCGCCGTCATGCCGTCATTCTAAGCCTGGCGGCCATCACAGGCTCAGGTCGAGTCGTCGAGCGATGACGTCGAGCGCCACGTCTCGCACCGGCCGTCCCACCGCATACGCGTGGCCGCGGAGGAGCAGGAGCGCATCATCCACGCCGATCCCGTTCCGCGCCGCGACCATGCCGGTCGCCTGATGCACCTCGCGGCGGGAGTACGGCTCGGGGGCCGCCGCATCGTCCGGCACCTCGAGGCCGTTCACCGCCCGGCGGAGGAGGGTGCCGGAGACGATCGCGGCAAGCCGGCTCAGCCCGGAGATGTCCGCGCCGGACAACTCGCGGGCGGCCGTCGAATAGAGCGCGATGGACCCGATGCCCACGGCGCCGACGAACAGGGGGAACGCGTAGAGCGAGCCCACATCGAGCTCCCGGAGCGCCGCCCAGGCTCCCGGCCACATCGCCCCTCCGTCGGCCTGGAGATCGGATGCCGCGACCGGCCGCCTGGTGCGCAGAGCCTCCCACGACGGGCCCTCACCGAGGTCGATCTGGATCTCGTCGATCCGTGCGCCGAGCCTCGTGCTGGCGCACACCGTCTGCGAGCCCATGGGAGACCCGAGGGTGGAGATCACCGCGCCGGGCATCGCGACAGCATCCCGCAGCGGTGAGCACAGATCGTCGCTGCCGCCGCGAACCAGAGCGGCCGCAGCGAGAGAGAAGACATCGCCTGGCGGATCGTCGCCGGCTGTGCTGGGCATCGCTCCCCGCCGTTCATATCGGAATGAAGAGGCGCTGGGTCCGGGTGCCTTCATCGCGATCGTACACCGCGTGGTCGGGCGTGACCCCGGCGGACCGCCCGGCAGTCGGGCAGGACAAGATCGCCCGGTGCGACACTGGAGCATGCTCCCTGCAGCCCTCTCCAATCGCGGCGTCCAAGCTTCCCTCTTGGCCGCGCTGCTCTTCGGGGCGGGTACGCCTGTGGCCAAGCTCCTGCTCGGCGGTGATGTCAGCCCGTGGTTGCTGGCAGGATTGCTCTACTGCGGTTCCGGGATCGGGCTGGGGATCCTGCGCATGATCACCCGCGCTCCGCGCGTCCGCCTCGAGCGCGGTGAGTTGCTCCCGCTCGGCGGGGTGGTCCTCAGCGGGGGCATCGTCGCTCCTGTCCTGCTGATGCTCGGGCTCTCTCGCATGCCCGCCTCCGGCGCGTCGCTGCTGCTCAATGCGGAGGGCGTCTTCACGGCCGTCCTCGCCTGGTTCGTGTTCCGTGAGAACTTCGACCGTCGCATCGCGCTCGGCATGACCGCCATCGTCGCCGGCGCGGTTCTGCTATCCATCCCGAACGGCGCTGAGCTCGGCAGCCCCTGCTCTCGGAGCTTCCCTACCAGCGGTCGGCAGCATCGCCGCCGCGTTCGTTGTCGGGTTCTTCGCCTACGGCGTCAGCCTCGCCCTGTTCATCGTCGGCATGCGGCACGTCGGAACTGCGCGTGCCGGCGCGTACTTCTCCGTCGCACCGTTCTTCGGCGCGGTCCTCGCGATCATTCTGGGGGAGGCCATCACCTGGCAGCTCATCGTCGCTGGCGTGCTCATGGCACTGGGCGTCTGGTTGCACCTGACCGAGCGCCACGGGCACGAACACACTCACGAACCCGTGGTGCACGACCACTGGCACACCCACGACGACGAACATCACACCCACGCGCACGCGGAGCCCGTCGCGGCCGGTACCCGCCACAGGCACGCCCATGTACACGAGCGACTCACCCACGGCCACGACCACTACCCGGACGCGCATCATCGGCACACCCACTGAGCGCCCCGGAGTCTCGGCAGACTCGCCCATGAGACGCAGAAGAGGGCTCGTGGAGCGGGAGGCCGAAGCGCGACTCGATCGCCCGATCTAGACGGCGACGGGCTCGGGAGCGGCGATGGGGAAGAGCAACCGGACGGCCGCGAATCCGAGCGCGGCACCGACGAGCTGGGCCGCGATGAAGGGGAGTGCTGATGCCGGCGCGATCCCGGCGAACGTGTCGGTGAACATGCGACCGATCGTGATCGCAGGGTTCGCGAAACTCGAGGACGACGTGAAGAAGTACGCCGCACCGATGTAGGCGCCGACAGCGGGGGCAGCGAGGTGCGAGCGGCCGGTTCGCACCAGCGCGAAGATCACCAGGATCAGGCCCGCGGTGGCCACGACCTCCGAGAGGAGCAACGGCCAGCCCGAGCGGTCGGTCGTGCTCCAGGCGACAGCGGGCACCGCGAACATCACGTTCGCGAGCACCGCTCCCGCGATGCATCCGACAATCTGGACCGGCAGGTAGATCGCAGCCGTCGACCAGGACCGCCGGTGAAGCGTGATGTCCACCAGAGTCACGACGGGATTGAAATGCGCTCCCGACACGGTGGCGAAGATGAGGATCAGCACGGCGAGCCCCAGTGCGGTGGCGAACGCGTTCTCGAACAGCTGGAGTCCGACGTCGGTGGGGGAGAGGCGTTGCGCGGCGATGCCCGAGCCGACGACGACCGCGGCGAGTCCTGCGCTGCCCACGAACTCTCCGGCGGCAGCGCGAATGGTGTGCGTCACGAAGCGACGAGGAGTCGCGAGACGCGGTCCAGCGCGCCGGGAACGAGCGTGAAGTACGCCCACGTGCCTCGCTTGCTCCGAGTCAGGAATCCCGCGGTGGTGAGGATCTTGAGGTGATGCGACACCGTGGGCTGGCTGAGCCCCACGGGCTCGATCAGATCGCACACGCAGGCCTCGGAGTCTTCAGACGCCGCCACGATAGACAGCAGCCGAAGCCGTGTGGGGTCTGCCAACGCCTTCATCGTCGTCGCGAGCTGATCGGCCTCTGCGGCGGTCAACGGCTCGCGCACCAGCGGGGTGCAGCACGCATCTGCGGAGACGTCGGTGAGGTCGAGCATCGTGGCCATATATCGATGGTAGTGGATATTGACAGATGTCGATAGATGCGTGCACAATCGAGCATCGACGTTCATCGATATCTGTTGGAGGCTGTTGTGACCCTGCTCGACCTGACTCCCCGCGCCACGAGCGTGGATCGAGTTTCGACTCTGCCGGTCGTGATCATCGGCGCCGGCCCCATCGGTCTCGCAGCGGCGGCGAATCTCGTCGAGCGCGGCATCGACTTCGTCGTCTACGAATCGGGCGATCAGATCGCCGCAAGCGTGCGGTCATGGGGTCACACGCGTCTCTTCTCGCCCTGGAAGCACCTCGTCGACCCGGCATCCGTCCGTCTCCTGACCGCCGCCACCGGGTGGGAGCTTCCCGACCCCGAACGCGCACCGACCGGCGCCGAGCTCGTCGAGAAGTACGTCGCCCCGCTCGCGGCGCTGCCCGAGATATCCACTCGCGTGCGCCTCGGTGCCGAGGTGCTCGGTGTGACCCGTGAGGGCATGGACCGCACGCGCACCCGCGCACGCGCGGCCACGCCCTTCTCGGTCCGTGTCCGCACCGCGGACGGGTTTGTCGAGGACGTCGCCGGTCGTGCCGTGATCGACGCCTCGGGCACTTACCTGTCACCGAACTCGCTCTCATCCAGCGGCCTGGAGCTCCTCGGCATGGATGACATCGCGGATGCTGTCACCCCGGCGCTCCCGGATGTGCTGGGTCGTGACCGTGCACGATTCGCAGGCCGTCGCACGACCGTCGTCGGCGCCGGCCACTCGGCCGCGAACACGCTGCTCGGTCTTGCGCGGCTGGCGGACGAGGAACCCGGCACGACGGTGACCTGGCTGATCCGCAACGCACAGGCCGTGCGCGTGTCGTCCTCGGCCGACGACGAACTGGCCGATCGCGCGCGACTCGGCAGCCGCGTCGACCAGGCGGTGGCCGACGGACGCATCACGGTGCTCGACGGCTTCGAAATCATCCGTGCTCGTCGTTCCGACGGCCCGGTGGAGCTGGTCGGACATCGCCGCGGCGAGGTCGTCGAGCACGCGACGGATGTCGTGGTGAACGCGACGGGCTTCCGCCCCGACCTCGACATGCTCCGCGAGATCCGCCTCGAGCTCGATGAGATCGTCGAGGCGCCCAAGCGACTCGCTCCGCTCATCGATCCGAACGTGCACTCGTGCGGGACGGTCGAGCCGCACGGCTTCCGTGAGCTCACGCATCCGGAGCAGGGGTTCTTCATCGTCGGAATGAAGTCCTACGGGCGTGCGCCGACGTTCCTCCTGGCGACCGGATACGAACAGGTGCGCTCCGTCACGGCATGGCTCGCCGGCGACACCGCCTCGGCCTCGAACGTCGAGCTCGTTCTGCCGGCAACCGGGGTCTGCTCGACCAACCTCGGCGACGGCGCCTCGAGCTGCTGCTCGTGACCACCGTCCGCCCGCTGACCCCGGACGACTGGCCGGCCGTCGAACCGATCTACGCGCAGGGCATCGCCGACGGCGAAGCGACCTTCGAGATCGCGACGCCGTCCTGGGAGGTCTTCGACGCCGGCAGACTCCCTGCGCTGAGGTTCGTGGCGGTCGATGGCGGGGGTGCGGTCGTCGGCTGGATTGCGGCATCCGCCGTCTCTTCGCGACCCGCGTACAGAGGCGTCGTCGAGCACTCGGTCTACATCGACCGCGATGCGCGCGGACACGGAGTCGGGCGGATGCTGCTCGCAGCGTTCATCGATGCGGCAGAGGAATCCGGGATCTGGACGATCCAGTCGAGCATCTTCCCCGAGAACGCGGCGAGCCTGCGACTCCACGAGTCTGCGGGCTTCCGCGTCGTCGGGCGGCGGGAGCGCATCGCTCGGTCGGGTGCAGGTCCGCACACCGGGCAGTGGCGCGACACGCTTCTGATCGAGCGCCGGAGTGCTGTCGTCCACGGCGCCGGATGACGGCACCGTCGATAGACTGAGGTCTATGAGTCGTGCTGGCGCGGGGGAGCTGACGACCCTCGGCGACCCCACTCGCGCGCGCATCCTTCGGCTGATCCGCGAGTCCGACGATGGGCGCGCATTGGTCGGCCGGCTTGCTGAGGTGCTCGAGCTTCGCCAGCCGACGGTGAGCCACCACATGCGGGCGCTGCACGCGGAAGGCATCGTCGAGCGGCAGCCGGACGGGCGGCGGGTGTGGTACTCCATCACCCCTCAGCACGCCGACCGGATCGACGCTCTCCTGGGTGAGGTTCCTGCCGTCGTCGGTGTGCCCGACCTCGAGAGAATCGCCGGCGACCTCGCCGTCCGGTTCCGCGGCTCCTTCAGTCCGGAGACGGTGCGCGTCACCGTCGATGAGAGCTACGCGCTCCTCGCGCGCAAGGGGACCTCGCCCCTGCTCGCGAGCCGGACGGCCGATTTCGCCGCCACTCGCCTCGACGCGCTGCGGCATGCCGAGTCCGCGACCCCTGACAAGCCGAGCGTGCTCTTCGTCTGCGTGCAGAACGCCGGTCGCTCGCAGATCGCAGCAGGCATCATGCGCCAGCTCGCCGGTGACCGGGTGGCAGTGCACACGGCAGGGTCCGAGCCCGCGAGCGACATCAGGCACACGGTCGTCAACGTGCTCAATGAGATCGGAGTGCCCATCGGAGCGGAGTATCCGAAGCCGCTCACCGACGAGGCCGTCCGTGCGGCCGACGTGGTGGTGACCATGGGCTGCGGCGACGCCTGCCCGATCTATCCCGGCCGCCGCTATCTCGATTGGGAGATCGAGGATCCCGTGGGCAAGCCGACCGACCGCGTGCGGACGATCCGGGACGACATCGAGGCACGTGTGCGAGACCTCCTCGCTGACCTCGTGCCGTCGGAGACCCCGGATCGATAATAGATAGATAGTAGTCTATGCTTCCTTGTGAGAGAGGGAGATCACATGAGCGCCAAGCCCACCGTGCTGTTCGTCTGCGTCCACAACGCGGGCCGATCCCAGATGGCCGCCGGCTTCCTTCGGGCGCTGGGCGGCGACGCCGTCGAAGTGCTGTCCGCAGGGTCGGCACCCAAAGACGCGATCAACCCTGTCGCCGTCGAGGCGATGGCCGAGGAGGGCATCGACATCGCCGGCAACGCGCCGAAGGTGCTCACCGTCGAGGCGGTTCGGGAATCGGATGTCGTCATCACGATGGGATGCGGCGACGCGTGCCCGATCTTCCCCGGCAAGCGCTACGAGGACTGGGAGCTCGATGACCCGGCGGGCCAGGGCATCGAGGCGGTGCGTCCGATTCGCGATGAGATCCGCCGAAGGATCGAGGTTCTGCTGTCGGAGATCCTCCCGAGCCGCGGCTTCTCCCGTCGCGGTTGACGAGCGCGCACGACGCCACCGCTACGAACTCGCGGTCCAGGAAAGATCCGAGAGTTCACGGTTCTCTTTATTCAGGTTTCGCTGTATCGTCATGCGCATGACCGCGCTCACTGCCACCGTCACCCACACTGCCGCCCTGGCTCGGCTCGGTCACGCACTCTCCGACGCCACGCGCGCCGCGATCCTCCTCGCCCTACGCGAGTCGCCCGCGTATCCATCTGATCTCGCGGACAGTCTTGGCGTGTCGCGACAGGTGATGTCGAACCAGCTCGCGTGTCTACGCGGCTGTGGTCTGGTGGAGGCCACCCCCGATGGTCGCCGCACGGAGTATCGCCTCGCTGACCCGCATCTTGCACCCGCCCTCAGAGAACTCCTCCAGGTCGTGCTGGTTGTCGAACCCGACTGCTGCGATAGCGAAGGCTGCACCTGCGCATGAGCAGCACAGCCTTGCATGCGGAGCGTCGACACGTCCTCCAGCGTCGAATTCGATGGATTGTCGCCGCGACGATCGTCTACAACGTCATCGAAGCGATCGTCGCGATCACCGCGGGCAGCATCGCCTCCTCGGGTGCGCTGGTCGCGTTCGGACTGGATTCCACCGTCGAGGTCCTCTCCGCAGCCGCGGTCGCCTGGCAGTTCACTCGGCGTAACCCCGAGCGATGGGAAAAGCCGACGCTGCGGGTGATATCAGTGGCGTTCTTCGCCCTGGCGATCTATGTCATCGCGACGTCGCTGATAACGCTGCTGGGCAGGGTCGAGGCTGAGCGCAGCACACTCGGCATCGCCATCACCACGCTCAGCGTGATCATCATGCCGTTCCTCTCGCTCGCCGAGCGGCGGGCCGGCCGCGAGCTCGGCTCGGCTACTGCCGTTGCGGACTCGAAGCAGACCCTCATCTGCACCTACCTGTCGGCAGCGGTACTCGTCGGCCTTCTCCTCAACTCGGTATTCGGGTGGTGGTGGGCCGACGCCCTCGCCGGACTGGTTATCGCCGGTTTCGCGATCCGAGAGGGTAGAGAAGCCTGGCGAGGTGACGCCTGTGCGACCTCCGTCGGAATGATCCTCGAGGACGACAGTCACGACCACGACCACGAGGACGCCAGCCACTGAGGGCCCCGGTATTCGCTCGAGTCGTGTGCGGGTCAAGATGAGAACGGCGCCGCCCCTTCGGGGCGGCGCCGTTTCTCCGTCTGCGGAGGATAGGGGATTCGAACCCCTGAGAGCTTTCACTCAACACGCTTTCCAAGCGTGCGCCATAGGCCACTAGGCGAATCCTCCTTGGCCCCGGAGGGCCACGGAACATCCTACCTGGTCGTCGGAGCGCCTCCTGCGTAGACGCTGCCCGGGCGAACGATGAGCGAGCGGGGCGCGATGACGGCGAGGATCCGGCGAGCGACGGGGGCGGCGGCGATCAACTGCGCGCGAACGGCGGTGGCGGCATCCGTCGCCGCGTCGCCCAGCCAGTAGTCCCGCCCGCCGGACGGTGCGTACGAGGCGCGTTCGATCGCGGCGACCAGCGTTTCCATGTCGTCCGGCGAGACGCCGTGTTGGTCGATGAGGCGCTGGGCGAACCCGCGTGGGCTCTCGCTCGCCGGCACCGCGATGCCCACGTCGATCGCGGCATCCTGAACGATCGTCCACGCGGCGGCGGCATCGCCCCCGCGTCCGGATGCCGTCAGCTGGCGGCGCCGCACCTCGCGCACGAGGAACGGCAGCGCGAGGACGAGGAGGATCAGCATGACCACGCCGAGCGTCGGCAGCGGGTTCGAGCCGGTGAGCGGCGTGCCCGGCAGCGCCTCGTCGCGCGGGTTGATCGAATTGTTCGGGTCGGCGCTCGAACTCGACGTCGGTGACGGCGTGGCACCCGGTGTCGCCGAGGACGGATCGTCGGGATCGCCGGGCAGAGTGGATGCCGGGGTGAAGGTCGTCGGCACGCCGAGACCCGCTGTCGGCTCGAAGGGAACCCAGCCCACGTTGTCGAAGAAGACCTCGGGCCACGCGTGGGTGAGGGAGCTCGAGACGGAGTAGACGGTCTGCCCGTCGATCACATCGGTCGTCGCGCTACCGGGAAGGTAGCCGACGACGATGCGCGTCGGCATGTGCAGGCTGCGGGCCATCAGGGCGAAGGCCGAGGCGAAGTGGATGCAGTACCCCTCGCGCACCTCGAGGAACCGCGCGACGGCTTCGGCCCCGCTCCCGTCGAACCCGTCCTCGACGGGCGCATCGAGCGAGTAGCGGAACTCTCCGCCGCGGAACCAGCGCTGCATCGCGATGAGGCGGTCGTAGTCGTTCGTCGCGCCCGCCGTCACCTCGGCGGCGAGGTCGATGATGATCTGCGGGGTGTTCTCGGGCAGCTGGGTCGTCTCGTCCCGCAGCTCCGGTCCGCCGGCGTTGTAGCTGCGGATCTGCTCGAGAGTCGGCCGAGGGACGTTCGCCACGACGTCGTAGGCCTGCCCCTGCGTCGATCCCGACTGGGAGATCACCGTGCGGTTGTAGGGCACCGCGGCCCACCGTCCGTCGAGCCCGGCGACCGAGACGGCGGGGAACGACACCGGAAGCCAGACCGTCGCGAGGTTCACCACTTCGACGGACGTCGTGTACTCCGACACCCGCACGCCGGTGCCGACGGTGACGCGGCCCAGGCCGAACTCGCTGTCCAGCGGCACGGTGCGCACCTGATCGGGCTCCCAGATGCCGCCCTCGAACCGCGACAGCGTCGTCGCGCGCAGGTACGGGGCGGACGGGGCGTCGGTGCGCACGCGCAGCACCTCCACCGCCTCGGGACGGCGCAGGTCATCGCCCAGCTGGAGACTCGCGTCGATTCCCGGCCCAGGGCCGAGTCCCCCTCCCGCCCGCACCGCGGGCTGCGGCAGGAGCGGGGTCGCGACCACCGCGACCACGACCGCGATCGCGCCGATGCCCAGCGCGGTCGCCGGCACGCCGGCGGTGCGCTCCGACTCGCGCTCGAGCGGCCGCTCTCGCGACCGCGTCTCGGCGCGGATGAGGAACAGGATCGCGACCGCCAGGAACACGAACGCGACGACGTCGACCTCGCGAGGCACCGCGATCGCCGGGATGAGCGACACGGCGACGATCCCGATCGACGCCAGCAGCGGCATTCGAGCGGTGAGCACGACGTGGTCGACGATCAGCGCGAGCAGCCCCATCGCGCCAACGATCAGGAAAGCGAGGGAGACGTGATCGTCGAGGGGCGCCGCCCCGAAGGTGATGCGCTCGACCGCTTCGTCGAAGAGCGGCGGAACGGCCCGGAAGGTCTCGGGCGTCGGCACCACCCACAGCAGCGCGGTGTGCCGGAGGAAGACGACCATCATGAACGCCACCCAGACGCCGGCCTCGATGAGGCTCACGGCGACGGCGGGAAGGCGGAATCGGCGCGCGACGAACCCGGCCGCGAGCACCGCGGTGGCGAGCAGCACCGAACCGAGCAGCCAGCCTCCGGGCTTCACGACCCGCACGACCGGGATGAGCGCGGCGAGCAGCGCTGCCAGCACGGCGATCGTCAGGACCAGCTCCCCGCCGCGGCGACCCGAGCGCTGCGCGAGGCCGTCAGGCGATGACATGGCTCACCCCTCGCCCGACCGCGTTCGCCCACGCTGCGGCGAGATCGCCGTCGGGGTCGATCGCGCCCACGCGCCAGCCGCTGTCCGCCGCGCGGTCCAGTGCGTCACCGATCGGCGACACGGCGAAGAGCATCGGCAGCGAACTGTGGTGCACGACCGGCGCGATCGCCTGCGCGTCGGAAGCATCGAATCGCCCCACGATGAGGATCACGGGCCCGGTCATGACACCCGCGAAGAGACGGGTCAGGCGCGTGAGGTCGTCGTCGCGCCGCGCGGTGATGGTCGCGAAGTGGCCGAGCATCGCCTCCACCTCGGCCATGTCCCCACCGTCGATGCGCGCGGCGAGCATCGTTCCGTCGGAGTCGATCACCTCGACGGCGTACCCGTCGTGGACGAGGCGTGCGACGGCGGACACGCACGCCGACACCGCCGCCTCGAACCCCGGGTCGGTGCCCGGCGCCTGCATCGCCTCGGTCGACCACCGCAGCACGCCGCGATCGATGACGACGCTCGCCTCGGGTGTGGACTCCTGCTCCTCCTGCCGCACCATGAGCTCGTCGCGATGGGCCGTGGCACGCCAGTGGATGCGGCGCATCGAGTCGCCGGGGGAGTACGGCCGCGCGACGAGGTTGTCGGCGCCCTGCCCCAGCTGGTTCGTCGTGGTGTGGAGGGTTCCGCCGGTCTCGCCGGCGAAGTCGGTCAGCGGCGGAAGGTCGATGAGCGCCGGTGCGACCGTGACCGGCGTGCGCTCACCGAACACCGTCTGCCGACGGGCGAGGCCGAACGGATCGGTCGACCGCACCGACAACGGCCCGATCCGGTGCACTCCCCGGAGTGCGCCGGTGATGACGTACGACAGCTCGACGACACGCTCGTTGCGCCGCAGGCCCGAGGACAGAGCGGGGAAGATGCCGCCCGGCTTGCCGCGGAGACCCTTCGGGAGGGCGTCGCTCCAGACTCCCGGCGGCGTCGGAAGCGCGGTGCGCACGCCGACCGTGACGGAGACGAGCGACTCCCGTCCGACGGTCGCGACATCCGGCGCCAGCGATCGCGTGACCACGTCCGACCGCCGCGACAGATAGAGCGAGGCCACGCTCGCGACGATCACGGCGAGGAGGAGGATGCCGAAGTACATCAGCTCGGACACGCCGAACTCGGACGCCATGACGAAACACGTGAGGGCCAGGATGAGCGCGCCCGTGCCGCGCACGGTCAGGGGCCACAGGCGTCTCATCGCGAACTCACTGACGGGCGGCGATGGGGACGCGCACGTTGCTCGCGATGCGCGCGAGGATCGTGGTGACGGCGTCGGCGGCGCCCCGCGCCCGCGCGCCGCCCGCCGAGCGGGTGGGGATCAGACGGTGGGCGAAGACCGGGGCGAGGAGGGACGTGACGTCGTCGGGGATGACGAACCCGCGCCCGTCGAGCGCCGCCCAGACCTTCGCCGCCCGCACGAGCTGGAGCGTCGCGCGGGGGCTCGCGCCCAGCCGCAGATCGGCGTGCGTGCGCGTGGAATGGGACAGGGCGACGGCGTAGTCCTCGATGGTCGGCGCCACGTGCACCGCGCGCGCCCACGCGATCAGCGCGGTCACCTGGTCGGCGGAGACGACAGCCGAGAGCTGGTCGAGAGGATTGAGGGTGTCGCGCTGGCGCAGCATGAGGGCCTCGGAGCGCTGGTCGGGATATCCCATCGAGATGCGCATCATGAAGCGGTCCCGCTGCGCCTCGGGGAGCGCGTAGGTGCCCTCCATCTCGAGAGGGTTCTGCGTCGCGACGACGAGGAACGGGCCCGGCAGCGGATGCGTGCGCCCGTCGACGGTCACCTGCCCCTCCTCCATCGCCTCGAGGAGCGCGGACTGGGTCTTGGGGGAGGAGCGGTTGATCTCGTCGGCGATCACGATGTTCGCGAAGATCGCGCCCTGCTTGAACTCGAACTCGCGGTCGACGGGATTGAAGACGCTCACGCCCGTCACGTCGCCCGGAAGGAGGTCGGGCGTGAACTGGATGCGGCGCACCGTCGCGTCGACGGACGCGGCCAGGGCACGGGCGAGCATTGTCTTCCCGACGCCCGGCACGTCCTCGATGAGGAGGTGCCCCTCGGCGAGAAGGCAGACCAGCGCACTGCGCACCGCCTCGGGCTTGCCGTCGATCACGCCGCCCACCGACGCCAGGATCGCATCGGTGGTGCGCGCGAAGGCATCGGCCGTCATCGCACCGGACGCATCGGGAGCAGCATCCGTCATCGCGGTATCCGTCACTGCGGCCTCCTCGGGTGGCGCCGGCTCCAGGGCGCCTCATCGCGCGTCTGTCCCGATCCTAATCGCGGGGCGGACGCCCCGGCACTGGGAGAACGCTGGGGGCGCGTCTCAGGTTCACCGGCGGCACGATCGGATTCGGACCTGTCCGCAGTGCGGGCTAGACTGAGGGCAGCTCTCCGCGAGGCGGCATCCAGGCCAACTCCCCCAGGACGGAAACGTAGCAAGGGTAACCGGGCTCTGCCGGGTTCGCGGAGAGTCTTACTTTTTCCGGGCGCCGGCAGCGAAGGGGCCGTCGAGCACCGCCCATTGCAGCAGCATGATGGTCTTCGCGTCCTGGATGTCCCCGCTGCGCACCAGGTCGAGCGCGTCATCGATGTCGAGCTCGACGAGTTCGATGTGCTCGCCCTCCTCGGCCAGGCCGCCGCGATCGCCCACCCCCGCGCCGCTGTCGTACGGCGCCGCGAAGAAGTGCAGTCGCTCGGTGACGGAGCCCGGGCTCATGAACACGTCCCACACGTGCTCCAGCGCGCCGATCTCGACCCCGGTCTCCTCCGCGGCCTCGCGTCGGATCGCCGTCGCCGGGTCATCCGCGTCGAGCAGTCCGGCGGCGGTCTCGATCAGCATCCCGTCGGGGTGGTCGTTCACGTAGACGGGATAGCGGAACTGACGCGTGAGCAGCACGCGGCGCCGCTCGGCGTCGTACAGGAGCACCGTCGCGCCGTTGCCCCGGTCGTACGTCTCGCGTTGCTGGACCTCCCACTCGCCGCTCGGATCGCGGTACTCCAGCGTCGTTCGCCGCAGCACGTGCCATGCGGCGGCGAGCACCTCGACATCGATCACGCGCACATCGGGGTTCCGCTCGAGATCGCGTCCGGCGCGGTCGAGACCGGTGCGGCCGCGATGGTCGGGGACCTCGATTCCGGGGCGGGCGGCATCCATCTCCCGAGCGTAGCCGCGCCCGCGCCCGTAGGCTGGAGTCGTGGCACGGAGCATCTTCATCACGTCGGCGGAAGGTCACTCGGGGAAGTCCACGGTCGCGCTCGGCGTGCTCGACGCCCTGAGCCACGCGACGCCGCGTGTGGGCGTGTTCCGGGCGATCGCCCGCTCCACGGTCGAGCGCGACTACGTGCTCGAGATGCTGCTCGACCACGACGGCGTCGACCTGCCCTACGACGAGTGCATCGGCGTCACCTACGACGACGTGCGCCATGATCCGGATGCCGCGCTCGCGGCCATCGTCGAGCGCTACAAAGCCGTCGAGGCCCAGTGCGACGCGGTCGTGGTGCTCGGGAGCGACTACACCGACGTCGGGAGCCCCGCCGAGCTCGCCTACAACGCCCGCATCGCGGCGAACCTCGGTGCGCCCGTGCTGCTCGTGCTCGGCGGTCGCTCGGCGCAGGGCCAGACGCAGCCCGAGCAGCTCGGATCCTCGCTCCCGCGCACGGCCGATGAGATGGGCCAGATCGCCGACCTCGCACTCACGGAGCTCGCCCACGGCCGCGCGGAGCTGTTCGCGGTCGTCGCGAACCGCACCGAGCCCGACCATGCGAACGACACGATCGCGGCGATCCGTCGGTCGCTCGAGGCATCTGGTGCGCCGTCGGCCGCACGCATCCCGGTGTGGGCGGTCCCGGAGGACCGCTACCTCGTAGCCCCGTCGATCCGCGGCATCATGCGCGCCGTCGAGGGCGAGCTGCTCGCCGGCGACCCCGATCGGCTCACGCGCGAGGCGCTGGGTGTCGTGGTCGCCGGAATGTCGATGGTCAACGTGCTGCCCCGGCTGCTCGAAGGCGCCGTCGTGATCATCCCCGCCGACCGGTCCGAGGTGCTGCTGGCGACGCTCCTCGCGAACGCATCCGGCACGTTCCCGTCGATCTCGGGGATCGTGCTCAACGGCGGCTTCGAGCTGCCCGAGCCGGTCATGCGGCTGCTGGACGGCCTGGGCTCGAACGTGCCGATCATCACGACGGAGCTCGGCACATACGAGACGGCCGTGCGCATCATGAGCACGCGCGGACGCCTCGCCGCCGACTCGCAGCGCCGCTACGACACCGCGCTCGCGCTGTTCGAGCAGAACGTCGACACCGACGAGCTTCTGGAGTCGTTCGGCGTTGCGCGCGCCACCGTCGTGACGCCGCTCATGTTCGAGTTCCAGCTGATCGAGCGTGCGCGCACCGAGCGCAAGCGCATCGTGCTCCCCGAGGGAGACGACGATCGCGTGCTGCGGGCGGCCGCAACGGTGCTCAAGCGCGGCATCGCCGATCTCACGATCCTCGGCGAGCCGTTCGAGGTGCGCGCCCGCGCGGTCGAGCTCGGCATCGACATCCAGGCCGCCGAGGTGCTGTCGCCGTTCGACGCCGTGCACGTCCACAAGTTCGCCGAGGAGTACGCACGTCTGCGGTCGCACAAGGGCGTCACGCTCGCCCAGGCGTCCGACACGGTGACCGATGTGTCGTACTTCGGCACTCTCATGGTGCACCTCGGGCTCGCCGACGGGATGGTGTCGGGTGCCGCGCACACCACGGCCCACACGATCCGGCCCGCGTTCGAGATCATCAAGACGCGACCCGGGGTCTCGGTCGTCTCGAGCGTGTTCCTCATGGCCCTCGCCGATCGCGTGCTGGTCTACGGCGACTGCGCGGTCATCCCCGACCCGACGAGCGAGCAGCTCGCCGACATCGCCGTCTCGTCAGCCGCGACGGCGGCGCAGTTCGGCATCGACCCGCGCATCGCGATGCTGTCGTACTCGACCGGAGAGTCGGGGTCGGGTGCCGAGGTCGAGAAGGTGAGGGTGGCGACCGCTCTCGTGCGGGAGCGGGCGCCTGAGCTCCTCGTGGAGGGGCCGATCCAGTACGACGCGGCAGCGGATGCCGCCGTCGCCGCCGCGAAGATGCCCGGCTCTCAGGTCGCCGGCCGCGCGACGGTCTTCGTGTTCCCCGACCTCAACACCGGCAACAACACATACAAGGCGGTGCAGCGCTCCGCCGGCGCCGTGGCGATCGGTCCCGTTCTGCAGGGGCTCAACAAGCCGATCAACGATCTCTCCCGGGGTGCGCTCGTGGATGACATCGTCAACACCATCGCCATCACCGCGATCCAGGCGCAGGGAGAGGCATCCGCATGACACCCGTGCTGGTCGTCAACTCCGGATCGTCGTCGTTCAAGTACCAGCTGATCGACATGGATGCCGAGACCACCCTCGCGTCGGGCCTCGTCGAGCGCATCGGCGAGCCGATGGGGCGTGCGACGCACACCGTCAAGGCCCCCGCGCCCGACGGCGGCGGCGCGACGTTCACGGACGCGAGCTACACCCGCGAACTGCCGATCCCCGATCACACGGCGGGCTTCCGGGTGATGCTCGACGCCTTCGCCGCAGACGGACCCTCGCTCGACGAGCACCCGCCGGTGGCCGTGGGGCACCGGGTCGTGCACGGTGGTGCGCGGTTCTTCGAGCCGACCCTCATCACGCCCCTGGTCGAGATCAACATCGACGAGCTGTCGGTGCTGGCGCCGCTGCACAACCCCGCGAATCTCGCCGGAATCGTGGCAGCGCGGGAGACCTTCGGCGACGTGCCTCACGTCGCGGTCTTCGACACCGCGTTCCATCAGACGCTCGCACCGGAGGCGTACACCTACGCGATCGACGCGAAGCTGGCCGCAGCCCACCGGATCCGTCGCTACGGCTTCCACGGGACGTCGCACAAGTTCGTGAGCGAAGCGGCGGCGGCATTCGTCGGCCGACCGCTGGCCGCGCTCAAGCAGATCGTCTTCCACCTCGGAAACGGCGCGTCGGTGACGGCGATCGACGGCGGTCGCTCGATCGACACGTCGATGGGGCTCACACCGCTCGAAGGGCTCGTGATGGGCACGCGGTCGGGTGACCTCGACCCCGCCGTGCTCTTACACCTCGCTCGTCGCGAGGGCATGACGATCGACCAGCTCGACGATCTCCTCAACAAGCGCAGCGGCATGCTGGGCCTCGCCGGATCCGCCGACCTGCGCGACATCCGCGCGGCGATCGAAGGCGGCGATGCGCAGGCCCGCCTCGCGTTCGAGGTGTACGTCCACCGGCTGCGCGCCTACGCCGGCGCCTACCTCGCCCAGCTCGGCGGCGCCGACGTCATCTCCTTCACGGCCGGCGTGGGAGAGAACGCGCCGCAGGTGCGCGCCCGCGCTCTCGAGACCCTCGGCTTCGCCGGGGTCGAGGTCGACGAAGCGCGCAATCTGGCTTCGGCTCGCGGCATCCGGAAGATATCGACGGATGCCTCGGCCGTGACCGTCCTCGTCGTGCCGACCGACGAGGAGCTGGAGATCGCCCGACAGACACTCGCCGTCTCCCGCGCATGAGCGCAGGCTCGTTACGCTGGACACGTGACGATGGAATCCCTGCCCGATCTCACCGACTACGACGCCGTGCTGTTCGATCTGGACGGCGTGCTGACGCCCACCGCGGAAGTGCACATGCACGCGTGGGAGTCGATGTTCACCGAGCTCTTCACCGCGTGGGAGATCAGTCCGCCCTACACGGAGCGCGACTACTTCGACCACCTCGACGGCAAGAAACGCTATGACGGCGTCGCCGCGCTGCTGCGCTCGCGCGACGTCGAGGTGCCGTGGGGCGACCCGTCGGACCCCGTCACCGCCGACACCGTGTGCGGCATCGGCAACCGCAAGAACGTCGTGTTCGAGCGCGTGCTGCGCGCCGAGGGGATCGCGCCGTACCCGGGCTCGCTCGCCCTGCTGGACGCGCTCGCCGCAGCAGGCACGACCGTCGCGGTCGTGTCGAGCTCCAAGAACGCCGAAGAGGTCCTGCGCGCGGCCGGCATCCGCGACCGCTTCGCCGTCGTGATGGACGGCGTCATCGCCGAGCGCGACCACCTCGCATCCAAGCCCGCGCCCGACGTGTTCGTCGAGGCGGCGCGCATGCTCGGCGTCGAACCCGGCCGCAGCGCGGCCGTCGAAGACGCCCTCAGCGGTGTGGCGTCGGCTGTCGCGGGGGAGTTCTCCCTCGTCGTCGGCGTCGATCGCGGAGCCGGAGATGAGGCGCTGCGTCATGTCGGAGCCCACATCGTGGTCAAAGATCTAGCGGAGTTCGTCGCCGCACCCACCGAAACCTCCGAGGAGCCCACCGCATGATCGATCGCGATCGCTTCCCCGTCGACCCGTGGCGTCTGGTCGAGACCGAGTTCGATCTCGAGGATGTCGGCGTCACCGAGACGCTGTTCGCCGTGGGCAACGGCTACCTCGGAATGCGGGGCAATCATCCCGAGGGCCGTCACGCGCAGGAGCACGGCACCTTCGTCAACGGGTTCCACGAGACGTTCCCGATCCGTCACGCCGAGCAGGCGTACGGGTTCGCCGAGGTCGGTCAGACGATCATCAACGCGCCCGACGCGAAGGTGATGCGGGTCTACGTCGACGACGAGCCGCTCTCGCTCGACCTCGCGGACGTGCGCGAGTACGAGCGGGTCCTCGACATGCGCGACGGCGTGCTGCGCCGCCACATCCTGTGGGTGACGCCGTCGGGCAAGGACGTGCGGATCGACTTCGAGCGCATGGTGTCGTTCGAAGAGAAGCACCTCGCGGTCATGACGGTCGACGTCACGGTCCTCAACGCCGACGCCCCGGTCACGATCAACTGCCAGATGCTCAACCGCCAGGATGGCGAGGACGTCTACGGGGGAATGCCCGCCAGCCCGAAGCGGGCGGGATTCGACCCGCGCAAGACCGAGAAGCTCCACGAGCGCGTGCTCGAGCCGCAGGAGTACTGGCAGGACGGCGACCGGTCGGCCCTGTCGTACCGCGCGGCCGAGTCCGGCATGACGATCGCCGTGGTGGCCGACCACGCCATCGAGACCGACAACGAGTACGACTCGCGGTACCTCTGCGAGCAGGACATCGCGAAGAACGTCTTCCGCGTGCAGGCGAAGGCGGGCGTTCCGACCCGCGTCACGAAGATCGTCAGCTACCACACGTCGCGCGGCGTACCGGCCCGCGAGATCGTCGACCGCGGCCGCCGCGCGCTGGACCGCGCCCGCGGACTCGGCGTGCCGGCGCTCTTCGCCGCGCAGCGGGCATGGCTCGACGGCTTCTGGGAGCGCTCGGACGTGCGCATCGGCGGCCACGACGATCTGCAGCAGGCGACGCGGTGGTGCCTCTTCCAGCTCGCGCAGGCGTCGGCGCGCGCCGACGGCCAGGGTGTTCCCGCGAAGGGCATGACCGGCTCGGGCTACAGCGGCCACTACTTCTGGGACACCGAGATCTACGTGCTCCCGTTCCTCGCGTACACGACCCCGCTGTGGGCCCGCAACGCGCTGCGGATGCGGTATCTGATGCTGCCGGCGGCCCGCAAGCGCGCGTACCAGCTCAACGAGCACGGTGCGCTGTTCCCGTGGCGGACGATCAACGGGGAAGAGGCATCCGCGTACTACGCCGCAGGCACCGCGCAGTACCACATCAACGCCGACGTCAGCTTCGCGCTGGCGAAGTACGTGCGCTCGACCGGCGACGTCGAGTTCCTCCACCGCGAGGGCGTGGACATCGCGGTCGAGACCGCGAGGCTGTGGGCGACTCTCGGGTTCTGGCGACAGGTCGACGGGGCGGGGGAGGAGACCTTCCACATCCACGGCGTGACCGGTCCCGACGAGTACACCACCGTCGTCAACGACAACCTGTTCACCAACGTGATGGCGCGGTTCAACCTCCGCTTCGCCGCACGCACGGTGCGCGAGATGGCGGAGCTCGACGGCGAGGACTACCGCAAGATGGTCGACCGGCTCGGCCTGGACCCGGCGGAGCCGGAGGGCTGGGAGCGCGCCGCCGAGGCGATGCACATCCCGTTCAGCTCGGCGCTGGGCATCCACCCGCAGGACCACGTGTTCCTCGAGCGCGAGATCTGGGACCTCGAGAACACCCCTGCCGACAAGCATCCGCTGCTGCTGCACTTCCACCCGCTGGTGATCTACCGGTACCAGGTGCTCAAGCAGGCCGATGTGGTGCTCGCGCTCTTCCTGCAGGGCAACCACTTCTCCGACGAGGACAAGCTGGCCGACTTCGAGTACTACGACCCGCTGACCACCGGCGACTCGACGCTGTCGGCGGTCGTGCAGTCGATCCTCGCCGCCGAGGTCGGCTATCAGGACCTCGCGCTGGAGTACTTCCGCCAGTCGATCTTCGTCGACCTCGCCGACCTGCACCACAACGCCTCGGACGGCGTCCATGTGGCCTCCGCCGGCGGCGTGTGGACCGCGCTCGTATCGGGCTTCGGCGGCATGCGCGACCACTTCGGCGAGCTCTCGTTCGACCCGCGCCTGCCCGCCGACTGGCCCGAGCTCGGCTTCGTGCTGCACTGGCACGGCACCCGCCTGCAGATCACCATCACCCGCGAGGAGCTGCGCGTCGCAGCATCCGACGGCGACCCGGTCGGCTTCAGCGTCCGCGGCACCGGCTACGTCGTCGGCGCCGGAGAAGAGGTCGTGGTGCCCCTCCGCGGCCAGGGCCCCGTCATCGCCGGACGGCCGACCCTGAGGCAGCTGACCGACGTGCAGCGGGAGGACGGCTCGTACCTGTCGGCCTCGGTGCCCACGGTCACCTCGTCGATTCCGATCATCGTCGGGGTGGCGGACCTCGAACACGGTGCGGACGCACTGTGAGCAGGGGTCGGATGTCGGTCGTTCGCCGTAGGCTGTGGGGGTGACCACCGCCCTCTACCGCCGCTACCGGCCCGAGTCGTTCGGCGAGATGATCGGCCAGTCGCAGGTCACCGAACCGCTCATGACGGCTCTGCGCGGCGACCGCGTCGGCCATGCGTATCTGTTCTCGGGCCCGCGCGGTTGCGGCAAGACGACTTCGGCGCGCATCCTCGCGCGCTGCCTCAACTGCGCGCAAGGGCCGACAGACACTCCCTGCGGCACGTGTGACAGCTGCGTCGAGCTCGGGCGCGGGGGTGGGGGCTCGCTCGACGTCGTCGAGATCGACGCGGCGAGTCACAACGGCGTCGACGACGCACGCGATCTGCGTGAGCGGGCGGTGTTCGCCCCGGCGCGCGACCGCTTCAAGATCTTCATCCTCGACGAGGCGCACATGGTCACGCCGCAGGGCTTCAACGCCCTGCTCAAGCTGGTCGAAGAGCCTCCCGACCATGTGAAGTTCATCTTCGCCACCACCGAGCCCGAGAAGGTCATCGGCACGATCCGCTCCCGCACGCACCACTACCCGTTCCGGCTGGTGCCGCCCGCGGCCATGCTCGAGTACGTGCAGTCGCTGTGCGAGCAGGAGGGCGTCGAGGTCGAGGCCGGAGTGCTCCCCCTCGTCGTGCGTGCCGGCGGCGGCTCGCCGCGAGACACCCTCTCGCTGCTCGACCAGCTCATCGCAGGGTCCGAAGAGGGCAGAGTGCGCTACGAGCGCGCGGTCGCGCTCCTGGGCTACACGCATGCCGAGCTGCTCGACGAGGTGGTCGACGCGTTCGCCGCACGCGACGCCTCTGCGGCCTTCACGGCGATCGATCGGGTCGTGCAGACCGGGCAGGACCCCCGCCGCTTCGTCGACGACCTCCTCGAGCGACTGCGCGACCTCATCGTCGTGTCGGCGACCGGGCAGGGCGCGGCGGCCGTGCTGCGCGGCGTCTCGGCCGAAGACCTCATGCGCATGCAGCGTCAAGCCGACGCGTTCGGCACAGCGCGCCTGTCCGTCATCGCCGACCTCGTGATCGCGACGCTCGATGACATGACCGGCGCCACCTCGCCCCGCCTTCAGCTCGAGCTGATGGTCGCCCGTGTGATGGCGAGGGGAGCGGATGCCGCGTCCCCGGCCGCGCCGGTCGAGCGCGCCGCCGCGCCGGTCGAGCGCGCCGCCGCCGTGGTCGAACGCGGACCGGCGCCGGCTGCCTCCCGACCGGCTGCCCCGGCTGCCGCGGCTGCACCCGCCTCTGCCGCACCGGCCGCCGTCGAGGTGCCCACGCCCGAGCCGGTCACGCCGCCTGCGCCGGAGCCCGTGTCCGCGCAGCGCGAGCCCGAGCCCGTCGCCACCGAGCCCGAGCCCGCACCAGTCGTCGCAGCATCCGAGCCGTCCGGCCCTGTCACGGCACAGCGCATGCGCGATGCGTGGCCCGAGGTGCTCGCGAAGCTCGAAGACATCAGTCGCACGTCGTGGCTTCTCGCCTCGAACGCCGAGGTCACCGGTCTCGACGACGACGTGCTCACGCTGTCTTTCGCGAGCCAGGCCGACGTCGCCAAGTTCAAGCAGCGCGCGGCCGGCGGCGGTCCGAGCGAAGACCTCCGACAGGCGATCGTAGCCGTGCTCGGCATCCGCGTGAAGTATCTCGCGAAGCACGACGGCCCGGCGGGGCCGCCCAGCGCCCCCGCTCCGTCGGCACCACCGTCGGCATCCGCTCGTCCGGCCCCGACCCGCGCGTCCGCGCCGGCCGCTGCCGCGCCGGTGACCGAGTGGGCGGTCGCGCCGATTCCGACCGATGCCGACGCGCCGCCGCTCGATCCCGGTCCGGCCGGGCTCTCGCTCGGGCAGTTCGCCGTCGACGATGAGCCCGAAGACGCCGCGCGAGCGCGCGTCGCGACGCTCGCGCCGACCCGCGAGGGCGACGTGCTGCGCGCGGCCGACGTCGAGCCTTCGATCGAGCCCGTCGACGACGACGATGACGACACGGCGGATGCCGCTGCCGATGCCCCGGTGCCACCCGTGGTCGCGCCGCCGCTGCCTCCGGTGGCGTCGATGCGCAACGACGGCGTGCAGCGTTACGGCGAGGCGGTCGTGCGCCAGGTGCTCGGCGCCACATTCGTGCGGGAAGAGCCCTACGAACCGCCGACGAGGTTCAACTAGTCCATGTACGACGGCATCGTTCAAGACCTGATCGACGAGTTCGGGCGGCTTCCGGGCATCGGTCCGAAGTCCGCGCAGCGCATCACTTTCCACATCCTGCAGACGCCCAACTTCGACGTCTCCCACCTCGCCGAACTCCTCGCCGACGTGCGCGACAAGGTGCGCTTCTGCGAGGTGTGCGGGAACGTCTCGGAGCAGGACCGCTGCTCGATCTGCCGGGATCCGCGCCGAAATCCGAGCCTCATCTGCGTGGTCGAGGATGCGAAGGATGTCGCGGCGATCGAACGCACGCGCGAGTTCCGCGGGCTCTACCACGTGCTCGGCGGCGCGATCAGTCCCATCGCCGGCATCGGACCCGACGACCTGCGCATCACGCAGCTGATGCAGCGCCTCGCGGACGGCACCGTCCAGGAGGTGATCCTCGCGACCAACCCGAATCTCGAGGGCGAGGCGACGGCGACCTATCTCAGCCGGCTTCTCCACACGCTCGAGATCGCGGTCACGCGCCTCGCATCCGGACTCCCGGTCGGAGGCGATCTCGAGTACGCCGACGAGGTCACGCTCGGTCGCGCCTTCGAGGGCCGGCGCTCGGTCTGAGGTCGGTGCACGCTCCGGGGGCGTCACCGATCACGTGGGGTGTCTGATGTCCGCCGTACATTGGCAGTCGTGTGCGTCGCTCAGCGCGACGCCACCCACGATCCTGGACAGGTGGAAGAGTCGACGTGAACGGCCCCGAGAAGTGAACGGCCCCGAGAAGTGAACGGCCCCGAGAAGTGAACAGCACCGTGCAGAGGTTCGACGGCCGGGCGTGGGTTCTGTTCGCGATCATGGCGCTGGTCTGGGGCATCCCGTATCTCTTCATCAAGGTCGCGGTCGACTCCTACTCGCCCGCTGCGGTAGTCGCCGGCCGCACGCTCATCGGCGCCATCCTTCTCCTGCCCTTCGCGCTGCGGCAGAAGTCGCTCAGGCCGGCGTTCTCGAAGATCGGGTGGGTGCTGGCGTTCGGCGCCATCGAGATGGCCGGGCCCTTCCTGCTGCTGGGGCATGCCGAGCAGACGCTGCCGTCCGGTCTCACCGGGCTCCTCGTCGCCACCGTTCCCCTCTTCGCCGCGCTGATCGCGTTCACCGGCGGCGATCGCTCCGTGCTGAAGCCCGCCCGCGCGATCGGGCTCGTGGTCGGCTTCGCCGGCGTCGCGGTCATCGTCGCGGGGCCGGGACTCGCGATCGAGGGCGGCGGCGGTCTCCTGGCGGTGGGCGAGGTGCTGCTCGTCGCCGTCTGCTACGCGATCGCGCCGTTCATCGTCGCGCACAAGCTCACAGACGTCCCCGCGCTCGGCACGATCACCCTCTCGCTCTTCGCCGTCGGCATCTTCTATCTGCCGATCGGCCTGCTCACGCAGCACGAGGTGCCCACCGTCGACAGCACGGTCGCGCTCGTGCTGCTCGGCGTCGTGTGCACCGCGGTCGCCTTCATCGTGTTCTTCGCGCTCATCAAGCGGGTCGGTCCGGTCCGGGCCCCGCTGTTCACCTACGTCAATCCCGTGGTCGCGATCGTCCTCGGCACGATCATCCTCGGCGAGTCGCTCACCCTCGGGCTGCTGGTCGGGTTCCCGCTCGTGATCCTCGGCTGCTGGCTCGCCGCCACCGGCGGCACGCTCCGCGCGCGTGAACCCGATCTGCTCGCCCCGTCCGCATCCGATCCGGAGCGCGAGAAAGACGCCGAGCTTCCACCGGTCGCTCCCGGCTGATCGCTCGCGCGCGTCGGGTCAGCGCAGGACTTCGACCAGTGCGACCCACGAGACGACGAGCGCGGCGACGATCGCGAGAATCGCTCCCGCTGCGGCCGCATACAGCGCGCCGGGCACCCCGGCGACGGCGAGAACGCCCGCCGCCAGGTAGGCGACGGCGGGCAGGAAGCCCACGAGAGCCTTGGCGGCGGTCGCACGACTGCGAGGGTCGCGATCCGAGGCGATGGCGCGGCTGATCCCGATCTGGAACACGACCGCCCCGACGGCGATCGCGAGGACGAGCCAGCCGTACCAGGCCTCGTCGACCGACGGCATCAGAGCGACCGCTGAGACGCACAGCGCCGCGACGAGCATGACGATGCCCGATCCGAGCCGTGCCGTCAACGAGCGGGACTTGACGATGTCGCCGATGTTGACGCTCGCCGCGACGATCACGAGGCCGCCGAGCGCCGCCGTTGCACCCACGATGGCGACGTTGAAGTCCTTCCACTCGGCAAGAAGCTCGCTCATGCGTGCACTCTAGCGAAGCGACACATGGCCGAGTCGGCATCACCACATCCGTAAGATGATCCGATGGGTGCGGCATCCGATCGCGCTCGCCTTCCCGGGAGTTCGAACGTGGCGCTGATCGTCCAGAAGTACGGCGGATCGTCGGTCGCGGACGCCGAGAGCATCAAGCGCGTGGCGAAGCGCATCGTGGACGCGCGCCGTGCCGGGCACGACGTCGTGGTGGCCGTCAGTGCGATGGGCGACACGACCGACGAGCTCCTCGACCTCGCCTCGCAGGTCGCGCCCATCCCCGCGCCGCGCGAGCTCGACATGCTGCTGTCCAGCGGTGAGCGCATCTCGATGGCGCTGCTGGCGATGGCGATCCACTCGATGGGCTTCGAGGCGCGTTCGTTCACGGGCAGCCAGGCGGGCATGATCACGACCGCCGACCACGGCGCCGCGCGCATCGTCGACGTCACCCCGATCCGACTGCGCGAGGCGCTCGACGAGGGCGCCATCGTCATCGTCGCCGGCTTCCAGGGCTTCAACCGCGACACCCGCGACATCACGACGCTGGGTCGCGGCGGGTCCGACACGACGGCCGTCGCGCTCGCGGCAGCGCTCGAGGCCGACGTCTGCGAGATCTACAGCGACGTGGACGGCATCTTCACCGCTGATCCGCGCGTCGTGCCGAAGGCACGCAAACTCGGCGTCGTCTCCGCCGAGGAGATGCTGGAGCTCGCGGCCAACGGCGCCAAGGTGCTGTACATCCGGGCCGTCGAATACGCGCGCCGCCACGGCGTGCTGATCCACGCCCGCTCGACGTTCAGCTCGGGCGTCGGAACGTACGTGCTCGGCCCGGGGATGACCCTCCCCGACGGCGAAACAGGAGAACAGATGGAAGAGCCGATCGTCGCGGGTGTCGCGACCGACCTCAGCCAGGCGAAGATCACCGTGATCGGCGTTCCCGACGTGCCGGGCAAGGCCGCCGAGATCTTCAAGGTCGTCGCCAAGTCCGGTGCGAACGTCGACATGATCGTGCAGAACGTGTCGGCGGCCACGACCGGCCGCACCGATATCTCGTTCACCCTGCCGAAGACCGACGCCGCTACCGCGCTCAAGGCCCTCGCGGCCGACAAGCCCGAGATCGGCTTCGAGAACCTCGTCCACGACGACCAGATCGGCAAGCTCTCGGTGGTCGGCGCGGGCATGCGCACGCACTCGGGCGTCTCGGCCACGCTGTTCGAGGCGCTCAGCCTGTCCGGCGTCAACATCGAGATGATCTCGACGTCCGAGATCCGCATCTCGGTCGTCGTGCGCGGCACCGAGCTCGCCGAGGCCGCCCGCGTCGTGCACACCGCCTATGGGCTCGACGGCGATGACGACGCCGTCGTCCACGCCGGCACCGGGCGCTGACAGCCCCGCGGAGTTGGCGCGAATCCTGCGCTTCGCGGCCGTCTCGACCGGGTAACACGGCCGAGTCGCCCGCGACCGGCCGGTAGAATCGCACAAATCCCGCGCTCCGATGGCGTCTGCGCGACCTCTTCGCACCAAGGATCCCTCATGACCCGCATCTCCGATTCAGGACTCTCCGTCGCCGTCGTCGGCGCCACCGGCCAGGTCGGCACCGTGATGCGCGAGATCCTGCTCGAGCGCCGCTTCCCGATCCGTGAGCTGCGTCTCTTCGCGACCTCCCGCTCGGCCGGCACCGCCGTGGAGTTCGCCGGCGAGACCGTGATCATCGAGGATGTCGCGACCGCCGATCCCGCGGGCATCGACATCGCCCTCTTCTCGGCGGGCGCCACCGGCAGCCGAGCGCACGCCCCGCGCTTCGCCGAGGCCGGCGCGCTCGTGATCGACAACTCGAGCGCGTGGCGCATGGACCCCGAGGTGCCGCTGATCGTCAGCGAGGTCAACCCCCACGCGATCGCCGATGCGCGCAAGGGCATCGTCGCGAACCCCAACTGCACCACGATGGCCGCGATGCCCGTGCTGAAGGTGCTGGATGCCGAGGCCGGCCTCGAGCGACTCATCGTGTCGACCTACCAGGCCGTGTCGGGTTCGGGACTCGCCGGAGCCCAGGAGCTCCTCGGCCAGGTCGAGGGCGTCCTCGCCCAGGGGCACACGCTCGACCTCGTGCATGACGGCTCCGCGGTGGACTTCCCTGAGCCCGAGAAGTACGTCGCACCCATCGCATTCGACGTCATCCCGCTGGCCGGCAACCTCGTCGACGACGGGTGGAACGAGACCGACGAGGAGAAGAAGCTCCGCAACGAGAGCCGCAAGATCCTCGAACTGCCCGACCTCCGCGTCGCGGGCACGTGCGTGCGCGTCCCCGTGTTCACGGGCCACTCGCTCTCGATCCACGCCGAGTTCGCCCGCGACATCACTCCCGACCGCGCCCGCGAGATCCTCGCCGTCGCGCCGGGCGTCGCGCTCGAAGAGGTGCCCACGCCGCTGCAGGCCGCGGGCAACGACCCGAGCTACGTCGGTCGCATCCGCGCCGACCAGTCCGCACCCGAGGGCAAGGGTCTCGTGCTCTTCATCTCGAACGACAACCTGCGCAAGGGGGCGGCGCTCAACGCGGTCCAGATCGCCGAGGTCGTCGCCGCATCGCTCGGCGCTCGCGCCTGAACGCGGCATCCGGGTTGTCGTCGCTGCAAGAAGCAGCGTTCTTTCGCGCGGAATCGGTGCTCGCGGCCGGGAGTGCTTTCGCGCCGAACTAGACTCGTCGGGTGACCGAAACGCCCTCCGACGCCCTGCCTCACCCCGACGACAGCGACATGCCCGCGGGCACTGTCGATGTGCTGCTGATCGGCGGCGGGATCATGAGCGCGACGCTGGGCACCCTGCTCCAGGAGCTCCAGCCGACCTGGAAGATCGCGCTGTTCGAGCGCCTGTCGGATGTCGCGCTCGAGAGCTCCAACGCCTGGAACAACGCCGGCACCGGTCACGCGGCCCTGTGCGAGCTCAACTACATGCCCGAGGGCAAGGACGGCTCGGTCGACCCCGCGAAGGCGATCTCGATCAACGAGCAGTTCCAGCAGAGCCGTCAGCTGTGGTCGTCCCTCGTCGATCGAGGTGTTCTGGACGCCCCCTCGACCTTCATCAACTCGGCGCCCCACATGACGTTCGTTCAGGGCGAGAAGGACGTCGCGTACCTCAAGAAGCGCTACGAGGCGCTCAAGCAGGAGCCGCTCTTCGCAGGGATCGAGTACAGCGAGGACTCCCGCGTCATCAACACGTGGGCGCCGCTGCTGATGCAGAAGCGCCGCAAGGGCGAGCCGTTCGCGGCGACCCGCGTGCCCGCCGGAACCGATGTGGACTTCGGCGCGCTGACGCGTCAGCTGCTCGCGCACCTGGCCGAGAACGGCGCTGACGTTCGCACCAACACCGAGGTCCGCAGCCTGAAGCGGCTCGCCGACGGCACGTGGGGCGTGAAGTACCGGCGCTCCATCGGCCGCACCCCCGGGACCATCCGCGCGAAGTTCGTGTTCGTCGGTGCGGGCGGGTGGGCGCTCAAGCTGCTGCAGCGCTCGGGCATCCCCGAGATCAAGGGCTATGGCGTCTTCCCGATCGGCGGCCAGTTCCTCAAGACGACGAACCCCGCCGTCGTCTCGCAGCACAAGGCGAAGGTGTACTCGCAGGCATCGGTCGGAGCGCCGCCCATGTCGGTGCCCCACCTCGACACCCGTGTCGTCGACGGCGAGGCGTCGCTCCTCTTCGGGCCCTTCGCGACGTTCAGCCCGAAGTTCCTCAAGAACGGCTCGATGCTCGACATCGTCAGCCAGGTGCGGCCGCACAACCTCGGCCCGATGCTGAAGGTCGCGTGGGACAACCCGTCGCTGATCACCTACCTCGTCGGCGAGCTGCTCAAGAACCACGCGCGAAAGGTCGACAGCCTGCGCACGTTCATGCCGACCGCGAAGGACGAGGACTGGGAGCTGATCCAGGCCGGCCAGCGCGCGCAGGTGATGAAGAAGGACCCGGAGAAGGGCGGCATCCTGCAGTTCGGCACCGAGGTCGTCACCGGTGCCGACGGCTCGATCGCCGGCCTGCTCGGAGCCTCCCCGGGCGCCTCCACGGCGGCGTCGATCATGCTCGGCCTGCTCAAGACGTGCTTCCCCGACCGCGTCGACGCGTGGGAGCCGCGCCTGCGCGAGCTGATCCCGAGCTACGGCGAGACGCTCAACCAGCGTCCTGCGGTCGCCGAGGAGTCCCTCACCGAGACCGCTGCGACCCTCGCCCTCTCCGCCTGAGAACCTCCCGGCCTGAGGCCGCCCGCCCCTAGGGTGGGGGCATGACCTCGCCGGTGCGCCGCCCTGCCCGTCGCGCATGGCTGTGGATCGTCGTGGCCGTGATCGTGCTCGCGTGCGCGCTCCTCGCGCTGCTGCGTCTGCCCGGGGGCGACCCCGCCGCGTTCGCCGCCCGAGTGGATGCTCCCACCGCGGGCCTGGCGCAGCTCGCCGGGTCGGTCGACGACTTCTCCTTCGACTCGTTCGAGGCGGACTACCACCTGGCGCGGGCGGCCGACGGGACGAGCCACCTCGTGACCACCGAGACGATCGTCGCGCGATTCCCCGACGTCGACCAGAACAAGGGGATCGTGCGGGCACTGCCGACGATCGACAGCGGACTGTCGCTCGGCACCGAGGTCATCGACGTGACGGGCGCGGGCGGCGCACCGATCCCGTGGTGGACGGAGTCCGACGGTGAGTGGGTCTACGTCCTCACCGGCGACGACTCGTTCGTGCGCGGCGTGCAGACGTATGTGATCACCTATGCGCAGAGCGATGTCGTGCTGCGCTACGACGACACGGATGCCGATGAGTTCCTCTGGGACACGGTCGGCGTCGACCACGCCCAGCCCTTCGACGAGGTCACCGCACGCGTGCACGTGACGGGGGACGCGGCATCCGGTCTCCTTCCCGGCCGCGCGTACTGCTACACCGGTCCGGCGGGCTCGACCGAGCAGTGCGAGATCACCGGACCGGCGGCGGGCGAACCGTGGCCCCTCGAGCTCGTGCCGTGGCTCGGACCGACGATCGTCGACGACGCGTCGCCGGTCGTGTTCACCGCACGAGACTCGGATCTCGGGCCCGACGAGAACGTCACGGTCGCCATCGGGTTCGCGCAGGGCACGTTCGCGGCGCCGACCCCGCCTCCTCCTCCGCCGTACCCCTGGTGGCACTGGATCCTGCCCTCGCTCGCGCTGCTCGCCGGCATCGGCGGGCTCGTCTTCGTGCTCGTCGTGCGGGCCGTGGCGCGTCGCAACCCCGACGACGCCCCCGTGATCGTGCAGTACACCCCGCCCGTCGACGAGTCGCTGACCCTGTCGGCCGGTGTGCTCGACGAACCGGGCAGGGCGCTGGCGGCGCACGTCGTCGATCTCGCCGTGCGCGACAAGGTCGAGATCGTCGCCGAGGGCGATCGAGCGGATGCCGAGGACTTCGGGGTGGTCCTCACCGACACCGACGGGCTGGAGCACGACGACCGTCGGGTCGTCGACACGCTCTTCGGCAGGAACGCCGGCGTCGGTGCGCGGATCGATCTCGGCGCGTTCGCGCGCAAGCCGCCGAGCCGAGCGGTGACCTACGTGCGCCGGATCGACACGGCCACCGTGCAGCGGGGCTACCGCGCCGAGCTCCCGGGGTGGATCACGGCGGTGCGCGGTCTCGCGCAGCTCAGCGGTGTGGCGCTCGCCCTGCTGCTCATCTTCGTGGGCGACTTCACCTGGGAGATCCTCGCGCCGCTCGGCGGCTGGGGGAGCCTCATCTATTTCGCGGCGATCGCGAGCGGATTCTTCGCGACCTTCGGTCTGCCGCTCGTCGACATGCCCGCGACCGTGCTGACGGTCGCCGGCGGACGGCACCGCACGTATCTCGACGGCATCCGCGACTATCTCCGTCTGGCCGAGGAGGACCGCCTGCGCGCCGCCCAGTCGCCGCGCTCGGCCGACCTCGTCTCCTCAGGCGTCCGCCGCTACGGCGACAATCCGAACGTCGAAGGATCCGAGGTGGTGAACCTCTACGAGCGACTCCTCCCGTATGCGGTGCTGTTCGGCCTCGAGCGCGAATGGGTCGAGGTCATCCGAACCGCCACAGGCACGGATGCCGCCTCCCGCGCCTCTCTCTTCGACGTCGTCACCTCGCGCTCGCTCTCGGACGCGTCGCAGTCGATCGGACGGCTCGCGGCCACTCCGGTCTCGAGCGGCGGATCGAGTTCGAGCGGGTCGTCGTCGAGTTCGAGCTGGTCGTCGTCGGGAGGGTCGTCGGGCGGCGGATTCTCCGGCGGCGGGGGAGGCGGAGGCGGGTTCGGAGGCCGCTGACTTCCGTAGACTCGCCGGGTGGCCAAACTGTACTTCCGCTACGGCGCGATGAACTCCGGCAAGTCGACGTCGCTCCTGCAGGCCGCGTACAACTACGAGGAGCGCGGGCAGCACGTGCTCCTGGCCAAGCCCGAGATCGACACCAAGGGCGCGGACCAGATCTCCAGCCGCCTCGGCGTCGAGCGCACCGTCGACTTCCTCATTCCGCCGGGCGCCGACGTCCGGGCGCTCTTCGCGGAGCATCGGGAGCGCGTGCGGGAGCGCGCCGAGGACGCGCTGATCCCGGAGTCCTCGGCGACCGGCGCCGCGCCCGACGTGGCGTGCCTGATGATCGATGAGGCGCAGTTCCTCACCCGTGAGCAGGTCGACGACCTGCTGCGGATCGTCGTGCTCGATCACGTCCCGGTGCTCGCATACGGCATCCGCACGGACTTCCAGACGCAGGCCTTTCCGGGATCCCGTCGACTGCTGGAACTCGCCCACAGCCTCGAGGAGCTCAAGACGATCTGCCGCTGCGGGCGCAAGGCGCTCTTCAACGCCCGCCTCGTCGGTGGCCGGTTCGTGTTCGACGGCGACCAGGTCGCGATCGACGAGCTGTCGACGGCGCGCGTCACCTACGAGTCGATGTGCGCGGAATGCTACCTGCGCGAATCGGGTGGGCGAATCGGCGCCAACTAGTCTGGGACGATGCGAGTTCTCCTCACCGGCGGTGCCGGCTACATCGGCGCGCACACCGCGATCGCGCTCCTCGAGGCCGGCCACGACGTGCTCATCGTGGATGACATGTCGGGCACCAGCCCCGAGGCGGTTGCGCGCGTCGAGCAGATCACGGGGACGACCGTGCCCCTGCTCGTCGCCGATGTGCGCGACCGGCAGGCGCTGACGGACTTCCTGCGCAGGAACGCGCCCGTCGACGCCGTGATCCACCTCGCGGGACTGAAGGCCGTCGGCGAATCGATGGCGGAGCCGGTGCGCTACTACGACGTCAACCTCGGATCGTCGATCACGCTGCTCGAGGTGATGGCGGCGGAGGGCATCCGCACGATCGTGTTCTCCAGCTCCGCGACGGTCTACGGCACGCCTGAGCAGCTCCCGCTCACCGAGGAGTCGCCCACCGGCATCGACCTCGCGAACCCCTACGGCAAGACCAAGCGCATCATCGAGGAGATCCTCTCCGACGCCGCAGCCGCCGACCCCGACCTGCGGGCGATCAGCCTGCGCTACTTCAACCCGGTCGGCGCGCACCCGTCGGGCCTCATCGGCGAGGACCCGCACGGCATCCCGAACAATCTCATGCCCTTCGTGTCGCGCGTCGCGATCGGGTCCCTCCCCGAGGTGGCGGTGTTCGGCACCGACTACGACACCCCCGACGGAACGGGACAGCGCGACTACATCCACGTCACCGATCTCGCCGCCGGCCACGTCGCCGCCCTCGAGCAGGCCACGCCCGGGTACGACGTCTACAACCTCGGCACCGGCGAGCCCGTCTCAGTCCTCGAGCTGATCGCCGCGTTCGAGCGGGCGAGCGGACGCGAGATCCCGAAGCGGCTGGCGCCGCGCCGCCCCGGCGACGTCGCCGCCACCTACGGCGACCCCTCGAAGGCCGGACGCGAGCTGGGGTGGGCGACGCGCCTCACGATCGACGACGCCTGCCGTGACTACTGGAACTGGCAGTCACGCAACCCGCGCGGGTACGCGGGAGCCTGAGGCCTAAGAGATCTCGGGCGCTGCCGCACCGCGACGGCGGGGGAGCGGGATCAGCATCGAGGTCGTCCGGCGGTACTCGGCGTACGCGGGGTACTTCGACGCGGTGATCGACTCCGTGAAGACCGTCGAGCCGATGAACAGCAGCGTGAGCAGCGCGGCTCCCGCGATCGTCCAGTTCAGCCATCCGCCGCCGTCGGTCACGAGCGCGGCCGCACCGATCGCGTAGAACGCCCACCACTGGGCCTGCTCGAAGAAGAAGTTCGGGTGACGGCTGTAGGCGAAGAGGCCGCTCGTGACGAATCCCGGCTCGAGGGTGCCCCTTGCGGCCTTCTTCTTCTCGTGGAAGTCCCATTGCTGCTGGTCGGCGACGAACTCTCCCACGAGGAACGCCGCGAAGAGCAGGGCGAACGCGGCATCCCACCCGCCGAACGGCACCGGATGCTGCCAGGCGATGTAGGCCGGGAGCGTGATGAGCACCAGCAGGGCGTTCTGGTACAGCACGATGAAGAACAGGTTGAACAGCTGGAACTGCCACGGCTTCATGCGACCGCGCAGGATGGCCCAGCGGTAGTCCTCCATGCCGGTGTACCCGCCCTTGCGGGCGAAGTTGAAGGTGAGGCGCGCGCCCCACGCCGTCACCAGCACCGCCATCACGATCAGGCGGGTGGCGTCCTCGCCGCCCAGAATCCCCGAGATCGCGAAGATCCAGACGTACACGACGGGAACGATCGACCACAGGCGATCGACCCAGGAGGTGTCCTTGGTGATGAGCGAGGCGATCCAGCAGAAGGCGCAGGCCGCGCCCGCGACGATGAGGACGACGAGGAGGGGATCCATGGCGCCAGGGTACCGGTTGCTTGTGGTCGGACCACACGATACTGTGGTCTGACCACAATCGTCGAGGGAGTTCCGTGGCCCAGTCAACGCAGACGCCGACCGCACGGGCATGGCAGGTCGTGCTGGAACGGGTCGAGACCGACCTGCTCGACGGCACGCTGCGCCCGGGCGACCGCCTGCCGCCCGAGCGCGAGCTCGCCGCCTCACTGGGTGTGGGCCGTTCGAGCGTGCGCGAGGCGCTGCGCGTCCTCGAGGTCATGGGTCTCATCCGCACAGCCACGGGCTCGGGGCCGTCGGCCGGCGCCATCATCATCGCCACCCCGCAGGGCGGCATGTCGGCGCTGCTGCGCCTCCAGGTCGCCGCGCAGGGCTTCCCCCTCGACGACGTCGTACGCACGCGTCTCGTCCTGGAATCAGCCGTCGTCGATGCGCTTGCCGGCGACCCCGAGCGCGACACGAGGGCGGCGCGCGCCGTCGTCGACGCGATGGACTCGGCCGATCTCACGCCGGCCGAGTTCCTCGCGCTGGACGCGCAGCTCCACCTGGCGCTGGCCGAGGCATCCGGCAACGTCGTCATCGCCGCGATGATGGCGGGGCTGCGCACGGCGATCGAGTCGTACGTGCAAGCAGGAGCCGCCGGCATCGACGACTGGGATGCCGCTGCCGGCCGACTGCGCCGCGAGCACCGCGCGATCCTCGACGCCGTCGACGCGGGCGACACCGCGCTCGCCCGCACCCGCATTCACGACCACATCACCGGCTACTACGCCGAAGCGGGCCTGTCCCGCCGCACCGAGTGAAGGAAAGAACCCACATGGTTCAGCGTCAGCTGCCCAATCCCGCAGAGCTCCTCGAGCTGATGAAGTTCAAGAAGCCCGAGTTCGACGGCAAGAAGCGTCGTCTGGACGCGGCCCTCACGATCTACGACCTGCGCACGATCGCGAAGCGTCGAACGCCGAAGGCGGCCTTCGACTACACCGATGGCGCGGCCGAAGGCGAGCTCTCGCTCTCGCGCGCCCGGCAGGCGTTCGAGGACATCGAGTTCCATCCGGGCATCCTCCGTCCCGCACCCGAGGTCGACACCTCGGTCGAGATCCTCGGTGGTCCGAGCGCGCTGCCGTTCGGCATCGCGCCGACGGGCTTCACCCGCCTGATGCAGACCGAGGGAGAGGTCGCCGGCGCATCGGCGGCGGGGGCCGCGGGCATCCCGTTCACCCTCTCGACGCTCGGCACCACCTCGATCGAAGGGGTGAAGGCGGCGAACCCGCACGGTCGCAACTGGTTCCAGCTGTACGTCATGCGCGATCGCGAGATCTCCTACGGACTGGCGCGCCGGGCGGCGGAAGCCGGATTCGACACCCTGCAGTTCACGGTGGACACACCCGTCGCGGGGGCCCGACTGCGCGACAAGAGGAACGGGTTCGCGATTCCGCCGCAGCTCACGCTCGGCACGATCGTGAACGCCATCCCGCGCCCGTGGTGGTGGTACGACTTCCTCACCACCCCGAAGCTCGAGTTCGCGTCGCTCTCGACGACCGGCGGCACGGTCGGTGAGCTGCTGAACGCCGCGATGGACCCCACGATCAGCTACGACGATCTGGCGATCATCCGCGACATCTGGCCCGGCAAGATCGTGGTGAAGGGTGTGCAGAACGTCGAGGACTCGGTCCGGCTCATCGACGCCGGCGTCGACGGCATCATCCTGTCGAACCACGGCGGCCGCCAGCTCGACCGCGCGCCGATCCCGTTCCATCTGCTGCCCACCGTCGTCCGCGAGGTCGGCAAGGACGCGACGGTGATGATCGATACGGGCATCATGAACGGAGCCGACATCGTCGCCTCGATCGCGCTCGGCGCGAAGTTCACCCTCATCGGGCGCGCGTACCTCTACGGCTTGATGGCGGGCGGCCGGGAAGGCGTCGACCGCACGATCCAGATCCTGCGCACCGAGATCGAGCGAACGATGCAGCTGCTCGGCGTCGCCTCGCTGGCAGAGCTCGAGCCGCGGCACGTGACGCAGCTCGCGCGACTGCAGCCGATCGCTGCTGCCCCCCGGCGTGCGCCGGCGCGGGCACGCACCACGAAGGTCTAGTCGCGCGGCGGGAGGGTGGGGATGAGGCCGTCGAGGAACGCGGCGGTGTCCTCCCAGCCCTCCACCGCGTGGCAGGCCACGCCCATCGCCAGAACGGGATAGTCGTTGCCGTCGGGGTCGAGGCGGTCGCCGACGAACAGCATGTCGTCGAGGGGGATGCCTGTCTGCTCGGACAGCCGGGTCATGCCGTAGGCCTTGTCGATGCCCTGGTGCGTGATGTCGACGGACGTCGATCCGCCCGAGCGGACCTCGAGGTCGGGGATGCGCTCGGCGACGGCGGCCCGGAGCGTGCTCTTCTTCGATCCGGTGGGATCCCACGCGATCTTCGCGTCGAGCGGTGCCCGCTGGCCGAGCGCGGAGAACGTGATCTGCGAACCGCGGTCCTCGAGGATGTCGCCCCACGTCTCGGACTCCCAGAGCCCCAGACGCCGCGCCTCGCCCTCGACGGCGGCGAGTGCGCGCGCCTTCTGGTCGTCCGTCAGCGAATGCGCGTAGACGGTCGTGATGCCGTCGGGCGTGAGGCGGTAGTACTGCGTGCCGCAGGTGGGCAGCAGGTGGAGGCGCGCGAGAGTCACAGCAGAGGCATCCGGCAGTCGATCGACCACCTGCGTCGTGAACTGGGCGAGCTGGCCGCCGGAGATGATGGCGACCTCGACCCGGTCGGCGAGGGCGATGAGAAGATCGCCGATGCGCGGGTCGATCGCGCTCTTGGACGGCGCGAGGGTGTCATCGAGATCGAAGGCGACGAGGCGAGGAGTTGTCATGTGCTCCTCACCTCGTGGCCTCTCCGGTCGGGGTGACAGGATTTGAACCTGCGGCCTCGTCGTCCCGAACGACGCGCGCTACCAAGCTGCGCCACACCCCGTTTTGCAACCCTCCGAGTCTAACCGATCCGAAGCCGTGCGCCGAACCGGGCCGGGCCTTCGTCTCAGGGACGAGCGCTGAGGGTGAGCAGCGACGCCTCGGGACGGCACGCGAACCGCACCGGAGCGTAGATCGAGTGGCCGAGACCGGCGCTCACATTGAGCGGGATGCGTCGTCCCCCGTGCGACCAGTCGCTGAGGCCGCGGGCCTGGCGCAGCGGGATGTCGCAGTTCGCGACCAGCGCGGCGGGCGAACCGGGGATGCGCACCTGCCCGCCGTGGGTGTGTCCGGCGAAGATCACCTCGGCGCCCAGGTCGGTGAACTCGTCGAGCACACGGCGGTAGGGCGCATGCGTGACTCCGATCGTCAGCGCGCGCGGGGAGTCGGCGCGCAGCCCGGACAGCAGGTCGGGGAGCACATCCAGCCGGTCCCAGTCGCGATGCGCGTCGCTGACGCCGAACGCCTCGATGCGCGTGCCGGCGGCATCCGCCGATCCGACCGCGTTGTTGAGGTCGACCCAGCCGAGCTCGTCCGTCAAGTAGCCGTCGAGCGCCTGGGTGTCGAGCGGCTCCGTGCGGTTCCGGCCGGATGTCCGGGACGGGCCGAGGAAGTACTTGAACGGGTTCCGGGGAGACGGAGCCGTGTGATCGTTCGAGCCGTGGACGAAGAACCCCGGGATGCCGCGTAGCGGGTCGAACGCCGCACGCAGGCCGCGCAGGCCGTCGTGGTGACCCATGTTGTCGCCCGTGTTGATCACGAGGTCCGGCTCGAGGTCAGCGAGCGCTGCGATCCATTGCTGCTTGCGGTGCTGCCACGGCGCCATGTGCGCGTCGGACAGATGAAGGATGCGCAGCGGACGCGAGCCCGCGGGCAGGATGGCGAGCTCGTGCCAGCGGACGGTGAAGAGGTATCGCTCGATGCCGACCCCCCACACCGCGGCACCTGCGCCGACCGCCCCCACCACGCCGAGCGTGGTGAGGGCGGCGCGGGATGCGCTGTGCGGCACTAGCCGTCGCCGTTGCCGTTGCCGTTGCCGTTGCCGCCGCCGCAGTCGGATGCGGCGTAGTCCACGGTGATGGCGGTGTTGCGGTTGGTCACGGTGCCCGCGGCGGGCTTGGTGCCCGTCGCGTCACCCTGGGGATCGGCGTCGTCGCGCTGCGTGCACGCTCCGGGCAGCACGTTGCCGAATCCTGCCTGGCGCAGCTCCGCGATCGCACGGTCGAGCTTGCGCCCGGAGACATCCGGCACGGTGAGGCCCTGCCCGTTGCTCGGGTTGATCGTCACCACGGTGCCGCCCGCGACCCTGCCCGCACCCGGGCTCTGCGTCGCGACGAGATCCTTCTGCATGTCGGAATCGACCGGGGCGCCCACCGTCACCTCGAATCCGGCGTCCTGCAGGATCCTCCTGGCCTCGTCCAGCGACTTGCCGACGACACTGGGAAGGTCCGTGTAGACCTGGCGCGACAGGTTGCTGTCGGGGCCGGGGAAGCCGCCGGCCGGATAGAGCTGGTTGGCGAGGTGCTGAAGCTGCCTCGCCATCTGGAAGCGGATGCGGCTCAGCGGCTCGTAGCTGCCGGTCCAGTACTTGTCGTAGAGCGAGATCTCGCCCTGCACGTTGCCCGTCCACACGGCGGTGGTGACCCTGGTGCTGGACTCGATGATCCAGGTGTGGGTCTCCTCGTGCGTGCCGGTCTTCCCCATCACCTGGGTGCCGTCGAACGGGTTGCCGGGGTAGGCGCTTCCGCCGGGAGCCATCACGCCCTGGAAGGCGTAGGCCGCGGTCGCCGCGACAGCGGGGTCGATGACCTGGCTGCACTTGCGGTCCGGCTTGGCGATCTCCTTGCCGTCCGAGTCGGTCACGCGGTCGATCGCCTGCGGCTGGCACTGGATGCCCTTGTTCGCGACCGTCGCGTAGGCCGAGGCCATCGCGAGGGGCGAGATGGCGTCGTCACCGATCACCTTGTTCGGACCGGTCATCACGATCGGCTCGCCGGTGCCGAGTTCGACGCCCATGCGCGTCGCGGCCTTGCCGATGTCGCACAGGTCGAGCTCGGAGGCCATCGCGAGGAATCCGGTGTTCAGCGAGTCACGGGTGAACTGCATCGGCGTGCCGACGTAACCCGACTGGTTCTTGAAGTTCTTCGGGTTCCAGTTCGAGTTGTAGTACGTGCCGCCGTTGTAGCAGGAGTCGGGGAACTCCTTGATGATGCGGTTGCGGCCGTTGACGACCTCGTTGACCGAGTGGCCCTTTTCGAGCCAGTCGATGAGGGTGAAGAGCTTGAACGTCGACCCGGCGCTGAACCCGCGGGACCCGCCGAACTTCAGATCGCCGGCGTAGACGATCGACGAGTAGTTCGGGTCGTCGGTGATCGACTCGCTGAACTTCGTGTTCTGCGCGACCGCCAGGATGCGGCCGGTCGAAGCCTCGAGGCTGATCGACGTCGCGCCGAAGTAGCCGCCGGGAACCGACGACGGGGCCAGCGTGTTCATGGTGCTCTGCGCCTCCTTCTGGAGTCGCATGTCGAGGGTCGTGTACACGTTCAGGCCGCCGCGGCGGAGGCTCTCGGTGCGCTCCTCCTGCGTCGCACCGAACGCGGGATCCTGCTGGATGACGTAGCGCACGTACTGGCAGAAGTACTCGAGGCCCGTTGCGGCGGCGCAGCCGACCTTGGGCGAGGTGATCTTGGGAACGATCGGCTCGAGCACCGCGGCGTCGTACTGCTCCTGCGTGATCTTCCCGTCGTCGAGCATGCGGGAGAGCACGTAGAGCTGACGGCCCTTGGTCGAGCTGTAGCCGTCTGCTGCGGCGAGGTACTGCTCCTGCGTGATCTCGCCGGCGTCGAGCTTCGAGGTCAGCGCGGCGATCTGCTTCGGGTTGACATCGTCGATGAGCCCGTCGGGCGCCTTGTTGTACCCGACGCCGTCGCCGTCGACGATCGAGCCCTTGGGCTTGTCGATCTTGTACGTGTTGGGGTTCTGGACGATGCCGGCCAGCGTCGCCGCCTGGCCGAGCGTCAGATCCTTCGCCGCGACGCCGAAGTAGTACCGAGCGGCAGCGTCGATGCCGTACGTGGTGCCGCCGAAGTTGGCGATGTTGAGGTAGCCGAGAAGGATCGTCTCCTTGTCGTACTTCTTCTCGAGGGCGATCGCGTAGCGCATCTCCTGGAGCTTGCGCTGGATGCCCTCGTCGCCTGCCGCAGTGGTCGCCTGCGTCCAGCAGTCGAGCTTCGCCTGCTCGAGGGAGACCTCGACGACGGCCTGGCCGTTCTCGTCGACGACCACCTCGCCGTTCTCGTCGGTCTTGTACTCGGTCTTGGCGTCCGCCTCGCAGCGCTGGACGAGGATGTTCTTGACGTACTGCTGGCTGATGGTCGAGCCACCCTGCGTCTCGCCGCCGCCCTGAATGTTAGACAGCACCGCGCGGGTCGTGCCGATCAGGTCGACGCCGCCGTGCTGGTAGTACCGCGGGTCCTCACTGGAGAGAATCGCGTCGTACATGACGGGAGCGACCTCGTTGTAGTCCACGGGCGAGCGGTTCTGGTCGTAGAACTGCGTCATGACGACGTAGTCGTCCTTCGTGGGGTCGGTCTTCACCCACAGCGTGGTCGGGAGCATGAGCTTGTCGATGTCGAGCACGCTCGGAAGGTTGTCGAACATCGTGATCGCGCTGGTGGCTGCCGCGCCGGAGAGGGCGATGGCGGGAGTCACGGTCGCCGCGACGAGGACGCCGGCGACAGCGCTGAGGCCGACGAGGCCGGCGAGACCGCCGAGCACACCGCTAGCCGATCGATTGGTATCAGGCATAGGCTTGATCGTAAGGGAACTACCTGGGCGATTCCCTGACGGACGTGCGCCCACCGGGTGTTTCCCAGCCTTCACCAGCCCGTTTCCGCACGCCGACTCGAGGAGCCGCGATGACGACGTGGGAGTATCTCACCACGCCCCTTCTGATCCACAACACCGCCGCGATCCTCAACAACTGGGGCAAGCAGGGCTGGGAGCTCGTGCAGGTCGTTCCCGGGCCGGAGGGTGGGCTCGTCGCCTATCTCAAGCGGCCGAGCGGCGCCGGTGAGGCGAACGCGGGCCTCGGTGCCGCGGCACAGGCCGCGAGGCAGTTCGAGGAGGGCACGGCGTGAGCGTCACCCAGAAGCTCGCGGAGCTCAGCATCGATCTTCCCGACGTCGTCCCGCCCGTCGCAGCGTACGTGCCGGCGAAGGCGCACGGCGACCTCGTGTTCACGGCGGGTCAGCTGCCGATGATCTCCGGCTCGCTGCCGGCGACCGGCAAGGTGGGCGACGGTCACGGCCTGGTGCCGGCATCCGACGCGAAGTCCTACGCGCGTCAGTGCGCACTCAACGCGATCGCGGCTGCCGCGGCCGCCGTGGGCGGTGTCGACCGGCTCACCGGCGTGATCAAGGTGGTCGGGTTCGTGGCATCCGTTCCGGAGTTCACCGGGCAGCCCGGAGTGATCAACGGCGCCAGCGAGGTGCTCGGCGAGATCTTCGGCGAGGCCGGCCGGCACGCGCGGTCCGCCGTCGGCGTGCCCGTGCTTCCGCTCGACGCGCCCGTCGAGGTCGAGGTCGTCTTCTCCTACGCCTAGAAGCAGATGACGGATGCCCCGGCACAGCACGTGCCGGGGCATCCGTCGTCTTCGCTGCTACGTGACCTGGGCCGAGATGACGCTCATGACGGCGGTGTCGGCGAGTGTCGTGGTGTCGCCGACCTCGCGGCCCTCGGCCACGTCGCGCAGCAGGCGGCGCATGATCTTGCCGGACCGCGTCTTGGGCAGCTCGCCCACGATGTAGACGTCCCGGGGCCGGGCGATCGGGCCGATCTGCTCCCCGACCCAGCCGCGCAGCGACTGGGCGAGCCCCTCGGCGGAGTGCTCGTCGAGGTAGGACTGCTTCACGATGACGAACGCGACGACGGCCTGACCCGTGGTCTCGTCGGAGGCGCCGACGACGGCGGCTTCGGCCACCGCCTCGTTGGCCACGAGCGCCGACTCGATCTCGGTCGTCGACAGGCGATGGCCGGACACGTTCATGACGTCGTCGACGCGGCCGAGCAGCCACACGTCGCCGTCGTCGTCGAGGCGCGCGCCGTCGCCGGCGAAGTAGTAGCCCTGCTTCTGGAACTTCTCCCAGTAGGTCTCGACGAATCGGTCCGGGTCCCCCCAGATGCCGCGCAGCATCGACGGCCACGGCTCGGTGACGACCAGCAGGCCGCCGTTTCCGTTTCCGACGTGCGAGCCGTCCTCGTCGACGACGTCGACCGAGATGCCGGGGAGCGGCACCTGCGCCGACCCGGGCTTGGTCTCGGTGACGCCCGGCAACGCGGAGATCATGATCGCCCCGGTCTCGGTCTGCCACCAGGTGTCGACGATCGGGGCGGTCTTGCCGCCGATGATCTTCCGGTACCACATCCACGCCTCGGGGTTGATGGGCTCACCCACCGATCCGAGCAGTCGCAGGGACGAGAGGTCGAACTTCTGCGGCACCGCACGGCCGATCTTCATGAACGATCGGATCGCCGTCGGCGCCGTGTAGAGGATCGTCACACCGTACTTCTCGACGATCTCCCACCAGCGGCCGGGATGCGGGGAGTCCGGCGTGCCCTCGTAGATGACCTGCGTCGCGCCGTTGGCGAGGGGACCGTAGGCGACGTAGCTGTGTCCGGTGATCCACCCGATGTCGGCGGTGCACCAGAACACATCCGTCTCGGGATGGATGTCGTGCACGACCTTGTTCGTGAACGCTGCCTGCGTGAGGTATCCGCCGGAGGTGTGGAGGATGCCCTTGGGCTTTCCCGTCGTGCCGGAGGTGTACAGGATGAACAGCGGGTTCTCGGCGGGGAACGCCTCGGCCTCGTGATCTCCGGATGCCTGCGGCACGACGTCGTGCCACCAGAGGTCGCGCCCCTGCGTCCAGTCGACATCGTTCCCGCCGCGCTTGACGACGATCACGTGCTCGACGGTCTCCTGCGGGCCCGAGCCGTTGCGGTCGCCGAGTGCGAGGTCGACGGCCGGCTTCAGCGGCGACACCTTGCCCTTGCGGTAGCCGCCGTCGGCGGTGATCACGACCCGGGCGCCGGCGTCGTCGATCCGCGCTCGCAGGCTGTCGGCCGAGAACCCGCCGAAGACCACGGAGTGGATTGCGCCGATGCGGGCGACCGCGAGCATCGCGGCGACCGCTTCGGGGATCATCGGCAGATAGATCGCGACGCGGTCGCCCGCACCGACGCCCAGCTCCGTCAGCACATTGGCGAGTCGCTTCACCTCGTCGGTCAGTTCGGCGTAGGTCACGCGGCGTGCGTCGCCCGGCTCGCCCTCCCACAGCAGGGCGACGCGGTCGCCGTTGCCCGCCTCGACGTGACGGTCGAGGCAGTTGTAGGCGACGTTGAGCTCGCCGTCGGCGAACCACTTCGCGAACGGCGGGTTGGACCAGTCGAGCGTCTGCGTGAACGGCGTGTGCCAGTGCAGCTCGCGCGCCTGGTCGGCCCAGAACCCCTCGCGGTCCGCCGCGGCGCGGTCGTACAGCTCGGCGGTGGCGACGGCGTCGGCGGCGAAGTCCGGGGCCGGCGCGAAGCGCCGGTCCTCGTTCAGCAGGTGGTCGATCTGGCTGCTCATTGAGCGCGCTCCTTTGCGGGCTGTGCTGATGGTCTCGACGCGGCGGGCCGCGCTCGATCCGGCGGCCGCGGTGTCGGCCGAGTCTGACTGCAATGTAACCAGCGGAGGGAGCGGTCACCACCCCCGATAGTGGGGACCGGGCCATTGCCGGACTGGAGCGATATATCAGTGAGAAGGCTCTCATGAACTGTTTTGCGAGGACGCTTTCCTCGCATATGCTGTCCAGCGGCCGAACATCGATTCTGGCATTGCGGCACCCGAATCACCCCCCGAAGTGTGGTGTCGCACGTGGCGGCATCCCATTCCCCCCATGGGATGCCGCCCCTGTTCTCTCCGGGACGTTCGTCCGCGCTCTCCTCCACAGGCACCCCTCGTCAGGCCGATTCACGCCGTCGTCCCGATCCGGCTCCTCGTGTGCGCAGGAGGCTCCTAGCGTCGGGGCATGCCCGAGCCGTTCATCGTCCAGCCGCGTGGCACCGCGAACCCGCCGGCGCCCGACGTGGTCGTGGTGCCCGGACCTGTCGCGTCGGCGCCCGCGTCGGGTTCCGGGGGCGGGGGATGGATGCCGCGGCCGACCTCGCAGGCGAGGGCGCGACCGCCCCGGCACCCCTCGCTCGAGGCCCTGGCGACCTATCTCGACGATCCCGCGGTGACCGACCTCTTCGTGAACGGGTCGGCCGGCCTGTTCGTGGACCGAGGGAGCGGACCCGTCGCCGCGCCGGAGTGGCACGCCGACGAGGACGACGTGCGCGACCTGGCCGTCGCCCTCATCGCGCTCGGCGGACGGCACATCGACGACGCGAGCCCCGCGGTCGACGTGCGCCTCGACGGCGGCATGCGCGTGCACGCGGTGCTCCCGCCGGTGTCCGCCGAGGGCACCGCGATCTCGATACGCGTGCCGCGCCTCGATCGGCCGAGTCTGAACGCGCTGCAGGAGTCGGGCGCGTTCGACGGCGCGATGCGACGCACGCTCGAGGAACTCGTCTCGCGCCGAGAGAACATCCTGGTCTCGGGTGCGGCCGGCGCCGGCAAGACGACGCTGCTCGCGAGCCTGCTCGGCTGCGCGGATCCGCGCGAGCGCATCATCACGATCGAAGACGTCGCCGAGCTCCGCATCGACCATCCCCACCACGTCAGGCTCGAGGCGCGTCAGCCCAACCTCGAGGGCGCGGGCGCCATCGGCCTCGCCAGGCTCGTCCGCGAGGCGCTTCGCATGCGACCCGATCGCCTCGTCGTGGGGGAGTGTCGCGGTGAGGAGGTGAGGGAGCTCCTCTCCGCTCTCAACACCGGCCACGACGGCGGTGCCGGTACCGTGCATGCGAACGGCCTGCACGAGGTGCCGGCGCGGCTCGAGGCACTCGGCGCGCTGGCCGGCCTCGACGATCGGGCGCTCGCGCGGCAGGTGGCGAGCGCGATCGGCTGCGTGCTCCATGTCGAGCGCGCACCCGACGGAACCCGGCGGCTGGCGGCGATGGGGCGTCCCGTCGTCGATGACCGTGGCCGCCTCGCGATCGAGGAGCACGCGTGCGCCGCCTGACGCGGCGGTCCGCGCAGGGGGCGGATGCCTCCGCCGCCGCCGAGACCGTGCTGCGCCTCGCCGTGCTCCTCCAGGCCGGAGTGGCGCCCGCGCGCGCCTGGGTGCACCTCGCCGACGCCGGCGATCCGGCGGCGGCGCGCGTCGTCGAAGCGATGCAGGGCGGCGCGTCGCCGGCCGAGGCGATCGGTGGAGCGGGGGAGTCGCACACGGACGGCGGTGCGTGGTCCGAGATCGCGTCGGCGTGGCGCGTCGCCACGACGGTGGGTGCGCCCTTGGCCGAGAGCCTGCGCGGGCTCGCCGCGGCGCTCCGCGACGCGCAGGAGGCCGCCGACGAGGTGCGGGTCGCGCTCGCCGAGCCCGCCGGCACCGCGCGACTCATGGGGTGGCTGCCGCTGGTGGCGGTGGCACTCGGCGCCGCGCTGGGCTTCGACACGTTCGGTGCGCTCTTCGGACACCCGCTCGGCCTGGTGTGCCTCGGCGCGGGTGCGGCCCTCATCGTCGCGGCGCAGCGGTGGACGGCGGCCCTCGTTCGGCGCGCCCGCGCCGAACCGGGCGTCGCGGGCCACAGCGCCGAATTGCTGGCGATCGCTCTCAGCGGCGGTGTCTCCATCGATCGCGCGACGGCGCTCGTCGAGAACTGCGGCGCCCACCCCGACCCGTCCACGGACGGCATCCTCTCCCTCTCGCGTTCTGCGGGGGTGCCCGCCGTCGAGCTGCTCCGCGCGTCGGCGGTGCTCGCGCGCCATCGTGCCCGCGTCGAGGGCCGCCTTCGAGCGGCGCGTCTCTCGTCGCGCCTGCTCCTGCCGTTGGGCGTGTGCACCCTGCCCGCCTTCCTCCTGCTCGGCGTCGCGCCGATGATGCTCAGCGTCATGTCGACGATGTCGTTCTCGTTGTGACCCACCGACCGTGCCCGCCCTTCCATCCGCACACAGAAAGAGATGCACATGCCCCGTTTCGTCCTTCCTCCGCTCACCGCCCGCCGCGCCGCCCGGCTGTTCGCCGAGGCGAACGCCGACGACACCGGCGCCGCCACCGCCGAGTACGCGATCGCCACGATGGCGGCCGTGGCCTTCGCCGGCATGCTCGTCGTGATCATGCGATCCGACGAGGTGCGCGGCATCCTCACCGACCTGGTCCGGCGCGCGCTCACGGTGGCCTGATGAGGCCGCGACCCGGCGACGATCGCGGTTCGGTCGTCGCCGAGTTCGCGGTCGCGCTGCCGGCGGTCGCTCTCGTGCTGCTCCTCGGGGCGGGCGTGCTGGCCGCAGGCGCCCGGCACGTGCGACTGCAGGATGCGGTCTCCGATGCGGCGAGACTGGCGGCACGCGGCGAGTCGAACGACCGTGTCACCGCGGCGATCACCGGTGCGGTGCCCGGCGCACGGGGCGCCGTCGACGCACGTGACGATCTCGTGTGCGTCACGGCATCCGCGTCCGCCCTTCTCGGGATCGATGTCCACGCCACGGCCTGTGCGCTCGCCGGAGGACTCTGATGCCCGGCACGGCGCTCGCCGTGGGCGTGATGGCGGCGGTGGCCGCTGTGACCCTGGGCCTCGGGGCGGTGTCCGCCGCGTCCGTGTACGGGCAGCGCCTCGCGGGCGCGGCGGATGCTGCGGCGCTGGCCGCCGCGGATGCCGCCTCCGGGGCGGTCACGGGGGTGCCGTGCGAGCGCGCGGACGAGGTGGCCGCGGCCTCCGGGGTCGTCGTCAGCGTGTGCGACGTGGACGCTCTGGTGGCGACGGTGACGGTGTCGGGCGGCTTCGGCGTCTTCACCGCGACGGCGCGGGCGCGTGCCGGCCCAGCGTCATGAGGCGCTCTCACAGGCACCACACCGAAATTGGGCGTGTATGGTTTGCGTCGAAGAAAGGACCACCCCTTTGGCAGATGGCAAGAAGCTCGTCATCGTCGAGTCCCCGACGAAGATGAGGTCGATCCAGGGGTATCTCGGCGACGGCTACGAGGTGCTGAGCTCGGTCGGTCACATCCGCGATCTCGCGGACAAGAAGGACATTCCGGCTGACAAGAAGCAGGCGTACGGCAAGTACTCGATCGACATCGACAACGGCTTCGACCCCTACTACGTCGAGAGCGAGCGCGGCCGCAAGACCGTCGCCGAGCTCAAGCGTGCGCTGAAGGGAGCCGACGAACTCCTGCTCGCGACCGATGAGGACCGCGAGGGCGAAGCCATCGCGTGGCACCTCCTGCAGACGCTGAAGCCGAAGGTCCCGGTCAAGCGCATGGTGTTCCACGAGATCACCAAAGACGCCATTCAGGCCGCCGTCGGCAACACGCGTGAACTCGACCTCGCGCTCGTCGACGCGCAGGAGACGCGCCGCATCCTCGACCGGCTGTACGGGTGGGATGTCAGCCCGGTGCTGTGGTTCAAGGTGCAGCAGGGCACGTCCGCTGGGCGTGTCCAGTCCGCCGCGACCCGCATGGTCGTCGAGCGCGAACGGGAGCGGATGGCATTCGTGTCCGCCTCGTACTGGGACATCGAGACGCTCGCGGTCAAGGGATCCGACTCGTTCGGCGCCCGCCTCGCCCGCGTCGACGGTGCGCCGCTCGCGCGCGGCACCGACTTCGACGACAGCGGCACCCTGAAGAAGGCCGTGCTCGTCCTCGACGAGACCGAGGCGCGCTCGCTCGCCGAGGCGATCCAGGCGGCGGGCGAGGCGTCCGTCACCGGCGTCGAATCGAAGCCCGGAACCCGCAGCCCGCGCGCGCCCTTCACCACCTCGACCCTCCAGCAGGAGGCCGGCCGCAAGCTCTCGATGAGCGCCAAGCACGCCATGAGCGTCGCCCAGCGTCTCTACGAGAAGGGCTTCATCACCTATATGCGCACCGACTCGACGGCGCTCAGCACGCAGGCGATCCAGGCCGCTCGGGCGCAGGCCGTCGCGATGTACGGCGAGAAGGCCGTTCCGCTGAACCCGCGCACCTACGCCAGCAAGAGCAAGAACGCGCAGGAGGCGCACGAGGCGATCCGTCCTTCCGGCGAGGAGTTCCGCACGCCCGCGTCCGTCTCCGGCGAGCTCGACCGCGATGAGCAGCGGCTCTACGACCTCATCTGGAAGCGCACGATGGCCAGCCAGATGTCCGATGCGAAGTACGAGACGACGACCGTCACGCTCACGGCGCAGGCCGGCGATCGGCGTGCCGAGTTCACGGCGTCCGGCACCGTCTACACCTTCAAGGGCTTCCTCGAGGCGTACGAGGAGGGCAAGGACGAGAAGCGCGGCGACGCCGACCGGGCCGACGACCAGTCGCTGCCCGTGCTCGCCGAGGGCGATGTCCTGCGGCTCAAGGAGGTCGAGCCCAAGGGGCACGCGACGAGCCCCAAGCCTCGCTACACCGAGGCGAGCCTCGTCAAGGCGCTCGAGGAGAAGGGGATCGGCCGCCCGTCCACGTTCGCGAGCATCATCGACGTGATCCTCAATCGCGGGTACGTCTCCAAGCGCGGCCAGGCGCTGATCCCGAGCTGGCTCGCGTTCAGTGTCGTGCGGCTTCTCGAGGAGCATTTCGCCGACCTCGTCGACTACGACTTCACCGCGGCGCTCGAGGACGACCTCGACGCGATCGCCCGCGGCGAGCAGCGGCGCGAGGACTGGCTCAAGGAGTTCTACTTCGGCTCGGAGGGGCAGGTCGGCCTGCGCAACATCGTCGACAACCTCGGCGAGATCGACGCCCGCGCACTCAACTCGACGCCCATCGGCGACGTCGCGACCCTGCGCTTCGGCAAGTACGGTCCCTACCTCGAGGTGCCCAATCCCGAGAACCCCGAGGGCGATCCGCGCCGCGTCAACATCCCCGAGGATCTCGCGCCCGACGAACTCACGCCCGCGAAGGCGCAGGAGCTCATCGACGCGCCGGTGGCGGGCGACCGCGTGCTGGGTGAGAACCCGGCCAACGGCAAGCTCGTCGTCGTCAAGGACGGTCGGTTCGGGCCCTACGTGCAGGAGGCCGACCCGCCCACCGACGAGGAGGTGGACGAAGAGACCGGCGAGATCGTCGAGGCGCCTCCCGCGCCGAAGAAGCGCGGTGCGAAGAAAGAGGTCGCACCCAAGCCCCGCACCGCATCGCTCTTCAAGTCCATGTCGGTCGACACCATCGACCTCGAGACGGCGCTGCGTCTGCTCGACCTGCCGCGCGTGGTGGGCGCCGACCCCGAGTCCGGTGCCGAGATCACGGCGCAGAACGGACGGTACGGCCCGTATCTCAAGAAGGGCACGGACTCGCGCACGCTGCAGAGCGAGCAGCAGCTCTTCGACATCACGCTCGACGAGGCGCTCGCCGTATACGCGCAGCCCAAGTACGGGGCCCGCGGGGCGAGCAGCGCGCTCAAGGAGTTCGAGAACGACCCCGTGAGCGAGAAGCCGATCAAGGTGAAGGACGGCCGGTTCGGCGCGTATGTCACCGACGGGGTGACCAACGTCACGATCCCGCGCGGCCAGACGCCCGACGACATCACCTACGAGATCGCCGTCCAGATGCTCGCCGACAAGCGCGCGAAGGGACCGGCGCCCAAGCGCACCGCGCGACGGACCACCACGAAGAAGGCCCCGGCGAAGAAGTGACCGACGCGGCCGTGCCCGGCTCGCACGCCGGGCTCTTCATCACGCTCGAGGGCGGCGACGGCGCCGGAAAGACGACCCAGGCGGTGCTGCTCGAGAAGTGGCTCACGGATGCCGGGCGCCGCGTCGTCCGCACGCGCGAGCCGGGCGGCACCGAGGTGGGGCGGCTGATCCGCGACATCGTGCTGCACCACCGCGGTGAGGTCGCGGCACGCGCCGAGGCCCTCCTGTACGCGGCCGACCGGGCACACCACGTCGAGGCCGTGGTGCGCCCGGCGCTCGAGCGCGGCGACGTCGTGATCCAGGATCGCTACCTCGACTCGTCGGTCGCATACCAGGGTGCCGGTCGCGTGCTCGGAACCGACGAGGTCCGGCGCCTGTCGATGTGGGCGACCGGCGACCTGCTGCCCGATCTCACGGTGCTCCTCGACCTCGACCCCTCGGTCGCGCGCGGACGACTCGACGCCGACGACAAGCCGTTCGACAGGCTCGAGGCCGAGCGCGAGTCGTTCCACGCACGGGTGCGCGAGGAGTTCCTCGCCCTCGCCGCCGCCGAGCCCGGCCGATTCCTCGTGCTCGACGCGACGCGGCGGCCCGAGGAGCTCTCCGCCGCGGTGCAGCAACGGGTCTCGGCCCTTCTCGGCTGAGCCGGGGGCGTCCGTGGCCGCGACTAGGCTGACTGGCATGGATTCGACGGCGGGCGCGGCGGCGACGACCGTGCGTGCCGAGGTCCCGTGGGGCGAGGTGTGGGGACAGGCCGATGCCGTCGCGACACTGCAGGACGCAGCATCCGATCCGTCCGCTCTCACCCACGCGTGGCTCATCACGGGTCCACCCGGATCGGGGCGTTCGACGCTCGCCTACGCCTTCGCTGCCGCGCTCATCGCCGAGCCCGGCGACCAGAACGCGATGCGACAGGTGCTCGCGGGCACGCATCCCGACCTGACCTCGCTGCGCACCGAGGGCGTGATCATCTCGACCAAAGACGCCCGTGCACTCGTCGAGCGCTCGTACTTCTCGCCGTCGCTCGGCCGCTACCGCGTGATCGTGATGGAAGACGCCGACCGCATGGCCGAGCGCACCTCCAACGTCCTGCTCAAGGCCCTGGAAGAGCCGCCCGAGCGCACGGTCTGGGTGCTGTGCGCGCCGAGCGACGCCGACCTGCTGCCCACGATCCGATCACGCGTGCGCACCCTCCGGCTGCGCGAGCCCGGCGTCGACGACGTGGCGCGCTTGATCGTCGAGCGCACCGGTGTCGACGAGGCGACGGCGGAGCAGTCCGCCCGTCATGCCCAGCGTCACATCGGCATGGCGCAGCGGCTGGCGACGGATGCCGCTACGCGCGCCCGCCGGGACGCCATGCTCCGCGCGGTGCTGCGGGTGCGCGGCGTGGGCGACGCCGTCGACGTCGCCGGCCGGATCGTGCAGGCGGCCACCGACGACGCCAAGGCGCTGACCACCGAGCGCGACGAGGCGGAGCGGTCGTCGCTGCTGCGCACGCTCGGCATCCCCGAGGGCGGTGCCGTGCCGCCGGCGGTGCGCGCCCAGCTCTCGGCTCTCGAGGACGACCAGAAGCGCCGTGCGACGCGCAGTCTGCGCGACGGCATCGATCGCGTGCTCACCGACCTCGAGTCGATGTTCCGCGACGTGCTCATGCTCCAGTTCGGCCGCGACGCCGATCTCATCAACCGCGAGCTCGAGCCCGACCTGCGCTCGCTCGCCGCAGCCTGGTCGCCCGAGCGCACCCTCACCGTCGTCGATCGCATCGCGGTCACGCGTGAGAACGTCGAGCTCAATGCCGCTCCCACCCTCGCCCTCGAGAGCATGCTCGTGACCGTCGCGAGCGGAAGGACCCCGTGAACGCGTCCCCCCGTCGCCGTGCCCGCCGTGTCGTCGCCGTCGTGGCGGCGCTGGCCGCGGCATCCGTCGCCCTGAGCGGCTGCTTCTACGCGATGATCCCCGACGAAGCGATATCGACCTCGAGTCCCGCGCCCGATACCGCGGGCGTGCCGGACGACCTTCTGCCGTACTACGAGCAGACCCTCGACTGGGCTGCCTGCGACGAGGGGTTCGACTGCACGATGGTCACGGCCCCTCTCGACTGGGCGGACCCCTCGAAGGGCGACATCGAGCTGTCGGTGATCCGCAGCCGCGCCGAAGGCGGCGAGGCGATCGGCTCGCTCCTCACCAACCCCGGCGGACCCGGTGCGAGCGGCGTCGAGCTGATCCGCGACTCGCTGACCTTCGCGGTGGGCGAGCCGCTGCGCGAGCAGTTCGACGTGATCGGCTTCGATCCGCGGGGAGTCGGCGAATCGACCGCCGTCACCTGCTTCGACGACGCCGACATGGACGCCTACCTCTACGACATCCCCGAGAACGAGCGGGGATCGGATGCCTGGACCGACGAGCTCCTCGAGCGTCACGCCGGCTTCGCCGAGGCCTGCGACGAGAACAGCGACGGCATCCTGCCGTACATCACGACCGAGAACTCCGCGCGCGACATGGACCTGCTGCGGGCGGTGCTCGGCGACAGCGAGCTGAACTACCTCGGCTACTCGTACGGCACGTTCCTCGGCGCGACCTACGCGGAGCTCTTCCCCGACAAGGTCGGGCGCCTCGTCCTCGACGGCGCGGTCGACCCCGCCATCTCGGGTCTCGAGATGAACGTGACGCAGGGGGTGGGCTTCGAATCGGCGCTTCGCGCGTACATGGCGCACTGCCTCGAGAGCCGCGAGTGTCCGTTCCGCGGCTCCGTGGACGACGCGATGGCCGACCTCGGTGCGCTGATGGCGTCGGTGGACCGCAATCCCCTCCCCGCGGCCGATGGGCGAGAGCTCGGTGCGGATTCGCTCCTCACCGCGATCGTGGCGGCCCTCTACTCCGAGCAGAGTTGGGACTACCTCACGCTCGCCCTCGACGGCGCCCTCCAGGGCGACCCCGAGACGGCGTTCATCCTCGCCGACTTCTACAACAACCGCGAGGGCGGCACGTACTACGGCAATCAGACCGAGGCGTTCCGCGCGTACAACTGCATGGACTATCCGGTCGATGCCACCGACGTCGACATCGCGGCGGCGAAGGAGCAGCTGGCTTCGGAGGCCCCGACAGTGGCGCCGTACTGGTTCGGCCCCGACCCCTGCGAGGTGTGGCCGTACCCCGCGACCGGCACACGCGGAGAGATCACCGCCGAGGGCGCCGCGCCCATCGTCGTGGTCGGCACCACGAACGACCCGGCGACCCCCTACGAATGGTCGGTGTCCCTTGCTGAGCAGCTCGCCTCCGGCGTGCTCATCACGCGCGAGGGCGAGGGTCACACCGGCTACAACAAGGGCAGCGACTGCGTCGACGACGCGGTCGAGAAGTATCTGCTCGACGGCACCGTGCCGCAGGACGGGCTCACCTGCGGGTGAGGCGGGGCCGCGGCATCCGCTCGCCCCGCTATCGGCGCAGCACCCGCCGCGCCAGCCAGTTCCCGAAGAACTGCACACCCTGCACGATCACGATGATCACGATCACGGCCGCCCACGTCACCCATGGGTTGAACTGCTTGAACCCGTAGACGATCGCGAAGTCGCCGAGACCGCCGGCGGCGACCGCGCCCGCCATCGCCGTCATGTCGACGAGCGCGACGACGATGAACGTGTACCCGAGGATGAGCGGGCCGAGCGACTCGCGCGGCACCAGTCGGAACAGGATGCGCGATCGGCTCGCGCCCGCCGCACGCGCCGCCTCCACCACGCCGGGGCGGACGGTGAGCAGGTTCTGCTCGACGATGCGGCTGATGGCGAAGAGCGACGCGATCGAGATCACGAACACACCGAAGTTCGTGCCGATGCCGGGGATGCCGACGCTCCGGGCGAGCGGCTGCAGCGCGGTGAGCAGGATCACGAACGGGATGGGGCGCACGGTGTTGACGATGACGTTGAGCGTGCCCGAGACGGCGCGGCTCGGGAACAGGCCGCCCGCGCGGGTGGCGTAGAGCGCGACCCCCAGAACCAGGCCGCCCAGGCCGCCCAGGATGAGGCTGAACGTCACCATGTAGAGCGTCTCGACCGTGGCGGTCCACAGCTCGGGAAGCAGGTCGATGAGCCTATCCACGGGCGTCCTCCTCGATGAGCGGGGCATGGACGGATGCCGCGGCGATCGCCGCGGTCACCGCCGCGTCACCACCGGTCAACGACAGCGTCAGATGCCCGAAGACCCGTCCGCGGATGTCGTTGATGCCGCCGTGGATGAGTTCGAAGCGCACTCCGTGGGCGGCCAGCGCGGCGAAGACGTCGGCCTGCGTGACATCGCCGTCTCGCACCGTGAACGTCACGATGCGTCCGGGGTGGCGCTCGCGGAGGGTCCGGAGCTGCGCGCCGACGGGGACGTCTTCGATGATGCTGGCGACGAAGCGCTGCGTCGCGGCATGGCGGGGTGCGGAGAGCACCTCGAACACCTCGCCGGACTCGATGATCCGGCCGTCTTCCATCACGATGACGCGATCGGCGAGGGTGCGGATGACGTCCATCTCGTGGGTGATGACGAGAATGGTGACGCCGAGTTCGCGGTTCACGCGCTGGAGGAGCGCGAGCACCTCCTGCGTGGTGTCGGGGTCGAGCGCGCTCGTCGCCTCGTCGGCGAGGAGGATGCGCGGGTTCGTCGCCAGGGCGCGGGCGATGCCGACGCGCTGCTTCTGTCCCCCCGACAGCTGCTCGGGGTAGCTGCGCGCCTTGTCGGCCAGGCCGACGAACTGCAGAAGTTCCGTCACGCGTGTGCCGATCTCGCTGCGTGAGCGACCCGCGACCTCGAGCGGATAGGCGATGTTCTTCGCGACAGTCCGTGACTCGAAGAGGTTGAACTGCTGGAAGATCATGCCGATGTCGGAGCGCAGCTCGCGCAGCTCGCGCTCGCGCAGTCCCGTCACGTCGCGGCCGTCGATCTCGACGGTTCCCTCCGTCGGCGTCTCGAGCGCGTTCACGAGGCGCAGCACGGTGCTCTTGCCCGCACCCGAATAGCCGATGATGCCGCAGACCTCGCCCGACTCGATCGCGAGGTCGACGCCGTCCACCGCGATGACCGGCGCGGCGTCCTTGGCCGGGGGAGGGAAGGTCTTGGAGACGCCGCTCAGGCGGATGAGACTCATGGTGCTTCCTGGAGACGTGCGTGTGCGGCCCGCTCGTCGAGCGGGCCGCACAGCGCGAAGGCGATTACTGGTTCGCGCGGATGTCGTCCTCGACGTCGCTGAGCGAAGCGACGAGGTCGGCGGCCGGGGTGTCGACGAAGACGGCAGTGCCGCCGGATGCCTCGAGCACGCCGTCGAGGACGTCCTGGCTGTTCTGGTAGATCTCGACGAGCTTGAGGTACGTCGGGTTGTCGGCGTCCTCGGCGCGGGCAGCGAAGATGTTGATGTACGGCAGCGCGTTGGGGTCGGACGGGTCGTCGACGGCGATCGCGTCCTCGAAGGTCAGACCGGCATCCTCGACGAAGTCGTTGTTGATGATCGCCGCGGCGACATCGGGCAGCGACGTCGCCGTGAGTGCGGCGTCGAGCGCCTCGACCTTGACCTTCGACGACGGCTCGACATCGGCGACGGTCGAGAAGATCGATCCGCCGTCCTTCAGCTCGACGAGTCCTGCGGACTGGAGCACGAGCAGGCCGCGAGCCTGGTTGCTCTCGTCGTTGGGCACTGCGACGGTCGATCCCTCGGGGATGTCCTCGACCGACTCGTACTGGGTCGAGTACAGGCCGAGGGGGTAGATCGCGGTCGCACCGATGGGCTGCAGGTCGTCGTCGCTGGCGACGTTGTAGGTGGCCAGGTAGATGACGTGCTGGAACTGGTTCAGGTCCAGCTCGCCGGCGGAGAGTGCGGGGTTCGGCTGGGTGTATTCACTGAAGTCGACGAGCTCGATCTCGATGCCCTCGGCGGCCGCCGCCTCCTTGTAGGTCTCCCAGTACGGGTCGCCGGCGCCGACGACGCCGATGCGCACGACCTCGTTCGACGCGCCGCCGTCGCCCGAACCCGCATCGGCGTTTCCGGTGGCGCACCCCGCGAGGACGAGGAGGGCGAGGGGGAGGGCCGCTGCGGCGGCGATCGTGATCTTCTTTGGCATGTGTGTGACTCCTGTGCGTGTGGATCCGCCGGTCCGTCACGAACACGATCATTCGACCGCGCTCGCTCCGTCGCGGTACGCCTTCGACGCTATGTCGGGGTTCGGACCCTTCCGAATCGCGGCGTAACACGTCGACACGGGGAGGCGTTCGAGCGTGTTCGCGAGGGCTCCCGCGACCCTGTAAGATCGTTGATCGTGCATCGCGCAAGCGAAGCGCGCCACCTTAGCTCAGTCGGCAGAGCGATTCACTCGTAATGAATAGGTCAAGGGTTCGATTCCCTTAGGTGGCTCGAACCGGAAACGGCCGCCCGCGGCGGCCGTTTTCCGTATCCGCGCAGGATGAGGTCCCCGATGGATTCCGCGATCGACGCCCTGGTGGAGATCTTCTCCTGGGTCGGGTTCGCCGTCGGCGCCCTCGTCGCAGGCATCGCGCTGATCATGTATCTCTTCGACGGCACCTGGCTGCCCGCACGCGGCGTGATCGAGGACTCCGAGCACGGCCGCCTCGTGCGCTGGTTCGACGAGGACGGCGGGGTCAACGAGGCCCACCTCTCGCACGAGCAGGAGCGCGAGCTCGCCGGCAAGGACATGGCCGACCTCTTCTACCGCCGTGGTGCGCGCGGACGCATGCGCCTCACCCAGGGTTCCCCGGCCGTTCGCGCGGTCGCGTACCTGGCAGGTGGGTTCATCGGCCTCGGCCTGCTGGCGGTCGTCGTCTCGGGGGTCCTGCTCTTCACGCGCGGCTGATCGGCGCCGCACGGCGATTCAGCCGAGCGCCAGCATCCCGCCCGCCACGAGCGCCAGTGCCAGACCGGCCCACTGCACGCCGGCGACCCGCTCCCGCAGCACGACGGCGGCGAGCAGTATCGTCCCCGCCGGATAGAGCGCGGTGAGCGCCGACACGATCGAGAGGTCGCCGCCGCGCAGCGCGAGCAGCGTGAGCGCATTCGCGGCGGCGTCCACGACCCCGCAGGCCGCCGCCAGCAGCCACGCCCGCGAGACCGAGGGCACAGGAGTGGGGTGCGTCGCGGTGGCGTGCTCGAGATCGGCGTGGCCGGTGGGCGTGACGCCGAGGCCGGAGGCCGGTGAGAGGACGGATGCTGCCCTCTGCCCCCGCCGCATCGCCACCAGCGCGAGCACGCCGACGGCGATGCCGGCCACGAGGAACGTGGTCGACCGGCTCAGGATCAGCGGTACCAGTCCGCTCGCACCCGAGGTCTGATCGATCACGATGAGGAATCCGCCGATCGCGATGCCCGCCCCCACGGCCATCAGGAGACCTCGGATGCTGGGTCGCACGACTTTCTCGCCGGGGATGAAGCCCACCAGCACGACGGCCACCAGAGCCACGGCGAGGCCGGCGTACGCGACGGGGGAGAGGGTCTCGCCGTCCACCAGCAGGCCCCACAGCATCGGGGCGATGGCCGACACCACGGCGGTCAGCGGCGACAGGATGCTCATCGGGCCGATGGCGAGGCATGCGTAGAGCAGCACGATCGCGAGCGCGCCGAATCCGCCGGCGAGCACTCCCCACCCGAGATCGGCGGGTGCCCACGTGCCGCCGATGAACGGCTGTACGACCACCAGTGCGACGAGTCCGGAGAATGCCGTCACCGCGGTGACGACGATCGACCTCAGGCGCTTGGCCGCCAGTCCGCCCAGGAAGTCGGCAGCCCCGTAGACGAGGGCGCCGGCGAGTGCGAGCAGTGCGGAGATCATCGGTTTCAGCATATGGATGTCGCGCGACGCGATTTCGCTAGATAAGCTAGCGATATGGCGAACCCCCACCACGCGCGGCGCACCCCCACTCGCTGGCTCCGGATCGGAATCCCGGCTCTTCTCGTGCTCGTGTGGCTCGTGGTCGGCTCGATCGGCGGACCCTACTTCGGCAAGGTCGACGAGGTCTCCTCCAACGACCGGTCGTCTTTCCTCCCGCAGAGCGCCGACGCGACGCAGGTGAACGAGCGCCTTCCGGACTTCCTCGGGGACGACAGCATCCCCGCAGTCGTCGTCGTCACCGGTGACGGTGAGCTCACCGAAGACCAGCTCGCCGACGTCCAGACGCTGGCCGACGACATCGCCGGGGTTTCCGGCGTTCTCGACGGCGTCTCGCCGCCCATCGTGTCGGATGACGGCGAGGCAGCCCAGGTGTTCGTGCCCGTCGACGCATCCGGCGAGGTCGCCGAGATCGTCGACGAGATCCGCACCCTCGTCGACGACGATCTCGCCGCCCCTCTCGAAGGCTGGGTCACCGGTCCAGCCGGGTTCACCGCCGACCTCGTCGCCGGTTTCCTCGGGATCGACGGGCTGCTGCTCGCGGTCGCGCTGATCGCGGTGTTCGTGATCCTGGTGATCGTCTACCGCTCGCCGCTGCTGCCCGTGCTCGTGCTGCTGACGTCGGTGTTCGCGCTGTGCGTCGCGCTGCTCACGGTCTGGTGGCTCGCCTACGCCGGCATCTTCGTGCTCAACGGGCAGGTGCAGGGCATCCTGTTCATCCTCGTGATCGGCGCCGCGACCGACTACGCGCTGCTCTACGTCGCGCGGTTCCGCGAGGCGGTCGCCGACGGCGAGAGACGATGGGATGCCACGGTCCGGGCCTGGCGCGGTGCGTTCGAGCCCATCCTCGCCTCGGGCGGCACCGTCATCGCGGGACTCCTCTGCCTGCTGCTCTCCGACCTCGCGACGAACCGCGCGCTCGGCCCGATCGCCTCGATCGGCATCGCCTTCTCAGTGCTGTCCGCCCTGACCTTCCTTCCCGCGCTGCTGGCGCTGTTCGGCCGGGCGGCGTTCTGGCCGTTCATCCCGAAGGAGCCGATCGCGACGATCCCCGACGACCTCACGGAGCCGGTCAAGGGGCTGTGGCCCCGACAGGCGCGGTTCATCGCTCGCCACGCGCGCGCCGTGTGGGTGATCTGCACCGTCGTGCTGCTCGTCGGCGCCGTCGGCATCACGCAGCTCAAGGCCGACGGCGTCCCGTCGAGCGACCTCGTGCTCGGGCAGTCCGAGGCGCGCGACGGGCAGGCCGTGCTGGCCGAGCACTTCCCTGCCGGTTCCGGAAGCCCGGTCTACGTGATCGTGCCCGAGGACGAGCTCGCCGGCACCGTCGAGGTCCTGGCCGGCAGCGACGGAATCGAATCCGTGGCCGTGGCGTCGGACGACTCGCCCACCGGCCAGGCGGCCGTCGAGGTCGAGGACGGCGAACCCGTCTTCACCGCGGTCGGCCCGCCCGGCACCCCCGCGCCCACGCCGACCGTGTCGGAAGGGGACGTTCTCGTGATCGGGACGCTGACCGACGCCGCCGACTCCGTCGCCGCCGAGGACACCGTGCGAGAGCTGCGCACCGACCTCGATGAGGCGCTCGGAGCGGGCACCGCGATCGTCGGCGGCGAGACGGCGACGGACATCGACTCGAACGACACGTCGATCCGCGACCGAACCGTCATCATCCCGGTGATCCTGCTGGTGATCCTCCTGATCCTGATGCTGCTGCTGCGCTCGATCCTGGCGCCGGTGCTTCTCATCGCGACCGTGATCCTCTCGTTCGCGACATCGCTCGGCGTCGCCGCGCTGGTCTTCGACGGCATCTTCGCCTTCCCCGGAGCCGACCCTGCGGTGCCGCTGTACGGCTTCGTCTTCCTCGTCGCGCTGGGAGTGGACTACAACATCTTCCTGATGTCGAGGGTGCGCGAGGAGTCGCTCGTGCACGGCACGAGACCCGGCATCCTGCGCGGGCTCGTGGCGACGGGTGGTGTCATCACGTCGGCCGGCCTCGTGCTCGCCGCGACGTTCGCGGCGCTCGGAGTCATCCCGATCCTGTTCCTCGCGCAGATCGCGTTCATCGTCGCGTTCGGCGTGCTGCTGGACACCTTCGTCGTCCGCTCCCTCCTGGTGCCGGCCCTCTCGTACGACATCGGACGCGCGATCTGGTGGCCCTCGAAGCTGTGGCGAGAGCGCGGCGAGACGACGCCGGACGCTGCAGTCGTCGCCGACGACGGGCATCCGCTCACGCGTGAGGAGTACAGGCGTACGCTCGACTCATGAGCAAGGCGCTGTTCATCGTCGACGTCCAGAACGACTTCACGGAGGGCGGTGCGCTCGGCGTCGACGGCGGTGACGCGGTGGCCGAGCGGATCACCGCGTTCCTCGCGACGCACGCCGAGGACTACGCCGTGATCGTGGCCTCCCGCGACTGGCACGACGCGGACAACGACAACGGCGGGCACTTCCATCCGCAACCGGACTTCGTCGACTCGTGGCCGGTGCACTGCGTGAGCGGCACAGCGGGTGCCGAGTACGACCCGGCGCTCGACGTCGATGCCGTGACCCATCACGTGAAGAAGGGTCAGGGGCGTCCGGCCTACTCGCTCTTCGAAGGCACCACCGACGACGGCGAGACGGTCGCGCACCTCCTCGAGGTGAACGGCGTGGTCGATGTCGACATCACCGGCATCGCGACCGACTACTGCGTGCGGGCCTCGGCCCTCGATGCCATCGAGCACGGTCGACGTGTGCGGATCCTGACCGACCTCGTCGCGGGAGTCGCGGCCGAGACGAGCGACGCCGCGCTCGCCGAACTCGCCCACGCCGGCGCCGAACTCGCCATCTCCGGTGCCTGACGCTCCCGTCCGCATCCGCCGGGTGCTCGCGACCGAAGGAGACCGGCTGCGCGCACTGCGCCTCGAGTCGCTGCAGGACCCCGCGGCCGGGATCGCCTTCCTCGACACCTACGAATCCGCGGCGGCACGACCCGGCTCGTTCTGGGACGAGCGCGCGGTCGGAGCGTCGCTGACCTCGTCGACCGCCCAGTTCATCGCGGAGCTGGGGCATGCCTGGGTCGGCACGGTGACGATCCTCGTGCCCGAGCCCGCCCTCCCCGACTACTTCGGGCGCGTCCGCGAGGCGGGCACCGCGCTGCTCGTCGCGGTCTACGTCGCGCCGGATCACCGCGGTCGCGGCATCCTCGATCGACTGATCGATGCGGGCGCCGAGTGGGCGCGCGCGCAGGGCTGCGGCATCCTGTCCCTCGACGTCCATGAGGACAACGCGCGCGCTCGCGCCGCCTACTCGCGGCTGGGCTTCGTGGTGACCGGAGGGACGATCGTCGGCCAGAACGGCCGCGAGCTCGAGATGTCCCGCGGTCTCGGTGATGCCTGAGTCGTTGAACGCGGCCGCGGTGCGCGCGCAGCTCGACGACGCGGCATCCGCGGACGAAGCCGCCAAGATACGCACGCGCATGACCGACGACCGCACCGAGGTCATCGGCGTGCGCATGGGAACGGTCTTCGAGATCGCGAAGAAGAACGAGCGGATGCCGCTGCCCGAGGTCGACCGGCTGCTCGACTCCGACGCGTACGAGATGAGGATGGTCGCCGTCTCGATCCTCGACTTCCGTGCGCGACGCAAGGGCGCGGACCGCGCGTCGCTCTACGAGCTGTGGATGCGGCGGCTCGACCGCATCGACACGTGGGACCTCATCGACAGATCCGCCCCGCGCGTCGTGGGCTGGTACCTCGTCGATCAGCCGCGCGACGTGCTGTTCGACCTGGCGCGCTCCGCCGATCGGTGGCACCGGCGGGCGGCGATCACCGCGGCGTTCTGGATCATCCGCACCGGTGACCTCGACGACCCGCTCGCGCTGTGCGAGCTGCTCGCCGCAGACCCTGAGCCGTTCGTGCAGAACAACGTCGGCGTCGCACTGCGCGAGATCGGGCGGATCGACCCCGGCCGTCTCGAGCAGTTCCTCGCACGCCGCGGGGGAGACCTGACGGCGCACGCCCGGCGGACCGCGCGCTCGGCGCTGAAGGGTTGAGTGCTCCGGACGGTCGCAGCGGTTCAAGCCGCTCGGGCAGCGCCTCGAGTGATTGGCCCGACGACGCTCCTCGCGAGGGCAAGGCCGGGGAATGGCGCGGCCTCGGTTCTTAACGATCATGCGTGCAGTTGGGGATGGAAGCTGCCTCTTGGACACCCTTTTGGGAACGTCGATCTCGTCCCGCAGATAGGCACGAGGTGCGCTGGTCAGATCCGGCGGTGGGCCGAGCGTGGATCGCGGCGGGAGACGAACTGGTGAAAGAGGTCGCTGTGTATGCGGCCGAGGTAGGGCTCGCCGTGGTCCCGAGCTTTCACGAGTTCGCGCCCTGAGCCCATCTACTCGTTGCCGTCGCAGTCCGACACGGCGCTGTTGTCGGCCAGTCCCGATATCCGACAGAAATTGTTCGCCGGCGGATGTCGAGAACGCGGGTTCGGTTCCGTCTCCATTGTGAAGCGGCCAGAATGGGCCGCACGAACGGGAGGCTGACATGCCGAAGTACCTGATGCTGAAGCACTACCGAGGGGGTCGCCCCGCCGTGAACTCGGTTCCGATGGACCAGCTCACGCCGGACGAGTGGGCTGCGCACATCCAGTACATGGGGGACATGGAGCGACGCCTCCTCGAGTCCGGGGAGCTCGTCTCTTCGGAGGGACTCGCGATGGGCGGCGCGTGGGTGCGCTTCGATGGGGAGGGACGCCCGCCGGTCGTCGACGGCCCATTCGCCGAGACGAAGGATCTCATCGCGGGGTGGATGCTGATCGAGGTCGACTCGTACGATCGGGCGCTCGAGCTCGCCTCGGAGCTGTCCGCGGCGCCGTGGGCCGGCGGCACGCCGCTGGGCGAGTGGCTCGAGCTGCGCGAGGTGATGAGCGCGCCCCCGGCAGACGCGGGATGACGATCTCGGACGCCACGGCCCTGCGCCGCGCGATCCCCGAGGTCACCGGCATCCTCGTCCGGCGCGGCGCTGATTTCGCGTCGGCCGAGGATGCCGTCCAGACCGCTCTCGTGCGAGCGCTCGAGCGAGCGGACCTCGACGAGGTCCGAGACATCCGGGCCTGGCTGATCACCGTCGCATGGCGGGCGTTCCTGGACCAGGTGCGCGGCGACGCGGCCCGCGCCACGCGCGAGGAGCGCCTCGCGACCGAGCCGGAGGTCGGCCCGGTGCCTCAGCGCGACGACACGCTCGCGCTGTACTTCCTGTGCACGAACCCCATACTGACCGCGACATCCTCGATCGCCCTCACGCTGCGCGCGGTCGCCGGGCTGACGACCCGCCAGATCGCCGATGCTTTCCTGGTGCCGGAGGCGACGATGGCACAGCGGATCAGTCGCGCGAAGCAGCGGCTCGCCGGAATCCCGCTGGACCAGCGCGGCGACCTGTCCCGAGTGCTGCGCGTGCTCTACCTGCTGTTCAACGAGGGCTACTCGGGCGAGATCGACCTCGCCGCCGAAGCGATCCGCCTGACGCGACAGCTCGCCGTGCTGACCGACGAGCCCGAGGTCCGCGGCCTTCTGGCGCTCATGCTCCTCCACCACGCGCGGCGACCGGCTCGAGTGGTCGGCGGCCGGCTCATTCCGCTCGCCGAGCAGGACCGCGCCCTGTGGGACACCGCGGCGATCGCGGAGGGCGTCGACATCCTGCAGGAGGCACTGGCCCGCGACGCACTGGGCCAGTATCAGGCGCAGGCTGCGATCGCCGCGCTGCATGCGGATGCGTCGAGCGCTTCGGAGACCGACTGGGTGCAGATCGTCGAGTGGTACGACGAGCTCCTCCGCCTCGGCGACTCGCCCGTCATCCGCCTCGGTCGCGCGGTCGCTGTCGGAGAGGCGGACGGTCCGCAAGCCGGTCTTGCAGCGCTCGCCGCGGTGGACGTCGATGTGCCGAGATTTCACGCCGCGCTCGCGTATATGCACGAACGGGCGGGAGAGACGGATGCCGCGGCATCCGAGTACGCGGAAGCGGCGCGCCGGGCGACCAGCGTCCTCGAGCAGCAGCACCTGCTGCGCCAGGCCGAGCGGCTCCGGGGCGCCGGCTGAGCGGTTGCTGCATCCGCTGAGCGACGCGACGGTCCTGGCTCGCCGGCAGCTCACCTACTGACTTGAAGCCGAACTTCTCGGGGAACCTCACCGCCGATCCGTTACGCGGCGGCAGAGACGGTGTCGACGAGTGCGCCGTCGACGAGGTTGACGACGCCGTGCATCCGGGGCAGGTGGACGAGGTCGTGGGTGACGAGCAGCGTCGAGGTGTTCAGCTGGTCGGTCAGGCGGACGATGAGCTGGATGATGCTGGCGCCGCGTTCCTGGTCGAGTGCGCTGGTCGGTTCGTCGACCAGGAGCACGCTGGGGTCGTTCATGAGGGCACGGGCGATGTTCACTCGCTGGCGTTGACCTCCGGAGAGCTGGTGGGGTCGTTTGTCTCGGTGGTCGGCGAGTCCCACCGCATCCAGGAGCGTCTCGGCGCGTTTGGTCGCATTGCCTCGGTTTCGGCGGGAGTGGCGTGCGCCGAGCTCGTTCATGACCGACAGCTGCTCGAGCGCGGTCAGGGACGAGATGAGGTTGGACTGCTGGAAGACGATGCCGATCTTGGTTCGGCGGGTCTCTGTCGCTTCGCCGGGAGTGAGGCGGGTGGCATCGACGTCGTCGATGATGACCTGTCCGGTGTCGGGGCGGATGAGGGTCGCGGCGACGGCGAGGAGGCTGGACTTCCCCGAGCCGCTCGGGCCGGTGATGGCGGTAACGGTTCCCGGGTGAGCGGTGAGGCTCACCTGGTTGACGGCGGTGATGCGATTGTCGCCGTCTGGGAAGGTGAGGGTGATGTTGTCGAGGCGGATCATCGGTTGCTCCCGAGGGCGGTGAGGGGGTCGGCGGAGGTCACGGAACGGAGCGCGAATGCGGCGCCAGCGAGGCCGAGCGTGATCATGATCGCGCCGGGCAGCAGTGTCGTGAGGGGGCTTAGGAGAAACGGCAGGGCGGTACCGGCGAGGGTGCCGAAGAGGGTGACCAGTCCCAACCCGGTGCCGATCCCCAGGACCAGGACGATCAGCGCCTGGCCCAGAGCGTCCCGGACCAGCGAGGAGGTGCTGGCGCCGAGTGCCTTGAGCACGGCGATGTCGCCCTTTCGTTGCATGGTCCAGACGGTGAAGAAGGCGCCGATGACGAGGCCGGAGATCCCGAACAGCATGGTGACCATCAGCAGGAGGGATCCGATCTCGGAGCGGAACGCGCTGAGCGCGGTCAATGACCCGAGGATGGTTTGAGAGACGGTGGAGTTCGCGGTGTCTGTGGTTTCCCAGTCCGGTGCCCCCGTGACAGCGAGAACCGTCGCGTACGCGTCGGGGTTGCCAGTGGCTGCCGAGTAGGCCTGCCAGTCGGCGAGGGTCATCTCCACGACGGGGGTGTGGCTGTACCAGGCGTCGCCAGCGATAGTTTCGACGGTGTATGTGGTCCCGGCGATCGTCACGTCGTCACCAGTGGCCACATCGAGGTCCTTGGCTGCGGGAGCGGAGAGACTCACCCGGCCGTCCTGGGAGGGTGCGGTGGTGTTGAAGCCGGGCTGCACCCCGAAGATGGCGATCGCGATGCGGACGTCGCCGGCCTCTGCCCGGGTCTGACTGATCCCGAGCGGTTCCGTCGAGGTGACGCCGGCCGCGGTGTCCCAGGCGGTGGTCTGCTGTTCTGTGATGGTGGAGTCGGAGAAGCTTGCGGCCGCGCCGTCCGTGGTGGGCGCAGAGAAGACGACTCGATCTGCCGGGATGGACAGGACGGCGGAGATGTTCTGGGTGGCAAGGCCGCCGGTGAGGCCGCTGAGGAACCCGACGAGAACGGTGATGAGGGCAACGACCGACCCGATCAAGACGAATCGGCCGCGGGCGAAGCGTAGGTCGCGGAGCGCGACGAACATGAGATTCCTTTCCTGTCACCCGAGCTGGGGACCCGTACCACTTTTCCTTTCTTGACCTGCCATCTCATCGCCCGCCCGCACAGGCTTTGCCGACTGAAGGGTGGCTGGGGAAGTCATCCTTTCGGACGATGCCGTCGCCCTGTCGATGCGTAGGATTCGGTCCATGCCCCACACTGCGCTCACCCCCGTATTCGTGGGTCTGCGCACCGGACTGCATGTACTTTTCGCTGCTCTCGCCGTTCTGGTCATCGTCCGTGCAGTGATCTCACCCACGGAGAACAGCGTCGCCGCTATCGTCCTCACGCTGGGGATGATCGCCACATACGGGGTCGGGGCGATAAAGGCCAGGACCACAGGTCAGAATGCCCACGCCGTGCGCCTGCTCTGGTTGGCGGCGCTCACGCTCGAGTGGGTGGTCCTCTTGTGGCTGACTCCCGAAGCCGCGTACCTCGTCTTCCCCCTGTTCTTCCTCTACCTCCACCTCCTCGGCCCCTGGTGGGGCGCTGCAGCGATCGTGCTCGCTACCGTGACCGCGATCTGTGCGCTCGGCATCCATAACGGATGGAGTCTCGCGGGAGTCGTCGGCCCACTGATCGGGGCAGGAGTCGCCCTCCTGATCGGTCTCGGCTACCAGGCTCTTGCCCGCGAGGCGGAACAACGCGAGACCCTCATGCGCGAACTGCTCGCGACCCGAGGACAGCTCGCCGCAACCGAACACGAATCCGGAGTCCTCGCCGAACGCGCCCGGCTAGCCCGCGAAATCCACGACACCGTCGCGCAGGGCCTCTCCAGCATCCAGATGCTCCTTCACGCCGCCGAAAAAGCCGACCCTGATCGACCTGGTGCCGAACACATCCGCCTCGCACGCGAAACTGCAGCCAACAATCTTGCCGATGCACGCCGGTTCATCCGCGAACTCACCCCGCCCGACCTTGACGACCGCGGACTCGGCGGGGCACTGCGGAGACTCGCCAACACTCGATGGGCAGCGCAAGGACTTCAGGTCAACGTGCGGGTATCCGACAAACTCGATCTACCCATGCACGTCCAAACGGCGCTCCTGCGAATCGCGCAGGGGGCCATCGCCAACGTCATCCAGCACGCGCATGCCACCACCGCGACCATCACCCTCGCCGCCGATCACGAGCGACTGCAGTTCACCATTGCCGACGACGGAGAAGGCTTCGATCCCCACCTCGCGACCGTGGAATCGCGCGGGCACTCAGATTCGTTCGGGCTCCAGGCGATCCGCGAACGCGCCGAACAACTCGGTGGCAGCCTCACCATCGACACCTACCCCGGCGGAGGAACACAACTGACCATCGAGCTCACCTTGGAGCAGCCCACATGATCCGGCTTCTCATCGCCGACGACCATCCCATCGTCCGCGCGGGACTCGTGGCTCTCTTCGCCCTCGAGGGAGACATAGACGTCATCGCGGAAGCTGCCACACCAGATGAAGCGGTCACTGCGGCAGAACACAGCAATCCTGACGTCGTACTGATGGATCTCCAGTTCGGCGCCCAAGCATCAACGACCGGAGCCGACGCCACACGACGTATCCGCGCCCTCGACGCAGCCCCCTACGTTCTCGTGCTCACCAACTACGACTCCGACGCCGACATCCTGGGAGCCGTTGAAGCCGGCGCCAGCGGGTACCTCCTCAAAGATGCTCCACCCCACGAGCTCGCAGCAGCAGTCCGAGCAGCCGCGGCCGGCGAAAGCGCCCTCGCTCCCGTCATCGCCTCTCGACTCCTGAACCGCATGCGAGCCCCCCAAGCAAGCCTCAGCAGTCGCGAGATGCAAGTACTCAAGCTTGTCGCAGCTGGCCACTCGAACACCGACATCGCAACAGAGCTCTTCGTCAGCGAGACCACCGTCAAATCCCACCTCGCCCACATCTTCACCAAGCTCGCGGTCACCTCACGAACCGCAGCCGTCTCGGCAGCCAGAGAACGCGGCATCTTGCGCTAGATGTGCCTCACACCGTCATCCCGCGTGACACGAAGTCCGCAGCACGGTGGACGATCCGTGCGGTCCTGCGATCTACGATCGTTGTTCTCTCCCGGAGGGATAGGTCTTGGCCAGCCAGTCCTTCAGGGACTGAAGGTCAGCGCCGAGCGCTCGCTTCGCAGTGAGCCGCAGCACCGGGTAAAGCAGTACGTTGCGCAACTGCAGGTCCAGTCGATGAAGGATGAGGACCTCGCCGGCGGTCGGCTCGAGGTGGAAGCTCAACTCGGCCTCGCGGAACATCGACGACTGCTGCAACTGGAACGCGAACGCCTTCGGAGGTTCCCACCGGCTGATCCGGAAGCTCTGGCGCATGCCCGATGGTGCCGTCGTTGTACCCTCCCAGCCCAGCCCGACCGGCCGCGTGTCGACGGGTTCGATGCTCGCAACGCTCTTGTCCCACAGCTCGGAGTTCTTCGGATCGCTGAGGAAGTCCCACACATCAGTGAGAGCCTGCGGCACGAGGACCTCTGCTTCGATACGCATCCGCGTGAGAGCCATGGCATAAGTCTGCCGAACCCACCACGGACTCGCACAGGACTGCCTCAAGGACGCCCGCCGACCTCTCTGATCCGTGCACGGCGCGCATGAGGATCCATCCTGGGTGCGTATCCGCGATGATGGTGGCACCGTCGGCGGCATGAACGGAATACAGGTTGGCTATGCCAGGGTCTCCACGGCGGATCAAGACCTCACCTCGCAGCGCGACGCGTTACTGCGACTGGGGGTCATCGATTCGAACATCTACGTCGATCATGGGCTGACCGGAACCAACCGGGCCAGGCCGGGACTGCGCGAGGCACTCGCCGCCGTCCGAGAAGGCGACACCCTCGTCGTCACCAAACTCGACCGGCTCGCCCGATCGGTGAAGGACGCACGCGACATCGCCGACGAACTCACGACGAAGGGCGTCGCACTCAGTCTCGGCGGAAGCAGATACGACCCGACAGACCCGGTCGGAAGGCTGCTTTTCAACGTGCTCGCCATGGTCGCGGAGTTCGAACGCGACCTGATCAGCATGCGCACCAGAGAAGGGATGGCGGTGGCTCGTGCGAAGGGCCACTTGAAGGGCAAGCAGCCGAAGCTGTCGATGACCCAGCGCAAGCTTCTCTTCGACGTCCAGGATCGGGGCGAGTACACACAGACTGAGATCGCCGAGCTGTTCAACGTCTCCCGTGCCACCGTCTACCGCGAGCTGAAGCGTCGTCGACTGGCATTCCTTGCCACCTGCGAAGCGCACATTTTCTGAATCCGCGTCGCCGATGCCCCGCCGCCCGCCCTCATCGCCCCTTGGCGCAAACCGCCCGCTGACCGATCGTCTAGATGAGCTTTCAGCGGTTGCAGCCCGTGTAGCTCAGGAGTGAGGACAGGTTCGCTTCGATCGGATCGATCGCGTCGAGCGTTAGTCGAGGTACTGTGAGCGGCTTGGTGGTCTGGCGCATGAACTCGACGTGTGCCCAGTCGATCTCGTGCCACCCCGGAATGTTCCGTTGTCGGCCCTCGATCCGCGCCCTGTGGACCCGCTCGTCGGAGCAGACGCATTCGACGGTGACGACGCGTCCGCCGGCCTGTGCCGCCACCGCAGACCACCGGTCGACAAGTTGGTCGGATGCCAGGCAGTCAAGGATCGCGGATTGCCCCAGCATAAGCTGGCGACGGAATAGCGCCTCGAACAATCCCTCGTACACCTGCATCGTGACTGCGCGATCAACGTCGTCGAGAACGCCCGTGGGCGCGATCGCGCCGAGCAACCAGTCTCCAGAGAACGCGGGAACGCCCGCATTCTGTGCAAGCCGATCCGCAATCGTCGACTTGCCCGTGCCGGGCAAACCAGTGACGATGACAACCGTCGGCTGACTCCAGGCATCCGAAGCAGTCATCGCACAAACGTATCTGCTCAGGTCTCGAACACACTCGGCCACCGAGATCCGCGGGCGCGTGTGTCGTTCGAGCACCGCCCGCATAGGGATCCTCAAACGGGCCGTGCCCGGTGGGGGGAGGGTGGCGTTCGTTCCTGCTCACTTGGGAGGGTCTGGTTCAGTCGATCTTGATGAGGTCGTCGAGTTTCCAGGTTTGGTCGTAGAAGGCGTGTTCGGTGCCGTAGAGGCGGAATGCGACGAGGAAGTGGCGGCCGGGGACGGTCTTGAATGCCCTCGACGCCGACCTGGAGCCGCGTCGCATCCCGGATGAGATGAAGCACCGGCGCTAGCGTGTGCTCGTGGACTTTTGGGCAACCTTTTGGGCAACGATGTGGGGCGCCCTCGCCGGCGCCGCGGTTGGTGCAATCGGTACGTGGCTGTTCGCCCTCGATCTTCGCCGCCGCGATCGCCTCACGCGCGATGCAGAGCGCACAGAGGATCGACGTTTCCGAGAGTCTGAGCGAGCGGAGGATAAGCGAGAGAGAGAATTCGAACGTCGAGAAGCCCACCTCGATCGCGAGCGCGAGCGCGAAGATCGCTCCTCTCGGGAGCTACGTCGAGGGTGGGGGATGGTCGCTACCGCCCTCATCGCTCGAATTCACATTCGGGACGGGCCAGACAGTCTCGACGAGATCACGCGCTGGTTTGTGTCGTTCAACGAGAAGCTGGCGAACGTGAGGGTTTACGCACTTGGACGGGATCTTGAACTGCTCCGGTTCGTGCAGGATTGGACGATCGACCTCAACGTGGGATTTGACGACAGCGACGAGGCAGTCGGGATTGTTCTGGACGTAGCTGACCTAATCTCGGCGTACGCGGAAGGCGCGGCCAGCACAGATAGCACCCTGTCGAAATTGGATCGCTTGCTGACAATTCAATAGCTGCCTCGGCGCGGGACCAGACGAAACAGACTCGAAGTGTGATGTCCCCGTGTCGGGGTCTCAGGTCGCGGGAGAGGCATCAGCCTGTACCCGGCGAGACCACGCCGAACGTCTGGTCGAGCTTGCGCACAGACTCCGCCGTGTCCGCATTCACCACCGGATCCTCAAGCGGGCGTGCGAACTATCAGGGACGGTCATCCCGCACACCGGCAGGCGACAGCAGCGCATGCCGAATGGAACCGCGCCGACCATCGCCGAGCATGCATGCCGCTGTCAGCGAAGCAAAGTCGCTCGCGACATTGGCCAACTATGGCGACACAACGGTGACGGCTGACATCATCAGCCGTAAGGGCTCGGGCAGTGTGGGGGCTCACCGTCGCGTCGCTGGGGGATGGGATTGAGAGAAAACCCGATCGTTTCGATCAGAGAAGGGCTAGCGCTTATTCCGAGCGACTGGAAGCCACTCAGGAAGCTTCGTGACCCTATGGAGGACGTCATATCCGTCCTCGAAGCCGACGACTGGGACGTCACATCGCGATCGCTTGTCGACAGAGCCACCGTGGGTATGTGGCCACTGCTGAGCCATCACCCCTTCAACCCCCACGGGCTCTTGCGTCCAGGCCGGAAGAGACATGGGATCGCGGACGACGCGCTTACGCTGCTGCTGCTGTACGACGGTCTCGCCATAGCTGACCCCCTCGTCGAGATTCGCGAGGCCGCGCGCCTAGGCGACGACCTCAGAGCAATCAAGCTGTTCAAACGGATGATGTTCATATACGCCGAGTTGGAGCCGCTCTTCGAAGCAGGCGTGCTGGCGGTCGAGCACGCGCGTCCATCACTGAAGTCAGGCGATCGTGCCGCGGTGCTCGCTCATTTCGGCATCGATCCAGGGATGACGGTCTTCACCAACTTCGAGGAGATCTTTGCCGGCTACTACGCCTTCAGCGAGACGGGTCGTGAGCAAATACTTCGCCAGTGCGAGGAATTGATCGTGTTGCTTGGCCTTCCGCCGCAAAGGTTCTCTGATCCTCGGGTCGCGCACGCCGCGATGAGGTCGACTGCGCAGGCCCTTCTCCACCTGTCGTGGCAACTCGCCGTCTGCACCGACGATCCAGAGGTTGACGTGGTACTTCTCAACCCCTCAGAGGAAGTCCTTTTCCGCGAGCTCGTCAATAGCTCATCCCTGGTCGACTCGGACATAGCGGGGGCCACAACTCACACGGAATATGTGGGAATGGCGTCGCTGGGTGACATCCCGAGCTTCGATGGGATGCAGCTCACCGTCGATGAAGCAGTGACAATTCGTCGCGACGACTCCTTCGAACTCTTCCGCGGCCACCTCCGACGTGCGCTCGATGACAACCGCACGGCGGTGGCGCGGGACCGATTGGAAAGGGAGCGCGCCGTTAAGGAGTTCGAAGCCCGAATGAACGACGCAGCGAAAGAGCTCGCGGTCGGTATCAGGTCGAGCTCACTCAAACGGCACGCGCGCGACCGAGCACTCCCCGCCGGCGTGGCAATTGTGGCGTCCGCGGTTGCGGGCGGAGTCACGGATCCTAGCAACGGCGTCGCAGTCGCCGTCGGCGCAGCCGTTGCTGCCACCCTCACAGGCGTCGCTGAAACGATCGGAGGTTGGCTGAGCGGGAGGCGCGGTCAAGAACCGCGAAGCATCGCCGTGCGCTATGCCGCAGCGCTCGGTCGGCCAGCCGGCCGTCTGTAGCTGCCGACAGAGATGACTTGCCGAGCCCACGACCCGGCTCGATCCCCATCCGGGCGGTGCGCGTAAGCGGGGCCGTCGCGGGGAGCGAGGTGTGGGACCCGTATCGTTCGCCTTCGCGCTACTTGACCGCTCCGATTCATAGGCATGGGCCGACTACCGAAGGCGATTGGTGTACCGCTGCAGCAGGTACTCGACGCTCGAAAGGATCCGGAGTCGGAGCGGGTGCCTCTTCGCCTTGCGCGCCTCGACTTCCTCTCGCCAGTCGTTCCGGTGCTCGGCGATTGGGGTGCGACGATCGCCCGTCCTGGTCGCGTTCTCGTAGGCACAGTAGGGCCCGCATGATGTGTCGGACTGCATCAAGGTGTGCGTGGAGAGAACGTAGTGGAGCGGCGCGGGCGCCCCTCGGCTGCCCGGATGGGCGACCAGGCTCACGAACTGGGCCAGAAGGGAGGCGCTGACGCTCGCCGAGAGAGCGGCGACATTCTGGTGCGACGGTGCTTCGCGCCCGGCGCCCTCGATGTACTCAGGGTCCTCGAGGAGCCCCAGCTTGTCCAAGGACACCTCGCCTGCAACCAGCTGGCCGATGCAGGCCATACACGGCCGACCGGGGGTGAGGGTGTGGGTCCGCCAGATACCGTTTCGCATGTGCCCGTCCGGGAACGTGGTCAATGCGATGCCTCCGTCAATGACGGGGATGAGGTCGGCGTACGCGATCCCATTGAGTACGGCGCGGGGCCAGGGTCGGTCGACGCAGGAGAAGATCACGTCATAGTCGAGCGCGATGCTGACGCCGACAGGATCGGTGATGCTGACCTCGTGGCGCCGAACGTCGATGACGTCGGCGGTTGCGGCAGATTTCATCAGCCGCGCCGCGACGTCTACTTTTGCGCGGCCGAGCGCGGCATCGAGCCGAGTTGCGCCGATCATGCGGTCCAGGTTTCGGCGCTCAACCGCGTCGTAGTCCATCACGCCGACGGTGATGAGCCCGGTCGCGGCAAGGCGCTGAGCGACATCCAGGCCAACGCTTCCAGCTCCGACGACGAGAACGCGGAGGCGTGCGATCCTGCCCTGAGAGCGATCGCCCCACGACGACACTGTTCGCTCCTGTGCTCCGGTGATCTTGGGGACCGGGCGCAGCTCGTCGTTCCACGTGACGGCGAGCACGGGAGAGACGGAGCGGACGGACTCTGCCCATGTCGGTTCGGTCCGGTCGAACCAGAACCTCGCCGACCACGCGATGTTTTCGCCGCCGAGCGTCATTCCAAGCATCGGCATCTTCGTGGCGGAGCGGGCCACTCGTTCGTAGTCAGACTCGGTCTCCCAGTCGGTGCGCGAGAGGCGCTGCCAGCCGTGGCCACCTGGGTGGGAGTGTAGGAGCGCGAGTCCATGCCCCGCGACTCGTGCCTCGTGCGCGGCGCGGAGCACGTAGGCGCTGGTGAACGACGCGTTGCCGTGGACGTGCCGCTCTCCGTCTCGAGGGAGGATGACGGACCGGATCACTGCTGTGGTTCGCTCGATCCCCGTGGAGAGCACATAGGTAGCGATAAGGACGTCTTCTTGACCGTCCTCACGCAACAGGTGGTCGCGCATGACGGCTTCGGTGTCGCCGCTCATCGCGACGGAGTAGCGCATGTCAGGCCGCCTCAGCGATCGCGATCGAAATGAATCCGCGGACGTGGCTCAGCCACGCGCGTGCGGGGCGGATGGAGGTGTCGGTGTAGTTGTAGTCACGCGAATGCCTCACATAACCGGGCGCGCAGTCTGTCTCGTCCATGTTGGTCTCGGTGAAGTGGACGGACGCCGGAAGGTGAATCCAGTGGGGTGGCACAGCGGGCCAGCTCTGCACCTCGGAGATGCTGACGCCGGTCGTAATGGTCTGGCCGGCGAGAGCGCCCCCGACAGCGACGACGTCATAGAGGATGCGAGGTCCGTCGGCGCGCGCCGACGCGCCCGCAGCAGTCATGTCGGCGATGAACTGCTGGGACGCCTCGGACAACTCTGGTGCCTCGCTCACGCCACGCCACCGACGTGCTTAATGGTGACGAACGCGTCGCCGTCAGCGATCGTGACGATCTCGTCGTCCGCGAACGCTGTAGGGCTTCCGACGCGGGCCAGGTCGAAGACAGCCGGATCCAGGCCCGCAAGGCGCACCAGTGCGGCGGCCGCCTGATCGTCGTCGTAGCTGCGGAACGGCTCACCATCGATCGTGAACCGGAGGTTCCGGCGGGAGACGAACCGATCGCCGTCCTCGAGGTTGACGATCTGGTTGTCACGGATCTTCACCTCGACGCCATCCTTCTTCACGAGGAACAGGTCGAAGGTCTTCGGGTCGTGATCAGCGAGGCGCAGCAGTGCTGCAGCCTCCTGGTCGGAGTCGTGAACGTTGTAAGCCGTGCCATCGATGTTGATCTGCAGGTTGATGGGGCTGCTGGGGGTCATCGTGACCCTCCCTTCTCGGCGCACGATCTGTGCGGCATCTGCTTGATAGAGTACGCATGCATCCCGCGGAGCGCAAGCGCTCGACAGATCAAGCAGATTCGGGCAAACTTGCTACATGCGGTCAACAACACAACCTCTTCGTCCGATTACGTCGGCGCTGGCGCTGGGCATCGTCGCCGTAGCCGCCATCGTCGCGCTCGCGCCCCGCTCGACCGCCGAGGAAAGATTGGGGGACCATCTCAAGAAGAGTCGAAAGGCGACCGGCCTGAGTCTCCGGGGGGTGGAAGCACAAACCCAGATCACCAACGGCTATCTGTCCCAGATCGAGAGCAACGCGGTCGATCGCCCTTCCCCGAATGTTCTCTACAAACTGTCCGACGTGTACGGGATCGACTACAGCGACCTCATGCGGCGCGCGGGTCACCATGTCCCGAATGATGGCGACGCCGTGCGTCCGAGCGCGTTGGCAGGCATCCCTTTGCGTGCCCTCGAAGAACTGACCGAAGACGAGGCTGCGGAACTGCGCAACTATCTCGCGTTCATCCGTCAAAAGCGCGGGGACCAACGATGACCGCGCTGCAGCTGCTCTCAAGCGAGCGAGACGTTCGACGATACGCGCGTGGCGCATTGCGCGCGGCATCAGCGGGTGAAGAACTTCCCGTCCCGCTCGCCGACATCGCAGCTGCAGCTGAGCTCCATAAGGAGGCGCTGTTCGATCTGGGTGGGCACATCGATTTGCCTGCCGGCATCCGAGCGATCATTCACAAGCTTCGAGGTACAGTCCTCGGCCTATTGGACGTGCAGGAGCGGCGCTACTACGTTGACGCATCCCTAACCCTCGATCGCCGAAGATTCACAGAGGCGCATGAGATTGGCCACCACACACTCCCGTGGCACCGACTCGCCTATTTTGCAGATGACTACCACACACTTGCCACAGACACCCGGGACCTGCTGGAGCTCGAAGCGAACCTCTTCTCGGCGGAGATCCTCTTTGCCGGAGATCGGTTCAACCGAGAAGCGGATGACTGGGCTCCATCACTCGATGTACCACTTGCCCTGAACGGCCGGTATCAGGTTTCAGCAGCCGCGGCCATCCGGCGCTACATCTCCGATAGCAGCAGACCCGTTGCCGTCGTGGGGACAGGCATGTTCTCGAGCGCCAGCGGCGCCCTACCGATCTTCGAGGGTATAACTAGCCAGTCCGTCAGCTTCGCCAAGAAGTACGGGCCGGTCCGGCAGATGTTGCCCAAGGCGTTGACCCCCGCAATCTACCCCGGCATCTCGGCGATCCGCCCCGACAAGAGAGGCAAGATCGACGCATGTGAGATGGTCTTGCAGACCAACAGAGGTGCAGTCCGGTTCGCAGCCGAGGGATTCGTAAATGGCCGCAACGGATTCATCGTTCTCGCTCGGCGATCGCGGGCCGCCGGACAACGGCTCACCCTCATCTGAATCGCGCCGTGGCCACCGACGGAGGTCGCCACGACTTGGTCGACCGCCGTCGTTGCCAAAGGCTTTGGAGGGTGTCTCCGCACACCGTGCGACAGTTGACTTCAGCCGCGAGTGAGTACCTGTGACGCGCGCTGGCCCTCGTAAACGGCGTTCTGTGCTGCTGGCCAAGCTCCGAGCTGGAAGTAGCGCGTCCACAACGACCAGATCAGGTGCCAGGAGTCGCTTGCGGGATCGGCAAGTTCGACGGGAAGCCCCATCTTCGCGGCGAGTTCGGGGCCGACAGTCGCGGCGTGATTCTTCGCGTCGTCTACTAGCGGCCCTCGGATTGCCTCCGTGATCGCCTTACGTGCTTCCTCGTTAAGTCCTCTGCAAGTGAGTGCTTCGTCGATCAGGTCGTACGTGCGAGCAGTAGCCGAGCGGGCTTGCTCGATCATTAGCATGTTGACGTCCGACAGTAGGCCTGCATACAACGGGAAAGCATTCGGCTCTGCAGCGACGCGCTCTTCCGCGTCGCGCAACGCCTGATCTATCTCCCGAGCACCAACAAGTGACCCGCCGATCTGCATCTGGGGATCGATGGGACCGAGGTCACTTCCGGCGGCCATAATGATTCTGTCCGCGCCGAGACACATGATCGTGCCAGCCGATTTCGCCATGTCGGGCACAATGATGGTCAACTCGGTGCACCGAGCTTTCATCGCACGAACGAGGCGCACAGCTACCTCACCATCGCCGCCGGGCGTCGATAAGAGCAGGTGCAACGGCTTTGACGAATCCGCACCAGTCAACAACTCTTCGACGAGAGTCGTGGCGTAGGGGAACACCTGGTCAATCATGACGATTAGGCGAGCCCCGACTAGTTCCTCGTATTCTCGAATGAGGTCCTGGCGGGCGTACCGATCGGCGTGTTGCGCGGCAAACAGATGAGTCGCGCTAGAAGACCCGCTCACGGAGCGATTCGCCCGACACCGCTCCGAAAGCTCGCCGGCTTGCCCTGACGGGCTTGCGCCGCGAGTTCCCGAGCGCGGATCGCGATGTCCCGTTTCTCACTCCATCTCGGATCCGCGCCGACCGGTGGCGCCAGCGCGGGCGTCATTGCGCGTGCTGAATCTGACCGTCTCGCCATGAGGAGCCTCCCGATCCTGTTCCTTGCAAAGTACAGCCTGGACCACCGACATTGAAGCTGTAGACACGCCAGTGCTCAGTTTGCGAGGCGCGTATGCGATCGAGCGAGGCGACTCCATAGCTGGTCCTCCATCGAGCGTCGATCGGGGCCGCACTACAGCCAGATTGAATCGTTCTCGAATGCCCGAGGTGCGTCGATCTCGTCGAGCCATCCATCGTCCGCAGACAGCAGCAGGTTCACGAGTCGTTGGCGGAGGTCGCTCGACGGGTCGATGACACTCGTCAGGTACGCAGCGGTTGCCAGATACGGGTAGATGCGAGAGTAGTCTGCGCCGTCGGTTGCGATCCTCAACAACTCAGGCTTCTTGGGTGCGCTCATCTTCGTCGCGAAGCGTCGGTTCCATAGGCGTCCATGATGCGCTGCGACGTTTCGAACAACCGTCCACGTTCTCAAGAACCCGCCTAGGACTGAGTGGTTGAGCCTCACTCCATCGGCGATCGACTGCCTAAGCGACGCCGAGGCGAGATTGTCGTACCACTTCGAAAGCAAGCCGAGCGACGAAAGCTCCACCATCATCCACACGGGCGGGTATGGATTCGAGTACTTCTCCAGGAAATGCGCAAGAAAGCTCTCACTCGGATCCTCAAGTCTTTCGGTGAGTTTCCGCTTATCACGCTCGAGTGCATCCGCACCGAGAGCGTTGGCACGCTCGAGATAGCCGAACGCACCAAGCCTGATTCCCGTCGTATTGGCGAAGGCGCCACGGAACCACACCTCTATAACGTCGGTCATGGCCATCACGATCGATCGCAGCTTCGCGTCGAACTCATAGAGGCGATGCAGATCGTCGAGTGTCGTGCCAGGGATCAGCTCGGCCGATCCCGAAGGCTCGGCGTCGAGGCGGTACCACCACAAGTAGCCGGTGAGTCGGTAATAGCCAATCCTGCTAAGCGACGCTACAAGCGCTGGCCTATCGCACTGGAGGCCTCGTGCGATCAGCAACTCTGCCTGCGCCCCGAGGTCGAGCGGCGGCTTCAGGTAGGGCGTCGACCCTCGTACGATCTCTAGTCGGCTTTGTGGCACAAGAAAAAATAACCCGCCGGTTTGAGCATCGTGGAGAGGCTTGGCGGGTCTAGTTGAGATCAACCTTAGCTAGATACGGTTCCCGCCTCAAGCGCATACTCCCGATGCCCAGGAATCTGGAAGGAAGTCGATCAGCACGGTCGCGCGCTCGGAGGTAGGCTGCCGGGCTCGACCACGGGCTAGTTGACTCGCGAGATCCGCGCGTCCTCGTCCGGGATCGACGTGCCCCAGCCTCCCTGCCCGGTAGCGGGTCGGCATAGGTGCGACTCAAGGAGCGACGCGGCCGGTCAGCTCGCTGGCGCGGCGAGCGAACGATTACCGCGGGCGGTCCGATGCCCGAAAGGCGCCCGACGAACGAAGAGGCAATCGGATTCGCTCGACCCGGCGCGTGTGCGTCATCGCTCGAGCGGCCCGCACGCCACAGCCCGCAGCCGACCCCGAGGTGCGCAGACCTACGTCGGCGCCGCTTTGCGCGAGATCGGCCGGATCGACCCCGGTCGCCTCGAGCTGTTCCGCGCCCGGCGCGGGGGAGACTTGACGGTGCACGCCCGGCAGACGGCGCGCTCGGCGGTGGGGAGTTGATGCGGTGGGCCCCGTGGGGCTCGAACCCACGACCCGCGGATTAAAAGTCCGATGCTCTACCGACTGAGCTAGAGGCCCGCGGCCTCCAAGCCTACTTCCCGCGTGGCATCCGATCGTCCTAGCAGGTCACGGCTTCTTGCCGTTCCCCTTCCCGTTCCCGTTGTTGTTGCCCGGCCCGCTGTTGCCGTTGCCGTTCCCCTTGCCGTTTCCGCTGGTATCGGTCCCGGGTTCGCTCGGCTGCGGCGCGGGGGTGTCGACGACGGACGTTTCACTCGGCTGCGGCGACGGAGTGTCGACCACGGTGGGCACGGGCTCGGGCACGTCTGCACCGCCGGCCTTCGTCGACCACCAGAGCGAGGCCGACACCGCCCCGATTGCGAGCACGGCCGCGACGATGAGGGCGATCAGGACCGTTCGCCGGCGCCGGTCGTCGCGTCCCGCCGGACGCGGCACTGCGGAACCCGGAGCCGGCGCCGCGGCGACAGGGAGGGGCGGCGGCATCAGCGCGGTGGCGCCGGTATCGCCGACCATCAGCGCGGGCAGCATCCGTGTCGGGCCGGTCTTCATGACCGGTGTCTCCTGCGTCGGCTCCTCGGCGAGCGCGGCGGGGAGCGGCGCGCTCCCGAGCGCAAGGCGTTCAGCGGTGATCGCCACCTCCAGCGCCGTCGGGCGATCCTCGGGACGCATCGCGGTCATGCCGCGGAGCAGCCCTCGCCACGCGGGCTCCACCGATCCGGGCACCTCCGGCGGTGCAGCGAGCCGTGCCATCACCGAGCCGATGCCCTCGGCGTCGGCGAACGGCCGCTTGCCGGTGAGGGCCTCCATGAGCAGCAGGCCGAGTGCGTAGATGTCGGCCGGTGGCGCGGGCTCCTCGCCGCGCGCCTGCTCGGGCGCCACGTACGCGACCGTTCCGATGATCATGCCCGGGGTCGTGACGCGCGCCGAGTCGAGCAGATGCGCGATTCCGAAATCGGCGAGCTTCGCGCGCCATTCTCGTCCGGGCAGTGGTGACTTCCACAGCAGCACGTTCGCGGGCTTGATGTCGCGATGGACGATGTCGGAGGAGTGCGCGACGTGGAGCGCCTCCGCCAGATCGACGGCGATCGACGCGGTCTCGGCCGGCGGGATCGGGCCTTGCGCGATGCGCTCTCGGAGCGTGATCCCGTCGACGTACTCCATGACGAGATAGCTCGCGCCCTCGTCGGAGATGTGGGCGTCGAAGAGGGTGACCAGCCCGTGGTGGTTGAGTGCGGCGAGGAGCGTCGTCTCGGTCCTGGCGCGATCGACCGATCCGATCGCGTCGACGCCGCGAAGGACCTTGATCGCGACGGTGCGGCCGAGTGCTTGGTCGTCGGCGCGGTAGACGCGTGCCATCCCGCCCTCGCCGATGCGCTCCCTGAGCACGTACCGGTGGTCCAGAATCTCGCCGGTCGACAGGTCACCGGCCTCGCGCAGATCCGACATGGTCCTCCCCGCCGGTCTCGCGGTCGCGGGGGAGTCGATCGTCGGGCCGAGCGATCTCCGACGCTACGCCCTCACCCGCCCCGGAACGACACCCTTGACGAGCCTGCGGGACGCGTGCATTGCCGGGAGCACGACGAGGCCGCCGGTGCACCTCGCCAGGCACCGGCGGCCACGCCGCCCTAACCGGCCGAAGCCGGCAGGTCGGTCACTGTGCGGGAGGCATCAGGACCGCGTCGATGAGGTAGACCGTCGCGTTGGCCGTCTGCACTCCACCGCAGATGACGTTGGCGCCGTTCACCATGAGCGAGTCGCCCGAACCCGTGACCTCGAGGTCGGCACCCTGCACGGTCGTGTGCATGCCGGCGATGTCAGCCGGAGCGACCTGGCCGGGGACCACGTGGTAGGTGAGGATCGACGTGAGCGTCTCGCTGTCGGTCTTCAGAGCCTCGATCGTCGCGGGGTCGATCGCAGCGAACGCCTCGTCCACCGGTGCGAACACGGTGAACTCGTCACCGTTGAGCGTGTCGACGAGGTCGACGTCCGGGTTCAGCTGTCCGCTCACCGCGGCGACGAGCGTCGTCAGGAGCGGGTTGTTGGATGCCGCGGTCGCGACCGGGTCCTGCGCCATGCCTGCGACGGAGCCGGCGCCGTCCGGCACGGCCTCGGCGTAGTCTGCGCAGCCGGGGCCGACGAGGTTCGCCGCGGGATCCATCTCCTCGGCGGGTGCTTCGGACTCCTCCATCGCGGGGCTCGAGGGCTCATCCGACGGAGCGGCGCTTCCGCCCATCGAACATGCCGACAGCGCGAACGTGGCAGCGAGCGCGAGCGCCAGACCGGCCGAGACGCGCTTCTTTGTGATGCGGGACATGACTTCCTCCTCGTAGAGGTCCGGTGCGGACCGTGATCTGCAGGCCCCGCGGTGCGGGGGTGTGCCGCAAGAGCGGCTACACGGGCTCTTCGGAGGCTGGAGCAGAACGGATTGGAACCGGATTGCGATGGTACGAAGCGGGGGACGGGCCATGAGTACGGCATGCTGGTCCCTATGGTGATCGATGGGATCGACGTGCCGGAGGACGGCGCCGAACCTGTCGACCACGTCGGCGAGCTGCTGCAGCGCGTCGCCGCCGGCGATCAGACCGCGTTCGCGCGCGTGTACGACCTCATCTCCGCGCGCGTGTTCGGGCTCATCCTGCGCGTGCTCGTCGACAGGGCGCAGAGCGAGGAAGTGCTGCAGGAGGTGTTCCTCGAGGTGTGGCAATCCGCCTCGCGCTTCGCTCCGAACAGAGGCCAGGGAAGGTCCTGGGTGCTCACGATCGCGCATCGCCGGGCCGTCGACCGCGTGCGGTCGGCGCAGGCGAGCACCGATCGCGATGTCCGTGTGGGCTTCCGCGACCTTGACGTCGCGCATGACGGGGTGGCCGAGCAGGTCGAGCTCCGCATCGAGGGCGAGAAGGTCACGGCAGCGCTCACCGCGCTGCCTGACGTGCAGCGCGAGGCTCTCACCCTGGCGTATTTCGGAGGTTACAGTCAGAGCGAGATCGCGGCGCTCGTGGGTGCGCCACTGGGGACGATCAAGACGAGGATGCGGGACGGCTTGTCCCGCCTGAGGGCCGAGATGGGGGTGACCGCGTGATGGACGAGAGGGAGTTCGCCGAGCTCGCTTCCGGCTTCGCACTCGACGCGCTGTCGCCCGCCGACCGTCGCGCGTTCGACGAGGCGCGCGCCGCACACCCCGAGTGGGAGCACTGGGTCGAATCGGATGTCGCGACCGCGGCCGCTCTCGGCGACGGCGTCCCCGACGAGGCTCCGCCGCTGACGCTTCGTTCGACACTCCTCTCCCGCATCGCGACCATGCCACAGCTTCCCGACATCACCGCGGCGGACGCCGCGGTGTCCGAGACGTGGCCGACCGCTGCCGAGGCGGAGGCCGAGGCATCCGATGATCCCGATGAGGCGCCGGCCGTGGATCCCGCGCCGACGACGGCGACGATCCAGGCGATCTCGCGCCGCAACTGGACGCGCGGTCTGCTCACCCTCGCCGCGTCGATCGTCGTCCTGGTCGTGCTCGGCTTCGGCGCGGCATCCATCAATCAGTTCGTCAACCGATCGCCCGAGGTCGTCGCGCTCCAGGAGATCGAGGCCGCACCCGATTCCCAGTCCGTCACGGCCGAGCTCGACGACGGCGGCACGATGACCGCGCACTGGTCGGAGTCCGTCGGCAAGGCGGTCGTGGTGTCGGCAGGGCTGCCCGAGATCGCCGACGACGAGAGCTTCGAGCTGTGGTTCGTGCGCGATGGCGCCGCCGTCTCGGCGGGCACCTTCGAGCCGACGGCGACCGGCGGATCGACGGCTCTCCTCGAGGGGGCCATGGAACCCGGCGACGTCATCGCGGTGACCGTCGAGCCGCAGGGCGGATCGCCCGATGGGCAGCCGACGTCGGACCCGATCGTCCAGATCCCGACCGCGTAGCTCGCGCCGCCGCCTCCGGCGGTAGCGTGAGGGCGTGGCATCCGTCCCGCAGACGACCGAGACCCTCGTGCACCTTCGGCGTGCCCGCGACCTCATAGACCGCGACTATGCCGAACCGCTCGACGTTCCGACGATGGCGGCGAAGGCGCTCATGTCTCCGGCGCACTTCTCGCGCGAGTTCAAGGCCGCCTACGGCGAGACGCCCTACGCGTACCTCATGACGCGGCGCATCGAGCGGGCGATGGCGCTGCTGCGCGCGGGCACGTCGGTGACGGATGCCTGCACCGCGGTGGGCGCGACGTCGCTGGGTTCGTTCAGCTCGACGTTCTCCGAGATCGTCGGCGAGACTCCGAGCTCGTATCGCTCCCGGCCGCACGATGCCGCCGAGGCGATGCCGCTGTGCGTCGCGAAGATCCTCACTCGTCCCCGTCGCTGAGCACCCGGGATCCGATGGAGCAGGATCGGAGAAGCGGACCCGGGAACGCTCCTCTACCGTGGCATCCATGACCAGCATCTCTCTCGCGTACTGCCCCATCACGGTCGACGACGTCGAGGCCGCGATCCCGTTCTACCGCGACGGTCTCGGACTCGACATCGTCAACGACGTCGCGTACGACGGCCATCGGTGGGTGAGCTTCGGCTTCGCCGGCCAGGAGGGCCTCATGCTCGTGGTGTCCGATCCGACCGCGGGCCGATCCCCGGAGGACGGGGAGGCGCTGCAGCGGCTCGTGGTGAAGGGATCCGGCCCCGGACCCTACGTCTTCTCGACCACCGACATCGACGCGACGTTCGAACGCCTGCGCGCGTTCGGGGCCGAGGTGCTGCAGGAGCCCATCGAGCAGTCGTGGGGGCCGCGCGACTGCGCGTTCCGCGATCCGTCGGGCAACCACATCCGCATCAACCAGGTCTGACCCGTGTGCCTGCCGTGGGAGGCCGCGCAGCGCGCGACGAAAGGAGGAGATGTCACGAAACGAGGATCGGATGCCGCGTCGGCGTCCTCCTTTCGTGACATCTCCTCCGTTCGCGACGCCGACGAGCGCAGCCGGCCTCTCGAGGCGACGGTACCCTTGGCGGGGTGAGCGACGAGTCCAGAGGGTTTCACAAGCCGGTGCGCCGGCCGGCGGAGCTGTTCGATCGGCTGTTCGCCGCCGAGGATCCCGCCGAGGTCTCGCGGGTGGCGCACTCCACGGCGCATGCCCTGCTCGCGCGCGTGCGCGAGGATCCCGATGGGCGGGTCGTCGACCGGCTCGTCGCGTTCACCGATGAGCACGGCATCGACGACATCGCGGAGCTCTGGTCGCGGTCGCCGGCCAAGACGCTGCCCGGGGCGCTGTGGCGCCTCTACCTGCTCCAGCTCATGATCCACGACGACGCGCGCACGGCAGCGCTCCTCTACGAGCGCGGCCGCGCCGAGCTCTCGTCAGCCGATGAGGTCGTCGCCGGCGCGCCGACGCCGGCCGGGCCGGAAGAGCTCGTCGCGCTGATCGACCAGATCCTGCGCGGGCTGTTCGCGGGGGACTTCGCCGTCGCCCTCGATCGTGCCGCGGCGTTCTGCCGTGTGCAGGCGGCCGGGGCGACGCACCTCGCCGACGACTACGACGCGACCGAGCCCGAGCGGGCATCGGCGCTCACGACACGGGCGCTGCGCCTCACGGACTACGCCGCCGACCTCGCCGCATGCGCCGCGCTGTGGCGCCGCGAAGCCCTGACCTGAGTCCGGGAACGAAGAAGCCGGGCCGCAGAACGCCTCTCGGCGCGGAGCCGCTCGGAGCGGCAGAAGATGGAGCCCGGGGTTACTGCGGCCCGGCTGATCCAGTGTAACCGAGGGAGGGGTTCCGGCATTCCCGACGCCCTAGGCTCGTGGCATGACCTGGCGTTACGCGCTCGTACTCGAGCCCGCGGCATCCGATGATCCCCGCACGGATTTCGCGTCGACCTTCCGAGAGATCGACCCGGCGGCCCCGGCGCTGAGCGTGGGCGAGCTGAGCACGCAGCGCGGCGACGGCATCTTCGAGTCGATCGGCGTCGTGCACGGGCACCCGCAGGAGGTGACGGCGCACCTCGAGCGACTCGCCCATTCGGCCGCTCTGTGCGACCTTCCCGCTCCGCAGCAGGAGCAGTGGCGTCAGGCGGTCGCCGTCGCCGCCGCGCACTGCCCGCAGGACGGCGAGGGCGTGATCAAGCTCATCCTCAGTCGCGGTGTCGAGCACGGCCCCGCACCCACGGCGTGGGTCACGGCCGCGGAGGCCGCCGACAACTCGGCGGTGCGCGAGAGCGGCGTGCGCGTGGTCACCCTCGACCGCGGCTACGCGATCGACACCCCGGCGCGCGCGCCGTGGCTGCTGCTCGGCGCGAAGACGCTGTCGTACGCGGTCAACATGGCGGCGATCCGCGAGGCCAAGCGGCGCGGCGCCGACGACGCCGTGTTCGTCACCTCCGACGGCTACGTGCTGGAGGCGCCGACCGCGTCCCTCGTCCTGCGCGTCGGCGGCCGGTTCGTCACACCCGCGCCGAATGGCGGCATCCTTCACGGCACGACGCAGCTGAGTCTGTTCGAGCACCTCGCCGAGCTCGGCCACGACACCGCGTACGAGACGATCCCCGTCTCAGCGCTGGCCGAGGCGGATGCTGCGTGGCTGCTGTCGAGCGTGCGTCTGGCGGCGCCGATCTCGGCCATCGACGGCGTCGCGGTGCCGGTCGACGTCGAGCTGACGGCATCCTTCAACGACTATCTGCTCAGCCCGCGCACCTGAATCAGCGTGTCACGCCGGAGAGCTCGCGCCGCGCGCGGGAGATCATCCCGCGCATGAGCACGGCGAGCGAGAGGCGCAGCGGCAGGGACCACAGCCGGGCTCCGCGCCCTTTGAACCGCATCGCGGTCACCACGCGCACGAGCGCCCGTTCCTCGTCGACCCCGACGCCGACGCGCATGTCGACGCGGCGGGCGTCGACTGCCACGAGAGCCTCCTCGCCTTCCACGCGCCGCACGGCGAACAGGTCGCACCGACGTCGCTCCCGACGCAGCACGGCTCCTACGACGATGGCGCCGGCGAGCCAGCGGGGGAGCGCCGTGCGCGAGAAGAGATTGCGCGCCCATGCGGCCGGATCTGCGGTGGCGTGCGCCGGGAGCACGTCGATCCACACCTGCGTGTAGTCGGGATCGCTGATGTCGGCCAGCGCGAGCGACCAGAATGCCGGTTGCCTCATGGCACCTCCCCCTTGAGCCATACGCATGCGTATGGATTCCACGGGTGAGACTATACGGTACGGTACGGACATGGCAAGGCTCACGCGCGAGGACTGGATCGCCGCCGCGTACGAGCGATTCAGCGCCGACGGCATCACGGCCGTCGCCGTCGAACCCGTCGCACGCGCCCTCGGGGCGACGAAGGGGTCGTTCTACTGGCATTTCGCTGACCGGCCCGCGCTGGTGGATGCCGTCCTCGAGCGCTGGCGCGAGCTCGAGACCGAGCACCTCATCGCCGAGGTCGAGCGCATCCGGCCGGCCTCGGCCAGGCTGGGCGGTCTGCTCGAGCTGATCGCACACCGCACCGGCCAGCGATCGGGGGAGCGTACGCTCTACGCCGATGCGACGGGGCCGGTGCGAGACTTCGTGTCGACGGTGACCGAGAGACGCGTCTCCTACCTGGCGTCGCTGGTCGCGGCATCCGGAGTCGCGCCTGATGAGGCCCGCCGTCGGGCCGTCATCATCGTGTCGGCGGTCATCGGCTACCAGCAGCTGGTCTCGAGCGGGTGGGATGCCGCATCCGACCCGCGCTCGATGGTCGACACGCTGGGCGCGCTCGCCACCGGAACCACGACGCCCGTCGCCTGAGACACGAAGACCCCCGCCCGGAGGCAGGGGTCTCGGTGAGGTGCCGCGTTATCCGAACCGTCCCGACACGTAGTCCTCGGTGGCCTGTACGGTCGGCGTCGTGAAGATCGACGTGGTGTTGTCGTACTCGATGAGCTTGCCCGGCTTGCCGGTGCCGGCGATGTTGAAGAACGCCGTCTTGTCGCTCACGCGCGATGCCTGCTGCATGTTGTGCGTGACGATGACGACCGTGTAGTCGTTCTTCAGCTCGCCGATGAGCTCCTCGATCGCGTAGGTCGAGATCGGGTCGAGCGCCGAGCACGGCTCGTCCATGAGGATGACCTCGGGCGAGACGGCGATCGCGCGGGCGATGCACAGACGCTGCTGCTGACCGCCGGAGAGACCCGAGCCGGGCTTGTCGAGGCGGTCCTTGACCTCGTTCCACAGGTTCGCGCCCTGAAGCGACTTCTCGACGAGGGCGTCGGAGTCGGACTTCGAGATGCGCTTGTTGTTCAGCTTCACGCCGGCCAGCACGTTCTCGCGGATCGACATGGTGGGGAACGGGTTGGGGCGCTGGAACACCATGCCCACCTGGCGGCGCACGAGCACCGGGTCGACGTTCGCTCCGTACAGGTCGTTTCCGTCGAGCAGCACCTGGCCCTCGACACGCGCGCCGGGGATGACCTCGTGCATGCGGTTGAGGGTGCGCAGGAAGGTCGACTTTCCGCAGCCCGACGGGCCGATGAAGGCGGTCACGCTGCGGGGTTCGATGTCGAGCGAGACGCCCTCGACGGCCAGGAAGTCGCCGTAGTAGACGTTCAGATCGTTGACTTCGATGCTCTTGGACACGATTCCTCTGATTTCGCTTCGGGAAGTTTCGGGGGGCCCGGCTCAGCGGCCCAGCTTGGGGGAGAAGATCTTTGCGACCAGGCGCGCGACGAGGTTGAGCACCATCACGATGATGATCAGCACGAGGGCGGCGCCCCAGGCCCGGTCGATATACGCCTCGGGCGGGATGCCCTGATTCATGTACTGGGTGTACGCGAACACCGGGAGGGTCATCATGCGTCCCTCGAAGAGGTTGTAGTTCATCGAGGTGGCCACGCCCGCGGTGAGCAGGAGCGGCGCGGTCTCGCCGATGACGCGGGAGATGGAGAGCATGACGCCGGTCGTGATTCCGGCGATGGCCGTCGGGAGGACCACCTTGGCGATCGTGAGCCACTTCGGAACGCCGAGTGCATACGACGCCTCACGAAGCTCGTTCGGCACCAGGCGCAGCATCTCCTCGCTGGAGCGGACCACGACCGGGATCATCAGCACCGACAGGGCGATCGAGCCCATGATGCCCATGCGAATGCCCGGTCCGAGGAACAGTGCGAACAGCGAGTAGGCGAAGAGGCCCGCGACGATGGAGGGGATGCCGGTCATGACGTCGACGAGGAACGTGATGCCGCGAGCGAGTCGGTTGCCTGCGCCGTACTCGACGAGGTAGATCGCGGTGAAGATGCCGATCGGGATCGAGATGACGGCGGCGGCGAGTGTGATGAGGAGCGTGCCGACGATGGCGTGGAGGATGCCTCCGCCTTCGCCGACGACGTTGCGCATCGAGCTCGTGAAGAACTCCGCGCTGAAGGCCGCCACGCCGTTGACGACCACCGTGTAGGCGACCGAGACGAGCGGGACCATCGCGATGAGGAAGGCGATGCTCACGACGCCGGTCACGACACGGTCGACGGCCTTGCGGCGGCCCTCGACGATCGCGGAGATCACCGCGATGAGGATCAGGTAGCCGATCGCGGTGAAGATCGCCCAGCCGGCGAGGCTGAACTCATCCCCGCTCGCGACGGTGAGCATGGCCATCACGAGCCCCGCGACGGCGGCGGTTCCGGCGAGCAGCGCCCACGGTGCCCATCGCGGCAGGCGTCCGCTGGTGAGGCGTGCGGAGGGGGTGATGCTCGGCGCCTCAGGCGCGAGCGGGGGAGTCTGGATCGTCGTCATGTCAGTTGGCTCCCGAGAATTCCTTGCGCCGACTGACGATCCAGCGAGCGAGCGCATTCACAGCGAAGGTGACGATGAACAAGATGAGGCCGGTCGCGATCAGGACGTTGATGTTCGTTCCATACGCTTCGGGGAAGGTGAGGGCGATGTTGGCCGGGATCGTCGAGGGGTTGCGCGCGGTGAACAGCTGGAACGTGATCACGCCCGAGGCCGAGAGCACCATCGCGACGGCCATCGTCTCGCCGAGCGCGCGGCCGAGGCCGAGCATCGAGGCCGAGACGATGCCGCTGCGCGCGAAGGGGAAGACGGACATGCGGACCATCTCCCAGCGGGTGGCGCCCAGGGCGAGGGCCGCCTCCTCATGGAGGACCGGCGTCTGCAGGAAGATCTCGCGGCAGATCGCGGTGATGATCGGCACGACCATGACGGCGAGGACGATCGCCGCCGTGAAGATCGTGCGGCCCGTCGCCGAGACGGGGCCGCCGAACAGCGGGAACCAGCCCATGTTGTCGACCAACCAGGCATAGACGGGCTGAACCGCGGGAGCGAGGACCAGGATGCCCCACAGGCCGAAGACGACCGACGGGACTGCGGCCAACAGGTCGACGATGTAGCCGAGGGTCTGAGCGAGTCGACGCGGGGCGTAGTGAGAGATGAAGAGGGCGACAGCGATGGCGAGGGGCACCGCCATGATGAGTGCCAGGATCGATGCCCACACCGTGCCGAAGGCGAGGGGCCAGACGTAGTCCCAGAAGTTGGTCGTGATGATCGACGCGTTGTCACTGGTCGCAGTGATCCCGGGAATGGACTGGACGAAGAGGAAGATGGCGACGGCCGCGAGCGTCACGAGGATCATCGATCCCGCGAACAGTGCGGTTCTGGAGAACCAGCGGTCGCCGGCCCGCTGCGTGGTCTTCGCAGGTGGCGCAGTGGTTGTCGTCATGAGGTCTCGTTCGTCCGGGGTGGCGGGGGCGTGGATGACCCGGCCCGGCGGTGTGGCCGCCGGGCCGGGTCAGTGGTGTCAGTCCGTGACGATCAGTTCGATCGCGGCGTTGACCTGGTCGCGCAGCTCGTCCGAGATGGGGGCGCTGCCTGCGGCGGCGGCGGCCTCATCCTGACCCTGCACCGACGCGGCGTAGCTGAGGTACGCCTTGACGATCGGGGCGGCGGCTGCGTCCTGGTACTGCTCGCACGCGATGCTGTAGCTGATGAGGATCAGCGGGTAGGCGCCGGCCTCGGTCGTGGTGCGGTCGATCTTGATCGCGAGGTCACCTGCGCCGCGGCCCTCTTCGAGGGTCGAGACGTCGGCGGCCTTCGCGGCGGCCTCGGGCGAGTACGCGATGTACTCGTCGCCGACCTTGATCGCGACGGTGCCGAGGTCACCGGCGCGCGACGCGTCGGCGTAGCCGATCGTGCCGGAGCCACCCTCGACGGCCGCGACGACACCCGAGGTGCCCTGCGCCGACTCGGGGGTCACGGACGTGGCGGGCCACTCCTCGACCGAGCCGAAGGTCCAGACGCTCTCCGCCGTCGCGGCGAGGTAGTCGGTGAAGTTGCCGGTGGTGCCGGACTTGTCCGAGCGCACGACCGGGGTGATCGCGAGGTCGGGCAGCGTGGCGTCCGGGTTCTGGTCGGCGATCGCGGCGTCGTTCCAGTTCGTGATCTGGCCGGCGAAGATCCCGGCGATCGTGGCGGCATCGAGGTCGAGGCTCTCGACGCCCTCGACATTGAAGATCACGGCGATCGGCGAGATGTACAGCGGCAGCTCGACGATGTCGGTGTCTTCGACGCAGCCGGCGAAGGTGCTGTCGGTGATCTCTTCGGCCTTGAACGCGCGGTCGGAGCCGGCGAACTGGACGGCGCCGGCGATGAACGAGTCGCGACCGGCACCCGAGCCCGAGGGGTCGTACGTGATGTCGACGTCGGGGTTGGCGCCCTGGACGCCGGCGGTCCAGGTCTGGACGGCGACTTCCTGCGAGGAAGCGCCGCCACCGGCGATGGCGCCCTTCAGGTCGGAGACGGGTGCGGAGCCCGAGGGCTCGCCCGGGGTCTCGTTGGAGGCGCAGCCGGCGAGGGCGAGGGCCGCGATTGCGGCGATAGCGCCCACCTGGGCGATGCGGGAGATCTTCACTGTGTGAATCCTTCACGTGTCAGGGAAATGAGGCCACAGAGGGCTTCGGGTAGTGAACCCGGTGCGGGGTTCGCACTGAAACGTAGGCTCGGACTCTTAAGAGACTGCGCTCGGCTGGTAAACGGGAGGTGAACGGAGCGCCGACATCCATGCATCGGGATGCGCGCTCGTTCACCTCTGCGCCGGCGCGGCCGTCGCTCAGACCTTGGGTATGTGGGTCTCGATCGCGACGATGCCCGATCCGGGGTTCTCGACGGAGAGATGCACGACCGAGAACGCGCCCGGCTCGAGCGCAGAGGCGCTGCCGAGGTAGGACCCCCGCAGCGTGCCCGTCGCGAGCGCGAGCTCCGACAGGATGTCGGGCAGCACGGGACCGTGGCTGCACAGCACGGCGGCCTTCCGTGCGCGCACGCGCTGACCGATGATCGTGCGAGCGTCGGATTCGCCGTCCTCCCACGCGTCCTGACTGATGAGCGACGTCTTCTCGACCTTGCGGCCCAGCGCGGCGGCGAGCGGCGTGACCGTCTTCATGCAGCGCACGGCGGGACTCGACACCAGCTTGCGCGCGCCGAAGGCGAGCAGCGGACCGACGATCGAGTTCGCCTGCTTCTTGCCACGGGGTGCGAGCGGGCGCGCGGCATCCTCACCGTCCCATTCCTCGCGAGCGAGCGCCTTGGCGTGGCGCAGCACGATGATGGGGAAGGTGCGCAGCACGCCCTCGTCGACTAGGCGGAGGAAGTTCTCGAGGATCTCGACATCGACGGGATAGCTGAGGCGGGAGCGCGCCTTCTTCGCCGTCACCCACTCGATCGCGGCGATCTCCTTGTTCGGCACGAAGGCGGACGCGCGGATCGCGGCATCCGTCGCCTCCGCCGACCAGTAGTGCACGATCTTGGTGCGCTTGCTGGGCAGCCGGTAGCGCGAGACGCCGATGGCCATGCCCAGGGCGACACGGATGCCGGTCTCCTCGAAGATCTCGCGCACGGCGGTCTCGGCGAGCATCTCGCCGGGATCGACCTTGCCCTTGGGGAGCGTCACGTCGCGGTAGCGGGTGCGGTGGATCAGCAGCACGCGCAGTTTGCCGTCCACGACGCGCCAGACGACACCGCCCGCGGCGTAGACCGCGGTCTCCGTCATCGCACCGCGCGTGCCCGCCGACGGCGCTGCACGGTGGTCATGGTGCGGTCCTGCACGTCGACGAGGAGATGGCCGTCCTCGCCCACGTTGTGGCGGATCCACTCGCCGTCGGGGCCGAGATGCCACGAACTCGAGGAGTCGCTCATCGCAAGGTCGAAGAAGTCGCCGAGCTCCTTGACGTGGGCCGGTGCGGTCACGCGCACGAGCGCCTCGACGCGGCGATCGAGGTTTCGATGCATCATGTCGGCGCTGCCGATGTAGAGCTGCGGGTCGCCGTCGTTGTGGAACGAGAAGATGCGCGAATGCTCGAGGTAGCGGCCCAGGATGCTCCGCACCCGGATGTTCTCGCTCATGCCGGGGACGCCCGGCTTGAGCGAGCAGATGCCGCGCACCCACACGTCGACCTTCACACCGGCCTGGCTCGCACGGTAGAGGGCGTCGATGATCTGCTCGTCGACCATCGAGTTGACCTTGATTCGCACGCTCGCGGGCTTGCCCGCCAGCGCGTTGCGGCGCTCCTTGTCGATCAGTCTCAGGAGTCCCTTCCGCAGGTGCAGGGGGGCGACGAGGAGGCGCTTGAACTTCTTCTCGATCGCGTAGCCGCTCAGCTCGTTGAACAGTCGGGTGAGGTCCCGTCCGACCTGGTCGTCGACGGTGAACAGGCCGAAGTCCTCGTAGATGCGGCTCGTCTTGGGGTTGTAGTTGCCCGTGCCGATGTGGCTGTAGCTGCGCAGCACGCCGCCCTCTTCGCGGATGACGAGTGCGAGCTTGCAGTGGGTCTTCAGGCCGACCAGTCCGTAGACGACGTGCACGCCCGCCTTCTCGAGCTTGCGCGCCCACAGGATGTTGTTCGCCTCGTCGAAGCGGGCCTTGATCTCGACGAGTGCGAGCACCTGCTTGCCGGCCTCGGCGGCATCGATCAGCGCCTCGACGATCGGGCTGTCGCCCGACGTGCGATAGAGCGTCTGCTTGATGGCGAGCACGTGCGGGTCCTTGGCCGCCTGCTCGAGGAACGCCTGCACGCTCGTCGCGAACGACTCGTACGGGTGATGCACGAGCACGTCGCCCTTGCGGATCGACGCGAAGACGTCGGGCCGCTCGTTGTTGTCGCCGGGCTGGAACGCCATCGCCGTGGTGGGCACATGCGGTTTGAACTTGAGGTCCGGCCGGTCGATGCGCAGGTCGAACAGCCCCCGCAGGTCGAGCGGGCCGGGGAGGCGGTAGACCTCCTGCGCGGTGATGTCGAGCTCGCGGATCAGCAGTTCGAGGGTGACCTCGTCCATGTCGTCGGTGATCTCGAGCCGGATGGGCGGGCCGAACCGGCGGCGCAGCAGTTCGGCCTCGAGCGCCTGGATGAGGTTCTCGGACTCGTCCTCCTCGATCGCGACGTCCTCGTTGCGGGTGAGGCGGAACGCGTGGTGGTCGAGCACCTCCATGCCGGGGAAGAGATCGTCGAGGTGGTTCGAGATGAGGTCCTCGAGCGGCAGGTAGCGCAGCGCGCCGTCGCTCGAGGGCACCTGCACGAAGCGGGGGAGCATGGGCGGCACCTTGAGGCGCGCGAACTCCTGGCGTCCGGTGCGGGCGTTGCGGATGCGGATGGCGAGGTTGAGCGAGAGGCCCGAGATGTAGGGGAAGGGATGGGCGGGGTCGACCGCGAGCGGCATGAGCACGGGGAAGACCTGCGCCTGGAAGTACTCGTAGAGCGCTTCGCGGTCTGCGGCGTCGAGGGCGTCGTATGCCACGACGTTCACTCCCGCCTCGGCGAGGGCCGGCATGACCTGGCTCGTCCACGCCTCCGCGTGACGGAGCTGGAGCCGGTGCGCCTCGACGGAGATGTCGGCGAGCACCTCGGCGGGCGCCCGCCCGACATTGGTGGGTACCGCGAGGCCGGTCACGATCCGGCGCTTGAGTCCGGCGACGCGCACCATGAAGAACTCGTCGAGGTTGCTCGCGAAGATCGCCAGGAAGTTGGCGCGCTCGATGACGGGGAGGTTCGTGTCCTCGGCCAGCTCGAGCACGCGCTGGTTGAATGCGAGCCAGCTCAGCTCGCGGTCCAGGTAGCGGTGCTCGGGGAGCTGCGCATCCTGCTCTTCGTCCAGGTCGAAGTCGTCGTCGTCCGCGTCGCCGAGCCCCGCGTCGAGCACCTCGTGATCGATCATCCCCTCATCATTGCAGGGACAGGTGACGAGAGTGTGAACGGGGTCCGGTGTCAGGCGCCCGTGCGCTCGCGCGGCGAGGGGATCTGGTCGTCCTCGTAGACGTTGAAGCGATAGCCGACGTTGCGGACGGTGCCGATCAGCTGCTCCAGGTCGCCGAGTTTCGCGCGCAGACGTCGCACGTGCACGTCGACCGTGCGCGTGCCCCCGAAGTAGTCGTAGCCCCACACCTCGCTCAGCAGCTGTTCGCGGGTGAACACGCGCGACGGATGGGTCGCGAAGAAGTGGAGGAGCTGGAACTCCTTGTACGTGAGGTCGAGCGGCTTGCCGTGCACCTTGGCCGAGTACGACGCCTCGTCGATCGTGATGCCCGACGTCTGGATGCGGGTCGAGACCTGCTCCTGGCTCATCCGTCCGATCGCGAGGCGCACCCGCGCGTCGACCTCGGCGGGTCCGGCGTTCATCAGGATGACGTCGTCGATGCCCCAGTCCGTCGACACGGCGGTCAGTCCGCCCTCCGTGACGACCAGCAGCAGCGGCGCGTCGAGGCCCGTGGTGTTGAGGATCTTGCACAGCGACTTGGCGCCGACGAGATCGATGCGCGCATCGACGAAGATGACGTCGGCGCTCGGTGCGTTCACCAGCTGCGCGGGTTCCGCGGGGATCTGGCGCACACGGTGGCTCAGCAGTTCGAGCGAGGGCAGGACGGGACCGGCTCCGTGCGCGGAGCTCAGAACCAGGAGCTGTGCCAAAGCGTCGCCTTCCCGGCGCGCGGGGGCACGCCGTTGCCCCCAGTGTAGGGCGTGGCGGACGGGCCGCTCCGCGGACGGATGCTGCGCGACATCCGTCCCAGTGGTGCATCTCGCTGCGTCGTGGGCGAGAATGGGCGCGTGGCCGTGCCTGAACTCGCTCCCCGTCGCACTCTCGGCGGCATCATCGCCGTGTGGGTCGTCGCTGCCGTGATCGGCGTGCTCGTCGGCGTGCTGGCGGGAGACGCGTGGCGTGCGCAGTGGCTCGCCGTCGGACTGGGCGGATGCCTCATCCTCGCGTTCGCCATCCAGCTGTGGGGAGGTCGCTCGCAGGGGTTCACCGAACGGGTCGCCGCGAGCGCGCTGGGCGCACTCCTGGTCATGGGCGTCATCAGCCTCGGCTTCGGCCTGGCCTCGATCGTCCCGGGCTGAATCGGCCTGGCTAGACTGGACCCATGGATCTCTTCGCGCTCGAGATGTTCTTCGTGGGTCTGCTCGGTCTGGCGACGCTCGCGATCGCCTTCGTCTCGGTCGTCGTCCTGAAGAACCTGTACCGCGGCCAGCGCTGATCGGCCGCGCCGTGTTCGACCTGCCGACCGACCTTCCCGCGGATCTCGCGCCTCTCTCGTGGCTCGTCGGCGTCTGGGAGGGCACCGGGGTCATCGATTACGCCGGCCATGCCTACGCGGGCGAGTTCACCCACCGCGTCAGCTTCAGCCATGACGGCGGCGACTACCTGAACTACTCCGCGAACGCGTGGCTCCACGGTGAGGGCGACACCCGCACGCCGCTCGTGGCCGAGATGGGCTACTGGCGGCTCTCGCGGCCTGCGGGCGACGCGGACGCCGGCCCCGGCCTGCTGCCGGCCCTCGGCACGGCCCCGCCCCGCACCGCCGACGACGTCGAGCTGCTGCGCAACGCCGAAGGCGGCTTCGACATCGAGGTCGTCCTCGTGCACGCGGACGGCGTGAGCGAGCTCTACCTCGGACAGATCCGCGGCCCGCGCATCGACATCGCGACCGACGCGGTCGTGCGACCGGCCGGCGCGAAGACCTACTCCGCTGCGACCCGCATGTACGGGCTCGTCGACGGACACCTGCTGTGGGCGTGGGACATGGCCGCGCTCGGCGAGGAGCTCGGCGCGCACGCGTCGGCGCGCCTGGCCCGGGCGGAATGATGGGGTCCCCGTTCGCCGGGCTCTCCGGCGCCGTGGTCGACGAGACCGGACTGCAGCACGTCGGCAGCCCGCTCGGCGAGCAGCGAGCACTCGGCGCCGGCCGCGCCGTGGTGCCGCTCGGCGACCGCACGGTCCTCGCCGTTCCCGGTGAGGACCGCCTCTCGTGGCTCGACTCGCTCACCTCGCAGGCGCTCGCCGCCCTCCCGCCGGGGGTCAGCACCGAGCTGCTGGTCCTCGACCCGCAGGGACACGTCGAGCACGCGGCATCCGTCATCGACGACGGCGAGACGACGTGGCTGATCGTCGATCGGGCCGACGCCGAGGGGCTGCTGTCGTGGCTGCGCAGGATGCGGTTCCGCCTGCGGGTCGACCCGCGCGACGCCGGCGACGAGTTCGCCGTCATCGGCGGCACGGCGGCGGGCCTCGCCGGGGTGAACCCTGCCGTGCCCGCGGGCCTTCCGCTCGTCTGGACCGATCCGTGGCCCGACGTCACGCCGGGTGGTCACGCGTACGCGGCCGTCGACCCGCATCCGGGCGCCGAACGCGATTGGGCCGAGGCGATCGTCACGCGCGACGAGGAACAGCGCATCGCGGATGCCGCGTCCCGCGGCGAGATCGCGCTCGCCGGCCTCGTCGCGGCCGACGCGCTGCGGGTCGCCGCGTGGCGCCCTCGGTGGTCTGCCGACGTCGACGAGCGTGCGCTTCCCCACGAGCTGGACTGGCTGCGCACGGCCGTGCACCTCAGCAAGGGCTGCTACCGGGGCCAGGAGACCGTGGCGAAGGTGCACAATCTCGGCCACCCGCCGCGGCGCCTCGTGGCGCTTCAGCTCGACGGCAGCTCGAGCGTCCTTCCTGTGCACGGGGCGGCGGTCCGCGTCGGCGACGACGCGGTGGGGTCGGTCACGTCGGCCGCGATGCACTTCGAAGAAGGTCCGATCGCGCTCGCGATCGTGCGGCGCTCCACTCCGATCGATGCGACGCTGCTCGTCGACACCGACGACGGTCCGATCTCGGCCGCGCAGGAGATCATCGTCCCGCCGGACGCGGGGGCCACGGCGAACGTCCCGCGCATCACGCGACTGTCTCGCCGCGCGTCGGCGACGTGACGCGGGGGAGCGGAGTCTTCCGGTGAGCGGCCCCGCCGCGACGAGCGCGGTGCCGACGGGATGGCGGGCGCGGTTCGATCCACGGCCCGCGCTCGTGCGCGTCGGCGAGTCCGGCACGGCGATCGTGCAGATCGTGGTCGCCGCCACCGGGGCCTACGCCTTCGCCCACGTCGTCCTCGGGCATCCGGCGCCGCTTCTCGCGGCGACCGTCACCGTGTCGAGCCTCGGGCTCGTCCGCGACGCCCGGCCGCGTCGGGTCCTCGAGACGGTGCTCGGGATGCTGGTGGGCATCCTCGTCGCCGAGCTGCTGCTGCTCGTCGCGGGCACCGGCTGGTGGCAGCTCGGGCTCACCCTCGGGCTCACGCTGGTGGTCGCGCGGTTCCTGTCGCCACAGGCGAGCTTCGCGATCGCGGCGGCGATCCAGTCGCTCATCGTCATGGTGATCCCGGCGACCGCGCCGTTCCTGAGGCTCGTCGACGGCATCGTGGGCGGGGTGGCGGCGCTGCTGGTGACGGCGCTGATCCCGCGGAACCCGCTGCGCGCCGCGCTGCGCGACGGACGCAAGCTCTTCGGGGCGATGGAGAGCGCCTCGGCGGCGATCACGCAGGCGCTGCGCCGAGGAGACCGACTGCGCGCCGAGCGCGGCCTCGAGAAGGCCCGGGCGCTGCAGCCGCTGCTCGACGACTGGAAGTCCTCTCTCGAATCGGGGCGGGCGATCGCGCGCATCTCGCCCTTTCTGCGGCGCCAGCGGAGTGAGCTCGCGCGCCACGAGCGCATCCGCGAATCGGTCGACCTCGCCACGCGCAACCTCCGCGTGGTGGCGCGGCGCGCGGTCTACCTGTGCGACGACGGCGCCCCGCGCCCGGTGGCCGCCGACGTGCTCGCCGAGATCGTGCGCGGCGCGGGGTTCGTGGCGGACTCGCTCGACGACCTCACGTTCGAGCCCGCGGCCCGCGCGGCGCTGGTGGCCGTCGCCGCTCGCCTGGACCCGTCGACGCTCGTCCCCGGCACATCGCTGGGCGACCAGAACCTCATCGCGGCGATGCGGCCCCTCGTGGTCGATCTGCTCACCGCCACCGGCATGTCCGCCGGGGACTCCCGCGCCGCCGTCCCGCGCATCTAGCGCGCGGCAACGAGGTCGCCTGACCTCCCGGGGATCTCGTCGAGGGAGTGATACACCGGGATGCCGCGGTCCTGCGCGATCGCGACATCCTGATCCGCTCCGCGCGAGTCACCCGGCAGGCGCAGTACCGCATCGCAGTGCTCGAGGAGGCGGGCGGCGGTGGGGTACATGACCTCCGCGGCCAGTGGATCGGCCGGGCCGCTTGCCCCGGCGCTGGCCAGCACCGGCAGCGCCACCCATTCGCCGATCATGGGCACGTGGCCGGCCTGGAAGATCGGCCAGGCGGCCTCTTCGAGCCGCCGGAGGTTCCGGGCCATCAGCTCAGGGTCGCCATCGGTGCCGGACGCGTAGGGGCCGGCGATCAGAATCAGCAGAGATGTGCTCATAAACATGCATAATAGAGCAAGAACGTGCAACAACAGGAAAGGACCGAGATGCTGGCGGCCGCACGCAAGGACCTGCTTCTGGACCGGCTGCGAGCGGACGGGCGCATCGTCGCCAAGGAGATCGCCGCCGAACTCGGACTCTCCGAAGACAGCATCCGCCGAGATCTGCGGGAGCTCGACGCCGCCGGACTCGCCGTCCGCGTCTACGGCGGTGCGCTTCCCGCCTCGCCGGCTGTCGTCGACTACTCCGCGCGCCGAGCCGTCGCGCCCGACAGCAAGCGGCGCGTCGCCGCAGCGGCTGTTGCGCTGATCGAGCCCGGGGCCACCGTCATCCTCGACGGCGGGACGACGGCGCTCGCGATGACCGACGTGCTCCCGAAGAGCTTCCGGGGCACCATCGTCACGCACAGCCCCACCATCGCCGCCGCTCTGCTCGACCACGACGCCGAGATCTTCCTGATCGGCGGCCGCCTCTTCAAGCACTCCGCCGTCGCCTCGGGTGCTGCCGCGGTCGAATCCGCGAACCGGATCAGTGCGGATCTGTTCTTCCTGGGGGTCACGGGCATCCACGCCACCGCCGGCCTGACCACCGGGGACGCCGAGGAAGCCGCCATGAAGCGCGCCCTCGCGTCGCGCGCCGCCGAGACCTACGTGCTGGGCAGCGAGGAGAAGTTCGGCACCGCATCCCGCTACTCCGTGCTGCCGTTCGACGCCGTCGCCGGCATCATCGCCGACGTTGCGGCCGACGACCCGACCTCGCAGGAGCTGACCGCCGCAGGCGTCTCCCTCGTCCCCTCCCGCTGACCCCGACCTCGAGTGATCGCGGCAGTCAGCGCGGGGCGACCGCCTCCCATGGCAGAGTCAGCTCGCCGAGCCTCCAGCGCGCGCGCTCGCGCAGCGGCCAGCCGGAGCGCGCGAGCGCGCCGAGCGCCGACCGCCACCGCTCCACGGGACCGAAGGGCGACACCGCGGCGGCGCGGTCCCATTCCGCGTCGAGGGCGTTCAGCAGGGCATGCACGCGCTCGCCGGGGACGTTGCGGTGGATGAGAGCCTTGGGGAGCCGCTCCGCGGCGACGGACGGATGCTCCAACCCGGCCAGGCGCAGCGAGATCGTGAACGTCTGGGGCGTGCCCTCGTGGTCGAGCGCGACCCACGTCACGATGCGCCCGAGCTCGTCGCACGTCCCCTCGACGAGGAGGCCGCCCGGCGCGAGCCGTGAGGCCATCGACGCCCAGGCTGGGGCCACTTCGGGCTCGCCGTACTGCCGTAGCACGTTGAACGCCCGGATCACCGCGGGGCGGCGCGCGGCGCCGACGGGCACCTCGAAACCGCCGAGCCCGAACGCGACCCGCGCATCCGGGGCGAACGGTGTCAGCCCCGCGCGCACCGCCGCGAGCTGCTCGTCGGCGCGGGCGACGCGCACCGGGTCGATCTCGAGGCCGAGCACCTCGACGTCGGGCCGGGCGCGGGCCAGACGGGACTGCAGCTCGAGCGCCGTCACGCCGCTGGCGCCGTAGCCGAGGTCGATCACCAGCGGATCGTCCGCGCGCCGCAGCGCCGGGTGCCGTGCGATCCAGCGGTCGATGCGGCGGAGCCGGTTGGTTCCGGTGGTGCCGCGCGTGATGCGACCGACCCTCCGCGCGCCCATGCCCCCATGATGCCAGCCGTCATCGACCGCGGCGGTCCCCGGGGCGCGGATATCATGGGGCGCATGACCGCGCCCTACACCCTGATCCTCCTTCGACACGGCCAGAGCGAATGGAACAAGACGAACCAGTTCACCGGCTGGGTCGACGTCCGCCTCACCGACCAGGGCAAGGCCGAAGCCGCGCGCGGCGGCGAGCTGCTCGCCGAGTCCGGCATCCTTCCCGACGTCCTCCACACCTCGGTGCTCAGCCGCGCCATCCAGACGGCGAACATCGCCCTCGACACCGCCGACCGCCTCTGGATCCCGGTGAAGCGCACATGGCGCCTCAACGAGCGTCACTACGGCGCTCTGCAGGGCAAGGACAAGGCCCAGACGCTCGAGGAGTTCGGCAACGACCAGTTCATGCTGTGGCGCCGCTCCTTCGACGTTCCGCCCCCGCCGCTGCCTGCCGACGACCAGTACAGCCAGGTGGGCGACCCGCGCTACGTCGGCATCGACGGCGAGGTGCCCGACACCGAGTCGCTCAAGATCGTCATCGATCGCATGCTGCCGTACTGGCACAGCGACATCGTGCCCGACCTGCAGGCGGGCAAGACCGTCCTCGTGACGGCCCACGGCAACTCGCTGCGAGGCTTGGTGAAGCACCTCGACGGGATCAGCGACGCCGACATCGCGGAGCTCAACATCCCGACCGGCATTCCGCTGGTCTACCGCCTCGACGAGAACCTGCGCCCCCTGGCGCCGGGCGAGTACCTCGACCCCGAAGCGGCCGCCGCCGGTGCTGCGGCCGTCGCCGCGCAGGGAAAGAAGTAGCGTAACGACGAGAGGACCGGATGCCGCGGCATCCGGTCCTCTCGTCGTGAGTCGGTTCTACGGCTGGGGCTGGATGACGTCCAGGGCGTCGGTCGCGGGCGTCCAGTCGCCGGTCGAGAGGTAGGCGACCTTCTTCGCCACCGAGACGGCGTGGTCTGCGAAGCGCTCGTGGTAACGGCTCGCGAGGGTCGCGTCGACGGTGGCGGATGCCTCGCCCTGCCAGCTGTCGCTGAGCACCTTCTCGAAGACCGACACGTGCAGGTCGTCGATCTCGTCGTCGGCGTTGCGGATCTGCTCGGTCACGGCGAGGTCCTGCGTGCGGAGGAGCTCGGTGAGCTGGCGCGCCACCTCGACATCGAGCTCGCCCATCTTCGTGAACGTGGATTTGAGGCCCTTGGGGATCGCGCGCTCGGGGAACCGCATGCGGGTGAGCTGAGCGATGTGCTCGGCGATGTCGCCCATCCGCTCCAGCGAGGCGCTCATCCGCAGGGCGCTGACGACGATGCGCAGGTCACGGGCGACGGGCTGCTGACGCGCGAGGATCTCGATCGCGAGTTCGTCGAGGGCGACGGCCTTCTCGTCGATGACGGCGTCGTTCTCGATGACCTCCTCGGCCAGCGACACGTCGCTCGTGCTGAACGCACGGGTCGCCTTGTCGATGGCGACCGTGACGAGCTCGGCGATCTCGACGAGACGGCTCTGCACATCCTCGAGCGACTGGTGGAAGACTTCGCGCATGACGCACCTTTCGTGACTCGGGCAGCACCTGCCACCCCGATCCGTGGCGATTGTCGCCAGCGAAGGTTAACGAACGGTGCCACCGCGGTGAATAGTACCCGCCGCGCCCGCAGGACTCCGGTCTCGTGGCGGGCCGGGCCGTCGCGCTCCCTCTACGCTGTGAACATGGATACGACGCAGCTCGCGCTGCTCGCCCTCCTCGCCGGCGTCGTCATCGGGGGCTCCGTCTCCGCGGTCATCGTCACCTCGCTGCGAGCGCGTGATCGTGCCAGGGCGGAGACTTCGCTGGCCATCCCCGAAGGGGTGCGCGAGGTGCTCCACGGCATGGATGATGCCGCGATCGTCATCGATGCCTCGTTCACGGTGCTCGCCGCATCCGCGCCTGCCGCGCCCTTCCACTTCGTCGAGGGGCGCTCCGTGCCCGGCGACGAGCTGCGCGCCGTCGCGCGCGCCGCGCGCGATGCGGACGGCGCCGCGACGGAGACGATCCGCCTCCGGCGCGGCGCCCCGCCTGCGGAGCCGCGCCTCGTGGTCGTGCGGGCGACGCGCATCTCGCCGCGGCTCACGCTGCTGGTGCTGCGCGACATCACCGAGCGCGAGCGCGTCGAGCAGATGCGCCGAGACTTCGTCGCCAATACGAGCCACGAGCTCAAGACTCCGGTGGGCGCGGTGAGCCTGCTCGCCGAGGCGATCGAGTCGGCTGCCGACGATCCGCCCCAGGTGCGCATCTTCGCGGCGCGGCTCACGGCCGAGGCGAACCGTCTCGGCCTGCTGACCTCGCGCATCATGAACCTGTCCCGCCTGCAGTCCTCGGAGGACCTCACCGAGGAGCGCGACGTCTCGATCGACGAGGTCGTCGCGGCGTCGCTCGACGCCCACGCGATCCAGGCCGACTCGGCCGGGGTCGAGGTGGTGCGCGGAGGCACGCGCGGACTGTACGTGCGCGGCGACGCGCAGGTGCTGAGCGAGGCCGTCGGCAACCTCGTCGCCAATGCGATCGCGTACTCGCCCAAGGGCTCCAGCGTCGGCGTGGGCGTCAAACTGGTCGACGGCGTCGTCGAGATCGCCGTGACCGACCGCGGGATCGGCATCGCCGAGGGCGAGCAGGACCGTGTGTTCGAGCGGTTCTACCGCTCCGATCCGGCGCGTGCCCGCCGCACCGGCGGGAGCGGCCTGGGCCTGTCGATCGTCAAGCATGCCGTCCAGCGTCACGGCGGCGAGGTGCGGCTGTGGTCGCGTCCCGGCCGCGGATCGACGTTCACCATCCGACTCCCCGGGACGCCCGCGCCGATCGAGCGGGCCGTGCCCAAGCGCGGCCGCAAGAAGAAGCGCGACGCCGCCGAGGCATCCCGACCCCTTCCCCTGAATGGAGAATCCGCATGACCCGCGTTCTGATCGTCGAGGACGAACCGGACCTCGCCGACCCGCTGGCCTACCTGCTGCGTCGGGAAGGATTCGAGGTCGACATCGCCGAGGACGGCCCCGCCGCGCTCGTGGCCTTCCGGGAGAAGGGTGCCGACATCGTGCTGCTCGATCTCATGCTGCCGGGGATGCCGGGCACCGAGGTGTGCCGTCAGATCCGCGCTTCGTCCTCGGTCCCCGTCATCATGCTGACCGCGAAGGACTCCGAGGTCGACATCGTCGTGGGTCTCGAGCTCGGCGCCGACGACTATGTGACCAAGCCGTACTCCGCGCGCGAGCTGCTCGCCCGCATGCGGGCGGTGCTGCGGCGCTTCGCGCAGGTGGATGCCGACCTCGACGACCGTGTGCTGGAGGGCGGACGCGTCGTGCTCGACATCGACCGTCACACCGTCGCCGTCGAGGGGTCCGAGATCAGCATGCCCCTCAAGGAATTCGAGCTTCTCGAGGTGCTGATGCGCAACGCCGGGCGCGTGCTCACGCGCGGTCAGCTCATCGATCGCGTGTGGGGGAGCGACTACTTCGGCGACACCAAAACGCTCGATGTGCACATCAAGCGCATCCGCTCGCGCATCGAGCTGAGCCCCGGAACCCCGGAGATGCTCGTGACGGTGCGCGGCCTCGGCTATCGCTTCGAGGGCTGAGCCGGAACGACAGAGCCCGCCTCGCGCGAACTGCGCGGGCGGGCTCTGTCGTTCGGACGGTCGTCAGGGGACGAGCGGCGCCAGGTAAGGGAGCGCTCCGTCGAGGACGGGCACCGAGATGAGGTCGCCCTTCTCGTCGCCGGACTGGAAGTAGCCGGGGATGTCGGCGCCGGGAGGCGTGTCGAGGCCTTCGACGAGGATGGGGTCCTCACCGTCGGCTCCGAGGCTGATCGTGGTGCGCGCGGGCACCCGGACGGTGAGGGGGATCGTGGAGGACCCCTCGCCGAGCTCGATGCGCAGGGTGTGGGGCTCGTCGGTGTCGTTGACGATCGCGGCCACGAAGTTGCCCGTGTCGCCGTCGTCGGTCGCCACGATGAACGCGTTGCGCACGTCGAGGGGGCCGGCGTCGTAGACGTTGACGCCCTCGGCAGCCGAGTAGGCGATCGTCGTCGCCTGGGGCGAGATCATGCTGCAGCCCGTCGTGCCGAGAACCAGAGCGGTTGCGACGGCGATCGACGCGAGGTGACGGGGTTTCACGGGTCCTCCCAGGACGGATGACGGCTTCCTCAGCATTCTAGGGGTTCCCTGCGGGTGTCGTGAGGCGCGTCGCCGACGCGTGGACGGCGAACCTTAGCGTATGTCGCCTGTGGTATCCTGGAGGTTGCCGAAAGGACATAACTCCATGCTTTTTGAGGTTGGCGAGACGGTCGTTTACCCCCACCACGGCGCGGCAACGATCATCGAGGTCAAAGACCGGATCATCAAGGGCGAGACGAAGAAGTATCTCAAGCTCAACGTGACCCAGGGCGATCTCATCATCGAGGTCCCTGCAGAGAACGTCGATCTGGTCGGTGTCCGCGACGTCATCGGCAAGGAAGGCCTCGACAAGGTCTTCGAGGTGCTGCGCGCCCCCTTCACGGAAGAGCCCACGAACTGGTCGCGCCGCTACAAGGCGAACCTCGAGAAGCTCGCGTCCGGTGATGTCATCAAGGTGAGCGAGGTCGTGCGCGACCTGTGGCGCCGCGATCAGGACCGCGGCCTGTCCGCTGGTGAGAAGCGGATGCTCGCGAAGGCGAAGCAGATCCTCATCTCCGAGCTCGCGCTCGCCGAGAAGACCGACGAAGAGAAGGCCAGCGTCATCCTCGACGAGGTCCTCGCGTCCTGACGGATGAGCGGGTGCAGCGCACCCGCTAGCGTGGTCGCGTGACCATCGCACCCGTTCCTCGTGTCGGCATCATCGTGGTCGCGGCCGGGTCCGGCACGCGTCTTGGTGCTGGCGCGCCGAAGGGCTTCGTCGGCATCGACGGGCACACCATCCTCCGCCACGCGCTGGAGCGCGTCTTCCGCGCGCCTTCCGCACAGGTGGTGGTCGTCGCGCCGGCAGGTCGCGAGGGCGATGCCCGCAGCGAGGCCCTCGAGGCGGCGGGCGACCGCCGCGACCTGCTGACCGTGGTCGTCGGCGGTGACACGCGCCAGGCGTCCGTCGCCGCCGGACTGCGGGCGCTGTGGGGCGACATCGAGGTCGTGCTCGTGCACGACGCGGCCCGTGCGCTGACCCCTCCCGAGGTGTTCGAGCGCGTGATCGGCGCGATCGACGGCGGACGCGACGGCGCCGTGCCGGTGCTCCCCGTGATCGACACGATCAAACGGGTCGAAGGCGAGGACATCGTCGGCGTGGTCGATCGCTCCGAGCTGGCGGCTGCGCAGACCCCGCAGGGCTTCCGTCGCGAGGTGCTGGATGCCGCCTACCGCGGCGCCTCGCGGGAGTTCACCGACGACGCCGCCCTGGTGGCGGATGCCGGACACACCGTCGCGGCCGTGCCGGGGCATCCGCTCGCCTTCAAGATCACCACCCCGGCGGACCTCGACCGAGCGCGCAGCCTCGTGGCGAACACCCCCATCGCGCCCGTCTCGGCCCGTCTCGAACACGACGTCGCCGTGCCCAGGGTGGGCGTCGGCACCGACGTCCACGCCTTCGGCGGCGATGGCGCGCTGTGGCTCGCGGGGCTGGAATGGGCGGGCGAACCGGCGCTCTCGGGTCACTCCGACGGCGACGCGGTCGCGCACGCCATCGTGGACGCCCTGCTGGCGGCCGCAGGGCTGGGCGACATCGGCACGCTGTTCGGCACCGATCATCCCGAGTACGCCGGCGCGCACGCCGATGTCTTCCTCGCCCGCACCCTGAGCCTTCTCGGCGAAGCCGGATGGCGCGTCGGGAACGTCTCGGTGCAGGTGCAGGCGAATCGTCCGCGGTTCGCCGCGCGTCGCGCCGAGGCGGAATCCGTGCTCTCCGCCGCGCTCGGCGGGGCGCCCGTCTCGGTGTCGGCCACGACGACCGACGGACTCGGGTTCACGGGCCGGGGCGAGGGCGTCGCGGCATTCGCGACGGCGCTCGTCGTGCGGGCCTGATCAGATCTCGCGGGTCATGAAGACCGAGAACGGATCGGGCGCGTAGCCCTCGAACGGCCCGCACTCGACGAACCCCTCGCTCGCGTACAGGCGCTGGGCCGGCACGAACTCCTCGGTCGACCCGGTCTCGAGCCACAGGCTCGTCATTCCGCGCTCGCGCGCCGCGGCGACGATGTGACGCAGCAGCGTCCTGCCCACGCCGGCTCCGAGGAAGCGGTCGTCCACGCGCATCGACTTCAGTTCGCCGCGCGCCGCATCGATCGCCTTGAGCGCGCCGATGCCGGCCAGCTCCCCGTCGATCGACGCCGACCAGAACGAGACCGAGGGATCGCTCAGCGCATCGAGGTCGAGTGCGTGGACGCTCTCGGGCGGAGACGTGTCGTGCATGCCGGCGAGGTGCCGCGCGATGAGGCGCCGCGTCGCCTCGCCGCTGAGGTCGTCCTGCTGGATCTGGATCGTGTTCTGCATGTCGTCAGCAGTGTGCCACGGGCGCGTTGCGCGCGCGTTTCGTCACGCCTCGACGGCGTACGGCTTCGGATCGCGCGGCGCCCGCGATCCCCACGCGAGCAGCGCGAGTCCGGCGCCGAGCACCACGAGCCCGACGATCGCGAGCGCCGAGAGGCGTTCGCCGAGCACGACGATGCCCAGGATGCTGGCCGTCAGCGGTTCGCCGAGGGTCAGCGTGGCGGCGGTCGCGGCGGTGAGCCCGCTCAGCCCCCACGTGAACAGCACGTAGGCGACGGAGATCGTGGCGAGCCCGAGCCAGAGCGCCATCGCGACACCGCTCGGCGTGCCGAGCCAGGACAGATCGACGAAAGGCACGGCGAAGGCGCAGATGAGCGCCGACGAAGCGCCCATCGCGCCGACCACGGTGAACGGGTCCCAGCCTTCGTCGAGCAGACGCCGCTGCGCGTTCGCGATCACCGCGAACGACGCTCCCGCGCCGACGGAGCCGAGCAGGCCGAGCGGATCGGTGCCGCCGGCGGCACCGGCCTCGCCGCCGAACCCGAGCATCACGACGCCGATCGTGGCGAGCGCCGTCGCTCCCATCCATGTGGCGGACGGCATCCGCCTCGTGAGAACCCACTCGAGCAGGCCCGCGAGGATCGGCGCGGAGCCCAGGGCGACGACGGTGCCCACGGCGACGCCGTTGAGCGAGGTCCCCAGGAAGAACAGCGGCTGGTAGATCGAGATGCACGCGCCGGTGAGCACCATCAGCGCGAGGGGGCGGATGCCGAGGCGCGGCGGGGGAGCGGCATCCACCGGCCGTCGCCGCGCATGGCGCGCTGCGAGCAGGAAGGCGATCACCGCGAGTCCCGTGCCGCCGAGCACCATGCGCACTACCCCGATCGAGAGGGGCGTCGTGCCTTCCGGCCCGAGCGCCTGCGACGTGCCGGTCGTGCCGAACAGCACAGCGGCGGCGAGGACGGCGAGAACGTGCAGCACCCTCCAGTTCTACCGCGTCGCCGCACCCGGTTCGCACAGGTGCCCGCCGGTAGGCTGGTGCGGTGACGGTACAGCTCTATGACACCAAGGCGCAGACCCTGCGCGACTTCGTGCCACTCGACCCCGGAAACGTCACGATCTACGTCTGCGGTCCGACGGTGCAGTCGGGTCCGCACATCGGCCACCTGCGCGGTGCCCTGAGCTTCGACATCCTCCGCCGGTGGCTCGCGCACCGCTTCGAGCGCGTGACGTTCGTGCGCAACGTGACCGACATCGACGACAAGGTGCTCGCGAACGCCACCGACGGCGAGCCGTGGTGGGCGCTGGCGTACCGCATGGAGCTCGCCTTCACGCGGGCCTACTCCGCGATCGGCATCCTTCCTCCCACCTACGAGCCGCGGGCGACGGCCTCCATCCCGCAGATGCAGGAGCTCATCGAGCGCCTCATCGCCGCCGGCCACGCGTACGCCGCGGACGCGGTGTCGGATGCCGCGGGCGATGTCTACTTCGACGTGCGTTCGTGGGCCGATTATGGCTCGCTGACCAATCAGTCGCTCGACGCGATGGAGCCGGCAGCGGACGCCGACCCGCGCGGCAAGCGCGACCCGCGGGACTTCGCCCTGTGGAAGGGCGCCAAGCCCGGCGAGCCGACGTCGGCGACGTGGGACTCCCCGTGGGGCCCGGGTCGTCCCGGCTGGCACATCGAGTGCTCCGCGATGTCGCGCCGCTATCTCGGCGCGGAGTTCGACATCCACGGCGGAGGGCTCGACCTGCGCTTCCCGCACCATGAGAACGAGCTTGCCCAGTCCACCGCGGCCGGCGACGCGTTCGCCCGCTACTGGGTGCACAACGGCCTCGTGACGGTGAACGGTCAGAAGATGTCGAAGTCGCTGTTCAACTTCGTGCTGGCGGAGGACGTGCTCGCCGAGCGCGATCCGCTCGTCGTCCGCTACGCGCTCGCCGCCGCGCACTACCGCTCGAACCTCGACATCACCCCGACCACGTTCGACGAGGCCGAGGCGGCACTGGACCGCATCCGCACGTTCCTCGAGCGGGCGCTGCGGGCCGTGCGCACCGGCGACGATGTGCGCATCATGGGGCAGGTGCCCGACCGCTTCGCGACCGCCATGGACGACGACCTCGGGGTCCCGCAGGCGCTCGCCGCGGTGCACGAGCGCGTGCGGGAGGGCAACAGCGCCCTCGATGCGGGGGATCGGGATGCCGTGCTCGCCGCGTTCGCCGATGTGGCGATCATGACCGGAATCCTGGGCCTCGACCCTCTCGACCCGCAGTGGACGCGCGCGGGTGCGTCGGCTGAGGCATCCGCTCTCGACACGCTCGTGCAGACGATGATCGCCCAGCGCGCCGACGCGCGGGCTGCGAAGGACTGGGCGGCGGCCGACCGCATCCGCGACGCGATCGCCGCGGCAGGAATCACGCTGGAAGACAGCGCAGACGGAACACATTGGAGTATCTATGACTAAGCCAGGACGCCCCGGCGCCGCCAAGGGCAAGAAGGGTCCCACGAAGGGGACCGGCGGGAAGAACAAGCGCTCGCTCGAGGGTCGCGGACCGACCCCCAAGGCCGAGGACCGTGCGTGGCACCCCGCGGGCAAGCGCAAGGCCGCGGCCGAGCGGTACGCCGCGGCCGGCGGCAAGGGCAAGCCCGGCTCTTCGGGCGGTGGCCGCGCGCCGCGCGCGAAGAAGGACGAGGACACCGAGACGGTCACCGGCCGCAACTCGGTGCTCGAGGCGCTGCGGGCGAAGATCCCGGCGACGGCGTTCTACATCGCGCAGCGGGTGGAGATGGACGACCGCGTCAAGGAGATGCTGTCGATCGCCACGCACCGTGACATCCCCGTGCTCGAGGTCACGCGTCCCGAGCTCGACCGCATGGCCGGCTTCGACGGGGTGCACCAGGGCGTCGCGCTGAAGGTCCCGCCGTACGAGTACGCCCATCCGCAGGATCTGCTCGAGAGCATCGTCGACTCCGGCGAGACGCCGCTGCTGGTCGCGCTCGACGGCATCACCGACCCTCGCAACCTCGGCGCGATCATCCGCTCGACCGCGGCATTCGGCGGGCAGGGCGTCATCCTCCCGCAGCGCCGGTCGGCGAGTGTCAACTCCGCTGCCTGGAAGACGAGCGCCGGAGCGGCCGCACGCATCCCCGTCGCCATCGCACCCAACCTCACGACGACGCTCAAGGAGTTCAAGAAGCAGGGGGTGTTCGTCCTCGGCCTCGACGGCGGAGGCGACGTCTCGCTTCCCTCGCTCGCACTGGCCGACCGGCCGGTGCTGATCGTGGTCGGCTCCGAGGGCAAGGGCCTCTCACGCCTGGTCACGGAGACGTGCGACCAGGTCGTGTCGATCCCGATCTCCGGCGCCGCCGAGTCGCTCAACGCCGGCATCGCGGCATCCGTCGCGCTGTACCAGGTGGCGACGATGCGAGGCGCGCAGGACTGACCGGATGCCGCCACCCGGCGTATTCATGGGAATGAAGCGCCGCGGAGTCGGCTTGCATCCAGGGCAACCGTCGAAAGGGAGAGCATGGCTCGCATCGCCGTCATCGGAGGAACCGGCTACGCCGGCAGTCACATCGTCAACGAGGCGGTGAGCCGGGGCCACACCGTCGTCTCGGTCGCCCGCTCCGTTCCGGCCGAACGCGTGGAGGGCGCCACGTACGTCGAGGGAACCCTGCTCGACGTGCCCAGCCTGGTCGCCGAGCTCGAAGGCGTCGACGTGCTCGTGTCGACAGTGCCGGCTCGCGGTGACATGGTCGGCCAGGTGCGCTCGAACGTCGCCGAGCTGCTCGCCGAGCTTCCCGCCGACGTGCGCGTCGGCGTGATCGGCGGCGCCGGCGGGAGCCTGATCGCCCCCGGCGGCGAGCGGCTGGTCGATCAGCCCTCGTTCACCGAGGAGTACAAGCCCGAGGCGCTCGAGGCCATCGGGATCCTCGAGGACCTGCAGCAGGGGCCGGCCTCGCGCGACTGGTTCTACGTGCACCCGGCGGGCGGCTTCGGGGCCTGGAACCCGGGCGAGCGCACCGGCAGCTACCGCGACGGCGGAGACGTGCTCGTGACCGACGAGAACGGCGAGTCCTTCATCTCCGGCCCCGACCTGGGCGTTGCGGTGATCGACGAGATCGAGAGCCCGAAGCACTCGCGCGAGCGCTTCACCGTAGGGTACTGACGCCGCACGGACATCACGGAGGCCCGCCCTCGGCTCGTGCCGGGGCGGGTCTTCGCCGTCTCGGTCGAGGGCGTGTCAGACGAGATCGCGCCAGTCGATGTCGTCCTCGTCGTCGTCGTCCACGACGGGCATGCTCGCCGTGATCACCGGCAACGACACCGTCTCGGTGGGCGGTCCCATCAGCGTCGCCTCGTCACGGCGGTGGCGCAGCACGTCGTCGATGTAGCTGGTGAGAACCTCGGCCAGCGGCACCGAGCGTCCGCGTGCCTGCGACATGTACCAGCGGTGCTCGAGCACCTGGTGGAAGACCTCGGCCGGCTCGAGCTTCGCGCGCAGATCCCACGGAACGGACTTGACGACCGGCTCGAAGACGCGGGTGAGCCACTCGTGCGCCACCATCTCCTCGTCGTCGCCGAGCCGCGAGACCCGCGCGCGGAACTCGTCGAGGTCGTTCAGCAGGCGACGCGCCTGGTTCTCCTCGACGTCGAGACCGGTGAGGCGGATGAGTCGCCGCGTGTGGTGACCCGCATCGACCACCTTCGGCTGGATCGAGACGCGCGTGCCGTCCTCGGTCGTCTTGATCGACATCTCGCCGATGTCGAAGCCGAGGTCGTTCAGCCGCTGCACGCGCTCGGTGATGCGCCAGACCTCGTCGGCGGCGAACGTCTCGCGGTCCGTGAGCGCCGCCCACAGCGCGTGATAGGACGACACGATGCCGTCGGCGATCGCGATCGCGTCGACGCCGCCCTCGAGCCGGCCGCCGGCTTCGAGGTCCATGATCTCGCCGGCGATGTTGGTGCGGGCGACGTCGAGATCGTGGGCGCGCTGGCCCGGGGTGAGGCCGCTCTCGTGCAGCTCACCGGTCTCGGCGTCGACCAGGTAGGCGGCGAACGCGCCCGCGTCGCGACGGAAGAGGGTGTTCGACAGTGACACGTCGCCCCAGAAGAAACCGACGTTGTGCAGATTCACGAGGAGCGCCGCGAGCGCGTCGACGAGGCGCGTGGCGGTGTCGGGACGCAGCACCTGAGTGAACAGCGCGCGGTAGGGGAGGGAGAACTTCAGGTGGGCCGTGACGAGCGCCGCGGGGAGGGGGTTGCCCGCGGCATCCGTGCGTCCGGCGATCACCGCGACGCGCTGCACGCACGGCACATCCAGCCGGCTGAGATTGCCGAGCATGTCGTACTCACGACGAGCCATCTGCTCGGTCGTCTCCTTGATGGCGACGACGCGGCCCGAGAGGTTCGCGAAGCGAACCAGATGGCGTGAGATGCCCTTGGGCAGATAGACGATGTTGCTCGACGGCCAGTCTGCGAGCGTGGTCGACCACGGCAGCAGCAGCAGGCCCGCATCGACGCTGCTCGCCGTGATGCTCAACGCGTCCGGCACTGTCACCCCCTGGAAATGCACAACGGCGCGGGGGGATATTCTCCCACCCGCGCCGTTGCGACGGAAACGCGCTTACGCCGAGGCGATGGCCTTGTCGGTCAGGCGCTCGCCCGACTCGACGTCGAACACGTGGACGTGTCCGGGGACCGGAGCCAGGGTCACGGTCTCGCCGGCGTTCGGGTGACGGCGACCGTCGACGCGCGCCACGATGTCGGTGCGCTTGCCGTTGACGTCGGCGTGGCCGTAGAGGTAGCCGTCGGCGCCGAGCTCCTCGACGAGGTCGACGATGACCGAGAGGCCCTTGCCGTCCTCGGGACCGACCACGATGTCTTCGGGGCGGACGCCGATGGTGACCTCGGAGCCGTGTGCCTTGCCCAGGGTGTCGGCCTCGATGGTGACGACCTTGTCGCCGAACTCGACGCCACCCTCGGCGAGGTGCGCCGGGAACAGGTTCATCGCGGGCGAGCCGATGAAGCCGGCCACGAAGACGTTCTTCGGCGTCTCGTACAGGTCGCGCGGGGTGCCGACCTGCTGGAGCAGGCCGTCCTTGAGCACGGCGATGCGGTCGCCCATGGTGAGCGCCTCGGTCTGGTCGTGCGTGACGTAGACCGTGGTGACGCCGAGGCGGCGCTGCAGCGACGCGATCTGGGTGCGGGTCTGGACGCGGAGCTTGGCGTCGAGGTTCGACAGCGGCTCGTCCATGAGGAACACCTGGGGCTGACGCACGATGGCGCGGCCCATCGCGACGCGCTGACGCTGGCCGCCCGAGAGCGCCTTCGGCTTGCGGGTCAGGTACTGCTCGAGGTCGAGCAGCTTGGCGGCCTCGAGGACGCGCGCGGCGCGCTCCTCCTTGCCGATGCCGGCGATCTTGAGCGCGAAGCCCATGTTCTCGGCGACGGTCATGTGCGGGTACAGCGCGTAGTTCTGGAACACCATCGCGATGTCGCGGTCCTTCGGCGGGACGTCGGTGACGTCGCGGTCGCCGATCAGGATGCGGCCGGAGTTGACCTCTTCGAGGCCGGCCAGCATGCGCAGCGACGTGGACTTTCCGCAGCCGGAGGGGCCGACGAGGACGAGGAATTCGCCGTCGGCGACATCCAGGTCGAGCTTGTCCACAGCGGGGCGAGTGCCCCCGGGGTACAGACGGGTTGCGTTGTCAAAGGTGACGGACGCCATGTTCTCTTCTCCTTCACCGGCAGGTACGTGCCGGACGATCCGTAGTGATGGAATGAGCGGGGGCTTGACCCGCACGCCCGCCATCGGGCGCACGACCAGTATGACACGGCTCGCATAGAGCCCTCGTCTGGGCATTTCCCAGGGTGGCTGGCTAGCATCGTCTGCGGCCGTTTCCCCCGGATAGGCCCTGCCGATCCCGGCCCCGCTTCCGTCCCGAGAGGTTCCATGTCGAGCGACGAGTCATCGAACGCCGCTGCTGCCAGCGAGCGGCGAGACGCTGTGCGCGAGAAGGCGCTGCAGGTGCAGGCGCAGCAGTCGCGTGCTCGCCTGATCCGCGGTTCCGTCCTCGCCACCGTGATCGTCGCGTTCGTCGCCGTCGTCGCGGTGGGCGTGACGTGGGCGGTCTCCTCCGCAGCGTCCAAGCCGGTCCTCAGCCCGCAGAACGTGAGCGACGACGGGTTCGTCGTGACGGGCGTGACCGGCGTCGGCCTCCCGGGCGAGGACTCGGGCGGCACCGGCACCGTCGAAGGCGAGACGCCCACGCCCACCCCGACGGCCACACCGACCCCCGAGGCGACTCCGACCGACCAGCCCGTCGTCGACATCCGCGTCTACGTCGACTACCTCTCGACCGGCTCCCGCGACTTCCAGCTCGCCAACGCCCAGCAACTCACGAAGTGGGTGACCGAAGACGCGGTGACCCTCAGCTACTACCCGGTGGCGATGCTCACGTCGAAGTCGAACGGCACGAAGTACTCGCTGCGCGCTGCGAGCGCCGCTGCCTGTGTCGCGACGCACTCGCCCGACTACTTCTTCGCGTACAACAACGCGCTCCTCACCCAGCAGCCCGAGATCGACTCGGACGGCTACACCGACGCCGAGCTGGCCGACCTGGCCATCGCGTCGGGCGCCGTCGGCGCGAAGGTCGTGCGCACGTGCATCGAGGACCAGGACTTCGCCTCGTGGGCCAAGACCGCCACGGAGCGCGCTCTGGACGGGCTGCCCGGCACCGATGACATCGCCCTCACGGGCACGCCGATGATCCTCGTGAACGGCGAGCCCTACGTCGGCGCGCTGAACGACCCCAAGGAGTTCGCGCAGTTCGTGCTCACCGTTGCGAGCGACGCGTACTACGAAGAGACGCCGAGCCCCACTCCCACCCCGACCCCGTAGCCGGTGTCGCCCGGGAGCGGGCGCTCGTCTGTGCGCCGGTAGACTGGCCGCATTGCCGGCTTGGCGCAATTGGTAGCGCACCTAACTTGTAATTAGGGGGTTGCGGGTTCAAGTCCCGCAGTCGGCTCGATGGACTCCTCGTCTGCGCCGCGCCGCATGCCCGCGTGGCTGGCGCTCGGCTTCGCCGTCTCGATCGGCGTGATGACCGCGGTGCAGGCGCGCATCAACGGCCAGCTCGGCATCCGTGTCGACGACGGCTTCGTCGCCGCCGTCGTGTCGTTCGGATCCGGCCTGGTCATCCTGGTCCTCCTCTCCGCGGCACTGCCGTCCGGCCGCGCGGGCGTGGCCCGGCTGGTCACCGGCGTGCGCACGGGAGGAATTCCCTGGTGGATGCTGGCGGGCGGCGCCGCCGGAGCGCTCACCGTCGCCACGCAGGGCCTCGCCGTCGGCCTCATCGGGGTGTCGCTGTTCACCGTCGGCGTCGTCGCGGGCCAGACGGTGAACGGGCTCTTCCTGGACCGCATCGGCTTCGGCCCGGCCGGCGTCGTCGCCGTCACGGTTCCGCGACTGCTCGGGGGTGCATTGGCGCTGGGTGCGGTCGGCCTCGCGCTCGTGGGCGACGGCATCTCGGAGGTGCCGCTGTGGATGCTCGTGCTGCCGTTCCTCGCCGGGATCGCGATCGCGTGGCAGCAGGCGACCAACGGCCGGCTGCGGCAGCGCGTGGGGACGCCGCTGACCGCGACGCTCGTGAATTTCATCGGCGGGACCGTGCTGCTCGCAATCGCCGCGTTCGTGCATGCCGCATTCGTCGGCCCGCCGCAGCCGTTTCCCACCGAGCCGTGGCTCTACCTGGGCGGACCTGTCGGCGTCGTCTACATCTTCCTGTCGGCCGCGGTCGTGCAGTACACCGGCGTGCTGCTGCTCGGGCTCGGCGCGGTGGTCGGCCAGCTGCTCACGTCGGTGGCGATCGATGCGCTGTGGCCCGCGCCGGCAGGGCCCGGGCTCGCGCAGGAACTCGCGATGGTGGCCCTCGCGCTGGCGTCGGTCGTCGTGGCGGCCGTGCCGTGGGGCTCGCGGCGACGGTGACTCGACACGACCGGCGCCGACAGGTGCCGGGTGGAGGTCCGGCCGTTCAGTCCTTCTTGCCGGGCTTCGGCATCCGGCTCACGTGCTTGCGCGCCTCGACGCCCTTGCGACGGCCGAGACGCGAGCGCGGCGGCTTGCCGCCGACGTAGAGCCAGCCGAGCAGTTCCTCGTTCTTTGCGAGACCGTGCGCCTTCGCGACGGCCTTCGAGCGGGTGTAGCCGCCGGTGCGCCAGATGACGCCCCAGCCCGCCTCGTCGAGCAGCAGGCTCAGCACATGGGCGACGCCCGACGCGACGGCCTCCTGCTCCCAGCGGGGAACCTTGTCGCTCTTCTTGTAGCTGGCCACCACGGCGATGAGCAGCGGCGCGCGCAGCGGCTTCGACGACGCGCCCTTGTCGCCCTCGGCCTTGTTCATCGCGCGGCCCAGCCGCTCGCGATCGGCGCCGCGCAGCTCGATCAGACGCCACGGCCGCATCGAGGAGTGGTCGGCGACGCGCCCGGCGGCGGAGACGAGCGTCAGCAGTTCCGCATGGGTCGGCGCCTCGTCGGTGACCTTCGACCACGAGCGCCGCGCGCGCACCGCCTCGAGGGCAGGGTGCGCCGGGAGGGTCATGCCGTCTCTTCGGGGGTGAAGCTCAGCGAGATCGAGTTCATGCAGTAGCGGTCGCCGGTCGGCGTGCCGAAACCGTCGGGGAACACGTGGCCGAGGTGCGATCCGCAGTTCGCGCAGCGCACCTCGGTGCGCAGCATCCCGTGGCTGCGGTCCTCGATGAGCTCGACGGCCTCGGGCCGGATCGACTCGTAGAAGCTCGGCCAGCCGCAGTGCGAATCGAACTTCGTTCCGCTCTGGAACAGCTCCGTGCCGCACGCGGCGCACGTGTAGAGGCCGGCGCGGCCCTCGTCGAGCAGCTCACCCGTCCAGGCGCGCTCGGTCCCCGCTTCGCGCAGCACTGCGTACTGCTGCGGGCTGAGCTCCGCCCGCCACTGGTCGTCGCTCTTGTCCACGGCGTAGGTCATGGCATCCATTCAACCCCAGTCCGGCGCCCGGCGGTCCGCGCAGGCTGGACGTCGGCCGCGAGAATGGGGGAGTGGAAACCGATCTCGCCGCCGTCGTCGAGCGCTACGGCCGCTTCGCACGCGAGGAGGCGCCCGGCCGGAGCGACCTCTACGCCGAGTGGGCCGCGGGAGTCGCCGCCGATCCGGCGGTCGCGGCGACGATCGCGCTGATACCCCCGACACATCGCCAGCCCCCGCTCGTCTTCGCCGTCAGCCGGATGCTCGGAGCGCCGGAGGCGCCGTTCCCGCAGTGGGCGCATTGGCTCTCGTCGCACGCGGATGACGTGGTGGCCGCGGCATCCGCTCGCAGTCTGCAGACGAACGAGCCACTGCGGTGCGCCGCCCTGCTGCCCGCGCTCGCGACCGTCGCGGGCCCCGTCGCGCTGCTCGAGCTCGGGGCGAGCGCCGGACTGTGCCTCTTCCCCGACCGGTACTCGTACCGGTTCTCGAACGGCGTCGCTCTCGACCCTGCGGACGGGCCGTCGCGCGTCGTGCTCGAGTGCGCAGTGACGGGAGATCCGCCGCTGCGGATGCCGGAGGTCGTGTGGCGCGCGGGCGTCGACCTGGCACCGCTGGATGCCGCGGACCAGGCGGACCGGCGGTTCCTCACCTCGCTGGTGTGGCCGGGCGAGCGCGGGCGCGCCGATCGCATCGACGCCGCCCTCGACGTCGCGGCCGCTGACCCGCCGCTGCTCATCGCCGGGGACGCGACTGTTCCGGGGGTGCTCTCGCGCGCGGCGGCGCTCGCGCCCGCGGGCGCGACGCTCGTCGTCACGACGCCGGGCGTGCTGCCGCACGTCCCCCGCGCGGGGCGGGAGCGCCTCCTCGCGGAGCTGGGGGACCTCGACGCGGTGTGGGTCTCGATCGACCCGCCGGGACTGCACGACCACTGGCATCCAGCCGTCGACCCGGCGACGTGGGGCGGGTTCGTGCTCGGACGCGACGGTGCGCCCCTCGCCGCCGTCGACCCGCTCGGCGCATCCGTGGAGTGGCGCGCGGGCGATCGCTTCTCGCGCGGATAGCGTGAGAACGTGCCCCTCTCCGAGCGTGACCTCGCGATCCTCGCCTTCGAGGGCGAGTGGCGGCGCCACGCCGGGGTGAAGGAGGAGGCCATCCGCGCCGATCTGGGCATGTCTCCGGCGCGCTACTACCAGCTGCTCGGGCGGCTGATCGACACCGCCGAGGCCCAGGCCCACGACCCGATGCTCGTGAAGCGGCTGCGCCGGCTGCACGACGCCCGTACTCGTGCTCGCGAGGACCGCGCCGCCGGCGGGAGAACGCTCTGAGTCTGGCGGCGGGTTCTTCTGCGGGCTGCCGGTAGGATCGTCGGGTGTCGAGATCGTCCTTCCCCCGGGATCGCTTCGACGACCTCCCGGATGCGGATCGCGTCGGTGCCCATCGAGCCGAGAATCCCCGCATGCGCGGGTGGGTCGTGCTGCTGTGGGCTGCGCTCGCGACGATCGTCCTGATCGCGGTCGGCATCTTCGGCACGCTTCTCGCATCGGGGCGCATCGAACTCTTCCCGACACCCGAGCCGACGATCGCTCCCACGGTCGAGGTGACGCCGGTGATCGACACGAGCTATCAGGTCGTGATCCTCAACGCGACGCCCGAGCAGGGGCTCGCGACCCAGATGAAGGATGTCGTCGTCGCGGCCGGCTGGCCGGACGGATCGGTGCTGCCGAGCGACGCGAGCGCCGATGACTTCCCCGAGACGACCGTCTACTACGTCGGAGCAGAGGACGAGGCCGCTGCGGCGGGCCTCGCCGGGGTCATCGGCGGCGCACGCATCGAGCAGAGCGAGGTCTACCAGCCCGCCAGCCCCGACACGAAGCAGCTGACCGTCGTGATCGGCCTCGATCGCACGGCCGCCGGGCAGAGCCCCACGCCCACCCCCTGATGCGGTGGCCGGCGCGTGTGTTTCGCGCCGGTAAATACTTGTGTCCCTGCGTGTCAACAACTCGCCTGCGGGACAGCAGCCGGTCCTGAGCCATGCATACGATGAACCCAGTCGTACCAGCATCAGGAGATTCGCATGACTCAGGGCACCGTCAAGTGGTTCAACGCCGAGAAGGGCTTCGGCTTCATCACGGCGGAGGGACAGGACGTCTTCGTCCACTACTCGAACATCGACATGTCGGGCTTCCGCGTGCTCGAGGAAGGCCAGACGGTCGAGTTCACCGTCGGCACCGGGCAGAAGGGCCCGCAGGCCGAGTCGGTGCGCGTCGTCTGATCGCTCACCCCTCGGTCGAATCGAAACGGGATGCCGCGGCATCCCGTTTCGACGTGTTTCGGCACCGGTCGCGGCGGCTTGCACTCCCTAGGGGTGAGTGCCAGAATGGATTAGCACTCCGGTTCGTTGAGTGCTAATCCATAAGCCCGTCCTGGGAGGACGAAACACACATGGCAAAGATCATCGCTTTCGATGAGGAGGCCCGTCGCGGCCTCGAGCGCGGCCTCAACATCCTGGCCGACGCCGTCAAGGTGACGCTTGGCCCCCGCGGTCGCAACGTCGTGCTCGAGAAGAAGTGGGGCGCTCCCACGATCACGAACGACGGCGTCTCCATCGCCAAGGAGATCGAGCTCGACGACCCGTACGAGAAGATCGGCGCGGAGCTCGTCAAGGAGGTCGCCAAGAAGACCGACGACGTGGCCGGCGACGGAACCACCACGGCCACCGTCCTCGCTCAGGCGCTGGTCCGCGAAGGCCTGCGCAACGTCGCGGCCGGCGCCGACCCCATCTCGCTCAAGAAGGGCATCGAGAAGGCCGTCGCGGCCATCACGACCCAGCTGCTCGCCGACGCCAAGGAGGTCGAGACCAAGGAGGAGATCGCCGCCACCGCGTCCATCTCCGCCGGTGACCCCGAGATCGGCGCCCTGATCGCCGAGGCCATCGACAAGGTGGGCAAGGAAGGCGTCGTCACGGTCGAGGAGTCGCAGACCTTCGGCACCGAGCTCGAGCTCACCGAGGGCATGCGCTTCGACAAGGGTTACATCAACCCGTACTTCGTCACGGACCCGGAGCGCCAGGAGGCCGTCTTCGAGGACCCGTACATCCTCATCGCGAACCAGAAGATCTCGAACATCAAGGACCTTCTGCCCATCGTCGACAAGGTGATCCAGGACGGCAAGGAGCTCCTGATCATCGCCGAGGACGTCGAGGGCGAGGCTCTCGCGACCCTCGTGCTCAACAAGATCCGCGGCATCTTCAAGTCGGTCGCCGTCAAGGCTCCCGGCTTCGGCGACCGTCGCAAGGCGCAGCTGCAGGACATCGCGATCCTCACCGGTGGTCAGGTCATCACCGAAGAGGTCGGTCTCAAGCTCGAGAACGCCACGCTCGACCTGCTCGGCCGTGCGCGCAAGGTCATCATCACGAAGGACGAGACCACGATCATCGAGGGTGCCGGCGACGCCGGTCAGCTCGAGGGTCGCGTCACGCAGATCCGTCGTGAGATCGAGAACACCGACAGCGACTACGACCGCGAGAAGCTCCAGGAGCGTCTTGCCAAGCTCGCCGGTGGCGTCGCCGTCATCAAGGCGGGCGCGGCCACCGAGGTCGAGCTGAAGGAGCGCAAGCACCGCATCGAGGACGCCGTCCGCAACGCGAAGGCAGCCGTCGAAGAGGGCATCGTCGCCGGCGGTGGCGTGGCTCTCATCCAGGCCGGCAAGAAGGCCTTCGAGGGTCTCGATCTCACGGGCGACGAGGCGACCGGTGCGAACATCGTTCGCGTCGCGATCGAGGCTCCGCTCAAGCAGATCGCCCTCAACGCCGGTCTCGAGCCGGGTGTCGTGGCGAACAAGGTCGCCGAGCTCCCCGCGGGCCAGGGCCTCAACGCCGCCACGGGCGAGTACGTCGACATGCTGGCCGCCGGCATCAACGACCCGGTGAAGGTCACCCGCTCGGCGCTGCAGAACGCTGCGTCGATCGCCGGCCTGTTCCTCACCACCGAGGCCGTCGTGGCCGACAAGCCCGAGAAGGTCTCGGCACCCGCCGGCGACCCGACCGGTGGCATGGACTTCTGAGAGGTCCTGACCCGTCTGGCACTAGACCACGGGGGCGTCTCCTTCGGGAGGCGCCCCTTCGGCGTTCCCGGTGCCGGATCTGCGCAGGTGCAGCGTCCAGAAATAGAGCCGCTCGACGGCGAGGGATGCCGCGACGCCGATGAACGCACCCGAGAGCAGCAGGAGCAGCTGGGTGAAGGTCTGGCCGGCGGGGTCCGTCCACCGTGCGAGACCCTCCTCCATCGTCGTCTGACCCGACAGGTCTCCGCTGAAAGTGAGCAGCCAGGCAGCGGAGTCGACCCAGACATCCGTGCCATCGCCCTGCACCATGACGCTGGTCGATTCGACCGTCTCACCCGACGGGGTGACCGTGAGATCGAGGAGATCCTGTGGACCCGATTCCAGTACCGCTCCGAGGGTCGAGTACTTGCCCGGGGTGACTCCCGCGAAGGGCATGACGGGGTCGTACAGCCCGCCCGCGTACAGGATCATTCGTGGACTGCGTGCGGTGCTCTGACCCGCGAGGGTCGTCGACCAGGACCGCACGGGCTGCCCGGTGATCACGACGACCTCGTCGAAGGCGACATCCATCACGAAGATCTGGCGCGCCCCGACACCGTCGTCGGTCGGGTCGGAGCACGCGCTCTCGTCGCCGTCGTCGATGAGCTGCACACCGGCGGGCGGGTCGAGGTTCTTCAGCCGGGTGTCGCACCACAGCTCCACTGCGATCTGTGCCTGCGTGGCCGTGGGGAAGTCCTCGGGGATCGCGATCCCGGACGCCGCCATGCCGACGGTGATCGATACGTGGCCGTCTCGATGCAGCCGCCACTCCGCCGTGATGCCGGCGTCTTCCGTGCCGGTCGAGACGACCACGGTGTCATTGACGGTCGCGCCGAGGTCGACGTTCGGGACGGCGGTGGCCGCGAGCCCGAGCCAGACGCCGAGGGCGCCGACCGCCGCCACCGCGGCCGCCGACAGCACGATGCCGAGCGTCGGGCGTGCACTCACGGGGGAATGCTAGCGGTGCAGGCTCGGATGCGTGGGCGGGCTGCGTGCGGCGCGCCGTTCGGCGCCCTCGGCGGAGGCGTCAGCGGAACAGGCTCGTCGTCGCGACCTCGGCCTCGGCGTACTGCCGACCGGCCGCCGCGAGCGCGACGCTGATGCCCGACAGCGTCTCTTCGACCTGCCGCTGCGTGGAGCGCCACTGATCGGTCACGGTGTGGAACGCGACCGACGCAGACCCGGTCCAGGTGCTCTGCAGCTGCGTCAGCTGAGCCATCATCGCGTTCGCTTCGGCCTGCAAACGCTCGATGGTCCCGCGGACGCCGGATGTGGCGGCGAGCAGTCCATCGCTGTCGACGGAATAGACGGCCATGTGGTGATCCTTCCTCGGGGCGGATCGGATGCCGCGCCCCGTGTCTCCGTCACGCTAGGGATTCCGTCGACGGGACGGGAGCAGCCGGCCGCAGGCGGTGCAGGCTCGGCCCTCGCGGTGCGCTGGGGAGGAACCGGTCACTCCTGCTCGAGGCGCAGGCGCTCGAGAGGCTGGGTCTGGATCTGCAGATGCTCCGCCGCATCCCGCCCCGCGGCGAGCGGGAAGGCGACGCGGAACGTCGCTCCGCCACCGGGGGTGTCGGTGACCCCGACCGTGCCGTGCAGGGCATCGACGATCGACGCGACGATCGACAGCCCGAGCCCCGACCCTCCGGTCTCCCGTGTACGGGAGGTGTCGGCGCGCCAGAAGCGCTGGAAGATCTTGTCCTTGATCTGGTCGGGCACGCCCTCGCCGTGGTCGACGATCTCGACCCAGCCGCGGAGCGCGACCATGTCGACGCCGACTCTCAGCTCGATGGGGGAGTCGTCGGACGTGAAGCGCCGAGCATTGCCGATGAGATTGGTCACCACCTGGCGGATGCGGTTCTCGTCGCCCAGCACGACCGGCACCACCGCTCCCGCGGCGACCGGTGCATCGGGAACGGGCGCGATCGGCGGCTGCTCCCGCACGCCGGTCGCGCTCGTCGCGGGCACCGGCTTGGGCCGACGGCGAAGAAGCGACAGGGTCGCGCCGGCGCGTGTGAGCGCCGTGGTGGGCGGACGGCGGTCCTCGTCGGGCTCGTCGGGCGCCGACGGGATGATCGGCGGCGGCAGCTCGTCGACGGTGGTGTCGATCACCGTGACCGGACGCATCGGGGCCGCCGCGCGCAGGTCGAGGGCGGCATCCCTCGCCACCGGACGCAGGTCCACCGGAGCGATGACGACGTCCCGGCGCTCGTCGAGGCGCGCGAGGGCGAGGAGGTCCTCGACCAGCACGCCCATGCGGATCGCCTCTTTCTCGATGCGGTCCATCGACTGCGAGACATCCTCGTCGCCGCGGATCGCGCCCATGCGGTACAGCTCCGCGTAGCCGCGGACGGTGACGAGCGGCGTGCGCAGCTCGTGGCTCGCATCGCCGACGAAGCGCCGCATCTGACGCACGGTGGAGTCGCGCTGCGAGATGGCGGCATCCACTCTGTCGAGCATCGCGTTGATCGCGGTCTTGAGGCGACCGACCTCGGTGGTCGTCGGCTCGATGTCGGTCATGCGCAGGCGGAAGTCGCCTCCTGCGATCGCCTCGGCGGTCGACTCCACCTGACCGAGGCTGCGGAAGGTGAGCGTGACGAGGAAGCGCGTGATGACGGCACCGCCGACGAGGATCAGGAGCGCGAGGATGCTGTAGATGCCGACGTAGGTGGCGACCACCTGGTTGATCGGCGCCACGGGCAGCGCGACGAGCTGCGTGAAGAGGCTGCTGACGCCGTCGATCGGGTACGTGTCGACGCTGGCGTGCCAGCCGCTGCCGCCTTCGGTGCTGGGCAGCGGGAACGGCGTGAGCCCCTGCGAGGTCGTCTGCTGGAGCGGAATCGTCTCGGGGAGCACCGGCTCGCTGTCGCTGTTCCCGCCCGCGCTGACCAGGAACTCCCCGTCGGGCCCGTACAGCGCGACGACGTAGTCCGTCGGCGCTCCGTCGGGCTTCACCGTCAACCGGAGGTCCTCGCCGTCCTGTTCGATGTCGATCAGCCCGCTGGCCACGTCGGTCGGCGCCAGCGCCTCGAGCTGAGCATCGAGGTTGATGATGAGGGTGTTGCGCAGGAAGGCGAGCGTTCCGATGCCGGCGGCGAAGAGCCCCACGGCCAGGAGCGCGACCGTGACCCCGGTGACCTTCGCGCGCAGGCTCGTCCCGCGCCACCACCGGGTGATCGCGTCCGTCTTCTGCGCCAGGTCGGCTCCTCGGTTCGTGCCGCGGGACTACGCGGGCTTGCCCGCCTTCAGCATGTAGCCGAAGCCGCGCTTGGTCTGGATGAGCGGCTCCGTCGAGTGCGGGTCGATCTTGCGGCGCAGGTACGAGATGTAGCTCTCCACGATGCCGGCGTCGCCGTTGAAGTCGTACTCCCACACGTGGTCGAGGATCTGCGCCTTGGAGAGCACGCGGTTGGGGTTGAGCATGAGGTAGCGCAGCAGCTTGAACTCGGTGGGGCTGAGATCGATGGATGCTTCGCCGACCTGGACGTCGTGGGTGTCCTGGTCCATCGTGAGCTCGCCGGCGCGGATCACCGACTCCTCGTCGGCCTGCATGGTGCGGCGGAGGATCGCCTGGATGCGGGCGACGATCTCGTCGAGGCTGAACGGCTTGGTGACGTAGTCGTCGCCGCCGGCGTTGAGGCCGGTGATCTTGTCCTCGGTCTCGTCCTTGGCCGTCAGGAACAGGATCGGCGCGGTGTAGCCGGCGCCGCGAAGGCGCTTCGTGACGCTGAACCCGTTCATGTCGGGCAGCATCACGTCGAGGATGATCAGGTCCGGTTCCTCTTCGAGGACGGCCGAGATCGTCTGGGCGCCGTTGGAGACGGCCCTCACCTGGAACCCCGCGAAGCGGAGGCTCGTGATGAGCAGGTCGCGGATGTTCGGCTCGTCGTCCACGACGAGGATGCGCGGTGCGGTCATGCCCTCATTATGGCCAGGGTTGCGCCACCGTGGCGGGATATCACCCGGAGAGGCGGACTCGCGTCGATCACGCGGCGAGGCAGCCGCGCACCGCGACGGCGACGCTCGGACGCACCGGAGCGTCGGGATCGACACTCAGACGGTGCAGGATGATGCCGTCTGCGAACGCCATGAACGCCCCGGTGGCGGCATCCGGATGCTGCGCTCCGAGCCGTTCGAGGACGGACCGGGTGAACGCGGCCATGCCTTCGCGCTGATCGTGCAGGGGCGCGTAGAGCTCGGGGTCGGAGGCCGCTTCGAGGAACAGTGCGTATCGCGCGCGCGTGCGCACCGCGTGGGGCCCGGTCAGCAGTTGGACGGCGTCGCCGAACACGTCGATGAACCCGTCGAGATCGTCGAACTGCCGCGAGAGGGCGGCGCCGAGGTCTTGCGTCTCCTGCGTGGAGATCCATGTCGTCACGCCCGCGAGGAGCGCCGCCCTGGTGCGGAAGTGGTTCGAGGTCGAACCCCGGGGAAGCCCTGCCTGCGCGTCGATCCTCGCGTGCGTGAGCGCGCGGATCCCCTGCGTTCCGACGAGCTCGACCGCGGCGTCCAGCGCCCGTTCCCGGATGGAGGTCATCCGCCGAGCGTATCAGCGCAACTACAGACGTAGTGACAATCCACTACGAACGTAGTAGCGTGTCGCGCATGGCCGAGACCACCGGCATCCGCTCGCGTCGCGTCACCGCGAACGGACTGAGTATGCACGTGACCGAAGCCGGCGCCGGCTCGCCGGTGCTGCTGCTGCACGGCTTCCCGGAGAGCTCTCGCGAGTGGGCGCCGGTGATGGAGGTCCTGCAGCGCCGTGCGCACCTCATCGCGCCCGATCTGCGCGGAGCCGGACTCACAGACGCCCCGCCGTCGGGGTACGATGCGCCCACCGTCGTGCAGGACGTCCTCGCCCTGCTCGACGCGCTCGGCCTCGACCGGGTCGACCTGGTCGCCCACGACTGGAGTGCGCTCGTCGGATTCGACCTGTGCCTCGACCACCCCGAGCGCATCCGACGATACGTGGCGATCGCCGTTCCCGCGCCCTACCTCCGCATGAACCGCGCCCTTGCGATCGGGATGGGCAAGGCCATGCCGCACCTGTGGTTCCAGTGGGTCATCGCCACGCCCGGACTCGGTCCGATGCTGCTCTCACGTGGCCGGCAGCGACTCGCGCACTGGCTGCTCCGCGGGTTCTGGACCCGGCCGATGGACGACGCGGATGTGACGGCGTATGTCGCGGCGCTGCGCGAGCCCGCTCGGGCTCAGGCGGCGTCCAAGCTCTATCGCGGACTCATCCTGCCCGGATTCGTGAGGATGATGAATGGCGCGTACCGCGGGCGCGTCCTGCGCACCCCGACGCTCCTGCTGTTCGGCGCCTCGGACGCGCTGCTGCCGCGAGACGCGATGCGCGTGCCGTCGGATGATGCGCCCCGCACGACCGTCGAGTTCGTCCCCGGTGGCGCGCACTTCCTCGTCGACGACGAGCCGGAGGAGGTCGCCCGGCGGATCGGCCGGTTCCTCCTGGCGTGAGCTCGTCGTGCCACGTGCACGAAGACGCGCCGATCGGGGGATCCGCCGTGCGCGCGCCCTCGGCGATCCGGAGAGGTCAGGCGGCGATGCCGTCGGCGTCGAGGATCGTGTACGCGTAGCCCTGCTCGGCGAGGAAGCGCTGCCGGTTCTGCGCGAAGTCCTGGTCGACGGTGTCGCGCGCGATGAGGGTGTAGAAGCTCGCGGTGCGGCCGGACTCCTTCGGCCGCAGCAGGCGTCCGAGCCGCTGCGCCTCCTCCTGGCGCGAGCCGAACGAACCCGACACCTGAATGGCGACGGATGCCTCGGGCAGGTCGATCGAGAAGTTGGCCACCTTCGACACGACCAGGAGCGAGATCTCTCCGACGCGGAACGCCTGGTAGAGCTCTTCCCGCTCATCGACCGGAGTCGCACCGGTGATCTTCGGCGCCCCCAGCGCCTCGGCGAGCACGTCGATCTGGTCGAGGTACTGGCCGATGACGAGGATCCGCTCGCCGGCGTGGCGCTCGACCAGCCGGCGCACGACGCCGATCTTGGCCGGAGCGGTCGCGGCGAGCCGGTAGCGCTCGTCGTCGGCTGCAGCGGCGTACTCGAGCCGATCGCCGGCCGGGAGGTCGACGCGCACCTCGTAGCAGACGGCGGGGGAGATGAAGCCCTGGGCCTCGATCTCCTTCCACGGGGCGTCGAACCGCTTGGGTCCGATGAGGCTGAAGACGTCGCCTTCGCGACCGTCCTCGCGCACCAGGGTGGCCGTCAGCCCGAGACGCCGACGCGCCTGCAGGTCCGCAGTGAGCTTGAACACGGGTGCCGGGAGCAGGTGCACCTCGTCGTAGACGATGAGGCCCCAGTCGAGCGCGTCCAGCAGCGCGAGGTGCGCGTACTGGCCTTTCCGCTTGGCGGTGAGGATCTGGTAGGTCGCGATCGTGACCGGCTTGACCTCCTTGACCTGGCCGGAGTACTCGCCGATCTCCTCCGGAGTGAGCGAGGTGCGCTTGAGCAGCTCGTCACGCCACTGCCGGGCGCTGACCGTGTTCGTCACGAGGATCAGCGTCGTCGTGCGGGTCGCCGCCATCGCACCCGCGCCGACGAGCGTCTTGCCGGCACCGCAGGGGAGCACGACGACGCCGGACCCGCCGTCGCTGAAGATGTCGACCGCCTGCCGCTGGTACGGGCGCAGATGCCACCCGTCCTCCGCGAGATCGATCGGATGCGGCGTCCCCGGCGTGTATCCGGCGAGATCCTCCGCGGGCCAGCCGATCTTCAGCAGCTCCTGCTTGATGTGCCCGCGCGCCCATGCATCGACGACGAACGTGTCGGGGGAGGGACGCCCGATGAGCAGGGGCTGGATGCGCTTGTTCTTCGAGACCTCGGCCAGGACCGCGGCATCCGTCGACCGCAGCACCAGCTCGCCCCCCGAGCCGTCCTCGGCGACGGGCGTGCGCTCGATCACGAGGCGGCCGTAGCGGCCGACGGTCTCGGCGATGTCGATCGACACCGACGGCGGCACGGGGAAGCGCGACCAGCGGTCGAGCGTCGCGAGCATATCGGCGGCGTCATGGCCCGCCGCGCGGGCGTTCCACAGCCCGAGCCGCGTGATGCGGTACGTGTGGATGTGCTCGGGGGCGCGCTCCAGCTCGGCGAAGATGGCGAGCTCGTGGCGCGCGCTCTCCGCATCAGGGTGGGCGACTTCGAGCAGCACGGTGCGATCGCTCTGGACGATGAGGGGGCCGTCAGCCATAACGTGCCAGTCTACGTGAGCCCAGGACGAGGACGGCGCGTCAGGCCGGCCGGACCGAGATGATGCTCGACACCGGCAGGGTCCGCTCGATGTCGGCAGCGCGGTCGCGCCCCCGCAGCCGCCCGCCGCCGAGTCCGGATGCTTCGAGGGTGAACGCGCGCTCGGAGCCGTCCGGCATCCGCACCACCACGACGATCTCGCTCCGCGCGCGCACCGCCTGCTCGAGTTCGCGACCGAGCCAGCCCTCCTCGCCGTCGGTGCCGTGGCCGCCGCGGAGCGTTGCGATGAGGCGCGCGTACGTCTGCGACGGAGTCGGTGGCGGAGGGGGGACCGCGGTGCCCGCCCGGCGTCGCACGAGTTCGGGGGTTCCGTCGTCGTCGAGCGCGACGACGGGATAGCGCGCGTCGGCGAGGGACCAGTAGACGGCGTCGCGGGGGGCGCGTGAGACGAGGCCGTCGGCGTCGGGCAGGAGGCCCAGGGGTCGCAGCGCCTGATCGACCGCGATGGTGTCGCGCAGCGAGGCGTCAGCCGTCTCGATGCGGGTCCGGCCGGTGGCGGCGTCCAGACCGACCCGCACCAGCCCGTGGCGGGCGGCGGTGCTCTCGATGAGGTAGGCGAGGGGCTGCGGGATGCCGGTCAGCGACAGGGTCGACAGGAAGGCGCTGATCGACTCCGCGGTCTCGCCCTCGGTCATGCCGGCACCCAGCGACTCGGCGGTGAACCGGTAGGTGGACGCCTGAGCGCGGGACTCTCGCGCGGCGACGCCCCGGAGGCGGAGGTCGAGCGCCGGTGCCAGCGGGCCTGGCGCGATCGCCGTCAGGTCGGCCTGGAGGTAGACGCGATCGATCTCGGCCGGGAGATGCGCGGCGAGCCCCGTCGGATCGGCCGGTGCGCCCTCGCGCAGGGCCGTCGTCCACGCGAACTCGGCAGGATCAGCGGCGAGCAGGCCCCATTGCCGGCCGATGCGGCGGTAGCGCGCCACCCGGTCGGGCCACTCCGGGTCGAGCGGATACGCGCTCTCCCACGTCGCGGGATCGAGGACGCCCCCGTCCGGAGCGCGCAGGCCCGCGGGGAGCGAGCTGCGGAAGCCTTCGGCGATGCGCGCCCAGCGCTCGGTCGTCGGCGCGGCGAGCCACTTCTCCCCGGCATCCGTCACCAGCCACGTCCGCTCGGCCGGCACCGCCAGACCCGCGGCGCTCGCCGCGGCGAGGAGATCTTCGAGATCGTCGTCGTCGCGGATCGCGCCCGCTTCGGTGAGACGCTTGCGATCGGCTGCGGTGACCGAGCCCGCGCCCGTGCGCGCGAACGGCACGTGGAGGCCGGCCAGCAGCACGTCGGCCAGCGAACCGGCAGTCGTGAAGGCGCGCTCCGCCGCTGCCGCCGCAGCGCGGTCGTCGGCCGGCACGCGCGACGGAGCCGGGTCGACGGCGCCGAACGCGTCGGGGTGGGTCGACCGGAGCGCGGCCACCCGCTCGGCGATCGGCGCGTACGGGCGCCCGGCGTCATCCGTGAGGGCGAGATCCGTCAGGGCGAGATCCGTGAGGGCGGGGTGCGGTGCGGCCGCACCGGCGGACAGCGCGGCGAGCGCGGCGCGGGGGAGCCTCACGAGTGCGCGGTCGACGGATGCCGGATCGAGCAGGGCCTCGGCGGCGTCGAAGAAGTCGTTCCAGGCGGCGGACGCAGAGATCCCGCGGGCCGCGAGCGTCGCGGCCACGTCGGTGTCGTCGCGACCGGCGAGCCAGGTCGCGAGCGCGCGCTCGTCGGAGACCACTCAGCCTCCTCGGTTGGCTCGTGACCTCCGCACGAAGCTCATGATGAGGACGGCGAGCATCATCGCGAAGGCGATGATCGGCGCGACGTAGACCAGCACTCCCACCAGCGGCCAGATGCCCGACGCCATATCGGCGCCGGAGGACGAGGCGATCATGATCGCGAAGAAGCTGAGGATCGACAGCACGAGGAGTCCCAGCGACATGAAGGCCAGGATGCGGTCGATCCGGCGGACGGGGACGTCCTCGCCCGGGGTGTTCGTGCTCATCCGCTACAGCCTAGTGCCAGGCGGATTCGCGCGGACGTCGGCGACGCCCGTTGCCGTAGGCTTGGGGGGCGGGGATCCTTCGATCCCTGTTCCGTCATGCCCGCCGCTCGGCGGCACCGTACACAGCGAGGTTCCGATGCCCACCGGCAAGGTCAGGTTCTACGACGAGGAGAAGGGGTTCGGCTTCGTCACCACCGACGACGGCCAGGACGTCTTCCTGCACGCCACGGCCCTGCCCGCGGGCACCCCTGCGCCCAAGGCCGGCACGCGGCTCGAGTTCGGCGTCGCCGACGGCAAGCGCGGACTCCAGGCGCTGTCGGTCCGCGTCCTCGAGGCGCCGGTGAGCCTGGCCAAGCGTTCGCGCAAGCCCGCGGACGACATGGCGATCATCGTCGAGGACCTCGTGAAGCTGCTCGACGGGATCGGCGGCGACCTGCGTCACGGCCGCTACCCCGCCGGCGCCCACGCCAAGAAGGTCGCGGCCGTGCTGCGCAAGGTGGCGGATGAACTCGACGCCTGAGCCGGCCGACGCTCCCGCCGAGGCGATGCCCGAAGAGGTCGTCGTCGACGAGACGGATGCCGCCACCCCGGCGCCCGTCGTCGATCCCGACCCCGCGCTGCTCGAGTCCCACGACCTCGCGCTCGCCGCGCTGCGGGAGATCACGCCCGCGGCGACCATCGGCGACCCCGCGGGATACCGCCTCGAGCCGGACGGTGTCGTGTCGCTGAGCTTCGAGAACCTGCTCGCGGGATACCCCGGGTGGTTCTGGACGGTCAGCCTGGCACGCGTCGAAGGCGAACAGCCCACCGTGCTCGAAGTCGAGCTGATGCCCGGCGACGACGCGCTGCTCGCGCCCGACTGGGTGCCGTGGGCTGTGCGGCTCGCCGACTACCAGGCCGCGCAGATCGCACTCTCCGAGTCGCCGCACGCGTCGGACGATGAGTCCGACGAGGACGATTCCGACGAGGACGACGAGGATCTCGACGACGTCGACGACCTGGACGCCGCCGACTTCGACGACGACGGGTCTCCGATCCTGCACGCCGGCGATCTGGACGGCGTCGACATCGACGAGCTCGACGACTCGGCAGACGACGACGAGGACGACGACTCCGACGAGGACGACGACTCCGACGAGGACGAGTCCGACGACGATGACGAGTCCGAGGACGACGAGGACGACTCCGACGACGAGGACGAATCCGACGAGGACGACGACGCGGAGGAGTGACTCGCCGCGCCGCCGCCCCCGGGGTTCAAGGGGTGAGCGCGGCCCCGGTCACCAGCTCGACCGTGCGCTCGGCCGCTCGGGCCGACACCGAGAAGCGCGCGCTGAGGAGGGCGCCCTCGCGTGAGGACGGACCCACCAGCAGTTCGAACTCGCCGGCCTCGACGATGCGGCGGCCACCGGCATCCACGATCGTGCAGTCGCTGACGGGGATCGCGAGCTCGACCGTCGCCTCGGCGCCCTGCTCGACGTCGACGACGGTGAACCCCTTGAGTTCTCTGTCGGCCCAGCTGACCGACGTGACGGTGTCGCGCACGTAGGCCTGAACGACCTCGCGCGCCGGGCGGGACCCGGTGTTGCGCAGCGTGACCGTGGCGCGGACCGTGTCCGTCTCGTCCAGGTCGCTCGCCTGGATGCGCAGGTCGGAGTACTCCACGGTCGTGTAGGAGAGCCCCTCTCCGAACGCATGGGCGGGGCTCTGCGTGAGGTCCGCATAGCGCGTGCCGTGCTGGCCGCGCAGCTGGTTGTAGTACGTCGGCTGCTGGCCGACGTGGCGGGCGAACGAGATGGGCAGCCGTCCGGAGGGCTCGATGAGCCCGAGCAGCAGCTCGGCGATGGCCCGGCCGCCTTCCATGCCGGGGTTCGCGGTCCAGACCAGGGCCGCGGCATCCGTCACCGAAGCGGGCAGCACGAGGGGCTTCGACGCGAGCAGGACGACGATCACGGGCTTGCCGGTCGCGGCGAGGGCCTCGAGGAGCGCCTGCTGGCCTCCGAGCAGCTCGAGGGTCGCCGTCGAGCGGCCCTCTCCGACGAGCTCGACGCGGTCGCCCACGACGGCGACGACGTAATCGGCTGCTTCGGCGGCGGCGACCGCTTCGGCGATCAGCGCGGCATCGGGCGCGGCGGGGACGACGACCTGCGGGCGCGGCTGTCCGTCCGGGAAGAACTCGCCCTCGGGGTCGGCCTTCAGGGTCAGGATGCCGGCACCCTGCGCGTGCGTCACCTCCCACGTCGACGGTGCGTGCGCGCGCAATCCGTCGAGCACCGTCGTGATGAGCGCGCGGGGCTGCCCGTCGGGCAGCCAGTCGACCTGGCCCGATGAACCGGCCCAGTCGCCGAGCTGCGTCTGCGCGTCATCGGCGAGCGGCCCGACCACCGCGACGCGGCGCGGCCCTTCGTCGGTGACGAGGGGGAGCGTGCCGTCGTTGCGGAGGAGCACGAGCGAGCGGCGCGCGGTCTCGAGGTTGAGGGCGACGTGCGCGGCGCTGCCGATCACCGTCTCGATGCGCTCCGCGTCGGGAAGGCGAGGGTTCTCGAACAGGCCGAACTCGAACTTCAGACGGAGGATGCGCGACACGGCGCGATCCAGATCGGCCTCGGCCATCAGCCCCCGCTCGATCGCCTCGATCGCGCCCGGGAAGAAGCCCGGCGTGGTCATGACCATGTCGTTGCCGGCCTTGACCGCCGCGGCGGCGGCATGGGCGTAGTCGGGCTGGACCTTCTGCTCCCACACCATGCGGCCGACGTTGTCCCAGTCCGTGATGAGCGTGCCGGTGTAGCCCCACTCGCCGCGGAGCACGTCGTTGAGCAGCCAGTCGTTGACCGTGATCGGCACGCCGTCGGTGGTCTGGTACCCGAGCATGAAGGTGCGGCATCCCTCACGGGCGACGCGCTCGAACGGCGGCAGGAACCACGAGCGGAGCTTCCGGCGCGAGATGTCGGCCTCGCTCGCGTCGCGGCCCCCCTGGGTCTCGGAGTAGCCCGCGAAGTGCTTGGCTGTCGCGAGGATCGCGTCGGGGTCGTCGAGTCCGCCGCCCTGATAGCCGCGCACCATCGCGGAGGCGAGCTCGCCGATCAGGTACGGGTCCTCGCCGAAGGTCTCGTCGATGCGGCCCCAGCGCAGGTCGCGCGCGATGCACAGCACCGGCGAGAAGGTCCAGTGGATGCCGGTCGCCGACACCTCGGCGGCGGTCGCCCTCGCCACCTGCTCGACGAGCGCGGCATCCCACGTCGCCGCCATGCCCAGCTGCGTCGGGAAGACGGTGCCGCCCTCCCAGAACGCGTGACCGTGGATGCAGTCCTCGCCGACGAGCAGCGGGATCTGCAGGCGCGTGCGGAGCGTCAGGTCCCGGGCGCGCAGGACGCGCGCGGGCGAGGCATGCAGGATCGATCCGGCGTGCATCCGCAGGATCTGGTCGTCGAGGTCCTCGCGGGCGTCGAGCTGCAGCATCTGCCCGACCTTCTCCTCGCGGGTCATGCGGGCCAGCAGATCGGCGATCCGCGCCTCGACCGGGAGAGCGGGGTCGAGGTAGGGGGCGTTGGTCACTGCTTCTCCTGTCGAGATGTCGCGGGCTCGGTGCGAACGGCCGTGACGGTGTCGTTGACGTTCATGCCCTTCTTCTTGAGGGCTCGGGCGCGCTCGCCGGCCGAGCGCAGACGGGGGTTGACGTACTCGTCGATGCCGAAGTTGATGAGCGAGAGGGCGACGCCGATCGCGGCGATGCAGAGGCCGGGAGGCATGAACCACCACCACTGCCCCTGGCGGAACGCGCCCTGCGCGCTCGCCCAGTTGAGGATCGTGCCCCAGTTGTAGGTCGTGACGGGGATGATGCCGATGTACGACAGCGTCGTGAGCCCGATGATCGCGGCGGTCACCGTTCCCACGAAGCTCGCGGCGATGAGCGCCATGAGGTTCGGCAGCATCTCGACCGTGATGATGCGGTGCAGCGGCTCGCCGTTGGCTCGCGCCGCCTGCACGAAGTCGCGACTGCGCAGCGACATCGTCTGTGCCCGCAGCACCCTCGCACCCCACGCCCATCCGATGAGACCGAGGACTCCCGCGATGAGGATGAGCGGCGGGTCGTCGAACATCGACGCCACGATGATGATCAGCGGGATGCCGGGGATGACGAGGAACACGTTCGTGAGTGCGGACAGGCCCTCGCTGCGCCACCCGCGCAGGTAGCCCGACATGACACCGACCACGACCGCGATCACGGTCGCGATGATCGCGGCCAGGAAGCCGACCACGATGACGCCGCGCGTGCCGTGGATGACCTGGCTCAGCACGTCTTCGCCGATGTGGGTCGTGCCGAGCCAGTGCGCCGCCGAGGGCGGCTGGAACCGCGCCGTGTTGTCGACCTTCGTCGGCGAGTACGGGGCCAGCACGTCCGCGAAGATCGCGACGAGGACGAAGAAGCCCAGGATCGACAGGCCGGCGATCGATTTGCCGTTGCGGAACATCGCGAAGGCCGAGCCCAGCCTGGACCAGAAGGTCGGCTTCTTGGGCGGGCGACTCGCGGCGGCGGTTCCCGGGGTGCGGACGGTCGCGGTCGCGGGGGCGTTCGCGGACCGCTGCGACGTGGTGTCGTTGACGATGGTGTCCATGTTCAGGCCTCCGTCTGGCGCGTGCGCGGGTCGAGGAATCCGTAGGCGACGTCGGCCAGGAGGTTCGCCAGCAGCACCGAGATGGTGAGCACGAGGAACACCCCCTGCATCAGGGCGTAGTCCTTCGCGTTCGTGGCGTCGAGCAGCAGCTTGCCGACGCCCGGATAGCTGAACACCATCTCCATCACGATCGTGCCGCCGACGATGAAGCCGAGCGCGAGAGCGAAGCTCTGGATCTGGGGGAGCACGGCATTGCGCGCGGCGTAGCGCCACAGCACGCGGCTGTTCGGCATCCCCTTGGCCTGGGCGACCGTGACGTAGTCCTCGTCGAGCACCGTGAGCATCATGTTGCGCATGCCCAGCATCCACCCGCCCAGTGACGCGATGATGATGGTCGCCGCGGGAAGGAAGCCGTGATGGAGGACGTCTCCGATGAACTCCCACGACCACTCCGGCACCACTCCGACGCCGTACGCCTTGCCTATGGGGAACCAGCCGAGCGTCACAGAGAAGATGGAGATCGCGAGCAGCCCGAGCCAGAAGTAGGGGATCGTGCTCAGGAACGTCGTGATCGGGATGAGCGCGTCGAGCCGACTGCCGCGGCGCCATCCGACGATCGCGCCGCCGATGGTGCCGATCGCGAAGGCGACGAGCGTCGCGAAGCCGACGAGGCACACGGTCCAGATCAGCGATTGGCCGACGACCTCGGTGACCGGGCGCATGCCGTGCAGCAGCGAGATCCCGAGGTCGCCGCGCAGCAGCAGGCCCCAGTAGTCGAGGTACTGCTGCCACAGGGACTTGTCGGTGTCGAGGCCGAGAAGGGCACGCAGCGCTTCAGCGGCCTCGGGAGAGACGTTCCGGTTGCGGGCGAGGTACGCGGTCACCGCGTCGCCCTTCATCAGCCGCGGCAGGAAGAAGTTGATCGTGATGGCCGCCCACAGCGTGAACAGGTAGAACAGCACGCGGTTGCCGAGGAAGCGCCACGGGACGCGCGCGCGGCCCTTGACGGCGCCGGTCGCGGTGGTGCCCGCCTCGATCGCGTCGAAGTCCGGGGCCGGGAGCTGGGGGGCGACGGCGCTCACTTCTCACCTCCGAGAATGCCCGCGGCGTGCGCGAAGTAGGTATCGGGATCAGGGGATGCCGCGCGCAGCTCCTGCGTGTACGGGCTCTGCGGGCGCAGGATCACGTCGTCGGCGGTTCCGCGTTCGACGACCCTTCCCTGGTTGAGCACCAGGATCTCGTCGCTGAAGTGGCGCGCCGTGGCGAGATCGTGCGTGATGTACAGCACGCCGAGTCCTTCCTCGCGCTGCAGATCGGCGAGCAGGTTGAGCACCCCGAGGCGGATCGACACGTCGAGCATCGAGACGGGCTCGTCGGCGACGAGCAGGCGGGGACGGGATGCCAGGGCGCGGGCGATCGCGACGCGCTGGCGCTGGCCGCCCGACAGCTCGTGCGGGCGACGGTCGATCACCGCGTCGGCGTCGAGCCGCACGCGGTCGAGCAGGCGGCGCACCTCGTGATCGAGCTGGTCCTTGGGGACCACCTCGTCGAGCTGGAGCGGGCGCTGGATCGCGTAGCGGATCGAGTGGTAGGGGTTCAGCGATGCGAACGGGTCCTGGAACACCATGCGCAGCTGCTGGCGATACGCGCGCAGCGCCTTCCCGCGGCGGGGGAGCGGCTCGCCGTCGAGGCGCACCTCGCCGCTCGTCGGCGTCTCGAGCTGCGTGAGGATCTTCGCGATCGTCGACTTGCCGCTGCCGGACTGGCCGACGAGGCCGATGGTCTGACCCGAGCGGAGCGTGAAGCTCACATCGTCGAGGGCCTTCATCTCACCGGCGCCGCGCACGGCGTACACCTTGGTGACGGCGTCGAACTCGAGGACGGTCATCGGTGGACCACCCCCCTCTCTCCGGTGAGTCGCGGGAATGAGGCGAGGAGCGTCCGCGTGTAGTCGGTCTGCGGGTCGGTCCAGACGCGTTCCGCCGTGTCGAGCTCGATGATCTCGCCATCGCGCATGATCGCGATGCGATCGCTGATCTCGAGGAGGAGCGGAAGGTCATGGGTGATGAAGATCACCGAGAAGCCGAACTCGTGGCGCAGGTGAGAGATCTGTCGCAGGATCTCGCGCTGAACGAGCACGTCGAGGGCGGTCGTGGGCTCGTCCATCACCATGAGCTGCGGACGCAGTGCGAGCGCCATGGCGATCATGACGCGCTGGCGCATGCCTCCCGACAGCTCGTGGGGGTAGGAGCGGTAGCGCTGCGCGCCGACCTTGACGATCTCGAGCAGCTCGACGACAGCCGCGCGCCGTTCGCGACGCGAGAGGTCGGGGCGGTGGACTTCGAAGACGTCGTCGAGCTGGGAGCCGATGGTGGCGACGGGGTTGAGCGAGTTCATCGCGCCCTGGAAGACCATCGAGATCTTGTCCCAGCGGAATCGGCGCATGTCTTCGGGTTCGAGACCGTTGACGTCGATGTCGACGCCGGTCGCGTCGTGGAACGTGACGGAGCCGCTCGTGATCACGGCCGGCGGCTTGAGAAGGCGCTGGACGCCGTAGGCGAGCGTGGTCTTGCCGCACCCGCTCTCGCCGGCGAGTCCGAGGATCTCACCGCGCTGGAGTTCGAGGGTGACGTTCTTCACCGCCCTCACGGGGGGATCGACGTCGTAGACGATCGAGAAGTCGTGGACGGAGAGCAGGGAATCTCTCATCGATGGGGCCAGGCTTTCATGAGGACCGACGTGCGGGCGGGGCGGATGCCGCGGCATCCGCCCCGCCCGACGTGCGTCAGTCGGCGGGCTGCAGCTGGGTGAGGATCTGCACGATCGCGGGCTGCGTCGGGTCGGCGGAGGCGTACTGGTCCTCCTCCGACGGCCAACCGACGTAGTTGCGCGTGTTGAACTCGCCCAGGAGCGGGTGCGCCCCCAGCGGGATGGCCGGCACGTTCTCGACGAAGGCCGTCTGAATCACCGCGAGAGCGGCTTCACGGTCGGCGTCGGTCGCGGCGTTGGCGTAGGTGTTGAGCGCCTCGGTCACGGCCGGGTCGTCGAAGCGGCCGAAGTTGAACGCCGCCTTGTTGTCGACGATCCACTTCGGGTCCATCGTGGAGGTGTAGAGGCCGTACGCGTTGCCGGTGTCCTCGAGCCAGTGGATGATCGCCTGGAAGGTGCCTTCCTGGCGCGCGGCATCCCAGCCACCCCAGTCGGGCTGATCGATCTTGACCTCGATGCCGAGGCCCTCCTTGAGCTCTTCGGCGATGAGGGCCTGCTCGGTGTTCCAGTCGCTCCAGCCCGCAGGGACCGAGATCGAGAACGTGACGGCCTCGCCGTCCGGGTCGATGAGGGTCTCGCCCTCCCACGTGTAGCCGGCGTCGGTGAGGACCTCGCGGGCCTTGTCGATGTCGACCGAGTACTCCTGCCCGGCGTACTCGGGGATGATCTCGTCGTCGAGCAGCGCGCCCAGACCGGTCACGCTCCACACGGCCTCGCTCGCGCCTTCGCGGGCGATGTCGACGTAGGCCTGGCGGTCGATCGTCCACGCGAGCGCCTCGCGGAGCGCCGGGTTGTTGAACGGCTTGGTCTGCAGGTTCATGAACAGCGTTCCGGCGCCGGCGGTCGGCGAGACGAGGAACTGGTTGTCGGGGTCGGCCGACAGGTAGCTGTCCTCGATCTGCGGGATGAATGCCTGCGCCCAATCCGCTTCACCGGTGGCCAGAGCCGTGGTCAGAGCGGCGTTGTCGCCGTAGGAGACGTAGTGCAGCTCGGGGACCGTCAGCTCGCCGCCCCAGTAGTCGGGGTTCGCGGTGAGGGTGACCGACTCGGTCGTCCACGAGTCGAGCACATACGGACCGGTGCCGACGACCTGACCCTCGCCCGTGAGCGGGTCGGTGTTGGGGTCTGCGATGTCGGCCCAGATGTGCTCGGGCACGATCTGGAAGTGCAGCACGCGGGCCTGCTGGGTGTACTTCGAGCTGTTGAAGTCGATGGTGACGGTGTCGCCGTCGACGCTGACGCTCTTCAGGTCGAGCGCGTTGGTGTCGTTGAGCTTGCCGTCGAGCACCTGGTTGAACGAGAACGCGATGTCGTCGGCGGTGAAGTCCTCGCCGTCGCTCCACTTCACGCCGCTGCGCGCCTTCGCGGTGAGCTGGGTGTAGTCGTCGTTCCACGTGACTTCTTCGGCGAGCCACGGGGTGGTGCCGAGGTCGCCGGTCGGGTTGACGAGGGCGAGCGACTCGAAGATGACCTTGCCGTAGGCGTACTTCGAGGCGGACGAGTCGCCCAGGTAGGGGTTGTTCGACTCGGTGGTGATCGCACCGTCCGGCTTGGCGATGGTGAGCGCCGCGCCGGGTTCGGAATCGCCGGAGTCTGTGCTGCCTGCTGCGCAGCCGGTCAGCACGATCGCCGCGGCGATGCCGACGGCGACGAGGGAAGACCTAAGCCTCATTGCTTCTCCTTCGTGAGGGGACGTCATCGTGCTCACAGAGTCGACGGCGTCGTCGTGGGGGTGATTGCGGAATCAACTTACGTGCAAGTAAGTAACTAATGCAAGCGCGGTTGCACCACGCGTGTCCGACTCGTGCGTAGACTCTTGATCCGCCGGACGAGTCGAGGGGGTGAGGGCCGATGGTCGAGCAGCGCAGGCAGCCGCGTTCGCGACCCGAGACACTGCTGCGCCGACGCGACATCCTCGACGCCGCGACCGACATCTTCGGCGCCAAGGGGTTCACCGGCGGAACGCTCCAGGAGATCGCCGACCAGGTCGGCATGACCCATGCAGGCATCCTCCATCACTTCGGCTCCAAGGACGCCCTGCTGCTCGAGGTTCTGAAGCATCGTGATGAAACCGATGTCGCCGACCTCGCCGAGCAGCACATCCCCGACGGGATGGACCTCTTCCGGCACCTCGTGCGCACCGCGTTCGCGAACGCCGAACGACCCGGCATCGTGCAGGCGTACGCCGTGCTGTCGGCCGAGTCGGTGACCGACGACCACCCCGGGCGCGAGTTCTTCCAGAAGCGGTACGAGACGCTGCGCGCAGAGGTCGCCCACGCGTTCGCCGTCGTGTGCGCCGAGCGCGGCATCCGCGAACCGGCGACGGTCGCCTACGCGTCGACCAGCATCCTCGCCGTCATGGACGGACTGCAGGTGCAGTGGCTGCTCGATCCGACCTCGCTCGACCTGGGCCGCGCGTCGGAGTTCGCGATCGAGGCGATCGTCGCCTCGGTGCTCGAGCCCGTTCCGTCACCGCTCGTCTGAGCGTGCTCCCCGCCGGCGTCAGCCGAGGCGCTCGCGTCAGCCGAGGCGCTCGACCGTGTAGTCGATCGACTTGATCAGCTGACGCACGTCGTCGGGATCGATCGAGACGAACGTCGCGACGCGCAGCTGATTGCGCCCGAGCTTGCGGTAGGGCTCGGTGTCGACGATCCCGTTGTGGCGCAGGCTCTTCGCGACGGCCGCGGCGTCGACGCTGTCGTCGAAGTCGATCGTCACGACGACGGGGGAGCGGTCGGCCGGGTCGCTCACGAAGGGCGTGGCGAACGCGGATGCCTCGGCCCAGTCGTACAGCGCCTGCGACGACTCGCGGGTGCGGGCATCCGCCCACTGAAGGCCGCCGTTGTCGCGGATCCAGTCCAGCTGGCGGTCGAGCAGGAAGAGCGTCGTGAGGGCGGGCGTGTTCAGCGTCTGGTTGAGGCGCGAGTTGTCGAGCGCGTTCTTGAGGCTGAGGAACTCCGGGATGTACCGGCCGGATGCCGCGATCCGCTCGATCCGCTCGATCGCCGCGGGCGACACGAGGGCGAACCACAGGCCGCCGTCGGAGCCGAGGTTCTTCTGGGGCGCGAAGTAGTAGACGTCGGCCTCGTGGACGGAGAAGTCGATGCCGCCGGCGGCGCTGGTGGCATCGATCACGGTGAGCGCGCCGGCGTCTGCCTGCACGCGCGCGACCGGGGCGCTGACGCCGGTCGAGGTCTCGTTGTGCGGCCAGGCGTAGACGTCGACGCCCTCGACCGCCTCCGCGGTGGTGCGGGTGCCTGCCGGCACCTCGCGCACATCGGGGGCCTCGAGCCACGGCGCCTTCGCGGCGGCGGCGAACTTGCCGCCGAACTCGCCGAACACGAGGTTCTGGCTGCGCTTCTCGATCAGGCCGAACGCCGCGGCATCCCAGAACGCGGTCGAGCCGCCGTTGCCGAGGATGACCTCGTAGCCGGCAGGCAGGCGGAAGAGCTCCGCGAGCTCGGCGCGCACCTGACCGACGAGATCCTTGACCGGCGCCTGGCGGTGCGACGTGCCCAGCAGCACCGAACCAGGTCCGGCGAGGGCGGCCAGGTGGTCGGCGCGCACCTTCGACGGACCGCAGCCGAAGCGTCCGTCGGCGGGCAGGATCTCACGGGGAAGCGCGACGTGGGGCATGGCTCGATTCTAGGCTCGCCCGATTCGCCTCGCCGCCGGATGACGGGTCGTGACGCAGCGCCCGCGGCCCGCGGGCGCGAGGGGAGGAGCCGCGCGGGGAGGAGCCTGTGGGGGAGGAGCCGCGCGGGGAGGAGCCGCGCGTCGAGGAGCTTGTGAGCCGCGGGAGGGTCGGGAAGCCTCCCCGGGACCCTTCAACAGGTCAACCGGGCTTTTGCAGGAGGCTGAGCGGGGATCGGGTCCTGCGGAGTCGCGGTTGACCTGTCGGGATCGGGTCGCGCGCCGGCGGCCGAAGAAGCGGCGGAGGGTGGGTGCGGCATCCGTGCTGCTCGACCGCCGCCGCGTGCACATGCGTCTGACAGGTCACGCGGCGTTCTGCAGGGCGCTGAGTGAGAGCTGGGTCCCGTGGAATGGTCGTCGACCTGTTCGCTCGCTTCCTCCACAAGGGCGTGATCGGATGCCTCAGACGTGAGTTGTTCAGAACGGACGACGAATCCGTGCCCGGCGAAGTCGTGGCGCACGAGTATTCAGGGATGCGGGATCCCGTTCACATGCTGCGTGCCCTCGGCGGTGTCGCGCGCAAGGTCTCGGTCATCGAGGCAGGCATCAGTTCGTACGCGATCGACATGGCGATCAGGGCGGGATATCTCTTGAGGCCGCGACGGGGTTGGGTGGCCCTTCCGGATGCCGATCCGTACCTCATCGCAGCGGCCCGGGCGGGAGTGGTGCTGACCTGCATCACTCGCGCGAAGCGCCTCGGTCTGTGGGTGCTGGACGAAGACGGCCCACATGTCGGGGTGGCGCAGAACGCCTCGCGACTGAAGCTCGCTTCCCCGACGGCCACCGTGCACTGGTCGCGGCCGGCGGAGCCTCGGCCGGCGGGAACGCTCGAGGACGGCATCCTCAACACGCTCGTCATGGTCGCGGCGTGTCAGCCGCACGAGACGGCACTGGCAGTGTGGGACTCCGCGCTGAACGTCGGACTCGTGGAGAAGGCGGAGCTCGAACGCCTGCCTCTGACCGGTGCCGTCAGGCGGGTGCTCGATGAGGCGACCCCCTTCGCCGATTCGGGGCTCGAGACGATCTTCCGGACGCGGCTGCGGTGGTTGCGGCATCCGATCCGCTCGCAGATATGGATTCACGGGCACCGCCTCGATTTCCTCATCGGGGAGCGGCTCGCGGTGCAGATCGACGGTGGGCACCATGTCGGACAGCAGCGTTCCGAAGACGTGGCCCATGATGCTGCGCTGATGCTTCTCGGATTCCATGTGATCCGGTTCACGTATGGTCAAGTGATCGATCATTGGCCCGACGTCCAGGAGCAGATCATGCGCGCCGTGGCGCAGGGACTGCATCGGGCTGCGTGAGTACTGCGCGACTGCGCGTGAGCCGGATGGGAGCGAGACGGCGCGCGTCGCCCTCGCATGCCGCGCGCGTCCGCCCTCGCATGCCGGGCGCGCGGAGTGGACCGGTGACTGGCCCGCGCGGGTCGGGAAGCCCTCGTGGCGGGGGCGGGGAGGATGGCCGTCGTGCCGCGCTCAGGAAGGTCAACCGGGGTTCTGCAGGACGGTTCGGCGTCGGTCGTTCCTGCGGAGCGGTGGTTGACCTGTTGAAGCCCCCACCCGAACTCGCGGCAGGAGCCCGGTGTCGGGGGAATGGATAGGCTGTCTCTGCCCCTTAGACGAACGAGGACACCGCATATGACCGACCTGATCGACACCACCGAGATGTACCTGCGCACCATCCTCGAACTCGAGGAGGAGAACATCGTTCCCCTGCGCGCGCGCATCTCGGAGCGCCTCGGCCACTCCGGCCCGACGGTGTCGCAGACGATCGGCCGCATGGAGCGCGACGGCCTCGTGGTCGTGACCGAGGACCGCAGCCTCGAACTCACCGACTCCGGCCGCCAGAAGGCCGTCGACGTCATGCGCAAGCACCGTCTCGCCGAGCGGCTGCTCTCCGACGTGATCGGCCTCGACTGGGCGTACGTGCACGAAGAGGCGTGCCGGTGGGAGCACGTGATGAGCGAGCAGGTCGAACGCCGTCTCGTCGAGCTGCTCGGCCACCCGACGGAGTCGCCGTACGGCAACCCGATCCCCGGCCTCGACCAGCTCGGTGACGTCCCGACCGGCGGCTTCGAGCAGGGCGTGGTCGGACTCGTCCGCCGCCTCAACGAGGCGGGCGAGCCCATCTCCGGCACCGTCCGACGCCTTGCCGAACCCGCTCAGGTCGACCCCGAGCTGCTTCAGCAGCTGAAGGGCGCCGGCGTGGTTCCTGGCGCGTCCGGCGAGTATCGCTACAACGAGGGCTACGTCCTCGTGCAGATGGACGATGCCGACGAGGGACTCGAGCTCCCCGTCGAGGTCGCCTCGCACATCTTCCTCGTCGACGACCGCCGCTGACGCGGAGAGCGGATGCCGCGGCATCCGTGACGCGGCATCCCCAGGCACTTGCCAGGGGATGAGCGTGACTTATTCGTTACCTTCGGGTAGCCTCGAAAAGTCCACCAGGCGAGAAGCCCGCCGACCGGACCCCGCGTGGATTGCCTCCCTGGCTCGTCGTCCACACGGTGAAGCCCGCATATCGTGCCCCGACACCGAATGCCGACGAGCCAGCGCCTCCGGCGCCGAGGCGCCGGAGGACAGTTTGGCTGATCACAACGATTCGCTCGCGAACGAGCCCCAGAGTGACGCGACGAGTCTGTCTCGTCGTTCGCGCGCGCGCCGCAGCCCCGCACGACGGACCAAGGCCGCCGCGCCGGTGGTGACCACCTCGACCGCGGTGACGACCCGTCCCGCGACCCGCGCGCCCAAGCGTGCGGCGAAGCAGGTGCGCAGCCTCTTCGCGCTCACACTCGTCGGCGGCCTCGTCGCCGCTGCCGCGATGCCCGCGTTCGCCGGCGTGCTGCAGAAGGACGAGGCGATGACCCTTCAGCAGATGGCTGTCGACGACGCGCAGTCGGTCGTCGTCGCCTCCGACGCCGTCGGCGCCGAGCTGACCCGCGAGAGCTACTCCGCGACGACGTCCGACGAGATCGCGAAGAAGAAGGCTGCGGAAGCGGCTGCCGAGCGCGCCAGGTTGTCGGCGCAGACCGCCACGACCACGAGCTACAACATCGATCTCAACATGGTCGCCCCCGGCTCCGGCGCGGTGCGCTGGCCGCTCACGAGTTACACGCTGACCGACACCTACGGCACGCGCGGCGGTGCGCACCGAGGAATCGACCTCGTCGCGCCGGCCGGAACGCCCATCTACGCTGCGGCGGCCGGTGTGGTGAAGGTCTCGTCCGAGGCCTATTACGACTATGGCGTCGCGATCACGATCGACCACGTCATCAACGGCCAGGTCGTCAACACGCTGTACGCCCACCAGAGCTACGGCTGCCGCAAGGTGGTCGCCGGCCAGACCGTGCAGGTGGGCCAGGTCATCGGGTGCGTCGGCAGTACGGGCCGCTCGACCGCCAACCACCTGCACTTCGAGGTGTACATGAACGGTGGGAACGTCGATCCGCTCGCGTGGCTCAACGCCAACGCCGGCTGACGATTTCTCGAACGATCCCCTCGAAGCCTCGCTTCGAGGGGATTCTTCGTTCTCCGACACGCCACGCGGCGTTCATCCGCGCCTGCGGCCCTCGCCCTGCCGTGGTGCGTTAGCCTGATTCCGACGCGAGAGAAGCGGAGGGAGCCGATGGACAGCATTCCTCGCATCCGAACCATGGATGCGCTAGGACGCCTCGTCCTCCGGCATTGCACGAGTGGATGCCGCGGCCTCGCCGTGGCTCCAAGGCGCTGTCTATAAGACAGCGCCTTTTTTCATGCCCCTGCGCGGACCGATCGTCGCACGTCGAATACCGAGAAGCCGTCCCGGCCATTCGAGAGGATGATCAATGCGCACTCTGGTGCTGAATGCGGGCTATGAGCCGCTCGCCGTCGTGTCGTTCAAGCGGGCGCTGGTGCTCGTGATGAACGAGAAGGCCACCGTCATCGAGCACACCGATGGCGAACCCGTGTGGGGCACGAGACGTGCCTACGATCGCCCCGCGGTGATCGTGCTGACGCGCTATGTGCGCGTGCCCGGGGGACGCCGCGTGCCGGTGACCAGACGTGGGGTGCTGCGCCGCGACTCGCACAGATGCGCGTACTGCGGAGCGTCGGCTTCGACGATCGACCACGTGCTTCCACGCTCGAGAGGCGGCGGCGACTCGTGGGAGAACCTCGTGGCGTGCTGTCTGCGGTGCAACAACGTCAAGGGCGATCGGACCCCGCAGGAGATGAAGTGGGAGCTCCGCTTCACCCCGAACCCGCCGCGCGGTGCGCAGTGGACGGTGCGAGGCACCGAGCGCAGCGAGCCGAGCTGGGAGCCCTACCTGGCACTCGCCGCCTGAGTCAGCGCGCGTCGAGTGCGCGCAGCCAGCGGGTGAGGATCGGCTCGAGGGCTGCGGCATCCGCTTCTCCCAGCTCCTGCACCAGGCGATGCTCGTTCGCGAGGTGCGCGGTGAAGGCGCGGTCGATGAGGTCGCGACCCTCGGGCGTGAGCCGCACGAGGCGACGACGGGCATCGGATGCCTCGGCACGACGCTCGACGAGACCGCGGGCCTCGAGGCGGTCCACGCGCTTGGTCAGCCCGCCGGTCGTGACGAGCGTGTGGTCGGCGAGGTCGCCCGCCGCGTGCTCGTACGGTTCGCCGGCGCGGCGCAGCGTGGCCAGCACGTCGAACTCGCCCTCGGTGAGCCCGAACTCTCCGTAGACGGCGACGAGGCGCTCGGTCAGTTCGATCGCGACGCGGTGCAGTCGGCCGATCACCCCCTGCGGGGAGGGGTCGAGATCGGGCCGCTCTCGGCGCCACGCCTCCTGGATCTCGGCGACGCGGTCGAGCGGTTCGTCGGAAGCGGCATCCATCGCACCATCTTATCTTCCCGGTAAGATAAAGTATCTTCCGTGGAAGATAAAAGATGGCGCTGGATCGCGGTGACGGCGATCGCTCCGATCGCCTGGGGCAGCACGTACGTCGTCACGCGCAACCTGCTCCCGCCGGAATCGCCGCTGTGGGGCGGCGTGCTGCGAGCGCTGCCGGCGGGACTTCTCGTGCTGCTGGCCGCGCGGGTCCTGCCGCGAGGATCGTGGTGGTGGCGCTCGCTCGTGCTCGGCACGCTCAACGTCGGCGGGTTCTTCGTGCTGGTCTACATCGCCGGCCAGCGTCTGCCGTCGAGCCTCGCGGCGACGCTGATGTCGACGTCGGCGGCGTGCATGCTCCTGTTCGCGTGGCTGCTGCTCCGTCGTCGTCCGCGCGCGGCGGCCGTAGCCGGTGCCGGTATCGGGCTCATCGGCGTCGTCGTCATGTTCGGCGTCGACGTCGGCGGGGTGGATCCGTGGGGTGTCGCGGCATCCCTCGGCGCCATGGTCGCCTCGTCGATCGGGTTCGTGCTCACGGCTCGGTGGGGGAGCGACGTGCCCGCGCTGCCGATGACGGCCTGGCAGCTCGTCGCGGGGTCGCTCGTGCTGCTGCCCGCCGCCCTGCTCGTGGAGGGTGCGCCGCCGGTGCTCACCCTCGAGTCGACGCTGGGCTTCGCGTATGTCACGCTCATCGCCACCGCGGTCGCCTACGCCGCGTGGTTCGCCGGGCTGCGCCATCTGGCGCCGGGGGTCGTCGGAGTGATCGGCCTTCTCAATCCCGTCACCGGGGTCGCGCTCGGCGTGCTCCTCGCCGGGGAGGCGTTCGGCGTGCCGCAGGCGGTCGGGGTGGCTCTGGTGCTGGCGGGGATCGCGCTCGGCGCGCTGCCTGGGCGGCGGGTGGCGTCGAGGGCTCTTGCACCGGCGGAGACGTGACGGCGCTCGAGCGCACGCAGTGTGTCGGAGGTACGAAGTAACGTCATTCCTGGGATTGATTCATTAGAACAAAGATTCTAGGATGTTCGAATGACGGCAGTGCGCGATCGTGCCGGCGTGGCGGGAGACGTAGCGTCCCTGCGCGCTCAGCTCGAGCGGGTGCAGGGTCGTCGTCTCGACGCTCCGGTGCTGCCCGTGCACTCGGCGCTGGCGTCTCTCCTGCCGGGCGGCGGACTGCGTCCCGGCGCCGCCTATTCTCTCTCGCGTTCCACGTCGCTGCTGCTCGCGCTCATGTCGCTGCCCTCGCAGGCGGGGTCGTGGTGCGGGGTGGTGGGGATGCCGCGGCTCGGCGCCGAAGCGGCAGAGCGACTGGGGGTCGACCTCTCCCGGCTCGTGCTCATCCCCGAGCCCGGCACACGGTGGCTCGCGATCACGGCCACGATCGCCGAAGTGCTGCCGGTGGTCGCGGTCCGCCCGTCCGGCCGTGCGCCCGACGCCGAGATCTCCCGACTGGCGGCGCGGCTGCGGGATCGTGGAGCGGTCCTCCTCGTGCAGGGGCCGTGGCCGCAGGCCGAGGCGGTGATCGAGGTCGAGGCCCCGGAGTGGACGGGCGTCGGCCGCGGCCACGGCTACCTCTCCGGGCGCGAGGTCACGGTCACGACGTCGAGTCGGCGGTGGCCACGACCGCGCCGGTCGCGGCTGCTGCTGCCCGATGCCTCCGGGGCGATCGCCGCCGTCGCCGAGCCGGTGCCGACGCTCGCCGCCGTGCCGGCGGGTGGGCACTGGAGCGCCGATGCCGACGACGCGACTCTCGAGGCCAGGGCGGTGGGCTGACATGGCCGTGGACTCTCCTGTGCGCAGTCTCGTCCTGTGGTTCCCCGACTGGCCGGTGACGGCGCTGCTGCACGGGGCCGGTGCGGGGGCGGGTGCCGGCATGGCCGGACCGGATGCTCCGGCCGGCCCGGATGCGCCGGCCCGGCCTGCCGGAGCGGATGCCTCCGCGCCCCTCGATCCGTCCCGGCCGATCGCCGTGGTCGAGCGCAATCTCGTCGTGGCATGCTCGGCGGCGGCCCGGGCAGAGGGAGTGCGACGTGGGCAACGGCGACGCGACGCGCAGGCGCGCTGCCCCGGGCTCACGGTCGTGCCCGCCGATGCCGCACGCGATCATCGGGCCTTCGCCCCCGTGGTGTCGGCGATCGAGGAGCGCGTTCCCGGTGTGCAGCTCGTGCGGCCCGGACTGTGCGCGCTGCGGGCGAAGGGCCCATCCCGCTACTACGGCGGTGAGACCGAGGCGGCACGGGTGCTGCTCGACACGCTGCGGGCACTCGGTCTGGGCGACGTGCGCGCGGGGATCGCGGACGGTCCCTTCACGGCCGAGCAGGCAGCCAGGTCCGGCACGAGCATCGCCGAACCGGTCTGCGTGATCCCGGCGGGCGGGGCGGCGGGTTTCCTCGCCCCGCTGTCGGTGTCGGTGCTCGATGCCGCCTCCCTCGGCGGCGGTGCAGCGCCGTCGGCGTCCGACGACCTCGTCGGGCTGCTCGCACGGCTGGGCGTGCAGACGCTCGGCGAGTTCGCCGCCCTGCCTCCCGATCGGGTCCGGGAACGGTTCGGGGAGCGCGGCATCCGTCTTCACTCGCTCGCCGGCGGACTCGACTCGCGACCCGTCCAGCCCCGCACGCCACCACCCGAGCTGCAGCGCGAGATCGCGTTCGAACCCCCGCTCGAGATCGCCGATCAGGTGGCGTTCGGCATGAGGGTCACGGCCGACGACTTCATCGCGGGGCTCGGCGCGATCGATCTCGTCTGCACCGAACTGCGCGTCGAGCTCGTCGGCGACCGAGGGGAGCGCAGCGAGCGGGTGTGGCTGCACCCCGGATCGTTCGATGCCGCGGCGGTCGTCGACCGGGTGCGCTGGCAGCTCTCCGAAGAGGTCGGCACGCATGGCGGCGGGGGAGAAGACAGGGCGCTGCGCAGCGGCGTCGCGCTCGTGCGGATCTCTCCCGAGGCGGTGGACGCGGCATCCCACCATGCCCCCGCCATCTTCGGAGGCGGACCGGAAGAGAAGGTGCATCACGCCCTGTCGCGCGTGCAGGCGATGCTCGGCCACCGCGGTGTGCTCACCCCGGCGATCGGCGGCGGCCGCTGGCTGGTCGAACGGCAGGTGCTCGTGCCGTGGGGCGATCGCCACGGCACGGGTCCCGACGGCCTTGCGGCGCAGCGAGCACGGCCGTGGCCGGGGAGCCTTCCCGACCCGCTGCCCACGACCGTGTTCGCCGAGCCGATCCCTGTCGACGTGCGCGCGCTCGGAGGCGAGCTGATCGACGTCGACGAGCGAGGGAGCGTGTCGGCCGTGCCGACGGTGCTGATCGAGAGCGGGCGACGGCGGCGGATCGAGGCGTGGGCCGGTCCGTGGCCGGTGGTGGAGAGGTCGTGGGATGCCGCGCGCTCGCGTCGTGCGCACCGGTTCCAGGTCGTCGACGCCGACGGCGCCGCCTGGCTGCTGGTGTGCGAGGGTGACAGCTGGACGGCGGAGGCGACCTATGACTGACGCGCGGGGTCGGCGACCGCGCAGACGCGGCGACGAGACGGGGCGCGCGGCCATCCGAGGGAGGGCGCGCTGATGGGGTTCGACAACCCGTCCGTGCCGTGGTCCGAACTGGAGCGCGTGCTCAGCGACCGGCGTCGTCCGACCGGCCGCCCCGCGGGGGCCGACGGAGGCGACAGCCCGGCGTGGTCGCACAAGCGAGGGCCGTACGTGCCGCCGGGCATCCCGCGGCCCGCCGAAGCGATCCCGTACGCCGAACTGCACGCGCATTCGTCGTTCTCGTTCCTCGACGGCGCCTCCTCGCCTGAAGAACTCGCCGAAGAGGCCGAACGGCTCGGCCTGCACGCGCTGGCGGTGACCGACCACGACGGGTTCTACGGCATCGTGCGCTTCGCCGAGGCTGCCGAGACCCTCGAGCTCAAGACCGTGTTCGGCGCCGAGCTGTCGCTCGAGCTGCCGAAGCCGCAGAACGGTGCGGCCGATCCGGTCGGGGCGCACCTGCTCGTGCTCGCACGCGGCGAAGAGGGCTACCACCGCCTCGCCGGGGCCATCACGCACGCGCAGCTGCAGGGCGCCGAGAAGGGCCGTCCCGTCTACCGTCTCGACGAGCTCGCCGACCAGGGCCGCGACCACTGGGCGGTGCTCACCGGATGCCGCAAAGGGGCGGTCCGCCGTGCGCTGGCGGAGGAGGGGGCAGACGGAGCTGCCCGCGAGCTGGACCGCCTCGTCGAGCTGTTCGGACGCGACGCCGTGCACGTCGAGCTCATCGACCACGGCAACCCGCTCGACACCCGCGACAACGACGCGCTCGCCGGCCTCGCCCGCGAGCGAGGGCTGCCGCTCCTGGCGACGAACAACGTGCACTACGCGGTGCCGCGGCGGCAGCTGCTGGCGGCGGCGGTGGCGGCCGTGCGCGCGAACCGCGGGCTCGACGAACTCGACGGGTGGCTGCCGTCGCACGCCGGAGCGCACCTGCGATCGGGCGCCGAGATGGCGGAGCGGTTCGTGCGGCATCCGGATGCCGTCGCCCGCACCGTCACACTCGCCGACGAGCTCGCGTTCCCGCTGCGGCGCGCGAAGCCCGCCCTGCCGAAGCAGAAGGTGCCCGAGGGGCATACGCCGATGTCGTGGCTGCGCCAGCTCGTGTGGGACGCCGTCCCCCGCAAGTACCCCGACCTGACGGACGACAACCGGGCGCGCATCGAGAAGGAGCTCGGGGTCATCGAGCTGAAGGACTTCCCGGGCTACTTCCTGATCGTTCACGGCATCGTGCAGGAGGCGCGGCGCCGCGGCATCCTGTGCCAGGGCCGCGGCTCCGCGGCCAACAGTGCGATCTGCTACCTGCTCGACATCACCGCCGTCGACGCGATCGCCTACGACCTGCCGTTCGAGCGGTTCCTGTCGAGCCTGCGCGAGGAAGAGCCCGACATCGACGTCGACTTCGACTCCGACCGCCGGGAAGAGATCATCCAATGGGTCTACGGGCAGTACGGGCGCGACCGGGCCGCGCAGGTCGCCAACGTCATCCAGTACCGGCCGAAGAACGCCGTGCGCGACATGGCGAAGGCGCTCGGCCACTCGCCCGGCCAGCAGGACGCCTGGTCCAAGCAGGTCGAGGGGTGGGGGGCGCACCTCGAGACCGGGCCGGGTCACGACATCCCCGACCGTGTGCTCGAGTTCGCCGGCGAGCTGCTCAAGGCGCCGCGTCATCTCGGCATCCACTCCGGCGGCATGGTGCTCACCGACCGGCCGGTGGGCGAGGTCGTGCCGATCGAGCACGCCCGCATGGAGAACCGCACGGTCATCCAATGGGACAAAGACGACGCCGCCTGGATGGGGCTGGTCAAGTTCGACCTGCTGGGCCTGGGGATGCTGGCCGCCCTCCAGTACTGCTTCGACATGATCCGCGCCTCGACGGGGGAGGACTGGGAGCTCTCGACGCTCCCCAAGGAGGAGAAGGCGGTCTACGACATGCTGTGCCGGGCGGACTCCATCGGGGTGTTCCAGGTGGAGTCCCGCGCGCAGATGGGGCTGCTTCCGCGCCTGCAGCCGCGACGCTTCTACGACCTCGTGATCGAGATCGCGCTGATCCGTCCGGGTCCCATCCAGGGCGGCGCCGTGCACCCGTTCGTCAAGCGCAAGCTCGGACTCGAGGAGGTCACCTACGCGCACCCGAAGCTCGAACCGGTGCTCGAGCGCACGCTCGGCATTCCGGTCTTCCAGGAGCAGCTCATGCAGATGGGCATGGCCGTCGGAGGGCTCACCGGCGAGGACGCCGACCTGCTGCGCCGCGCGATGGGCTCGAAGCGCGGCGTCGAACGCATCGACTCGCTGAAAGAGAAGCTGTACGCGGGGATGGCGTCGAACGGGCTCCTGGGAGAGGACGCCGACGCGATCTACGCGAAGATCCAGGCGTTCGCGAACTTCGGCTTCGCCGAGTCCCACTCGCTGTCGTTCGGGCTGCTGGTCTACGCGAGCTCGTGGATCAAGCTGCATTATCCGGCGGCGTTCCTCGCCGGGCTGCTGCGCGCCCAGCCGATGGGCTTCTACTCGCCGGCATCGCTCGTGAACGACGCCCGGCGCCACGGGGTCGAGGTGCGCCGACCCGACCTGCACCTGTCGGGCGTCGAGGCCGTGCTCGAGCCTGTCGACGAAGGGGGGATGCCGGGACCGACGGGGCTCGATGCGTGCGCCGATCGCCACCAGCCGCCGGTGGGGGAGTTCGACATCTCCGCGCCCGACGAATACGCCGCCCACCGCCGCGACGGACGCTCCTCGGTGCGTCTCGGTCTCGCCGGGGTCAAGGGCATCGGCGCGAAGGTCGCCGAGCGCATCGTCGCCGCGCGCGAGGCCGAAGGGAGCTTCCGCGACCTGCGCGACCTCGTGCGGCGCACGAGCATCACCGCCGTGCAGGTCGAGGCGCTCGCGACCGCCGGAGCCTTCGAAGGGCTCGGCCTCGGCCGCCGCGAGGCGATCTGGCTCGCGGGGTCCGCCGCGATGGATCGACCGGAGTTCCTGCCCGACTCCCTCATCGCGGTGCAGCCGCCGCTGTTCGCCGACCCCACCAGCTACGAGCGCCTCGCGGCCGACCTGTGGGCGACGGGGGTCTCCACCGACGACCATCCGATGACCCACTACCGCTCCCGACTCGACGCCCGCGGCGTGCTCACCTCGCGCGAACTCCGCGGTCACGAGACCGGCCGGCGCATCGAGGTGGGAGGACTCGTCACCCACCGGCAGCGGCCGGCCACGGCATCCGGGGTCACATTCCTCAACCTCGAAGACGAGCACGGCCTCGTCAACGTGATCTGCTCGGTCGGGGTGTGGAACCGCTATCGCCGCGTGGCACGGGACGCCCCCGCGCTCATCGTGCGGGGAGTGCTCGAGCGATCGCCCGAGGGTGTGGTCAACGTGCTCGCCGACCGATTCGAAGACCTGCGAGTGGGGGTGCAGCACCAGTCCCGCGACTTCCGGTGATGGCCGCGACGGGTCTTCGACGGTCACCCGCCGTGCACCGGGCGTACAGACGCGCGGGGTAACCTCGAAGGACTGCTTCCGGTTGCTCGTCGCCGCGGTTCTCGCGCAACGACCGGATGCCGGAGAGGGCACACCATGCGGATCGTCGCGAGCTCGGACTGGCGCGACGGACTCGCGTTCGAGACGCCGGTTCTCGTCTCCGAGGTCTCGCCCGGCGAAGATGCGCGCTGCTTCGTGTGCGGTGCCGACTCCGCCCCCGTTCCCCGCACCGAGCTGTGGGCGGTCAAGCACCGGCATCCGAAGAACCACAGCGGCTACGTGCGCTTCTACTGCCTCGCGCACCGGCCGGCTCCGCCGCGGATCACGCCCACCGTCGACCCTCGCCGCACCACCGGAGAGCGCCGCGCCGCCCCCCGGCGCAGCACCCCGGCCGTCGAGCGTCCGAGCGTGCTGTGTCCCGACTGCTTCGTCGAAGTCCCCGCGACGGGTGTGTGCGGCATCTGCGGCAACACCGTCGTCGCCTGAACCCGGCTTCGGCTGTACGACCCGGCCCGCCCACCGCCACACGCCCCGGCCCGTAACGCCCAGGGCACGCCGCGCGTAACCGGATTCGCGTCACGCGTCGGCGAGGTTTAGGGTAGGTGAGGCTCGCCTAACCTGGCGCCGACAATCTTCCGGAATCCCTGTGCTCGCAACCTTCCTCATCGGCCTGCGCGAAGGCCTCGAAGCGGCGCTCGTCGTCGGCATCCTCGTCGCCTACCTCACGCGCCTGCAGCGCCGCGACGTGCTGCCGAGGCTGTGGATCGGCGTCGGTCTCGCGATCGGCCTGGCCCTGACGGTCGGCGCCGTCCTGACCTTCGGCGCCTACACGCTGACATTCGAGGCCCAGGAACTGCTCGGCGGCATCCTGTCGCTGCTCACCGTCGCGATGGTGACCTGGATGATCTTCTGGATGCAGCGCACTGCGCGCACCCTCAAGCGCACCCTCGAGGAGGGGATCGACCGCGCGCTCGCCGCCAGCAGTCTGTGGGCGGTCGTCGCGATCGGGTTCATCTCGGTCGCCCGTGAGGGCGTCGAGACGACGCTGCTGCTGTGGTCGATGCTCCAGTCGTTCGGCGACTCTCCCGCCGTCCTCCTCGGCGCACTCCTGGGGCTGGGTGTCGCTGTGGTGCTCGGCTGGCTGCTGGCGCGTGGGATGCTGCGCCTCGACCTCCGTCGCTTCTTCCTGTGGACCGGTGCCTTCCTCATCGTCGTCGCTGCCGGTGTGCTCGCGTATGCGATCCACGATCTGCAGGAGGCCGGCGCGCTGCCGGGTCCCTTCACGGCGGCGGCGCCCATCGATCCGCTCACCGGCACCGTCGCCGTGGGATGGGCGGCTTTCCCGTTCGGCTGGGCCTTCGACGTCAGGTCGGCGATCGCGCCGACGTCGCCGCTCGCCGCGATCCTCCAGGCCACGTTCGGCTTCATGCCGCGAATGTCGTGGCTGCAGGTCATCGCGTGGGTTCTCTACGTCGGCGTGGTGGGCACGATCTGGGCGCGCGGCCAGTTCCGCCCGGCGAAGCGCCCGGCGGCCGAGCCCGCCGGGGCCGAATCCGCCGTCGTCCCCGCGCCCGCCCTCACCGCCGAGCCTGCCGCCGACGCCGAGCCCGTCGACGGGCCCGCCCCACGGCTCGCGCCGGTGCGCACCGAGTCGACGGTTCCGACCACGCGGGGCGCAGCATCCGTCCCCACCACCTCACAGCAGGGAGCATCATGACCACTCGCCGCCTCCTCGCGGGCCTCGCCGTCGCCGGCGCGGGCGCGCTCATCCTGTCCGGCTGCGTCGCGAAGGCCGTCCCGGGTGCCGACGCGCTGACCGTCGCCTCCACGGCCGACGGGTGCACCGTATCGGGTGCGACGGCGGAGAGCGGCACCGTGGCGTTCGAGGTCACGAACTCCGGCGACGAGGTGACCGAGTTCTATCTCCTCGCCGATGACGGTCTGCGGATCGTCGGCGAGGTCGAGAACATCGCGCCGGGCGCCTCGCGCACGCTCACCCTGACGGCTCAGCCGGGCGAGTACTTCACTCTGTGCAAGCCGGGCATGGTCGGTGACGGCGTCGGGCGCGCGGGCTTCACGGTCACGGGCGACAGCGTCGCCGTCGACGGGCCGGACGGCGAGCAGAAGCAGCAGGCCGTCGACCTCTACGCGGCGTTCGTGAAGGACCAGGTCGGTCAGCTCCTTCCGGCGGTCGAGACCTTCGCCACCGCCTACGAGACCGGTGACGACGAGGCCGCGCGGGAGCAGTTCCCGCTGGTGCGCGCCTACTACGAGCGCATCGAGCCCGTCGCCGAGGCTCTCGGCGACCTCGACCCGCGCATCGACTACCGCGAGGTCGACGCCGTGGCGGAGGGGCTGGACTGGACCGGCTTCCACCGCATCGAGAAGGACCTGTGGGTGCCGGCGCAGGACGCGCTCAACGCCGACGGCGAGACGCCGGCCTGGCAGGACTGGGCCCCCTCCACCGAGGACGAGCGCGCCGGCTACGGCGACCAGCTGATCGCCGACGTGCAGGAGCTCTACGACTACGTGCACTCCGCCGACTTCCAGGAGGCGCTCGACGCGCAGGGCGTCGCCGGCCTCTCGAACGGCGCGCGGGCGCTGCTCGACGAGGTTGCGACCGGCAAGATCACCGGTGAGGAGGACTGGTGGTCGGGTACAGACCTGTGGGACTTCGCCGCCAACGTCGAAGGGTCCAAGATGGCGTTCTCGCTCGTCGAGGACTTCGCCGCGACCAAGGGCGACGACGGAGCCGCGCTGGTCGCGCAGATCGACGCCGGCTACACCGCGCTCGAAGACGCTCTCGCCGAGCACGGCTCCCTCGCCGCGGGCTTCGTGACCTACACGGCACTGACGGACGACGACAAGCGCGAGCTCACCGACCTGCTCAACGCGCTCGCCGAGCCGATCTCGCAGCTCACCGTCACCGTGCTGGAGTGATGTGACCGAGCAGGCGAATCACGAGGAGACCTCGGCGGGCGTGTCCCGCCGAGGCCTGCTCGGGCTCGCCATCGGGGCGGGAGCGGCCGGTCTCGCGATCGGCGCGGGGGCGGGCGCGTCGGCCGGCGTCGCTGTCGGACGGGCGAGAGAAGCGGATGCCGCGGCATCCGCCTACGACTTCTACGGCGTCCACCAGGCCGGCGTCACGACCCCCGTGCAGGACCACCTGCACTTCGCATCGTTCGACATGATGCCCCGCACCGACCGCGACGACCTCGTGTCACTGCTGCAGGACTGGACGTATGCCGCCGCACGCATGAGCCAGGGCCTCGAGGTCAGCGCGACCGGGGCCGTCGGCGGGTCGCTGCAGGCGCCGCCCGACGACACCGGTGAGGCGCTGGGTCTTGCGGCCAGCGGCCTGACCATCACGTTCGGCTTCGGGCCGACGCTGTTCGAGCTCGACGGCGAGGACCGGTACGGGATCGCCGCCTCGCGTCCTGCCGGGCTCGAGCGGCTGCCCGCGTTCCTGGGCGACGATCTCGACCCCGACGCCTCGGGTGGGGATCTGTGCGTGCAGGCGTGCGCCGACGACCCGCAGGTGGCGGTGCATGCGATCCGCAACCTCAGTCGCATCGCGTTCGGCCGCGCCCGCCTCCGCTGGTCGCAGCTCGGCTTCGGCCGCACGTCCCGCACCACGGCGGCGCAGGCGACGCCGCGCAATCTGTTCGGGTTCAAGGACGGCACCGCGAACATCCTCGCGAACGACCGGGAGGGTCTGGACGAGCACGTGTGGGTCGCGGCATCCGACGATCCTTCGTGGATGGCGGGCGGCTCGTACCTCGTGGCCCGCAAGATCGCGATGCTCATCGAGACGTGGGACCGCGTGCCCCTGAGCGAGCAGCAGACGATCATCGGACGCGACAAGGGCGCGGGTGCACCGCTGTCGGGCGGCGACGAGTTCACCGAGCCCGATTTCGCCGCGGTCGACGCATCCGGAGCCAAGGCCGTGCCCGAGACGAGTCACGTGCGGCTGGCACATCCCGAGCTCAACGGCGGCACCCGGATACTGCGTCGCGGCTACAACTTCGTCGACGGCAACAACGACCTCGGGCGCCTCGACGCCGGGCTGTTCTTCCTCTCCTTCCAGCGCGACCCCGACCAGTTCGTGCGGCTGCAGCGGTCGCTGTCCACCGATGTGATGAACGAGTACATCCGGCACGTCGGCTCGGGGATCTGGGCGGTGCCTCCCGGCGTCGACCCCGGCTCGTACGTCGGTGCGGGCCTGTTCGGCTGAACCGGATCGCGTCGGGCCGGTCGGGTCCGTCGGCGTCAGAGCCAGTGGCGGCGTTTGAAGGTCACGTACAGCGCAGCGCTCGTCGCGGCCATGAGCGCGAGGGCCATCGGGTAGCCGAAGACCCACTCGAGCTCGGGCATGTAGACGAAGTTCATGCCGTAGACGGTGCCGACGAGCGTCGGACCGAAGAGGATGGCCGCCCATCCCGAGATCTTCTTCACCTGCTCGCCCTGCAGGAGCGCCGTGTCGGTCTGGCGCTGTGCGACGAGCGTGGCGTTGACGGTCAGCGCGTTCTCGAGGATCACACGGAAGCCCGCGAGCCGGTCGATCGTCTTGAGCGCGTGGTCGTGGACGTCCCGCAGCGCCCGCTGCAGCTCGATGTCGACGCGGTATTTGTCGGCGCCGCGCTGCAGGCTGTCGAGCATCTCCGCCAGCGGCTGCGTCGCGCGCTGGAACGCGATCACCTCGCGCGACAGCTCGTAGATGCGCTGCGAGAGCCCGGGGTCGCCGCCGCCGAAGAGGGCGTCCTCGATCTCGTCGATGTCGTTCTCGACGCCGTCCACGACCGGCGCGTATTCGTCCACCACCTCGTCCAGGATGGCGTAGAGCACCGCCTCGGGCCCCTGCGCGAGCAGTTCGGGCTGGTTCTCGAGTCGGCGACGCACACGCGCGAGATCGGGAGACTCGGCGTGTCGGATCGTGACGACGAAATCCGGCCCGACGAAGACGTGGAGCTCGCCGAACTCCACGGTCTCCGACTCGTCGATGTAGAGCGCCGGCCGCAGCACGGTGAACAGGATGTCGCCGTAGCGCTCCAGCTTCGAGCGCTGGTGCCCGGTCAGGGCGTCCTCGACGGCGAGCGGGTGCAGCGAGAATTCGCTCGCGACCTGCTGGATCTCCTCGGGCGTCGGGCGGAACATCCCGATCCACGCCATGCCGTTCCGGGCGCGCATGTACTCGAACGTGTCCTCGAGGCTCGAGGGGTTTTCGATGCGGCGGCCCGCCACGTACACGGCGTTGTCGATGATCGGCATGGGCCCATTGTGAGGGATGCCGGTGGCAGAGAGCCGACGCGCGCGGGGGACAGGCCGGTGCCGCGCCTCCCGGCATCCGCAAGTCCGAACCGATAGCGTCGAGACTGCGGGTGTCCCCAGCACCTGCGGCGGAGGACGGGTCCCCACCCTCCTCTGCGATACCGGGCGGCGTTCGTGAGCCTTGGAGGTGCGAGCGCAGCTGTCGGTAGCCGGATCTCGGGCGTCCCCAGCGTCCGGGATTCGGTGCGCCCGTGGGTGAGCGCACTGTTCGGGCGATTGTCAAGCCTCGGGCGGAGAAGCCGGTCGCCGGTAGCTTCGCTTGAGGCGCGGCGAATGCAGTCCGCTCCGTGCGGGGGAGAGGGCGAACCGTGGATCGAGCGTGGCAGGAGTCACCGTCGGCTCCGCTGCTGGGTGGCAGATATCGCCTCGGCGAGTGCATCGGCAGAGGCGGCATGGGCCAGGTGCACCGTGCGGAGGACGTCGTGCTCGGCCGTACCGTCGCCGTCAAGATCGTCGCTGCGGACCGCAGCGTCTCGAACTCGCCGGACCGCGTGCGCAACGAGGTGGCGCTGCTGGCCGCGGTGCAGCATCCGTCGCTGGTGACTCTGCTCGACGCGCGCATCGACGACGCCGCCTCGTCGTACCTCGTCATGGAGTTCGTCGACGGCCCGTCGCTCGCTCGCCGGTTGCAGGGAGGACCGCTGACAGAGGTCGAGGTCGCGTCGCTGGCGGTCGACCTGGCATCGGGCCTCCACGCCGTCCATGCCGCCGGTATCGTGCACCGCGACCTGACGCCCGCGAACATCCTGCTCGCCCCGGCGGCGTCGCCGCGTGTGCCGTTCCACGCGAAGCTCGCCGACTTCGGTGTCGCGTTCCTCATCGACAGCACACGGCTCACCACCCCCGGCATGGTGGTCGGCACGGCCGCGTATCTCGCGCCCGAGCAGGTGAGGGGGGATGCTGCGGCCCCACCCGCCGACATCTACGCGCTCGGTCTGGTGCTGCTCGAAGCGTTCACCGGGGAACGCGCCTACCCTCATGCGTCCGGGATCGGCGCCGTCATGGCGCGTCTGGTCGAGCCGCCGGCCATCGCCGCGAGCGTCCGCCCGGAGTGGAGCGCGCTGCTGAGTCGCATGGTCTCATCCGTCCCCGCAGAGCGCCCGAGCGCGCGCGAAGTGGTCGCGATCACGACCGAGCTGCGCAAGACAGCCCGCCACGCGCCCGTGGCGGGTGCGGGGCCGCTCGACGTCCCGGCGCCGGGCGCGAAGGTCGCAGCCCCCGCTCGCCCTGATCTGCCGCCGGTGCCGACGCAGCCTCTGGACGCGGCGCAGATTCTGTCTGCCCCGCTGCCTGCGCCGGTCGCGGCCCCGCTGACCGCGCCGGTCGCGGCCGCTCTGCCTGCGCCGGTCGCGGCCGCTCGACGCCGTGCCGCGCACGCATCCCCGATGGTCGGTTCCGGGGAGCGGGCGCAGCTGCGTCGGGCCCGCACCCGCAAGGGCCGGATGCGGCGCACCGCGGTGCTCGTCGGCACCGCCGTCATCATCGCGGCGCTGGCCATCCCCGCCGGTCTGTGGGCGACGGCGGGGTACCCCCAGGAGCCGTCGGTCGTCGCGATCGTTCCCGATGACGGGGGCCCCGATCCGATCGTTCCCGCCGACGTCGGCGCGTCCGGCGGCGGCGAGGTCGTCCCGGCCAGTTCGACCTCCGATGTCGCGACGGAACCCGATGCCGAGAAAGTGGCCGAGAAGCAGGCTCGAGAGCAGCAGAAGCAGGAACAGGCGCAGCAGCGCGAGCGTGCGAAGGCGCAGGCCGCAGCCGAGCGCTCGCAGGCGAAGGCTGATCGCGAGGCCGAGAACGCGACGAAGAAGGCGACGAAGAAGGCCTCGCGCGACCGGTAGCGCCGGCACCACCACCGCGGCAGGATGGGCGTGACGACACGTCGCTGGGGAGGAACGGTCATGGCCGAATGGTCCGGTGCGGGCACGAAGAACGATCCGTGGAATCTCAAGACGGCGCCGTTGTCGTCGGGTTTCACCATCTATCGCGATGAAGACGTCGATCCACCGCTGCTGGTGTGCCAGGTCGGCAGCACGAAGCTCACGTATCTCGCGCGTGCGGTCGACGATCTCCACGAGATGCTCCTCGCCCACGGCGACTGGATGCCGCTCGGCGCCGCCGACGAGCAGAAGGATGCCGCGCCCGGCACCGTCGAGGCGTGGGGCCGCTCACCCGAGAACCCGGTGGGCGGGTGGTACGGGCAGCGCAAGGGCTACCGCGGCCGGTTCGGCATGTACGTGCCGCCGTTGCTGGAGGCGCTCGGTCTCGTCGAGCTGGAGCACAATCCCCGGAACAACCGGGTGCGCGCGATCGACCAGCGCGGCTGAGACGGCGCGGCGCTCTCCACGATCCCAGAACGGGGTGCACGCGGCAGGGTCAGTCATGAGACGCTGAGTCCCATGCGTGGCTCTTCGCGGCGGTGCCGCCCGTGACGACGACGGATCAGCGCGGCCCCGACGAGTTCGCCGACCTCGATGAACTCATGAGCGCGGAGAGCGCGGAGCGCGCGCCCGTCGACCTCGCAGCCCGGCACCGGCGTCGCCGGCGAGGCTGGATCGTCACCGCGATCGTCGTCGCCGTCGTTCTCGCCGCGATCGGCGGCTACTCGGGGTGGGCGCTCACTGCACCGGTGGATCCGCCGGCCGCGGCATCCGATCCACCCCCGGTGCCGTCGCCCGGGGCGGTGGACTTCGCGGTCCCCGAGACCGGTGCCGCAGCGCTCAGCGTCGCCGGCGGCGCCGAGTACCTCGGCGCCGAAGCGGAGGGCATCTGGCTGAGCAGCGGATCGAACGACCCGCGACCTCTCGCGAGCCTCACGAAGCTGATCACCGCGCTCGTCGTGCTCGACGCGCACCCTCTCGCGGCCGCCGACGATCCCGGACCCATGATCACGTTCGGCAAGCGCGATCACGATCTGTACGACAAGTACTACGTGATGGGTTCGACGATCGCGGCGATGCCGACGGGAACGCGGATGTCGTTGCACGATGCGATCTCCGCAATGCTGGTGCCGTCGGCGAGCAACTATGCCGAGGCGGTCTCGACGTGGGCGTTCGGCTCGACGTGGGGCTTCCGCAGCGCGGCGCAGTCGTGGCTCGAGAAGCACGGGCTCGCCGGGACCACGATCGTCGAGCCGACGGGAAACGATCCGGGCAACCTCAGCACCCCGAGCGACCTCATCGCGATCGGCAAGCTGGCCGCGGCCCAGCCCGCCGTGGCGAGCATCGTGTCGAAGGAGTCGGTGTCGATCCCTGGCGCCGGAGCGGTCTACAACACCAACGCGGTGCTCGGGAGCGGCGGCATCACCGGTCTCAAGACCGGCAACCTCGGCCCCGGCACATACAACCTCCTGTACTCCGCGCTGGTCGAAGTCGGCCTCGACCAGCCCCTCACCGTGATCGGCGTGATCCTCGGCGGCCCGTCGCGGGAATGGACGAACCAGTCCGCGCTCCTGCTGCTCGACAGCCTTCGCGCCGGGTTCCACAACGGGGTGCCGCTCGCCGCGCAGGGCGACGAGATCGGCGCACTCACGACGCCGTGGGGTTCGAGCGCGAAGCTGGTCGTCGGGGAGGATGCCGCGATCTTCACGTGGTCCGACACCCCCATCGAGGTCGAACTCGACCTGAAGACCCCGAAGGGGTACATCGATGGGGAGGAGGTCGGCACGATCACCTGGTCGGCCGGCCCGAACACCGTGACGGCGCCGGTCGTGGTCGAAGGCAGCATCCGTCCGCCGGACGCGTGGTGGCGATTGACGCACCCGGCTGAACTCGGCGGTTAGTGGACAGCGCCTGACGTCTCCCGTCCACCTGCGGATATCGTTCCTTCACCGGTCATGCGGGCCGGTGGAAGAGGGAATCGGTGGACGACGGCGGCGCAGCCGCGCTTCGAGTCGGCGTGGTGCACGTCGACCGGCGAGGCGTCATCAGAGAGGCGAACGACTGGTTCGCCGAGTGGGTCGGCACGACGGCAGACGACCTGGTCGGACGCTCGATCGACGATTTGCTCGTCCACCCCGAGGACGACCTGCTGCCGGCGGAGTCGGGCGGCGGTCCGTGGATGATGCTGGATGCCGCGACCCTCGACCGGGCCGTCATGGTCACTCGCCAGCGCGAGGTGGACCACGAGGTGCTGGTGGTGTCGGAGGCGTCGACGAGGTGGCAGGCCCTGGCGGATCTGCGTCGCCGCTACGCGCTCGCCGACCGCACGCGCACGCGTCTTCAGCTCGTGATGGACTCGGCGATCGCACTGTCGTCGGCGACGACCGAGACGCGCCTGGCCGAGATCCTCGCCGACACGACCGCGCGCGCCTATCGCGCCGAGGAGTCCACGGTCTACCTGCACCAGCCCGACGGGACGAGCGCGGTGGTCGCGGGTCGGAATCCGCTCAACGGCACGATCGACCCCGAGTCGCTGATCGCCCTGGTCAACGCTCCGCATCAGGTGCGGAAGGTCGTGGGGGAGGCCGAGGGCGAGGCCCTCGTCCCCGGACTCGGCGCCGCGATGCAGCGGGCCGGGGTGCACGCGCTGGTCGCAGCGCCGCTGCACCACGAGGAGATCGACTTCGGAGCCTTCGTGAGCTGGTTCCACCACGACCGCACGTTCGACGACGAGGCCGCGCCACTGGCCGAGGCGCTCGCCAACCAGGCCGCGCAGGCTCTCGCGACGCTGCGGCTGCAGTCGCGGCTGGCTCACGCGGCGATGCACGACGAGGTCACCGGGCTGCCGAACCGCCGACTGCTCGAGGCCGAGCTCGGCGGCATCATCGGCACGTCCCCGTGCGCCGCGATCTTCATCGATCTCGACGGCTTCAAGGCCGTCAACGATCGCCTCGGTCACCAAGCGGGAGACCGGATGCTGCGCGACGCCGGCCTGCGGATCCTCAGCGCCGTCCGCGCCGGCGACCTCGTGGCACGGTACGGCGGCGACGAGTTCGTGCTGGCCTGCGAGGTGGCTGATCAGGCCGTCGCGATGGAGATCGCCGGGCGCATTCTCGACGTGCTGCGCGGGGATCCGGTCGAGACCTCGGTGCCGCCGCTGCGTGCGAGCATCGGGGTCGCCGTCGCGCCGGAAGGGTCGAGACTGCTGGCCGAGCAGCTGATCCGGCGAGCCGACCTCGCGATGTACCGGGCGAAGTCCGCAGGCGGCGACCGGGTCGTCGTCGCCGACGCGTGAGGCGGGGCCGCGCGCGGCGTCCATCGTGAGCAGCCGTCCGGTGCTCGCTCTTCGGTGTGCGCGCGCGGGTGCGTAGGGTGGGCGCCATGAGTGAAGACGGGTGGCGGGAGTTCGTCTCGGGCGAAGGCGTCGATGACTGGGTGGTGCTGCACGGAGGGCCGACGGCGGTGTTCCGCACCGCCTCTCTCCAGGATGCGGCCCGGCTGGCGGTGGCGGTGTCGGGCGTTTCCGGCCTCACGCCGCGAACGATTCTGACCGCGGCATCCGATCGTCTCACCGTCAAGCTGACGCGTGAGATGTGGGGGACCGAGCGGGAGCATCTCGAGGTGGCGCGCGCGATCTCGGCCGTGGCGCGAGAGCACGCAGCCGTGTCCGACCCGAGCGCCGTGCAGGAGGTGCAGGTGGCGGTCGCGGCGAAGCCGGACGCGATCGACCTGCCGTTCTGGCGGGCCGTGCTCGGATACGCGCCGCTGCACGACGACAACGGCCTCGATCCGCTGGGCCAGGGCTCGACGGTGTGGATGCAGGATCTCGACCCGTCCAAGCCGTTGCGTCACGCCATGCACCTCGACGTCTCCCTCTCGGGCGCGCAGATCGAGACGCGACTGGCCGAGGCGCTGGCTGCCGGCGGGCGGATCGTCGATGACTCCGGAGCGCCCGCCCAGTGGGTCCTCGCGGATCGATCCGGCAACAAGGTCTGCCTCGTCGCGTGGCCGGACGGGGCCCGGCCGGCATCCAGCACCGCCGGCGGCTGACGGCGCGGACTCGGGGTGAGTATCGGTGCCCCTGGAGGGATTCGAACCCCCGACCCTCTCCTTAGGACGGAGTGGCTCTTCCACTGAGCTACAGAGGCTGGCGTCGAAAGTCTACCCTCGCGCCGACGCCGCCTCCGTGAGATAGCGTCGCGCCATGGGCATCGGGAGGGGCGCGGCATCCGTCTTCGCCGCGGCAGTGATCATCGCGAGTGTCACCGCGTGCGCGCAGGGCGATCCGGCGGTGACGCTGCCGCCTGAGGATGCCGCGCCGGACTACCAGCTCGGCGAGGCGTACCCGCCCGAGCCCCAGGTCGGGATCGTCGTGCGCGACCGCACCGCGGCGCCTGCCGAGGGCCTGTACTCGATCTGCTACGTGAACGGGTTCCAGACGCAGCCGGGCGAGCTCGATGCGTGGCCCGGCGAACTCCTCCTCAAGGATGCGGACGACAACACCGTGTTCGACCCGGACTGGCCCGACGAGGCCCTGCTCGACACCTCGACCGAGGCCCACCGTGCGGCCATCGTCGAGATCGTCGAGCCGTGGATCCGCGAGTGCGCGGACGCCGGGTACCTGGGCGTCGAATTCGACAACCTCGACACCTACGCCCGCAGCGACGGCGCGCTCACGTTCGAGCACAACGCCGCCCTCGCCACCGCCCTCGTCGATGTCGCCCACGACGCAGGTCTCGCGGCCGGGCAGAAGAACGCCGCCGAAGTCGCCGCGGCGCTGCGCGCGGCATCCGGATTCGACTTCGCCGTCACCGAGGAATGCGCGCAGTTCGACGACTGCGACGCCTATGAAGACGTCTACGGCGACCATGTCATCGCCATCGAGTACGACGAGGCGACGTTCCGCGCGGCGTGCGAAGACGAGCGGATGCCGGACGCCGCCGTGCTGCGAGACCGCGACCTCACCGCACCCGGCGATCCCGCGTACGTCTTCGCACTCTGCCGCGACGACTGAGCGACCCACCGCGCAAGACAGCGGCCCCGACGCCGATGCGCCGGGGCCGCGTCACCGAGCGGTCAGCTCTGGGTGCCGAGCGCGAACCGCACCGCACCGTCGGCGGCGAGTTCGGCGTCGAGCACGCGGTCGTCGAGAGCGCTCGCGGCGCGTTCGTCGAGGAACACGCGCGCGCCGTCGGTGACCACGACCGTGTCGTGCGGCTGCGGATCGGGCGTGACACTGAGCTCGAAGCCCGTGTCGGTCCCCGTGTCGCGGATGCGCACGCCTCCGTCTTCGGCCTGCGGAACCCGTGCGACGATCTGCTTGACGGCCTCGGCGGCGGTCTGGGTCATCGTGAGCATGATGTTCTTCCTTCCGTAGCGGACTGCGGACCGGCCACGATTCCGAGATCGCGGGGTGATCTCAAGCGCACAGGTTCATTCGGAGGGGATTCCCACGTTCCGGATGCCGCGACTCCTCCTCACGCGCACTAAACATCCGCGATCCACAAGATCGGGAGTTCTTGCCGCCGTGTCGCGGGAAATGCGAGGCTGAACGTCCCCGCCCTCTGCCAGGGTGGAGGCGTTCGACCGCACCAGAGCCCGAGGAACGCATGACCCGCATCGGCATCGTCGCCGAGGCGCCCGGAGAGAACCGGGTGGCCGCGACGCCCACCACCGTCCCCAAGATCATCGCGCTCGGCTATGAGGTCGTGGTCGAGTCCGGCGCCGGGGCGGCGTCGTCGTTCCCCGACGCCGCGTACGCCGCGGCCGGAGCATCCGTCGTCGACACGGCCGCGGCGTGGGCAGCGCCGGTCATCCTCAAGGTGAACGCGCCCAGCCAGGGCGAGATCGACCGACTCGCCGACGGCGCGACGATCGTGGCGACGCTCAGCCCGTCACTGCGGCCCGACCTCGTCGAGGCGCTCGCGACCCGCGGAATCACGGCGATCGCGCTGGATGCCGTGCCGCGCATCTCGCGCGCGCAGTCGATGGACGTGCTCAGCTCGATGGCGAACATCTCGGGCTATCGCGCGGTGATCGAGGCGGCGCACGAGTTCGGCCGGTTCTTCACGGGCCAGGTGACGGCGGCCGGGAAGGTGCCGCCGGCGAAGGTGCTCGTCGCCGGAGCGGGCGTCGCGGGTCTCGCGGCGATCGGCGCCGCGTCGAGCCTCGGCGCGATCGTCCGCGCCACCGACCCGCGGCCCGAGGTCGCCGATCAGGTCGCGTCCATCGGCGGCCAGTATCTCGAGGTCGTCGTTCCTGAAGAGGCGAAGCAGGTCTCGGCCGACGGATACGCCAAGGCGACCAGCGATGCCTACAACACGCGTGCGGCAGAGATCTACTCGGAGCAGGCCGCCGACGTCGACATCATCATCACGACGGCGCTGGTACCCGGGCGTCCGGCTCCCCGCCTGATCACGGCGGCGGACGTCGCCACGATGCGACCCGGGAGCGTCGTCGTCGACATGGCCGCGGCCCAGGGCGGCAACGTCGAGGGCTCGGTCGCGGGCGAGCGCACGGTCACCGAGAACGGCGTCGTCATCCTCGGCTACACCGACCTGCCCGGGCGCCTGCCGCAGCAGGCGTCGCAGCTCTTCGCGACCAACCTCGTGAACCTGCTCAAGCTCCTCACCCCCGCCAAGGACGGCGCGCTCACCCTCGACTTCGACGACGTGGTGCAGCGCACCGTCACCGTCGTCCAGGACGGCGCCGTCACCTGGCCGCCTCCGCCCGTGCAGGTGTCGGCTGCGCCGGCGGCGAAGCCGGCCGCCGCAGCCGCACCGGTCGAACCGAAGAAGGCGATGTCGCGCGGCGCGAAGACCGGATTGGTCATCGCGGGAATCGCGGCGCTGTTCGCGATCTGCGCCTTCGCGCCACCGCCCCTGCCACAGCACTTCCTGGTGCTCACTCTGGCGATCGTGGTCGGCTTCTACGTCATCGGCCACGTCGCTCACGCCCTGCACACGCCCCTCATGAGCGTGACCAACGCGATCTCGGGCATCATCGTCGTCGGCGCCATGGTGCAGATCACCGCCCCCGACCTCACGGTCCAGATCCTCGCGGCGATCGCGGTGCTGCTGGCGAGCATCAACATCTTCGGTGGCTTCGCCGTCACCCGGCGAATGCTCGCCATGTTCCAGAAGGGTGAGAGCCGATGACCGTCGACGCGGGCCAGGTCGCCGGCGCCGCCTACATCGTCGCGGCGCTGCTGTTCATCCTCAGCCTCGCCGGGCTGAGCAAGCACGAGACCAGCCGACGCGGCGTGGGCTTCGGCATCGCCGGCATGGCGATCGCGCTCGTCGCCACCGTGTGGGTGGTGGCCGCGAGCGGCTGGGGCGACCCGCAGGCCATGACCGGCCTGATCCTGCTCGTCGCCGCGGTGCTCGTGGGCGGCGCGATCGGACTGTGGCGCGCGCGCATCGTGGAGATGACCGGGATGCCGGAACTCATCGCCCTGCTCCACTCCTTCGTGGGGCTCGCGGCCGTACTCGTCGGCTGGAACGGCGCGCTCTACGACACGGGCCTCGAGGGGGCACTCGCCGACATCCATCACGCCGAGGTCTTCATCGGCGTGTTCATCGGCGGGGTGACGTTCACCGGCTCGATCGTCGCATTCCTCAAGCTCTCCGCGCGCATCTCGTCGAAGCCGCTCATGCTGCCGGGCAAGAACGTCCTCAACCTGGGCGCGCTCGTCCTGTTCGTGATCCTGACCGTCTGGTACGTGATCACTCCCGAACTGTGGCTGCTCGTCGCGGTCACTCTCCTCGCGCTCGCCCTCGGGTGGCACCTGGTCGCCTCGATCGGCGGGGGCGACATGCCGGTCGTCGTCTCGATGCTCAACAGCTACTCCGGCTGGGCGGCCGCGGCCGCGGGCTTCCTGCTGAACAACGACCTGCTCATCGTCACGGGCGCCCTCGTCGGATCGTCCGGTGCCTACCTCAGCTACATCATGTGCAAGGCGATGAACCGGTCCTTCCTCTCGGTGATCGCGGGCGGGTTCGGGATCGAGGCGCCCCGCGGGGCCGAGGCCGAGTACGGCGAGCACCGCGAGATCGACGCCGAGAGCGCGGCCGACATGCTCGCCGGGGCCTCCAGCGTCGTCATCACCCCCGGCTACGGCATGGCCGTCGCGCAGGCGCAGCACGGTGTCGCCGACCTCGTGCAGAAGCTCCGCGAGCGCGGCATCGAGGTGAGGTTCGGCATCCATCCGGTCGCCGGACGCCTGCCCGGGCACATGAACGTGCTGCTGGCCGAGGCGAAGGTGCCGTACGACATCGTGCTCGAGATGGACGAGATCAACGACGACCTGTCATCCACCGACGTCGTGCTCGTGATCGGCGCGAACGACACCGTCAATCCCGCCGCGGCCGAAGACCCGTCGAGCCCCATCGCCGGAATGCCGGTGCTGCGTGTGTGGGAGGCGCAGAACGTGATCGTGTTCAAGCGCTCGATGGCATCCGGATATGCGGGCGTGCAGAATCCGCTGTTCTACCGCGACAATGCGCAAATGCTGTTCGGCGACGCGAAAGACAAGGTCGACGAAATCCTCATGCAGCTCGCGCAGGTTCCGCAGAGCTGACGGGCCGTGAGGCGGCGTGTGCTACTGCGCCGCCTCGTAGGCGTCGAGAACGGATGCCGGAACCCGCCCGCGCTCCGATACCTGGTGACCGTTCGCCTTGGCCCATGCCCGCACGGCCGAGTAGTCCTGCTGTCCGGTGCGACGGCGCTTGCGCGCACCGCCGGACGAGGCGCCGCCGGCGCCGCGAGAGGAGACGCTGCGAGCGGCGTCGATGTACGACGCGAGCGAGTCGCGCAGGTGTGCGGCGTTCTCGCTGGTGAGGTCGATCTCATACGCGACGCCGTCGAGCGAGAAGAGGACGGTCTCGCCTTCGCCGACTTCGAGGACGGTGCCGTCGAGGTCGTCGACGAGCTGATGCACGATTCTGCGGGCCATGAAAAGCACATTACGCCGAATTGTCGCACCTGCGCCGCAATTCTCTCGGCCGTGACATTGCGCACGGATAACTCGGCGGCGTCGAATCTCGGGGAATCGCCGGCAATTCGGAGGATCTCCCTGAATACCTCCGGGATTCGGTGAATCCTCCGAGATCGGCTGCTCGCCCGGCGGGCGCGAGGTTCAGGGCAGGATGCCGGCGCGCCGCGCGCGGGCGACGGCAGCGTGGCGGGTGGAGGCATCCAATTTCGCCATCGCAGATTGCAGATACGACTTGACCGTTCCTTCGCGCAGCGACAATGCGGCGGCGATCTCGGAATTGGTCGATCCGAGCGCAGCGCATGCGAGCACATCGGTCTCGCGCGGTGAGAGGCGCACGTCGAGGCCGACCGGAGGCTCGCTCTCGGACTGCGACAGCGCGGCGAGCCGCCGCTCGACCGCTTCGAGGCGCTCGCGCACACCGGCATCCTCGACGACGGCGGCGATGCTCCGCAGCTCGGCGTAGGTCTCGCGCAGCTCCTCCCGCGCCGCAGGGGCGAGGGCGGATGCCTCGACCGCCGGCACTGGCGACGAGAAGGCCAGTCGCCGCCGCACCTCTTCGCGGATGCGCAGCTCGGACGAGAGTTCGTCGGCGACCGCGAAAGCCGGGCGCGCAACCATGTCGCCCACGGGGGACTCGGCCCAGGACCCGCAGTAGATCACGCCGCGGGCGTTGCCGCCGACGATGAACGGGACGGCGAACAGCGTCGCGATGCCCTCGCCGAGCACGGCGCGGTCGTAGTCGTGGGTGATGCTGCGCGACGACCGGTAGTCCAGCGCGAGGCGCGGGCGCTTCTCGACGAATGCCCGCCCGCCCAGCCCGCGCGAGGCCTGCACGACGAGTCCGTCGAGACTGCGCGTGCGCGCGCCGACGACCGACGTGATGTGGATCGCGCCGTCGTGCTCGAACCCGCCGAACGCGACGGGGAAGCGGGTGCGGCGCACGAGGTCGGCGACCGCGCCGGCGAGAACCTGCGCGTCGCTCTGAATGTCGGCCGGCTGAGCGCCGGTCGGTCGCTGCGTTCCGGTCTGCGCGCCCACGCACTACCTGCTTCCGGGGGACGGCGTCCTCGCCGTGTTGGTAGCGACGAGATTACCAGCCGGGCTCCTCCGAAGATGCACGGCCCCGGGCGCTCTCAACCCCCGGGGCCGTGCGGCGCACGGGCGGCCTACACGCCCGCGGCGCGTTCGAGATCGATGAGGTACTGCTTCACGTCGGGGCGCCCGCCGTACTCGCCGAGCGAGCCGTCGGCTCTCACCACGCGGTGCACCGGCACGACGATCGAGAACGGGGTCGTCGCGCACGCCGTGCCGACGGCTCGCGCTGCCCTCGGGCTCCCAGCGCTGATCGCGACCTCGCCGTACCCGGCCGTCTCGCCGTACGGGATGTCGCAGACGGCCTCGAGCGCCGCGCGCGTGAAGCCGCGCACGAGGCGCCAGTCCAGCGGAAGGTCGAAGATGCGACGCTCACCGTCGAAGTACTCGTCGAGCTGCTCGGCGGCGACGCGTGCGACGACGGTCGCCGCGTCGCCGGGCGCGGCATCCGACTCCACCGGAACCGGGAGTTCTCGCAACGCGAGCGCCACACGCTCGAGCTCGGCTCCGAGCGGACCGTCGAACGGGTGGAGCGTGACGACGCCTTCGTCGGTCGTGACGATGATCACGTCGCCGACGGGTGAGGGGTGGACGAGGAACCGCGGGGAGGTCGGCGAGGTCATGCGACCATCCTGGCGCGCCCGGGTGGCAGCACGTCCCGAGCGGGTGCGGGCTGTGCGATCAGGAACGCTCGAGAGACCTGGGGAGGAACGGCTGGTCACTCGGCGTGTTCCAATACCGCGAAACTCGGCTCCGCTGCAAGTGGCCCGGCAGAAGCGCGCTTAGTGTGGCTGATGTGTGGCGAGCAGAAGGCAGCGTCGTGGCCGGCGACGCAGAGAACGCTGTGCACGGCAACGCGGTGACGCCCGGAGATCTGGGCCTCGCCGATCCTGACGTGACCGTGGCGCACATCGCCGACCCCGAGCGCGAGCGCCTGCGGCGGGAGTCCGCCGAGCTCGGCGGACGTTCGACGCTCCTGCACTTCACCGACGCCCTGGACTCGTCGATCGAGATCACGAAGGCGCACCCGGGAAGCCTTCCCCAGTTCATCACCGGACGCTCGACGCTGCTGTCGAACCTGTTCCGCGACGAGGTCGCACTGCGGAACGCGCGACTCGCCGCCGAGCGGATCACCGCCAAGAACGTCGAACTGCGAACCACGCGCGGGCTCGAATCCGTGCACCTCGCCGTCGGCCTCGCCGAATGGCGCATCGGCGGCCTCGAGTGCTCCGCGCCGATCCTGCTGCGACCGCTCGCGATCCGCCGCCACCACTCCGATTTCGAGCTCAAGCTCCACGGCACGTTCATCGTCAACCCCGAGCTGGTGCGCGCGATGCTCGCCCACTTCTCGATCGAGCTCGACGGCGCCGGGCTCGCCGCCCTGGCGCACGAGGACGGCCTGTTCAAGCCGCAGCCCGTGATCGACCACCTGCGTGCCCTCACATCGTGGATCGACTCGTACACGGTCAAGCCGCGGCTTCTCGTGTCGAGCTTCGCCGATGTCGCGGGCGGCATGGCGCGCGACGCCGCCGACCTCGACCATCCCGTGCTCAACGCGCTCGCCGGGCACCCGGCCGATCGCGAGTCGCTGACCATGCGGCGCGACGCCGTCGAGCCTGCGAGCCCCGACGAGCGACCGCCGGCCGCCGACACGCTGCTCCTCGACGCGGACTCCGAGCAGGAGCGCGTGCTCGCCCGCATCACCGCCGGCCAGTCGATCGCCGTGCACACGCTCCCCGGCACCGGCGGCACCCAGACGGTGATCAACGCCGTCGGAGCGCTCGTGCGCGACGGCAAGCGCGTGCTCGTGGTGAGCGCCCGCAGCTCGACCATCGACGGCATCCGTCATCGTCTCGCGGGCATCGGACTGCCCGGTCTCGCGGTCTCGCCCCGTCGCCTCCGGGCCGACCTGATCCGCGCGATCGGCCGCAACGAGAAGGCCGAGAAGCCCAAGGTGGCCGACATCGACGACGCCCTCGTGCGGCTTCGCGGCGTGCTGCGCGACTACCGCGGAGCGGTCACCGCGCAGCATCCGTCCCTCGACGTGTCGGTGCTCGAGATCCTGCGCGCGCTGTCGACGCTCTCCGGTCGCGAGACGCCGCCGTCCACCGCCGCACGATTCGGCCACGGCACGCTCGAGCGGCTGGCGCACACGCGCGCCGAGGCGGCGGGCAAGCTCGCGGCGGCCGCGCGCCTGGGGGAGTTCCGCTTCGGGCCCGACGACTCGCCGTGGTACGGCGTCTCGTTCGCCACGACCGAAGAGGCCCGCGCCGCGCACGCGCTCGCGGGCAAGCTGCAGCGCAGCGATCTGCCGAGCCTGCTCGAGCGGGGATACGCGCTCATCGCGCAGACGCGCATGCGGCCGTTCCAGACGATCTCCGAGCTCGGCGTCTACCTGCGTGTGCTCGCAGGCATCCGCGACTCGCTCGACAAGTTCAGCCTCACCGTCTTCGAGCGGCCGCTGGGCGAGTTGATCCAGGCGCACGGACCGCGTCGCGACGCCCCGTCGATGAGCGGGCCGAACCGTCGTCGCCTGCGGCGCCTGTCGCGCGAGTACGTGCGCCCGGGGGTGCACGTGCCCGACATGTACGAGGCGCTCGTGCGCATTCAGCAGCAGCGCACCGAGTGGCAGCGCTTCGTCGAGCCCGGCGTCACGCCCGAAGTGCCGATCGGCCTGTCGGACGTGCACGTGGCCTGGTCGCGCGTCGAGGCCGAACTCGGTGAGCTCGACGCGATCCTGGGCCGCACCGACCCCGACCGGCTCTCCACCCTGCCCGTGAAGCAGCTCGTGCGCACGCTCGCCGGGCTCGCCGCGGACTCCGACGTCTTCGACAACCTCAAGGAGCGCGCGACGCTGCGCACCGAGCTCGCCGCGCTCGGCCTCGAGCCGCTGCTCACCGAGCTGTCGGTGCGGCACGTGCCCGAGAGCCAGGTGGCCGACGAACTCGAGTTCGCGTGGTGGCAGTCGGCGCTGGAGCAGCTGCTGCGCAGCGACCGGGCCGTCCTCGGCGCGAACACGGCCGTGGTCGACCGCCTGGAACGCGACTTCCGGCTCGTCGACGAAGCGCATGCCGCGGCATCCGGACCCCTTCTCGCCGCGCAGCTCGCCACCCAGTGGCGCATCGGCATCGTCGACGAGGCCGACGAGGCCGCCGCGCTCAAGCTCGCGCTGAAGAACGGCGACGTCACCCCGGCACGCCTCGCCGAGGTCGCTCCGACGCTCTCGCGCACGCTCGCGCCGGTGTGGCTCGCGTCGCCCTACGACGTTCCGCTGCTCCCGTCCGACGCGTTCGACGTGGTCGTGATCGCGGATGCCGCAGCCCTGTGCCTCGCGGAGGCGACGCCCGCGCTGCGCCGTGCGCGTCAGGTCGTCCTGTTCGGCGACCCCGTGACGCAGAAGCCGACGCCGTTCCGCGTGGCCGCCGGTGTGCCCGCCGACGCGCAGGCCGAGGCATCCGAGTTCGACACGCCGTTCGACGCGGTGAGCGTGTTCGAGCGGCTGGCCGAGCTGCTTCCGGTCGAGACGCTGACCCGCAGCTATCGCGCGGGCGGCGAAGACCTGGCAGAGCTCGTGAACGACGCGTTCTACGGCGGCGAGCTCGTGTCGCTGCCGTGGGCGGGTTCGTACCTCGGCCGCGGCAGCCTGGGCGTGGACTACGTCGAAGGCGGCACGGGTGCCCCCGACCCCGTCACCGGCGCGGTCGAGAGCCCTGACGCCGAAGTGCGCCGCGTCGTGACGCTCGTCGTCGAGCACGCCGTCAATCGCGGCTCCGAGTCGCTCATGGTCGTGACCGCGAGCACGCGTCACGCCGAGCGCATCCGCGCGTCGGTCGAGGCCGCGTTCGCCGGACGATCGGATGTCGCGGACTTCGTCTCACGCGACACGGCCGAGCCGTTCGCGGTGCTGAGTCTCGAGGAGTCCGTCGCCGAGAGCCGCGACCGCGTGATCTTCTCGCTCGGATTCGGGCTCACCAAGCACGGACGCGTGCTCAGCGACTTCGGCGACCTGTCGACACCCGACGGTGAGCGGCTGCTCACGGTCGGCATGACGCGCGCCCGGCGGTCGATGGTGATCGTCTCGTCGATCCGGCCCTCGGCGTTCGACGACGGGCGTCTCGAGCACGGCGCCGCGACGCTCATGTCGATCCTCGGCGGCATCGCCGCGCGATCGCGCGAGGCCCGCCTCGAAGACCTCGCCGACCCGCTGACGCTCGGTCTCGCCCGGGAACTGCGCCGCCTCGGCCTCTCGGTCGACGTGCACTACCGCGGACTGCTCCCGCTCGTCGCGCAATACGACGGCAAGGCGGTGGTCGTCGAGAGCGACCCCGAGACGATCGGCGAATCGCTGCGGGAGTCCCTGCGGCTGCGCCCCCAGATCCTGCGCCGACTCGGCTGGCACTACGTGCGCGTGCACTCGTTCGACCTGTACAGCGACCCCGCGGGCGTCGCACAGCGCATCGCCACGATGCTCGGCCTGCCGCCCGACGCGCCGCGCGTCGAGTCCGACACGCAGCCGCTCGATGTCTTCGACTGACCGCCAGCGCATCGAACGCGTGCCCGGCTCACGCCGCGTGAGGCTCACTCCTGCCCCCGGGACGAGCGCCGAGCCCGTGCCGGGAGACGACACGAACGCGGACGTCGCCGCGGACGCGGCATCCGGCGCCGCGTCGGGCCCGAACGACGACCGTCTCCGGAGAGACGTCCCGCCGCACTACTGAGCCGAATCGGGGTCAGGCCCGGGGCGTCGTGGAGAGCAGGTCGCGGATCTGCACCAGCAGCTCCTGCTCGGTGGGGAGGTCGGATGCCTCTTCCTCGACGATGCCGCGCCTGGCGGCCGCCCGCTCCTTGAAGCGGTTCATCGGGTAGACGAACACGAAGTACACGACGACGGCGACGGCGAGGAAGTTGATCACCGCGCCGAGGATCATGCCGAAGCCGAAGAACACCTCGTCGCCGTTGTAGTTCTCGACCGTCCAGCCGACCTTGTCGAGGCTGCTCGCGTTGAAGATGAGCGCGATCAGGGGATCGATGATGCCCTTGACGATCGCGTTCACGATCAGCGTGAACGCGGCGCCGATGACGACCGCGACCGCCAGGTCGATGACGTTGCCGCGGAGGATGAACTCCTTGAAGCCTTTGATCATGTGACTCTCCTCACTGTCATCGGCTTCCGCCGATCAGGTTCCGGTCGAGGCGGGGGAGGACTTCGCCTCGGCCTTCGATGATGCCGAAGTCGAGGAGGACCCGCCACTCGACGACGACCCGCCCGCCGACGAGGAGCCGCCGGCCGAGGCATCCGACCCGCCCTTCGCTCCCGAGGCGCGCGAGTCGGTGCGATAGAAGCCCGAGCCGTTGAATGTCACGCCGATCGAGCCGTACTCCTTGCGCAGGGGTCCGCCGCACTCGGGGCACTCGGTGAGGGTGGGGTCGGCGAAGGACTGGACGGCGTCGAAGCGATGGCCGCACTGCTTGCAGGCGTAGGCGTAGGTGGGCATGGATCTCTCGGGAGTCAGCGCCGGACCGGCGCGAGGTCAAGGGTCTGCGTGGGGGTGACGATGCCGGTGACGGGCTGGTCGTGCACGTCGCTGGGCACGTCGTCGAGGACTTCGGAGTCGAACACGACGGCGTACACGGGCGGGCAGCGGTGCATCGAGCCGATCGTCTTGTCGTAGTAGCCGCGGCCCCACCCGAGGCGCATGCCGTGACGATCGACGGCGGCCGCGGGGATCACGAGCAGGTCGACGTCGTTCACGGCGATGGGGCCGATGACCTCGGCGACGGGCTCGGGGAGTCCGAACATGCCTTCGGCGATGTCGAGGTCGGGCGTGGCGACCGCCCAGTCGAGGAGGCCGTCCGCGCGCGTGACGGGAAGAAGGACCCGGATGCCGCGCTCCACCGCTGCCGCGACGAACTCGCGTGTGCCCGGCTCGGTCGTCGTCGACAGGAAGCACGACATCGACGTGACGCCGAGGCGGTCGACGAGCGCATCGAGCTGGGAGCGGATGCCGCCGGCCGCCAGCTCGCGCTGGTGCGGCGTCAGCAGCTGCCGGCGCTCGCGGAGCTCGGCACGCAGCGCGCGCTTCGCATCGGCGATCGCGTCGGACATGTCCTCGATTCTAGGCGGCGCGAACGCGATGAGCGTCGCGGCGGGCGGTACCGGCCGGGGGACCGGCCTGTCAACGCGCGCGGTCCTGCGCGATCGGCACCCTAGAATGCCAGGCATGCCCCATACCCCCATGAAGGCCGTCATCCCCGCCGCCGGACTCGGCACGCGATTCCTGCCGGCCACCAAGGCGATGCCCAAGGAGATGCTGCCTGTCGTCGACAAGCCGGCGATCCAGTACGTCGTGGAAGAGGCCGCGCAGGCCGGCATCGACGACATCCTCGTCATCATCGGGCGCAACAAGAACGCGATCTCGAACCACTTCGACTCGGTGCCCGAGCTCGAGGAGAAGCTGAAGGACAAGGGCGACGACGACCGCCTGCGCCGGGTGATGGCGTCGAGCGATCTCGCCGACATCCACTTCGTGCGCCAGGGTGAGCCGAAGGGCCTCGGCCACGCGGTGCTGCGGGCGAAGGCCCACGTCGGCGACGCCTCGTTCGCCGTCCTGCTCGGCGACGACCTCATCGACGAGCGCGATCCGCTGCTGACGACCATGATCGCCGAGCACGAGCGAACCGGAGCGACCGTCATCGCCCTCATGGAGGTCGACCCCGACCACATCCACCTCTACGGCGCGGCCGCGGTGCAGGAGACCGACGTGGACGGGATCGTGCGCGTCACCGGCCTCGTCGAGAAGCCGAAGCGGGAGGACGCTCCTTCCAATCTCGCGGTGATCGGGCGGTACGTGCTGACTCCGGGCGTCTTCGACATCCTCGAGCGCACCCAGCCCGGCAAGGGCGGAGAGATCCAGCTCACCGACGCCCTGCAGGAGCTCGCCGCAGACCCCGAGGGTCCCGGCGTGTACGGCGTCGTGTTCGGCGGTCGCCGCTACGACACCGGCGATAGGGTGGACTACATCAAGGCCATCGTCCAGCTCGCCTCCGATCGCGAGGATCTCGGTCCCGAACTGCGGCCCTGGTTGAAGGAGTTCGCGGCTCAGCTCTGACGCCGCCCGTACGAGGGATCACTGTGGATCTGACGGCTCCCCGCCGGCACGGACCGGTGTCGATTCGCCTGGTGCGCCAGCGCGACGCGCGCGCGCTCCAGAACGAGCTGATGTCCAACCGCGACTGGCTGCGCCCGTGGGAGGCCACCAGCCCCGACGGCCCGGTGTCGTTCGACATGCGCCTGGGCGTGCGGCGCCTGCTCCAGCAGTACCGTGACGGCGCCGGCGTGCCGTTCGTCATGGAGCATGACGGCAACCTCGCCGGCCAGCTCAACGTGTGGGGCATCGCGCGCGGCTCGCTCGCATCGGCCACCATCGGGTACTGGGTGAGCAAGCGGTTCGCCGGCCGCGGCATCACTCCCGCAGCCGTCGCCCTCGCGACCGACGTGTGCTTCACCGAGCTGCGCCTGCACCGGATGGAGATCTGCATCCGCCCCGAGAACGTCGCGAGTCTCCGCGTGGTCGAGAAGCTCGGCTTCCGCTACGAGGGCCTGCGCCGCCGCTACATCCACATCGACGGCGATTGGCGCGACCACTATTCCTTCGCCCTGGTGCGCGAAGAGGTCCCCGAGGGCGTGCTGCGCCGGTGGGTGGACGGGCACGCGCCGCAGGATGCCGCGACTGTTCCGCCCGCGGATCGCCTGCACGCGTAGAGCGACACGCGATCGGATGCCGGTCATCGGCATCCGCTGCGCATACCTTTGTCGACATGGACGGGCAAGTGCTGGGCGGGGGCGTCATCATGCTCGTCGCCGTGCTCCTGTGGCTGGTCTACCTGCTGCCCTCCTGGTACAGCCGGCGTCAGTACGATGCGGCCGAGCGCAACGCCGTGCGTCTGAATCAGGCCCTGCGCGTTCTCGCCGAGACGAGCGAGACTCCCGACGAGGTGCGACTCGAGCTCAACGCCCGCACCGCGATGGCGCAGCAGCGCCTCGCACGCCAAGCACTGGCCGAACGCGAGTCGGCCGCTCTCGAGCACGCGAAGGTCGATCTCGAGCGCGCCCGCACCGATCGGGTGACGAGCGAGGCGCAGGCGAAGGTGGAGCTCCAGCGTGCGCGCGGCGAGCGGGCGGCCGCCGAGGCTTCCGCACGGGCCGAGGTCGCTGCGGCCCAGGCCGCGGCGCGAGCCGAGATCGCGGCGGCGCGTTCGCTGCCGTCCGCGCGGCGGGCACGGGCGCGCCGCGGGTTCCGTCTCGTCGCGACGCTGGTCGGCGTCGCCGGGCTCGCGCTCGCCGGATGGGGCGCCGTTCTCGTCGTGACCACCGGTGCGCAGGTGTGGCTGTGGACGGGCGTGGCCGTGGCTGCGGCATCCGCTGTCGTCCTCTCCCGCCTGTCTCGCGTCGCTTCGCGCGCCGCCGTCCTCGTGGCCGAGCCCGTTGCGCGCCCTGCCGTTCGCGTGCAGGACGTCGAGCTCGAGCAGGCGTCGCGCGAATGGGCGCCGCGCGAGCTGCCGCGTCCGCTCACCGCTTCGGCCGGATCCCGTGCCGCGGCGGTGCTCGAGGCCGAGGCAGCGCGCGAATCGCTGCGACAGGCCGCGGTCGAGGTGGCGATGCGGGAGCGCGCCGATGCGCAGCGTCCGCCGTCGATCGACACCGCGAGGGTCGCCCGCGCCGGTGGTGCGGGTGCCGACTTCGCGCGCATGGGTTACGTCGACGACGCCGAGATCGAGGCGCACGTCCGCGGTCTGCTCGCCCGGCGCGCCGTCGGCGAGTAGTTCCCGACTCGCTCCCCGAGGTCGGATGCCGCGGCTCAGCCGCGATGCAGGATGCGGCCGCCGCCGAGCACGAGGTCCCGCGGGGGCGTGCGCACGAGGGCGTCCATCGGGTTCTCGGCGTCGAGCAGCACGAGGTCGGCGCGGTCACCCGGCGTCAGCGTCACGCGGCCGGACCCCGCGAACGGTCCGCCGTCGGTCGTTGCGAGCTCGACGACGCGGCGCAGATCCTCGTCGCGGACGAGGCTGGACGAACGGGCGTACTGCCACGCGATGCCGAGCAGGTCGCCCGTCCCGTAGGGGCTCCACAGGTCGCGGATGCCGTCCGTGCCGAATCCGAACCGCACGCCGGCCGCGTCGAGCTCGTGCAGCGGCAGCTGCGGCAGGCGCAGCGGCGCGACGGTGGTCATCGTCACATCGAGGGTCGCCATCCGCTGAAGCAGGTCGCGGCGACGGGATGCCTCCACCTGGGCGAGCGCGAAGCCATGGGCGATGTTCACGCGTCCGGCGAGGCCGAGCGCCTCGGTGCGGTCGAGGATGAGGTCGAACTGGAAGACGCCCAGCTCGGACGGGTCGTGGAGGTGGATGTCGATGCCGGCGCGGGTCTCGTCGGCGACGGCGAAGATCGCGTCGAGCTGTCCGACGGGGTCACGGTCGATGCTCGCGGGATCGAGACCGCCGATGTGCTCGGCGCCGGCCGCGGCGGCCTGCCGCAGCAGGTCGAGCACGCCGGGGCGACGCAGCACGCCGTCCTGCGGGAACGCGACGATCTCGGCCGTGAGCGCGCCGTCGTACTCCGCGACGGCTTCGCGCACGACCTCGATGCCGCGAAGCCCGATGCCGAGATCCACGTCGACGTGCGTGCGGATCGCCGTCGTGCCGAACCGCACGAACTCGGCGAGCACGCGACGCGTGATGTCGAGGCCCGGGATGCCGAGCTCGTCGCGGCGCGCACGCTCGTGCCGGATGCGCCCGTCGGTGCCGCCGTCGCCGCCGTACGACTGCCACGGGTGCCCGATCCACGACTTGTCGACGTGCGCGTGCGTGTTCACCAGACCGGGGAGGGCGAGCAGTCCGCGACCGTCGACGTCGTCCGCCCCGATCGGGGCGTCGGAGGCTGGGACGACGGCCGTGATCGCTCCGTCGCCGTCGATGAGGATGTCGCTCAGCTCCGCCGGGTCGCCCGTTCCGAGGCGGATGCGGCGGACGGCGGAGACGCGGGGGAGAGCGGCGGCAGGCATGCCTCCATCTTCTCCCGGACGGCGCTCGCCTCGGAGTGCGGGGCCGCGCGGGGGGTCGGTCCGAGCGTGCTAATCTAACGGAGGTTCACGGGCCTGTAGCGCAGTTGGTAGCGCGCCTCGTTCGCATCGAGGAGGTCAGGGGTTCGATTCCCCTCAGGTCCACACACGTGAAGGGCTCACCCGCCAGGGTGGGCCCTTTTCACGTACCGGGTCGCCGCCCGCGTGGCCCGCGTACAGACGAAGCCGGGAAGGTCAGCCGGGCGTCGCCTCGGCGGCGGCGCGGGCGGCGGCGGGGAGCGCGTCGACGATCTGTGCCACGGCGGCGTCGTCGTGCGCCGCCGAGACGAACCACGCCTCGAACACGGACGGCGGCAACGAGACGCCCTGATCGAGCATCGCCCGGAAGAACGGCGGGTAGCGGAACGCCTCCTGCGCCTTCACCGTGTCGTAGTCGGTCGGTGCGACGGCGGTGAACTGGATCGAGAAGAGATTCCCGGAGCGCTGGACGACGTGGGCGACGCCGGCGTCCGAGAGAGCGGATGCCGCGGCATCCGCGATCCGCGCAGCGGCGGCGTCGATCCGGGCGTACGCGGCGGCATCGAGGTGATCGAGGGTGGCGCGGCCGGCGGCGACGGCGAGCGGATTGCCGCTCAGCGTGCCCGCCTGGTACACGGGGCCGAGCGGGGCGAGGAGTTCCATGAGCGCCGCCGGTCCGCCGATCGCGGCGAGGGGCAGACCGCCGCCGACGACCTTGCCGAACGTGATGAGGTCGGGAGAGAACGGCACAGGGTCGATCCCGTACCACCCGGCCGGGCCGACGCGGAACCCCGTGAGCACCTCGTCGAGGATCAGCAGCGCGCCGTGCGCGTGCGCGAGGTCGGCGATCGCGGCGTTGAAGCCGTGCGCCGGCGGGACGATGCCCATGTTGGCGGGTGCTGCCTCGACGATGATCGCCGCGATGTCGGCGCCGCGCGCGGCGAACACCTCGCGCAGCGCGTCGAGGTCGTTGTAGGGCACGACGAGCGTCTGCGCCGCGATCGGAGCGGGGACGCCGGCCGATCCAGGCATGGCGAGCGTCGCGACCCCGGAGCCCGCCTCGGCGAGGAGACCGTCCGAGTGCCCGTGGTAGTGACCGGCGAACTTCACGATGAGGTCGCGTCCGGTCGCGCCGCGGGCCAGGCGGATCGCCGTCATGGTCGCCTCGGTGCCCGTCGACACCAGGCGCACCCGCTCGATGGGGCGCGCGCCGTCACAGGTCACGCGCGCCGCGATCACCTCGGCGAGCTCTGTCTCGCCCGGAGTGCTCGCACCGAAGCCGAGACCGTGGGACGCGGCATCCTGCACCGCCTTCACGACGGCCGGATGCGCGTGCCCGAGGATCGCCGGACCCCATGAGCCGACGAGGTCGACGTACTCGCGCCCCTCGACGTCGGTCACTCGCGGCCCGGAAGCCGACACGAAGAAGCGCGGTGTGGTCCCGACCGACCCGAACGCGCGCACGGGCGAGTTCACCCCGCCCGGCATCGCGCCGCGGGCGCGCTCGAATTCGACCTCGTTCGTCGACACCCCGGTCACCTGATCCATCCCGCCAGTTCCACGGCCCAATAGGTCAGCACCGCATCGGCTCCGGCGCGACGGATGCCGAGCACCGACTCCTCGATCGCTCGGCGGCGATCGATCCAGCCGTTCGCGGCGGCGGCCTCGATCATCGCGTACTCGCCGGAGACCTGATACGCCCAGACGGGAACGGGGCTGGATGCCGCGGCATCCGCCAGCACGTCGAGATAGCTCATCGCCGGTTTCACCATGACGATGTCGGCGCCCTCGGCGACGTCGAGATCGATCTCGCGGGCCCCCTCCAGGCGATTCGCCGGGTCGAGCTGGTACGAACGACGGTCGCCCTCGAGCGAGGACTGCACGGCCTCCCGGAACGGACCGTAGAACGCCGACGCGTACTTCGCGGCGTAGCCGAGCAGCGGCACGTTCGCGTGTCCGGCGGTGTCGAGCGCGTCGCGCACGGCGGCGACCTGGCCGTCCATCATCCCGCTCAGGCCGAGGAGCTGCGAGCCGGCCTCGGCCTGCGCGACACCCATCTCGCGGTACCGCTCGAGGGACGCGTCGTTGTCGACGCCGCCGTTCGCGTCGAGCACCCCGCAGTGGCCGTGGTCGGTGAACTCGTCGAGGCACAGGTCGGTCTGCACGACGAGCGCGTCTCCCGCCTCGGCCACGGCGAGGCGCGTGGCGACGTTGAGGATGCCGTCGGGATCGGTCGCGCCGGAACCGATCGCGTCTTTGTGTTCGGGCACGCCGAAGAGCATGATTCCGCCGATGCCGGCGGCCGCGGCATCCGCCACCGCCTTCTTCAGGCTCTCGGTGGTGTGCTGCACCACACCGGGCATGGACGAGATCGGCACCGGTTCGCTCGCGCCCTCGCGCACGAACATCGGCAGCACGAGGTCGGCCGCATGCTGGCGGGTCTCGGCGACGAGGCGTCGCATCGCGGGCGTGGCGCGCAGGCGGCGGGGGCGCAGGACGGGGCCGGCGTCGCGAGCGCCGCGAGCGCCGGGGGCGGTCATGGGCGGGCTCCGGTGAGGTCGGCTGCTCCGGCGTCGAGCAGTTCACGGGCCGCCCGCGCGGCGATGTCCTGCGACGGGTCGCCGTCGTCGGGCCACGCGGCGGCGTGCGACGCGGTGAGGACGGTCTGGCCGTCGAGGCTGTACACGCTCGCCGAGAGGAACAGGAGCCCCGCGTCGACGACCGCACGCGCGCCGACCGGCGCGGAGCATCCGGCCTCGAGCCGGGCGAGCACTCCCCGCTCGGCTTCCACCGCGGCGCGGGTCTCGGCGTGGTCGAGTGCGCGCACGAGGTCCTCGTCGCCGGTGCGCACCTCGATCGCGAGGGCGCCCTGACCGGGAGCCGTCGGCCAGCGGTCGGCGTCGAGGTACTCGGTGATGACGTCGGTGCGGCCGAGGCGGCGCAGGCCGGCCGCGGCGAGCACGACGGCGTCGAGGTCGCCGGGGGCGACGCGCCCGAGCCGGGTGTCGACGTTGCCGCGGATGTCGACGACCTCGAGATCCGGCCGCTTCGCCCGCAGCTGCGCCATGCGCCGCGGTGAACCCGTGCCGACGCGGGCGCCCTCGGGGAGGGTCTCGAGCGTCAAGCCGTCGCGCGCGCACAGGGCGTCGCGCGGATCCTCGCGAACCGGGATCGCCGCCACGACGAGGCGATCGTGGGGCGCGGTGGGCAGATCCTTGAGGGAGTGCACGACGAGGTCGCAGCGGTCCTCGAGCAGCGCATCGCGCAGGGCGCCGGTGAACAGGCCCATGCCACCCGCGCGCGAGAGCGGCTCGTTCGTGCGGTCGCCGTCGGTCGTGATGGTGACCAGCTCGGTCTTGACCCCGGTCGCGTCGGACAGGTCGCTCGCGACCATCCCGGTCTGCGTCAGCGCGAGGGCGCTGCCCCTGGTGCCGATCCGCAGCGCCGTCACGACAGCACCTCCGCGATCTCGTCGAGGCCGATGCGGCGGCCCGTGTAGAACGGGACCTCCTCGCGGACGTGGCGTCGCGCCTCGGTCTGGCGCAGGTGACGCATGAGGTCGACGAGGTCGACCAGCTCGGGAGCCTCGAGCGCGAGGATCCATTCGTAGTCGCCGAGCGCGAACGAAGCGACCGTGTTGGCGAGCACCTGGCGGTACTCGGCGCCCTTGCGGCCGTGGTCGGCGAGCATCTGACGGCGCTCGTCGTCGGGGAGGATGTACCACTCGTACGACCGCACGAACGGGTAGACCGTGAGCCATGCCTCGGGGTCCTTGCCCCGCATGAAGGCCGGCAGGTGGTTGGCCGTGAACTCGGCGTCGCGGTGCACGCCCATCGCGTTCCACACCGGCACGAGCGAGGCGAGCGGCTCGGCGCGGCGGAGCGCGCGCAGCGCAGCCTGCAGCCTCTCGGGAGCCACGTCCGTGCCGTGCAGCCACACCATGAGGTCGGCGTCGGCGCGCAGGCCCGACACGTCGTACCAGCCGCGGACCGTGACACCGGACGCCTCGACCTCGGCGACCGCGCCCTCCAGATCGCCCGCGGGAGCGGGGCTCGCACCTCCGCGCCGGAAGACGGCCCACAACGTGTAGCCGAGCGCCTCGTTCTCGGACGGGGGAACAGCCGAGGTTTCGCTCATGCCTCCATTGTTCCACCCTCTCCCGGGGCGGGTGGCCGCGCGACCGTCGGGGGCGGGTCAGCGGGCGAGGAGGGCGGCGGCCGTGCGCTCGGCGTGGGCGATGATGCCGGCCAGGCCCGAGCCGGCGACCGTCTCGCCGACGACGAGTGCGTTCGATGGCGGCCCGGCGGGCACCGCGGCGGGGCGGGTCCAGACGACGTGCGCGGCGGCGACCACGACCGGCAGAGGCACTCCCAGCAGCGCCTCGGCGTCGGCGCGTGCCGTGCCGACGGGGTCGGCGGGTGGGGTGTCGTACGACAGGCGCACGACGTGGCGTCCGGCGGCCGCCGCTCGCAGCCACTCCCACTTCGCCGTGGCGTGGGTGAGGGCGCGCGCGGCGACGGGGGTTCCGGCGGCGACGAGCAGGCCGCTGCCGCGGGGCGCGGCATCCAGCTCGTCCTGTTCGACGACCAGCGTGACGAGGTCGATCCGCCTGCCCGGCGCGGGAGCGGATGCCACCCCGGGCGCCGCCACGACCACGCGCCCCGGCAGGGCTCCGACGTCGACGATGCGCGTGCCGAGGCGGACGGTGCCGCCGTGCGCCTCGAGGTCGGCGGCCAGCGCGGGGATCAGCCGGTTCATGCCGCCGCGGATGCCGGCGACCGCCGATCCCGGGGGAGCAGCCGCCCGCAGCCGCGACACCGCGCCCGTCAGCGATCCGGCAGCCACGAGCTCCGCGGGCAGGGCAGGATGCGCGCGCGAGAGGGGGAGTTCGTCCGGATGCTGCGAGTGCACCCCGTGCACGACGGGGGCGACGAGCCGTTCCAGCACCGCATCGCCGAGCCGCGCGCGCACGAGCGCGCCGAGCGACAGCGCGTCCGATCCGGGCGCGAGGGGCAGCGCGTCGAGCCGCACGGCCTCGGCCGCGGCGGAGCGTCCGATGACGCGCACGACGTCGTCCGCGACTGGATCGGCCGGGATGCCGAGCAGCGCCGTCACGGGGAGCGGCACCGCGAGTCCGCGCGCGGGCTGCAGCCATGCGGGGCCCGGCCGCGGCTCGACGATGTCGGGTCCGAGGCCGAGCTCCTCCAGCAGGGCTGCGACCGTGCCGCCGCGCACAGCGAAGCTTTCGGCTCCGGCATCCAGCGCGATGCCTGCGACCACGTGCCGGGCGACCGGTCCGCCGAGGCGGTCGGATGCCTCCACGACCTCGACGTCGGTCCCCGCGCGCGCCAGCCGCCGGGCGACGACGAGCCCCGCGACGCCGCCGCCGACGACGGTGACGTCAGCCATGTGCGTGGACGAACTCCACGATCCGCGTGAGCACGGTCGGGTCCGCGTCGGGCGGAACCCCGTGACCCAGGTTCACGACGTGCGCGGGTGCAGCCCGGCCGCGGTCGAGCACGCCGCGCACGTGGGCTTCGAGCACCGGCCACGGCGCAGCGAGCAGGGCGGGATCGATGTTCCCCTGCAGCGGCACGGTCCCGCCCAGGCGGCGCGAGGCCTCGTCGAGCGGCAGGCGCCAGTCGACGCCCATGACGTCGACGCCGACGCCGTGCATCGCGGCGAGGAGCTCGCCGGTGCCGACGCCGAAGTGCACGAGCGGCACGCCGAGCGCCCGTGCGGGCTCGAGAGCACGCGAGGAGTGCGGCGCGACGTGAGCGGTGTAGTCGGCGAGGCTCAGCGAGCCTGCCCACGAGTCGAACAGCTGCCCGGCCGACGCGCCGGCCTCGAGCTGCGCCTCGAGGAACACACCGGTGATGTCGGCGCACCACGTGAGCAGCGCCGACCACGTGCCGGGATCGGAGTGCATGAGCGCGCGGGTCTTCAGCTGCTCCTTCGACGGACCGCCCTCGACCAGGTAGGACGCGAGCGTGTACGGCGCGCCCGCGAAACCGATGAGGGGCGTCGCGCCGAGCTGGGCGACCGTGAGCCGCACCGCTTCGCGCACGGGGTCGAGCGCCGTCGGGTCGAGAGCGGGGAGGGCCGCGACATCCGCCGGCGTTCTCACCGGCTCCGCGAGCACAGGCCCGCGGCCCGCGACGATGCGCACGTCGACCCCGGCGAGCTTCACCGGGATCACGATGTCGCTGAAGAAGATGCCTGCATCCACGCCGTGGCGCCGCACCGGCTGCAGCGTGATCTCGCTCGCCAGCTCGGGGGTCAGGCAGGCGTCGAGCATGTCGGTGCCGACGCGCAGCTCGCGGTACTCCGGGAGGGACCGGCCCGCCTGGCGCATGAACCACACCGGCGTCGTCTCGGGGCGCTCGCCGCGGTAGGCGCGGATGAGCGGCGGCGCGACGTAGCCGTCGGCGAGGGTCGGGTGAGAGGCATCCAGCGGCACGCGTTACAGCCTATGCGCCCGTTTCGACGGGTTCTCCGGGGGTGCCTTAACATGGAGGGGTGCTCCTCTGTCTCACCGCGAACCATCGGAACGCGAGTCTCGACGTCTTGGAGCGACTCTCCCAGGGGGCACCGGCCGCCACGCGCGCGCTCGTCGACGACGAGCTGTTCGTCGCCGGGGCCGTCGTGCTCGCGACCTGCAACCGCTTCGAGGCCTATCTCGACATCGACGAGCCGCTCACCGGCGGTGAGGCGGTCGCCGTCGAGTCCGTCGTCGAGGCGATGGCCGAGGCGTCCGATGTGCCCGTCGACCTGCTGCGCTCGTCGGTCGCGGTGCATCAGGGAGCGGATGCCGCCGCCCACCTCTTCGCAGTGACCAGCGGACTCGAGTCGGTGGTCGTCGGCGAGGACGAGATCTCCGGCCAGGTGCGCCGCGCGCTCGACGCCGCGCGCGCCGACGGCATGACGAGCGGCGAGCTCGAACGGCTCTTCCAGAAGGCGACCCACACCAGCCGAGGCATCCGGAACCGCACCGGACTGCGCGGGACCCACCGCTCGCTCGTGCGCTTCGCGCTCGAACTCGCCTCCTCGCGCGTCGCGGACTGGGCGGCTGCCCGCGTGGTCGTCGTCGGCACCGGGCGCTACGCCGCCCGCACCGTCGAAGCCGTGCGCGCCCGCGGAGCGCGCGACCTCCGCGTGTTCTCGCCGTCCGGCCGCGCGAGCGCCTTCGCCGCCCAGCACGGGCTCGTTCCCGTCGAGGACTTCGCCGCGGCGGCCGCCGAGGCCGACGTCGTGATCACCTGCACCGCCGACGCGGTCGTCCACGCCGACGCGTTCACGCCGGGTCATCGCGTGCTGGTGATCGATCTCGGCCTGCCGCGCAACGTCGATCCCGAGGTCGGACGCGTCGACGCCGTCGAGCTGCTCGACCTCGAGACCATCCGCCTGCACGCCCCGCTCGAGGAGTTCAGCGCGCACTCCGACGCCCGCGCGATCGTCGGCGACGCGGCGACCGAGTTCGCGGCCGACCGTGTCGCCGGCCCCGCCATCACGGCGCTTCGCAGCGATGTGCTCGAGATCGTCGAGGCCGAGATCGCCCGCGCGCGGGCGCGCGGCGCCGGGGACGAGACCGAAGCGGCGCTGCGCCACCTCGCGGGCGTGCTGCTGCACCGTCCGTCCGTGCGCATCCGCGAACTCGCCGTCGAAGGGCGCCTCGACGACGTGCACGCCGCGCTCGAGACGCTGCACGGGCTCACGGTCGACGACGACGGCGACGCGCTCGCCGATCCCTGGTCCGCCTCGGCCTGAGGCTGGGCTGACGGCGTCCGGAGTGTCGTCCGGGCTTCCGCTTGACCCTCTCCCTGTGTGAGGGTCGATCGTGGTCTCCACCATGTACACCATCGGAGAGTTCGCGGCCCTCGGGCGCGTGAGCGTGCGGATGCTGCGCCACTACGACGCGATCGGGCTTCTGGAGCCGGCGCGCGTCGACGATCGCACCGGCTACCGGCACTATTCGCCCGCTCAGCTCGGAACGCTCGTCCGGATCGTCGAGCTGCGTGAGATCGGCTGCGGGCTGGATGAGATCGGAACCGTGATCTCGGCGGAGGACGAGCCTGCGGCGCTGCGCGACGTGCTCGTGCGCCGCCGCACGCAGCTCGAAGCCTCGATCGAGGCAGACCGCGGCCGCATCGAGCGGATCGCCGAGCGTCTTCGTCGTCTGGAAGGAGAAGGAACGATGTCGGATGTCGAATACCGGTCGCTGGAGGCCGTGACGGTCTACGCCGTGGAGGGGAGGGCGCCGGGAATGGGTCCCGAGAACGTCGGGCCGATGATCGACCCGTTGCTGGGGAAGCTGATCGGCGCCATCGAAGGCGCCGGCCGCACCCCGCTGGAGCCCGGGGTGTTCTGGTACGAGGCCGTGCCCGACTCGGAGGAGCTGGCCGTGCACGTGTCGTTCACCGCCGACACGCCGGCGCTGGCGGCCGACGGATACGACGTCGTGTCGCTCCCCGCTGTCGCGACGGTCGCCGTGCTCGAGCATCGCGGCGACATGCCGAGCATCGGCGTGTCGTGGATGGCGCTCATGGAGCAGATCGCCGAGGACGGGTACCGCATCGTCGGCCCGACGCGCGAGGTCTACGTCCACGCTCCGGACGACCGGCCGCAGTCCGAGTGGGTGACCGAGCTGATCGCGCCCGTCGAGAAGGGCTGAGGCCGCAGGGGGAGCGTAAGTCTTGCGCGATAATGACGAGTTTGCGCAAGAACGCGACAATCTGCCGAGAAATCTTGATTTGCGGAGATGCGCGGCTCTAGATTGGCGCCGAGCGGGCGAGGACGCCCGTGCCCCCCGGATGAAGCGAGTCGACGATGACACGATCCAGCACTCTCGTCGCGGCGGTGGCCGCGGCATCCCTCGCCCTCTGCGCCGCCGTGGCGCCGCCCGCGGCGGCCGCCCCGCCTCGCCCCGCTCCCGCGCCTGTCGTGACGCGAGCCGCCCTGGCCCCCGAGCTGACGGCGGGCCGCGGCGCCGACGTCGCATTCCTCGAGCAGGAGGCCGAGAACGCCGTCACCGACGGCACGGTCATCGGCGCCGGCAGGGAGGCCTACACGATCGAGGCGGAGGCGTCGGGCCGCAAGGCGGTGAAGCTGCTGCCCGGTCAGTACGTCGAGTTCACGCTCCCCGCGGCGGCGAACGCGATCACCGTGCGGTACAGCATCCCGGATGCCGCGAAGGGCGGCGGGCTCACGGCGAAGCTCGGCGTCACGGCCGGCACGCAGAAGAAGCAGCTGTCGCTCACCTCGCAGTACGCGTACCTCTACAACCAGTACCCGTTCTCGAACGACCCCGGCGCCGGGCTGCTGCATCCGGACTGGTGGGTGACCGAGTGCGCCTGCGTGCCCGCGGCGACATCGCCGGCGTTCGAGCCGGCGACGCCGTTCCGTCCGATGAAGTTCTACGACGAGGAGCGCCTGCTGCTGGGCAAGACGTACAAGGCGGGGGAGCGGATCCGCCTCACGGCGCCGGCATCCGTTCCGTGGACCGTCATCGACCTCCTCGACAGCGAGCTCGTGGGCAAGCCGTACGTGAAGATCATCGCGGCGAACGTGCTCGTCTTCGGGGCCGACCCGACCGGCCGCCGCGACTCGGCGAAGGCGTTCGACAAGGCGATCGCCTTCGCGCAGAAGAAGGGGCTCGAGGTCTACGTGCCGCCGGGCACATTCCGCATCGACCGGCACATCATCGTCGACGACGTCACGATCCGCGGCGCCGGGCACTGGTACACCACGCTCAAGGGCTCGTCGGTCGCGCTGGCCGAGCCGGCGCTCGACGGCTCGACCCACACCGGCGTCGGGTTCTACGGGAAGGATGCCGCAGACGGCGGAAGCCGCGACGTGCACCTCTCGGGTTTCGCGATCGAGGGCGACGTGCGCGAACGCATCGACACCGACCAGGTCAACGCGATCGGCGGCGCATTCCACGACTCGTCGTTCTCCGACCTGCACATCCAGCACACCAAGGTCGGCATGTGGTTCGACGGCCCGATGTCGAACGTGGTGGTCGAGCGCAACATCATCGTCGACCAGATCGCCGACGCCCTGAACTTCCACCTGGGCGTGACGGACTCGGTCGCGCGGCACAATTTCGTGCGGAACACCGGCGACGACGGGCTGGCGATGTGGGCCGAGGCCAAGAACGGCACGACCCCGACGAACGCGCGGAACGTGTTCGACCGCAACACCGTGCAGACGCCGACACTCGCCAACGGCATCGCCATCTACGGCGGCGCCGACATCACGGTGTCGGGCAATCTCGTCGCCGACACCATCCGCGAGGGCAGCGCACTCCACGCCGGGTCGCGGTTCGGAGCGCACCCGTTCGCGGGCACGTTGACCTTCCGCGACAACACGACCGCTCGCGCGGGCACGCGTGAGCTCAACTGGAACATCGGCCTGGGTTCGCTCTGGATCTATGCCCTCGAAGGATCGATCGCGGGCGTGCGGGTGAGCGGCGACCACTACCTCGACAGCACGTACAACGCGATCCTGCTCGTGTCGGAGTGGGGGGTGAAGGACCTGTACTCGATGACCGACATCGCGTTCCAGGACGTCCGCATCGACGGCACCGGCACGTCGGTGCTCAGTGCGCGGGTGAAGGGCGGCGCCTCATTCCAGAACGTCGACGCGCGCAACGTGGGAGCCGTGGGCATCAACAACTGCGGCTCGTTCGGGTTCACCCCGTCGGGCTCGGAGTTCTCCGTCGCCGACCTGGGAGGCAACGACGGCGGCGGCACCACCGGACCCTGGATGGCCGCGTGGGAGCTGCCGAACACGATCACCTGCGACGACCGGCCGCCGGTCGTGGTCCCTCCGGCGCCCTCGCCGTGGGTGCAGCCCTGACGTCGCAGGAGAAGCGAGGAGCGGATGCCGCGCCCGGCCGGGGCGCGGCATCCGCTCCGGCCCGCGGGGACTGTGGATAACTCGATCCGAGTATCGTACATATGTTCTAGAGTCTGGGTATGGCATTCGATCCGAGATACGGCGACGACGAAGACGTCGTCGAGGCCTGGGGCGACGAGTTCCTGCCGCCGGTGCCCGACGCGGTCGATCTCGTGCTCGAAGCGGCCACGATGATGGCGGTCTTCGCGGCCGAGCGATTCGAGCGCGTGCATGCGATGCATCGCGAGGCACTCGACGACGCGGCGCGTGGTGGCGTCGCACTGACTGACGTCGTCGAGCGCGGCATCCGGCTCGAGCTCGCGGCGGCGCTGCAGATGACGGAGCACGCGGCGGGTGCCCTGATCGAACGCGCTGAGGCCCTGGTGCGACGATTTCCGCGCATGCTCGACTCGCTGAGCCGAGCGCGCACGACCGAGCGCCACGCCGAGATCTTCGCCGACGCGATGGTCGGCGTCGAGGCGGAGTTCCACGACGCGGTGGTGCCGCGGGCGGTGGCCCTGGCCGAGGTCGAGGCTTCCGGTACGTTCCGTCGCTCGCTGGCCCGGCTGATCGAGACCGTGCGGGCTCAGACGCTCGCCGAGCGACATGACGCGGCGCTGTCTCGTCGGCGTGTCCACGTCGAGCGCGGCGACGACGGCATGGCGTGGTTGATGGCCTACCTCCCGGCGGTCGAGGCGCACGCGATCCACTCGCGCGTGACGGCGATGGCAAAGGCGATCACGGCGGCCGACGGGGAGCGCCGCACGCTCGACCAGGTTCGCGCCGACGTTCTCGGCGATCTGCTCATCGAAGGCGACACGACAGCCCTGCCCGAGGCGGCGCGAGGAGTGCGGGCATCGGTCGTCGTGACCGTTCCGGCGCTCGCGCTGCTCGGGGAGGGCTTCGTGCCGGGCTCCGAGCCCGCGAGTGTCGAGGGCGTCGGGCCGATCCCGCACGCGCGTGCACGGGAGTTGTGCGGCCGGTCGGAGGGATGGATGAGGGTTCTCACCCATCCCGAGACGGGCGTGGTGCTCTCCGTCGGCCGCGACAGGTACCGCCCGCCGCCGGAGCTGCGGAAACTCGTCCGATGGCGCGCGGATCGCTGCATGGCGCCGGGGTGCGGGGTGCCGGCGTCCCGCTGCGAGATCGACCATTCGGTCGCGTGGGAGCATGGCGGTGCGACCGCCCTGTGGAACCTGTGTCCGCTGTGCAAGGGGCATCACCGCGTGAAGCATCACGGCCGGTGGATCGTGCGCCAGCTCGACGGGAGCGGTGGATCGTTGGAGTGGATCTCACCCACCGGACGAAGATACGTGGTGGAGCCGGAGCGGCGGGTGCCGGTCTTTCGGGCGAGCGAGGTGGCCGACGCGACTGCCGGGGCTGCGCCGCCGGTCTGAACCTTCAGGCGAGCTCGTGCAGCAGGAAGGCCGCGAGGAATCCGATGGTCGCGTAGAGGCCGGTGAGAGCGCGCTGCTCCTCGAACGCTTCGGGGATCATCGTGTTGCACACCATCGCGAGCAGGCCGCCGGCGGCGATCGTCGTGATGAGGGCGATGAGCTGCGGTGGCGCGGACTGGAACGCGACGAAGCCGAGCACGGCCGCGATGACGGTGACGAGGGCGATGCCCGACCACAGGAGGGCGATCGAGCGACCGCTCGATCCGCTGCGCTTGAGGGCCGCGGTGGAGCCGAGTCCTTCGGGGATGTTGCTGATCGCGATGGCCGCGACGATCGGGATGCTGATGCCGCCCTGCAGCACCGACAGCCCCATCACGATGGATTCGGGGATGCCGTCGATGAGGGCGCCGATCGCGATCGCCGCGCCGGTGCCGCCGGCGAGCTTCGCGCCCGACCTCCTGGCGACGATGTTCGCGGAGGACTCGACCGCCGGGCCCGCTGACGCCGACGCCGAGCCCGAGGTCCCCGTCGGCGGCTTCGGGCGCGACACCAGCCAGTCCGCGACGATGTAGATGATCGCGCCCGCCAGGAACCCGACCGCCGTCGGGACGAGACCGCCGACGTCCGCCGCCTCCTCGACGAGCTCGAAGGCCAGCGTCGAGATGAGCACGCCCGAACCGAGCGCCATGATTCCCGCCACGACGCGCTGCGGGATGTCGATGAACCATGCCACGACCGCTCCGAGCAGGAGCGCGCCGCCGCCGATCAGCCCGCTCAGCGCGGCGAGCCACACATTCGCCATGGCGTCAACCTAACCCGGAACGAACGACGGATGCCCCGGCCACGCGGGCCGGGGCATCCGTGGTCGACACGTCAGATCAGGCGTCAGGTCAGCGGATCCCGAAGCCCGTACGTCCGGATCCGACGTCCGTGCGTCAGTGAGCCAGCGCGTGCCCGCGGTCGCCGGCGGCGAGACGCTCGGCGGCAAGACCCTCCGCGGCCTCGAGCGGAGTGACGCCCCGCGCCTCGGCCTCGTCGAAGATCGTGCGCAGAGTGTCTCCGATGCGCCCGACGCGGTCCATGATCTCCGGGCGAGAGCCGAGCTTCTTCGCCTCGAGATCGAGGTAGATGACCCCGCCCGCGTTGACGACGAAGTCGGGGGCGTACAGGATGCCGCGCGCGGCCAGCCGGTCGGCGCCCGCACGAGCCGCAAGGGGATTGTTCGCCGGCCCGCACACGGCCTTCGCGTTCAGGCCGTCGATGACGTCCTCGGTCAGCAGGCCGCCGATACCGGCGGGAACGAACACGTCGGCGGGCACCAGGTGCTCCTCGCCGGGCATCGCCCAGTCGGCGCCGAGCTCGAGCGCGAGATCCCGCTTGGCCGGATTCACATCGGTCACGGTGAGCAGCGCACCCTCAGCAGCCAGGCGCACGGCCAGGCGGCTCCCGACCTGACCGAGACCCGACACGGTGACGCGGCGACCCGACAGGTCGGCCGAGCCGGTCACGCGCTCGAGCGTCGCGCGCAGCGACTCGTACACGCCGAGGCTCGTGGGGCCGGCGGGTTCGCCCGAGCCGCCCACGGCGTCGGGAAGGCCCACGACGTGCTCCGTGCGCTCGCTCACGACGAGCATGTCCTCGGTCGTCGAACCCACGTCCTCCGCGGTGCGGTACAGCCCGTGCAACGACTCGACCGCGTCACCCAGGTCGAGGAAGGCGGCCCGGCGACGCTCCGCGTCGAGCACGGTGCCCTCGGGCAGCGCGATCACCGACTTGCCTCCGCCCGCGTCCAGTCCCGCGGCCGCGTTCTTCAGCGTCATGGCGGCAGACAGGCGCAGGGCGTCACCCAGGGCGTCGCTCCAGTGCGGGTACGTCCACAGCCGTGCACCGCCCAGCGCGGAACCGAGCACAGAGGAATGCAGGGCGGCGACGATGATGAGACCACTCCGCCGGCCGGTGATCACCTCCACGCGCTCGTGCGTGAAATCGGGCAGGGGCAGGGTGTGCGTCATCGCGGTTCTTCCTTCGGCGGGCCTTGTGGGCAGTGCGCTGCGAACGCCGCGGCTTTGCGGCATCCGTCTCTATTGCACCACTGCGTGACGAAGTGTTCAACCGCATCACCCGGTACCGCGCAATGTGCGCAGCCAACTCCCACCGACGGGCGCAGGACGTGTGCACGCTGACACCCCGGTGCGAGCCCGGTGGCATCGAACGTCATCAACCACCGAGCATCCGCACGCGGGATTACTGTCGGACCATGCCCGAGCAGTACACCCACGGTCACCACGAAAGCGTCCTGCGCTCCCACGAGAAGCGCACCGTCGCGAACTCGGCCGCCTACCTCATTCCGTCGCTGAAGCAGGGGCTGCGCGTCCTCGACGTCGGGTCCGGGCCCGGCACGATCACGATCGACCTGGCGCAGCGCGTCGCACCGGGCACGGTCACGGGGCTGGATGCCGCCCCCGACGTCGTCGCGAAGGCCGCCGCGCTCGCCGCGGAGCGCGGGGTGGTCAACGTCTCCTTCGCCGTCGGCGACGCCTACGCGCTCGAGGCGCCGGCGGGTTCGTACGACATCGTCCATGCGCACCAGGTCCTGCAGCACCTCTCGCGCCCCGTCGACGCGCTGCGCGAGTTCCGGCGCGTGCTCGAGCCCGACGGCCTCGTGGCCGCCCGCGACGTCGACTACGCCGGCGTCATCTGGTACCCGCTCGTGCCGGGGCTCGACGAATGGCACGAGGTCTACCTGCGGGTGCACCGTGCCGTCTCCGGCGAGCCCGCGGCGGGTCGTCGGCTCAAAGCCTGGGCGCGCGAGGCCGGCTTCGCCGACATCACCTCAGCGGCGTCGCTGTGGCTCTTCGAATCTCCCGAAGCCCGCGAATGGTGGGGCGGCTCGTGGGCGGAGCGCGCCCTGCACTCGACCTTCGCGCAGCATGCCGTCGAGCACGGCATCACCGATCAGGCGGGACTGGAGCGCATCGCCCAGGGGTGGCGGGAATGGGCCGCCTCGGACGACGGCTGGTTCCTCATGCCGCACGCCGAGATCCTCGCCCGGGGGTGAGCGGCACTCGGCGATCCACCGCAGGGACTCGTCGAAAGGCTGAGAGTGCGACCGCCGCGGCGCTCGCGCTCGGGAGGGCTCGGGAGCGCTGAGCGACGCCCCTAGGCTGAACACGTGACCGCCCAGCTCCCCGCACGCAGCATCCTCGTCCACGACTCGCTCCGCGCCGCCGGCATCACCGGCGACATCGTGGTGCTCCCCGATGCTGCGTCCACAGCAGTGCTCGCCGCCGCCGCCCTCGGGGTCGAGGTGGGCGCGATCGCCAACAGCCTCGTGTTCTGGTCCGATGACGAGCCCCTCCTCGTCATGACGAGCGGCGCGCACCGCGTCGACACCGCCGCGCTTGCCGAGCGCCTCGGGCGCACGAGCATCCGCCGGGCCACCCCCGAGCAGGTACGGGAGGCGACGGGCCAAGCCATCGGAGGGGTGGCCCCGACGGGGCATCCGACCGCACTCACCACCGTGATCGACGAGGACCTCGCCGGCTACCCCGAGATCTGGGCCGCCGGCGGAACTCCGCACACGGTCTTCCCCCTGACCTACGACGAGCTCGTCGCCCTCACCGGCGGCACCGTCACGAAGGTCGACTGACCGGCTCCGTTTGTGCGGGCGAATGGCCGCGTCGCACGAGCGTCATACGCGCATTCGCCCGCACAAACGGATCGGGACAGGGCGGGACGGATCAGGACAGGGCGGGTCGGGGGTCAGGGGCGGCCGATGCGGCGTTCGAGTTCGCGGGCGGCGTCGGCCAGGAGCGCCGCCAGGTCACCGGGGTTGCGCTCCGCCTCGACGGGCCAGGTGAGGGCCAGTGCGGCGGCGGGCCATCCGGCATGGTCGCGCACGGCGAGCCCGACCGAGCGGAGACCGAGGGTCACCTCCCCGTCCTCGACCGCGTGGCCGCGAGATCTCACCTCGCGCAGCACGTCCCGCAGCTCGCCCGGACGCGACGGACCCCGGCCCGTGCGATCGGCGAAGGCCGAGGCATCCGGATACAGCGCCCGCACCTGCTCGCGGGGGAGTGCCGCCAGCATCGCGCGACCCGTCGCCGTGAGGTGCGCGGGCAGCCGCACTCCCACATCGGTCACGAGGGCGGGCCGGCGCGGCGCGCGTTCCTCGACGATGTAGAGCACGTCGCGGCCGGTCATGACCGCGAGGTGCGCGCTCTCGCCGGCGCGGTCGGCCAGTGCCGCCACGAGCGGCCGCCCGAGGCGTGCCAGCGGCTGCTGCCGGGAGTACCCGCCGGCGAGCTCGAACGCGGCCGTTCCGAGCCCCCAGCGGCGCTCGCCGGGGAAGTGGATCACGAACCCGTGCGCCGCGAGCGCGTCGAGCAGGTGGTACACGCTCGACCGGGGGATCCCGAGCGTCGTCGCGATCGTGCTCGCGGCGACCGGGCCGCGCTGGCGCGCGAGGAACGACAGGATCCGCAGCGTCTGGTCGGCGGCGGGTACCTGTGGTCGTTCGGGGGGCGGCTGGGTCGGCGACGTCCGGCCGGTGGCGGGCGGCGCCGGTCGTTCGGACGGCGATGTGTCTGGCATACCAGACACAGGATGCCACGCCCCGCTGTCGCCCGCCATCCGCGGGGTGTGGAATCGACGCATGACCACCGTCACCGACTCCCGTCCCGGCGTCGTCACCGTCGGCGCCGCACCCCTGCGCCCGGAGGACGTCGTCGCCGTCGCCCGCCACGACGCCCGCGTCGAGATCGCCTCCGACGCCCTCGCTCGCGTCGCCGCAGCCCGCACCCTCGTCGAAGGTCTCGCCGACGACCCCGACCCGCACTACGGCATCTCGACGGGCTTCGGAGCCCTCGCCACCACCTTCATCGTCCCCGACCGACGCCTTCAGCTGCAGGAGAGCCTCATCCGCAGCCACGCGGCCGGCACCGGACCCGAGGTCGAGCGCGAGGTCGTGCGCGCCCTGCAGCTGCTGCGCCTCCAGACCCTCGCGACCGGTCACACCGGTGTGCGCCCCGTCGTCGTGGAGACCTACGCCGCGATGCTCAACGCCGGCATCACCCCGATCGTGCGCGAGTACGGGTCGCTCGGCTGCTCCGGCGACCTCGCGCCGCTCTCGCATGTCGCGCTCGCCGCGATGGGCGAAGGACGCGTGCGCGATGCCGCGGGAGTCGAGGTCGACGCCGCCGATGCGCTGGGCGCGGCATCCGTCGTCCCCCTCGTGCTGCGAGAGAAGGAGGGCCTCGCCCTCATCAACGGCACCGACGGCATGCTCGGGATGCTGTTGCTCGCCCTCCACGATCTGTCGGTGCTGCTCGACACCGCCGATGTCGCCGCGGCGATGTCGGTCGAGTCCCAGCTGGGGACGGATGCCGTCTTCGCGGCGGACCTGCAAGCGCTGCGCCCCCAGCTCGGGCAGGCCGTCTCGGCCGCGAACCTGCGGGCGGTGCTCGCCGGATCGCCCATCGTGGCATCCCACCGTGACCCGGCCGTCTGCACGCGCGTGCAGGACGCGTACTCGCTGCGGTGCTCGCCGCAGGTGCACGGCGCTGCGCGGGACACCGCCGACCACGCGCGCCTCATCGCGTCGCGCGAACTCGCCGCCGCCGTCGACAATCCGGTGATCACCGACGACGGCCGCGTCGAATCGAACGGAAACTTCCACGGAGCTCCGGTCGCGTACGTGCTCGACTTCCTCGCGATCGCCGTCGCCGACGTCGCGTCGATCTCGGAGCGCCGCACCGACCGCGCACTCGACCCCGCGCGCAGCCACGGACTGCCGCCGTTCCTCGCACACGAGGTCGGCGTCGACTCCGGGCTCATGATCGCCCAGTACGCCGCCGCCGGGATCGTGTCGGAGCTCAAGCGCCTCGCGGTGCCGGCATCCGTCGACTCCATCCCCTCCAGCGCCATGCAGGAGGACCACGTGTCGATGGGATGGGCCGCCGCCCGCAAGCTGCGCCGCGGCATCGACGGCCTCGCCCGCGTGCTCGCGATCGAGGTGCTCACCGGCGCGCGAGCGCTCGACCTGCGCGCGCCGCTGCAGCCCGGCGCGGCCACCGGCGCCGTGCGCGATCTCGTGCGCACGGTCGTCGACGGACCCGGTCGCGACCGCTTCCTCTCGCCCGACATGGAGGCCGTGACCGCGCTCGTCGCGTCCGGCGCCGTCGCACGGGCCGCCTACGACAACACCACGAAGGAGTGACCATGACTGCCACCGAGACCGCCCGCACCGTGCGCGCCCCGCGCGGCCCCGAGCGCACCGCGAAGAGCTGGGGCGCGGAAGCCGCCAAGCGCATGCTCATGAACAACCTCGACCCGGAGGTGGCCGAGCACCCCGAGGACCTCGTGGTCTACGGCGGCACCGGCCGCGCGGCCCGCAGCTGGGAGGCCTACGACGCGATCGTGCGCACGCTCGACGAGCTCGAACCCGACGAGACGCTCCTGGTGCAGTCGGGCAAGCCGGTCGGCGTATTCCGCACCCACGAATGGGCGCCGCGCGTGCTCATCGCCAACTCCAACCTCGTGGGCGACTGGGCGACGTGGCCGGAGTTCCGCAGGCTCGAAGAACTCGGCCTCACGATGTTCGGCCAGATGACCGCCGGCTCGTGGATCTACATCGGCACGCAGGGCATTCTGCAGGGCACGTACGAGACCTTCGCCGCCGTGGCGCGGAGCCTCGGCAAGGACGACCTGTCGGGCACCCTCACCCTCACCGGCGGCGCCGGCGGCATGGGCGGCGCGCAACCGCTCGCGGTCACGCTCAACGGCGGCGCCGTGCTCATCGTCGACGTCGACGAGTCCCGCCTCGCCCGCAGGGTCGAGCACGGCTACCTGGACGAGTACACGACCGACCTCGAGGCTGCCGTCTCCCGCGTGTCCGCGGCGAAGGCCGCGGGTCAGGCGCTGTCGGTCGGCGTGGTCGGCAACGCCGCCGAAGTGTTCGGGGACCTCCTGCTTCGCCACCGTGCGGGCGATCTCGAGATCGACATCGTGACCGACCAGACCAGCGCGCACGACCCCCTGGCCTACCTGCCGGTGGGCATCGCCTTCGAGGACTGGAAGGCGGCGGCATCCGACGATCCCGAGGGCTTCACGGCACGCGCGCGCGGCAGCATGGCCAAGCACGTGGCGGCGATGGTGGGATTCCAGGATGCCGGAGCCGAGGTCTTCGACTACGGCAACTCGATCCGCGCCGAGGCGCAGCTGGGCGGCTTCGACCGCGCATTCGCGTTCCCCGGCTTCGTTCCCGCGTACATCCGGCCGCAGTTCGCGGAGGGCCGCGGACCGTTCCGCTGGGTGGCGCTGTCGGGCGACCCCGACGACATCCGCAAGACCGACGAGGCCGTCAAGGCGCTCTTCCCCGACAATGCGGGGCTCGTGCGGTGGCTCGACAAGGCGAGCGACGCCGTGCACTTCGAAGGGCTTCCGGCCCGCATCTGCTGGCTCGGATACCAGGAGCGCCACCTCGCCGGCCTGAAGTTCAACGAGATGGTCGCGTCGGGCGAGCTGTCCGGTCCGATCGTGATCGGCCGCGATCACCTCGACTCGGGCTCGGTCGCCTCGCCGTACCGCGAGACCGAGGCGATGGCCGACGGGTCGGACGCGATCGCCGACTGGCCGCTGCTCAACGCGCTGCTCAACACGGCGTCGGGCGCGGCGTGGGTGTCGATCCACCACGGCGGAGGAGTCGGCATCGGCCGGTCGATCCACGCCGGGCAGGTCACCGTCGCCGACGGCACGCCGCTCGCGGCCGAGAAGCTCGCCCGCGTGCTCACGAACGACCCGGGCACCGGCGTCATGCGTCATGTCGACGCCGGATACGACCGTGCGAAGGAGGTCGCGCGCGAGCGCGGCCTGAACGTGCCGATGCTGGACGCCTGACCCCACAGCTGTGCCCGGCCGGTCGAGCCGTGTCCCGATCTCTGTCGCATCGGGGGCCGCGAAACGACGGGAAGTGGGACATGCAGGCGGAGAATCGGGACATGAAAGGACGGATGCTGTGACCGCGACGCTCATCACGAACATCGGCGAGCTCACCACCAACGTCGAGCGCGAGGGCGACCCGACCGGTGTGCTCCGCGACGCCGCGGTGCTCGTCGAGGGCTCGCGCATCGCGTGGACGGGAGCGATGACGGATGCCGCGGCCGCAGCCGCCACGCGGACCGGCGCCGTCGTCGTCGACGCGGGTGGGCGCGCCGTGATCCCCGGGTTCGTCGACAGCCACACCCACCTGGTGTTCGGCGGAGACCGTGCCGACGAGTTCGAGGCGCGCATGGCCGGCGTGCCCTATGCCGCAGGCGGCATACGCCGCACGGTCGCCGCGACCAGGGCAGCGACCGACGACGAACTGCGCGCGCGCCTGACCGGATTCACGGCAGAGCTCCACGGCCAGGGAACCACGACCTTCGAGATCAAGACCGGCTACGGGCTCACGGTCGAGGACGAGGCGCGACTCGCACGGCTCGCCGCCGAGGTCACACCCGAGGTCACATTCCTGGGCGCGCACGTCGTGCCGGCGGAATACGCCGACCGGCGCGAGGAGTACGTGGAGCTCGTCGTCGGTCCGATGCTCGAGGCGGTTCGGCCGCACGCGCGCTGGGTCGACGTCTTCTGCGAACGCGGCGCCTTCACGGCGGAGGAGTCGCGCCGGATCCTGGCGGCCGGATCCGCACACGGCTTGCTGCCGCGCGTGCACGGCAACCAGCTCGGGCACGGTGAGGGCGTGGGTCTCGCCGTGGCGGCGGGCGCGGCATCCGTCGATCACTGCACCTATCTGGACGACGCGGATGTCGCGGCGCTGGCGGGCTCCGACACGGTGGCGACGCTGCTGCCCGGCGTGGAGTTCTCGACGCGGCAGCCCTACCCCGATGCGCGCCGGCTGATCGACGCCGGTGTCACGGTGGCACTCGCGAGCGACTGCAACCCGGGGTCGAGCTTCACGAGCTCGATGCCGCTCATGATCGCGCTCGCCGTGCGCGAGATGGGCATGACGCCCGCCGAGGCCGTGTGGGCGGCGACCGCCGGCGGCGCGCGCGCCCTGCGCCGCGACGACGTCGGAGCGGTCGCGCCCGGGATGCGGGCCGATCTGGTGCTGCTCGACGCGCCGACACGCGTGCATCTCGCCTATCGGCCGGGTGTGCCCATGATCGCGGGCGTGTGGAAGGACGGCGAGAGGCTCTCCTAGAGGGTGAGCGTCGGCTCCTAGGGGCCTGTCGGCGTCGGCGCAGGTGTCGGCGCAGGTGTCGGCGTCGACCGGCCCGCTGGCTCAGCGGGGTGCGTCGAAGGTCCAGTCGGAGGGGTCGAGCGCGGTCGCGACGTCCCAGTCGTCGGCGTCCCAGGTGAAGGTCGCCACGGCGCAGGTCGGCATGTGAGCGATTCCGTCATCGGACAGCCGTCCGGCGAGCACGCTCATGCCGGGGTCGTGCGCGACGATCATCACCGAGTCGACCCCGGACGCCGCCGCCACTGAGAGCAGCAGGCCGGCCGGCGCGCCGTAGAGCTGCTCCTGCACTGTCATGGCCACCCCGGTCGCCGAGGCGAACGCCTGCGCCGTCGTGCGGGCGCGCAGCGCGGTGCTCGACAGGATCACGTCGGGGCGGAACGCCGACTCGGCATACCGCTGCGCCATGCGCGGGGCATCGGCGCGGCCCCGTTCGTTCAGCGGACGGTCGTGGTCGTCCAGGAGCGGGTCGTCCCAGTCCGACTTCGCATGCCGCACGAGCGCCAGCCGGATCATGCGCCGGTCGCCTTCCCGGCCAGCAGCTCCAGCACGCACAGCGCCGCAAGCCGCACGGTGCGCCCGTCCGGGGCGTCGGCCGTGGCGTCGACTTCGACGATGTCGGCGGTGCGCACGCGCGCATCGGATGCCGCAGCCCGCACGATCGCGCGGAGCTCCCACGCGGCGAGCCCACCTGGCACCGACGCCGGGCACCCCGGCGCCACCGAGCGATCGCACACGTCCACGTCGATGTCGAGGTGGATGCGGCCGCCGTCGGCACCCGCGATCTCGAGCGCCTCGGCCACGACGTCGGCCGCGCCGCGGCGCCGCACATCGTCGAGGCCCACCACGGTGATCCCGAGGTCGGCGGCGCGCTGCGCGTACGCGACGGAGTTCGCGAAGTCGGCGATGCCGAGCTGCACGATGCGGCGAGGATCGAGGCCGTCCTCGACGAGCCGCCGCACCGGCGAGCCGTTCGAGACGCCGTCGCGCAGATCGAAGTGCGCGTCCAGGGTGATGACGCCGGTCGCGCCGGCGCCCTGCGCCACCGGGTAGGTCACCGAGTTGTCGCCGCCGAGCGCGACGACGAGCGCGGCATCCGCCGTCAGTTCAGCCACCGCGGCGCGGACGGATGCCTCGCCCTCGGGCCCATCGGGTGACGCGATATCGCCCGCATCGGCGATGCGCAGGCTCTCGGTCAGATCCAGCGGCGGCGGTCCGAGGAGCGTGGGACTGAATCGTCGCAGCGCTTCACGCACGGCTGCCGGAGTCGCGTGCGCGCCCGTCGGCGACAGCGACGTGCGCCAGGCGGGAACGCCGAGCAGGACGGCATCCCAGCCGCCGGATGCGGCGTCGGGAGCGGGCCACCCGCCGGCCCGCGGCCAGAGGGGATCGTGGAAGAGCGTCACGCCTCCGACGCTACTCCGCACCGGGGCTCCAGAGGCGGTGCGCAGTCACGCGGGTCGTGGCGTCAGCGTGCGCAATTCGGACACTCTGACGGGATGCTGCCGCCCGCCGCCGAGCTCAGACCGACACGTAGACCCAGGCGTCCCGGTCGCTGGCGAGCCTGACCTGGACCCGTCGGTAGAGTGCGACCTCGTACTCGTCGGACGCGTCGAGTTCGTCCTCCGTAACCCACAGCGCTTTGCCGACGACCTTGTCGAGCGCACTTCCCGTCGCGCGCACGATCGGGTGCACCGACAGGCCGGACAGATCGACGACGCGGGTGTCCTCGATCTCGGCGTAGTCGACGGTGTAGCCGGGGAGGACGTCGTCCTCGGCGACGAGGAGGCGCCCGAACGTGTCGAGTTGGACATCGGGATTCTGGAGCGTCCCGTAGCTGAAGAGGAGCTGGTCGGCGGCCACGGCATCAGGCTAGCGCCGGGCGTGCTCCCCGGGCAGTCGCCACGACGCGTGACGTCACGCAGGGCGCCGAGATCTCACCCGAGGAACGCGTGCGCGATAGAGAAGATCGCGAGGCCCGCCAGTGCACCGACAACCGTGCCGTTGAGCCGGATGTACTGAAGGTCGCGTCCCACCATCAGCTCGATCTTCTCGGTCGTCTCCTTCGGATCCCAGCGCTCGACGGTGTCGGTGATGATCGATGCGATGTCGTGGCGGTACCGGTCCACGAGGAAGACGGCGGCATCGGTCACCCAGGAGTCCACGCGACGCTGGAGGGAGGCATCCGTCGTCAGCCGCTCGCCGATCTCGGCGAGCGCCGTCGCGGCCCGCCGACGCAGCGCGCTGTCGGGGTCGGCGAGCGAGGTGAGCAGCCCGGCTTTCGCGGTGTTCCACGCCTCGGCGGCGAGTTCGCGGATGCGCGGGCTGTCGAACACGGTCGACTTCGCGTCCTCGAGTCGGCCGATCGTCGCCGGGTCGTGCTGCAGGTTCTCGGCGAGGCGGTCGAGGTATCCGTCGATGGCCTGGCGCGCCTGGTGGTCGGGATCGGCGCGGACGGCGGCGACGAACTTGACGGCCTCGTTGTAGACGGTGTCGTCGACGAGGCGATGCGCCACCGACGGCAGCCACGACGGCAGCCGCTTCGAGACGAGCCCCGTGAACGCGACCCGATTGGCTTCGAGCCACGCCCCGATCGTGTCGACGGCCATGTCGACCGCGCCGTGGTGGGCGCCCGACTCCACGATGCGACCCAGCCACGCGCCGAGCGGCGGCCCCCACTCCGGTGCGATGAGGTGCTCGCGGGCGAGATCCTCGATGATGCCCTGGACGTCGTCGTCGCTGAGCGCCTCCAGCACGCCCGATGCCATGACGGATGCCTCGGCGGCGACCCGCTCCGCGTGGACGGGGTCGCTCAGCCACTCGCCGAGCCGCGCAGAGATCGCCGTCGCCTCGAGCTTGGTGCGCACGACGTCGCTGCGCAGGAACTCCGTCTCGACGAACTCGCCCAGCGTGCGTCCGATCTCGTCCTTGCGGTTGGGGATGATCGCCGTGTGCGGGATGGGGATCCCGAGCGGATGCCGGAACAGCGCCGTCACCGCGAACCAGTCGGCGAGCGCGCCGACCATGCCGCCCTCCGCCGCCGCGCGCACGTAGGCGAGGGCGGGAACCTGCGCCTGGAACGCGAACGAGATGACGAACACGACCGCCATGGCCACGAGGGCGCCGAGTGCGACGCCTTTCATGAGTCGAAGGCCGCGGCGCCGCTCCTGGTCGGCGGGGCTCAGCAGGGCCGTGGGGGTGGGCGACATGCCCGCCATCCTCGCACGGGGCGCCTCACGCGCGGATGGGGCTTGCGGCCGCGGGGCTCAGCCCTCCAGGGGTCCCAGCCACGCGGTGGCGACGGTCGCGTGCGCCGACTCCGGGTCGCTCGGGTGGAAGAGCCCGGCGAGCACGTCGCGGTACAGGCGGCCGAGCTCGTGCGCGGCGAAGTAGGACGACCCGCCCGCGACGAGGACGGCATCGTCGACCACCGACTTCGCGGCGACGACGGCCCGGTGCTTGAGTCCGGCGAGCAGCGAGAACCACCGTGCGCCGTGGTCGGCGAGTCCGTCGACGTCGCCGGCGAGTGCGGCGAGCTGCGGCGGGAGCGCGTCGTAGGCGAGCGCCATCCCGGCGATGCGCCGGCGGATGTCGGGGTCCTGGCTGTGCGCCCGGCCCGTGCTCTTCGAGGTGCGAGAGCGGGCGGACTCGACGGCCACGTCGAGTGCCCGTCGGGCGATGCCGGTGTAGACCGAGGCGAGGAGGATCTCGAACGCGCTGAAGATGCCGAACACCAGCGGATCGGGGTTCGGTCCGGGGTCGATCCGCCGCGCGATCCGATCCGCGGGTGCGACGGCGCCGTGCAGCTCGGTCGTGCGCGACTGCGTGCCGCGCATCCCGAGCGTGTCCCAGTCGTCGCGCGTGACGACACGACCGGCGGCCTCCTCCGACCGCGGCACGAAGGCGTAGACCATCTTCGGCGCGTCCGGCGACGTCGTGTCCAGGCCGTGCAGCCCGAGCTGCGTCCACACCGGCGCGAGCGAGGTGAAGATCTTCGTGCCGGTGAACGCGTAGCCGCCGTCGTCGCGGGGCGCGGCATCCGTCCCGCTGCCGAACAGCACGAGGTCGTTGCCCGCCTCGCTGATGCCGAACGCGAAGACCTCGCCCGCGGCGGCGCCCTCCTGCACGAACCGCAGCTCGTCGATGCCGCGATCGGCGAGGACCTTGGCGACGCCCGTCCACACCAGGTGCATGTTCACGGCCAGGGCGGTCGCAGGTGCGGCTCCCGCGAGCCGCTGCTGCAGCACGGATGCCTCGGCCAGCCCGAGCCCCGCCCCGCCCAGCTCGCTCGGCACGAGGATCGAGAGGTAGCCCGCGTCGCGCAGCTCGGCGAGGTCGGCGTCGGGGAACGTGTTGTCGCGGTCGTGGATCGGTGCCCGGGTGCGGATGCGGGCGAGGAGGTCGTCCGGCAGGAACGCCGCCGGATCGAACGCGGTCATGCGAGGACCGCCCGCAGCGCCCCGATCGTCGCGTCGGGCTTGTCGCGGTGCGGCGAGTGGCCCGCTCCGGACACGACCGACATGGTGATCCGCGGGTTCGCGTGGACGACCGCCTCGGCGGGCTTGCCGGCGAAGATGCTGTACACCTCCGGGTCGGACGCGATCACGTGGGTCGGCACGGAGAGGGCGGCCGCGGCATCCGTCACATCCCACACCGGGTTCTGCGTGCTCGTCTGCTCGACCGCCCAGCGACTCGCCTGCTGGGCGGAGAGCGCCTTGAGCTCGACGTCCTGCTCGTGCCAGTGGGGGTGGCTCGCGCGCACCGCCCGCACGGAGGGGTCGGCGAAGGACTCCTCCTGGCTCGCGCGCACGACGTCGCGGTCGTGGTCGGTGAGCGAGAGGGCGGGGTCGATGAGGATGAGGCGCCGAGTCCAGGAGGGATCGGATGCCGCCGCCAGCGTCGCCGCAGCGCCGCCGAGCGAGTGGCCGATGACGAGATCCCACGACCCGCCGTCGCGAGGATGGGAGGCCGCGAGGTCGGCGCCGTACGCGGCGAGCGTGTAGTCGAGCGTGCGGGGAGCCGTGCCGTGCCCGCGCAGGTCGACCGCGTCGGCACGCCAGCCCGCATCGGCGAGTGCGACGCCGTAGCGCCACATCAGCGGCCCGTTCGAACCCAGCCCGTGGACGAGCAGGGCGCGGCGGTCGGCGTCGGGGGAGCCCCACGAGAGTCGGGGAAGCGTCACAGCAGCAGGCATACCCGCCATGCTACGGATGCCGCGCCCTCGCAATCTCGTCAAGCCCGGGACCGGCCCCCGGCCTCGGCAGCGCGGGGAGAATGGTCTCCATGATCTCGACCGAGCTGGCACTGTCGCTGCGCGACGCCGGACTGGTGTGGCGCCCGCGGTCGGGCGACCGCTTCCAGCTGGACGAGCCCGAGTTCGAGGCCGATGTGTTCACGGTGAGCGAGATGACGATCGAGCCGCGGGAGTACCCGACGGGCCGCATCCTCGCATTCAACGGCACCACGGAGTGGGCGCTGGACTCCGTCGCGCTCGAGGACGCGCTGTGGCTGCCGCACGAGAGCCAGCTGCGCGAGATGCTCGGGCGCTCCTTCCGCGCACTGCGGCGCCTGCCCGATGCCTTCGAGGTCGAGATCGAGCTCGCCGGCGAGGCCCGGGTGTTCGAGCATCCGGCGCCGGCCGACGCGTACGCGCTCGCGCTGCTCGAGCAGCTGCGCCGGCTCGCCTGACCGGGCACGACGTCGGCGATCCCGGCGCCGCCGGGCGCGGCCTGCACAATGACCCTCAGAACAGGAGATCTGGCGAAATGCAGGACGGTCCCCGCGGGAACCGTCCTGCATTTCGCCGGATCTCCTGTTGAGGACGCCGCCGACTCGCCGGATCACACTCCGATCGTGAGCGAGGCGGTGTAACCCGAGGACGCCGACCCCGACATCGTGGCGATCTGGTGGATTCCGCCGTCGTCGCCGAACACGTTGTCGCTCTGCAGGGAGATCTGGGCCGCGTTGCGCACGCTCTGCTCGTAGCCGCTGGTCGCGTAGACCACGGCGTTCGTCTCGTCGGGCAGCGCGATCTGCGACGTCTTCACGATCGGGCCGGAGGCGACCGCCGTCGCGACGTCCTCGTACACCTCGAAATGGATGTGCGGCCAGCGGCCGGAGTAGCAGGCCGGATAGATCGAGGTGAAGCGCACCGTTCCGTTCGCGTCGGTCTGCTGCACGCCGCGCAGGTAGTTCTCGGTCTCGACGCCCTGGCTGTACAGCGAGTAGCGCCCCTCACGGTCGCAGTGCCAGAGGTAGACGCCGCGACCCGCGAGGGCGGCGCCGGTGGAGGAATCCCGCACCGTCAGCGCGATCGTGAGCGGCACACCCTGCGCGACGGTCGTCGAAGACCCGAAGCTCGCGCGGATGTCGCTGCGCACGATGCCGGAGTCGTCGAGCACATTGACCCCGTTGGATCCGTCGCCGGGATAGGGACCGCCGGTCTCGTCGGGCACCTCGTCGAGGGGGGCGGATGCCTCGGCCGTCGCGCTCGCCGTCGGAGTCGGGGTCGCGCTCGCCGTCGCGGATGCAGAAGGCGACGGGGTGGCCGAGGCATCCGCTTCGCTCTTCGCGCCGCACGCGGCGAGAAGGCTCGTGAGGGCGACGCCGCCGAAGATGCCGAGCGCCCGGCGGCGGTCGATGAGGGTGCGGATGTCGTACACGAGGCCGCGGTGGTCCTCGTCGATGATCCGGCCGTTCGCGTCGGTCCAGCGGTTGTCGTCGTCTCTCATGGGTACGAGACAACTCCGTGCGCCTATGCGCTCGCTATGCGAGCACTATGGCCCGGATACGGCTCGGTCAGGTGATCGTCTGAACCGGCTCGGTGTCGGGGATGGGGCTGGCGTCGCGCCCGCGCAGGTCGGGGAACCCGCGCACGAAGGCGATCGCGACGAGGAGCCCGGCCACGGCGAAGGCGGTCGCCGCGAGGTAGGCGCCCGTCGGACCGATGTCGTCGATGAGGAAGCCGGCGATGGCCGAACCGGCGGCCGCGCCGATGAGCTGGCCCGTGCCCACCCAGCCGAACGCCTCGGCCGTGTCGCTGAACTTCACGCTCGCCGACGTCATCGCGAACAGCACCGCGAGGGCGGGGGCGATGCCGATGCCCGCGAGCACGAGCGTGCCGCCGAGCCAGAACACGTTGAGCGACACGATCGTGAGGGCCAGGCCCACGGTCACGATCGCGAGGCGCCGCGCCATCGCCCACGGGCCGATCGGGATGTGGCCGAACGACAGGCCGCCGGCGAGGCTTCCCACCGAGAACAGGGCGAGCACCAGTCCCGCCTCGAGTCCGCCGTGGTCGAACGTCGCCACGACACCCGCCTCGACCGCCGCGCACGCGCCGATCAGCAGGAAGCCGACGACGGTCGCGAGGAGCACTGGTGCCTTGGTCAGCACCTTGCCGATGCTGCGGCGGCTGCGCGGGATGCGCACCCGCCCGACCTCGGGGGAGAGGACGAACCACGCCCCGCCGGCCAGGAGGATGACGACGATGAGCAGCAGAGCGGGAACCGTGCCGACCTGGGTCGCGACGAGCGTGATGACGACCGGCGCGATGATCCAGATGATCTCCTGCAGCGACGCGTCGAGCGAGAACAGCGGCGTGAGCTGCTTCGCCGTGACGAGCTTCGGGTAGATCGTGCGCGCGGCGGACTGGATCGGCGGCGTCGTGAGCCCGCTGACGAATCCGAGCGCCATGTAGCCGGGGACCGGCAGGGTGAGCAGCGCCATCGCCGTGATCGAGAGCGCGCACAGGATCAGGGTGGTCGTGATCACGGGGCGCATGCCCCAGCGGCCCATCCAGCGGCTGGTGACGGGTCCGGCGATGGCCTGGCCGATCGACGCGGCCGCGAGCACGAGCCCCGCCGAACCGTACGAGCCCGTGACGTACTCGATGTGCAGCAGGATCGCGAGGCTGGTCATGCCGTTCGGGAACCGCGCGGTGAGCTGGGCGGCGATGATGCGCCCGACTCCCGGAGTGCGAAGAAGATCCCGGTAGCCCGCCACGGATCAACGTTAGCGCGCGCGTCGGACGCGACGCCGCGGGCGGCGGCGGGGCGACACGCCCGGGTCGTGGGGCGACACGCCGCGACACGCCGGAACGCATCATCCACAGGCAGATCGGATGTCGGAACCCCGGCGTAACGTCCGACCTGTGGACAGCCTCGATCGAGGCCGCCGAAATCCCTGTGATTCAGGCTTTTTCCAGGTTCGGGAACAGGTGCCCGCCTGTGGATGAAACGGTGGAGAACCTGTGTTGTACATGGGGAGAGCGGTGGAAAATCACACTGATGTAACTACTAGCCCTTGTGGTGCTACCGGATGTCGGTACCCACATGTAGTGTTGGTCTCCCGGCGGGGGCCTGCCGGAGAATCAAGCAGATGTGAGGGGAGAGACAGGATCAAAATGGCGATCACCGTCTACACGAAGCCCGCGTGCGTACAGTGCACGGCGACCTATCGAGCGCTGGACTCGAAGGGCATCGAATACGAGATCCACGACCTTTCCGAGGACCCTTCGGCCCTCGAGCAGGTCAAGGCGCTGGGCTACCTCTCGGCGCCGGTCGTCATCACCGATGAGGACCACTGGTCGGGCTTCCGTCCCGACAAGATCGACGAGCTCGCGTCGCGTCTGGCCTGATCGGGTTTCGGCGGCGCTCAACCACCGCCTAGATGTGTGTGACTCGTGAGGAGGCGGCGATGAGCCTGGTGGCCACCGAGGCCCCTCTGCTGGTCTACTTCTCGAGCGTCTCGGGCAACACGGCACGCTTCATCGAGAAGCTGGGCGCACGCGCGGCGCGGATTCCGCTGCACTCGACGGATCCGCCGCTCCAGATCGACGAGCCCTTCATCCTCGTGACACCGACCTACGGCGGAGGCCAGGGCCGCGGCGAGGAACAGGGCGCCGTACCCAAGCAGGTGATCCGGTTCCTCAACGACGAGCGCAACCGGCGCCTGATTCGCGGAGTGATCTCCGCGGGAAACACCAACTTCGGCGAGCACTACTGCATCGCCGGCGACATCATCAGCCGCAAGTGTCATGTGCCGCACTTGTACCGGCTAGAGGTTTTCGGCACGCCTGAAGACGTGGAACGCGTGAGCGAGGGATTGGAACGATGGCAGACACTGCAGTGACAGAGAAGGACTTCAAGGCCGAGGTGCGCTTCGAGGGCATGGACTACCACGCCCTCAACGCGATGCTCAACCTCTACGACGCCGACGGGAACATCCAGTTCGACGCCGACAAGCGTGCGGCGCGGGAGTACTTCCTGCAGCACGTCAACCAGAACACGGTGTTCTTCCACTCGCTCAAGGAGCGCCTCGACTACCTCGTCGAGAAGGAGTACTACGAGCCCGAGGTCCTGGCGCGGTACTCGTTCGAGTTCATCCAGAAGCTCAACGACTTCGCGTACGGCAAGAAGTTCCGCTTCGAGACCTTCCTCGGCGCGTTCAAGTACTACACGAGCTACACGCTGAAGACGTTCGACGGCAAGCGCTACCTCGAGCGCTTCGAGGACCGCGTGGTGATGACGGCGCTCGGTCTCGCCGACGGCGACGAGAAGCTCGCCCTCAACCTCGTCGACGAGATCATCTCCGGCCGGTTCCAGCCCGCGACGCCGACGTTCCTCAACGCGGGCAAGGCGCAGCGCGGCGAGCTCGTCTCGTGCTTCCTGCTGCGCATCGAAGACAACATGGAGTCGATCTCGCGCGGCATCAACTCCTCGCTGCAGCTCTCCAAGCGCGGCGGCGGCGTCGCCCTGCTGCTCTCGAACATCCGCGAGTCGGGTGCTCCGATCAAGCAGATCGAGAACCAGTCCTCGGGCATCATCCCCGTCATGAAGCTGCTCGAAGACAGCTTCAGCTACGCCAACCAGCTCGGCGCGCGTCAGGGCGCCGGCGCGGTGTACCTCAGCGCGCACCACCCCGACATCATGCGGTTCCTCGACACCAAGCGTGAGAACGCCGACGAGAAGATCCGCATCAAGACGCTCTCGCTCGGCGTCGTCGTGCCCGACATCACGTTCGAGCTCGCGAAGAACGGCGAGGACATGTACCTCTTCTCGCCCTACGACGTCGAGAAGGTCTACGGCGTCCCGTTCGGCGACATCTCGGTCACCGAGAAGTACCGCGAGATGGTCGACGACCCGCGCATCAAGAAGACGAAGATCAACGCGCGCGAGTTCTTCCAGACCCTCGCCGAGATCCAGTTCGAGTCGGGCTATCCGTACATCATGTTCGAAGACACGGTGAACAAGGCCAACCCGATCAAGGGCCGGATCAACATGTCCAACCTGTGCTCCGAGATCCTCCAGGTCAACACTCCGACCACCTACAACGAGGACCTCTCGTACGCCCAGATCGGCAAGGACATCTCCTGCAACCTGGGCTCGCTCAACATCGCGCTCGCGATGGACGGCGGCGACCTCGCGAAGACGGTGGACACCAGCATCCGTGCACTGTCCGCCGTCAGCGACCAGAGTCACATCGCCTCGGTGCGCTCCATCGAGGACGGGAACGACCGCTCGCACGCGATCGGCCTCGGGCAGATGAACCTGCACGGCTACCTCGCCCGTGAGCACGTCCACTACGGCTCGGAAGAGGGTGTCGACTTCACGAACATCTACTTCTACTCCGTGCTGTTCCACGCCCTCACGGCGTCGAACAAGATCGCCATCGAGCGCGGCGAGGCCTTCGACGGCTTCGAGGACTCGAAGTACGCGTCGGGGGAGTTCTTCGACAAGTACATCGACGAGGCCTGGGTGCCGGCGACCGAGAAGGTCGAGTCGATGTTCGCGGGCCACCACATCCCCACACAGGACGACTGGCGCGCGCTGAAGGCGTCGATCCAGCAGCACGGCATCTACAACCAGAACCTGCAGGCGGTGCCGCCGACCGGCTCCATCTCGTACATCAACAACTCGACGTCGTCGATCCACCCGATCGCGGCGAAGATCGAGATCCGCAAGGAAGGCAAGCTCGGCCGCGTCTACTACCCGGCGGCGTTCATGACGAACGAGAACCTGGAGTACTACCAGGACGCCTACGAGATCGGCTACGAGAAGGTCATCGACACGTACGCCGCCGCGACCCAGCACGTCGACCAGGGCCTGTCGCTCACGCTGTTCTTCAAGGACACCGCGACCACGCGCGACATCAACAAGGCTCAGATCTACGCCTGGCGCAAGGGCATCAAGACGATCTACTACATCCGTCTGCGGCAGATGGCGCTCGAGGGCACGGACATGTCCGAGTGCGTCTCGTGCACGCTGTGACACGCTGATCCGGGTTTCGAACGGGTTTCTGAAAGAGGAATGATGAGCGAGAAGCTCCAGCTCCTGGATCACGTCCAGGCCATCAACTGGAACCGCATCCAGGACGACAAGGACCTCGAGGTGTGGAACCGCCTCGTGAACAACTTCTGGCTGCCCGAGAAGGTGCCGCTGTCCAACGACATCCAGTCGTGGAACACGCTGACGCCCGAAGAGCAGACGCTGACGATGCGGGTGTTCACCGGCCTGACCCTGCTCGACACCATCCAGGGCACCGTCGGCGCCGTGTCGCTGATCCCCGATGCGATCACCCCGCACGAGGAGGCCGTCTACACGAACATTGCGTTCATGGAGTCGGTGCACGCGAAGTCGTACTCGTCGATCTTCTCGACGCTGTGCTCGACGAAGGAGATCGACGAGGCGTTCCGCTGGTCGGTCGAGAACCCGAACCTTCAGAAGAAGGCTCAGATCGTCATGGAGTACTACCGCGGCGACGAGCCGCTCAAGCGCAAGGTCGCTTCGACCCTGCTCGAGAGCTTCCTCTTCTACTCGGGGTTCTACCTGCCGATGCACTGGTCGAGCCGCGCCAAGCTCACCAACACGGCGGACCTCATCCGCCTCATCATCCGCGACGAGGCCGTGCACGGCTACTACATCGGCTACAAGTTCCAGCGCGGACTCGAGAAGGTCGACGAGGCCACCCGCAACGACATCAAGGACTACACGTTCTCGCTGCTGTACGAGCTCTACGACAACGAGGTGCAGTACACGCAGGACCTCTACGACAGCGTCGGCCTGACGGAGGACGTCAAGAAGTTCCTGCACTACAACGCGAACAAGGCGCTCATGAACCTCGGCTATGAGGCGATGTTCCCGGCGACCGTGACCGACGTGAACCCGGCGATCCTCTCGGCCCTGTCGCCCAACGCCGACGAGAACCACGACTTCTTCTCGGGTTCGGGCTCGTCGTACGTCATCGGCAAGGCCGAGGCCACCGAAGACGAGGACTGGGACTTCTGACGCGGACCACGTGAACCGCGAGGGGACGGATGCCGTGGCATCCGTCCCCTTCGTCGTTCCGCGTCAGCGCTCCCGGCCCAGGGCCTCCGACAGCATGCCGCGCATGTCGGCGAGCTGTGTCTCGAGGGACCGGATGTGGCCGACGGTGGCGGCCTCCTGCTCGGCGTCGCGCTCGGCCACGCGCTCGACGATCCACGAGGCGAGGGTCGCCGTCACGACACCGAGCAGGGCGATACCGCCGATCATGAGACCGACGGCGATGAAGCGTCCGAGCTCGGTCACCGGCGTGTAGTCGCCGTAGCCGACCGTCGTCACGGTGACGAACGCCCACCACAGCGCGTTCCCGAACGTCTCGATGTTCGACCCCGGCTGGCCGCGCTCGGCGTCGAGCACCGCGAGCGCCGCGACGAAGATCAGCAGTGCGGAGGCGCTGGCGACGTAGATCGAGATCTTGCCGCGGATCGCCGTGCCCGCGGTGCGCTGCAGCACGCTCAGCAGCGTCACGAGCCGCAGGATGCGCAGCGGACGCAGCATGGGCAGCACGACCACGCACAGGTCGAACCAGTGCGTGTAGAACCATCGCCACCGCTTCTCGCGCCCGATCAGGATCAGGTTCGAGACGTAGTCGGCGAGGAACAGTCCCCACGTGATCCACATGAGCGTCTCGGCGAGCGCGTTCGCCGGCCCCGTGAGGTCGGCGATCACCTGCCAGGCGTACGCGATGAGGAACACGGCGGAAGCGATGATGAGCGGCCATTCGGTGACGCGCTGCCAGCGGTCGTAGTCCATGGGCGTGATCGTAGGGCGTGTCAAGTGGCTGCACGAGCCGGTGCGGTCTGCGAGCGTAGGGCCATGATGAGAACCCTCGCCCGGTGGACGCTCGCGGCCGCGATGATCTTCGCCGGCGTCAGCCACCTGTTCTGGGCGCGCCAGGAGTTCCGGGCGCAGGTTCCCAACCTCGCCACCAAGGTCATGGACGAGGATGCGGTGGTGGTGGCATCCGGCATCGTCGAGGTCATGCTCGGCGCAGCGCTCGTCGCCCTCCCGCAGTCGCGCGGACGCGTCGGCGCGATCCTCGCCGCGTTCTTCGTCGCGGTGTTCCCGGGGAACATCGAGCAGTACGCCAAGCGCCGGGACGGATTCGGCCTCGACAGTGACCGCAAGCGACTCGTGCGCCTGTTCTTCCAGCCTGTGCTGGTGGCCTGGGCCGTGTGGTCGACGCGCGGCGGCCGCTGATCAGGCACCTCCCCGCCGGTGGCGGGATCATCCGTCACGGGTGAGGCCACCCGCGGCCCGGCTCTCTACAGTGAGCGTCACGCCGCTCTGCGCCACACCCCCAAGGCGTTCTGGGGAGCGGTCGAATGGAGTCGTGCCCATGTCCGCATCCCCCGAGCCCCCTGCCGCGCCCGCGTCCGTCTCACGCGGGACGCTGATCTGGTTCGGACTCGCGATCGTCGTCCTCGCGTTCTTCGCCGCGTTCCTCGGGTCGTGGCTCGCGCGCTCGGTCGACACGACGTCGGCCCCCGCGCCGACTCCGACGGTCGAGCAGACCGCGACGGTCGAGGACTATGAGGCGGCGCTGGAGGAGATCCTCCCCGCAGGATCCGCCGTCCGCGCCGGATCGGGCGTCCCCGAGGCGGGCAAGGGCTACGACGGCGACGTCTACATCGACGTCGCGACCGCCGATGTGTACCTGTTCGAAGACGGCGTGTGGACGCTGGTCGGCAACATTCGCGAGTCCGCTGCGGAGAACCTCACCGGAGCGACCGGATCCACCGGCGCGACGGGTTCCTCGGGCGAACAGGGTGAGCAGGGTGAGCAGGGTGAGCAGGGTGATCCCGGCACGCAGGTCTCGCTCGGCACCGGCGAGCCGGCGCAGGACACCTGCCAGGGCGACGAGATCTACATCGACACGTCGACCCCGATGTTCTACCAATGCGCCGACGACGCCTGGGTCGCGTTCGCGCCGCCGGTCGCCGGGACCGCCCCCGAGGAGTGACCCGGGCTCTCCGGAGATCAGCGCCGGGTCGACACCGTCACCGTGAACTTCGCGTTTCGCGCGACCTGACGCGTCGACCCCACGAGCCGCTCGAGGGCCGGTCGGTACTGCAAGCCCGAGTTCCACACCGTCCACAGTTCGCCGCCCGGCCGCAGCACGCGCGCGGCTTCGGCGAACATCCGCGGGGCGACGCCCTCGCTGACGGCGGCCCCCACGTGGAACGGGGGATTGAGGGCGATGAAGCCGGCCGACCCGTCGGGGCGCGACCCGAGCACGTCGTCGCGCACGACCTCGACGCGATCGGCGACCCCGTTCGCCTCCGCCGTGGCGCGTGCGGAGGCTACGGCGGCCGCGGACTGGTCGCATGCGAGCACACGCAGCTCCGGATGCCGCAGCGCCAGCGTCGTCGCGACGACGCCGGTGCCGCCCGCGAGGTCGATGGCGGCGTCCGCCCCTGCGGGAGGCTCGGGAAGGTGCGCGAGAAGGAAGCGCGTGCCGATGTCGATCGACGTGCCCGCGAACGCCCCGCCGAATGCGCACACGATCAGCGAGTCGTGGGTCTCGCGACGCGGCACGGGGTCGTGGCCGTCGCGTGGTCCACGGGTGACGAGCACGCGGGACTTCTGTCGCGCGTGGGTGACGTCGACCCGGTCGAAGTGCTCGCGCAGCACGTCGTTCATCGCGACGGTCATGTGCTTGAGGCGACCGCCGGCGAAGACGACGACGTCGGGCGCGGCGTGCGCCGCGATGAGCCCTGCGATGTCACGCAGGGCGTCGAGCGAACGGGGGAGCCGCAGAAGCACGACGGTCGCGCCGCGCACGAGCTCGCCCGACAGCGCCAGCGAGGCGACGCTGTCCTCGAGACCGGCCCGCTCGGCGTTCGCCGCGAGCGCGCGCTCGCCGGTGAGGGCGTCCTGGTGCACGCGGATCCGGGTCGCACCGTCGGCGGCAGCGCCGAGAGCGAGCGCGCCGTAGCCATCGCCGACCACCGAGATCGCGCCGTCCCGAGCCCCGGACCGCGCGTCGGCCGACTCGTCGAGGATCAGCCGGTCTGCGGCATCCGACGCCGGAAGGTCCGGCCCCTCGAGGTCGGGCCAGCGGCGCAGCGCGGCGGGGGAGTAGTCCACCGTCCGAGGTTACCTAGGCTGGAGGCATCCCCACCCGAAGGAGAGCTGTGTTCCGCGCGCCCTTGAATCTGTTCCGAGTCCTGGCTGTCGCGGAGGCGATCTCGTGGACCCTGCTCATCGCGGGCCTCATCGTGCGGGCGACCACCGACCTCGCCGTCGCGGTCACGGTGGGCGGCGGAATCCACGGTTTCATGTTCCTGTCGTACGGCGCGACGGCGGTGCTCGTTGCGAAGAATCAGCGCTGGGGAGCGTGGCCGACGATCGTGGCGATCGCGAGCGCGGTGATCCCGTACGCGACGATTCCCACCGAGCTGTGGCTGCACCGCTCCGGCCGCCTCGCCGGGGCGTGGCGCCTGCAGGCGACCGAAGACCCGCGGGACGCCGCGTGGCACGACCGCCTGATGCGCTGGTTCCTGAACCGGGCGTGGCTGCTCGCCGTGCTCATCGCGGTGGCTGTCGTCGCGCTGTATGTCGCGCTGCTCCTGGTCGGCCCTCCGGGCGGCCGCGACTGAGTACGCGAGCGCGATCCCCGCTCACCAGCCGGTCGTCAGCACCCGGTCGAGGGCATCGACGAGCGCGTCGGCACTGGCACGCGTGAAGCACATCGGCGGCTTGATCTTCAGGATGTTCTGGTGGTCGCCCGTGGGCTGCGCGATCACGCCGAGGTCGCGCAGGCGCGTGCAGATCGCCGCGGTCTCCTCGGTCGCGGGCTCCCACGTGACGGGGTCGCGCACGAGCTCCGGGCCGAGGTAGAAGCCCGACCCGTGCACGGTGCCGATGAGCGGATGCCGCTCGCCGAGCGCCTCGAGACGTTCCTTCAGGTAGCCGCCGACGTCGCGGGCGTTCTCCTGCAGGCGTTCGTCGCGGATCACGTCGAGCACGGTCAGCCCCACGATGCTCGACACCGGACTCCCGCCCGCCGACGAGAAGAAGTAGCCACCCGCCCGGTAGCGCTCGGCGATCTCACGGGTCGTGATGACGGCGCCGAGCGGATGCCCGTTCCCCATCGCCTTCGCGACGGCGACCACGTCGGGCACGACGCCCTGCTGCTCGAAGCCCCAGAACCATTCGCCCAGGCGCCCGTAGCCGACCTGCACCTCGTCGGCGATCGCGAGTCCGCCGCGGGCGCGGACCGCGTCGTAGACGGCGGCCAGGTACCCGTCGGGGAGCGCGACGCCGCCGCCGTTGCCGAAGAGCGTCTCGGCGATGACAGCGCCGACGGGCGAGCCCGCGGCCGCCAGACGGTCGATCTCGGCGACCGCGTCCGCGGCGTAGCGGCCCGGGTCGGTGCGGTGAGCGCCTCGCCCAGGATGGGGAGCGGGCACGGTGTGCACCCACGCGGGCCGGGTCTCGAGAGCCGCGGGATTGTCGGCGACCGACGTCGAGACGGCATCGCTCAGGTAGGTCCACCCGTGGTAGGCCTCCTGCAGCGAGAGCACATCGGTGCGCCCCGACCACGCCTGGCCGAGTCGCAGGGCGAGGTCGACGGCCTCGGAGCCGCTGTTCACGAGGAACACCGTGTCGAGCGGGTCGGGAAGGAGCGCCGCGAGGCGCTCCGAGAACTCGACCACCGAGGCGTAGTGGAAGCGCGAGTTGGTGTTGAGAAGGCTCCACTGGCCGGCGACCGCCGCCACCAGTCGCGGGTGCGCGTGTCCGATCGAGGTCACGTTGTTGAGCGTGTCGAGGTACACGCGCCCATCCGCGTCCACGAGGTGCTCGCGCCAGCCGCGCACCATCACCGGCGGATCGGCGAAGTAGTGCTCCTGGACGTCCGCGAAGACCGCGTCGCGCCGGGCGAGCAGCTGCGCGGCGCGGTGATCCTCGAGGGGCTGCGGATGCCCCGGCACCAGCTGGCCGGCATCCGCGACGACGCAGCGCCAGGCCGCGGCGAGGCTGCGCGGCGCGAACCGCGGCCCGTCGACGCCGGCCCTCTCGACCTGCACCCACAGTGCCCCGTCCGCCTCGCCGACGAGCTCGCCCGCCTCGACGGCGGTGCCGTCCCGGAGCGCGCTGCGGATGCCGCCGAGGACGAGGTCGATGCCGCCCGCTCGCAGACGGATGCCGTCCGCGGTCGTGTCGAGCGTGCCCGCCCACGGCGCGGCGACGGGCTGCGGGCCGGCCATGCGCAGCTCGACTCCGAGCGCGACGTTGTGCGGCTCGTCGGGGTCGCGCAACCGGGAGCGGGTCAGCCGTGTCTCGCCGAAGCGGGCGACGGCGACGCGCGCCGAGCCGAGGCATCCGCTCATCACGTCTGCTTCGGCGGACTCCTCGAGCCATCGCCCCTCGTGCAGAGCGGGGCTCGTCGGCGAGAGATCGGCGACGGCGACGTCGTCGGGCGTGAGTCCGGGGAGGAGGTCGTGTCCGGGCGGGAGCGCGAGCTCTGCGGCGACGCGGCCGGTCGCGGCGGCGACCAGCGCCCCGGCCACCTCGAGCGGCACGCCCGTGGCGGCATCCAGGATCGCGAGCTCGTGGTCGAGGTTCCCGGCCGCGTAGTCGTTGCCGGGATCGGTCGCCAGCACGTGGTGGGCGCTCGCGACGAGCGTGGCGGCGCGCACGACGACCAGCGGCCACAGGGCTGCCGACTCGGGATCCGAGAGGGCGCGCACGCGGTCGTAGGCGGTCACGGCGCGCATCGCCGCGGGCAGATCGACGCCGTCGTGGTGCAGCAGCGACGACACGGTGATCGCGAGCTCGCCGACGGTCCAGGTGCGGTTGAGGTCGCCGAGGTCGATGACCCCGTCGGGGATGCGGGTGAGCGGGTCGTCCGTCACGACGTTGTCGTCGGTGAGGTCGCCGTGGATGAACTGCATCGGCAGCTCGGCCGCGACCTGCTCGACGGCGGACCACGCGGATGCTGCGGCCTCCGCCAGTCGCCCCCGCAGCGCGTCGTCGGCCACGAACGGGAGGAGGACGTCGAGGACCGCGCGGGCGTGACGGAGATCCCACTGGTGCACCCGCTCGGCCGCGGGAGCCTCGAGGGCGGACAATGCGAGCGCGGCGCGCGCGGCGAGGCCGCCCAGCTCCTCGACCACGGGGCGCGACAGGTGGCCCGAGGGGGTGGTGCCGTCCAGGAACTCCAGCACCCGCGCGTACATCGCCACCCCGTCGATCTCGAGGCGAAGTGCGGTCGTGCCGTCGGGGAAGGCGCGCGCACGCGGGGCGCGGCATCCGGCTCGCTCCGACAGCAGGACAGCGGCAGCGGACTGCGCCTCCAGCTCGGCCGCGGACACGCTCGGGTTGGCGACCTTCAGGAGCAGGCGCGGTCCGTCCTCGGGTGTGAGCAGGAAGTTGCGGTCCTGGTGGCTCCCGAGCGCGTGCGCGGTGGCGACGATGCCCCAGTGCTCGCGGGCGATCCCCGCTGCCGCCGCCTCGTCGATGTCGGGCGGCGGCGGCTGAACGGCGGACGCGGGTGCGCCGGCGTCGTCGTCGGCGGGGAGCTGGGGCATGGCGAGGTCCTGTCGGGAGTGTGCATCGAGAGTACCGGCCGGAAGGTCAGGGACCCGGGTCACGAGCGCGCGAACTCCGCGCGCAGTTCCGGCGGACAGGCCTCGTCGGCTGCGTCCACACCGCCGAGCTGGGCGATGCGGTCGAGCGCGGCGAGCGCCCCGGACCGGTCGCCCACGTCGTACTGCGCGACGACGGACCGCTGCAGCGCCGCGAGCTGACGCGGCACGTCACCCGCAGCCTGCGCGATGTCGAGCGCCGAGGCGAGGCACCGCAGACGTTCGCGCGGGTCGGTGGTGCGGTCCGCGCACAGGAGCAGCGTGCGGTTGACGCAGCGCAGGTCGCCGTGGTGGCGGAACGCATCGAGCAGCTCGCCGAGCTCCCCGGCGATCTCGAGCCCGAGCGTCGCCTGCACGAGGCGAGCATGCGCGATCTCGTGGTCGTTGAGCGTGGCCTCGGCGTAGGCGCGGCACTCGGCCGCCCACCCCGCGGCCCGATCGTGGTCGGCCTGGAGCGGGCTGTCGGCCGCCGCCGCCGCCATCATGTACCGGACGTTGTTGACGTGGGTGAGATCGCCGGCACGCGCGTACGCGCGCATCGCGGACTCGAACGACGCGATGGCCGCGGCGAGCTCCTCCGGAGAGGTCCCTCGGAGAGCGACGCCGCGCGACTGCCGCACGGCGCCCAGCTCCCAATCCAGACCGAGGGCGAGCGCGAGGCGCTCTGCTTCGTCGAGGTGCGCGAGCGCTGCGTCGCGGTCTCCCTGATACGCCGCGGTGAAGCCGGCGAGCTGATGCGCGGCCCGCCGGCCGTCGTCGTCGCGAGCCGCTGCCAGCGCGTACTCCGCCAGCACGCCGGAGCGGTCGACGTCGTAGAACGCGATGGCGGTGCCGATCGACAGCAGCTGCTGGGGCGTGGCCTCGGCACGCAGCCATTCGTCGTCGGCCGCCGTCGCGAGTCCGGTCACGCTGTCGACATCCGATCCGTACTGCTCGACCCCGATCGCGAGCGTTCCCGCAAGCGCGACGGCGGCCGGATGGCGCGCGGCCAGCGACCAGCGCAGGGCGGCATTGACCTCGGGGCACAGCAGCGCCGACATCATCATCGCCTCCGGGCTCGCGTCGACCCGTGCACGCGCGGCGAAGGCGCCCGCCGTCTCCTCGGTGACCTCGGCGTGACGCTCGAGCACCCGGCGGATGAGGGCCGGATCGGTGCGCGCGTGGACGAACTCACGGAGCACCGCCAGCAGGCGGAAGCGGATCGGCTCGCCGCCCACCGGCACGATGAGGGAGTGGTCGAGGAGCCGCAGCACCGTCTTCTCGGCGCCCGGATGCGACACCGCGACGGCCAGGTCGAAATCGAACGTGCGGGGGAGCGCGCCGAGGCGCCGCAGCACGTCCTGCTCCTCGTCGGTGAGGAGGTCCCACGTCCAGTCGAACGCGGTCTCGAGCGTGCGATGACGCCCCTCGGGAACAGCACGGTCGAGACTGGCCAGATCGACGCTGAGGCGCCGGTCGAGTTCGCCCAGCGGCAGATGCCGGGCGACGGATGCCGCGAGCTCGAGCGCGAGCGGAAGGCCGTCCAGTCGCTCGCCGATGCGCTCTGCGATCTGCTGCTCCTGGGCGTCGAGCGCGTGCCCGGTCGCGGCGAGGCGATCGGCGAGCAGCGCGGCAGCGGGGGAGTCCACGCCGTTCGCCGCGAGAGGGCGCAGCACGTGCACGCTCTCGTCGACGCCGCCGAGTGCCGTGCGCGAGGTCACGATGACGCGCAGGCCCGGTGCTCGCGCGCGCAGGCCGGCGACCGCATCGGCCGTCGCGGGGCCGACCCGGTCGGCGTTGTCCAGGACGAGGACGTAGTCCTGGGCGGACAGGGCGACGGCGACCGCGCCGATGAGATCGCGTCCTGGGCCGCCCTCGAGGTCGAGCGCACGGGACAGTCGGGCGAGGATGTCGCCCGGTCCGGCATGCTCGAGTTCGACCACGAGCGGCGTGCGCTGGGCATCCGTGCGGGCGAATTCGAGGGCGAGGCGGGTCTTCCCGACACCGCCCGGCCCGACGATCGTGACCCAGCGGTGCGCGTCCAGGAGTGCGGCGAGCTCGGCGAGGTCGCGCCCGCGACCCCGGAGCGGGTTCGCGGGCACCCGCACCGACGTCTCGCGCAGCTCGCGCGCGGCGGCGATGAGGTCGCCACGGGTGTCGGCGCCGAGCTTGCGGCGCAGGCTCGCGATGTGACTCTCGACCGTGCGCACGGAGATGAACAACTCCGAGGCGATCTCGGGGTTGGTCAGGCGCCGCTCCACCGCGGCGAGCACCGCGCGTTCGCGCGGTGTGAGTGCGGGCCCCAGCACGCCGCCCAGTGTACTCACGCACCCCCGGGAAGGAGGCGGCGCCGTACGCTGCCTCGCTGCGACGTCGCCGACGCGGATGCGGCGGGCGCGGCATCCGGCTCCGCCTTCCGCGAGCGGGAGACGTGCTCGAGCACGCGACGACGTCTTTCGAGGTCGACGTGCAGGGTCTCCCGCTCCATCAGGTGCAGGGCGAACAGATCGTATGCGGACATGGTGTCCGCCTCCTTCCGGGTTGCGGCGGCGGTCAGCGGACCGTCGCCGTGAACAGCAGGAACTCCGAGTCGATGGCTCCGGTCTCCGCGATGGCGCGGTCGCCGAGGCCTCGGAGGGCTTCGTCGATCGCCGCGACCGCTGCCGGGTCGTCGGCGTTGCGGTTGTAGACCGCGATGGTGGGCCCGTAGTGCGAGGCGAAGTACGCGCGGAACTCCTCGCCCGACGAGAACGGGGCGAACCTCACGGTCTCGCGCACGGCCTTCACGTCGGTGACGCGGTCGCCGAAGAGCGCGCGCACGTGGTCCTCGTCACCCCACAGCGGGGCGGGCTGGGCGCCGGCGGGCAGTGGCGCGTTGAACGGCTTGAGCGCCGCGAACAGCTGCCCGATGAAGCCCCGCGGCGTCCAGCTGATGAGGCCGATGCGCCCACCCGGGCGCACCACGCGGACGATCTCGTCGGCGCTGCGCTCGTGGTGCGGCGCGAACATCACGCCGACGGTCGAGATCGCGACGTCGAACTCGTCGGCGTCGAACGGGAGCGCCTCGGCGTCGGCAGGACGCCACTCGAGCTCCGCACCGGCTTCCTCGGCCCGGCGGTGCCCTTCGCCGAAGAGCTCCGGCGTGAGGTCGGTCGCGACGACGTCCGCGCCGCGCAGTGCGGCGGGGATCGCGGCGTTGCCGCTGCCGGCGGCGATGTCGATCACCCGGTCTCCCGGTCGCACATCGACGGCCTCGACGACGCGGGGCCCGAGCGACCAGATGAGGTCGTGCGCGAGCGTCGGGTAGTCCCCGGACGCCCACATCGCGCGGTGCTTCGCCTTGAGAGCCTTGTCTGCCTCGTCGATGGTGGTGGTCTGCAGATCTGTCATGTCCTACTCCATTCGTGTCGTGTTCGGACTCCCTCCAGGGTTCTGCGTCCCGAGGCGGGGCACATCCGTGCAGCACACGGAGATCCGGCACGTCGTCTTGAGAGGGCGCGGGCTGGCTGGGAATACACCTCGACCGTCATCGTTGAAATTGATACGTCTGTGCTCAAGTTCCTAAACTTGCCACCGCTCGACTCAACTTCTCAGGAGAGAACCAGAATGCCCGAAGACTTCACCCCCTCCGCCGGTGCCGACGACAGCGGGAGCTCGTTCGACGAGTTCCTGGCGCGGTACCTCGCGGGCGAGCGCACGCGCGCACAGCGGTCGATCGACCTGAGCCGCTTCCTCGGCGCGCGCACGCAGGAGCTGCTGCAGCGCGCCGGCCGGTTCGCGCTCGAGCGCGGACAGCACGAGCTGGACGCCCTCCACGTGCTGCGCGTCCTCGTCGAGGAGGCCCCCGCGCGCGACGCGGTCGAGCACATCGGCGCGGACCCGCGCGCGATCCTGCGCGCCACCGAGGAACGCCTGCCCGCAGCATCCGCCCCCGCCGACGTGGACGCCGCGGTCATCACGTCCTCGGTGCAGCGTGCGCTGTTCCACGCCTTCCAGGTCGCTCGGTCGTCGGGTTCCACCTACGTCGATCCGGAGCACCTCTTCTTCGCCCTCGTGCTCGCGCAGGACACCCCCGCCGGCCAGGTGCTGGCGCGCGCCGGCGTCACGGCGGAAGCACTCACGCAGGGCCTGCGCGAGACGGTCACGCCGAGCGCGGTTCCCGAGACGGCGGAGGGGACGGATGCCGCGGCATCCGCCACCCCCATGCTCGACACGTACGGCACCGACCTGACGGCACGCGCCGCGGGCGGCGACCTCGACCCCGTGATCGGCCGCGCCGACGAGATCGAGCAGACGATCGAGATCCTCAGCCGCCGCACCAAGAACAACCCGGTGCTCGTCGGCGAGGCCGGCGTCGGCAAGACCGCGATCGTCGAGGGCCTCGCCCAGGCGATCGTCGACGGCGGCGTTCCGGAGCAGCTGCGCGGCAAGCGGGTCATCGCGCTGGACCTTCCGGCGATGCTCGCGGGCACCCGCTACCGCGGCGACTTCGAGGAGCGCCTCACCAAGACGATGGACGAGATCTCCGCCCGCAAGGACGAGCTCGTCATCTTCATCGACGAGGTGCACACGGTGGTCGGCGCCGGCGGCGCCGGAGACGGCGGCATGGACGCCGGCAACATCCTGAAGCCGCGCCTCGCGCGCGGCGACCTGCACCTCGTCGGCGCGACCACACTCAAGGAGTACCGCGTCATCGAGAAGGACCCGGCGCTGGAGCGCCGGTTCCAGCCGGTGCGCGTGGGCGAGCCCGGCGTCGAGGACGCCGTGCGGATCCTTCACGGACTCAAGCCCGCGTACGAGGAGCACCACGGCATCGTCTACACCGACGAGGCGATCCGCGCCGCGGTCGAGCTCAGCGACCGGTACCTGTCCGAGCGCGTGCTGCCCGACAAGGCGATCGACCTGATCGACCAGGCGGGCGCCCGGCTGCGGCTGCGCCTGGGCGCGAAGGTCGATGTGAGCGACCTCATCGCGCAGCTCGCGACGCTCGAGGCCGACAAGAACGCCGCGGTGACGGCCGAGCACTACGAGGAGGCTTCGCGCCTGCGCGACCAGCTCGCCGCGGTGCAGGCGCGTCTCGACGACGTGACGTCCTCGGGTGCTGCGGTGCGCGGCGACGCGATCGTGGGGGAGCCCGAGATCGCCGCCGTGATCAGCCGCGCCACCGGCATCCCGGTGAACCGACTCACCGAGACCGAGCGGGAGCGTCTCGCGCAGCTGGATGATGAGCTGCACGACCGGGTGATCGGCCAGGACGACGCGGTGACGGCGGTCGCGAAAGCCGTGCGCCGCAACCGCACCGGTATGGGCGACCCGCGTCGTCCCGTGGGCTCGTTCCTGTTCCTCGGCCCCACCGGAGTCGGCAAGACCGAGCTGGCCAAGGCGCTCGCCGCGTCCCTCTTCGACGACGAGGGCGCCGTGATCCGGTTCGACATGAGCGAGTTCGGCGAGCGTCACACCGTGTCGCGTCTCGTCGGAGCGCCCCCCGGATACGTCGGCTACGACGAGGCCGGCCAGCTCACCGAGCGCGTGCGCCGCAACCCGTACTCGATCGTGCTGTTCGACGAGATCGAGAAGGCCCACCCCGACGTCTTCAACCTGCTGCTGCAGGTGCTGGACGACGGCCGGCTCACCGATGGTCAGGGACGCACGGTGGACTTCCGCAACACCGTCGTCGTGATGACGTCGAACCTCGGCTCGGAGTTCCTCGCCTCTCGAGGTGGTGCGATCGGCTTCCTCGCCGACGGCGGCGGCACGACGGGGTACGGCTCCGAGAAGGATCTGCGCGACCGCGTGTTCGCGAAGCTCCGCGAGGCGATGCGCCCCGAGTTCCTCAACCGCATCGACGAGATCGTGCTCTTCCGCAAGCTCGAGAAGCCGCAGCTGCGCCTGATCGTGAGCCTGCTGCTCGGCGCGTCCGAGGCGCGGCTCGCCAAGCGCGAGGTCGCCCTCGTGGTGACGGACTCCGCGATCGACTGGCTCGCCGACAACGGGTACGAACCGGAGTACGGTGCCCGACCGCTCCGCCGGCTGATCCAGCGCGAGGTCGACGACCGCGTCGCCGACCTGTTCGTGACCGGCGCTCTCGAAGGTGGCGGAACGGTGACAGTGGATGCCGCTTCCGACGGCCTGACCGTGGCGGCGGGCTCGCCGCGCGCGGTCTCGGTCGCCGCGTGACCTGAGACCCTCGACGACGGGCCGCCCCGGGGCTCGGCGCCTCCCGCAGTAACGGGGGGTTGCCGGGCGCCGGCTCGCCCGCGTCTCGGCAGGTCAACCGGGGTCGCGCAGGACCGGTGCGGCCGAACTGGTCCTGTGGAACCCCGGTTGACCTGTGGAACCCCGGTTGACCTGTCGAGCCCCGGTTGACCTGTCGAACCGCGGTTGACCTGTGGAACCCCGGTTGACCTGTGGAACCGCGGTTGACCTGTGGAACCCCGGTTGACCTGTCGAAGGCGCGGATGCCGGTGCTGGGCGTGTGTCGGCCGTGCCTGCCAGAGTGGAGGCATGGCACGCATCGGCGCGATCTTCAACCCGTACACGCACACGCCCGACGAATTCCGCGATGCGGTGCTCGCCGCGGAGCGCGAAGGGCTTCCCGAACTGTGGATCTGGGAGGACTGCTTCCGCACGTCGGCGTTCGCCGCCGCGACGGCAGCGCTGGCGTGGACCGACGCGCTGCGCATCGGCATCGGGATCGCACCGATGCCGCTGCGCAACGTCGCGGCGACGGCGATGGAGATCGCGACGATCGAGCGGCTCTTCCCCGGTCGACTGCTGCCGGGCGTGGGCCACGGAGTGCTGCCGTGGATGGGGCAGGTGGGCGCGCGCGTCGCGTCGCCGCTCACTCTGATGGGCGAGTACGTGCCGGCGCTGCGGACCCTCCTGGCCGGGGAGCAGGCCGACGCAGCAGGCCGCTACGTCACCCTCGACGCGGTGCGGCTGGATGCGCCGCCGGCCGTCGCGCCGCTCGTCTACGCGGCCGCGGAGGGACCCAAGACACTGCGCCTGAGCGGCGAGGTCGCCGACGGCACCGTGCTCGACAGCGGGCACACCCCCGCTGAGGTGCGGGTCGCGGTCGACGCGATCCGCGGCGCGCGCGCCGATGCCGGGCGCGCGGGCGAGCACGACATCGTCTCGTACGTCGTTGCGGCGTTCGGAGCGGATGCCGAGGCCCGGGCGATCGCCGACGTCGGCGACAAGCCCGATCCCCACGAGCGCGCGGTGTGGGGCGACCCCGCCGCGGTCGCCGCGGCGCTCGGCGCGTACTTCGACGCCGGGATCGACGACGCCGTGCTGCTGCCGGCGTCGCGGGTCGACCTCGCGGAGTTCTATGCCTCCGCTGCCGAAGTGGCGCGTCTGATCGGTCGCGCGTGACCGCCGGGCTGTCGATCGGCGTCGCCGCCGCGATCGGCGCCGACCTGGCCGAGCGACTCGCCCCGGCCGTCGAGGCCGCGGGATTCCACGCCCTGTGGGTCAACGATGTCCCCGGCCACGACGCCCTCGAGGTGCTCGTCGGCGCCGCGCGCACGACGGAGCGGCTGGTGCTCGCCACGGGCGTGCTCCCGGTCGATCGCCGCGCGCCCGGCGAGATCCTCGCCCGCGTCGATGCCCTCGGGCTCCCGCCGGATCGGCTCGTGCTCGGCATCGGATCTGGTGCGGGGTCGGCGGGTGCTCTCGCGCGGGTGACGGATGCCGCGGCGGCACTGCGTGCGGCAACGTCGGCGCGCGTCGTGGTCGGCGCTCTCGGCCCGAAGATGCGGCATGCGGGGGCCGCGGCATCCGACGGGCTTCTGCTCAGCTGGCTCCCGCCCGAACTCGCGGCAGCGCAGGCGCAGGAGGCGCGGGCCGTCGCACCGGGCACGCACGTCGCCCTCTACGTCCGCACGGCCGTCGACGCGGCCGGCTCGCAGCGGTTGGCGGTGGAGACGGCGCGGTACGCGGGCTACCCGGCGTACGCGGCGAACTTCGCACGTGCCGGCATCGCGGCGGCCGAGACCACGATCGGACCGGACGACGACGCGGACCGGATCGCCGGCTACCTGCGCGCCGTGGACGAGGTCGTGCTGCGGGCGATCGTCGCCGAGGAGACACCGGAGTCCTACGAGCGGTTCGTCGCCGCGACGGCTCCGAGAGCGGCGAACGGAGGCTGACAGAGACGGAGGATCACGCAGAAGGGCGGCACGACGCGGCGGGGTGGGACAGGAAGTCCACACGCGCGACGGAGTCCCGCAACGCCTGAGTTAGAGTGCCAGAGTGCAAAGGCTGGCCGCGTGATCGGAGGACTCCGCTTCGCCCTGGCCCGGGCACGCGCCGCGACCGCGCCGCTCGTGACTCTGGCGATCGTCTCGGCGCTCGCAGCCCTCCTCGTCGTGGGCGTCGCGGGCCTGGTCTCCGCGGTCGAGACCCGCGAGGTGCGTGGAGCGCTGGCCGCCGTCACGGGCGACCGCGCGCGGATCGTGCTGACCGTCGACGCGTCGTCGTCGTCGGATGCCACGGCCGACGCCGCCGCCGCGGCGCTGGCGGGCCTGGGCGCCGGCGGTGCGCTGACGGTCACCGTCGAGGACGGCGACGTCGTGCTCGCGCCGGATCTCGACGCGATCACCGCCGACCAGGCGCTGACCCTCACCGACGGCCTCGCGGGACTGCGCGACGCCGTCGAAGCGGAGACGGGAGACCGCCCACAGGAGTCCGGCGGCCTGGGGAGCACGCTCGAAGCGGTGCGCGACGGCATCGAGACGCGGCGCGGACCGACGACCGTCGCGCTCGGACTTCTGGGACTGCTCACCGCCGTGGTCGTGGGCGCGGTGGCGCTCGAGCCGGTGCGTGCGCGCGATGCCGAGAGCCGACTGCTGCGCGCCCGCGGCGCGCGTCGTCGCGACGTCGTCGGACTCGCCGCCGTCGAGGCGATCGCGGTCGCCCTCGTCGGCGCCGTCGTGGGCGCCACGGCCGGAGCGATCGCGGTGGCCCTCGCGACGGCGGCTGCGCCTGGCATCCTGATCGGCGGGTTCGCCGTGCTCGGGATCGCCGTGGTGGCGGGAGTCGTCGTCGCGATCGCAACCGCCCGTGGGTCCGATCGCGGATCGGCGCGCGCCCGCGCGGTCGCCGATATCGGCGCGATCGTGCTGCTCGCGGTCGTCACCGGGCTGGCCGTCTGGCAGTTCGTCCAGGCGGGCACGCCGATCGTCGAGCGCGGCGATGGTGCGGCCGCCCTCGATCCGCTCGTGGCCCTGGCGCCGGCGCTCGCCCTCGGGCTCGCCGCGATCGTCGCTGTCGCGCTGGCGACCCCCATCGCGCGGGGGATCGCCGCGGCCTTCTCGCGCTCGCGCCGCGTGGCTCCCGTGACGCCGCTGCGCCTCGCCTCGCGCCGACCGGGCCGCCACGCACTGTCGATCACGGTGGTCGCCTTCGCGATCGGCACGATCACCGTGGCCGGCGCGTACCAGTCCAGTCTGACGGCGCTGGGCGACGCTCCCGAGGCGCTCCGCGTCGGTGCGGATGTCAAGGTCGGCACGATCCCGGAGGACGTCGCGGCGGCGGATGTCGCGGCAGCAGGATCGCCGGATGCCGCGATGCTCGCGCGATCGCTGAGCGCGCAGGGAGCCGATGTGCGCATCCCGATCCTCGCGGTCGAGGCCGCGCAGCTGCCCGAGGTCATGCTCGACTCCGACGGCGCGATCGATCCCGCAGCCATGAGCGAGGCTCTCGCGCTCCCCCCGTCCGACGCCGTGCTCGAGGGTGATGCGCTCACGCTCACCCTGCTGGCCCCGCCCGCGCCGCCGCTGGAGTTCAACGGCGAACTGACCGAGCAGGGATCGCCCGCGCTCCAGGTGCGGGTGACCGTGATCGCGGCATCCGGTGCCGTCGAGACGTTCGAGTTCACCAACGCGGACGTCCGCGAGAGCGAGGACGACAACGGGAACGCGTACGTCGAGGTGCAGGCCGCCCCCGTCGAGACGGTGACGTTCGACCTGCCCGCGGACGACGACTGGACGCTCGCCGCGCTCGCCGTCGGCTACCACCCGCTCGGCTATGTGCCCGGCGGGGGCGAGATCACGGATGTCACGAGCGGCGGAGCACCCGTCGACCTGTCCGGATTCCGGCCGGCTGCCGGCACACCGGGCGCGGTGGAGGCGACCGATTCGGGGCTCGCCTTCACGCCCGAGTCGGCCGCCGGCGAGCCGTTCACGCGCGCGGTCGCCCCGATCGTCCCCGCCGCGGTCCCCGCCGTCATCACGACCGACCTCGCGGCGTCGATGAGCCTCGAGGTCGGCGACACGATCGCCCTCGAACTGATCAAGCCCGACATCGAGGCCGAGTTCGAGATCGTGGACGTCGTGCCGGTGCTGCCGGGCACCGCGACGGGTCAGGGGATGCTGGTCGACCTCGGAACGCTGTCGATGGCGAGTCCGTTCGAGATCGTGCCCACGCAGGTGTGGATGTCGACGGACGACCCGGGTGCGGTGACGGCCGCGGTCGCGGAGGCGTTCCCGCAGACGGTGACGACGGTCGCGGATCCGCGGTCCGCGGAGAACGCGGCGGGAACGGCATCCGCGTTCGTCCTCGCCGCCGTCGGGGCGGTCGTGCTGGCGCTCGTCGTGCTCATGCTGCGCCGCACGCGCTCGCGCGACGACTCGCGCGAGCTGGCGCTGTTCGCCGTGATGGGGCTTGGCAGGCGCCGCGCCTCGAGGCTGCGCGCCCAGGAGGACCTCTTCGCCGTCGCGATCGGCGTGATCGGGGGCATCGCCGCTGGTGCCGTCACCGCATGGCTCATCGTCGCCCCGCTCGTGCGCGCCGCGTACGGCAGCGTCCCCGAGGCGTATCCGATCGACCTGCGGGTTCAGCCCGGCGTCCTCGCCCTCGCGATCGCCGCGACCGTCGCCGTCTTCTGCCTGATCGTCGCGAGCGTCCGCACACCGGTGCAGCTCGCCCCGCTCCTCAGGGAGGACGAGTGACCAGGACTCCGGGCCTCTTCGCGCTCACACGCCGGCGCTTCGCGACTCCGCGCAGCGCGGCGATCGTGATCGTCGCGCTCGTCGCCTTCGCGGCGTTCGTCATCGCCGCCGCGCCGCGCGCGCTCGTCGGCGTCGTGCGCGCAGAGGTGTCGCACCAGATCGCCGACATGCCGGCGATCTCGCGCGACCTGTCGGCGAGCCTCATCGGACTGCCCGGCTTCGGCCCGGCATCCGACCCCTCCGTCGCCGAGGACTGGGACGACGGGGCGGGCGAGGTGTTCGGTGCGCTCGGCCAGCTGCTCGCCGACAACCGGGACGACCTCGAGCCCGCGCTCGAGCCGCTCGTGGGCGACGCCCAGTTCGCCGCCTATGGGCAGCCGACGCTGGTCGTCCCCGAGAGCCTTCCCGCCGATGCCCCCTACGGCCTCGTGCAGCTGCTCGCCGACCCGACGGCGCAGCAGCACCTCCAGCTCGTCGAAGGGGAGTGGGCTCAGCCGTGGGACGGCGAGGGACCGCTGCCCGTCGTGCTGAGCGTCGCCGCGGCCGAGACCATGCAGTGGTCGGTGGGGGAGCTGCGCGGCACGCCGGCGGACCCCGGCGCACCCACCACGAGCGGGTGGGCGGAGGGTTCTCCCATGCTCGAGCTCGTCGGCACGGTCGAGGCGGTCGACCCCGAGGACGATCGGTGGGCGCACCTTCCGACGTCGCTGACCGCGACGGTGTTCGACGACGGCAACCGACGACCGCAGGCGACCTCGGTCGCGTGGGTCGACCCGCTCACACGGGTCGCCCTCGGCGAGCTCGACGACCCGGAGATGACCCTCTGGTACCCGGTCGACGGCGGCGCGGCCCTCGGCGAGGAGCCCGTCGCGCTCCTGGCCGCGCTGCGAGCGGCGACCTCGACGAGCGTGCCGGTCGAGGAGACCGGGCAGCTGCGTGTGCGCTTCGAGAGCGAGATCGTCGCCGTGCTCTCGACCGCCCTCGCACGGGCGAACTCGGCCAGCGCGATCCTCGCGGTCGCGGCGGTCGGACCCCTCGCGGTGAGCGTGGCCCTCGTCGTGCTCGCGGCGGCGCTGATGATCCGCCGCCGGCGCGCCGATCTGTCGCTCATGTCGGCCCGTGGCGCACCGCTCGCACGCTTGCGACGCCTGCTGCTCGGGGAAGGCCTGATCCTCGGCATCCCCGCAGCCGCCGTCGCCGCCGCCGTCGCGGTCGTCGTCACGCCCAACGACGCCGGTCCCGTACCCACGATCCTGGCGGTCGCCGTCGGCGTCGTTCCCGGGCTCGCGCTCGCCTTCACCCTGCGGCCCGCCCTGCTGGAGCGGTCGCGCGCCGACCTCGACGCGCCCGCGCGCAGCAAGACCGTGCGGATCGTCGAAGCCGTCGTGATCCTGCTCGCCGTGGTCGCGGTGGTGCAGCTCTTCGTGCGGGGGATCGGCCCCGCCACCGAGGGCATCGATCCGCTCGTCGTCGCGGCGCCCCTGCTGGCGACGGTCGCCGTCGCTCTCATCGTCGTGCGGCTGCATCCGATCCCCATCGCCGCCGCACTGCGCGTGGCGCGTCGTGGGCGCGGCGTGGTCGGTCTCGTCGGCGCCGCCCGCAACCTCCGCGACTCGTCCGCAGGCACCACGGCCGTGCTCGCGATGCTCGTCGCCGTCGCGATCGCCGTCTTCTCGTCGCTGGTCCTGGCGACCGTCGATCGCGGAGCGGTCGTGGCGGCGCAGCGCGACGTCGGAGGCGACATCCGTCTGTCCGGCCCGTACTTCGACGCGGACATGATCGACCAGATGCGCGCGGTCGACGGCGTGGACGACGCCGTCGGGCTGCTCCGCGGCGACTACGTCACGATCGCCGGACCCGGCGGGCGCGACAGCGTGCAGGTCATCGTGAGCGAGGTGGAGCGCCTCGCCGCGGTGCAGCGCGGCATGGTCGGTGCGCTGCCTCCGGGCCTCATCACGCCGGAGTCGACCCCCGTGCAGGTGGTCGCGTCGACCGTCCTCGCCGAGAGCCTGGGCGAAGGGCAGGCGACCGTCGTGACCGATCCGGTCGACGTCGTGGGCACCCTCGAGCGCGTGCTCGGCGTGCAGGGATCCGAGAAGTTCCTGCTCATGAACCAGACCGACTACGCGGCGATCACCGGCTTCGGCTTCTTCCCGCGCACCGTCTTCGTCGACGTGGCCGACGGTGCGGATGCCGCGGCGATCGCCGATCGGCTCGGCGAGATCGTCGGCAGCGCCCATTCGGTGCGCATCCTGGCGGAGTCCACCGCGGAGATCCAGGCATCGCCGGCGGTCTCGGCGCTGCGCTTCGTGCTCCTCGCAGCGCTCGGCATCGCCGTCGGACTGTCGGTCGTCGCGCTCCTGCTGGTCGCGGGGGTGTCCCGGGACGCGCGCTCCCGCGTGATCGCGCTCCTGCGCAGCATGGGCCTCGACCGTGCCCGCGCCCGCGGAGTCGTGGCCTGGGAGTTCGTGCCGCTCGGCATCACCGCGCTCGTCGGCGGTGTCGTGCTCGGTGCGGTGCTTCCCCTTCTCGTGGTGACCTCGATCGACCTGCGCCCCTTCACCGGCGGAGGCGGTCAGCCGAGCGTCGCCGTCGACCCCGTGCTCAGCGGGACCCTGATCGCCGTGGTCGTCGTGGCCCTGGCCCTCGCCGTCGTCGGCGGCGTGGTCAGCGCGCGCACGACGTCGATGGCGACCGTGCTCCGGACAGAGGAGGACTGATGACCGAACCCGACATCGTCTGCGAAGGACTCGTGCGGATCTTCGCCGTGGCCGACATCGAGGTGCAGGCCCTGCAGGGCCTCGACCTGGTGATCGATCAGGGCGAGCTGGTCGCACTGGTCGGCGCTTCCGGCTCCGGCAAGTCGACCCTGCTGTCGATCCTGTCGGCCCTCGACGCGCCGACCGCCGGGTCGGCGCGCGTCGCCGGACGCGACCTTCCCTCGCTGTCCGCCCGCGACCGGGTCACGTACCGCCGCGAGGTGGTGGGGTTCGTGTGGCAGCAGACCGCGCGCAACCTGCTCCCGTACCTCTCCGCCCGTGAGAACGTGCAGCTCGCGCGGGCGATCGGCGGTGACCGCCGCAACGCGGCGCGCGCGGGCGAGCTGCTCGAGCTCGCGGGTGTCTCGGATGTCGCGGACCGGCGTCCCGCCGAGCTGTCGGGCGGTCAGCAGCAGCGGGTCGCGATCGCCGTGGCCCTCGCGAACGACCCGCGCGTGCTGCTCGCCGACGAGCCGACCGGAGACCTCGACGAGCACGCGTCGGCGGAGGTGCTCGCCACCTTCGAGACGGTCAACCGCGAGCTCGGGACGACCGCGCTCATCGTGACCCACGACCCCACGGTCTCGGAGCACGTGCAGCGCACCGTGCAGATCCGCGACGGCCGCACCTCGACCGAGGTGCTGCGGTGGACCCACACCGACGACGAAGGTCGTGAGCACGACATGGCCGAGGAGTTCGTCGTCCTCGACAAGGTGGGCCGCCTGCAGCTGCCGACGGAGTACATGCACCAGCTCTCGCTGCGGGAGCGCGTGCGCCTGAAGCTCAACGCCGACCACGTGGGCGTCTGGCCCGGCGACGGTCGCCAGGCGCCGCCCGCGCCGCCCGTGTCGACGGAGGGCGGGCAGGAGGCATCGCCGGTGGCGGAGCCTGCCGTGCCGTCCGGTGAAACGCGCCGCAGTCGTCGACTCGGCGCCGAGGAAGGGGAGTCCGACCATGAGTGAACCCGTGCTCGAGGCATCCGGTCTGTCCGTCGTGCACCGCACGCCCGCCGGCGACGTCCATGCGCTGTCGGATGCCTCGCTCGAGCTGCATCCCGGAGAGCTGGTCGTGCTGAGCGGTCCCTCGGGTGCGGGCAAGACCACGCTGCTCCATGTGCTCGGCGGAATCCAGCCTCCGACCACAGGGCGCGTGCGGGTGGGAGACGTCGTCGTGACGGAGGCGCCCGAACGGGACGTCGACGCCGTTCGCCGCGACGACATCGGCTACATCTTCCAGTCCTTCGGCCTGATCGGCGCCCTGTCGGCGGAGGAGAACGTGGAGCTGCCCATGCGCATCCGGGGCACCGATCCGGCCGAGCGGTCGGCCCGTGTGTCGCGGCTGCTCGAGCGCGTCGGGCTCGCCGACCACGCGAAGCAGCGACCGGGGGAGCTCTCCGGCGGCCAGCAGCAGCGCGTCGGCATCGCCCGCGCCCTCGCCGGCTCGCCGCGCATCGTGCTCGCCGATGAGCCGACGGGACAGCTCGACTCGCACACGGCGGCGACGATGATCGACCTCATCGCCTCGATCGCCCACGAGGACGGCGTCGCCGTCCTGCTGTCGACGCACGACCCGTCGATCGTGCTGCGCGCCGACCGAGTGCTCGAACTCCACGACGGCGTGCTGCGCCCCGCGTCGGAGCCCGCCCCGATCGCCTGACCCGCCGCGCCGCGGCATCCGCGTCGCGGCATCCGCGCCTTTTCGAAATCTCCGAAAAGGATTGCGGTCCTCCGTTGATACCGCTAACGTCCGAGTCACGTGTGACACCGCTCGTCGAGGAGCGGTGCGTGAGAGGACAGACGACGTGGACTGGACAACCACCCGAAAGCCGGCGAGAGCGGCCGTCGCCGCGCTCGCCGCGACAGCGGTCGTGAGCGGCTGCCTGCTGGTGACGCCGGCGGCGAACGCCGAGCCCAACGCCGACATCGGATACCCGACGTTCGGCGGCAGCCCGAATCCGGTGCCCGCCACCGGCGTGACCTATACGCCGGGGAACCAGCTCCAGGCGATCTTCGATGCCGACGTCGCGGACGGCGCCGGCGTATCGCCCGAAAAGGATTTCTGGGTCGACGAGATGCTCGCTCGGTACGGCACGGCGGGCAGCTTCGACGACACCAACCAGTGGCTGTTCTCGCGCGGCCGTGCCGCCTTCATGAAGACCCACACGCCGGGCACGCTCGGATTCCAGGGGCAGCTGGCGTACTGGGAGTCGATCGACAACCGCGGCGGGTACACGATCGCCGCCCAGGTGGGCGGGGCGAACATCACGCTCACCGAGGACACCGCGCAGCGCAAGCAGACTCCGAGCTACTGGCGCAGCGTGCACCGCCACGCCGCGAGCGGCCTCGAGATCGTCCAGACGAAGTTCATCACCGACGCGAACGTGCTCGTCACGAATCTGCAGGTGAAGGCGACCGGCGCCGCGCAGACCGTCACGCTGCGGGCGTCGTCGCCGTACGCCACCGTCGCGGACGGCCAGGAGCTCACCGGCACGGTCTCGGCGCTCAACAACCTCACGACGATCTTCCCCCGCTTCTCGGGGGACGGATTCGCCCCCGACGGCACCGCCCTCGCGCGCACGCTGGCCGTGCCCGCCGGCGGCAGCACGAGCGTGAAGCTGCAGCTGGGCCTCGTGACCACCGAGATCCCCGCCTCGCGCGCCGACTACGACGCCTACCGTGCCGCGACTCCCGGCGAGGCCTTCTCGACGCAGGTGAACGCGTACAACCAGTGGTGGGCCGACAACATCCCCTACCTCGACACCCCCGAAGACAACATCGACAAGACGCTGTTCTACCGCTGGTGGCTCATGCGCTTCAACTACCTCGATGCGGACATCCCGGGCAACGACTACCAGTTCCCGACCTCGATGGAGGGCGTGCTCGGCTACAACAACGCCATCGTCCTCACGACGGGCATGTTCATCGACGACCTGAAGTACTTCCGCGACCCGATCTACTCCTACGGCCCGTGGGTGTCGGCCGGCGAGACGTCGAAGAGCTACAAGTTCGTCGACAACCCGGGCGACCCGGCGAACTGGTCGAACAGCTACACGCAGTACATCTCCGAGGCGGCGTGGCGCTCGTACCAGCTGCACGGCGGACCGACCGCGATCGCAGAGAACCTCGCCGAGTACGCCGAGTACGACGTCAAGGGCCTGATCGACGCGTACGACTTCAACGACAACGGCCTCATCGAGTACAACTGGGGCGCGATGACGGGCAACGACGCCGACGCGGTGTCGTTCGACTGGCGCGCGGGCAACATGGACCGGGCCGAGAACGCCTACCTGTACTCGAACGGGAAGGCGGCCGCCGAGGCGTACCGCCTCGCCGGCAACGAGGCCAAGGCCGACGAGATGGACGCGTTCGCGCAGAACGTCAAGGAGCAGATCGTCGATGTCCTGTGGAACCCCGACCGGAACCTCCTCGAGCACGCGATGGCCGACAACGGCGAGCACGTGCCCTGGAAGGAGATCAACAACTACTACCCGTTCACGGTCGGGCTCATGCCGAAGCCGGGCGATGCGGACTACGACGACGACTACGTCGACGCGCTGCGCCTGTGGGCGGACGACAAGGAGTACCCGATCTTCCCCTTCTACACCGCGAACCAGGCCGACAAGGCCGAAGCGGCCGCCGAGGGAGACCCGGGCAGCAACAACTTCTCGATCATCAACTCGACGGTGACGTTCCGGATGCTCGGCTCGGTGCTGCGCGACTATCCGACCGATGCCATCGATGAGGAGTGGTACAAGAAGCTCCTCTACTGGAACGCATGGGCCCACTACCAGAACGGCGGCGACAACCGCCTGCCCGACCAGAACGAGTTCTGGTCCGACGGCTCGGCCGACCCGCAGCGCATCGGCTACCGCTCGTGGATCCACCACACGATCCTCGGGGCGACGAACTTCACGATGATCGAGGATGCGATGGGCCTGCGTCCGCGCAGCGACGCGAAGATCGAGCTGGACCCGATCGACATCGACTGGGATCACTTCACCGCGAACAACATCCGCTTCCGCGACCGCGATCTGACGGTGACGTGGGATGCGCCCGGTGGCGAGCGCCACTACGGCTCCGCGGTGCCCGAGGGATACTCGGTCTTCCTCGACGGCGAACTCGCGTTCACGGTCGACGGCCTCGGCAAGGTCGTGTACGACCCGGCCACGGGTGAGGTGGAGACGGAGGACGGCCTGACCGTGACGACCGCCAACACCTCCTCGGTGCAGGCGCCGCAGGACGTTCGCTTCGGAAACGAGGCGCGGGTCGTCGACCTGTTCGCCAAGGCGGGGGCGGATGTCTCCGACCAGAGCGCCGGCAGCGCCAACCTGGCTCAGGGCAAGGCCGTCACCGCGACGCACGCCGCGAGCGGCCGCGCGCCGGCAGCGGCCGTCAACGGCACGACGATCAACGAGCCCTTCTGGGGCACCGCCGGATCGCCGAACGCGAAGGACTCGCTGACCATCGACCTCGGCGGCACGCAGACCTTCGACGACGCACGCCTGTACTTCTACACGACCTCGTCGTCGGCAACGGTCGGCGGCTACGCCGAGCCCTCGATGTACGCGCTCGAGTACCGCTCGGGCGGGCAGTGGCATCCGGTTCCCGCGCAGGCGCGCGCGCCCGTCTACCCGCAGGGCAACTTCAACCACATCCAGTTCCCCGAGGTGACCGGTGACGCGCTGCGCGTGACCCTCACGCACGCGGCGGGCTTCAAGACGGGTGTCAAGGAGGTGCAGCTGTTCCACACCGGCGTCGAGGCGCCCGCGAGCACGAACCAGGAACCGCTGGTGGAGGCGTGGGTCAAGCCGGGCGTCGCGATCGCGGGTCAGGCTGACCTGGTCGGCTCGGCGAAGGACGACGGCCTCCCGGCCGGCACCCTCTCGTCGCAGTGGTCCGTGGTCTCGGCCCCGGCCGGCGGCCTCGCGCTGTTCGACGCGCCGACCTCGCCGTCTACGATCGCGCGGTTCACCGCGGCAGGCACGTACGTGCTGCGCCTGACCTCGACGGACGGCGAGCTGTCGAGCTCGGTGGATCTCACGGTGCAGGGATCGGTGGCCACGCAGGGCACGAATGTCGCGCCGTCGGGTACGCCCACCGCCGAGTACACCGCGAGCTGGAACAACGTCAACGCGGTCAACGACGGCCGCGTGCTGCACTCGGGCGGTCAGCAGACCGACCTGTGGGGCACGTGGTCGGGCGCTCGTCCGGCGACGCGCTGGATCCAGTACACGTGGCCGAGCCCGGTGCGCGTCGACAGCACGGAGGTGGCGTTCTGGGCGGACCAGACCAACGCGACCTCGGGAGCCGGCGTCAACGTGCCGAAGGCCTGGAAGGCGCAGTACTGGAACGGCACCGCGTGGGTCGACGTGACCGGCGCCGATCAGTACGGCATCGCCCGCACCGCGACGAACGTCACGACCTTCGACGCGGTCACGACCACCCGCCTGCGCCTCGTGCTCAGCGCGGCCGGCCCCGGGACGGGCGCCGACCCGTATGCGGGCGTCGCCGTGAGCGAGTGGCGCGTGTTCGCGGAGGCGCCGACGGCGATCGAGCCGATCGACGTGCGCACCGCCGTGGGTCAGATCCCCACCCTGCCCGAGCGCGTGGACGCGATCTACGCCGACGGCAGTCGCTCGGCCGAGGCCGTCGCGTGGGGGCCGATCACCGAGGAGCAGGTCGCGTCCGAGGGCACCTTCGACGTCGTCGGCATCGTGGCGGGCTCGCCCGTCCCGGCGCGGGCGTCGGTCTGGGTGCGGGCCACTGCTCCGGGGCAGATCAACTCGGTCGACGCGGTCGAGGTCGAGACTCCGGCCGGTGTCGCACCGCAGCTTCCCGCATCGGTGGGAGTGCTGTACAACGACGGCAGCCGTGAGGATCTGCCCGTGCAGTGGGAGGCGGTCGACCCCGCGGACTACGCCACGGACGGCGAGTTCACGGTGTCCGGAACGGTGCAGTCGGCGATCGCCGGCACGAAGGCCGCCACCGCGACCGTCACTGTGGGCGAAGGCGGGGGAGAGGGTCCCGACACGACGGCTCCCGTCGCGACGGTCTCGTTCTCGCCGCAGGCACCCGCCAGCGGCTGGCACACCGCGGCCGTGCAGGTGACGGCGGCCGCCACCGACAACCGCGACGCGACCCCGTCGGTCGAGGTGCAGGTCGACGGCGGAGCGTGGACGGCATACACCGCCCCGGTCTCGGTGACCGCCGACGGCACGCACACCGTGCGGGCTCGGGCCGCCGACGACGCCGGCAACGTGTCGCCCGTGGTCGAGGCCTCGTTCAAGATCGACGCCACCGCGCCGACGGTCACCCCGACCGCCGACGAGACCGCGCGCACGGTCAAGGCCACCGCGACGGATGCCGGGTCCGGGGTCGACGAGATCCAGTTCCGCATCGACGACGAGGAGGAGTGGACCGCGTACACGGGCACGATCCTGGTCGGCCTCGAGGAGACCGTCGTGCACCTGCGGGCGCGTGATGAGGCGGGGAACGTCTCCGCCGTCCAAGAGGTCGAGGTGGCCGAGAGCGACGGGACGCACCGCCGCAACGTGGCGCTGCTGGCCGCTCCGAGCGCGTCGTACACGGCGGGCTGGAACACGGTCGACGGCCTCAACGACGACGTCGCGCCGACGTCGTCGGGCGACGTCACGCCGAACGACAACGCGTTCGTGTGGGGTGCGTGGCCGCAGATCACCGACCAGTGGGTGCAGTACGACTGGACCGAGCCGGTCACGATCGACGAGCTCGGCGTCTACTTCATCAGCAATCTCGATGCCGGCGGTGCGGGCATCGCGGTGCCGGAGGAGTGGAAGGCGCAGTACCTCGACGAGAACGGCGAGTGGACGGATGTCACGCCCGCCGAGGAGTCGGAGTACGGCGTCGAGGTCGACGAGTTCAACACCGTCGGGTTCGAGCCTGTGACGACGATCGGCCTGCGGCTGGTGCTGAAGGCGCAGGGAACGACCGAGGGCCAGGGGAGCATCGGCATAAAGGAGTGGCAGGTCTTCGAGGTCGCGGGCACGCCCGCCTCGTTCGAGGTCGAGGTGGCGGTCACCGACCGCTGCGTCGCCGGCAAGTCGGTGCTCGTGGTCTCGGCCGTGAACAACGGCGACGAACCGGTCAAGGTCGTGCTGACCACGCCCTACGGCACGAAGACGTTCGCCGCGGTCGCCCCTGGCGCCAAGGTCTCGCAGTCCTTCACCACGCGACTGAAGAACGTGCCGGCCGGCGCGGTCGAGGTCGCCGTGACGGGCGAGCGGGACGGCGACACGGTGACCGAGGAGTGGGCCGTCGCCCACGACGCCTTCGGCTGCTGATCAGGCGAGGGGCGTCCGCGCGAGCGGGCGCCCCTCGCACCTCAGAGAGGACTCACTCCCATGAACCGACCCACCGCCACCGGCCGGCGTGGCCGTATCGCGCTGATCGCCGCGGCGATCGCGTTCGGCGCACTGTCGGCGCCGAACGCTGCGGGCTCCGCGTTCGCGGCGGGCGAGGCATCCGTCCCGTCCACCCCGGTGATGACGGATGCCGCATCCGCCGCGGTGCTGCACGTCGGCGTGCGTCAGGCCGGCGTGGGCGATCCGATCCCCGTCACGGTCGTCGGCGGGGCGTCCGGCGATGTCTGGGAGATCGTGCTCGTCTCGCCCGAGACGACGCTCGGCTCGCTCACCGTCGGCGCCGACGGCACCGGGACGACGCTCGTGTCCCTGCCGATCGACTCCGATCCCGGCGCGGCGGACATCATCGCCCGCTCCGGCGGCGACGTGATCTCGACCGGGCTGAGCAGCGCGGGAGACGCCGCGCAGGAGGCGGAGACGACCGCCGCCGAGGTTCCAGAAGCGGCCGAGGATTCCGCGATCGCGGTCGGCCCCGCGGTTGTACCCGCGATCGGCATCGTGGCGGGATCGGCGCTGGCCGCGGCATCCGTCGTCGCCGTCGTCGTGCTCGCACGCCGCCGGTCGGCCCGCTGACACCCCTGTACCCCCTCCGCGTCGCCACCGGGCGGCGCCGAAACGAATGAGAGACGACGTGGTCTGGACTACCAAGAGAGCAGGCGCTGCGCTCGCCGCAGGGGCGGTGGTGGCGCTGGTCGCCGCACTGATCCCCGCGACGGCGGGGATGGCCGCCACCGAGAACCCCATCATCGGCGACGGGTCGGTGTACTCGGCCGATCCGAGCCTGCTGGCCGACGGCGACACGCTGTACATCCACGCCGGCCGCGACGAGGCCGGCACCACCACCAACGACTTCATCATGAACGAGTGGCAGGCCTTCTCGACGACCGACGTCGACGGCGGGGCGTGGCAGCATCACCCCTCGCTCATGCGGCCCGAGACCGTGTTCGACTGGGCCACGCCCGGCCGCGCCTACGCCGGTCAGGTCGTGAAGGGCGTCGACGGCCGGTTCTACTGGTACGTGCCGGTGCACGAGGCCGCCAGCACGGCCGCCGACAAGTTCGGCATCGGCGTCGCGGTCTCCAGCAGCCCGCTCGGGCCGTGGACCGACCACGCGGGCGGCCCGATCGTGTCGCAGGCCATCCTCGGCAACGACGCCCACAACATCGACCCGACCGTGCTCGTCGACGGCGGCCGGGTGTGGATGTACTGGGGCAGCTTCAGCCGGCTCATGGCCATCGAGCTGCAGAGCGACATGAAGACGCGGATCGGCACGCCGACGACGATCACGAGCGGCGTGACCGGCTTCTTCGAGGCGGCGTGGCTGTTCAAGCGCGACGCGACCTACTACCTCGCCTACGCCGCCAACAACGCCGGCCCGACCAGCACGTGCACCCCCGCGAACTATCACGCGTGCATCGCGTACTCGACCGCGTCGAGCCCGCTCGGACCGTGGACGTTCCGCGGCCGCATCCTCGCGCCGGTGTCGTCGACGACCAGCCATCCGGCGATCGCCGAGTTCCAGGGCGAGTGGTACATGGCGTACCACACGGCCGATGCGGTCGGCGGCAACCACTTCCGCCGCTCGGTCGCGATCGATCACCTCGAGTGGGACGACACGCAGACCCCGGCGCGCATCGTGCCCGTCACCACGACGCCGGTGAAGGGCGCGAACCTCACGCCGCGATCGAACGTCGCCCCGTGGGCGACCGCGTCGGCGTCGAACGAGCCGATCCCGACCCAGTACTGGATCAAGGCGCTCAACGACGAGATCATCCGCCCCAACCCGCTGCCGCCGGACATGTGGGGCAGCTGGACGGCGAACCGCCCCGCGCAGCAGTGGATCCAGTACGACTGGGACGCCCCGGTGCGCCTGGACCGCGCACGCATCAAGTTCTGGCGCGACATCGCGCCCGGCACCGGCAACGGCGTCTCCGACCCCGCCTCGTGGGTGCTGCAGTACTGGGATGCCGGTGCCTGGAAGGACGTGCCGAACCCGAGCGGCTACCCGACCTCGACGACGGCCGTGCACCAGGTCACCTTCGGCGCGGTCACCACGTCCCGCCTGCGCGCGGTGCTGGGCGCCTCGCCGAACGCGGCGAATCCGCCCTCGTACTCGGCCGTCGCGGTCGAGGAGTGGGAGGTCCACGCGGCTCAACCCGACACGGTCGCCCCGGTCGAGGTGCAGACGGTCGTCGGGACGGCGCCCGAGCTGCCCGAGACCGTGGACCTCGCGTTCGGCGACGACACGCTCGCCGCATCGGTGCGCTGGGACGCGGTCGACCCCGCCGATGTGGCCGCGGCCGGGCAGTTCACGGTGCAGGGCTTCGTGGAGGGCTACGCGGCCGGACTCGTGACCGCCACGGTCACCGTGCTCGGCGAGGACCCGTGGCGCGCGAACCTCGCGCTCACGGGCACGCCGTCGGCGGGTTCCACCGCCGCGGGCTCGGCGGTGGCCGCGCTCAACGACGAGGCGGTCGCCTACACGGGCGTCGCGGACCCGGTGTGGACCGCGGACGCCACGACGTGGGCGGGCTACACGTGGGACGCCCCGGTGCGGGTCGACGGCGCGACGGCGCACTTCTGGACCGGGGGCGGCGTCGCCGTGCCCCAGTCGTGGGCGGTCGAAGCGCTCGTCGACGGCGAGTGGCGGGCTGTGACCGGCGCCGGACAGCCCTCGACGGTCGCAGGCGAGCCGAACACGGCCACGTTCGACGCCGTCACGACGACGGCCGTCCGCGTGGCGCTGACCGCGCAGACGGGATCCGGGGTCGGGCTCAGCGAGCTCGAGATCCACGGCGAGACGATCGACGCCGACGCGCCGGAGGTGGCACTCGCGGCGACCGGAGTGGACGGCGCGAACGGCTGGTTCCTCTCACCCGTCACCGTGCGGGCCACCGCGACCGACGACCGCGACGTGCGCACGCGCATCGCTCTCTCCGTCGACGGCGGCGCGTGGCAGGAGACCGACAACGTCCGATTCGCAGAAGCGACCGTGTCGGGCGACGGCACGCACACGGTCCGTGCGCGGGCGACGGATGCCGCGGGCAACACGTCGGCGGAGGCATCCGTGCAGGTCCGCATCGACGCGACGCGGCCCACCGTCACGGGCACGCTCGACATCGTCGCGCGCACCGTGAGCGCCACGGCCGCCGACGCCGGATCCGGCATCGCGGTGATCGAGTACGCGCTCGACGCGCCGACCGGCTGGCAGGCCTACGGCGCACCGGTGCCCGTCGACGCGCAGCGTCACGTGGTCTACCTGCGGTCGAAGGATGCCGCGGGCAACGTGTCGGCGCTGGGCACCGTGACCGTGCCGCTGTCGCCGGACGCGCCGCTCGAGGGCAACATCGCGCCGATCGCGACCCCGACCGCGTCCTACACGTCGTCCTGGAACTCGGTGACGGCCGTGAACGACGGCGCGCTCACGGGGGCGTCGTGGGGCACATGGCCCAACGTCGGCGAGCAGTGGGTGCAGCTCGAGTGGGACCGCGTGGTCACCGTCGACAGGGCCGGGGTGCTGTTCTTCCGCGACTCCGCCGACGCCGCAGGGGTCGGCATGATCCCGCCGCGCGAGTGGAAGCTCCAGTACGTCGACCTGGCGACCGGGGCGTGGAAGGACGTCGAGGCCGCCGGAGCCTACGGCCGGTCCTCGACCGCGATGAACGAGGTGTCGTTCGCGCCGGTGACGACGACGAAGCTGCGGGCGCTCATGCAGGCCTGGGGCTCGGCCAGCGCCGGCGGCTCGAGCGGCATCCTGGAGTTCGAGGCATGGGCGGCCGAGCAGGCGGAGCCCGAGGTCGACGTCGAGATCACGGTGACGACACGGTGCGTCGCGTCGAAGGTCGCGCTCGTCGTGACCGCGGGCAACGGCGACGAGGTGCCGGCGACGGTGGCCGTCACCACGCCCTACGGCACCAAGACGTGGGCCGGCATCGCGCCGGGCGCGCAGTCGACGGCGGTCTTCTCGACCCGCCTTCCGGCCATGCCGGCGGGTGCGGTCGACGCCGAGATCACCGCGGTCGTCGGTGGCGAGACCGTCGCGGCGGAGCGATCCGTCGACTACGTCGCGGCCTCCTGCGGGGCCCGATGACGGGCCGGACACCGGCCTGAGGTGGTCGGGGCCGTGCGGGCGATGGGTCCTCCGCACGGCCCCGCTGCCGTCCCGGCGCCCGCCCTCCCACCGCGGCGCGGGTCACACGGATGGCGGGTGCGGCGCCGCGTCACCCGCGCATCGTGCGACATGGTCGGGCGTGCTCGAGCGTGCTGTCGGGGGCGGGTGGCAGAATCCAGGGATGCTGCTCTCCGCCGTGGTCGAGGCCGCCGACGAGGCCGGTGCGACATCGTCGCGGCTCGCGAAGATCGCGGCGTTGTCCGGTCTGCTGAAAGGGCTCGCGCCCGCCGAGGTCGCGCCCACGATCGGCTTCCTCGTCGCGAGTCCGCGTCAGGGCCGGCTCGGGGTCGGCTGGCGCGGTCTGCGCGCGGTCGAGGCCCGGAACGCGGATGCCGCGACGCTGACGATCGGCGACGTCGACGCCGCGCTGGAACGACTCGCGGGTGCCGACGGTGCCGGCTCGGCCGGCGTGCGACGCGACGCCCTCGCCGAACTGGCGGGCCGCGCGACGCCCGCCGAGTGGGACTTCCTGTGCCGCGTGATCCAGGGCGAGCTGCGCACGGGCGCGCTCGAGGGCGTGCTGCTCGACGCGATCGCCAAGGCTGCCGGCGCCGATGCGCCGTCCGTCCGCCGCGCCGTGATGCTGTCGGGCGATCTCGGCCAGACCGCCCGCGTCGCGCTGTTCGGCGAGCCGGGCGAACTCGAGGCCGTCGGGCTCGAGGTCGGACGCCCGGTGATGCCGATGCTCGCGTCGACCGCGGCGTCGGCAGGTGAGGCACTCGGCGCGATCGGCGGACCCGCGTCCGTCGAGTACAAGCTCGACGGCGCGCGCATCCAGGTGCATCGCGATGGTGACGAGGTGCGGGTCTACACCCGCAGCCTGGCCGACATCACCCACCGCGTGCCCGAGATCGTCGAAGCGGTGCGCGCGCTGCCGTCCCAGCGGCTGATCCTCGACGGCGAGACGCTGTCGCTCGACGAGGACGGAGGTCCGCGGCCGTTCCAAGACACGATGGCCCGCTTCGGATCGGAGGGCGCGGCATCCGTCGCCCTGCGCCCCTGGTTCTTCGACATCCTCCACGTCGATGGCCGAGACCTCATCGACGAGCCCCTCGCGACACGGCTCGAGGTGCTGGGTCGGGTCGTCGGCGACGCGCGCATGCCGGGGATCGTCACCGACGACCCGCAGCGCGCCGAGGAGCTCTCGCGCGAGGCGCTCGCCGCGGGCCACGAGGGCGTCATGGTGAAGGGGATCGAGTCCGTCTACGCGGCAGGCAGACGTGGAAAGAGCTGGCTCAAGGTGAAGCCGGTGCTCACCTTCGACCTGGTGGTGCTCGGCGTCGAGTGGGGTTCGGGACGACGGCAGGGAATGCTGTCCAACCTCCACCTGGGAGCGCGCGACCCCGACGGGGCCTTCGGCGAGCCCGGCGGCTTCGTCATGGTCGGCAAGACCTTCAAGGGACTGACCGATGACCTGCTCCGGTGGCAGACCGCGCACTTCCCGACGATCGAGACGCACCGCTCGTCGTATGCCGTGCACGTGCGCCCCGAGACCGTCGTCGAGATCGCGATCGACGGGGTGCAGCGCTCGACGCGATACCCCGGAGGCGTCGCACTGCGCTTCGCGAGGGTGAAGGGCTATCGGCCCGACAAGACGGCGGGGGAGGCCGACACGATCGGCTCGCTGCGCGAGCTGCTGCGAGGCTGAACGAGTCTTCCGCCGTCCCGCCCGCCACACTGGTGTCATGCGCATCGTCGTGCTCACCGGCGCCGGGATCTCGGCGGAGAGCGGCGTCCCCACGTTCCGCGACGCCGACGGTCTGTGGGAGGGCCACTCCGTCGACGACGTGGCCACGCCGGAGGGATTCGAGCGCGACCCCGACCTCGTGCAGCGCTTCTACGACGCGCGGCGGCGGGCCGTGGCATCCGTCGTCCCCAACGCCGCGCACCACGCCCTCGCACGCCTCGAGAGGGCCTTCGGCGACGAGCTGCTGGTCGTGACGCAGAACGTGGACGACCTCCACGAGAGGGCCGGGACCCGCAACCTCGTGCACATGCACGGCGAACTGCAGCGCGCGCTGTGCGCGGCCTGCGGCGCCCGTCCCGTGTGGGATGCCGACCTCGAGCCGCGTCCGCCGTGTCCGGTGTGCGGAGAGCGGATGCTGCGCCCCGACGTCGTCTGGTTCGGAGAGATGCCGTACGACCTCGACCGCATCGAGGACGCCGTGGTCGCGTGCGACGTGTTCGCGTCGATCGGGACGTCCGGATCGGTCTACCCGGCCGCCGGCTACGTCGCGCTCGCCTCGGCGTGCGGCGCGTGGACGGTCGAGCTCAACCTCGAGCCGAGCGACGCGCTCATCCCTTTCGACGACGCGCGGGCCGGCTGGGCGGGGGAGCTGGTACCGGCCTGGGTGGACGAGCTGGTGACGGCCCGGGGGTAGGGAGGCGCAGCGACCCGCGCCGCGGGCGGAGGGTGGCCCCGGTTGGTTCACGCGCGCCCGCGCCCGGCCCGCGCCCGCCCCGCACGCGAAGAGGCGCCGAGCGGATGCCTCCGCCCGGCGCCTCTGCACAGCCCTGCTACGTGCGCACGCCGTTTCCGCGGAGGCGGGAGAGTGCGTCGACGGTGGCGGCGAGGATGAGGACGCCGCCGGTGACGAGCAGGTTCACGCCTGCGGGGAGGTTGAGCAGGCCGAGGCCGTTGGTGATCGTCGCGATCACGAGGGCGCCGATCGCTGCGTGCATGAGTCGGCCCTTGCCGCCGAAGAGGCTGACGCCGCCGACGACTGCTGCGGCGACGCCGGAGAGGACGATGTCGCGTCCGACGGTCGCGTCGACGGTGCCGACGCGGGACACGCTGAGCAGTGCGGAGAACACGGCGAGGGATGAGCAGATGACGAACGCCCACCACTTGATCCAGCGCACTTTGACGCCCGAGCGCCGTGCGGCTTCGGCGTTGCCGCCGATGGCGTAGATGTAGCGGCCGAACTTGGTGCGGTCGAGGACGAAGGTGCCGATCCAGAGGATCACCAGCACGATCGGCACGACGTTGGGTACGCCTTGCACCGCGTTGACGGATTGGCCGCGGTCCTGGTTGAGGATGAAGACGAACGCGCCGCCGACGACGGCGATCACGGCGAGCTTGATCCATACCAGCGAGATCGCGCGGTTGGGGACGCCGGCGCGGGTGCGTCGGGCGCGGTCCCAGAACGAGGTGGCGGCCGAGACCGCGATCATGATCGCGAGCATGACCCAGCCGCCCCAGACCGGCAGGTTGCCGTTCTGCAGCGCGATGAGTTCGGGCACTTCGACGCGGAACAGGCCGCCGGGTCCGATGACGACGAGCGCGAGGCCCTGCAGGCCGAGGAACAGGCCCAGTGTCACGACGAACGACGGGATGCCGACCCTCGCGACGAAGAAGCCTATGAACGCGCCGATGAGGAACCCGAAGCCGAATCCGATGAGCAGCGCGAGCGGCCACGGGACGTGGAACTGCGAGTTCAGCACGACGAACAGGGCCATGCCCACGCCGCCGGTGACACCGGCGGACAGGTCGATCTCGCCGAGCAGCAGCACGAACACGAGCGCCATGCCGAGGACCACGAGGGTGGCGGCCTGGTTGAGCAGGTTCGCGAAGTTGCGTTCGGTGAGGAAGAACGGGCTCAGGGCGGTGAACAGGATGCCGAGCACGACGAGCCCGCCGATGGCGGGCAGGGCGCCCATGTCGCCGCTGCGCACGCGCTGCCACCACGCGCGGACCTGGTCGGACAGGCCGCCTTCGACGCCGCTGCCGATGAGATCGCTGGAGACCGGATCGGGTGCGGCCTCGGTACGGGTCGCGTTGCTGCTCATTCCGCCCCCTCCTCGGTGCGAATGGTGGACGTGTCGACGATGTTGACGCCGCCCAGGGTCTTGGTTCCGGTGATGTACCCGACGACGTCGTCGCGGGTGGTCTCGGACACGGGGATCTGCGCCACCATCTGGCCGAGGTAGAGCACGGCGATGTCGTCGGCGACCTCGAACACGTCGGCGAGGTTGTGGCTGATCAGGATGACCGCCACGCCCTGGTCGGAGAGCCGCTTGACCAGGTTCAGCACCTGCTCGGTCTGCGCGACGCCCAGCGCCGCGGTGGGCTCGTCGAGGATGACCACGCGCGCCTTCTTCAGCACGGCGCGCGCGATGGCGACCGTCTGACGCTGACCCCCGGACAGGCTGGACACCTTCTGACGGACCGACTTCACGGTGCGCACCGACAGGGAACGCAGCGTGTCGGACGCCTCCTTCTCCATGCGGCCCTCGTCGAACGTGCCGACGGAGGTCTCCTCACGGCCCAGGAACATGTTCTGGACGATGTCGAGGTTGTCGCACAGGGCGAGGTCCTGGTACACCACCTCGATGCCCAGACCCGAGGCATCCCTCGGCGCGTGCAGGTCGCGGTGCTCGCCATCGATGAGGACTTCGCCCTCGTCATAGGGCTGCACGCCCGCGAGACCCTTGATGAGCGTGGACTTACCGGCGCCGTTGTCACCGACCAATGCGGTGACCTTCCCCGGGAACACGTTGAGGTCCACGCCCTTGAGGACGCTGACCGGACCGAAAGACTTCTTGACGCCGACCAACTTGATGATCGGCTCTGTGGCTGTGATCGTCTCTGACATACTCGCTTCCTTGCGAAGGTCCCGGCAAAACGCGCGAGGGGCGCCGCGCCTCGATGACGCGACGCCCCCGCGGCTTGACCGATAACTTACTCGGTGACTCCGTACTGCTCGCAGGCAGCTGCGACGTCGGGGGTGCAGACGTCGTCGAACGATGCGTCGCCGGCGGCGATGACGTCCTTGACCTCTTCCGGTCCGACCAGCAGCGGCGTGACCTGGATGTACGGCGTGCCGTCCTCCAGCTCGGCGCTCGCGTCGGGCGTCTCCCCCTTCAGCAGGGCGATGGCCGTCTCGACCGCAGCGGTCGCCTCGTCCTTGACCGGCTTGTAGACCGTGGCGGTCTGCCAGCCGAGGAGGATGTTCTGCAGGCCCGCGACGTTGGCGTCCTGACCCGACACGGCAACGCCCTTGAGGTTGTTGTCCTGCAGGACCTTGATCACGCCGGCCGCGTTGGTGTCGTTCGCGACCCAGACGCCGTCGACCTTGCCGCCCAGGCCCGTCAGAGCCTGCTCGAAGTTGGTCTGCGACTTGGCCTGGTCCCAGGCTCCCGGGGGCTCGGCGGCCGCGGTGATGCCGGCGGCCTCCATGACCTCGACGGCGCCGTCGTGGAACATCGCCGCGTTGCCGTCGGTCGGGTCGCCGCCCATGTAGACGACGGTGGCCGAAGCCGGGTCGATGCCGGCGGTCTCGAGGCCGTTGAGGACCGTCTGGCCCTGCATGCGACCGACCTCGACGTTGTCGAACGACACGTAGTAGTCGGCGCCCGAGAACGGACGGTCGTACGCGATCACCGGGATGCCCTCGGCCTTGGCCTTGGTGGCCACGGCTTCGGCGGCGCCCTGGTAGTCGACCAGGAGCATCACGCCACAGCCCTGCGCAAGCTGCTGGTCGGCGATGGTGGCGTACTTGTTGACGTCACCCAGAGCGTTCTGGATGTCGGTCTCGAAGCCGGCAGCCTCGAGGCCCTCCTGCAGGTACTTCGCGTCGAAGTTCTCCCACCGCGGCGACGACGCCGCGTCGGGAAGGATCACGCATGCGCGGCCGGCCTCGGCATCTCCGCCGCCGCTCTCGCTCGGGGTGCCGCCAGAGTTCCCGGCACAACCCGCAAGCATCACCGCAGCCGCACCCGTGAGGGCGGCCACAGCGAGGAGTGAAGACTTCTTCATCATTCGCCTTTCGTCATTGAAGTGCGCGAGCCCCAGGTTCGTTCCTGCTGCACTTCGCGCTTGAACCGATCATTTCCGGCTCGCTTCTTGTCGTCAAGTCTTGAACGTAACGCTTTGGCAACGCCCTCGGATGCCTCATCCCGTCACCCGTCGATCGTCCGTCATGCAGGGTGAGGCAACGCAGAATGGCGCCTCAGAAACCCTTCGGTGAGCATTGTGCTCGCGAGGGCTGGAGGGATCGCTCTCACGGCCGGGATGCGGGTTTGCCCTATGAAGTCAGCCGCCGGTCAGGCGCGGCCGGTCGCGGCGCGCGTGCGGCGTGAGATCGAGTCGACGATCACGGCCAGTACGAGCACGATGCCGGTGATCATGAACTGTACCGAAGCGTCGAGAGCGAGCAGCGTCAGGCCTGACGAGATCGACTGGATCACGATGATCCCGAGCAGCGCGGAGAAGGCGCTGCCCCGCCCGCCGAAGAGGCTCGCGCCACCGATCACCGCCGCTGCGATGGCGTTGAGATTCACGTCGCCGGTGCCCGAGCTCTGACCGGCCGACCCCAGTCGCGCGGCCGCGAGGATGCCGCCGACCGCGGCCAGGGTCGAGCACATCATGAAGACCGACAGGTAGATGCGATCGACCCGGATGCCGGCGCGCCGCGCCGCCTCGACGGAGCCGCCGACCGCGTACACGGCCCGCCCCCACCGCGTGCGGGTGAGCACCAGGTTCATCGCCACGACGAGTGCGATGAAGAACACGAACATCACGCCGACGCCCCGGTACAGGTTCAGGTACCACGTCGCGAGGACCAGGAAGACCAGCAGCGCACCGCTGCGCAGGCCGATCTCGAGATTGCCCTGGCTCACGAGGTTCGCCGCCGCGCGCCGCCGCGCGCGCCGCAGCAGCACCCAGGCGTACGCGCCCACGGACAGGACCGCGAGGAGGTAGGCCGCCCAGTGCGGCAGGAACCAGTCCTGCGCGAACTCGACGATCCAGGAGTCGAACCCGAGCCCGATGGTGCCGGTGTCGCCGAGCACCGCCAGTTGCAGGCCCAGGAACCCCAGGAGCCCGGCGAGCGTGATCACGAAGCTCGGCAGGCCGAACCGGGTGTACAGGAATCCGTACAGGAGGCCGACGAGGCATCCGATCCCGATGCCCGCGACGAGGGCCAGGGCCAGCGGCCAGCTCAGCTGCACGAAGGTCACGGCCAGGACGGCCGCCGCGAGCCCCGACACCGATCCGACCGACAGGTCGATCTCGCCCAGCAGCAGCACGAGCACGACACCGAGTGCGATCGTGCCGATCGCCGCGCACTGCATCGTGAGATTCCCGAGGTTCTCGCTCGAGAGGAACACCGGGTTCAGCGCCTGGAACACCAGCCAGATCACGATGAGCCCGCCCACCACGGGTGCGGCGCCGAGATCCCCGCCACGGATCCGGGTGATGACCGACGCGAACGCGCCGCGGAGCCCCGCGACGCTGAGCAGGCGGACGTCGGCGTCTTCGGCGGCGGGGACGACCTCGCGGCTCACGATCGGCCGCCCTTCGGGTCGGTGGTGCCGCGCGGGCGCGTGCGCGGGATGCGGATGATCTCGGCGCCGTGCTCGTGTGCAGGATCGGGTTCGTCCACCGGATCGGATGCCGGCGCGGTGCGCGGGGCGGCGGGGCGTTCGGCCGCACGACGGGCTGCCACGTTGTCGGCGGCGCCGGTGATCGCCGCGATGAGCGTCTCGCTGGTCACCTCGGCCACGTTGTACACGCCGTTGTTGCGCCCGAGCCGCAGCACGACCACGCGGTCGGCGACCGCCATCACATCCGCCATGTTGTGGCTGATGAGGATGACCCCGTGCCCACGTTCGCGCAGGCGCTCGATGAGGTTGAGCACCTCGGCGGTCTGAGCGACGCCCAGGGCCGCCGTCGGCTCGTCGAGGATGACGACCCGCGGGTCGCCGATGAGCGAGCGGGCGATCGCCACCGTCTGGCGCTGTCCGCCCGAGAGCCCGGCCACCGGGATGCGCACGGAGGGGATCTTCGCCGACAGCTCGCGCAGGAGCGTCCACGTGCGCTGCTCCATGTCGACCTCGTCGAGCGCACCGCTCTCCACGAGCTCGCGGCCGAGCCAGAGGTTGGCGACCACGTCGAGGTTGTCGCACAGCGCGAGGTCCTGGAAGACCGTGGCGATGCCGAGCTCCTGCGCGTCGGCGGGGCTCGGGATGTCGACCAGGTCGCCGTCGAACTCGATCGTGCCGGCGTCGGGCGCGTGCACGCCGGCGAGCACCTTCACCAGCGTCGACTTGCCGGCGCCGTTGTCGCCGACGAGGGCGACCACCTCGCCCTCGTTGACCCAGAAATCCACGTCGGTGAGGGCTTTGACGGCACCGAAGTGCTTGCCGATCCCTCGCATGGTGAGCACGCGCTCGCGCGGGCGCCCCGCGCGCGGCTGTGTCATCGACATCCGGTCAAGCCCTCCTCGCCAAGGTCAGGACCCTACCTGATGCCCGCGGCTTCGCACGCATCGGCGTACGCGGGCGTGCAGATGTCCTCGACGGTCCAGAAGCCGTCGGCCACGACGGTCTCGAGGATGTTGTCCACGGTGACGGCCACGGGGTCGAGGAGCGTCGACGGCACGCCGTCGATCTCCATCGGCGCCGTGACCTCCTCGCCGTGCAGGAGCGCCACCGCCACCTCCGCCGCGAGCTCCGCCTGCGGCTTGATCGCCTTGTAGACGGTCATGTGCTGGTCGCCGGTCACGATGCGCTGCAGCGCCGTGAGCTCGGCGTCCTGTCCGGTGACGATCGGGAACGGCTCGACGTTCGCGGCCTTCAGCGCTGCGACGGCGCCGCCCGCGGTCCCGTCGTTGGCGGCATACACCCCGACGATCTGATCGCCGTACTGCGCGATCTGCCCGGCGACCCACTCCTGCGCCTTGTCGGGGCTCCAGTCCGGCGTGTCGTACTCGGCCAGCACGTCGAGCCCGCTCTCGTCGATCAGGCTGTGCGCGCCGGCGCGGAACAGCGCGGCGTTGCTGTCGGTGGGTGAGCCGTTCACCATCAGGATGCCGCCGCCTCCGGCATCCTCGATCGCATCGACGAACTCGGTCGCCTGCAGCACCCCGACCTTCTCGTTGTCGAACGAGATGTAGTACGCGAGGTCTCCGCCCGCGATCAGCCGGTCGTAGGAGATCACCGGAACGCCCTTCGCGTTCGCGGAGCGGACGATGCTCACCGCCGCATTCGCGTCGACGGCATCGAGGACGAGCACCCCCACCCCCGCCGCGAGGGCCGACTCGGCCTGCTGCTGCTGCTTCGCGGCGTCCTGGTCCGCGTTGGCGTAGAGCACGTCGTAGTCGCCCAGCTCCGCGACGCGGGCTTCGAAGAACGGGCGGTCGAACGTCTCGTACCGGGCCGTCTTCGCATCCGGCAGCAGCAGCGCGATCGACTCCGCCCCGCCGCTCGTCGCCGGGCCGGGATCGGCTCCGCTGCACGCGACGGCGGAGCCGGCGAGCACGGCCCCGAGGACCGCGACGGCCGCCGCGCGCCCGAGGGCCTTCCTCAGAACCTCGCGTCCTGATCTCGACTTCGCCATGGGCTACGCCGAATACGGGAGTGCTTGCGCATCCACCGTCACGTGATCGAGGGCGATCGCGATCGCGCCGCGCGTCTCGGCCCACTCGCCGAACGACGCCCCCACGATCTCGGGGAGTCCGCCCGCCGATGTCAGCGCGGTGCGCTCCAGCGAGTGGCGCATCGGAGCCATGAGGATCTCGCCCGCCTGTGCGAGCTCGCCGCCCATGATGATGAGCTCGGGGTCGAACAGGTTGCACAGGCTCGCCGCCGCGATGCCGATGTGGCGTCCGGCGTCGGCGATCACGCGCCGGGAGCTGCCGTCGCCGGCCTCGGCAGCCTGCAGCAGGTCGCCGAGGCGCTGCATGCCCTCGCTCGGCGGGAACAGCGACATCAGGGCCGGGCCGCCCGCGTAGGTCTCGAGGCAGCCGCGATTGCTGCAGCGGCAGATCGGCCCGTTCTCGTCGATGGTGACGTGTCCGATCTGGCCCGCCTTGCCGTTGACGCCGTGGAACAGGTCGCCTCCGACGATCAGGCCGGCGCTGATGGTGTGCCCGGCGCGGATGAACACCGACGACGACGCCTCGCGCCCGTTGCCCTCGCGCGCTTCGGCCAGCCCGCCGAGGTTCGCCTCGCTGTCGACGTACACGGGGCGCCCGATGCGCGCCGAAAGGCTCTCCGCGACGTCGACGCCCTCCCAGCCGCGCAGCAGACCGGGTGTGGACACCATGCCGGTGCGCGGGTCGATGGGCGCGGGAAGCGCGAGCCCGACGGCGAGGAGGTCGGAGAGCGAGCCGCCGAGCGATTCCATCATGTCGCCCAGCAGCAGGCTGAGCCGGTCGAGCTCGGCGTCGTGACGGTGGTCGAGCGGCAGCGGCAGCGAGGACTGTGTGACGATCGCGCGCGCCGTGTCGGCGATGGCGATGTGAAGCTGCCGCGAGCTGAAGTGCACGCCGGCGACGAGGCCGAGCTGGCGGGCGAGCGAGACGAGGGTCGCACGGCGGCCGCTGCGCGAGGTGAACGACGTGTGCAGGATGCCCGACGCGGTGAGCTCCTTGACGATGTTGGACACCGTCGCGGGCGAGAGGCCGGTGCTGCCGGCGAGCTCGACCTGGGTCAGGCGGCCGTGTCGCTTGAGCGACTCCACCAGGCGCGCGCGATTGGCCTCGCGGAGCGAGGTCTGCGAGCCTGGCGGCGGATTTCGGCGTGCCACAGCGCACACTCTAGTCGACGGCGTGATTTCCCCGATGGGAAGCGTCGTGCGAAGTCGCCGGGAGGGAGCCGCGTGGATGCCCGGCCCGCACGCCCTCGACCCGGCCGGGCTGTCGTGTGAGCCCCCTCCCGTCTGAAGCGGCGCGGTGTCGCGGCTCAGCGCCTGTCGGCGGCGAGCCGGATGAGCACGATGTTCCCGGACTCGTCGACCTCGGCGACGGACGGGTGGGCCTTCACGAACTCGGAGAAGCTCTTGTGTCCGAGCGCCTTCTCGGAGAAGGACGGATCGAGTCGCTTGACGAGGCTCTTCACCGCCGACGCGTGCTGCCACTCGACATCCTCTTTGTCGCTCTCGAGCCGCAGGGCGCGATCGAGCAGCGCCTCGGCCGGGTCCGCGCCCGCGGTGCGGGCGCGACGACGCGGGGGAGCGGCGTCCTTCCGCGCCTCGGCGGGTGCCGCCACCCCGGGCAGCGCATCGTACGAGTCGAACTGGTCGCACGCCGCGGCGAGCGACTTGGCGGTCGAACCCGCGACGCCCACGCCGACGACGAACCGCCCCAGGCGCTTGCAGCGCTGAGCGAGCGGCACGTAGTCGGAATCGCCCGCGACGATCACCACGTGGGTCAGATCGGGCAGGCGGAACATGTCTTCGACGGCGTCGACGGCGAGCCGGATATCGGCGCCGTTCTTCGCGTACGCCGCCGCGGGGAACAGCTGCACGAGGTCGACGGCCCGCGCCACCAGCTGCGAGCGGTACACCGCATTGACCGGAGACGACCAGTCGGCGTAGGCGCGGGTGAGCACGAGCGTGCCGAACGACGTGGCGTAGTCGATGATCGCGCCGACATCGATCGTGGCGGCCGTCAGGCGCTCGGCGATCTCGCGATCCGAGGCATCCGAGATGATCTTCTGCCGGTCGCGCGAGTACGAGTTCTTGCCGTGGACACGGTCGTACCAGGACATGACGATGTTGTCGAAGTCGAGGTAGACGGCCACGCGGGCGTTCTGACGGTCGGGCATCTCACTCCTCCCCGGGGTAGCTCACGCCGACGAGCTGGCGGATCTCGTCGAGGGTGGACATGATCGCGACGGTCTCGTCGATCGGCAGGATCACGCTGTCGGTGAGTCCGTCCGCCAGGTACTGCTGCGCAGCGAGCGCTTGATACTGCATGCCGCGCCCCTGGATGTCGGACGCGTACTCCTCGAGCACCGTGCCGTCGGCGGCGACGACCCGGAACGACGTGGCGTTGTACCAGACGCGGTCGATGTCGATGCGGGCGTCGGTGCCGATGATGTGCGCGGTGTTCGGGCCGGCGGCGCGCGATGCCGACAACGACGTCGAGAGCGCGCCGGACACGTGCGACATCACGGTCGCGACCTCGGTGTCGGCGCCGGTGTCGCCCAGGCGGGCGGATGCGGTGATCGCGAGCGGCTCGCCCAGGATGTCCCACGCGAACGAGATCGGATACACGCCGAGGTCGAGCAGGGCCCCGCCGCCGAGTTCGAGGGCGTTGAGGCGATGCGCAGGATCGGACGAGATCCGCTGCGTGTGGTCGGCCAGCAGAGCGCGGATCTCGCCGAGCGCGCCGGAGGCCACGATCTCGCGGATGCGCACCATGTGGGGCAGATAGCGCGTCCACATCGCCTCCATGGCGAGGAGGCCCCGCTCGGCGGCGACGTCGCGCACGGCGGCTGCCTCGTCGCCGGTGAGCGTGAAGGGCTTCTCGACGAGCACGTGCTTGCCGTGCTCGAGCGCGAGGATCGCCTGCTCGGCGTGGAACGGATGCGGGGTCGCGATGTAGACGATGTCGACGTCGGGGTCGGACACGAGCGCCTCGTACGAGCCGTGCGCGCGGGCCACGTCGAAGTCGGCCGCGAAAGCGCCCGCGGACTCGGCGCTGCGCGACCCGACGGCCGCGAGGTCGAGGCCCGCGGTACGGAGGTCGGACGCGAAGGCGCGGGCGATGCCGCCCGGTCCGAGGATGCCCCAGCGCGGGGGGGATGCGGAAGCGGTCATGTCCCGAGCGTAGCGACCGACGCGGACCCCGTGCGCCTAGGCTCTGGGACGTGGCATCCCCCGTCGAGCGTTTCCGTGAGCTTCTGCGCATCCCGACCGTGTCGCACGCCGACGAGTCCGAGATCGATTGGTCCGGGTTCGACCGATTCCAGCAGGCGCTGGAGCGTCTCTACCCCGCGCTGCACCGCACGCTGGAGCGCGAGGTCGTCGACGGGCACTCGCTGCTCTTCCGCTGGCGGGGACGGGAGCGGGCTCACGATGCCGACCTCCCGCACGACGGGGACCGCGGTGACCGCAGCGCATCCGATCCTCTCGTCCTCATGGCGCACATCGACGTCGTCCCGGTCGTCGCGTCCGAGTGGGAGCACGACCCGTTCGCCGCCGAGATCGTCGGCGAGGGAGCGGATGCCGCGATCCACGCGCGCGGCGCGATCGATGACAAGGGTGCGCTCGTGGCGATCGTCGAGGCGGTCGAGCAGCTCGCGGCCGAGGGGTTCACCCCTGCCGGAGACGTGTACCTCGCGTTCGGGCACAACGAGGAGACCGCGGGCGGCGGCGCCGCCGCGATCGCCGACCTGCTGCGCAGCCGCGGCATCCGTCCCGCCCTCGTGCTCGACGAGGGCGGCGCGGTCGTGGACGGCGTGATCCCGGGAGTCGCGGTGCCGACCGCGATGGTGGGGGTCGCCGAACGCGGCGTCATGACGCTGCTCCTGACGGCGCGCGAGGGAGGCGGGCACGCATCGACGCCGCCCGCGATGCCGGCCACGGCACGTCTCGCGCGCGCGATCGACCGGCTGCACCGGCATCCGTTCCCCACGCGCCTCGCGCCGCCGGTGCGGGCGATGCTGTCCACCGTCGCCCCGCACGCCCCCCAGCCGCTGCGGTCGCTGCTGCGCAGCCTCGCCGTCACCGGCCCCCTCGTCGCCGCAGCGCTCTCGCGCCTCGGCCCCGAGATGAACGCGACCGTGCGCACCACCGCCGTCGCCACCGAGCTGAGCGGGGCTCCCGGAGAGAACGTGCTCGCCACGACGGCGAGGGCCTCGATCAACATCCGCCTGCTCACGGGAGACACGGTCGCCGGTGCGAGAGCGCGCGCTCAGCGGGTGATCGCCGACTCCGAGGTCGACATCGAGGTGCGGCACGGCTCCGATCCGTCGCCGGTGTCGCCGTGGCACGGTGAGGCCTGGCGCCGCCTCGCGACGACCGTCGGGCAGACCCTGGGCGACGACGTCCTCGCCACGCCCTACCTGCAGCTCGGCGCGAGCGACAGCCGGTGGTTCACGGCGATCTCCGACCACGTGTACCGCTTCACACCGTTCCACCTGACCCGCGCCGAGCGCGATGCGCTGCATTCGCACAACGAGCGCATCCGGGTGGACGTGTGGCTGCGCGGGATCGGGTTCTATCGCGCGCTGGTCGCCGCGAGCTGAGGCTCCGCGGCGGACCGAGCCTGCGCAGCCGGCACGCCCGCGAGCGCACGGCGGAGGTCCGCGACGATGTCGCGCACGTCCTCGAGCCCGATCGACAGCCGCACGGTCGTCCACGCGATGCCGGCATCGGCGAGCTGCGCGGGGGACAGGTGGCTGTGGGTCATCGACGCGGGATGCGCCACGAGGCTGCGCGCGTCGCCGATGTTGGCCACGAGCTTCACGACCTGCAGTCGTGCGACGAGGTCCTCGACGACGCGGAAATCCGCCTCGGGGTCGCCGGTGCTGTGCAGATCGAAGGCGAACACCGAACTCGCGCCGCGCGGCAGATAGGTCTGCGCCTTCTCATGCCACGGGCTCGACGCGAGTCCCGGGTGGTGCACCCGGTCGACGGCGGGATGCTGCTCCAGGAATCGCGCGACCTCGAGCGCGCTCGCCGAATGCCGTGAGATGCGCAGGTCGAGGGTCTCCAGGCCCTGCAGCAGCTGGAACGCGTTGAACGCCGAGAGCGACGGGCCGAGGTCGTGCACGTACTTCGTCTTCACGAGCGCGATGTACGGGGAGCCCGACTCGCCGAAGCGCTCGACGAGGCTCCCGTCGGGAACGCGCGGGTAGGTCTCGGTGAGCTGCGGCCATCGCCCCGGTTCGGCGGTGAAGTCGAAAGTGCCGAGGTCGACGATCACGCCGCCGAGCGACGTGCCGTGGCCGCCCAGGAACTTCGTCGCCGAATGGACGGTGATGTCGGCTCCGAGGTCCTTGACCCGCTGCAGGTACGGGGTCGCCACCGTGGCGTCGATCACGAGCGGCACGCCGGCACGGTGGGCGAGGTCGGAGACCGTGCGCACGTCGAGCACCTGCGCGATCGGGTTGGTGATGGATTCCGCGAAGAACGCGCGCGTGGCGGGGCGCACCGCGGCGGCCCAGGCCTCGGGGTCGTCCTGGTCGACGAAGGTGACGTCGATGCCCCAGTCGGCGAACGTGTCCTGGAGCAGGTCGACGGTGCCCCCGTAGAGCTGGCGTGCCGCGACGATGTGCTCGCCCTGCTTCGCGAGCGCGAGGAGTGCGAGGGCGACGGCGGCCTGACCCGAGGCGACGCCCGCCGCGGCGATGCCCCCTTCGAGCTCGGCCACGCGCTTCTCGAACACCAGCACGGTCGGGTTGGCGGCGCGGCTGTAGATGTTGCCGTCGCGGCGCAGCGCGAACAGGTCGCGGGCGTCGCTGAGCGAGCGGAATTCGAACGCGTTCGACTGGTGGATCGACGGCACCGCGGTGTTCTCGGCGAGGCCCGACTCGAACCCCGCCTGCACCTGTGCGGTCGCGAAGGCGAGCGGGGCTTCAGACATGCCCACCATTGTCGGCGCCGGATGCCTCGCCTCGCTCGCCGTGTGTCGAACTGTTGCGGGGCGCCGGGACGCGGGCACGAGGGCAGGATGGTGGGATGCCGCACCTCATCGACCCCGCAGCGCTCGCCGATCTCGCCGCATCCTCGTCGCGCGTCCGCATCCTCGACGTCCGCTGGCGTCTGGATCGTCCCGACGGCCGGCCGGACTTCCTCACGGGACATCTGCCCGGCGCCGTCTTCGTGCACCTCGGCACGGAGCTCTCGCGTCCCGGCAGCCCTGACGAGGGACGCCACCCGCTCCCGACGCGGGACGCGCTCGAGGACGCGGCGCGCGGCTGGGGCCTCGACGACGGCGACACGGTCGTCGTGTACGACGACTGGAACTCGGTCTCTGCGGCCCGCGCGTGGTGGCTGCTGCGCGGCAGCGGCGTCGACGACGTGCGCGTGCTCGACGGCGGACTGAGCGCGTGGATCGATGCCGGCCTGCCGCTCGAGACGGGCGAGGTCGCGCCGCGGCGCGGCTCCGTCGTGCTCAGCGAGCTCGGGGCGTCGACCGTGACGATCGACGAGGCCGCCGCGTGGGCGGAGCAGGGCGTGCTGCTCGACGCGCGCGCGCCGGAGCGCTACCGCGGCGACATCGAGCCGATCGACCCGGTCGCCGGCCACATCCCCGGCGCCCGCAACCTCCCGGCCGCCGCACTCCTCGACGGCAGTCGATTCCGCCGTCCGGACGAACTCGCGGCGGCGTTCGACGCCGTCGGGGCGAGGTCGGGAGCACCTGTCGCCGCGTACTGCGGCTCCGGCGTCACGGCGGCGCACACGGCTCTCGCCGGCGCCGTGGCCGGGATCGACGTGGCCGTCTACCCGGGCTCGTGGAGCGCCTGGTCGAACACGCCGGGCCGCGCGATCGCGACCGGGGCCGACCCGTCGGAGGTCACCGGCACGGTGTGATCCGGCACGGTGTGATCCGGCCCGGAGTGATCCGGCGCGGTGTCTTCCGGCCTGGTGTGATCTCCGCGGGGTGACTAGGGGACGAGGGTGATCTTGCCGTCGGCGCCCTGCTCGACCAGCCCGTGGGCTTCGGCGGCATCGGCGAGCGGCAGCGACGGTCCGAGCTCGACATCGAAGCGGCCCGCGGCCAGCAGCGCGAGTGCCACGGGCACCGCCTCGTCACGCCACGCGAGCTGCTGGGGGGTCAGGGGAGTGGGCGATCCGCCGGAGAACGCGCGGATGCCGAGCGACGCGGCATCCCGCCCCCGCACGAGGGTCGCGATACGTGTCCTGTCGGAGACGAGCTCGATCGAGGTCTGCAGGGCCTCGTCCGTTCCCGCCGCGTCGAGGGCGACGGTCACGCCGTTCGGGGCCAGCGCTCGCACGCGTTCGGCGAGTCCGTCGCCGTACTCGACCGGCGTCGCGCCGAGGGCGCGCACGGCGTCTGCCCGGCGGCCGGAGGTGGTCGCGATCACGGTCGCACCCCACAGCACGGCGAACTGGATGGCGGCCTGTCCGACGGCGCCGGATCCGGCGTGGAGGAGCAGCGTGTCGTCGGGACCGACCGCGAGCGAGCGGAGCGCCTGGTAGGCGGTGCCGATCGGGATGCCCAGCGCAGCGCCCTGAGCGGGCGAGACGTGTGCGGGGCGGCTGTGGACGCGCGCCGCGTCGATCACGACGTCGGTCGCGTACGCGCCCCTCGCACCCGAGAAGACCACGGCGTCCCCGGCGCGGAATCCGTCCACGCCCTCGCCGACCGCGGTCACCACGCCGGCGCCGTCGGATCCGACGCGGCGCGGCTCGTCGATCGGCCCGGAGGGGCGCGCACCGGAGCGCAGCTTCGCGTCGATGGGGTTCACCCCCGCGGCCTCGACGCGGATCGCGAGCTGTCCGGCGCCGGGCGCCGGCGCGTCGATGTCGATGGAGTGCAGGACCTCGGGTCCGCCGAACTCGGAGTACACGATCGCAGTGGTCATGGCAGGCGCAACCTCCTCGTCGTCGGAGGCTATTCCCGCAGCGACTTCTGAATCCGCTGAAGCGACACCGGCTCGGCCGTCCCCAGCTGCTGGGCGAACAGGCTCACGCGGTACTCCTCGAGCAGCCAGCGCGCGCGCACGAGCGGCGCAGGCGCATCCGCCTCGGGCGGCACCGTGCCGCCGGCATCCGCGAAGGCGACCGCGGCGCGTTCGAACTCGGTCATGCGCTGGCGGTCGCGACCCGGGTTGTCGGGGAGCGCGCGCACCCGGTCGAGAGCGCCGCGAAGATAGCGCGGCAGGTGCGCGAGACGGGTGGTGCCGGTGCGCGACACGAAGCCGGGGAAGACGAGTCCGGCGAGCTGGCCCTTGATGTCGTTGAGCGTTCCGAGCAGCGTCAGCGAGTTCTGCTCGCGGACGGCGCGCTCCACGTCGCGCGAGGCCGTGAGGATACGGGCGCTCAGCGACACGGTCTGGAACAGCTCGTCGACGACGACCGCCGACAGGGCATCGCGGACGGCGTCGAAACCCGCCCGCGTGCGCACGACGCCGCCGGGAGCCGTGCGCTCGACGAGGGCATCGGCGACGGCGACGCGCGCATCTTCGACGAGGGCCTTGGCGGAGGCGTAGGGGGATGCCGCGAGCGCGAGCTTCTCCGAGGCGGTCAGGTGATCGAGCACATAGGCCGTCGGCGACGCAACGGCGAGCAGCAGGAGGCGGCGCGCGCCGTCGCGCGTGGCCCGCGCGGCGGCCTCGGGGGTGGCCTCGATCCGCAGCGCGACGCTCGATCCCTCGTCGACGATCGCCGGGTAGCCGCGCACCACGCCGCCCGCCACCTTGGTGTCGACGACGTCGGGGAGGTCGCCGAACGACCACTCGGTGAGACCGGCGCGCTCGATGAAGGAGCCGGCCGATGCGGTGCCGATGCCGGGTCCGCCGGGGCCGGGGGCGGGGGTCGGGGTCTCGCGCGCGGGCGTCCGAGAGAGGGAACGTGCGACCGAGGCCCGGGCGCGGCCGGCGAGGCGATCCTGCAGCGTGGCGAGGTCGCGATCGGAGCCGACGGGGCGGCCGCGCTCGTCGACCGCGCGGAACGACACGAGCAGATGCCCGGGCACGCGCTCCAGCTCGAAGTCGGCGGCCGTGACGGGCTGGTTCGCGACCCGCTGGATGCGCGCGGCGAGCGCCTCGCGCAGCCCCGACGGCGGAAGGCCCCCGTGCGCCTCCGGTCCCTGACCGGCGATCTCGCCCGCGAAGGTGGACGCCCAGTCGGCCGCCGGAACGACGTGGCGCCGAATCGCCTTGGGGAGCGATCGCAGCAGCGCCGTGATGAGTTCGTCCCGCATGCCGGGGACCTGCCAGTCGAACCCTTCGGGACGCAGCTGGGCGAGCAGCGCCAGGGGCACGACCGCCGTCACACCGTCGTCGGGCGCGCCCGGCTCGAAGCGGTAGGCGAGTGAGAGCACCTGATCGCCCTGCTGCCAGCGCGCCGGGAAGTCGCGCTCGTCGCCGCGGGAGGCCTCATCGACGAGGTCGGATTCCGTCATGTCGAGCAGGCGCGGCGTGCGCTCCGCGGCATCGCGCCACCAGGCCTCGAACGAACGGACGTCGTACACGTCGCCGGGAATGCGCGCGTCGTAGAACCGGTACACGGCCTCGTCGCCGACGAGGATGTCGCGGCGGCGCTCGCGCTCCTCGATCTTCTCGAGTCGGCGGCGCAGTTCGAGATTGCGCCGCTCGAAGGCCGTCAGCCGCTTGTCGAGGGCCGAGGCATCCCATTCACCCTCGACCAGGGCGTGCCGCACGAACAGCTCGCGCGCGTACGGCCGGTCGAAGCGGGCCAGCTGCACACGGCGCCTCGGGATGATCTCGACGCCGAAGAGGGTGACCTTCTCGTAGGCGGATGCCGCCCCCGACGCCTTCGACCAGTGCGGCTCGCTCAGCCGGCGCTTGGCGAGGTCGCCGGCGAGGGGCTCCGCCCATTCCGGGTCGATCGCGGCCAGCGTGCGGGCGAACAGGCGCGACGTCTCGACCACCTCGGCGGCCATGACCGCCGTCGGGCGCTGCTTGCGCAGTCCCGACCCGGGGAAGATCGCGAACCGCGTTCCCCGTGCGCCGAGGTACTCGGCCGAGCGGCGTTCGGCGCCGCGATCGGGCTTGCCGCCGCGCGTGGACGTCTTCGCGGGAGTGCGGTCGTCGAGGATGCCGATCTGCGATAGCAGTCCGGCGAGGATCGCGCGGTGGATGTCGTCGGGATCCGCGGCGGCCGTGTCGGCCTTGCGCGAGACGCCGAGCAGCGCGCTGAGCTGGCGGTGGACGTCGGCCCACTCGCGCACCCGGACGTAGTTGAGATGCTCCTGCCGGCAGAGGCGCCGGAACGCGCTCGAGCCGAGCTCCGCCTGCTTCTCCTGGAGGTGGTTCCAGAGGTTCAGGAGGCTCAGGAAGTCGCTGGTCGGGTCGGTGAACCGGGCGTGGAGGCGGTCGGCCTCCTCGCGTCGCTCCTCGGGCCGTTCGCGCACGTCCTGGATGGAGAGTCCTGCGACGATCGTGAGGACATCGCGGAGCACGCCGGTCTTCCGTGCCGCGATCAGCATGCGCGCGAAACGGGGATCGATCGGCAGCCGGGCGATCTCGCGGCCGAGATCGGTGAGCGCCGGCGCGTCGTCGCGTCCGCGCGCACGGACGGCGCCGAGCTCGATGAGGAGGTCGAGCGCGGCGCGCACGCCGCGCGAGTCCGGCGGGGTGAGGAACGGGAACGCCGAGATGTCGCCGAATCCCAGCGACAGCATCTGCAGGATGACCGACGCCAGGCTCGTGCGCAGGATCTCGGGCTCGGTGAACTCCTCCCGGGCCGTGAAGTCGTCCTCGTCGTACAGGCGGATCGCGATGCCGGGGCTGGTGCGGCCGGCACGCCCGGAGCGCTGCTGGGCGGAGGCCTGCGAGATCGCCTCGATGGGCAGGCGCTGGATCTTGCTGCGGTTGCTGTAGCGCGAGATGCGCGCGGTGCCGGTGTCGACGACGTACCGGATGCCGGGCACGGTGAGGCTGGTCTCGGCGACGTTGGTCGCGAGGATGACCCGGCGGCGCACGCCCGCGATCGCGGAGCGTTCGAAGACGCGGTGCTGCTCGGCCGAACTGAGCCGGCCGTAGAGGGGGAGCACTTCCGTGGGGGCGGCATCCTTGGCATACATGCCGCGCACGGCATCCATCGCGTCCCGGATCTCGGCCTCACCGGGGAGGAACACCAGCACGTCGCCCGCGGTCTCGCGGTCGAGCTCTCGCAGCGCCGTCGTGATGCCGTCGACGTCGTCGCTCTCGACGGCATCGGCGCCCTTCGCGGCGCGCACGCCGGGCCGGTAGCGCACCTCGACCGGGTACGTGCGACCCGAGACCTCGATGATGGGCGCGGGCGTGCCGTCGCGATCGGCGAAATGCTTCGCGAAGCTCTCCGGATCGATCGTCGCGCTCGTGATGACGACCTTGAGGTCGGGACGCTTCGGCAGGATGCGCGTGAGGTAGCCGATCAGGAAGTCGACGTTGAGAGAGCGCTCATGTGCCTCGTCGACGATGATCGTGTCGTAGCGGCGCAGCAGCCGGTCGCGATGGATCTCGTTGAGCAGGATGCCGTCGGTCATCAGCGCGATGCGGGTGTCGTCGGTCACCTTGTCGGTGAAGCGCACCTTGTAGCCGACGGTCGAGCCGAGCGGCACCTGCAGCTCCTCGGCGACGCGCTCGGCGATCGTTCGAGCGGCGATGCGGCGCGGCTGCGTGTGCGCGATGCGCGTGCGGCCCAGCTCGAGGCAGATCTTCGGCAGCTGCGTGGTCTTGCCCGATCCGGTCGCCCCGGCGACGATCACGACCTGGTGGTCGCGGATCGCGCGCGCGATCTCGTCCCGCGCGGCGCTGACGGGCAGCTCCGGGGGGTAGGAGATCACGGGTTCGGGCACGGACATAGCCATCCATCGTATGACGACGCGCGGTTGATGAGTCGCGTCGACTTTCGTCCCCCGTCCCGTCGCCGGGAGTTGCATAGTTTCGTTTTCGTATGTGAGTTGGGGTTCACATGCCTGGTGGGTGGTGGCCGTCCGTCATGTGAGTTGAGGTTCACATGCGTGGTGGGTGGTGTCGCCGTTCGCGGATCCGTGGTCGCAAAGAGCATCCGGGTGCGTCCGTCCTCCGAACGACGGCGACCCTCCGAGGCCGGCCGAAGGCCGTGTGAACAAGAACTCACATGCGAAAACGAGAGGGTGATGAATGCGAAAGAGGAAGAGGAGCGGCATCCGCGACCGACCGATCGACGCGACTCCTCCACCGCAGCCCAGCGGTGACCGCGATTCACACGGGCGGCCACGCCAGCACGCGGGCGCGGCCCGCCGCCCTACGGTCTGACCATGCACCCGTTCGCCGCCCTCGCCGAACCCGCTCGACGCCGGATCATCGAGATCCTCGCCAGTGGCGAACACACCGCGGGAGAGCTGGCGCATATCGTCGGGGCGGAGTTCCGCATCACGCGAACGGCGGTATCGAAGCACCTGCGTGTACTGCGTGATGCGCGGCTCGTGGACGTCCGCGCCGAGCTGCAGTGGCGATGGTATTGGCTGACCGATGCGGGCTTCGAGACCCTCGATGACGAGGTCAGCGAGCTGCGGGCGAAGTGGGTGCGCAGGGTCGGCTGGGACTCCGAGCACCACCGCAAGCACGATCCACTCGCCGAGCCGCTCGTCTACGCCGGCGTTCCGTTCAAGGGCCCTGGGCGCGGCTACCGTCGGGGCCGGCGGGGGAAGCAGACCGAGGCCCCGCCTCGGGCCAGCGAGCCAGATCTCGGGCTCTACCCGGTCTACCCCGTCCCGGACACTCCTAGGCTGGAGGAATGGCAAACATCCCCACCGTGAAGCTCAACGACGGCAACGACATCCCCCAGCTCGGCTACGGCGTGTTCAAGGTGCCGCCGGCAGACACCGAGCGCGCCGTCAGCGAGGCGCTCGAAGTCGGCTACCGCCACATCGACACCGCCGCGATCTACGGCAACGAAGAGGGCGTCGGCGCCGCCATCGCCGCGAGCGGCCTTCCGCGCGACGATCTCTTCATCACCACCAAGCTGTGGAACGACCGTCACGAGGGCGACGAGCCTCGGGCGGCGATCGCGGAGAGTCTCGAGAAGCTGGGTCTCGAGAGCGTCGACCTCTACCTCGTGCACTGGCCGACCCCGGCCCACGACAACTACGTCCACGCGTGGTCCCGGCTCGTCGAGCTGCGCGACGCGGGCCTCACCCGCAGCATCGGCGTGTCCAACCACCTGGTGCCGCACCTCGAGCGCCTCGTCGCCGCGACCGGCGTGGTTCCCGCCGTCAACCAGATCGAGCTCCACCCGGCGTATCAGCAGCGCGACATCACCGAATGGGCCGCGGCGCACGACGTGCGCATCGAATCGTGGGGTCCGCTCGGCCAGGGCAAGTACGACCTGTTCGGCGCAGATCCCGTTGCCGCCGCAGCGAAGGCCCACGACAAGACGCCCGCCCAGGCCGTGCTGCGCTGGCACCTGCAGAAGGGGTTCATCGTCTTCCCCAAGTCCGTCCGCCGCGAACGCCTCGAAGAGAACCTCGACGTCTTCGACTTCGAGCTCACCGAGGCCGAGGTCGCCGCGATCGACGCGATGGAGAAGCCCGAAGGGTCGGGACGCGTCAGCGCCCACCCCGACGAGGTGAACTGACACCGCCATGAACCGTCGCCTCACGGAGGCCGCGAGTCCGTACCTCCGCTCGCACGCGGGAAATCCGGTCCCGTGGTTCCCGTGGGGCGACGACGCGTTCGCCGAGGCGCGCGCCCGCGACGTGCCCGTCCTGGTGTCCATCGGCTACTCCACGTGCCACTGGTGCCACGTCATGGCGCGCGAGTCGTTCGAAGACCCCGCCACCGCCGCCGAGCTCGCGGCCGGATTCGTCTCGATCAAGGTCGACCGCGAGGAGCATCCCGAGGTCGACGCCGCCTACATGGCCGCCGCGTCCGCGTTCACCGCGAATCTCGGCTGGCCGCTCACGGTGTTCGTGACGCCGCAGGGGCGCCCGTTCTTCGCCGGCACGTACTTCCCACCGCAGCCGAGAGGCGGGCTTCCCGCCTTCCGGCAGGTGCTCGCCGCCGTCCACGAGGCGTGGGAGGAGCGCCGCGAGCAGATCGACGGCACGGCCGACGCGATCGTCGATGCGCTCGCCGACGCCCGGGCGCAGACGGGTGCCGAGGCATCCGCTCCGCCGTCCGCGGAGGAGCTCGCCGGTGCGGCGAGGGCCCTCGCCGCGCGCGAGGACCCCGAGTACGGCGGGTTCGGTGACGGAGAGGCCCCGAAGTTCCCGGTGGCGACGGCGCTGCGGTTCCTCCAGACGGGCCTGGTGCGCGAGCGGGCCGGCGACGCATCGGCGGTCGCGGGGCGCGCGCTCGCGGCGATGAGCGCCTCGCCCCTGCGGGACCCGGTCGAAGGCGGCTTCTTCCGCTACGCCACGCGTCGCGACTGGTCGGTGCCGCACTTCGAGCGCATGCTGACCGACAACGCACAGCTGCTCGACGTCGCCATCGCCGACGGTGACGCGGCGACGGCGACCGGCATCGCCGCGTTCCTCGTCGGCGTGCTGCAGCAGCCCACGGGCGGGTTCGGCGCGGCGCAGGACTCCGAGTCGTGGATCGACGGTGCGCGCAGCGAGGGCGGGTACTACGAGCGGGATGCCGCGGACCGCGCCGGCCTCGAACGTCCGGCCGTCGACGGCAAGGTCGTCACGGGGTGGAACGGACTCGCGATCGGCTCCCTCGCTCGCGCCGGGGCGCGGCTGGGCGAGACCTCCTGGATCGACGCCGCGCGCTGGGCCGCCGAGGCCGTGCTGACCGCGAACGTCACCACGGACGGCCTCCTCGTCCGCGCCTCCCTCGACGAGATCCCCTCACGGGCCGCTGCCACCATCGCCGACTACGGCCAGTTCGCGTCGGGTCTCGTCGCACTGGCCGTCGCGACCGGCGAGGCCGCATACGCGACGCGGGCGCGCGAGCTCGTCGACGCCTGCGTGGCACCGGACGGCGCCCTCGCGGTGCCCGGCGGCGGCGATCCCGTCCTCGCCGCTCAGGGCGTGGGTGCTCCGGATGCCGCATCCGACGGCGACGAGCCCTCGGGGCCCGCCGCGCTCGCCGAGGCCGCGCTCGCGCTCTGGACGCTCGGTGCCGGCCACGCCTACCGCGCTCTCGCCGAGCGGATCGTCGCGCGTGGCGCCGCGGGAGCACTCGCGCAGCCCCTCGCGCACGGCGCGCTGCTGCGCGTGGCCGCCCTCGTCGCCACCGCACCCCGGCAGATCGTCGTGGTGTCGGCCGAGCCGCAGCATCCGCTCGCCGTCGCCGCGCGCGCCCTCGACGCCGACGCCGTCGCCGTCGTGAGTCCCGAGCAGGCACGGGCGTTCGCCGCCGCCGGGTTCGCGCTCTTCGAGGCGAAGACCGCGCACGGCGGTCCGACGGCGTACGACTGCCGCGACTTCGCCTGCCGCCTGCCCGTCACCGACCCGGAGGCGCTGGCGGCCGTCTAGACCCAGGTGGGCAGCCAGTTGTGCATGCGCCAGAAGTCGTACGGCACCGTCATCGCCGAGATCACCGGATACCAGAAGGCGGCGAGGAGCAGGGCGACCGCCAGGAACACCCACACCAGGCGCTGTCCGGTGCGCCTTCGGTACGAGTCGGCATGTCGCGGACCGGCGATGTCGCGCAGAGCGAAGGTCAGCGCGAGCAGCATGAACGGCAGCACGAGCACCGTGTAGAACTGGAAGATCGTGCGCTCGGGGTAGAACAGCCACGGGACGTAGGTCAGCCCGATCCCCGTGAGGACGAAGGCGTAGCGCCAGTCACGCACGATGACGAACCGGTAAGCGAGGTACAGCACAGCGGCGACGCCCGCGTACCAGACGAGCGGGTTCGGGATGCTGGAGACGACCGACGAACAGCCGTTCACGGCGGTGCATCCGTCGACTCCGAAGGCGTCGTGGTGGTAATACATGCCGGTCGGGCGGATCAGCAGCGGCCATTGCCACGCCGGGCTCGAATACGAGTGGCCCGACGTGATCTGCGACGCCGCGTTGAACATCGTGGTGTGGTCGATCCATAGGCTCTGCAGCGACAGCGGCACCCACGACCAGAGTCCGGTCGCCGGCGCGGCGTCGGCGGCGTGACGGTCGTAGCCGCCGTCGGTCACGAGCCAGCCCGTCCACGACGCGAGATACACCGCGAACGCGACGGGCACCAGCAGGACGAAGGTCGCGACGCCCTGACGGATCGCGTCGGTCGGCCAGAACAGCACCCCCGCACGTCGCCGCGCGAGCGCGTCGGTCACGACGAGGTAGACGCCGAGTCCCGCGAGGACCCAGACCCCCGACCACTTGACGGCGGATGCCGCGCCCAGCGCGACGCCCGCCGCGACGATCCACGGCCGGTTCCACAGGATCGGCCCCCACGCCGGCGGTTCGTCCCCGTCGTAGCGCGCCGCCACCGTCTGCGCGATGCGCGCGGTCGTGCGTTCCCGGTCGAGCAGCACGAACAGGAACCCGAGCAGCACGAAGAACAGCAGGGGAGTGTCGAGCAGCGCGACGCGGCTCATCGCGATCGACATTCCGTCGACGGCCATCAGCAGTCCCGCGATGACGGCGAACGTGGTGGAGCCGGTCAGCCGCTTCGCGATCAGCATCAGCACGAGGACCGCCGCCGTGCCGAGCAGCGCCGTCGTGATGCGCCACCCCCAGCCGTTCTCGGGGCCGAGCACGATCATGCCGAGCGCGATGATCCACTTCCCGAGCGGCGGGTGGATCACGAACGCCGCGTTGTCGGTGAAGACGTTCACGTTGCCCGACAGGAAGCTCTCGTTGGCATTGCCGGGCCACGATGCCTCGTACCCGAGCTGCGACAGCGTCCAGGCGTCCTTGACGTAGTACGTCTCGTCGAACTGGTTCATGAGGTCGTGCGCCGCGGCGAGGTTCCACAGGCGCAGGACCGCCGCCAGCACGACGACGAGCGCGGGGCCCAGCCACGCGTACAGGCGGCGCGCGGCGTCGTCGCGGGAGAGCCTCGCGGTGAACCGCTCGTACAGGGTGGGACGCTCCGCGGGCAGCAGCGGCGCAGCCGGCGTGCTGTCGTCCAGGCGAGGGGCGGCGTGCGTCACGCTGACACTATAAGTGCGGCTCCCGCGATGACCCTGCGCGGTGCATGTGCACGAGCAGGGATGTTCCTGCGCGGTGCGGGCCCGTGGAGTGCGGGCATCCGTATGATTCGTGTCGTGACGGCGGGAAGCGGCTACTGGTACGGCGAGCACGACGACGCCGCGCGCCGCCGGGCCATCGAGGTGCTCGAGTCCTTCCGCCTCTACCGCGCCGCGGATGCCGCGATGCGCCGGCGCACGCGCGACGCGATGGCGATGGGCGAGAACGACCTGCTCACGCTGCGGTACCTGCTCAAGGCCGAGCGCGAGGGACGCATCGTGCAGCCCGCGGAGCTGTCGCGGTATCTGGGCGTGTCGACGGCGTCGACGACGGCGATCATCGACCGGCTCGAGAAGTCCGGCCATGTGCGCCGTGCCCCGCACCCCACCGATCGCCGCGCCATCGTCGTGATCCCCACGGCGGAGACGGACCACGAGGTGCGCCGCACCCTCGGTGCCATGCACACACGGATGCTCGAGGCCGTCGTCGACATGCCGCCCGAGCATGCGCGCATCGTGATCGAGTGCCTCGCCCGCATGCAGTCCGCCGTCGACCTGGTCCAGCCCGCTCACGAGGTCCCGCGCGAGACCGCGGACCGCGAGCCCGGCGACGCGGCATCCGCCCACTCGTAGGCTGGGGTCGTGATCATCCTCGCGGCGACTCCGATCGGCAATCTGGGGGACGCCTCGCGGCGCCTCATCGAGGCGCTCGGGAGCGCACCGGTGATCGCCGCCGAGGACACGCGCACGACGCAGCGGCTCCTCGCCGGGCTCGGCGTCACTCATCGGCCGCGGCTCATCGCGCTCCACGACCACAACGAGAAGGACCGCGCGCCCGAACTCGTCGAGCTGGCGCGGGACCAGGACGTGCTCGTGCTGAGCGACGCCGGCATGCCGACGGTCAGCGATCCCGGATACGGCCTCGTGGCCGCCGCGGCCGCGGCCGGGGTGACGGTGACCGTGATCCCCGGGCCCAGCGCGGTGCTCACCGCGCTCGCGGTGTCGGGCCTGCCGACCGACCGCTTCACCTTCGAGGGCTTCGTGCCGCGCAAGCCGGGCGAGCGTGCCTCCGCCCTGCGTGCGCTGGCCACCGAGCCGCGCACGATGGTGTTCTTCGACGCGCCGACCCGGGTGGCGGCGACGCTGGCCGCGATGGTCGTCGCGTTCGGTGCCGACCGGCGGGCGGCGGTGTGTCGCGAACTCACGAAGCTGCACGAGGAGGTGGCGCGGGGCACGCTCGCCGAGCTGGCCGCGTGGGCCGAGGCCGGCGTCCGCGGCGAGCTCGTCATCGTCGTGGACGGCGCGGCCGCGCGCGAGGTCGCGTTCCCCGACGCCGTCACCCAGGTGCTCGAGCTGGTGCGTTCGGGCACACGGCTGAAGGATGCCGCCGGCGAGGTGGCGGCACAGACCGGCCACTCCTCGCGCGAGCTGTATCAGGGCGCGCTCGCCGTCAAGGGGTGACACCCGCCGGGAATGTGACGAAAGCGCCCGGTGCCGGCCCCGCGGCGGCCCCGCCTGTCACACCGGCCGGGCGCGGCATCCGTGCCGACTAGAATCCTCGGGTGACTTCCGGCCGATCTTTCTACATCACGACGCCGATCTACTATCCGAGCGACGTGCCCCACATCGGCCACGGCTACACGACCGTGGCGGTCGACACGCTCGCGCGCTGGCACCGGCAGGCCGGTGACGACACCTGGATGCTGACGGGCACCGACGAGCACGGTCAGAAGATGATGCGTGCGGCGTCGGCGAACGGCGTCACGCCCCAGGAGTGGGTCGACAAGCTCGTGGGCGAGGCGTGGTTCCCGCTGCTGAAGACGCTCGACGTCGCCAACGACGACTTCATCCGCACGACGCAGGAGCGTCATGAGGAGCGCGTGAAGCAGTTCGTGCAGGCGATCTACGACCGCGGCTACATCTACGCGGGCGAGTACGAGGCGCTGTACTGCGTCGGCTGCGAGGAGTTCAAGCCCGAGTCCGAGATCGTCGACGGCACGGGTCCCTTCGAGGGCCTCAAGGTGTGCGCGATCCACTCCAAGCCGCTCGAACTGCTCCAGGAGAAGAACTACTTCTTCAAGCTCAGCGAGTTCCAGGATCGCCTGCTCGAGCTGTACTCGTCGAGCGACTTCATCCGGCCGGAGTCGGCGCGCAACGAGGTCGTCTCGTTCGTGAGGCAGGGCCTCAAGGACCTGTCGATCTCGCGCTCGGCGTTCGACTGGGGCATCACGGTGCCGTGGGACGAATCGCACGTCATCTATGTGTGGGTCGATGCGCTGCTCAACTACGCGACGGCGGTCGGGTACGGCGGCGACCCGGACGAGTTCGCCCGCCGCTGGCCGGCGTACCACGTGGTCGGCAAGGACATCCTGCGCTTCCACGCCGTCATCTGGCCGGCGATGCTGATGGCTGCGGGCGTGGACGTGCCGCGCGGCGTGTTCGCGCACGGCTGGCTGCTCGTCGGCGGCGAGAAGATGTCGAAGTCGAAGCTGACCGGCATCGCGCCGACCGAGATCACCGACGTGTTCGGCTCCGACGCCTACCGGTTCTACTTCCTGTCGGCGATCGCGTTCGGCCAGGACGGCTCGTTCTCGTGGGAGGACCTCTCGGCCCGCTACCAGGCGGAGCTCGCGAACGGGTTCGGCAACCTCGCCTCGCGGACGACGGCGATGATCGAGCGCTACTTCGAGGGCGTCGTGCCGCCGGCCGGCGCCTACACCGAGGCCGACCTGCACGTGCAGAAGACGGTGGCGGATGCCGCGGCCGCCGCCGATGCGGCCATCGAGCGCTTCCGCATCGACGAGGCGATCTCCTCGATCTGGACGATCGTGGACGCCCTGAACCTCTACATCACCGAGAACGAGCCGTGGGTGCTGGCCAAGGACGAGGCGCAGCGCGAACGGCTGGGCACGGTGCTCTACACCGCCGCCGAGGGACTGCGCGCGCTCGCCGTGCTGCTGTCGCCGGTCATGCCCGTGTCGACCGAGAAGCTGTGGATCGCCCTCGGCGCGGCCGAGAGCCTCGGCCGCCTCATCGACCAGCCGATCCGCGACGCCGGTGCGTGGGGGGTGCTCAAGCCCGGAACCTCGGTGAACGGCCTCGCGCCGCTCTTCCCCCGGGTCGAGCAGTCGGTCTGATGACCCGCAGCCCGGTGCCCTACCCGGCGGAGGGATCGGATCCGTCGCAGTACGTGCGGGTGCGCGAGAAGGGGTCGCGCGACGTGAGCTATCCGGCGGCGCCCGAGCCGCTCGCGGTGCCGGTCTACGACAACCACGCGCACCTCGAGATCGAGGACGGTGTGGGCTTCGATCTCGACGAGCAGCTGGCACGCGCAGCGGAGGTCGGCGTGATCGGCGTCGTGCAGGCCGGTGGCGACATCGAGTCGAGCCGGTGGTCGGCGTGGGCTGCAGCATCCCACCCCCGTGTTCTCGCAGCGGTCGCCATCCACCCCAACGAAGCACCCGCGTACGCGGAGGCGGGCCGCCTCGCCGAGGCGATCGGGGTGATCGACGAGCTCGCGGCCCAGCCCCGGGTGCGGGCGATCGGCGAGACCGGACTCGACTTCTTCCGCACCGATGAGGACGGCTTCCCGGCGCAGTTCGAGAGCTTCGAGGCGCACATCGCCCTCGCCAAGAAGCACGGCCTCGCGATGCAGATCCACGACCGCGACGCCCACGACGCCGTGCTCGAGACGCTCGAGCGGGTCGGCGCACCCGAACGCACCGTGTTCCATTGCTTCTCGGGCGACGAGGACATGGCGGGCATCGCCGCCGAACGCGGGTACTTCCTGTCGTTCGCGGGCAACGTCACCTTCAAGAACGCGCAGAACCTGCGCGACGCGCTCCGGGTCACGCCCCGCGAGCGGATCCTGGTCGAGACGGATGCCCCGTTCCTCACGCCGGTCCCGCACCGCGGCCGTCCGAACGCCCCGTACCTCATCCCGGTCACGGTGAGGTTCATCGCCGAGGAGCTCGGCCTGGACCTCGACGAGCTGTGCGCGCAGATCGCGGCGAACACGGTCGAGGCGTACGGCTCCTTCGAGGACTGAGGGGCACCCGCGCTCAGTCGGGGAGCGGCATCCCACCGGCGCCCGGCTCGTCCTCCGGGCGGATGCGATCCGCCTCGTCGTCGTCGAGCACGGGCTTCGCCGCGGTGATGTGCGCGATCGAGCGCCACACGAGGGCCAGCGTGATCGCGGAGCCGGCGAACGCGAACCACCAGGGTGCGGTCAGTCCGAACGCCTGGGCGAGAATGCCGCCGATCAACTGACCGATCACGAGTCCGCCGAAGACGCCGACCATGTTCACCGAGGCGATGCGGCCCTGCAGCTCCATCGGCACCAGCCGCTGGCGGACGGTCGTGGAGATCGTCGCCCAGATGAACGCGTACAGTCCGAAGCCGAACATGATCACGAACGCGACGACGGGCGAGGTCGTGAGCGCGAAGCCGAGGTGCATGAGCACCTCGCACGAGAGGCACACACGCATGAGCGTCGAGAACGACACGCGCTTCTCGAGCCAGCCGAAGCTGAAGATCGCGACGATGCCGCCCAGCGCCGAGGCGGTCGTGAGGGCGCCGTATCCCACCGGACCCATCCCCAGGTACTCGGTCGCGTAGAGCACGAGGACGCCCCACGGCGCCGCCCACGTCACGTTGAACACCAGGATGATCAGGACGAGCGTGCGCACCGGTGCGTTGTGTCGCAGCCATTGCAGCCCCTCGCGGATGGCGTGGACCTTCGTGCCTCGGGGGGAGTCCGGATGCTCCGGCACGGGCGTTCGCGTGATGCGCGAGATGAGCAGCACGGCCAACGCGACGCACAGCACCTGCAGGACGAACGGCCAGAACGACCCGAGCGCGAACAGGAACGCGCCCAACGGCGGGCCGGCCAGCTGGTTCCCGACGAGGAACCCCGCCTGCATGCGCGCGTTGCCGACGCCCAGGTCGGCCGGCTTCACGAGCATCGGAAGAAGCGTGCTTCCCGCGGAGTCGGCGAACACCTCGGCCGTGCCGTACAGGAAGGCGGTCGCCAGGACCATCCACACCGTCGCCTGGCCGGTGACGAGGAACACGATCAAGACGGTGACGATCACCGCGCGCAGGCTGTTGGCCAGCATCACGAGGCGACGGCGGTCGTGATGGTCGGCGACGGCGCCGGCGAACAGCCCGAACAGCAGCCAGGGCAGGAACTGCATCATGGCGCCGGCGGCCACGAGCACGGGAGACGACGTGAGCGAGGCGATCAGCAGGGGCGCGGCGGCCAGCGCGATGCCGTCGCCGAGATTGCTCGTCCACGACGAGGCGAGGAGCCATCGGAAGTCGGTGCCGAGTCGGCGTGGTGCGATCAGGTCGCCGAGCGAAGGCATCCGCCCATCCTAGGCGCGGCCGCAGACGTCGACGGCTCAGGTCGTGGCCGCGGAACCCTTCCGGGTGAACAGGGTCTCGGTCTGCTCGATGTCCATGCCCTTGGTCTCGGGGATGCGCCACGCGACGTAGACGAACGACAGTGCGGCGAAGAGCGCGTACATGCCGTACGTGAGGGGGAGCGACCACGACGACATCGCCGGGAACGAGATGGTGATGAGGAAGTTGGCGATCCACTGCGCACCGGCCGCGACGCCCAGAGCCTTGCCGCGGATGCGACTCGGGAAGATCTCGCCGAGCAGCACCCACACCAGCGGGCCCCACGATGCGCCGAACCCGACGACGAAGACGTTGGCGGCGACGAGGGCGATGGGTCCCCACGGCGCACCGAGCTGCACCTCGCCCTCGGCGTTGGTGGTCGCGAACAGGAACGAGATCGCCATCAGCCCGAGCGACAGCGTCATCATCACCGACCCGGTGAGCAGGATCGGCTTCCTCCCGACCCGGTCGACGAGGAAGATCGCGATGAGTGTGACCAGCACATTGGTGATCGAGGTCACCACGCTGATCGTGAACGAGTCGCTCTCATCGAAGCCGACGGACTGCCACAGGCTCGTCGAGTAGTAGAAGATCACGTTGATGCCGACGAACTGCTGGAACACCGACAGGATGATGCCCACCCAGACGATCCGCTGGAGGCCCAGCACGGGCCCGCGCAGCGAGACGCCGGCGTTCTTGCGGTCCGTCTCGATCGTCGTCTGGAGATCGCGCATCGTGTGGTCGAGATCGGCCGCGGGCACCAGTCGCGCGAAGATCGCCCGCGCCTCGTCGTAGCGCCCCTTCGAGATCAGGTATCGCGGCGACTCGGGCAGGGTGAACGACAGGATGCCGTACACGGCCGACGGGATCACGCCGACGATGAACATCCAGCGCCACGCCTCGAGTCCGAGCCACAGCACCTCGTCCGCGCCCCCCGCCGTGTTGGCCAGCAGCGCGTCCGACAGCAGCGCGGCGAAGATGCCGAGGGTGATCGCGAGCTGCTGCAGCGACGCGAGCCCGCCGCGGATCTGGCGCGGCGCGATCTCGGCGATGTAGGCCGGCGCGATCACCGACGCGATGCCGATGCCGAGGCCGCCGATCACGCGCCACAGCGCGAGGTCCCACGCCGAGAACGCGAGGCCGGCGCCGATCGAGCTGACGAAGAACATGATCGCGCCGAGGAACATGACCCGCAGCCGACCCCACCGGTCGGAGAGGTTGCCCGCGACGATCGCACCGACGGCGCAGCCGAGGAGGGCGATCGCGACGACGAAGCCCGTGATGACGTCGTTGAGTGCGAAGTCGCTCGAGATGGAGTCGACCGCGCCGTTGATGACGGACGAGTCGAAGCCGAACAGGAACCCGCCGACGGCGGCCGCGACCGACAGGCCGATCGCTCGGCGCCCGAAGGGGCTCTTGAGGGAGAACGCATCGGACGGAATCGCGCCAGTGGTGTTCACCCTCGTCACCCTAGCCACACAGCGGCGGCGGCGGCACTGGGTACAGTGAACGCATGCCCGTGACCCTGCTCGGCGCCGCGGAGATCCGCGCGCTCGCCGCCGACCTCGACGTCACTCCGACCAAGAAACTCGGCCAGAACTTCGTCGTCGACGCGAACACGGTCCGCAAGATCGTCCACGTCGCGGGCGTGCGTCCCGAGGACCGCGTCGTCGAGGTGGGGCCGGGTCTCGGCTCGCTCACTCTCGCGATCCTCGAGACCGGCGCCGCCGTCACCGCCGTCGAGATCGACCACCGCCTCGCCGAGCGCCTCCCCGCGACCGCCGCCGCGCACGGCGTGCCAGACGGAGCGCTCACCGTCGTCGACGCCGACGCCCTCCGCGTCACCGAGCTGCCGGGCGAGCCGACGGTGCTCGTCGCGAATCTTCCCTACAACGTGTCGGTGCCCGTCCTCCTGCACTTCCTCGAGACCTTCCCGCGCCTCGAGCGCGGCGTGGTCATGGTGCAGGCCGAGGTGGGGGAACGCCTCGCTGCGCCGCCCGGATCCAAGGTGTACGGCGCACCGAGCGTGAAGGCCGCCTGGTACGGCGAGTGGCGCCTCGCCGGCACGGTGTCCCGTCAGGTGTTCTGGCCCGTGCCGAACGTCGACAGCGTGCTCGTCGGCTTCCACCGCGACCCCGAGCCGCGAGGATCGGAGGAGGAGCGCCGGCGCGTGTTCGCGATCGTCGACGCCGCGTTCCAGCAGCGCCGCAAGATGCTGCGCCAGGCGCTGTCGAGTGTGCTCGGAGGAACGTCGGCGGAGGCATCCGCTGTGCTGGAGCGGGCGGCCGTGGCGCCCACCGCGCGCGGCGAGGAACTGTCGATCGATGACTTCGTGAGGATCGCGCGCACCGCGTGACCGCCAAGCGTTCCCTCAGCGTTCACCGCGTTTCACCCGGATGGAGCCGGGTGCGCGCGTAGCATTCCGGCAAGCCCGCCTCGACCGCGGGCGCCGGAGGGACGATGCTGAGCGCCGAATACCCGAACCCCGAGCGCATCCTGCTGCACATCAGCGACACGCACCTGCGTGCGCACGGTTCGCGCCTGTTCGACCTCGTCGACGCGTCGGAGCGACTGGCCCGTGCCCTTGCTGCGATCGAGGCGAGCGGCATCCGTCCCGACGCCGTCGTCTTCACGGGAGACCTCGCCGACCTGGGCGAGCCCGGTGCCTACGCCGAGCTGCGCGCACTCGTCGACCCGTTCGCCGCCCGCATCGGCGCGCGCGTGTTCTGGGTCATGGGCAACCACGACGACCGCGACGGCTTCCGACGCGCGCTCCTCGACGAACCCGGCGGCACGGCCCCCGTCGACGCCGTCGCCGAACTCGACGGACTGCGCGTGGTGACCGTCGACTCGACCGTGCCCGGCCATCATCACGGTGAGCTCACCGACGCGCAGCTGGCGTGGCTCTCGGACGTGCTCGCGACGCCGGCGCCCCTGGGCACGATCGTCGCGATGCACCACCCGCCGGTGCCGAGCGTGCTCCCGCTCGCCGCGAGCGTCGAGCTTCGGGGCCAGGGCCGGCTGGCCGCGGTGCTGCGAGGCACCGATGTGAGGGCGATCATCGCCGGGCACCTGCACTACTCGACGTTCGCGACGTTCGCGGGCATCCCCGTCTCCGTCGCATCCTCCACCTGCTACGCGCAGGACCTCACCGTGCCGACCGGGGGCACTCGCCCCCAGGACGGTGCGCAGGCGTTCAACCTGGTGCACCTCTTCGACGACACGATCGTCCACTCCGTCGTGCCCGTCGACGTTCCGCGCACGCTCGAGCACATCGACGCGGCCGAGGCCCAGCGCCGCCTCGCCCTCGCGGGCGTAGGCCCGTTCAGCGCCGTGCGGACGGATGCGCCAACCGAGCCGATCGCTCTGCAGCGCTGAGCGATCGCACCGCCGCGCTGGTCTCGGCGCGCTCCCACGGCGCACGGACCGGGAACATCCGCTCGAGCGTCTCGCGCACGACGCGTGTGCGCAGCTGCTCGGGCACCTCCGTCTCGCCGCCGTCGTTGAGGCAGAACATGTCGACGTCGCCGCGCTCGGCGAGGCGTTCCATGCGCCGCAGCGACGCGGCGAGCGTGGTCTGCACGTAACGGGTGCGCGGCTGCGTGGTCGGCACCGCGCGCCCCGTCATGAGCGCGTAGTAGTGGTACAGGCTGTTGGTCACCGAGATGTCGGTGGCGGCACGGAAGCGGGATGCCGCGGTGCGCGCGAAGTCGGCGGCGAAGGTCTGCTCCAGCTCGGCCATCACGCTGCGGCGCAGCGGGGTGGCGCAGTGCTCGAGATCACGCACGATCGACCGGCCGAATCGCGAGCGCAGGAGCGCCCGGTTCACGCGCAGGCCGTTGTCGTGGCCGCTCCGGTGCGTCGCGGGCTCCCCGGCGCCGATGCGCACCTCGCACTCGACGAACTTCGAGATGCCGGCGGGGGTGAAGAACATCTCGGGCTCGACCCTTCGGCCGAAGAACATGTCGTCGTTCGAGTAGAGGAAGTGCTCCGCGAGCCCCGGGATGCGGTGCAGCTGCGCCTCGACCGCGTGCGAGTTGTGGGTCGGGAGGACGGACGGGTCGGCGAAGAACTCCTCGCTCCGCACGATGGACACCTTGGGGTGGTCGAGGAGCCATGCCGGAGCGGGGGAGTCGGTCGCGATGAAGATGCGCCGCACCCACGGGGCGTGCATGTGGACGCTGCGCAGCGCGTAGCGCAGCTCGTCGACGTGACGGAAGCGCGCGGGGCCGTCGTCTCCTTCGCCGACGACGTACTCCGCCAGGCGTGCGGCGCGCTGACGCTGGAAGTCGCTCGCAGAACCGTCGACCCACGAGAACACGAGGTCGACGTCCTCCGTGAACTCGGCGGGCAGCGGATCGAACATGCCGTCGATGGTGCGCCAGGTGCGGCCGTAGCGGTCGACGGTGGCCGTCGAGAGGTCCACGGTGGGGGTCAGGCGACGGGTGAGCGCGTTGTCGTTCGGCGCTTCGACGAGCTCTTCGCCGAACCGCCAGAACTCGAGACGCGCCCCGAGCGAGGCGCCGTAGCGCAGGCCGCTCGAGGTCAGGCGCGGCCGGAAAACCCGCAGCGACGTCGGGGTCCCGGCCGGCAGGTCGGCGTCGACCGCCCGCTGCGCCGGCCGCCGCCGAGCCTTGACGTAGAGCGGCTCGTCGCGTCCGGCCACGGCCAGCGCCGCCATCGCCTCACGGGCACGTTCGATGTCGACCACGAGCGCGGTGACGGATCGGTCGTGGCGGATCAGGGTGACGCCGATCCCGGCCTTCTCGAGCACGTCGGCGGTCAGGAGCAGGTCGGCGACGCGCGCCTGCTCGGGAGTGACGGTGTCGTGCACGAGGTGCAGGGTGCCGCCGTCGAGCACCACATCGGGGCGACCGAGAAGGGTCGACCAGGCATCCGGCGCGGCCGGCACGACCGAGAGTGCGGGCATCGGAACCTCTTTCGACGGTGGGCGGATGCCGCGAGCGCGCGGCCTCCTGACCTCACACTAGGCACGCTCCATTACGGGGACGTTTCCGGGGAGGCCCCTTGACATGCCGGTTCGGTTCATGCTTCCCGGCATGTCGGCCCTGGCACCTGCGTGGTCGCCGCGGCGCCGCTAGCCTGGACCGGTGACCGACCAGCCGAACTACCGCTCCGGCGGAGGAGATCTCCACCGTCCGTATGCCGCCGCCGATGACCGCTACGACCTGCGCGAGTATCGTCGCGTCGGCACCTCGGGGCTGACGCTTCCCCCGGTGTCGCTGGGCCTGTGGTGGAACTTCGGCGACAACATCCCCTTCGACAACCAGCGCGCGCTGCTTCGCCACGCGTTCGACAAGGGCATCACCCACTTCGACCTGGCCAACAACTACGGACCGCCCTACGGGACGGCCGAGACGAACTTCGGACGCATGATGCGCGAGGACTTCGCCCCGTACCGTGACGAGCTCATCCTCTCGTCCAAGGCGGGCTACGACATGTGGCACGGTCCCTACGGCAACGGCGGTTCGCGCAAGTACATCCTCGCGAGCGCCGAGCAGTCGCTGCGCCGCATGAGCGTCGACTACGTCGACATCTTCTATTCCCACCGCGTCGATCCCGACGTCCCGATCGAGGAGACCGTGGGGGCGCTGGACACCCTGGTGCGCCAGGGCAAGGCGCTCTACGTCGGCATCTCGTCGTACAGCGCGGAGCGCACGGCGGTCGCGGCATCCGTTGCCCGTTCGCTGGGAACGCCGCTGGTGATCCATCAGCCCGCCTACTCGATCCTGAACCGCTGGGTCGAGGACGGACTGACCGGCGTGCTGAAGCAGGAGGGGATGGGCGCGATCGCGTTCACCCCGCTGGCGCAGGGTCTGCTCACCGACAAGTACCTCGGCGGCGGTCGCGCCGACCGCGCGCAGCAGCGCGGGTCGCTCCCGAAGGGACCGCTGAGCGACAAGGGCGTCGCCACGCTGCGCGGCCTCGACGTCATCGCCCAGGAGCGCGGTCAGTCGCTCGCGCAGATGGCGATCCAGTGGGTGCTGCGCGACCCGGTGGTCGCGTCGGCTCTCATCGGAGCGTCGCGACCGGCGCAGCTCGACGAGAATCTCGCCGCCCTCGAGGGCCCGGCGTTCACGACCGAGGAGGTCGAGCAGATCGACGCGCTCTCGGACGGCATCGACGTCGACCTGTGGGCGGACTCGGCCACCTCGTGAGCCACGCTTTCGTCGAGGGCCGCGTCCATGTTCGCGCCCCGGGCAAGCTGAACCTCTTCTTCGAGGTCGGCGACGTCCAGGACGACGGATACCACGACGTCGCTTCGGCGTACCAGGCCGTCTCGCTGTACGAGAACGTGTGGGCCAGTCACTCCGACGACTTCACCGTGACGATCTCGGGCTCGGTGGACGTCGACGGCGTTCCGGCCGACGACCGCAACCTCGCGGTGCGCGCCGCGCGCCTGGTGGCGCAGCGGATCGGCCACCGCGGCGGCGTGCACCTCGACATCGTGAAAGCCGTGCCCGTCGCCGGCGGCATGGGGGGCGGATCAGCGGATGCCGCGGCCGCCCTCGTCGCGTGCGACGCGCTGTGGGGCGCCGACCTCGGCGGCGCGGAGCTGCACAAGCTCGCCGCGCGGCTCGGGGCCGACGTGCCGTTCGCCCTCATGGGCGGCACCGCGGTCGGCACGGGCCGGGGCGACCAGCTGAGCCCGGCGCTCGCGAAAGGCCGCTTCGACTGGATCGTCGTGCCGTCGGACGAGGGTCTGTCGACGCCGGAGGTCTACGGACACCTCGACACCCTGCGCGCGCAGCACGACATCGCGTCGGTCGTCCGCGTGCCGGAGGTCGATCCCACCGTGCTCCAGGCGCTGCGCGCCGCCGACCCCGTCGCGCTCGCCGAGCACACCCGCAACGACCTGCAGGCGGCCACCCTGTCGCTGCGGCCCGCGCTGCGCGACACGCTCGAACTCGGCGAGCGGTCCGGGGCGCTCGCCGGCATGGTGTCGGGGTCCGGGCCTACTCTGGCCTTCTTGACCGCCGACCCCGAGTCCGCGCTCGAACTGCAGGTCATGCTGTCGGCGGCCGGGCTGCCGGCGCTCCACGTGCACGGCCCGGTCGCCGGCGCGCGCGTGATCGGCACCTGACGACGAACAACCCCTGGGAGGATCACCGATGACCACCGCAGACCGCGTCCCCGTCGCCTCGGAGGCCGATCGTTCGGCGTACCGCGCAGGACCCGTCGACGAGCAGTCGCGTGCACGCCTCGCCGAAGGAGGTCTCGACTACCGGCGCACCTCGATCGACGGCGACGACTTCGCACCGTGGCTCCAGTCCGTCGCCCGCGGGTTCCTCGACGGCGAGCGGACCCCCGAGCAGATCGCGTCCTCGCGCGAGCGCTCGGGCTACCGGCGCCTGACGGGCGTGTACGACCCCGCAGCCCCGGTGTCGGAGGCTCCCGTGGCGACGATCGCATCGTGGCTCGGCGAGCTGTCGGTCCCGGGCGGGGCCGCTGTCCCCGCGTGCGCGATCTCCGCCGTGACCGTCGCCCCGACGCATCGGAGACGCGGCATCGCCCGCGCGATGCTCGAGGGCGAGCTGCGCGCGGCGGCGGATGCCGGCATCCCGGTCGCCATGCTCACGGTGAGCGAGTCGACGCTGTACGGGCGCTACGGGTTCGCTCCCGCCGCGGCGAGCGCGAGCTGGCGCATCGAGACGCGGCGGGCCGCGTGGATCGGACCCCGACCCGAGGGTCGCGTCGACTTCATCTCGCGAGAGACGCTCCGCGGGCTCGCACCGGCGCTGCACGAGCGCGTGCGGCTGGCGCTCGCGGGCGAGATCGACGTTCCCGGCAGCCACTGGGACGGCTTCGCGGGGACGTCGCCCACCGCCGAGAAGGCGGGCGAGAAGCGCGCGATCCAGTACACCGACGCGGCGGGTGAGGTGAGGGGCCTGGCGCTGTACACGGTGCGCGAGAACCACGACGATTTCACGAAGGCGTCCGTGCGGGTCGTATACCTGCTGACGGACGGAGACGATGCCTACGCGGCGCTGTGGCGCTTCCTCCTCGAGCTCGACCTCGTCGCCGAGGTGAACGCCGACGAGCTCTCCGTCGACGAGCCGCTGCTGTGGATGATCGCCGATCAGCGTGCGGCGACCATCACGCTGCGCGACCACCAGTACGTGCGCATCCTCGATGTGGCCGCTGCGCTGGAGGTGCGCCGGTACGGAGCGCCGGGGCTGATCGCGCTCGATGTCAGTGACGCGCTCGGTCACGCCGCGGGTCGGTACCTGCTCGAGGTGGATGCCGAGGGCGTGGGCCGCGTGCGTGCGTGGGAGGGCGACGCGCCCGCCGGGGCGGTCGAGGTCTCGCTCGGCATCGAGGAGCTCTCCGCCACCTACCTCGGCGGGGTGTCGCTGGCGACCCTCGCCGCCGCCGGACGCGTGCGATCGGCCGACGCGGCCGCTGCCGCCCGCGTGCTCTCGTGGCACACCGCGCCGCGCCTGAGCATCTGGTACTGAGCGCTCGGAGCCGGTGCGAGCGCCGGTCGGCGGGACAGCGGGCTTCGCTCGCATAGCCTGGAGGGGACATGGCACATCTTCTCGGGGCCGAGGCCCTGCACCTGGAGTTTCCGACCAAGGTCGTCTTCGACGGCGTCTCGCTGGGAATCGACGAGGGCGACCGCATCGGCATCGTCGGTCGCAACGGCGACGGGAAGTCGAGCCTTCTCGCGATGCTCGCCGGTCGCCTCGACCCTGACAGCGGTCGGGTCACGGTGCGCAGCGGGGTGCGCGTCGGCGTGCTCGATCAGGCCGACACCCTCGACGACGCGCTCACCGTCGCCGAATCCGTCGTGGGCGACCGGCCCGAGCACGAGTGGGCCGGCGACGCGCGCACGCGGGAGGTCATCGCAGGCCTCCTCGACGGCATCCCGTGGGAGGGTCCCGTCGTCGGCTTGTCAGGCGGCCAGCGCCGCCGCGTCGCGCTTGCGGCGCTGCTCGCCGGCGACCACGATGTGGTCTTCCTCGACGAGCCGACCAACCACCTCGACGTGGAGGCGATCGCGTGGCTGGCCGAGCATCTGAAGCGCCGCTGGGCCGCCAGCGCCGGCGGACTGCTCGTCGTCACCCACGACCGCTGGTTCCTCGACGAGGTCTGCACGCGCACGTGGGAGGTCCACGACCGCATCGTCGAGCCTTTCGACGGCGGCTATGCCGCCTACATCCTGCAGCGCGTCGAGCGTGACCGTCAGGCGGCCTCGATCGAGGCGCGGCGGCAGAACCTCGCACGCAAGGAGCTCGCGTGGCTGCGCCGAGGAGCGCCCGCGCGCACGTCGAAGCCGAAGTTCCGCATCGACGCCGCGAACGCCCTGATCGCCGATGTGCCCGAGATCCGCGACAAGACCGAGCTGCAGTCGCTCGCCGTGTCGCGGCTCGGCAAGGACGTCGTCGACCTGCTCGACGCGTCGGTGACGTATCCGTCGCGCGACGGGGGCCCGGCACGCGAAGTCCTGCACCCCGTCGAATGGCGCGTCGCGCCGGGCGAGCGCACCGGCATCCTCGGGGTCAACGGCGCGGGCAAGTCGACCCTGCTCAGTCTGGTGTCGGGCGACCTCGAGCCCACTGCGGGCCGGGTCAAGCGCGGCAAGACGGTGAAGGTCGCCACACTCACCCAGCGTCTGGACGAGCTCGACGATCACCTCGACGACCCCGTGCGCATCGTGATCGAGCGGCTGCGCACGACGTACACGTTCGGCGCCGGCTCCAAGGCGCAGGAGCTCACGCCCGGTCAGCTCCTCGAGCGGATGGGCTTCTCCAGCGCCCAGCTGTCGACCCCGGTGAAGGATCTCTCGGGCGGGCAGAAGCGTCGCCTGCAGCTGCTGCTCATCCTGCTCGAGCAGCCCAACGTGCTGATCCTCGACGAACCGACGAACGACCTCGACACCGACATGCTCGCGGCGATGGAGGACCTCCTCGACACGTGGCCCGGCACGCTCCTCGTCGTCTCGCACGACCGGTACTTCATCGAGCGCGTCACCGACCAGCAGTACGCGATCCTCGGCGGACACCTCCGGCACCTTCCCGGCGGCGTCGACGAGTACCTCCGGCTGCGCGAGCGGGAACGCTCGGCTCCCTCTGCGCAACGATCGGATGCCGCGGCATCCGCTTCGCCCGTCACGTCGGCGCTGAGCGGATCCGACCTGCGCGCGGTGCAGAAGGAGGTCTCGGCGCTCGAGCGGCGGCTCGAGAAGCTCGAGGCGCAGATCGCGACGGCGCGCACGGCGCTGGCCGACCACGACCAGTCCGATTACGTGGGCCTCGGCGCCGAGATGGCGCGCATCGGCACCCTCGAGAGCGAGCGCGACAGCGTCGAGGAGCGCTGGTTCGAACTCACCGAGCAGATGGGCTGAGTCAGGCGTCGAAGCCGAGGCTGAGCTTGCGCAGCAGCGCCGCGAGGCGATCGCGGTCGCTACGGGAGAGGGTCGCCAGCAGCACGGCCTCCGCGTCGACGAGGCGGGTGATGGCGGCATCCACCCGCGTCTTCCCCTCGTCGGTCAGCGTGACCAGGATGCTGCGTCCGTCGTCGGGATCCGCCTCCCGGCGCACGAGCCGACGGCCGACGAGCCGGTCGATGCGGTTGGTCATGGTGCCGCTGGAGACCAGGGTCTGCTGCAGCAGCTGCTTCGGGCTCAGCTGGAACGGCTCGCCGGCCCGGCGGAGAGCCGACAGCACGTCCCACTCCCACGGCTCCAGCTCACTGCGCCGGAACGCGTCGCGGCGGGCGCGATCGAGGTGCCGCGAGAGTCGATCCACTCGCGAGAGCACCCCGAGGGGCGAGAAGTCGAGGTCGGGCCGCTGAGCGGTCCACGCCTCGACGATGCGATCGACCTCGTCGGTCTCCTTGGCCATGTCCCCATTATCGAGGGCGCCGCGGCGAAGGCCGGCCGGGGAAGCGCGGCGTGGCAGACTTGACGACGGCCGCGACGCGGCGATCCGCCGTGGTGTAACGGCAGCACGACAGCCTTTGGAGCTGTGAGGCCCAGGTTCGAATCCTGGCGGCGGAGCATGACCCACAACACCGATGACACCCGTCTGGCCGTGATCGTGCTGGCCGCAGGACAGGGCACGCGCATGAAGTCCTCGGTGCCGAAGGTGCTCCATCGCATCGGCGGCCGGTCCCTCGTCGGCCATGTCATCGAGACCGCGCTCACGCTCTCGCCCGACACGGTCGCCGTCGTCGTGCGGCACGAGCGCGACCTCGTCGCCGCCGCGGTCGTCGATGCGGCGCCGGGTGTCGTCGTCGTCGACCAGGACGAGGTCCCGGGCACCGGTCGCGCGGTCGAGCTCGCACTCGCCGCCCTCGACGACTTCGCCGGTGACGTGCTGGTGCTCAGCGGCGATGTGCCGCTGCTCGACGCGCACACGCTGGACGCCCTCGTGCGGGAGCACCGCGCCGGTGCCGCGGCCGCGACGGTGCTCAGCGCCGTCGTCGACGATGCCACCGGCTACGGCCGGGTCATCCGCGACGCCGACGGCTCCGTGGCGCGCATCGTCGAGCAGAAGGATGCGACGGCGGACGAGGCATCCGTCTCCGAGATCAACGCGGGCGTCTACGTCTTCCAGGCGCCGGCGCTGCGCGCACACCTCGCGCTCGTCGGAACGGCGAACGCACAGGGCGAGAAGTACCTGACCGACGTGGTGGCGCTGCTGCGCGGCTCACGCCTCCTCGTGGCCGCGTCGAGCGCGCCGGATGCCGCGGCCGCCCTCGGCGTGAACGACCGCGTGCAGCTGTCCGAGGCCGCGCGCGTGCTCAACGCGCGCACCGTGCGTCGCTGGCAGCTCGAGGGGGCCAGCATCCTCGATCCGGCCACCACCTGGATCGATGTGACGGCGACCCTGGCACCCGACGTGACCGTCCTTCCCAACACGCACATCCTCCGCTCGACCGCGATCGCCGCCGGCGCGACGGTCGGCCCCGACACGAGCCTGGTCGACTGCGAGGTCGGTGAGGACGCCGTCGTCACGCGCACCGACGCGACGCTCGCCGTCATCGGCGCCGGAGCGAGCGTCGGGCCCTTCGCGTACCTGCGTCCCGGCACGTACCTGGGTGACAAGGGCAAGATCGGCACGTTCGTCGAGACGAAGAACTCCACCATCGGCGAGCGGAGCAAGGTTCCGCACCTGTCGTACATCGGCGACACCACGATCGGCACCGGCGTGAACCTCGGCGCGGGCGCCATCACGGCGAACTACGACGATCTCGCCAAGCACCGCACCGAGATCGGCGACGAGGTGCACGCCGGCTCGCACAACGTCTTCGTCGCGCCCGTTAGGATCGGAGACGGCGCGAAGACCGGCGCCGGAGCGGTCATCCGCAAGGATGTGCCGGCCGGTGCCCTCGCTCTCAGCGTCGCCCCTCAGCGCAATGTCGAGGGGTGGGTCGAGAAGAACAGACCGGGAACCGGAGCCGCGGACGTCGCGGCCAAGGCTCGGTCCGCACAGGAAGCGGACGATGGCGCGCAAGAAGAAGACGGTTGAGCTCGACCGCGAGAACGACATCGCACCCGGCCTGGTCGCCAAGACCAAGAAACGGCTCGTCGTCGCGCGGGGAAGCTCGCATCCCGCGCTCGCCGTCGAGGTCGCCGAGCACCTCGGCACCCAGTTGGTGCCCACCGAATACCGCACCTTCGCGTCGGGCGAGATCCTCACGCGGTTCGAGGTGTCGATCCGTGGCTGCGACTTCTTCCTGATCCAGAGCTTCGGGCCGCCGGTGAACGAGTGGCTCATGGAGACGCTCATCATGCTCGACGCGGCCAAGCGCGCGTCGGCCAAGCGCATCACCGTGGTCGCGCCGTACTACCCGTACTCGCGTCAGGACAAGAAGGGCCGCGGCCGGGAGCCGATCAGCGCCCGCCTCGTCGCCGACCTCCTGAAGACGGCGGGCGCCGACCGCGTCATGAGCGTCGACCTCCACGCCGCGCAGATCCAGGGCTTCTTCGACGGCCCCGTCGACCACCTGTTCGCCAAGCCCGTCCTGCTGGAGTACTTCGAGCGAACCCTCTCCGCCGATGACCGCGCGAAGCTCACGGTGGTCTCTCCCGACACCGGCCGCGTGCGCGTGGCCGACACGTGGTCCGACAGCCTCGGCGCTCCGCTGGCGATCATCCACAAGCGGCGCGATCCGAACGTCGCGAACCAGGTCACCGTGAACGAGATCGTCGGTGACGTGAGCGGCCGGGTGTGCCTGCTGGTCGACGACATGATCGACACCGGCGGCACGATCGTGAAGGCCGCCGAGGCGCTCAAGGCGAACGGGGCCGTGCGCGTCATCGTCGCGGCGACGCATCCGATCTTCAGCGACCCCGCCGCGCAGCGCCTCCAGAGCGAGGCGATCGACGAGGTCGTCGTGACCGACACGATCCCCATCCCCGAGGAGAAGCGGTTCCCGAGCCTCACGATCCTGCCGATCGCCCCGCTTCTCGCGCGTGCGATCCACGAGGTCTTCGAGGACGGCTCCGTCACGAGCATGTTCGACGGTGCGGCCTGACCCGATTCTGAACGATCCGGCGCAGCGGACCGTGAACTCCTTCATAGTGCGCTCATAGAGTGCGCTGTCAGGATGCCACTGTGCTGTTCAGCCCCACCGGGCCCAGAGCACCAGGCTGCTGAAGAGCACCAGGACAAACCACGACCCAGGAGGACCGTCATGATCCGCACCGCCGTCGCCACCCGTCCCGCCCGTGCGGGTCTCACGCTCACCGCCGTCGCGGGGATCGCGCTGCTCGCGGGCTGCGCTCCCGCAGCGACCGACACCGGCACCGACACGTCCGCCGACACCGGCTCGGACTCCGGTGACACCGGTTCGTCCGGCACCGCCACCTACGCGGACGGCACATACTCCGCACAGGGCTCGTACGCCACTCCCGAGTCCGTCGAGACCATCAGCGTCACCGTCACCCTCGAGGACGACGTCGTCACGTCGGTCGAGGTGTCCGGCGACCCGTCGCGGCCCGAGTCGGAGCAGTATCAGGGGCAGTTCATCGGCGGCATCTCCGACGTCGTCGAGGGGCAGGACATCGACACCATCTCGGTCAGCCGCGTCGCGGGCTCGTCGCTCACCAGCGAAGGCTTCAATCAAGCGCTCGAGACCATCAAGTCCGAGGCGATCGCGTAGGCCATGCCCGCCGCGTCCGACCAGCCGCCCGCCCCTTGGCGGTTCGAGGCGATCGGCACGGCATGGGAGATCGTCACCGACGAGCCGCTCGACGCGCGTGCGCGTGACGCGGTCTCGGACGTCGTCGCGGGCTTCGACGCCGAGTGGTCGCGATTCCGCGGCGATTCGGTCGTGTCGCGCCTCGCGCACGCCGGCGGCAGCGTGCCGGCGCCCGCCGATGCGGTCGCGATGCTCGAGGCCTATGCCCAACTCGACGATGCCACGGACGGTGCCGTGAACCCCCTGGTCGGATCGTCGCTGGAGCGTCTCGGCTACGACCCGGCGTACTCGCTGGCAGCGGGAGAGCCCGTTCCTGCGCCGGCCGACTGGGCGCGGCGCCTCACCTGGGACGGCGACCTGCTCACCCTGGACGGCCCGGGAGTGATCGACGTGGGCGCTCTCGGCAAGGGGCGCCTGGTCGACCTCGTGCACGCGCTCGTGTGCGGTCTGGTCGCGGGCGACGTGGTCGTCGACGCCGGCGGTGACCTCGCGGTCCGCGGCGCACCGCAGCGGGTCGGGCTGGAGCATCCGTTCGACCCGCGTCGCGCGATCGGCGTCTGGGAGGTGGCGGATGCCGCGCTCTGCGCATCGGCGGTGAACCGGCGCACGTGGGGCGACGGCCTGCACCACGTGCTCGACGCGCGGACCGGGTCGCCGGTGCGCACGGTGGCGGCGACGTGGGCGGTGGCGCCCGACGCCATGCACGCGGACGCGATCGCGACGGCGCTGTTCTTCGACGGCGGACCCCGGCTGGCGCACGAGTGGGGCGTCGAGTGGGTGCGCATGACCACCGACGGCAGGGTCGACTGGTCGCCCGGGTGCCGGGCCGACCTGTTCACGCGAGCGGCTAGCGTGGAGAGGTGACCGAGACCTCGTCGGGCCGTGTCGTCGCCGTCGCCCGCGACGACACCCACCGCTTCAGCAAGCCCACCCGCGAGAGCATCACGCTCGTCGCCGGCCAGGGCGTCGAGGGTGACGCGCACGCCGGCGCGACGGTCAAGCACCGCTCGCGGGTCGTGCGCGACCCGGGTGCGCCGAACCTGCGCCAGGTGCACCTGATGCACGAGGAGCTCTTCGCCGACCTGGCCGAACGCGGGCACGGCGTCGAGCCCGGGGCGCTCGGCGAGAACATCACGACCGCCGGGATCGATCTGCTCGGGCTTCCGCGCGGGACGCGTCTCGCGATCGGCGACGATGCCGTCATCGAGCTCACCGGGCTGCGCAACCCCTGCTCGCAGATCAACGGCCTTTCGAAGGGACTCATGAAGGAGCTCGTGCACGTGGACGACCAGGGAGCCACCGTGCGCCTGGCCGGTGTGATGTCCGTCGTCATCGCCGGGGGAGAGGTGAGGCCCGGTGACGGCATCCGCGTCATCCTTCCCGCCGGTGCCGCCCAGGCCCTTCAGGCGGTGTGACGTGCTCGGCACTCTCACGGCGGTCTGGAACCGCGTCTTCGCACTCCTGGGCCGTGTCTCGATGTACCGCGTGGTCTATCTCGCGCTCGCCGCGCTGGCGGTTATCTCGCTCGTGCTGTCGTTCTTCGACCTCGTCGGGCCGGATCCGCTGGAGCTGGTCGTCACCCTCGCCGTCCTCGCCGCGGTGTGCGTCGGGGTGGATGCTGCGGCCCAGAGCATCCTCCGCCTGCCGTGGCGCATCGAGTCGTCGCTGATCACGGCGCACATCCTCCTCTTCGTGCTGCGCCCCACGCTGGACCTCACGGCCCTCGCCGGGATCGCCGTCGCCGGCGCCGCGGCATCCCTCTCCAAGTACGTGCTCGCGTGGCGCGGCCGTCACATCTTCAACCCGGCCGCGGTGGGTGCGACCGTGCTGACCCTGCTCGCACTCGTCTGGCCGGCTCTCGGATCGTCGGCGTGGTGGGTGGGCACGCCCGCGCTCGCGGCGCCCGTCATCGTGCTCGGGCTCGCCGTGCTGTGGCGCACAGAGAAGATCCGTGTGGTCGCGGTATTCCTCGTGGTCGCCGTCGCGGTGGCCGTGCTGCGGACATCCGCGCAGTACAACCTCGCGGGCTTGGAGATCGACGGACTGACGGTGTTCTGGCAGGTCCTGTGGTCCTCGCCGTTCCTCTTCCTCGGCGCCTTCATGCTGTCCGAGCCGCTGACGCTCCCGCCGCGGCGCTGGCAGCAGTTCCTCGTCGCCGGGATCGTGGGCGTGCTCGCGGGCTGGCCGATCCCGCTGGGCGACATCTCACTCGGCCAGGAGCGCGCGCTCCTCATCGGCAACCTCGTCGCCTTCGCGTTCGCTGTGCGCACCGCCGTCCGGCTGACCCTCGCCGCGAGGGCCACGAAGACGCCGACCGTGCAGGAGCTGACCTTCCGCGTCCAGGACCGCCTGTCGTTCGTGCCGGGCCAGTATCTCGAGCTCGAGGTGCCGCACGCGCACCCCGACGCCCGCGGCACGCGCCGCGAGTTCAGCATCGCCTCCGCCCCCGAAGACCTCCCGCTGCTGCGCGTCGCCTTCAAGGAGAGCTCGACCTCGAAGCCGCAGAGCTCGTACAAGAAGGCCCTCGCGCTGGTCGGCGAGGGGGAGCGCCTGGCGATCACCGGCGTGTGGGGGGATTTCGTGCTCCCCAAGCGCGATGCGGCGCCGATCCTCATGGTCGCGGCCGGCATCGGGGTCACTCCGTTCATCTCTCAGCTGCGGCACCTGCGCGCGACGAGCGAGGATCGCGACATCGTGCTCGTGTACGTCGCATCGGATGCCTCGGAGCTGGCGTACCGCGCGGATCTCGAGACCGCCGGGATCCCGGTGATCGTGTTCACGCGCGACGAGCCCGCGGATCTTCCGTCGACGTGGCTGTGGGCGCGGGGCGTGCGGCTGGACGCGGACGGACTGCTGCGCATCGTGCCCGACATCGCCGCGCGCCACGCGTACATCTCCGGCCCCGCCGGCCTGATCGCCGATCTCGCCCCCGCGTTGGAGCGCGCCCGGTCGATCACGACCGACGCCTTCAGCGGCTACTGACCCGCGTCGACGTCCTCGAGCGTGGGCGCCCCGGCGGCGGAGGGGACAGTCCGAATCTGAAGGGTCGACACCACGCCGTTCGGTCATGTGAGTTCACGTTCACGCTGGGTTATGTGAGTTCGTGGTCACGCTTGCTTATGTGAGTTCACGTTCACGCTGGGTTATGTGAGTTCGTGGTCACTCTGGGTTGTGTGAGTTCACGTTCGCACAAGCCCGAGACCAGACCGTTCGGGCACAGCGTGCAGCTCTCAGTCACGTTGTGAGCCGGAACTCACATGCGGCATGCGGGCCGGAGCACCGGGTAACGACGACCGCAGGCTCACACGGGAGCATGAGGGCGCAAGGGCTCGTTGACCTCGCGTGCGCTGCAACCCACCGGAAGGCGTGTGAACACGAAGTCACATGCGATTTCGAGAGGATGTGGTTTCTGGAGTCGGACGTGATCCGGTCCGCGACCCACCAGGGCCGCACCCACCGCACTGCCGGCGAGGTCAGGCCGAGCCGACGGGGCGGGCGGGGAGGCGCACTTCGAAGGTGGTGTCGCCGGGCTCGCTCCCGACCGAGATCGTGCCGTCGTGGGCGTCCACGATCGCGCGCGCGATCGACAGGCCGAGTCCCGTGCCGCCGGTCTGACGGGCGCGCGAGCGGTCGCCGCGCGAGAAACGCTCGAACAACTCGTCGCGCAGCGCCGGATCGATGCCCGGTCCGTCGTCGTGCACCGTGAGCACGGCCGTGTCACCCTCGCGCTCCACGGTGACGGTCACCGTCGTTCCGGCAGGGGTGTGGGTGCGGGCGTTCGCGAGCAGGTTCGCGACGACCTGGTGCAGGCGGCCGGTGTCACCGGCGATCTGCACAGGTTCGTCGGCGACCTCGAGCACCCACGTGTGGTCCGGTCCCGCGGGTCCGGCGTCGGCGACCGCCTCGACCGCGATGCGCGTGAGATCGACGGTGCCGTAGACGAGCTCCTGCCCCTCGTCGAGCCGGGCCAGAAGGAGAAGGTCCTCGACGAGCGAGGTCATTCGCAGCGACTGCGCCTGTATGCGCTCGAGCGATGCCTCCGTCGTCTCGATCGTCGCGGCGGCGTGGTTCTTCGACAGGGCGCGCAGCGAGAGCTCCGAATAGCCGCGGATCGACGACAGCGGCGTCCGCAGCTCGTGACTGGCGTCGGCGACGAAGCTGCGCATGCGCTCCTCGTTGCGCTGACGAGCGGTGAGCGATTCGTCGACGTGGTCGAGCAGCGTGTTGAGCGCCTCGCCGACGCGTCCCATCTCGGTGCGGGGGTCGGCCTGGGCGGCCGGCACGCGCTCGGCGATCGTCACCTCGCCGCGGTCCAGTGGCAGTTTCGAGACGCGCTCGGCCGTGTCGGCGACGGCGCGCAGCGGTGCGAGTCCGGCACGGATCGTCCACGCCGTCACCAGCGCGAGCAGGACCAGCCCACCGGCAGTGAGGAGGCCGATGGTGGTGAGCATGCGGCCGACGTTCGCGGCGACCTCGTCCCGCGGGATGCCGACGACGACGGCCGTGCCCTGCGGAGACACTGTCCCCTCGACGCGGAACGTCCCCACGTCGTCGATCTGGACGACCAGCGGCGTCTCGCCGTTCAGGCCTTCCGCGAGCTGTGCGATCTGGTCGTCCGTGAGCGCGGTGGCGGAGGAGTCCGCTCCCATCACGGCGCCGCTCGGGTCGCCGACGGCGGACTCCACGGCCAGGAGGAAGCCCGGCTGCTGCGGCTGCTCGGTGAGGATCTGCTCGGCCGTCAGGCCAGAGGCCACGTCGCGCTCCACCATCGCCGACGTGCGCTGGATCGCGTTGCGCACCTGGTCGTTCAGTCCCGCCTCCAAGACGTTCCCGAGGATCGCGCTCGTGGCGACGCCGACGAGCACCATGATGAACGACGTGATCGACACGACCGTGACGATGAGCTTGCGCTGCAGGGTCCAGGGACGGCGACCGGATGCTGCCCGCTCACGCGGCGCCGCGGCATCCGTCTGCTCCGCCTCGGCCTCGGCAGGCGGCGCGGAGGTGTCGGTCACTGCGGGGCCTTGATCATGTAGCCGACACCGCGAACGGTGTGGATGAGCGGTTCGCGCCCCTGGTCGATCTTCTTGCGCAGGTACGAGATGTACAGCTCGACGACGCTGGAGCGTCCGCCGAAGTCGTAGTTCCAGACCCGGTCCAGGATCTGCGCCTTGGAGACCACGCGGCGCTGGTTGCGCATGAGGTAGCGGAGGAGTTCGAACTCGGTGGCGGTGAGCTCGATCTCCTCACCGCTGCGCTCGACCTCGTGGCTGTCCTCGTTGAGGCTGAGGTCCGCCACGCGCAGAATGGGCTCCGCGCCCGAGGCGTGTGCGGTGCCGGCGCGGCGCATGAGGCCGCGCAGGCGCGCGACGACCTCTTCGAGGCTGAACGGCTTCGTGACGTAGTCGTCGCCGCCGGCGGTGAGGCCCGCGACCCGGTCGCTCACGGCATCCTTCGCGGTGAGGAAGAGCACGGGCACGTCGTCGCCGGACTGGCGCAGCCGCTGCAGCACCGCCATACCGTCGAGGTCGGGCATCATGATGTCGAGCACCATCGCGTCGGGGGCGAATTCACGCGCGGACTGCAGCGCCTCGAAACCGGATCCGGCCGTGCGCACCTCCCAGCCCTCCATCCGCAGCGCCATCGACAGCAGGTCGGTGAGCATCTGCTCGTCGTCGACCACGAGCACGCGCAGCGCGGAGCCGTCGGGACGCAAGAGGGCAGGGGCGGCGTTGGTCATGGGTCCATTGTGCTCGCCTTCCTATGTGCTTCCTATGGAGGACGCTATGCGCGCGCTGTGAGTCCGCGGGCGCGGACGGATGCCGCGTCATACGTTCCTCATAGCCGGCGCTGACGGGACACATCGACGGCGTCCCTAGCGTCGCCCCGACGGCCGGCACCCCGCCCGCCGGGAGGAGACCCATGTACGCAACGTATCTGCGGCGGGAGCTGGCCGGCCGCAAGAAGCAGACGATCATCGTGGCCGCCGGCCTCGCGATCGCGATCGCCCTGGTGATGATCGTGAACTCACTCGCGGCCGGTGTGCGCGACGCGCAAGCCGAGGCGCTCGAGTCGGTGTACGGCGTCGGCACCGACCTGACCGTCACCGGAGCGATGGCAGAGCCCGGTGAAGGGCGCGGGCAGATGTTCGAGTTCGGTCAGGACGGCGGCGAGACCGGCGACGACGGCACGACCGAGCTGAGCCAGTCGCGCCTCGTCAGCGAGCCGATGCGCGCGACGCTCGACGCCGACACGCTCGACACCGTGGCATCCGTCGACGGCGTGGCTGCGGCATCCGGTGCCCTCAGCCTCACGAACATGACCTTCTCGGGCGAGCTGCCGCAGCGTCCGGCCGAGGGAACCGAGTCCGGCACGACCGGCCAGGCGCCGCCGGACGGCGGCGGGGGCGGCTTCGGCGGCGGATCCTTCGGCGTCGACTCGTTCAGCGTGCTCGGCATCGATCCCGCGACAACGTCCGTCGGCCCGCTCTCGGCCGTGTCGGTGAGCGAGGGCCGCGGCCTCTCCACGGACGACGAGGGCGAGAACGTGGCCGTCCTCGACGCCACCTATGCCTCGACGGCCGAGGTCGCCGTCGGTGACACCATCGACGTGGGCGGCGAGGAGTTCGAGGTCGTCGGCATCGTCGCCTCCGCGTCGAGCGACGCCGACACCGCCGCGAACGTCTACCTTCCGCTCGACGTCGCCCAGACGCTCTCGGGTACGGGCGACGTCGTGTCGACCGTGTACGTGCAGGCGGAGTCGTCCGACGCGATCGCAGCCGTGCAGACCGGCCTCGAGGAGGCCCTTCCCGACGCCACCGTGAGCTCGCAGTCAGACCTCGCCTCGACGGTGTCGGGATCGCTGTCGAGCGCGTCGTCGCTCATCACGAGCCTCGGCACCTGGCTGTCGGTGATCGTGCTGGCTGTGGCGCTCGCTCTCGCCGTGCTCTTCACGATCTCGGGCGTCTCGCGTCGCACGCGTGAATTCGGCACGCTGAAGGCCATCGGCTGGTCGAACGGGCGCGTGGTCGGTCAGGTCGCGGGGGAGTCGCTCGTGCAGGGCCTCCTGGGCGGCGCGGCGGGACTCGTGCTCGGCTTCGCCGGCATCGCGATCATCAATCTCGTGTCGCCGACGATATCGACCGCGCCCGCTGCGGGACCCGTCACCCAGGGCGGTCCTGGCGGCGAGACGATGGTCGGTCCCGGCGGCGGAGGCGGCATCGGGAACCTGTTCTCGCAACAGACGACCGAGATCGTGCTGCACGCGCCGGTCACGCTGTGGGTCGTCGCCGCCGCGCTCGGACTCGCCGTCCTCGGCGGGCTCGTCGCCGGTGCGTTCGGCGGCTGGCGGGCGGCACGGCTCAGTCCGGCCGAAGCACTGCGATCGGTCGGGTGAGGCATCCGATGTCCGAATCGACCACCGCAGACGCGGCATCCATCCCTCACCCGACACCCACCCGCACCCGGCAGGAGAAGACACCATGACCATGATCGACATCGCACCCGATGCGGGGGCGGATGCTGCGCCCCCCGTGCTGTACCGGCTTGCCGGCGTGACCCGCACCTATCGCCAGAAGGACCGCATCGTGAAGGCGCTCGCCGGCGTCGACCTCGATATCGCGCAGGGTGGCTTCGTCACCATCCAGGGTCCGACGGGCGGCGGGAAGTCCACGCTGCTGCAGCTGCTGGGCGCGCTCGACCGGCCGACCGAGGGATCGGTCGTGCTCGGCGACGTCGACCTCGCGAAAGCGTCGAACGTCGAGCTCGGGCACGTCCGCGCGCGCGACATCGGCTTCGTGTTCCAGGGCTTCAACCTCATCCCGACGCTCACGGCGTCCGAGAACGTCGACATGGCGCTCGAGCCGCTCGGGCTGCCGAAGGCCGAGCGTGCCGAGCGGGTGGCGGAGGCGCTCGTGCACGTCGGCCTCGACGACCGCGCCGACCACCGGCCGGCCGAGCTCTCGGGCGGTCAGCAGCAGCGTGTCGCCATCGCCCGCGCGATCGTCAAGCGCCCGCGCGTGCTCCTCGCCGACGAGCCCACGGGCAACCTCGACGAGTCCATGCGCGACGAGATCCTGGCTGTGCTCGAGGCGCTGTGCGCCGAGGGGCTCACGCTCATCGTGGTCACCCACGACTCGGCCGTCGCGAAGCGGGCGCGCCGGCGCCTGCGCCTCGAGCGCGGGACGGTGCGCGACATCACCCGCTGAGCGGCGGGCCGAGAGGGCGCGGACCACGGGTTTCACCGTCCCGCGACGGTGATCTGCGCCCTCTCGGCACGGGGTGCGGCGGGTGTCAGCCCGCCGAGCGGGCGTGGGCCGCGATGCGATCGAACAGCGCGTCGCGGCCCTCGTCGGTCCGCTGCAGCTCGGGATGGGCGTCGTGGTGCGCGACGATCCGGCGCGCACCCTCGTCGAACAGGATCGTGGTGCGGAACTCCGGGACGAGCCCGATGACCTTGCTGTTGTCGAACACCATCGAGTGGGCCTTGTCGCCGACGAGCGTCGGACCCAGTTCGGGCGCGAACGCGGCGATCGTGTCGGATGCCACGTGCACGAAGTCCGGGGATGAGACGCCAGCCGCATCCGCCAGCCAGCCGTAGATCGTGTTCCACGCCGGCGCGTGCGATCCGGTGATCGTGAAGGCGTCGCCGATGGCCTGCGGATGCCCGAGCAGTCCGGCGAAGGCGACGGCGAAGTCGTCGGCGTGCGTGATCGTCCACAGGCTCGTGCCGTCGCCGTGGATGACGACGGGCCTGCCGGCGCGCATCCGTGCGATGTCGGTCCAGCCGCCGAGTGTCGGAATGGAGCCCGCATCGTAGGTGTGCGAGGGGCGGACGATCGTGACGGGCAGCCCGCGCTCCCGGTGGGCGGCCACGAGCAGGTCCTCGCAGGCGATCTTGTCGCGCGAGTACTGCCAGAAGGGGTTGCGCAGCGGGGTCGACTCCGTCACCGGCAGCCGGCGCGGGGGCTTCTCGTACGCGGATGCCGAGCTGAGGAACACGTACTGGCCGGTGCGACCCTCGAACAGATCGAGCGCCGTGCCCACGTGCGCCGGCGTGAACGACAGGAAGTCGGCGACGGCGTCGTACTCGGCCGCACCGACGGCCTGCCGCACGGCGGCCGCGTCGCGGACGTCCGCGACGAGCTCGCGCACTCCGTGGGGGAGCGGACGGCGCGAGGACCCGCGATTGAGCACCGTGACCTCGTCCCCGGCCGCGACGCTGCGTCTGACGCAGGCCGCGCTGATGGTGCCGGTTCCGCCGATGTAGAGCACGCGCTTCGTCGCCATGCTTCGACCCTAGGACGGGTAGCGGGATGTCGGCACCGCCGATTACCGTGGCGCGGGTGACTGATCTCTCCCTCTCAGACCTCACGACCGGCGCGGTCGTCCACCCTGGTGACGACGAGTGGGACGCAGCCCGCGCCTTCCATTCCGGCATCGGCGAGCCGACCGTCATCGTGCGGGCGTCGAGCGTCGACGACGTCCGCGCGGCGCTGCGGTACGCGGCATCCGAACGTCTGGAGGTCATGGTGCGCGGCGGCGGGCACAGCGCGTGGGGCGCCGTGCCCGGTGGCGTGACCCTCGACCTCGACGCGCTTGACGACATCCGCGTCGACGGCACGCTCGTCCAGGTCGGCGGTGGTGCGACGTGGGGTGCGGTCGCCCACGCGCTCGCCGAGCACGGGCTCGGCATCAGCTCGGGCGACACCGCCTCGGTCGGCGTCGGCGGACTGACCCTCGGGGGCGGCATCGGCTGGATGGTGCGGGCATGGGGCCTCGCCGCCGACCAGCTGGAGGGCGCCCAGGTGGTGACCGCCCGCGGCGACGTGCTCGAGGTGAACGCCGGCTCCCATGCCGACCTGTGGTGGGCGCTGCGGGGCGGCGGCGGCAACTTCGGGGTGGTGACGCGGTTCGACTTCCGCGCGCACCCGCTTGCGCACGTCGTGTTCGCGACGCTGGGGGTCGAGGGCGACGCGCGGCCGATCCTGCGAGGGCTCCGCGACACCATGCAGGACGCTCCGCGCGAGCTCACCGTGACCTACATGCACGTTCCGCCGATGGACCCCAGTGCACCCCCGGGTGCCACGATCACGGCGTGCTGGATCGGCGACGACGAGGAGGCCGCACGGGCCGCGCTGGCTCCGCTGCTCGCCCTCGAGGGCGTCGCCGAGACGGAGCTCGGCGTGCGCTCCTACCCCGACATCCTCATGGAGATGCCGGCTGCCGACCCCGACCAGCCCATGCCCGGCTTCGTGGGCGGCAACACGCTGCTCGGCGAGCTCTCCGACGAGGCCATCGACCGGCTCGTCTCCTTCCGGGAGGCCAACGCGGCGTCCGTCCTGTTCCTTCGCTCGCTCGGCGGCGCCTTCGGCGACGTGGCGCAGGAGGCCAGCGCGTTCCCCGCCCGGCACGCGACCTGGTTCGCGATGGCAGGAGCGTTCGATGTGCCCGGACTCGTGCACGACGGCAACCGGCCGCTCATCCAGGCGGAATGGGATGCGATCGAGGCGCTCGGCGCCGCGCTCTACGGCAACTTCACGCCCTCCACCGATCCCGGTCTCGTCACGCGCATGTTCTCGCCCGAGGCGATGGCGCGGCTGGCCCAGGTGAAACGGCAGTACGACCCGCAGAACCTGTTCTGCCGCAATCACAACATCGTGCCCGCCTGACGGGACCGCACGACGAAGCCCCCGCGTTCAGGCGGGGGCTTCGTGGTGGTGTGACGAGCTGACGCTCAGTGGGTGTCCTCGGCCTCGATCTCGGTGCGGTCGCCCGACCACAGCGTGTGGAAGGTGCCGGGCTTGTCGATGCGGTGGTAGGTGTGCGCGCCGAAGAAGTCGCGCTGCCCCTGCACGAGTGCCGCGGGAAGCCGCTCGGCGCGGAGTCCGTCGTAGTACGCGAGCGAGGACGAGAACGCGGGGGCCGGGATGCCGGCGCCGGCCGCGATCTGCACGATGCGGCGCCACGCGGACTGCGCGCGCCCCAGCGCCTCGACGAAGTACGGCGCGGTGAGGAGCACCGGCAGCTCCGGGGTCTCGGCGTACGCGTCGGCGATGCGGTTGAGGAACTGGGCGCGGATGATGCACCCTCCGCGCCAGATCTTCGAGACCGCGCCGAGGTCGATCGACCAGTCGTACTGGGCGGCGCCGGCGCGGATCTCGTCGAAGCCCTGCGAGTAGGCGACGATCTTCGATGCGTAGAGAGCCAGACGCACGTCCTCGATGAAGGCGTCGGCATCCTCCACGGTCAGTCCCTCGACCGGGCCGGGGAGGTCACCCGAGACGGCGCGCTGCTCGGGGTGGCTGGACAGCGACCGTGCGAAGACGGCTTCGGCGATGCCGGAGACGGGGACGCCCAGGTCGAGCGCGGTCTGCACCGTCCACGCGCCGGTGCCCTTCGCGCCCGCCTGGTCGAGGATCACGTCGACCAGCGGCTTGCCGGTCTCGGCGTCGACCTGGCGCAGCACCTCGGCCGTGATCTCGATGAGGTAGGACTCGAGTTCGCCGCCGTTCCAGCCGGCGAACACGTCGGCGATCTCGGCGGGGCTCTTGCCGGTTCCGCGGCGGATGAGGTCGTAGGCCTCCGCGATCAGCTGCATGTCGGCGTACTCGATGCCGTTGTGCACCATCTTGACGAAGTGACCGGCACCGTCGTGGCCGATGTGCGTGACGCACGGCTCGCCCTCGGCGACCGCGGCGATGGACTTCAGGATCGGCCCGAGCGTGACCCAGGATTCGTCCGAGCCGCCGGGCATGATCGACGGTCCCAGCAGCGCGCCCTCCTCGCCGCCGGAGATGCCCGCGCCGACGAAGTTGATGCCGGTGTCGCGGACGGCCTTCTCACGGCGGATCGTGTCGGTGAACAGCGCGTTGCCGCCGTCGACGATGATGTCGCCCGGCTCGAACACGTCGACGAGGGCGTCGATGACGGCATCCGTCCCTCGCCCGGCCTTGACCATGATGATCGCTGTGCGCGGCTTCTGCAGCGACGCGGCGAACTCCTCATACGAGAACGCGGGCACGAACTCCGCCTCGGGATGCGCGGCGAGCAACGTGTCGGTCTTCTCGTGGCTGCGGTTGTAGATCGCGACCGTGTTGCCCTCGCGGCTCGCGAGGTTACGCGCCAGGTTGGATCCCATGACGGCCAGGCCGACCACGCCGATGTTGGCACGCGCCGCGGAGGCGCCGGCGGGGCCGGTGGCCTCGGGAGTGGGTCGCGAGACCTCTTCGGGGCGGGGTGCACCCTCGTGTTCGCGGGTCGAGCCCGGCTGGTCGTCGCGGTCGGTCGAGATGTTGGTCTGGGCCGAGGGGTCGCTCTGAGACACACGTGCTCCTGGGGTTCGAAGGGGGAGGGTTCCAGCCTAGAGTCTGGCCTGTCCGTGTTACGCGGAGTTGCCGCGCTTCTCACCGCCGCAGGCGGTCGGATGTGAGGCGGCGAAGCCTCAGTCCTTGCGGTAGTTCGCCCGGCCCATCGACCAGAAGGCGCCGATCGTGAGCACGGCGCCGACGGCCGCCATCGCGCCGATCAGCCAGAGCAGCGCGTGAGACAGAAAGCCGTAATCCATCGGTGACCTCCAAGGTGGATCGGGTGCGCTGCCCATCGTAGCGGGGGCGCCGTTCCCTCCGTCGCTGGGCGGCGCGCGCGAGGCTGGTAGACTCGTACCCGAACTTCGGCGAGGGATGCCTCGTACCGCCCGGTTTCGGCGTGGTGCGGCATCCGTGATCGACGCAGTGGAGCAGGCCCACGGCTTTCCTCACGCGTTCGCGTTCGAGTTGAAACACCCCACATACCTGGGCCCGCCAGCCGCGCGGACCCGCGATCAGAACGGGCTCACGCCCGCGAGGAGAAATCATGGCCACCGAGACCGATTCCAAGGTCCACGCCGAGGTCCGCGAGAACTTCGGCAAGGGCTTCGCCCGTCGTCTGCGCGCCGCAGGCAAGATCCCCGCCGTCATCTACGGTCACGGCAGCACCCCCGTGCACGTCGCGCTGCCCGGCCACCAGGTCGCGCTGCTCATCCGCCGCGCCAACGCGGTGCTCGAGCTCGACGTCAACGGCAAGGAGCAGCTGACGCTGGTCAAGGACGTCCAGAAGGACCCCGTGCACCAGATCATCGAGCACATCGACCTCCTCGTCGTGAAGAAGGGCGAGAAGATCCAGGTCGACGTCCCGATCTCGGTGACCGGCGAGCCCTTCCCCGGCACCATCGCCGCGCAGGACGCGAACACCGTCCTGCTCGAGGTCGAGGCCACCCACATCCCGGAGCGCATCGAGCTCGACGTCGAGGGACTCGAGGAGGGCACGCACATCACCGCTGCCGACCTCACGCTGCCCAAGGGCGCGACGCTCGCCGTCGACCCCGAGACGCTGATCGTCGCGATCTCGGTCCCGGCTGCGACGCTCGCCGCCGAGGACGAGATCGCCGAGGCCGACGCCGAGATCGCCGCCGAGCAATCGGAGGAGGCCGAGGAGGCCAAGGAGGCCAAGGAGGCCGAGTCCGAGTAAGGGCTCGCACCGCAGCATCCGTCGAAGCCCGTCCCCGATACTGAAGGGACGGGCTTCGTCGTCGAGAGGACAGGCAGCAGATGGCAGATGCGTGGCTGATCGTGGGTCTGGGCAATCCCGGACCCCGCTACGAGCTCACCCGGCACAACGTCGGCCAGCTCGTGGTCGATGAGCTCGCTGCGCGTCGCGGAGAGTCGTTCCGCGCGCACAAGGCGAACGCGCGCGTCGTCGAGACGTGGCTGCGCCCCGGGGCGGCGAAGCTGATCCTGGCGAAGCCGAACACGTTCATGAACGTGTCGGGCGGTCCGGTGGCCGGCCTGGCCCACTTCTACGGCGTCGACCCGTCGCGCATCGTGGTCGTGCACGATGAGCTCGACATCCCGTTCGACACGATCAAACTCAAGACGGGTGGCGGACACGGAGGCCACAACGGCGTCCGCGACATCGCGAAGGCGCTGGATTCCGCCGAGTTCGCCCGGGTCCGCGTAGGGATCGGGCGTCCGCCCGGTCGCCAGGACCCTGCCGACTGGGTGCTCGATCCGTTCGGTGCGGCCGAGCGCAAGAATCTGCCGATCCTGTTGGCGGATGCCGCGGACGCGGTCGAGCAGCTCGTGAGCGACGGGCTTCTCGCGGCGCAGCAGAAGCACCACGCGCCGAGGGCCTGAGCCGGGGTCAGCCGCCGATGCTCGATCCGGCGGCGTAGCCGGCCGTGAGGAAGCCCTGCAGCACGACGAAGAACACCACGGGCCCGAGGGCGGCGATCACCACCGCCGCGATCGCGAAGCCGCGGCCACGATCCTTCACGAGCGCGATCACCCCCTGCACGAGAGCCCACAGGCCGAGCGCCGTGCCGACCCAGAAGGCCACCTCGGCGAGCAGCACGGAGTCGCGGACCGGCGTCAGCACCGCCCACTCGAAGTCGGACCCGCTGGGCATGAGCGCGATCTCGCGGCCCGTCCCCAGCCCGATGGAGAAGGCGGCGACGGCGGCGACGAGTGCCGCTCCGACGGTCGCGATGACGGCGACGACGAGCGCCACCACGCCGAGCCCGCGCCGGGTGGGTCGCGCGGCGGCCTGCCCGTAGGCCGACGCCGATCCCGGCGCGGGGGCTGGGCCGGGCCCGTAGCCCGCGGGGGGCGTGAAACCCGCCGGCGGTGCATAGCCCACGGGCATCGCATACCCCTGTGCCGGCGGAGCGCCCGGCGTGCCGAACGGCGGCGCGCTCGGCGCGGCCCATGCGCCCGGCGCAGGAGCCTGCGTCGCCGCAGGTACGGCGTTCCCCACGGCCTCCGGCGCGGTGGCGGGAGGGGCGGGCTGCGGGTTCGTCGGCTCGGCGGGGTCGCTCACGCGCTCATCCTACGAGGGCGGGCGCCGGTGTCGGCGGGGCGACATAGACTCATCCGGTGACAGTTCCCGGGATCGTGCGCGCCCTCGAACAGGCCGAGTCGTTTCAGGATGCCGCGGCCACGGCATCCGTCGACGGCGACTTCTCCCTCGTGGAGGGCCTCGACGCTCCGCTGCTGGCCGCTCTCCTCGAGAGGCGGCGCGCGGCAGGAAAGCCGCCCGCGATCCTGCTGATCACACCGACCGGCCGGCGCGCCGAGTCGATCGGCCCGGCCCTGGGTGCGCTGCTGCCCGGCGCCGAGGTGATGCACTTCCCCGCGTGGGAGACGCTGCCGCACGAGCGCCTGAGCCCGAGCGCCGAGATCGTGGGCAACCGTCTGGAGGCGCTCGGTCGCATCGGCCGCTGGTCGGGCGAGACTCCGCTCGTCGTGACCGCCTCCGTGCGCGGCGCGATCCAGCCGCTCGCGGCGGGTCTCACCGATATCGCTCCGATCGACCTCGGAGTCGGCGAGCGCGGCCACGAACTGGGCGAGGTCGTCCTGCGGCTCGTCGAGCTCGCCTACCATCGCGTCGACATGGTGTCGCGACGAGGGGAGTTCGCGGTGCGCGGCGGGATCCTCGACGTCTTCCCGCCGACGGCGGCGCATCCGTACCGCGTCGAGTTCTTCGGCGACGAGGTCGATCAGATCCGTGCGTTCTCCGTGGCGGATCAGCGCTCTCTGCCCGGCGAAGTGCGCGAGGTCTCGTTCATCGCGAGCCGTGAGCTGCTTCTCACCGAGGCGGTGCGAGGTCGTGCGCGGCAGCTCAAGGACGAGTTCCCAGGCCTGGCCGGCATGCTCGAGCGGATGTCCGAGGGCATCCCCGCCGAGGGCATGGAGTCGCTGCTGCCCGCGGTCGCCGACCGTCTCGTCACGCTCGCGGACTACCTGCCCGAGGGTGCGGCCGTCGCTCTGGTCGATCCGGAACGGGCCGTGACGCGCGCCATCACGCTCGGAGAGACGAACCGCGAGTTCCTCGAGGCCGCCTGGAGCGCCGCGACGGCGGGCGCGAGCACTCCCATCGACCTCGGCGCGGGCGACTTCCTCACGCTCCCCGCGCTCCGTGAGGCTGCGCACGCGCGCGGACAGGTGTGGTGGTCGCTGAGCGCGTTCGACTCGGGGGAGTCGGATGCCGCGGCCGAAGGACTCCTCGACATCGACAGCGCCCTCGAGGCCGCCGCCGCGATCCGCGTGCCGGGTACCGCGGTGCCGTCATTCCACGGCAACGTCGACGGTGCGACCGAGCATGTGGGCGCGCTGCTCGCCGACGGCTGGCGCGTCGTGGTGGCGGCATCCGGTGCGGGTCTGGTCGAGCGGGCACGCGACGTCCTCGCGGACCGGGGGATCGCCGCGCGGAGGATCGACGAAGTGCTCGCGGCACCCGAGCCGGGTGTCGCACACCTCGTGGTGTCGATGCTCGAGCGCGGCTTCGAAGCGCCTGCCGCGAAGCTCGCGGTCCTCACCGAGGCGGAGTTCTACGGCCGCACGATCGGCGGCGACCAGCGGGTCGTGAAGAAGCTCGCGTCGCGGCGCAAGAACGTCGTCGACCCGATCCAGCTCAAGGCCGGCGACTACGTCGTGCACGCGACGCACGGCATCGGCAAGTTCGTCGAGCTCCAGCAGCGCGAAGTCTCCAGCGGCGGGCGAAACCCGGTCAAGAGCGTGCGCGAGTACCTGGTGCTCGAGTACGCGCCGTCCAAGCGCGGCTTCCCCGGCGACAAGCTGCTGGTGCCCACCGATCAGCTCGACCTGCTCTCGCGCTACGTCGGCGGCGAGGCGCCGGCGCTGTCGAAGATGGGCGGCAGCGACTGGGCGGCCGCGAAGGGGCGTGCGCGCAAGGCCGTGCGCGACATCGCGGTCGAGCTCGTGAAGCTCTACTCCGCGCGCATGGCCGCGAAGGGCTACGCCTTCGGACCCGACACGCCGTGGCAGCGCGAGCTGGAGGAGGCGTTCCCGTTCGCCGAGACCCCCGATCAGCTGCAGACCATCGACGAGGTCAAGGCCGACATGGAGAAGCCGGTGCCGATGGACCGCCTGCTGTCGGGCGACGTCGGGTTCGGCAAGACCGAGGTCGCCGTTCGCGCATCGTTCAAGGCGATCCAGGAGGGCAAGCAGGTCGCGATGCTGGTGCCGACCACCCTGCTGGTCAAGCAGCACATCGAGACGTTCACCGAGCGGTTCGCGGGCTTCCCCGTCAAGGTGAAGGCGCTCTCTCGGTTCCAGACCGACAAGCAGGCGCGCGAGGTCGTCGCAGGCCTCGCCGACGGCACCATCGACATGGTGATCGGCACGCACCGGATCCTCACCGAGAAGGTGCTGTTCAAAGACCTCGGCCTCCTGATCATCGACGAGGAGCAGCGGTTCGGCGTCGAGCACAAAGACACCCTCAAGAAGCTCAAGACGAACGTCGACATCCTCGCGATGAGCGCGACGCCGATCCCGCGCACCCTCGAGATGGCGGTCACCGGCATCCGTGAGATGTCGACGCTCCAGACACCGCCGGAGGATCGGCATCCGATCCTCTCGTTCGTCGGTCCTCGCAACGACAAGCAGATCGCGGCCGCCATCCGGCGCGAGCTGCTGCGCGAGGGACAGATCTTCTACGTGCGCAACCGGGTGCAGTCCATCCAGCGCGTCGCCGCCGACCTGGCCGAGCTCGTGCCCGAGGCGCGTATCGCGGTGGCGCACGGCCAGATGGGGGAGCACCTGCTCGAGCAGGTCGTCGACGACTTCTGGGAGCGCCGGGCCGATGTGCTCGTGTGCACGACGATCGTCGAGACCGGCCTCGACATCTCCAATGCCAACACGATCATCATCGACCGCGCCGACAAGTACGGTCTCTCGCAGCTCCATCAGCTGCGCGGTCGTGTCGGTCGTGCACGCGAGCGGGCCTACGCCTACTTCCTGTACGACGAGCTCAAGCCGCTGAGCGAGACCGCGGCAGACCGCCTCGAGACCATCGCGGTGAACAACGACCTCGGCAGCGGCATGCAGGTCGCGCTCAAGGACCTCGAGATCCGCGGGGCGGGCAACCTGCTCGGCGCCGAGCAGGCGGGGCATATCGCCGGCGTCGGGTTCGACCTGTATCTGCGCATGATCGGCGAGGCGGTGTCGGCGTTCCGCGGGGACGACGTCGAGGGACCGGCCGAGCTGCGCCTCGAGCTGCCGGTGCAGGCGCGCATCCCCGAGTCGTACATCGACAGCGAGCGCCTGCGCCTCGAGGCGTACCAGAAGCTGTCGTCCGCGGCATCCGTCACGGCCAAGGACGACGCGATCGACCACGTCGTCGAGGAGCTCACCGACCGCTACGGCGAGCCTCCCGCCGACGTGGAGGGACTGCTCGCCGTGGCACGCCTGCGACGCCGCGCCGCCAGGGCAGGCTTGGCCGACGTGGTCGCGATGGGGCCGAACTTGCGCATCGCGCCCGCGAACCTGCCCGATTCGATGCGCGTGCGGCTGCAGCGGCTGCACCCGAAGGCGAAGCTGCTCGCCGGCGGCGACGCGCTGGTCGTGCCGTTGCCGACGACCGGAGGCGAGCGCTACGCCGACGGCGACCTCATCGCATGGGTGGCGGAGCTGCTCGACCAGCTCTGGCCCGAGAAGAAGCCCGAGGCGGCCGACGCCTCCGCCTAGAACCGCGCCGGGGCTACGCTGACACCGACGGGTGAGCACAGGAGGAACGATGCGGTTCGAGCACCTCGGGGCGCAGCCCCGCATCCATCCCGACGCGGTCATCGCACCGACGGCGGTGATCAGCGGAGATGTCGAGATCGGCGCCGACTGCCAGGTGCTGCACGGCGCGGTCATCACCGCGGAGGGCGGCGCGATCACGCTGGGCGAGAACGTCATCGTGATGGAGAACGCACTGATCCGGGCGACCGCGACCAACCCGGTGCACATCGGCGACCACGTCCTGGTCGGGCCGATGGCGAGCGTCTCCGGCGCCACGATCGGCGACGAGGTGTTTCTGGCGACCGGCACGCGCGTGTTCAACGGCGCCCGCATCGGAGAGCGCAGCGAGGTGCGCATCAATGCCGTCGTGCACCTGCGCACCGTTCTTCCGCCCGAGTCGATCGTGCCCATCGCCTGGGTGGCCGTGGGTGATCCGCTCCAGCTTCTCCCGCCCGATCGGCACGAGGAGATCTGGGCCGCGCAACGCGAGCTCGACTTCCCCGGCTACGTGTTCGGGCTCGATCGCGAGACCCCCGATCTCATGGTGCAGCTGACCGAGCGCTATGGACGCAGCCTCGCTCGTCACGCCGACGACCGACGCGTCGACTGACCGGATCCCGCGCGCGCCCGTCCGCCCGCGGCATCCGACCTCTTCGAAGTCAGTCCCAGAGCACGCCGCAGTCGCGGCAGGCGAACTCGAGGCGGTCGACCCAGCCGTCATCGAGCTCGCCCCGCCGGGCGAACTCCACGGCGAACCACCTCGGCTCGGTCGCCCGCACATCGAGCGACCGGCATTGGGGACACACTTCGGCGACGACGATTCGTGCCATGTCGACACGGTAGCCCCGGCCATCCGGGTCGCCGGGAGCGACGCGCGTGTCCGCCCGTGTTCCGGCGTCTCGCGACGCCGACAGGATGGCGGTGTCAGCCCGTGTTCTGCAGGCCGGCCGCGACGCCGCTCACCGACAGGAGGAGCAGCCGCTGCTGCTCGGGATCGACCGGTGCGCCCTCGGGGGCGTCGCGCAGCGCGCGCAGTGCCCGGAGCTGCAGCAGCGACAGCGCATCCACGTAGGGGCTGCGCATCTTGACGGCGCGTTGCAGCACCGGCTTGTTGCCCAGCAGCTCGGTGCCGCCGGTGACACGGATCACCCAGGAGCGGGTCAGCGCCATCTCGTCGCGCACGAGCGCGGCGAGATCGTCGCGGTCGCCCAGCTCGAGGTAGTGCCGGGCGATGCGGTCGTCCGCCTTCGCGAGGCTCATTGCGACGTTGTCGATGAGGGTGCGCAAGAGCGGCCATTCGTCGTACGCGCGCTGCAGCAGCGATTCGTCGCCGACGGCCTCGAGGGCGCTTCCCAGCCCGAACCACCCGGCGAGGTTGATGCGCGCCTGCGTCCACGCGAACACCCACGGAATGGCCCTGAGGTCTTCGAGCGACTCGACCGACAGCCCGCGCCGTGCGGGGCGGGAGCCCAGCGCGAGGAGGCCGATCTCCTCCATCGGCGTCACGCGCGCGAACCACGGGGCGAAGCCCGGAGCCTTCACGAGCGAGAAGAATCGATCACGGGATGCCACGTCCATCGTCGCCGCGACCGGGGCGTAGCGCTCGGCGGCGGCGCGGTTGCGCTCCTCGTTCGACGGCGCCGACGCGAGCAGGATGGCGGCGGCGACCTGATCGATGTGGCGCATCGCGATCGCGGGATCGCCGTAGCGGGCGAAGATCACCTCGCCCTGCTCGGTGAGCTTGAAGCGCCCGTCGACCGAGTGCGGGGGCTGCGCCAGGATCGCGGAGTTGGCGGGCCCGCCGCCGCGGCCGAGGGCACCGCCGCGGCCGTGGAAGAGGGTGAGCTCGATCCCGCTGTCGCGCGCCCACGCGGCGATCGCGGCCTGCGCCTCGTAGAGCGCGAGGTTGGCGGCGACCGGTCCGACGTCCTTGGACGAGTCGGAGTATCCGAGCATGACCTCGAGCCGGCGCTCGGTCGCGGCGAGCCGCGCGGCGAATTCCGGGTGCTCGACGATCTCCGCGAGGATGCGCGGCGCTGCCTGGAGGTCGGCGAACGTCTCGAACAGCGGGATCACGTCGAGCACGGGGACGACCCCGTCGGCGCCCGCGGCGTAGCGGGCGAGGCGGTGAACGTTCGCGAGGTCGTCGGCCGACTGCGTGAAGGAGACGATGTAGCGCCCTGCGGCGCGCGGGCCGTAGCGCTCCTGCAGGAAGCCGATCGACCGGAAGACGTCGAGGACCTCCTCGGTCTGCGCACTGCGCGCTCCGCCGGCGTCGAGCTCGGCGAGCACCTTCGCGTGCACGGCGGAGTGCTGACGCACCTCGAGCTCGGTGAGGTGGAATCCGTAGGTCTCGACCTGCCACAGCAGCTGCTGCAGGTGGCCGTAGGCCTGCCGCGGCGCGCCCGCCTGCACGAGCGAGTCCTGCACGACGCGCAGGTCGGCCAGGAAGTGCTCGGGGTCGCGGTAGGCGAGGTCCGCGTCGCGCTCGCGGGTCGCCCGGAGCTTGCGGGCGAGGAGCAGCAGGATGCGGCGGTGAGGCTCGTCGGGGGACCGCTTGGCGACGTCGGCCGCGGCATCTTCGTCGGCCGCCGAGAGGCGCTGCCACAGCGTCAGGAGCGCGTCGCTCGGTGGCGTGGTGGTGCCGTCGAGGGTGAGCGTGCGCCCGATGCGGCTGGTCGTGCGCTCGAGTCCGAGGAGCACGTGCTCGCTCGCGATCTTCGCGGCCTTGCGGGTGACGGATGCCGTCACGAACGGGTTTCCGTCGCGGTCGCCGCCGACCCAGGACCCGACGCGCACGAAGGGGCGCACGATCGGTGCGCGGCCGCCGGCGGCCGGACCCTGGAGAGCGTCGTCGACGCGGCGGTAGACGTGGGGGACGGCGGTGTACAGGGTCTCGTCGAACACCGCCATGACCGCGCGCACCTCGTCGGTGGGCGACGGCTTCTCGGGCCGCAGCGGAGCGGTGCGCCACAGGGTGTCGACCTCCTCCAGCATCCGGCGCTCGGCGCGGCGCTGGTCCGCGCCGTTGCGCAGCGACGCGTCGTGCTCCTCGAGAAGCGTGGCGAGGCGACGGATGCTGGACGACACCGCCCGGCGGCGGGCCTCGGTCGGGTGCGCCGTGAAGACGGGATGGAAGCGCAGCGCCTGGAGGCGCTCGAGCGCCGTGTCGTCGCCCACCTCGGCGGCGAGGCGCATGAAGGCCGCGGCCACGGAGTCGGTGGCGTGCTCGCGGTCGGGGCGGCCGTCGCGCTCGCGCAGGACGCGCACGCGCTGGTGCTCTTCGGCGAGGTTGACGAGGTGGAAGTACGCGGTGAACGCACGGGCGACCTCGTCGGCGCGCGCCACCGTGAAGGAGTCGGCGATGGCCGCCGCGCGCGCGAACGCCTCGGGCGTCTCGTCGGTGTAGGCCTGGATCGTCGCGATGCGCAGACGCTCGACGTCGTCGTAGAGGCCGACGGATCCGCTTTCGCGGAGCACCTGGCCGAGGAGTGATCCGAGCATGCTCACGTCGGCGCGCATCCGCTCCGGGATCTCCTGCTCGGCCTCGAATCGGCCGACGAGGTCGATCGCTTCGGTCTGGGTGAGTTCGCGCATGGGTTCAACGCTAACCCGCCGGTGTTTCGGCGACGTCACGGGCGGCCTCGTGTGACGGACGCTGTCGCTAGACTGCCCCGCAGGAGTGCCGGGAAGTCTGGTCGGCGGTGCTCGGCGACGCCCGTCGACGCCTGGGAGGAAGGATCCCGGATGTCTTTGTTACGCTCTGCGCGCTTCCCCGCGATCGTGCTCTTGGTCGCCGCCGCGGCGGGCCTGGTCGTGGCGAACAGCCCCGCCGGGGGCCCCGTGGACGACTTCCTGCACCGCTACGTCGGGATCCCCGGTGTGTTGGAGCTCACCCTCAGCCACTGGATCGCCGACGGACTGCTCGCGGTGTTCTTCTTCGTCGTCGCCGTCGAGTTGCAGTACGAGCTCACAGCCGGACAGCTGAACTCGGCGCGCAAGGCGATCCAGCCGGCGATCGCCGCGACCGGCGGCGTGCTCGTCCCCGTGGTCGTCTACCTGGGGTTCGCGTGGGGCACGTCGTCCCAGGCGGGCTGGCCCATCCCGACGGCGACCGACATCGCCTTCGCGCTCGGGGTGCTCGCGGTGTTCGGAAAGGGGCTGCCGCCCGCGCTCCGTGTCTTCCTGCTCGCCCTGGCGATCCTCGACGACATCGTCGGCATCGTGTTCATCGCCGTGCTGTTCACGAGCGACGTCGATTTCGGGATGCTGGGGCTCGCCCTCGTCGCGATCGTGGCGTTCGGCATCCTGAGCCGTCTGCTCGATACGCGCGCCCGGGTGCCGATCGCCCTCGCGCTCGTGGTCCTGGCGATCCTGGCGTGGGCGTTCGTCTACGCCTCGGGCGTGCACGCGACGATCGCGGGCGTGGCGCTCGGCCTCGCGATGGCGCAGCGGCCCGCACTGCGGGTGCGGCACGCGCTGGAGCCGTGGGTGAACGGGGTCGTGCTTCCCCTCTTCGCGTTCAACGCGGCGCTCGTCGTGATCCCCTCCGTGTCGGCGGGTGAGCTGTCGCCCGCGTTCTGGGGCATCCTGGTCGCGCTCCCGGTGGGCAAGGTCCTCGGCATCACGCTGTTCGGGTGGGTGTCGCTGCGGATCGGCGGGCGGGGTGCGGCGCCGCCGCTGAGGTTCGGGGATCTGCTCGCCGCCGGCGCGCTCGGAGGCATCGGGTTCACGGTGTCGCTGCTGCTGTCCGAGCTCGCCTTCGGGGGCATGCCCGAGATCCGCGATCAGGCGGTCCTCGGCGTGCTCGCCGGATCGGTCATCTCGCTCATCGCGGCCGGGTTCCTCGTATCGTGGCGGGCATGGCATCACAGGCGGCAGGCTCAGGCGACGGACACGGCGACGGCGTGAGCGCGTCCGACCCGCTGCGGGCCGCGGCCGACACCATGCGCACCGTGCGCGACCGGTGCGTGTGGACGCAGCAGATCGACCATCGGGCGCTCGTCCCGTATCTGGTGGAGGAGAGCGCCGAACTCATCGACGCCGTCGAGGAGGACGATCGCGCCGAGCTCCGCGAAGAACTCGGCGACCTGCTGTGGCAGGTGCTCTTCCACGCCGAGATCGCGTCGCGCGACACGGACGACCCGTTCGACATCGACGACGTCGCGCGGGGTCTCACCGACAAGATGGTGCGACGGCATCCGCACGTCTTCGGCGATGCCGTCGCGAACACGCCGGAAGAGGTCCTGGTGCACTGGAACGCGGCGAAGGCGGCCGAGAAGAGCTCGCGCACGAGCGTGCTGGACGGCGTGAGCGAGCGGATGCCGTCCCTCGCCCTCGCGCAGAAGCTGCTGGGCAAGGGCGCTGCCGTGGGCGTGCGGATCGAGCCCGCGACCGCGCCGGCATCGGAGGCAGAGCTCGGCGAGACGCTTCTGGCGCTCGTCGCGACCGCGCGCGCGCAGGGCTGGGATGCCGAGCGCGCCGTGCGCGAGCGCCTGCGTGGGCTCGCCGCCGAGATCCGCTCCGCCGAGAGCGCCGACCGTCACTGACTGGCGCAGGCGGGAGTCGGCCTCTGGAGGGTGCCGAGGAGCCTGCATGCGCCGCAGCCGAATGTGAGTTCCGGGTCACACAGCCCTCCACGGGCCGCGCTCGCCAGGTCAGGGGCATGTGAGTTCCGGGTCACACAGCCCTCCACAGGCCGCGCTCGCCAGGTCAGGGCATGTGAGTTCCGGCTCACAACCCTCCACGGGCCGGACCAGGAGCATGTGAGTTCCGGGTCACACACCACCTACGGTCCGCGCTCGCCGGGTCGGGAGCATGTGAGTTCCGGGTCATACAACCCTCCACGGGCCGGCCCTCGAGCCGGATCAGGTGCATGTGAACGCGAACGCACACGCAAGAACGGGAGACTATTCGAGCGGCGCCGCGCGGCGCCGCGCGGCGCACCGAAGCACCGCGCCCGCTCGAGGAGTGACCGAGTGCTGAGATCTGGAAAGCTAGAGCCGTGGCATCCGTGAACCCGCCGCGCGGCATGCGCGACTTCCTCCCCGCCGACAAGGCCCGTCGCGAGCGCGTGCTCGCCGTCATCCGCGAGCGCTACCGCGCGCACGGATTCGACGAGATCGAAACACCGGTCATGGAAGAGCATGCGCGGCTGCACGCGGGCATCGGCGGCGACAACGAGAAGCTCGCCTACAACGTGCTCAAGCGCGGGCTCGACGCCGCGTCGATCGCGGCGGCAGCAGACGACCCGGCGCAGCTCACGGATCTCGGCCTTCGCTACGACCTCACCGTGCCCCTCGCTCGCTTCTACGCGACCAACCGCGGCCAGCTGCCGACGGTGTTCCGCTCGATCCAGATCGCGCCCGTGTGGCGCGCCGAGCGTCCGCAGAAGGGCCGGTATCGCCAGTTCGTGCAGTGCGACATCGACATCATGGGGGATGCCTCGGCCCGCGCCGAGTCCGAGCTCATCGTCGCGACGCTCGACACGCTGGACGCCCTGGGGCTCGAGGGCGGCAGCGTGCGCATCAACGACCGGCGCGTCCTCGACTGGATGCTCGACGCGTTCGGCTTCACCCCGGAGGAGCGCCCGGGTGTGCTGATCACCATCGACAAGCTCGACAAGGTCGGGCCCGCGGGGGTCGCGGCCGAGCTGCGCGAGCGCGGCGCCACGGCATCGGCGGTGGATGTGTTCGAGCAGTTCCTGACGCGTCCGATGACGATGGAGTACCACCCGTACGGCGAGCGGCAGATCCGGAAGTTCCTCCCCGCCGGGGCGCCGGACGATGTTGTCGCGCACCTCACGGGGATCGGCGCGGCGGTCGCCGCGGCCCGCGGCGGGGCGGACGGCGCGCTCTCCGACATCCCGCTCGTGTTCGATCCGTTCCTCGTGCGTGGCATGGGGTACTACACCGGCACGATCTTCGAGCTGGCTCATCCGTCCGTGGACTACTCACTGGGCGGCGGTGGTCGGTACGACGGCATGATCGGCCGATTCCTCGGCCAGGACGTGCCGGCGGTCGGCTTCTCGATCGGCTTCGAACGCCTCGTCGACCTCGTGGACGCTGCCGACGTCGACAGCGCGAGCGCGATCGTGCTCGTGCACGACCGCGATGTGCCTGACAGCGAACTGCTCGCCCACAAGTCCGGGCTCGTCGCAGCCGGGTCGCGCGTGCGGCTCGAGCACCGAACGAAGAACCTCAAGGCGCTGCTCGAGCGGGCCGCCGCGGACGGCTTCACCTCGTTCGCGACCGTGGTCGCCGGCACCCCTGTCGGCTCGCTCGAGGTCAAACCGCTCGCGTGAGCCGCGGGCGCGGCATCCGGTTGCCCCAGATGCCGCGGTCTGCGCATGATCGTCGCATGACTCTGCGCATCCACGCCGTGCTCGTCCCGTTCGGACCGGCGACGGCGATCGAACTCACCGACGAACAGGTCGCCGAACTCGGCGGCGGCAAGCGCGCCGCCGTGATCGTCGGAATCGGCGATCGCTCCGCGCGACTGCGGCTGGGCGTCATGGACGGGCGCAACCTCATCGGCATCTCGAAGGCGAACCGCGCGCAGCTCGGTGTCGATTTCGGCGACGCGGTCGACGCGACGATCGACCTCGATCAGCAGGAGCGCGTCGTCGAGGTGCCGGACGATCTCGCCGCCGCCCTCCACGCGGCCGGCGTGCAGGCCGCCTTCGACGCCCTCGCCTACTCGCGGCGCAAGGAACTTGCGCGCGGCGTCGCCGAGGCGAAGAAGCCCGAGACCCGTGAGCGTCGCATCGCCGCCGCCGTCGAGGAGCTCGCGGGCTGACGCCTGCGCCACCGGCCCGTCACCCGCGTGACGTCCGTCGTTCACGTGCGCCCGGTCGGATGTCGCCATGCGCCGCCCTCGTGCCGTCGTCGTGAGCGCCGCGACCGTCGTGGTCGCGGGCGCCGCCGTGGCGGGAGTCCGATCCCTGCTGCACCGCCAGGCGCGCATCGCGCGCCGGCGCATCGGCAAACCGCTCGGCGAGGACGCGGTGAACGCGGATCGCGTGTGGGGCCGTCGCCACGAGGGCGAGCCTGTCGAGCTGGCGCTGTTCGGCGATTCGATCGCGGCAGGCCTCGGCGCGCAGCGACGCAAGGACACCCTCGGCGCCCGCCTGGCGAAGGGCGTCGCGCGCCACGCCCACCGGCCGGTCCGCCTGCACACGGCGGCCGTCGTCGGCGCGGAATCCTCGATGCTGGCCGCGCAGGTCGACGGCCTTCCCGCCGACTACCGTCCGCACGTGGCGGTCGTGATCGTCGGTGGGAACGACGTCACGCACCGCGTGCCGATCCCCGCCGCTGCCGCCCATCTCGCGGCGACGGTCGCGCGGCTGCGGGGCCGCGGGGCGGAGGTCGTCGTCGGCACCTGCCCCGATCTCGGTGCCCTGCGGCCGGTTCCCCAGCCCCTTCGCACGCTCGGCTCGCGCATGTCCCGTCAGCTCGCCGAGGCTCAGGCGGATGCCGCGACCCGGGCGGGCGCGCACGTGGTGTCGCTGCGGCGCGCCGTCGGACCGTTCTTCGTGGCCCAGCCCGACGAGATGTTCAGTCTCGACCGGTTCCACCCCAGCGCGCTCGGCTACCGCCGCACCGCCGAGGCGCTGCTCCCGTCGGTGCTCGAGGCGCTCCATTCCGGGGTCAGGGGTCGCTGACGACACCGCTTCTCCGGAGAACGTGCGCGCCGCGTCAGGCGGAGACCGACGCGGTCACACGCTTCTTCTCGCGGACGTACACCTCTCGGCGCACCCGGGCGACGACGTCTCCCGCGGCATCCGTGATTTCGGTCTCGAACCACTCGAGCACCTTCGCGCCGCCGCGGGCACGCGCCCGCAGCTCTTCGGCCTTCTCCCGGGGGACGGCGAAGTGCGCGGTCAGGACGCCGCGGCCGGGTTTGACGAACTCGATCTCGCCGCGGGTGTCCCACACCACGTAGTCGCGGCCGAGCTGATGCATCAGCAGCATGAAGAAGTACGGATCCGTCATCGCCGACATCGATCCGCCGAAGGCCGTCTTCACGTAGTTGCGGGTGATGACGTTCACATGAAGCTCGACGGTCGCGTGGGTCCAGTCCTCGGAGAAGCTCCTGATGCGGATGCCGCTCCACAGGTTGGGCGCCCACAGGCTCATCCCGACGGCGAGTCGGCGGGGTGTGATTCGCATGCGCCCATCCTGCCCGCCGCTTCTCAGCGGAACGGCATCGTTTGTCGGCCGCCCACAATCCGGGCTCTTGACGGGCCGGGTCCGTCGCTTGTTGGCTGGGCACATGACGGATCCGACCCCCGACCAGTGGCGTCGCGTCGACGCCTACCTCACCGAGACGCTGATCGGGCACGACCCGGCTCTCGAGGATGCGGTCGCCGACCAGAACGCGGCGGGTCTGCCGGCCATCGAGGTAGCGCCCGTCAACGGCAAGTTCCTGAACCTGCTCGCACGCATCAGCGGCGCACGGCGGGTCCTCGAGATCGGCACCCTGGGCGGCTACTCGACGATCTGGATGGCGCGCGGCATCCCCGCCGACGGCAGGGTCGTCACGATCGAGGCCGAGCCGCGCATCGCCGACATCGCCCGGGCGAGCCTCGATCGGGCGGGCGTGGGCGACAAGGTGGACATCATGCTCGGGCGCGGCGCGGATGTGCTCCCGACCCTCGACGGCGGTCCGCCGTTCGATCTCGTGTTCATCGACGCCGACAAGGAGTCGAACACGATCTACCTCGACTGGGCCGCGCGGCTCGGTCGCCCCGGCACGGTCGTCGTCGTCGACAACACCGTGCGCGGGGGAGAGGTCGCCAATCCGGCGACCGAGAACTCGCAGATCATCGGCGTGCAGCGGGGGCTCGAGATGCTCGGGCGAGACCCCCGCTTCGACGCGACCGCGCTGCAGACGCTCGACCTCAAGGGCTGGGACGGCGTCGCCATCGCCGTCGTGGTGTGAACGGCGCCCGACGGCGCCTCATGACGGGCGCGCCTGTGCCGCGGCATCCCGGTCACTAGACTCGAACGCGGACCGACGACGCTCCCCAAGAACCACCCTCCACAAGCAAGGAGTCCCCTGTGGCACTGATCGAGGCTGTAGGCGCGCGCGAGATCCTCGACTCGCGCGGAAACCCGACCGTCGAGGTGGAGGTGCTGCTCGACGACGGAATCGTCCAGCGCGCGGCCGTCCCCTCCGGCGCGTCGACCGGAGCGTTCGAGGCGTACGAGCTGCGCGACGGCGACAAGAGCCGCTACGGCGGCAAGGGTGTCCTCAAGGCGGTCGCGGCCGTCATCGACGAGCTCGGCCCCGCGATCGAGGGCGTCGACGCCAGCGAGCAGCGCATCATCGACGAGATCCTCATCGAGGTCGACGGCACCGACAACAAGGGCCGCGTGGGCGCGAACGCCATCCTCGGCGTGTCCCTCGCGGTCGCGAAGGCGGCGGCCGACGCCGCCGATCTGCCGCTCTTCCGCTACCTCGGCGGACCCAACGCGCACATCCTTCCCGTGCCGCTGTTCAACGTCATCAACGGTGGCGAGCACGCCGACAACGGCATCGACATGCAGGAGTTCTTCCTGGCACCCATCGGCGCCGAGACTTTCTCTGAGTCGCTGCGCTGGGGCACCGAGGTCTACCACGTCCTCAAGGGCGAGCTGAAGGCCGCAGGATTCGCGACCGGCCTCGGCGACGAGGGCGGGTTCGCGCCCGACCTCCCCAGCAACCGCGAGGGCCTGGACTTCCTCGTGAAGGCGATCGAGAAGGCCGGCTTCACGCCCGGCAGCGACATCGCCCTCGGCCTGGACGTCGCCGCGACCGAGTTCTTCAACGACGGCGTCTACCGCCTCGACAACAAGGACTGGACCGCGGCCGAGCTGACCGAGTACTACGTCGGGCTGGTGAACGACTACCCGATCGTCACGATCGAGGACGCGCTCGCCGAGGACGACTGGGACAACTGGAAGGCCCTCACCGACGCGCTCGGCACCCGGACGCAGCTCGTCGGCGACGACCTGTTCGTGACCAACCCCACGCGTCTGGCCGACGGAATCAAGCGCGGCGTCGCGAACTCGCTGCTGGTCAAGGTGAACCAGATCGGCACCCTGTCCGAGACCCTCGACGCCGTCGACATGGCGCACCGCGCCGGCTACACCGCGATGCTGTCGCACCGCTCGGGCGAGACCGAAGACACGACGATCGCCGACCTGGTCGTCGCGACCGGCGCCGGTCAGATCAAGAGCGGCGCGCCCGCTCGCAGCGAGCGCGTCGCGAAATACAATCAGCTTCTGCGCATCGAGGAAGAGCTGGGCGACGCGGCGACGTTCATCGGCCGTGCGGCCTTCCCGCGCTTCACAGGCTGAGCACTGACGAGAGAGGGGGAGCCGTGGCGAAGACGACGGCTCCCCCTTCCCGTCCCTCCCGGCGTCGTGCCGAGCGGCGCCCGGTCGATGTCCGCGGCTGGCTCGGCGGCATCCGGCTCTCCGGCTTCATGGTGATCATGCTCGGCCTCGTGGTGCTCGCGGCCTTCGTGCTCGTGCCCACGATCGGCACGTACGTCGACCAGCGGCAGCAGATCGCGGCGCTCGAAGCCGCCGTGGAGCTCAGCGGCGAAGAGGTCGCCGAGCTCGAGTCCCAGCGCGATCGATGGAGCGACCCCGCGTACATCACCACGCAGGCTCGTGAGCGGCTCTACTACGTCCGCCCCGGCGAAGTGGTCTATCTCGTCGACAACGACCTGCCGCCGGAGCTCGCGCCCCAGGAGCAGGTTCCGGTGAGCGAGGATGTCGAGCAGACGCGTACCGACTGGATGTCGCAGCTCGTCCGATCCGTGACCGCCGCCGGGCTCTCCCAGACGGTGAAGGCGCCGACCATCGGGGTTCCCGATCAGGAGCCCACGCCGTCCACCACGCCGTGACCGCGGTGTTCTCGAGGGGTCACGGTCCAGCGGTGTCCCAGCCGCCGCAGGTAGCCTTGCGGACGTGACGACCGTGCCGTTCCCCCCTGCCAGCGAGGCCGACCTCGCCGTGCTGCAGACGCAGCTCGGCCGACCCGCGCGGGGAGCCGTGGGCATCGCCGCGCGCTGCGTGTGCGGCAATCCCACGGTCGTGGCCACGTCGCCGCGACTTCCCGACGGCACGCCGTTCCCGACGTTCTACTACCTCACCCACCCCGCCGCGACGGCGGCGATGTCGGCGCTCGAGGCCGACCACATCATGCGCGAGCTGAACGACGAGCTCGCCGCCGACGAAGACCTGCAGGCCGCCTACGCGCGGGCCCACGAGGCGTACCTGGCCGACCGGGCGGCGTACGGCGAGGTCGACGAGATCGACGGAATCTCCGCGGGCGGCATGCCGACGCGGGTCAAGTGCCTCCACGCGCTCGCCGGTCACGCGCTGGCTGCGGGTCCCGGCGTGAACCCGATCGGCGATCGCGCGCTCGAACGATCGACGTGGTCGCCGCAGCGGTGCGTGTGCGCCGAGCCCGGGACGGCGGGATGACCCGTCGCGTCCTCGCTGCGATCGCCGCGGCCGCCGTCACGCTGACCCTGCTGGGGGCGGCGCCCGCCTCCGCGGTCGTCCCGCTCGCGGTCCCGCCGTCGACGACGGAGGACGACCCGGTTCGTGCGGCGGAGTACTGGCTCGACGATTACGGCATCGCGAAGGCGTGGGAGACGACCCGCGGCAAGGGCGTCAGGATCGCCGTGATCGACACCGGCATCAGCAAGGGACCGGCGGAGTTCGAGGGTGCGGTCGTTGGCGGGACGGATGTCTCGGGCGTCGGAACCCCGGACGGCCGCACGCCCGTCGGCGCCGTCGATTCGAACCACGGCAGCTGGGTGGCTTCGCTCGCCGCCGGTCGCGGCACCGGTCCGGATGCCGGCATGATCGGCGTCGCCCCCGAAGCCGACCTCCTGTCGGTGTCGGTGGGCTTCGGGTCGTCGGCGACCAAGAGCTTCACCGAGCAGATCGCCGAGGCCATCCACTGGTCGGTCGACAACGGCGCCGACGTCATCAACATGTCTCTCACGACGAACGTCCCCGACTGGGACGAGTCGTGGGATGAGGCGTTCCTGTACGCGATGGACCGCGACGTGGTCATCATCGTCGCCGCCGGCAACCGGGGGAGCGGCACCACCCGCGTGGGTGCTCCCGCGACGATCCCCGGCGTTCTCACCGTCGCGGGCGTCGACCCGGGCGGGAAGGCGAGCGTCGAGGCGTCGACGCAGGGAATCACGCTCGGCGTCTCGGCGCCCAGCGAGGACCTCGTCGGAGTGTCGGCGGACGGGCGGCTCGTGCTGTGGAACGGCACGAGCGGCGCCGCGCCCATCGTCGCGGGCATCGCCGCTCTGGTGCGCGCGGCGCATCCTGACCTCGACGCCGAGAACGTCATCAACCGCATCATCGCGACGGCGCGACCGGCCGCCGGAGCGACCGCGGTGCCCGATCCGCTGTACGGCTACGGGCTGGTGGATGCCGCGGCCGCCGTCATCGCGTCGGTGCCGGCCGTGACGGAGAATCCGATGGGGAGCCTGGCCGAGTGGATCCGCGTGTATCGGCGCGCTCAGAGCGATCCGACGCCCTCCCGACCCGCCGAGGCCGTCGTCGTGGCACCGCTGCCTCCCGCGGACACCCTCGAGCGCGCGGCATCCCCTCTGCTCCCGTCCCGGGACACCGTCCTCTACGGGACGCTGCCGCTCTCGGTCGGCACCGTGGCGGCTATACTGGTGGCGCTCGGCGTCACCGCAGCTGTCCGACGCATCCGATTGGCGTCCCGCGCGCCGAGCCGCTGACACAGGAGGAGCCTCCAAACGTGACCAACACCGTGCCCAAGATCCTCATCGTCGGTGGCGGATACGCAGGCTTCTACACGGCCTGGAAGCTCGAGAAGCACCTGCGCAAGGGCGAGGCCGACGTCACCATCGTCGACCCGCTGCCCTACATGACGTACCAGCCGTTCCTGCCCGAGGTCGCCGCAGGCTCCATCGAAGCCCGCCACTCGGTCGTGGCGCTGCGTCGTCACCTGAAGAAGACGAACGTGGTCGCGGCCAAGGTCACCGGCATCAACCACGCGAACAAGGTCGCCACGATCACCCCGGTCGCGGGCGAGCCGTACGAGTTCGAGTACGACCAGATCGTCGTCACGGCCGGCGCAGTGTCGCGCACCTTCCCGATCCCCGGCATCGCCGACAACGCGATCGGGCTCAAGACGATCGAAGAGGCCGTGGCGATCCGCGACCGCCTCATGTCGAACTTCGACAAGGCGTCGACGATTCCCCCCGGTCCGGAGCGCGACCGCCTCCTCACCGTCGTGGTGGTCGGCGGCGGCTTCGCCGGCATCGAGGTGTTCGCCGAGCTCCGCTCGCTGGCTTCCTCGCTGGTGAAGAGCTACCCGCAGATCACCTTCGACGACACGCACTTCCACCTCGTCGAGGCGATGGGCCGCATCATGCCCGAGGTGTCGCTGAAGACGAGCGAGTGGGTGCTGAAGAACCTCGCCCACCGCGGTGCCGCGGTGCACCTCGACACGCAGGTGACCGGCGCCGTCGACGGCAACATCGAGCTGTCGACCGGTGAGACGATCCCCAGCGACCTCATCATCTGGACCGCCGGCGTGATGGCAAACCCCACCGTCGTGCGCGGCGGGGATCTGCCCGTCGAGGAGCGCGGTCGCATCCGCACCCGCGCGGACCTGCGCGTCGGTTCGGCCGAAGAGGTCGTCGAGGGCGCGTGGGCCGCCGGCGACGTGTCCGCCGTGCCCGATCTGTCGGGCGGCGGCGTGGGCGGCTACTGCGTCCCCAACGCGCAGCACGCCGTCCGCCAGGCGAAGCTGCTCGCGAAGAACCTCGTCGCCGTGCTCCGCGGCGAGGTGCCCCGCGAGTACTTCCACAAGAACCTGGGCGCCGTCGCGGGTCTCGGCCTGTGGGTCGGCGTCTTCCAGTCCGGGAAGATCGCCCTCAAGGGACCGATCGCGTGGATCGCGCACCGCGGCTACCACGGCCTGGCCATGCCATCGTGGGAGCGCAAGTTCCGCGTGGTGTGGGGCTGGTGGAACAACTTCTGGCTCGGCCGCGACATGGTCAACCTCGAGGCCGTCCAGAACCCGCGCTACGTCTTCGAGGAGTTCGCGGCCCGTCCGCGTCCGGCCCAGCCCGCGGTCACCCCGCCCGCCGAGCCCCGCGGCGCGGGCAAGGCGGCCGACAAGCCCGAAGCGGTCGAGGCCGACCGGGCGAAGGCCGAGAAGAAGTCCGCGAAGGCCGGCGCCGCGAGCTGACCGGTAGCGTGGAGGCGTCCGCTCGCGCGGCGCCCCCGTAGCCCAATCGGCAGAGGCAGGCGACTTAAAATCGCTTCAGTCTGGGTTCGAGCCCCAGCGGGGGTACGTGCTCACGTCTCTCGCTGACGACCCCGCCGGAGGATTGCGATGGTCGGCGTGCGTTCGGGATGCGGCATCCGGTGCGGTCCTCGCCTCGTACGAGGGTGACCGCGTGCTGCCGGCGGCATCGGTGGGCAAGATGCTGCTGCTCGTGGAGCTCGCACGCCGATTCGCTGCCGGCGACGCCGCTCGCGACGCGCCCGTGCGGCGCGGGACGGAGCGCGTCGCCGACTCCGGTCTGTGGCAGGTGATGGACGCCGCGTCCCTGACCGCCTCGGATGCGGCGCGACTGGTGGGCGCCGTGAGCGACAACCTCGCGACGAACGTGCTGCTCGATCTGGTCGGACTCGATGCCGTCGCGCGCACAGCCGCCTCGCTGGGCCTCACGCACACGGTGCTGCTCGATCGCGTGCGCGACGAGCGCGGGCCGAAGCATCCGCCCGTGCTGTCACGGGGGAGCGCGACCGAGCTGTCCGCGCTCGCGGCGTCGCTGCACCGCGGGGAGGCCGTGGACGCGGGTGTGAGCGGCGAGGTCGTGAGCTGGCTGGCCCTCGGCGCCGATCTGTCGATGGTCGCCGGCGCGTTCGGGCTCGACCCCCTCGCGCACCGAGAGTCCGACCGCGGCATCGTGCTGTGGAACAAGACCGGCACCGACTCCGGAGTCCGGGCCGACGTCGGAGTCGTGACCGCCGGCAGTGACGCCCTCGCATACGCCGTGCTCGCGCAGTGGCAGGACGGCGCCGCGCCGGCCACGCGCGACGAGGTGCTCGCGGCGATGCGAGCGATCGGAGCGAGCGTGCGCGCGAGACTCGCCGGATCATCCCTCCACAGGGGGTCGGATGCCGGTCGCGGCGGGGCTTAGGCTGGGGCGCATGCGCGCGCACCCGAAGCGGGCCGTATGAGCCTCGACCTGCTGTCCTCGAACACGGCGACGGAGCCCTGGAAGGATCCAGCATCCTTCTGGGGTGCCCTGACCCAGGCGGTGTCAGGCATCTCCGGACCCGTCGCCACCCTCAGCCTCCCCGCCCTGCGCTACAACGCGCTCGACATGGTGGTGCGCGCCGGCGGCGTTCCCATCCGCGTCGCGAGCAAGTCGGTCCGCGTACGCGCGGCGATCGACGCGACGCTCGCGATGGCGGGGTATCACGGCATCCTGGCCTTCACGCTGCCCGAGGCCCTGTGGCTGGCCGAGTCCCACGACGACGTCGTCCTGGGCTACCCGACCGCGGACCGCGGTGCGATCGCGGCGCTCATCGCCGACGAGCGCGCTGCCGCGAGAGTGACCCTCATGGTCGACGATCTCGCGCAGCTCGATCTCATCGACGCGATCGCGGCGCCGGGCTCCCGCCCCGAGATCCGCCTCGCCATCGATGCCGACGCCTCGTGGCGCGCACCGGCCCTCGGCCACATCGGCGTCTTCCGGTCGCCCGTTCACGAGCCGGGCGAGGTCGCCGCCCTCGGTCGCGCGATCGCTGCCCGCCCGGGCTTCCGGCTCGTCGGTCTCATGATGTACGAGGCCCAGATCGCGGGGCAGGGCGATGCGACCGGGTCCGGCGACGCGATGATCCGCTGGATGCAGCGACGCTCGTCCGCCGAGCTGCTGGAGCGGCGCGGCGAGATCGTCTCGGCGCTGCGCGACATCGCCCCGCTCGAGTTCGTCAACGGCGGCGGCACCGGATCGCTCGAGTACACGGCGTCCGATCAGTCCGTGACCGAGCTGACCGCGGGCAGCGGGCTCCTCGCCGGGCACCTGTTCGACGGCTACCGCGCGTTCGATCTCGCGCCGGCCGCGGCCTTCGCGCTCGAAGTGGTCCGCAAGCCGCAGGACGATGTCGCGACGGTCCTCGGCGGCGGATGGATCGCCTCGGGGCCGCCGGTCGCCTCGCGCCAGCCGCTGCCGGTATGGCCCGCGGGACTCCACACCATGCCGCGCGAGGGCGCCGGCGAGGTGCAGACCCCGCTCAAGGGAGCCGCAGCGCGAGACCTCGCGGTCGGCGATCGCGTGTGGTTCCGGCACTCCAAGAGCGGCGAGCTCGCGGAGCGCATCGATCGCTATCACGTCGTGGACGGCGCGGACATCATCGACGAGGTCCCGACGTACCGCGGTGAGGGAAAGGCCTTCCTGTGACACGACCGGGCGGCACCTGGCAGAACTGGGGACGATCCGAGTCCGTGCGGCCGCGGCGCGTGGAGTTCCCCCGCACGACGGAGGCGGTCCGGCGCGCGGTCACCGCCGCCGCGGCGCAGGGAATCCCCGTGAAGGCGGTCGGCGCCGGCCACAGCTTCACCGGGATCGCCGTCGCCCCCGGGGTGCTGCTCGATCTCACCGACCTCGGCGGGCTCGTCGGCGTCGACGTCGACCGTTCGCGCGTCACGCTGCGCGCGGGCACCCGCCTGCACGAGGTTCCGGCTCTTCTGGCACCGTACGGCCTCGCGATGGAGAACCTCGGCGATATCGATCGTCAGTCGATCTCCGGCGCCATCTCGACCGGAACGCACGGCACCGGCGCCCGCTTCGGCGGCATCGCGGCGCAGGTCGTCGGCGCGACGCTGGTGACGGCATCCGGCGATCTCCTGGTCGTGAACGAGGACGAGAACGCCGAGCTCCTTCCGGCGGTCGCTCTCGGCCTCGGCGCGCTGGGGATCCTGGTCGAAGTGACCATCCAGTGCGTGCCGGCTTTCATCCTCCACGCCGTGGAGCAGTCCGAAGACCTCGTCGCGGTGCTCGACGGCCTCGAAGCCCGCGTCGCGGGGGCCGACCATTTCGAGTTTTACTGGTTCCCCCACACCGACCGCGCGATGACCAAGACGAACACCCGTCTGCCCGAGAGCGCGCCGAGGCATCCGCTCCCGCGGCTGGGCAAGTGGGTCGACGACACCCTCGTCGGAAACGGGCTGCACCAGGTCGCATGCTCGGTCGCCAAGACGATCCCGGCGACGATTCCGGGCATCAACCGGCTCTCGGTGAAGATGTGGGGCAGCCGCGAGTTCACGGATGCTTCGCACCGCGTCTTCGCGACCCTGCGGTCGGTCCGCTTCCGCGAGATGGAGTACGCGCTCCCCGCCGAGAACGTGCGTCCGGCCTTCGAGGCGATGCGGGCGCTCATCGACGAGCGGGGCTGGCGGATCTCGTTCCCCGTCGAGGTGCGCTTCGCCGCCGGCGATGACCGGTGGCTCTCGACGGCCCATGGACGCGAGTCCGCCTACATCGCCGTGCACCGGTACTGGCGTGACGACCCGGCCGAGTACTTCGAGGCCATCGAGCAGATCATGCTCGGCTTCGACGGCCGTCCGCACTGGGGCAAGATGCACACGCTGGATGCTGCGATCCTGCGGGAGCGCTACCCTCGTTTCGACGACTTCACGGCGCTGCGCGACCGGCTGGATCCGGATCGCCTGTTCGCCAACGCGTATCTCGATCGCGTCCTCGGTGGGTAACGCCTGAGAGTCATCGACACCGGCGCGTGCGCCGACCGCGGCCGTCGCTAGGATGAGGGAAACCTCGAACGGAGTCACGGCTATGTGGGAAGTGCTGATCCCGGTGGTAATCGTGGTGGCGTTGATCGCCATCGCGGGGATCTACCTGTGGGCGACTTACAACTCGCTCGTTCAGCTCAACGTCCGCGTCGACGAGGCCTGGAGCGACATCACGGTGCAGCTCAAGCGCCGGGCCGACCTGCTGCCGAACCTCATCGAGGCGGTGAAGGGTTACGCCGCGCACGAGAAAGCGGTCTTCGAGAACGTGACGAGGGCGCGCGCCGAGACGCTCAACTCGACGAGTCCCGCCGCTGCCGGCGTCGCCGAAGGACACATGCAGCAGGCGCTGCGCTCGCTGTTCGCGGTCGCCGAGGCCTATCCGCAGCTGCAGGCGAGCCAGAACTTCCTTCAGCTCCAGCAGTCGATCGTCGACACCGAGGACAAGATCCAGGCCTCGCGCCGGTTCTACAACGGTGGCGTGCGCGAGCTGAACACGAAGATCAAGGTCTTCCCCAACAACCTCTTCGCCCGCAACCTCGGCTTCCAGGAGCGCGAGTTCTTCGAGGTCATCGACGGCGCGGCGATCTCGGAGCCACCGAGGGTCCAGTTCTGACGCACGAGCTGACACGGGAGCAGGCGCGCCGCATCGCGGTGCGCGCCCAGCTTCTCAGTGCCGACCGCCCGGCGGGCATCGTCGAGACGGTCGACGCCCTCACCGTGATCAACATCGAGCCGACCGCTGCGATCGCGCCCAGCGCCGACCTCATCCTCTGGTCGCGCCTCGGATGGCCGTACCAGCCGGCCGATCTCGCCCGCCTCGTCGAGGAGGACCGCGCGATCTTCGAATGGGGCGGCTTCTATCGCACGATGGCCGATCTGCCGCTTCTGCGGCACGAGATGGCCGCCCGCCCGCAGTCCCGGGAGGCACGCGAATGGCTCGCGGCGAACGCCGTGTTCCGCCAGGAGGTGCTGGACCGGCTCCGTGCGGACGGGCCGCTGCGGCCGACCGACATCCCCGACACCGCGCAGGTCTCGTGGCGCTCATCCGGCTGGACCAACAATCGCAACACGCTGCAGATGCTCGAGATGCTGGTGCTGCACGGGGATGTCGCGATCTCGGTACGCGACGCCGGCGGGCGCCTGTTCGATCTCGCCGACCGCGTGTACCCCGCTGATGCGCTCGAGATCGCTCCCGAAGAGGCCGCGAGGGAGCGCGCAGAGCGTCGCCTCTCGTCACTGGGCATCGCTCGCAGCAAGAGCATCGCCCAGCCGATCGAGCCCGTCGACGTCGGGAGTGTGGGGGAGGAGGCGACCGTGGTGGGCGTGCCCGGCACCTGGCGGCTCGATCCGGCCGCGCTCGCCGACCTCGATCGCTTCGCACCGAGGACCGTGCTTCTCTCGCCGTTCGACCGTCTCGTGTTCGACCGGCGCCGGCTGGAGGACCTCTTCGACTTCGAATACCTGCTCGAGATGTACAAGCCGGCGTCCAAGCGGAGATGGGGCTACTTCGCGCTGCCGATCCTCCACGGCGACCGCTTCGTGGGCAAACTCGACGCCAAAGCGGACCGCAAGGCCGGAGTGCTCATGGTGAACGCGATCCACGAGGATCGGCCGTTCGACCTGGCGACCAGCGAAGCGGTGCACCGTGAGATCCGCGACCTGGCGCAGTGGCTGGGACTCGACATCCGCGGTCTTCCCGAGGCGTGAGGTCAGCGCACCGACAGCACCATCTCGTCGCCGACGAAGGACACCGTTCCGCGCAGAGCCCAGTCGTCGGCCCGATACGTGAACGCGCCGGTTCCGCCGGTTCGCGAGGCGCCGGTGGCCGTGGCGACGATCACTCCGCCGATCGCGTCGAAGCTTCTGCCATCGGCGGAGAGTGCGAGCGCGGGGCGCTCCTCGATGCGGAACGCGATGCCGTCGAGCGAGGTGAGATCGGCAGCCCACGGCACCCGGATGCCGCAGTGGTCGGGCACCGTGGCCGCGGGGGCGGCGCACGCGTCGAGGTAGGCGTCGAGCTGCTCCTGAGCGGCCGCGGTCGCCTCCGGCGCGAGCGTCGTGTCGATCGCGACGGTCTGCACCCCGCGATCGCTCGAGACCGGGACGGTCGTGCTGCCGGAGAGGATGCCGCGAGGGGCCGCTTCGACCGTGTACTCCGCGGGCAGCACGGCGATGTCTGCGCCGGTCGGCACGAGTGCGCCGCCGATCCAGGCGGAATCGCCACCGCCCGGCGCGCCGCCCAGCGTGGTGTCGATTCGCACTGCGGCGAGCGAGTCCGCAGTCACGAGCCAGCGTCCGTCGCTCGAGCGCAGTGTGAAGGTCAGGTCGTGCTCGTCGCCGGCGAGGACGACTTCGGCCACGACGGTCTGCTCGCCGTCCGTCCCGGCGTCGAGCTTCACGATCCGCGGGTCGGTGATGTGGGACTCGGCCCCCGAGAAGGCGGCCGCGACCGCGTCGTCGAGCGGGGAGGCCGCCATGGTCTCGATCGCCGCGTAGTCGCCGGCTTCGAGGGCGCGCAGGTACTCGCCGGCCGCGGCATCCGCCGTCTGCGGCCGTGACAGGAACCACCAGATCCCGACGGCGGCCGCGGCGATCGCGACGACGCCGCCGACGATGCCGACGACCGCCCCGCGCTTCACGGCTCCACGTTAGCGGGCTCGTCGGGGGCGAGCGCGACCGGCTCGGATGGGCCGGCGTCGTGGCGCGAGGCCTCGGGCAGCACGTCGGCGATGTCGTCCACGGCATCGCCCCACCGCGAGATCGAGATGCTTTCGAGCGACTGCCACCGGGCCGCGGCGCGGAGCTCGTCGGCGACGCGCGCGGCGGCATCGGACGGGCGGCCGTGCTCCCACCAGGCGGACTGCACGCGCAGCGTCGATGCCGCGCGGTCGGCCTTGAGGTCGACCCTGCCGACGACGTCGTCGCCGACGAGCACGGGCAGCGAGTAGTAGCCGTACCGCCGCTGGGCGGCGGGCGTATAGATCTCGATGCGGTACTCGAAGTCGAACAGTCTCTCCGCCCGATCACGGAACCACACGACGGGGTCGAACGGTGTGAGCAGCGCGGCGGCATCGACGCGGCGGGGGACGTGCGCGTCGCTGTGCAGCCAGGCCTTCGCAGGACGCCCGGCCACCGTCCACCCGTCGACCGTGACGGGCTGGAGCTCACCCGAGTCGGTCAGGTCGTGGAGGGCGGCGAGCACCGCGGGCCGGTTGGCGATGCGCCAGTAGTCGGCGATGTCGGCGGCCGTCGCCACACCGTACGCGACGGCCGCGCGCCGTACGAGCTCGCGGATGGCCTCGTCTCGCGGGACCGGCGCGGCCAGCACATCCGCCGGGATCACGTCGGCGGCCAGGCCGTAGCGCCGCTCGAACCCGCGGCGGCCGGCGATCGCGACCTCGCCGAACATCCAGAGGTACTCGAGCGCGTTCTTGACGACGTCCCAGTCCCACCAGGGGCCGCGCGCGCCGCGCTTCGCGTCGTGCTCGATCTGGGCCGGCCGCAGCGGCCCCCGGTCGGCGAGCTCGGCCCTCACCCACTCGACGATCTCGCGGTTGCTCTGGAAGAAGCCGTCGGCCTTCGTGCCGTACTTGGCGCGCAGATCATCCATGCGGAACCGGAAGAGTCCCCAGTCGGCGGCCGGGATGAAGGCGGCAACGTGGGCCCAGTACTCGACGTAAGGCGACCGATGGGCGAAGAGCAGGCGGTCGAGGGCGGCGGTGTCGTACGGGCCGAGCCTCGAGAACAACGGCATGTAGTGGGAACGCGCGAAGACGTTGACGGAGTCGATCTGCAGCGTCGCCATCCGCGCCAGCGCGAGGTTGAGCTGACGGGTGCCGGCCACGGGCGGACGCGACCGGGCGAACCCCTGCGCGGCGAGGGCGATGCGGCGGGCCTCGGCCGCACTCAGGGACGACTTCACGCGGGTCAGCCTAACCAGTGGCTCCGACACTCCGTCATCGGACCCCGGTCGAGGCGGGACGCATGACCGGCGCGGCATGCGGCGCGCCTAGACTGGCCGAATGAGCGGCCCCGACGAGAAGCCCCGCGGCTCGCTGTTCGACGCCTTCCGGGATCGCACCCGCGTGGTGTCCACGGAACTCTCCGGCAGCATGCCGCGCGGACTGCGCATCGCGACGGCGTACTCGTGGCGATTCCTGGTCATCGCCGCGGCGATCGGCGTCGGGGTGTGGCTGGTCATCCAGCTCAAGCTGCTCGTGATCCCGCTTCTCGTGGCGATCCTCATCAGCGCCCTGCTCTGGCCCGCGTTCACGTGGATGCTGCGCCACCGCGTCCCCCGGTGGCTCGCCATCGTCATCGCGGTCGCCGGAACCTTCGCGATCGTCGGCGGTCTGCTCTGGCTCGTCGCCTGGCAGATCACCCGCCAGTGGTCGTCGGTGCAGGCGAGCACCGTCGAAGCGGTCGAGCGCTTCCGCCAGTACCTCATCGACGGCCCGCTCCACCTCACCGAGGCGCAGATCGACGACCTGCTCGCGCAGGGCTGGGCCTTCCTGCAGCAGCAGGCCGAGCTGCTGTGGTCCGGCGCCCTCGCCATCGGCTCGACCGTCGGGCACGTGCTGACCGGCGGCGTCCTCGCTTTCTTCATCCTGCTCTGCCTCCTCGCCGACGGTGCCGGCATCTGGCGTTGGGCGCTCAAGCTGTTCCCCAAGAAGGCGCGGCCGGCCGCAGACGGCGCAGGTCGTGCGGGTTGGGTGACCGTCGTCAACTACGCGCGCACGCAGCTGCTCGTCGCGACGATCGACGCCGTCGGCATCGGTCTCGGCGCGTTCCTGCTCGGGGTGCCGCTCGCCATCCCGGTCGCCGTCCTCGTCTTCCTGGGCGCGTTCGTGCCCATCGTGGGTGCCGTCGTCACCGGCGCGGTCGCCGTCTTCCTCGCCCTTGTGTACAACGGCCCCTGGATCGCACTGTGGATGCTCATCGTCGTCCTCGGCGTCCAGCAGCTCGAGGGTCACGTGCTCCAGCCGCTCCTGATGGGCTCGGCCGTGAAGGTGCATCCGCTCGCCGTCGTCCTCGTCGTCGCCGGCGGCGCGATGATCGCCGGCATCCCCGGTGCGCTCTTCGCGGTGCCCCTGGCGGCCTTCGTCAACGTCGTGGCCGTCTACCTCGGGCAACGGGCCTGGGAGACCGGCCGAAGGCCGACCGGTGACCTGATCTGGAACACTGTTCCGCGCCAGAGGAGAACCCACCCGTGAGCATGACCTCGCCCGCCACGCATCCGCTGGCACCGCCGACCCTCGCCGAGATCGAGCACGCGGCGGCGACCCTCGACGGTGTCATCACACGAACGCCGGTGGACGAGTCGCAGCACCTCAGCGAGTTGCTGGGCGTTCCGGTGCACCTCAAGCTCGAGAACCTCCAGCGCACCGGCTCGTTCAAGATCCGCGGCGCCACCTACCGCCTCTCGCGCCTCACCGCCGAGGAGCGCGCGCGCGGCGTGGTGGCGGCATCCGCGGGCAACCACGCCCAGGGCGTGGCTCTCGCCGCCCAGTCGCTCGGCATCGCGGCGACCATTTTCATGCCGCTGGGCGTTCCGGTGCCCAAGCTCCTCGCCACACGCGGGTACGGCGCCGAGGTCGTGCTCGAGGGCGCGACGGTCGAGACGCCGCTCCGCCTGGCCGCCGAGTTCGCCGAGCGCACCGGCGCGGTGTTCATCCACCCGTTCGACCACCCCGACGTCATCGCGGGGCAGGGCACGCTGGGTCTCGAGCTCATGGACGAGATCCCCGACCTCGACACCGTCGTGCTCGGCATCGGCGGCGGCGGACTGGTGGCGGGTGTCGCGGCAGCGGTGAAGGCGCGTGCGGCGGCCGTCGGCCGCACGGTGCGCGTCATCGGCGTGCAGGCCGAGAACTCCGCCGCCTACCCGGCGTCGCTCGCGGCGGGGCATCCGCTCGAGGTCGCCACGCGACCCACGATCGCGGACGGCATCGCCGTCGCGCGGCCAGGCGACCTGCCCTTCGCGATCATCGAAGAGCTGGTCGACGAGGTCGTGACCGTGACCGAGGACGACATCGCACGTGCCCTGCTGGTGCTGCTCGAGCGGGCGAAGCAGGTCGTCGAGCCGGCCGGCGCCGTCGGCGTCGCCGCGATCCTGGCCGGAAAGGTGCAGGCGAGCGGTCCGACCGTCACCGTCCTGTCGGGCGGCAACATCGATCCGCTGCTGCTGCAGCGGGTCGTCGCGCACGGGCTCTCGGCATCCGGTCGCTACATGACGCTGCAGATCCCGCTTCCCGACCGTCCCGGTCAGCTGGCACGCGTGTCCGAGCTCCTCGCGCAGGCGGGAGCCAACGTGATCGAGGTGCTGCACACCCGTCACGGCCAGGGACTGCAGATCAGCGAGGTGATCCTGCAGCTGAGCGTCGAGACGCGCGGCGTCGAGCACCGCGCCCATGTGATCTCCGTGCTGGAGCAGGCCGGTTACGCCCCGACCGTCAGGCCGGACTAGCGGCGACGCCCGGCCCGATCACTTCGCGTCGGGCTCCGTCACTCTGCCACGCGCTGCCCGAGCCTCCGGTCCTATGCGCGCTGTTGGTGGCACCAATCCTTTGGGCCATGTGAGTTCACGCTCACACATGCCTCGCGGATCTGCCGCCCGCCATTTCGACGGAGATCTCCGCTTCCACGGGACTATCCGGGGCGACGGGTCCTCGATACCGGCGAAATCCTGCGGGATGGCGCTGCGCGTGAGCGCGAGTTCACATGCGTGCGGCAATGCGTGCCGGTCTGTGTGAGCGCGAGTTCACATGGGCGTGCGGCAATGCGTGCCGGTCTGTGTGAGCGCGGGTTCACATGCGTGCGGCAATGCGTGCCGGTCTGTGTGAGCGCGGGCTCACATGGGCGTGCGGCAATGCGTGCCGGTCTGTGAGCGCGGGCTCACATGGGCGTGCGGAAATGCGTGCGGTTCCGCGTGAGCGCGAACTTACATGCCTGCCAGATCAGACGTCGGCGGCCGATCTCGCGACCCTGAGGAGCATCACTGCCCGTTGTACGTCTCGACCTTGAGGATCTCGACCGAGATCTCGCGACCGTTCGGCGCGGTGTACGAGGTCGTCTCGCCTTCCTTTCGGCCGAGGATGGCGGCGCCCAGGGGAGAGGCCTCGCTGTAGACGTCGAGCTCGGAGCCGACGGCGATCTCGCGGTTACCGAGAAGGAAGACCTCTTCGCCACCTGCGACGACGGCTGTGATCACGGTGCCGGGTTCGACGACGCCGGTGGACTCGGGAGCCTCGGACACGGTCGCCGTCTTGAGCAGGTGCTGCAGCGTACGGATGCGCGCCTCCTGCTTGCCCTGCTCGTCCTTGGCGGCGTGGTAGCCGCCGTTCTCCTTCAGATCGCCCTCTTCGCGTGCGGCTTCGATGCGCTTGGCGATCTCTTCGCGACCGGTGGTCGAGAGCTGCTCGAGTTCGTTGGCGAGGCGGTCGTAGGCATCCTGCGTGAGGAAGGTCACGGGGGCGTCGTTCGACACGGCTGACTCCTTCGGTCGGCGGGGGACTGGCGATAAACCGAACGCCCCGGCTCCGGCCAGGGCGTCTATCGACTTCAGTCGAGCCAGACTACGTCACCCAGCAGGCGTTGACAAAACCGGTCGTCGCCGGCGCCGTGGTGGAGATCGTCTCGCGGAACGCCTGCACGTGGTCCTGCGACGCAGGCAGTTCGACGACCCGCCAGCCCACCACGCCGTGCTCCTCGTCCTGCGCCTCGATGGCGCATGCGACGGAGCGACCCACCGGAGCCGTGAACTGGAAGCTGAGGATCACGGAGTGCTCGTCGACGACCTCGAATCCGGTGGTGTCCACATCGACGGCATCCAGTGAGTTCGCCACCGTCGTCCACACGAACAGCCCGACCACGATCGCGGCGACGGCGACGGCGGCGCCGATGACCCAGCGGCGGTGGGGCGACCGCGTGCGGCCGTAGCGCTCGTCGAGCATGTCCTGTGTCGTCATCACGGGTCCGTCGGAAGATTAGGCTGGGGGTTCCAGGCTATGCGCTCCGGAGCACGGCTGTCGCCACCCGACGGACCGACCAGAGCAGAACGAGGACCTCCCATGCACGATGCGATCGCCGCACTGGCGCGCGCCGCGGCGACGGCGACGCCCACCCCGACGCCGAAGCTCCCCGACCCCGAGACCGTGACGCCGGGTGTGTGGGGGTTCCTGGCGATCGTGTTCGTCGCGATCGCCGTCATCCTCTTGGTGTGGGACATGAACCGGCGCATCCGCCGTGGTCGTGTCCGCGCCGACATCAACGAGGAGCTCGAGGCCGAGCAGCAGGCCGCCGAGGCCGCCGCAGCGACCGACACCGACGACGAGAGCGTCGACGCGGGGGAGCAGGACGCCGATCCCGGCGATTCCCCGCAGCGCTGAGGCGCGGCATCCGCCGGCGCGGTCGGATCAGCCCGGAAGCCCGAGCGACGGCGAGTACGGCTCGAGCGCGATGATGAGGCACGCGGTCCAGTGGCAGAGGAAGGCGAGGACCGTGCACACGTGGAAGATCTCGTGGAAGCCGAAGTGCCCGGGCCACGGATTGGGCCGCTTCATGCCGTACACGACCGCGCCTCCCGTATAGAGCAGGCCGCCCACGGCCACGAGGATCATCATCGCCGCGCTCGCGCGCAGCAGGTCGGGCAGGTACATCACCGCGGCCCATCCCAGGGCGAGGTACAGCGCGACATAGAGCCAGCGGGGCGCATGGATCCAGAAGACGCGGAACAGGATGCCGAGAAGCGCGCCCGACCATACGACCACGAGCAGGATCGCCCCCTGTTGCGGGGGGAGCGCGAGCACCGCGATCGGCGTGTACGTGCCGGCGATCAGGAGCAGGATGTTCGCGTGGTCGATGCGCTTGAGCACCGCTTTGGTCGTCGGTCCCCAGTTGAACCGGTGGTAGAGCGCGGAGTTGCCGAACAGGAGCAGCGATGTCGTCATGAAGACGGCCGAGGCCCACTTCGCCGGCGCTCCCTGTGCGAGGAGGATGAGCACGATCCCCGCGACGATCGCGACCGGGAAGGTGGCCGCGTGGATCCACCCCCGCCAGGTGGGCTTGAGTTCGGGCGTGGCTGCGTCGACGGCGGCCGCGTCCAGCAGGGGCAGGACGGGAACCTCGGGGCCCTGCGGAGTTCGGGAGCGGCGACTCATGCACCAAGACTAGGCCTCCCGGCATGCCGCAACAGGAACATACTGAGTCCCAGTGGCTCTGAGACCGGGTGCCACGCTAGGGCGCTGATCGGCGGCGGGGTAGCGTAGGCGTGTGGCGCGCGTATGGTCGAACGAGGGACGAGGGCCCCTCTACCGGCTCTACATCAATCGCCTCCGTCGTCGCCTCGAGCGTCGTGCCGTCCCGCATCACGTCGCGATGATGATCGACGGCAACCGTCGCTGGGCCAAGCAGCTCGGATACGAATCGGCGGCGCACGGTCATCGGGCGGGCGCTGCGAAGATGCGCGAGTTCCTCGAGTGGTGCGACGACGTGGGCGTCGGAGTGGTCTCGCTGTACCTGCTGTCGACCGACAATCTTCGCAAGCGCGACTCGAAGGAGCTCTCCGACCTCATCGAGATCATCGCCGAGCTCGCCCAGGAGCTGTCGCTCGAGCGCGACTGGCGCGTCCAGCACGTGGGGCGAGCCGACCTGCTCCCGACCGAGCTCGCGCGCGTGCTGGCCGACGCCGAAGAGCGCACCAAGGACAACCCCGGGCTCCACGTCAACCTCGCCGTGGGGTACGGCGGACGCAGTGAGATCGTGGATGCGGTGCGCAGCATCATCGCCCAGCACGGCGGTGAGGGCGGGTCGCTGGAGGAGCTCGCTGCGAGCTTGACTCCCGAGCAGATCGGGGAGCACCTCTACACCGGAGGTCAGCCCGATCCCGACCTCGTGATCCGCACGTCGGGCGAGCAGCGCCTGAGCGACTTCCTCCTGTGGCAGTCCGCGCACTCGGAGTTCTACTTCGTCGAAGCGCTCGGGCCCGACCTCCGTGAGGTGGACTTCCTGCGTGCGATCCGCGACTTCACCTCGCGCGACCGTCGTTTCGGCAGCTGAGACGGCACCCCGCCACGGCGCACGACCGTGCCACAATGTGTCCGTGACGGATCTGGATTCATTCCTGGCGTCGTTCGATGGGGAACCGGGGTATCTCGACTGGGCTTCGTTCGGCCCGCTCTCGCCCGCCGTGCGCGCAGAGGCACAGGCCGACACCGAGCTGCTCGGCTCGGGTCGGCGCAGCAGCATCGAGCTCGTGGACGACCACGTGCGAGCGGCCCGCGAGCTGATCGCGACGCTGATCGGGACGGATGCCGCGCACGTCGTCCTGCAGCCGTCGACGTCGTACGGCCTCATGCAGGCGATCTACGGCCTGGCCGGCGGACTCCTCCTCGGCCGCTCCGAGTTCCCCAGTCTCACGGTCGCCGCCACGCGCGCGGCCGAGGCCCTCGGCACGATCGAGCTGCAGTGGCTCGATCCGGCCGACGGGTTCATCACGCCGGAGGTCGTCCGCGAGGGACTCACCGACGACACCCGGGCGGTCGCGGTGAGCCTCGTCGACTTCCGGACCGGCTTCCGGGCGGACCTCGGTGCGATCCGCGAGGTCATCGGCGACCGCCTGCTGATCGTGGACGCCATCCAGGCCTTCGGCACGGTCGATGTCGACTACACCGCGGCCGATGTGGTGTGCGGCAACGGCTACAAATGGCTGCGCGCCGGTCGCGGGACCGGATTCGCCTGGTATGGCGATCGGGCTCTCGAGCGCATCGCACCGGTGCTGTCGGGGTACCGCGGCATGGACGACAGCGTGGCGACGGACGGCGTGCCTCCGCCGGCCGCCTCCGCCCGCGCCTTCACCGTCAGCGGCATCGACGGGCTCGCCGCAGCACGGCTGTCGACGGCGCTCCACGAGATCGTCGATGTCGGCGTTGCGGCGATCGAGAACGAGCTCGGTGCGCGCACCGGCGACGTCATGTACTTCGCGGACCGCTACGAGGTGCCCGTGCTCACCCCCCGGGAGCCCGAGCGTCGAGGGGGCATCGTGACGCTCGCACCCGCACCGCAGGATGCCGCGCCGCTCGCTGCCTCGCTCGCCAACCACGGACTCACGGTGACCGTGCGCTCCGGTCTCGTGCGCGTGGCCCCTCACGTGGGCACGGGCGCGAACACTCTCCGCCTGTTCGGCGACGCGCTCGCCGCGTTCTCTGCGACCCGCGTCTGGTGATGGCGGGTGCCGTGCGCGCGGCATCCGGAAATTAACCTGCGCGACATGATCCCGCGCGTGTCGTGCACCCGGGATGCCGGGGCGCGGACGTACGTTCATCACATCGGGCAAGGCGCCCCTTCGAGTCGGCCGTTCGGACCACGACTCGTGACCCAGGTCGACTCGTGACTGCCGGGTTCTCCACCCGGGGCGGGAGTGGGTTGTGACCACACGAGCACCACACGAGCAGCACAGTCAGCGGATCGAGCACACGGACGATCTGGATACGGATCTCCGCACCTACGTGCTCGATACCTCGGTGCTGTTGAGCGATCCGCGGGCGTTCTTCCGCTTCGCCGAGCACAACGTCGTGATCCCCGTCGTGGTGATCACCGAGCTCGAGGGCAAGCGGCACGATCCCGAGATCGGCTACTTCGCCCGGCAGGCGCTCCGGCACCTCGACGAGCTGCGCGTGGAGCACGGCCGACTCGACTTCCCGGTCCCCGTCGGCGAGGGCGGCACCCTTCGCGTGGAGCTCAACAACACCGACGCCGGCGTGCTGCCCTCGGGCATGCGGCTCGGCGACAACGACAGCCGCATCCTGGCGGTCGCGATGCACCTGGCATCGGACGGGCAGGAGGTCACCGTCGTCTCGAAGGACCTGCCCATGCGCGTGAAGGCCGCTTCGCTCGGCGTCATCGCCGAGGAGTACCTCGCCGAGCAGGCGGTCGATTCCGGATGGACGGGGATCGCGACGCTCGATGTCTCGGGCGACGACATCTCGGACCTCTACGAGAGCGAGGTCGCCTCGAGCGACGAGGTGCGCGGTCTCCCCGTGAACACCGGCCTCATCATCCACTCCGAGCGCGGGTCCGCGCTGGGAAGGGTCACAGGCAACGGCGCGTACAAGCTCGTGCGCGGCGACCGCGAGGTCTTCGGACTCCACGGCCGCTCGGCCGAGCAGCGCATCGCGATCGACCTGCTCACGGACCCCGACGTGGGAATCGTCTCGCTCGGCGGTCGTGCCGGAACCGGCAAGTCCGCTCTCGCCCTGTGCGCCGGACTCGAGGCTGTCCTCGAGCGACAGCAGCAGCGCAAGATCATCGTGTTCCGTCCGCTGTTCGCCGTCGGTGGTCAGGAACTCGGCTACCTGCCAGGTGACCAGGCCGAGAAGATGAATCCGTGGGGGCAGGCGGTCTTCGACACGCTCGGCTCGGTGGTCTCGTCGAACGTGCTCGAAGAGGTCGTGGAGCGTGGACTCCTCGAGGTGATGCCGCTCACGCACATCCGCGGGCGCTCGCTGCATGACGCCTTCGTGATCGTCGACGAGGCGCAGTCGCTCGAGCGCAACGTCCTTCTCACGGTCCTCAGCCGCATGGGGCAGAATTCGCGGGTCGTGCTCACCCATGACGTCGGACAGCGTGACAATCTCCGCGTCGGCCGTCACGACGGCGTCGCCTCCGTGATCGAGACGCTCAAGGGCCACGGACTGTTCGGTCACGTCACCCTCACACGCTCGGAGCGCTCGGCGATCGCTGCGCTGGTGACCGATCTGCTCGAAGCAGGCGAGCTCGCCTAACGCTGAGAGGAGGGGTCGGGATGCCGCATCCCGGCCCCGCTTCGGCGGGTAGGGCCAAGGGATATCGCTTTCCCATATGAGGAAAGTCTCACGCCCACCCGGCGTGCCGTCGGTGACGGTCTGACACCATGGGAAGGTGCCGTTCTGGGGCACGGGCGGCATGGGAGGCCGAAGTGGAGAGTCGGACGCGGTTGGCGATCGGTGGGATGGCCACCGTCGCAGCGAGCGTCACCGTCATCTGCGTCGTCGCGATCACGAACTCTCTCGCCCTCTCGGACTCAGCCGGGTCGCCCATAGACGCCGCGCCCGTCGTCGTGCCTGCGTCGACGCAGCCGTCGGCCCAGCCCTCCTCGGTCGACACCGCGACGCCTGCCGTCACCCCGTCGCCGACTCCGGTGCCCGAGCCCGTCGAGCCCGAGACTCCCGCAGAACCGGCGCCATCGTCCCCTCGCGCCGAGGTCGTGCCGGCGCCCGACGCTCAGGTCGTCGTGCCGAGCAGCCCGAAGCCCATCGTCGAGACCCCCGCGAAACCCACGACACCGTCGCCGCCCGCGAGCCTGGACGAAGCGCTCGCCCAGGCCAAGGCATCCCGGTCCTGGGATCCTGTGCGCGCCTGGGCCGCGAGTCGTGGATGGACGGATGAGCGCATCCAGGCCCTCATCGCGCGGCTCGAACGCGCGATCGCCGAGAGGTTCGAGAACGAGGGCTCCCGTCAGACCGGCGGGGGCGACCAGGGCACAAACGGAGTGTCCGACGCCGGGCGCGCCCAGGCGCCGGCGACCGGATCCCACGAAAAGACCTGGGGGGCCGTCGCCGGCTCCTCGAAGGAGCGCCCCGCGAACGCGGGTGCCGGCGCCAGTGACCGGACCGAGAGGAACGGCCACGGTGCGAAGAAGGATCGCTCGCGCGATTCCCCAGAACGGCGCGATCGATAGCGGCCGGATCCCCCAATCCGGCTCTTCCCAGCCCCCGGCGTCCCCCAGCGCCGGGGGCTTCTTCGTCGGGTGGCGGGCTTCACTCCCAGCGGTAGCCGGCGCCCCGCACGGTGATGATGTGGTCGGACCCGAGCTTGCCGCGCAGGTAGCGGACGTAGACGTCGACGACGTTCGAGCCGGGGTCGAAGTCGAGGCCCCACACGCGGCTGAGGAGCAGCTCCCTGCTGAGTACGCGACCGGGATTGCGCAGGAACTGTTCGGCGAGGGCGAACTCGCGTGCCGACAGGTCGATCTCGCGGCCGTCGACGGTTGCTCGCCGCGCCAGGATGTCGAGCACGACGTCGCCGTGCGACACCGCCACGCCCAGCTGCGGCGTGCTCTCCCGCAGACGTGAGCGCACCCGGGCGAGGAGCTCTTCGAAGGTGAACGGCTTGGGCACGTAGTCGTTGGCGCCGGCGTCGAGTCCCTCGACCGTGTCGCGCGTGCTGGAGCGCGCGGTGAGCATGATGACCGGAACGACCGAACCCCGGGCGCGGAGTTCGCGGAGCACCTCGAATCCGTCCATGGTGGGCAGGCCCACGTCGAGCAGCACAAGGTCGGCGTCACCGCGCAGCGCGACGGCGAGTGCCTCGGCGCCGTCCTCGATGAGCACCGTCTCGTAGCCGGCCGACTCGAGTCCGCGACTCACGAAAGACGCGATGCGGGGCTCGTCCTCGACGATCAGGATCCTTGTCATGACGATGTCTCCCGCTGAAGGACGTCGCCCGCTCGGACCGGAGCGGGCAGCTCGGCTGCCGTGGCGGGCAGATGGATCGTGAAGGTGGCGCCGCCGCCCGGGGTGTCGGTGACGACGCAGGTTCCCGAGTGCCCCTTCATGATGGCATCGACGATCGCCAGGCCCAGTCCGGACCCGCCGACCGACCGCTTGCCCGATGCGCGATCGAAGCGCCGGAAGATCCGATGGCGGGACGCCGGGGGGATGCCGGGACCGTGGTCCCGGACCCACAGACGGGCGCCGTCGGCCTCGATCTCGCTGCCGATCTCGATGGCAGAGCCCTCGGGCGTGTACTTGGCGGCGTTGTCGGCCAGTTGCAGCCAGGCCTGGAGAAGCCGATCGGGATCGCCGCGGGTGAGTCCGGTGGCCGTCTCGACGACCGTCCAGGTGTGTCCGGGGATGACCGCCACGAGCTCGCCGACCCGGGCCGTGAGCGCCGCCACGTCGACATCGCCGATGAGGTACGAGTCTCCCTCGGCGGCCGCGAGCAGATCGATGTCCTCGACCAGGCGTGCGAGCCGGTCGAGCTCGGCGATGCCGATCTCGCGAGCCGTCTCCACGTCGCCCGCGTCGCCGGGGTCCATCAGTTCGAGATGCCCGCGCACGATCGTGATGGGCGTCTTGAGCTCATGTCGCACGTCGTCGAGCAGTTGGCGCTGCACGTCGACCGATCCCTCGATGCGGTCGAGCATGGAGTTGACCGTGCGGGAGAGATCGGAGATGTCGTCGTTCCCCGAGGTCGACAGGCGCGGTGACATGTCGGTGATGGTGATCGCATCGGCCGTCTCGCGCATGTGCCGGATGGGGGAGAGCAGGCGCCCGGTCACGAACCAGCCCACGACGCCGATCGCGGCCAGCACGGCAATGGCGGCGATCATGTAGGTCGCCATCGCCGCGGTGACCGGCTCGAGTTCGGCGCCCATGTCCACGGCGCGGATGTAGAGACCCTCTCGATCGTCGTCCGCCATCGAGACCGGCACCGCGATGTAGCGGAGCGACCCCTCCTCGGTGGTGGCGGTTCCGCGCGTCGTCTCGCCGCCGGCGGTCTCGTCGACCGCGCGCGCGATGAGCGTGGCGTTCTCCGAGATGTCGAAGCCCGACAGCGTGCCCGGACGGAAGCGAGGCTCGCCGTCGATGACGGCCACGGCGCCTTCGTTGCGCGCAGGCACGAAGGTCGCGATCGCTGCCCGGAGGAAGTCGTCCAGCGTGTCGAAGTCGCGGACGTCGACGACCTCGCTCGCAGTGGTCGCGCCGTCCGCGGGGTCGGCCGTGCCGCCGGAGGTCTCCGATCCGGTCGGGTCGGCGAACGTGCGCAGCCCGTCGATCTGCGCCCGCAGGCGATGGTCGACTTCCTGGATGACGCGTTCGCGCTGCACGAGGAAAGTGACGCTGCCGACGATCGCCAGTCCGACGCACGCCACAGCGAGGATCGCTGCGAGGATCCTGACGCGCGCTGGAATCAGCCGGGGTGAGCGGGCCACCCTGCGATTATCCCGCGACGCGGCCTTCGGCGACACGGGCGGACGTTCAGCCCGGGTGGGTCATCGACAGGAGGTCGAGCTTCTCGTCGAGCTGCTCGAGGGTCAGCTCGCCTCGCTCGACGTAGCCGAGGTCGATGACGGCTTCACGGACGGTGACGCCCTTGGCGACGGAATGCTTGGCGATCTTGGCCGCTGCTTCGTATCCGATGAGCTTGTTGAGCGGAGTGACGATCGACGGTGACATGCCCGCGTACGCGGCGGCGCGCTCCACATTCGCCTCGAGCCCGTCGATCGTCTTGTCTGCGAGCAGGCGTGCGGCGTTCGCGAGCAGGCTGATGGACTCCAGCACGGCGGTGCCCATCACCGGGATCGCGACGTTGAGCTCGAACGAGCCCGATGCCCCCGCCCAGGCGACGGTGGCGTCGTTGCCGATGACACGCGCGCACACCATGAGCGTGGCCTCGGGGACCACGGGGTTGACCTTGCCGGGCATGATCGACGATCCCGGCTGCAGGTCGGGGATGTGCAGTTCGCCGAGTCCGGTGTTCGGACCCGAGCCCATCCAGCGGATGTCGTTGTTGATCTTCGTCAGCGACACCGCGATGGTGCGGAGGGCTCCGGATGCCTCGACCAGCCCGTCGCGGTTGGCCTGTGCCTCGAAGTGATCCTTGGCCTCGGTGATCGGCAACTCGGTGTCGCTCACGATGAGCTCGATCACCTTCTGCGGGAATCCGAGGGGCGTGTTGATGCCGGTGCCGACGGCCGTGCCGCCCAGCGGCACCTCGGCGACGCGGGGGAGCACCGCCTGCACGCGCTCGATGCCCAGGCGCATCTGGCGGGCGTAGCCGCCGAACTCCTGGCCGAGGGTCACCGGCGTCGCGTCCATGAGGTGGGTGCGTCCCGACTTGACCACCGTCTTCCAGGCCTCGGCCTTGGCCTCCAGGGCGACGGCGAGGTGGTCGAGCGCGGGGATGAGGTCGTCGATGAGCTCCTGCGTGACCGCGATGTGGACCGAGGTGGGGAAGACGTCGTTCGACGACTGCGACGCGTTCACGTGGTCGTTCGGGTGCACGGGCTGACCGAGGTCCTGCGTCGCGAGCGTCGCGAGCACCTCGTTCATGTTCATGTTCGAGGAGGTGCCACTGCCCGTCTGGTAGACGTCGATCGGGAACTGATCGGCGAACTCGCCTGCGATGATGCGATCGGCCGAGCGGGCGATCGCGTCCGCGATCGCACCGTCCAGGGTCCCGAGGTCCTTGTTGGCGAGGGCGGCGGCCTTCTTGATGCGCGCGAGCGCGACGATCTGCGCGGGTTCGAGCGGGTCCCCCGAGATGGGGAAGTTCTCGACGGCGCGCTGCGTCTGGGCGGCGTACAGGGCGTCCTTGGGCACGCGCACTTCACCCATCGTGTCGTGCTCGATGCGGTACTCGATGTCGGTCACTTCGTCGTTCCTCCGTTGGTGGCGAGTGTGTTCAGGCGTCGTCGTCTCCGGCGTCGCCGACGATGATGTCGGGGACGGCGGTTCCTTCGGCGAGTCGGTAGTTGGCGCCCACGATCGCGAGCCGGCCCTCGGCAACGGCGTCGCTGATCAGCTCGGACGAATGCAGCAGCTCGCCCACGGTGTCGCGCAGATGCTCGCGTCCGACCTGCTCGTGGTCGATCGTCATCGGCGGCACGCCGTCGACGGTGCCCGCGCGCACGACGCGGCGCACTGCGGGAACGATCGGCGCGATCTGGCGCCAGATGTGCGGAGGCAGGGCGGGAGCATCCGCTCGCGTGCTGTCGATCGCCGCGTTGACGGCGCCGCACTCGTCGTGGCCGAGCACGACGATCAGCGGAACGTCGAGAACCGCGACGGCGTACTCGAGGCTGCCGACGACCGAGTCGGAGATGACCTGCCCGGCGTTGCGCACCACGAAGAGGTCGCCGAGGCCCTTGTCGAAGATGATCTCGGCCGCGAGGCGCGAGTCGGAGCAGCCGAACAGCGCGGCGCGAGGGCGCTGGCCGGCGGCGAGGTCGTGGCGTCGCTCGACGTCCTGACGCGGATGCCGGGGTGCGCCGCTCACGAAGCGGGCGTTGCCCCGCGCCATCTCGTGCCACACCCTCCGCGGAGTCGGGTGATCGCTCACCGTGCCGTCCTCGCTCATTCGCCCTCCTCGGTCGCTGTGCTCGCCTCGCGCAGTCGCTCGACCTCGGGGGCGGCCGCGGCCGCCGCCTGTTCGAGAGTCTTCTGGTCGGCCTTGCCGTAGATCAGGACGGTGTCGGCACCCGCCTGCGCGGCGAGTGCCACCGAGATGTTGCCGGCACGCGAGGGATCGGCGATGTCGTAGCGATCCCACTCGATGCCGCCGATCGAGACGGTGCCGTCGACGCTCGCTCCGGACAGCATGCGGGTCGGCCACGCGGGATCGGCGTCGAATCCCTGCGCAACCCGCAGGAACCACGTCTCGTCCGCGTAGACGAGCGTCCAGGCGCGCGGGCCGTCGCCTTCCACGGCGGCGACGTTCACGCGCCACGCATCCGGCGCATCGGGCGCGATGATCGGGCGCTCCTCTGCGGCGGCGACGCTCTGCGCGACGGCGGCGACATCGATCGGCGCGGACTCGGGGGGTGTGCCGCGCGGAACCGCGAAGATGATGACGACCACGACGGCCACGGTCACGATGAGGGCTGCGACCAGGTTGCGCGTGTTCTGGCTGGCCCGGTGCACGCGGGAGGACTCCGCCTTGCGGGCCGCGGTCTCGTCGGGGGTCTCGGCGCGCCCGAGCTCGGCGACGATCGGAGGCGGTTTCGCCATCACACGCCCTCCGCGGCCGACGACTCCACGGTCGAACGGGCGGCGTCGAGCCGTCGCTTGGCGCCGAGCAGCCATTCGTCGCAGCGTGCGGCCAGTGCCTCGCCGCGCTCCCAGAGCGCGAGCGAGTGCTCGAGCGTCGGCGCGCCCTGCTCGAGCTCGGCGACGACACGCACGAGCTCGTCGCGCGCCTGCTCGAACGAGAGGGTGGCGACGTCGGACGCGGTTCCGCTCGACTCCGTCATGCTTCCATCCTAGATCGGCGTGGCCGTGCCGCTGTCGGGGTCGCCGGCAGCGGGGGAGGGCGCCGTCTCGGCGATCTCGCCGTCGGAGCGCGCCGCGAACGAACCACGTCCGACGGTGACGACGACGGCGACGGATGCCGGTGCCTGCGCCGCATCGCGCACGATGACCCCGTCCGAGAGGTGGGCGATCGCGTACCCCCGAGCCAGCGTCGAGGCGGGCGACAGGGCGCGCAGTGTCGCACGCAGCTCGGCGGTGCGCTGAACCTGGGCGTCGAGGCTCCGATCCACGCGGGCGCGCCCGCGGCCGACGAGCAGCTCGACCTCGTGCGACCGCGCGGTCAGCATGGACTCCGGCGCACGCAGCGCGGGGCGTGAGCGCAGCTGTTCGAGCTGGGCGATGTCGTGGCCGACCCGCTGGGTCAGGCGACCCGTGAGACGCGCGCGCAGCTGAGCGATCAGGGCGCGCTGCTCCGCGACATCCGGAACGACGCGCTTCGCGGCGTCGGTCGGGGTCGAGGCGCGCAGATCGGCGACGTCGTCGAGCAGGGGGTGATCGTTCTCGTGGCCGATCGCGCTGACCACGGGAGTGGATGCCACGGCGACGGCTCTCACGAGTCGCTCGTCGCTGAAGCCGAGGAGGGTCTGCGGGTCGCCGCCGCCGCGCGCGATGATGATGACGTCGACGTCGGGCGCCGCGTCGAGGGCCTTGAGGGCGGCGATGGTCTCGGGCACGCAGCGCTCGCCTTGCACGGCCGCGTACTTGGTGCGGAACCGCACCTGCGGCCAGCGCAGCTCGGCGTTGCGGTGGACGTCCTTCTCGGCATCGGAGTTCTCACCGGTGATGAGCCCGATCGTGTGCGGCAGGAAGGGCAGCGGCCGCTTGCGCGCCGGATCGAACAGACCCTCCGCGCGCAGCTGTGCACGGAGGCGCTCGAGCTTCTCGAGCTGGTCGCCGAGGCCGACGTGGCGCATCGCGGAGACGCCGAAGCTGAAATCACCGGTCTTGACGAAGAAGTCGGCCTTCACGCAGGCGACGACGTGATCGCCCACCTTGAGGTCGGCCGGCAGGCGTTCGCGTGTGGACGACCAGATGCGGAACGCGATGGTGGAGTCGGTGACATTGTCCTTGAGGCGTCCGAAGACATTGCCGCCGCGCACGTTCCACGAGGTGATCTCTCCCTCGACCCACACCGAGCCCCACGTCTGGATGAACCCGCGGATGGTCTCGTTGAGCCGGGAGACCGACGTCGGCGTCTGCGGTGTGGAGTCCTTCGGACGCACGGAATCGGCCGGGGGAGCCTCGCCGGGCACCTGCTCGGGCTGGAAGGTCGTCATCAAGTCCTCTCGCGACCGGATGTCGTCGCCGCTCGGCCCGCGCACAGCGGCCGCCCGTAGACTCGTGGGGTGAGCAGCAGCACCGTGGGGAACCGACCTGTGAGCATGCCCGTTCCGCGCGTACCGCGGCGGCGTGAACGTCTCCAGGATATCCCTGTCCAGGGACAGAAGCGGGTGCTCCTCGCCTCGCCGCGCGGCTACTGCGCCGGTGTGGACCGTGCGGTGATCGCCGTCGAGAAGGCGCTCGAACGCTTCGGCGCGCCGGTCTACGTGCGCAAGCAGATCGTCCACAACATCCACGTCGTCACCGAGCTGGAGAGCAAGGGCGCGATCTTCGTCGAGGAGGTCGACGAGGTTCCGGAGGGCGCGCACGTCGTCTTCAGCGCGCACGGCGTGTCTCCGGCGGTGGTGAACGCGGCATCCGATCGCGGCCTGCGCGCCATCGACGCGACCTGCCCGCTCGTCACCAAGGTGCACCGCGAGGCGGTGCGGTTCGCGCGCGACGACTTCGAGATCCTGCTCATCGGCCACGAGGGGCATGAGGAGGTCGAGGGCACGGCGGGCGAGGCGCCCGATCATGTCACCGTCGTGAACTCTCCCGACGAGGCCGACACCATCGAGGTGCGCGACCCGTCGAAGGTCGTGTGGCTGTCGCAGACGACGCTGTCGGTCGACGAGACGATGGAGACGGTCCGACGCCTGCGCGTGCGGTTCCCGCAGCTGCAGGATCCGCCGTCGGACGACATCTGCTACGCCACGCAGAACCGGCAGGTCGCGATCAAGAAGGTCGCCAAAGACGCCGATCTGGTGATCGTCGTGGGCTCCGCGAACTCGTCCAACAGCGTGCGCCTGGTGGAGGTCGCGCTCGAATACGGCGCGAAGGCCGCCTATCGCGTCGACTACGCCGACGAGATCGACCAGGCGTGGCTCGACGGCGTGGAGACCGTCGGCGTCACCAGCGGCGCGTCGGTGCCCGAGGTGCTCGTCGAAGAGGTGCTGTCCGATCTCGCCGGCGCCGGCTACCGGGATGTCGAAGAGGTGCGCACCGCCGAGGAGGACCTCATGTTCTCGCTCCCCAAGGAGCTGCGCCAGGATGCCGCGGGCAAGCGCGACGACCGCGCCCTCGGCGGTCGGGGCCGGGCATGACCGCCACCCCCGACCCGCGCCCGCGTCCGCAGTACGGCGAGTACGCGACGCCCGAGGAGCAGCGGGCACGGATCGCCCAGCCCGACATCGGACTGGTGTACGAACCCGCTCCCGTGGCCGACGAGCCGGTCGCAGCGCCGCCGGCGCCGCAGGCCGGCGCAGCGGCGGAGCCGGGCACTCCGCGGTCGCGGCCGATCGACCGCATCGTCACCTTCGCACTGCTGGCCTATGGCCTCGTCAACGTGATCTCGTCGTTCTCGGCGCTGATCGACTACTCGTCGTACGCCGAGACGATGTTCAGCATCCTCGGCGTGGACGCCGAGCTGTCCGATCCTGCCGCCGGCCGTCCCTGGGGCATCGCCGCCGCGATCGTGCTCGCGGTCGGCTGGCTCGTGACCGCGGCCGTGTCGTGGATGAGCCTTCGGCGCGGCCGGCTCAGCTGGTGGATCCCGCTCCTCGGCGGCGTCGTCTTCACCTTCACGTCCGCGATGCTCGTGCTCGTGCCCATCATGAACGATCCCGCGGTGTGGGATGCGCTGGTGAGCAGCATCCGCTAGCCCCATACTCGGGGGAAGCGAGGGCCTCGCCCGCGGATGAACCCCCGGATGCCGGTCCTCGTGTCTCCTGCGGGAGGTGGACATGACGGCCGACGACGCGGCGCGACTCGCGGCGCTCTACGACGCGCACGCGGGACCGGTCTGGCGCTACGTCGTGCACCTCACCGGGGATCGCGCAGGCGCCGATGACGTCGTGCAGGAGACGCTCCTGCGAGCCTGGCGCACTCCGCGCATCCTCGCGCAGGAGCCGGCGTCGACCAGGTCCTGGATGTTCACGGTCGCGCGGCACCTCGTGATCGATGACGTGCGCAGCGCGCGTCGACGGCGCGAGATCGTGGTCGACGACGTGCCCGAGCGGGTCCACGCCGACGCGACCGAGGCCCTCTTCGAGACGATCCTCATCGAGGAGGCTCTCGCAGCACTCTCGGCCGAGCACCGCGCGGTCGTCATCCGCGCGTACTTCCGCGCGCTCACGGTGGCCGAGATGGCTGCCGAACTCGAGATTCCGGAGGGCACTGTCAAGTCGCGCCTCCACTACGGACTGCGGGCGCTGCGCCTCGCACTACAGGAGAAGGGGGTGACGCGATGAACGCCGAGCACGCCCCGTTCGCGGAATGGGATGCCGCCTACGTCCTCGGGGCGCTGAGTCCCGCCGATCGACGAGCGTTCGAGTCGCATCTCGAGCAGTGCGATCTCTGCCGTGCGGCGATCGCGGACGTCGCGCCGACGATCGGCCTGCTGTCGCGCGTCGCGCTCGAGCGCGCCGAGTCCATGCTCGCGTCCGCGCCGGTGGCGGTCGTCGTCCGGGAGGAGCCGGATGCCGCGGCCCGCGCACGCGTCATCGAGATCGGCACGCGACAGGCCCGTCGTCGTCGTGGCTGGTGGATCGGTGGACTGACCGCCGCCGCCGCGGTGATCGTGGCCGTCGTGCTCGTCGTGACGACCTCGATCGTGCCGCCGACGCCTGCGCAGGTGATCGCGCTCGAGCCGCTGGCCGACGTGCCGGTGACCGCGACGGTGGAGCTCACCGACGTCGCATGGGGCACGCGCATCGACATGGTGTGCAGCTACGGCGACACCGGCGCCGAGGGGAGCGAGGGCTGGCCCTACGCGCTGGTCGTCACCGCCGTCGACGGCACGACGAGCGAAGTATCGAGCTGGCAGGCGCTCCCCGGCGCCACGGCACGACTGAGTGCGGGCACCGCTCTCAGTCCCGACCAGATCGCGTCGGTCGAGATCCGATCCGTGAGCTCGGGCAAGGTGCTCATGAGGGCGGATGTGACCGGCGCCGACTGATTCTGGGCCCTCGGGATCGCACGTCGCCCCGGCGGACGCGACCCAATGGGCCGCCCCGTCACCGCGGATGCCCCGGCCCGAGCCCCCGAAGGGGCCGGACCGGGGCATCCGGTGCTCTGCTGCTCGAAGGCGCGTTACGCGGCGAGCGACTTGCCGTGCGAGCCGAGCTGCCGGGTCGCGTCGGCGACGCGGGCGGCCATCGCGGACTCGGCGATCTTGCCCCACGCGCGCGGGTCGTAGGCCTTCTTGTTGCCCACCTCGCCGTCGACCTTCAGCACGCCGTCGTAGTTGGCGAACATGAATCCGGCGACGGACCGGGTGAAGGCGTACTGGGTGTCGGTGTCGATGTTCATCTTCACGACGCCGTTGGCGACCGCGAGCGCGATCTCCTCGTCGGTCGATCCGCTGCCGCCGTGGAAGACCAGGTCCAGCGGCTTCGGACCGGTGCCGAACTTCGCGGCGATGCCCTCCTGGATCTCGCCGAGGAGCTCGGGACGCAGCTTGACGTTGCCGGGCTTGTAGACGCCGTGCACGTTGCCGAACGTCAGCGCGGAGATGTAGCGCCCGTTCTCGCCGAGGCCCAGTGCCTCGACGGCCTTCGTCACATCGGCGACCGTCGTGTACAGCGCGTCGTTCGAGCCTTCGTGCTGGACGCCGTCCTCCTCGCCGCCGACGACGCCGATCTCGACCTCGAGGATGGCGTTGATGTTCTTCAGGCGGGGGAGCAGGTCCTTCGCGATCTCGATGTTCTCGTCGAGCGGCACGGCGGAACCGTCCCACATGTGGGACTGGAAGATCGGGTTGCGGCCGGCCTTCACCTCTTCTTCGGAGGCCTCGATCAGCGGCAGCACGAAGTCTGCGAGCGCGGGCTTGGGGCAGTGGTCGGTGTGGAGGGCGACGGTGATCGGGTAGTTCTTGGCGACCTCGGTGGCGAACTTCGCGAAGGCGAGCGCGCCGGCGGCGCGGGCCTTCACGGTGTGACCGGCGAAGTAGTCGGCGCCGCCCGTGGTCACCTGGATGATGCCGTCGGAACCGGCTTCGGTGAGGCCCTGCAGGACGGCGTTGATCGACTGCGAGCTGGCGACGTTGATGGCGGGATACGCGAAGCCACCGGCCTTCGCGCGATCCAGCATGTCGGCGTACTGCTCCGGAGTGGCGACGGGCATGAGTGCTCCTTGGTCGTGAGGGGGCTTCCCTCGACTTTAGCGTCGTGCTGTCGGCGATGACGGATGCCTCGGTCCGGCCCGAGGGAGACGTGGGGTGGTTCTGCCCCTGGTGAAAGAAACACAATTCCTTCGACGGTCGCGGCTCGGAACTTGCCCCAATTCGTACCGGGTGCTGGCTAGGCTGGCGACATGGTGAGTCTGACGGCCGATATGAGCCCCCTGCATCCCGACCGGAACCTCGCACTCGAGCTGGTCCGCGCGACGGAGGCGGCCGCGATCCGGGCGGTGCCGTTCATCGGTCGTGGGGCGAAGGAGGATGCCGACGGCGCCGCGGTCGATGCGATGCGCGCGTTCTTCACCACCGTCGACTTCGACGGCACGATCGTCATCGGCGAGGGCGAGAAGGACGAAGCGCCGATGCTCTTCAACGGCGAACGGGTCGGCAGCGGCCGCGGACCGCGCTGCGATGTGGCCGTCGACCCGATCGACGGCACGTCGCTCACCGCCGCCGGTCGCAACAACGCCCTCTCCGTCATCGCCGTGTCCGACCACGGGACGATGCTCGACGCCTCGACCGTGTTCTACATGGACAAGCTCGTCACCGGCCCCGCAGGCGTCGGCGTCGTCGACATCCGCCTCCCGATCGGCGAGAACATCCGCCGCCTCGCGAAGTCGCTGGGCAAGCCGGTCGACGAGATCGTCGTCTCGGTGCTGCACCGGCCGCGTCACGACGAGCTCATCGAGGAGATCCGTGCTGCCGGTGCGGGCACCCGTCTCATGAGCGACGGCGATGTGGCCGGCGGCATCAACGCCGCGCGCCACAACGCTCGCACCGATATGTGCGTCGGCGTCGGCGGCAGCCCGGAAGGCATCGTGACCGCATGCGCGATCAAGGCGCTCGGCGGACACATCCAGGGCCGGCTGTGGCCGCGCGACGACGACGAGAAGCAGCGGGGCATCGACGCCGGACTGAAGCTCGACGACCACGTCTACGAAGCCGACGACCTCGTCAAGGGAAGCAACACGATCTTCGTCGCCACGGGCGTCACCGACGGTCAGCTCGTCGCCGGTGTGCGCCGCGAGGGCGACCACCTGTACACCGAGAGCGTCGTGCTGCGAGGCGCCTCGGGCACCCTGCGACGCATCTCATCGGAGCATCTGACCTCGAAGTGGCTCTGAGCGACTGACGCCGCACGCTCTGCCGAGGGGCAGACGACGTTCCGCCGGGGACGGATGAGGCTGATGTGACTGGTGCGGCTGTTGTGATCGTGTCGTGACGCGGTTGTGACCGCTGTCTGGCAGAATCGATGCGGTCGACGACGACGCACGTGTTTCCGATGCGAGGGAGTTCCGATGTCCGGACAGGTGGGTGGTCCGTCACCCCAGACCGGTGCGCAGGCGGTCGTCGCCAACGCGGTGGATCCGGCGCGTCGTCCCGACGTCCTGCTGCGCGTCCGTCGTGAAGAGGGCCACGAGATCAGCGCCTGGTGGATGATCGGCGCCTTCGTCGGCGTCTCCGCGCTCGTGATCGGCCTCCTGAGCTTCGTGCCCGGCGGCGTCTGACCTCGCTCAGTCGGTCGCGGGCGCGATCCGTTCGCGGAGTTCGCCGAGGTCGGCCGTCGCCGAGACGTCGGCAGCGTCCGGGTCTACGCCCTGCCCGGCAGGGGCACCGTCGAACGCGAGCACGCCGTCGAGCAGCTCGGGCGCCGTGAGCCGACGCGGGCTCTTCTCGATCGTGCGCGGTTCGGCCACGGCCTCGAGCTTGGTCGCATCGATGCCCGGGAAGCGGCGGGCGCTCACGAGCACGCGCGACTCCAACGAGCCCGCGAAGCGGTTGTAGCTGTCGACCGTGCGCTCGATCGCGCGACGCAGGTCGTCGGCGTGGCCGGCGAGCGACCCGAGGCGTTCGTACAGCTGGTTGCCGAGATCGAACAGCGTGCGCGCCTCGACAGAGACATCCTGCTGCGTCCACGTGTAGGCGACGGTCTTGAGCACCGCCCACAGGTTCACGGGCGAGGCGAGTGCGACGCGCTTGCCGAAGGCGTAGTCGAGGAGCGCGGGGTCTTCTTCGAGCGCCGCGGCGAGCAGCGACTCGCTGGGCACGAAGCACACCACGAACTCGGGGCTCGACGGAAGGCCGGACCAGTACGCCTTCTTCGCGAGGGCGTCGACGTGCGCGCGCAGAGCCTTGACGTGCTTGTCGAGCAGTGCGCGGCGGCGCGCGGCATCCGCACCCTGCGCGGTCAGCGGGATCGCGCTGGCCTCGAGGTACGCGTCGAGCGGAACCTTCGCGTCGACGGCGATCGCCTTGTCGCCGGGGAGGCGGATCACCATGTCGGGGCGGCCGGCGCCGGCATCCGACGTGATGGACGCCTGCAGATCGAAGTCGACGTAGCGCGTGAGCCCTGCGGCCTCGACGACGCGCCGCAGCTGCGTCTCGCCCCACACCCCGCGCGTCGTCCCCGAGCGCAGGGCGCTCGCGAGGGACTCGGTCGTGGCACGCAGCGCCTCGTCGGACTCGTGCGCGCGGCGCAGCTGCTCGGCCAGCGTGCCGAACTGCGTGTGCCGATCGCGCTCGAGTTCGCCGACCTTCGCCTGCATGGCCGTCAGCGTCTCGTGGACGGGCGCCAGCGCGCGCAGCACCGACTGCTCCCTCCGCTCGCGCTCCTCTCGTGCCGCCTGGTCGTTGCGCGACTGCACGGCCAGCTCGCGGTACAGCAGCTGCTGGTGATCGAGTTGCGCCTGCACGCCATGGCGGGAGGCTTCCGCCCCCGCCAGCCGTGCGCGCAGATCGGCCTGCTCGCGCGCGGCCCTGGCTGCCCCGCGGGCGAGCCCCGCCGTCCACCCGGCGAGCGCGCCGACGAGGAGGGTGGCCATGGCGATGATCGAGACGAGGAGTGCGTCCATGTGCTCATCGTGACCGAGGCCGCCGACATCGCCGTGACGGCGGGCCGCACCGCCTCGTTCCGGCGGGTTCTCAGGCGACCGCGAACGTGACCGCGGTCGCCTCCGCCACGGCGATCTGGCAGACCCGGACGCCGCAGTACTCGGCGAGCAGGCCGACGTCGTCGGCGGCCACGCGACGTGCGGCGTCGATCATCACGTGGGCGCATGCCAGCGCATCGGCCGTCGCGTTGTGGTGGGCGAACTCGGCGAATCCGGCCTCCGCGGCCACGTAGGGCAGCCGGTAGGACGGCAGCTGGTAGACCTTCCGCGCGACCTGCAGGCTGCAGGCGTAGCGGTAGGGCGGGCAGTCATCGCCGGTCGCCTCGCATGCCCGCTTGATCACTGCCATGTCGAAGCCCGCGTTGTGGGCGACGAGCACGTCGCCGCCGACGAAGGCCGTCAGAGCGGGGAGCTGCTCCGTCCACGTCGGAGCATCCACGACGTCGGCGGCGGTGATGCCGTGGATGCGGGTGTTCAGATCGAAGAACACGTCGTGGCCCGCCGGGGGCCGGATGAGCCAGCCGGTCTGGTCGACCACGACGCCGTCGCGCACTCTCACGAGGCCGACGGCGCACGCGGAGGCATTGCTGGGGTTCGCCGTCTCGAAGTCGATCGCGGTGAAATCCAATGCCACATGCCCAGACTCACCCGCGAGGAGCCCGGTCGGCCGGAGGCGCGCCGCAGCGCCTGGCTCGGAGTCGATGAGGCCCGCTACGGTGACCCCCATGCGAACTCTGACCGTCTGCAACTTCGTGACCGTCGACGGAAGGTACGAGGACGACGATCACGACATCCGCTCGTTCTTCGAGCATCAGCATCCCGACTATGCGGGGGCCGATTCCTTCGACCACTACACCGCGGGACTGCTGCGCGACGCCGGCACCCTCGTGCTGTCCGGTCGGCGCTCCGCGCTGGGCAACCTCGACTACTGGGCGGGGGTTCGGAAGAGCCCGGATGCCACGGCGATCCGCCGCGAGATCGCCGATCTGATCCTCGGCGCCGAGAAGCTCGTCGTTTCCGACACCATCACCGAGGACGACGTCGCCCCGTACGAGAACCCGCGGATCGTGCGCATCGCGGACGCGCGACGGGAGATCGCCGAGCTGAAGAGCGGCGACGGGGGCGGCATCCTGATCCTCCTGGGGCGCGTGCTGTGGAACGACCTGATCCATGCGGGTCTCGTCGACGAGCTGCACCTGGTCACGTTCCCCCTGATCGCCGGGTCCGGGGTGCCGCTGTTCGATGCCCGTCCGCCCGTCGCACTCAAGCTCCTGGGCACCCACGCGTGGGAGGAGTCGGGCAACGTGCTCATGCGGTGGCGGGTGGACCCGGTGTGACCGGCGTGAAGGCGGTGTGCTTCGACCTGGACGGCACCCTGCTGCGCGACGACCACGTGGACGAGGTGGTCCGCGCAGCCGGAGACGAGGCGGCGCGCAGGTTCGGCCTCGACTCCCGGTTCGTCGACGACGCCGTGCGCGCCCTCCACGCGTACTGGTTCGGCGTCGGAGAGAGCCCGCTCCTGTCGACCGTGCCGACCGACGGCCTGCCGGTGGACGTCTGGGCGGCGGCGCTCCGTGCCCGCGGGGTCGTCGAGCCGGATGCCGCGGCGTCGGTCTACCGGCGCCAGATCCAGCTCGAGGCCCGGGCGGCGCGCCTGTACGACGAGAGCCTCGAGGTGCTTGCGGCCGTGCGAAGCCGTGGGCTGCGCACGGCGGTCATCACCAACGGGCCGAGCGATCTCCAGCGCGGCAAGCTCGACACCGTCGGCCTCGACGGATTCGACGCCGTCATCGTCTCGGGCGAGGCGGGACACCGCAAGCCCGAGCGCGCGATCTTCGCGCTCGCGCTCGCCGCCCTCGGCGTCGACCCCGACGAGGCCGTTCACGTCGGAGACAACCAGGTCGCCGACGTCGGGGGCGCGCGCGGCGCGGGGCTCACCTCCGTCTGGATCAACCGGAACGGCGCGGCAGCGGCATCCGATCCCCATCACACCGTCACCGACCTGCGCGAGCTGCTTCCGCTGCTCTGAGCCGTCCGCCCACCTCGGCCGCCGCAAGTAGACTCGACCCCCGTGGCTCTCACCATCGGAATCGTCGGACTGCCCAACGTCGGCAAGTCCACCCTCTTCAACGCCCTCACCAAGAATCAGGTTCTCGCGGCGAACTATCCGTTCGCGACGATCGAGCCGAACATCGGGGTCGTGAATCTGCCGGATGCGCGACTCGACAAGCTGGCCGAGGTGTTCCACAGCGAGCGCATCCTGCCGGCGGCCGTGTCGTTCGTCGACATCGCCGGGATCGTGCGCGGCGCCTCGGAGGGGGAGGGGCTGGGGAACAAGTTCCTCGCGAACATCCGGGAAGCCGACGCGATCGCCCAGGTCGTCCGTGGGTTCGCCGACGACGACGTGGTGCACGTCGAGGGCGCGGTCAACCCGCAGAACGACATGGAGACCATCAACGCCGAGCTTCAGCTGGCCGACCTCGAGACGCTCGACAAGGCGATCACGCGCTACGAGAAGGAGGTCAAGGGCAAGAAGCTCGACCCCTCGGTGCTCGCGACCGCGATCGAGGCGCGCGACGCCCTGCAGCGCGGTGAGCTGCTGTCCGCGTCGAAGATCGACCTCGCTCCGATCCGCGAGCTCGGGCTGCTGACCGCCAAGCCTTTCATCTTCGTCTTCAACGTCGACGAGGCCGTGCTGACGGATGCCGCGCGCAAGGCGGCCCTCGAAGCGCTGGTCGCTCCCGCGAAGGCCGTTTTCCTCGACGCCAAGATCGAGTCCGAGCTGATCGATCTCGACCCGGAGGACGCGGCGGAGCTGCTCGCCTCGACCGGCCAGGACGAATCGGGGCTCGATCAGCTCGCGCGCATCGGCTTCGACACTCTCGGCCTGCAGACCTACCTCACGGCGGGGCCGAAGGAGGCGCGAGCCTGGACGATCGGCAAGGGCTGGAAGGCTCCCCAGGCGGCCGGCGTCATCCACACCGATTTCGAGAAGGGCTTCATCAAAGCCGAGGTCATCTCCTTCGACGACCTGGTCGCGACCGGCTCCGTCGTCGAGGCGCGGGCGAAGGGCAAGGCGCGTCTCGAGGGCAAGGACTACGTCATGCAGGACGGCGACGTCGTGGAGTTCCGCTTCAACGTCTGAGTCCGCCCGCGTGACCGCCCGAATTCGAGAGGATCACCTCCTATGACCGACATCCAGTTCTTCGAGCCCGAAGGCCGGCGCATCCCGTTCGTCGAGGAGGGCGAGGGCCCGGTGAAGCTCGTCCTGATCCCCGAACGCGGCCAGGACGCGCTCGGCGTGGTCGGACACTACCTCGCCGAGGAGGCGGGCTTCCACGTCGTGCGGATCGGCTTCCGCGCCGGCTCGGGCGGCCGACTGGCGGCCGGCGAGCACGCCGAGGACGTCATCGACGTGATGGACCACCTGGGCTGGGATCACTCCTGGATCGGCGGTCACGGGTTCGGGGGAACCGTCGCCCGCACCGCCGTGGACGCCCATCGGGACCGCGCGAACGGTCTGCTGCTGCTCGGCGTCGAGGACGTCGACATCCCTCTCGCGCCGGTGCTGCCGGTGCTGATCGTCCAGGGGTCGGACGACGACGTGAATGCTCCGTCGAACGGCGACGCACTGCAATCGACGGCGCCCGAGCGTGCGAGCGTGAAGACGCTCGCGGGCCACGGCCACCTCTTCCCCGCGTCGGATCCGATCGAGACCGCCGTCATCATCGAGGAGTATCTCGACTGGGACTGAGTCGCGAGACGGCGGCGCTACGCGTTCCGTGCGAGCTCGAGCAGTCGCGCGCGTCCCGGCCCGATCCATTCCTTCAGGCGTGACCGCGCCGCAGCGACCGCCGGGTCGTCAGCGCGATCGTGAGGGATGCGCACCGGATTCAGCGTCGTGCGGTTCGACCACTCCCGAAGGTCGCTCTCGCCGGACATCGCCAGTGAGGCGTCGCCGCCGATGACCTGCATCACCGCCCAGTCAGCCGGCGTATTCGAGTAGGGCGACGGCCGGCACACCCGGTTCTTCTCCGTGTCGTCGTCGCGGGTCGCCTCGACGTAGCCGGCGAGGGCCGCCCCGAAGCAGGGGAAGCCGACGCGCACGGGCTGCGGCGTGATCGCTTCGCGGGTCCAGATGGGGCGAAGACCGGGGTACTTGAGCCCGTCTGCGGCGCAGTGCACGACGAGGGCGCCCGGAGGCACGCGCACGTCGGCGTCGTCGTCGAAGCGCAGCACGCCTGCGCCCACGCTGCGCAGGTGTCCGCGCCGTACGACGTCGTCGATCGTGCGCAGGTGCTCGAGCTCCCACAGCGCCAAGGTCGGGGTCTTGGCCATCGTGGGCGTGACCGTGGGGTCGATGCGCAGCATGATGCCGGCATCCTCCATCCGCAGGAAGGCGTCGTCGGCGCTGGACGCCTGCGCCGCGGCAGCCATCGTGTCCGCGGCCATGCCGAGGAAGATCGCCGGGTCGGGCTGCACCACGGCGCGGTTGAGCAGCCACGGGTCCCGAGGCCTCACCCACGTGATCCCGTTCGGCGCAACGCCCTGCTGCCGCAGCCACACGCACGTGTCTGCGGCGGTCTTGCCCGCACCCACCACGACGTAGTGCGACGGCGCCTCGTCGAGGCGGACCAGATCGTTCACGGCGACGACCCGCGCGTCCTCCTCGACGGCGAACGGCGGGGGAGTGAGCGAGGGGATGCTCGGCGCGAGGTAGCGGGCGTCGACGACCCGTGCGCGCGGAGCATGGAAGCGCGCGCCGCTCACGAGCGAGGCGAACCGGCCCGCACCGGTGTACTCGCACCGGCCGTGGAAGGACACGCGACCGGTCGCGACCATGGCGGCGAGCACGGCGTCGTAGTACGCGCACACCTCGGGTGCGCTCGCGCGTTCGTGCAGGCCGCGCTCCGGCCCGGTGCTCTGGACCCGGCCACCGCCGAGCAGCGTCGACGCCACGCCGTAGAACGCGGACGCCTGGTGCAGCCTCACGAAGCCGTAGGCGTCGAGCCAGTGGCCGCCCGCGGCGTGCCGACGATCGACGATCGCGACGGTCGCCGTCTCGTCCGAGGTGATCAGTGCGTCGACGAACGCCATCCCCATCGCGCCCGCTCCGACCACGACGTAGTCGACATCGACGACCGACTCCATGCGCTCATGAGAGCAGTCGGCGCGGGTCTCGTCAATGTCTGCCCCGCTCGCTACCGTGCTGGCATGCCGATCTCTCCGACTCTGCGCGACTGGCTGCTCGATTCCGACCCGGCGCTGCGATGGCAGGTCGAGCGCGACCTCCTCGCGGTGCCCGACGACGTCTGGCAGGCGACGCGCGCGAGGGTAGCGGTCGAGGGGTTCGGGGCGGCGCTCATCGCCGCGCAGGATCCCGACGGCCAGTGGGCGGGAGGGTCGTTCTTCCCTGCCGGCTTCTTCGACAGCGACGAGCCGAACCAGCCGGGGCAGCCGTGGGTCGCGACGACCTGGGTGCTGCGCGACCTCCGCGAATGGGGGGTGGATGCCGCCGCCCTGGGCGACACCGCCGCGCGGCTCGACGCGAACAGCCGCTGGGACTACGACGACCTGCCGTACTGGGGCGGTGAGATCGACGTGTGCATCAACTCGTACACCCTGGCGACCGGCGCGTGGCTGGGGGCGGACGTCTCGGCGCTCGCCGCCTGGTTCCCGGCCCACCAGCTCGCCGACGGCGGATGGAACTGCGAGGCCGAGGAGGGCAACTCCACGCGCTCATCGTTCCACTCGACGCTCAACGCGCTGCGCGGCCTGCTCGCGTACGAGCAGCTCACCGGCGACACGAGCATCACAGAGGTCCGGCACCGGGGTGAGGAGTACCTGCTCGAGCGGCGCCTGCTCTATCGGGCGACCACGGGTGAGCCGGTGGGCGCGTTCGTGGGGCGATTCGTCTACCCCAACCGTCATCGCTACAGCGCGCTGTTCGCGCTCGACTACTTCCGCGCGGCATCGCTGCACGACGGCACCGCGCCCGACCCGCGCCTCGCCGACGCGATCGACCTCGTGCGCGAGGCGCGCCAGCCCGACGGCCGCTGGCTGCAGACGACCCCGCTCGCGGGGCGCACCTGGTTCGACGTCGACGTCCCGGAAGGGCAGCCGTCGCCCTGGCTCACGCTCATGGGGATCCGTGTCCTCGACTGGTGGGATGCCGCGCACTGACCCGCTGTGCGCGCCGCGGTCGCGGGTGTATTGTTCGGCTGTCGCCGCAGGTCCTGGGGAACGCGGCGACCACGGGCGCCACCACTGGGGATGGGACATGGTCACGAAGCTGCCGTCGTCCGGCGCGATGCCCGCCGGACAGGAAGCGGGGTGCGACACGTCGGGGCTGATCCTCGTCCACCGCATCTTCCGCTGGCTCTATCGCGAGCTTCCCGGTCTGATCCGGGAGGTCGAGCCCGGCGACACGGACCGCTCCGCGATCATCGGGCGCTATGCGCACCTGGACTTCTTCGCCCTCCACATGCACCACGAGACCGAAGACATGGCGCTGTGGGACAAGCTCACCGAGCGCGATCCCGGGTGCGCGCTGCACGTCGACCAGATGCGTGCACAGCATGCCGAGGTCGCGGCGCAGCTCGCCCGCATCGAACCGCAGCTCGCGCCCTGGGTCGCGACCGCTGATGCCGAGCTCGGCGAGACCTTCGCGCGCGACATCGAGGTCCTTCGTGACACGCTCCTCAAGCATCTCGGGCAGGAGGAGTACGAGATCATGCCCCTGGCCAGTGCACTGCTGTCGCAGCAGGAGTGGGACTGGATGGAGGACCACACCCGCGCGACGCTGGCGAAGAATCGCAAGGAGCTGGGCAACGACATCCTGGCGCTCCAGGCGGGTCTCCTCATCGCGAGCGTTCCCGACGACGAGCGTCACGAATGGATGCGCGCGAACATTCCGGCTCCCCTCCGCCTGCTCTACTCGCTGCTCATGAAGCGCAAGTACGACCGTGCGATGCGCGAGCTCTATCCCGATCGTCCGGTTCCCTCGATGGTGTGACGACCGTGTGGAAGCGCGTGGTGCTCGAGGCTCACCTGCCGCACCCGCCGGAGCGCGTGTACCCCTACCTCGCCGATCCGGCCCGTTGGCCCGATTTCGCTCCGGCAGTGGCGTTCCGGCAGCGGATCGGCGACGCGCCCGCCGAGGTGGGGAGCAGGTGGTGGGCGGTCGACCGGATCGGACCGTTCCGGATCCGGTTCGCCGACGTGCTCGAGAGCATCGAGCCGGTCGAGCGGGTCGTCTGGCACTCGAGCGCGCCGTGGAACTCCCGTGTCGAGTACGTCTGCCTGCCCGAGCGTGGAGGCACACGGGTGCACGCGGCCTACGAGGGCGACATCGCAGGGTGGCTCGCGCTCACGGCGCTCCTGCCCGGATTCGCCTGGCGGCGGATTCTCCTGCGGGACTTCCGCGGCCTCACGCGCCTGCTCGACGCCGAGGTCGGCTAGACCGGCGATGCAGGCGCGGTCTCGCGACCGAGGAGGGTCGCGCCGGCGACGGCGGCGGGCATCGTGATGACGGCGCCCAGCGGCACCATGAAGCACAGCTGCGTCGCGACGCCGAATCCCAGCATCCGGCCCCGGTGCCTGCGCAGGTGGGTACGACGATCCTGCGATGACAGGCCGCGCGCGATCAGGGCACGTGAGGTCAGCTCGTCGGCGAGCAGCCATCCGGTGAAGGTGACCGCGAAGACCGTGCTGAGGATGCCTCCGAGCGCCGGGATCAGCGCGATCAGCGTCGCGACCAGGGCGATGCCGATGCCCCGCACGATGAGCCACAGGCCGTCTGCCGCCGACCGCCAGAAGCCGTAGGGAGCCTCGGCGACCGGCGTGCCGGCGTCGGCTTCCACCGCTCGCCAGATGCGCTCGTAGAAGGGATCGCCCACCACGAGCGTGAGCGCCGTGAACGACACCGCGACGAGCACGAGCGCAGCGGCGAAGACCGCGGTGCCGACCGTCACCCTGACGACCGTGGCCCAGACCGTGGGCCAGCCGTCGGCGAAGGGCGTCATCGTCTCGGTGAGCGCCGGCAGGAGGGCGCCGAGAGTGATCAGTCCCGCGAGGAACAGCGCGCCGACGATTGCCGCGGGGACGAGACCGAGCGCCATGAGCCCCGGTCGTGTCCGCCAGTACGCGAATCCGCGCCCGAGCGCGGCGGCTCCTCGGAACAGTTCGCGCATCCGCTCAGCCTAGGCGCGGTCCGTGCCCCGCACCCCTCTCACGCCGCCGTGCGCTCGAATCGGAGCCCCTCGACGACGAGCGCACCACCCTCGACCGCGCCCGGCTCGGCGATGCCCGCGACCGGACGGAAGACCACCACGTCGCCCTGCACGTCGTAGAAGCCGGCGTTGTACGGATCTTCGGTCTCGGCCGCCGCGAAGTCGTAGCCGTCCGCAGAGCCGCCGGGAACCGACGGGAGATCCCATCCGCGATGGAATCGTCCGCCTGCGGAGAGCACGTAGAAGCGGGTGGACGCGACGCGCTCGCCGCTCCCCGGCGGCCCCGTCACGTCGAACACGAATCGATGTGCGGAAGCGAGATAGACGCCCTCGACCATGAGCGCAACCGTACGCCCCGATAGTGTGTGCGTCACGCCACGCGACGAGCAGAGGAGCAGGATGCGCACACGAGCCCTGACCGCGGCTCTCGTGCTCGCGGCCGCATGCGCACTCTCCGGGTGCACGGGCGGATCGTCGGGGAGCCGCCACACGCTCTACGACAGCATCGACGCGCTCGCCGCGGACAGCTCGGCGATCGTGGTGGGCGAGGTCGCTCGGCAGCGTACAGAGGGCGAGACGACGATCTCGTCGGTCGTGGTCGGCAGTGCCCCGACGAATCCTCAGCTCGGCGCGGAGGTCGACGGCGGTGCGAGCGCGATCGAGTCCGGTGACGTCGTCGACGTGCGGCAGACGACCTCGCCGTACCTCGAGGTCGGTGGCCGGTACGCGCTGTTCCTCACTCCGACCATGCTCGAGGGCGACGCCGCGTCGCAGTTCTACGTCACGGGAGCGGAAGCGGGAATCTACGCGTGCGAAGCGGACTCGTGCCACCGCGTGGCACTCGACAGCGGTGACGACCTTCCCGAGACGATAGAGCTCGCCGGCTAGCGGCTCACGCGTCTCGTGCGCACCGGAACCCGATGTGCGTCGTCGAGGAGTCCTCCGCCTGCGGCGACCGGGCTGCCGGACGGAAGCGCAGGCAGTAGTCGGGCGAGCACAGGTGCGAGCCGCCCTTGAGGGCACGCCGGGGCACGCGCGACCCCGCTTCGGCGCTCGACGCCGCGAGAAGGTCGACCCGGTCCTCGCGGGCGACCGTGGCGCCGCCGACCTGATGCCGGGGGGAGTAGTAGTCCGTCGTCCACTCCCACACGTTGCCGATCGTGTCGACGAGCCCGAAGTCGTTGGCGGGGAACGAGCCGACCGGCGCGGTCGTCCCCGCGTACGCGGCGCGGGTCTCGTACGGGAAGCGCCCGATCCACGTGTGCGCACGCGGCTCGCCGCCGGGGAAGGGCTCGTCGCCCCACGCGAACGCATGACCCGCATGGGCGCCGCCGCGCGCGGCGTACTCGAACTCGGCCTCGGTGGGCAGCCGCTTGCCCGCCCACGCCGCGTAGGCGGCGGCATCCGCGAACGCCACGTGCACGACCGGATGCCGCGACCGGCCGTCGATCGACGAGTCGGGTCCTTCGGGATGACGCCACGAGGCTCCCGGCTGCCAGCGCCACCACTGGCGCCAGTCGCGCAAGTCGACCGGTCCCGGTGTCGGCGTGAAGACGAGCGAACCCGGCGAGAGGTCCTGGGCGGGCGTGCCCGGGAACTCGGCCGGGTCGAGCGCGCGCTCGGCGATCGTGGCATAGTCGGTGTCGGCCACGAATCGTGCGAAGTCGTCATTCGTGACGGGGTGGCGATCGATCCAGAACGGGTCGACGGATGCCTCGTGCGCGGGCCGCTCGTCGGGGTAGAAGTCGTCGCTGCCCATCGGGAACGCCCCGCCGGGCAGCAGGACCATGTCGCCCATGCCGGCGACGGCCTGGGAACCGGCATCCGTCATGGTGTCCAACCTAGAGGTCGAGCCGCTCGCCGACCGCCTTCTCACCGCACTCGAAGCCGAGGAGCTCGAAGAAGCCCGCGGCCGCATCGAGGTCGCGGACGATGCTGCCGAAGTGCTCCAGACTGCGTACGCCCATGCGCGTGCTGCTGCGGGGCGCCGCCGACGTCGGCGAGCGCTATCGCCGCAGCGTCGTCGAGGGGTGCTCGCTGAACGTCGCGGCGTACTGCTGCGCGAAGCGCCCCGGGTGCGCGAAGCCCCAGCGGAACGCGACATCCCGCACCGACAGGCGCGGATCCGTCGACGCGAGCAGCTCTTCGCGCGCGAGCCGCAGTCGCAGCCGCCGGAGGTACTGCATGGGGGTCATGTCGTACGCGCGCCGGAACGCGGATTGCAGCGACCGTGTCGTCGTGGCCGAGGCGATCGCGACGTCGCCGACCGTGATCGGCTCGTGCGCGTGCGCCTCCATGAACGCGACCGCCAGACGCACGCGCCGGGACTGGATGCCGCGATCCGGGCGTCTGTCGAGGTCGACGAGCGGGTACGAGCTGAGAATCGACACGACGGCGTGCCGGCGCATCTGGGCGCGCACGAGAGCCGCGTCGCGCAGCGCGGAGTCCGACCGCATCATCGCCTCGAGGCTGGCGACGGCCTCGCCGACGAGGGCCGGGTGACGCCGGTGCGTATTGATCCCGTTGAGCCGGAACGGCGCGTCGGGCATGCCGTTGAGCGATTCCGCGACCCTGCGCACGTAGGCGGTGTCGAGCCCGACGGTGCGGATGTGGGCACTCGTGAACTCGACGCGCATCTCGACGTCGGGCGGGACTATGAACGGGACCGAGCCGTTCCCGCGCTCGTCGCCGACCCGCCAGCGATGCGAGCCGCGCACGGCGTGGGCGATCATCAGGTCGGAGAAGGCTTCGGTGCCCGATCGGCACCGGCCTTCGAAGCGAAGCGAGGCCACAGAGACGGTGTCGTCGATCGCGGCCGACATCGCGTACGCGAAGCTGCGGTCGGGCGTCGCGGCGAGGTCCATCGGCGCCGAGTACAGGTCGGTCATCGACCGCTGCGCCTCGGCGAGGCTCGACGTCCGCGAGGACTGCCAGCGGATCTCGTCTGTGGTCACTGCGGCGTCCCGGCCTCGCTGCGGGACGCGTGGCGGGCGAGCTCCGTCGATGCGGGGGCGCCGGGGTGGGGGGCGGGTGTGGGGATGGGCAAGATGACTCCGAGGGGTCCAGCGGGGAGAAGCAGGAAAGCATCCGTCGGAAATCCGTTCCTGTACAGGGGGTTGACTTCCATGAGGGTCCCGAGTTAGCCGCGCCGCCTTCATCGAGGCGCAGGCGAACCCCGGTCCGCCCCGGCGCATGTCAAGGGGCTCGGTCGCCTGCCCTCGTTCCCGTATACAGGAGGGGTGCCCGACGACATCGACATCCGCGCCATCGCGCCGGAGGACGCTGGTGAGACGCTCACTCTGCAACGGGCGGCGTTCGTGCAAGAGGCGCTGATCTACGACAGCGTCCAGATGCCGCCACTCATACAGTCGCTCGAGGAGTTGCGGGCTGAGCTGGTCGAGAACCTCGGGTGCGTGGCGCGTGAGAGCGGACGGATGCTGGGAGCGGTCCGCGCCCGTGCCGACGGCGACCTGCTGCTCATCGGACGGATCGCGATCGCGCCGGACGTTCAGGGGCGGGGTATCGGCAGCAGACTGCTCGAGGCGGTCGAGAAGCGGGGACGGGAGGCGGGATGCCGCGAGGCCGAACTGTTCACCGGGTCCCTCAGTGAGGCCAACCTGCGGCTCTACGAGCGGACCGGCTATCGCGAGACCACACGGGTCGACGGCGACGACGGCATCGAGCAGGTGTTCCTGCGCAAGTCCCTGGCCTGACATGCCACCGCCGATGTCGGCGGTCGATGCCAGGATGGGACCATGCCGGAGTCGCCGGAAGTACAGGCCCTCGTCGATTTCCTCGCGGACCGCGCGGTCGGCCGCCGTGTCGGCGAGGTCGACGTGCTCGAGTTCCGCACCGTCAAGACGAGGCAGGTGCCGCCGTCGACACTCGCGGGGCAGACGGTCACGGGAGCCGAGCGCCACGGCAAGCACGTCGCGCTCGCCTTCGGCGATGAGAAGACGCTCGTCGTCTCGCTGGGTCGTCACGGCTGGATGCGCTGGCGCGAGCCCGGCGACGAGGCGACCGTCGCCGCGGACGCGCCGCCGGCGCTCGCGCTGTTCGGCCTCGACAGCGGTCAGACCATCGAGGTGACCGACGCCGGCTCGTGGGTCTCGCTCGGACTGCACGTCGTCGACGACGCCATCGCGGTTCCTGCGGTGGCGAAGCTCGGACCGGATCCGGCCGACCCCGCGTTCTCGCCGAACGATTTCGACGTGGCCCTCGGCGGCCGGCGCAAGCAGGTCAAGGCGATCCTGCAGGAGCAGGAATCCCTGGCCGGCATCGGGAACGCCTACTCCGACGAGATCCTGCACGCGGCGAAGGTGTCGCCGGTCGTCCACGCCGCCGCATTGGACGACGGTGCGCGCGAAACGCTCTACACCGCGACCGTGGGCACCGTGCGCGGTGCGATCGAGGCGCAGCGCGGCATCCCGATCCACGAACTCAAGGCAGCGAAGGTGGCGGCGATGCGCGTGCACGGCCGTGCGGGTGAGGCATGCCCGGTGTGCGGCGACACGATCCGCGACTTCTCGTTCGCGAGCACGACCGCGCAGTACTGTCCCACGTGCCAGACGGGCGGGTCGGTGCTCTGAGCCGACGTGCGGCTCGGCCATCGCAGGCGCAGGTAGCATGGCGGCATGACCACTTCGCAGACTCCCGCTCCCGCGACTCTCCAGCCCATCGCCGACGAGAAGAACCTCCTCACCGTGGTGGAGTCTGCCGGGTCGTGCTGCGGCGGCGGCAGCTGCAGCACTGTCTGAGCCCGCTCCGTCGCGCGAGAGGCTGACACTGCGATGACCGACGATCAGCTGAACATCACGCCGCGCGTCGCACGAGTGCTCATGACCGAGGAGGCCATCTACGGTCTCATCCTGGTGTCGGGCATGATCGTCGTGAGCGCCGGTGGCAGCTCGTGGAGCGCGTTCGTCACGGTCCTCATCACCGTCCTCGTGTTCTTCGCGGCGCACGTCTACGCCGGCACGCTCGGCCGCCTCGCCGCGACCGACGGTCATTCCGGGCTCCGCGCGAGTCTCGCTTCGGCTGTCCGCCAGTCGAGGGGAATGGTGCTGGCTGCGATCGCACCCCTCATCGTTCTGCTTCTGGGCACCACGCGCGTGATCGAGGACGACACCGCACTCTGGCTCGCTCTCATCGTGAACACGCTGATCCTGGGCGCACTCGGCTGGGTCGCTGTCGCCCGGTGGAGCACGCATTGGTGGCCCCGGCTGCTCAGCGCCCTGCTCACGGCGGCGTTCGGTGGCGTGCTGATCCTGCTCAAGGCCGTCATCCACCACTGACGTGCCGCTCTCACCCCTCCAGTGGTGACAGCAGTGCCTCGACGAGGCCGGGACTCAGGTCGGGCACCTCGTCGACCGGCACGGCCAGGGCGAGAAGCATGCGACTGAGGAAGTTGCGAGCGGATGCCGCGATCGTGATGTCGACGATCTGCCGGTCGGAGAAGCCGACCTCCCGCAGACGCAGGGTGTCGGCATCCGTCATCTTCTGCGGCTCGGTGGACAGACGTTCCGCGAACGCCATCACGGCGACATCCGCCTCGCTCAGGCCGGCGTCGGTGTAGTCGCGCGCGAGTCGTTCGAGCTGGGCCTCGTCCACGAGTCCGGCCCGCAGGGTCTTGCGCCCGTGCGCGAGCAGGCAGTGCGACGAGCCGATCGCCCGCGCCGCGCCGAGGGTCGCGAGTTCGTACGTGCGCAGTCCGATCGACGGGACGGCGGCCTTCAGCAGCGATTCGAACGCCGCGTGGGCTTCGGGGTTCACCGCCATCGCACGCGTATGGGTGAAGACGAAGCCGACATCGGCCACGTCGCCCGCATACATGTCGGACACGTGTCCGGTCGCCTGGTCGGGTTCAGGGGTCTGGACGATCATCGGGGCCTCCTGCGGATCGGTGGAGGACACCCACAATGCCGGATGCCCCACCCCCGGGTCGAGGGGATGGGGCATCACGGTGATACCGGACTCAGTGGGCGGAGTGAGCGCCCATCGGCTGTTCGGCCGGCTTGCGGACGAGGAACGCGCCCACCAGCAGCGGCAGCGACAGGATCGCGGCCGTGAGGAAGGCGGCATGCGTGCCCGCGGAGCCCGCCGCGAGCTCGTCGGCGCCCGAGGCGGATGCCGCGGCCGACGCCGAGGCCATGACACCGAACATGAGCGCGATGCCGGCTGCGCCGGCGACCTGCTGCGCCGTGCCGACGACGGCCGACCCGTACGAGTAGAACTTCGGCTGCAGCGACGCGAGCGAGGCCGTGAACAGGGGCGTGAACGACAGTGCCAGGCCTAGCGAGAGCACGGTCTGCGCGACGGCGACGAGCCACACCGGCGTCTCGGTGCCGAACGACGTGTAGAACCACAGCATCGCGCTCGTGATCACGGCGCCGGGCACCAGCAGCACCGTCGTGCCCCAGCGGTCGTACACGCGGCCGATGAACGGACCTGCCAGGCCCATCGCGAGGGCGCCCGGGAGGACGACGAGCCCGGTGGTGAGCGGGTCGACCTCGAGCACGTCCTGCAGGTAGAGCGGAACGACGGTGATCGCGCCGAAGAAGGCCATCGACATGATCACCATCTGCCCGATCGACAGCGAGAAGTTCGCGCTGCGGAAGACGCGAAGATCGAGCAGTGCGTCGTCCTTGCGCTGCAGGATGACCTGACGCCAGCCGAACAGGCCCAGCGCGATCACGCCCACGACGAGCGACACGACGAGCGTCGTGGTCGACGCGGCGCTCGCGGCCGCGGCATCCGCACCGCTCCCGTGCCCGCCGGCGCCGAGCTGGCTCAGGCCGAAGACGAGTCCACCGAAGCCGAGGGCGGAGAGGATCACCGAGAGCACGTCGATCGGGGCGTGCGTCGTCTCGCCGAGGTTGTGGATCCAGCGTGCGCCGACGAACAGCGCCACGACCGCGATCGGGAGCACGATGCCGAAGATCCATCGCCACTCGAAGTTGTTGAGGATCGCACCCGCGAGGGTCGGCCCGATCGCCGGGGCGAGCGAGATGACGATGCTGACGCGCCCCATCATGCGGCCGCGGATGGCCGCGGGCACGACCGTCATGAGGGTCGTCATGAGCAGCGGCATCATGATGGCCGTTCCGGAGGCTTGCACGACGCGCGCGATGAGCAGCATCGTGAACCCCGGGGACAGGAATGCGATGAGCGTTCCCAGCGAGAAGAGGCCCATCGCGGCGATGAACATCGCACGGGTCGTGAAGCGACGCAGGAGGAAGCCCGTGATCGGGATGACGACCGCCATCGTCAGCATGAACGCGGTCGTGAGCCACTGCGCGGAGAGCGCCGTGATGCCGAGATCGGTGATGAGGTGCGGGATCGCCACGCCCATCGTGGTCTCGTTGAGGATCGCGACGAAGGCGGCCGCGAGGAGCAGCCAGATGACGCGGCTCTCCCGCGGGCCGAGCGTGGGGGTGGATGCCGCGGGCAGCGTGACGCTGCCGGTTGCGGGCTGCATGTCGGTGGCGGCCATAGGGTCGTCTCCTCTATGGGGTCGAAAGGGCGGGAGGGGCCATGCCGGGATGGCGAGATGGCCATGCGTCGATGGCGAAAGAGGGCGTGCGAAAACGGCAAGCCCTCAGGATAACGGCGGGGTCGGACACGACATTCCCGCAGGGACCGGATCTCTCCGGCTTCTCGTCAGGGGCGGGTTGCTCCCGCGAGAACGGACGTCAGTTCTCGAGCGTCTCCTCGGACGCCGGGCGGTCCCACTTCTCGGAGCCGATCGCGTCGGTCGGGCGGGGCGCCGGCTCGCGCTCCTCGACGATCGAGGGGAGGGGGTTGAGCAGCTCCTCCTCGGGGATCGCCTTGAGCGCATCGATCTCCTCGCGGAGCTCCGCCAGGTCGGAGCCGTCGTGGGCGGGGGTCTCAGGCGTGGAGGTCATGGCGTCAGCCTAGCGCCGGGGTGGGGGAGGCCGTCACTAGGCTGGAGAAGGTGAGCATGCGTGGCGGTGGAGGCGGCGGCGGGGGCGGCCATCCCGGCTTCCGCGGTGTCGACATCGACGCGCAGAAGAAGATCAACGCGGCTGCCCCGAAGATCCCGCACCTCGCCCGCCGTGTCGTGGCGCTGTTCCGCCCCTACACGTGGTCGCTCGTCTTCACGGCGGTCCTCGTCGTCGTCGGTGCGGCCATCGCGGTCATCCCACCCTTGATCGTGCAGCGCATCTTCGACGACGCCCTGTTCCCGACGGACGGCTCTCCGCCCGACATGCCGCTGCTGTGGCGACTGGTCGGTCTCATGATCCTGCTGTTCCTCGCCTCGGCGGGCCTGGGCGTGCTGCAGACGTGGTTCACCTCGACGATCGGCAATCGGGTCACCGGCGATCTGCGGGTGACGCTGTTCGATCATCTTCAGGCGATGGAGCTCGGGTTCTTCACCCGCACCAAGACCGGTGTGATCCAGTCGCGCCTCCAGAACGACGTCGGCGGAGTGTCGGGGGTGCTCACCAATACCTTCACGAGCATTCTCGGCAACGCCGTGACCGTCATCGCGTCGCTCGTGGCGATGATCATCATCGACTGGCGGCTGACGATCATCGCCGTGGTGCTCATGCCGATCCTCGTCATCGTGCAGCGCCGCGTCGGCCAGGTGCGCGCCCGCATCGCGGGCGAGACGCAGGAGTCGCTGTCCGAGCTCACCTCCATCACGCAGGAGACGCTGAGCGTCTCGGGCATCCTGCTGTCGAAGTCGTTCAACCGTCAGCGCGCCGAGTCCGCGCGCTACGCCGACGAGAACCGCAACCAGGTACGCCTTCAGGTGCGCCGTGCGATGAGCGGGCAGGGGTTCTTCGCCGTCGTGCAGGTGCTCATGGCCAGCGTCCCCGCCGTGATCTACCTGGTCGCCGGCTCCCTCATCACCGGCGGCGACGTCGTGATCACCGCCGGCACCGTGGTCGCGTTCACCGCGGTGCAGGCGCGTCTTCTCATGCCGCTCATGGGACTCATGCGGGTGAGCCTCGATCTGCAGACCTCTGCGGCCCTGTTCGCCCGCATCTTCGAGTACCTCGACCTCGAACCCGCCATCCGCGACGCTCCCGCCGCGATCCCGGTCGAGCGCGCTCCCGGTCCGCTCGGACGCATCGAGTTCCGCGACGTGGTGTTCCGCTATCCGGATGCCGCGCCCACCGCCCGTCCGACCCTTCAGGGGGTCACGTTCACCGCCGAGCCGGGCCAGCACGTCGCGTTCGTGGGGCCGTCCGGCGCCGGGAAGACGACGGTGCTGTACCTGACGCCTCGCATGTACGAGGCATCCGACGGCTCGGTCCTCTTCGCGGGCGAGGACGTCCGTGCGCTGCAGCAGGAGTCGATCATCGACCAGGTGGGCATCGTCTCGCAGGAGACCTACCTGTTCCACGCGACGATCCGGGAGAACCTGCGGTACGCCAAGCCCGAGGCCACGGACGCCGAGCTCGAGGCCGCGTGCCGGGCGGCGAACATCCACCACATCATCGAGGGGTTCGACCTCGGCTACGACACCGTGGTCGGCGAACGCGGCTACCGTCTCTCCGGGGGCGAGAAGCAGCGCATCGCGATCGCGCGCGTGCTGCTGAAAGACCCTCCGGTTCTGCTGCTCGACGAGGCGACCTCCGCGCTCGACACCGTGTCGGAGCGCGTGGTGCAGGAGGCACTGGATGCCGCGGCCCGCGGCCGCACGACGCTGTCGATCGCTCACCGGCTGTCGACGGTGATGGCCGCCGACATCATCCACGTCGTCGAGGCGGGGCGCATCGTCGAGTCGGGCACCCATGCGACGCTCCTCGCGCGGGACGGCCTCTACGCCGAGCTCGCAGCGGAGCAGCTCGCCGCGTCGAAGATCCTCGAGATCGAGGAGTCCGACGCACCTGCCGACCATCCGGATCGCCGTGCCGATCGCCCGCCGGCGGAGCGCGCCTCCCGCGCCGGCGCCGCGGCGCGACCCGCGCAGACTCCTGCGGAACCGTGGGTGGCCGCGCCCGACCTGCCCAGCGCCTGAGCGGCTACCAGGCGGCGGCCTCGGCGGCGGGGGCGTCGAGCGCGGCGCCGTCGCGGGCGGCGAGCCGCCGCACGAAGGCGCCGAGCGTGCGGCGATACTCCGCGTCGGGGTGGTCGCGCGCGATCTCGACGAGCGGCGGCAGATCCATCGAGAGGATGAGCCTCACGCGGGATGCCGCCGCGCGCGGCTGGCCCGCGGCATCCAGGACCGCGATTCCACCCGCGAGCGCCTCGAGGTAGTCGCGCAGCACGGGCAGCTGCGACTTCTGCTGCGTGATCGAGGATCCGTCCGCCCGCTCCCGCCATTCCACGACCACATCCGGGACGACGTCGAATCCGCGTGCCCGCGTGTACAGCTGCTGTGCGACGATCTGGTCCTCGTACGCCTTCCCGACGGGGAATCGCAGCCCCTCGCGACGCCACAGGTCGAGGCGGCTCACCTTCGACCACGCGACGATGTTGCCGGATGCGTCGGGATGCGCGTCGAGGGTGGTGGACAGCCGCTCGGGGTCGGTGGCGGCGGCGACCCACGGCTGCACGTGTCCGGCGCGGTATCCGCCGGCGGCGTCGGGGCGCAGCCGCACGTACGCGCCGAGCGCGAGGTCGCTCCCGCTGCGCTCGACCGTGCCTACGAGGCGCTCGAGCGCCCGAGGCGTGTAGCGGTCGTCGGCGTCGAGGAACGCGACGTACGGGGTCGCCACCAGGTCGAGGCCGGTGTTGCGTGCGGCGCTGAGCCCGGCGCGCACCGCATGGTGCACGACACGGAAGCGCGCGTCCGCGTCGGCCGCCGTGTCGAAGATCGCCCCGGTGCCGTCGGTCGACGCGTCGTCGATGAGGATCGCGTTCCACGCGGTCAGCGTCTGCGCGCGCAGCGAGTCGACGGCCTCCTGCGCGAAGTCGGCCACGTCGTAGCCCGGGACGATCACGGTCACGACGGGCTCGGGCGACGGGGTCACCCGCCCGATCGTACAGCGGCGACGGATGCCTCGACCGCCGCCGCGACGGCATCGAGCGGCTGGTCCAGCGAGGCCGGGAATGTGAAGCGCACTGCGGTCTGCGCGACCTCGGGTGCGATGCCCATCGCGACGAGCACGTGCGACGGCTCGTCGCTTCCGGCTGCGCACGCCGAGCCGCTCGACGAGACCACTCCGCGCCGCTCGAGCTCGAGCAGCACCGCTTCGCCGGACGTCCCGGCGAACGTGAAGCTCGCCGTGCCCGGCAGACGATGCACGGGATCTCCCGTGAGCGCGGCGGCGGGCACCGCGGCGAGCACCTGCGCGACGAAGCGCTCGCGCAGGGCGGTGACGCGAGCGGATGCCGCGGCGCGTCCGGCTTCGGCGAGCTCGAGCGCGGTCGCCAGTCCCACGGCGCCGGCGACGTCCTCGGTGCCGCTGCGGCGGCCGCGCTCCTGCCCGCCGCCGTGGAGGAGCGGCTCGAGGGGAACGCGACCGCGCACGGCGAGCACGCCGGTGCCCTTGGGTGCGCCGAGCTTGTGTCCCGCCAGCGAGATCGCATCGACGCCGAGCTCCGCGGCCGACAGCGGCAGCCACCCGGCCGCCTGGACGGCGTCGAGGTGCACGGGCACGCCGCGCTCACGTGCGGCCGCGGCGATCGCCGGGACATCCTGCACGGTTCCGACCTCGTTGTTCGCGTACCCGATGCTGAAGAGAGCCGTGTCATCGCGGAGAGCCGCGCGCGCGGCATCCGGATCCACGCGCCCGCGCTCGTCGACGCCGACCAGCGTCACATCGAACCCGTGGAGGCGTTCGAGGTAGCGGGCGGATTCGAGGATCGACTCGTGCTCGATCGGCGTCGTCACGACGTGGCGCGAACCGTTCAGCTGCGCGCGGCCGAGCGCGATGCCCTTCACCGCGAGGTTGTTGGCCTCGGTCCCGCCGGAGGTGAAGATCACATCGCCGGCGCGCATCCCGAGGATCCGCGCGACGCGGGCGCGCGCGTCGTCCAGCGCCCCGGCGGCGTCTTCGCCGACGGTGTGGTGGCTCGACGGGTTGCCGAACCGGCTGGTGAGGAACGGCATCATGGCCTCGAGCACCTCGGGTCGCACCGGGGTGGTGGCCGCGCTGTCGAGATAGAGCATGCCCATCGCCGGCTTCAGGGCGCGTCGATGCGGACGTCGAGGCCGAGATCCAGCGCGCGCGCCGAATGCGTGAGCGCGCCGACCGAGATCACGTCCACGCCGGTCTCGGCGATCGCGCGCACGGTTTCGAGCGAGACGCCGCCGGATGCCTCCACCGTGGCGCGCCCGGCGACCAGGGCCACGCCCGTGCGCAGATCGTCGAGCGAGAAGTTGTCGAGCATGATCGTGCCCACGCCGGCGGCCAGCACCGGCTCGATCTGGTCGAGCCGGTCGACCTCGACCTCGAGATGCGCGGTGTGGGGGAGCCTGTCCTTCGCCGCGAGCAGCGCGGCCGTCACGGACGAGCCCCACTCGCCCGGCGCGGAGCGTGTGAGTACGGCGAGGTGGTTGTCCTTCGCCATGACGGCGTCCGAGAGCGACCAGCGGTGGTTGCGACCGCCGCCGTCGCGCACGGCCCGGCGCTCGAAGGCGCGCAGCCCCGGCGTCGTCTTGCGCGTGTCGGCGATGCGGACCCGCGTGTGGGCGACCTCCGCGACGTAGCGGGCGGTGAGGGTGGCGGTGCCCGACATCCGCTGCACGAAGTTCAGCCCGACCCGCTCAGCCGTGAGGACCCCCCGGGCCGGCCCGGTGACGACCGCGAGCACCGCGCCGGGCTCGAACCATTCGCCGTCTTCGACGACGAGCTGGACGTCGATGCGAGGGTCGGTCAGCCGGAACGCCGCCGCGAACACTTCGCCGCCGCTGAAGACGCCGGGTTCACGCGCGACGAGATCCGCGCGAGCCGTGGCCGTCTCGACGATGAGGTACTCGCTCGTGAGGTCGCCCCAGGGCGCGTCCTCTTCCAGGGCCGCGGCGACGGTCCGGTCGATCGTGGCGCGAGTCAGCATGCGGTGGCCTCCTCGTGGGTGAGCGCAGCGGCAGAACTCCACGCATCGGGGGTCGCGACAGCGTAGTACGCACCCGAGGTGTCGGCGGCGCCGTGGATCTGTGGAGTCTCGTCAGTCGGGTCATCCGACCGGAAGTGCGCGCCGACCGACTCTCGTCGCGCGCGTGCCGCCGCGACCAGTGACTCTGCGACGAGCAGCAGGTTCTCGTCCTCGTACTCCACCTCGGTCTGCGGCTCGCGGATTGCGGCTCGCCAGCCCGCGATCACACGGGCAGCGTGCGCGAGACCGGCTTCGTCGCGGACGAGGCCGGCGTCGTCCCACATCAGCGCCTGCAGCGCTTCGCGCGAGAACACGCCGACGTCGGAGGACGGCGGCACGGCCGGAGCTGCGGGGCGGGTGCGCGCGACGGGCTCGGGCCAGGCTCCGGATGCCGCGTCCTGGGCGATCACGTCGCCCGCCCTCGAGCCGAACACGGCGCCCTCCAGGAGGGAGTTCGACGCCAGCCGGTTCGCGCCGTGCACGCCCGTGCGAGCCACCTCGCCGACGGCGTACAGGCCGGGAAGCGTCGTTCGTCCGAACAGGTCGGTCGTCACGCCCCCCATCAGGTAGTGGGCCGCCGGGGTGACAGGGATGGGCTCTCGTGCCCAGTCGAGGCCGCGGTCGCGCACGGCGCGGTCGATCGTCGGAAAGCGCCGCGCGAGGAATGCCGCGCTGTCGGCGTCCGCGGTGAGGTGCGTCGCGTCGAGCAGCACCGGACGACCGCCCTGCAGCTCCATGCGGTGCGCGATCGCGCGCGCGACGACGTCGCGGGGTGCGAGCTCGCCGTCGGGGTGGACGTCGAAGACGAATCGGCGACCGGCCTCGTCGATCAGGGTGGCGCCCTCACCGCGCACGGCCTCCGAGACGAGGAACGCGTCTCGGGCCGCGGGCTCCGAGGCGTCGTCGCGTCCAGGGAGGACCGTCGGGTGGAACTGGAAGAACTCGAGGTCGCGCACGTCGGCACCCGCGCGGAGCGCGGCGGCGATCCCGTCGCCCGTCGCGACAGCCGGGTTCGTCGAGTGGGCGTACAGCTCGCCCGCGCCGCCCGTGGCCAGCACGACGGCGTCGGCGTCGATCACCTCGCGCGAGCCGGTGATCGCGGAGGAGGCGTCGGTCGCGGCGCGATCGCCGACGAGCAGCTCCACTCCGCGCACGCACCCGCCCTGGAGCACGAGGTCGACGAGGAACGCGTGCTCGATCACGCGCACGTCGCTGGCGCGGAGACGGGCGACGAGCGCCTTCTCGATCGCGGTGCCCGTCGCATCCCCTCCGGAATGCAGGATGCGCGGGTACGAGTGGGCCGCCTCGAGACCCTTGACGAATCCGCCGTCGGCATCGCGGTCGAACGACACACCGAGGTCGATGAGCTCCTGGATCCGTGCGGGACCCTCTTCGGCGAGCACTCGCACGGCGGCGGGGTCGCTCAGGCCCGCGCCGGCCACGAGAGTGTCGCGGATGTGGTCCTCGACGCGGTCGTCATCGAACATGACGCCCGCGATCCCGCCCTGCGCGTACCGCGTGTTGGCGTGCTCGAGCACGTCCTTCGTCACGAGGGTCACGCGGCAGCCGTGATCCACGGCGTGGATCGCGACGGTCAGCCCGGCGATGCCGCTGCCGACGACCACGGCGTGAACAGGCGTCGTCATGAGGCGTTCTCCCATGCTGCGGCGGGCGCTGCCGGCGGTTTGGCCGCGAGCATGCGCTCCAGCGCGAGGCGCGCGGGCTCGGCGACATCCTGCGGCACGACGATGCGATTGCGCACCTCGCCGGCGACGAGTCCCTCGAGCACCCACGCGAGGTACCCCGGGTGGATGCGGTACATCGTCGAGCACGGGCAGACGACCGGGTCGAGGCAGAAGATCTCGTGCTCGGGATGGGCCGCGGCGAGGCGCTGCACGAGGTTGACCTCGGTGCCGATGGCGAACGTCGTCGGCTCCGTCGCACCCTCGATCGCGCGGCGGATGTAGTCGGTCGACCCGGACTCGTCGGCGGCGTCGACGACCTCCATCGGGCACTCGGGGTGCACGATGACGCGAACACCCGGGCGCTCGGCGCGCGCCTTCGCGATCTGGTCGACGGAGAACCGGCGGTGCACCGAGCAGAAGCCGTGCCACAGGATCACGCGCGCATCGTCGAGTTCGGAGGCGGATGCTCCGCCCAGCGGCTTGCGCGGGTTCCACATCGGCATCTGCTCGATCGGCACGCCCATGGCCTTGGCGGTATTGCGGCCGAGGTGCTGGTCGGGGAAGAAGAGCACTCGGCGTCCGCGCTCGAACGCCCACTCGAGCACGGTGCGCGCGTTGGAGGACGTGCACACGATGCCGCCGTGGCGCCCGACGAACCCCTTGATCGCCGCGGACGAATTCATGTACGTCACCGGGATGACGGGCACCCGGCCGTCCTCGTCGGCCGCGTCCATGTCGCCGTAGACCTCGGCGAGCTGCTCCCAGCAGTCCTCGACCTGGTCGATGTCGGCCATGTCGGCCATCGAGCATCCGGCGGCGAGGTTCGGCAGGATCACGGACTGCTCGGGGCGCGAGAGCAGGTCGGCCGTCTCGGCCATGAAGTGCACGCCGCAGAAGACGATGGCCTCGGCATCGGGATGCTCCAACGCCGCGTTCGCGAGCTGAAAGGAGTCGCCCACGTAGTCGGCGTGCAGGACGACCTCTTCGCGCTGGTAGAAGTGACCGAGCACGACCACGCGATCGCCCAGCGCGGCCTTCGCGACGCGGATGCGCTCGGCGAGCTCAGCCTCTCCGGCCTCCCGGTACTCGGCCGGGAGCTCGCCCTGTCGGGGGGAGCCGGTCGGGATGACGTCGCCCATCGACGAACCCGGCCCGTAGCCGGGGCGGATGTCGAAGTCCCATGGTCCCGACGCGAGATCGGTATTGCACGTCTCCGCGGTGGACGCGCCTGCGACGATCGCCTGGATCGCGTGGTCGACCGACGCGTCGGACTCGGGACGGGGCTGCAGGGTGATGTTGACGGCCATGGCGGCTTCTTTCACTGGCGGACGCCGAGAGGCCCGCGATCGGCGAGCTCGACGTCCTGGTTGTAGCGGTACAGCCGTGCGGGTCGGTGGCTGCCGGTGCGGAAGCGGTCGGTGGGGATCAGCGTGCCCGAGTTCTCGACCTGCCGGCGGAAGTTCGCCGGGTCGAGGCGGCGGTCGAGGATCGATTCGTACACCTCGCGCAGCTGGGCGAGCGTGAACTCGTCGGCGAGCAGGCCGTGCGCGATGCGGCTGTAGCCGACCTTGTTGCGCAGGCGCCAGAGGGCGTAGTCGACGATCTCGTTGTGGTCGAACGCCAGCCGCGGGAGCGTGGCGGCATCGAACCACCGCACGTTCTCGACGCCCTCATCGGGCACCTCGTCCGGCCGGATGAGCGCCCAGTAGACGATCGACACGACGCGCGTGGGGGAGCGGTCGACGGCTCCGAAGGCGTAGAGCTGCTCGAGATAGCTCGGAGCCAGTCCTGTCGTCTCGCCGAGTGTGCGGGATGCCGCGGCATCCAACCCCTCCGCGGTGTCGAGCCAGCCGCCGGGAAGCGCCCACTGACCCTCGTGCGGATCGCGCGTGCGGCGCACGAGCGGCAGCATGACGCGCGAGACGTCGGCGTCTGGCGTGCGACGGAGCGCGAAGATGACCGTCGACACCGCGACGCGCGTCGCGGAGCCGGTGTGCGACTCCTCGGAGTCGACGGTGCTGAGGAAGCTGGTTCTTGTCATGGTGACCTTTACTCGTGGTCCATCTTAGTGTCACTCTGACACGAAGGGCAAACCGGCGGTCGTCACACAGGTTCCTTGCGTACGCTGGCAAGCTCCACAGCCGCTCGCGCAGCCCCCGAGGAGGACACCGTGATCGTCGTCGACGTTCTTCTCCTCGTCCTCCTCGCACTGGGCCTGGCAGCCGGCATCGCCCGCGGGCTCTCGGGGAGCGTGGGCCTCTTCGCAGGACTCGTCCTGGGCGCCGCGGCCGCGTTCTGGCTCATCCCGATCGTCAACGACGCGCTGCCGTCGCAGCAGTGGCGGCCGGCGATCCTGCTCGCCGGCGCCGCCGCCCTCGTGATCGGCGGTGCGGCACTCGGCTCCGCGGCCGGGTCGGCGTTGCGCCGCGGCGTCGACAGGGTGCGTCCGCTGCGAGCCGTAGACCGTGTGCTCGGCGGGGTCGCGGGTGTCGCGGTCGCCGCACTGACGCTGTCGCTCGCCGCGACGAGCGTCGCGGCCACGGGCATGCCCGTCGTCTCGACGGCGCTCTCGTCCTCGTCGGTGCTGCGCACCATCGATCGCCTCACGCCGCCGCCGGTGGCGACAGCGCTCGCGGAGCTGCGCGGCTTCGTGTTCGACGAGGGCCTGCCCGCGCTGGGCGATCTGCTCGACTCGCCGGCGGTCGACATCCCGCCCGTCGACCTCGCCGATCCCGAGCTCGCCACGGCCGCGGCATCCGTCGCCCGTGTGTCGGGCACCGCGTTCTCGTGCGGTCGCAGTTCGACCGGAAGCGGATTCGTCGTGGCGCCGGACAGGATCGTCACCAATGCGCACGTGGTCGCGGGCGTCGAACGTCCTCTCGTCGAGCTGCCCGGAGTCGCCGCGCGGGAGGGGCGCATCGTCTACTTCGACCCGATCGACGATCTCGCCGTGATCGCCGTCGACGGGCTCGGCGTCGCGCCGCTCCCGTTCGCCACGACGCTCCCTGCGGGGTCGCCGGCGGTCGTGCAGGGGTATCCGCTGGGCGGCCCGTTCACGATGGTCGAGGCCGGTGTGCTGTCGGCGGGCACGGTGCCGATCCCCGACATCTACGACGAGAGCGCCGCGCCGCGGGAGATCTACGACCTGCGCGCGGCGGTGCGTCCCGGGAACTCGGGCGGACCGCTGCTCACCGAGGACGGCGCCGTCGCAGGAGTGGTGTTCGCGAGGGCGGAGGACGACGCGGAGCGCGGGTACGCGATGACCATGGCGGAGCTGACGCCCGTGGCAGCGCAAGCACCGTCGCTGACCGATCAGGTCCCGTCCGGTCGCTGCATCGGCTGACCCGCGCGCGACCGCTATGCTGGCACGGCAAGTCAATACGGCCAACGACCCGTGCGGGAGAGCCTCGGCAGCAGTCACGCCGAGCACCGAAGGAGCAAGCCTCCCCGCCAATCTCTCAGGTACGCGTACCGCAGGGGCCCGGCCGACTCTGGAAAGCGATTTCGAGCGAAGCAAGAAATCGGGTTGAGGTAGGCGGCCCAGCTGCCGCATCGAAACCTGCCAGGTGAGGGGAGCGCTCCGCGTCTCCACCGTCATCCGCTCGTGATCCGCCGAAGGTGAAAGCGCACTGCTCCCCGTGGAGCAGCGCGCGAAGCTCTCAGGCCCATGACAGAGGGGGAGTTCCAAGACGCCGTCCGGCGTCTGCCCGACCACGACCGGGAGAACTCATGACAGACCCCCGCACGACTCCGCTGCACGAGCGCCACACCGCACTCGGCGCCTCCTTCACCGATTTCGGCGGCTGGTCCATGCCGGTGCGGTACAGCTCCGACCTCGCCGAGCATCACGCCGTGCGCACCGCGGCCGGCATCTTCGACATCTCCCACATGGCGGAGTTCTTCGTCGACGGTCCCGACGCCGGCGCGTTCCTCGACTACGCGCTGGCCGGGCGCCTGTCGACGCTCGTCGACGACCAGGCGAAGTACAGCCTGGTGCTGGATGCCGACGGCGGCATCGTCGACGATGTCATCGTGTACCGCTACCGCGAGGATCGATTGATGGTGGTGGCCAACGCCGGCAACCGTGAGGCCGTCGCCGAGGCGCTCGCCGAGCGTGCACTCTCGTTCGACGTCGAGGTGGACGACGCGACCGAGCGCATCGCGCTGATCGCCGTGCAGGGACCCGTGTCGCAGGCGATCCTCGAGGCGACACCCGAGATCGGCGATCTCGCGGCTCCGCTCGACGCGCTCCGCTACTACCGCATGACCCACGCGCGGTTCACCGCTCCGGGAGAGGACCCGGTCGCGATCGACATCGGACGCACCGGGTACACCGGCGAAGACGGCTTCGAGCTCTACGTCCCGGCCGCGTCGGCCGCTGCCGTGTGGGACGCGCTGCTGCGCGCGGGCGAGCCGCTCGGACTCGTGCCCGCGGGCCTCGCCTCGCGCGACACGCTGCGCTTGGAGGCGGGGATGCCGCTCTACGGCCACGAGCTCTCGCGCGACATCGTTCCCGCCCAGGCGGGCCTCGGACGAGTCGTCGCCGTCGACAAGGAGGACTTCATCGGTCGCGCCGGGCTCTCGGCCGTCGTCGCGGCCGACGCTCCCGTCCTCGTCGGCCTCGTGTCCGACGGCAAGCGCGCCGGACGCGCCGGATACGCCGTGCTCCACGGTGACGACGTCGTGGGCGAGGTCACCAGCGGTGCGCTGAGCCCCACGCTCGGGCATCCGATCGCGATGGCCTTCGTGTCGCCGTCCGCTGCCGAGCCCGGCGCCGTGCTCCACCTCGATGTGCGGGGGACCAGGATCCCCGCCACCGTGACCGCCCTTCCCTTCTACCGTCGCGCCAAGTGACCGACACCCGCACCCACCGGAGGATCACATGATCGATCTCAACAGCCTCAAGTACACCGCCGAGCACGAGTGGATCGCCCTCGACGGCGACGTCGCCACCGTCGGCATCACCGACTACGCCGCCGACAAGCTGGGCGACGTGGTGTTCGTCGAGCTCCCCGCCGTGGACTCCGGCGTGTCGGCCGGCCAGGTCTGCGGTGAGATCGAGTCGACGAAGTCGGTCGGTGAGCTCTACGCCCCGCTGACGGGCGACGTCGTCGGCGCCAACGAGGCGGTCGTCGACGACCCGTCGCTGGTCAACTCCGACCCGTTCGGCGACGGCTGGCTCATCAAGCTCAAGGTCGACCCGGCCGCGGTCGCCGACCTCCTCGATCGCGACGCGTACGTCGCGCTCACCGGCGGCGACGCATGACGGGCGCGTTCGCCGCGCGACACATCGGGACGGATGCCTCGGCTCAGCGCATCATGCTCGACGCCCTGGGCTACGACTCGGTCGATGCCCTCGTCCGTCGGGCGGTGCCGGCATCCATCCACGTCGCCGCCCGTGAGACGAGCGACATCCCGCCCGCCGCCACCGAGGCGGAGGCGCTCGCCGAGCTGCGGCTCCTCGCGTCGCAGAACCGGGTCGCGCGCCCCATGATCGGGCTCGGGTACTACGACACCTTCACGCCGTCGGTGATCGCGCGCAATGTGCTCGAGAACCCGTCGTGGTACACGGCCTACACGCCGTACCAGCCCGAGATCTCGCAGGGGCGGCTCGAGGCGCTCATCAACTTCCAGACGATGGTGACCGACCTCACCGGGCTCGAGACGGCCAACGCCTCGATGCTCGACGAGTCGACCGCCGTCGTGGAGGGCATGCTCGTCGCCCGACGCGCCTCGAAGTCCGCGTCGAACGTTTTCCTCGTCGACGCCGACGCGCTGCCGCAGACGAAGGCGCTCCTGGAGCACCGTGCCGCGGCCGTGGGCATCGAGCTGCACTACACCCCCTACGATCAGTCACCCCCGCCGGCTGACATCGACGTGTTCGGGGCGTTCGTGCAGTACCCGGGTGCGACCGGGCGCGTGTGGGATCCGTCCGAGGTCGTCTCCGCGGTGCACGCCCAGGGCGGGCTCGTCGTCGTGGCCGCCGATCTCCTCGCCCTCACGCTCCTGCGCTCGCCCGGTTCGTTCGGCGCCGATGTCGCCGTCGGCACCACGCAGCGCTTCGGCGTGCCGCTCGGCTTCGGCGGTCCGCACGCCGGCTACATGGCCGTGCGCGCAGGCCTCGAGCGCCAGCTCCCCGGCCGCCTCGTGGGTGTGTCGCAGGATGCCGTCGGGCACCCCGCGTACCGTCTCGCGCTGCAGACCCGCGAGCAGCACATCCGTCGCGAGAAGGCGACCTCGAACATCTGCACGTCGCAGGTGCTGCTGGCCGTCATGGCCTCGATGTACGCGGTCTACCACGGACCCGACGGGCTGAGGGCGATCGCCACCGACGTCGCGAAGAAGGCCGAGGCGCTCGCCGGGGTGCTGCGGTCCTACGGACTCACCCTCGCCTCCGACTCGTTCTTCGACACGCTGCGGGTGCGCGTGCCGGGATCCGCGCGGCGCGTGGTCGAGCGAGCCCGGGAGCGGGGCTTCCAGCTGTTCTGGGCCGACGACGCATCGGTCGGGGTCTCGGTCGACGAGACCACGACGGCCGACGACCTCGCTGCGGTCGCATGGGCCTTCGGACTGCCCGAGGGCGAGTTCCTCGGTGCGGGCGAGCAGGGGGAGCGCACGGTGCCCTTCGGCGATGCTCAGCCTCTCGCCGGCGTGCCCGCCTCGCTGTCGAGGGTCGAGGAGTTCCTCACCCACCCGGTGTTCAACTCCCATCGCTCCGAGACGGCGATGATGCGCTACCTGAAGCAGCTGTCGGACCGTGACTACGCGCTCGATCGCGGCATGATCCCGCTGGGATCGTGCACGATGAAGCTCAACGCGGCGACCGAGATGGCGGCGGTGTCGTGGCCGGAGTTCTCGCGCGTGCATCCGTTCGCCCCCGAGGCCGACGTGCACGGCTACCTCGCCCTCATCGAGCAGCTCGAAGTGTGGCTTGCGGAGGTCACCGGCTACGACGCGGTGTCGCTCCAGCCCAACGCGGGATCGCAGGGCGAGCTCGCCGGGCTCATGGCCATCCGCGGCTACCACCGTGCCAACGGCGACCTCGAGCGCACCGTCTGCCTCATCCCGTCCTCGGCGCACGGGACGAACGCGGCCTCGGCGGTGCTGGCGGGCATGAAGGTGGTCGTCGTCGCGTGCGACGACCAGGGCAATGTCGACCTCGGGGATCTGCGGGCGAAGATCGCCGCACACGCCGCCGAGCTCGCCGCGCTCATGATCACCTACCCGTCGACGCACGGCGTGTACGAGCACGACGTGCTCGAGATCACGCAGTCCGTCCACGACGCGGGCGGTCAGGTGTACGTCGACGGCGCGAACCTCAACGCCCTCCTCGGCTACGCGCGTTTCGGCGACCTGGGCGGCGATGTCTCGCACCTCAACCTGCACAAGACGTTCGCGATCCCGCACGGCGGCGGCGGACCGGGCGTCGGCCCGGTCGCGGCGAAGGCGCACCTCGCGCCGTACCTGCCGTCGCACCCGCTCTCGCAGCGCAAGGACCACCCGGGCGGCGTCTTCGACGGGGGACCGATCTCTGCGGCGCCGAACGGCTCCGCCGGCATCCTCCCCATCTCGTGGGCGTATGTGCGCATGATGGGGGCGGAGGGGCTGCGGGATGCCACGGCCGCCGCCGTCCTCTCGGCGAACTACATCGCGTTCCGTCTGCGTGACCACTATCCGGTGCTGTACACGGGCGACGGCGGGCTCGTCGCGCACGAGTGCATCCTCGATCTGCGGCCCCTGCGCGAGGCGACGGGCGTGACGGTCGACGACGTGGCCAAGCGCCTCATCGACTACGGATTCCACGCGCCGACGATGTCGTTCCCCGTCGCGGGCACCCTCATGGTCGAACCCACCGAGTCCGAGGATCTCGGCGAGATCGAGCGCTTCATCGAGGCGATGATCGCGATCAAGGCCGAAGCGGACGCGGTGGCGGCGGGCGAATGGTCCGCGGACGACAACCCCCTCGTGAACGCGCCGCACACGGCGGAGTCCGTGGTGGCGGGGGAGTGGGCCCACCCGTACTCGCGAGAGCGGGCGGTGTATCCCGTCCATGCCCTGGTGCGCACGAAGTACTGGCCGCCGGTGCGCCGGATCGACCAGGCGTACGGCGACCGCAACCTGGTGTGCGCGTGCCCGCCGATCGAGGCCTTCGCGTAGCGCGGCCGAGGTGACGGATGCCGCGGCCCCGGCATCCGTCGCCTCGACCCACCCGCTCGCGGGTTACGCGCTCGGCGAGGGTGTCGGGGTCGGCGAAGGCGCGGGCGGTGCGAAGATCCCCGGCCAGAGCGCAGCGGCCAGCGGATAGCCGACGAACGCGACGACATCGATCAGCGTGTGCGCGATGACGAGCGGCATGACGCGGCCCCAGCGGCGATAGCACCATCCGAAGACCACGCCCATCGCGAAGTTGCCCACCATCGCCGGGAACCCCTGATACGCGTGGTAGGCCGCGCGCAGCCCGGCCGTCGCGAGGATGATCGACCAGCTGCCCCAGCCGAGTCGGCGCAGGCGGTCGAACAGGTACCCGATGAAGATGACCTCCTCGGTGAGCCCGGCGCGCAGCGCGGCGAGCAGGAGGAGGGGGATCGTCCACCACGACGTGTCGAGGGGAGACGCCTGGACCAGCACCGACAGCCCGAGCGCCCGCCCGAGCGCGTAGAGGGCGAGTCCGGGGATGCCGATCACGGCCACCAGCGCGAGGCCGCGGCCGAGGTCGCCGCCGAACCGGCGGAAGTCCAGGCCGATGCGCTGGAACGCGGACTTTCCGGGCTCCCACAGCAGGAAGATCGCGAGCGCCACGGGAACGAGCCCGAACCCCTGCGCGAGGAACTGGTAGAGCACATCCCAGAACTCCTCGGCGCCGGCCGACGGGTTCAGCGACGTCTGCTGATCGCCGAGGGATTCCTCGCGCGTGAGCGCCTGGATGAGCCCCAGGACGGCGTAGATCGCGGAGCGTCCGACGGACAGCAGGAGGACGAGGGCGATCTCCCACCTGAGGCGCACCCTCGTCGCACGATCTATGGGGCCTGTGTCGGGCAGATTCCCAGACGCGAAAGCTTGCACGTTGTCAGATTGTCACACCCGCGTAGCGTTGAGTTAAGGATATGTAACGGTTTGCTGTTCTGTTTTGCCTTGTTCGCACGCCGTGCTTAGTGTGTCCGTGTCCGTGTCCAGAGCTGCCACAGGCTGGGCACTCAACCCTTGCACAGGAGGAAATGTGAAGATCGCGCGTCTTTTGGCGGGCGTGGGTGTCGTCGCGGCGGGAGCTATCGTGCTCTCCGGTTGTGGCAACCCATACCAGTCTGAGGTCGTGGAGGGCACCGAGATCACCACCGCGTACAACTCGGGCTTTTTCCACTTCAACGACGACAGCTCGGCCGGCAACAACACGGCCAACGGCAATGTCAAGTACATGACCGACACGAGCTTCTCGTACTACAACAACACGCCTGAGCTGGTGCGCAACACCGACTTCGGCTCGTACGAGAAGACCAGCGACGACCCGCTGACCGTGAAGTACACCATCACCGCTGACGCGGTGTGGTCCGATGGCGTGCCGATCGACGAGGCCGACATGCTCCTCCAGTGGGCTGCGATGTCGGGCAACGTCAACGAGGCGTTCTCGCCCGCTGCCAGCACCGGCTACAGCCTGGTCACCGAGACGCCGGAGACCGGCGACAAGGAGATCACGTTCGTCTACGACGAGCCGTACGTGGACTGGGAGCTCGTCGGACCGCTGGGCGTTTCGGCCCACGGAACCTACGCGCTCGCCTTCCCGGACGAGTACTCCGACGTCCAGGCCGCGTACGACACGTGGAAGGACTCGGACGACGAGGCCGACTTCACCAAGTACACGGACGCCGCGAAGAAGTTCGCGGAGACCGCCAAGGAGAAGGTCGTCGACGCGATCACCTCGGGCGACGAAGAGGTTCTCGCGGCGCTCGGCGACGCGTGGAGCAACGCCTACGGCTACACGACGCTTCCCGACAGCCCCGCAGCGGCGCTGACGAGCGGCCCGTACATCGTCGACGACATCGTCGAGGACCAGTACATCTCGATCGCCGCGAACCCGCTGTTCACGTGGGGTCCCTCGCCGAAGTTCGAGAAGATCACGGTCCGCACGATCGCCGACTCGACCACCGCGCTCCAGGCTCTGGAGTCCGGCGAGCTCGACATCTGGTCGGGTCAGCCCACGGCTGACATCCTCCAGCTGGCCAACGAGATCGACACCGCCACGGTGCAGACCGGTGTGCAGGCTTCGCACGAGCACGTCGACCTCACGGTCAACAACGGCGGCCCGTTCGACCCGGCCACCTACGGTGGGGACGAGGAGAAGGCTCTTAAGGTTCGCCAGGCGTTCCTGAAGACCGTCCCCCGTCAGGAGATCGTCGACAAGATCATCAAGCCGCTGAACCCCGAGGCCGAGGTCCGCAACACGAACCTCGTGTCGCAGGCTGACGTCGAGCGCTACCCGATCCTGACCGAGACCAACGGTTCGGCCGACTACGCAGAGGTCGACATCGACGGCGCCAAGGCGCTGCTCGCCGAGGCCGGCGTGACCGGTCCGGTCGAGGTGGGCTTCTGGTACCCCGAGGGCAACGTCCGTCGTGGCCAGGAGTACGAGCTGATCTCGGCTTCGGCCGCTCTGGCCGGCTTCCAGCTGGTCGACGAGAGCGAGCCCGACTGGGTCTTCACCGACCCGTCCGTCGAGCCGATCAACCCGCACGACGCCACGCTGTTCGCCTGGTCGCAGACCAGCCTGGCCGTGGGTGGATCCGACCAGATCTACGCCTGCTACGACGACCCGATGGCCAAGGGCGGCAACTACAACGCGTTCTGCTCCGAAGAGGTCACCGAGGCCCTTCACACGCTGAACGTCACGTCGGACTACGACGCTCAGACCGACCTGCTCGAGCAGGCCGAGGCGGGCATCTGGGCTGACGCCGTCACTCTGCCGATCTTCCAGTTCCCGGGTCTGCTGGTCAACAGCGACAAGGTGACCGAGGTCAAGGAGATGCCCCTGAGCCCGGACTACTTCTGGAACTTCTGGGAGTGGACCCCGGTGGGCGCCGGCGCGGAGTAATCCCCGTCGCAGTCGGGGTGGGCGGTTCGCCGTCCACCCCGACTGAACGAACATCACGAAACTGTGGGTGCCGAGGCGAACCCTTGGCACCCACAGTCATGTCCGATCGGGAACAGGCCGCACAGACACGTGCCTCCCAGTTCCCCACGTAGTAGTTTTGGGGCGCCGTACCGGCGCACCGGGACGGACGTAGAATCATGACCTCAGCCCCATATCCGAGAGGGCTTCAGTGCTGACCTTCATCCTTCGACGACTCGGCGCCATTCTGCTGGTGCTCCTCGTCGCCTCGTTCATCGTCTACACCCTGACGGCGATCACGGCAGATCCGCTGCGCGACCTCAAGGGCAGCAACGCCCCGAACCGCCAGGAGATGATCGACAACCGCATCGAGCTGCTGCAGCTCAACGTGCCGATCGTGGCCCGCTACTTCATCTGGCTCGCAGGTGCGGCGAAGTGCTTCATCGGCCAGTGCGACCTCGGCGTCGCGTACAGCCGCAGTAACCAGCCGGTGGTAGAGGCGCTGTCGGCGGCCGCGGCATCCACCATTCAGCTGGTCACCGCGGCGACCATCGTGGCCATCATCTTCGGCCTCACGATCGGCATCCTGACGGCTCTGCGCCAGTACAGCGGCTTCGACTACTCGGTGACGTTCCTGACGTTCATCGTCTACTCGCTCCCCATCTTCTGGGTCGCGGTCCTCCTCAAGGAGTACGGCGCGATCCGCTTCAACGAGTTCCTGTCGGATCCGGTCGTGTCGATCCAAGCGATCCTCATCACAGGGCTCATCTGGGGTGTGATCCTGATGGCCATCATCGGCGGGTCTTGGAAGAAGCGCCTCATCACGTTCGCCTCCGCCTTCGTTGCCACCGGCGGCCTGCTCGCGCTGCTCGGCGCCACCGGCTGGTTCACCACTCCCACGATCGGCATCGTCGGCGTCATCATCACCGGCATCGGTGCCGCCGTGGGCGTGACGGCCCTGTCGACGGGTCTCGCGAACCGCCGCACCCTGTACTCGTCGCTCATCGTCGTGGGTGTGTGGGCCGCGCTGTACTTCCCGATCCAGTACCTGTTCTTCTACGTCCCGACGGGCTGGATGCTGTTCCTCGTGGGGCTGGTCGCCATCGGCATCGGCGTCGGCGTCGGCTTGCTCGTGGGTGGGGACGGCAAGAAGGAAGCCGCCCGCACGGCGGCGATCGTGAGCTTCATCACGTACTTCGTGATCGTCGTGGACCGCGTGATGCTCGTCTACCCGGCCTACGTCGACCGCATCCCGCAGAGCGGCGTCATCGCGACGATCGGATCCAAGACCCCCGGCCTGCAGGGCGACATGTGGTTCCAGATCCTCGACGGCTTCGCGCACCTCGTGCTGCCCACCATCGCGCTGGCGCTCGTCTCGATCGCGGCCTACACGCGGTACTCCCGCGCGAGCCTCCTCGAGGTCATGAACCAGGACTACGTCCGCACCGCGCGGGCGAAGGGTCTCACCGAGCGCACGGTGGTCATGCGCCACGCGATGCGCAACGCGCTCATCCCGATCGCGACGATCATCGCGTTCGACATCGGCGCGCTGATCGGCGGCGCGGTCATCACCGAGACGATCTTCGCGTGGAAGGGCATGGGCGCACTGTTCGTCGATGGCCTTGACCACGGTGACGTCAACCTCGTCATGGGCTTCTTCGTCGTGACCGGTGTTCTCGCAGTGACCTTCAACCTGATCGCCGATCTTCTGTACTCCGCCCTCGACCCCCGAATCCGGGTGAGCTGACATGACGACCACGACTCCCATCGACGCGCCGCAGGATCGCGGCAGCGAGCAGTCCATCGAGCAGAAGGCCGTCGCGGGCCTCAGCCAGGGCGCACTGGTCCGCCGGCGGTTCTTCCGCCACGCGGGCGCCATGGCTGCCCTCGTCGTGCTGATCCTCGTGATCATCCTGGCGTTCACCTCGGTCGGCACCGTCATCGGCGGAACCGGCAAGCTCCAGGCTTCCGGCGACGGAACGCTCGACATCAACGGCTTCCGCATCCCCGGATGGTGGCCGCTGGACTGGTGGACGAGCTATCCGATCGTCAACGGCGGCCAGCCGACGCTGACGTTCTTCCCGTTCGCAATGGGCGAGCATCCGTTCGGCCAGGACACCCTGGGCAAGGACGTCTTCGCCCAGGTCATGCGGGGCACGCAGCAGTCGATCACCGTCATGTTCCTCGTCGGCATCGTGTCGCTGGTCCTCGGCGTGCTCTTCGGCGCACTGTCCGGCTTCTTCCGCGGCTGGGTCGACTCGCTGATCATGCGCTTCACCGACGTGATCATCATCATCCCGATCATCGTGATCGGCTCGATCATCGGAAAGCTGCTCGGCACGAGCAGCGCCATCGTCTTCGGACTCTTCCTCGGCATCCTGAGCTGGACGGGCCTGGCGCGACTCGTGCGCGGCGACTTCCTGTCGCTGCGAGAACGCGAGTTCGTGGATGCCGCGCGGGTCGCGGGTGCGAGCAACGGCCGGATCATCTTCCGCCACATCCTGCCCAACGCGGTCGGCGTCATCATCGTCAACACGACGCTGCTGATGAGCGCGGCCGTGCTGATCGAGGCGGCGCTGAGCTTCATCGGCTTCGGCATCAAGCCGCCGGACGTGTCGCTCGGCCAGATCATCAGCGAGTACCGCGAGGCCTTCCGCACGCGGCCGTGGCTGTTCTGGTGGCCGGGTCTGTTCATCGTCATCCTGGCGCTGTGCATCAACTTCATCGGCGACGGCCTGCGCGACGCCTTCGACCCGCGTCAGCAGGGCAAGGTCAGCCGCCGCAAGTCGAACCGGGCCGTCGCGGCGATCCCCTCGGCGCAGGCCGTGATGATCGTCGAGGGCCCGACGTCGGGAGACGACGAGCCGTACATGGACTCGTTCAGCGGCGGAGCGCTCCCGGAGCCGCCAGCGGTCGACGAGCGCCGGAAGGACGATCAGTCGTGAGGCGCCGCGAGAGCCAGCACGGCGGCCGCGATGAGCACGGCCGTCACGCCGATCACCACGACGTTGAGCGTCGACGCGGTGCCGCCCGGCGTCGTGTCGCCGCCGGCGCGGCGGTACTGATCGAGTCCCCGACGGACGAGCGCGGCCGCGTCGCCGCTGGGAGTGCCCTCGGCGTCTCCCGGACGGCGGTAGTCGCCCTCACCGGGCGTGCCGGCCACCTCTTCGCGGCGCGTCGCCATCGCCTGGCGGATGCCGGGCGCGGGCGCGGCCCATGCGCGGATGCTGCGGCCCCCGGCCGTGTGGACCGTGAGGGCGTAGCGCGAGTCGACGTCGACGACGTCGCCCCACGGCACGCGATGGGTGCGGAAGACGTTCACGATCTCGACGAAGCCTTCGTTGACGAGCACGTGCGGATGGATGTAGACCGCCCAGGCGAGCCACGCGACGAGGACGATCGGCCAGGCCCAGACGATGAGGCTGGGCACACCGTCCGTGAGGGCGACGAAGACCAGGCCGAGGGCGCAGAGAGCGATCGCCGCCCAGGCGACGATCTGGCCGCCGCGCGGACGGAAAGTGACCGGTTCGGGCATCTGCCCATCCTGACACGGGAGAGCGACCGATGAGCATGAAGGAGGGTGCCCGCATGCGCGGACACATCCCGCAGGACGGCGGCCCCGTGCTGTCCGTCAAGGATCTCGGCGTGGAGTTCTGGGTCGGCGGCCAGTGGGCCGCCGCGGCCAAGCACGTCACGTACGACCTCATGCCGGGCAAGGTGCTCGCCATCGTCGGCGAGTCCGGTTCGGGCAAGAGCACGAGCTCGATGGCGATCATGGGCCTGCTGCCCAAGAACGCGCGCATCACGGGCAGCGCGGTGCTGGCCGGCCGCGAAGTGGTCGGAGCTCGGCCCGAGGTCCTCCGTCAGGTGCGCGGCGAGGGCATCGCGGCGATCTTCCAGGAGCCGATGACGGCCCTCAACCCGGTCTACACGATCGGCTTTCAGATCTCCGAGACGATCCTGACCCACCGTCCCGGCATGACGCGCAAGCAGGCCAAGGCGCGCGCGATCGAGCTCCTCGGCCTCGTCGAGATGCCCGACCCCACGAAGGCGTACAACTCGTACCCGCACCAGCTGTCGGGCGGTCAGCGCCAGCGTGCCATGATCGCGCAGTCGATCTCGCTCGACCCCCGCGTGCTGATCGCCGACGAGCCGACGACGGCGCTCGATGTGACGGTGCAGGCCGAGATCCTCGATCTGCTGCGCCATCTGCACCAGAAGCTCGACTCGGCGATCATCCTGATCACGCACGACATGGGCGTCGTGGCCGACATGGCCGACGACGTCATGGTGATGAAGGACGGCGACGTCGTCGAGCACGGCACGGCCGAGCAGCTGTTCACCGCACCCGAGCACCCGTACACGAAGGCCCTCATGGCCTCCGTGCCGCATCTGGGTCTGGGCACGGCGGTCGCGGACGTCGAATCCGAGCGCGACCACGCCACGGCGGCGCTCCTGCTCGACAACGTGTCGATCGAGTACCCCAAGCGCGGCCGCGTGCCCGCGTTCCGGGCCGTGTCCGAGGCATCGCTCTCCATCCAGCCCGGTGAGGTCGTCGGCCTCGTGGGGGAGTCCGGTTCGGGCAAGACCACGATCGCCCGCGCCATCGTGGGCCTCGTCCCGATCGCGGAGGGAACCCTCCGCGTCGCCGGACAGGAGATGGTCGGCGTCGACGCCAAGCAGCTGCGCGCCGTGCGCCGCAAGCTCGGAATCGTGTTCCAGGATCCCGGCTCGTCGCTCAACCCGCGCTGGCCGGTCGGCCAGTCGATCGGCGAGCCGCTCGAGCTGGACGGTCGTGCCCGCAAGGAGATCACCACTCGCGTGACCGAGCTGCTCGACATGGTGGAGCTGCCGCGCGACTTCCGCAACCGCTACCCGCACGAGCTGTCGGGCGGTCAGCGCCAGCGCATCGGCATCGCCCGCGCGCTCGCACTCGATCCGAAGGTCCTCGTCGCCGACGAGCCGACGAGCGCGCTCGACGTGTCGGTGCAGGCACGCGTGCTGGAGCTCTTGCAGAACATCCAGAAGGAGCAGCAGTTCGCGACGCTGTTCGTGACGCACGACCTCGCCGTCGTTGACCTGCTGGCCGACCGCATCGTCGTGATGCAGCACGGCAAGATCGTGGAGCAGGGCTCGAAGGAGCAGATCCTCCGCAACCCGCAGGACCCGTACACGCAGCGACTCCTCGCAGCCGTGCCGGTGCCCGACCCGGCCGAGCAGCGCGTGCGGCGCGAAGCCCGTGCCGCGCTTCTCGCCGCGCAGGACTGACACCACCGCGAAGCGGCCTGGGGGTTCCGACCCTCAGGCCGCTTTCGGTTGCCTGCGATAGGCTGTGGATGCCGGCATCCCGGCCCTCTCCACTTTCGCAAGGATTTCTTTCATGGCGCGCGCCCTCCGTCCTGACCTCCGCAACGTCGCGATCGTCGCGCACGTCGACCACGGCAAGACCACTCTCGTCGACGCCATGCTCCGCCAGACCGGCTCGTTCGGCTCGCACGAGCACCTGGAAGAGCGTGCGATGGACTCGAACGACCTGGAGCGCGAAAAGGGCATCACGATCCTCGCCAAGAACACGGCGATCACGTACAACGGCGCGCACACCGAGGTGCCGGTGACGATCAACGTCATCGACACCCCCGGTCACGCGGACTTCGGCGGCGAGGTCGAGCGCGGCCTCTCGATGGTCGACGGCGTCGTGCTGCTCGTCGATGCGAGCGAGGGTCCGCTCCCGCAGACCCGGTTCGTGCTGCGCAAGGCCCTCGAGGCGAAGCTCCCCGTCATCCTTCTGGTCAACAAGACCGACCGTCCCGACGCTCGCATCGCCGAGGTCGAGGAAGAGGCGCACGATCTGCTGCTCGGCCTCGCGTCCGACCTCCACGAGGACGTGCCGGACCTCGATGTCGACGCGCTGCTCGACGTGCCGGTCGTCTACGCGTCCGGACGCGCCGGCGCCGCTTCGCGCACGCGTCCGGCCAACGGCGACCTGCCCGACAACGACGACCTCGAGCCGCTGTTCGAGGCGATTCTCGAGCACGTCCCCGCCCCCGCGTACGACGACGAGGCGCCCCTGCAGGCCTGGGTCACCAACCTCGACTCGAGCCCGTTCCTCGGCCGCCTCGCGCTGCTGCGCGTCTTCAACGGCACCCTCAAGAAGGGTCAGACGGTCGCCTGGGTGCGCGCCGACGGCACGACGAGCAACGCCCGTATCACCGAGCTGCTCAAGACCCGCGCGCTCGAGCGCTACCCTGCGGAGTCCGCAGGCCCCGGCGACATCGTCGCCATCGCCGGCTTCGACGACATCACGATCGGCGAGACGATCGCCGACCCCGAGGACGTCCGGCCGCTGCCGCAGATCCACGTCGACGATCCCGCGATCTCGATGACGATCGGCACGAACACGAGCCCTCTCGTCGGCAAGGTCAAGGGCCACAAGCTGACCGCCCGCATGGTCAAGGACCGTCTCGACCGCGAGCTGATCGGCAACGTCTCGCTCAAGGTCGTCGACATCGGACGCCCCGACGCGTGGGAGGTGCAGGGCCGTGGCGAGCTGGCCCTCGCGATCCTCGTCGAGAACATGCGCCGCGAGGGCTTCGAGCTCACCGTCGGCAAGCCGCAGGTGGTCACCAAGAAGGTCGACGGCAAGACCTTCGAGCCCTTCGAGCACCTGACGATCGACGCCCCCGAGGAGTACCTGGGCGCGATCACCCAGCTGCTCGCCGCGCGCAAGGGCCGCATGGACAACATGACCAACCACGGCACCGGCTGGGTGCGGATGGAGTTCATCGTCCCCTCGCGCGGCCTGATCGGCTTCCGCACCGAGTTCCTCACCACGACCCGCGGCACCGGCATCGCCAACGCGATCTCGCACGGCTACGAGCCGTGGGCGGGCCACATCGTGACGCGTCAGAACGGCTCGATCGTCGCCGACCGCTCCGGAGTGGTGACGCCCTTCGCGATCATCGCGCTGCAGGAGCGCATGTCGTTCTTCGTGCAGCCGACGCAGGAGGTCTACGAGGGCATGGTCATCGGCGAGAACTCGCGCGCCGACGACATGGACGTCAACATCACCAAGGAGAAGAAGCTCACCAACATGCGCTCCTCCACCTCGGACTCGTTCGAGTCGATGACGCCGCCCCGGCAGCTGTCGCTGGAGGAGAGCCTCGAGTTCGCGCGCGACGACGAATGCGTCGAGGTCACGCCCGAGATCGTGCGCATCCGCAAGGTGAACCTCGACGCGACCGAGCGAGCCCGCGCGACCGCGCGCCTCAAGCGCCAGGACGCCAACGCCTGATCGTGGCAGGCATCGTGCCACCGATGTCCGACCGGCACGGATGCCGCGTCGGTCGGCGTCGGTAGCATCGAACGAGTGACCCTCGACCCGCACTTCGACGCAGCGCACAGCGCGGGAGAGGCCCGACGCGCCGCGCGCGAAGGCCTCGGCGTCGCGCTGGCGACGAGTGCATACGGAATATCCTTCGGGGCTCTGGCGGTCGCATCCGGTCTCGACGTCTGGCAGACGTGCGTGATGAGCCTGCTGATGTTCACCGGGGGCTCGCAGTTCGCGTTCGTCGGGGTGGTCGGTGCCGGCGGTCTCGCCGCGGCGCCCGCCGCGATCGCGTCGGCCGCGCTGCTGGGCGTGCGCAACGTCGCCTACGGCATGCGGATGTCGCCGGTCATCGGTCGCGGATTCTGGCGCCGGGCGGCGGCGGCGCAGTTCACGATCGACGAGTCCACCGCGGTATCGCTGGCGCAGCAGACCCGCCACGCGCGCACCGTCGGCTTCTGGGTGACGGGGATCGGCATCTACGTCGGCTGGAACCTCTCGACGCTCGCCGGCGCGCTCCTCGGGGACGTGCTGGGTGATCCGCGCGCCTATGGACTGGATGCCGCGGCCGCGGCCGCCTTCCTCGCCCTGCTGTGGCCCCGGCTCCGCCGTCGCCAGCCGATCGTCGTCGGCATCGCCGCGGCAGCGATCGCGACCATCCTCACGCCCGTGCTCATGCCCGGTCTGCCCGTCATCATCGCCGCGACGGTCGCGGTGGTCGTGGGGTGGCTGAACTGGCTCGGGAGCGACGATGACGCCGCGGGGCGCACCGATGGGGGCGAGCCCGACGACGTCGCCGAACGGGAGGGGCTGCCGTGACGATGTGGACCGCCCTGCTCATCGCATCGATCATCTGCGTCCTGCTGAAGACCATCGGCTACCTCATCCCTCCGAAGTGGGTCGAGGCTCCGCGGCCGATGCGGATCGCCGATCTGCTCACGGTGGCGCTTCTCGCCGCGCTCGTGGCCGTGCAGACGCTGGGGGCCGGCCAGGCGATCGTCGTCGACGCGCGAGTGCCGGCGGTCCTCGTGGCAGCCGGACTCCTGCTGCTGCGCGCTCCCTTCCTGGCCGTCGTCGCGGCAGCGGCCGTGACGGCGGCCCTGCTGCGACTGTGGGGCTGGGCGGCCTGACAGCGTGCGCCGGTAGAGTCGTCGGGTGCGCTCCTCCCTCCCCGCCCGTATCGGAACGTGGGTCGTAGCCCTGCTCGTCGGCGCCGTATACGGCCTGGCCGGCACCATCGCACATGGGTACGAGCTGGGCTGGTTCCCCCTCGGCCTCGTGCTCGCCCTGATCGGCTGCGCGGCGCTCCTCGTCTCGGTGAGATTGCTCACCGCCGACCGCTGGGCGGCGCTGGCCACCGGCCTCGGGATGATGGCATCGACGCTCGCCTTCTCGGGCAAGGGGCCCGGCGGTTCCGTGATCGTCCCCGAAGGGCCGCTCGGCACCGTCTGGACGATTGCGCTCCCGGTGGTCGTCGCGATCGTCGTGGCGTGGCCGGAGAACCTCGGGACGACGCCGGCGGGGCACGCGGCATCCGCTTCTCCCGCCGCCGACGAGCCGGTGCACGGCACCTCCGGCGAAGGACGCAACTAGACTGACACCGTGACGTATGTGATCGCTCTTCCCTGTGTGGACGTCAAGGACCGCGCCTGTATCGACGAGTGCCCGGTCGACTGCATCTACGAGGGCGAGCGCTCGCTGTACATCCACCCCGACGAGTGCGTGGACTGCGGCGCGTGCGAGCCGGTGTGCCCGGTGGAAGCCATCTACTACGAAGACGACCTGCCCGACGAGTGGCAGGACTACTACAAGGCCAACGTCGAGTTCTTCGACGACGTGGGATCGCCCGGCGGTGCCGCAAAGGTCGGCGTGATCCACAAGGACCACCCCGTCATCGCCGCGCTCCCGCCGCAGGCCCCGTGATCGTCGCCATCGAGGAGGCACGCTGATGGGCGTCGCCGATCTCGCCGACTACCCGTGGGATGCCGTCGCGCCGTACGCGGCCCGCGCCCGCCTTCACCCCGACGGCCTGGTCGATCTGTCGATCGGCTCGCCCGTCGATGAGACTCCGGCCGTCGTCGCCGATGCTCTGAAATCGGCGACCGATGCCCACGCGTACCCGCAGACGGTGGGCACTCCGGCGCTGCGCGCCGCGATCGCCGACTGGTACGCGCGTCGGCGCGGCGTGCGCGATCTCACGCCCGACCACGTTCTTCCGACGGTCGGGTCCAAGGAGCTGGTGGCGCTCCTGCCGCTGCTGCTCGGACTCGGTCCTGGCGACATCGTCGTCCACCCCCGCGCCGCCTACCCCACATACGAGGTGGGTGCCCGGCTCGTCGGTGCGACTCCGGTCGCCGCGGACGACCCCGCCGTGTGGCCTGAGGGCACCCGTCTGGTGTGGGTGAACTCGCCGGGCAATCCCGACGGGAGCGTGCTCGACGTCGATGACCTCCGCGCCGCGGTGTCGCGCGCCCGGGAGCTCGGAGCCGTGCTCGCTTCCGACGAGTGCTACGCGGAACTCGGCTGGGATGCGCCGTGGGACGCGGAGCCCATTCCGTCCGCGCTCGATCCTCGCGTCACGCAGGGCGACCTCACCGGCGTGCTGTCGGTGTACTCGCTGAGCAAGCAGTCGAACCTCGCGGGGTACCGCGCCGCGTTCCTCGCCGGGGATCCGGCTCTGATCGCCCGCCTGGTGACTGCGCGCAAGCACCTCGGCCTCATGCTGCCCGCACCCGTGCAGGCGGCGATGATCGCCGCGCTCGGCGACGACGTCCATGTCGCCGCGCAGAAGGAGCTCTATCGCCGCCGCCGCGCGACTCTCAAGCCCGCGCTCGAGTCCGCCGGCTTCCGCGTCGACGCGAGCGAGGCCGGGCTCTACCTGTGGGCCACCGAAGGCCGCGACGCGTGGGACAGTCTCGACAGGCTCGCGAGTCTGGGCATCCTGGCCGGTCCCGGGCACTTCTACGGCACCCACTTCCCGCAGCACGTCCGGTTGTCGCTGACGGCGCGGGACGAGCGCGTGGCCGCTGCCGCCGCACGGCTTCACGCCGCTTCGTGAGGATTCCTCCAGCGGATGCCGCGACCCTTTGGAGGTGTCCGCAGTAGGCGTGCGCGCACACTAGGCTGTAGGCACGCGGCGGCGCGGCATCTCCGTCCCCGCTGCCGTCCATAGTGAACGCGCCACGCGCGTCGCGAGGCGGACGACACCCCCGGCACGACCAGAAATCGCGAGGAGGCGCCGTGAGCGACGCAGGCACCCAGCAAGACAAGGCCACCCTCACGATCGGCGGCAGGACCGCCGAATTCCCGGTGCTCCTCGGCACCGACGGGGCTCCGAGCATCGACATCTCGACGTTCACCCGCCAGACCGGTCACACCGCCCTGGACTACGGCTTCGTCAACACCGCAGCGACCAAGTCGGCGATCACCTACATCGACGGCGATCAGGGCATCCTCCGCTACCGCGGGTACCCGATCGAGCAGCTTGCCAAGAACAGCACCTACCTCGAGGTGGCGTGGCTGCTCCTCTACGGCGAGCTGCCGACGGCCGATGAACTCGCGGCGTTCGATGACCGCATCCGCCACCACACGCTGCTGCACGAAGACCTCAAGCGCTTCTTCTCTGCCCTTCCTCACACGGCGCACCCGATGTCGGTGCTCTCGTCAGCGGTGTCCGCGCTCTCGACGTACTACGAGAACGAGTCCGATCCGAACAACCCCGAGCACGTCGAGCTCAACACCATCCGCATGCTCGCGAAGCTTCCGGTGATCGCGGCGTACGCGCACAAGAAGAGCATCGGGCAGGCATTCCTGTACCCCGACAACTCGCTCGGCTTCGTCGACAACTTCCTCAAGCTCAACTTCGGCGTCCTCTCCGAGGTGTACGAAGTGAATCCGGTCATGTCGCGCGCGCTCGAGCGGCTCCTGATCCTGCACGAGGACCACGAGCAGAACGCGTCGACCTCGACGGTGCGCCTCGTCGGCTCGACGGGCGCGAACCAGTTCTCGTCCATCTCGGCGGGGATCAACGCCCTGTACGGTCCGCTTCACGGCGGCGCCAACGAGGCTGTGCTCGACATGCTCGCGCGCATCCGCGACTCGGGCGAGAGCGTGCAGCGCTTCGTCGAGCGCGTGAAGAACAAGGAAGACGGCGTCAAGCTCATGGGCTTCGGCCACCGGGTCTACAAGAACTACGACCCGCGCGCGAAGCTGGTGAAGGAGTCCGCCGACGAGGTGCTCGAGGCTCTGGGAGTGAGCGACCCGCTTCTCGATCTCGCCAAGCAGCTCGAAGAGATCGCGCTCAACGACGACTACTTCCGGGAGCGCCGTCTCTACCCGAACGTCGACTTCTACACCGGCGTCATCTACAAGGCGATGGGCTTCCCGACGCGCATGTTCACCGTGCTCTTCGCGATCGGCCGTCTTCCCGGCTGGCTCGCGCAGTGGCGCGAGGCCGCGAACGACCCGCAGGCGAAGATCGGCCGCCCGCAGCAGCTCTACACCGGTGCGGGGGAGCGCCACTACCCGGGGATCTGAGCCGACGGCGCAGGCTCGCTGGCGGCGCGCGTGCGCGCGGCTAGGGTGTGGTCATGGTGAGCCATGACTTCATCCCTCCCGGCGATCCGGGCTTCGGCGATCCGGGTATCCCCGCCGGGTTCTCGGCGATCTTCACGCTGATCGTCGTCATCATCCTGGTGGGCGTCGGCTTCTCGGTGTTCATCGGCATCCGCAAGTACCTGCTCATCAAGCGAGCGGGCCACGATCCTTTCACCGTCGACGCCGCGCTTGCTGCCAGGGTGCTCAACAGCGACATGCTGCGCCCGGGCACCGCCACCGACGATGCGGCGCCGGCGAAGACCCTCGAGCAGCGTCTGGCCGACGTCGATGCCCTCCACGAGCGCGGCGTCATCTCCGATGCCGAGCGCACGGCCGCGCGGGCCGCGATCCTGGCGGGGTGAGGATGCCTCGGCTTCTCGTTCGTCGTCCCTCGCCCCGGCTCGCCGAGGGCGAGCTGACCCACCTCGACCGCGTACCCATCGACCCCGCGCTCGCGCAACGCCAGTGGGAGGACTACGTCGACGTGTTCCGCGCGCGCGGCTGGGACATCATCGAGGTCGAGCCCGTCGATGCGCAGCCCGACGGAGTCTTCGTCGAGGATGCGCTGGTGATGTTCGGCGACCTGGCGGTCCTGTGTCGGGCCGGCGCGGCGTCGCGGCGGGGGGAGTCCGCCTCCGTCGAGGCTGCGGTCGCAGCATCCGGTGTCCTCTCCGCGCGCATCGAGGAACCGGGGACGCTCGACGGCGGCGACGTGCTCAAGGTCGGGCGCACCGTGTACGTCGGCGCCTCATCGCGCTCGAACGCCGCCGGTATCGCGCAACTGCGCGCGCTGCTCGCACCGCGCGGCTGGACGGTCGTCGAGGTGCCCGTCACCAAGGTGCTGCACCTCAAGAGCGGGGTGACGGCGCTGCCAGACGGCACGGTGGTGGGTTTCGCGCCGCTCGTCGATGACACCGCAGCATTCCCGGCGTTCCTCGAGATTCCCGAGGAGCACGGGACCGCGGTCGTCGTTCTCGACGACAGCACGGTCCTGATGTCGGCGGATGCTTCCGAGACGGCGGAGCTCTACCGATCGCGGGGCCTCGAGGTGATCACCACCCCGGTCTCCGAGTTCGAGAAGCTCGAGGGCTGCGTCACCTGTCTTTCGGTCCGCGTCCGAGACTGAAACTGGCTGCGGCCGGGGATTCAGGCGTGGAGGGCCTCGTTGAGAGTGACGCCGACGCCCGCGCGGCGGACGGCCTCGATGGCTCCCGTGAGCGAGTTCCGACGGAACAGGACGCCGTTCTGCCCGGAGAGCTGCGCTCCCTTGACCGTGGCCGGCGTGCCGTCGGGGTGCCGTGGTTCGTCAGCGAGCACGACCTTCGAGCCGGCGGTGACGTAGAGCCCGGCCTCGACGATGCAGTCGTCGCCGAGCGAGATGCCGATCCCCGCGTTGGCACCGAGGAGGGTGCGCGCACCGACGGACACCTTGTGGGTTCCGCCGCCCGACAGAGTTCCCATGATCGACGCGCCTCCGCCGATGTCACTGCCGTCGCCGACGACGACGCCCTGTGAGATGCGGCCCTCCACCATGCTCTGGCCGAGCGTGCCCGCGTTGAAGTTGACGAAGCCTTCGTGCATCACGGTCGTGCCGGGGGAGAGGTACGCCCCGAGCCGCACGCGGGACGCGTCCGCGATGCGCACACCTGGGGGCGAGACGTAGTCGAGCAGGCGCGGGAACTTGTCGAGCCCCTGCACCTGGATCCCCTCGCGTACGAGGAAAGGCCGCAGTCGCGTGAGCGTGTCGGGGTGCATGGGTCCGGCGTTGGTCCACGCCACCGTCGGAAGGTGCCCGAAGATGCCGTCGAGGTTGATCTCGTTCGGCGCGAAGAGGCGATGGGAGAGTGCGTGCAGGCGCAGGTACGCGTCTGCCGTGGAGGTCGGCGCCGCCTCGACGTCGATCTCGACGGCGACGATGTCGATGGACACGGCCCGGCGGGCGTCCGGAACGGCGAGCCGCTCGAGCTCGTCCGGCGGCATCGCCGGATCGAAGCCGAGGGGGATGTGGCCGATCTCGGGGGACGGGTACCACGCATCCAGCACGGTCCCGTCTTCAGCCGTCGTTGCGAGGCCGACGCCCCAGACCCATCGTTCGTCGCTCATGCCCTCCACGGTAGTGCCGACGCCGTGGAGTCGTCGGCGACGTTGCACGTCATGACGACGGGGGAGGCGCCGGATGCCGCGCCCCGGGAATAGGGATGGATCAGGCCCTCCCCGCAGCGTCCCCACGCCGCGTCAGGACACGACACGCCCGGGATGTCGCCCCGATTCGACGGAAGCGGCGCCGTCACGTAATGTTCTTGTTGTTCGCCCCACAGGGAAGCGGAGAGGCCGAGAGCCTCGACCCCCTCAAGTGGCGGACCACCTCCCTTCCACTCACCTCATTGAGGTGATCGACCTCCGGGTCTAGAATGGGAGTCTTCCCCTCGGAACACGGGTCATCGACCGTGGCCGTTGGACCTCTCAGGTCCTCGGCGCGTCGGATTGACACGGAGATCGAGGCGGATAAGATTGTGAAGTTGCCCTGCTGGGCTGGCTGTGAGGCTGGTTGGTGGGTGCGTCCGATCCTTGAGAACTCAACAGCGTGCACTTGTCAAATGCCAAATAACCTCGTCGACCATCTTTT